>CAXVYR010000004.1:0-2414849 GCA_963666975.2 Terriglobia bacterium | reverse complement strand
GGTCTGCTCTGTGGCCGTCTCGGTCGCAAGCCCTGCTTCCTCACCGCCTCCGAAATAAATCCAGTACGTCAGAAACACGAGGACCAGAATGGTGATGATCCCGACGCCCCATTGAGTGACGATGCCGCCGGGCAGCGATCCCGCCGGTTTGGGGTACAGCCGCCGCCAGCCGATCACGGCCCGATCTCCGGCGCGGTGAAGCGCCACCGGACTTTTTGTTTGCCGATCTGCAACCAGCCGTCACCTAAAACGTGACGGGCGATATACAGCCCGTCCTCGCCCAGATCGTAGGCCACCAGCGCCGGTTTCCCGTCCTTCTCTTCGTACAGCGCGGGCGACTCCTGGGGGTTGGCGCGAAGGTAGGTAAACCGCCCGTCGTGCCACATCCCTTCAACTAGAAACGGCCATTTCTTTGCCTTGTCCTCCAATCGGTAAGGGAACTTGAGGCGCGTGGGATACTCCGCCCGGAACGCCTCGGTTTTCTGTGCCTCCACGAGCGCCGTTTCCGCGATCCGGGTATCCGCGTCTACCTGCACGGCCTTGGCCGTCTCGATGGCCGTTTCCGCCATCTGCTGATAGGCCGCGACCTGGGAGCGAGCGACAAAGGCCGGTTCGTGCCCGGCCGGTGAAATGCGCGGGTCGGCTTCTCCCTGCGCCTCGATGCGAACCACCAGGTGCGGATCTCCCGCGCTCCGCTCGGTGACGAGGAACGAGTAGATGCGACCGGAGGCGCAAACCAGCGCGACGTTGGTAGTCACGCCCTCGGCGATGGGTTTGAGGAAGGCCAGATTAGCGGCCCCGGTCAGGTGCCAGTACTCGGAATCTCCCACGACAAAATCCAGCACGTTTTCCGTCGCGGGAAGCACGATGACGGTGGTGTGCCGGGTCTTGGCCCGAATCTGGATGATTTGATCCTGGGCCTCGATGACGCGCAGGACCTGCCCGCCGTCCTGAGCGATCAGCGGCAACGACAGGGCCAGCAGCGCCGCCGTCACGAGTGGAATGATCTTCAACATAATCAGCTACCTCCTGGACAGGTGTTCAATGGCCTCGGTGAGGCCATACTGTTTGACGGCTTCCGCCCGCTTCTGAGCATCGACCGGCGACGAGGTATAGAGCCAATAGCTGGCCGGATCGACTTCGAGCCGCAAGATGCCCGCCGCGTCGGTGCGCCGTAGGTAAAGCTCCCGTTTGGGAATCAAGCCGCGAATGGTGTTCATTTCCGAAGGGTTCAGCCGGAACGTCTCGGCGGCTTTCTCCGGCAAATCGGGATTGGCGAGAAATAGCTTGGTCGGCATGGATTCGAGCAACGCTTCCGCCCCTGCGGTCCCGGTTACGTCCACGGCGCTCTGCGTGGCGACGACGAGCGCCGCATTCTTCTTGCGCCAGGTCTTAGCGGCTTCGGCCAGGTAGCCGAGAATGGCCGGGTCTTTCAGGTAGCGCCAGGCTTCATCGACCACCATGAGTTTTACCCTTGCGGTCTCATTCGGGTTCTCCAAAGCCAGCCGCAACCGTTCGAGAAGGTAGAACAGCGCCGCTTCGCACAAGTCTTCGTGCTCCGCCGCCCCCGCCATGTCGATCACCTGCCAGTCCTGGAAGTTGAGATCGTCTTCGTCCGCCGGGTTGTCAAAGTACCTGGCCCACGCTCCGGCTCCGTGCCAACGGCCCAAAGCGGGCCACATCTTTGCGGGAAGGGAGCGGACCAGCACCCCAAGGGTCCGCCGCTGGGGTGCAAAGGCATAGAGGTCTTCGACGCGGGCGCGAATCTCGCTGGGGTCTTCGCCGCTGAGTTTCCACCCGCCGATCCTCAACAGACGCGATATCCAGCCGGTGAGGAACTGGAAGGTGCGCGCCCCCGCCGGGAGCGAGAAGGGGCGCAACCGGAAACCGGCGCCCGCGCCCCCTTCGGGGGATAGCTCCATATAGCCTCCGCCGAGAAACTGCGTGAGCCAGCGATAGGAGCCGCCTAGATCGAGGATGAGAACACGCGGATCGTATTGGAGCGCCTGAACCAGCAGGAAATTGAGCAAGAAGCTTTTACCCGCGCCGGTCGCGCCGAGAACCAGCGTGTGCCCCACGTCGCCTTGAAACAAATCGTAGTGGTAGGGAGTCCGCCATTGGGTCTCAAGGATCGCCAGCGCCGGCTTCCGCAAGTGGCCGCTCCGGGGTGTCCCCACCGGCGGCCCGAAGATCGGGGCCATCGAAGCAACCGCGCCCGCCGATACAAACACGGATCGAACCTGCCGCCGTCGCGGTTGCGCGGGCATCCGCGAGAACCAGGCCGGAAGCTGCCCGTAACCCTCCCGGATCACCTTGGCGTCGTGGCTGTTAAAGATGCGCCGAATATCTCCGTCCAGGCCCTCGGTCTCCGATAACGGGCCGTGGATCGCCACGGTCAGGGCCAGGTCGCCGTAGGCGATACCGTCCGTCTCCAACTCGACCAGGGCATCGCCCAGCCGGTCGGATTCCGCCGCCGCTGCGGTGTCCACCATCGCTGACGCGGTTCCCTCGGTTTCCTGAACGTGCGCGGACATCGAGTAGCGCTTCGAGAAGTAATGCCGCTGCGCTCCACGGATTTTGCGCCGGGCGGCATCGAGGCGCTGCGGTCGCCATTCGAGCGTCACCGTCATCGTCGCATCGAGCCGGTAAAGACCCTGCAGAAGATTGGCGCGAGCCGCAGCGGGAGGCGAAAGCAGCGAGTAGAGAATGACGGGTTCCCCGTCCAGGCGCAGATTGCGCCGCTCCGCTTCGAGCTCTGAGACGGCCAGCCGCCAATTCATGCCGCTGCCCCTCGCGCCGTCCCAAAAGGTTCCGGGCCGGTTCGTGAGTTCATTCAGAACGAGAGACGCATCCCGCGCTTCGAGCATCCGCACCGGCGTAAGGTCGTCGACCAGCGCCCGGCTCGCCTCGACCAGCTGCCGGAAGCTGGCTGCTGCGGATTCGATAGAGGAATGGAGGTAAACGGATTCATGCCGGTTCCGCCGCCGGGCCATCCAGTTCTTGGCATAGGCCATCCACCACGGCCCGCCCGTCCTTCCGGTGGTGACGGCGGACAGGTGCGGATCGTGAACCCATGCGACGTAGGCGCTCACGTCCTGCACTCGATCCGCGAGGAACGCCCGCCGCTTGCGCCGTCCGAGCGCGGCCACGCTCGATGCCGCGCCGTCGAACTCGTCCGCAAAGTGGATCGGGCGGCGCAACAGATAGAAGTAAAGCCGCGTCCTGGAATCGAGCCCCGACAACATCCGCTGCCAGCGGTCGATGACCCGATCCAGTTGTTCGGGGGTCTGGCCGTCCAGAACGCTGGGCGTCATCCGCCCGATGCTCATAAGTTCTCCCGCCCGCGTCAGGCACGTTTGCCCATCTTCGAGCCAGCCCCACCAGGGCAGTTCCTCGGCCAGCGATCCCGCCGCTTCGTAGTCCATGAGTTCGTCGTTCACGTTCACGCGCTATCTCCGAATCAGGATCGTCCAGGGAGCCGCCGCCCATTTGCCGGGATCGTAGCGGACGCGGAACTTGGCCGACGCCCGTAGGATTTCAAGCATGTTGGGGTCTTGTTTCCAGGCCCAGAATCCCACGCCGTAGAGCACTCCGAAAATGACTCCCCCGGTCACAATGGAGTTGATGGCGTTCCACATGGCAAGGCCCAACGTGGCGCTCAGAAGGAACCAGCGCCGTTCCACGCCCATGATCGTGAGGGGTTTGGAAAGCGCCGGGTAGCCGCGCCATGTCTTGCCGCGCTCCATCAGAAGAGCCAGGCGAGGAAGCTGGCCGCGCCCATGGCCATGCCAAGACCGAAGACGATCCCGGCCAGGGCCTTTTTGCTGCCGCCTTCACCAAAGGCGAACATGAGCCCGCCCACCACGATGGCAATCAAGCTCAGTCCTCGCGCAATGGGTCCGGTGAACGCCTGTTGCAGCACGTCTATGGCTTGCAACCAGGGGCTTGTTCCCTGCGCCATGAGTTCTCCCGCCGATAGTGCAAGGACGCTCGCCAGCAGCGCTCCCCGCTTCCAGATGATTGAGTTGTTGTTCTTCATGCTTCCCTCCGTGTCTGTTGGGTCGCTGTGCGTCAGGCTCCGGGAAACTGCCCCCGGTCCTCTTGTTCCAGTTTCTCGGCAAGCTCGATTTGCCCGCCCTCGCCGCGCCGGATGGACCGCTCCATCAGATCGACCTTGAGGCCCATGTCGGCCAGCCCCAAGGCGCGAGCGGCGGAGTAGATCATGACCATCAGCGTCACCACGGCCAGACCGCCATGCCACGCGACGGGCAGCCAGTAGTCGGTTGCGATGATTCCTAAGTACGGCTTGAGATAAGCGAAGCTCTCGCCGGCGAGCATCAAGGCCACGGCCAGGAGGATGGCCGTCAGTCCGACACTGATTTTCCACGGTTGCATCGCTTCTCCCTCAGAGTTCGATGGAGCCCTTGTCTCGTCTGCCGCCGCTTCCCCCTCCGCCTCCGGTGCTGTGGTCCTGGCCGAGCGCCCGCGCTACTCGCGCCGCCGCCCGCCCATTGCTTCCATGCACGGCGAATCCAGCGGCGGCTTTCGCGCCGATACTCTTGGCGCTGTAGTGCTCGGTCGCAATCTCGACGTTCACGCGCCCGCTGCGGCCCTCGATGTCGTACTCCAGCTGCGCGTCCGGGTATTCCACCCGTCCATCCTTGACGGGGAGCCCCAGCGCCTCCGCCGCCTCAAACCGTGCGGCGTCCGCCGCTTCCTTTCCGCCTCGCGCTCTGGCGCTTTCCGTGGCGCGGGCGACCTCGCGCTTGAGTTCGGCGTCAATGCGGACCCGCTTGAGGACGGCTCCTTGTTCGAGCAACCGCACTTGCTCAATCCTTGCGGCTCGAAACACGGCCACGTCATGTTGAAGCTCTCCGGGCTTCACGAGGCCGCTCCATGCTTTCTGCTCTTTGTCGAGTCCTTGTTCGCGGGCTACCCGCCCGGCCCGCTCTACTCCGCGCTCGGTGAGCGTGAGCACCTTGTAGGCGCCGCCTTGCGGCCCCTCGGCAGTGTGCTCCCGGACGTGCCCGGCCCGAATCATGCGATCCACGGCCCGACGCGCCACGTAGGGGTGTCCATCGAAGTGAGCATCGGCCAGGTCGCGGTAGGCGACACTCCGATACATCCCCACGTCGGCCACCGCCCGATCCGCCCGCTCCTGAAAGTTCTTGCGCTCGGTGCGGGGATCGTATTCGCGCCGGTGGCCGCTGCGCTCCCGCTGTTCCCGCTCTTTGGTGTGGTCGCGCCTGGGGCGCGTTACGGTCCTGCGGGGATCGGTAGCTAGGTCTCGCGGATCGAACACGACGGCTCCTTACCGGCTCAACCCAACCTCGCGTTGGAGCTTCTGCGCGTGTTGTTCCGTGGATTGCTTCGGCGTCTGGCTGATCTGAGGCCCGCGAGCATGAGAATATTGGTGGCTCAACTCCGCCGCCGTCTTCTCCTTGACCGGCGCTTCGCGCTCGTGCTCGACCGCACGGTCCATCAGGTAATTGGTCATCCGCTGCGCGTCCCGCGCCGCTCTATGAATCTCGTGCGGGTCTTTTTCCAGGACCGCAACCCAATTCTCGACATAGGCCGCGCCGCGCTGCGGGTCATGCCCCACGCCCACGCGCTCCCCCGTCATCATGGCGCTGGCCACGCTATATTGACTTTAAGTAATTGATAACACTAGATATGTTGACAAAACGTCCACTATGATTCCCTCATCAGACCCCTCTTTCTGAAGGGGAATCCATTGGACCCTCGAAGACGTCCCCGGACAGGTTTCCCGAACGATCAACCCTCGAACCCCTGCATCCGAGGCAGTCGAGTGAGGTAGGCAACCTGCACATGCTGCGAATGGAAGATCACGGGTTGTGCTGCGCCGAGGGCCTGTAATCCATTCTCTCCCCCAAAACTAGTTTCACAACCACAGGCTGTCATGTAAACTCTCTCACAACGCTTGGTACAAAACCTCGGTCTGGTCAGCAAGGATCGGCTGAATAATCGGGAAATCGCCAAGCGCCTCGGGGTCAGTCGCACCGCAGTTATCCGTTTGCTACGTCAAGCGCCCTTAGCGCCTTAACGTGCAATTTTTACCAATGGAGGAGAGACCCTTGTATGGCCCGACTCTGGTCAGCAAGGATCGGCTGAATAATCGGGAAATCGCCAAGCGCCTCGGGGTCAGTCGCACCGCAGTTATCCGTTTGCTACGTCAAGCGCCCTTAGCGCCTTAACGTGCAATTTTTACCAATGGAGGAGAGACCCTTGTATGGCCCGACTGACTGAGCAGGAACAACAAGAGATCATCCGCTTTATCGAAGCTGATAAGCCCTTGCCGGACAAGTATCGCTTTCTGCTGTTTGAGGACAAGCGCGAGGTGGAACTGGTCTGGAACGGCAAAACCAGCGAGGTCTGCAATATCGTTCTGCCTTTCCAGGTGATCGAGCAGGTGGACGAGCCGCGCGCCGAGAAGCCGGAAGAGACGGCGCTGCAAGCGGACCTGTTCGCAACCGATTCGCGGGGCCGCCAGCTCAAGGGCTGGACCAACAAGCTCATCTGGGGCGACAACAAGCTGATCCTGTCATCCCTAAAGAACGGGCCGCTGCGCGAGGAGATCGAAAAACAAGGCGGCCTCAAGTTGATCTATATTGACCCGCCCTTTGACGTGGGCGCGGATTTTTCAATGGACATCGAGATCGGCGACGAAACCTTCACCAAGAAACCCAACATCCTGGAAGAGATCGCCTACCGTGACACCTGGGGCAAGGGTGCGGATTCCTTCATCGCCATGATCTACGAGCGGCTGGCGCTGATGCGGGATTTACTGGCGGAGGATGGGAGTATTTATGTGCATTGTGACTGGCGCGTGAATAGTTATATCAGGATGGTTTTAGACGATGTTTTTGGGAAGGGGAATATGCGTAATGAATTAATATGGTGTTATACATCCCCCTCAAATGTTCGCAGTAATTTCCCTCGGAAGCACGACACTATATTCCTGTTTACAAAAAGTGAGTCTCTGACACTGAATTTAAATGATGTGCGAATTCCCTATGCAGATGAAAGTCTAAGTAGAGCAAACCGAAACGTCATTAAAAAAGGGGGCACCATTTTTAACGATGTGAAATTAAATGATGCAGGAAAAATCCCAGAAGACTGGTGGGCCGATGTTAATCCAGCGTCAAGGTATCCAACAGAGCATCTTGGGTACCCAACACAAAAATCAGAAAAATTCATCGAACGCATCATTCAAGCCTCCTCTAACGAAGGCGACCTAGTGGCCGACTTCTTCTGCGGGAGCGGCACTACGGCGGCAGTGGCCGAGAAGGAGGGCCGCAAGTGGATCGTCGGCGATCTGGGAAAGTTCGCCATCCATACCACGCGAAAGCGCATGATCGGCGTGCAGCGGCAGTTGAAAGCCGAAGGCAAAGACTACCGCGCCTTTGAAATCCTCAACTTGGGTAAGTACGAACGCCAGCATTACATCGGTGTGAATCCCAACCTGCGCGAGGCGGAACAGCAAGAGCAACTGGAAGAAAAGGAAGCTGCCTTCGTGGACCTGATCCTGCGGGCCTATCGAGCCGAAAAGACCGACGGCTTCCAGACCTTCCACGGCAAGAAGGCTGGGCGGCTAGTGGCGGTGGGACCGGTCAACCTGCCGGTGACGCGCCTGTTTGTGGAAGAGGTGATCCTGGAATGCCGCAAGAAGCACATCACCCGCGTGGACATTCTGGGATTTGAGTTTGAAATGGGGCTATTCCCTAACGTGCTGGACGAAGCCCGCGCCAAGGGCATTGACATCGCCCCCAAGTACATCCCCGCCGAGGTGTTCGACAAGCGGGCGGTGGAAAAGAACCAAGTGGTCTTTCACGATGTGGCGGCGATTGAGGTCAAGCCGCACGTCAAGAAAAACAGCGTGGCGGTGGAACTGACCGACTTTTCGGTTTTCTATTCGCAGGACTCCATCGCCAACGTGGAGGCTGCGCTCAAGAACAAGGGCAGCAAGATCGTGGCGGAAAAGGGGCAGATTGTGAAGGTGAGCAAGGACGCGATGGGCATCGTCAATCGCAAACGGCTCACCAAGAAATGGACAGACTGGATTGACTACTGGGCGGTGGATTTCAACTTTGAGAGCAAGCGCGAGATCGTCCGCATTCCGCGGGACAAGATGAAACAAGTTCAGATTCCTGGGATGGAACAGCCCGAACAGTTGGATCTACCGGAATATGAGGAAGTCTGGACGGGGGATTACATCTTCGAGAACGAATGGCAGTCCTTCCGCACCAAGAAAGACCGTTCGCTGGAACTGACCAGCGTCTTTCACGAATGCGCACCGGGGCGGAGCAAATTGGCGGTAAAGGTTGTGGACATCTTTGGCAATGACACCATGACGATTGTCGAAGTCAATGTGAGAGGGAGGAAATAATGGCCCTCCATTCCAACTTCCCCGAATCGCCCTATGCCATCCTCGACCCGTCTATCCGTTGGTTTCCGGCGGATGAAGGCCTGCGGGATTCCATCTCTGAAAAGCTGATGCCGCCGCTGGTGCCGCAACTGCGCAAAAAAGTGAAGGAATGGCGGGAAAGCGGTTACGTGGGGGCGAGCGACACCAGCAAGAGCCTGCTCAACTGGTGGTTCAACACGCCACACCTACTCCCCCAAACTGACGGGGCTTCACTGGAAACGCTGGCCGAGTTCCAGTATTACTTCGCCCAGCGCGAGGCGCTGGAGACTATCGTCTATCTGTACGACGTGGTGGGCGTGCAGGACAAGTACGACCTGATGCGTTTCGACAGTGCCGGCGCGGTTTCCACGGGCATGTTTGACGAGACCTGGCGACGCTTTGTAGCGAAAATGGCGACCGGCACAGGCAAAACCAAGCTGCTAAGCCTGGTGCTGGCCTGGAGTTTCTTCCACAAGCTGTATGAGCCGGAGTCGGAGCTGTCCCGCAACTTCCTGGTGATTGCGCCCAACATTATCGTGCTGGACCGCATCTACAAGGATTTCAACGGTCTGCGCATCTTCTTTGCGGACCCGGTGCTGCCGGACAACGGCGTGGACGGGCGCAACTGGCGCGACGATTTTCAACTGACCCTGCACCGGCAGGACGAGGTGCGCATAACCCGCCCCACCGGTAACATATTCCTGACCAACATCCACCGCGTCTATGCCGGGGACGACACTCCCACATCGCCCGATGATGATGACACGAAGGATTACTTTCTGGGCAAGCGGCCCACTGGCGCGACCACCGATTCCAAAGTGGATTTGGGCATGATCGTGCGCGACATCGATGAACTGATGGTATTGAACGACGAGGCCCACCATATTCACGACCCGCGCATGGCATGGTTCAAATCCATCGAAGACATTCACAACCGCCTGAAGCAAAAAGGGTCGGCCCTTTCCCTGCAAGTGGACGTGACCGCTACGCCCAAGCACAACAACGGCGCGATTTTCGTGCAGACCGTCGCCGATTACCCGCTGGTGGAAGCCATCTCGCAAAACGTGGTCAAGCATCCGGTGCTGCCCGACGCCGCCAGCCGCGCCAAGTTGACGGAACAGAAGAGCGCCAAGTACACCGAGAAATACGCCGATTACATTCACCTGGGCGTAATCGAGTGGCGCAAGGCGTATGCCGAGCACGAAAAGATGGGCAAGAAAGCCATCTTGTTCGTGATGACCGATGACACTCGCAACTGCGACGACGTGGCCGAATACCTCGAAGGCCACTACCCCGATCTGAAAGACGCCGTGCTGGTCATCCACACAAAGAATAATGGCGAGATTTCCGAATCAACGTCAGGCAAGAACAAAGAAGATTTGGATAAACTGCGCGATCAAGCCAACTCGATTGACGGGCTGGACAGCCCCTACAAGGCAATCATCTCGGTGATGGTGCTGAAAGAAGGCTGGGACGTGCGGAACGTCACCACCATAGTAGGGCTGCGAGCGTATTCGGCCCCCAGCAACATCCTGCCTGAACAAACCCTAGGGACGCGGCCTGCGGAAAATGTATCCCGGCGGCCTGGAGGAATATGTCAGCGTGGTCGGCACGGATGCCTTCATGGACTTTCGTGGAATCCATTCAGGCAGAAGGCGTGGTGCTGGAACGCAAGCCGATGGGCGAAGGCACCGGGGCAAAGACCCCGTTGGTAGTGGAGATTGACAAGGAAAACGACAAGAAAGACATTGAGGCGTTGGACATTGAAATCCCCGTGCTTACGCCGCGCGCCTATCGGGAATACAAGAACCTGAGCAACCTGAACGAGAGCGCCCTGGGGCATCAGCGCGTGACCTACCAACATTTCAGCGAGGAAGAACAGAGGGAGATCGTCTTCAAGGACATCACTACCAGCGAGGTGACGCATACCACTATCCTCGACACGGCGGGCATTGCCGATTACCGCAGTGTGATCGGCTACTTTCGCGCAGACCCTGATGAAGGATTTGCGGCTGGTCAGCGGTTACGATGTACTGTACGGGAAGGTCAAAGCGTTTGTGCAAGAGCAGTTGTTTGACCGTCCCTGTGGAACTGGAGACCTCCAACACCCTGCGCAACTTGTCGGAACTAGCCGCTACCAAAACCCTGATCGAAACGTTCAAGAAGGCGATCAACGCGCTCACCGTGCAGGACAAAGGCGACGCCGAAATCCGGGACACCATCAAGCTGCGGCAGACACGGCCCTTCGTAGCCAAAGATCAGGGCTACCTTATTCCGAAAAAGAGCGTCTTTAACAAGATCATTGGGGACAGCCATTTTGAACTGCTGTTTGCCAGCTTCCTGGAAGATTGCAGCGACGTGGTTTCCTACGCCAAGAATTATCTGGCGGTACGCTTCAAACTGGATTATGTGAATGCTGACGGCGACATCTCCAACTACTACCCGGATTTTCTGGTCAAGCTGTCCGCCAAGCGGATTTTCATTGTGGAAACCAAAGGCCGGGAAGAACTTGACGTTCCACTGAAGATGCAACGGCTACGGCAATGGTGCGAAGACATCAACCGAGCACAGGCGGACGCGGAATACGACTTTGCTTACGTGGACGAGGAGAGCTTTGAGAAATACAAGCCTGCCTCGTTCAAACAATTGCTCGCAGGCTTCAGGGAATACAAAGGGGAAGTTCTCTCTGCACGGTCCAGGACTGATTGATGTAGTGAACTTAGCGAAGTTTCGAGCCAAGAGGAGATTGAAGGAATTGGAATTTGATCTCGTCCGTGATCTCACGCAATAATGCCTCAGCGTGGGCTAGTGCCGCGTTCCCCCCTCGCCGCTTGGACGCCCTCTTTTAGTTCATGCTTCATCGCGCCTTTCGAGGCGAGTTGTGATTGGCCCGTTTCGATTCCTGGTCCACCAACCCGCATAGTAAAGCCCTCGGTGAGAGAACGAAAGCAGCTCAAGAACACACCCCCCGGCGAAGTGATCGAAGCCGATCCTGACGAGGCTATAAGACTTCTAGACACTCTGGAGGAACTCTTCGACTTCTACTGCGTGCAGCCCGTGAAGTTGGAGGAAAAAAGAGACCACTGAACAAGAAGTTGAAGGATGCGGGCAAGCCGTTGTTGAAGGAGTCGAAGGCAATGCAACTAGAGGAGCTTGCGGGGGATCTGGCGGAGGCGGTTTCCTCTAGCCTCTCTCCTCCAGAGTTGGTAGTGGAAAATGGGGGCGACGATTGGGCACCCGGCGATCATCGCTTTTCAAATTGCTTGGCTTCCCTCTGCATCAATTCGTTGAACTGTTTCCATTTCATGCGGCAGCCGTAGGAAACACCCTTGGGAAACCAAACCACGGACCCATTCAATATCGTCATGGTTCCGAACGTCTCACCATCGCGCTTGATCTGAAACTTCACATCGCTGCGGCCGAGACTTCGTGTCGGCAGTTCGAAGGTCACGCCGCGCGATCTCCTCAGCGCCGAAGCCGTGGACACAGCCTCGAATCTTATTAGTTGCACCTGCTGGACAGTATGATAAATAGCTAAGGATTAGGAAGGCAACCCACAAAAAAGGAGATGTTGGAACGGCAGACGAAATCCGGTAGGCGGCGGGTAGCAATGATCGAGCATCTTCATGATCGAGAAAAGTCGTTAGAGCCTTTCGGCTGGAAGGGCCGCGAGGCGGAGTGGATCGCCCTGGTCTGTCTGCATAGCGGTGTGTTCACGAGGGCTCAATTCTGTTACTTCTTCGATGCCGTGTCGGATCGAAAGCGAGCATTGCGATTCGTACGCGACATGGTGAAGCACGGGCTTGCCGTAGAGGATGCTCTGCCTAACAAGCGAGGCGGCGCAAAGGCGTGCCGGATATCCAACAAAGAGATTTACCGGGCGCTAGGAACTGAGAACGTCCGGCACCGCCGGGATGCGGATTATTCCGTCATGCTCCGGCGGTTGCTCTCGCTCGACTACGTTCTGGAACACCCGCAGCTTCCCTGGCTTCCCACCGAGCAGGAAAAGGTCGCTTTCTTCGATTTACTTGGCATCGACCGCAGGCGCTTGCCCCACCGGGTCTATCTGGGAGCCGTGGGGTCACAAACCAGATACTTTGCCCTGAAACTGCCCATCGCGGCTGATTCCCGGACCGCCACTTTTATCTACGTCGATCCGGGCAAATACA
This sequence comes from Terriglobia bacterium, assembly GCA_963666975.2. GTDB lineage: Bacteria > Acidobacteriota > Terriglobia > 2-12-FULL-54-10 > 2-12-FULL-54-10 > JADFGZ01. The sequence goes on along the minus strand of CAXVYR010000004.1, from coordinate 2,402,255 downwards.
CCGACACCGAACTGCGTTCCTGGGGTGCGGCGCATGAGTGGCTTTGGCGGGCTTTGCGGTTGAAATGCATCGAGGTCCATGTCGTGGTAATCGGCGCAGACCACACAGCCACAATCCGGGCCGAGGCGGCGCTAAAGACGTGGAGCAGCCGAGCGGGTGAGCAGAGCACGTTCCTCCCAGTCAGCGGGCAGATGGACCGAGCCGGAACGATCCTGACGTGAAGGCGGAAATCAAGTACATCGAGGACGCGCTGATCAATGTGGACATGCGGATCATATCGAAGTACGGAGGGGTCGAGGCAATCTCAGACAGATTGATGGAACTGAAAGACCTACCCAAGTCGAGCGGCCCCGGAGCCACCATTGACGGCTTCGAGACGTGGGTTTCTGACCGCTTGAGTTTGCGCAGGAAACAGTCTAGTGAACGGCAGCAATGGAACTCCAGATATCGTTACCGAGACAGACGGTTTTTACGCCTGCCGTGAACGGTGGCCGTACCGATCTTTTGTGCCACTTATATAAGGGGGTGTTTGTGGCATGGTATGTGGCTCAGTATGTGGCATACCAATCTTGTCTATATCTTTGCCTCGCTTGTGTTTGCCTGCTACTACCAGGCCATCCAGCGCCAGAAGTAGGGGCACGGAGAAAGACGAGAGCGACCCCCCTTTTTTGCCGCTCTATCCAGCGCCAGAAGTAGCGGCATCGGGGTATGCCCTGAGCCGAGGCCCCTTTTTGCCGGTCGGCAAACAGGAAAAGGGGTTTGTGGCAGGCTTTGTGGCATACCCTGCCCCCCCTTTTTTGGGGGTCGCTCTCGTCTGATTTATCCCTGCGGGAAGGCTCCGAACCCTAACCCCAAGCGGGCGCTGAGGCGCCGCAGGCAAGCCCCATGAAAATACGCCATCCGATCCTGATAGTCGCTGGGCTTGGCTGCTCCGCTTGGGGTTTCATCTACCGGCCTTTCCCCTTGCCCGGCGACGATCCAATGCTCGACCTGGTGCTCTATCACACCCCCAACTTCTACACCTGGATCGTCTGGTGGTACTACATCGCGCCAGCCGCCGCCATCATCGTCGGCGGACTGTTTCTCATCACGGTCTGGCGGGTCTGGTTTGAGTCTTGGGGCATCGCTATGCCGAACATTGGAATGCTACCAACGTGGCCTCCGAATCCCGCAAAAGACGCCGGGCCGTCGATCGTTGTTGGGGAGGTTCATCACCCGGTCAAAGCCGTCGAATCGCGCAACCCTTCCTGGCTCATTATCCCGGAGCGCAGCCTCTATACCGGAGTGGCAATTTTCGGCGCCATCGGGTCCGGCAATGATGCGGCCGCTGGCTCAATCCGCTTTCGTCGACGAAGACGATCATGAGGCCTTCCCGGCTGGCTTGTTTTAACGGCGGGCCCGGTCTTCTTCTTCCAGATCCGAATACGCTCCTCAGCCCGTAGACGCGAAAGCACCCGATCTAAGGTTTCGCCATTAATACTCGGATCTCATGATTGAGTGGGAGAGGGCACAAGGATGGCCACTATTTCTGCTGCCCGCGCCCGGGGATAAGCACCTCCTGGAAACGATTCGCGTGCCGGTTACAAATTCCCAAGCTGAGTTGGACGAGCAGATTAGTCACCTGACGAAGCTCCTTGTAGACTCGTTGAACGAACGGGAATTGGCGGCCAAGGCAAACGATCTGGAGAAGGGCACCAAGGGCATCGGGAAACTTGCGGGATTTCTGGAGGCGACACAGTTTCTTGAACGTCAGTTGGTTGTACAGTTTCTGAGAGACCTCCAGACTCTCCGCTCTACTGGTTCGGCCCACCGGAAAGGCGCTGGCTACGATAAGATCGTCGCAAGACTTGGGATTCAGTCGTCAAGTAAGACCGAAGCAGGCCGACGACTTCTTGAAGAAGCTATCGTAGCTCTTCAGGCTCTGCGGCTTCACTACTGCGGACAGCAGAACGACACTGGCTAACTGGAGTAGATAGCGGGCGTCTGCACATCGTTCTCGGTCAGGAAACTTTCGGCGCGGCTGGATCACGATGGATGATCTCTCCTTCCTGGGATGCACGCCTCTGGACATTCATCGCTGGGCTGGCCGCATTCTGTTCGGGTCTCCCCGCCGGATGGCTTCGGCCCATGTTATCTTAAGGACTCCGAATCCTTCGTGGTCCCTTGGGCCAGGTAACGCGCCCAGTCGTTCATTAGGATACGCCGTCGCTCAAAGAGGTCCGAGCGGGCGTAGGCCGCCTCGACCTTGTTCCGGACCACGTGCGCCAAGGCCGCCTCGATCACTTCTCGGGGATGATCCGTCTCCTCGGCTGCCCAGTCCCGGAAGCTGGATCGAAATCCATGGGGTACGGCACCGATACCCAGTTTACGGAGCAGGCGGCGCACCTGCTTTTCGAAAAGCGGTTGCCCGTCCCCGATGGTGAAAACGAACGAACTGGCTCCGTCGTCAAGCGCCCATGCCGCGTCGAGAATCTCCATGGCGCGGCCACACAGCGGCACCCGATGCTCACGCTTCGCCTTCATCCTGGTGGCGGGAACCGTCCATACGCGGGCCGTCCGATCGATTTCGCTCCACACGGCCTCGCGCACCTCGTTCCACCGCGCCGCCGTCAGCACCAGGAACTCGCATGCCAGCTTGGCCACGGTTTCCGTCCCCGACGCTCGTACCGTCTCGATGGCCGCCGCCACGTCGCGATGGGGTAAGGCCCGCATGTGTTCGACGACGTCGTGTTGTGCGCCGAGCACGGGGACAATCCGGTCACAGGGGTTGTCAATGCGGAACTCCATCGCCACGGCCCATTCCAACACCGCGCGGATGCGCTGGCGCACGCACCGAGCCGTGGACGCCTTCACGTGCCAGATGGGCGTGAGGATATCCAACAGATCGGCGCTGGTCACCTCCGAGACCGGCATCTTCCCGATGCGCGGAAAGGCGTAGCGTTCCATGTTGCTCAGCCAGACCTTCGGGTAATTCGGATCGCGCCAGCCGGTCTGCTGCTGTTCCAGCACGCGTGCGGCGGCTTCGGCGAAACTGGGCACGCCCTGGGCGCGGCGCTTCTCGGCGAGCGGGTCGCCGCCCTCGCGGGCCAGCTTGCGGTTGGAGAGAGCCTTTTCGCGGGCCTCGGCGAGCGAAACCAGAGCGACGCTGCCGAGTCCGAGCTCGCGGCGGCGTTTGCGAACGACGAGCCGCTGAATCCAGCTCCGGGTTCCGCTAGGCTGAACGAAGAGGTACAAGCCATTTCCGTCCGCGTGCCGTCCCGGCGCAACCGTACGCACGCAGGCAGCCGACAGGGCCTTGTCGGGATGGCGGCCTCGGGGCTTGGTATTACGTGGTAATTTGGGTGTGTTCTTTACAGTAAGCATCCCCTCATTATATAGGAGATAGCCGTGGATTTCAAGGGACGTCGTGAGCCACTCAAGCCTCCGCATAACGTCCATAATATACTTATTATATAGTTAGTTATGGACTTATCTGGACGAATATAAACTTCAGTGGATTCTATTTGTCCGTTATGGCGCTGATCTCGGCTCGCAATTCCTCGCGGGCGTACTCCGGCGATCCAAAGCCCTTGTCCAGTCCTTCTTTGAGCGTGTCGCGGTTCATGCGCTCCGGGTGCCCGGTCGAGTGACCGCATTCATGCAGCGTCGTCTGGTAGTAGCCGTTGCGCGTCGGGAACTGCCTCGGCTCCGGGAGCACCACCTTATCCTCGGCGATCCGATAGTAGGCCCGATCTCCGGGGACGTGCTCGACCCTCGGCCCGCTGGCCTCAATCACCTTCTCCGCATCGCGGTGGGCGTCCCATTCGGGCCGCGCTTGCGCCGGTCGCGGCTTCAACTCCAATCCATCGGCTTGCTCGACGTTGAACACCGTGTACTGCTTACAAATCGGCTTTCCCCGCTGCTCTTCTTCGTAGATCGTGTTGCCGTCCTTGTCCTTGAGCACCTTGCCCTGCTCGTCCTTTGCGGTTCGCGCCGTCCGATCCGTGAAAAACAAGACCTGCGTCCCTTTCTCGCCTTTGCGAACCTGCCCGCCCGCTTCTCTGATCTGGTTGTAGGTGCCCCAACGGTTATCGCCGTGGCCCTGGCGGATGCCCCTGCTCATCAGGTAGAGGCTGTTGCCGCCCGTGTAGGGTTTGCCGGTCGAGAGGTTCTCCGGGCTGCTCTGCTCCCCCGGCTTCCACGGCTTCTGCCAGGGTGCAACACCCGCCTTGATCTGTTCGATGAGTTCCTCGCTGACTTTCTCGGCGTAGTCTTCCCCGCGCTGCCAAAAGGATTTCTTCGCCATAGTGCGCCTCCGTTCCTAGTCGTGGCGGTCGTGTCGCGCCTGGTCGATCTCGGCCACGGCGCCCACGTCCTCGTTCATAGGCACTCCGATCCGCTCCGCCAGTTCCCGCGTCAGTTCAACCGCGAGCCCTCGATTCAGCGCCTCGTGAAATTCAGCCTCCGTCGTGGCCGTGGCGTACTTCTCGCCGTTCTCGTCCTTTTTTGGAATCATGGTTTCTCCCTCTCTTGGTTGCTAGCGCCCATCAAGAAGTGAAGGCCGCTTGAGGGGCGCAGACCCCCAGGTGCGGCCGCAGATGATGCAGGCGGGTTCAAATTCGGCGCTCTCGGCATATCGAACCTCCCCGGAGACGCTTCCCGATCCGTTTTCGGACCGGGAAGGCTCCGCTGCCACGATACTGTCCGAATCGAAGTTGGCGGGGGAAGTATGATCCGTCACGCGGCGGCGGCAGCGTTCCCGGTAGGCCCGTTGCCGGTCGCGGTGATCGAGCCGTCCCTCCCGGCTTTGCTGGTGCCGCCGGTTGGTGGCTCTCAGTTGTTGCCGCCGTGCTTTCCGCCGGCATCGGTCGCTGCAGTATCGGTGGCCCCGGTCACAATGACGGCAGATCCAGAACACCGCGCCACAGCCGACACCCCGGCAAAACCGTTGGCGCAGGGGCTCTTCGCGGGTCCCCATCGCCGCCCTTCCGGCGGGACTGGCCACCCGCGACTCGGCTTGGCACGTTCGATCTTATCTACGGAGGATGTTTGGTCGTTTTTCGGGTCGGCACAAAAACCCGATCGCTGCTAACGGTCGGGGTTTTCCCTTTCCGCCTTCGGCCAAATCACGCGCCAGACCGCGTATCCCTCGCCTAGCGGCGGCTGTCACTCGCTTTGCCTTAGCTGGTCCTTGCCAGGCATCGTTTCGCGGAACCATCCGCGAAACGACGATCGCGAAAGGGACGCACGACGCGATCTTAGGCGTGGCTATCTCAGCGACCACGGTCCTCCTGGTGCTCTGGATCATCAATCGGATGCGTCACCGGGAGCGGAGCTTCCAGAGCGCGGTCGGGGTCTCCCTCTTGGGATCCGTCCTTGTGCCTTCCGTATCGGCGGGCGCTGCTTTTCTTTGGGTTCGCTCCGGCGGGGAATTCAATCAGGCGCTCGGTGTGGGTGTCGTTCTCTACATCCTCGGTTCTTGGATGTTTCGCCGGTGGATCATGTAGAGCGTATAGGGGCCGTTGACGCGCTTGTACTCTTTCCGGGGCATTGTCAAGTTGACGAAAAGCTAGTCGATCGACCCCCAAGATACTGGGCTCCAGCCCGTCTTGAACGCGCCATGCTGGGCATCAGAAACACCCGTCAGCCTCAACTTGACAATACCATCGTGACGATCTTGCCGCGACGCAATGCACGATGCAGCCGAGACTCTCATCCGCCTCCGTGGCGTGCGATGCGTGATACCCATCTCCGGCGTATTAGGACGCAGGGCCGTTATGAGTGGCGGAAGTCGAGTGGCTGCACTCGCCAGAGCGTGGCGGAGAATGCGGTCTCACGGTACAAGGCGATACTCGGGGTAAGCCCCTCGGCCCGCACGGTCAAGAACCAAAAAGTCGAAGCCGCGATCAAGTGCGCTGTGCTGAACCGGATGGCGGAGCTTGGAATGCCACGATCGGAGCGCGTGTACTGAGGCGGATGAGCTTCTCGGCCCGGTTCGCCGCGAGCGCGAATTACGCAACAACGCCCGAGCGATCGCTAAAGGCAAATCAGGATCGGCTTCGGAATCTGTAGATGAGTTGAAGTCGCGCCGACCAGTCGCTTTGTGATGTCGTCGTCTTAGTCCTTTGTGGGAAGAGCCTCGGCCCGTTGATGATGCAAGAATGGGCCAACTACCTGGACCGGCTCAAGGCCGGTGAGGAGGTCAACACGAACGTAGCGCCCTTATAGAGCCCTGGCCTACCGAGCAGCCGGCACCGGAGGCTAGACTTCTGAGATCCCAGACTCTTAATCCTGCTGGGACCCGAGGCTGGGCACGTGAGAGAATGAGCAAACTGCTGGATGGAGCATGAGCGGAGAAATCATGGCCATTGTGACGGTGGGGATTACGCTGGTGGTGCTTGTCCTTACTGCGAGACTCGGTCTGGTCAAGTCGTTAAAGGAGGTTCTGTATCGATCGGCAGGCGCACATCAGACAATGGGGTGCGTGTGCGCGAAAAAGGCCTTTCGAGGTGCGCGATAGCCGGTCCATGCTGTGCACCACCACTGTGTCGCCCTCGCGCGCGAAGGCCAGCAACCTTTCCAGTTCCGGACGCTGCCTGTCCTTACCCGAGGCCTTGTCGGTAAAAAGCCGATCGGCCGGGACATGCTCGAGTTGGCGTTCCGGGTTCTGGTCGAAGCTGCTCACCCGGACGTAGCCGATGCGGTGACCGTGCATGGCGTTCTCCTGAATCCAGTCTGTCAGGAAGAACTCTTTAACCCTGAACGGGATGTGTCCATCAATACAGATTACAACCCTATACTGTCGCCTCAGCGCACCGTCCCTGACGTTAGATTAGGGTATGCCTCAACTGGACAGAGCAAGATATTGCCGGGGGAAAAGGGTCGTTGTTAGCCACGAGCGGCCATTCGGATGGCTCTTAGCGTACGATTTTCCCGTTTCGTGAGGTGGCCCCGTTTCGCAACGCCTAATCCCTTGAAAACACGTCCGGCGCTGGATTGTTGCGTAATCGTTCCTTTGTGCAACGGATTTTCGCTGATGGACGCAGCCGTCAATCCGGGCACGGGCGCTAATCACTCCTCCGGTCTAGGCGGACTGCGGAGACGCTGCACGAATTGCCGGATCAACAGAGGGATTCCGACCAGGAGCAGGTACGGAACGAGAGCACCTATAACCACCATATGGGGGCCGAGCAATCCGCCGACAAGGCTGAACAGTACGGCAAGCGGAGTCGCCACCGCGATGGCGACCCATAACCCTGTGCGCCAGGACCCGACAACTCCTCTCAAGAAGCGTTGCGCCAGCAACCCGATCAGCAAGCCGCCCAGAAAGAACAGGATCAGTCCGGACAGTATGGCCGGAATCGCAAACAGCAATTCCGCTGGATTCCAAGAATCCATGGAGCCGAATCGGGCTAGGGCGACCAGGAGTTGCAGGACACAGAATCCGATGCCGAACAGCACCGGCGTCTTCCAGTAACGCCATCGAGAAGAAGCGGAAGCTCTGGAATGAGCGGTCCTCATAGTTCCTCCCATTCGAACGGGGAGTTTTCAGTATGCAATTCACTCCTCCATGCCAGGAGTTGGCCCCGGATCGAAAGATTAGAGTAGGGTGGATGTCGATGCGCCGCAAGTCAATTGGTGGTAGTGTCTCAGTTTTGTACAATTCTGACGAACATGACCGAAGACGAACGCCAGTATCTGCTCAGAACGGTAGCCGAGGCTCACGTCGGCCTGTCCGAGGTCGCCTTCAAGTTACGGCGGGAACTGACGCCGAAATCGCCTGCGCTGAAGACGGCGATCAAGGCCGAGCGTGAGACCTTTCATCTCAAGCGCGAGCTTCAGCGGCTCGATATGGAGGATCTTGAACAAGCAAAAGGGCGCGAGTCGTTGCCCGAGGTTCGCCGGGGCGGGAAGGTGGTAGACGTGGACCAACTCCTGCGGCAAAAGGTTAGACACGACGAACCATGAATGGTCGCAATGCCGGCCACGCTTTAGCGCACCGATGATGGCGGCGGACGTCCCGGGATAGATTGCTGGTCTTCCCGTTCGCCATCTGCACCTCAATCTGCCGTAGGATCGTTACGATCTGCTCTGGTTTGTAATTCCGGGTTGGCATGACCTCACTCCCTCCTCAAGTGGATTCTCTCTCTTTCCACCTGGTACAAAAAGTGCCGGTCAGGTCAGCCGCGTGTGTGTCGAGCATTGAGGCTATTCCACAAGTCGCAGCTGCGACGGCGGGATGCGAGGCGGCGAGGGCGAGACGACGAGCGCGCCCTGGCTGGCCTTTATCGGACGGCACCAGATAGGTCCTCTCCATCAAGGGTTCGCTGCTTACTCCTCTCAGATCAGGTCGTCCACATCGATGCCGAGCGCCTCGGCGAGGGCCGACAAGGTCCGGGCCGAGCCGGTGCGTCGGCCCCTCTCGATCTGCGACAGGTAGAGCGCGTTGATGCCAACGGAACTGGCCAGTTGCTTCTGGGTCATGCCACGATGCTCACGGTACACCCTGACGGCTTTCTCCCCCGCCAGAAGGCGATCCGCCACCTCGATAGGAAAAGACTCTCCACCCACGGACTTGGCGTGATCGTAAAGCTCTTCGTCGCTGAGCCCCGCCTCGGCATCCATCATCGCCAAGCGTGCGTACTCCCGCCACGGGATCACGGCGAATGCCGGTTTCCCGCCATCGTCGAGGATGACTTGCGGTTTAGTCATGGTGTCCCTCCTAACTCTTTGTAAACGTCGCCGCGTGGGCCGATGCGCAGCACGTCGATTTTTCGAGCTTCTTCGTCCCGCTCGAAAATGACCCGCCAGGGGCCAACCCGCAGCCGCAAGCCGGGGCGGCCCCGCAACGGCGTTACGTCAATGTCCCGCCGGCCGGGATTCTGGGCCAGTTTGTCCAGTTCACCGCGCACGCGGCGGGCATCCCGAGCTCGCATTCCTTGCAGGGTTTTGATGGCTTGCTTCCGGATCGTCAGCCGGTACATGGCATCCACGCTCTGGACCACATCATATATAGCTTAACGCTTTATTCGCGTCAAATCCTATCGCTTTAGGTGTATCAATGGAACGGAGTGCTGGCGGCCGCTGCCAGAACTACCAGCCAATGTCATGGTCACGGCTGCGCATTCTGCCTTGGATAAGGCTCTCAATGGTACTGTCAAGTTGAGCAGAATCTGCCCGTTTTGCGGAAGGATTCCGCTGGATCAGAGACTTAGAATAAATGACTTAGCGGTGGCGGCGAGCTGCGAGAATGCCGCCAAACTGCTTAACTTGACAGTATCCCCGGGCAGGCACAACGATTCTTGTCCGTGCATGGACTCGTCCGCAACCTCTTCCGCGTTGGCCGTCACCTGGTGCGAGCGGTGCATCATCGGGAGCTACGAGGACGCTCTTTTCTCATTTGGGATGCAGTCACGATCGCCGCCTGACTCGAACTGAAATCACGATCCCGAGTACCGGCTCGCTCGACGAACGCTAACTTGACAGTACCCTTCGCGGCTGTCGATCAGCAGGTAGTAGGGGTAGCGTGCGCCCATGATGCGTACGCGGGTTGCCGAGGGTCGGCGCGGGATGGGGTTTTGCCAAAAAGCCCTCTGCGTTTGCTGAAACGGCGCAATCGGGCAGCATTCGACGGCCGGAGCAGCAGCGAGAGGAGTCCAAACGGGGAAGTAGTGCGAAAACCGTTGTATGGCGGCCCGTGGATCGGCTACCCTGTTCGTGCCAGGACGGCCAAAAAGGAAATCCTGGTCTACAGTAACGCGGAGCGCCCGCTCTCCGGTTCCGGCTGAACCGGCACAGGACCACCGCAAGGACGAAAGATGCCGTTAATCGATATCTGGCGCAATTCGCCCGAACAAATACGCGATAAACAAATAAACCAGCTCATTGCCTTCGCCGGCGAGGGAATTCTGAAAGACGGCAATAGCGCTTCGTCGGAGTTCCGTAGTTTTCTGGCTTCCGTATCGTCTGCACACTTGGCGCGGTATGCCAAGGAATGTCTTGAACTAAAATTTGATGGATCAGGACTTGCCCTTCAGGACGTTATTAACCCGCATTTCCAGTTTGAAACTGTAGAAGCAACCTTCGACTAGCCTCCAACATCAATATTGATGCTGGTTTCAGCATCAACATTGGCGTGCGGAGGTATACACCGAATGGGTGAGAGACAAAATCAGCCATTTCAACTCACTTTTAATGCCTCGTTGAAGGTCGCTTTCCACGGATCGAGGGTCACCTCCAACGGAGGGTTGATTCTGGTGCGGGAGTTGGACGAACGATTGGGATTCGGTGAACTCATCAAGCAGCACCTAGCCGATCCTCGGGGGAAGAACACACGGTTGCCCCTCGCGGACCTGCTACGGCAGTCGGTGTACAGTCGCTTGGCTGGATACGAGGATGTGAACGATGCCGAGCAACTCTCACGAGATCCGACCTTCCGGCTGATCGGTTCCGAGAAGAATTGGGATCGAGGGGCAGCACTGCCATCCCGGTTGCAAACCTTCGAGACGGAGTTGCTGGCTGAGGAGGAAAACTTCGCAGGGCTGGCACGGCTGAACCGGGAACTGATCGGCAGGGCAGAAGCAATCGATTCGCCGTACCGGGTAGTGCTCGACATGGACTCGACTGAGATCCCGGTCTACGGGGAGCAGGAGCAAAGCGCCTACAACGGGCACTTCGAGTCCACCTGTTATCATCCGGTGCTTCTGTTCAATGGAGGCGGCGATTGTCTAGCGGCCAAGCTCCGTGCCGGCAACGTCCATAGTGCCGAAGGCTGGGAAGAACTTCTGTTGCCGGAGATCGAACGCCAGCAGTTGATGGGGAAAGAAGTCGTGTTTCGGGCTGACGCGGCCTTTGCCAAGCCGGAGGTTTACGAAGCGTTGGAGGAGCGGGGTGTGAAGTATGCCATCCGCATCCCTTCCAACGAGAACCTCCAGCGGGACATCGAGGAGTTGCTGAAACTTCCGGTAGGAAGGCCGGGCCAGAAGCCGTTGGTGGAGTACAAGGGGTTTCTGTACCAAGCCGAGAGTTGGAAGACGGCCCGACGGGTGGTAGCCAAGGTAGAACATCATCCGGGGGAGTTGTTCCCGCGAGTGGGGTTCATTGTGACGAATCTGACGCTTCCGAGTCGGGCGGTGGTGCGTTTCTATAATAAGCGAGGGACAGCAGAGCAGTGGATTAAGGAAGGCAAGCAGGCGGTGAAGATGACGCGGCTCAGTTGCCATCGGTTCCGCTCCAACGAGGTACGGCTGTGGCTGACCATCATTGCCTATAATCTGGGAAATCTTTGGCGGCGGCTGGTGCTGCCACAGAGAATCGGGAACTGGTCCCTGACGAGCTTGCAGCAGCGGTTGGTGAAAACCGGAGGACGCCTGATTAAGCATGCCCGCTACTATTGGCTATTGCTGGCAGAGAGCCATCTGACGAGACGTTTATTTGCTAGCATGCTGGGGCGAATAGATGGGCTGTCGCTTCCGTCGGGATAGCCTAGCCTGCGGCGCACCCAAGAAAATGATTCCGATATCCCCCAGGCATGGAGAGGTGTCTGCAAAAGCTGGTTCTGGAAGCCGAGGCGATGGGTTTTGGGGACTCGGAAAGAGCGGCTGGAAGCCGCTGGCAGTATCTCGGAGAAAATATTTGTCTGGAAGGGCTCAATTGAAGGCCAACGGATGTATGCTCACGAGTCGGATGGGCCAAAAAACTAATTCCGGATTAATCAGGTCGGTTCGCGGCTGGGATTCAAGGTCAAGGACGGCCTATATCGAGGCACGGTTGATGCAGTCGGCTATGACGGACTGTGGAGATCGCCAGAAGGTCAATCGCTCATCGTAGAGGTTAAGACGACGGATACGTATAGAGTTGCCCTCAACACAATAGCGGGCTACCAGAAACAGCTTGCCAGTGTTGATGAAATCGACCTTCAAACATCTTCGATCCTGCTTGTCGTCGGACGCCGGGATACGGGAGATTTGGAAGCTCAGATCCGTGGCTCTCGGTACGCTTGGGACATCAGGTTAATTAGTGTTGAGTACTTGCTCAAGCTGCTTGGCATTAAAGAGGGCATAGAAGACCCACAGACTGCGGTTCGAATTCGCGCAATCTTGAATCCGCAGGAATTCACAAGAGTCGACGGCATAGTAGACCTGTCCCTGGCGAATTGCTAGTTTACGGCCTAATTACTGGGTTTAGCGGTTCTTGCTAAGATGCTGAGATGCGCAATCTCGTTATCCTTGTTGTCCATGTCATGGCTACTCTTGCCCGGCTCTTGGGTCCGGGTGGCATTCGCTCTGTGATCGCCGAGTCCGTTCTTGTCAAGCAACAACTCCTGATCCTCAATCGTTCGCGACAGCGATCTCCCAATCTACGCACTTCAGATCGCCTCGCCGCCGGCCTGTGTGCTCTCCTCATCCGCCCCGCCCGCCTGATCCGCTCAGCAATCGTGCTGAAGCCTTCGACTCTTTTGGGCCTCCACCGGGCTCTGAGGAACCGAAAATATTGCCTGCTCTTTTCATCCAAGCACCGGCGTAAGCCCGGACCAAACGGACCCAACAAAGAACTCATCGACGCTGTTGTCCAGATGAAGCAGCGCAATCCCACCTGGGGCTGCCCGCGAATCGCTCAGCAGATTGCCTTGGCTTTCGACATCCCCATCGACAAAGACGTTGTTCGAAGGATTCTCGCCAGCCACTATCGGCCGAAAAAGGACTCCGGTGGGCCATCCTGGCTGACCTTCATTGGCCACATGAAGGACAGCCTCTGGAGTATAGATCTGTTCCGGTGCGAATCGGCCACGTTGCGGACCCGCTGGGTCTTGGTCGTCATGGATCAATACACCCGCCGGATCATTGGGTTCGGCGTCCACGCCGGAACCGTCAATGGCGTGGCACTTTGCCGCATGTTCAACCGCGCCATTCGATGGCAACCCTGTATGCCCAACTACCTCAGCTCCGACCATGATCCCCTGTATCGGTTTGGGCAGTGGCAAGCCAATCTGCGGATCCTGGAGGTAATCGAAATCAAAACCGTCCCCTATGTTCCCCTGTCCCATCCCTTTGTGGAACGGTTGATCGGCACGATTCGACGCGAGTATTTGGATCGCACGTTGTTCTGGACGACGGCGGACCTGGAGAACAAGCTGCTCGATTTCAGGACATATTTCAATGCGTATCGCTCGCACACTGGACTGGAAGGGAGAACGCCTGATCCAGTCACGCCTATACCACGACCAGTCGCCAGGCTCCATTCCTATGGATGGCAACGCCACTGCAGAGGCCTCTATCACACCCCAATGACTGCCTGATTCTCCAAAGACTGGTGCTCCCTGTGTAACCGGCGGACATCGGCAGGCGGGCACTTCCTACGAAACCATTCGCTGTTTGAGCTTGTCAACGCGGAGCGGTTGTCTGATCTGATTGTTTCGCTGCTACCGAGGGTACTCCGCCAGTGTGCACTCGCACTCGCAACATCACTTCGCAATGGACAGGACGGAAACGCTGTTACACCTCTGTCCTGTTCCAGCTACAAGCCCGGTCCCACCCGAAAGGTCCCGCAATGGACAAGGACGCCACCGCGCATCGCGGTCCGAATGAATAGCAGCGATCCGGCTGATCAAGGACGCGCTTCCGTTTCTCCAGAAGGCCCTCTTGGAGGGCCTAATTTGTAATTCGCCAGCGACAGGTTTGTGCCACGGAAACGATTGGGCTCGCGGCTTCATGCGCGGTACTGAAATGCGTCGCGAGGGTTGGGCCGAGCTTATTACCGACGAAGAACACGGCGGATGGATGGTTCCTGTCCTAATGCTCTACCACGAGCACGACGAAGACCCTGGAATGCGGCCTGAGCCGATTAGTTCAGAAAAGCGAGAAGGAATCATCTTGCAAATGGCGGCTGGGATTTTGGGAGCATGCCGTTACTTCAAGGCAAACCGACTGAGCTATATAAGCACCGACAGACCCGAACCCGGCGGTACTGGCAAGATTGGGCGGAATGATCCGTGTCCGTGTGGCTCTGGGAAGAAATACAAACGCTGCTGCGGTGGTGCGACGATACACTGAACTGCATTACACTGGAGCCGAAGAAAAGGGCGGCGGCGGTTGCGATACACTTCATGCATTACAATTTTGCGAGGATTCACAAGAGCTTAAGGATCACCCCGGCTATGGCAGCAGGGATTTCCGATCACGTTTGGGACTTAGAAGAAATCGCAGGAATAGCAAGGTAATAAATGTTGAGCAAACAAAACATTGATAAGTTGGCGCGAGCTGAATTCGACGCTGCCGGACTAGATTCGAAACTCTCAGAACCCGAACAGGTAGCTAACCTGGACAACATATGGAGATTTAGCGTACGCATTCATGGCCGCCGTGATCCAATAGTGTTCGACATCGAAGATGATGACGATGAACAAAAATCAAGACTCGACTACAGGGGCACATAGCTCTCATAAAAGAGAAAATAGATTCAAACTGAGACACTACCGGAATTTCCCTTAACTTGACAATACCCTGCCGCCTGATCTTGGAACACCCCTAACGGATCTGGATTTTCTCGATCTTTCCGTTTTTCAGAGACAGGCCGATGCGGCCCTCGATAAGCTCCCGGGCTTCCTTGCCGAACACCTCGTAACGCCAGCTTTTCATGGCGGGGATATCGGCCGCGCCGTCCATGGCCAGCATTTCAAGGTCATCGCTGCTGGCGATTAGCCTGGTAGCCACGCCATGCGTGGCAGACTGTATGCGCAGCAGCATCTTGAGCATTTCCAGCACTGGCTTCAGCTCTGGTAGAAAACGTTCTCGCCGCTCCGCACGGGGACATAGATCCTTAGGCGTATCAAGGCCGCGTTGCACGGCTTCGAGCAGCGCCTCACCAGTGCGGCCTTTTGCCATGTCCTGTGAAATATTGCGGGTCTGGCACAGATCCTTCTTATTGAGCGGTGCGTGCACGGCCAAATCGACCAGGGTTCCATCGCGGATCACCCAGCTACGGGGAATATCGCGGCGCTGCGCCTCGCTCTCACGCCAGGCCGCTAACTCGCGCAGAACAGCCAGCACTTTCGGCTTGTCGGTGCGTGTCCTGATTCGCTGCCAAGCCTCTTCGGGATGGTTTTCATAGGTTTTTGGAGCGGTCAGCTTATTCATTTCCTGTTCCACCCAGGTCTCGCGCCCTTTCCGGTCCATATCCTCCTCGAGCTTGAGATAGATATCGCGCAGGAATATCACGTCGTCGAGGGCATAGGTGATCTGCTTAGCCGACGGCTTTGTCAAGTTAAGGCAGAGTCAGACACAATGGACGGATGGAATCACTTTATCGAGGGCATCGCTTTCCACCTGAAATCATCAGTCACGCCGTTTGGTTGTACCATCGGTTCACGCTGAGCTTTCGAGACGCAGAAGACTTGCTTGCAGAGCGAGGAATCCTTGTCTCCTACGAAGCGATCCGATACTGGTGTCAGAAATTCGGACCGTCCTTCTCCCAAACGCTGCGTCGGAAACGGGGAAGACTCGGTGACATCTGGCACGTCGATGAACTCTTCATCACCATCCAAGGTCAGCGCCTCTATCTTTGGCGGGCCGTCGATCAGGATGGAGACGTGATCGATATACTGGTTACCAAGCGTAGAGATCGTCGAGCCGCTAAACGCTTCTTTCGTAGGGCCTTGAAACATCAGGGAAAAGCACCCTGGCAACTGATCACCGACAAGCTTCGGAGTTATCCGGCTGCACATAGGGACATCTTTCCTACCGTGATCCATCGAACAGGCCAATACGAAAACAATCGGGCTGAAGTCTCCCATCAGCACACTCGTGAACAAGAGCGGCAAATGCGAAGGTTCAAATCAATGGCACAGACTCAGCGTTTTCTCTCAGTTCACGGTCCTATCCAGAACCTGTTCCGAGTCGGTCGTCATCATCTCAAGGCCGCTCATCATCGACTCCTCCGGGACCGGGCTTTTTCCGATTGGAGAGAGGTGACGTGCGTCTGTTGAGAGATTGTGGACTCTTGTCGTTTTGGGGTGAATCTCGGCTTGGTTCCGTTAACTTGACAGTGCCGCTGGGAGAATTGGGTGTATACTCTCTCAACCGCTGGAGGACCAAAATGGAAATCCCGGATAATTTTAAACCCAAGGAGGAAAACGCTAAATGCGTGATGAAATAACTTCTCGGCTGGAAACTTCTATGAAACGGGCGATGACCATTTTCCTGCTGCTGGTACTTTTTGCAGCATTCTCGCAGGGGCAAACACGAGAGCAGGAAGTAATGGCGCTGGAAAACAGACGGGTGGAAGCTCTGGTGAGGGGCGATACGGATTTCCTCGAAAATTTGTTCGGTGACAACTACATCCTGACAACCTTTGATGGGCAAGTCAGGGATAAGTTCTTTACTCTGGGGGCGATGGGAGGCGGTGAAACATCGTTCGACTTCCTGAATTATGAGGACATGGACATTCGAATCACAGGGGATACTGCGATCGTCACAGGAACCGCTATTAGGAACGGGAGGTCCAGGGGCAGAATCATTAGCGGCGACTTCCGGTTCACCCATGTGTGGGTCAGCCTGCAAGGACAGTGGAAGCTTGTGGCGATTCAGGAATCTCGCATTGCCGGATAAGGATTTTCCCTGTTAAGATCGGTATCATATAAAAAGTGAAATCCTTTTAACCCGCATTTCCAGTTTGAAATTGTAGAAGCAACTCTCGACTAACCTCCAACATCAATATTAATGCTGGTTCCAGTATCAACATTGCCTTCCGGAGGTGTACACCCAATGGGTGAGAACCAAAAACAGGCGTTTCAACTGTCGTTTAACCGCTTTCTGCGGGTCGCATTTCACGGATCACGGGTCACTTCCGACGGAGGTCTGATTCTGGTGCGGGAGCTGGATGAACGGTTGGGATTCGGCAAACTCATCGAACAACACCTGACGGACACTCGGGCAAAGAACACTCGGTTGCCCCTCACGGACCTTCTACGAGGGTGTCCCATACATAGTTGAAGGTTGAACGGCGGTTCGGCCCGAATCGAATAGAATCGGGCCAAGCCTAAATCCTATAGAAGGAGAACCGCCGAATGAAGGGAAAATATCACGTTTTGGAACTGGGTTCCAAGGGAGCCGAAGAAACCATCCAGAAGTTTTGCCAAACCAACGGACAGATGCTGTTGCCGGTGGTGGATCTGATCACGGAGGCGCGTCTGGCGGTGGATGAGGTGATTGATCGGGCCGGGCGAGGTTTGATTGAAACGATTCTGAGCATGAGCGCAGAGCAAATCGCGGGGCCAAAGAGTCCCGGGAAGGCGAGCGGAGAGGTGCGCTGGCATGGCCGGCAATTGGGGAGGGTGAAACTGGCCGATCGCCAGCTGCGGGTGGAGCGGCCCCGGCTGCGCCGGAAGGGCGGAGGGGAAGAAGCGGTGCCGGCCTACGAAGCACTGCGGAAAAGCGAGAAGACGGGCGAGGAGATGTTCGAGGCACTGTTGAAAGGGGTTTCGACGCGGAACTACCGCGAGGTGATCCCGGAGATGGCCAACAGCGCTGGGGTGTCGAAGTCTCAGGTGAGCCGGGAAGCGGCCGAGCAAGGAGCGCGGCGGCTGGAAGAACTGTTGGCGCGGCGCTGGGAGGAGGTCGAGATTCTGGTGATTTACCTGGACGGAATGCGGTTCGGCTCCCACCACGTCATCAGCGCCGTGGGCGTGGACATCGAGGGCCGCAAGCATGTGCTGGGGATTCAACTGGGCGCGACCGAAAACGCCGCTGCGGTGAAAGACCTTCTCACCCGCCTGCGCCAGCAAGGTCTGCGCACGGATCAGCGCTATCTGTTTGTGATCGACGGCGCCAAAGCGCTCCGCGCGGGGATCGAGGAAGTATTCGGCAGCAATCAGCTGGTGCAGCGTTGCCGTACTCATAAGCTGCGCAACGTGGCTGAGCGGTTACCAAAGGGCGACAAAATGCTGGCGAATCAGGTGCGGTCGCTGATGCGCGCCGCCTGGCGATTGCCCCAAGCCGAGGAAGGCATCGTGCGCATAAAAAAGCTCGCTGGGATGATCGAGTGCGATCATCCGGCAGCAGCCGCCAGCTTGCGCGAAGGGTTGGAGGAGACCTTTACGATCAATCGAGCCGACGTTCCTCCCAGCCTCCACCGCTGCCTGGCAACCACGAACCTCATCGAGAGCCCGCAGTCGGGCGTGCGGAAAAAGACTGGCAATGTTTGCCGCTGGCGCGACGGCGAGATGACGTTGCGCTGGGTGGCAGGAGCGTTTCTGCTGACCGAGAAGAATTTCCGGAAGATCATGGGTTATCACGATCTCTGGGCTTTGGCATCGATTCTCGGCCGAAGTCCAAACGCTGCTTCCTCTCACAAGGAGAAAGTGGCGTAATATGAACTCAACCCGCCGTCCCAACCTGCAACTGAGTTTGGGACACCTTCCCTTTGGTCTTGGCCAGAACAACTCGTCCAATGCCTCCACTGGCGCCTTCTGGCTATCCGGCATCGCCTGCATGTATGTCCCAACCGTCAGTACCGCCGAAGCGTGCCGAAGCTGCGCCTGAGCGTCCTTCACCGTACCACATTTCTGAATGACCGTCGCAAACGTCCGCCTCAATACCTGATACGTCATTCCATGAATGCCGGCGCGTTGCGCTGCCGGTTTTAGGTTACGGTTCAGCCAATTCCTTCGAGCAATGGGTGTACCCCGCTCAGATGGAAAGATTAGATCATCCGGGCTGGCCGACCCACACTGCACCCTCCACATTTCCAGCTCTCCTTGCAGGGAGTCCGGAACCGAAACAAATGCAATACTGGTGGCGGTCTTGGGCGTGTCTATTTCCCCCTCCCATACTGATTCGTCAATGAATAATCGATCACCCTGCCAGTCGTTCCAGCGAAGCGCAAATATTTCACCTGGCCTGAGCCCGCACAGCAGCAACATCCTGAGCATAAGATGGTCCCGGCCTTTCAATCCCAGGACGAGCTTTTGGACATCTTGTTCTGATAGATATCGCTTCACCGCCTGATGCACTCGCGGCGTCTCCAGCTTCCGAGCGGGATTCTTGCCAATGAAATCCTGCTCAACGGCCTCATCCAGCATTGCTTTCAGGTAGGTCTTGGCTTTGTGGATCAAAGACGACGAGTATCCTTCCTTGCCGAGCCGGTTCAAATAGGCATCGCACTCGAATCTGGTGATCTTGACGAGCGACTTCCTGCCAAATTCCGGCAGCAGATGCGTGCCAATGAAGCGCAGTCCTTCCATGCTTGAACCTTTCAGCTTTGCCTCTCTCATCGGCAGATAACGATTCTCCCAGAACCAACCAAACGTTATATCAGCATCAGCTCTCACTGTGCCGTCGGCAGATTCTTTCTCGATGATCCTCTGGAGCTTTTCCTGTGCTTCCCACTTTTTCAGCTTGGACTTGAGGCCCAGAAGCACGTTTCTATGCCGGCGCCGCTCCTTGCCGTCAGTCCCGACTGCATAGATGTAATAGTGCCCGCGCCACTTCCTGATCCGCTTACCTACCTCTTCCACTCGTCCGCGCTGGTGTCGAGTTCTTGGCATACGCACCCCCAAACCGACGGGGGATTTTAGCACGGGATGGATATTTTGGATCACTGGCACCACTCTTCAATGAAATTGTTCAAATCCTGCACCTTGACCAGCGTTCGCCTACCCACCTTCACACAGCGGAGGTGTGGACGAGCAGGTCCTGTAGTGTGGTCGTACAGAAAACTCTTGGAAACCCGCAGAATCGCTTGCACCTCATCCACTGTGAGAAGCGGTTCTGGGGCTTTAAGGGTGTCTTGCGTGCTGCCCTGCTGGTATCATAGCGTCCCTGCCGCCTCCGATGGAATAGAGGTGCTGCGTGACGGGTCACGAAGGTGTCCCAAACTCAGTTGCAGGTTGGGACGGCGGGTTGAGTTCATATTACGCCACTTCCTCCTTGTGAGAGGAAGCAGCGTTTGGACTTCGGCCGAGAATCGATGCCAAAGCCCAGAGATCGTGATAACCCATGATCTTCCGGAAATTCTTCTCGGTCAGCAGAAACGCTCCTGCCACCCAGCGCAACGTCATCTCGCCGTCGCGCCAGCGGCAAACATTGCCAGTCTTTTTCCGCACGCCCGACTGCGGGCTCTCGATGAGGTTCGTGGTTGCCAGGCAGCGGTGGAGGCTGGGAGGAACGTCGGCTCGATTGATCGTAAAGGTCTCCTCCAACCCTTCGCGCAAGCTGGCGGCTGCTGCCGGATGATCGCACTCGATCATCCCAGCGAGCTTTTTTATGCGCACGATGCCTTCCTCGGCTTGGGGCAATCGCCAGGCGGCGCGCATCAGCGACCGCACCTGATTCGCCAGCATTTTGTCGCCCTTTGGTAACCGCTCAGCCACGTTGCGCAGCTTATGAGTACGGCAACGCTGCACCAGCTGATTGCTGCCGAATACTTCCTCGATCCCCGCGCGGAGCGCTTTGGCGCCGTCGATCACAAACAGATAGCGCTGATCCGTGCGCAAACCTTGCTGGCGCAGGCGGGTGAGAAGGTCTTTCACCGCAGCGGCGTTTTCGGTCGCGCCCAGTTGAATCCCCAGCACATGCTTGCGGCCCTCGATGTCCACGCCCACGGCGCTGATGACGTGGTGGGAGCCGAACCGCATTCCGTCCAGGTAAATCACCAGAATCTCGACCTCCTCCCAGCGCCGCGCCAACAGTTCTTCCAGCCGCCGCGCTCCTTGCTCGGCCGCTTCCCGGCTCACCTGAGACTTCGACACCCCAGCGCTGTTGGCCATCTCCGGGATCACCTCGCGGTAGTTCCGCGTCGAAACCCCTTTCAACAGTGCCTCGAACATCTCCTCGCCCGTCTTCTCGCTTTTCCGCAGTGCTTCGTAGGCCGGCACCGCTTCTTCCCCTCCGCCCTTCCGGCGCAGCCGGGGCCGCTCCACCCGCAGCTGGCGATCGGCCAGTTTCACCCTCCCCAATTGCCGGCCATGCCAGCGCACCTCTCCGCTCGCCTTCCCGGGACTCTTTGGCCCCGCGATTTGCTCTGCGCTCATGCTCAGAATCGTTTCAATCAAACCTCGCCCGGCCCGATCAATCACCTCATCCAACGCCAGACGCGCCTCCGTGATCAGATCCACCACCGGCAACAGCATCTGTCCGTTGGTTTGGCAAAACTTCTGGATGGTTTCTTCGGCTCCCTTGGAACCCAGTTCCAAAACGTGATATTTTCCCTTCATTCGGCGGTTCTCCTTCTATAGGATTTAGGCTTGGCCCGATTCTATTCGATTCGGGCCGAACCGCCGTTCAACCTTCAACTATGTATGGGACACCCTCCGGGTCACACGATGTGTTTACGAGACGGCCTGACCCAAATTTTCGGCTACAGTGCGGGCAAACCTGCAAAGCAAGGAATTTTTCCATTCTTTCGCGCTCCCGTTTGCGCTTTTGGGCTATCTTTGCGATTTTGTCTTGGGCACGACATTTTGGGTGAAAGAGCGCCTTGCTTCTGTATGGCAACGGTTGGCCGCAGCCTCTGCAATAGTGGTTGGAATCTGAAATCATGCCCGCAAATCCTCTCGCTCGGCCCGTTCGGCATCTAGCACATCTTCATAAATGGACTTGTCCCAAAAACGTCGTATCGTCTTGGTGTAAAGTTCGCGAAGGACATCCGGTGATAGGGCGTCCAGTTCCACCTGAACCAGGCGTCCATGGCGTGCAACAAACGCAGCAGCGCGAGAGTCGGTTGTCTTCCCCATTTGTGGCGGCAAGTCATACTTTTCCACTTGCTCCGAATTCAGGGCCACGCGAATTGCTTCATCAAAGCAGCCTGCACGTTCTAGGAAATCCCTCTCGATGTCCTCACCGGATGGGTCAAAGTCCCCAGGGTAGATCAGCAACGCCGGTTGGCACGCACACCAGCCCCCATTTGCGGCACTCACGAACCAGCCGTTTGAACTCCGGCTGGCTCCGCTGGGCAATCAGGTCGCGCATTTCCTCAATTCGAGCTTCCAGCTCGACAAGGAAATCGCCTGTCCAGGCACGTGCCTTGGCTTCCCGGACGTGGTCTTTGAAGCAGTCGAGCCTTTCGCTCTCTTGGCCAATCGGACAGTTTTTCGTCTCATAAGACGCGCATTGGACCATGTCACCAAAATCGTATCTGTAGCACATTCTTTTCTCCTTTCGCTTGCTCATTGGCCTATCACCTTTTCCAGTTCCCTTTGCGCGAGTTGTTCCCAGTTCCCAGTGTTCCCGGTTGCTTTCTATATTTACCCTGAGCGCCAAAAACGCACGGGTCCTCATATGTACGCGCGCGCGACGTACTGGGAACACTGGGAACATGTATGAACAGAAAGGGCTTAGAGTGGGAACACAAGTGGGAACAAGACTGGGAACAAACTAGGAACATCATAATTCCTTCCTCCGGTAGTGCCAGAGAGACTCGTTTTCTATGCGCTTGCGGTAACGCTCCCACCCCAACGACCGCAGACACCGCGCCACGCGGTTCTGATCAGTCTGGGTCCACTGCTCCTGCGGCTTGCCGATGCAATGCAGTAAAACGTTAGGGACCGAGACTGATTCATCCGTGGAAGTGAACGGCGTGATGGGACTGCCGCAGTCATACCGCGCCGTCGGATGTTCCAGCCACGCCGCGATCAGGTCTCCCAAAGGATCGCCGTCGTAACGCGCGGCCTGCTCCTGCTCAGCAACGCGGTTCAGTTCAGGAGAGTCGAGCCACCAAACTGCGCCGCTTCGATACCGGACAACGGCCTCAGCCCAGAGCTGGTCTCGGTCCCGTGCCAGGTCATCAATCAGGATTCGAGTACAGGCAACTGGCCAGAAGCGCCGTCCGCCCGTCTCATCCCGTAGGTAATTCGAGTGATTCACCGAGCCAGCGAATACACATTGGCGCGGGGATTCAATGAGGCGCTTGCCGTAAGGCGGACGGAACCTGTCCGTTGAACGGCTCATGAAAGATTTGATCTTGCCAACCTCGGCGCGCGTCATAGAATCCAATTCGGCGATTTCGATAATCCAAACTCCGCGCGTCTGGAGCGCGGCATCCTTACTGCCCAGCTCCGCGATTTCATCCGTGAACCAGTCACCAGCGATGGTTTTCAGCGCCGTGGATTTCAGCAGACCTTGCGGGCCTTCGAGAATGAAACAGCAATCGGCCTTCGCTCCGGGCTTGTAAATGCGCACCACGGCAGAGATCAGCCAACGCGCGCCAACAGCCACCGTGTAGTCGTTCCTCTCCGCCCCCAGGTAATTACTCAGCCAGTTGTCAACCCGGTTGGTTCTGTCCCACTTAAGCGACTCCAGATATTCCAGAACGGGATGGAACCGCCGATCCTTGGCGACGGACTGGACGGCCTGCCCCGCGATTTCAACTGGCACGAAGATACCCGCGTGCTGAAGCCAGTTCGCGGTAAGCCGATCCTCGTGATCGGTCCATTTCGCACCGGTTACAGTCTTGTCCCACGGGGGATCTTTCAGCACTACGGTTTCAAGCGCGAATTCATTGAACACCAGCACGCCGCACCATTCGGGCGCGTAACGCAGGGCCGTTATGGCGTTGGCGAGAATCGGTTTCGGATCGCCGTTTTGATTCACGATCAGTTGGTCGTGCCAGTTCGCCACGGGCGTGCCTGGTGCCCTCGCATGCTCCTGCTGACACGCCCACACGACTATGGATTGGACTTCCCCCTCATCTTTGGGCGGGCGGCACCGCTCCGAATTGAACTGCCTTACCGCCTCGAACGTCTTTGGCGTATTGCCGCCGAACCGATGGGCCTGGCGACCCGCTTCCCGAAGCAAGGCTTCGTGTCGATCACCTTCCGAGTAAGTTTTAGGACGATGGTCACGATCGCCTGCGCCCCGCGCTCGATTCCGCATCATCCGACCGTAGAGCGAGTCGATCGCGGCTTGATGATCGTTGATTACTTCGATCGGGCTTCCGTAGGGTTGTCCCGTAACTGCGAAGAAGCGGCCAAAGTCGTACATCTCGATAAGTTCATCTTTGCTGATCCGAAATTGCTTTCCAGGTCCAGGCAGCTTCCCCATCACCCATACCTTGATCCCGCAGCCGGACGGTGATACCTCCATGTACCCGCCTGCGAAATTGTCGACGATTTCCTCAGCCCAAGCTTTCAGACTGCCGTCATGGTTGAAAGAGTTGTCGAGATCAATCCCGCAGTACGGATCGTCATTAGCGAAAACAAAGCCGACGCCAGCGAATTGTTCGGGATTCTCAGCCAGCTCTGACGTTGCGAGCTCGAAGGAGCACCAAGTTTTGGGGTCCGTACTGCTGGCTCGCCGCCCCATCCGTCTGGCAAGGCACTTTTGTCTGGCGAGCGTTGCCGTTGCGGCCAGCGCGGGTTTCGTTTAGCCACAGCACCCACTGCTGCCGACGTTTCAATTCGCCAGGAATGCAGTCTCCGCTAGCAGCTGTGCTCACCACCTGAGCCGTCCTTTCAGTGCGGCTTGGGCTACGTCCGCGCACTCGAGCATCATTTCGCTTCCCTCGGAAGACCCACGTTACGATGCGCACCAGCTCCAGGCCGGTTGATCTCGGCCCTCACGGGCCGCTCAGGGGTTTGGAAAGTGCTCATTTTGGCTCCCTGAATAGCTTCCCGGCCGGCACCCCGAAAGCTCGCGCCAGCCTTCGCTTCGAACCCGGAAAAGCGGGTTTGAGCTCCCGCTCCATTTGCGAGAGATCAGATGCTGCGATCCTGTCAATCCGGAGACGCGGGTTAGGCTCCAGCCTTTTTCTATGCGCTTCTTGCGAATTGACAGCATGTCGAATCCTCCAGCACGTAACGATTGTTATCTTAACTTACGTTCATATCTAAGTCAATCGACAATTAACTTATCTGTCGCTGTGTAGTATGTTAATTCACAAACGGCTTAATTGGCCTTATGTCCTGTGCTACCGTTTATGGCTGAAGGGTAAAAATGGCGTCCAAGAAAAAAGATCGGGTCATTGAAATGAAGAGTGGGCCTGTTTCGATCAATGATAAGGGCAGGTGGCTGCTTTCATTCGCTCGTATCGACCTGGGAAGCCTTCGGCGCGGTGAACTGATAGACCTCCACGATATTATCCAAACGTTCCCAATCGGCCCGATTGCCGGGGTTAAGACATTTACTCAATATGCAGCCGAGGACGTGGAAATCGACCTCAGATCAGAACCGGATGATCTTCTCCGTGGTTTCTGCCCGCTTTGACCATATCGAAAAAAACCATTCTCCAGATTCAAGCGGACCTGGGTGCTGCCTTTGATGCGTTCAAGAATAATCGGGAATGGACACTTCCAGAGATCCCCGGCGAGTGGAGACTCCGACCAGAAGCGGGAGGTTTAAGGAAGTGGTATTTCGGGAACAACTTTCGCAAAGTGTTCCTGGCCACTGCTGCTGATTGCTTGCACATATGGCAGAAGGTGCGAATGTGTTCCAACGAAAAATGTAAAGCGCCATCATGCGCCAACAGAAATACTGCTCCGTTTCCTGTTCTCGGAAGTTGCGGTGGGGACGCTTCCTAGAGAATCACCCAGATTACTACCACGCTGAATACGAGAAGCGAGCTAAGGCGAAAGCTGGCACAGAGAAAGTTAGGGTCCGCCACGAGAAAAGTCAGAAGCCGTCGGTACGCGCCGTCGGAAACAATAACCAAGCGCCCCGCCCGCTGGTAGCACCCAACGGACGAGGCTAACCAACGCAACCTTACAGGAGGCAACGATGGCTATCCCAATTCTAAACCACCCACCAGTAAAGGCAGCTCTCTATGCGCGGGTCTCGACGGCCAACAGCGGCCAAGACCCAGAGGTCCAGCTGCTGGAGCTACGCGAATATTGCCAGCGCCGTGGCTCCGTCACCGGCGAGTATATTGACGTTGGGATTTCTGGAGCCAAGGAGCGTCGGCCGGAGCTTGATCGGCTCCTGGCTGACGCGCACAGGCGGCGTTTCGACGCGGTAGTCGTCTGGCGGTTTGACCGCTTCGCCAGGTCAGTGTCGCACCTACTGAGAGCCCTGGAGAACTTCCGGGCTCTGGGCATCGAGTTCGTTTCGCTTTCAGAACAAGTGGACACCAGCACGCCGACTGGCAAGATGGTCTTTACGGTCTTGGGCGCCGTGGCCGAACTCGAGCGCAGCCTCATAGTGGAGCGGGTAAAAGCCGGGATGCGCAATGCTCGCGCCAAAGGAAAGCGAATTGGACGCCCGCCATGCACACATTTATCTCGCAGAAAGCCGCGTAGCCATTGCTCGTACCTATCGACAAGGAGATTCGAGCTTGCGTAGGCTCGCATCCAAGTTTGGCACCTCGATGGGCACGATTCGCGGTGCATTAAGTACTTTTAGCTCGGCCAGCCATATCAAAAGATCGGGAAATCAGAACCGCTAAGATATTGAAACACCTACCTCGGCATTGACAGGTTTCAGAGTGATTGGTTTTTCACGTTGGTTAGGTTCAGCTGGGCAATCACTCCATGCACTTGCGCTTGCAGTGCCACCGCCCCCAGCCACAACGCACAGCTCCCGGAAAAGGCGAATTCTCAATAGCCGCTGTTTGCCGTTGTCGCCACCAGAATCGATGGGCAGTCTAGGGAAATCTGTCCCACCCCCCTGTGCCTGGGCCCTTGTACGTCGTCAGATAATGTTGGACACAGAGCATAAAAAGATAAGGTGGCGTTCAGGCTCCTCTGGGTTGATGTTAGGCTGCCCTTCTTTTGAAGTGCAACCGTTTTCTTAAGATCATAGTTTTCTCTTTGATGCGATCCCGTTTTTGCAGGATGGCACTGCCTTGGCCTGTAAAAACGTCATACGGTGTCAGGTTGTTCAGGCTTTCATGGTATCGGTTGGTGTTGTAGTGGTTGACGAAGGCATCGATCTGCCGCTCCAGCTCTTCTGGCAGGTAATAGTTGTTGAGCAGGATGCGGTCTTTCAGAGTTCGGTGCCAGCGTTCGATCTTGCCCTGCGTCATGGGGTGATAGGGCTTGCCGCGAGTATGCGGCACGCTGTTTTCTGCCAGCCATGATTGCAGTTCGGAAGAGACGTAGCACGGCCCGTTGTCGCTCAGGAGGCGAGGTCTGTGCCGGGCGCCCACGCGGTCGAGGCCGGTGGCTTGCAAAGCATCCCGCAACGTGGCCGAGACGTCACTTGCGCTCATGGTTTTGCACAGCCGCCAGGCGATGATATAGCGCGAGAAGTCGTCCAGCACCGTGGACAGGTAGAACCAGCCCCAACCGATGACTTTCAGGTAGGTGAAGTCGGTCTGCCAGAGCTGGTTGACCGCCGTGGTCGGGTTGGCGAACCGTTCCGCCGCTTTCAGGACAATAAAGGCTGGCGCGGTAATCAGGTCATGGCTTTTCAGGACGCGGTAAACCGTAGATTCAGAAAGGTAATACCGCCTTTCCTCGGTAAAACGCACCGCCAGCTCGCGTGACGACAGATCGGGCTCGGCCAGGGCTAACGTCACCAACTGCTGAGTTATCTCCTCCGGCACCTTGTTCCAGACAGGGCCAGGATCGGGTTTTTTGTCTTCCAGCCCATCAAAGCCTTCCGACACATAGCGGTCGTACCAGTTGTAAAACGTCGATCTGGGAATGCCAACCTGCTGCAGCGTCCGGCGCACCCCCAGGGCAGATTGCTCCACCGTGCAGATGATCTCCAGCTTCTCCGAGGCAGGGTATCTCATGTATGTTCCTCCCCATCCCCGATCACGCTTTTTTTTAGCAGGCGATTTTCCAGCATAGCCTCGGCCAGGGCCTCTTTCAGCTGTACGGCCTGCTCCCGCAGAGTCTTGACTTCGCCACTGGTTGCCTCACGGTCTATGTCGCCCGCCAGCCGCTTGCGGCCAGCCTCCAGAAACTCCTTGCTCCAGCGGTAATACTGGTTCTGGTGCAGCCCCTCGCGGCGGCACAGCTCCGCGATGCTGTCCTCGCCGCGAAGTCCCTGCAATACAATGCGGATTTTGTCTTCCGGGCTGAACCTGCGCCGCGTCCTGCGTTTGATCTCCCGGACGGCCTTCTCGACCGCCCCCCTGTCGTCTTGTTTTTGTCTCATCTTCGTTCCTTTCAGTCTCTACGATGAGCCAAAAACATCACCTTAACTATTACCCTCTACCTGTCCAACAAGCCCTGACGGGGCACAGTCACCTGCAATCGGGACCACACGAATTTCCGGTTGATGGAACGCCTCTCTCCGCAGGGGGGATGGCAACGAAGAACGGGAAAACTGGCATTTTCCCCATCTCCTTGGCCTGCCGCAACCCTAAGTTGGCATTTCCAATTTGCCGTGGGTTTGTAAATTCAGGAAAGGCCCACGACCAGAA
Source organism: Terriglobia bacterium (assembly GCA_963666975.2). Lineage (GTDB taxonomy): Bacteria > Acidobacteriota > Terriglobia > 2-12-FULL-54-10 > 2-12-FULL-54-10 > JADFGZ01. Next base: position 2,373,980 of record CAXVYR010000004.1, on the reverse strand, counting down.
AAAGCACTCGTCGTGGCTACCCCTACCCCTCACGGTCGCGGCTCGAATTCTTGCCACCCATCACTGCCCGTAGCTCTTCAAACCAGTTCATCACCACATTGATTTGCGTGGAAGATTCCTGTTGCTGCCCATCTTTCTTAATCATCAGAAACCGCTGTCCGTCGGGAGAAACGTCGTATTCTCTACGACCCCGGCTCCCCGCGTACCGTCCCTCGAAGAGCAACCTGCGAGAGCCCGCGCTGAAAGCGGGCCAAGCGTTCCGGGTCCTTTGCAAATGCATCGGGCAGGACCTTGATGGCGACTTCACGTCCGAGCTTGGTGTCGCGGGCGCGATACACCGCGCCCATGCCTCCTGAGCCCAGGTGGCTGAGGACCTCGTAAGAGCCCAACTGTTTGCCGGGGGAAAGCGACACGTTTTTACTCCCGCCTGCTTGGATATTGATGGAGAGAGATTACACGAGCCGAGGGAGTAAATCAATCGGCGGCAAGAGCCTTCCATAGCAAAGCTGTAGCATTGAAAACCCAGCGGAAACCGAAGTAATAACCAATCAAGCCCTCACAGCTCCTCCAGAGCCGCCTCCATTTCGCTCTTGATATGGAGATCGCCGCCGCGGCCGGCGACTTCGATCCCTTTTGTGAGCACCTGCCGGGCTTCTTCCGTCTCCCCGGTCTTGGCGAGCACCTGCGCGCCCTGAAAATAGGCCGCCGAATAGTCCGGATGCAACTTCCAGAGCTTCCGGAATTGCTCCATTGCCTTAGCGTGCTCATCCTGCTTGGCGTACTCCATCGCCAAGCCGTAGCGCGCAAAGGAATCTTTCGGATTTTTTTCCAGCATCTGCGTCAAAATCTCAAACCGGTTATTATCCAACGGTCCTCTCCTTTGTTTGCGCGGCAGGCGCGGCCTTCCGCCTCCGCGCATGAAACTGCGGTAGTAGGTCAGTTTCCGTTAGGCACAGCGTCACACGATTTGTCAGGGCACGGTTTTAACCGTGCCGTTAGGTGGCCGTCTCCAGAAGGGCTTTAGCCCCTGAGGGCTCTCGCCGAGAGTTTCCCGTCTTGAGGCTCTCAGCGAAGTTTTCCAACCTACAGATGCGTTAAATTTGCCGGCGGCAGCCCCTCAGCGGCTAAAGCCGCTCTTCGGCACCGCGCGATCGGCACGGTTAAACCGGAATTTCCTTTTTAGCTCCAACGACCCGCACGATACACCCATCGCGGGGTTCCAGCGCACGATTTTTTATTTGGCTGGGTCCAGGGGATCGGGACAGGGTCCTGTCTGCCCTAAAGCGAGTCCCTAAACTGCTGACCACGGGCCTTCCCATCGGCTCTTGCAGACAACTCTCCATTCCTGGGGGATTTCGGAATCATTTTCTTGGGTGCCGCAGGCTAGGCTATCCCGACGGAAGTGGCAATCCATCGATCCGCCCCAGCATGCTGGCAAACAGCCGCCGGGTCAGGTGACCCCCTGCCAACGCCAGTCGGTCCTTCCACATCAGTAGCGGCAAGTGGCCTTGGCGCAAACTAGAATTGGTGACGCTAATATCGGCTGTAAGATCTTGCGTCATGAAGCAATAAGCACATTCCAGCAACACCCAATGACGGAAACATCAAGAGTTCTCAGGTGCCTCGACACCAACGGAAGCCGCTAATAATGAAAGTGAAATAATTCTCAAGAGGTAATAGTATCACCCTGTGGACAATGGCATGGTGGAGCCGAATCCGATCATCTTGTATGACGGCGCCTGTGGGCTCTGCAACAGGTTCAATCTGTTTACACTGCGACGAGACAAGAGAGGTATCTTCCGATTCGCCACTTTGCAGTCTGAGTTCGCCAGCGCATTGCTAAAGCCCCACGGAGCTAACCCCGAAGATCTAGACACATTCTACGTCGCTTTGGGCAAGGACACACCGCACGAGCGACTTCTCGTCCGATCACGGGCCGCGCTTTACGTCCTTAGAACAATCGGCGGAGCTTGGAAGATCCCGACCCTTTTAGGTCTGCTTCCTACCTTCATTCTCGATTTCTTTTATCGCGTGATCGCTCGAAATCGCTATTCGCTATTTGGTCGCCACCAACTGTGCCTACTTCCCGATCCCAATTGGAAAGACAGGTTTATCTCAACCGAATGAAGTTTACCGTCGAGACCACGATTCAGACTGATCGGGAGCCCGTTCTGGCAGATGAGCACCGACGCGAGCAGCACGATTTGTGGAATGTTCCGTTCACTGAAATCGAATATCCGCCTTAAAAGAATAAAAACCGTTTAACACAGAATTTCTGATTTGACTTTTCCTCTCGCCCAAAAGCATACGTCTGCGGGCCTGTGGTTGGTTACCCTTTGCCCGCCGCAGCATTAAGCGGAGTCCTTCAGTATTCGCCCGGGGCAAGTCGAGATCATTCACTGGAATGGAGACGGAACCGACCGCGCACGGTTCACACCTCCGGGGACGGGAGGCCGCAGTCCGGAGCCAGGGTCTGCGTTACCGGTGGGGACGGCTTGGGCTCTCCGATACCGGTAAAGTCTCGCGCATTGCGAGTGTAGGTGAGATGTTCCAACAGGCCCTCAACCGACCCCAGTACTTTTTGCCGATCATTCCCATGTTCCCGGGCTCTTTCTTCCAGGCTGTTGACCAGCTTGTAAAATTTTTTCAGCACGCGGATTCCGTCCACCCCCCGCAGACGGCAAGGGGGTTTTCCGCCCGGAAAAACCACATCCACCGCATAGGTGTAGCAGATGTCAAGCGGTGGCTCTCCGGGAGGATCATTGGCTGGATCACACGGAAGGAAGTCCTCCCGGCACTCTAAAAAGATGCGTACCACCTCGTCGGCCTTGCCCTCGTGCTGGAGCAAATACCCGATGAAACCCACCACCACCTCCGCTTTCCTTCAAACTGAGGAATGGATTATTGCAACTCCAACCAAATTACTTTGCGATTGTGGCGACGGCAGAAAAGTTTAGATCGATTTGGCTATTGAAAGTTTGCCGAAAGAAAAATATTTAATTTAACTTTTCCAATGTGGTCTCACGAAACCAAAGTTGGGAATTCAAACCTTCCAATTTCCCAAAATAATGCCAGTCCCAAATGTAAGGTGGTGTGGTTGCACGCGCAAAACGCGCTTCCACTATCTCGACCGTATGGGCTATAACGTTATGCCCTACGACCTCACCCACGGAAAACTTTTGTGCTGGTGTCTTTTCTGGTCGATCACCGCTCATTAGATTACCTGCTGGACAGAAGACCCTACCGCGACCATAGCATCGGCCTTCAAGAAGGGATTTCCACCTCGATATCGTTTCCTGACACACGGACGTTGTAGGAAGGCACTCCCTGAGCAGCTGGGGGACCAAGAACTTTGCCTGTTTTTATATCAAAACGGGCACCATGCAAGGGGCAGGTTACCTTATCCTCAGCCAACATCCCGTCCGAGAGTGGCCCTCCTCGATGCGTGCAAGTATCTCCGATCGCATAATACTTGTCTCCGACCGAGAAGAGAGCAATCTTCAGCCCTCCAACCTCAACCAAACGTTGTTTGGCCGAGTCGAACTCATTTGTGCTGGCCACCTTTGTGTATTGACCCATTGTAGGGACTCCTTTCATTCCATTTATTTTTCGGCTGCCATTGAAAGACTCGGAATCCAGCTAGAGTCTCCGGAAACCCAGTCAAGGAAGCGGCCAGCAAAGGGGTAAGGTCGAGCATGGAGGAACCGATCTGGCGTGTTTGCGCCGCAATCGCCAAGATACCTGTCCACTATGACTATTTTGGTTATCGTCAGGATATATTTTGTGATGGAATGGCGCGATTCGGGGCCTCAACAGGCTTCTAGCGGGATTGGGCTACGCAATAGCGACAGAGCAAGGCGGCATCCCTGGCCGCTCGTCTCGCCCTATTCCTTGGTGGGATTGCAACTTTGAGATTCCAATATCCTTCAATCGTGGTAACGTCCTTGCACGATGCAATGGCGTTGCTGCCCCCTTGTTCTTTTCCCAATCAGCAAGCAGCACCCCAGCCCTTCTCTCGGATCGCAGTTTGATTTCCCCCAAAAAGGATGGAACCCCCGGAGAGCAAACCTGCGCTGGAAGGGCTCGGTTGGAGGGAAATGAGTATATACTCGCAACGCCGGAGGGCCCAAAAAACCAATTCCGGATAAAGTTGACTACCCATCCTAGAACGTAAATACCCGGTCCACTTCGACGGCGAGTTGGGCCATATCCTTAGGCGTAAACCAACGGGAGTTCAACCACTTGAGATCTTCTTCGGTCACCCCACGGGCGCGGCCGCAGGCCCCTCAGGTGTAAACCGGGACCTTGTTATCGACCACGAACTGAATTAACTCTTTCAGCGGTGGGATCCCGACAGGGAACACGGAATCCGCCACGGTTCGGTGCGCAAGTACCGCGCCATCGCCGGCCAGAACGATCTCGGGCTTGTGGCCAGCCTCCACCGCTCCCTTGGCAGTGAAGAACGAGAGACCCGCTCGAGTCGGATCTTCGGATCCATGCGTTGCAACAATAAGCATTCGTGCCATAAAAACCCCCAAATCTTAGCTGGAATTTCCGATATTGAGCTTCCCCTTCTCGCGAAAGCATACGCCCGCTGCCCTACTAACTCAATCTCAAATCGTCAAGGCCACGGTCAGGTGGCAATAGCAACCCTGTGGTGACTTCTTGCGCTGTTGCCAGGGCAAACTCGCCTAAGGATGTCCCAGATTACTCCCCATAAGTCTGGTTCGGGGACATCTGCCTAACGTTTCCTCGAACACCTTGAGCCGTTCCGGAGACCTTTGGGGAGCCAGTTGGATGGAACCCTAAACCAATCGCTCCAGAACGAGGCATTGCCTGGTACACTTTGGGCTGTCAGAAATTCAAAAACGGACATACTAGCTAATGTTTAAGTTCTGGCATCCCCTTCGGATCACGGCGGCGTTGTTGTGCGCAGCGACCGCTCTTCCAGCCCAATCCGTGCGAGTTAACGACCTCGGCATCGGCAAATTGCTGGTGGCCCATCGTGATTTTCCCGACCCGAAGTTCGCCGAAACTGTGATTCTGCTAGTCCAGCACGACGAGCAGGGCGCAGTTGGCCTCGTGATTAATCGCAAGACGAAGGTGCCGATTTCACGGGCGCTCCGACAACTTAAGGGTGCTAATGACTGGTCAGAGCCGGTCTATGTGGGCGGTCCGGTGGAGATAGCGGGAGTGCTCGCGCTCCTCTGGTCACAAGCCGAGAAGGACGAAATGAAGTCCGTCCTCGGTGAGATTTACTTTGTCTCCAGCAAGCCGCATCTCGAAAAGATACTGGCTGAGGGACCGATGGCCGCAGAGTTGCATGTTTACCTGGGGTACAGCGGCTGGGGTGCCGGGCAATTAGAAAACGAAGTGAAGCTGGGAGCGTGGTACATCTTTGATGGTAGTGCCGGTCTGGTCTTCGATTCCGACCCAGCCTCGCTGTGGTCCAGGCTCATAGCTCGGACAGAACAGCGATTCGCCGGTGTTCAGACACCAGTTTGGACGGCTCTCATAGCGTCTCAGCGGGCGACGGCGCTTCAATTAAAGGGACGTTAAGCCCATACAATGTTCACGACGTAAGCGTGCCAGTGTCTGGATAACGGGCGTCCCGGACAGGTCGAATCCATTGACATCCCCTTTCATAGATCTTCTTATGGGAAATTAGCATGAAACTTCCCATAACGCCGTTTCTGGACCGTGAGGCGCGACGGTCCCCGGTGTAGACCGTTGTGCTGGGGGGAGCCGATCTGCGCAATATGAAAGTTGAGCACATGCCGGGCCTGAAGTGGGATTGGCCAATTGTTGAATCGGATGCATTTGAGAATCTCCCCTTAGGCGCCTCCGACCGACAAGCCCGAATCTTTCTGTTGACGATCTCTGGGTTGTAATTGCCAAATCGTCGCCGCGGAACTCTATGCCGCTGTCGGTGGGGGCGCCATTGCCACAAGTACAATCAATCGGCCTGGTCCGGGATTGCGCAAACCGTGTTCTTCCCCGGAACGCGCTAACACAAAATCGCCAGGTTTAATGCGTGACCGTTGGGTCCCTACTGTCACCTCACCCTCTCCTTCGAGCACGAGATAGAACTTATCCTGCCCTTTGTGTGTGTGCAGCCGGTGCTCGTGCCCTGGCTCGAACGCATTGAGGCCTGCAAACAGGAGATCGGTTGAGGCCAGAGTGGCCTTACCCATTTTTTCGCGACTGAACACAGCCGTGGAAGCGGCATTACGGATAATCATGCGGAGTATTGTCGCATGACTCGGTGACTGACCAGACCGATATCTTGTACCACCAGTGTGCGAATGTACATCACGGCCTGCAATTGGGTCAGCCGGTATGAAACTGATTCCGGGGTACAGGATGCGGTGGGATGGTCTGCTCTGGAGCGGAGGGCGTAGCAATTGTCCAAGGGGGTCAGCCGGTCTGGCGGGAATGGCCGTCTCCGCAGACCCTGTAGTGGGTGTAGTGACTTGTGAGGGGGTATGAGAGGAAAAGGCGGAGAGGAGTTGGCCGGAGTCCTCCTCATATACTCTCCCTATATACCCACTACAGTCACTACAAACAGATGATTGAGGGCGCGATTGTAGACGGCTGATTGTTAAGCTCGACGGTCTCCTTCGGGTTGTTACGTCTTCCTGGATAGTTTCTTTTTTCTCAATCCCAAAATCCACGACCCCGATTTTTTTTCACACCCCCAGATTCCGGGTGTATGATTCTGCGCATACAAGGTTTTCGCAAATGGCCGTAGACAAGTTCCAAATCCACCCATTCTTTCGCTTGTTGCTCGTGTTACGGGTCTTAGCTCCGCTAGCCTTTTTCGGCATCGGAGTGTGGGCACTATATTCCCCCTATCACTGCTGTCCGGCTAAAATTTCAGAACAGCCAACAAGTCTCATGAGAGCAAAAGGTTACGGGCATTGGAGCATTTTTCGATTTGAAATCCGCGAGGGCGAAAAATGGCTTTGAACGTAAAGACTGGGGTAGGCGACAGAAGAGTGCATGAACATCGGTCGCACCGTTTTCGCTCAGCTTATGGATCACGTGCCCTCGTACGAGTTTCACAAATGCGTCACGCGCTACCGTGGCGACGATCACCTGCGAAGCTTTTCTTGCTGGGACCAGTTTCTGGCGATGGCGTTCGCTCAGTTGACTTACCGCGAGAGTCTCCGCGACATCGAGGCGTGTCTGCGTTCCATGACCAGCAAACTCTACCACATCGGATTGCGCGGCAACGTGGCGCGCTCGACACTGGCCGATGCCAACGAGTCGCACGACTGGCGCATCTACGCGGACTTCGCCCAGGTGTTGATCGGCATCGCACGGCCTTTGTATGCGCGCGATCCGATCGGCGTCGATCTGGATCAGAGCCTGTACGCGCTGGACTCCACCACCATCGACCTCTGCCTCTCGCTGTTTCCGTGGGCACGATTCCGCCAACACAAGGCTGCCGTCAAACTGCATACGCTGCTGGACCTGCAGGGCAACATCCCCACGTTTCTCCGCGTCACGGCCGGTGCCGTGCACGATGTCAACATCCTCGACGAGATCGTTCCGGAAGCGGGCGCGTTCTACGTGATGGATCGCGGCTACATCGACTTCGAGCGACTCTTTGTCTTCACACTCTGCTCCGCATTTTTCGTCGTGCGGACGAAAGAGAACGTCTTGCTCCAACGCCGCTATTCTCATCCAGCAGACAGAACCAGCGGCTTGCGATCCGATCATACCGTGATCCTGACCGGGAACGCCTCGGCCAGGGCATACCCCGATCCGCTACGGCGCGTTACGTACTTCGATGCAGAAACAAACAAGCGCCTGAAGTTTCTTACCAACAATTTCGTGCTACCCGCACTCACTATCGCTCAAATCTACAAGTGCCGCTGGCAGGTGGAACTGTTCTTCAAATGGATCAAGCAGCACCTGCGAATCAAGGCATTCTATGGCACCAGCCAAAACGCAGTGAAGACTCAAATCTGGATCGCCGTTTCGATCTATGTACTCGTGGCCATTGTCCGGAAGCGTCTCGCTTTGGAAGCCAGCCTTTACCAAATTTTACAGATTCTCAGTGTTACTCTTTTCGAGAAAGTGCCCATTTTACAGGCCTTGGAAGCATCGGGCTCCCCAGACGATTTAGTCAGAAATCCCAACCAGTTGATTCTGTTCGAGTTTTAACCGGACAGCAGTGTCCCCCTATATACCCTTCCCCTTCGAGGTAAGTGAGTGGGGGCCGCTCATTCTCCTCGGTTTGGCAGGATGGGCTGTTTGGAAGTTCATTCCACTTTTTCGGTGGTTTGCGTTCTCTGTGGAACTGTCCGATGAAGGCATCACTATCTCAGGAGCAGAACTGAAATGGACTGATCTCGCTTCTGTCCACACAAAGAAAGCCGACCAATTCGATACGTTCATCGAGTTGAGCTCCAAGGACGGCCGAACATTCAAGATACCCAAATGCATCTCACCATACCCAAATGCATCTCACCAAATCTCATCCTTCTCGCGAAGATCGAGAAGCATTTCCCTGAAATCAAGAAAGAGAGCTGAGGGGAATCATGTACAAGCAATTCGGAATCGTTTAATGAAGGCTGTGAAGAATACTATAGTCAGGTTAGGCTGATTCGCAATTCCACCCCCTCCCCATATTTTTTTCACACTCCTAGATTTCAGGCCCTCTTTGGTTCCGGGGGTACTCAGGTATAGGATGTCCGAGAGAATGGCAAAAAACCTAGAAGTAGGGGCCTCTCCGTGAAATCTGGAGGGGTGTAAAGGCGTGGTTTCTGGAGAAGATTGGGCGGTTGATGCCGAATCCACAAGAGGCTTCACGTCTTTCTGGAAAACCTCTTCCTTCCAAACCCCGCCAGTCCTGCCAGGCCGGAGCCGAGAAGGAGGAGAGTGGCTGGTTCTGGGATTGGCGGTGGAACACCATCACCACGTATCAACGCGTGGGCAATATGGGGATGGAATTCATCCACGCTCGTCGAGCTCCCTGTAGGGCCTTTGATTCGTGCCAATGCGCCCCCACCCGAAGGGTCGTCAATCCATAGTAATGACCCTACGAATCGTCCAGTTCCCGAATCTCCCGAGTGGTCTGCAACCATCATTTGCGATTTTTTAATGTTAGTTGTATCCTGAAGAGTTCCCCATAAATCCAGTAACCCCAAAACTGGGGCCGAATTGGCAGAATTCAAATTACACTGTTGATGTCAGAAATACCTGCATTTGTGAACAAAGTGAACACGTCGGCACCTGATGCGTGGTGAAATCCCTCAAATTCGCCACCTAGACCTAACTGAGAATTGATATCATTGAATGACCTGCCAGCAGTGAAAGTTAGATCGAGCCAGTCAAGTCCAGAGTTCGGGTCTCGGGTAATGGAATCGATACCGAATACGGCATCATCCACTGATAGGATGGGATCGGCCACCGCTTCTGTAACAGAGCACAGTCCGAAAGCCAGCAGACATGCCAAAACTACATTTCTCATTCGGTGGAACATACTCACATCTCCTATATTGTTCAATTTTGTAAGAGTCACAAAGCTCGTAACTCCAGTTTTTCAACCTGAGCCCGTCAATTTGTATTTCCTACAAGCAAGCGCATGTCCAATACAACCTAATCGCAATGGATACGATGGCCATAAACTTCCTTCACCGTTTTGTGGAGCCCGAGAAAGCCAATCCCAAGGATGGAACAGCAGTGCAGTGGTAGTGAAAAAAGTGAAGGTGTCCCAAACTCAGTTGCAGGTTGGGACGGCGGGTTGAGTTCATATTACGCCACTTCCTCCTTGTGAGAGGAAGCAGCGTTTGGACTTCGGCCGAGAATCGATGCCAAAGCCCAGAGATCGTGATAACCCATGATCTTCCGGAAATTCTTCTCGGTCAGCAGAAACGCTCCTGCCACCCAGCGCAACGTCATCTCGCCGTCGCGCCAGCGGCAAACATTGCCAGTCTTTTTCCGCACGCCCGACTGCGGGCTCTCGATGAGGTTCGTGGTTGCCAGGCAGCGGTGGAGGCTGGGAGGAACGTCGGCTCGATTGATCGTAAAGGTCTCCTCCAACCCTTCGCGCAAGCTGGCGGCTGCTGCCGGATGATCGCACTCGATCATCCCAGCGAGCTTTTTTATGCGCACGATGCCTTCCTCGGCTTGGGGCAATCGCCAGGCGGCGCGCATCAGCGACCGCACCTGATTCGCCAGCATTTTGTCGCCCTTTGGTAACCGCTCAGCCACGTTGCGCAGCTTATGAGTACGGCAACGCTGCACCAGCTGATTGCTGCCGAATACTTCCTCGATCCCCGCGCGGAGCGCTTTGGCGCCGTCGATCACAAACAGATAGCGCTGATCCGTGCGCAAACCTTGCTGGCGCAGGCGGGTGAGAAGGTCTTTCACCGCAGCGGCGTTTTCGGTCGCGCCCAGTTGAATCCCCAGCACATGCTTGCGGCCCTCGATGTCCACGCCCACGGCGCTGATGACGTGGTGGGAGCCGAACCGCATTCCGTCCAGGTAAATCACCAGAATCTCGACCTCCTCCCAGCGCCGCGCCAACAGTTCTTCCAGCCGCCGCGCTCCTTGCTCGGCCGCTTCCCGGCTCACCTGAGACTTCGACACCCCAGCGCTGTTGGCCATCTCCGGGATCACCTCGCGGTAGTTCCGCGTCGAAACCCCTTTCAACAGTGCCTCGAACATCTCCTCGCCCGTCTTCTCGCTTTTCCGCAGCGCTTCGTAGGCCGGCACCGCTTCTTCCCCTCCGCCCTTCCGGCGCAGCCGGGGCCGCTCCACCCGCAGCTGGCGATCGGCCAGTTTCACCCTCCCCAATTGCCGGCCATGCCAGCGCACCTCTCCGCTCGCCTTCCCGGGACTCTTTGGCCCCGCGATTTGCTCTGCGCTCATGCTCAGAATCGTTTCAATCAAACCTCGCCCGGCCCGATCAATCACCTCATCCACCGCCAGACGCGCCTCCGTGATCAGATCCACCACCGGCAACAGCATCTGTCCGTTGGTTTGGCAAAACTTCTGGATGGTTTCTTCGGCTCCCTTGGAACCCAGTTCCAAAACGTGATATTTTCCCTTCATTCGGCGGTTCTCCTTCTATAGGATTTAGGCTTGGCCCGATTCTATTCGATTCGGGCCGAACCGCCGTTCAACCTTCAACTATGTATGGGACACCCTCAAAAAAGTTCCTCTCCGTAGCTTCATGGGGGCCTTAGCTGTCGAACAGGGTTCCGCTCTCTCCAATATTCGCAGCAGTTGCAGGACCAAAACAACCGGGGTGCTAGGACGTTGAAAACACTGCAAGTCCTTCGGGACCCAATAGTGGGAAGCGGAAGAGTATTTCCGTTTTGTGACAAAGATAAGGTGCTCGGCCCGCAGCTTGATTTCTGCACTGAGAAGAAGGTCCCAGTGAAATTGTGTCCTTCCCTTCATTGTCCCAAAATCGATTGGACCGCATAGTACATCTTGTTTGGTGAATTTCAATCGCAAAGGTTTTGCTTTAGGTCTCGCCGTAGCCCGCAAGGCTGTGATGGCGCACGAAAGAAATATTTGGGCGGAAAACAGACAGGGCCAAGGCAGCGCATTTACGGTTTTAATTCCTACTTCCCTCTAAAGACAGGACAAAATTTCATGAACGCGATAAACACACAAATACTCGTAGCAGATGATGACGCGGAAATTCGACACCTGATCGACATTTCTCTGAAGATGGAAGGTCATGGCGTGGAGACGGTGGACAACGGCGAGAAGGTGCTCCGCAGGCTGAGCGAAAAGCCCTGTCCCTCGCTGGTGATCTTGGACCTGCTGATGCCGGGCCTCGGCGGCATGGAAACTCTGCGCCGGCTGCGGCAGTCGCACGAGAAGGTGCCGGTGCTGGTTCTCAGTTGTCTCAGCTCGCCGGAAGTGGTCGTGGAAGCCATGCAGAGCGGAGCCTCCGACTACCTGGTGAAACCGTTCGAGGAGGGCAAGCTCCAAAGTTATGTAAGCCGTTTGGTGGCCAACGATGCTCCACACGCCGCCCCAAAAAATTTGCAGAATCAGCCGCAGTTTATCGCGCTGAATCCGCAGATGCTGAAGATTCAGCAGACCATTTCTCAGATCGCGCACACGGACGTGCCGGTCCTCATCCACGGAGAGAGCGGAGTGGGGAAAGAGGTGGTCGCACGGGCCATCCATGAGTCCTCGGACCGCCGGGGCAAGCCGTTCGTGAAAATCAACTGCGCGGCTCTGCCTACAGATTTGCTGGAGAGTGAGATGTTCGGCTATGAGCGAGGGGCCTTCACGGGGGCCTTCACTTCCAAGCCCGGGAAATTTGAGATGGCCGACAATGGGACCATCTTCCTGGATGAAATCTCGGAGATGTCGCCGGCCCTGCAAGCAAAGTTGCTCCAGGTCCTGCAAGACAACCAGTACAGCCGTTTGGGCGGCAAATCGACGGTGAATGTGAACGTGCGCGTGCTGGCGGCGACCAACGCCAATCTGGGAGAGGTTCTGGCGTCGGGCTCTTTCCGGGAAGACCTGTACTACCGTCTTAATGTGGTGAACATCCGCGTGCTGCCGCTGCGGGAGCGCATGGACGAACTGCAGGTATTGATCTCCCACTTCGTCGAGAAGTACGGCGCCAAATACGGCCGTCCGGATATGATGCCTTCTCCGCGGCTGCTGTCCGCCATGTGCCAGTATGATTGGCCGGGAAACATCCGTGAGCTGGAAAATCTGATCCGCCGCTATCTGGTTCTCGATGGGTGCGATTTAGTGGCCGAAGAGCTGGAAAATGCCACCCAGAGCCGGTTTCAGAAGAACATGAGCCGGGCCATTGCAGGGCAATCGTCCGATTCGGAGATTTCCTTTACGGAAAAAGTCAACGACTTGAAGAGGAAGGCCGAGGCCGAGGCCATACACCGAGCGTTGAATCAAACCAACTGGAATCGCAAGGAGGCAGCCAAGCTGCTCAATATCAGCTATAAGGCGCTTCTGTACCGGCTGAAGGTGCTGAGTATCGCTCCCGCGGCGACAGTGACCAGACCGATTTTTTGTACCAGTAACAGTGAGAGTCTACATCAGAGCCTAGGGGTGTGAAACTGATTCCCGGGTACAGGACGCGGTGGGCTGGCTCTGTTCTGGAGCGGAGGGCTTGGCAATTAATTGTCCAGGGGGGGTCTAGCTTCCAGGTGGTGGTGTTCCTGATTGCGGTGGGGGTGATCTGAGGGGACTATCCGGGGAGCCTGAAGGCGGCCTTAGCCCTATATTTTGCGTGGTACAATTTCTGCCGGGTGCACAAATCAATTCGATTGACTCCAGCAATGGAAGCAGGAATCACCGATCATGTATGGTCTATTGAAGAGTGCCTTGTGTTCTAAGAACCCAGGAGCGCCCCTGGGCAAACCGGTGGAGCAAGGCCGGATTCCGATCCCCTTAATAGGAAAGGGCCAGCCAAGCACCTTCAGATTAAACCTGTCGGCAGGGGAAGTCAATGCATATATGTTACATTGACGATTCTGGGGACGAGGACATTCGGATTTACTCCGTCCTGGCGATCCCGGCTACGGAGTGGAAAAGCGCACTTGAGGCGATTAAGACTTTTCGGCGGGCCTTAAAGGCGAAAGAGGTCATATTTGTTACCGTGGAATTTCACGCTACGGATTTTGTTGCCGGTCGAGGGAGAATCGCACCCAAACCAGTTTTTAAGGGCACCCGATGTAGAATCTTCAAAGAAACCCTATCATTTGTCGCCGAGCTTCCCGGAGCGAGCCTTTTCAATGCTGTTGCAGCCTCAAAAGCCAACGAGGCTCGTGTGTTCGAGCGAATGATGAACCGGATCAATATCACGATGAAATCTTGGAGTAGCCAAACGATCCTGATTTCCGATGAAGGAAAGGACTATACCTCACTGATTCGCAGAATGGGGGTGTACAATCCGATACCCAGTCGCTTCGGTGCATGGCCAGAAGGGGGCACGACGCGAAATATCCCCCTTGATAGGATCATCGAGGACCCCGTTTTCAGGGATTCGGCAACCTCACAATTCATCCAACTCGCAGATTTCTGCGCGTATGCTTTGTTCCGCAGCGAGAAACCGCTACCCGCCCGCACCCGCTACGGCCTCGACTCGGCCTTTTTGCTACTAGAAAATATCTGTACCCCCCAGTGTTTTAGCGCCGACCCAAGAAAACTCGGGATAATTCGGGACACATAACCCAGCAACACACAATTAGGACACTCCCAAATTGCAGCAGCCCTATCCCCCAGCGGGAACCTGGAAGAAGCTCTCAGGCAGGGTGGAAGCTTACGCCTGCACGCTCACCTCGGATAAATTTTTCCGTTCAGAATACCGTTCAATACGCAGGATAGTGGGGGTGAAAACGTGCGTAGAAGCTAATGAATGCTCAATAAAATCAACAGTGTGGGATGGGAACACCAATTTGTAAGGCAGGTGCTCTAACCAACTGAGCTAACCGCCCGTCTCTTGCTTTCAGCATAGTACAGATAGGCTTTCAAAAACCAATGTTCAATGTTTAATGTTACTTGTGTTCCATTCACTCGGAGATGCCCATCACTGCCCGGGTTTTGCCCGCAGCCGCAGTCTGATGTTCAGGGCCCGTTGCCGCCAATGTAGTGCGTGGTGACCAGCGCCCAGTAATTGGGATAACGCCCCTGATCATAAGTCATTGTCATTGAGAAAACCGGTCATTTTCTGCAACAAGGTGGACTTGCGATGACCGAAGGCTCGCTACCGGAAGCTGATCCCGCAGAAAGTCGTAGTCGTCCTCGCTGGCCAGGAAGTGACATGGCCCACTGGTGAAGTTGTCCAAGAAAAAGAATTCCTCCTGCTTGGAGAAACCGCGAGCGATAGCGATGCGGGAAAACTCCAGCGCAGGAATGAGGGCTGTCTGGACTCGGCCAACGCGAGTTTCCTGCAAGCCCGCCGCCCTGGGCGGCAAGGATTAAGGATAAGAAGGATAAGAGCGATTGCCAGAATTCCCAGCAGCTTCCCGGAAAGCCGCGGCCCATTCCCGAAGAGCTTGCTCATGGCTCGAACGTCAGTCATTTCGCGCGTTTCGCTCCGCACTTATGCTCAATACGCGCGCTCCATACTCTTTACTCTTTTTCAGCACTCGCTTTTTCACCGCTCGCTGCGCCGGAGTCCGGCAACCCGGTCTTCGGCTTCCGCACAACGACCTCATAGGTGCCGCTGTCCAAAGCGTGAGTGTGCAGATCGTAGTGGCCGCGCAACTCGTCGGTCACTGTCTCCTCCCAAAGCTGGTAGCCCACGAAATACGCCGCCCGCGCAATCATGTGGGCCGCCACCGGCGCAGTCAAGAAAAAAAAAGCAATAATCAGGAGAGACCGCGCGGTGATGGCAAACTCTCCAAAGTAAACCGCCACAGAAAGGAATGTGCAGACAATGCCCAGGCTGCCTCCCTTGGTGGCCGTCTGCATTCGTGTAAACAGGTCCGGCATGCGAACGATGCCAATGGCGGCCAGCAGCATAAAGGTTACGCCGATGATCAGCAGGCCGGCTGAAATCCATTCCTTCATTCCGATCCTCTCTTTTCCACGTAATGGGCAAAGGCCACCGTGCCTACAAAGGCGACCAAGGAAACGACGATGGCAGCGTCCAGGATCACCGGCTGGCGGCTGGCAATGGCATCCACGGCAATCATTCCCACCACCAGGGTCGCTGTCAGGTCCAGTGCGACGACGCGGTCCGGCAGACTGGGGCCCCGTACCAGGCGAAAAAAAGCCAGCACGAGTCCCGCGCTCAGCATGACCCACGCCACACGAATCGCGGACGAAAGCGGTCCCATCTCGCTGGGGGTCATCGCATCACCTCTAAAACCCGCCGCTCCAACCCGCTTTTAATTTCGCGCCGGAGCGCTTCGCGGTCATGAATGTACATGGCGTGGATATACAGCACCTTGCGATCCTCCGATACGTCCAGGCTGAGAGTGCCGGGCGTGAGCGTGATGAAATTGGCCAGCGTGGTGATCTCTGCGTCGGTTTTTGCGTCGAGCGGGACCGCAATCACCCCCGGCTGCATATGGTGAGTCGGCGTCACCACATCGTAAGCCACCCGGAGGTTCGCCAAAACAAGTTCCCACAGGAAATAGAGCGCAAATCCGAGAACCTGGCGCACCTTGGGGAAATAGTTCGACTTCCCTAAGATAGGCTGGGTAAAAGTTAAAATCAGGTAACCTAATCCAAAACCAACTATCAGGTTCCCCGGAGTGAATTGCTCCGTCAAGGCAACCCAGATAATCGCCAGCAGGAGGTTCCACAGAAACGCGCTCACGGTCGGCCTCCCAGAACAGCCTCGATGTAGCCGGCCGGATTCATCAATTGATGGGCAGCTTGGATCGCAAGGCCGACGAACGGCTCGGCGGCCAGCCCGATGGTCAGCGTCAAAACCGCTAATACGACCACGGGCACGAACAAAGAGAAGCTCCATTTGGGCGATTCATGTTTGGGCGGATGAGGCTCGGACGGATCCTGCGGCGTTCCCGTTCCGGCCGCAGGTTTCCAAAAGACTTCCGCCCAGATCTTGGTCATGGAAAACAAAGTGAGCAAGCTGACGCCTAACGCCGTGGCAACAATGGCGTACTGTCCGGTCGCCAATCCGGCCTGGAGCAGCGACAGCTTCGCAAAAAATCCAGACAGCGGCGGGACACCGGCCAGCGACAGCGCCGGGATCAGGAACAATATAGCCAGGCCGGGGTAGGCACGGTAAAGTCCTCCCAGATCCTTCAACTGGTACGTGCCCCTGAAATGATTCGCCACACCGCTAATCAGGAACAAATTCGTTTTTACAATGATGTGATGCATGATGTAGAAGATCGAGCCAGCCAGGCCCGCTACCGTGAACAGTCCCAAACCCATCAACATATATCCGATCTGGCTGACGATGTGGAACGACAAAATACGCCGGAATTCATTTTGCGCCATCGCCCCCAAAACACCCGTCACCATCGTCAGGCCGGCCACGGCCAGGATCAGCGTGTGCGTATAGGATACCTCCTGTGTAAACAGCAGCGTGAAGACGCGAATCAGCGCGTACACGCCGACTTTGGTCAGAAGGCCCGCGAAGAGGGCCGATACCGCAACCGGCGGAGTATGATAGGAAGCCGGAAGCCAAAAAAACAGGGGGAAGGCAGCCGCCTTGATGCCGAACGCCACCAGGAACAGCATCGCCAGCGTCGTCACCAAGCCGGATTGCTCCACCTGGGGCAGCTTCCGGGCGAGGTCGGCCATGTTCAGCGTGCCCGCCACGCCGTAGAGGATTCCCACCGCCGCCAGAAACAACGCCGACGACATCAGGTTGAGCGTGACGTACTTGAAGGCGCCTTCCAACTGTTCCTGCTCCCCGCCCAGCGCCAGCAGCACAAAGGAGGCGATCAGCATGACTTCAAACCATACATAGAGGTTGAAAATGTCGCCGGTCAGGAAGGCGCCGCAGACGCCCATCAGCAGGATGTGCAGCAGCGGGTAGTACCCGAACGATTCCCGCCGGTGATCCACGGTGGCGGTAGAGTACACGACCACCGCGAAACCCACCAACCCGGCCATCACGACCATGATCGCGGAAAACAGGTCGGCAACCAGAGTGATGCCGAAAGGAGCAGGCCAGTCTCCCATCTGGGCTGTCTGGATACCGCCGTTCCGGACACTTTCCAGCAGCACCAAGCCGGCCGCCAGCAACGCAGCCGCTCCGCAAACGCCCAGCCGGCGTTGCCAGCGCGGGTGCCTCCAGGCCAGCAACGAGACGGCTGCCGTCACCAAGGGAATTAAAATGGGGAGCACCAACAACACGTTCATGTGTCGGTTGCCTTCAATTTGTCGAGGTCGTCCGTGCCGGCCGTCTGGTGGGTGCGATGCACCAGGACCAGCGCGAACGCCAGGACTCCAAAGCTGATGACGATTGCCGTCAAAACCAGCGCCTGGGGAATCGGATCTGCGAAAGGAACCTGCAAGCTGGTTTCCCCGGCCGCGATCAGAGGAGGCCGCCCGCGCGTGAGCCCGCCAACCGTGAAGATCAGCAGGTTCGCCGCATGGCTCAGCAGCGACAGGCCGATAATAAGTTTCACGATGCTGCGCCGCATCATCATGTACAAACCGGCGGCATAGAGGCCGCCGATGACGAATGCCATCCAGGTGTTCATGTCACTCCTCCGCGAGCGACCAGATAATCAGCAAGGTTACGCCCAGCACCACCATGTAGACGCCGGTATCGAATAGCAAGGCCGTGCCCAGAGCCACCTCCCCGACGCCGGGCACAGGCAAGGCAATCCATTGCCCGGTCAGAAAGGGCTGTCCTTGCAGGAGGGAAATGCCGCCGCTGATGGCAGCCAGCAGCAGTCCCGCTCCGACAAGGTTGTGCGGGTCAATCCGCAGCGCAGAGCGCGCCGAGGACACGTCAAAGGTGATGGTATAGAGAGCAAAGGCCGCCGCCGCCATCAGCCCGCCTGCGAAACCGCCGCCGGGCTCGTTATGGCCGCGCAGCAGCACGAAAACAGAAAAAAACAGCATCAACGGCTTCAGGAGACGCGTGGCCGTGCGCAGGATCAAGGAACTCACGGCCGTTCTCCTTTCCGGATTCGCAGCTTGAGCAGCGAGTACACTCCGATGCCGGCCACGGCCAGCACCGTGATCTCGCCCAACGTGTCGAGCCCGCGAAAATCCACCAGGATGACATTGACCACGTTGCGCCCGTGCGCCAGTACCGCGCTGTTGCCGGCCATATAGGCGGAGACTTCGTGCTGGGGTTGGATCGCGGTAGCAGCCAATACGAGCGCCGTCATCAACCCTCCGGCCAGCAGCGCCACCGCCGCGTCCCGAATCCGCTCGCGCCTGGTCGAAAGAGTAGCGAAACGCGGCAGGTGATACAGCACCAGCACCAGCAGAATGACGGTCAGCGTCTCCACCAGGAATTGCGTCATCGCCAGGTCCGGCGCGCCGAACAAGACAAAGATTAAAGCGACGCTGTACCCGACGACGCCCAGCGCAGCCACCGCGCCCAAACGCGACTGCGAGAGCACCGCCGCCAGGGCTGCCAGCAGGATCAACCCCGCCAGGACCGCTTGGTATAAGGGAACCTGCAAGCTGCCCTGCGGAACGGGCAGCCCGGCCCGGCTCAGCAACGTGTAGGCGGCCAGCCCCAGCGTCGTCGCGATGATCGTCAGCAAGTAGTACCGCAGGTAGCCACTCTGCAGGAAGCGGGTCTGCGCCCGAGCCAGCCCGTTGACGCCATCGAGCGCCAGTTCATACCCACGCGTGGCCCCCCACCGAGAAACACCAGCGAGATGGGACGCAACCCGCCGGCATGCACCCCGGACGGCAAAGAGGCCGAGCCCTCCGGCAACGGTAACCGCGCTGAGAAGCAAAACGGGACTCCATCCATGAAACAGCGCCAACTCGACGCCGGCGGATTTCCCCCAGGAGGCTGCGACAGCGGGCGAAACAAGCCATCCGGCGGCGCCTGGAAACAGCCCGCTGAGCAAACCCAGTCCCGCCAGCAAGGATGGCCCGAGCCATAAACTTAGCGGCGCTTCGTGAGGGTGTTTAGGCGTGGAGGTCTGTTTTCCGAAAAAGGGCCGCAATCCTGCGACGCCGGCCACGGCCAGAAGGAACATGCTCGACAAGACAACCACGCCGGTCAAAAGAGCAGCAGTGATTGGCGATTCGTATACCGCCTCATAGACCATCTCCTTGCCGATGAAGCCAAACAGAGGCGGAAGCCCAGCCATGGAGAGCGCGGCCAGGGCCGCCGCCGCCGCCGTGATAGGCATGGCGTGCCGCAGTCCGCCGAGCCGGCCTACATCTCTCGTGCCGGTCTCGTGATCCACCGCTCCAGCAACCAGAAACAGCGCGCCCTTGTACAACGCGTGAACCAGTATCGAAACGATAGCCGCCTTCACGGCCCGCTCCGTGCCGATCCCCAGCAGCAGCACCATCATTCCCAGCGCGCTCATTGTGGAATAGGCCAGGATTCGCTTCATGTCACTTTGCTGAAAGGCCAGGTATGCACCCGTCAGCATCGTGGCGGCTCCGGCGGCGGTGACGATATAAAACCAAAGCTCTGTCCCCCCCAGCGCCGGGCTGAGCCGCGCCAGCAAGTAAACTCCGGCCTTGACCATGGTCGCCGAATGCAGGTAGGCGCTGACCGGCGTGGGCGCTTCCATCGCGCTCGGCAGCCAGAAGTGGAACGGAAACTGGGCCGACTTGGTGAAAGCGCCGGCCAGGATCAGCAGCAGAATCGGCGCGTAAAAGGGATGCGCCCGGATTGCTTCGCCGCGGGTCAGTAACTCGGAGAGTTCCAGGCTCCCTCCGGCTTGCCCCAGCAAAAGCAGCCCGGCCAGCAGCGCCAGCCCGCCGAGCCCCGTCACCAGCAGCGCCTGCAGAGCCGCATGCCGCGCCGCCTCCCGCTCGTGTTCAAAGCCGATCAACAGATAGGAACTTACGCTGGTCAGCTCCCAAAATACGAACAGCGTGATCACGTTATTTGCGAGAACCAGCCCCAGCATGGAGGCCAGGAACATCAACAGGAAGGCGTAGAAGCGGCCCAGGTGAGCGTGCCCTGCCAGATACCCGCCGGCGTAGACCACCACCAGCGCGCCAATGCCGCTGATCAGCAGCGCGAACAGCAGGCTCAGTCCGTCCAGGCTGAACGAGAGAGCAATGCCGAGGCTGGGAACCCAATCGGCGCTGACCGCTAAAACCTCGCCCGCCGCCACCCCGCTGATCTGGCCGGCGAAATAGACCGTCAGAGCCAAAGGAAACAGCGCGAGCACCCACCCGGAAGTCTTCCGCGCGATCCGGTGCAGCCACGGCGCAGCGAGCGCCATCACAAAACCGGAAAGGACTGCAACCGCCAATAGCATCCTGGTTTTCCTTCCGTTCCTTCCATCGCCCGCAGCAGCCGGGAATGGGGAACTCCCGGCCAGCGGAAAGGTCCATTTGCGCGCGCCGGTTTCCAGCGCGCCGCTTATTTGGAACGGCAGCAATTATCGCACGGCGCGGCGGCCTGCCACAGAGAAGATGGGCAGAAAGATGAACCGATCCCGGCAGAGCGGAATCTAATATCATGAGTTTTTGTCTCTATCTGCCGAGCAGCGGCAACTTGCATTTACATGACGCTGTTCATGGCTTAATATTAGGTTCCGATACGACAGGTCCCGCTACAACAGGTTCCGATGCAGCAGCCAGAAAACCAACCCGCGCAGGTCACACGGGCGGAAACCCCGCAGCCAACCGGGTCAAACCGGAGCACGATCCATTGCTATGATCTGCCGCCCGATATGGTGGAAAAGGCGGTCAACCGATTGGGGTGGCTCGCGCTTGTTTACGTGGCGTCCCATATCGCTCTTCGCCTTGTTGGCCATTACAGCGGCCATCCCGAAGGCATTCCCGAGCACTACCTGTTTCCGGCGCTTTTTCCTCTTGCCGACATCGGCCTGATTGGCGCCATTGTTACTGGTTCGGTTGTCTGCGCGCTGGCGTGGAGCCGGAAGCTGCCGGACCGTTTGATGCTGGACATCGGCCTCCTCTTTGAAGTCGTCGGTGCTTTCTGGATCGCTTTGGTCGAATTCTCAATGCCGTTTTCTCCGGACCTGCCGGCGCGAGGCATCTCCTCGGTTGTTGTTTGGATCGCGTTCTTCGTCCTGGTCGTGCCCGGCACGTTTGGAAAGACACATCTGGCGGCCCTGAGCTCCGCCGCAATGGGTCCTGTCGGGTTGTGGGTGTCGATTTTGTTCCACCAAAGCCCTGTTCCGGAGCCCGGCGTGTGGCTGGGTCTTTTCTTCCCGAACTTCTGGTTTGCCGCGGGGGCGATGCTGTTGTCTCGCTTCATCTACCGGCTGGGGTGCGACGTCAGCAAGGCGCGGGAGATGGGGAGTTACATAACTGCTCGACCCGCTCGGGAGCGGCGGCATGGGAGAGGTCTGGCGGGCGCAGCATCGCATGCTGGCGCGCACGTCAGCTCTCAAAATGATTCGATCCGATATCTGTATGATGAAGGATAAACGGGCGGGCACTGTGGCGCGCCGTTTCGAGCGGGAGGTGCAGGCTACCGCCGCGCTCCATTCTCCCCATACGGTTGCGGTGTACGATTTTGGCACCGCCGATGACGGATGCTTCTACTACGTGATGGAGCTTTTGGACGGACTCGATCTGGATGCGCTGGTGGAGCGTTTCGGTCCTCTGCCGCCCGAGCGGGTCATCTACTTTCTCCAGCAAGCCTGCGACTCGTTGGCCGAGGCACACAGCAACGGCTTGATTCATCGCGACATCAACCCCAAGAACATTTTCGCGTGCCGCTTGGGCCTGGATTATGATTTCATCAAGGTGCTTGATTTTGTGAAGGATGACATGCAATCGGAAGAAGCTCAAACCCGGCTCACCGTGGAGGGAACCACAACGGGCACGCCGGCCTACATGCCGCCTGAAATGGCCTTGGGGATCGATGCGCGGACTGCAATCGGAAGAAGCTCAAACCCGGCTCACCGTGGAGGGAACCACAACGGGCACGCCGGCCTACATGCCGCCTGGGACATCTACGCCCTGGGATGCGTCGGCTACTGGCTGTTGACAGGACAGCTAGTGTTCGAAGGAAGCACTCCTATGGCCATGCTGCTGGCACACCTCCAAACCCCTCCCATCCCGCCGTCGGAACGTACTGAGGTCGACATTCCCGCGTCCCTGGAACAAGTCATCCTCTCCTGCCTGGAAAAGGAGCCTGACAAGCGGCCGCAAAGCGCGCTGGAACTCTCCCGGCGGCTGGCTGCTTGCGAGATAGCCGAAACTTGGAGCCCGGAGCGCGCCGAGCGCTGGTGGCGCACCCACATGCCGTCTCCGGAAGCTCGTCCACAGGCTGATCTGGTCACGGAAAGGGAGACGTAGCCAGAGTGATGTCCAGGCGCTCGGAAACCGATGCGGCTGCCTCCGCCGCCATGCTGAGCGCTGCCGCCATGATCGCCCACCAGGTAGGAGGGAAGGCGACCCGCGACGCTCTTTTCCTTTCCAATTTTGACGTGACCTCCCTGCCCCTGATGCTGATCGGGGCATCTTTTTTCTCCATTGTCGTGGTGCTCGCAGCCTCCCGTGCGATGCCCGCGCTCACCCCGGCCAAACTGGTTCCCCGCGCTTTTGCGGTCAGCGGATTGTTGCTGCTGGGCGAGTGGGGACTGGTGCACCAAAGTCCGCGAGCAGGCGCGGTTGTGGTCTATCTCCACATGGCCGGTATCGGCGCCGTGCTGATCTCGGGGTTCTGGTCGATGGTGAACGAGCGGTTCGATCCCAGGACAGCCAAGAAACGAATCGGAAGGATTGCCGGCGGAGCCACTCTCGGAGGACTCGCCGGCGGCCTTCTGGCCGAACGCGTGGGGGCGACTTTCTCGGTCGCGACCATGCTTCCCATGATGGCCGCCCTCCATCTGTTTTGCGCCTGGGCGGTCCGCGGGCTGAGGCCGCTGCAAGACGTGGCTGGCCCTCCGGCGGGGAAGCCGGCAGGGCAGCCGCCGGAAAAAAAAGATTCGAGCGGCGACTCCGCTCCTGCACGCGGCCGGTCGGTCTTCCATATCCTCAGAGAAGCTCCTTACCTGCGCAACCTGGCCGTGCTGGTGCTGCTGGCGACGGTGAGCGGCGCCGGTATTGACTACGTCTTCAAGGCTCAAGCCGCCGCAACCTTTGGGGGCGGGGAGAGCCTGATGCGCTTCTTTGCCGTCTTCTACAGCGCCGCCAGCCTGCTCACCTTCTTTA
Organism: Terriglobia bacterium; assembly: GCA_963666975.2. GTDB lineage: Bacteria > Acidobacteriota > Terriglobia > 2-12-FULL-54-10 > 2-12-FULL-54-10 > JADFGZ01. The sequence continues at coordinate 2,350,244 of CAXVYR010000004.1, read as the reverse complement.
TTCAGACCTCTCTCAGCCGCCGCGCGCTGGAAAAGCTGGGCCTCGCGAAAACGGTGGGGACTCTTCCCTTCATCGTGGCTGCGGGAGGAGTAGGAGCGCTGATTGCGCCGGGTCTCGGCAGCGCCGGGATCGCCCGGGGCGCGGAGTCGGTGGTTCGCAGCTCCCTTTTCCGTTCCGGGTACGAAATTCTCTATACGCCGATCCCCGCCCAGGAAAAGCGCGCAACCAAAACTATGGTCGATGTGGGATTTGACCGCCTGGGAGACGCTCTCGGCGGCGGCCTCATCCGATTGATGCTGCTGCTCGGACCGGCCGTAGCGCACTCCGCCATCCTGGTCCTGTCGATTGTCCTTGCGTTCCTGGGTCTCCTGGTGGCCAGCCGCTTGAACCGTGGCTACATCGTTTCGCTCGAGAAGAATTTGCTGAACCGGAAGGTCGAACTGGACATTTCCGAGGCAGAGGACAGCACCACCCGCTCCACGATTTTGCAAACCCTCGGAGCCCTGCATCTGAGCGGCGACCTCCCGGCGCTCCCCTCTTCCCAGCCTCTCCCCAGCGAGAAAACGCAGCGCAGGGACCTCTTGATCCACAAGTCAGAATCCGACGTTCCGTCCCTCGGCCTATCTCGCGACATGGCATCGAAGAAGCAGGGAAAAGCGGCTCCGACCCCTCAGGACCCGGTTGTCGAGCGGATTGCGGCTTTCCGCTCGGCAGACGCGGACCGTGTTCGGAAGGCTCTGCGCGCGGAGGAACTTCTCGACCCGCTCCTGTTTTCACACGTCATTCCCCTGCTCGCGTGGGACGAGGTCTCCGACGACGCCTTGCTGGCTCTGCGCCGGGCAGCCCCTCACATGACGGGGCAGTTGGTGGATGCGCTACTCGACCCGGGCCAGGAATTCGCCATCCGTCGGCGCATCCCGAAGGTGCTTTCTGTCACCGCTTCCCAGCGGGTGGCCGACGGGCTTTTGCTGGGCCTGGCCGACAAGCGGTTTGAGGTCCGCTTTCAATGCGGCTGCGCGCTGGCATCGGTTCGGGACAGAAACCCGGAAATTCGCATCGACCCGGAGCCGGTCTTCGAGGCCGTGAAGCGGGAAGTAACCGTCGGCAAGAAGGTCTGGGGAAGCCATCGGCTCCTGGACCCGGAGGATGGTCTGGAGGATTCGCCCTTTATAGACGACTTCCTGAGGGACCGCGCGAATCGGAGCCTGGAACACGTCTTTACGATTCTCTCGCTGGTTCTGCCCAAAGAGCCTCTCCAAATCGCCTTCCGGGGATTGCACACCACCGACGAGCACCTCCGGGGAACTGCCCTGGAATACCTGGAAAGCATCCTGCCCCCGCCGATCCGCGAGCGGCTGTGGCCCTTCCTGGAAGACCGCCGCAAGAAAAAGCGAGAGACGCGCTCCCGCGAAGAAATCCTGGCTACCCTGATGCGCTCCCACCAGTCTATTGAACTGAACCTCACCGAGTTGAGGAAGAAGTTTGGAGACAGCCAGCAACCAAGTGGACTCAAGTGAGGGCTGAGCCCGGCTGAGTTCCCGGCTTCCGATTCCTATTCGATCTCGAAGGCAAGGAACAGGAATTGACCCTGCCGCTCGATTTGGATAACTGCCGGGTCGCCGATCTGGAGGCCGTCCACTGCGGCTCTGAGTCCGGCGAGGTTCCGGATCGGCGCCCCGTTGATCGAATGAATCACGTCACCCGGCAGAAATCCTTCGCCCTGAGAGGGGGCCTGCGCGGCCCGTGCTGCAACCAAAATGCCGGAGGATTCCCGCAGCGGCGGGAGCATTTCGATGATCCGGTCGTCCAGCTCGGCGCCCAGAATACCAAGCTTTGAAATGAGGTTTGTCTCGCGGCTGACCATGTCCGCAAAAAGGTCGGGGTCGTTGGCGCGCTCCCATAACGTAACGATCTTCGTGAGCTTTTGCGAACCGCGAAGCACCTCCAGGGTCACCGCGTCGCCAATGGAACGCTGGTAGAGATTCACCTCAAACTGACGCGCATTCTCCATGACTTTGCCATCCAAAGTCAGGATCAGGTCTGCGATCTCGACTCCAGCCGCATAGGCCGGTCCGCCGGGAAACACATCTCGAACGATCACACCCCAGTCCTGCGTGAGCCCCAAGGCGGCTGCGAGCGTCGGCGTCACGCTTTGGGTCGCCAACCCTATCTCGCCGCGGCGAACCCGTCCGGTCCTTCGGATCTGCCTGAAAACGTTACGGACAATATTGCTGGGCGCTGCGAAGCCAATTCCTTCGCTGCCGCCGGACTGCGACACGATGAATGTGTTAATCCCAATCACGCGACCCTCGGTGTCCACCAGGGGTCCGCCGCTGTTCCCGGGATTGATGGTGGCATCTGTTTGGATATAGATCATCGGATCCTCGGGGCGAAGTTGGCGCGCCACGGAGCTCACCACGCCCAAGCTCACCGAATTCTCCAACCCGAGAGGACTGCCGAACGCCAGCACCAACTGGCCCTGCCGTACCCGGTCGGAATTCCCCAGTTCGAGCGCCGCCAGCCCCTTTTGTTCAACCTTCAGTACGGCGAGATCGGTCTCTCGATCGATTCCTACGATATGGGCAGGAACCATCTTCCCGCGAGGCTTTAGAATGGAGCGCCACTGGGCTCTCTCATCAGGTGAAACCGCCAGCAAGACTTGCACTCGCCGGGCGCCTTCGACCACATGAGCGTTGGTGACGATATACCCATCCGGGTCAACCAGGACCCCGGAGCCGCTGCTGCGTTGGGTGGAAACCAGCCCTGTGCTGGCCCCCACAACATCCTGGACTGGGGCAAAGCCCGTCGTGAAAATCTGCACCACCGCCGGGCTGACCCGTTCCGACAAGGCCTGGAGCGAGGTGCTCAACTTCATCAGGTCACTTGCTGGTTCTTTCTTTGACGGAGATTGACCTAGAAGGTCACGGTTAGGCAAAAGGCAGACAACAAGCGTCAGGACGAAGACGAACAGATATATCTTGCGCCTCATAGATTCTCCTCCCTCTACAATACCGTCATATAGGAATAAAGCCGGTTGTTCAAGCCCCCACTGCTTGAGACAACGGGCAAAATGCGGGGACGACATCTGCGCCTCGAAGCGGCCGCGTGCCCGTTGCGAGCTATTCTTAACCCCACTGCTTTGGCAAGTTCCTGACGCCAACGCGACAACGCAGGGAGGACAAAAGATTGAGAAAAGGCGCTAACCGCCCGGCAGGAAGATCAGCAAAATCGCCTGAAGGACTTTCGCCCGACCCGGGATTTCCCGGCAAACGGGCCAATATAGGTCAGACGGTGACCTTGGTTGCGGAACCAACCTTCGACTGTGTCATTTTATGGAAGTGGCGCCCCGCGTAACGGGCCGCATAAATCCATACCACGACAACGACAACGGTAAAAAGGGACAACCACCGGATGGTGGAAAAGTCGCTTGTGCCCCGTCAGGGCTTGTTGGACAGGTAGAGGGTAATAGTTAAGGTGATGTTTTTGGCTCATCGTAGAGACTGAAAGGAACGAAGATGAGACAAAAACAAGACGACAGGGGGGCGGTCGAGAAGGCCGTCCGGGAGATCAAACGCAGGACGCGGCGCAGGTTCAGCCCGGAAGACAAAATCCGCATTGTATTGCAGGGACTTCGCGGCGAGGACAGCATCGCGGAGCTGTGCCGCCGCGAGGGGCTGCACCAGAACCAGTATTACCGCTGGAGCAAGGAGTTTCTGGAGGCTGGCCGCAAGCGGCTGGCGGGCGACATAGACCGTGAGGCAACCAGTGGCGAAGTCAAGACTCTGCGGGAGCAGGCCGTACAGCTGAAAGAGGCCCTGGCCGAGGCTATGCTGGAAAATCGCCTGCTAAAAAAAGCCACCACCATGCGTGATCGGGGATGGGGAGGAACATACATGAGATACCCTGCCTCGGAGAAGCTGGAGATCATCTGCACGGTGGAGCAATCTGCCCTGGGGGTGCGCCGGACGCTGCAGCAGGTTGGCATTCCCAGATCGACGTTTTACAACTGGTACGACCGCTATGTGTCGGAAGGCTTTGATGGGCTGGAAGACAAAAAACCCGATCCTGGCCCTGTCTGGAACAAGGTGCCGGAGGAGATAACTCAGCAGTTGGTGACGTTAGCCCTGGCCGAGCCCGATCTGTCGTCACGCGAGCTGGCGGTGCGTTTTACCGAGGAAAGGCGGTATTACCTTTCTGAATCGACGGTTTACCGCGTCCTGAAAAGCCATGACCTGATTACCGCGCCAGCCTTTATTGTCCTGAAAGCGGCGGAACGGTTCGCCAACCCGACCACGGCGGTCAACCAGCTCTGGCAGACCGACTTCACCTACCTGAAAGTCATCGGTTGGGGCTGGTTCTACCTGTCCACGGTGCTGGACGACTTCTCGCGCTATATCATCGCCTGGCGGCTGTGCAAAACCATGAGCGCAAGTGACGTCTCGGCCACGTTGCGGGATGCTTTGCAAGCCACCGGCCTCGACCGCGTGGGCGCCCGGCACAGACCTCGCCTCCTGAGCGACAACGGGCCGTGCTACGTCTCTTCCGAACTGCAATCATGGCTGGCAGAAAACAGCGTGCCGCATACTCGCGGCAAGCCCTATCACCCCATGACGCAGGGCAAGATCGAACGCTGGCACCGAACTCTGAAAGACCGCATCCTGCTCAACAACTATTACCTGCCAGAAGAGCTGGAGCGGCAGATCGATGCCTTCGTCAACCACTACAACACCAACCGATACCATGAAAGCCTGAACAACCTGACACCGTATGACGTTTTTACAGGCCAAGGCAGTGCCATCCTGCAAAAACGGGATCGCATCAAAGAGAAAACTATGATCTTAAGAAAACGGTTGCACTTCAAAAGAAGGGCAGCCTAACATCAACCCAGAGGAGCCTGAACGCCACCTTATCTTTTTATGCTCTGTGTCCAACATTATCTGACGACGTACAAATGCCGGAGAACTACGTCGTGTATTTCAAGCGGCAACAGCTCGTAGTGGCGCCCGATGCCACCCTCACGGATGCGGACGGCAAACACCGGAAGATGAACGATCGGGATATCGGGGAAATTCTTCTGCGTGTGCCGCGCGACTCTGATAAGGGATACCGTGCGGTGGCCAGCCTGTATCTGAGCGGCAAGATCCTGGGACCTTTCCGCTACTACGGCACCCGTCGCGACGATCCGAACGATGTAGTGCCGCACGAACATCGCCGCGACCTGCGAGGTCTGTTCGTTTTCTTTGCCTGGCTGGGACATAATGACGCAAAGTCGCTCAACTCGCTCGACACGTTGGTGGAAGAAAACGGCATCCGTTATGTCAAGCACTTTCTGCTCGATTTTGGCGCGAGCCTGGGCAGCGACAGCTTCACGGCGAAAAGTCCTCGGGCGGGCAATGAGTATCTATTTGCCTGGAAGTCGTCCGCCTTGCAAGCTTTCACCCTCGGCTTCTATGTGCCTCGCTGGGCCAGGGCGCGCTATCCCAAGCTCCCGTCGCTGGGCAACTTCGAATCGCAGCTTTTCGAGCCAGAGAAGTGGAAGACCAACTACCCGATTCCCGCTTTTGAAAACCGGCTGCCCGGAGACACGTTCTGGGCCGCCAAGCAGGTGATGGCTTTTACGGACGGACAGATTCGGGCCCTTGTCCAAACGGCCGACTACAGTGACCCGGCTGCCGAGGATGGGCTCACATCCCACCTCATTGCCCGCAGAGACAAGATCGGGAGGACTTACTTTCAAAAGGTCTTGCCTCTGGATCGCTTTCAGGTGACAAGCGATCTGCTGGAGTTTGAGGACCTTGCCGTCAAGCACCGTCTGATCTCCCCGCGGGACTATGCGGTCCAGTGGTCGCGATTCGACAACGATACGGAACAAAAGACGCGAATTGCCGACGAAACAACCTTTCGCTTGCCAAAACAACTTCTGGAATCAGCGCCTGGCAATTATTTCGCCGCTGAGATTCATGGCAGCGACCCGAAAAAGACGGTAACGGTTTATCTTCGCAAAAAGCCCGATCGTGTGGAAGTCGTCGGGATGGATCGCACTTGGTAGGCCTATGCACAGAGTCGATTTCTTAATGAATGGACACCGCATGACTTCGCAATCGCTTCTCAGCGGCCAGTTCCTGAGAATCACACTTCTTTTGCTGCTGCTGCCACTGAACCTCAGCGCGCAAAAGTTTTATGAGGACGATCCCATCACAAAAGTGCCGCCCCCGATGAACGTGGAAAATGTGTTGAGCCGCAAGCTGAGCGACTACTACGATTTTTTTTACAACACGTTGTCCCAACCCGGAGAACGGCATACAAAAACCAAGCTGATTCCGGCACAGGCGGTCAACACCCTGGGAGAGGCGCCCGACAGCAGTTGGTACACGAACCGTCATTACCAGAACCCGATGACGACGGAAGAGCTGGTTCGGGGTCCCGGCGATGAGAATGCGCCGTCCTTGGAGGGGCCCTGGCGGGTGGTTGCCGCCAAGGCGGAAGGAATTACCCCGGGCTTTACGATCCTCGATTCCCAAGGCCGCATCTACATTCTGAAGTTCGACCCTCTAAATTATCCGGAAATCGCCACGGCAGCCGACGTGATCTCGTCGAAGTTTTTCTACGCCTTGGGATACCATGTGCCGGAGAACTACCTGGTGTTTTTCAACCGGGAGCAACTCGTGCTGGACGACGATGTGCTGCTTCGTGACCCGGTGGGCGATGAACGGGAGATGGAGGAGCGGGACGTCACTGAAATTCTTCTCAAAGTTCCCCACGACGAAGAGGGGAAGTACCGGGGGGTGGCAAGTCTGATTCTTTCCGGCAGGCCCGTGGGCCCTTTTCGGTATCACGGCACGAGGAAGGACGATCCCAACGATATTGTTCCTCACGAGCACCGGCGGGACCTGCGCGGCCTCAGTGTTTTTTGCGCCTGGCTCGGCCACGACGATTCCCGGTCCATTAATACGCTCGATATGCTGGTGAGGGAAAACGGCCTTTCTTACGTCGAGCATCATCTAATCGACTTCGGCTCCACCCTGGGAAGCGCCAGCAACGGCCCGAACACTCCGAGGTCCGGGCATGAGTATGTGTTCGCCTGGAAGCCGGCCGCCATCCAGTTCTTTACCTTTGGTCTGGTTGTGCCCCGATGGGCCCGAGCTAAGTTTCCTGACCTACCCTCCGTGGGGCGCTTCGAATCGGAGACGTTTGACGCGGCGGGTTGGGTGGCCGAATATCCCAATCCGGCGTTCGTCAACCGCCTCCCGGACGACGCCTTCTGGGCCGCCAAGCAGGTGATGGCTTTCAGCGACTCGCAGATTCGCGCCATCGTGAAGACGGGACAATATAGCAACCCGGAGGCCGAGGAATGGATTGTTGATCGTTTGATCGAGCGCCGTGACAAAATCGGAAAAGCTTTCCTCGCCAAAATACTGCCGCTGGATCGATTTGCCGTTACAGAGGGACAGTTGGTCTTTGAAGACCTTGCCGTCAAGCATCGTCTGGTTCCTTCGCGGGACTATGTTGTCCGGTGGTCGCGATTCGACAATGATCTCGACAGGAATGCCGCAATTGACACGGAAGCAAAGACGTCCATCGTCGGCAAAACATCCTTTCGCCTGCCGAGCCGGCTCTTGGAATCGGCCGACGGGGAATACTTCGCCGTCGACATTCAGGGGGTGGTGGACCCCCAAAAGAGGATCACCGTCTATCTTCGCAAAAGGCCGGACCGCGTGGAGGTGGTGGGAATTGACCGCGCTTGGTAGGAGAGCTACCGTGAGCCATGTTCGAGTGTTACGGACGGGACCGCTGTGGATGTTCTCTGTTCTCCTGCTGTTATCCTTTCCAGCCCATGCGCAGAAGATATACACCTACGTAGGGCGGATCGAAACCAATTCCGTGCTGCTTGCCTGGGGGAAAACCGAAGGCAGCGGCAACACCATCGGCCGAGGTTCGGTCTCTCTCGGAAAAGTCACCGTAAAAGTGGGGAACCGACAGATCGTCTCCGAGCGGAACTGGGTTGTCGTGGACGGCCTCCGTCCGGACACGGAGTACCCATACGAAGCCACGCTCGGAAAGCAAAGGATCGGCGGTGGCACGGTGCGAACTTATCCGGACAAATCCCGGAAGCTGGCTTTTTTTGTGATCGGCGACTACGGCACGGGCAAGCCCCCCCAATATGCAATTGCAGAGGCGATGTGGAAGGAGTTCGAGCCGCGAAACCGCTCTGACAATCCGGTTCGCTTCGTATTAACGACCGGCGACAATATCTATGCCGACCGAATACTGGGTTTGATCCCAACCCGAAGCGGCGACAAGGACAGCCATTGGGAACGGAAATTCTTCCAGCCTTACGAACGCCTTCTGCGAAATATTCCCTTTTACCCGACGCTTGGAAATCACGACAGCAAGGGATCGGAATCAGCAGGCGATCTGGGCGCATACCTGGACAACTTTTTCCCTGCCCTGGAACCGGCGCGCTACTACGCATTTTCCTTCGGAGGGTTGGCCGAATTCTTCGCCCTCGACACAACCGAAAAAGCATTGCACGGCAGTCAAATGCAATGGCTGCGGCAAGCCTTGGCCGCCGCCAAAGCGACATGGAAGATTGCCTACTACCATCACCCGCCGTTTAATGCAGGACCGGGACACGGGGCGAGTCTCGATTCCCTGCGCCCTCTGGTCGATTTGTCTCGCCAAACCGGCGTGCAGGTGGTCTTCAACGGCCATGAGCATAATTTTCAGTTCAGTGAGCGGAACATAAAGACCGGCAACGCCCGTTACGTAATCACCGGCGCTGGAGGCATGTTGCGCCGGAACGATATTCGCGGCAAAATGCAAGATGCATACATCGCCGGCTGGGCGCCGCAATCCCATTTCTTGCTGGTCGAAATAGAGGATAGGACCATGAAGATCATGCCTCTTTCCTCCGAAGCCGTGGACGTGAGAGACCAGGACGGCAACACCGTCCCGATGCCGATTGTCATTCACGCTGCAGAGACGGACGGGCACGCCGCAGAGCCGGACGGGACAAGCTCCAAGTTTCGTCTGCTACAGGAAAACCCCCCATGGTTTCCAGCTAAATCATCTTCTCGCCTGAAAGAGGAATTTCCCTGATCTTATTTTCCTTTCTGGCAAAAATTCTGGGAGCATCATTATGAGTATGAGTGATCATCCACCGCCTGGCCATCACCGGCCAGTGGCTTACAAGAACGAACGATTTTTGGATAGTCCCGACGCGCGGGTATTGCGCATTCTTTCGGAGTTCTTGGAGCCCTTCTCCCACTTTCGCCGGGAGAGGATTCGGGATACGGTTGTTTTCTTCGGCTCAGCCCGCATTGAGGAAAAAGACTCTCTCGGTCGCTACTATCGCGAGGCGCGGACTCTGGCGCGGATGGTTACCGAGTGGTCTGACCAACTGAAGGACCCCAACCGCCGCTTTGTCGTCTGTACCGGCGGGGGACCGGGAATCATGGAGGCAGGAAATCTAGGGGCCCAGGATGCAAACGGGAAGACGGTCGGCTTGAATATCGGACTGCCATTCGAGCAGTACCCGAATCCCTACATCACACCGGAGCTTTCCTTCCAATTCCATTACTTCTTCATGCGCAAGTTCTGGTTTGCTTACCTGGCCAAAGCCGTGGTCTTTTTCCCCGGCGGATTCGGAACGCTGGATGAGATGATGGAGGTCCTGACGCTTGTCCAAACTCAGAAGATGAACAAGAGGCTCATCATTCTGCTCTACGGCTCCGAGTTCTGGAACGAGGTAATCAACTTCGAGGCCCTGGTTCGACACGGAACCATCAGCGCAAGCGACATGGATCTGTTTCAGTTTGCCGACGACCCCGAAACGGCCCTCAAACTCTTGCAGGAGGGGCTGACGAAACGCTACCTGCGCCCGGAAGCCCCTCTGCAGGAGTCGCAGAAGGCCGAGCCCGACCTCTAGCAAGTGACCCGGCGGCTGGCAGAAAGGGTCGGCGGCAACAACAGAGACTGGAGGAGACCGGTCTTCTGGCGAACCCGGTTGAAGCCTTCCCAGTGGAGCGTTTATAATTCTTCCGATGGATGCAGGAAAGAAGCCATCTCCCAGCCTGAGGGACGACCCGCAACCGGCCCGGCCCGAGGGTGCGGGGCATGCTCAGCCGCTGAGGAGCCGGGAACCAGCCAGCGTGCCTTTGGAATATTGTCCCAATTGCTCGGCAAAGCTAACCGGGCGGCAATGCAAGCTGGCTTGCCTCCGCTGCGGCTACTTTCTGTCTTGCTCTGACTACTACTGAGAAAAAACGGGAAGGGACACGGTCCCCGCCAGCGATGAAGTATTTTTTTAGACGGAAGGTGCCCCAAGCCGCAGATATCCTCGTGATCGAGAGCGGCTCGCCGGATGTTCAACGGCGCGCCTTGGAGAGCATTATCAAAATCTTTCCAAACGCGCGGTATCATCTGTGCACCTGTCATCCTGCTCCGCCGCCCGGAGCGTTTGCCAGCGTATACCGAGTCACGGATTATCCCTCCGGCTGGAGCAAGTTGCGCTTGCTGTTTTCGCTCCGAAAAAATGCATGGAAAATCCTGGTGATTCTGTGCACGGGGGAGCCCATTCTGTGGCGCTGGAAAATGCTGGGTGTGCTGCTGCTCCCTGCCAAGGTTTTGGTAGTCAACGAGAACGCTGACTTCTTCTGGCTGGACTGGGGAAACTTGCAGGCTCTGCGCCGCTTTCTCGCCATCCGGTGGGGTGAAAACCTGGATGATGTTTCCCACACCCTGCTGCGTGCCTGCGCGTTTCCGCTGACACTTCTTATTTTGCTCAGCACCGCAGGGTTTCTCTACACGCGCCGGTTGTGGCGGCTATTTGCATGGAAGATCAGCGAAATGGAGATGAGGAGTCCGGAACAGGCGCGCCAAGGCCCGCTTTACCGTGAGTCTTCCAAACTGAAGGATCGCCCCTAGGAGCACGTGCCCGGATGAAGCTGCCGATCTATATGGACCATCACGCCACGACTCCCGTGGACCCGCGGGTCTTTGAGGCAATGACGCCTTATTTCCTCCAGAAATTCGGCAACGCAGCCAGCCGCAAGCATTCCTTTGGATGGGAGGCGGAAGCAGCAGTCGAGCAGGCTAGGAAAGAAACGGCTCAACTGATCGGCGCCCACCCCAAAGAGATCATTTTTACTTCCGGCGCCACCGAGTCCGACAATCTGGCCATCCAAGGAGTGGCGGAGATGCACCGCGAGCGCGGCAATCACATCATCACGGTTGCCACCGAGCACAAAGCGGTGCTCGACACCTGCAAGCGGATGGAACGCTCCGGCTTCCGTGTCACTTACCTCCCGGTGGACCGCGACGGGCTGCTGGACCCGGACGAGGTGCGGCGGGCAATCAGCGCCCAGACCGTTTTGATCACCGTCATGCTCGCCAACAATGAAATCGGCACGATTCATCCCGTGGCGGACATCGGCCGCATGGCCCGGGAAAACGGAGTCCTGTTCCACACGGATGCCACGCAAGCGGTGGGCCATGTGCCGGTGGACGTAGAGAAGATGAACATTGACCTGCTGTCGTTTACCGCCCACAAGATGTACGGGCCGAAGGGGATTGGAGGTCTCTACGTACGGCGGAAAAATCCCCGTGTGGCGCTGCCACCGATGATCGAGGGCGGCGGCCACGAGCGCGGCATGCGCTCCGGCACCCTGAACGTGCCGGGAATTGTGGGCCTGGGCGAGGCCTGCCGGATTTGCGCCGGGCAGATGGACGCCGATTCTAAACGTTTGCAAAAACTGCGGGACCGGCTGAAGGACGGCATTCTGGCGGAACTCGATGAAGTCTATCTCAACGGACACGAAACCAAGCGGCTGCCTCACAACCTGAACCTGAGCTTTGCCTGTGTGGAATCCGAATCCCTGTTGATGGGCGTCAGCGATGTCGCCCTCTCCACCGGCTCGGCCTGCACTTCAGCGGCGGTGGAGCCGAGCTATGTCCTGAAGGCGCTGGGGATCAGAGAGGACCTGATCCAATCCTCCGTCCGTTTTGGGCTGGGCCGTTTCAATACGGAGGAAGAGGTGGACTACGTGAAGGACCGCGTGGTGGAGGCTGTGAACCGCCTGCGGGAACTTTCTCCCCTGTACCACGGGAGCAACTCCGGAAAGCAGCCAGGAGGATGATTCACCGGACGAAAATACGGAAAGGAAAGTCCGCGGAAGATATGGAAGCTATCGCCCGGATGCGCTCCTGCGATGTCCCCAAATAGGCCCCCTGTTATGCCAAAGCTAATCTTCCTGCCTTCTAATACCACCGTCGAGTATGAAGCCGACACTCTGGCTTACCAAAACGAGGGCAAAGCGGAATCCATTCTCGATATCGCACTGAACTACGGGGTCGATCTCCGTCACTCCTGCGAGGGCATCTGCGCCTGCATCACCTGCCACGTGATCGTAAAGAAAGATGACGACTGCTTGTCCCCGATGGAGAAGGACGAGGAAGACCGCCTGTACAGAACCAGCAACCTCTCGCTGCACTCCCGTCTCGCCTGCCGCGCCGTGGTCTTGAGCAAGGCGGCACGGAGCGAGATCACGGTTGAAGTTCCAGATTCCAGCACGGAACGCAACCGCGCCTGAGGCGCCTCATTCACTGGGTTACAGAGTCCCTTGTGGTTTTCCGCTCCACTCCGGCTGTATGGCAAGAGGAAAGAAAACGGATTCTCTTCAAGGTGGCGCATATGGATATTACAGACCCGGCCGTGAACCGATATTTGCAGGAGCTATTGCCAGCCCGTGACCCGGTGCTCGAGGAGATGGAGGCGCTGGCGCGGGAGCGCCGCATTCCCATCATCGGGCCCGTGGTGGGCCGCATCCTGCATCAGTTGGTCCGGCTCGCGGGGGCCAAGGTGGTCTTCGAGATGGGCTCGGCCATCGGATACTCGACGATCTGGATCGCCAGGGCTGCGCGGGCAGGTTGCGTTATCTATTACACCGACAGCGACCCGGCCAATGCGGAACAGGCCAGGCAGTTTTTCCAGCGCGCCGGAGTTCTGGACAGGATTCGGATTTTGCAGGGGAACGCGCTGGAGCTACTGGACCAGACTCCGGGCATCTTCGATATTATTTTTAACGACGTGGAGAAGAAGGATTACCCCGAGGTATTCCACAAGGCGGTGCCGCGGATTCGTAGCGGCGGGTTGTTCCTGGCGGACAATGTATTGTGGAGCGGGCGCGTCACCGAGCCGCCCGGCGATGAAGCCACGCGGGGCATCGCGGAGTTCAACCGGCTGATCTACTCCTCGCCCGACCTGTTCGCTACGATCCTGCCCGTGCGGGACGGGTTTGCTGTCTGCGAAAAACGGTGAATGGCGGAGAATTCAACACGGTTCCTCCGAACTGCCTGCGGTCTCCAGTTGCTTCAGGAAAGCCGCCATGTGGGCGGGCAGCGAGCGGCCCCGGCGCGCGTCAGCTATCAGCCGCTCCACATCGCTCCATTGATCCAGGTCAAACCAGCTTTCGAGCACACGGACACGGTAATCGAGCCGCTGCGCGTTGGCCATGGTCTGCTCGTATGTCCGCCGCGTGCTCCACTCGACATTCCGGAACAACTGCTCATCGAAACGGCGGCACCCCATCAGATAGTAACCTCCGTCTTCGGTGGGGCCCAGGACGAGATCACAATCCAGCAAGGCGTCAAAGGCCCGCTGCACGGTTATGGCGGGCAGCGTCGGGCTGTCACTGCCGAACAGCACTACGCCTCGCGCCCCGGAGGCCAAAGCGCGGGCAAACGCGGCGCCCATCCGCTCCCCTAAATTCCCGCCTTCCTGGACCCCGCAGCGGAATTCGGAGGGCACACGAACCTCGCCGCCCTTGTCCTTTTCCGCGTCCTTTTCTACCGGCGGACGCTCGCTCCAGAAGATCCATTTCCGAGCTTGAGGCAGCGCATGGGACAACAACTCCGCCACGTCGCTGGTGGAAGCGCAGTGGAGCCGGCAGGCTTGTTCAGGGGTTAAATGAGGAGACAGGCGGGTTTTGACTCGTCCCGGGACCGGGTATTTTGCAAACAGAATGGCGCAGTCTTCTCCCCGGGAACAGAGGCTGACGGGTTCCTCTATGGGAGAATCGGCGGGAGAATCGGCGGGAAAGTCGGCAGCCTCTGGTGACACTTCTTTTCAACCCGTTTTTTCAACCCGAAGGGGAAAAACTACCTGGCGGACCCGCTGGGAAGCAGGCTTTCCTTTTGGGGAGTCGTCTGAAAATCAGATGCCCAAAGACATCTGCCTGAAAGACAGTTAAATGAAAAGCTCTTCGTCCTGAGCATCTCGCTCTACACCCGCCTTGTCGCGGCGGAAGAGGAAATCCAGGGCGCTACGCACTCCCGCCAATACGGCCGATATTTCCCGGACCGGCGTCAGAATGCTGCGCTGGATCACTTGCATGGTCTCCTCCATGCGGCCCACCGTGTCGGAGGCCAGCTGATCCAGGCGGGCGAGTTGCAAACGGGCGCGGTCGGATGCATCCGTTACGATTCCGTCCAGCTGGACGATTTGGTTCTTGGTCAGATCGCTGATCTCGGTCAGGTTGGTGGAAATTGCATTGAGCTTCGCCTTGCCGTCAGCCACTAATTCGCGCGTTGCCTGCAGCACGGGCTCAATGTTGCGGTCCACGCGCTCCACGAAAGTTTCCGTGCGCTTGGACCAACTCCGAAGGGCCACCAGCAGCGCCACCAGAACTCCCATTTGCACCAGCAGCGCGACGGCAATGATGATAGTCAGAACCGGGAGCATGTCCTCCATTGCAACATTCATCCGAATAGTCCTCCCCTTAGAGCAAAAGGCAGCCTCTTGCTTTCGTCACAGAGCCGCCCAAGCTGTAATCCGTATGCACTCTATGCCGGGCTCCCCTGGTCCGGAGCGTTTCTGGGCGGGGCTTCGCTGTGATAGGCCTGTTTCCCTGCATCGACGGCGGCGGCCAAGTGGTCGCGCTGTTCGGTCATCACTTCTTTCCCGCGCTCGACGTATCCGGTCGCTTGATCCCTCGCCTCGCGGCCCTTCCGCAACACATAGTCGCGGCCTTCCTCCGCTTTGCTGGCAATCACTTCCCTTGTTTGCACTCCTGAACTCGGGGCGAATAAAACCCCAATCAGGGCTCCGATTCCCACGCCAGTGAGAAAGTAAAAAAATCTCGCTCCTCCGTTGTCGTCCATCGGAACCTCCTCAGACCTTCTCTGATTGTGATGTTAGCATCGGGGTCCCCAAAATTCAACTCCATGAAATAAGGATGTCGTTAGCACATGATATGTCCGGTGGAAATAGCAAGTGAAGTGTCCGCTTTGAAGGCGGTCTGGGGTAAGACCATCTATCCAGGAGGTGGAGATGGAGTCATACCCGAGGGCCGCCGTGGAGCGGGCAATGAAGATACAAGAAGTAATCTTGCGAGCGATAGGGAAGCGGATCAACTGGTGGCAGGCAGCCGAGATCATCGGGATCAGCGACCGGCAGATGCGGCGGTGGAGCAGCCGGTACGAGCAGTACGGCTACGACGGGCTGTTTGACCGGCGGCGGGGAAAGCCGAGCCCGCGGCGGGTACCCCTGAGGACGGTGGAGAAGGTGCTGGGGCTGTATCAAGAGAAGTACTTTGACTTCAACGTGCGGCACTTTCACGAGAAGCTGCGGGAGGAGCACGGCCTCCGGCTGAGCTATACGTGGGTGAAGCTGGCGTTGCAGGGGGCGGGGTTGGTAAACAAGAGGCGGAAGCGGGGCGTGCACCGCCAGCGGCGGCCCCGGCGGCCGTTGCCGGGGATGCTGCTGCATCTGGATGGGAGCCAGCATCGGTGGTTTGTCGATGATCGCTGGTATGACCTGCTGGTGGTTCTGGATGATGCCACCAGCGAGATTTACTATGCGCAACTGGTGGAGCAGGAATCGACGCGGACGGTGCTGGCTGCCCTGCGGGAGGTGGTCGAGCAACAGGGGGTCTTTTGCGCCCTTTATAGCGACCGGGCCAGTCATTTCTTCCTGACCCGGAAGGCGGGCGAGCCGGTGGATCGGCAACGGCTGACCCAGGTGGGCCGTGCGCTGCGGGAGCTGGGCATTCAGATGATCCCGGCCTATTCGCCACAGGCGCGGGGACGTGGCGAGCGAAACTTCGGGACCTGGCAAGGGCGGCTGCCACAAGAGTTGCGCCTGCGGGGAATCATCACGGTCGAGGCAGCGAATCGCTTCCTGCGGGAGGGCTATATCGGGGAGTTCAACCGGCGCTTTGCCGTGCCGACCGCCCAACCGGGCAGCGCCTTTTTGCCGTCAGCCAGGCGGGAGTTAGAGCGAATCTTCTCGATCCAGCACGAACGGGTGGTGAATCGGGACAATACGGTCAGTCTGGAGAACCGCCTCCTCCAGATCGAGAAAACTCCTTGGCGCGGGACTCTGGCGGGCTGCCGGGTGACCGTCTATGAACACCTGGATGGGACGTTGAGCATTGGCTATGGACCGCACACAGTGGGTCGCTACTCCTCCGAGGGAGTGGCGATCCGGTGCGGTGGTCGGCGGCGGAGCCCCGGGGCTTCCCGACGACACCATTCGGCACTAACCTCAGTCGCCCTGCGGGCTCCTTCGGTCAGCGCCAAACCGCTTTCGGCAGAATCATGAAACCGGACATTTCACTTGCTACCAATACCGGACATTTTAACTTGCTAACAACACTCCATGAAATAAGGAGAACCTGCCTATCCTATGCGTGCCGGACAACCGCCAAATCAAAATCGGAGGCTGGGAGTCGTTTTGCGGTTGGGAGCAGGACGGCCCGGCCAACAAACTGCCATTCCCGCCTAACCCCCGTATCTGCCATTTACTGTTTGCCGGAGGCCGGGAGGGCTATAATTACCCTCCATGCAGCCGAGCGGTTCACTGGAAGCCCTAAAAGAAAAGATTGAACTGTTTCTGCTGGGACTGCACCACTCCGTCCTGACCGAGCCCGGCCGCGAGGTAATCGATCTTTCCGCAAGTCACTATTCGCTTACTACGGAGTACAACAAGCTGCTGTGCCACGTTTGGAACGATCAAACCAACCTCGTCCGCCAAATCACCCGCATCAAGAAGGAAACTGCCAGCCGAATGGAGCTTCAGTTTCAGAAGTTCGCAAAGGGACCGCCCGGCACGCTGATTCTGGCGGAGTCCCGCGCAGGGCCGGCACAACTGGACCGGAGGAGCGAGCGCTCCCGTTATGGCCAGAGGCTGCGGCGATTCTTGGCCCAGCTTTTTCCTGATTGGAAGGTCGAAAAACTTACTTCCGAGACCGACCTGAAGCATTCCTTCTCCGGCCGCTACACCCGCGGGCTCCTCACGCGAGGGCAGCAGGCCTGGGCGGTAATCGGATCGGGAGAGCAGGAGGACTCTTCCGCCGCAGAGGGAATCCTGACCTACGGGCTCATTTGGCTCGATTGGCTGCGGCGACGAAACCCGGCTCTCGTAATCGAAGGACTAAAAGTTTTTGTGCCGCCCGAAAGAGCCCAGTCAACACTGGAACGGCTGGCATGGATGGACTCCAAGCGGGCCCGCTGGGAAGTCTACGAAACTGCAGAGGAGGTCCGCCGCTGCGATCCGGCTGACGTGGGTAATTTGACGACCAGTCTCAGGCCGTCGGCGGAACCGCCGCCACTCCCGCACGCCTTTGAGAAGTGGATCGAACAAATCAAAGCTTTGAGCACGGCAATTGAGGAACACCCCGGCCGCGACGGCCACTCCGTGCTGGCTGTGCGGGGACTTTCCTTTGCCAGATCAACGCCAGCAGGGGTGGTCTTTGGGGTGGGACGCTCGGAAACCATGCTGGAGGAACGCACATGGAGTGAAATGCAAGAGTTGGTGGCAAAAATCCTCCGTTATCGCCAAGGCCGACCGGAAGACCCATTGCATCCCTTCTTCCGGCTCCAGCCGGAGAGGTGGATGCAAACCCTGCTGGCGCAGCAGATCGCCATCCTGGGACATGATCTAACCTCGGTGGAAACCTATGCGCAGGTGCCCGCTGCTTCCGGAACGGAGCGCGGGTTGATTGACTTGCTGGCGGTGAATTCGCAAGGGCGTCTGGTTGTGGTGGAACTGAAGGTTTCTGAGGACATCCATCTGCCTTTACAGGCGCTGGATTACTGGATGAGAGTTTGCCGGCATTTGCAGCGCGGGAAATTTGAGCGCCAGGGAGCCTTTCGCGTCCGGGGCGTCAGCTCGCAACCCCCGCTTTTACTGTTGGTGAGCCCCGCTCTGCAGTTTCATTCCACCTGTGAAACCATTCTCCGCTACTTCTCCTCTTCCGTCGAAACCGTTCGCGTCGGACTCAATGAAAATTGGAGAGAGGAATTACAGGTAGTCTTTCGCTATCCGCAATAGCGAGGCAAGGCTCGCCGAGGAGGTTGTTGAAAAACACCATTTACCCGCTCCCTCACCCTTCGACTTCGCTCGGGGCAGGCTCTCGCGGCTCGGAATCGGCGTGCTGATTTGGCTGCACATACCGAGCCGCGCGCGTTAGCAAGCGGACCCATACACCAGTTTTTCAACAACCTGCTAGAAAGAGTGGTGAGGTTGTTTGGGCGCTATGGTGATTGTTAATTCGGTTGTTAATGTGGTTGTTAATATGATGGTCACGTGCTACTGGACCGCAATAGTCACGGCATTGGAGGGGACGCCGCTGATGGTGAGCATCACAGGGGGGGGACCGCCGTGCCGGGGGGAGACATCCTGGGGAACCTGCACGTCCACCTGATAGAGCCCCACAAAGCCCGGCGCCAGCCCGGAGAAGAATATCACCGTCGGCCGGAACGCCGTCAATCGTTACGCTCGGTGCCGCCATCGTGGCCGACAGCGGATCGCCTGCCCCTGCGGTGATGAGGTTCTGCGCTGGGGAATAAGAAATTGCGAGGAAGGAGGAAAGGTAGAGAAAGACCACCAGTCCACAAAATCTAAACCAGGGCATAGGGATATCCCTCTAACGCGGCATCTCAGCTTTTCACGGGGGGATGTTACCCCTTGTCACAAATCCTGTCACTCAAAAAGACGAGAACGGAAGAAACAGCTTCGACTACATTTGCATCTTTCATTCTTACATCTTCATCCCTCCGTCCGGTTCACTTTCTCCGCCAGCCGCCTGTCTTGGAAGGCGTGTGTGCTCTTCCGGCGTGTTGCAATTCGCCGGCAGAACGGGCAAAATGAACTTCAGGGAAAGCGGGCGAAATCCTTTTACAATTGCAGTTGAGATGGCAATGGCCGAGCCTCAGAACGCGCGAATCCTTGATGATGCAGAGTTGGTCTACCAGGCCAAAGAAGGCAGCGTGGAAGCCTTCGGCGAGCTGGTCAACCGGCATGACCGAAAGATCTTCCGGCTGACGCAGCACATCACCCGGAATCGGGAAGACGCCGAGGACGCCTTGCAAGAGACATTCCTGAAGGCGTACTCACACCTCTCGCAGTTTGAAGGAAATTCCCGGTTCTACACATGGCTGGTGCGGATTGCGGTCAATGAATCGCTGATGAAGCTGCGGAAGCGAAAGGTCGCCGCGTCGGTTTCGCTCGACGATCCCGTGGAAACCGAAGCAGGCTTTGTCCCCCGGGAGATCAGCGATTGGGGGAATAACCCGGAGCAGCAATACGCACAACAGGAACTGCATGAAATTTTGGAACGGGCGGTGAATTCGCTCCCGGCGCCGTTCCGGACCGTGTTCATCCTGCGGGATATGGAGCAGCTTTCAACGACAGAAACAGCCGAGGCATTGAACCTGTCGGTTTCGGCGGTAAAATCGCGTCTGCTGCGCGCCCGGCTGCAACTGCGGGAAGAAATAAACCGATACTTCCAGCGAGGGAAACTCTCTTGTTAACGTGCAGCGAAGTTTTGGCCGAACTTTCCAACTACCTGGACAATGAAGTGGCTGCGGAGCTTCGCCAGGAGTTGGAACAACACCTGAAGGATTGTCCCAACTGTTGGGTGGTTCTCGATACGACCCGGAAAACCATTCAGATTTTCCGGGGGTCTGAACCCTATCCCCTCCCCGAAGGCCTCCACGACAAGCTCCAGGAAGCGATCCGCAAGCGCATGGAGCAGGATCCGCCCGGCCGTGATTAATTCGTGACGCGTCTTCCATCCCGCCTGCAAGAAACCATGAACTCATTCAGTAACTGCCGGAAAATCGCCCGGACGGAACACGATTAGATTCTTTTGATAGTAGAATCGCAATATCGTGACGAAGAGTAGAACGGTGAATCTTTGCCCCCCATACGAGCATCAAATCGTACAGGAGCAAAAACAGGCAGGCTCTAAAACAGAAAGCAACGGCGGGCAAGCGGCACGCTGTGGCCCAAGCATCCAGCAGTAAATAGCGAGTTGGCAAGCATCGAGGTTCAAGAACCATGAGCGTGTGGATGGATTATCTGTTCGGCTGTACTCATCGTAATACCGGCTTTCCGATTACGCCCCGGCGGGAGACGGCGGCCGGGGGACAACAATCGGGTGTGCCGCGGGCAACCTACATTGTGTGCCTCGATTGCGGCAAAGAGTTCCCGTATAGCTGGGAAAAAATGAAGTTCCTGCGGGGAGAGCCAAAGGAAATCAAGGCGATGGGCGCGGCTGCCGGCTCGTTATCCCCAAGAGGATAGTTCTCCCGAGCGGCATAGACTCGCTTGGACCTGACCTGGGCCTAACTTAAGCACGAACTCGGGCACTAACCCGCAGACCTTCTTTCAATCATCCCCGCACAGAACTGCTTCCGGAAAGTTTTACGCTCCGAAAGGAACGTTTCCCACAAGACTCTTTCTCTTCCTTCTGTTCTCTCCATCCCGCTTTCCTGCGGTTGACCGGGAAAAGATAACCTTCGCGGATACAGCAGCGGAAAATCAGGTGTAGAATACCTCGCGACAGGGTCCTTGCCAGACGCACTGTAAGACGCATTGTAAGACGAAATGTGCAACGCATTCGGCGTCAGACGCGTTCGGCAGAATTGATTCCATTTTGCCCCCCCGGCGGGGAAACAGTTTTCACGGAGGAGACTATGCAAGCAGATCCGAATCAAGTGACGACGGAATTGATCCGGTCCCTGGCGCTGGCCAACGGGCTGAACATCCCGGAAAACCGGCTGGAGATCGTCCTGGAGCAATACAAAGTCTTTTTGGAATCGATGGCGCGCCTGAACGCCTTTCCATTGGACAGGGAGGCGGCGCCGGCTACGATCTTCTCTCTCACTCAAGAGGATGCGCAAGGACAGCCGCCGGAGAGGAGGTGACGCCGTGAAACAGCCTCGCGGGAAACCTTCCGTAAAACTTCCCGAGACGAATACACC
Organism: Terriglobia bacterium; assembly: GCA_963666975.2. Taxonomy (GTDB): domain Bacteria; phylum Acidobacteriota; class Terriglobia; order 2-12-FULL-54-10; family 2-12-FULL-54-10; genus JADFGZ01. Next base: position 2,328,977 of record CAXVYR010000004.1, on the reverse strand, counting down.
CGGCGTAAAACAATCCGGCTTAAAAGCAGCCGAAGTAAAACAATCGAAGACGACGCGTCGCGGCTTTCTGGAGATTTCAGCGGCTGCCGTTGCCGGCCTGACGCTTTCGCCCCTGGCCAAGGCTTCTCCCTCAGCGGCTTCCTCTCTGACATCTGCGCAGGCTCCTGCAACGGGCAGCGGTTCTCAGGACATCGACCTGCCGTCGCTCACCCTGGTGGAAGCAGCCGCCCGGATTCGCCAAAAGCAACTCTCGCCGGTCGAGCTGACCCAGGCCGTGCTCGACCGCATTGCGGCGCTGGAACCCAAGGTCGGGGCATTTATCACGGTGGCCGCCGACGAGGCTCTGGAGGCCTCCCGCAGGGCCGAGCAGGAAATCCAGCAGGGAAGATACCGGGGACCGCTCCACGGAATTCCAGTGGGGTTCAAGGACACCTTTTACACGCGCGGCATCCGGACCACGGCCGCGACGGCGGTGCTCCGAAACTTTGTCCCGGACTTCGACGCTACTATCGTCCGCCGCTTGAAAGAAGCCGGGGCCATCGTGATCGGGAAGACAAATCTGCCGGAGTTCTCTTTCGGCGGATTTACCGCGGGCACGAACAACCCGTGGGATCTGTCCCGCAACGCGGGGGGCTCCAGCGGCGGCTCCGGCGCCGCCCTGGCCGCCTCATTCCTTTTGGGCGCGACCGGAGGCGACACCTCCGGTTCCATTCGCAATCCTGCCAGCACCTGCGGCGTGGTGGGACACAAACCCACCTTCGGCGTGGTCAGCCGCTACGGTGTGGTTCCCATTAGCTGGACGCTCGACCATCTGGGACCGATGGCCAAGCGCGTGGAGGACTGCGCCATCCTCCTGAAAGTCATCGCCGGATACGATCCCAATGACCGCGACAGCGCGCGCGTGCCTGTTCCCGACTACCCCGCCCTGCTGCGAAGAAATGTTCGGGGGATGCAGCTAGCCATTCCGTCCTCCACGGTTCTCGCGGACTTCCACCCCGATACCCTGAGCGCGTTTCGCCGCGCCGTCCAGGTGATGGAAGATCTCGGAGCCGAAGTCCGGGAAGTGGTCCTGCCGCCGAGCATCCACGTCGCTTCCGACGCGCAGCGTATTATCCGTATCAGCGATGCCGCCACCTACCACCGGCAGTATCTGCTGACCCGGGTCGGCCTGTACGGAGCAGACAACCCCGCGGGAGCGCCCGTGTCGCGGGTGCGGACCACCGTCGAGGCCGGTTCGCTGCTGACCGCCGCCCAATACCTTCGCGCCCAGCAGGTCCGCAAGGTCTTCATCCGGGAGATGCTCCAGCTTTATGAACCCCTGGACGCATTTCTGACCCCCACCATGCCGGCTCCCGCCGGGGAAACGGCGAACCCTGCCATTACTTTTCGTGCAGAGTTCAATATGCTAGGGTTTCCCGCTATCTCGGTGCCAGCGGGTTTTTCGACTGCGCCGCCGGGATTGCCCATCGGACTCCAGATATCCGGCAAGCCGTTTCAGGATGCGGTGGTGCTGGCCCTGGCCTACGCCTACGAATCGGCCACCGATTGGCACCAGCGGCAACCGGCTCTTTAGCAGATTGTTGAAAAACGTCATTTGTCCGCTCCCTCACGGTCGCGGCTCGGATGGATTCATCAGCAACGCATTTCACACCAACTCTGGAACTGGCCTAATTTGGATAACGGAACATGGGAAGTTGCCGGGTTTTATAGGCAGCGCAGGTAAGCCAGCGTCCTCAGGAGATGCCCAGCGGCGGATTGCCAACTGCATGTGCCGCGGTCTTACGAAGAAGCTTTTGAGTTGCGGGAGTGTACGATCTCCGCAAACGCCTGCGCCGCGTGGGAAAGATGGCGGTCGATGCGGTAGACCAAGCCCAGCCGCCGCACCAGCTTGGGGCCCTGGAGCGGGATCAGTTTCAAGATGTTCGATTTGGTTTCCATCTCGGCATAGGAGCGGCTGATCAATGAGATCCCCAGCCCCGCGCCGACGAACTTCTTGATGCTCTCCACGCTGGCCAGCTCCATGGAGATCTGCAAACGGCTGCGCTGCTTACGGAAGATTTTCTCCAGCAACTCGCGGGTATGGCCGCCTTTCGGGAAGATCAACTGCTCCTCCACCAAGTCCTCCCGTTTCACCGAGGCCCGCTTCGCCAGCCGGTGTCCCGCAGGAACCACGACTTGCAACTCATCTTCAAAGATGGGGATTACCTTCAAGTTGCTCTGCGCCACCGGGAGAGTGACAATTCCTACGTCGATCTGGCTCTCTGCCATTTTTAGCAGAATCTTCTGGCTGAAATTGCGATAGATACTGATTGCCACCTGCGGATATTTCCGTTTGAACTCGGCAAATACCTGCGGAAGCACATACAAACAGGTGGCCTCGTTGGCCCCTACGACCAGCGTGCCGCCCGCCGCGCCGTGGGCCTCGCGGACCCGTTGCAGGGTTTCCCGGTGCAGAGTCACCAGATGTTCTCCGCATTCAAACAGGACCTTGCCCGCCGGGGTAAGGAAAATTTTTCGCCCCAGCCGGTCAAACAGTTTCTGCCCGCACTCGGTCTCCAGCGCCCGAATCTGCGCGCTGATGGCCGGTTGCGTGCGATAGAGCTTTTCCGCCGCCCGCGAGAAACTCTGCTTGCGAGCCACTTCCAGAAAAGCGGTAACCTGATCCAGATCCATAGGTTCCATGCCAGCTGGGGCCGGCCTGTTCTCCTCACCGGTCTGTTTTTAATGGATAAATATTACTTATTCAACCCATAAAAACAATCTATTTTATCAGTTCCCGGTCCAGAGGCCGAGTGGGAACCAGGCTGCTGCGAAACTAAATCATTGCAAAGCCATAGATTTCACCCGCGAGTGATTTTAGAATGTCCTGCACTGGCGGGGGGAGAGGTTCCATCAGACACTCAAGAGGAAATTGAAAATGGAGAATTCATGAAGCTTGGAAAATCACTTTGGGCTCCGGCAGAACGCCTTTTGGCAAACGTTTATTGTTGGCCGTCGCCGGTGCTCTGTGGTTATTCGGTGCGGGCTGCCAGCGTCCGGCAGAGACCCCGGCCATGGAGGAAGCACCGGCGTGGCCGGCACTGGATGGTTATGCACCGATGGTGATTCCAGCCGCCAATTCTAACAGCAACTTTTAGCGAGAACCTGGGTTTACAATTCTGAAGCCCATATTGGGTCTCAACCCGAAAAGAGGCGCCCCGTCGCGAGGGGTGCCCTGAAGAATTTTTTGCAAAGTAAATAAAACGATATTTGAGGAGATTGCCAATGAAGACCAAATTGTTTGCCATAGTAGCGGCGTGCTTGCTGTTGCTCACGATTTCTGCACAGGCTCAGGATGACTCCACATCTCCCCGCCGACGGAGACCGGTGGAGGCTCTCAAAAGGATCTTGGAGCTGACTGACGCACAGGTTCAGCAATTCGCGGAACTGAGACAAACCCATCGCCAAACAACAGAGACTCAGAGGACCCAAATACGCGAATGGACGAGCCAAATCCGGCAATTGGAACAGCAAAAGAACGAGTTGCTGAACTCGACCAGCCCGGACCCCGGACAGATCGGCTCCATTTTGATTCAGCAGCGAAGCCTGCAAGCGCAGGTGCGGCAGGTCAGGCAGGACCTGGAAGCATCCTTCCGGGAGGCTGCAATGACCCTATTAACTGCGACGCAGCAAGATAAGGTTGCCCAAATTCAAGAGGCAGTGAGGCTGGCTCCCCAGGGGGGACCGCTGGCCGCCTTTGGACTCATCGAGAGACCCCGGCAACGGCGTGGCGGTTTCGGGCCGCAACGGCGCGGTGGTTTCCGGCAGCAACGGGGACATGGGTTCCCAGGCCCGGCGGGCGCCGACACCTTAAGAGGCAAGCCCGGCATGTTTTCGCCGCATGCTCCGATGCATGGCAACTTGCATCTATAAAGCTAACGCCAAAGCTAACGCCTAGGCGGGTGGTTTCCCTGCGGAGTTCACGCGTTAGTTCGTGGAACTTGACAGGAAGCCACCCGACTCGCCTTCCATAAGGCAAGTCGAAGGACTAGGGACCGCGGAAAAACCTGGGACCATTTATTGCTCATTCCTTCTTGTCCGTTTCCCTGCTAACACACCTTGCCGGACCGTAAAGTAAGGCCGCAGCTTGCTTACTTCTCAGTGTTCATGTCGCCGGATTTGATTTTCCCGTGAAGGGATACTACGTTCTCAAGGATCGGGCCCGGACTTTCCTGCAAGAGCGGGGCGGCCACTACCTGTACGATTCCTTGACCTGTGGGCCGCCACCGTTCCCGAAAAACCTCCGAAGCAGAGTCAGTAAAAATATCGAGCGCCGGCACCCCGAGAGCTGCCGCAATGTGCTGGCCGGCCGAATCGTAACCAATATATTCATCGCAACCCGCAACCAACGCGCTGAAAAAACCGATTTCCCCCTGCCATGTCAGCATCCGGCAGCGAAGCTCCCGGGCAGCCAATTCCGCAATGGCGCTGCTTTGATTCAGCTCGATGACTGTTTGCCCGCCTGCCCGGACACGCTCCACGAGGCGGCCGGCGCGGTCGCGCTCCTCTTCACCAAACCCTTTGTCCAGCAGCACCGTGCAGCCGTCATCGAGCAAGCGGGACAATAGCTGCTCCTCAAACGGATCCGGCAGGCGCTTGCTCTGATTTCCTCCTACGCCGAAGCTGACCGCTACCAGGAAGCCCGAGCCACTCTGCCGGAGCTTGCGGCACAAATCCAGGCCGAGGCTGCGGTCAGCTTCCCGGAGGTCGACGGCGGGAAAAATCTCGTCCTCGCCGCCGAAAATTCCGTTCAGCCAGCCAAGAGTGATACGGCTGATGCTGCCCTGGCCCGGCTCGCCAAAGAGGCGGCTCTCCAGGAAAAAGTATCGCGAATCGTCATGAGCGGCAGGACGAACTACCGGCAGCAGGCCGAGCTGCAATAGCCGGGAGTCGGGGTCAATCACTACGAACTGTTCCGTGGCAAGGTTCCGTGTTTCTTCCTCCACCGCCCCGATCACGGGAAGCCAGCCGAGCAGACGGTCCAGCAGGCCGCCGCTCGTCTTGTACCGGACGTCGCGGATTCTGAGGGTGCTGTCGCCCCCGAACAATTGCTCGAGCTTCAGGGAGCCGATCAACACCCGTTCGGCTTGTGGGAAAACACGCTTGGCCTTTTCCAACACGACGCTGGTTACGGCCACGTCGGCCCCCAAGGTGACGCGAGAGAGCACCAGCACCTTGCGGACCTTCCGCTGCGCGTCCGTGTCGAGAAGCGGTTTATTTTCCCCCGACCTCTCTCTCATCCGTTCTCTTATCCGGGCTTTGCGGTCGAGCAGGTCCCGCTCGCTTTTCAGGCCGAATTGCCGCAAGGCGGCATCCAGTTCCTTTGCGGCGGGCAGCTTCCGGCAGAAGGTAATCATCTGGGCAAAGGCACGGTCATAGAGAAGGCATTGCTGCGGATCGAAGGAATCGCTGAGGTATTCCACCAACAATGGAAAGGTGGCACGGTGGCCGGGCTCCGCCAAGGATGGCTCTTCCAGCGTCGAGATTTCAGCAAGCAGCGCGATGGCGTCTTTGAGATAGGCGTCTCGCTCGCGAGGTTGACTCAAGAAAGCCGCAGCCGCTTCGGTCGCGAACTTTTCGGTAACTTCAGCATTGAGCGCTCCCCGCTCATGGAGCTTGCGAAACTCCGCCAGACGCGAGGCTGCCTCCTGCTCGGGGGTGGCCTTAACATGAACCTTGCTGGGTGGCGGATTCTTCACAGAGAAAACTGCTCTTTCACGAATTTCAATGCCGCCTCCCGGGAGACGATTTGCTCCTCCAGTTGGGCGGTTTCGACAGTCTGGAGAATCTCCCTAAACCGAGGTCCGGGCGGGTAACCCATCTCGATCAGGTCATCGCCGTTGACCAACGGCCTGGGCCGGAGGGCCTCCGCAGGCAGCTCCCGCAGTTTGGCGCGCGCCCATTCGTGGCTGTCCATGCTGCGGTGGCTGGAAAGACAATCGAGGCGATGCAACTCCAGATGCTCCTCGAATTTTTCCAGACGCAAGAACCGCTTCAAGGTGCTGGCGCGCATGCGGGGCGCGTCGCGAAACTTCAGGTGGTGCTCCACCAGCGCCGTGACCTGCCCGCTCTGCTCTCGCGAGAGGCGCAGGCGTCGGCAAATCACCTCCGCCATTCGCGCCCCGACGGAAACATGCTGGTCGAACCGGATGCGGTCTTCTGCTACACGGAAGGTAGGCGGCTTGCCTACGTCGTGCAGCAGCACCCCCATGGCGAGCGTGGGCGAGCAACCGGCCTCTAGAGATTCCAGCATCAGCATCGTGTGTATCCAAACATCCCCTTCAGGATGGTACTGCGGAGGCTGCTCCACGCCTTTCATCGCCGTTATTTCCGGAAGGAGTTTTTCGAGCAGCCCGGCTTCATCCAGCAGTTCAAAGCCACGGCGAGCGTGTCCCCCGCACAGGATGCGGAGCAGCTCGTCTCGCACTCGCTCGGCGCTGACCCCGGCGATCTTCGGGCTCATGTGTTTGACAGCGGCGAAGGTCTCCGGGTCAATCTCGTAGCCGAGGCAGGCGGCGAAGCGCACGGCACGCAGCATCCGCAGCCTGTCTTCCTCAAAGCGCCGTTCCGGATCGCCGATGGCGCGGACCAGACGCCGCTCCATGTCCTTCCTGCCTTCGACGAAGTCGAGTACTTCGCCGGTGGCGGGGTCCATCAGGAGCCCGTTGATGGTGAAGTCGCGGCGCTGTACGTCTTCGCGGGGCTCGCGGGAAAAGCTGACCTCGTCCGGGCGGCGTCCATCGCTATAGAGGCCGTCGTTGCGGAAGGTGGCCACCTCCACTTGATGACTCCCCTCCACTACCATCACCACCCCGAACTGCGCTCCCACCGCCAGAGCATGAGGAAACAAATCCAATACCTGCTCCGGCCGGGCGTCGGTCGCCACGTCGTAATCTTTCGGCTCCACTCCCCGCAGCATGTCCCGCACGCACCCACCCACGAAATAAGCCTGATCACCCTGGTCTCGCAGTTGGCGCGCTACTCGCTCGGCCAATCGCCGGGCGTCAGAGGCCGCGTTCTGGGGGACTGCCGTTGATTGCTTAATCCTCATGGGCATAGTTCTGGGCTAAGGGCTTCCGAGCCGATTGCTTGCGGGTTAGAGGCTTCCGGGGGGCGGCCTCCGGTTGCTGTTCGGCATTGGCTGGAGACAGTGCGGTCGACGGCAGCGCAGTCGCCAACTGGACGCTTGCGAAACCGAAGCGGTTCCGCAAACTGTCCGCCGCAGCCAGCGCGCGGCCCCACTTCTGGTCCGCAGAAGCGGTTAAAAGATTCGCCTGGCCCGCACGGTCACTGAGGCCGCTCGCCTGCACCCCCAGCAACCGCACCTTTCGTTTCCGGTTCCAGTTCCGCTGGAAGAGGCGGCGAGCGGTGTCTAGGATACTGCCGTCCAGGTTGGTCGGCTCGGCCAAGGTTTGAGCGCGGGTGAGGGTTTGGAAGCTGGCGTATCGCAACTTCAAGGTGATGGTGCGGGCATAAAGCCCCTGTTGCCGCAAGCGTGCCGCTACCCTCTGCGACAAATCAGCCAGCGTGGTCTCCAGCGTAGCCGGGTCCGCGAGGTCTTCGCCAAAAGTCTCCTCATGCCCGATGCTCTTGGCCCGGTCATTATCCTCATCCTCATCTTCATTCTCATCCGCCGCGTCCCATCCTGCATCCCATTCCGCGCCGGTCAAAACTCCCTCGCGTTCCTGGTTCCCTTGCGACTTAGCAAACAATGCCGCTCCGTACCGGCCCAATTTGGATTCCAGAGTGTCTCGTCCCAGCCGCGCCAGGTCGCCTACGCGATGAACGCCCAGCTCTCGCAGATGTTTTTCGGTGACTTTGCCGACGCCGGGTATTTTTCCCACCGGCAACGGGGCCAGGAAGGCCGCCTCTGTTCCTTGCATCACCCAAAGGACGCCGTTCGGTTTGGCTTGGGCGGAGGCAACCTTGGAGACCAGCCGCGTGGTGGAGACTCCTATCGAGCAGGGCAGGCGGGCATTCCGGGCGACTTCCTCGTGGAGCAAATGCGCCGCGCGAAGCGGGGAGCCGAACAGGCGCTCGCTTCCGGTTAGATTCAAATAGGCCTCATCCACAGATACCATTTCCACGCGAGGAGAGAATTTTTGAAATATCTCCTTAATCTGCCGCGACGCCGCGCTGTATCGCTCGCGGCGGCCCGGAAGAAAAATCGCCTGCGGACAGAGCCGCGCCGCCCGAGTGAGCGGCATGGCGGAGTGAACGCCGAAACGGCGCGCCGCGTAGGAAGCCGCAGCCACCACTCCCCGCTGGTTGGGCTTCCCTCCGACGATCACGGGCTTCCCGCGGAGAGAAGAATCGTACAACTCTTCCACCGAGACGAAGAAGGCATCCATGTCCACGTGCAGGATGGCTGGGTGGTGGTTGGCCGGGGACATTGACAACTGGATTCTCCTGCGGATTCCCTGCTATTTCTCTGCCGACGACCTCGGCCTGCGCCGGGCGGTGACGACCCGCACAATGCCGGCCAAGTCGGGCCACGAGCGAACCTCGTCCCACTCGGAGGACGGCAAAAGGTTGCGTACCCGCTCTTCGGCATCATATCCCAGTTCGAGCACCAGATAGCCCCCCAAACGCAGGGCTCGGGTGGCCTGGGGAATCAGCTTGCGGTAGGCTTCCTGGCCGGATTCTCCGGCAAAGACGGCGGCGTGAGGCTCAAAGTTGCGCACCTCCGCTTGCACTTTGCTCTGGTCGCGCTCGGCGACATAAGGAGGGTTGCAGGCCACCATTTCAAGCTGCGGCAGCGCTTCGACGGAATCAATTTCCAACAGGTCCGATTGCAAGAAGGTGATCTGATTCTTCACGCCCAGCCACCGGGCGTTCTGCCGCGCGGTCTCCAGAGCCTCCGGTGACTGCTCCAGAGCATAGATCGTGGCGTGCGGCAGCTCGCTGGCGAGCGCCACGGCGATGCAGCCGGAGCCGGTGCCGACGTCGGCGATGCGGCAGTCACCACCCGGCGGGAAGTGCGCGCGGGCCAGCTCCAGCGCAGCCTCTACGACATGCTCGGTCTCGGGACGGGGGATGAGAACCGACGGGTTCACCAGAAACTCCATCCCCCAGAACTCCTGACGGCCGGTGATGTACTGGGTGGGCTTGCCCTGGAGCCGCTCGTTCAAATAGCGGCCATAGTGAACCCATTCGCTGTCGGAGAGTTCCCGCTCCGGATGAGCGTGGAGGTGGGCGCGGTCACAATGGACCGCGTGCATCAACAACACTTCGGCGGTAAGGCGAGGCGAAGGGATGCGGCCCTTTTCGAGCAGCTCGATCCCCTGCGCCAAGGCGTCTTTCAATTGCATAAGCCGGCATTCAGCCCAAGAATGTATCTGGTTCAGAGAGAGAAAGCGGCGTCGGAGTATTGTAGTTTTGGTTAATGTACGCGCCTGATAACGACATCAAGCTCAACATCGCCTCCGGCTTCAGCGGATGTGGGCTGTAGAGATTTATTGAGCAGCAGGACGTTCAGCTCTGTGTAATTCCGGTTTACTCTTCAAGCGAATGAACAAGTTGCTCCACTCTATCCACAGTTTTTTCATCAAGAACCTGCCTGTAGTCGACCATTCCGTGGACCACCTCGTTACGAAGTTTTCTTAGCCTCTCAATCTCGTCAAGTTCTTCTTTCGGGAAGATATGTCCTTCCCTAAGGAACTTCACGGTAGCAAGTAATGTTCTTGGCCTGCCAGCAGTTAGTGTGTGGTCGCTTGCAATATCTGCAAGGCCACTTTCCAATCGAGGCCAGAGTTGGATGAAACGACCCAAAAGTTCTGTTCCTTCTTTCCTATCCTCAATGACACTCGTCCCGAACAGATTCTTGAAAAGCGAATTGGCTAACTCAGCGTAAATCTCGACTTTCTCACGCTCGACTGATAGCCCAAATCCCTGATGGTATAACTGATTTCGTATTCGGTGATACCATTCAATAGATGCAAGATCAACTCCTTGCAATTTGTCCGGCGCACAGCCTTCGAGTTCATCAAGCAGTGAAGGGAAGCTTTCGGAAATTTCCTCTAAACGCTTACGTGGAATGGAGAGGCCCGTTACCCTTTTAGGTAAGCTCAAATAGGTTTTGATGATAAGCTCAACAGCATTGTCGATGGCTATTAGAGCTAGGCGGCGAGTCGTGCCAGAATCCTCGGTCAACAGTTTCAGCCCGTGTAGGAGAATCTCTCCTGGCCCAGAGGCCCATGGTTGTTCATTTCGAGTCGTCATAGCAATTCAACGGTCAAGCTGCTCGCCTCTTGCTATCCCCTACGAACGTACCGCACACTGCGGAATTCCGAAAGTCGGCTCATTATATCCAGAACGTTGCAATGTAAGCCTTATCAGTCACTGTAGTGTGCTGTCAGGCGTCTTGGCGAGACTGCCAGACCTTCGGATCACGATGGCCGTGCAGGACCCCGATGACTGCCACCTCCGACTCGCTGACCACGTAGAAAACGCAGTAAGGAAACCGTTGCAGCAGTGCCCGGCGGATTTCCCCGTGAACCCTGGGATATGTCAGCGGGTTTTGCCGGACCCGGCTCAAGCAAGAGTCGAGAGCCTGCCGGAACTCCGGAGCCAAGCTTTCACCTTGATCTCTGTACCAAGTGTGGATGTCCCGGACGTCGGCTTCGGCTGGCGGGGTGAGGCGTAGCCTCACTGGTTCTCGTCCAGGGAGTCTCGAATCTCTTCCCAGGTTTCTCCCGCTTCGGGGTTCGTCCGGTGTTCCGCAAGCCGACGATCCAACTCCCGTTTTTGGGCCGCAGTAACCGGCAGGCTCTCTGGCGAAGCCGTGATGCTATCCCAGATGGCTTCGACGATCTCGATCCGTTCCGCCACACTCAGTTTTAGGATTTCCTGGATGTTGACTGAACTCATACGCAAAATGTACTGGATTGGCATGCGAGCCAATCGACCCGGCACAGGCGCCTAGCCCCGTGGTATATAGAATGAACGCCGTAAATTCCCGCGAGTCTTGTCCAGCCGGATCGTCGCCTGCTGCTTGAGCCGCCGGGAATACGGGTTGCGTTTCGCTTTAGAAAAGTCGTAGCGCTTTCTCATTGCCGTTCACACAGTCACCATCTCCTGCTTGAGCTTCTCGGCCTGGTAGTGAGTGACCAGAGGCTCCACCACCGGCTCCAGGCGGCCTTCCATTACCGAGTCGAGCTGATAAAGCGTCAGCCCGATGCGGTGGTCGGTGAGGCGGTTCTGAGGGAAGTTGTAGGTTCGGATCTTTTCGCTGCGGTCGCCGCTCCCCACCATGGCCTTGCGCTCCTGGGCCAGGGCGTTGTGCTGCTTTTCCTGCTCCAGGGCGAGCAAGCGGCTGCGCAGCACCCTCATCGCCTTGGCCTTGTTTTTGATCTGCGATTTCTCATCCTGGCAGGAGACCACCAAGCCGGTCGGCTGGTGGGTGATGCGGACGGCAGAGTAAGTGGTGTTCACCGACTGCCCTCCGGGGCCGGAGGAGCAGAAAGTGTCGATGCGGATTTCCTTGGGATCGACCGCCACTTCCACCTCATTGGCTTCCGGCAGCACGGCCACCGTCACCGCCGAGGTATGGACGCGGCCCTGCTGCTCGGTCTGAGGCACTCGCTGCACCCGGTGCACGCCGCTTTCGTACTTCATCTTGCTGTACACGTGGCTGCCCTCAATCATCGCGATGACCTCCTTGAGGCCCCCGATGCCGGAGTAGCTGCTGGAAAGCATCTCCACTCGCCAGCGCTGCGATTCGGCGTAGCGGCAGTACATGCGGAATATTTCTTGCGCGAATAGCGTGGCCTCATCGCCGCCCGTCCCGGCGCGGATTTCGAGCACCACGTTCTTCTCGTCGTTGGGGTCTTTGGGAACCAGCAAGAGCTTCATCTCGCCCTCGGTCTGGTCGCGCTTCCGTTCGAGCGTGACCCATTCCTCTTCGGCCAGGGCGCGCAGCTCGGGGTCCTGCTCCGACTCTTCCTCTTCCAGCATTCCCTTAGTCTCGGCGAGAGACTTTTCCAGGTCCTTCCACTGGCGGAATTTGTCCACAATAGCGGCCAGTTCACTGTGGGCCTTGGCGGTCTTTTGGTAGAGCTGAGTGTCGGCGATGATCTCCGGCGTGCTGAGCTGGATGTTCAACTCCTCGTAGCGCGTCTCGATCTCTCTCAACTTGTTTAACATCAGCATGAGGCCATCCTCAACTCGCCGCCCTCGGCTCACTGCGTTACAAAACCTGCGCCCTTCTGCCAGTACCGGCCTTTCTTGTGCCGACGTCAGGAGCCGGAAAAGAAGGGTAATCCCATTATATTACAACTAGTTGGATTCGTGGTGAAGGGGGCAGAAGTCAATACTGCGGCCACTGCGTGGTCTGCGTGCAGAGCGTTTTAGGACGGCATACACACTCTTGTCTGGAACCGGCAACCCTTCTATACTGCAACTCGTTAAACTGCGGCCCGCAGCATCAGCATCAGCATCAGCATCTACCATGGAATTCAAAGCGCCACCAGGGCTGGATCCCTTTGAAGTGTTGTTTGACACCAGCGAACCGAATCCCGCGCTGCCCGCGGGCCTGCTCCGGTTTGCAGGCAACCTGGGTTTTCCCGACCCGCCCCCGGACCGTCCGTGGGTTTACGCCAACTTCGTGCAGAGCCTCGACGGCATGGTTACCTTTGGCGGGAAGCGGCCGGGAGGAGAGTGGATCTCCCGAAGCCGCCACGACCGCTGGATGATGGACCTGCTGCGGGTGCAGGCCGACGCGGTCCTTTACGGAGCGGGCTCGCTCATCCAGGAAACGCTTTCCGGAGGCATCCCGGGAGGTCCCGTGTTCCGCATCACCGACCCGGAGTTGCTCCGTCTGCGCCGCGAGCGGCTGGGCCGGGGCAAACAGAGAAACATCCTCGTTACCGGCTCCGGCAACCTGAAGCTGGCCGACTACCGCTTGTTCCGGTCTGAGCATGTGGAGACGCTGATTGCCACAACCCCGGAGGGCTTCGGAAACCTGGGCGATACCGGCGAGACGCAGGTTTTGGTATCTGGCTATGGGAGGTCCGTGGACCTGGGATCGCTGCTGCGCACGCTGCGTAAGGAGCACGGCGTGCGGTACTTGCTGTGCGAGGCGGGTCCTACGCTCTACGGACACTTGGTTCGGGGCGGGTGGGTGGACGAAAAATTCCTGACAGTTGCCCCGCAAGAGGCCGGCCCCGGAATCCCCAGAGAACAAGAGAGTGCCGAGCCGGTTGACCGGCCAGGTGTTGCCATGCGTCCCAGCAGTATTGCAGGCGCCGGATTCTCTATTGAAACAGCTCCCTGGTACCGGTGGGTCAGTTGTCGCAAAGCCGGCGACCATGAATTCAGCCGCTACCGCGCCCTGCCTCCGGAAGGAAAAAACCCGCCGCGCCGTTAGGACCGTTCCTGCCCCGCTTCCCCTAGCGAAAGAGAGAGGCTATCGCTTCAAATTGCAATAGAGTCCAGCATTCCTAAGAGGTTGTTGAAAAACTGGTGTAAGGGTCCGCTTGCTAACCCCTCGGCTTGGCGCACGCGGAAACGGCTTAGCTTCCTGTTGCCCCACTCTACACTGTCACGGGAACCGCTCTCGCCCCGGGACCGGAAGATTTTCACGAGTTCCGAATTCCTCGACAGCATCTCCGATTTTAAATTGCAGAAGTAACCTTCTATTGACCTCCGGCGTGAACCTTTATTCGTGTTCCAGCGCCGATCCCGGATTCAGGAGGAGGAAACCTCTGAAGGCACAACCGCTGGAGTCCCCGCTATCGCGTCCGCCAGTCGGAGGACTGCCTTCTCGTCATCCGAAAAGGTCGAGGACCTCGCGTAGTCCGCGATCTTCTGAAGCTGATCGATTGGCACTCCGGCTTATCTGCCGCCGGCAGAGTTGATGTCGATTCAGAACGGGTACCCGATTCGGGTCGCAACGCGAATCTGAGCCAGCTTCTTCAGATGCTGTGGGGCCGACTTCGCGGATTCTTGGGCCCCCTCCATCATCGCGTATCCCCGCAGGCTGGTCCGGCTCAGCGCGTGAATGCGCAGCGGCTGCGGAACCGTCCCCAGTTTCCGTAGGACCACGCGGAAGAGCACTCCCACGAGCGAAACATCGGGCTCCTCAACGTCGGGTACTCTCGACATTACGACCGACCGCCTTAGATGAGGCCCAAGGTGTACAGGAGCGCGGCAACCATCGCGGCGACCGTCCGGACGTGGTTCCACGCGGTCCAACGGGCTACGTAGCGGTCCCACATCTCTGCGGCGCCGGCATCGTTGACGGACAACGCGGCCAGCTGGTCGTTCCAGGGGACGTTGCCCAAGGCGGTGACGAGGAACGTCCCCACGAGGTAGAAGGTCGCCCCGCCGATGAGGAAGGGAGTTGGGGGACGACCCCAGCCTACGACGGCGAGCACTACCGCGCCGAGCGAGAAGATGGCCGTTCCGATGAAGGCTCCCAGAAACGACGGGTTGAGTACGACGACGTTGATCGACTGCATCGCAGCGATGCCCTCGGCGGCCGGTAGGCGCGACAGGGCCTTCATCACGAAGCTCGAGAACGCGAAGAAGATGCCCCCCACCAAAGCCGATCCGAGCAGGGCCATCGTCCCGACAACGGGCATGAGCTGATCCATTCCCCCAACCTCCCTCCGAAGTCATGGCTATGCGTCCCAGATGCCGGTGGCGGCGGTGCGGCGCGCATAGTCGGCGAAGTCCCCGGGCTCGCGACCGAGCGCCCGACGGACGCCGTCTTCCTGGTGCGCGTTGCGGCCGTCGAGGACAGTAGAGAACAAGTAATCCATCAGCCACGCGATGTCCTCCGGGAGGCCAAGCTCGGCCAACCCCGCCGTGAAGGCCTCGTGCGGCACCTGGGTGTATCGGATCTCGCGTCCGGTCGCCAAAGCGATCTCGTCGACCGCTTCGGCGAACGTGAGGAGCCGCGATCCGGTCAGCTCGTAGACTTGGCCCGCGTGACCGTCCTCCGTCAACGCGGCCACGGCGACGTCGGCGATGTCCTCCGCGTCGAGGAACGGCTCCCGGACGTCGCCGGCCGGCAGCGCGATCTCGCCGGCAAGCACCATGTCGAGGAACGGACCCTCGCTGAAGTTCTGAAAGAACCAGCTCGCGCGAACTATGGTCCACTCGATGTCGCGACGCTGGATGATGAGCTCGCAGCGCTGTGCCTCCTCTTCCCCGCGTCCCGAGAGGAGGACCAGCCGCCTTACCCCCCGACGCTCGGCCAGCTCGGCGAAGTCGCGAATGGCGTCGGCCGCGCCGGGGATGGCCAGGTCGGGGGCGTACGTCATGTAAGCGGCGGCGATCCCGTCGAGCATGGGGCCCCAGGTGCTCCGGTCGCCCCAGTCGAAAGGCGGGTCGCCGGTGCGTGATGCTATCCGCGTCGGCAGGCCTCGGCTCGCGAGCCGCTCGGCGACACGCCGGCCGGTCTTGCCGGTGCCACCAATCACTAGTGTGAGATCACCTCGGCTTGATCCAGCGGTACCTTCGTTCATGACTTCCTCCACTTCGGTTACCCATTATCGGTGCCTCCTGCCGTCGCTTTGCTGGACGGCACTTGCCTTGAGTGGCAGTATGCATCCATGGTGAAAGATGATCAATGCTCCAAAAGCCATATTCACCGGAATGTCCATTTTGAGCTTTCTCTCACCAGAAGACCTATGCCTCCTGCCTTGTCACTGTGCCCCGTCAGGGCTTGTTGGACAGGTAGAGGGTAATAGTTAAGGTGATGTTTTTGGCTCATCGTAGAGACTGAAAGGAACGAAGATGAGACAAAAACAAGACGACAGGGGGGCGGTCGAGAAGGCCGTCCGGGAGATCAAACGCAGGACGCGGCGCAGGTTCAGCCCGGAAGACAAAATCCGCATTGTATTGCAGGGACTTCGCGGCGAGGACAGCATCGCGGAGCTGTGCCGCCGCGAGGGGCTGCACCAGAACCAGTATTACCGCTGGAGCAAGGAGTTTCTGGAGGCTGGCCGCAAGCGGCTGGCGGGCGACATAGACCGTGAGGCAACCAGTGGCGAAGTCAAGACTCTGCGGGAGCAGGCCGTACAGCTGAAAGAGGCCCTGGCCGAGGCTATGCTGGAAAATCGCCTGCTAAAAAAAAGCGTGATCGGGGATGGGGAGGAACATACATGAGATACCCTGCCTCGGAGAAGCTGGAGATCATCTGCACGGTGGAGCAATCTGCCCTGGGGGTGCGCCGGACGCTGCAGCAGGTTGGCATTCCCAGATCGACGTTTTACAACTGGTACGACCGCTATGTGTCGGAAGGCTTTGATGGGCTGGAAGACAAAAAACCCGATCCTGGCCCTGTCTGGAACAAGGTGCCGGAGGAGATAACTCAGCAGTTGGTGACGTTAGCCCTGGCCGAGCCCGATCTGTCGTCACGCGAGCTGGCGGTGCGTTTTACCGAGGAAAGGCGGTATTACCTTTCTGAATCGACGGTTTACCGCGTCCTGAAAAGCCATGACCTGATTACCGCGCCAGCCTTTATTGTCCTGAAAGCGGCGGAACGGTTCGCCAACCCGACCACGGCGGTCAACCAGCTCTGGCAGACCGACTTCACCTACCTGAAAGTCATCGGTTGGGGCTGGTTCTACCTGTCCACGGTGCTGGACGACTTCTCGCGCTATATCATCGCCTGGCGGCTGTGCAAAACCATGAGCGCAAGTGACGTCTCGGCCACGTTGCGGGATGCTTTGCAAGCCACCGGCCTCGACCGCGTGGGCGCCCGGCACAGACCTCGCCTCCTGAGCGACAACGGGCCGTGCTACGTCTCTTCCGAACTGCAATCATGGCTGGCAGAAAACAGCGTGCCGCATACTCGCGGCAAGCCCTATCACCCCATGACGCAGGGCAAGATCGAACGCTGGCACCGAACTCTGAAAGACCGCATCCTGCTCAACAACTATTACCTGCCAGAAGAGCTGGAGCGGCAGATCGATGCCTTCGTCAACCACTACAACACCAACCGATACCATGAAAGCCTGAACAACCTGACACCGTATGACGTTTTTACAGGCCAAGGCAGTGCCATCCTGCAAAAACGGGATCGCATCAAAGAGAAAACTATGATCTTAAGAAAACGGTTGCACTTCAAAAGAAGGGCAGCCTAACATCAACCCAGAGGAGCCTGAACGCCACCTTATCTTTTTATGCTCTGTGTCCAACATTATCTGACGACGTACAATCTCCATCTGTTATAAGTGGGACAACATCTACTTTGGCATAGACGCCTGGATGCCTAAATACCTGAAGCCTGAGATTCTTCAGTTCATCGGGAGCCGCATGGGGCAAGAACGATGCGTATGGGGCACCAACGGGTTGCCCTGGGACAAAAGCTTGTCGCAGCTCAACCATCTCGGGTTGAAGGAAGAAGCTAAGAACAGACTGCTTCGCGAAAACGCCGTCGAGCTTTTCAAACTGTAGCTGGAAAAAAGCTTGTACAGCTAGACCTGTTTCAGAGTTTGTGTATCCCGTATTACGCTCTCCTCAGGGCACGGTTTGACGGGGCCCCCAGCGCGCCGCTGTCAGCATGTTGGGGTGTCTTTCCGTGCCGCCACCCGGATCACGACAGCGGCTTCAGCCGCTGAGATCGAAGTTAAATCGCTGAAACACGCAGGGTTCGAGACTCACCTCAGGCGCTAAAGCGCACTTGCCTGGAGATCGTTTCGGCACGGCTGAAGCCGTGCCCTGACGGGATATACAATCCACAAAAACGGTCTAATGGTTCATTTTTTTACAGGATGGGAACTCATGGCCAAATTTCTTTTGCCGATAGTTTCAAAGGAAGGTGAAAGCCTAACAGCGGCATTGAAAGCTACCGGCGCGATGGTCAATTCTGCGGGTCCATGGAGCCAGCTTCCCCATGCCGTTCAATTTTGATTTGGACGGAAGAAACGTGAGTGTTTTTGTCTTTAAGATGGTGCTGGCGTGCATTATTGCTTCCGGCGACGGCCAGCCGTGTGCAAAGTATAGGAACGGAGTGTGGTCGTCATGGAATGGAACAGGCGCAGTAAAATATCCATACATCGTGGCATTGCCTCAGCCGAGAACCGTGCGACCGATTCAGTCCAGGATCGAAATGGCTGAAGTCGCCATAAGGTATGAAAACGCCGATTAAATTTACGAACAAAATGGCAGAACAAGAGCTTCTAATCAGTTTACATGATGGTGCAGGGCTCGTATTCGTTGATGCTGCTCTCAAGTTCATCGGAGGGTCTTTTTTGTCAGATTGTTTTGCTGATCCCAAGGACTTCCTGTCTTCTTTCTCAAAGGAAAGTCTCTTCAAAAAATTCCACGTCAGCGGCAGCTTCAAACCAATCGGCGAGCCGCTCATAGGTTAGGGACTTGGGGGGGGCCGGAGGCGGACGGAAACCTGTGAGTTCTTCGACCACAGCCTCGTTTTCGAGAGCGCCGTGCAGATAGGTTCCAACACACCGGTCGCGGCGAGCCCCCTCCGGTCGTCCATCAACGGATGCAAACGAATCCGCCCGTGACAGCTTCTCCGTCTCGCCCATATGAATCTCGTATGCACGGAACCGGATTCCCTTCGCAGTAACGGCTTCCACGGCCTCGGTGGTCTTGGTCTCGCGCAGTGTGGTCACCACGGGCAGAAGACCTAAACCGGGCACACTCTTCTGTTCGGATTCCACCTGCCGGGGGTCCTCGATTCGCTCTCCCAGAATTTGATATCCGCCGCAGATTCCAATCACCAACGCGCCCCCCGCGTGCTGTTCCCGAACCCAGCCGTCGAGCCCGTGACGGCGCATCCAGGCAAGATCGGAGACCGTGTTCTTGGTTCCCGGCAGGATGACGACGCCGTACTGGCGCTTACATGGACGATCAATCCATTCGGCCCACCGCAGCAGCCGGAAGTCGGTGAGATTGGAGACGCGAGGCAGGCGCAGGATGGCGATGGCGACGCTCGGAGCATCGAGGGAAACCTGCTTCGAGGAACCGAGGGCTGGAGCATCGAATGCAGGAGAATCGAGCGCGACACTGTCTTCTTCGTCCAGCCGAATATCGCCGGCATATGGAAAAACGCCGAGACAGGGTTTGCCGGTCTTGGCCTCCAGCAGACGGGCTCCGGATGCAAACAGCGCCGGGTCGCCGCGAAACCGGTTTACGGCGAAAGCCTTCAGGAGCGTGGCTTCGCCTGGTTCGAGCAAAGCGATCGTGCCATAGACAGCGGCAAAGACGCCGCCGCGGTCGATGTCGGCAACCAGCAGCACCGGAGCCTGGAGCTTTCGGGCGAGGCCCATATTAACGATGTCGGTCCGCCGGAGGTTCAACTCCGCCAGACTTCCGGCCCCTTCGATCACGATGAACTCGTAACGGGAAGCGAGACGGTCAAAAGATTCTTGCACCTTCGACGCCAGAAACTCATGGTGCTCATAATACTCCCATGCCGAAAGCGTCTTCCAAACCTTTCCCTGGATGACTGCCTGTGATCCCGTCTCACCGGAGGGCTTGAGCAGAATCGGGTTCATATCCACCGAGGGTTTCAGACCGCAGGCCTCGGCCTGGGCAACTTGGGCACGGCCAATCTCGCCTCCTTCCGGGCAAGGGTAGGAATTGTTGGACATATTCTGCGCCTTGAACGGGGCTGCGCGAACGCCGCGCCATCGCAGCCATGCGCAGAGGGCGGTCGCCATCCAGCTTTTGCCAACGTGGGAGGCTGTACCTCCAATCAGGATTCGCTTCGCAGACATATGTGGAGAACCGAGTCGGCGCCTGCCAAAACTCGTCAGCTTTCCGTTACGCCATCCCGATGGCTATTTCACTTCGGCGGTTTAGCGGTGACGGAGGCAGATGCCGATGAGATGTGCCGATGAAAGATGAAAACGCTCTCCCCGCTCGGCGTTCGCGCCTGCTCGGCCTCGACGCCAAAGACTTTCTCGATGGTTTCGCTCGTAAGTATCCGAGCCGAGTCGTCCACCGAGTGCAGCCGGCCCTGATGAACAACGGCCACACGGTCCGCGAACCGGCTCACGGCGTTCAGGTCGTGGATGGCTATCGCAATCGTCTTGCCCGCTTCCGACAGCCTGCGGCAGAGTTCAAGTATCTCCAGCGCATGCTCCACGTCGAGGTGGGAGGTCGGCTCGTCGAGCAGGATGATGTCTGCCTGCGTAGCCAAACTTCTCGCCAGCAGAACGCGCTTTTTCTCACCGCCAGAGAGTTCGTTCGCAAAACGCCCGGCGAGATGGGCAACATCGGCGCACTCCAGGGCGTCATGGATCGCCTGGCGGTCCTCACGACCCTCGCGGCTGAAACGGCCCAGGTGGGGGTGTCGTCCCATGGCAACCACGTCTTGGACGGTAAAGGCGAAATCGAGGCGCTCGTCCTGGGCTACGAACGTCACTTGTTTCGCAATCTCGCGCCGGGAAAGCATGTGGAGTGGCTGGCCGTCAAGCCGGGCCTGCCCTTCGGTCGGACGCCACAGCCCGGCCAGCAGGCGAAGAATCGTCGATTTCCCGGAGCCGTTCATGCCGATGAGCGCCGTCAACCGGCCGGCCTCCAGCCCTAGCGTAACGCCACGAACGAGCCAGGCGTCCTCCATCGCTATCCCTGCCTGTTGCAGCTCTAAACGGTTCACAGGTAACCGATCTCCTTCCGCCGCTGCCGGAGCAGGTAAAGAAAGAAGGGCGCGCCGAACACGGCCGTGATGATTCCCAGGCGAATCTCCGTGGGGGGATGGATCGTCCGTGCGATCAGATCGCAGGCGATCAGGAAGGTTGCTCCCGTCAGGGCGCTCGCCGGCAGCAACACGCGATGCGAGGGGCCGAGCAGGAGCCGAATCATATGGGGAACAATGAGGCCGACGAATCCGATGACGCCGCTCACGGCCACGGCCGAGCCGGTGAGCAGCGCAGCGGCGGTCAAAATGATGCGCTTGGCCGTTTCGACCTCGACGCCGAGCGTGGCGGATGTTTCCTCGCCCGCCAACAGCATGTCCAGATCGCGATGGAACCACAAGGCGGCCAGAATACCGGCGGCAACAAACGGCGCTGAGATCCAAACGTGGATCCACGTGCGGCTGTCGAGTCCGCCCATCATCCAGAAGATGATGTTCCCCGCCACCTCCCAGTCGACAAAGCTGAGCGAGATCAGCAGGGAGGAAATAGCGCCGATGAGCGCGCTCAAGGCGATTCCGGCCAGAAGAAGCGTAGCGGTCGGCGTGCGCCCGGCGCGCGTGGCAAAACTGTAGACGAGAAACAACGCCAGCAATGCGCCGATGAAGGCAAACAGCGGCAGCCAGAGCGCCGACCGCGTCGCCAGCGCCGTCACAAAGGCGATGACGGCTCCGAGCGCCGCGCCCGAACTGGCCCCGACGACGCTCGGTTCCGCCAATGGGTTGCGGAACAGCCCCTGCATCTGGACTCCAGCCACGGCCAGCGCTGCTCCGGCGACGGCGGCCACAATCACGCGCGGCACGCGGATCAGCCAGACAATCACCTGTTCCGCCTCGCTGACGCGTGAGAGATCAATCCACCCTTCCGGCAGCAGCCGCGCGGCTATAACGCGCAGGATGACCGTCCAGTCGATGTGTGTGCTGCCGATGGCGATGCCCGCAACCGCGCTCAGAACAAGAACGGCGGAGATAAATATAAAGTACGGGGCCACCTTCCGGCGGAGCCCGGCCACGATGTGAAACGGCCCAGGTTTTGGAGACCCAATGTTTGGGGACAAAGCATTTGGGGAAAAAGCATGGCGCTCCCGAGCCTTAGCAATTTGATCCATGTTCTGAACCCTGTTCCCTTCCCTGTTCACCGCGCAAGCAGGGCGGCCCGTGCTCCTCCCCGGGCTCCTCCCTGCTCTAGGGGTACATGGCCTCAGCCAGCTGCCGCATCATATGCACCGCATGGTGCGACATACTGGCGAAGAAGCGGTTCTCGACCACCAGCACATGCCCTGTTTTCCCTGCGGTCGTCGCGGCCACGCCCGCGTCGCCGAGCAGCCTGCGCCGGATCGTTTTCTCTTCTCCGGGATTCGCTCCGGAAATGATCCAGTCCGGGTTCCATGCGGCGACCTGCTCGCTGCCGATCTTTTCATAGGAGCCCAGGCCCTGCTCGCTGCCCACGTTGATTGCACCGAGCTTTTCGATCATGTCTCCGAGCAAGGAGCTTTTGCCGTAGCTATAGGAAAACGCCGTGAGCACCAGCACGCGGAGCTTCGGCGCGTCAGCGGGCCGCAGGCTTTGGGCGGCGCGGACCTGCTCTTCCAGCCAGTCAATTTTGACGGCGGCGGCTTCGTCCTCGCCGGTCAAATAACCGATCAATCGCAGGGCTTCTTTGACTTGTTCCAAGTTCTCGTAGACAGTCCTGACCCGGAAAACCGGCGTGCCTGCCGCCCGAAGCAGCTCCACGTGGTCAGCGCGGGCGCGGTGGGATGCGAGAAACAAGTCCGGGCTTAACCGCAAGACCGACTCCGTGTCGGAGGCAATCTTCACAGGCAGATGGCGAACGATGCTGGCGATATTGCTGTAGCTGGAGTCGGCGGCGAACTGGCTGACGGCGACAATTCGCTCGTGCGGCACGGTGGCAAAAAGAAGATGGTCGGTCGCCAACGCTTGCGAGGCGATCCTTTGCGGAGGCGCCGGAAGAATCAGCTCGGCGTCGCTGGCGTCGGTCGCGGTTCTAGGGAACTCGCTCCTTCCCGTTGCTTGTTCCCGCCGGGCCGTCTGACGAACTGGGGCAAGCCGCAGCTTTCCGCCATAGTCCCCGATCACAGAAATCGCAGCCGCAGCGAAGGCGATTACCGTAATCAAACCGAGCAGCCACGCCCGGCTAGTGTTTGCGGAGGGATTGAGGTTCCTATTGCTCATGCGGAATTTTGCCGAAATGCCGGCCCTCTAGAAAGTGAACTTCATTCCGCCGACGGCCCAGAGGCCCGGCGCGTTGAAGCCGCCCTCAAAGTAGTCATTATCAAAAACGTTTTCGACCTTCCCATAGAACTTCATCTGACTTCCATTCGCAACCGGGACGGTGTAGCTTGCGACCACGTCCGCCTTCACGGGCCCGTCAAAGACGAAGCGTCCGTCCGCCCCGAAAAAGCGCTGAGAGTAGTCGCTGACGGCAAACAGGTCGAAAGCGACATCGATGCGCCGTCCCACGCGCTGGGTCGCCGTAAAGGTAAACATGTGGTCCGACTGGCCCAAGACCTTGAAGAAATTCGTCCCTGGCACGGTCGGCGTGCGGGAGTCAGCATTCGTGTAGGTGTAGGAGAAGTTGAAACTCGTCGCGGATGTCGGCGCGGCGGTGAGGCTGAACTCCACGCCGCGAGCCAGTCCGCCGCCGCCGTTGCGATACCCCCCGAAACGGCCAAAGGGGTCTGTCGAGGCGTCAATGACGCCAAAGTCAAACAGGATGATCTCTTGCAGGCTGGTGTAAAACAGCGTCCCGCTCAGCCGCAGTTTCGAGTTGAACATCCATTGGTCGATGCCTGTGTCGAAAGCGACCGACCTTTCCGGGCTCAAGCGCGGGTCGCCCCAAAAGCTGAAGGAGTTGGAAAAAGAAGAGAAGGTCCCGCCAAAGCGGTTGAAGGCGGAGGGAACTCGGTAGGCGTTGCCGAAATGCGCCCGGAGCTTGGTTCCGGTGGTTGAAAAAAAGTAGGCGATGGCGGCATCGCCGGTATAGGCGGCAGGAGGCGATTCCAAACTGACATCTGCATAGGGATTCACGTTGCCGGTAAACCGGGGAGTGTCCAGACCGAACGACTGGATGCGGCCCGAAAGAGCAATCTGCAAGCGTCCGCCGGCCAGGCGGATTTGATCTTGCACAAAGAGGGCGTGGCTCCGCTGTTTGAGCCCGATCCCGCTGAGGGGCCGCAGGACGGGATCGGGATTCTCGTCGGTCGTGACGTTGACGTGCTCCTCGCGCTCGAACTCATAACCGACACTCACGAGATTCGCTTTCCCGATGCGGTTGTCGGTTCTGGCCTGGACTGTGTCGACGCGGCCTTCGAAGAGGCTCTCATTCGAGAAGGTGGGATCAAACAGGCCCTGGCCCGCCGGTCCGTCGCGGAAGGCTCGGCTCGTATCGACGCCATGGTAGGTGATGACATAAGAGCTGTTCGGGCCCAGCCTGTGGTTGAAAATAACGGCCCCGGAGAAAAAGGAAGCCGCGCGGTGATTGTCCGGATCGTTGTAGGCAGGGATAAACGTGGCGTTCCCCGGACTGAACGGCTCGCCCCGCTCGAAGCGCTTTCGTTCCTGATCAGAAAGTCCGATGGCTGGGATCACGCCGCCGGCGGGATGGTTGGCGAGAATTGCATCGGTAAACGTGGTGCTCTCGTTCAGAGCTGCGAAGGCGTCGCTGGCCCAGACCCGGCCGCTCAAGGAAACGTTCGGTGTGAAATTGTACTTTGCGAATCCCTGGCCGCTGGTATTGCGATAAGGATCAAAATCATCGACTCCCTGGGTGACGTTGAGATGCGTGATCCCGGCGCTGTAAACAAAGCTGTCGAAATCGCCGATCCCGCCGCCGATACGCGCCGCGCCCCGAAACATGCCGAGTTGGCCGCCCTCGACCGAAATCTCCCCGTGGGTCTTTCCGCCGCCCTGTTCGGAGACGACGTTGACGACGCCCCCCATGGCGTTCGAGCCATAGAGTGACGCCCCCGAGCCGCGAACGATTTCAATCCGGTCTGTATCGAGGAGCATCATATCCGCCAAAAACGCCGTCGCGTCTCCTCCGATGCTGGCCGCGTCCCGGAAGCGCAGCCCGTCGATCAGCACTGCGGTGTCTTGGTTCCGCATGCCACGGGTCTGGATGGATGTGAGACTGCCCGGCCCGCTGTTCTGCTGCACGCGCACGCCGGGAACGTTCCGAATGGCTTCGGCAAGGGAAAACTCCGCGCGGCGGCTGATCTGGCTGCCGTCCACAACGTCTGTAGCCTTGGCCACCTCGTCCAGCGGCAGCGGCGTGCTCGACGCGGTGACGAGCACTTCGGTGCGCAGGCTGCGAATTTTCAACTCAATGTTGTGATTGAGATCATCACCGGGCCAAAGCAAAATACCTTCCGAAACCGCCAGCATCGAACTCTGATCTTCGGCTTCGAGCAAATACTCGCCGGGAGCAATGGCTTCCAGGCGATACGCTCCGCTTTCATCGCTCCGGGTGGTGATGGCTGCGCCGCTGTTGCGCGAATAGAGGCGCACCATCGCTCTGGGCACGGCACCCCCGTCGGGATCAGTTACCCTGCCATGGACACCGGTGGCAGACTGCGCCCCTAGGAGCGCCGAATATAGGAAAACAAAACTGATCACTCCAACCATCGTTCCAACAATACGTTTCTTCATTTGCATGCCTCTATCCACCAAATCCCTTCGTGTGAGTGCCGGACGGGTGTTACCGCGTATGGTGGCCATCTTCGCTGCCATCTTCAGTGGTCACACCTCTCAATGGCCACATCTCGCAATAACCACATCTCTCAAACCCATCAGGGTTTTGACCGGGGAGGCACGTCACCGAGGATCACGCGTTACCGCGCGGGGTTCACCGTGGGGCTAAATCGCCGTGGGAATAAACCGATGGAAAGGGATGCAAGAGCCAGGAACAGAGCGGTGCGCTGAGACAAGAAAGCTTGCCTTCGGTCGGGCAGGTGTCTCGGCGTCGTGATTCTGATAAGGGCTGGCTGCAGGCAACTCGTCCGTCTCCTCGCGGAAAACATGCCTCTTCCACCCTGGGCAGGTGTCCTGGCTCGTGGCTTCAGACGGGATATAAATCCCATCAACGCTGACCCAGCCTTCCCCGGATCCGTGATCCGAGTGGCTTTCTTGGGTCTAGCTCGACACTCACAGTGGCGGGACCGCTCCGGTTTCTCACCGGAATTCCCTTTTGGGCCCAAAGCGGGCGCCCAAGGTCAATCGACGCAAGGCTACAGTGAGACCGATCCCGGTGTCAAGCCCCAAACTGAATTTGAAAATTTCCAGCGTGAACTCGAACGTGGTGCATCATACTGGACTCCGGCAAGTCGGTCCGAATCAACCTGTGAATCAACCGCTATGGATGACACCCTATGGATGACACCATGATGATCGACAAGGCTGGTTATGAAATGATCTGCCAAGGCAGCGGCTTCGCTGTCCACCGTAGCGGGCGGTTCCTGCTGGGCGAGTTGCAGGAGGCTCACCGTGTGCTCAGCACCTCTGCCCACGGCGGCGGGCAGAGTGAGTCCGTCCGGTATGTAGTCAATCATCAAAGTTGCGAAGGCGCGGGCCATGCCGCGCGTCATGTCCTGCTCGGCGAGCTGGGCCAGCTCGGTTACCACAACCAAGTCTGCGAGGAACTGGGCCTCCCTCCCGATGAGGTGGCGCTGATGGGAACGGCGGCGAACATGCGCTACGCCGTCCACCGGAATGAAAGTTATGAGGAACTCGCCGTCGACGCCGTAGTCACAGCGGGAGTGGAGGGAAACGCCGTTCGCGCCGGCGACCCGGCCCATTGGGTTGAGACCGGCAGCGGATGGCAAAAGCTCCACGCCCACACCGGCACGATCAACACCATGCTGTTTTTCAACTGGCCGCTGACTCCGGCGGCTCAGGCGCGCGCGGTGGTCACGATGACTGAGGCAAAGTCCGCCGCGCTGCAAGAGCTGGCCGTATCGAGCCGCTACTCGCAACACCTGGCAACCGGCACGGGCACGGACCAATACTCGATTGCCGCGCCCCTGGACAAGAACAGAACGCCGAAGGAATCGACCAGCCAGCACGGCAAGCTCGGCGAGATGATTGGCCGTGCAGTGCTCGAAGCCACTAAAGAGGCTCTCCGCTGGCAGAACGGTCTTGAGGCGTCCTACACCAGGAGCATCTTTCATGCCTTAAGACGCTTCGGGTTGACGCGAGACCAACTGATGGCGCGAATCGCTCCGTTGTTGTCATCCCAAGAGATGGCTTTGTTGCAGCAAAATGACAAAGCTGTTTTTTACGATCCGCAGGTGGCTGCCTGCGCCTACGCCTTCGCTGCCGTGCTTGACCGCGTGAGCTACGGAACGATTCCTTCCGGGCTCGCCAGGGAGGTTCTCCGGCAACAGGCGGCGAACATCGCCAGTGCGCTGGCCGCCAAACCCGATCGTTGGGCGGACTATTGGAGGCAGCTTTCCGTCGATGAACAAGACCCGGCCGCGGCGGTGGTCGAAGCCCTTGCCCTGGGGTGGAAAACCAAGTGGACCTGAGCGTTCTCCAACCCGGCGCGCTGCTGTTGCTGGCGGCGGTGGGCGCCGATGCGATTCTCGGAGATCCGGTCTACCGATGGCATCCCATCCGCCTCCTGGGAGCGTCGCTCGGGTGGCTGGAACGTCTCCTACGCGCGGGCGGTTTGGACGGGCGGTTTGGCGGGGTTCTCCTTTTCTTGATTTTATCGCTGATCTGGGTGGGGGGCATGAGCCTGCTGGCGCTGGTTCTGGCGAATGTGAGCCGCGCAGCCGCTTTTGGATTTCATCTGTTCGTGCTGTTCCACATGATTGCGCTCCGCGACCTGCTGGGGCACGGGATGGCCATTGACCGCGCCGCGCAGTCCGGCGACCTCTCGGCGGCCCGCGAGGCCACTGCCAGTCTGGTCGCCCGTGACACCGGCTCCATGGACGCTGCAGCTTGCTGGCGAGCCGCCATCGAGAGCATGAGCGAAGGCCTCGTCGATGGGTTTATCAGCCCGATCTTCTGGTACGCCTTGCTCGGATTGCCGGGAGTGGTTCTTCTGAAGCTAGTCAGCACCATGGATTCGATGGTGGGATTTAAGACGCCTCGCTACCTGCGCTTCGGCTGGTTTGGCGCTCGCGCGGACGATCTGCTTCACTTCGTCCCGGCGCGTGCGGCCTGGGCGCTGATGGGAATTGCCGCTGCGGTAATTCCAGGCTACTCCAGCCGGAAGGCTTGGCGCATTGGCTGGCAACAGCACGCGGTGGTGCCGGGTCCGAATTCCGGATGGAGCGAAGCCGCCGCCGCCGGAGCGCTCGAACGCCGGCTTGCCGGTCCCATATGGCTTCGCGGCCGGTTGATTACGGAGGTCTGGCTGGGCGAGAAATCCGACACGGAGGGCGGCAGCCATCAGGACTTCATCCGTGCCGGAAAACTGATTGCAGCCACCGCCGCTGTCTTTGTGGCTTGTGTTGCCTGCGTCTTGGTGCTTGTGTGACGGCACAAACTTGACGACCACGCGGGCAACAGCTCCCGGAAGGGAGTGATTCTTCCGCGAGCAGCTATCGTGAGTCCCACTTGCGATCGACCGGTTCCGATCCGCGACCGTTAGGGAGCGCCACCCAGCCTGCAAATGAGACTGGTCCAATGAAAAGGGATACAGGGGGGACTGGTAGCTTTGGTGTCCGCTTGCTTACGCGCGCGGCTCGGATTAAAGACCTAAAGCGCAAGGTGCCGACATCAGAGCCGCGACAGTAATGGAGCGGGTAAACGGTGTTTTTCAACAACCTGCTAGAGAGCTGCGGATCACAAGGGCCCCCCTCAGCCTCGTGCAGCTACTTCTTCACTAACGACGGGAATGCCTTCCTCGTTTTCTTCACCTTCGGGATCGCGTTAACGACAACATAGCGATGGTCGGGGTTTCGCTCGACGAAGTCCTGATGATACTCCTCGGCCGGATAGAAAGCCTTGAGTTCTCTCAGCTCGGTGACGATCGGTTTGCTGAAAACTTCGGCCTTCTGTAGTTGCTTGATGTAGGCCTCTGCGATCTGTTTCTGCTCCGCGTCGGCGAAGAAGATCGCTGAGCGGTACTGCCGCCCATAATCGGGGCCTTGCCGGTTTAACTGGGTAGGATCGTGCGCCACGCTAAAGAAAATCTTCAGCAACTGTCCGTAAGAGATATGGGAAGCGTCGAACGTGATCTGGATGGATTCGGCATGGTCCGATTTTCCCGAGCTCACCGCATCATAGCGGGCCGTTTCCCGCTTGCCCCCGGCATAACCGGAGACGACACCGCTCACACCGGTGAATTGTTCGAAGACCACCTCGGTGCACCAAAAGCATCCGCCCGCGAGTACTGCGGTTCGCTTCGCTTTCGCGACGGAGCGATCCATATCGACCACCGGATCGGGAAAGGACTCAACCGCTGGAGAAGCCGAGCCCGAACGCAGGAAAAACCCGCCAACAAGGAAAGTCAGAACACCCAGGACCAAGCCAAGAAAGAGCTTCGATGACATGAATTACCTCCATCCTCAATTATATATTGCGCATGTGAGATTTCAGCGCGTGTAACCAGAATGAACAAATGAACAGCGGAACGGGAGCAAGGAACCCTGCATGATTTCGAATCACGGCATACCCAATTTTTCATCTATTGGATGCTTCCTCCGTGCCTTTGGATGCTGACTCGCCCCCATCTGCCTCCGAAAAAGGGCATTTATGTCAGATTTGGCGCAAATCAGAATCGGTGACGACAGACCGGCTGTAATATCTTCCTCTGTAAAGTTTTAAGAGGTTGTTGAAATACTTGTGTATGGGTACGCTTGCTAATCCCTCGGCTTTCCCCTCGACTTCGCTCGGGACAATGCTCGGGGCAGGCGCGCGCGGCTCGGTAAGCACAGTCAAATCAGCGTGCCGTTCAACTTCACCACCAGCCGCGAGCCTTCCGCCGTGATCTCATACGTGTTCCACTGGCCGGCCGCATCGATCTGCGCCATCGGCGAAGCCACATTGACAATGCCGCCGGTGCGGTAAACCGGATCGGGACGCTTATCGTAGATGTTCACCTCGTAAGCATTGGCCGCCCCCACGTCGTTCGGGTCCGAGCAACGGATGAAGATGCCGCTCCTTCCCCGGAACCCGTGTCGTTCACGCCCTGACAACCGGCGACCACCATCGCCAACAGCATTGCTAAACCTGTCGCTATACGCTTCATGCTGACCCCCTGTCGCTTGTTTTCACTCCTGTTCGCTCCACCCGGCCCCGAAGCAACGCCAAATTCTCGCTTGCCTGTGACCTGGCCGATTTTTTGTGGCATTTTTTGTGTCATTGCCGGTGAGAGTCTACATCACAGATTGGGGCTGTGAAAATGGACTTTGTTCAATGAAAGGGCTAGCAGCCGGAAGTTTCATCACACAATTGAATTCTTCTCTCTCCTCGTGTAAGCTCTCTCCAGCATTTCCAGTCAGGCAATAGCCAATAACGTGGCTATTTCCCCTGATGCCCATATGGGCGCTCACGGGATTTCCAGCCTCTTAGGTTCGGGTGGCATCTGCTTCTCGGCCCAGGAACAGAGATG
Organism: Terriglobia bacterium; assembly: GCA_963666975.2. Classification (GTDB taxonomy): domain Bacteria; phylum Acidobacteriota; class Terriglobia; order 2-12-FULL-54-10; family 2-12-FULL-54-10; genus JADFGZ01. The sequence continues at coordinate 2,298,747 of CAXVYR010000004.1, read as the reverse complement.
CGGCTAAATTAATATTCGAGTGGAACTATTTACTGGGAGCAAGTGAATGGGGATAAAGTGTCTGATCATCGCGGCGGGCAATGGCAGCCGACTGCGGCAGAAGGGTGACAGCAAGCCCCTGGTCCCCCTGCTGGGCATTCCCCTGATCGAACGCGTCATCCGCTCCGCCATGGAAGCCGGGGCGGATCAGTTTTATGTTGTGACAGGCTACCGGGGCGACCAGGTCCGCGATTTTCTGGAGCGGTTGGCGGAACGTCTTGCGGTTCGGATCACCCCGCTGGTGAATGACGATTGGGAGAAAGGAAATGGCCTTTCGATACTCAAGGCGCGGGAGGTCTTGCAAGAACCGTTTTTGCTGCTCATGGCGGATCACCTCTTTGATCCGAATCTGGCCCGCGCATTGACGTCCCATTCCCTGTTGGAGGGGGAGATAGCGCTCGGAGTGGATGGCGATATTCGCAACTCCCTCGTCGACTTGGATGATGTGACCCGCGTTAAGGTGGAAGACGGGAAGATCTGTGATATCGGCAAAGGAATAACCGATTTCAACGGGTTCGATACCGGCATTTTCCTCTGCTCTTCCGAAATCTTTAGGGCACTGGAACAGAGCATAGAAAAAGACGGCGATACGACACTGACCGGGGCGATCCGGATCTTGGCCGCAGATGGACGCGCCAAAGCGATCCCTGTAAGCGGTTTCTGGATCGATGTGGACGATCCCGAGGCCATCCAGAGGGCGGAGAAGGCCCTGCTGGAGCGTCTCCGGGACAAGCCAACCGACGGGCCGGTGTCCCGTTACTTCAACCGCTCCATCTCCATGTTTTTTTCCCGCCGTCTGGCTCAACTGAATATCACCCCCAATCAAATTTCCCTGTTCTCGTTTCTGGGCTCCCTGCTGGCCGCAGGACTGTTTGCTCTGGGTGGATATCCCGCTCTGCTCCTGGGCGGCGTTCTGGCACAGTTCGCCTCCATCATCGATGGTTGCGACGGCGAAGTGGCCAGGCTGAAGTACCAACGCAGCGACTTCGGCGGCTGGTTCGATGCAGTGCTGGACCGCTATGCCGATGCCTTCCTGCTGTTCGGCTTGACCTGGCACCTGCTGGCGGTAGAAGCCAACGGCTGGATTCTCTTCACTGGTTTCATGGCCATAATCGGCTCGTTCATGCTGAGTTACACGGCCGACAAGTACGACCACGTGATGCGCCAGCGCATCAAAGCCGGGGGCCGGGCCGGGTTGCGGATGGGACGAGATGTGCGCGTGTTTCTCATCTTTCTGTGTGCAGCGACGAATCTGATACTGCCGGGGCTGGTGGTCATCGCCCTGGTGATGAATATTGAGACCTTGCGCCGGATTTGGGTTGCGAGTGTACCGACTAACATCGAACGCGCCAAGCAGAAAATCCGGCTGGTCATTGTGAACTCACAGGTGCCGGAGGATTCACGTCACGCCGACAACACCCTGGAGTGGTTGTTGCGCCTGCAACCGGATGCCGGCGATGCCCTGCAACTGGCGGCGCTGGCCCATGACATCGACCGGGCAATCGAGGAAAGCAAGGTCAGGCGAGAGGACTTCGAGGATTACGACGCCTTTAAGGCAGCCCATTCCCGAAACAGCGCGGAAATACTGCGCCCGATACTGACCGTCTGTGGTGTGGCGCGGGATATTGTGTACGAGGCCTGCCGTTTAGTGGAAGCCCATGAGGTGGGCGGCGATCCAGATTCCGATCTGCTCAAGGACGCAGACAGTATTTCCTATTTCGATGTCAACCTGCCGCTTTATTATCAGCGTGAAGGCTGGAGCGAGACCAAACGACGATCACGCTGGGGCTACCGGCGACTTTCTCCCAGAGCGGAAGAGATCGTCAAACACATCGGTCACGAGGACAAGGCGCTGGTGCGTCTGCTACGAGAGGTGGTTCATGAAAGCGTCCACTGACGGATTGATCCAGTAGTTACAACGTGAGGATCAGGCGGCCTGGGCCTTGCCCAAATAAAGGAATAACCTAACCTCCCAAACTGCACACCATGAGGGGATAGTTCAGCCAACGCTTCTTCTTTGGAATCTCTACGGTCTGGATTTCTAAAGCTTGGTGATTTCTAAGGCCAAAAATGGTGGTGTTTTCTTGCTCACCTCCCTCCTTTCCATGATTGTGTTCTGCTCCCGTCTGAGAGAAAATCAAAACTGGAGGCTGTTCTCAGGCTGGCTTCCAGAGCCGCAATAGAAATCGCGGCTGTGCAACACCGCCTGAGCAATACGCAAGGTCAGGAAGGAGGTCTTCTATACCACCTGACTATTCAAGGGTGGGCGGCTAAGGACCCCGGTAACTGACCGTCTGTGCCCTTCTGGCCCGAGAAGCTAGTCCGCAATATAGTAGTAAGGATGCTGCTCGGTTCGGCGACTGAGATGCCACAGAGAAGGGTTGACAGCAACCGAGGCGATAACAACAAGCTCAGGAGCAAGAATAGCTGAGCACTGGGACGTGATGTCCTAAAAGCCTGCGAGGCAGCACCGAGGCCAGAACCGCCCACTTTTTTCTTTTAGCCTTTTCCCCTTTAGCGGGAATTTCCGTTTTAACCATTCCTTAAATCAACAAAACAATCCCCGCCGCCCTGCCCACCTAATCTCAGACCGCTATGCCCTCTTTTGGCGACGGCAGTATCTTCTTGTAAATTCCCAACTTCCCAACTGCCTGGGTAGTGGGTCAGTTGATTTGCCCCCCTCTCTCGCGTAATCTTTCTGCAACAAAATCAATTAGGCGGGAGCAAAAACGGGACAGCTTCCCTGTGCGCTCATCTTGCTTGTGAGCTGTGATCTCATCCGGAAAAGACCACGGTGATCCGAGCTTGAATCCACCGGGGAGCTGGCATAGAATCTTTACTGAGCACGCGTTGAAATCGCAAATTTCCGTTGAAGGGACCGCGCTGAATGGTATCGCAGCGCACCCGCTTTCCGCGCGGGCGTAAGGCCCGCTTGGCTTCCAGTTCCGGAATAGGGAGTTTCCAATGGCAGCAGACGAAATGGCAAAAGACAAGCAGTTTCCCCAGGCCGAACCCGGTTCGGGCGCACCCCAAGAACCCAGACGGGTGATCACGCGGCGGGACTTTCTGATCCAGGGCAATACCGGAGCCGTCGCGGTCGGCGTCATGGCCGGCACGGGCTTCGCTGCCAACCTGGTGCAGCCCGCAGTGGCCGCTCCGCAGGCGGCTCAAACAGCCGCCGCCGATCCCGTGACGATGCGCCATGTCTCATTGGAGATCGACGGCAAGAAGCACGACGTCACCGTGGATGTTCGCGAGAGCCTGTGGGAGACGATGAACTACAAGCTGGGGCTCTCGAACTCCAACCTCGGCTGTGACCGCGCGCAGTGCGGCGCTTGCACCGTGCTGGTGGACGGCAGAGCGGTTACCGGGTGCTCCGTGCTGACCGCACGGAATGGCCGAGGGCAAAAGATACAGACCGTGGCCGGCATCTCCAATGGGCCGGGTTTCCGGGGGCTGCATCCCGTGCAGCGCGCCTTCTGGCTCGAGGGCGGTTTCCAGTGCGGCATCTGCACTCGCGGCTTCGTGATGTCTGCTTACGCCCTGTTGCAGGCCAACCAGAACCCCACGAACGCCGAGATCAAAGAGGCGCTGGACGGCAACATCTGCCGCTGCGGCGAGTACCCCAAGATACTCACTTCGGTGAAGAAGGCCGCCGCAGAGATGAGGGGCGAGCAAGTCAGCTACTCAGCGCCGCTGATCTACGCCGAACAGGCAGCCGCTTCGGCTGGCCCCGTGGAGGGCGCTGTCTCCATGCAGTTTGAGTTTGTGGATCCGCTGGGAACGATCGAGGTGTACGACGATCTGTCCCTGGAATTGCAGCAGATGCCCGGTATCGTGGATGTTTCCGGCACGGAGCGCACGATCACGCCCGTTTGGGACCCCGCCAGGCTCGACGAAGCCGCTGTGCGGCGGGCCATTGCTGAATTGGGCCACCCTGTCAGGCCGTAGTAAGGGTAAAGGAGGAGGTACGAGATGGCTCTCAAAGTCGATGCCCTGCGCGTCGTTCAAGACCCAGCGTATGCAGCCAGACTGACCGACGCTCAGTGGCACGCGCTGGCCGATGACCCGGCATGGGACGAAGTGGTCGGTGAATTCGAGGAGATGGCTGCCCCTGTAATGGATCTCTACGCGGCGAAGCTGGGAATGGCCGCTCCCCGGGCAGTCCAGTCAGCAACGGCGGCCCCCGCGCCGGCCGAACAGTTCCATGTGATCGGCAAACGAGTCCCCCGCCTGCACGGCCTGGGGGTCGTCACGAGCCTCGGCAAATTCACCCAGAACATGCGCATGCCGGGGATGCTCCATACACGAACTCTGCGCAGCCCGTATCCCCATGCCAAGATCACAAAAGTCGACACCAGCAAGGCCGAGAAACTGGCCGGCGTGGTGGCCGTGCTGCATCGCGGCAACCTGCCGGTAGAGTACCGCGACGTCAAACTGGGCAGCGGCCCGCCCGACCGCTTGCTGTTCAACGAAGAGGTCTTTGAGGTTGGATCGCCCATCGCCGTCGTCGCGGCCGAAAGCGAGCACATCGCCGATCATGCGGCCCACTTGATCGAGGTGGAGTACGAGCGGCTGCCCGCCATGCTGGACATGATGGAGGGCATACGGCCCTCCGCGCTCAAGCAGTGGGACAACAAGGAAAACGGGACCATCGTCAACGTGACGCCGCCGCTGGTCCGGGGCAACCCGGATACGGCGCGCGCCGACACCACCATCGACGCGGTGCTGACGAAATCCACCGAGCAGCATGTGGCGCTGGAGCTGACCAACTCGCTGATGTACTGGGACCAGGACCGCCTGATCGTGTACTACACCAACCAGCACGCGCACGGCAGCCGGGCCCGTTTTTCCCAGGCCCTGAAGATCCCGGCGAACCACATTCGGGTCATCCAGACCGGCTACATGGGGTCAGGGTACGGCTACCGCAGCGGCATTGATTTGCCGGAGGTGCACGCGGCCATCCTGGCCAAGATCACCGGGCGTCCGGTCAAGACGATGTACACGCGCGAGGAAGACTTCGTCACGCGCACTCACCGGCCCGAGTTTCGCAACGAGATGAAGCTGGGCGTCAACCGCGACGGCAAGCTTCAGTTCGGCCATTTTCGCGTCTACGCCAACGTCGGCGCGCATCGAGCGGGCGGGGCCAACGGCGCCTGGTTCAACATGCAGAACCTATACAAGATCCCGAACTTGAAGCTGGAGGCTACCGACGTCTTCACCAACAGCTACAAGTCCGGGGCCTACCGCTGCGTGAGCCATCCGAACGGCACCTTCGCCCTGGAGATGATGATGGAGAAGGCGGCTTACGCCATCGGGATGGATCCCGTCGAATTCCGGCTGATGAACCTCAACGAGGAGGGCAACCCGGAAACCGGAAGGCCGTTCAGCAACCCGGGCATTCGGGATTGCATCCACGCCGCAGCCGACCGCATCGGATGGAAGCAGAAGTGGCACGCGCCGCGGGCGAGGGAGATACGACCGGGGGTTTTCCACGGGATCGGCCTGGCCGCTCACGCATGCAGCCACGGCGGCGGCTCTAACCCGGCAACCGGGCAGGTGATTGTGAACCGGGACGGGAGCGTGCAATGCGTTTCGGGAAGCACGGAGATCGGCCCGGGCCAACGGACGCAAATGGCGATGATTGCGGCGGAAGCGCTGGGCGTGCCTCTGCATGCGGTGAGTATCACCCCCTATGTGGACACCGACAATACCACCGACACGGCCAGCACCTCCGGGAGCCGGCAAACCAACACCGGCGGACGCGGCATGTACGAAGCTGCCGTCGATGCCAAGCTCCAGATTCTGAAGTTTGCCGCCCAGAAGTTCGCGGACGATGCCGAGCGGAGAAACGAGCAGTTTCAGGTGACGCCGGAAGAGCTGGATATCAAAAATGGCGATGTTTTCGTGAAGGCCGACCCCTCCAACAAATACACCCTGGAGACGACCGTGCGGGCCTACGGCCTCCCGATCCTCGGACGGGCGATCTACAGGCAAGACAACGACTGGCGGCGAACGGCCTGGGCGTCACACGCCGCCGAGGTTGAGGTCGACACCAGAACCGGCACCGTCACGGTCACGAAGTTCGTGGCGGCACACGACGTCGGCCGGGCGATCAATCCGTTCGCGCTGGAACAGCAGATCGAGGGCGGCGTGGTCATGGCCCTGGGCGCCACCCTCACCGAAGAGTTGCTGCACGATGCGGGGACGGGCCTGCCGCTCAATCCGAACCTGCTCGACTACCGCCCGCTGAGCATCCAGGACGTCCCCGAGGAGATCGATGTCATCCTCATCGAGCGGCCCAAGGCGTATGGAGTTTTCGGCGCTCACGGAATCGGCGAGCCGCCGATGTCTCCCCCCGCGCCTACAGTCGCGGCAGCCGTACACAACGCGGTAGACGTATGGATGGAGAGAATGCCGCTTACACGCGAGAAATTGCTGGCAGCGCTCAGGAATGTGAGGTAAGTAAAGATGAAAAGTTTCCAACTATACGAGCCCAAAAGCGTTCAGGAAGCCGTCGGCGTCCTGACCAAGTTCGGAACCAAGGCCAAGGCTCTGGCGGGCGGCAGCGACCTCGTCGCCGGGGTGATGAAAGACTGGGTTCAGGGCAAAGGCATGCCCTTGCCCGACGCGCTGGTCGATCTGACCACCATTCCCCAACTCCGCGGCGTCAAGGTCGACAACAGCGGAGCCACCATCGGGGCTCTCGCCACCCTGAGCGAAATTGTCGAGTCGAAAGAGTTGACCGAGCGCTTCCCGCTGCTCACCCAGTCCGCGCGCAGCGTGGCGTCGCAGTTGATCCGCAATTACGGGACGCTGGGCGGCAACATCAACCAGCGCCCGCGCTGCTGGTTCTTCCGGGGCACGGACTTCGACTGCTACAAAAAGGGCGGCGACGTCTGCTTTTCCGTGACCGGCGACAATCGCTATCACGCCATCATTGGCGGTGAGCAGTGCTACATCGTTCATCCTTCTGACACGGCCCACGCGCTGCTGGCCCTCAACGCCCAGGCAAAAATCGCCGGACCGAATGGCGAGCGGACGATCCCGTTCGACGACTACTTCATCAGTCCGGGCGAGGATATTCTGCGCGAAAACGTCCTCCAGCCGAACGAGCTGATGACCGAGGTCTTCATCCCCACTCCGGCGCAGGGCGCCAAACAGGCCTGGGCAAAGCTCAAGAACCGCCAGGTTTATGACTTTGCCGTTGTCTCCGTCGCCGCCGCTTTCACCGAAAGCAACGGCACATGGACCGATGGCCGCATCGTGCTCGGCGGCGTAGCGCCGGTCCCCTACCGCGCCACCGTCGTCGAGAACCAGCTCAAAGGCAAGAACATCAAGAGCAGCATCCAGCAGGCCGCCGCCGTCATCCGCACCGTCGCCCGCCCGATGAGCATGAACGCCTACAAGGTGGACATCGCTCAGAACATGCTGGAGCAGACAATTCTGGAAGCGTTGGGATAACCATCAGAGCCACGCGCCTGAGCAAGCGGTTACAATTCCGGTAGCGATGGCGAGCGTTTTTTTGCCGTGGGTCTAAAGACGGGAAAACAATTGGGAAATCGAAATACCGAATCCGTTGGCAATCACTTCCAAGTTCAAAATGGAGATGTTCCGCTTACCCCGCTCGACATCCGCAAGATAACTCTGATCTAAGCCAAGCCTTTCTGCCATCTGCACTTGAGTCCAGCCCCGTTTGAGACGGAGCTTCCGCAGCCTGATTCCAAATCGAATGCGAATGTCCTCGGCCATCCACCGAAGCATACGTTGTGGTCTTTGAGCAACAAACCGGCGATAAGCAACATTTTTTGTTGACAGTCATAGGGGGTTAGTGTAATTTTTCCCCGTGTAAAAAGTTGCGGATTATCATGCTGGAGGGAGCTAGTCATGGTATCAATTCTTCCTAAACTGCTACGCGTTGCGCTGGCCTTGTTCGCTGCGGCCATCCTCATTCCCGCAGCCCAGGCCGTGACTCTGAAACCTGGCGACATAATTGTGGTCGACGCAAACTCCTTTGGCGGCCGGGGTGGTGTGATAAAGGTGGACCCGATCACGGGTGTTCAAGAAGTCATCTCATCGGCGGGAGACTTAACGGGGGGGTTGTTTTCTGTCCCCAGGGGGTGCGCGATAGATGCAGCCGGCCAGATCATCGTGGCAGACGACAACGCCTTGGGTGGGGGGGGACTAATAAGGGTCGACCCGACGACGGGTTCCCAAACGGCGATCTCTTCAGGAGGATTCTTCGTTGATCCGAAGGCTGTAACGTTGGACGTTGCAGGCAACATCATCGTCGCAGACGCTGGCCCCTCGCTCAACTCTGGCAGCGTCATAAAAGTCAATCCAACCACCGGTGCCCAGACTCTTATCTCCTCTGGCGGTTTCTTCGTTGACCCCCTTGGCGTCGCCATTGACGCGGTCGGCGATATAGTGGTGTCCCCGAACACCACATTGATGGTGGGGATATTGGCGCCATCATAAGGGTTGACCCGGTCACCGGCGCCCAAACCGTCGTTGCGTTTGGAGGAAACCTAATTCGTCTTATTCACTTGACCATAGACACAGCCGGGAACATCATCGTGGCCAGTCGGGGTTTCAATGGAACTAGTAATGGCATCATCAAGGTCAACCCATTATCCGGCGGTCAGACAGTCATCACTTCGGGGCCGCCGCTTGTTCAGCCTAATGGTGTCGCCATAGACGCTTCGGGCAACATTATCGTCGCAGATGGCGACGCCTTTGGAGGTCCTGGAGGCGTCATAAGGGTTGATCCCGCTAACGGTACCCAGACCGCGATTTCTTCGGGCGGTTTCTTCGTTGATCCGCAGTGCGTAGCCGTAGTTCCTCCCTTGCAGGTTTCCATTGACATCAAGCCGGGGAGCGATCCGAACAGCATCAACCTGGGATCCGGGGGCACGGTTCCGGTGGCGATCCTCAGCACGCCCGCGCCCAATTTCTTTGACGCCACCACGGTGGACCCCTTGAGCGTTACGCTGGCTGGGGCTAGCGTGAAGCTCAAGGGAAAGGGCACGCCGATGGCCTCCGCCCAGGATGTTAACGATGATGGTCTCTTAGACCTGGTCGTCCACGTCTCGACGGAAGCCTCGGAACTGAGCGACGGCGACATCCAGGCCATCCTGACCGGCCAGACCTTCTCCGGCCAGGCGATCCAGGGGAGCGATTCGGTCCGCATTGTGCCGTAATGAGGAAGGGATTGGTAGCCATCACGGCGAGCGTTTTCTCTCGCTGTGGGCTTTTCCCGAATTAAAAAACCCACGGCGGACCGATCCGCCCGGCTGAACATTGTGCCGGGGTCTGGAGGAGGCGAGCTATCGACTGACGGTCGTTTTTGTTGTAGGGTAGCAAGTGGGCGTCGGCTGTGCCTACTGTTGCAGACATTCCAGGGCCGCATCGGTTCTACTTCTATAGCTTTGACTGCAACGAACCGGCGCACGTTCACGTCCGAAGGGAGCGAATAGTCTGCAAGTTCTGGCTGGAGCCTTTGGCCCTCGCCGAGAACCACGGATTTTCTGCACGGGAGCCCAACCGAATTCGGGCAATCATTCACGCAAATCTGAGCAGGAGGCATGGCGTGAACATTGCGGTTAGCGCAGATGCTCGGGTCAACAATGTCTCGGTTACGGAGGAGTTGATCACGTTTCACCTCGTTGACGGACGAGTGATCAGCGTTCCATTGGCATGGTCATGGCGCTTAAGCGAAGCTACTCCGGCGCAGCGCAGCCAATTCGAGATTATTGGCGATGGTCACGGAGTGCACTGGCCTGTAGTGGACGAAGACATCAGTGTTGCAGGAATGCTTCACGGGGTTCCCGCTCGGCGTCCAAAGAAATCTTGAAAAGCTGGCAGCCATGGTGAATGAGTTCTTTCGCCGTGGCTTTATTGTTTTGGTTTCCTGCGCAGCGTTTTGCGGGCGAATTGGCTCCGGCATAGAAAACCCAGTCCGAGCCACGACCGTTAGGGAGTGGTCATCCAAACCTTGACGTCAGATCAGCGTGTGTGCCCGGTCGCTCACGCTCGCGGCTCGGATTTGCGTTGGCAGCCACGGTGAGCGCTTTTCCTCGCCGTGGGCTTTTCTCGAATTTACGAACTCACAGCAAATCTGAGACGCCCATTCGTCGTGGCTGCTCGTCTTCAGCGGAATCCATGGGGACGGGTCGGAGGACTTGAAACCGACTGCATGCAGTCCAGCACCCAGCCGTGGATCACATCGTTGCTGGCGATGTAGCCGCCGTCGGAGTCGAGCCAGGTCGTGCCCTGCGCGTCGGTCAGGATGCCGCCCGCGCGCTCCAGGATCAGGCTCGCTGCGGCGATGTCCCAGATCTTCAAATCAAGATGCCAGTAAGCGTGCAGGCGTCCGGCGGCAACGCTGGCGATCCCGAGCGACGGCGAGCCCATCAGGTTGCACTCGGTGACCTGGCCGGTCATCACCCCTACAATCCGCCTGGACTGTTCGCGGCGCGTGCCGCTGTGGGGCCAGTCGGTTCCCACGATGGCGCTTTCCCAGGCTTCCGCACCCTCTGAAATTTGCTGAACGGCAATCTTTTTGCCGTTGAGGGTCGTCGTAGCTTCAGTCGTTGCCTCGAACATCTCGTCATGACAAGGATCATAGACGACGCCTGCGCGGATGCTGCCCTCCGAGCGCAGAGCAATAGAGATTCCGAAATACGGAATGCCCTGGACGAAGTTCAGACTGCCGCAGATGGGGTCCACGATCCAGAGATGCTCGGCATCCACCGGCAGGGGAGCATCCTCGGGCCCCTCCTCGGCCAGAATCCCGGAGTGGGGAAATTCCGCCAGGAGGTTCGAGACGATTGCCTCCTGAACCTGGAGCGAAGCCTCCGAAACGACGTCCCGGTCGCCCTTCCACTTCACATAGCCGGGGTCGCCCAGCCGTGCCTTAGCTATCTTCCCGCCTGCGCGCGCCGCGCGTGCCGCAACCTCCAGAGCCAGGCTAATTTCAATGCTGCCAGCGTGTTGTGACATATCCAGCTTCATTTATAACACCTTCCGACCCGGCTATATACACGATTCTTACCCCCGGGGCTGGGCAAGGAAAGCATCCTGACGGTGACCTCGCGCGCCAACCGGACCTCTCCGGTTTTGCGCGGCATATGAGTACTGGAAAACTTGCTGGGCATGACCGGCCCCCGGTTTTTTGATCCAAGTTGAGAGTGAGTTTTGCGGCAAAATCTATGACCAGAAGAAGGGGGATACAAAAGCGATTCAGCGTGGAGCAGATTGTAGGGATACTGAAGCAGGCTGAGGTGGGGGCGCCGGTGGGGGAACTGATCCGGAAGGTAGGGATCTCGGAGCAGACGTTTCGGGATGAGTGCCTGAATGTACATTGGTTCACAACACTGGGAGAAGCCAGGCAGATCATCGAGGCTTGGCGGAGGGAGTACAACGAGAGTCGTCCTCACAGGGCCCTGGGGGAGAGGACGCCGAACGAGTTCGCCTTTCAGATTGCAGCTCGCTGCAATCGGAAAGGCCTGGAAACAGCCCAAAACTCACCCTGAAACTGGTACAAAAATCCAGGGCCCCTCAGTACGGCCAAGTGACCAAGACACGGGGGAATGATCGCGTTGTCAGAGTGGAGCGCAGAGCCAGAACTGGTGCAGCATGGCGATAGGAACAGGCGGGGCGCAACTCCGAAGATTCCGCGAAACTGAACACTTCCTATGTTGAACGATTGAATCTCACGATCCGGCAGGGTTCGGCGTATCTTTTTCGGCGGACGATCTGTTACGCGCGGCGGGAGCAACGTCTGGAAGATCACCTCCCGTTGCTGCGATGCTATTACAACTTCGTCAGGCCTCACCGGGCGCTGAAATTCGGCTGCGAAGTCAGGACTCCGGCCATGCAGGCGGGTCTGACCCGGCAGCGGCTAACATTCAGGGAGATCTTCTCGCCAACGGTAATGGTTTTAGTCTTCGAGAAGGTCACGGTGATATTCATTCAACCCGCCATCCCAGACCTTGTGGACGACACACGCATGCCTATGACGGCTTAACAACACTCGATGGCGTAAGCACCTCAAAAGGGAATGATTTTGGCTGCCGTAAAAATACAAGCTAGCCGAACCGTGCCACTACGACTCGGACCAAAGCCCGCAGAGGAGAACACCTTGTGCTGAAACGGACGACGGGCTCAAGTCGCCTGCGATCCGCTCTCCGGTTCCGATTCTGAAGGGGAGATTGCCTCCTCGGACATAGCCCCACCTTCGTGCGCAAGTTTTCTTTGCGATCGGCGTTCCACTTTCATTTGCCGTTTCTCTTTCCTCGCCATCTCTTTCTGCCGCTTTTGAAACGTGGTTCGCGCCTTGGTTACCATAGGCCCCTCCTGGGATGGTGTTGGGGGCGACGGAAATCGCCCCCAGAGAAAATCTCTTTCCTTGCTACCAGCGCGGTTCGCGTGATTCGTAACCGCCACGACCGCGGCCTCCTCCGCCCCCGTCCCTCGGTCCACCGCGTTCCGGTTTGGGACGCGCTTCATTCACGTTCAAGGCGCGTCCGTCCAGCTCTTTGCCATTCAATTCCGTAATTGCCTTGGCCGCTTCACCGTCATCGGCCAATTCCACGAAACCAAAGCCGCGGGCCCGGCCTGTGTCGCGGTCCGTCATTACCTGAATGCGCGTGATCTCTCCATACGGTTCAAAGATCGACCGCAGTTCACTTTCCGTGGTTTGGAAACTCATGTTTCCTACAAACAAATTCTTCATTTTTCTCTCTTTTCTTCTTAAGTTGCCGCACCGCTATTGTGAAGCGGTAAGGTCAGCCAGCCCTAGAGCGGGTTGCCCCGTAACGGTTATTGGCATTTGATGGAGTCAACTAGGCAGGAAGCAAACAACTGTTGTGAATGGTTGTATGCAAACCGACTTTTTCAAATACTTTTTTTAGTATAACACCACGCGAGACGAAATTGGGAAGAATGAAGGGTGCAGAAACCATGTGTTTTTGACCCGCCGGGTTGCCCGGAAATAATCCATACCCCGACGCCCGGCTGTATAAGAAGTCGAAGGGGGCCGAGGCCCGGCTGAGCTACCTGGGACACGTGCTGATGGAGAACCGCAACGGGCTGCTGGTGCAGACGATGCTGACGCAGGCCGATGGGACAGCGGAACGGGATGCAGCCTTGCTGATGGCGTCGAAGATTTCTGGAACCCGGCGCCTCACCCTGGGAGCGGACAACAACTATGACACGCGCGAGTTCGTCGGCACGGCGCGGGAGAGGAAGATCATCGGCCTGCTGAGGAAAGTGAAGTGGCGAGGCCGGGAGAAAGTGGGTTGGTGGTTCACCTTCGTCGGGGCGGCCTACAACTTGGTTCGGTTGCGACGACTGCGGGCGGAGGCGGTGGCGCATGACCGCCCAGCTGCAAAGGCGCTCCGAAAGTCCCCAGCGGGACCTGGGATAGACCTCTGATCTCTGGCCGGAAACCTCTTTACCCTTGTTTTAACTCGATCCGAAACGAAAATAGAAACGGAAATCATCACAAACTCGGATTTTTCAACAAACTGCTAAACTTGGCTGCTAATCTGATTTTGTTAATTAAGGATGGGGAACGGAAACTAAAGGATCACTTCTTGGCAGCACGCCGAGCTGCCCACCGCTTTTTCGCGGCCATGGAAATCTTCTTGCGGGCAGCCTGCGAGAGCTTCCTTCCAGTGCGTTTAGGTTTGCCGCGCCTTGTGCGCTTTCCAGAGCCGCTTCCGGGGCGGAGGCTCTTGAGAGCCGATATTAGTCCCTGGATTCCTTCCTGTTCGTGCTGGAGCTCGCGAATAGCTGCATCGATTCCTGAAGCGGGCATCTCTCCTCCTGAATAGGCTGAATAGCGGAACGACATGGTAGCTTAATTAAAGTCTTTCAGCAATACTATTTAATACCGAATTTCCAGTTTGAAAACACAGCTGCAACCATCTGCTAACCTCCAACGTCAATATTGATGCTGGTTCGAGCATCACTACATTCTTCATGAGAACAACAGACAAATCGGCAAAATGAGCCGCGCTACCACCTCAAAGGGGCCAGAGCGATTTGCGCTTGACATGACAGGGTAGGAGGCATAGGTTTTCGGGTGAAGGTAAAGCTCAAAATAGAAATTCCCGCTAAAAATAGCCGAGGGGGTGAATCATGAAAAGCCGATGGGTTTTGGGATTGGTGGTAATGATGTGGGTAAGCTGGACTGGACAGGCTCTCCTGTGGGCTCAACAAGCCCCGGACACGATTCTCTACAATGGGAAGATCGTGACGGTGGACAACCATGAGGTGAATTCGAACCTGGGCACCGTCGCGCAGGCGATTGCAATCCGAGATGGGAAAATCGTAGCCGTGGGAGCGAACGACCAAATTCGTCCCCTGGGAGGTTCCAATACAAAGGCGATTGACTTGAAAGGCCGAACGGTGATGCCAGGCATCGCGCTCACGCACGATCACCCTCAGGACTGGGACCCATTGAATCCTTATATCATGAAGAAAGTTGTTACCGATGACATCATGGTTCACCGTTTCCTCGATTCGCCTCCGCAGCAGCAGCTTGAGCAGTTCCCTCGGGTGTTGGAAGAGGCAGTTCTCAAAGCGAAGCCAGGCCAGTGGGTCCGGATCGTGATGTTATTTGGAAAGGAATACCGATGGAGAACGGAAATTACCAGTTTCTTAGGGCGGCAGATTACGAAAGAAATGTTAGACATGGCCGCGCCGAACAACCCGGTGATTGTTCGCACCAACTTTGTCGGAGTCCTGATGAACCAGAAAGCGTTTGATGAGGTCAAGAAGTACCATGGGGATCAGTGGGAGAAGTATCTCAACAAGCCGCTAAATGAGCAGGTCGAACGGGCCGGAACCTGTGCCGTCTGCTATCGAGAGGTGGAGCAGGATGTGGCTTTCCCGCCGGATGTGTTGGCGGAGATTTATCGCCTGGGCTTGTCCTGGATGACTGGGTATGGTCAAACTCTAAACGCCACCGCTCTCTATACAGGGGGTGCGATTCGGGCCTACTCCACGCTGGATCGCAAAGGACAGATGGCTATGCGGATGGGTTGGGCTTGGTTTTGGCCCTACAGGAACGACTTTTTTCAGGATCCTTACTTCGTTGAGGCTGTCGTTGCTCAGGAAGGTAGGGGTTCTGACTATTTTTGGGTGAACGGAATGGTCCCGCATATGGGAGCCAACTGCAGCCAGTTGCCGGGGACGTCGCCTGAAGTCAAAGAGCGGGAGTCCAAGTGCGGCTACACGGATGATGACGTCTCGCGAGCCCTGTACGAGTATGTAAAAGCCGGTGGAAGGCTCTCCGGGGACCACATCATGGCGGACGGAGAGATAGACCTCATCCTGGACATCATCGAGAGGGCGGGTAAAGATGCTGGCATGACGCTGGATGATATCCGGGCAAAACGTCACGTCACCGAGCACATGGCCATGTATCCTCGCCCAGACCAGATCCCTCGCCTTAAGAACCTGGGCATAATGACCAGCGGTTGGGACTTCTACCTCTGGGAATCTAGAGGCCAGGATATTCTGAGAGACTACGGGGAACGCGGTGCGATGATGGTAGTTCCTCGCAAGAGTCTTTACGATGCTGGGATCATGAACAGTATGGAACTGGACCGGGCAATCGCGGCCACCAACATAACCCTCTTCCACGTTATTTATTCTGGGATTACCCGGAAGGATTGGGACGGGAATGCAACAGCACCGCAACAGGCGGTGAATCGCGAAGCGATGGTGAAATCGGCTACCTTGTTCGGAGCCTACGGTTCGATGAAGGAAGACGTGCTCGGTTCGCTGGAGCCTGGTAAACTTGCCGACTTAATCGTCCTGGACCGAGACTACTTGGCCATTCCTGTGGATGACATTCTGAATGTCCGGGTGTTGATGACCATGGTGGGCGGCAAGGTCCAGCACCTGGTTCCGTCGCTGGCCCGCGAAATCGGCATGCAGGCCACTGGAGCCCAGGTGGAACTCGGCGGTCCAGCAGCTCAATGGTAATGTGCGAAGAGGAAGTTACAGATATTGCAGACCATGCAGTCAGCTTTTTTCAAGAAAGTGCGGGGCATGTGCGCATGCAAATCAATAATGCAGCGGTTGATTCTTTCGGCAGCGCTTCTGATCACGCTGCTTTTCTGGGCAAGGACAGGGGCGCTGGCACAGGGGAGCATGGCGACGCTGCGGGGTACGGTGCAGGATCAGTCAGGAGCGCCCCTCGCGGGGACGGCGGTGATGGTGAAGCATCTGGAGACGGGATTGAGCCGTACCGTCAGCAGCGACGCAGAGGGACAGTTTGAAATCCAACGATTGGTTCCCGGTACTTACGAAGTCCAGGCTTCCCAGGCTGGTTTTGTCAGCCGGTTGCAGGAAGGGTTGGAACTAGGCGCAGAGCAGTTGGTGACTTTGGATTTGGTGTTGGAACGAGATTCCGGAGATCAGGAACGAACAGCCCAGAGCACGGGCGAGGGTGCAGATAAGGAGTCCTCTGCCACCAATGCAGGCCAGATCAGTGAAAGCCAGCTAGTCGGACTACCTCTCAACGGCCGCAGTTACAGCCAACTGGCGACCCTCCAGAGCGGTGTGAGCGATCCTTCTGCCGCTTCGGGGTCCCGGGGAATTGGCGGCGGGGGGCTCACTATATCGGGAGGGCGGTCCACCTCCAACAATTTTTTGCTGGATGGGACCAACATCATGGATCACAGAAATCAGGTCCCGCGGAGCGCGGCAGGCGTGCAACTCGGCTCGGAGGCGGTATTGCAGGTTCAGATATTAACAATAACCGGGGCCGATTATGGCCGGGGCAGCGGCGGTGTGTTGAACTCCATCACTCGCTCCGGGACTCCGGAGTTCCACGGCACCTTCTTCGAGTACTTTCGCAACAGCAAGCTGGATGCGCGGAATTTCTATGACCCCGGCCCGGAGCCGCCGCCCTTCAAGCGCAACCAGTTCGGATTCACGCTCACGGGTCCGGTGGTGAAGGATAGAACCTTTTTTATGGGCAGCTTTGAGGGGCTGCGCGACCGGCTGACCAAGACGGAAATTGACTTCTTTCCAGACGAACTGGCCCGGCAGGGGATGATCACCGACGCTTCCGGAGCAGTGATTCAGACCGTTCCGGTGAACCCGAGGGTGGTACCTTACCTTGAGCTTTATCCTCTACCCAACTCGGTCAGTGTAGGGAGGGGAATAGGCGAATACATCGACTCCCAGTTCTTGCCCACCGATGAAAATTTTTTCACCGTTCGCCTGGATCACCAGATTTCCGAGCGGGACAGCCTCTTCGCTCGCTATACCTTTGACGACGCCACCAGTCATTCCGCGGAGTCCACTGTTCTCTTCACGAGGCTGAATAATAGCCGTCAGCAGTATTTGACCCTGGTGGGAACCCATATTTTTAACCCCAGTCTTTTGAACTCATTCCGCTTGGGGTACACCCGGCCAGTGAATGCCGCAGAGAGTCTTTCCTCTATTGAGATTGACCCTTCGTTGTTCTTTATTCCAGACGCTCCCCAGCTTGGGCAGATCTCCGTTCCCGGTTTAAGTAATTTCGGCCCTATGTCCACCAACCCATTAGCCAATATTACGAATACCTTTCAATTCGCCGACGATGTGGTGGCTCAGAGGGGAGCCCACGCGCTGAAGATGGGAGTCGAAGTTCATCGCTATCGCTGGGATCTGTTCTCCAGTTCGTTTAAGGGAGGCACTTGGCTTTTCAATAGCCTGGAAAGCTTTCTGCAGGGCGGGCCGGAGGGAACCACCTTGAAGACTGCTTTGCCGGGCGCAGATAGTAGAAAGGCTTACCGCCAGACCTTGCTGGGATTCTATCTTCAGGATGCCTATACGGTCAGTCCCCGTTTCCAACTCAATCTGGGCGTCCGCTATGAATTTGCCACGCTCATCCACGACAGGGACGGCAAAACCACTTTCCTCCCCGATCCGGTGCGGGACCCAGCAGTGCAGATTGGACCGCTTCTAGAGAAAAACCCTTCCCCGCGCAATCTTTCCCCACGCCTGGGCATTACCTGGTCCCCTTGGGGCAGCCAGAATACGGTGCTGCGTGCCGGCTTTGGGATTTACTACGATCAAATGCTCAAATATGTGGTGGACCAGGCAAAAAGCACGGCTCCTTTTTACAAGCAAGTAGTGAGAACCAACTTTGACTCCTCTACAATCTTTCCCGACGCGGTGACGGCCGCCGCCGGAATACCCCTCGAAGCTCGGATCCTGGATTACCATCACTTCACCACCCCTATGGTGTTGCGCTACAGCTTCGCGCTCCAACAGCAGCTGCCCGGAGGCTGGCGTACCCGGGCATCCTATGTAGGAGCAAGGGGCAACCATTTGTTCCGTGGCTATGAATCCAACTTGTTCCCACTCCCCATCACTAGGGCGGACGAGTCGCTCTGTTTTCCTCCCGATGTGGCCCAGGAGGATCTGGTTGCGAATCCTACTTGCCCGCCAGTGCCAACCTCCGAGGCAGGCCCGGTTAATCCTGCTTTCGGAGGGATTTTAATCATGAGTAGTGACGCACAATCCTTCTATAACTCTTTGCAGCTTTCTGCCAACAAGAGCCTCAGCCGAGGGATTTCCTTGCAAGCCAGCTATACTTACAGTAAGTCCGTGGATGACGCCTCCACTTTTTCCTTTCATGGTAATCCCACTCAGTATGGGCTGATGCGGACTCTGGAACGGGGCCTTTCGAATTTCGACATCCGCCATCGTCTGGTGTTCAATTACTTTTACACTCTTCCCTTGGGGAGCGGGCTGCGCTGGTGGAACTCCGGCGTCCTGGCGCACGTTTTCGAAGGCTGGCGGCTGGGAGGCATTGTGCGGTTTCGTACGGGGACCCCTTTCACCGCGCGAATCAATGTTCTTACCCCGGGCTACCTGTTTGCAGCCACTCGGCCTAACTTGCTTCCCGGGCGGAGCAATAACTCCACTCAGGGTGGCCCTGACCAATATTTCGATCCTTCCGTGTATAGCGTGCCGGAACCGGGTACCCTCGGGAATGTCGGGCGCAACACTGTCATTGGACCAAGCGTGTTCAATGTGGACGTCTCCCTCCAGAGAGAATTTGTCTTGGATGCGAAGAGGCGCCTGCAATTTCGGGCGGAATTTTTCAATCTGCCGAACCATGCCAATTTCGGTCTTGCTCAGGCCATCGTCTTTTCAGGAGCTTCCGGCCGTCCCAATCCCACCGCGGGAAGAATACGAAGTACCGTCACTACCGCCCGGCAGATTCAGTTTGCGTTGCGATTCTCGTTCTAAGCGAATTGACCAGACCGATCTTTTGTACCAGCGTGACTGAGAAAGTTTACATTACAGCCTGGGGCGATGAAACCGGTTGATACAGAAAAGCGCTACCCAACTCGCGCTGATGGCTTATAACCGGCTGCTCACCGGTCTTCACTAAACGTGACTGCAAGTTCCTCAGCGACCAGTTGTCGATCCTCTCGAAGAGAGACGCCAGCCTTTTGTAAATTTAAAACCACTGCCGTCCGGTTAACGCTCGGTGCACGAGCGGCAACTGATTGTCGGGTAGAGATTTGTTTCGTTTTTTGCTTTGCCGCGATTGGAACACGAACAGGCTGGAAATGCCGGTTTGGAGACGGTCCTGACCTGACCGGCTCTTTTTGTACCACCTAAAGTGAGAGAGTATCGGTGTTATTGGGACATACAAGCATCCGGGTGACGGAGAAGCATTATGCACCCTGGGTACGTGCTAGACAGGAGCAGTTGGAAGCAGACGTGGCGCGCAGTTGGCAAAGAGACGCCCTGGCGTTTTCTCTGACGAAGGGTACGTATGAGGTACGCGACGAAAAGGCCACTGTTAATTGACAGGAAATAAAAGGATAAAAATGGCGGTGAGGGTGGGATTCGAACCCACGGAGCCCGCAAAGGCTCAACGGTTTTCGAGACCGCCCGATTCAACCACTCTCGCACCTCACCGCATGCCGTGTTTTCAATAGATTAGCAGCAACGGACATAGGTGCACAACCGGTTACTGTGGTGGATTTCGCTCAGACTCCGTCCGGCTGCCAGGGACCGGGCAGCTAAGGCACACAGCCCGCGACCCGGATCAGAGGACATTCTAAACAAAAAAAGCGCCTGTAAAGATATGAGGACTCGGAATCACTCCGAACTACGACCTGCGGCTTTTAGATCTTCGTAGAAAGCTCGGAAGTATTGACATGAGTTATAAACCACGTCGAACTTTATTGCTTTGAAAAGAGGAGTGCCATCTCTAATCTTCTGATATCGGTCACCGTGTTTTCTCGTGAGGAAGAGTTCGTTAATATGTTTAGAAGGAGGCAGTTGGAAATTTTTCAATTCGGCATTGGGGTCTGGTCTAAGGCTGTTGTCATTTAACCGCCCTGCTAAGGCAGAACCTTCAGCCAAAATCCAGGCTTCGGTCTCGTGCACACTGACGTGAGGGTAAAAATCATTAGATCGAGTATGACTCACTTGCGCTTTTAACCAATCACGGACTCGCTGCACTTTTGTATTGAGGGAGTCGCCAACTGGGTGATCAACTCGATCCATCCTGTAAAGGTCAACGAGCGTAAAAACTCCAAGAACGTTTTGCTCGTCAAGGAAAAGCCTACTCTTAACGGCGACATCCTGTATCCTACCTCTTAAACCTATTGCTTTTAACCCAACAGTTTGGTGATCTTCTGTCTGCCATCGCCTCGCAATGGAATGTCTCACAGCAAGTTCTTCAGTCTCGCCTTCACATAAAATAACGATTCTCCCCCCTTTCTTCGGAGTGTTGGTTCTCAAGGCCGACCACCGAAATGGCCAGCAATCCAGAGGTCGCCCAGATTAAATTCCTCTAGCCATTTCCCCAGTTTCTCTTCCGAAAGCCGCTTCAGTTGAGTTTCTCCGTCCACCTTTTCTGCCACAATGACCTGATCAGGGCGGAGTTTTGCCACTAGTTGAGGGGAGTGAGTAGCAACTACCAGTTGGGTTCGGCTAGCTGCCGATTGCATCAATTCCGCAACCAATTTGATCCAGTCCGGATGGAGACCAAGTTCAGGTTCGTCGATACAGATGAGCGGGGGCGGGTCAGGGCTTTTCAGAATCGCTATCAGACAAAGAAACTTAAGAGTGCCGTCAGACAAGAGGTTGGCAGAAAATCCGCTCTCCTTTTCATATGGCCGTTCCCACCACCGAAGAAGAACCTTTCCGTCACCACCTTCTGGGGGAAACGTAATGGAATGGAGATTGGGATACGCTGTTTCAAGGATTTCTTCGATCTCCTTCCAAATAGCAATGGAGATTGGGATACGCTGTTTCAAGGATTTCTTCGAAGGATGTTGTTGTTGGATCGAGTAGAGAACTGAAGCCAGGTTTGTACCGTTTGGACCAAGACGTAGGGTCGCGCGAATTAGCGAAGGTTGCCGGACAGGAGCGTTGGCATCCACATTGATATCCCGGCAGAGAGTCCACTCCTGTAATAGCCGCAAAAGTTTATATGGCGTCGGATATTTTTCTTGGTCTTTAACCTGTGAAATTGCTAGTTCAGAGTCGGACTCCAAGGCTTTTCCCTCTTCATTTTCCTCCAGTTCCTCTTTCATTCCGGTTTTAATTGACCGAAACATACATCCATCCTTATCCCGATGCATAAGCATGAGTGGTGCCCGGTGGAAAGGGGGTCGCGGGGCTTTGGAAACTTGCTCGAACCAAACCTTTGGATTTGGACCGAATTTTTTTAGTTTGAGCTTGAAGGTAACGTTTTCTCTTTCTTCTTCGAATACCCCTGTAGCTTGGAAACGAAGTCCTAAGAAAATGTCTCCGGGGTCTCCCCTAAAAGCCAGATTGTTAAACCCACCTCGCGAGGCTATACCTTCGGCCAAACCTCCGCGTGCAGCTTCAGCCATAAGAGAAAGAAGATCGAGAAAATTTGACTTGCCGCTGCCATTGGGTCCGATGAGAACGGCAAGAGACGGGATATCTAAATCTACATGCCGGAAGCTGCGAAATCCCTCGATCTCAATGTTTCGAACATATTGAATGTTTCTCTAGAGTTGGGGTTTTAGCATGTCTACCTTGGTTGCTGAACTCGGGGTCTTTGTTCAGTTTATCACGATGTCAGGGGTGACGGGTAAGCAACGGAGAAATCCTTCCCGCTACTCTCGTTTTTTCTGGAAAAACTCCCGGAGGCAGGCGGCGCACTCCTGCTCGAGAACGCCTCGTTCCACCTGCAACCTGTGGTTGAGGCGGTTGTCGTCAGCCACGCGAAACAGCGTGCGCACCGCGCCGCCTTTCGGATCATCGCAACCATACACCATCCGCTCCAGGCGGGCCAGCACGGCGGCCCCGGCGCACATCGCGCAGGGCTCCAATGTGACGTACAGGGTGCAACCCTCCAGACGGTGGTGGCCCAGCCGTTCGGCCGCCTGGCGCATGGCCACCATCTCGGCGTGCGCTGTGGGGTCCTTCCGGCTGATATTCCGGTTTCCACCGCGACCGATGATCTCCGTGCCCCGCACCACGACGGCCCCCACGGGGACCTCTCCTTCCGCTTCGGCCAGCCGTGCTTCCTCCAGAGCCGCTTGCATGAAACGTATGTCCGCTTCCTTCATTGCGCCCTTCATCGCATCTAGCATTTCATCTGGCATTTCATCTGGCATGGCATTTCGAATATAGCACGGCAGATTGCATCATCTGCGCCTGCGGCGCTGGCAGGCAAACACTCCGCATACGGATACATCTCTAGTTGTCAAAACGAACAATATACGGTAGATTTTGCCCTTATCCCACTACAAACCCCGCGAAGGGCTTCCCGGACGCTGGTTTGGACGGCTGACCGAGCGCCTCGGCCAACTCAGGAGAGCGAGCAGAAAATTGCCATGAGGCGTTTTCCCATCCTTGTTGCTGTCGCCGTTCTATTCACTCTGGGGAATGCATCTCTCGCCAGCTTGTTATCAGCCCTCAATTTGCTCGGGCTCATAGCCAACAATACAACTCCTAAATGTGAGAAAATGAACTTTCAGCCCGAGCCCATACGCGTTCCTGGTTACGGAGGTCTTCTTGAAGGCTAAGGATGCCCGATTTTTTGTTACGGTCGTCTTCTTTCTTTCGACTTCCCTCCTTGCGGCAGCATCTCCTGAAACGATCCAGCGGAAAGTCGGCATTTATATTTGGGGGCAGATGCCCGATCTAATTTCTGCCGCGTCCGACGCCAAAAGGCTGGGTGCGGACCAGGTGACCCGAATCTTTATCGGTCCCCGGTGGGACCCGCCGCCGTTTGAGAAGGATTTGCGGCCTCTGGATGAAAAGATGACCAGAGCCGACTATCCTCAGGCGATCTTCCTTCCCGGGAGGCGGGAAGCGCGCCAGCAAGGATAGTTTCCAGCCTTCGTCATCATGGGAAGGCCGTTAGATCCAAGCAAGTGGATTGACTTGTTGGACTGGTTTCGTCAAAGGAACGAGATGAGCAGTAGAAGGCCTGGATCAAACGCAGGACGCGGCGCAGGTTGCCCGCCGCATTGTATTGCGGGGCGGCGAACAGGCGAAGGGGCTCACCAGAACCAGGCTGGAGCAAGCGGCAGACATAGACGGATCGAGTTCTCTACCGCCCTGAGGCGTTCGGGCGTGAAGAATTTCCCTGCCTCGGAGAGCTGGATTCTTCTTTTGCCCGGACGCTTTCCAATCGAACAACTGGACCCGGATTTTCATCCTCTTTGGAACCCGGAATTCAGCAGGAAGCGGCCGAATCTGTCGTCACGCGAGCTGACCGTTCCGGACGCAAACCATGACCTGGCCTGGATTTGCCCGTTACCTCCAGGCTCGCATCGATGGAGTCCTTGCCGGGCAGGCGGGAAGCGCGCCAGGCAACAGGATATCCAGGAAGGGTCTTCACAGCCTTCGAGTTCACCATTGTTCCTGGATTCCAGGGAAGGCCGTCAGCAAAAACGGGACTGGTGGAGACTCGGAAGCAAGTTGCAAGGGCTGGATTACCTGAGCTACAGCGCCTGGTGGTCTATTGCGTGGGACCTGGATGCCGGGAACGTGGAAATTCCCTTTCGGGAGGGTATCCGGATCGTCCGCCGTTTTGCCGAGAAAACCGGACTCCCCCAGCGCATCATCGTAGGGGAGTTTGGAGAGTACTGGGATCTGTACCCCACAGCGGAACGGCTCCAGGCGATCATCGATGCGTCCATCGAGGAAGGCGTGGCGTTCCTCTTCAACTGGGTTCTCTACGAGCAGCCGGGCGAAAAGGACGAGTGGGGCAGGGACGCCTCCCACTTCGGCAAGTACTTTTTGGATCGCACCCTGACGCCGCAAAGAGAAGCTTTCCAAAGATGGCTCCGCCCGCCCGCGTCTCTTCCGCGCGCTCCCTTCGTTCGGCAAGGGCGGCAGCCGATTACGCCCGGGAGATTCCGTCCGTGAGGGAACCAGAGTCGCCCCAGGAACGAATCCGCCAACGAGCAGGCGAGCACCGCGCGGCGATGGAATCCGGCTCCTGGTGGCACAGCATTGATCTCGGCGGCGGCAACGTTACCCCAGGGGTTCGCAAACTGGGAGAGTTGCGGAAAATCTATGCAAGTTTCGGACTGCCGGACGATCTCACCGGCAAGCGGGTCCTGGACATGGGTTGTTGGGACGGGTTCTACAGCTTCGAGGCGGAGCGGCACGGCGCCGAGGTGGTGGCGGTGGACTGTTTCCGCCCGGAAAACTTCTTCCGAGCGCGTCAGGCGCTGCGGTCAAATGTAGAATTCCATGAGATGAGCGTCTATGCGCTGGACCGCAAGAAGCTGGGGACTTTTGACATCGTGCTGTTCCTGAACGTGGTCTATCATCTCCGCCACCCGCTGCTGGGACTGGAGCGCATCTGCGAAATGACGCGCGACGTGGCCGTGATCGAATCCACGGTGAGCGACAATTTTTTCCCTTCTCAGATCGGCCGGCCCATCCTGGAATTCTACGAACTAGACGAACTGGCCGGGCAGTACGACAACTGGTGGGGACCGAACACGGCGTGCCTGATTGGAATGACCCGCGCCTCCGGGTTTGCGCGGGCCGATCTGCTGCAACGCGAGGAAACACGGACGCTGCTCAAAGCCTTTCGCAATTGGAACGGCAGAACGCCTTTGGAATCCCCCCCCTCTCTCCACGTTCCTGCGGTGTTCAATCCTGTAACCTGGGAACGGCCCATCCCGGTCACCGGACGGCACGCCTTCCTGGGGATGTATGCGAGGGGGTTACCGGACGATGTGACCCGCGACTCGCTCCGCGTCCACGCGGGAAGCTTCGGCATCAACCCCGTCCATGTGGGCGACTCCCAATATCCCGGCTTCAAGCAAATCAACACGCCGCTCCCTCCGGGCCTGGACCCAGGGACTGTCCCCGTGTGGATTGAAGCTGGCGCACGCCGCTCCAACGAAGCGGAGGCCGAACTCGTTGAAGGCAGTGAATGGTAAGGCTGCGCCTGTCCTTCCTCCTTCGCAAAAATTACCCGCGTCCTGTAAAGCAGAGGCGGGCGGAAACCAGTCACTTGCTTCCGCTCCGCATTTGGATACATCTTTGTTGCCAAAACAGGTAATTTACGATAGGTTGATGTTTGGCGGAGAAATAGACCTTGTTTGCAAACCGGGTTAGCAGACCTGCCACCGGAGTTTCCAGAGGACGGGGGGAGTTGTGAACGGCAACAGCAACGAAAAAAGCTTCCTGAAGAAAATATTCATGGTGGACTTGCTCCAAGGGCTGTGGGTGACCATGCGCTACAACCTGGCGGTGGGCGCTCATGCAGGCAAACCCAAGGAGCTTTACACCGAGCAATATCCGCTGGAGCGGCCGCAGGTGGCCGAACGGTACCGGGGAGCGCCGCGGCTCAATATCAACCCGGAGTCCGCCGAAACGCTTTGCATCGCCTGCAATCTTTGCGCTGTGGCGTGCCCGGAAAACCTGATCGTCGTGGGCAGCGCCCGGGACGAAAAGACGCGCCGCAAGGTGCTGACCACCTTCACCTATGATCTGTCGCGTTGTATGTTCTGCGGGCTGTGCGAGGATGCCTGTCCGGTGGACGCTCTGGAGCTGACGCAGGACTTTGAACTAGCCAACTACACCCGCGAAGCGGCCATTTGGGACCGCCAGGCGCTGGAGGAAGGCCCCCGGCCCACCCGATACCTGCGCTAAGCCCGCCGCTTTGCCTTCAACCGAAGACCAGAATTCCATGGTGCGGGATTATTATCGCGTACTCGGCTTGCATCCCGGCGCATCGCAGGATGAGGTGCGTGCCGCTTACCGCCGCCAGGCAAAGTAACTCCTCCCGAACGCCGGAGGCGATTCGGAAAACCTCCGGTTTCTAAAGAAGGTCTACGAGACACTGAGCAACCCAGCCAGCCGTCCCCTGAATCTGAATGACGCGGATCGTCTCTTTCGAGAGTTCGACGAGTTTTTTGAACGGCTGGAGGCGGAATTCGTGAAGCCGTCTGGGGGACACAGCGAATAAATCACCCGCTGTTTTTTCTTGCAAGCATCTTCCTATCGCCTGCAAGCAAGGCGAACAACTTCTTTCTGTTGCCAGCGGCACGGCCCGGTGACGGTTTTCGGACCAAAGGGGCACTGTGCGATGAGCGTCCGATGACGGCTACGGTTTTTCGATCCCTATGCCGCGGGCCAGGACGTAGTTTCTCAGCAAGGCATGATGTTCCAGGGCGAGGTTCTTGAAGCGGACCGCGATTCCATCCGCGGTGGCGCTGATGACAACTCCTGCCAGAGAAAGCGGGGAGGTCTTCGGTTCCAAACCCAAATCAACCAGCACCTCTTCCCTTTCTTTTATCGTTGCTTCCTCTTTCGCCCCCTTCTCTTTCGTCCCCTGCTCTTTCGTCCCTTTCTCTTTCGCCGGTTCTTTTCGTTTGGGGGCGAGAAACACCCCGAATTCGCTCAGTTCCCTGGCCCTCCACGGACGCCGTTTACGGCTCCATGTGACGGTAGCCGGAAGATCGACCGAAATACGGGGGACGCGCCTTCTTTCAGAAGCTTTTGCGGTTTCTTGCATATGCGTTTCCAAAGCACCCAATGAACAAATCTGCTCGTCAGCAGCTTTTCGCCTGCTGACCTATGATGAAACTATACCAAAAACTGGAAACAGAGAGGAAAGAGAATTTTGTGTTCTGAAATTTAGGCGGGAATTTCCGCTCGCGGAGCCGCGAGCTTGCGGTGGCCGTCTAGCTGACGGGTGCCAGCGCAGCCGAAGCTATTTTCCGGCTCCGGATTTGCAGTCTTTGCAGGCACGCCTGGCAGAGCCATACCGCAGGGCCGTTTTCCACCATCCGATGCTCGCATTCGCAGATCCTTTGGCAGGCCCAGCAGAGTTCCAGCGATTCTACGCTCCGCCGAACATTCCTTCGAATTTTTATCAGTTCCAGGACTTCTACCGGCGTGTTGCTCATGACAGCCTCCTCGTTACAGTCACAAGGTTAGAACACCGGCGAATCCATGACAATGGAACGCAAGCCACATTTACAGGGCCGGACCTGAGTACTAGCGTTTTGGGACCTTCGTTTGGCAGCAAGTCCGATGATCTACTTTGGCAGGAAATGGAAACAGGGATGGAAAAGGGAATGTTCTGCTGACTGATCCGTGCAGGAGGAAAGTTTTCACGCCGCTGCTTCACTTGCCAATTATCCTAGCAGACGGGCGGCCGGGTGGGGATTTCGTCAATCTGAATCAGACCGCTCACCAATGCGACGGTCTCCTGTTCATTGCCGAGAAGGTCCTGGAGTGTCGTCTTGCTCAGCACCCTGTCCACGACGCCCTGAACCGCGCTCCACAGAGAACGAACGGAACAATCCACCGTGTGCGTGCAGGTTTCTTCGCTCCCGGGATAGCGCTCGCAAAACTCCGGCTCATAGAAACGCCCCCCCAGCAGATTCAGAACCTCGCCAACCACAATCTGCCCCGGCGGGCGGGAAAGAACATAGCCCCCGGCTTGGCCGCGCGTGCTTTGGACGAACCCGCCCTGCCGCAGCACCCGCATCAGTTTCGCCACATAGGGACCCGAGAGCCCTTCCGCCGAGCTGATCTCGGGGATGGTGCGGCTGTCTCCTTCGCCTTGCCTCCCGATCTGTAGCAGGCAACGCAGTCCGTATTCTTCCTGAGCGCTGAATTTCACAGCCTAAAACCTCCCACGGTATGCCGCGCAGGGTTTGCCCTTCATCCTCACATCAATCCTCACAACATGCCGAGCTGCAGCCTGGCTGCTTCGGACATCTTTTTGGGATCCCAGGGGGGATCCCAGACCAGATCCACCTTGGCGTCGGTCACACCCGAAACACCCTTCGCCTTGGTCTCCACATCCTTGGGCAGGGAGCCCGCCACCGGACAGTTGGGCGAGGTGAGCGTCATCTTGATGTCCACCTCTCCGGAGGGCTGCACTTTGACCTCGTAGATCAGTCCCAGTTCATAAATATTGACGGGAATCTCCGGATCGTAACAAGTCCGCAGTGCCTCCACTACCTTTTCTTCGATCGTTATGATTTCCATGAACCCCAGAGAATTGCTGTCGGCCATTTCCTCACCTCACTCTGTTGATACAACCTCTGCAGCGCCCTGGAGAGCTGCCCGCAAAGCGTGCCACGCCAGGATGGCGCACTTGACGCGAGTGGGATACTCGCAGACACCGGAGAACACGGCCAGCTTTCCCAACTGCGACGTGTCCAACTCTTCCGTCGGCCCCTCCGTTACCAGTTTGTGAAAGACATCGAAAAGCGCTTCGGCCTCGGCCGGCGTCTTGCCCTTGGCCCTCTCCGTCATCAGCGAGGCCGAGGCTGTGGAAATAGCGCAGCCCGAGCCCTGGAAGCCGATCTCCTGAACTACGTCGTCTTTCAGTTTCAAATAGATTGTGACCTTATCCCCGCAAAGCGGATTATACCCCTCCGCCTGGTGATCGGCTCCCGCAATTTTCCGAAAGTTCCGGGGCCTTCTGCTGTGGTCCACAATCAGCTCTTGATAGAGTTCGCCCAGGTCCGACATCAGGAAAAAACCTCCCGGACCTTTTCGATTCCCGACACCAATGCGTCCACCTCTTCGGTGGTATTGTAAAAGGCGAACGAGGCCCGCGTGGTGGCCGCAATCCCGAAGCGCTCCATCACCGGCATGGCGCAGTGGTGGCCGGCGCGCACCGCGATGCCCTGCTGGTCCAGGATGGTGCCGGCATCGTGCGGATGCACTCCATCAATGACAAACGAGAGCACGCTCGCCTTTTCCCGCGCGGTTCCGATGATTCGCAAGCCGGGGAGTTGGGAAACTTTCTTCGTGGCATAGGCCAGCAACTCGTGTTCGTAAGCGGCAGCCTGTTCCAGGCCGAGATGGCTCAGGTAATCGATTGCGGCGCCTAATCCAATCGTCCCGGCGATGTTCGGTGTCCCCGCTTCAAACTTGTAGGGCAGCGCGTTGTATGTCGTTTTCTCAAAAGAAACGGAGAGGATCATGTCGCCGCCTCCCTGGTAGGGAGGCATCGCCTCGAGCAGGCCGGCTTTGCCGTACAGGATGCCGATGCCGGTGGGTCCATAGAGCTTGTGTCCGGAAAAAGCATAGAAGTCGCAATCCAACTCCTGGACGTTTACCTTCCTGTGCGGGGCGGCCTGGGCCCCGTCGATCATCACCGGCACGCCCTTTCCGTGAGCCATCTCGATCATCCGCTCGACCGGGTTGACGGTCCCCAGGGCGTTTGAAACATGGCTTACGGAGACCAAACGGGTCCGGCGATTCAGCAGCTTTTCAAACTCATCCAGCACCAGTTCTCCGGCATCGTTGATCGGCGCCACGCGCAACACCGCTCCCTTTTCCTCGCACAACAACTGCCAGGGAACGATGTTCGAGTGGTGCTCCATGGCCGTGATGAGAATTTCGTCTCCGGCTCCGACGTGTTTCCGGCCGTAACTGCTGGCAACCAGATTGATGGCCTCGGTGGTCCCCCGGACGAAAACAATTTCCCAGGTCTCCGCCGCCCCGAGAAACCTCTGTGCTTTCGCGCGGGTCTCCTCGTACTCGGCCGTCGAGCGCTCGCTCAACAGATGAATCCCGCGATGAATGTTGGCGCACTGGGCTAGATAGAACCGATCAATGGCATCGATGACCGTTTGCGGTGTCTGGGCGGTGGCGGCGTTGTCCAGATAAACGAGCGGCTTGCCATGAACCGTTTGCTTCAGGATGGGAAAGTCTTCCCGGATTTTCTGGGCGTCGAACCCGCGCGACGGCGTTTCCTGCGTTGCTACGGAGGCGGCAGCGGCGTCTTTCGCGGTTGCGGGAGTCGTCATACGGCCTCCCCCCCGAGAGACGGGGTGAGAGACGCAGTTATAGACGTAGTCGCGGACAAACGGGCGAACAAAGCGTTTTGCACCTGCGTCCGGACCGGCTCGGGCCGGATGCGCTCGATGATCTCGCCGGCAAAGGCGTAGGTCAGCAGGTTCTGCGCCTCTTGCTGTGCGATGCCGCGAGAACGCAGGTAGAAGACCGCTTCCGGGTCAATCTGGCCGACGGTCGCCCCGTGGGTGCATCGGACGTCGTTGGCAAGAATTTCCAACTGCGGCTTGGTGTTCACAGCGGCGTTCTCGGACAACAATAAGTTCTTGTTGTTTTGGACGGCGTTGGTCTTCTGCGCGTCCTTCCGCACAATGATCTTGCCGTTGAAAACTCCAGCGGCCCGGCCGCTCAGAATGCCCTTGTAGAGCTGCCGGCTGGTGCCGTGCGGCTTGGCGTGGTCAATGGTCGTGTGGTTGTCCACATGCTGCCGGTCGCCCGCCATATAGAGGCCATTCAGGGTGCACTCGGCGCCTTCCGCATCGAGCGCCACGTTGACATCGTTGCGAACCAGGGCGCCGTCGAGAGAAATGGAACAGGAAGAAACCCGCGCGCTCTGTTCCTGATGCACCTGAAGCATGGCAACATGAAAGGACTGCCCGTTTTCCTTTTGCAGCTTGTAATGGTCGATGGCGGAGTTTTCGCCGGCCACAATCTCGGTTACGGCGTTGGAAAAGCAGACGCCCTCCGGCAAGCCAACGTAGCTCTCGATGAGAGTCACCTGCGCATCCCGGTCCGCCACGACCAGGGTGCGGGGATGGGAAACGATGGCTTGTTTTCCCGCGGTCGAGATATAGAGCACATGGACCGGCTCTTCCACGACGGTCCCTTGGGGAATCCGCAGATAGGCGCCATCTTCCCAGAGCGCCGTGTTCAGGGCCGCAAAAGCGTGGTTGCGGTAGTTCGCATAGCGCGCCAGGTGCGCCTCCAACTGGCTATCGGTCTGCTGGAGGGCAGCCGCCAGACTGCCCCCCAGGACCCCGCGCGGCAGATTCCCTATGGAAGAAAGCGATTCAGAGTAGTGCCCGTTGACGAATACCAGACGGTTGCGCAAGCCCTCTCCCAGCCACTCTTGCGACATGTCTTTCGAGAACCCCGCCAAGGATTCTTGCGCTGCCGGGCTGAAGGAAATTTTGGCAAGCGGTGCGACGCTAGTGAACTTCCATTCTTCATTCCGGGTCGTGGGAAAGCCAAGTTCCGCGAAGCGCTCGATCGCCTCCCGGCGGATTCGGCTGAGCCAGGCGGGCTGCTTTCCGGCGAGCCTTTTTCCCAGCTCGCGAAAGCTCACCATAAAAATATCCTGCTGTTCATTCTCATTTCGTTCCGGCAAACTTCTTCCTGGCACTTTTTGTTCCCTCACATCCCGTTCCATTGCTGCCGTCACCGCAAATCCCCTCTGTTTCAGATGCTCACTGACTGGGCCTTCTCAGCCGCGCCTTCCAATTCCGCGTAGCCCTTCTGCTCCAGTTCCAACGCCAGTTCCTTGCTCCCTGACTTCGCAATCCGGCCGTTTAACAGCACATGCACGAAATCCGGGACGATGTAGTCGAGCAGGCGCTGGTAGTGCGTGATGACGATAATGGCCCGTTCCGGACTGCGCATGGCGTTGACGCCTTTGGCCACCACCTTCAAGGCGTCGATATCGAGCCCCGAGTCGGTTTCATCGAGCAGGGCAAGCTTCGGCTCCAGCACCGCCATCTGGAAAATCTCGTTGCGCTTCTTCTCTCCGCCCGAAAATCCCACGTTGACTTGCCGCTCCCGGAAATCGGAATCCATTGCGAGCGCCTTCATCTTCTTGCCGACCACATCCAGGAAATCCACCGCGTCCAACTCCTCCTGCCCGCGGTGCTTGCGGGTGGCATTGAGCGCCGCCCTCAGGAAATACATATTGCTGACGCCGGGAATCTCCACCGGATACTGAAACGCCATGAAGATTCCTTCCCGCGCGCGGTCCTCCGGCTTCATCGCCAGCAGGTCCTGTTTTTCCAGGTTGTGTTTCTCAAAGACCACCTCGCCAGCCGTGACTTCGTAAGTGTCCCGCCCAGCCAGCACCTGCGCCAGCGTGCTCTTGCCGGAGCCGTTCGGGCCCATAATGGCGTGGACTTCTCCCGCCTTGACCTCGAGATCAATTCCTCGCAGGATTTCCCGGCCGCTTACACGGGCATGCAGGTTTCGGATCGATAGCATATGGTTTCTCGTCGTGCGTTTGGAATCAGCCAACGCTTCCCTCCAGGCTCACGCCCAGCAGCTTCTGGGCCTCGACAGCAAACTCCATGGGAAGCTCGCGGAAGACCTCCTTGCAGAAGCCGTTGACGATCATCGAGACGGCGTCCTCGGTGGAGAGTCCGCGCTGCTGACAGTAAAAAAGCTGGTCCTCGCCGATCTTTGAGGTGGAAGCCTCGTGCTCCACCTGGGCCGAGCTGTTTTTCACCTCAAGATACGGGAATGTGTGCGCGCCGCATTGGTCGCCGAGCAGCAGCGAGTCACACTGCGAATAATTCCGCGCCCCGGCGGCTCCCGGCAGCATCTTCACCAAGCCGCGGTAGGTGTTCTGTCCGTGGCCCGCCGAGATGCCCTTGGATATGATGGTGCTCCGCGTGTTCTTGCCGATATGGATCATCTTGGTGCCGGTATCGGCCTGCTGGTAGTTGTTGGTCAGCGCCACGGAGTAGAACTCTCCGACCGAATTGTCTCCTTGCAGGACGCAGCCGGGGTACTTCCAGGTGATGGCGGAGCCGGTCTCCACCTGGGTCCAGGAAATTTTGGAGTTCACGCCCGCGCACTTGCCGCGCTTGGTGACGAAGTTGTAGATGCCCCCCTTGCCGTTCTTGTCGCCCGGATACCAGTTCTGCACCGTGGAGTATTTAATCTGGGCGTTGTCCAGGGCGACCAACTCCACCACGGCCGCATGCAACTGATTGGTGTCGCGCATCGGCGCCGTGCAGCCCTCCAAATAGCTCACGTAGCTGCTCTCGTCGGCGATGATCAGGGTGCGTTCAAACTGGCCCGTATTCTCGGCGTTGATGCGGAAGTAGGTGGACAGCTCCATCGGGCACCGCACGCCCTTCGGGACGTAACAGAACGAGCCGTCGCTGAATACAGCGGAATTCAGCGCCGCGAAGAAATTGTCCGAGTAGGGGACAACCGACCCGAGATACTTCCGGATCAAGTCCGGGTACTGCTCGACGGCCTCGGAGAACGAACAGAACAGGATACCCTGCTCGGCCAGCTTTGCCTTAAAGGTGGTTGCGACCGAGACGCTGTCAAAAACGGCATCGACGGCCACCCCCGCCAGCACTTCCTGCTCTTTGAGCGGGATTCCCAGCTTCTCGTAGGTTTTCAGCAGTTCGGGGTCCACCTCGTCCAGGCTCGCCGGACCATTTCCCTTCAGCTTCGGCGCCGAGTAGTAGATGATGGCCTGGTAGTCGATCGGTGTATAATGGACGTTCTGCCAGGCAGGCTCTTTCATCTTGAGCCAGAGCCGGTACGCCTTCAGTCGCCAATCCAGCATAAACTGCGGCTCGTTCTTTTTGGCCGAAATCAGGCGGATGACGTCCTCGTTCAAACCCGGAGGTACGGAATCGGCTTCAATATCAGTGACGAATCCGTATTTATACTCCTGATTCGCAAGGCCTTCTATGTTTTCGACTGAGCTGTTCACGGGTCCTCCTATAGGCTGAAAAGCCTTCTCTCAGTGGCATACTATATAATCTATACAATTCTGTCAAGATTGAAATGTGTTCCTCTTTTCTATATCCTGAAACCAACTTATGGAATGTATACAAATAAGTCAAGATTTTGTAATCGCCCGGTTGATGAGTGAAGCAGTGCCTGGGATTGGTCCTTATCCCGGCGGAAAAACAGATTCCTCGCCGCGCCTGCCCTGAGCGGGGAAAGCAGATCCTTCGTCGCGGAGTTTACCCTGGGCGCAGTCGAAAGGTTCCTCATGATGACAGCGAAGGGGCTCGGTATGACAGCGCGTTGTGATTTACACCCACTGTGAAAACGCTCTAGTTCATCACCATTATTTCCTTTTGGCCCGCCGAGATTGCAAAACCCCACTGCCGCCCGCCTCGAACCGCTTGACAAATCACCCGCTGTTTTTAGAAAATTTCCTGGAGGACAGAGGACAAAGGCTGTTTTGGTACCGCCATTCTCTCTTAGCTATGGTGACCACACGGAACACCACTCTCCGTTTGCTCCTTGGCGCTGCGCGCCCTGCGGAAAATCTTCTTTGCCGAACTGCCGGTTGGGAGCGTCAAGCCGTCTTCGCCGGCGATAAAGAGAACTGACCGATGAAACCCTCTTGCAACCATGCTCGCCTCCAGGTAATCGCCCATGACGACAATGGCGAGTTTGTCGAATGCCTGGACTGCAAAGAGATCTTCGAAACAAGCGAGATGGGAGAATCCGAGCCACAGGAAGATTCCGAACCACAAGAAGACCTCTCCGACGCCTAGTCGCCTTCCGGTCGCGCGTCGTCGCCGGTCCTGGTTCCACCGCGTCCGCGCCGCCTGCCGCCAGCGGATAGTGAATCCTGCGAACAGTATTTCTGAATGGGGGGAACTTTTCAGTGGACTGGGAGCATACGGCTAACCCTTGCACACTGTTGGCCGTGTATGTCAATTTTGGAAGCTCAGGCCGTGTTCGCTTTATCCCGACCGGTTATGGAATCTGGTTGCCGGATCTAGTTGCGGGATGAGAACTTTTGCAGATAAGGTAAGCCGATGCAGGAAAACCGACGTCTTATTCAGGTGCCGGGGACACTGGGCAGGCTGACCGTTGTTGCCGGGCTGCTGCTTTTGGTCACGGCGCTGGCGGCACCGCGCCGTCAGCAATCCGCCCCTGCCTCTACTGCCCCCCATTCTGGCCCCCAATCTGGCAATGACACGGCGGCCACCGCAGAAGCCCTCTTTAAGACTCAAGTTAACTTGGTGGTTCTGCATGCCACGGTGCACGACCGCAACCGCCGTCTGGTAACGGGCCTGCCGCAGGAAGCTTTCCAGGTTTTTCAGGACGGGAACGAGCAGCGCGTAACGCAGTTCTCCAACCGCGACATCCCCGTCTCGATGGGCATCGTGATGGACTCGAGCGCCAGCATGATCGACAAGCGCGCTTCTGTAAACGCTGCGGCGTTGCAGCTTGTGAGGGCCAGCAACCCGGAGGACGAAGTCTTCATCCTGAACTTCCGGGACACCCCGGAACTGGCGCAGGACTATACCAGCGATATTGCCGCCCTGGAGCGGGGCTTGTCCGAAGTCCGGATGTGGGGAGGGACGGCGCTGGTCGATTCGCTCTATCTGGCAGTGGAACATTCACTCCAAGCAAGCCGGGACAAAAAAGTTCTGCTGGCCATCACCGATGGAGAGGACGACGCCAGCAGCTTCGAGCTCCAGGACCTGCTGGTCCGCCTGCAAAAGGCCGATGTCACCGTCTACGCCATCGGCATCTTGAGCCAGCAGCGGTCGCGTGCGCGGCGCAACGCAGAGAAAATGCTCCAAGCGATCGCCGAAGTTTCCGGCGGAGAGGCTTACTTCCCCGCCAGCCTGCATCAGGTAGCGGCCGTGGCGGGCGGCATCGCCCGCGATATCCGAAATCAATATGTGCTGGCCTATCCCGTCCCTTCCGGATCGAAACCCGGATTTCGCTCTATCCAGGTGAAGGTGCGGGCTGCAAAGAGAGGAAAGTTGACGGTGCGCACCCGCCCCGGCTACTTCCACGAGCCGGATGCAGCCGCTACGTCGCTACCCCCGTAGAGAACAAGGGAATGGGTTCGATCCGCCTTTGGCGAAAATCCTACTCGAGCTGATTCATCTCCGCCTCTGTCAAAGGATGCAGGAACTGCTCGTTGCGTTGGCGCAACTCCTGCACGCGCAGCTCGGTGACTTTCTGTTTGGCCTCTTCCAACTCTTCCTGTGATTCCAGGGTTTTGGCCAGTTCCTGAATCAATTCGGGGCCGTGGTGCAACTCGTCTTGGACGACGGTGCGCTCGTGCCGGATAAATCGCTCGGTGAATTCATCGGTCACGGAAAGCTTCGTCATCACGTAGTGGAAGCCCACCGCCGCCCCTTCAATGTTGGTGGCGATCACCCTCTGGACCCAGGGGGAGCGAGTCTGCTGCATCTGCTGCTGGGCCAGATCAAAATAGCAGTGACTCTCCGGCCAGAGGGATTTTTTCATGCCCGGCCCCGGCCCGAGTGCTTCGGTAAAATCTCCATAGCCCCACATCTCCGGCACTTCGCAAGGCTTGCCTTCCAGATACCAATCCAGAATCTTCATGTAACCCCAGTAATGCTCGGCCTCCTCAAAGCTGTCGGCGCTGGACTTCTGGATGCTGTCGAGCGCGTCCATCTCCTTTGCCTTGCGGAACATTACACGGGAGTGGTAGACCATCGCGCCATATTCTTTGGTGGCCTGCAAAGCCAGCCAATAAATATCCCGGTCGCGGTTTCTCCGCTCCGAATACGCCCACGCCACCCGATACACAGCTCCCGTAAAGACATCCATCAACCCCGCCAGTTCCTCCTGGACAC
The DNA here is from genome assembly GCA_963666975.2 of Terriglobia bacterium. GTDB lineage: Bacteria > Acidobacteriota > Terriglobia > 2-12-FULL-54-10 > 2-12-FULL-54-10 > JADFGZ01. The sequence continues at coordinate 2,261,866 of CAXVYR010000004.1, read as the reverse complement.
CCTTCTCCGTGAATGACATACTCGCCTCCCTCCTCTCCAAATTCCTTTCATCTCCAATGCCGCCTCGCCGCTACCCGAGCGCAGGGACAATCGCCGGCTTGATCTCCCGCAGCGCCGCCATCGACTCCAGCGCCTCGTTCACTTGTTCCAGCGGATAGGTGTTGGTGATCATATCGTCAAAGCGGAACCGGTCCCGGTTGTTCTTCAGAAACTCAATGGCCTTGTAGAAGTGCTCCACGTGCGCGGAGAGGACCCCGACGATCTGCAGCATGTCCAGATTGATCCTGCGCGGAGAGAACTCGATGGTTTGTTTGGATGTCTGCCCGATGACCAGATACTGTCCTCCGCGGCGGATCATCTCCAGCCCTTCCTGGAAAGCCGCTGCAGGTCCGGCAGCCTCAATCACGATATCCGCGCCACGGCCTCCGGTCCACTGCTTGACCATCTCAATGCGCTCGCGCGGGTCGGCGACCTCTTCCAGGTTGATGGTGCGGGCGGCGCCCCATTTTTGGGCGAGATCAACCCTGGCAGCGGGCGCGCCGATGCTGATGGTCTGTCCCGCCCCGGAAGCGATGCTCATGGCCACCGCATAGAGCCCCACCGGGCCCGTCCCCAGCACAACCACCGTGGGCTGTACGCCGAGGCCACCCATGGCGTGCAGACGCTCAAAGCCGTGGACCACGGTCCGCAGGGCGCAGGTCGCCGAGGCGGCCACTCTGGCGTCCACATCGTCGGGGACGCGAACCGGCCGGCATTCCGGCAGGACGTAGCAATAGTCGGCAAAGCCGCCGCACAGATAAGGGTACTTTTCCGCGCTGCGCCATCCATTCTTGTTCGCGTAGGGGCATAGGGAGGGCTGGCGGGCGACTGTGCAGTAGTAGCACTTCCCGCACCATGCATAGGCCCACACGATCCGGTCGCCTTCATGCAAGGGCTGATCGCCGGCATCGCGCACCACCCCCTTGCCGAGCGCGGCGATGCGGCCTACCATCTCATGGCCCATGCCGACGGGCCATTCCGGCACCAGGTCGCCCTGCCAGATGTGGACGTCGGTGCCGCAAACGGTCGCCGCCTCCACTTGGACGACAATGGCTCCCGGCTCGGGAGGCAGTATCTCAATCTCGCGGATCTCCACCCGCTCGCGAGGAGCCTTCAGTACCGCCGCCCTGCTTTTTTTGGGTAACTCTGCCACCAATACCCTCCCGTCTTTCTGTTTACCTAGCTTTCTTTTTACCTAATCTTTCTGTTTACCTGTCTCGCTATTTACCTGTCTCGGCGAACAACCTCCGGGCAGAAAAGCCGCAGGGGAAAATCAATACCTAGCCCTCCCGGTAATGTGACTTTCCGACCGAGGGAAGATTCTACTCCCTAGTTTTATAGTGTCAACAAGGGTCTTGCAGTATCAACTCGGAATCGAGACCCGTGCGGCCTAGAATCGATATATTATGAAGAGGAACACAAAGCTTGGTCAGTGAACTAAACGCGGAATTGAGGTCTGCGATACATTCCCGCTCTACTTGCGCGCGCTCCCTCCTTTGGCTGGTGTTGATTTCGCTCACCACAGCGGCAGGCGATGCCGCAGCGGCCATCGAACTCCAACCTGTGGCAGACGGACTCTCCTCTCCGCTCTATCTCACCTCGGCCGGGGACGGGAGCGGGCGGTTGTTTATTGTGGAACAAGCGGGCCGCATTCGAATTCTTTCCGGCGGCGAATTACCCGACACGCCCTTTCTCGATATCTCCGGCCGTGTGCGCTTCGGCGGCGAGCGCGGACTGCTGGGGCTGGCCTTCCATCCAAGCTACCCTGTCAACGGGCGCTTCTTTGTCAACTATACCCGCGACGGTCCGGGAGGTCTTGAGACAGTGGTAGCGGAATTCGCCGTCTCGCCGGGAAACGCCAATCTGGCCCTTCCGGCGTCGGAACAGATTCTTCTCAGCTTTGGGCAGCCCTTCTCCAACCACAATGGCGGGATGATTGCCTTCGGGCCGGACGGTTTTCTTTACATCGGAACCGGGGACGGCGGATCGGGCGGCGATCCGCAGGGCAACGGCCAAAACCTGGAAACGCTGCTGGGCAAAATCCTGCGAATTGATATTGATCTCGACGCCGGTTCCGGCAGCCTGTTCGCCGTGCCGCCCGACAACCCTTTTGTAGGATCACCGGGACGCGCTGAGGTCTGGGCCTACGGCCTCCGCAATCCCTGGCGTTTTTCCTTCGACCGCATGACGAGCCGCTTGTTCGCAGCCGATGTGGGCCAGAACAGCCGGGAGGAGGTGGATGTCATTGTCAAAGGCGGCAACTACGGCTGGAATACCATGGAGGGCACGCTGTGCTTTTCTCCCTCCAGCAACTGCAACACGGCTGGCCTGATTCTTCCCATCGACGAATACGGCCGGGGCCTCGGTTTCTCGGTCACTGGAGGCTATGTCTATCGGGGACCTTCCGCCCCTTCGCTATGGGGGAAATACGTATTTGCCGACTTCGGCTCAGGGCGCCTATGGGCGCTGACGGAGGTCTCGCCCGGCCAGTGGCAAAGAGAACAACTGCTGGCGACCGGACTTTCGATCAGCTCGTTCGGGGAAGACGACAACGGCGAGGTCTATGTGGTGGACCTCGGCGGCAGCGTCTGGCGGATCGTTGAGCCCGGCGCGCCCCAGCCTGCCGTGAATGCCGGGGGCGTGGTCAATGCCGCCAGCTTCCTTCCTACGCCGGTTGCTCCCGGCCAGATCGCGAGCATATTCGGGTCGAGCATCGGGCCCAGCCAGGGAGTAGGCACCCGTCTGGACTCCTTCGGGCGTGTGGACAGCTTGTTAGCCGAAACGTTGGTGCTGTTTGACGGCGTCCCGGCCCCGCTGTTTTTTGTCCGGACCGATCAAATCAACGCCCAGGTTCCTTACGCCGTAGCGGGACAAACCAGCACCGCCATGCAAGTTCACTACAAGGGGGTACCGACGAACCCGGTGACGCTGCCGGTCACCGAGAGCGCCCCGGCCATCTTCGCCCTGGCCGGCGGAACAGGCCAGGGAGTGATCTTCAACCAGGACATGACGCTCAACTCATCCGCCAACCCCGCGCCGAGAGATTCCATCGTGGTGTTCTATGCCACAGGAGAAGGACAAACCAATCCTGCCGGGATAGACGGCAAGCTGGCAGAAGAACCTTTCCCGCCGCCTCTTCTTCCGGTGTCTGTGATGATCGGCGGCTTGCTGGCTGAGGAGATACTGTTTGCCGCCGCCGCTCCCGGCCTTGCGGGACTGTTACAGGTCAATGCGCGGATTCCTGCTGGTGTAGTTCCCGGTGTCGCCGTTCCGGTAACGCTCACCATCGGCAACGCCAGCAGCCAGCCCGGCCTGACCCTGGCCGTGGAGTAAGCGCGCAGGACCGCTTCTAATAAATTCCATCGGTGACCTTACCTTACGTGTACTCTGCTGGACAGATGAACTTTGGTCCGTGCAACCAGAGCACGAAATATGTTTTAATTTCTCTCTGCAATCCGGCCGCCTTTTGTTTTTGACATTGCTGTCTGGATCAGTCCGCAGAAGCTGACGCCGCAACAAGACCGGCTGGGAAGCAATCATCGATTCACGATCATTAAATCATCGACACACTCGGAGGACCCATGGCCATTCATAACGTAACCGTAATCGGAGCCGGCCTGATGGGCCGCGGCATCGCGCACGTGGCGGCGCTCGGCGGCTACCGGACCACGATGGTGGATGTCACCGACGAAATTCTGCAAGCCGCGCTGTCGAACATAAAAAGCGAGATGGAAAAGGGGGTTGCGCGCGGCAAGCTGGCTGCGGAGGCCAAAGACAAGGCGCTGGCGCAACTGACGCTTGAAACCAGCCCGGAAAAGGCCGCCCAAGACGCCGACCTGATCATCGAAGCCGTCCCGGAAGATATGAAGATCAAGACCGACACCTTCACGCGCCTGGACAAGGCCGCGCCCACGCATACGATCCTGGCCTCGAACACCTCCTCGATGAGCGTCACGGAGATGGCTGCGGTGACCGGCCGCGCCTCGCGCTTCTTGGGGATGCACTTTTTCAATCCCGTCCACAAGATGAAGCTGCTGGAGATTGTGGCGGGTCTCGAGACCACAAAGGAAACGATCCAGATCGCCGAGCAGGTGGGAAAACAGATGGGCAAAGAGACCGTCGTGGTGAACGAAGCGCCGGGGTTCATCACCAGCCGCATCAACGCCATGATCGGCAACGAAGCGTTTTATATGCTGCAGGAAGGCGTCGCCACCGCTGAGGACATCGACAAGGCCTGCAAGCTCGGGCTGAACCATCCCATGGGGCCTTTTGAGATGGCGGACTTGGTGGGCCTGGATACGCGCCTGCACGTGCTCGAGTATCTCCACAAAACGCTGGGAGAGAAGTTCCGCCCCTCCCCGCTGATGGTGCAGTACGTGAAGGCCGGGCGGCTGGGCCGCAAAACCGGCCGGGGGGTGCATGAATATCCCCAGGCAAAGGCTCAGAAAAAATCCTGATCCGTTTTGTCGGAACTGATGATGACGAGGAGGCTCTCTGTGGCGTGGGAAAACATTAAGCTCGAACAGGACAATGGAATTTGGACCCTGACGATCAACCGCCCCGAGATGCGCAACGCGCTCGACGCGCCCACGGTAAAGGAGTTTCGGGAAGCGCTCGGCAGTTTGGACACGGGAAAAGCCGGGGTCTTGATCCTGACCGGGTCGGGCAACAAGGCATTTGTTTCCGGAGCGGACATCGGCGACCTGCGCGGGCGCACCAAAAAACAGGCGCTCGAGGCCATCAACACCGGCCTGTTTGCGGAGGTGGAGAATTTCGCATGGCCGGTGATCGGCGCCATCAACGGATATGCGCTGGGGGGAGGCTGCGAGCTGACGCTGGCCTGCGACATCCGGATCGCCAGCGAGAACGCCCGCTTCGGTTTTCCGGAGACCAGCCTGGGGATCATCCCCGGCGCCGGAGGCACGCAGCGTCTGCCCCGGCTGATGGGCCTGGCGCGCGCCAAGGAATGGATCCTGACCGGCGATATCTATGACGCCAAGGAGGCCGAGCGCCTGGGATTGATCAGCCGCGTGGTGCCGCAGGAAAAACTGATGGAGACGGCCAAGGAGCTGGCGCGCAAAATCCTGAGCCGCGCGCCTCTGGCCGTGCGGCTGGCCAAACTCGCACTCAACGCCTCCTCTCGCACTCCGCTCGACAGCGGTCTGACGATTGAGATGCTGGCGCAGGGCATCCTGTTTGAATCCAAGGACAAGTACGAAGGGATGACCGCATATCTCGAAAAGCGCAAATCTCATTTTACCGGCGAGTAGTGGTAAGTCGGGTAGTGGTAAGTAAGGTAGCTCTCACACTCGCTGGCGCGCTATTTGCAATCGTCAGGTGGGCACGGATGATGGTGAAAAGGAACAAGGAGCAAGGAACAAGGAACAAGGAATGACGCCGCAGGTCGAAGTTATCATTCTCCAGGGAGACATCACCGAGGCTGACGTCGATGCCGTGGTGAACGCCGCCAACAATGACCTGCAACTGGGCGGCGGCGTCGCCGGGGCCATCCGGCGGAAAGGCGGGCCGTCCATACAGGAGGAGTGCGACCGCATCGGCCGCGTGCCCCTGGGCGAGGCGGCCATCACCGGCGGGGGGCAGCTAAAAGCCGCCTACGTGATCCACGCCGCCAGCATGCAACTCGGCGGGCAGACGACGGCGGAAAACCTGGAAGCCTCCACCCGCAACAGCATGCTGCGGGCCGAGGAGAAAAAAATCCGAAGCATTGCCTTCCCTGCCGTCGGAACCGGGATTGCAGGCTTTGACACCCGGCGCTGTGCCGGGATCATGCTGCGGACCGTTACAGAACACATGAAGGGAGAGACCTCTCTCGAACGGGTTGTCTTTATCCTGTTCGACAGCCAGAGCCGTGAGATTTTTGAGGAGACATGGAAGGCGCTCGCGAAGCAATAGCTGCTAAGGAAACCTTGAAAGGGTCCAATGAAGATGAACGAAAACTCCGGCATCGAAAAGGTGCGCCGGGAACTGGCGCGGTACGAGCACCCGCTGTTTGAATTTTCCGCCAGGGAGAAGGGCGAAGCGGTGGAGGTGGTGATCGATTTTCGGAATCAGGACATGGGGATTCATACATACTATTACGAAGTCCACCCCCGCGACCTGGCCCACGCGCAGTTCCCCTGGACCTTCGAGCGGCAGATCTACGATTGCCTGCATGATTACATCGTGGAGATGTTCACCCGCACACCCAACACGAAGTAAAAGTAGATGAAGTGATCTATGGCCTCCCCACCGCCTCTGTTGCCGGTCATTCGAGACCTGATCCGCGCCTCCGGTCCCATCACGTTTCATCGCTTCATGGAGCAATGCCTCTATCATCCGCAACACGGATACTACAACGCCGGCAAGGTCCGGCTGGGAGCCGCCGGAGATTTCTACACCAGTGCGCACGTCGCTCCGGTGTTCGCGCGCATTCTGTCGCGGCACTTCCAACGGACATGGGTTTCGCTCGGCAGGCCGGCAACCTTTGACCTTGTAGAGTTGGGACCCGGTGACGGACTGCTGGCAAGCGAGCTGTTATCCCGGATCGGCCAGCGGTTCCCCGAGATGTCCGCCTGCCTGCGCTATACCGCAGTGGAGCAGAGCGCGCACTTCCGGAAACGCTTAGAGGAAAGCCTTAGCCATTACAGCGACCGAACCAGAATCGTTGCGGACTTGGCGGCAGCGTCCGAAGCGGGATTCCAAGGCTGCGTCTTCGCCAATGAATTCTTCGACGCCCTTCCCGTTCATCTGCTGGTCTGGAGGGATGACCGCTGGAGGGAACAATATGTGTCGCTCCGCGACGACCAGTTGCAGTGGAGCGAAGGCGAGCCGAGCACGCCGGATTTGGCGCAGGAGGCCGACCTGCGCTTCGCTCCCGGTATGGAGTTGCCGGATGGAGAAAGCCCGGAAGGAGAAAGTAAAGACGGGTGGGTCGCCGAAATCTCTCCCCAGGCTGGAACGTGGATCGAAAGAATCGGCGGGTGCATGCGCAGGGGCGAGATTCTGCTGATCGACTACGGATACACCCTGGAGGAGTGGCAGCGGGGCCGTTTTCCCCAGGGAAGCGCCCTGGGCTATCGCAAGCATCGGGCGGTTTATGATCTGCTCTCGTGCCCCGGCGAACAGGACCTCACGGCGCACGTGAACTTTTCGCAATTAACGGCGGCGGCAGAGCACTCCGGCATGCGCGTGCACGGCTTGCAATCACAGGCCAGCTTCCTGATGGAACTCGGCGAGGAGGATGAGTTCGGAGAGGTGTTCGCCGACTGCGATTCGGAGGCGGCGCGCCTCCGCCGCTCCCAACTGCTGAAGACGCTGATCCTTCCCCAAGGGATGGGGGAAGCGTTCCGCGTGCTGCGGATGGAGAAGGGGCTGTGATCCTTCTGAGAGATATCTCCCTGCCGGAAACCATGAAGCAGTTTATTGAAGAGCAGGTATCCGCTGGCGGGTACAGCAGCATCAGCGAGTACATTCGGACGCTCGTGCGAGAAGACCAAAAACGAAAAGCTCAAGAACAACTCGAAGCACGCTTGGTGGGAGGTCTGGGAAGCGGGGAAGCCACCGAGATGATGGATGCGGAGTGGGATGAAATCCGCCGGGAAAGTCTTGCCCGTTTGAAAGCCCGCAAATCGGCCTGATTCCGCCGTCTGACTTTGCTTTTACCCTTACCTCGGCACACCAGCCGAACCATACCCGATCAATGCCACACCCATCACTGTCAGCACCCTTAGAGCATTTCTCCCGATGGTGTATACCATGGAGCGAGGTTCTCTGGCGATCCAAGCACACCCTGGCGAAAGCATACTCGGACGATTTGCGTCGGAAGATTTTGGAGGCGCAGGACCGGGGAGAGGGAAGCTTGCGGGAACTGGCGAGTCGATTTGGGGTGAGTTGCCCGTGGGCATGGAAGATTTCCTGGCAGCGGCGGCGAACGGGTCAGATCGAGAGGGCGGAGCAGCGGTATGGGCCGGTCCGCAAGGTCACGGGGGTGGCGGAAAGCCATCTGCGTTCCTGGATTCGTCAGCAGCCCGAGTTGACGTTGGCCGAGTTGCAGCAGCGGCTCCGGAGGACGATGCGGTTACAAGTCAGCATCGGGCGGCTCTGGGAGGTGCTCCGGGACCTCCAACTGCCGCTCAAAAAAAGTCGCTCCACGCTCAAGAGCAGGACAGGCCGGAAAACCGGGAGCGCCGCGAGGCGTGGCAGGAGCAGAGCCAGCTGATGGATCCCCGGCAGTGGGTGTTTGTGGACGAGCGAGGCGCGACCACCCAGATGACCCGGCGGTATGGACGCGCCCCTCGCGGGGAACGGGTGCGGGAAGCCACGCCCGCCGGTCACTAGCGCACCCTCACGCTACTGGGGGCGATGACCACGCAAGGCATGCTCGCCAGCATGACGGTGGAGTCTCCCACAGACGGCGATTGTGCCCCGTCAGGGCTTGTTGGACAGGTAGAGGGTAATAGTTAAGGTGATGTTTTTGGCTCATCGTAGAGACTGAAAGGAACGAAGATGAGACAAAAACAAGACGACAGGGGGGCGGTCGAGAAGGCCGTCCGGGAGATCAAACGCAGGACGCGGCGCAGGTTCAGCCCGGAAGACAAAATCCGCATTGTATTGCAGGGACTTCGCGGCGAGGACAGCATCGCGGAGCTGTGCCGCCGCGAGGGGCTGCACCAGAACCAGTATTACCGCTGGAGCAAGGAGTTTCTGGAGGCTGGCCGCAAGCGGCTGGCGGGCGACATAGACCGTGAGGCAACCAGTGGCGAAGTCAAGACTCTGCGGGAGCAGGCCGTACAGCTGAAAGAGGCCCTGGCCGAGGCTATGCTGGAAAATCGCCTGCTAAAAAAAAGCGTGATCGGGGATGGGGAGGAACATACATGAGATACCCTGCCTCGGAGAAGCTGGAGATCATCTGCACGGTGGAGCAATCTGCCCTGGGGGTGCGCCGGACGCTGCAGCAGGTTGGCATTCCCAGATCGACGTTTTACAACTGGTACGACCGCTATGTGTCGGAAGGCTTTGATGGGCTGGAAGACAAAAAACCCGATCCTGGCCCTGTCTGGAACAAGGTGCCGGAGGAGATAACTCAGCAGTTGGTGACGTTAGCCCTGGCCGAGCCCGATCTGTCGTCACGCGAGCTGGCGGTGCGTTTTACCGAGGAAAGGCGGTATTACCTTTCTGAATCGACGGTTTACCGCGTCCTGAAAAGCCATGACCTGATTACCGCGCCAGCCTTTATTGTCCTGAAAGCGGCGGAACGGTTCGCCAACCCGACCACGGCGGTCAACCAGCTCTGGCAGACCGACTTCACCTACCTGAAAGTCATCGGTTGGGGCTGGTTCTACCTGTCCACGGTGCTGGACGACTTCTCGCGCTATATCATCGCCTGGCGGCTGTGCAAAACCATGAGCGCAAGTGACGTCTCGGCCACGTTGCGGGATGCTTTGCAAGCCACCGGCCTCGACCGCGTGGGCGCCCGGCACAGACCTCGCCTCCTGAGCGACAACGGGCCGTGCTACGTCTCTTCCGAACTGCAATCATGGCTGGCAGAAAACAGCGTGCCGCATACTCGCGGCAAGCCCTATCACCCCATGACGCAGGGCAAGATCGAACGCTGGCACCGAACTCTGAAAGACCGCATCCTGCTCAACAACTATTACCTGCCAGAAGAGCTGGAGCGGCAGATCGATGCCTTCGTCAACCACTACAACACCAACCGATACCATGAAAGCCTGAACAACCTGACACCGTATGACGTTTTTACAGGCCAAGGCAGTGCCATCCTGCAAAAACGGGATCGCATCAAAGAGAAAACTATGATCTTAAGAAAACGGTTGCACTTCAAAAGAAGGGCAGCCTAACATCAACCCAGAGGAGCCTGAACGCCACCTTATCTTTTTATGCTCTGTGTCCAACATTATCTGACGACGTACAGATCCTGATGACGCAGCGTTACGCTCACCTTTCGCGGGCTGATACGCATGAAGCCGTGAAGGTGATGGACGCTTTGGGGACACTTCCGGCTGCTTCAAGGTCCAAGGCGGCTCAGCCAGATTTCGTAATAAACTGATATAATTGGACATCCGGTTTATGCCCGGGTGGCGGAACTGGTAGACGCAAGGGACTTAAAATCCCTCGGACTGTAAAGTCCGTGCCGGTTCGATTCCGGCCCCGGGCACCATCTTTCGTTATATTTAGCGCTGGCTGACATCCAGGGCACATTGTCAACTTTGCCCTTGGTTTGACGGTGCTTTGACGGAACGCAGTGGAAAATGCGCGACGGCATTGTGGCCATGGCCATCCGTTTGGGATTCATACGGGGCTGCCAGCCTGGCCACTCCCTCAGCATGATCCGATTCGCTAACGATGGCGTTGCGTCGGTAGATACTCTCTGTCTTGTGCCCAATTAACTTCATCGCAAGATCGGGGGATACCTCTTTGCTCCATACGCCGGACACAACTCCTTCGGAGATCGTGCAGCCAGTGACCCGGTAACCCTGCCGCTTCGCAGTGTTGGACATCAGCGGAAATGGGAGCGCCATGAGGCGGAGCGGAAGTTACACGGTTTAAGGTTTGGTTCACCCCAAACAGGAATAGACTGACGGAGCGACGGGCCATCGAACGGGATGAGGAAGTGATCTAACGCTGGGTGAAACAGCAGTGGCCCCGGATTAGAAAAAAGCCGCACGGCCGAACGCCTGGGTGGCCTGCAACAGGGTTTTAATAACCAGTGGACACGCCACAATCTCTTGCAATCCCCAATGGGCCTACAAGGGTCCGAGCAGTGGTCTTAATGCGTTCGCGATAGCTTCGGCCATTTGTGCCGCACCTTCATTGTTGGGATGAACCTGGTCGGCAGTGAAAAGATTTTCCGGGACCAAATCTTTGCCTTCTAATAGGTGCAGGTTAGAATCGGAGCTCTGGCGGCGGCTGACGACCTGTGTGACTGCCTCCCGATACTGTTGTTGGGTGTATCCGCCCTCGTTTTTCTCGTTCGTCGTGTCTTGGATGCGCCACAGGGGCGTGATGCACAGGATCGGTGCGTCGGGGTGTTCGGCCCGAACCGTGGCCAGGAAAGTATCGTAGGTTTGAGCAAACTGTTCCGGATCCTCGTGGGCTCGACGGTAGGTGTTTGTGCCGTAAGCGACCACAAGCGCATTCCAATCGTTTCGGCTGGCGATATATTCTGCCACGGGTTGATCGCCCCAAGCGCTTCCCCCAAAACCCAGATTGATCGGCTCGCACCCGATCTTCTCGCAGGTCACCCACGCGTACGTATTTCTGCTGTGGGTGGCGCCGGTTCCCTGCGTAATCGAATCGCCATGGAAGAGAACCCGTGGTTGGGCCGGCCGGTTCGGAGGAGCAAACTGTGCGTCGCTCGAAAAGCCCACACTCTGCACCACGAACGAGAGGCCAGCAGGAAACAAAACGGCGATTTCGCCGCTGCCATTCGGAGGGTTTTCATAAAGCGTGATTTCCTGGGCACCGGGTTCTCCCGAAGTGTCCGCGCTGAGTAGAAATTCGTTATTCCGGTAAACATCAAAGGCAGTTGCAGTTACAGACGGTGGCCTCGTCGGAGCGCCTGCCGGCCTTGGCCGGGGTGGATCTACACTGATGCGCAGGGCTACTTTCCGGGCGTCTGTTGCAACTCGTAATACGACCCCGGCAGGTGCCATGGCTGTCTGGGCGGTCCTCTCCGGGAATCGGTCTCGCCAATCTCGGGGTACGCGCGCCGGACGAAATGCTTCTCCTTCCTGTTCCCAACCGGCAACATTCAACCACTGCAACCGGGTGTCATCAGGAGGAACCCAAATCAGCTCAGGACTTATCTCCCCGGTGCAAGCACTCTGGAGTAGAAAAGCTAAACTCAGGGCAGCCAGGCAAAAAATTCGTGACAACATTTGAATGAATACCCCCTTCGGTAATGTCTCCCGCCTGTGTTGGACTCCATGAGACGTGGGAATTCTATCGGATTCGGAATCTGTAATGCTAGAACGACAATCGCAAGGCCAACCAAACCTGCCAGGCAGTGGTGGCGGAGGGCGACTCTGCCGCTTCCTCGACCGTGCCTTGAACCCCTCCCTGCTGGGGTTTAGAACGTTCCAGCACGAACTCTAGGTTCCCCAACTGACCTGCATCCAGTTCCAACCCGTTCTGCGTCTGGCTTACCCAGTCAGTCCGGGGGATACGGCTTCACGCCCGATTCATCGTTTCTTTTGCGCTTTGCCCGCAGGCGACGTATGTAGAACGAATCCAGACTTGGCGGTTCCGGATTTAGTAGTTTGGAGCCTGGAACACTGTCTTTCCACCCACGGCGGTCAGTAATGTCTTGATGGTGCCAATTTGGTCTCCGGGAATTGCGAAGTAGTCCTTGTCAATGACGATAAAATCGGCCAGCTTTCCCACCTCCAGCGAACCAATGTGGTCCTCGCGCAGGACCTGCTCAGCTCCCCAAATGGTAGCCGCCTTCATCAGGGCAGTCCGATCCATTGCCTCCTGGCTGGCGTAAGTGATCCCGTCATGGGGCATCCGGCGGGTTACAAAAAATTCAATGAACCCCCAGATGTTGCCATCCCACTGCGGCGGGTAGTCCATGTCCTTGGATTCGATCGGAACCTTATGCAAGTGGGCATCGGTGTTGAACACCGGATGCGCCCCGGCATCGACCAGGCTCTTCATGGGCGCCATCCAGCTCATGTATTGCTCGCCAAAGGCCTTCAGGAACGCGCCACCTTTAATGTTCCCCTGAACCTGGTAACCATTAAAAGCCGGCATGATCCCATAGCGGGCTATCTTCTCCACCTGATCCGGGCGAACCATCGGGGTATGCTCCGTGCTGATCCGAAGCGCTCGCACCTGCTCCAGGGTCATCTTACCCTCGGCAATCGCCTCTTCGATCATGTGAAATAAAGCATCGAACGTTCCATCGCTGTAATGGTGCAGGAACCCGATGCGCAGGCCGGCTTCCATTGCCGCCTTCACCCGCCGGTATCCCGGCTGATTGTCATAGTCAATCGGCTCGGAACAGGATGGGCGAAGAATGCCATCCCGATGCACCCGGGCAATCCCGGAGCTAGGCGCTTGCGCGTTAGCCGGCAAAGTGGCTTTGGTGCACGAAATCCCGCCTTCCCAGCCTTCGTTGGAAACACCGACATTCCATATGTAATCGTTTCCGATTCCCCGGAAGTCTCCCAGATCGTTATAAAAGAGACTGGGATATTGGGCGCTGAAGGAGGAATCACTTTGCACACGGCTAGCGCCGAGGCCTCCGCCCACCCACCAAGCCCACCGCACGGGCAGTTCGTCCCGTTCGTACAGTAAACGGTAGATATTCATAATGGAGGGGGAGTTGTAATAATGGTTGCTAAAAGTGGTGATCCCTTGGGCCACCACGCATTCGAGCAACTCGCGCTTGAGGAAGTCCAGCTTTTCCTCTGTTTTTCCGCGGAACAGAATGTCGTAGGTTACCGAATTGCGGGCCGACAACCCCCTCACTTCCACGCCCAGATATTTTTCCATCTCCTCCTTGGCTTTGGTATTGTTGGCGGCCGGCCCGATGGCTTCGCTTCCAAACACCATCAGGGGGTTGTCGGGGGCCAGCGTGTCCAAAAACTCTCGGGTAATCGTTCCCGGTTCTCCGGTTGCCCGCTGGAAGAGGGGGTAGACAACCTCTCTGGATTCGACGAGCGTGTTTTTCCCAAACAAGCCGATCCAAATCCACTTGCCGGGACCTAATTCCTGGGCCCTCTGGCGAACGGCCCGTTCCAGCGACTGCAACACTTCGGCCCCGTCATTCCCCTTGGCGTAGGTGATCTTCAGCTGCGGGTCGTTGTATTTCTGGGAGGTAAAATCTCCTTCCGCCCCGAGCCAGTGCTCTACGGCCCAAAGATGCGGATGAGTGTGACCATCTATTAGGCCCGGCAACACCCTCCGCCCCTTCGCGTCCAGCACCCTCGTGTTCGGACCGGCCAGAAACTGGATATCATCATTGCTTCCCAGCGCCAGAATCCGTGTGTTCTTAACGGCCATAGCTTCCACCTCGGTAAGCCGTTCATCCATGGTGGATATCTTGCCGTTGACGACGATCAACTCCGGATAAGCCTGGAGCCGCTCCAGCTTCCTGGCTAAATCGGCAGCGTTTTGCCCTTGTGCTCCCTTCACCGGCAGCAAAAGAAAAACGAGGACGAAGAAAAACGAACAGTTCAAAAAAGAAATTTTTCTCATGGATTATTACCTCCTTATTCAAACCTGAGTGCGAACCGAACCTGACGAGCGCTAGCGGCGGCCGACAAAGCGGAATTCCAGTTGGGGTTGTCCCTTCTGGCCGCTTACCATTGCGCCGCCAGCCCGCCGAGCTCCACTTGCGCCCCAGCAGGCGGCATCCCGATTTCGCGGGCCAGGGAGGGCACCAGGTGCACAACCTCGCCTCCCACCATGGTCATCAAAACCCGGATATTCAAAATGTCGTCCACGGGAATGGTCAGGTAATCCCGGTCCAGCACGACCAGGTCAGCCCACTTGCCGGGCTCGATCGACCCTAGTTTATCCTCGCGCTTGGAGTAGTACCCTCCCCAAATCGTTGCCGACTTCAGCATAGCTTCCCGGCTCACGGCCTCACTCGGCGCGATGATCCTTCCGTCTTGATCCTTCCGCGTAATCCCTGCATAGAGGACGGTAAAGTAAGTCAGGTCGGTGTATCCAATGGGCCGGTCGATCTCTACGCTATTCATCACTCCGGCATTGAGGAGGCTCTTGCGTGGTTGCACCCATTGAGCCGCCTGTTCTCCGTAATCCTTCAACACCTGCGCCCCTGCCCCTTCCCAAAGGAACATGTTGTAACCGCCCGTCATCATGCCCAGATTTTTGATCCGAGGGATCTGATCCGGCCGAGGACTCATCCCCATATGGTCATAGACGTGCCGCTTGGCCCGAATCTGGTCCAAAGTCATCCCGGCGTCTTTGCTCGCCTTCTCGATGATGTCCAGAATAAGGTCTATATCCTTGTCGGCCTCGGTGTGTATCCCTGCTAATCGGCCGCCCGCCTTGACCATGTTGTACAATGCTACCGCATTCTCACCGTCGCGAAAGTCAGAACCAAAGTGGCAGACTTCCCGCTGCTTCACCTCCGGGGAGGTACCGGGCAGTGTGGAACAACTCGAGGCGTTGTCTGAGGGCCACAGTCCATTCAGCCAGAGGTGGTCCGACCCGCTTCCCACCATGGTTGCCATCACCTCCGGAAGATATGGATCGGACCAGAAGTCAGGGCGCGGCCTCCACTGCCAGCTCCAGGGGACTCGGATAGCCATTTTCCCTCCCTGGTCCAATGCGCGGTAGGCGGCAACGGCTCCGGGGGTGTAAAGACCCGATGCGTTCAGCGTCACCCCATAGCCCGCCATCCAGGACAGACCTAGCCGATAGATCTCCTGCAAGACCTCGGGCGGATAGAGCACATCCTGTTCCAACCACCTATAGGCGGTGGCTCCGGTTCCTGTGTTCTCAATGTCACCATAGGGATTCCAGACAAACTTATCCCATTGGTCCCCATAGTGCGCCTTGGTCAGCTCAATCGCTCTTTGGTTCAACACCAATCCAATAAAACCGCCGCGAATTTCCACCGGATTGTCGGGTGCAGCCAGATCCAGCATTTGCTTGTTAATCTGCCGCCCGAAAAACGCCATGATCTGACTTCCCCAGCGATATTCCTTTCCATAAAGCAGACTAATCCGAATCCATTGGCCGGGTCTGGCCGTCCGTACCGCTTCCTCTAAAACCTGCGGAAACTGTTGCAATGCCTCATCCGGAGCAACATTCAAAAACCGCTCAATGTGCATGTCATCGCTGACTACTTTTTTTACGATGAACGGATTGATCGTGTCCCAGTCCATGGGGTGATCGTGCGTGCCGCTAAAGCCCGGCACCACCGTCCGTCCCCTCAGATCAATGCTCTTGGTGCTGGGGCCAGCCATAGCTCGAATTCGAGAGTTGTCTCCCACGGCCACAATCGTATCGCCTGTGATGGCCAGAGCCTGGGTGACAGTGCCTAACTGCTCATTGACCTCATGGTTGTCCACCGTAACGATCTTCCCATTGTAAAGAATGGTATCGGGCGTCTGTTGGGCCCGGAGGAGGCCCTCTCCGGCCCAGATTACCCATGCCGTCACTGCCAGTCGCAAAATCCATCGAGTTTTCATCAATTCACCCCACGGTTATTTTCAGAAGATTAAATAAGAAAGGCAAGCGAAGCGGAAGGCCGCTGCCGCCTGTCCGGCGGATCGTGACAGCAAAGGTCACGGCGCCACCCTGACGCTCACCATTGAGCCGCAGGACCGCCGAGTTCTACCTGCGCCCCCGCCGGCTCTATCCCGATTTCTCGGGCCAGAGAGGGCACCAGGTGAACGACCTTTCCACCTACCATCGTCATCAAAACGCGGATGTTCCTGATGTCATCCTCTGGAATGGTCAGATAATCCCGGTCGAGCACAAGCATATCCGCCCATTTCCCCGGCTCCAGGGAACCCAGGACGTTTTCCCGCAAGACATAGTAGGCTCCATAGTAAGTGGCGATCTTTAGAGCCGATTCCCGATCCACCGCCTCATTTTGTGCGTACACCTTGCCATCCCAGGCTCTCCGCGTGATGATCGGGTCAATGCCGGCGGAGAAAATTGTCAGGTTTGTAGTCGTCTGAAGGGGGCGATCTATCTCTAGAGAGTTGTAGATTCCTGCCTGCGTGAGGCTTTTCTTGGGCGCAACCCACCTGGCAGATCGTTCCCCGTAAAGGTCAAAAACGGACGGGGAGGCCATCACAATCTCATAGCCATCACTGCTGACAACCATACCCAGCCGTTTTAGAACCGGAATCTGATCGGGCCGGGGCCACATCACCGTATGGTCCGCCCCATGCCGCTTGGCGCGAATCTCCTCCTCGGTCATGCCAGCGGCTTTACTGGCCTGTTCAATAGCCATCAGCATACCGTCCACCGTGCCGTCTCCCGTCGTATGCAGATTCACGAACCGTCCCCCCGCGCGGATAAACTTCTCGAGGATCTCAAATTCCTTTGAGTTGGGGGCGAACCGGCAGTTTCTTTGCCGGCGTTCCCTCATTTCCGCAGCGAATTCCTCTTCCTGCATTATTTTCGAGGAAGGCACAGGCTGCGCAGACGTGCAGTCACCGCCGCCACCGAGAGTTCTAAAAGCCGCTCCTCCATTCCAGAAGTAATCCGATCCTTCGCCTAACCGGGTAGCTATGTCAGTGATGAAAAATAGATCGGAAAGCAAGTACTCGGAGTTCCATCGAAAGGTCCACATATTCCGGACCGGCATCTGTCCTTTGCGGTCCAGTTCCCGCCAGATCCTGAGATTGGAAGGGGTATAGAGGTGCGATGCATAGGTCGTCATCCCGTATCCCGCCCACCACTCCAGACCACTCCGCATGATCTGGACGAGCTGCGGGTAATAGTCCTTCATAATCACTTCTGCGAAAATGGTGCGGCCGCTAATCTCCTCAGATTGGTAGGCTGGGCCGGGGGGCAACACCTTCTCGGCTTCCTCAATCCCTCTCTGGTTCAACCCTTCTCCGCGACGAACACCCGTTACCGAAAGCCAGCCACCGACATAGACTGGATTATTGGGCGCCGCCGCGTCTAATTGTTCTTTTGTGATTTGCATCTCTTCGGGTATTCGCAGGGAGGGGTCCAGCAAACTGCGTCCCAAACCACCGTTGCTCATCGCGTGATATTCGAAGTTCTTTCCAGAAGTGATAACAATGTATATCCACTGGCCAGGCTTCGCCTTCGAAACAGCCTCCGCCAGCACTCCAGGGAATGCCTTCACATTTTCCTGGGGACTATCTTCCAGAATCCTGACAACAACCTGGTCGTCGGTGAGATATTTTTTCAGCGCATAGATGTCAACCGACCCCCAATCGTATGGATGTTCATGGGTGAGAATGATCCCCGGAATCACCGTACGTCCTTTCAGATCCATTACTCTGGTGTTGGCCCCTGCCATCGCACGAATTTCCGCATCGTTGCCCAGGTGCAGGATTTTGCCATTCCGGACATGCATCGCTTGCGCGATTGTCCCCAAGCGGGAATTGAAACTGTGGTCATCCACGGTGACGATCTTGCCATTGTAGAGAATGGTGTCGGGCGTCTGTTGGGCATGGAGGAGGACTGCTCCAGCCCAGAATGCCCACGCCGTCACCACAAGTCGCAAAACCGACCGGCTGTTCATAAATTTACTCCGCGGGAAGTGTTGCCGCATTTAGGAGGTTGTTGAAAAGTAGAAGGTTGTTGAAAAGCAGAAGGTTGTTGAAAAACGCCATTTGTCCGCTCCCTCACCCCTCGGCTTCGCTCGGGGCAGGCTATCGCGGCTCGGAATGGGCGTGCTGATTGGGCTGCAGTTGCAGAGCCGCGCGCGCCTGCCCTGCCTGCCCTGAGCGAAGTCGAAGGGAGCATAGCCGAAGGGAGCGAAGCCGAGGGATTAGCAAGCGGACCCATACACCAGTTTTCCAACAACCTCTTCGGTTAGGCAAAAAACCAAGCCTCGAAGGCTACCATTGAGCCGCCGCCCCGCCGAGCTCCACTTGCGCCCCGGTGGGCTGCATCCCGTTTTCTCGGGCCATGGAGGGAACCAAGTGCACCACCTTGCCTCCCACCATAGTCATCAGGACCCTGACATTTAGAATGTCATCCACGGGAATCGTCAGATAATCGCGGTCCAATACGACCAGGTCGGCCCACTTGCCGGGCTCGAGCGACCCCAGCTTATCCTCGCGTTTGGCGTAATAAGCTCCGCCAAGCGAGGCGAACTTTAACATGGCTTCCCGACCGATCGCCTGACGCGGCCCCCAGATCTTGCCGTTCTGATCCTTCCGGGTAATGCCCGCATAGAGGACGGTGAAATAGGTGAGATTGGTGTATCCAATGGGGCGGTCGATCTCCACGCTATTCATCAATCCCGCATCGAGGAGGTCTTTCCGCGGTTGCATCCATTCGACCGCCTGCTCTCCGTAATTCGCAAGCAACCGCTCGCCTCCTCCTTCCCAGAGTTGCATATTATAACCGCCCACGATCATACCGAGATTCTTGAGCCGTTCAATCTGGTCCTTACGAGGGCTCATCCCCATATGGTCATACGCGTGCCGTTTGGCCCGAATCTGGTCCAGACTCATCCCGGCGTCCTTGCTGGCCCTCTCAATGGTGTCGAGAAGGTAATCGATGTCCTTGTCGCCGCCGGTGTGTATCCCGGCTAATCGACCGCCTGCCTTGACCATATGGTACAAGGCCGTGGCTGTTTCCCCGTTCCGATAATCCTGACTGAAGTGGCAAACTTCCCGCTCTTTTACCTCCGGAGAGGTGCCGGGCAGAGTGGAGCAACCGGCCCCGTTGTCAGAAGGCCACAACCCGGTCAGCCAGAGGTGATCTGACCCTTTGTCCAACATGCCGGCCATCACCTTGGGAAAATAAGGATCGGACCATAAATCAGGACGCGGCCTCCACTGCCAACTCCACGGCATTCGAATGGCCAGCTCTCCCCTCTCGTCCAATGCATGGTAGGCAGCAACCGCTCCCGGCGTGTAAAGACCCGAGGCGTTCAGGGTCACTCCATAACCCGCCATCCAGGACAAACCCAGGCGATAGATCTCCTGCAAGACCTCCTGCGGGTAGAGCACGTCCTGCTCCAACCACCGATAGGCGGTGCCTCCGACGCCTGTTTTCTCAACTTCTCCATACGGATTCCAGACGAACGCATCCCATTGATCCCCGTAGAACTGTTTGGTCAGGTCAATCGCTCTTTGGTTCACCACCATTCCGGTAAAACCGCCGCGGATCTGCACCGGATTGTTGGGAGCCGCCAGGTCCAGCATCTCCTTGTTGATCTGCCTCCCAAAAAACTGCCGAATCTCAGGCCCCCCCCGATATTCCTCGCCAAACAGCAGACTAATCCGAATCCATTGGCCGGGTTTGGCCGTCCGTACCGCTTCCTCTAAAACCCGCGGAAACTGTCGCAACTGCTCATCCGGAGAATCATTCAAAAACCGCTCAATGTGCATGTCGTCGGTGACTACTTTTTTTACGATGGACGGATTGATCGTGTCCCAGTCCATGGGGTGATCGTGCGTGCCGCCAAAACCCGGCACCACAGTCCGCCCTTTCAGGTCGATGGATTTCGTGTTACCGCCGGCCAAAGCACGCACCTGGGCGTTGGTTCCCACAGCCACGATCTCATTGTCCTGGATCGCCAGTGCCTGAGCAATGGTGCCTAAATCCCCATTGACCTCATGGTTGTCTATCGTAACGATCTTCCCGTTGTAGAGAATCGTATCCGGCGTCTGTTGGGCCCGGAGGAGACCTCCTCCAGCCCAGATTACTCCCAGCAGCACTCCTATTCGCAACACCCATTGACCCATCATACATTTACCCACCCTTTCGGATTGTTAATGTTAGCCGTGCTGTGCTTGTCGGTCAGAACAGCCTATTGCCTCTTCGTTCTGACAAGTATCGCCATACAATTAGCTGGCACTCAAATTTCAAAACCGGCTGAATCGGCGCGGTCCCGCCGCGATGTTTCACCATTGCGAGGCAGGTCCACCGAGTTCCACCTGAGCTCCGGTAGGCTGCATGCCAAGCTCTTTCGCCAGCGATGGCGCCAAGTGTTCTACTTTGCCTCCCACTAGGGTCATCAAGACCCGGATCTTCAGAATTTCTTCCACGGGGATAGTCAGATAATCCCGGTCCAGCACGGTCAAGTCGGCAAACTTACCTGGTTCCAGCGAACCATTCGTATCCTCGTGTTTGCCGTAATAAGCCCCCCAAAGCGTTGCCGACTTTAACATGGCTTCCCGGCTCACCGCCTGTTGCGGCGCTGTGACTACCCCGTCTTGGTCCTTCCGGGTAATCCCGGAATAAAGGACGTGGAAGAAGGTCAGGTTCGTGTAGCCAATGGGCCGGTCAATCTCGACACTATTTCTGATTCCGGCATCGAGGAGGCTTTTCCGCGGGACCACCCATTGAGCCGCCTCCTCTCCGTAGTCCCGTAAGATCTGTTGCCCTCTGCCTTCCCAAATGGAGATGTCCCAGCCGCTGGTTTGCATGCCCAGATGCTTGATCCGCGGGACCTGATCCGGACGGGGACTCATCGCCATGTGGTCATAAGCATGCCGCTTGGCCCGAATCTGCTCCAAACTCATCCCCGCGTCGAGGCTGGCCTTCTCAATGATATCCAGCGTGTGGTCGATGTCCTTATCGCCGATGGTATGATCGCCGGCCAACCGCCCTCCCGCCTTGATGAAGCTATACAAGACTTGCCGATTCAGCCTGCCGGCGGCAGTGTCCGGATCATAGGCGCAGCCGCCTCGCCGCTCCCGCTCTTTCACTTCGGGAGAAGTGCCTGGCAGGGTAGTGCAGGCCCGGCCATTCAGAGCAGGAACTGCTCCGTTCATCCAGAGGTAATCGGATCCTTTCCCCACCATCGCGCTCACAGCGGTAGCAAAATAGGTATCCAGGAAGAAATCCTTTCGTGGCGGCCAGTACCAGTCCCAAGCGAAGCGCTGAGCCATTTCTCCAGCCTCATCCAGCGATGTGTAAGCCGCAATGGCTCCGGCCGTGTAAAGGCTCGATCCGTTCAAGGTCATCCCATAACCTGTCATCCAGGACAAACCCAGGCGGTAGAGCTCCCGCAACACCTCCGGCGGGTAAATAATGTCCTGCTCCGGATAGCGATAGCAGGTGCCGCAGACTCCTGTTTCATCAATATCCTGTGGCAGCGGGATATTGGGATCAACAAAATTTGCCAGTTGGTCCGCGTAGTGCTCTCTGATAATGTCAATTGCATTTTGGTTCACCACCATTCCGGTAAACCCCCCGCGAACTTCCACCGGATTGTTGGGAGCCCCCAGATCCAGCATCTGCTTGTTGATCTGGCGCCCGAAGAGATCCATGATCTGGTCTCCCCACCGATATTCTTTCCCAAACAGCACGCTGATTCGAATCCATTGACCGGGTTTGGCCTTCTGGACCGCTTCATCCAAAACCAGCGGAAACTGTATGATTACCTCATCCGGATGAATGTTCAAAAACCGCTCAATGTGCATATCATCGGTGATCACTTTTTTGACGATCAGAGGATTGATCGTATCCCAGTCCATCGGGTGATCGTGCGTGCCAGCTAAACCGGGGATAACCATCCGACCCTTCAGATCAATGGATTTCGTGTTACCGCCCGCCAAAGCCCGCACCTGGGCGTTGGTTCCCAAGGCCAGGATCGTATCGCCACGGATGGCCAAAGCCTGAGTGATCGTGCCTACGTTCTCATTAACTTCATGGTCGTCCACCGTGACGATCTTCCCATTGTAGAGAATGGTGTCCGGCGCCTGTTGGGCCCATAGAAGGCCCTGTCCACTCCAGATGGCCACTGCCATTACTGCAAAGTAAAAAACCCACTGGCTTTTCATGATTTAGCCCTCCGTGACGAATCGAACCGAATATGGAACTCCGCCCGGTTGCCCATGCTCACTCCAACTTGCTTCAACGGCAACCCGCATTCAATTTGCAAAAATTTATGACATTCAAGCAAAAGGCGCTTCGGCAAAGGGTGTTAGCCCCTGCCAAAGCGCCTCATGCCAGTTTTCAAGCTTCAGAACGTGAACTTCAGCGCCAACTGAATCTGCCGCATCGTCGTGCCGGCTGCCAAGGCACTAATTCTTCCCGCACTGTTATTGCGCCGACCCTCGGGATTAGCGCCGCCGGGAACAGCACGCCCGGTGCCGGGATCAATGAGCACATTGCCCGCGCTGTCTTCTGCAAAGGTCCGGCCGCCGCTGATAACACGCGCTCCGCCCTGTGTGATTCTGAAGTTCGGGCGATTGAGGATGTTGAAGAACTCCGCCCGAAACTGCAGGCCTTTTCCTTCCCCAACTCGGAAGTTCTTGAAGATGGAGAAGTCCATGCCCACAATCCCCGGCCCGATCAGGGTCTGCCGACCGAGGTTGCCGAAGTAGCCTCGCTTTTCCGCAACATCACCGCTGCTATCCGAGCTATGGCAACTGGGCGGAGCCACGAAGGCATTCACGTCAAAATACGGGTCATTCTGCCTAAAGTCTCGCGGGCCATCGATGACCGGGTTGTTGCTGGCCCCGGGCGCCAGGTCGGGTCGGTCCGTCCCGCTGCTGCTCACCCGGTTTCCCGTACAACGATTGGAGCTGGAGATATTGATCGGTGTTCCATCCCGGAACCGCATCACTCCGTTCAACTGCCAGCCACCGACCACATGGTCGAGCACGCCTGCCATGCTATTCCCAAAGGGCTTTCCCGACCCCACCGGCAACTCGTAGTTGAAGTTGAAAGAAAAATTCCTCCTGTTGTCTACGGAGGCCAACCCTTTGTCCCCTCGGATGTCGAAAGAATTTGCGTTGTTAATGGAACCGGGAGTGTCGGCGGTCTGCTGCCCAATCCCGGCGGTGTCCAGGTTCTTGGACCATTGGAACGAAGCTCGGTATCCAAATCCGCCACTGAATCTCCGCTCCATGCTTAACTGCAAGGCGTTATACCAGCCATCTCCGGCGTTGCTGATATAGCGGAATGAGCCGAAGTTCGGGTTGAGAGGTACCGCGTCCGAAGGGGTATACCATCTACCCTCCGAATCCTGTACGGGTACCGGAGGATTGGAGTTATTGTTCCCCGTCAAATGCAGGCTGCGGGTTCCTATATAGCCCACTTTGGCCACATAGGCCTGGCCCAGTTGCTGCTCGAGCCCGAAGTTCCATTGGTAGCTGTAAGCGGGATGCCAGTCATATGCGTTGATAATCGGGTCCCGGACGCCGGCAAAGGCAGGATCGCCCGTCACGATACCGCAAACGGGGCAAGGCTCCGCTAGACTGCGAGGCATGACTGGATTGCGAATCTGAACCCGGTCTGCGAACGGCACAATGTAGCTCGATAGCGTATAGAGATAGCTCAAGGGCCACTCCGTAAAGACTCCCCAACCGGCCCGCACCACCGTGTTGCCGCTGCTAAACGGCGTCCAGGCCAAGCCAACGCGAGGAGCAAAACCCTTCCAGTCCGAATTGATCTCAAACACCTTTCCGAGTGTAAAGCCTGTATCCCGCAAGATGTCCACCACCGAGCCGGCCTTACCGTTTACCTCCGAGGGATCGGTCATCTTCTCCCAGCGCAGCCCGACGTTCAGCGTCAGGTTAGGCAACACTTTGATATCGTCCTGGAGATACAGCCCCGTGAAGGTCTGCCGGTAACCCCGATAGACGTCGGGTGCAACAAGCGGATCTAGCGATTGCGGTACCGGGCCGGTAATAGAGGACGGACGAGCAGAGAAAAAGCGCGAAAACCCACTCATCCGCATCTGTCCGCTGAACCAGATGTTCTGGAACTCATTCATCTGATACCTCTTGACCTCCACCCCGGTGCTAATCGAATGGTTTCCCCAGTTGTAGGAAAGCTGATCCTGGTAAAGAAATGTGTTGTCGATCAGCTCGAAGGGCAAGCTCAGATCCGACGCGCGAACGCCCGCGATTCCCGTACCGCGCGGCGCTATGCCGTTACATAGGGGCGTTCCTGGAATGCAGGGTAAAAGGGGATTGAGACCGTCGGCGACAGTAAATTTGGAGGCCATCCTGGTGCGCATGAAACCGACGCTGGCCACATTGATCGCCGAGGGAGAGAGGATGTGGGTGTGCTGAATGGTGGCAAAATAATAAGCGCCGTCGTCAGCGTGTGTCCAGTCCGGATCGTTGCCGATGTCTAACTGAGACGCATCGCTCCGGTCTGCTGTGAAGCGCCCGAAGAGGGTATCACTAGCGGAAAGCGTCTGGTCAAATCGAATCGTCCCGTAATTTTCTGTCCCTTTTCGGACGCGGGAACCCGCATAGCGCCGCGCCCCGCCTCCCAGCCGCTCCCCGTTGCCCGGGACCGTCAAATCCTCCAAGACGGCCTGGGTCCAGGGATGAACCGGGCGGTAGTCTTCTATGATCACCGCGGGATCGACCCTCCACAACCCCACGGGTAAGGGATTGCCATTGTCGTCCACGTGTTTTGTGATCAGCCCCTCCAAGGCGTCCTCATCAAACACCTGCGCGAAATCGGTAATCCCCCGGCGTGCCCGCTCGGCCTCAAATGCCGCGAAAAAGAAGGTGCTGTCTTTGCGAATGGGGCCCCCCAAGCTCCCTCCGAACTGGTTCTGTTTCAATGGGGTTTTGGGAGCGTCGGTGGGCACAAAAAAGTCGTTCGCATCGAGCTTGTCGTTGCGGAAGAACTCAAAGGCGCCTCCGTGCCACTCATTGGTGCCGGAGCGCGTGACAGCATTCACCACTCCGCCAATCGCGCGTCCGTACTGCGCCCCATAGTTGTTGATCAGAACTTTGAACTCGCGCACGGCCTCTGTCCCCAATTGCCTTCCCAACACGCTGGAAGGAGCCATGTTGGCCGCAATGTTCATGGTCTCTACCCCATCCAGCAGGTAAAGCGTCTGTGCCGGTCGCGCCCCGTTGACGGATATTTTACGTCCCCCGCCTGTACGGGTGCTGGGGGTCACAGTGGTTAGGTAAATAGCCCCTGGCTGGATGGCGGTCAGGTCCGTATAGCTGCGCCCGGCCAAGGGCAGCTCCTGCACCTGTCTCGAATCTACCAAGCTGGATACCGTCGATGAGGTTGTGTTCACCAACGGAGCTTCTCCTGTGACAGTGACCCTCTCGGTCACGGCCCCTACCTGAAGGGTAAACTCCAAGACGGCCTCGCGGCCCACGGTTAGCGTGATGCCGGAACGCACGGAAGTCTGAAAGCCCGTCGACCCGGCCGTCACATCATAGCTGCCCAGCCCCAACTGCGGCGCTCGGTAGCGGCCTTCCGCGTCGGTCGTCAGCGTGCGGCTAATTCCCGTATCCACATTCAGGATGGTAATGCTGGCCCCGGGAATAATGGCTCCAGTAGAGTCGCTCACCGTTCCCGAAATCGTTCCCGTGGTGACCTGAGCCAGAGTGATTCCACCAAAGAAAAACACACACACCAAAATTTGCCAAAAGCGTTTCTGCCCCTGCATAGATGCCTCCTCCTTGTGAAAGTATCAAGCCTTACGGCTGCAATAATCCACTCGCCATTTTTCTAATGCGATTTCAGGCCGGTCGTAAAAAAAGACGCTTTAACCCAAACGAAGCAGAAGTTGTTGTCAAACAATGCCGCGCAGATTTGCCTTAGAAAAAAAGCTCGCATTGTGAACTCTCTGCGCATTGCTTCTGCTCGTACCTAG
This sequence comes from Terriglobia bacterium, assembly GCA_963666975.2. GTDB lineage: Bacteria > Acidobacteriota > Terriglobia > 2-12-FULL-54-10 > 2-12-FULL-54-10 > JADFGZ01. The sequence goes on along the minus strand of CAXVYR010000004.1, from coordinate 2,235,573 downwards.
CGCCGCTCTGACGCTCGGCCAATGCGAGGACTTATGGCACAACTTTGGGTGAAAGTAAAGAGATTTGTCGCGTTACCCTGAATTTGATGAAATTGCATCATTTGCAATGGGAAGGTGTCTGAAAAAGCTGATTCTGGATGCTGATAGGGGACCCGGAAAGGGAGGCGGAGAGCCGCTGACAGCAAAACTGCGCTGGAAGGGCGCAGTTGGAGGCAGATGGGTGTACAATCGCAATCGTCGGCGGGTCAAAAAACTAATTCCGGTTGAAGTCCGCCTTATCGAGGAAATGAGAAACATGCACGCATACAAATCAGTAATGCAAGGTTTGGCTCTTTCGGCAGCGCTCCTGATCACGCTGCTTTTCTGGGCAAGGACAGGGGCGCTGGCACAGGGGAGCATGGCGACGCTGCGGGGTACGGTGCAGGATCAGTCAGGAGCGCCCCTCGCGGGGACGGCGGTGAGGGTGAAGCATCTGGCGACGGGATTGAGCCGTACCGTCAGCAGCGACGCAGAGGGACAGTTTGAAATCCAACGATTGGTTCCTGGTACTTACGAAGTCCAGACTTCCCATGCTGGCTTTGTCAGCCGGTTGCAGGAAGGGTTGGAACTGGGCGCAGAGCAGTTGGTGACTTTGGATTTGGTGTTGGAACGAGATTCCGGAGATCAGGAACGAACGGCCCAGGGCGCGGGTACAGACAGGGAGTCCTCTGCCATCAATGCAGGCCAGATCAGTGAAAGCCAGCTAGTCGGTCTTCCTCTCAACGGTCGCAGTTATAGCCAACTGGCGACTCTCCAGGCCGGTGTGAGCGATCCTTTTGCCGGTTCAGGCTCGCGGGGAGGCGGCAGCGGGGGGTTGACCGTCGCAGGAGGGCGGTCTACCTCGAACGCCTTTTTATTGGACGGGACCAATATAATGAACAGCGAGAACCGGGTTCCCCGAAGCGCGGCCGGTGGGCAGTTGGGTTCTGACGCGGTTCTCCAGGTTCTGGTATTCAGCAGCAACTACGGGGCGGAATATGGCCGCGCTAGCGGTGGTGTTCTGAACTCCATCAGCCGCTCCGGGACGCCCGAGTTCCACGGCACCTTTTTCGAGTTCTTACGCAACAGCAAGCTCGATGCCCGGAATTTCTTTGACCCCGGCCCGGAGCCTACCCCCTTCAAGCGCAACCAATTCGGCTTCACCCTCACGGGTCCGGTGGTGAAGGAAAGGACCTTTTTCATGGGCAGCTTTGAGGGGTTGCGCGACCGGCTGACCAAGACGGAAATTGACTTCTTTCCAGACGAGCTGGCCCGGCAGGGGATGATCACCGACGCTTCCGGAGCAGTGATTCAGACCGTTCCGGTGAACCCGAGGGTGGTACCTTACCTGGAGCTTTATCCTTTACCCAACTCGGTTCCGCTGGGGGGAGGGATCCAGCAAAACGCCGCCCCGCTGTTCTTGCCCACCAATGAAAATTTTTTCACCGTTCGGCTGGATCACCAGATTTCCGAGCGGGACAGCCTCTTTGCCCGCTATACCTTTGACGACGCCACCAGTCATGGCGGACAGGCCTCATTTATCTTCACCGCCCTGAACAACAGCCGCCAACAGTATCTGACTCTCGTGGAAACCCATATATTTAATCCTCGCCTATTGAACTCGTTCCGCGTTGGATACACCAGGCCGGTGTTAGCACAAGAGAGTTCATCCTCTATTGAGATCCCCCGTTCGTTATATTTTGTTCCCGACGCTCCCCAGTTCGGACGGTTCGACGTCCCAGGTTTGACTCCTTTCGGCCCTCAGACATACACACCCCAAGACAGGATAATGAATACATTTCAGTTTGCGGACGATCTGGTGACCCAGCGGGGAGGCCACGCGCTGAAGATGGGATTCGACATTCACCGCTATCGCTGGGATGTGTTCTCCGGATCGGACAAAGGAGGCAAGTGGTCTTTCAATAGCATAGAGAGCTTTCTCCAGGGGGGACCGGAGGGAACCAACTTGACGGTTGCTTTTCCGGGAGCGGATAACAGAAAGGCTTTCCGCCAGACCCTGGTGGGCTTCTATGTTCAGGATGCATATGCGTTGAGTTCCCGGCTTCAGCTCAACTTGGGCGTCCGCTATGAATTTGCCACGCTCATCCACGACAAGGATGGCAAGACCTCTTTTCTCCCTGACCCGGTGCGGGACTCCGAGGTGCAGGTGGGGCCCTTTTTGAAGAATAACCCCTCGTTGCGCAATCTTTCTCCGCGCCTGGGTATTTCCTGGTCTCCTGGAAACAGCGGAAACACGATGCTGAGCGGCGGCTTTGGGATTTACTACGATCAAATGCTTGAATATGTGGTAGACCAGCTCAAAAGCACGCTTCCTTTTTTCCGGAAAGCGGTGAGAACCAATTTTGATTCCTCGGAGAGCTTCCCCGACGCGGTAGCGGCCGTCGCAGGAACCCCCCTTGAAGCTCGAATCCTGGATTACCAGCACACGACCACCCCAATGGTGCTGCGTTACAACTTCACTCTGCAACAGCAGCTCCCCGGAGGCTGGCGTGCCCGTGCCTCCTACGTGGGGGCCAGGGGCAATCATCTGTTCCGTGGCTACGAAGCGAACCTGTTTCCTGTCCCGGAAATCAGGGGAGACGGATCATTGTTCTTTCCTGCGGCATGCCCTCCGCCGGGGGAGACCGCCATTCCGGATTGCCGACCTAATGCCGGCCCGGTGAATCCTGCGTTCGGAGGGATTAGCATTCTAAATAGTGATGCGCAATCTTTTTATAATTCTCTTCAGCTCTCCGCTGACAAGAGCCTCAGTCGGGGAATTTCCTTGCGTGCCGGCTACACCTTCAGTAAGAGCGTGGATGACGCCTCCTCTCATTCCTTTACTTCCTTTGTTGGGAGTTCCTCCCAGTATGGGCTGAGGCGCAATCTGGATCGAGGCCTTTCCAATTTCGACGTGCGCCATCGTTTCGTAATTAACTACTTTTACACGCCGCCACTAGGTGGTGGACAGCGCTGGCTGAACTCCGGCGTCCTTTCGCAAATTCTCGGAGGGTGGCGGATGGGAGGAATTGTCAGGTTTCGCACTGGAATCCCTTATACCCCCGCAGTTAATGCCCGCAGCCCCGGGTTCCTGTTTGCCGCCAGCCGGCCTAACTTGCTTCCCGGCCGGAGCAATAACCCCATTCTGGGTGACCCCGAACAATATTTCGACCCCTCGGTGTACAGCTTGCCCCCGCCGGGCACCCTGGGGAATGTCGGGCGCAACACCATCACCGCGCCTAGCGTCTTTACTATGGATATTTCCCTTCAGCGGGAAATTGTGCTGGATTCCAAGAGGCGGCTTCAATTTCGAGCGGAATTTTTCAACCTGCCAAACCATACCAATTTTGATCAGACTTTTGGCGGAGCCGCGATAATCTTCTCAGGATCTTCCGGACGCCTCAACCCCTCCGCGGGAAGGATTGGAAGCACCGCCACCACTGCCCGACAGATTCAGTTTGCGTTGCGATTCTCGTTCTAAGCAAATTGACCAGCGCCTCGGCAATCGCCATGGCCGCGCCACAAGTGTACAATCATTGCAAGGCTGACCTGTCGGGTATGGCATTTGAGGAGGCGTTATGCGGCGCGCCCGTCAAATACTTTTGCTTCTTGCACTTCTGGCCACGCTCCTGCTCACGCGAACGGGATGCAGCAGGCCGAGTGGCCAAGAACTGATTGGCGCGGCCATTCAGGGTGACGCCGCTGCCGTGCAGGCGCTGCTCGACGCAGGGGCAGATGTCAATGCCGAAAGATGACATGGAGGGCAGGACCGCCTTGATATGGGCAGCATCCAATGGCCACGCCGATACCGTGCAGGTGTTGCTCGACGCGGGGGCAAATGTCGATGCTCCAGTCAAAGACAACGACGAAGACAAGGACGGCAGAACGGCCTTGGTCCTGGCGGCAGTGGGCGGCCACACTGCGATCGTACGAGCCTTGCTTGAAGCGGGCGCGGACATCAATGCCAAAACTCAGAATGGAGTGACGGCATTGATGGCGGCGCGGGTGCTCGGGCAAACCGAAGTGGTCGAAATCCTCAAGAAGGCTGGAGCCGAGGAATAATACGGGGACGATATTATTATTATTCCTATGAGAAGAAAAGAGATTGAATCATACCGCTCAGTATTGCGGATCCCCATTTAATGGAACCATGCCTTCCGCCATTTCTACAGCTCCAACAGATCTCCAAGCGTCATTCATAAGGTCGGCCCGGACAGGATGATCTCAACCGTCGCTGGCATTATTGGCGAACCAGGCTTTGGGGGCGATGGCGGTCCGGATTTCCGTTGGCGTCACCCTATTCTGTGATTCTCAATAGTTTTCGGCCACCTCGAAGCAAGCCCCGTTATTCCAAAGGCTGAATGCGAACCATGTATCCATTGTGGTCGACATACCAAACCGTGACCGGGTCGGTAGAATTGTCAATCCAAGTCCTCCGATTGTGTGCATATGGCTCTGGCAGCACGTATTCGATCAACCGCTCCGTCCGGGGATTCAATCGGACGAATCGACCTCCATGCAATTCTCCGCCCCATATTTCTCCGTGCTTGTCTGCCAGCGCCTCGTAGAAGGTCACGTAGGGGGTGGGCGGATAGTACTCCGTAGTCCGGCGTTTCTGGATGTCCGCTTTGATCAGCGGGCCACCCCTGCCTCCAAACCAGGCATTCCCCTCCGGATCGAAATATCCTTTCGCGGGGCTTGCCAAGGGGGAGCGGGTTTCCAGTTCCATTACTTCCCCCGTCCGGATATCCAGCACCCCGACTAGATTTCCCGGCCACAGGCCTCCAGCCCAGAAATTGCCATCCGCGCTGATCAAGCTGCCGTAGGTGGAGGTGATTTTCTGGAGAGGATATTGGTTGACGAACCTGCCTGTTTTGGGATGGATCCTGGTAATCTTTCCCCCGATCACCTTCCAGGCGTAACCGTCCGGAGCCAGCGCATAATTCGCAAAGCCCGGGGCATTGAAAGGTCTGCCTGTCTCCAACCGCACCTGATTGAACTCTTCTGTGCGGGGATCAAAACTGGTGAGTGCGCCCGCCCAGACTTCTGACATCCAGAGCACATCATCCCGATCCGCCCAGATCGAGTGTGTTCCCGGAAGAGCGCCGGGGATATCCGGAACCCGGTACTCGGTAACCATTCCCGTGCGCGGGTCCAGTTTTCCGATGTAAGGGCTACGATGGGGGGTATACCAGATATTCCCCTTGGAGTCCCCCACCACATCATGCGGAGCGAGCAGCAACCGTGGCAACTCGTACTCGGTTACGATCACCCGCGTGGCTGCCCCGCGCGGTCCAGGTAATACCTCGAACGGTGCATCTTCTGACCCGGGTCCTCGAACCCTCGCCAGCCATTTCACCAGGAGGTCTAGTTCCTCCTGGAAGGGCAACCCCGAGCGACCCCGACGTTCGCTTTCCGGAACCTCGCTGAGTTGTCGAAAGGGAAGGATGAGTGGCGAGCCTATGTAATTGACCATCCGGTCCACAATCAGACGCCAACTGTGCTCGTCATACTGATTGCGAAAAACCTGCTGGTAGGAATGGCACCCAAACCCGCAGGCATGGCTGAACACCCTTTTCTCCTGTCCTGTGCCCGGAAGGTTCATCAGCCACTCCGCCCCGGCGAGTTGGGCCTTGATCTCCCGCGTGGGGGGCAGCAGATCGGAATCGGTCACCCGCTCCAGAACAATGTCCTCCAACTCCGTTGCTCCGTCGATCCGAACCGAGTCCTTCTGGTAGGGCCGGAATTCCAGCGGCCGCGCGATTCGCAGCGTATAGACTCCCGTCGGCAGTTTGGGGAATTCGTAGCGCCCTTCCTCGTTGCTATATACGGTGGTCCGGATGGAGTTCTCGTGGGCGATTAACTGCACCAGGATCCCCTCTAGCGGGATCGTCGAGGCAGATTGCACCGCTCCCCTGGGTCCTCCCCGCAGGTTGTTCCGGCCTGGGAACTCCATCCTCGCCCCGGAGGTCGCGCGATACCGGGGGTTAGCCGGTGGCTCCTCCCCGTCGAAGCAACACTTCTCATCCCGGAAATAGCTCATCAAATCCGCGATGTCCGCATCGGCCAAAGTGTGACGGTACGCCGGCATCAGGGGCCCGCCGTCGCGGATTTTCTCCGCTACCGTTTCCTCATTCACCGGTTGTCCTGTCATCAGCCTGGGACGCTGGAAGAGGTCCTTGAGCGGAGGAGCAGGAGTTCCCGCCTTTATGGTGTAGTCGTTGTGGCACACCCAACATTTGAAGTAATAAATTTCTTCTCCGCGCTGCGGACCACTGGTGGCGCCCATCGTAAAGTTATAGATTTCCACCGAGCGCTGGAAATTGCCTGTTGCCGCTTGCTGGGAGGGAGTCTGTCCCTTGGCCGATTCTCCGATCAGCCCCCCTCCGCACAGAGCCGCTCCCATAAACAGGCTGACCATCATCGCCGATATTTTTCTTAGATTCATAAAAGCCTCGTTGCAAGCCTGGCTCTTCCGCCAAGCACAATGCTTGATTATTCTGGTTTAAAATTCACCAGGAGGTGAGCCGTGTTCGACGTATCTCCCCCCCATTGCGGTTGCTGGGACAGTCCCGGATTCCTTACTACGATAGGATATGTCCCAACGCGTGCGATGAAGCCGGCGTCGATTGTAACTCTCAGCTCCGTTTCACTCGCTAGACGGGTGGGTACGGGCTTGCCGTCAAAATAGGCCAGCGATCTGGTGGTGAAGTTCACTCCCTTGATGGTCAGGGTCCGGGTCGGTTCTCCTTCCGTAACCATGCTCGGAGAGATCGATTCGATCCCCGGGGTGGGCTGCCCAAACGACCAGGTGGGGTCCCTCAAGCCGGCCCGTGTTCGAATCCCTTGCAGGGACTGTCGCTTCAGGGCTGCGAACCAGTCCTGAGCTGTTGCCCTGCCGCGCGGCAACGGGTTCTGAAACCAGGCATGGTAAGTTCGATCCACCACCTTCCCATCTTTGACCACCCACTCGATGTCCTGCAGGTTGCGGATGTTTTCCAGGGGATCGTCATTGACGATGACCAAGTCAGCCAGCTTGCCTGCCTCGATAGTTCCTAAGCGATCCAGCACCCGGAACCCCTCGGCAGGATTCCGGGTCGCCGCCACGATGGCTTGCATCGGGGTCAGCCCGGCCTCCTCCACTAGTATCTCCATCTCATGATGCAAGCCTAGACCGGGCACATCCCAGCCTGCGGCGTCTGTCCCGGTCATCACCTTTCCTCCAGCCTGCGCGAACTGCCGGATAAACCGCAGCATGTTCTGGTAACCCTTTTGCTTGCGTTCCCATTCGGCAGGCTCCAGATGCTCAAATTCTCTGTAGGTCATGAAAATCTTTTGGCGGTTCTGTTCGGGAACATAGGCAAGGCCCGGGTTGTCCAGCAACCTGCGGTCTTGCAACTCAAAGCGCTCACGGCCTGCTTGAAATCCCCGCCCCACGGCGATCATGTCCGGTTCCAAATAGACGTTGCGCTCTACCATCAGTTGGATCAGTTCCGCAGCCTTCCTCTCGTCCATGTCGGCAAAAGGAGTCGGATCGATCGAGTGCACTTCGACGTCGCCGTAGCCCTCCCACTGGGAAGGGTCTTTGACGATCGAGTAACCCACTCCGGCCGCATGCTCCAGAATATCGGCCCCGGCCAGGATGGCTTCCCTCGCGTAAACCGTGGGTCCTATGGGCTGGGCCACGACGGGCAAGCCTGCTTGATGAGCCTCCTCGATGACCGCCTTCCAGGCTTCCAGCGTGAGTCCCCGTTGCACATTGACCATATCGGCCCCAGCGGCAATATAACGTTTCACGGCTTCTCTTGCCTTTTCAGGCGAGTCAATCACCTGGCGACTCGTCATCGGGGCCATTTCCGTGTGCCACGGCCCAAGCACGGTGCCCACTGCCACAAAGGTTCTGGGACCGGGAATCTTGCCCCGGTCAATCGCCTCGCGTTGGGCAACGGCCCACTGGCCTCCGGTGCCGATTGAAAAGATCGACGTCACGCCGTGAGAGAGCATCAGTTCCGGCATCCATCCAGCGTAGTGAACATGCGCGTCCATCAAGCCGGGCAGGATGAACTTTCCGTCGGCTTGAAGTACCTGCGCGTCCGCCGGGTAGCGCGCTTGCCCCTTTCGAGACACACTCTCGATCCTGTTTCCCCGGATGACGACTACGGCATCCGGCACAGGCTCTCCTCCGTTGCCGTCAATCAGGGTCCCCCCTTCGATCACCAGGATGCCCGGCTGTTCGCCTTGAGGAGCAGCGGAAACGGGGAGGATCCAGAGAAGAGAAATTAGGCAAGCGGCAAGCCAGGAATCACGGAGTTTCCTCATGGCGTTCCTCCCGGGGTGATTGGAGAACAGTCCCTGGAGGCCTGTCCTACGGCTAGAAGTCTTGATCTGCTATTGAGGATTATAGAATACGGTGACGATCTGAACCGTCAGGGCATGAGTTCAACCGTGGCGTCGCATGCCGCCAATCGCGGGATGTTCGCCGCGCTGTAGCGCATGAGGGAAGTCACCGCACATCTGAGCCTCGCAGGAGTCCGTCCATCCCCTTAGATAAAATGAAGACGCCGTGCCTGGAGGCGACAGGAATGGTTGCGAGCAAGAAACCATTTCACAGCCAGCACGCACGGGATGGTCTACATCGGAGTAGACCTTCACCGACGATTTTGTTACAGGATCGCCATAGATGCAACCGGATAAATTCTCCTTACAGGGTCGCGGCGCCAACGACCCCGAGCGCCCTGCGAAGTTACTTCGCCCGGTAGCCGGTGATCCTGGCGGTGAAAGCCTGCAGCTTCCAACTGGCCTTGGCCGGGGAATGGCGCCGGCAGGATCTCTGATCCCCCAGACCCCTTGGGCCCTCGGCTCGCTTTCGCCCTTCCTGTTCACCCTTTCCGGCCCGCATGGAGCCCCGAAGGCCGCCTTAGACTGCCTCTGCTCGCTCCGTCAGTCTAATCCCTAAGTTTGGGGTGAACCAAACTTCAAACTGTGTATCTTACCCCCCGTCTCAAATCGCTCCCATTTCCGCTGAAGTCAAACATCCATCTCCACTTCCCGGACAGGAGGTCTTACCCCAGGCCGCCTACTAGAGAACACTTAACTTGCTAATTCCACAGGACATATCATCCTTAAATTTTAATTACACACTCCAATAAAAAACCCTTGACAGACTGTTAGGAACAGGCGTAAAAAGGTAGCAACTGGAGAATTTTGGGTCGAGTCGTTCCTTATGAGGCGGGGTGTCGTTTAGTTATTGCTTTGGAAGGTGCGCTTCCCACAGTCTTACAAAATTATGTTGGAGGGCTTATATGCAGCGGAATGGATTCTTTTCGAGGCGGCTCGTTGATAGAGGCAGTGATAAGGGCGGTGCTCTGACTAAAGCGGCGGCAACCTCGGTTCTTGCCGTGGTGCTTTTCCTCGCCACCGGGTATTCGCAGATGACCACTGCCACGATTTCCGGCACAGTGACCGACGACACCGGGGCGGTCATACCGGGAGTGGCCGTGACATCCAATAACACCGGCACGGGAGCCGTCCGCAGGGGGGAGACCGATGCCAGAGGTGTCTATCACCTGCGGCAACTGCAGGTAGGAATGTATGACGTGAGAGCGGAATTGTCGGGGTTTCAAGCGTCGATTCGCGCTGGCATCCAGTTAACGGTGGGCCAGGAAGCGACCATCAATATTACGCTCAGCGTAGGGGCGGTCACGGAAAGCGTGACCATAACCGGGGAGGCTCCCGTGGTGGAGACCACGACCTCTGCCCTGTCGCAGCTGGTTGACGATAAACAGATCCGCGATTTGCCCTTAAATGGCCGCGATTATACCCAGCTCGTACTGCTGCAAACCGGCATGAACCCGGTGATGAACTCCCAAGGTGCGGCTGGATCTATCCCTGGCGGGACCGGTTCCGGAAAAAGAATCTCCTCCGGCGGGGCCAGGGTGTCCGCCAATTTGTTTCTGATGGACGGCACGGAGGTCTCCGACGTTCACCGTCAGGTCCCCGGAGCAGTGAATGGGGGTGGATTGGGTATCGAAGCCATTCGAGAGTTTTCGGTCATGACCAATAGCTACACCGCCTCCTTCAGCAGCCAGGGCGGCGCGGTGGTCAATGCGGTGACTCAATCTGGGACCAATGAGATACACGGCTCGGCGTTTGAATTTCTTCGCAACAGTTCGCTCGATGCCAATCAATTTTTCCTCAATGCGGCCGGGAAGCCCAAAGGAGCGTTTAAGCGCAACCAGTTCGGGGGCGCCGCGGGAGGGCCCATTGTCCGAGACCGGACTTTCTTTTTCGGAACAATAGAACTGCTCCGGGAGCGGTTGGCCAAAGACACCAACGAAACAGTCATGGACGACAATGCCCGGATGGGAATCCTTCCTGGTCTTGGCGACATCGGGGTCCATCCGGATATCGCGCCTTACATCGAGGCGATTGTGCCTCGAGTGAACACCCCGATAAATAATGGAGATGGCACAGGACAGTTTGTCCAAGCTTTCAGTCAGCCGACTGATCAATTGTTTTGGATGACGCGGGTGGACCACCGCATCTCGGATAGCGATAACATTTTTTTCCGCTATACCTACGACAATTCCACGATTAGTGGTCCGGGTAGACTCAACGCAACCACTCAGGAGGCAAGATATAGATGGCAGTACGCCACGTTGGAACACAACCACATCTTTTCGCCCATCTGGATCAATACCGCGCGGTTTGGGTTCGCCCGCGCGTTCCAAGGCGTTGACGACACACTCAATTTCACGCCTTTGCCGTCTCAGTTTGATATTACTCCTGGCTTCCAATTTGGCGACAGTTCCGACTTACAGTTCGATGGCGGCGCGCATACGTCTATTGGGGGTTTTGGGAATTATCCGAAGCTTTACATTACGAACAACTTCCAGTTCATGGACGATGTCAGCAGCAGTCTGGGAGCACACCAGTTAAAAATGGGAGTGAACATCAAGCGATATCAGGCCAATCTCAACGCCCCCACCTCTCAGGGTGGAAGCTACTTCTTTCGTTCGCTGGAGAATTTTTTGAGGGCCGAAACCCGGCGGTTTACCGGCGCCGCCATAGGCTCTGGCGCGGTCCGCAGTATGCGCCAGTCTATGTTTGGTCTCCACATAGAGGATTCTTACCAAGTCAGACCGAGCTTCACCTTGAACTTTGGGATGCGATATGAAATGGCAACTGTTCCGACGGAAAACCAAGGTCTTTTGGCGAACGTCAGGGACAACCTGGACCCCGAGGTCACGATCGGACCGTTCTTTAAGCAAGCCGACCAGTGGCTAAATTTCCAGCCTCGCGTTGGCTTTGCCTGGGATATGCGGGGGGACGGCAAAACCGCTCTCCGAGGGGGATTCGGGATGTTCCGGCAGTATCTGCTTTCCAACGTTTGGTTCATCAATTCGGTTCGCAACCCTCCTTTTTTCAGTATTGGGAGCGTCACAAACCCGTCCTTCTTGGGAGTCTACAGAGGGGTCGACCCTGCTGTTAGCGGGGTGCCGTCGTTGCAAGTCAACGATTTTGACCTCGACCACCCCTATATCATGCAGTACAACCTGACCGTCCAGCGGGAGATTATGGAGGGAACCTCGTTAAAGGTGTCTTATGCCGGATCCAGGGGAAATCACCTGTTGATGATGAGAACCGCCAATATCAAGCAACCCACCATCCTTTCCGATGGCCGCAAGTGCTTCAACTACACAGGCGGAAACCCAAGCTGCCCTAACGGCCCCACTAGCCGGCGCAATCCCAACTTTGCGAACGATGCTCGCCAATCCAGCTGGGCTCAATCCTTTTACAACTCCCTGCAGGTGAATCTGGATCGCCGCTTCAGCCGGGGATTACAGTTCGGGGTCGCCTACACGTTCTCCAAGTCGATTGATGAAGGTTATGACAGGTGGGATCAGGTTGGGAATAACGGAAATGGCGCCTCTGGAGGACCGGACCCGGATGACCACAAGAGCGAGCGAGGATTGTCCGATTTCGACACAAGAAACAGATTTATTCTCAATTTCTCTTACGAGATACCAACCCCAGCCTTCCAGAGCGGTGTCGCGCAAGCAGTGTTAGGAGGTTGGCAAGTAAATGGAATCTTGAAGCTCTCGGACGGCAACCCATTTTCCGCACTAACGCGTGCCCAGCGACACGAAAATGGTTCGGCTCGTTTTACTAGCCGCCCGGATCAAGCGGGATCCACCAATAACCCCGTTTTGGGAGGTCCTGACAATTACTTTGACCCGAGTGCTTTTGTACTCCAGGAGCGTGGATTCTTAGGCAACGTGGCTAAAAACACCATTTCAGGCCCGGGAGTCAACAACGTCGACTTGGTGTTGGGAAAGAACTTTTCCTTTGGCGAGCAGATGAACTTGGAATTCCGGTCGGAGTTCTTTAATATCTTCAATCGTCCCACTTTTGCCCGTCCGGGCGCGTTCATTGATGTCGGCTCTGCGGGAAGGGTCAGCAACACGCTCAACGTGTCGCGGCAGATTCAGTTCGGGTTGAAGTTCACCTTTTGATGGGCCGATAGTTCTGAGGGCCTAAAGAGAAGAAGAGAAAGAGAAGAAGAGAAAGAGAAGAAAAGAAAGAGAAGAGAAAAGGAGGCGCTTTCAAAATGGGGGATTCCTCATTTAGGAAGCGCCTTTTTTCGTGGGTCAGTTTTTTGATGCGGAGATCAGCGGGATAAAGAAAACATTCACTCTGGTGATAGCCGTAATTCTATGCAGCGCGGGGGGACGGGCCCAGCAGGTGGACGTGGCTGGATCAGTTGGCTCCGAACAACCCATTGAAGGTGAAGAGCGGGTTTATTTTTTCCGTGGTCAACCAGAAAGCCATTGACGCGCTGCGCGAGGTCCACCCTACGCTATCCGTATTTACCAATGGCGTAGAGAATAGTACGCCGGCTATCGAACAATGGTTGAGCTCGGGTTTTAGCTTCAACCGGCCGGTGGAACCCGATGTGATGCTCCAGGACAAGCTGCCGCTGCTCGCCGAGATTCTGAAGGCGGAAATGGAGTTGTGGGCGAGCTGGGGGATCACGACCTTCGGTTCCTCTCCCTATGCCTACCGGAACTTACATGCTCTGGACTACCTGGACCGGAAGGGAGAAATGCCGGGCCGCTTCGCCTGGGGCTATACGGGGCCCAACTGGGACGTAGATACGTTGCGGTATTTGGCAGCCATCCAGGGGCACGGCACCGATCACCTCTGGTTAGTGGGGGCGTGGGGCAGATCCGGCACGAACTGTATGAGCGTCCCCGTTCGGCCGGATTGGGTGGCAACTCACGGGCAGGAGGCCGCAGACAGCCTTTCGCGATGCGTTTTGGACCCCGGGCGGGAATACAGGGATAGAATGGAGCGGATCAAAGGACGGACAGGATTATCCAGTTGAAGGCCCTGACCCGCTGGGGGTCCTATTACATCTTGCGGGAAGACCTGTTGGGAACGCTCGAACCGGGTAAGCTTGCGGATTTTATTGTGTTGGATAAAGATTTCCTGACCATCCCGGAGGAGCAGATCCCAAGCATTCGCGTGCTGATGTCGGCCGTAGGAGGGAAGGTCGTGCATCTAGCTTCTTCCTTTGCCACTGAGACCGGGATGCAACCCGTAGGCGCGACCACATGGAATGACAAGATCCCGCCTGGCTGGTAGAGCGGGAAAAACCCGGTTCGAATGGGTCGCTGTTTTCGAATAGAGAATTTTTGCTCCCGGCCATTGGAGTCTAGGGGGGCATTCTGCCGTGATACAAACCTCGCTTCGGCTGGTGTTGGTTGGGGTCAGGAGTTGTTTTGGGATACTTGCAGCGCATTGTTTGACTTAGCATACTGGATGTTGTTAAGGTGAAGTCAGCGAAACCGTCCGGGCAATCGATCTTCGAACATGATGGCAAAAGTAAGTGATGAAAGGATGAGTGAATAATGAAAAGCCGATGGATTCTGCGATTTGCGCTAATGATGTGGCTAATCTGGACTGGACAGGATCTTCTTCGGGCCCAGCAAGGTCCGGATACCATTCTCCACAATGGAAAGATCGTGACGGTGGACAACCATGAGGTCAATTCGAACTTGGGCACTTCGGCTCAGGCGATTGCGCTTCAGGACGGAAAGATTGTTGCCGTGGGAAGCGATTCTCAGGTTCGTCGCCTGGCGGGCAGCAACACCAAGTCCTATGACCTGAAGGGCAGGATGGTCATGCCGGGCATCGCGCTCACCCACGATCATCCCCAGGACTGGGACCCGCTGAATCCTTACATCATGAAGAAGGTTGTTACCGACGACATCATGGTCCACCGTTTTCTGGATGCGCCCCCGCAGCAGCAGCTCCAGCAATTCCCTCGCGTATTGGAGGAGGCGGTTCGAAAGGCAAAGCCGGGCCAGTGGGTCCGAATTGTGATGTTGTTCGGAAAGGACTACCGCTGGAGAGAAGAAATTACCGCGTTCTTGGGACGGCAACTCACCAAGGAAATGCTGGACCTGGCGGCGCCCAACAATCCGGTGGTTGTGCGCACCAACTTTGTGGGGACTTTATTTAACGAGAAAGTCGTCGAAGAGACCAAGAAGTATTACGGCGACCAGTGGGAAAAGTTTCTGATCAAGCCCATTCCCCCGCAGGATGCAGAAAGGGGAGTTTGCAGCACTTGTTATCGCTATATCGAGCAGGATGCAGGTTTCCCGCCGGATGTGTTGGCGGAGATTTATCGTCTGGGGTTGTCCTGGATGGCTGGCTACGGTCAAACCCTGAACGCAACTTCCCTCTACACGGGGGGTGCAATCCGTGCCTACAACCGGTTGGAACGCCAAGGGAAAATGGCCATCCGCATGGGTTGGGGTTGGTACTGGCCTTATAGGAACGATTTTTTTCAGGATCCTTACTTTGTTGAGGCTGTAGCGGCTCAAGAAGGCCGGGGTTCCGACTATTTATGGGTGAATGGCATGACGCCTCGCATGGGCGGGAACTGCAGCAAACTGCCCGGCACCTCGCCTGAGGTCAAGCAGCGGGAGCGTCCCTGCCTCTTCGAAGACCCGCTCGTTTCGCGTGCCTTTTACGAGTATATGAAAGCTGGCGGCCGGTTATCGGGGGACCATATCATGGCGGACGGAGAGATAGACCTGATCCTGGACATCATCGAGAAGGCGGGGAAAGATGCCGGCATGACACTGGAAGAGATTCGATCCAAACGACACGTCACCGAGCACATGGCCATGTATCCTCGTCCCGACCAGATCCCCCGCTTCCAGAAGCTGGGCATAATGACCAGCGGTTGGGACTTCTACATCTGGGAGGCCAGGGGCCAGGATATTCTGAGAGACTACGGCGAACGAGGGGCGATGCAGGTGGTTCCCCGGAAGAGTCTCAATGACGCTGGGATTATCAACAGCATGGAGTTGGACCGGGCGATTGCTTCCACCAATCTGACCCTCTTCCATGTTCTGTATTCCGGGGTGACACGGAAGGATTGGGACGGCAACGTTACCGCGCCGCAACAGGGGGTGGATCGCCGGGCAATGTTGAAGTCCGCGACGCTGTGGGGGGCCTATGGCTCGAAGAAGGAGGACGTATTGGGATCGCTGGAGCCGGGCAAATTGGCGGACCTGATTGTGCTCGATCGGGATTACCTGACCATTCCTGAGGATGACATTAGGAATGTCCGGGTGTTGATGACGATGGTAGGAGGCAAGGTGGCACACCTGGTTCCGTCGCTGGCCCGCGAATTCGGCATGCAGGCCACGGGAGCCCAGGTAGAACTCGGCGGACCGGCGGCTCAATGGTAATAATAAAGATGCGCCGAGATTCGGCTTCCGTTTGATGCCTTCCGTGGCCGGGGAGAATGGAATGCAGCCGGTCGGGCCGGTGACATGGGAGACAAAACCCCTGGAGAATTACTACGCTCCGTAGCGCGTAAACAAAGTTCGGGAAGTAGAAGGGGAACAGTCACCTGCGCCGCCTATCCGCAGAGGGGGGAACATTACCCTCCCAGTTGCCGGATGCCGATATAGGTAAAGAACAACAGCGTGATGACTAATACGGCGTTAATAAACCGGCCGTTGCGGAACCACGCGCGGACCCAGGACTCGCGGTTGTTCATTATCAGCAGCGTCAGGGCCAGCAGCGGCATGAACAGCGCGCCCATGACGGCATAGGCAAGCTGAATCTGCCGCACCGATAACCACAACAGCGCCAACGGGACGATGGAAATTCCAATCAGGTAGGCGCGGTAGGACCAAGTCTTCGGAAGTTCCAGCTTCTCGTACTCCCCGGGCGCCATGCCCCGGCGCAGGGCAATGAAGTCCGCAAAAATGTAGGGGGAGACATACCAAACTCCCAGCAAGCTGGAAAAGACCGCCCCCCAGGCCCCGGCCAGGAACAGCCACTTGCCTGCCGGCCCCAGCACCAGTTCCAACTGCCCGGCGATCTCCAGGAATAGCCCTGTTCCCCCGCCTTCGATTGTGATCCGCGACCCGATGATGATCATCGCCATGCCGAACAGCGCCGTGAGCCCATAGGCAACTCCCAAGTCAATCCGGCTGACCTTCAGGCCACTCTCGCCTTTGCGGCCTATCTCGCGCAGGAAATATCCATAAGCAAGCAGGGTGACGGTCCCTCCCACGCCGCCGAGAACTCCCAATATCCAGAGCGTGCTGCCCGGTGGAATAGTGGGGATCAGGACGCCACGGAGCACGGCCCCCCAGTCCGGCCCGATCAGCACCGCCGTCAGCAGGACGCCGACGAACATTACGGCAATACATGCCGCCATCATCTTTTCAAAAACCTTATACCCTCCCCACCAGACCAACACCAAGCCTGCTAGTGAGTGAGCAATGCCCCAAATAATCTTGGAGATCTCCATGTCGCCCAGCGGCAGCAGACTGGCGCCAGCCACGCCACAAGCGTTCACCAGCGCGCCGCCCACCATGAACGTCCACAAGAAGAAATAGGGCATGAAGACCCACTGTGTCCAGCCTCCCAGGCGGAGCATCCAACCTTCGAGCAAGGTCGTGTCGGTGGACATCTGCCAGCGTGCGATCCCCTCGTTGAGGGTCCACTTTAGCAGAGCGCCCGCCGCCGCCGCCCAGAGCAGAGCCAGCCCGACTTCAGAACCCGCCAGAGTGGCGGTCAGCAGATCGCCCGCCCCCACGCCGGTGGCGACCACCAGAATGCCTGGAAGAAACGCTGCAAGCCAGGATAGCCGTTTCTTCTGGGTCATCACTCTCCCTCCCTCGAAATTCAAATCGCAGTCCCCATGGTAGTCGCCATCACTCATCCACATTCTCGGCCAGCGATAGCAAAATATGAGAGCGGCGACGAAGACGTTGAACAGACCGGCGAACAGCATCAAGGCGCACAGAATCGGGCTATCGGCCTCGGGGTTGTTCAACACCTCGCTGGTGGCGTGAACCAGCACAAAGACGCCGAAAATCCCGATGGCGCCAGCAATCAGCATGCTCACAATACCGAAGTGCAGAAAACCGTTCAAGACGATAACGCCGACGATACTGAAGAAAATGCCCGTCATCAGGCCGCGCGGCGCGGAATACGTTTTCCGCGTGGTCATGACATAGCACGTCACGCCGCCGAAAACAATAGCGGTCAGCAGCAACGCGGTTTGCACGACTCCGGGCGCGATGACACTGGCAAGATAAAGCATGGGAGCCAGAACCAGCCCTGACACAAACCCGTCCGCTACCAGCGCAGTGACGCCTAGGATCGGATCCCGCCGAGCTGCCATGGCAATTTGTGGCATTACGTTCAGCACAACCATGGCAAGAATCCAGCCCATCCATCCGGAAAACAGTTGAACCATCGCCGGCGAGCTTGCGCCAACCGCGCCTCCCACGATGCCAGCAGCAACACTGAGCGCCAGCAACAGATAGGTTTTCTTGATAACCTCGCTCCGATCTGCTTCGAGCGCGGTCTGGCCTCACAGCTTATCACAGATAGGTTTTCTTGATAACCTCGCTCCGATCTGCTTCGAGCGCGGTCTGGCCTCACAGCTTATCGCCGATTGTCAATTGCTCGTTATAGGCTATTTCGTTGGTCATCGTAATCCTCCTTTGGTTCTGTGTTTTCGTGATCTGCTCCGCATGAATCTGCCGCATTCACCACTACATGCGAAGATTCGGCCCGGAACCCGTAAAGCTGGCTTGCTATTTCCCTAAGGCGATTCAACAACCTGTTAAGCTACGGCTTTTCTGTGGGTTGCCGACTGCTTGTATAAGGGGAAAACCGCATTACGGGTTTAGCAGTAATTGTTCGCATATAGTCGTAGAACAGGAGTTGCTGTAAGCTGTTCCGTGACTCTCCAAATGTCCTGGATCAAAGAGCTACACGCATTCCTGTTTCTCGGGAGGGCGGGCCATGTTGGACAGAAAGATCTCATCCTGCATAACGCTATTTTGTTCGTTTCTCCAGGGGTAACGGTATCCATGCCGGAAGAACCACAGGAAGAAATCACAATGCTTCTCGGGGAGATCGCTGCGGGAAACGAGGCTGCCAACTTGCTGGAGACGGTGGCCCAAGCGGTGCACCATGCTCATCAGAGACGCGTTCTGCACAATGACCTGAAGCCTGGCAACATCCTGCTAGACGAAGAAGGCAAGCCCCATGTCACTGACTTTGGTTTGGCCATGCGCTTGGGAGAAGAGGCTAGCTCATCGGCGTCGGGCGCAATTGCCGGCACGGCCAGTTTCATGTCCCCGGAACAGGCTGCTGGTGACAGGGAATTAACCACCGCGAGTGACGTGTACGAGCTGGGAGCGGTATTGTATGCGCTGCTTACAAGCAGGCCGCCTTTTCAGGGTGAGACAGTCCAGGAAACCTTGCGGCTGGTGCGAGAGGAACTTCCCGAACCGCCCAGCAACATCAATCCAAATGTAGATAGAGAATTGGAAGCCATCTGTCTGAAGTGCCTCAGCAAGGACAAAGATCAGCGCTATGCCTCCGCCAATGCTCTGGCGCGAGACCTCGCCCGCTACCAAGCTGGGGAAGAAACAATAGCGCTGCCTTTAAGACGACGCGAACGCTTCGTTCGCTGGCGCCGGAGAAACCCTGTTCTGGCGAGCTTGGTGGCGGCAGTTGGCGCAATTTCGATACTCGCTATTGTAATGGCTCTCTCGGTCGCCCAGGCTCGCAAAGGAGCCCTTCTCAAAGCAGCCCTCGAAAGCAATCGCCTTGCCGCAAAGGATTTAGCCACCACCGCGCTCCTGCAATTAGGCTCTTTGAGCAGGAGCGTTGAGATGGCGGTCGCGGACGAACGCCTGGCGGTTTTGCTGGCAAGAGACGACCGCCCTGGCTTGCAGCCGATTCTGGATGACATGTGCAGCGGTCAACCCAGCCCTTTCGCGAGCTGCTATATCGTTGATGCAGATGCCATCCTGGTGGCGCACGCGACTAACGCGACTGACGTCATAGATGTCATTGGGCTGAACGTCGCGTGGCGGGACTAAAAGAGGCTGGGTGATCAGGGCCGCAGCGGGGAGGTCTACATCTCGCGCGTTTACCGTGGCCGGAGTGACGATCTTTACAAGTTTGCAATTTCAGCGCCGATCCTGGATGCCGAAGGGAGTTTCCTTGGGGTCATAGCCATCTCAGTTGCTACTGACGCAACCATGGGCCTTGTGATTACCGAGCGTTCCGATGTGGCGCTCATCGCGCCCAGAGATATTGACAGCGCAGAAGCCGGCCCGGAAAGCAGCCTGGGCAAATATGTCGTCCTCTTTCATCCTGCCTATCGGCATGGGGTTCCAGCCGTCGAATTCCCAGATACAAGCCTGATCGAACTCAAACCAGCGCCTGGCTCTGACACAGACGATTTGGGGATTCCTCCGGTGGATGATTACCAAGACCCTGTTTCGTCGGCTGATAAAGGTTACGAGGGACGTTGGATCGCCGGGTTCGCGCTAATTGGAGATACCGGGTTTGTTGTAGTCTCCCAGCAACGTTACGAGGAGGCTACGACAATTGACCCCGCTGTTTTTTGGAACCTGGCGTTGTGGAGCACCCTGATCACTGGCGTGGCTATGGCCATCCTGGCCATGTTCCTATGGCGCTGGGCATGGAGCCGAAGGTTGGGATTCGGAATGTTTAGTTGAGGCGAAGAAACCTGATTTAGACGCGGTCCCAGAAGTGCGCGCTGCTGCGACATCGGCTCACGCAGCAGGTCAGTCCACAGAAGCGCCGGACGACTCGATCTTAGGCCGAGCATCTTCCACCGAGGTTGTGTTCGACTTGAATGTCTCTACTCGTCCAGACGCCGCATTTCCGAGACACCTTCCGTACGGCGGCGGAGCGGTAGAGCCAGAGAGGTGGTGAAGACGCAGAGCGCCGTATAAAAGGCGCTCGGAATGGCGGCCGCTTCACCCAGATGTGCGATCGCCAGCACGGAGCCCAGACCGGCATTCTGCATTCCTACCTCTATTACCAGGGTGCGGCGTTGTTCCGGCGGCCAGCGGAGCCGCGTCGCTACGATAAACGCCAGACCGTAACCGCAGAGATTGATCGCCAGCATGGCCAGCGCTAACTGGGGCCCGATAGCCGCCAGACGAGAATGGTTGGTAGCCACCACGACCAATATGATCAGCACAATCGTCGCCGAGGCCAGGACGGTGGCCGTTCGGTCCCACCATGGCGGCATGCGGGGCTGGAAGCGGCGCATCAGGATTCCCGCCGTTACCGGAAACACCACCATCCAGGCGGCATTCCACGCCAGCGCTCCCGAGGGTACATCCACCCGCGCATCCGCCAAAAAGGGAAGCCAGAACGCCAGCATCAGGGGGCTGAGCAACGTGGCCAGCGTCGTCATCGTCACCGACAGGATCAGGTCTCCCTGAAACAATACGGTCATGACGTTGGAAGCCATGGCTCCGGGCATGCAGCCTACCAGCACGATTCCGACACGCACCAGCGGATCGTCAAAAGCCAGCGATACCGTCCAGGCGATCAGCGGCATGACGGTGTACTGGGTGAGCAACCCCGCCAGCGCCCGGGAAGACTTTTTAGAGAAGGCGCGCACCTGTTCCGGCCGGACCAGCGTGCCGACGAAAAGCATCGTGACGGCGAAGGCGGGTTGTAACACCGGCTGCATCCACACAAACCACTGCGGAAAAACAATGGCGACAACGGTTCCTGCCAATATTCCGATCAGAATGCCCATCGCTGATCCTTGATCCTTAACCTGATCCCAAAAAGGTATTGCCGGAATAACGGTATTGTCCGGATGGTACGGCCTGGATAGTAGTGTCCAAATAAAGATAAATCGGAGCGCGAAAAAATCACCTCGCCGGATTTACTGGCCGGCCTTCCCGGCATCATCCTCTACCTCTACCCAGCTCTTTTTACCATAGGACCCTCTGCGGGTAAGCGTCATCAGAAACTTCTCTATTGCTTGGTCGTCCCGGCAGTGCTGCCGGTCGTACTTCTCATAGTTAACTATCTCTTCCAGTTCCCTGCGCGGCATAAGAGCGACCGGAGTGGAAGGAAACCCAATGGGGATCAAATGATAAACCTTCAGCGGTTCCGGCACGCCCAAAAGCACCTTGAGCATGACTGACATATACGGGGAACTGGCATCGCTCACGTATTGCGAGCCCAAACCCAGGCTGGCAGCCGCCAATTGGATCAGCAGAGTGGCGTTGGCCAGTCCGCTGTAAAAATGAGAATCCGACTTTTCCTCCATTGTGCGGACAGGATACGATGCATTCACTCTCGGGTCTCCCAGCACGATGATGCAAACGGGGCGTCCCGGAACCCGGCTCCCGTCATCTTCGCTTCCCCCCGCACCGCTATTTCCATCTCCCTTTTAGGCTCCTGTTGTTTGAGGAACAAATCAGCGATCTTGTTTCTGGTCGCCGCGTCCCGGATCACGATAAATTCCCACGGCTGCCCGTTTCCGCCAGAGGGGGCCCAGCGAGCGGCCTCCAATATTTGCCGGATGTGCTCCTCGGAAACGTCCTTGTCCTTCTGGTACCCTCGGATACTCCTTCGGGTCTTCAGCAATTCGTGAAGTTCATCGATACTCAGCATGGCTTTTCTCCAGCCTCCTCTGCTTCACTGTTTTCGTTTCTCTGTCTCCCGCAGAAGTCATTGCTGACATTATCACCGTTTATCGAAACCCCGTTTGCCGAATCCATGTTTGTCGAATCCATGTTTGTCGAAGCGAAGATGCGATGAACCGATCCGTTGCCGTCGCCAAAGGGACACGATTAGCGAAAGAGTTTCGAGCTAAACTGCCACACCCTCAGCGCCATAATGAACCGCTTTCCGGGTCCTGGCAAACCCAGCTTTTTTACTATGAGGAACGGCTCTGATGGCCGCGCCGTCGACCGTCGCGGATCGGACACACTTTAGAACAACCGGGGAACGCTTTAGCGTTGGGTCTGAAAATAGGAAGTCCGGCCAGAGCATTTTTCAAATTGGTGTATAGAGGGAAACTGAGATCTGCGTCAGGGCACGGTTTTAACCGTGCCGAAAAAAGCAGGGGGGGCAGAGCGGCTTTAGCCGCTGAGGTTCATATGTTTCTATCGGGTCCCGTCAGGGGTTAAACCCCCTAATGGCTGGCCTCGTTGCGGCACGACTGAAGTCGTGCCCTGACGAACCCCTATACATCAATCCGTAAAATGCTGTAGGCAAGAAAAAGCATTTGATCGGGCGGATCACCGGCAAGCTCCAAAGAATATTCGCCTGCGAAAGGAGAGCATTTAGAAACGCCTTGGGTCGCCCTTCATAGGTGTGGCCGCCTCCCGGATGGCGGCTTTTTGCCAGGGCTGATCGATTGCTTGTCTCGTTTGCGCATGGCTGTTTTTGGCGCGTCTAGCACCTCGCGCACCTTGCGTTGCAGAGCCTTTAAAGCGAATGGCTTGGAGATAAAAGCAAGCTCCTGCTTCGGAAGATCGTGGTGGACCAAGGAATGACTCGCATAACCCGAGGTATAAAGCACCTTCAAATCTTTATGCTGGGCTGTGAGAAGCTGAGCTAATTCGGGTCCGCTCATCCCCGGCATGACTACATCGGTCAGCAACAGGTGAATCGTCTGCTTCTGACTGCAGATGCGAATGGCTTCGGCGGGGTTCCGCGCATCCAGTACAGTGTAGCCCTCCTCTGCCAGGCCTTCCTTTGCCAATTCCCGGACGACATCGGCGTCCTCCACCAGCAACACGGTTTCCGAACCGCTGAAAGATTCCCGAACTTCAACGGGCAGCTTCTGCTGGCGGACGGTCCCGCTGACCCGGGGAAAGTAGATATGAAATTTCGTGCCGTGCCCGGGAGTGCTGGAAACCTGAATGTGGCCACCGCTCTGCTGCACAACCCCGTAAACGCTGGCCAGCCCCAGTCCGGTTCCCTTTCCCGGCTCTTTCGTCGTGAAGAAGGGCTCAAAGATGTGGCTCAGTGTCTCCGTGTCCATGCCGCTGCCCGTGTCGCTCACGGTGAGCATTACTTGCTGTCTGTCTTGGGCGCCCAAGTTGGGGTAGCCATCGGTCTGCTTCCGTTCCACGTTGTCCGTCGTAATGATCAGCCTGCCTCCTTTTGGCATCGCGCCGCGGGCGTTGCTCGCCAGATTCAGAATAATCTGCTTGATCTGGGCTGGATCGGCTTTGGTTTTTCCCAACTCCGTGCCGAGATCGGTTACCAGATCGATATCCTCGCCGATCAGGCGGCGCAGCATCTCGTTCATATCGGTGATGATGTCATTCAGGTCGATGATCTGGGGTTGCAACACTTGTTTCCGGCTGAAGGCCAGCAGTTGGTTGGTGAGGGAAGCGGCTTGGTCCCCCGCTTTTTTGATTTGCTCCGCTTTTGTCAAGAGAGGATGGGCGGGTCCCAGTTTGTCCATGAGGATACCGCTGTATCCGATGATGCCCGTGAGCAGGTTGTTGAAGTCATGCGCCACCCCGCCCGCCAATTGCCCGATGGCCTCCATTTTCTGCGCCTGGCGGAGTTGCTCCTCTTTCTGCCGCAAGGCATCCTCCGCCCGCTTGCGCTCGGTGAGATCTTCGGCATGAACCATAACCAGATCGGGCGGAATAAAAGTGCGGGTAAAAGCGAAAGGCTTTGTCTCGCCTGTAGTCCGCATCCGAAGGACCGTCTCCTCCCTGTGGGATTTTCTTTCCCGATAGCATCGCCACATGCTCTCTATGATGTCCGGCCTGTCTGAGAAGAATTTCCGGGCGGTTTTCCCAGCAAAGTCAGCGATAGCACCCCGCGATAAGTCGAGGGCAGCATCGTTGTATTCCATCAGGACAAAATCCTCCCCGGTCAACCGCCAGGAGTAGGTAGGAATCGGAATTCCTTTGTATTGGGCGCGAAACCTGTCTTCGCTTTCCCGTAAAGCCTGTTCCGCCTGCTTGCTGCCGGTGATGTCAGTGATGGAACCCGCCATGCGATAGGGCTTGCCCTCGGCATCGCGCAGGCAAATCCCGCGAGTCCAGAACCAACGGTAGGTTCCGTCCTTATGTAATAAACGGTGTTCTAAATCGAAAGTATGAGACTGGTCCGCCAAGTAGTCGTCCAGGCAGCGCATTACCCGGGAACGATCTTCGGGATGAATCCTATCGAACCACTCCTTGTAATGGCCTTTGAGCTCGTGATCCTGATACCCCAGCATCTCCTTCCACCTCGGGGAGAAATACTCTTCGCCGCTTTTAATATTCCAGTCCCACAGACCGTCGCTCGTCCCGCGCACGGCGAGGCTATACCGCTCCTCACTCGCGCGGAGCGTTTCTTCCGCCCGTTCGCGCCTGGTGATATCGCGGATAATGCTCGTGACGCCGCCCCCACTGTCCTTTTGCATGGGGCTGAGGCTGATCTCCACCGGAAACTCGCTGCCATCCTTCCGGCGTCCTGCCAGTGTAAGGCCGCCTCCCATGCTCCGCATGCGGGGATTCGCATTGTAGTTCGCGCGATGCTGCCCGTGCTGTTCGCGAAATTGCTCGGGCAGCAGCATTTCAACGGGTTGTCCGAGCAATTCGTCCCGGCTGTAACCGAACAGGAGTTCGGTTTGAGCGTTGACGAGCATAATACGATCGTCTTCCCGGGTCCCCACGATAGCGTCGGGAGCGGATTCCAGCAGGTTCCGGAACCTTTCTTCGCTCTGCCGCAGCACCTCTTCTGCCCGCTTGCGCTCGGTGATTTGTGCCTCTAGTTCCCGGTTGGCTAACCCAACTTCTCGTGAGCGAAGCCTCGCCGATTGGGCCAGACGAATCGTGAGCGACATCAGCAATGCCAACAGGAATCCAACCGCTAAGGTCGCCTCCGGAAGCCACGATCTCATTTTGGCGATCAGTTCCGGCCTCGGCCGGACTTGAACGCGCCAAGTTACATTGCGAATCTCAACTTCCATCTCCTGGAGCCATTCCGGATGATCCTGGCTGCTGGTCTCGGAACGATTGACGATTTCCTCCTCGCCTTCGAAGAGCGCGATGGAGTAGCCAAGTAAAGCGCGATCGGCTAAGAAGGGTTCAAGCAATTGCTGTATCCAAAAAGTGCCCGTCATGTACCCATCGAAGCGCTCACCCACGAACAGGGGTACAAAAACAAGGAATCCCATCTCGCCCCCGAACAGTTCGACAACACGCGTCACCCCAACTTCCCCCCGTTCCCGTGCTGTATCGAGAACCAAACGTCTCTGTTCCTCTCTCGCAACGTTCACGCCTTCATAGATTTCTCTTCCCTCCAAAGGAGCAGGCCACCGCACATGGTAGGAAGAGTCCACCCAAGAGATGCTTTGCTGTCCGGTCTGATGAGTCAAATAAAGCAATGCGTCAGCTTCCCACTCCTCGCGGGATGTTCCGCCTTGTGCCTCCCAGCGCCTAGCCATGCGCACCAGCGCCAGGATCTTCGGTTCAACTCGCTCCTTGATCTCGGCACTTAGGGCGTGAGTTGTTTGCTCAACTGCCAGCTTGATTTGTGCGTGCTCCCGGGTGACGAGGGCATGCCATAGGACCACGGAAAGTGATGCCACACCGAAGGCGACAAGGACCGCAAGTCTCGGCGATATCCAATTTTTCAGTTGTGTGAAGCTGCTCACGGCAAATTTGCGTTCCGGTTCAGGAGGATTGGTCCAGCAGGCCGGGCACTGTCTGGACGCTCAGAGAAATTCAACCGATACGCAGAGGCTAGCGATTCCTGCGGTTGCGCATGAGCCGTGCGCGATCAGCATGTAACTCAGCCGTGAGGTATAGGTCTCTCTAAGCTTTACAGAATCATACTTTCCCAGGGTATCTAACGCCTTATCGGTCATCTTATCGGTCAACAAGACAGCGTTCGAGAGTTGTTCCGCCGTCAGAGCGTGTCGGAACTTAGCCGTTCTCAGATAAGCGGCTTTCCCCTTCCACAAGGTACAACTGGGAAAGAGCATTGATGAAAAGGCCAGGAATAAGAACCCCAAAGCCTGTATAATTTTAGGGGCTGTCCTAGCTAAGCAGATTGCTTAGGGATAGGATGGCGATATGTACGAACGGCGTAGTCGGCTGAGCAAGGCGAAGCGGGATCGGTTGGTGGAGCACTTCGTTGCCGGGACGACGGCACGGGCGGCGGCTGAGCTTGTCGGGGTTCATCGGAACACGGCCGCTTCGTTCTATACACGGATTCGCACGGTGATTGCCGAGGAGACCCAGAAAGCCTCTTCGGTTTGCGGCGAAATCGAAGTGGACGAGAGTTACTTCGGTGGTCGCCGCAAGGGCAAACGCGGTCGTGGTGCTGGCGGGAAAGTCCCGGTTTTCGGGCTTTTGAAGCGTGGAGGAAGGGTCTACACGGTGATGATCCCCAATGCCCGTACGGACACGTTGATGCCGATCATGGAGCGCCTGATCCAGCCCGACAGCATCGTCTACACGGATGGCTTTTCGAGCTACGATGCTCTGGATGTGTCGGACTTCCACCATGTTCGGATCAACCACTCGGAACGGTTCGTCGACGAACGGAACCACATCAATGGGATCGAGAACTTCTGGAACCAGGCAAAGCGGCATCTTCGGCGCTTCAACGGGGTGCCCAAACAGAGTTTTCACCTCTTCCTGAAGGAGTGCGAATGGCGCTTCAATGGCGGTAACCACCGGACACTGCTTAACCAATTGAAGACATGGATCAAATCGAGACAGAATCACCCTTAGCTAGGACAGCCCCTAATTTTATTGGGAGCCTCCAATTCCCGTTTGGCTTGCATGTTGTTCCTGGAAAGTTTAGTCAATAATATGATAACGCATGTACTAGGAATTTACTATAGCAAATTAGCTCCCGACTCGTCCGCCCATCCCTCGATTGTACCTGGCGGGTTTTGCCCTGGTTCTGGTATAGAAAGATGGCTGAATACCTCCCGATGGTCCGGCCGTCCCGCTTCCTCGCAAAGCGGAAGAGTCGGTAGTGGGTCAGTTTCTGTTAGGCGCAGCGGCTAAAGAGTGTGTGTGAAAACCACCCTTGACAAGTTTGTATAATGCACCTCAAGGAGGCGCGATGAAATTCTTGATCTACAATCCGGAGCAAGGGTATCTGCTGCCGCCCAGTGTGCGAGATGTGTTGGGAGGGGATCATGTCTGTTTCTTCCTGCACCGAGCCGTCGAGCGGCGGGACCTGGAGGCGTTCGAGCAAGGATAGGTCGAGCAAGGCCGCCCAGCCTCTCACCCGGCGCTGCTGCTGAAGGTGTGGCTGTATGCCTACGCGCTGGACATCACGTCGGCGCGGCGGCTGGAGCAACGGGTGCGGGAGGATTTGGCCTTCCGGTACCTGGCGGGTGGGGCCCCGCCGGATTTCCGGACCCTCAACCAGTTTCGGACGCGGCATGCCCGGGCGCTGAACGATCTGTTCACGCAGGGGGTGGAGTTGGCGCGTTCGCTCGGGATGGGTCGGCTGGGGCACGTGGCGATTGATTCAACGCGGGTGGCGGCCAATGCCTCGCGGGATCGAGTGGAGACGGTCGCCCAGTTGCGAGCCCAGCGGGCCAAGATGCGGCGACGGATTCGCCGCTGGCAAAAACAGTGTGACGCCCAGACCTCCGAGGAAGCGGCTGGCCAGCAACTGAGCGCCGAACAGATGGCGGCGCTGGAAAAGCGGCTGAAGGAAATCCCGCGCCGACTGGAGCGGTTGAGCAAAAGCGGCCTGAAGCGCCGGTCGCAAATCGATCCCGACAGCCGATTCTGGCGCACCCGGAAGGGATTCACGCTGGGCTACACGGCGGACCTCGCCGTCAGTGAGGATCACCTCATCGTGGAACAGCGCGTCACCCGGAATGCCACCGACCACCGTTCGCTGGTCCCGGTAGTCGAGGCGGTCGAACAACGCTGCGCGGAACGCCCCCAGAAGCTCAGCGCCGACAGCGGCTTCTTTCAGGTGAAGGCCATCGGGAAACTGGCCCGGGACGGCATGGATGCGTATGTTCCGGATTCGAATCTGGCACGGGAACTGAACCGAGGCCAGCGTGTGGTGGGAGCCGCACCGGTGCGGCATCCCGAGCACCGGCGGATGCGGCAGAAATTGCGAGACCCGGACGGGCGCGCCATTTATCAGCGGCGCAAAGCAATCGTGGAACCGGTCTTCGGAGTCCTGAAAGAACAACGTGGAATGCGACAGTTCCGGCGTCGGGGCTTGGCGAAGGTCGCGGTGGAGTTGGCTCTGGCCACCATCGCCTTCAACCTCACCCGGCTGTGGCGCACGAAACCAACCCTGGACCGGGCGGGGTAAGCAACCGGAAGCCCTGACCAGAAAGTTCGGAACGATCGAATAACGCAGATTCATCCGCTGATCTCCTATCACCGATGATACGTAGCAAATGAAACCGCGTTTTCACACAGACTCTGTAGCCGTGCCCTGACGAACCCCTATACATCAATCCGTAAAATGCTGTAGTTATTAGTTTGGATTCGGAAGAGCGTCTTGCGGAGCATTTCTTTATTGCTTTATTCGCCAGGGCGGTGGTGATTCGGCGCATCAAACCAATTCATCACCACGTTCATTCGCGCCGGTGCTTGCTCGCTAAATCGCATGACGTAAACTTTCCGGATGGGGCTGGTCACCACACGGTTGCCGAACTCCAGATGCAGGCCGCAAGCCGCCACAATGTCCAGTTTGATGGCGCTGCCGCCCCAGCTACAGCCGGTAATGGTCGTTCTGAATGGCGACAAACCTTCGCGGTCAAACCACCCGCCCGAGACGGAATAGAAACCGTCTTCCAGCACGCGGATCGAGTAGGTGGAGTTGAGAGTGGTCACCTCCACCCAGTCTCCGGGACTCAAGTCAGCTTTTGGCACCTCGCGGAGCGTTCCCGCATGCTCCACGATGGCTCCCAGAGTGCGATGCAATTGCGGATTGGTTTGGTCGCTCATCTCAGTTGGCCGGCACCTTCTGCTTTAACTCTTCAAACCAGTTTAACACGACGTTGACGACGTTGATTGAAAGGTGCGGCGTAGAGCCCGGTGTCCTCTGGTTCCAGTGTATTCGGCTTTTACCATAAGCAATCGTTGCCCATCCAGGCTGACATCGTAGTTTGGATACCTGAAAGGTGTTAGCGCGTAGAGCCCGGTGAACAGCTCCTCTGGTGTTCCGTGGAAAGCGAGAACTGAAGTCAGGCTCCGTTGCAACGGAAACAACCATCATCTTAGTTCCATTGCGATAGAACAACTCGCGACCGTCCCTCGACCACACTGGCTCTGTGCCACCCCCGCTTGATATCTGCCGGGCACGACCTCCCTGGGGAAACGGCCACCTTTTTGCCCTCGTCTGTTTGGGACTGTTTGGAGAGAGCTTACACGAGGTGAAACGAGAGATCAATCCATGCTAGAATCTTCTAATCCTATGGTGCGGTTTTGGTCCCTGCGATGCGAGTTTCTACGCGATCAGCTTCCTACAGCGCTCGATGGAGCGGCCTAGCTCTGCTTGGTTTTTGCCTGTTGATTTTTCTTCTGCATGCAGGCACGGCGACATTGCTGGAGGCTCAGACCTCCGAGCAGAACGCCACGGCCTCCGAACAGGTAGGCCCGGACGGCCAGAGGATTCGGGTGGAAGTGAAGGAGGTGCAGATTCCCTATACTGTCTTTGACAAGAAAGGGAAATTAGTGCTGGACCTCCAGGAAAAGGACTTCAAAGTGTTTGAGAACGGGGTGGAGCAGGACATTACCTATTTCAGCCCGGCCACCAATCTGCCGCTTCGCTTTGGACTGTTGCTGGATACCAGCACCAGCGCCCGGCCCCGCCTGAAGTTTGAAAAAGAAGCCGCCATGCAGCTCGGCTACTATGTTTTGACAAATCATTCGGACCATCAGGGATTCTTGATGACCTTCGACCACGGTCCGGACGTGATTCAGGATTTCACCACTGACCCGGACGACCTGACCACGGCGCTCGACGGCCTGCAGGCCGCCGGTGGCACGGCCTTGATGGACGCCATCATCGTTGCATCGGAGAAAAAGCTCATGACCTCGCCGGGTCCCGGCATTCCCCGGCGGGTGCTGGTCATCTTCAGCGACGGGGATGACAGCCTGAGCGAGCACAGCCTGGAGCAGGCGGTGGACGTGGCATTGCGGGCCGATGTCCGGATATTCGCCGTCAGCGCCAACGGCTACGGGGAAGATGCTCCCGGCGACGACGTTCTCCGGCGTCTGGTGCGGGAAACCGGAGGCCAGATGTACTCTCCTCTGGACGATCTGCCGAGCGCCGCCTTCGCCACCGGCTACATCTCCAAGCACCAGCTCTACGAGAGTCAAAACTCCGTCTACAGACCGGGGACCGGGCGGTACTCCGCCGAGCTTGCCATGGCGCTCACCCGGGCTCTGGAATCGATCGGCGACGAGCTGACCAATCAATACGCCATCGGTTACATTCCGAAAAATCCCGCCTTGGACAGAACATTCCGCGCGGTGGAGATCCGGACGAGCAGGAAAAATGTGGAGATCCGGGCCAAGAAGGGCTACTACGCGGTTCCCTAAGGTGGCGAGACAGCGCCGGGCGATTGGACTAGGGATGTGCGGGTGAAAGACTTCTTGGAAGGGTAATCAGCCGATGGCTCATTGGGATTTCGAACCGGGCCACAGCAGCGTGGCGTTTGCCGTGCGGCACATGATGATCACGATAGTCCGTGGCCATTACAAGAATATCAAAGGGACCCTCGAATTCGAGCCGGCTGATCCGGCCAATTCCTCGGTGGAAGTGAGCATTGATGCCGGCAGTTTCTCAACCGAAGACAAGGAACGCGACGGTCACCTGCGCAACCCGGATTTTCTGGACGTAGCGAACTATCCGACGATCCACTTCAAGGCCACCCGCATCCAACAGACCGGTTATAGCAATTACCAGGTCACTGGCGAATTGACCATCCGCGGAACGTCCCGGCCGGTCACGCTGGATGCGCAGTGTTTCGGTCCGGTGGATACACCCTTCGGCAACACGCGCATCGGCTTTTTTGCGACGACCCGGATCAACCGGCACGACTTCGGTGTAAGCTGGAATGCATCTATGCCGGAGCGCGGTTCCGTGGTCGGCAGCGATGTCGAAATTACAATTGACGTGGAAGCCATCCGCGCCAGTTAGGGCTGCCACAGGCGCAAAGCACATCTCCCGGTTTTGGCGTCGCCTGCGGCAAAACCAGTTTCGTTCTCAGTTCAAGAAACGACGGAAAGAGCGGGGCCTGCTGCAGTCGTCTGCGGCGGCGGGGCGCCGTTGGCGGGAAGGTCCCCGTTGTCGGGGCGGAAATACTGCCAGTAGTGGGGACGCACCGAGGCGATCAGTTCCTGGCGGCTCTTGGTTTTCAGCGGCTTGCCCACATAGATTTTTCCCATCCGTTCCAGGGTCTTTTCCGAGAAGGCGCCGGAAAACATCAACAGCGGCCATGTGAAATTGGGACCGTTGAGCTTTCTCAATTTATACAACCACAGGATGATGGACCCGAACTGCCAAGCCATTGGTCCCCACCAGCTTTGCAGGGCGGGGCGCAGGTTGAACTTCCAGCACTTCA
Organism: Terriglobia bacterium; assembly: GCA_963666975.2. Taxonomy (GTDB): domain Bacteria; phylum Acidobacteriota; class Terriglobia; order 2-12-FULL-54-10; family 2-12-FULL-54-10; genus JADFGZ01. The sequence continues at coordinate 2,203,628 of CAXVYR010000004.1, read as the reverse complement.
TCATCAGCTGCCACTGCAACTGAGTGAGCTGCCGGGTTTCGGTCACGCCCATTTGCTTTTCCATGCGGGTGTCGTGCAGGGGCGTGAATATCGACGGCACCAGGATGGCGAACAGGCCGCGGCGTTCCATCTCATAGACCAGATCGAGTGTCGCTTTCACGTCTTCGTCGTTTTCCTCCGGGCTGCCGACAATCAGCGTCATCACCGGGAACCAATTGTTTTCATTCGCCACCCGCAATCCCTCCAGCACCACGCTGGGCCAGTCTTCGATGGAAAACGGGACACCCTTGCTGGGCATGATCTTCTTGGCCAAACGCACCGAGCCCGTTTCGAGACCGATCAGCGGAGAGAGCGCCTTATTCTGCGGATGGGTGCTCAGGCGCGACAGATGAATGGGGCTCTTGGGCAGCAGCATATCGGAAAGTTTTTTGATCAGGAGGGGATCGACAGCAAAAGGTGCGATGGTGCAGTGGCTCAACAGGTGCTGCTCCACGCCCGGCGTGCCGACAATCTCCCCAAACAGGTCCAGCAAGGCCTCGCGGTTGGGAAAAAAGAACGGCGTCTCGGTTTGGACCTGGCCCCAGATGAACATGTCTTCGGTGGCGAGGGAGACCTGTTTATTTCCATTTCGGACGTTGCCCCGGACGGCCTCCATAATCTTCTGTTTGGGGAGGTCGATTTGCGGATTGAGATCCGGCACGCAGAACTGGCAGCGGCGGCCGCAGCCGGTGGTCATCTCGACGACTCCAAAGGTGGTCCTTGCGGAAGGGAACAGGATATCGCCTCGGTCCTTTGGATGGGGCACATCCAACTGGCGGGGCAGTGGTTCTCCGGCAATCGCGCGGTGGAACAGCGCCATCGTTTCCGAAGATTCGCTGCGGCCTTCCACCACGCAGTCCACGCTCAACTCCTCAAAGCTGTCGGTTTGCGCGATCTGCCACCCGCCCGATCCTCCGACAATGACCTTGAAATTTTTCCGGTAGGGACTCGACCGAATCTTTTGGAAAAGGTCCCTGGCATAGTGCGAATTGATGGGTTGCTTGGAAGAGCCGAACAGCGAGGTGTAGACTCCGGCAGCGAAGGTAACGCCCAAAGGATTATGGGTCGAGACGGCCACCACGCGCGTATCCGGGCCGATGAACTTGGCCAGATCGTCCGGATAGCAGGCCACCAAGTCCTGCTCTTTGAATTCGCGCAGCAGGGATTTTTCGATCAGGCGAACGCCGACCGGCATCGACCGCGCGGAGCCGTCCTCGTTGTGTTCCACGTCGCGCCAAGCGGGGTATTTGCTGTTCAGGGCAAACTCCATTCACTGCGGCAGCGAAGCCATGCCCATCTGAATGAAGTAGCCCGCGTGGTCAATGGTTTCGGTAAGCGGTGCGCTGAGAACAATCAGCCGGCCATCCATCTTTACCTCGCTGTTTGCCTTATCGCGCGCGGAAGCGTCCGGTTCCAGTTGCTAGCGGCCTGGCAGTTCCAACATAGCCTTGGGTTCCAGGCAGGGAACCTGTGGAGCGTTTGGAATTAGGGCGCCGCCTGCTGTGAAGTGTATGTTGAATAAATCTGGATTCTAGCACAAGTCCGAAATGTTGAACGGGGGGGGAAGGCCTCCGGATTGCCGCTGGCCGTGCTGTTCCGCCGGGCGGAAGGCCGAGGCGGAGCAGGCTTTACAGGACCAAGCCACTGTGGTATGTTTTGTAATGAGAATAGGTAACAAGAATATTTAGGGAAGGATAGCGCACTGGATGGGCCTGGCGAGTGTACAAAAAGCGCCGATCATTGAAAAGTATCGGGCACATACGAAAGACACGGGTTCGCCGGAGGTTCAAATAGCCATTCTGAGCGAACGAATCGGGCAGTTGACGGAACACTTTAAGCTGCACAAGAAGGACCACGCTTCCCGGCGTGGTTTGTTGATGATGGTGAACAAGCGCCGTCGTTTGCTGGATTATTTGAAGGATCGTCATACATCGCGCTACAAAGAGGTCATCCAGAGTTTGGGAATTCGTCGCTAGCGATTCGTGCTCCCCGTGCGGCGCGCAAGAAGGCGAGAGGCCTTCCGCCGGAGCGGGAGAGGCGGTGCCCCCCCAACGACGGTATCATCTTTACCGTGGTAGTCATCGGATCGCGTTTAAGGGCTGGCATAAAAGGTTGGTGACGCGCCCATTGTCTCGCACCCATTGTCCCGCAGAGGATGGGCTGGCGACCTCATCGGATTTGAATTTAGGATTACCAAGCAGGGCGGCCGCAAGGATGGGGCATCCTCCTGAGGTCGCTTTTTATTTTTTGTTCCGACTGCTCGGCGTATACCCGCCCACCGGCAGCGCCACACCGCGGCGAAGACCGCTTCCACTGCTGCCCGATCTCAACAGAATTGCAATGAGCGTCTCGGAGTTACTGAAAAATCCGGTTGTTCTTCTTCAATGGAGCGCCTCTCGACCGGTATTTTTCTAAAGGAAACGAGGAGAAATGGTTTATCGAGAAAGTATTGAGTTAGGCAATAAGAAATTAGAGTTGGAGACAGGACGCCTGGCAAAACAGGCGGATGGCTCGGTTTACTTGAGTTTCGGTGATACCGCCTTACTGGTTACGGCGTGCGCTCTGCGGGAAGCCAGAGAGGGAATCAGTTTCTTTCCCTTGACGGTGGATTACCGGGAGTATACCTACGCGGCTGGAAAAATCCCAGGCGGTTTCATCAAACGGGAAGGCCGTCAGAGTGAAAAAGAGACCGTCACATGCCGGCTGATCGACCGGCCCATTCGCCCGCTCTTTCCGGAAGGATTCCGCTCGGAAACGCAGGTGATCGCCATGGTTCTTTCCGCCGACACCGACAACGATCCGGACGTGATCAGCATCGTCGGCGCTTCGGCGGCGCTGTATCTGTCCGACATCCCCTTCTACAACCCCATCGGCGCGGTGCGCGTAGGGCATGTGGACGGACAATTCATCCTTAACCCCACCTACGCGGAAAAGCGCAGCAGCCTGCTGAATATTGTGGTGGTCGCCACCGAGGAAGCCATCGTCATGGTGGAAGCGGGGGGCCAGGAGGTTTCCGAGGAGATGGTGAACGAGGCCATTCAGTTCGGACACGCCGCAGTCAAAAAGATCGTTGCCGCTCTAAAAGGACTGTATCAGCAGATGGGGATTCAGAAGCGCAAAGTGGAGCCGCTTCCGGACCACTCGGCTTTGCAGCAGGAGATCGAGTCGAAGTGGCGGAAACGTTTGGAAGAAGCCCTGGATACTTCGAGCCAGTCGAAGCTGGAGAGCCAGCGGCGCGTGGAGGACCTCCGAAAAGAACTGCTAGACTCCTATCCTCCCGGCGAGGAGGCAACGGCAAAGGCTGCGGCAGGGCTTCTCCATCGGGTGGAGGAGCGGATCTTCCGGGAAGACCTGTTGAAGCACCGCCGCCGACCCGACCATCGTGCTCAGGACGAAATCCGCGCAGTGAGTTGCGAGGCGGGTTTCCTTCCCCGAACGCATGGTTCCGCGCTATTTACCCGGGGTGAAACGCAGGCTCTGGTCACGACGACGCTCGGCACCTCCGAAGACGTCCAGCGGCTGGACACGATTGAGGGGGACTCGCATAAGCGGTTCATGCTGCATTACAACTTCCCGCCCTTCAGCGTGGGGGAGGTGCGTTTTATGCGGGGACCTGGCCGGAGGGAGATCGGACATGGCGCTTTGGCTGAACGGGCTTTGATCAACATGATCCCGGAGGAGGAAATCTTTCCTTACACGCTCCGCGTGGTCTCCGACATCCTGGAGTCGAATGGGTCGAGTTCTATGGCCACCGTCTGCGGGGCGTCGCTGGCGTTGATGGATGCCGGAGTTCCCATTAAGTCTCCGGTGGCCGGAGTCGCTATGGGTTTGGTGATGGAAGGCGACCAGTATGCCATCCTCACAGACATTGCCGGGGCGGAGGACCATTTCGGCGACATGGATTTCAAGGTGGCCGGAACCAGCCGCGGGATTACCGCCTTGCAGATGGACATCAAGGTCGAGGGGATCACTCCGGCGATCATGGCCGAGGCTTTGGAGCAGGCGCGCAAAGCGCGGCTGTTTATTCTCGACAAGATGCTGGAAACTCTCCCCGAGCCCCGGACGGCTATTTCACCCTATGCGCCTCGAATCTTTACCATAAAGATCAGCACCGACAAAATTCGGGATGTCATCGGACCGGGCGGGAAAACCATCCGTTCCATCATCGAAAGAACCGGCGTCAAGATTAATGTCGAGGACGATGGCCGCATCAACATCGCCTCCAGCGACGAAAACTCTGCCCAGCAGGCCATCCAGATCATCCACGACCTTACGGCCGTGGCCGAAGTGGGGAAAACCTATTTGGGCAAAGTCGTTCGGCTGGTGGATTTCGGCGCCTTTGTGGAGATCATTCCCGGCACCGACGGACTGCTGCACATCAGCGAGGTGGCCGAGCACCGTATCCAGAACATTCGCGATGAGCTGAAGGAAGGCGATCAGGTTCTGGTGAAGGCTCTGACGGTGGAAGGCAACCGCATCAAGCTCAGCCGCAAAGCGGTTCTGCGGGAACAAAGAGAAAAGCGGGGACCTAGCCAGAGCGACTAAAGCGGGTGCGGACCCCCAACGCCGAGCTTTCTTGCCTGACCATTAACACCCTGTCCGCGTCCAAAAGGCTCTCTGCCCTTGTAAGACACGCCGGCACCGCAAATGCCCGCAGGGGTGGAGAGCATTCGATACCGGCGGGACGGCGGTTAAGGGTTGTGGATTGCCGCCAACTCCAGAGATGTCGTTTGCGGGGCGGGCCCCGGCCGAAAGCCAAGCTCCGTCACAATGATCGAAAGCCGGCGGTCCTCCGAGGAGTCGCGGACTATTTCTTTGGGCACAAACGTGCGGGAAGACGCGATAGTAACCTGAACTTCCCTGCCACTCAGCCAGCGTGCGCGGTTCGGATCAACGGCAATCCGTCTGGTGAACAACCCTCCTTCGCAAACCGTCAACCGAGCAAGCTCTTCCCCATCGACCTGGATGGTCAGGACCACCGGAGTGCCGTTCACCATCTCAGGGGGCGCGTAGGCGGTCAAAAAAAAGTGGCCCAGCATTTGAGGGGCACGCAGCCGGATCGCTCCCTGGTCGGCTAGCCACCGGGCTCCGTTCTCCCAGGCGTAGAACCCTCTGTCAAACATCGCGTCAAATCCTCCGAGGGCCAGCTTTATCTCGGTCGGCGGAGGCGAGCTGGGGTTCCTGAGAGTGTTGAGTTGCGCGAGCATCGGCTTGTAGCGGTCCATGACGTACTTGTCGATCGTAGAAAGCCACTCCGGGTTCCGGTCCACATCGACGAAGGGGGCCTCGGGAGAGAACTCGACGCCGATCCGCTTTGCCATGCGCTGCGCCGTATCAAGCTCGTGCTCATTGAACGAAAACACCAGGTATTGCCAGTAGATGGTCATCTGGCGGGCATGGCGCTCGCGTTTGAGCCTTGCGACGCGCTCCAGATTCGAGAAAGCTAGAGCAAAGTCGCCATTGCGGCGGTATTTCTCGTAGGTCTCCTGACTGGTTCCGTCGATCGAGACGATCAGGCCGTCAACATGATCGACGAGGGCTTCCAAAATGGCATCCTCCACTTTTACAGACAGACTGCTGCTGAGGCGCACGTGGATGTCGTATTCTTTCGCCTGGGCCAGCATCCGCGGCAATTGCTTGTTCAGGAGAGGTTCGCCCCAGTTGAAGAAGTCGATGGAAAAAAGGTAGGGCCCAACCTCTTCCATCAGCCGACCAAACACCTCCGGATTCATCAGCGACTTCTCCCGGATCGACGGAGTGTAGGATACCGGGCACAGGGGACACCGCAAGCCGCACGCCGACGATGGATCGATGACCATGGCAATCGGATAGCTCTGGGGCCGTTCCACGCCGTCTTTTCGCTCTTTCAGGGCAAGGAGAAAATTCTCGTTACGCCTCTTTAGATAGGGGGACTGGGACTGCCAGGGCGGGAAGGTAAACTTGGGCAGGCGAGGGGCCATGCCGGGGAGGAGCTGATGTGCCTGCTTCTGGATGGCGCGCGGCACATCGGAAAGGAACCGCTGGATATAATCCTTCCCGCGAGACTGATCCTCCGGAAGAGGGCAGTTGTGGCAAATTGTGGGCGCGCTGGTCCCGTCGTCGCCGCCGTTGACGAACAAGCGGCGGACGCTGCTATAGTGAGCATTGCTCCAGACTTCATGAAAAGATTTACCCACCATGCTGCCGAAGTCATTTTTCTCATCTTGTATGCCGCAACAGGGAGAGACGGAGCCGTTCGCATTCAACGTGCTCACCAGGTAGTGCCAGTCGCAACGGCTCGGCGAGTCCGCAGGAAGAAGCCTTGACTTGAAGAACCTCATCAGCACTGCCTCCCATCCGGTGCAGCGCCTTTAGACAGAGGCGGTATCAGTATAGTGTTCATGCAGATTCGCAGTGGCACTCTAGTGGCACTCTGCCTTCCATTGATCTGATAATCCGATGATCCGAAGAGGGTGTCCCATACATAGTTGAAGGTTGAACGGCGGTTCGGCCCGAATCGAATAGAATCGGGCCAAGCCTAAATCCTATAGAAGGAGAACCGCCGAATGAAGGGAAAATATCACGTTTTGGAACTGGGTTCCAAGGGAGCCGAAGAAACCATCCAGAAGTTTTGCCAAACCAACGGACAGATGCTGTTGCCGGTGGTGGATCTGATCACGGAGGCGCGTCTGGCGGTGGATGAGGTGATTGATCGGGCCGGGCGAGGTTTGATTGAAACGATTCTGAGCATGAGCGCAGAGCAAATCGCGGGGCCAAAGAGTCCCGGGAAGGCGAGCGGAGAGGTGCGCTGGCATGGCCGGCAATTGGGGAGGGTGAAACTGGCCGATCGCCAGCTGCGGGTGGAGCGGCCCCGGCTGCGCCGGAAGGGCGGAGGGGAAGAAGCGGTGCCGGCCTACGAAGCACTGCGGAAAAGCGAGAAGACGGGCGAGGAGATGTTCGAGGCACTGTTGAAAGGGGTTTCGACGCGGAACTACCGCGAGGTGATCCCGGAGATGGCCAACAGCGCTGGGGTGTCGAAGTCTCAGGTGAGCCGGGAAGCGGCCGAGCAAGGAGCGCGGCGGCTGGAAGAACTGTTGGCGCGGCGCTGGGAGGAGGTCGAGATTCTGGTGATTTACCTGGACGGAATGCGGTTCGGCTCCCACCACGTCATCAGCGCCGTGGGCGTGGACATCGAGGGCCGCAAGCATGTGCTGGGGATTCAACTGGGCGCGACCGAAAACGCCGCTGCGGTGAAAGACCTTCTCACCCGCCTGCGCCAGCAAGGTTTGCGCACGGATCAGCGCTATCTGTTTGTGATCGACGGCGCCAAAGCGCTCCGCGCGGGGATCGAGGAAGTATTCGGCAGCAATCAGCTGGTGCAGCGTTGCCGTACTCATAAGCTGCGCAACGTGGCTGAGCGGTTACCAAAGGGCGACAAAATGCTGGCGAATCAGGTGCGGTCGCTGATGCGCGCCGCCTGGCGATTGCCCCAAGCCGAGGAAGGCATCGTGCGCATAAAAAAGCTCGCTGGGATGATCGAGTGCGATCATCCGGCAGCAGCCGCCAGCTTGCGCGAAGGGTTGGAGGAGACCTTTACGATCAATCGAGCCGACGTTCCTCCCAGCCTCCACCGCTGCCTGGCAACCACGAACCTCATCGAGAGCCCGCAGTCGGGCGTGCGGAAAAAGACTGGCAATGTTTGCCGCTGGCGCGACGGCGAGATGACGTTGCGCTGGGTGGCAGGAGCGTTTCTGCTGACCGAGAAGAATTTCCGGAAGATCATGGGTTATCACGATCTCTGGGCTTTGGCATCGATTCTCGGCCGAAGTCCAAACGCTGCTTCCTCTCACAAGGAGGAAGTGGCGTAATATGAACTCAACCCGCCGTCCCAACCTGCAACTGAGTTTGGGACACCTTCGATCCGAATGTTTGAACCACACACCAGCCATTCTCAGAGTCTATGGTCAATGCGTCTTGCAGGGCTGTTGAACCGGAATTTCCGTTTTTAGCTTCCAACAGGCCCATACTATACGCTTCTATATGGATTCCAGCGCACTATTTTCCATTGGCCGGGTCCAGGAGCCCCCCGAGCTGCGCGCGTCGGGTAGCCACGGTAAATTGGAAGTCCCAATTTACCGTGGGTTTGTAAATTCAATCCGAGCCGCGCGCGTAAGCAAGCGGACACCAAACGCTGCCAGTCCCAATATATCTCTATTCACTGGACCAGTCTCATTTGCAGGCCCAGTCGAGCCCTCCGAGCACTGTGTTTTCTGCCAGTTGAACCCACTGGCTCCCAGCTACAACACAACGCTATACAAGAAAATAGAAGGAGCTTTGCGAATTTTCAAAAACCCTGCTTGCCTTTCGCCTGCCAGAATCGATACCATTTGCTGTCTCTTTGCAGTCTAGGGAAATCGAGGACTGCCGACAACCATTTGGCGGGGTAGGCTATACGAAAGGGAAAAGTGCTACACCCCCTGGGGAGCAAGCCGGTGCCGAGCGGCTAGAAGTGTGGCCCAACTCAGGCCAATAGATGTATACTGTCAGCCGTCGGCGGGTCAAAAAAAATAAATCCGGCTCCAAGGAACTGATGTGGCGCTGAACTCGAGTGCGACGGGGGCCACGATTGTCTACCGAAATGAGGTTTTCTTGTTCGCCGCAATGCTGTTGGCTGCCATATTTTAGAAATCTTCTTTGGCCAGGAAATTTACGCTCGAAAATGGCTTGAAAACACCATTTCCATTAAAGACTACGAAGGAAACATTAGATGAAACAACTTAAGAATATTTTCTTTGCACTTGCTCTGGTTGCGGTTGGAGCGAGCGCCGCTTCTGCGCAGGTACAGTTCTTCGTCAGCGCCAGCGGCGCGCGACCCCTGCGGTCTGAAGGAACCACGGAAGCCGTCGGGACAGTAGCGTTCGCCTCCAACAATACGGGGAACATCGTGTTTGATTCGATCATTACCTTGGATTATGGGACAACCGTCTTGGGAGCTGCCGGGGCAACAGTCAGCACTACATGTAGGCTGGCGGGCGCCGCAACCCTTGCCACGAGCGTGGTCGGGAGCGTACTGACCCTGAAAGTCACGGGCACAGTCGCGGCCGATTTTCTCGCTTGCGCCAATGGCAACTCGATCACCGTTACCGCTGCCCGGGTCAACGCAAGTGCTCTAGGGTCGGGAGCCAGCGTCAATGTAGCCGTGGGGGCGTCGGTTCCGGCAGCGTTCCAGTCTACCAATGCTGTTACGTTGATTTCAGTCGGCACGCTAACGGTTGGCCAAGTGCAGTCGGGGCTGTCCACGGCAACGACAATTAACCCCGGCATTACTACCAATAATTTCCTGCTTTGCAATGTTTCGGACGGCGATTCCGAGGATGTGAAGGTGATGATTGAGGAAAATTTTCCCGGCATTTCTCAGCGCGGCGGACGAGGCCGCGTTAGGCCGCGTTAAACAACAACGTCGCCCCCGAGGCTTTTAAGATCCGATTCGCCTTTCAAGGCATTTCTCAGCGCGGCGGACGAGGCCGCGTTAAACAACAACGTCGCCCCCGAGGCTTTTAAGATCCGATTCGCCTTTCAAGGATATCCCTGTAGGTGTGAAACTTCGAGCAAATCCTATCTTCAGTTGGACTATCTCCGGGACTATGACCGGCGCTCCTGGCACGCCGACAGTTAGTTTGACCACTGACTTTGATTCGGTAGCGGGCAACCAGGATGTTGACGTGGATATCACATTCGCGGTTACCGACACTGCGAACAAAGAAACGCTGCAGATACAGTTTATTGCGGTGGTGCCGGACAAGACTAAACTTCTCCAAGCAAATTCGACCGGCACCCTGAAGGTATCCCTCAGGGGTTCGACTACCCTCGGGGAGGTGCCGGTATTTGCGTCCAACAGCCAAAAGGATGATGACGCCATCGAGGTGCAGCTTTGCGCCTGTTACCTGCTCTACTCCTGGCTGCCCAACACGGGCGACGGGGCCTTTGACGCAGGCCTGACCGTTTCCAATACCACGGCCGACCCGGCGGTAATTGGCACCAAAGGCCAGACCGGAGATGTCACGTTGTCCTTCTGGAAGACAGATGGAACTATTCCTGCGGCATCACCTGTAACACTAGCCACCGCTTTAGGACCAGGCGAAACAGCGAGTGGAGTGGTCTCGACACTGCTCGGCGAGCCCTTTCTGGGTTATGCGATCGCAGTCGCCGAATTCCAGTTGTGCCACGGGTTCGCGTTTATCAACAGCCCGCAACCAGGGACAGGTGGAGCGTTCGCTCAGGGTTACCTGCCTCTGATAATCAACGACCCGCGGCTTGCGGCCATTGTTCCTGCGATCACGGAAAGCGCCGGGCATTAACCGCAACTCTGTTTGTTTGTGATTCGTTCCAGGCGGCCCATTGTGGGCCGCCTTTTTTTTGTGGGACCAGGCATTCCTGCCGCTACCGAAAGTAGGTACAGGCAAGAATGCCTGTCCGGTTTGTGTGCACTAGACCACGGCCAGTCTTCTGAGCTTTCCACGAGTCCAGCGCTGACGGGTTTGTGCTCCACATATGCCACTCAAAATACTTCTACGGCAATCTTCGATGCCACTTCATCTCATTTTGGCTCCATTCCAACAAGCCCCGCCAGCGCCTGCCAATGCCGTGGATGAGGAACACGCCTCCCGGCACGAATACCCACGGCGTAAGGCTCAGAGACCTCGAGTGTTGATGCCAAGACCGAGAGTGTAACCCCGGCAAGGCGGGGTTGTATCTGTTCGAGATAATTCTTTTCAGTAAGCCCGGCAGGGTGTCCAGACTTTTTCCAGGTGCGCTGTGCGGCGGCATGTCGGCGCCTTGCGCTTAAGGTCTTTAATCTGAGCCGCGCGCGCAAGCAAGCGGACACCAAACGCTGATCGATTAAGCCAGGTTTTGGGCCCGCTCCCTCACGGTCGCGGCTCGGATCGAGTCTACACCAACTCCGAAAATGCTTTATACCGTTTTGTCTTCTGAATTACAGAGGTCTTCCAGGGAGCATGAGGAACACTGCGGGCGACGGGCGATGCAGCGCTGGCGTCCGTGAAAGATCACCGTGTGGGCGAAGCCGATCCATTTGCTCTGGGGAATCTGCCGCATCAAGTCCTGCTCGATCTTTTCCGGAGTCTTTTCGCTGGTCAGGCCCAGCCTCCCGGAGATGCGCTGCACGTGAGTATCGACCACCACGCCGGTTGCCTTGCCGAAGGCGGTGCCTAAAACGCAGTTGGCCGTTTTCCGGGCGACGCCGGGCAGAGTGAGCAAGTCTTCCATCGTATCGGGCGTTCGTCCCCGGTGCTCATTTACGATTCTCTGCGCCGCACCGATGATCGATTTGGCCTTGTTTCGGTAAAACCCCGTGGATCGAATTTCCGCCTCCAGCACTTCCTGACGCAAGGCGGCAAAGTCTTTCGGGGTGGGATACTTTTGAAACAGGCCCGGAGTCACCTTGTTGACGCGCACGTCGGTGCACTGCGCCGAGAGGATGGTGGCAACCAGAAGCTGGAAGGCGTTGGCGTGCTGCAGGGCGCACTTGGCTTCGGGGTAGGCCTTCTCCAGCCGCGCTACAATTTTCCGAACCCGGTTTCCCGCGTTCCGGTCTTGGCCGACTGCCTTCCGCCTTTTGGCTTTGTTTCGGGTGGCCGCCGCTCCTGCATGCTTCATCTCTTGTCCTCTGTGTCTATCCTCTGCGCCCGTCCTCTGCCATCCTTTACCCGATAGTGTCCAGCATGGTTTTGACGTCCTTCAGGATGCACGTAAAAATGGGAGTATCGCGGATCGTGTAGCGGCTCCCCTCGGTATCCCGCAATTCCATCACCAGGTCCACAAAATGCTCCGGCTGGTCGCCTTCAAAAGCGACCACGAAATCCTGGTCATCCAGGCCGAACGAGTAGGTGGTGTTGAGCTTGATGGAAGGATACTTGTGTCCCACGGTGATGTGCTCGTTCATGATCCCCTGCCGGGTCGCCGGTTTCAGCAGGTACCATTCACGCGTTTTGACGAATGGGTAGACGAACAAGTATTTGTACTGGCCGGGACGGAGCTGCCCCCGCGAGTCCGCCTGACCTTCGTGCTCGTGTCCGATCAAGTAGGTGGAACGCTTGGTCATGGCCAAATAGGAATAGGGCGTGGAGAGATATTTGCCCAGGTCCGTCGCCAGCAGATCAGTGGTCATCTGCTGCAAGTCTTCCAGTTGGTAACAGATGCGCCAGAGCATGAGATCGGTATCGCCGCGCATCCCGACCGTGGTGTAGGAAAGTGTGTGCATCCGTCCGGGTTGCGCCCATTGGGTGGCAACCTTGCAGAATTGCGCCTTTCCCTGCTCGCGCTCCTTGCCCGGCAGCCTGCGCCACGCAGGGTCCACTTTATAGAATACGAAGTTCACAAACTGCCTTTTCGGTTCCTCTTGTGCCATTCAAACCTCCGCCCGGGTGGAATTCCAGCTTCCATCTTATAGTTGGGCAATCCTGCGTTACAAGGGGCCAGCATTCGTTCTTTCCCCGCTTCCATCCCCGCTTATATATTGGCGATATCCCCCCACACGCGGTTTTTCGCTGTGCAGACTCAAATTCCCGCCGCCGAATTCGCTGGCGCAAAAGGTCAAACAGCCGGAGAAACCGGCTGCGCTTCCGCAGGACGATCCTCTGCGGAGGCCTGAGCTTCCGCTTGGCGATACTCGGCAAAGAACCGCAGCAGTTGGAGGAATATCCCGAAAATGATGGGGCCGACCAAAAATCCAACGAAGCCAAAAACCTTGGTGCCGCCAATAATGCCGATCAGGATCACAACCGGATGGATACGGGAGTGTTGAGCAATCAACCGGGGGCGAAGGAAATTGTCGATGTTCATCACCACTCCCCCCCCATAGATCAATAACCCCAGCCACTGCCATGTGGGATCGCCAGACACGAACTTGAGCACTACGGCCGGACCCCAGATAAAGGGGGTGCCTATGACTGGGAAGAACGCCACCAGGATCATCACCACAGTCCAGAAAAAAGGCTGCGGAACCTGAAAAATCCAGAGGCCGATGCCGCCTATGCTGCCCTGCACGAGTGCCGTCAAGAGCTGCCCGTAGAAGATCGCCCGCAGAATTCCGGTGATCTCCGTGCTGACGTCTGACTTCAGTTTTGCGGGCAGAGGGAGGATGTTCAGGAATTTTTCCCAGATCATGCTTCCTTCGCGGCTAAAATAGTAGAAAACAAAAAGACAAACGAAAATTCCCAGAACAATGTTCAGAACAGAGCCAAACAGGCTGGGAATGGAACCGACGACAAATTGCCGTGCTTGCTGTATGGCTTCCAGTATCCAATCGGCCACCATTTCGGCCTCATGTTCGGCCAGCCAGACCGTGGCGTTTTCTAACAGTTTTTGCGATCCCCCTCGCAATTGAATCGCGGAGCCGATCTCTCGGGTGACCTTCTGGGCGGCATAAACAATAGGCAGGGCAATGGCTACCAAGGCAAACAGTGTCAGCAAAGTAGCCCGCAGATCGTTGGATTTGATGGTCCGGCGGAGACGCTCATTCAGAGGATGCAGCAGGTAGGTGAGCAGGACGGCCAGCACAATATAGGGAAAAACAGGCCAAACCAGCAGTATGGTCAGCGTGAGGAAGATCGCAAAAAAAAACAAAAAGTAGCTGTAGCCCGCTACCATACTTTCCCTCCGAAGAGCGCTGTGCGATTCCCGGACCGCCGTCGTGACGGTCAAACTGTTTTGACGCATTGGAGCCGCCCAGCCGGCATCTATATCTGCCAATCATTCATCTACCAATCATTCAATCCAATGGCCATCTTAAATTCTGTGCAATGTGGCCGGCAAACGCAAGGACCTTCTGTAGATTCTTCCTGGGTTGCCCGACTCGCAAAACTGTGGTAAAAATATATGCATCGACATGGAGCAATCGGAACGGACAAAGCTCAGCCCCGCGGTGGATCCTCCCTCCCAACAAACGGACTCCCATTCAAAAAAAAGCCTCGTACCGGAGTTGCGAGTTTGGATTCGCGACTTGGTTTTCTCGCTGGCCATTGCGGGGATCGTGATTGTGTTCCTGTACCAGCCGGTGAAGGTGGAAGGCATCAGCATGATGCCCCGGTTGACGGATCAGGAACGTGTCTTTATCAATAAGTTTATTTATCGGTTGGAGCCCATCCACCGAGGGGACGTGGTTGTGTTCCGGCTTCCCGTGGATACTGCCAAGTCCTATATCAAAAGAGTCATCGGACTTCCAGGGGAGGTTGTGAAACTGACGCAAGGCGAAGTCTTCATCGACGGGCAAGCCTTGGACGAGCCCTACATTCTGCCGGAATACCGGGGCCTGCAAAGCTACGGGCCGATTCGGGTCCCGCCCGGCGAATTCTTTGTGATGGGAGACCGTCGCAACTCCTCAAACGACAGCCGGGCCTGGGGAACCGTATCGGAAAGTCTTGTTTATGGCAAAGCGGTGTTTGTCTATTGGCCGATTGGCCGGCTTGGAATCCTGCGGTGATTTCTTGGCGCCGCATTCCTTTCTGTGACAGAGTAATTCTAATCCCTGCGGGTGGAGAACATTAAGGAGAACGCGTGCGAGCTCTGTTAGCCTTAGAAGACGGCAAGGTTTTCGTGGGAGAAGGCTGTGGCGCCAAAGGGGAATGCTACGGCGAAGTGGTCTTCAATACTTCCCTCACAGGGTACCAAGAGATTTTTACCGACCCGTCCTACGCAGGCCAGATCGTCCTTCTCACCAACCCGGAGATCGGCAACTACGGAACCAACCCGGAAGACAACGAGGCCACCCGGCCTTATATCGAGGGGTTGGTGGTTCGGGAATTTAGCTCGCTGGCCAGCAACTGGCGCAACAGGGAGCATGGCGAGCAGTTTTTGGAGAGGTACCGCATCCCGGCCATCAGGGGAGTGGATACCCGCGCGGTCGTCCGCCACCTGCGCAGTTGCGGAACGATGCGCGGCGTGGTTTCCAGTCTGGAGACCACGCCGGAGAACCTGATCGCCAAAGCCAGGTCCATTCCGCCGATGGCGGGGCTGGACCTGGCAGCCGGCGTCTCTACCAAACAGCGGTATATCTGGGACAGCCCCGTCGTCTCGCTTCTGCCGGGACAGGCCCCTGCGGAGGCGGAGAAGAAAGAGCCGCGCTGGCACGTTGTGGCGTACGATTACGGGATTAAACAAAACATCTTGCGCCATCTGGTTTCCAAGGGATGCAAAGTCACTGTGGTTCCGGCATTGACTTCGGCTGAAGATGTCCTGAGCCTGAAACCGGACGGTGTGTTCCTTTCCAACGGCCCGGGCGATCCCGCCCCCTTGCAGGCGGAGGCGGAAAATGTCCGGCGGCTGTTCGGCAAGATACCGATTTTCGGAATCTGCCTGGGGCATCAAGTGCTGGGACTGGCCTGCGGCGGGCGGACTTACAAGCTGAAATTCGGCCACCGCGGCGGCAATCATCCGGTGATGAATATGGCCACCCGCAAGGTGGAGATCACCGCGCACAACCACGGCTTTGCCGTCGATCCGGATTCGCTGCCGGCCAGTGACGTGGAGCTGACGCACTGGAACTTGAATGACCAAACGCTGGAGGGATTTCGGCACCGCTCGATGCCGGTCTTTTCGGTGCAGTATCATCCCGAAGCCTCTCCCGGTCCGCATGACTCGCATTATTTGTTCGACCAGTTCGTGAAGATGATGGAGGAGTGGCGGAGCGGTAGTTAGTGACCAGGTTGGATCGCAAACGTGTCTCGTTGGTTGTCTTGGTCCGGAGGTGAGAATGGCAAGATATGCGTTCACGGCAGTTGTGGAGCAGGATGAGGATGGAGTCTTCATCTCTTCGTGCCCTGCGCTCCCAGGTTGCCATTCGCAGGGAGATACTTACGAAGAGGCAATCGAAAATCTGAAAGATGCACTCCAGGTATATCTCGAAGCAAAACTAAGCTTGGGGGAAACGATTCCTGTGGAAGTTGGCATCGACCGGGTTGAGGTAAATGTCGAAACTGCGCCCGGCAAGACCGCGTGAGGTGCAACGGATTTTGAACCAGTTGGGATTCCATCTGATTCGCCAAAGCGGGAGCCATGCGGCGTATCGCCATGCGGATGGCAGGTGAACTACGGTTCCCTCTCATCATGGAAAGGACGTAGCCAAAGGCACGTTGCGAAATATCATCAAGAATATAGGCATCACCGTCGAAGAATTTGAAAGCATGCGTTGATTCCTTTTAGCAAGAGGATTAATGCTTCCGTGTACGGCTTAGCCGTGCTGATAGTTGCGAGTTAAATAGAACCGAGCACGAGCACCATGCCCCGACGCAATGACATTCACAAGATCATGATTATCGGCTCCGGGCCGATCATCATCGGGCAGGGTTGCGAGTTTGACTATTCCGGCACCCAAGCCTGCAAGGCCCTGCGCAGCGAGGGCTACACGGTTGTTCTGGTCAATTCCAACCCAGCCACCATCATGACGGACCCGGAATTGGCTGACCGGACCTATGTGGAGCCCTTGGAACCGGAGTACGTGGAGGCCATCATAGAGCGGGAGCGTCCGGATGCGCTGCTCTCGACGGTGGGCGGGCAGACGGCTCTGAACCTTTCCGTCCAGTTGGCGGAGAAAGGCATCCTGGAAAAATACAATGTGGAACTGATCGGCGCGGGCCTGCGCGCCATCAAAATGGCCGAAGACCGGCTCATGTTCAAAGACGCCATGCAGCGGATTGGTTTGGACACGCCCCGCAGCAGCGTGGTGAGAAATCTGGAAGACGGACTGGAGTTTGCCGGACGAATCGGCTACCCCGTCATCGTGCGTCCCTCCTTCACGCTGGGAGGGAGCGGAGGAGGCCTGGTTTATAACAGGGAGGAATTTCAGGAGATTCTGACGCGAGGGCTGGCCTTGAGCCCGGTTCACGAAGCGTTGGTGGAAGAGAGCGTCCTGGGGTGGAAGGAATTTGAGCTGGAGGTCATGCGCGATCTGGCCGACAACGTCATTGTCATCTGTTCCATTGAAAATTTTGATCCCATGGGCGTCCATACGGGGGACTCCATCACGGTGGCTCCGGCGCAGACCCTCACCGACAAGGAATACCAGGTGCTGCGCAATGCCGCCCTCGCCGTGATTCGGGAAGTGGGCGTGGAGACGGGCGGCTCCAACATCCAGTTCGCCGTGCAGCCGGAGACCGGACGGATGGTGGTGATTGAAATGAATCCGCGCGTCTCGCGCAGCTCCGCCCTGGCCTCGAAAGCCACCGGCTTTCCCATCGCTAAAATCGCCAGCAAGCTCGCCGTGGGTTATACTCTGGATGAGATTCCCAACGACATCACGCGCAAAACCCCTGCCTGCTTTGAGCCAACGCTCGATTACGTGGTCGTCAAAATTCCCAAATGGCAGTTTGAAAAGTTTCCCGGCGCTGACCAAACGCTGGGAACGCAGATGAAGTCGGTGGGGGAGGTGATGGCCATAGGGCGCACCTTCAAAGAAGCGTTGATGAAAGGGATTCGCTCGTTGGAGACCGGCAAGGCGCTCACAGCCGTCACGGTAGAGGAAAAGCTGCTGACCCAGAAACTGGTCACTCCCAATCCGGACCGGCTGACGTATCTCCGCCACGTGCTGCGGCACGGGTGGAGTGTGAAACAGGTATCGGCCATGACGGCCATTGATCCCTGGTTCCTGCAGCAGTTGAAGGAGATAGAAGAAATTCGCCAGGGAATGGAGCAACTCACGCCGGAGTCGGTTTCCAGCCAGGAGTTGCTGCGGGCGAAGAGGGCGGGAATTTCTGACCTGCGCTTGGCGGCGATGTGGAATTGTTCGGTGGAGGAGATTTACAGGCTCCGGAATGAGCGGGGCGTGACGCCTGTCTTCAAGCGCGTCGATACCTGCGCCGCGGAATTCGAGTCCCATACGCCTTACCTCTATTCCTGTTACGAGCAGGAGGGAGAAGCCGATCCGTCTGCCAGAAAAAAAATCCTGATTCTCGGCAGCGGGCCGAACCGCATCGGCCAGGGCATTGAGTTTGATTATTGTTGTTGCCACGCCTCCTTTGCTCTGCAAGAGGATGGTTACGAAACCATCATGGTGAACTGCAACCCGGAGACGGTTTCCACCGACTACGACACTTCCGACCGGCTTTATTTTGAGCCGCTGACGTTCGAGGATACGATGGCAGTGGTGGCGGAGGAAAAGCCGGATGGGGTCATCGTGCAGTTCGGCGGGCAGACTCCGCTCAACCTGGCCCTGCCTTTGAAGAAGGCCGGGGTGCCCATTATCGGAACCAGCCCCGATTCGATTGATCTGGCCGAAGACCGCCGGCGTTTCGGCCAGTTGCTGAATTCGCTCGGTATCCCTCAGCCCGAGAACGGAAGCGCCACCACCTTGCCGGAAGCTCGGGAGATCGCCGCCCGCATCGGTTACCCGGTTCTGGTGCGCCCTTCCTATGTGCTGGGGGGGCGCGCCATGGTGATTGCCTACGATGAATCCACGCTCGATGAATACATGCGCGAAGCCGTGGATTATTCCCACCCCGGCAGGCCCATCCTGATCGACCGCTTTTTGGAGGATGCCACCGAGGTGGACGTGGACGCGCTGTGCGACGGAGAACAGGTCCTGATCGGCGGCATCATGGAACACATTGAGGAGGCGGGCATCCATTCCGGCGATAGCTGTTGCGTGCTGCCTTCTTATTCTCTGGAACCGGATCAGTTGCAGACGCTGGGGGATTACACGGTGCGGCTTGCCTTGGCGCTGGAGGTTGTGGGCCTGATGAATGTTCAGTACGCCATCCGGGAAGGAAAGGTTTATGTGCTGGAAGTGAATCCCCGGGCTTCGCGCACGGTGCCGTATGTCAGCAAGGCAACCGGCGTTCCCCTGGCAAAATTGGCCGCCCGTCTGATGACAGGCCGCAAGCTGCGGGAGTTCAACCTTACAGTGGAAGAGGGGCCTGCGGCCATCCGCAAAACCGGCCCGGCGGCTGGTGCGTTGCTGGGACATCTGCCGGTGGAGCAATTCTGCGTGAAGTCGCCGGTCTTTCCCTTTGCCAAATTTTCCGGAGTGGATCCTATCCTGGGACCGGAGATGAAATCCACCGGAGAAGTCATGGGTATCGGCGAGCAGTTCGGGGAGGCCTTTGCCAAATCCCAGTTGAGCGCCGGCCTACGCCTCCCGCTGCAGGGCCGTGCCTTCGTCAGCGTCCAAGACAAGGAGAAACCGAAAGCGGTGGTCATTGCCAAGAAGCTGGTGGAGATCGGGTTTGAAATCGTGGCCACGCGGGGAACCGCGCGGGTGCTGGGGGATGCCGGCATCCCCGTGCGATCGGTTTACAAAGTGATGGAGGGCAGGCCCAACGTCGTGGATCTGATCAAGGGAGGAGAGCTACATCTTCTGATCAATACTCCGATCGGGGCCAAGTCTTTTTTTGACGAGAAAACAATCCGCCGCGCGGCCGTGCAGCACGGGGTTCCCTGCATTACCACCATAGCCGGCGGACTGGCCGCCGTGGAAGGAATCGCCGCCCGGAAGTCACGTCCAATCCAGGTAATGGCGCTGCAGGACCTGCATAAAACAACGGTGGAAAAGTAAGGGGCCGGCATTGTTCTCGTTCCTCTGTCTCCTGCACCCCGCGTATGTTGCTGTCCTAATGGGTTGAATCCTTGCCCTGCGGCGGAGCCTCGTAACCCTTCGCATTTCCTCTTGTTCGACTCCGGATGCCCCGCGATGCTGGATGTGATGATGGATGTAAGGATAAGCTAATAGCGCTATGGATGATCACTCGATTCCCTATACCCGGATTCCTCACACCTCGCGCTTGTTCGCGGACTATCTTTACGATTATGGCCGCGTGAGCGAATTTTATTCCTATAACCCGTTCGAAGCGGAAAGCTTTCGGAAGGCTGCGCAATCGGTCGAGTACCCCGCTGATCTTCGGCGGCAGGTCGCGGCTGTTCTTAAGGAACAGAACCAGCGGTTTTCCTCCTCGGAGCAAACCTTCGACAGTATAAAAAATCTGGAGCGCCCGGATTGCTATGCAGTTGTCACCGGGCAGCAAATGGGCCTGTTCAGCGGCCCTGTTTTCGCCTTCTTTAAGGCGCTGACCGCCATTAAACTGGCCCGGAGCCTGTCGAGCAGGGGCCTGGAAGCGGTGCCGATTTTCTGGCTGGCCACCGAGGACCATGACCTGGATGAGGTGAACCACTGCTTTGTGCAGGACCGCGAAGGGAATCCGAGACGGTTGGATCATCTCGATCAACCCCCGGTCCCGGGCGCCCAAGTCGGGGAAGTTTCTTTCACCGCTGCGGTCGTCCGGCTGCAAGATGAACTGCGCGAAATTTTACCGGATTCTGCCGGGGCCTCAGGCCTGTTTGAGCTATTGGCAGAGTGCTACAAGCCGGGAGAGAGTTATGGAACCGCCTTCGGCTGCTTCATGGCCCGGCTGTTCCGCGACTTCGGCGTTGTGCTGATGGACCCGATGGACCGCCGCCTCCATGAACTGAGCGCCCGTGTTTTTCGCGCAGCCGTCGAATCGGCCCCGGAGTTGCAGCGCGGCCTCGCCGAACGCACCCGCCGCTTGACCGAGAGCGGCTACCATGCCCAGGTACGCGTGACGGAGAGCTCGTCCCTCCTGTTTATGCAAGCAAACGGACGCCGCTCGGCCTTGCGGTTGCAAGGAGAGAAGTTTGTGTCGGCTGAGGGCCGCACCTGCTCGGCGCAGGATTTGCTGGCGCAGCTCGAGCAGCAACCGGAGAATCTTTCTCCCAATGTGCTGCTGCGTCCGGTGATGCAGGATGCCCTGCTGCCCACGGTTGCCTACGTGGCCGGTCCCTCCGAACTGGCTTACCTGGCTCAAGCCGGTTCCATTTATCAAAGCGTATTGGGCCGCATGCCGGTCATTTTCCCTCGCGCCAGCTTTACCATTCTGGAGAGGCCCGCGACCCGGCTTCTGGGCAAATACGGCTTGACGCTCTTAGATGTGTATGCGGGAAAGCAGCTATTACGGGAAAAGATGGCCGCGCGCTTCTTGCCGGAGGGGCTGACTGACATGTTTCAGAAGGCATCTAAAGGGCTGGGAGAGCGTATGGAGATGCTGCAGAAAGCGCTTGCCCAGGTGGACCCTACCTTGGTGGATGCTGCGGCACAAAGCGCCCGGAAGATGCAGTATCAGCTCTCCGGCCTGGAGCGCAAAGCGACTTCGGCTGTCCAGAACCGCACGGAGCAAGTTGAGCGGGATGCGTTGCGGCTCGAAAACAGCCTCTACCCGCAGAAAACTCCGCAAGAAAGACTCTTCAGCGGGATTTCTTTCCTGGCCCGATATGGACCCCAATTTTTGGATCAGGTCTACGAAGCGATTTCGCTGGATTCGGGCGACCACCAACTGGTGTCCTTTTAGCGTCTAGGGCGGCCGGTCTGTTCCTGTTTTCCTTTAGCCGGTCGGTTGCGGGGTTGCCCCCGGAGGCGTGGAGGCAGGTTGTTGCCCCCCGGGGTTATTAACATTCACGTTGAATGGCTTGCTCGCCTCTCCGAAATAAATCGACTGATGGGGGAAAGGAATCTCAATTCCTTCCTGGTCAAACCGGTACTTGATGCGGCGGCGGAATTCGCGCCCTACTGCCCACTGGTGGATCGGCAGGGTTTTGATGCGCAGCTTGATGTTGACGGCCGAGTCCGCGAACTCATCCACTCCGAGGATGTCCACGGGCTCCAGGATCGAATGGGCATACTTTTCTTCGGCCTGCATCCCGTCGACGACCTCCCGCACCACCTGGCAGACGCGGTCCGTGTCTTCTTTGTAGGCGACTCCCAGGTTCACCACATAGTAGGAAAAGAGCCGGGTCATGTTGGAAAGCGCGTCGATGGTGCCGTTGCGGAAGACGTGGACGGTGCCGTCCAGGCTCCGCAAGACAGTGGTCCGCATATGAATCTCCTCCACCAGCCCGCCGGTTCCGTTGATGATCGCCACGTCTCCGACGCGCATCTGGTTTTCGAAAATGATGAAAAATCCGGCGATCAGGTCGCCGACCAGTTGCTGGGCGCCAAAACCGAGGGCGACTCCCACTACCCCCACGCTGGTCAGGATCGGGGTGATATTTAAGTTCAGCTCCAACAACACCATCAAGAAGGCCACCCCGATAATCGCCGCAGTGGCGAACTTTTGGAGAACACTGCTGATCGTTTTGGCGCGCTTTTGCCGTTCCATCTCCGCCGCCTTGGATTCGTCAAAGGGGCGAATCAGCAGGCCGACGTTGGAGAGCAGCAGGTTGGCGATCTTGCTTGCCAGATAGGCGCCGGCCAGCAAGAGAACGATGCGGAGGCCGTGAGCCATCAACCAGTTCACGATCACGGAAAAGTCCCAGCCGACCACTGCGGGATGCCCCATAGACCTTAGAACGAAGAAGACCGCCAGGATTCCCACCACGGCGATTACCGCCAGCCGGATGACCCCGGAGATTTCATCGATCCATTTGAGCAGAGCGGGATCGAGCACCTTGTTTTTCACCGTTCGTTCGATGATGTGCTTCACCTCGAATCGGAACAGCTTCATGAGCAAGTAGCCGCCCAGCATCAGAGCCGCGACCGCAGCCGCCGGCCAAATCCATTGCATCCACTGTTGTGGCAACATGAGACCTCCTTAGCAAAAGGTGAAGGGTGAAGGTTCTGAAAATTTCACGGACGCTTGCCCCATTTTAAGGGACTTTCCGGGAGGCCGGCTTGGCATCCCCAAAAAGAATCGAACTAAAGGAAAATCGAAACTAGCTGCCGGATTGGAAACGGTGAAGGCAAGGGAGTCGGAGTTGACTAGGAGGCGGACACCCTGTCCTTTTGCGTTTCTTGCCAGGTATAGACACAGCGGTGAATGACGGTGATATTGGATAGGATGGCGATCACCCAAAGCACCGGGGCCATGCGGTTCGCCAGAGCTCCAATGATGATCAGCACGACGCGCTCGGGCCTTTCCAGAAACCCTACCTTGCAGCTCGGAAGGATGCATTCGGCTCGGGAGCGCGTGTAGCTGACCATGACGGAGCCGGTCATCACCACCGCCACCAGCACCACATAGAAAATGCGGTCGCTGCGGGCATAATGCACCAGCAGTCCCATGTAAAGCGCTAAGTCGGAATAGCGGTCGATGACGGAATCGAAGAACGCCCCAAAGGTGGTGGCCCGGTTGGTGATGCGGGCCACTTTGCCGTCGGCAAAGTCAAAGATGCTGGCCCCCAGCACCACCAGTCCGCCGGCCAGGAAGTGTCCTCCCCCAAAAAAGACAGCCGCTACGATGTTAATGACCAGCCCGAGAGCCGTCAGGACGTTGGGGTGGATTCTGGTCAGCGAGATCCCTCGGATGATAGGATCCAATATAAAATTCCCGCCTGTTCCGATGCCTCGCGATAACATTGCGTCGTATCCTTAAAATCTTCAGAAAAATTCGGTCTTTACCCAGCCTCTGCCGCGTCTCCGCTGGAACTTGCATCCGGTGAAATTGCCCCCTCGATCCTGGGCAAACAGAGATCAGCTTTCGTCGTGGATGGTGGAAAACTTCAGAATCTCCAACTCCTTGCTGCCGGAAGGTGTCTGGACGCGGACCATATCACCGACCTGCGTGCCGGCCAAGCTCCGTCCGATGGGCGAGAAGGTGGAGATCATCCCTTTGGAAACATCCGCCTCTTCGCTGGCGACTAGCTTATATTCAATTTCCGTCTCTTTGCTCACATCATATACCAAAACCGTGGAGCCGAAGGCCACGCGGTCCCGGGGAATTTTGCTGAAGTTGATCAGAGAGATGTCTGAAAGCCGCTTGCCCAGTTGTGCCAAGCGCGCCCTGACATAGTCCTGGCGCTCCCGCGCCGCGGCGTACTCGGCGTTCTCGCTGAGGTCCCCGTGCGCCACGGCTTTCTTCAACTCCGCCGGGAGTTCATGGTTCAACTCGTGTTCCAGCGTTCGTATTTCTTCTTCCAACTTCTTCTTGAGATGATCCGACATCCACGCCCCCAAAAATCGGTTGGGATATTATAGTCCCACGACTGCCGCTTGACCACAACCATTGGGAATGGTGTGCTGGCTGCCGCAGGAACGCCGGACCCGCCGGGGAACGCGTTTTTGTCGGTCCAGCGGGTATCTTCATGACGGGCAACAAACGGTGGGATGCATCCCTCTACGACAGCAAGCACTCCTTTGTGTGGAAGTACGGGAGCGAAGTGATTGAGCTGCTTTCGCCACAAAGAGGAGAACGCATTCTCGATCTGGGATGTGGAACCGGGCACCTGAGCCACCAGATCGCCCTTTCCGGAGCGGAAGTCACCGGGTTGGACCTTTCGCAGGCGATGATCGATCAGGCGAGGAACAGTTATCCCGGCCTGCGTTTTGTCGTGGCCGACGGCGGCAGGCTCCCGTTCGCGGAGGTTTTTGACGCCGTCTTCTCGAATGCTGCGCTGCATTGGATGCGGGAGCCGGAGCAGGTCGTTACATGCATTGCGTCAGCGCTCCAGCGCGGAGGACGTTTTGTGGCCGAGTTTGGCGGCAAGGGGAACGTCGAGGTCATTCATTCGGCCCTGCAAAGCGCCAGCAAGGCGCTGGGCGCTCCGTCCCAGGATTTTTTAGCAATAGCCGAGCGAAATCGCCGCTATTTCCCGAGCGTCGGCGAGTATGCAGGGCTCCTGGAACAGCACGGCTTGGCCGTCCGTTCCGCTGTCTTGTTTGACCGCCCTACGGCTTTGGAGGAGGGAGAAAACGGCGTCCGCAATTGGATGGAGATGTTTGCGGGCGACTTCCTGGCTGCTGTGGCACCGGAGAAGCGGCCGGACCTGATCCGCTGCGTGGAAGACCGGCTCCGGCCCGCCCTGTTTCGAGACGGCACATGGTTCGCCGATTACAGGCGGCTCCGGATCGTCGCCATCCGCGAGTAGGGGCGCCGCATTAACGCATTACTTGCCCTGCGGGTAGCTTGGGCAGGATGTGCTGTTCAATCCACCGCTGATCCCACCATTCGATGGGGTTCACCTCTACGCCACCCAGCAACATCGTGAAGTGCAGATGATCGCCTCCGGCCAGCCCGGTGGAGCCCGTTTTGCCGATCGTCTGGCCCCGGCGGACCGTGTCGCCCACGCCGACCTCGAAAGAATGCAGATGTGCGTAGAGCGACTGCAACCCGAACCCGTGGTCGAGGATGATTGTGTTGCCGAAAATTCCCAGGTACTCGGCAAAGACCACTCGCCCCGCGTTGGATGCCTCCACCGGCGTATTCCTGACCGCTGCCAGGTCGAATCCGAGATGAACTTGGTGGTCCACCTGTTTTCCCTGGTACCAATAGGAGCGGTCATCGGCGAACTGCGACTCCACCGCCGAGTTCATCAATTGCAAAAACGACCCCTGCCAGAGGAACTCAGCGGCGGACTGTTTGGACATCTCCGCTATCTTGGCCCGGTTGCTTTGGCGCACCGTCCCGTTCAGCATCAGGTAATTCTGGAGCAAATCCCCCTGGTCGGTGAGTTCCGGGGTGTGAGAAAGGATGGACGGCACCGTTGCTTGGAGAAAGCGGTCGGAAATCTGCAAGTCGCGGCTGCGAAAGTTTTTTGTCAAAAGGCGAAAGGGGAAGCTCGCCTGCGATTCATTCTCCGCATCGTCGCGCGCCACCACTTGCGGCACCGTATCCGCAGGTACGCCGTAGGGAAAGGCAAACAGGGCCAGTCGCTCGTCGCGATTCCCTTCCGGCGCCGGATAGCCGGGGAAGAAATGCTCTCCCACGCGGACGCCGGAAGAAACCGTGTGCCGGGAGACGCGGTAGCGGACCATCTCACTGCCGGCCTGATTGACGTGGAGCAGCCCGGAGAGGATGTCGATCCTCGGCGGAACGGAACGGACCACCACGTCGCGCGTCAGGGTAGTCCGCGAGGAGAACCAGTTTTTGTTTTGAACATCCACCCGCAGTTCGGCGGCTCCGTCCTGCAGTTGCTCCTGGTGGGCGACGCCCAGGCGAACTGCCCGCGTCAATTCATGGGGGCCGGACTCCCAGAAGCGCCAGCGCGAACCGTAGGACTCAGACAAAATGGGAATCGTCTCGCCGCCCTGCTCAATCGAGAAACTCAGCGCGAGGAGGCTGCGTTGATCGGTTGCCGTGAAGGAGAGTTCCGTAGACCGGCTGATTCCTTTGATCTCCCTGCCGAGACGGATCACGGGAGGCGCGGCGCTGATTTCCCGCCACAGAAAAAAAGCAGCGATCCCCACAATGAATAGCAGCAAGATGATCTTGATCTTTCCACTCTCGCTGCGGCGGCTCTCTGACAAACTACCCTCCAAACTTTTCGGTGCCTGCGAACGATATTCGAGCGTAATGGAAGATCTCGTGAAAATCAATTCCGGCGTGATTGTCAACGCACCCGTTCCATTGCCCATTCTGGTTCAGGGAATTTTTAAGAGTGGATTGGGCGAAGGGGTGGGTAGTCACGACGAATGTTGTTTCGTCGTGGGCTTGTGAATCCGCGCGAAATGCCCACGGCGTGCTTGCCCCGCCTGCCCTGCCTGTCCCGAGCGCAGTCGAGGGAAGCGAAGCCGAAGGGAGCGAAGTCGAGAGGAAAAGCGCTCACCATGGCTATGCGCTTGCTGGACAGCCGGCCAGGATGGTACAGTACCTGCATGACCTTTTCGATCGAGCTCGAACGCGAGGACGATGGCCGCTGGCTGGCCGAAGTGCCCGCTCTGGCCGGCGTGATGTGCTACGGCGCGAGCCGTGATGAAGCCGTTGCTCGCGTCCAAGCTCTTGCCCTCCGAGTGCTCGCTGAGCGCCTGGAGCAACGCGAAGCTCCCGCTGAATTGTTGGAAGTCATCTTTCAGGCAGCATGAGCCATTGGCCCTCGGCAAAGGCCCGGCGGGTGCTGGCTGCTCTGCTGAAGATCGGCTGGGAGAGGAAGCGTCAGTCTGGTTCGCACCGCACACTCAGCCGCCCCGATTGGCCTGATTTCGTCTTCGCTTTCCACGACGACGAGGAGATCGGCCCGCGAATGTTGGCTCGGATCGCCAAGCGAACGGGCCTGACCACTGAGAAACTCTAGCTCTCTCCTTTCGCACCAGGATCGTCACGCTTGAGAAATGCCCACGGCGAACTTGCCCCGCCTGCCCTGAGCGAAGCCGAAGGAAGCGAAGTCGAGGGGAAAACCGCTCGCCGGGGCTACCCGCTCTAGCCAGGCGGTGTAGGGCACGCTACACCTAACGATTCTGAGCTTCAGCCGCGAACGCGTCTGCTGAAAACTCGGGTCAGGCAGCTTCGGTGGGTGGCGTCAAGATTTCTACCAACTGAGCCCCTCTTTTTGTAAGACGAAAACAG
Organism: Terriglobia bacterium; assembly: GCA_963666975.2. Classification (GTDB taxonomy): domain Bacteria; phylum Acidobacteriota; class Terriglobia; order 2-12-FULL-54-10; family 2-12-FULL-54-10; genus JADFGZ01. Next base: position 2,176,317 of record CAXVYR010000004.1, on the reverse strand, counting down.
TGATCTCCCGGCGCCATCCGACTGTTGTTGCGCATTACTTCTATTGCGAGGCCGAAGCCGTTTAGCCGTGAGCATCGTGAGTAGAATTCCTCTCGTGAAACTCTGGCGTTATCAACCCCAGCGAACACTTCTTTGATAACTTGCGTGTATGGATTGGGATCAGTGGGCACCGCCCCGCCTGTGAAGAGACGCGATTGAACAGAATAGAGAATCCTCATTGCTTGAATATCGGCCTCGCCTAGCTGTGCTAAGTCGCGAATGTACGCACTTGCTTCCTCTAGCGGAAATGCGTTGGTAAGGTCAGCTACCGAATGGCCTAAAACAACCGCAAATCGTTCAATCTTATTCCGGTCAGATGTGCGGATCGTTTCATTGACAGCCACCGTTAACGTCTCGACGAATTTAGGAGATTCGAGTTTCGCCGACAGTCGCTCAACGTTCCGCTCCAGCCTTCGAATCGTTTGCTCAAACACATTCAGAAGCGCCATTACCTTATCGGTTGCCGCGGCACCTGAGAACTGCTGTTTGATTGTGTTGACTACGCCTGCCAATACGTTGAATTGGCCTGCAACACGAAGAATCAAATTGAAGGTTGAATCGGATTCATTCGGATACTGTTTCTTTACTGCCTCTATCTGATCGTCAATTCCTGGCATGGGTTCCCCCAAAGAGCCCACCCCGCCCAAACCGCCTTGGCGGGCGGTGGCTACGAAAGCGCTGGCGGCGAGGGGCTAGGCGTGGACCGGAGTTACCTGATAAATAGCTGGCCGATAAGAAGGCGGGGGCACTGGCTTGCCTTCCGCCCTGGCGGCCTCGATCCAAACCGCCTTGGCCTTGAGCACTTCGCCCAGAGCCTGTTCCGGCGTCTCGCCGAAAGCCGCGCAGTGCGCCAGATCAGGGATGTCGGCAATGTAGCCGCCGTCTTCCTCACTGAAGAAAATGTTGATATGGTAGTCCCTCATTCCTCACCACCTAGCGACAGGTTATACCGCTCCACGATCTGAAGCAACTGCCGGACTTGGTAAGCCTTGGCCTTGCCTCGCACGTCCTTCAAATTCAGGACCGCCCCATTTGTTGAAGAGCACGCGATTAGTAATGGGCTGGACAAGCGGTTGGACAAGCAGTGGTTTGACCCTCTCCTGACACAAGGGCTATGATAATTGGTTGTCCTGTCTTCCATGGGGCTTTCCGTAGCTTCTATCTTGCCGGAACGACTGAGTGTGGAAATCTAATGGCGATTGAGAAGATCACTGTTCGCGGGGCGCGGCAGCACAACCTGAAAAACATCTCCGTGGAGATTCCCCGTCACGCGCTCACTGTCGTCACCGGCCTGAGCGGCTCCGGGAAATCCAGCCTGGCGTTTGACACCATCTACGCCGAGGGCCAGCGCCGCTACGTCGAGACGCTCTCGGCCTATGCGCGGCAGTTTCTGGACCAGGTGGAGCGGCCCGATGTGGACTCGATAGAGGGCCTGAGCCCCGCCATCTCCATTGAACAGAAAACCACCGCCCGCAGCCCGCGCTCGACGGTGGGCACCATTACGGAGATTTACGACTACCTGCGGCTGCTCTATTCCTCCATCGGCGTTCCACATTGTCCCAACTGCCGGAAGCCCGTCACGCGCCAGTCCGTTCACCAAATCGTCGAGCAGGTCCTCGCGCTCGAAGGCAGCGACCGCATCATGATCCTGGCTCCCCTGGTTCGGGGCCGCAAAGGAGAGTTCAAGAAGGAGATGGAAAAACTCGCGCGCGAGGGTTTCCTCCGCGCGCGCATCGACGGCGCGCTGCACAGCCTGGAGGAGCCGATTCGTCTCGACAAGCGCAAGAACCATACCATTGAGGTTGTAGTGGACCGTCTGCTGGTGAGGCCCGGCGTGGAGAAGCGGGTGGAAGCCTCCGTCGCCACCGCCATGAAGCTGGCCAAAGGGCTGGTACAGGTGGCCGTGGTGGATGGGGAAGAGCGCCTCTATTCGGAATCGCTGGCTTGCGCGGATTGCGGCACCAGCGTCCCCGCATTTGAGCCTCGCTCCTTCTCCTTCAACAGCAAATACGGAGCGTGCGCCTCCTGCCAGGGACTCGGCAACAAGTGGGACTTCGATCCCGCCCGGCTGATTGTGGACTGGGGCAAGCCGCTGCTCGAGGGAGGATTGGGGCCCGGCTCCGGTTCGCTGGTTCTGCGGCGGGCGCTGGCCGAGGCAGCAGAGGAGCATCGCGTCGATCTCGGAACTCCCTTTGGTGATTTGCCGACGCGGGTGCAAAACCAGATTCTCTACGGCAAGCAATCGAACGGGCAGCGCTCCCGGAAAAAATTTCCCGGCATCATCCCTAGTCTCCGGCAGGTTTATGAAGAGAGCAGTTCGGAGGGATACCGGGAATGGCTGACGCAATATATGTCGGCTGTAGCTTGCGAAAATTGCCAGGGGCGGCGGCTGCGTCCGGAAAGTCTGGCCGTACGGGTGAAGCAATTCTCCATCGCCGACCTCACTGCGGAGCCTGTCAGCAAAGTGGTCCAGATACTGGAGGGGCTGAGCCTGATGGGCCGGGAGGAGAAAATCGCCGGGCGCGTTGTGGGCGAGATATTGGAGCGGTTGCAATTTTTGATGGACGTGGGCATCGGCTATTTGACGCTGGACCGCTCCGCAACCACGCTCTCGGGCGGGGAGGCGCAGCGTATCCGCCTGGCCACGCAGATCGGCTCCAAATTGCGAGGCGTGCTCTACGTTTTGGACGAGCCTTCCATCGGCCTGCACCAGCGCGACAACGCCCGGTTGCTGGCAACACTCGAAAATCTGCGCGATCTGGGCAATACCGTGCTTGTAGTGGAGCACGACGAGGAGACTATTCGCCGTGCCGATTACGTGGTGGACCTGGGGCCGGGAGCCGGACGCAAAGGGGGTTATCTGGTGGCTGCCGGCACGCCCGCCGAGATCGCTGCCAGCGAGGCTTCCTTGACGGGCCGTTACCTGGCCGGGAAGCTTGCCATCCCTGTTCCAGCATTGCGCCGAAAGCCGAACGGAAAGTTCATTCGGGTATTGGGCGCTCGCGCCAACAACCTGAAAAGCATAGAGGCCGGGTTCCCCATCGGGTTGCTCACCGTGGTCACGGGAGTCTCCGGCTCCGGCAAATCGACGCTGGTGAATGACATTCTCTACCGCGCCATGGCCCGCAAAATTTACCGGGCGATGGAAAAGCCGGGAGCGCACAGCCGCCTGCAAGGCGCCGAGTTGATCGACAAGGTCATCTGCATCGATCAATCGCCCATCGGGCGCACGCCACGGTCCAACCCCGCTACCTACACCGGCGTTTTTACTCCTATCCGGGAATGGTTCGCCCTGTTGCCGGAGTCCCGCGAACGCGGCTATCGCCCCGGGCGCTTCAGCTTCAACGTCCGCGGCGGAAGGTGCGAGGCCTGCCAGGGAGACGGGCAGCGGCGCATCGAGATGAACTTCCTGCCCGACGTTTACGTCACCTGCGAAATCTGCCGGGGACGCCGTTACAATTCCGAGACGCTGGCGGTCAACTACAAGGGGCACTCTATCGCAGACATGCTGGAGAGCACGGTGCAGGACGTCCTGCCGGTGCTCGAAAACATCCCTCAGGTGATGCAGAAGCTGAAAACGCTGGAGGAGGTGGGCCTCGGCTACCTGCACCTGGGGCAGTCCTCGACAACGCTATCCGGGGGAGAGGCCCAGCGCATCAAGCTGGCGCGCGAGTTGAGCAAACGCCAGACGGGCCGCACCTTGTACATCCTGGACGAGCCTACCACAGGCCTTCACTATGACGACGTGCGGAAGCTCCTGGAGGTGTTGAACCGCTTGACAGAGTTGGGGAACACCGTCATCATCATCGAGCACAATCTGGATGTAATCAAGACGGCGGACTGGGTGATTGATCTCGGACCCGAGGGAGGGGAAGCCGGGGGGAAGCTGGTAGCCCAGGGAACTCCGGAACAGGTGATGCGCTCCCGTCGTTCCTTCACGGGCCAGGCCCTCGCCAAGGTTCTTCCGGCGCGTTCGGGGATGAACGGAGGGCGCTCCCGGTAACAAAAAGCGATCCAATGACCCTCTCGATCAATAGTCCCGCTCCAAAGCCGGGGAGACCGTGCCTGCCATCTGCTTGTTCCCCGCAATGAATAGACTGCCCGTAATATTTCGGGAATGTTCCCCAACCACCGAATCCGTTTACAATAAGCAATTGAGCGCCGCTCACGTCCGGACCCGCCCGCGAGGGACCGGAAACGATTCTTCTGGCCGCAGGTGTTCATGAGTAGCTATGAGTATTTATGATACAGGCCCGCTGGACCGGACCGGCTTGCGGACAATAGCTTTGGGCAAACGGCCTGCGAAGGTCCAGGCAAGCCAGTTCGCGCGCCCCTACCGGAAAGGGCAAGGCGTCGGGGCGCTGGTCGATTCGCTGCCGCAGATTCTGGCCGGCAAAAGTTTTCGCGCCGCCGTCGAAGCAATTCTCAGTGCCCGAAAAAAAGGGAAGCCGATCCTGTGGGGACTGGGCGGCCACGTCATTAAGGTCGGACTAAGTCCGGTGCTGATTGACCTGATGGAGCGGGGGTTTGTCTCTAGCATCGTCATGAACGGGGCTGCGGCCATTCATGACTTTGAGGTCGCTCTGGCTGGGGCTACTTCGGAGGACGTAGACGCCGCGCTGCCCGAAGGACGGTTTGGCATGGCGGAGGAGACCGGCGCATGGATGAACCAGGCAATCTCGGCCGCCGATCGCGACGAGATCGGGATGGGCGAGGGACTGGGCCGGTTCCTGGAAGGTCTCTGTCAGGAACCGGCGGGATCATCTCCCGGAAAAGCGGCGTTCGCAGATGCGAGCCTGCTGATCCATGCCTATCGCCGGAAGATTCCCGTCACGGTCCATGTGGCCCTGGGCACCGACACGCCGCACAACCATCCGCTGGCCGATGGCCGGGCCATCGGCGGGACCAGCTTCCGAGATTTTTCGTTGTTTGCCAGCTTGGTTCGGGAGCTGAACTCCGGCGGCGTTTACCTGAACGTAGGCTCCGCCGTGATCCTGCCGGAGGTATTCCTGAAGGCAGTCTCTGTGGTGCGCAACCTGGGCCACCCGTTGCGGGAATTCACTACCGTGAACATGGACTTTTTACAGCAGTACCGGCCGTCGGAAAATGTGGTGCGGCGGCCGACCCTCGATGGAGGCCAGGGAATTGCCCTTACCGGTCATCACGAAATCCTGTTGCCGCTGCTGGCGGCGGCCCTGATTGAACAGGATTAAATGGCAATGGATGAGTTGCGGCGCGAGCCGCCCGGCACACGGAACGAACAACAACCGGCCGATCAGGCCGGTTCGCAGCTTCCTTTGTGGCCCTCCGAGACTGCACCTGTAACTCCCGCTTCTAGTCCGGTTTCCAGCCCCACTTCTGGCATGGAGCCGCCCTGGTCGCTCGCCGACCTGGGCGCTTTCGTCTTATTTGCCGTGCTTTCTTTTCTGTTTGTGGTTTTGGCGGCCTCCTCATTCTTTCCACCCGGGGAGGAAGCTTCCAGGCAGACTCCTTTTGTGATTTCGATGCAGGTGGGGTTGGAGCTTTCGTGGCTTCTGTTCATCTACTTCATCATCACCACGAAGTATCGCCGGCCGTTTTGGCAGGCCCTCCGGTGGGTGCGCGGACCGCAGCACGGGATTGCCTATCTGTTCGGCGGCGCAGCATTAGCCTTCCTGGCGCCGATCCTGGACTGGACTTTCGACCAATTCAACTTATTCCCCTCCGAGAAACCACTGCCCATTGAAAAGTGGCTTTCCAGTCCCGACGCTGCCTATATGCTGGTTGTTTTGGGGATCTGTGTGGCTCCCTTTGTGGAGGAACTGATCTTCCGGGGGTTCTTTTATCCCGTATTTGAGAAGCTTTGGGGATTTTGGATAGCGGTAGTTTTAACCGCGCTGCTGTTCGCCGCCATTCACGCCCCGCAATTGTGGGGTGGATGGCCTGAAATCGCCACCATCCTCGTTGTGGGAGGTGTGTTTTCCTATTGCCGGGGGAAAACCGGCTCCTTGCTGCCGCCTTTTCTAATGCATCTGGCGTACAATGCTTGCCTGTTTGTCTCGATGTACATCTCCACGGACGGCTTCCGCGACCTGAGCGGATGAGGGCCAGCCAGACCCGAAGAGCGGATAGGAACAGGAAGAATTCGCGGGGCAGAAGAGTGGGCAGGGTCAAAAGATCGGTGATTCCTTGAAAGCAACCGCAAACACGGTGAAGACCATCGAATGGACCCCGGAAGGCGTCCTGCTGATCGACCAGCGCCTGTTGCCGCTCCAGGAAGAGTATCTACTGTGCCGCACTTACCAGGAGGTGGCCGAGGCCATCCGGTCCATGGCGGTGCGCGGCGCTCCCGCCATCGGGGTGACGGCGGCTATGGGGATTGCTCTGGGCGTCCGGCAATCCCAGGCCACAGACAGGGATGCTTTGAAAGCCGAATTCCGGCAGATCACCGAGACCCTGGCTGCCACCCGCCCCACGGCGGTCAACCTCTTCTGGGCGATCAGGCGCATGAGCGAGTTGTTTGACGGCCTGATGAAACAGGAGGCGAGCATCGAGACAGCCCGGACAAAGCTGGAACAGGAGGCGCAACTAATCTTAGAAGAAGACATTGAAGCGAACAAAGCCCTGGGCGGGCATGGAGCCTCGCTGATACCAGCCGGGAAAACGGTGATGACCTACTGTAACGCCGGTGCGCTGGCTACGGCGGGTTATGGGACGGCCTTGGGCGTGATCCGTTCCGCGATAGCCGAGGGCAAGAACGTGGATGTGCTGTCGCTCGAGACCCGCCCCTTCCTGCAAGGCGCCCGGCTGACTGCTTGGGAACTCCAGAAGGACGGGATTCCAACCACGCTGATCTCCGACAACATGGCGGGCCACTTCCTGCATTCCGGACGAGTCGGGTGCGTTGTGGTGGGAGCCGATCGCATCGCCGCCAATGGCGATGTGGCGAACAAGATCGGAACATACTCGGTGGCGGTTTTGGCCAAGGAAAACAAAGTTCCTTTTTATGTAGCCGCGCCGCTTTCCACCGTGGACCTGGATATTGCTTCCGGCGAGTCGATCCCCATCGAACAGCGCTCCGGCTCTGAGGTGACTTCCATCCAGGGCGTGCGGATCGCGCCGGAGGGGATTGCCGTCTTGAACCCTGCCTTTGACGTTACGCCTCACTCCTACGTTTCCGCCATCATCACCGAGCGGGGAGTGGCCAGGGCCCCTTATCTCGAATCGCTTCAAAAACTCAAAACCCAGCAATAACCCGCCGCTTCAGCTCAGAAGAAAGCAAGAAGGGGGTTTGCGGGAATCCTGCGGCTGAGGTATCCTTTTTGTCCGGAATAATGGATGCAGGGGCCTGATACGGAGAAAGGATTTCCTATGGGTGCTACCGTTCTTAAATCCAAAAGCGGCGCGGCTGTCGCCGAGCTGTCTCTGCGCAAGTTTTTGGGCTCGCTCGAAAAGAATTTTCCCAGCGAGATGATCCGGGTCAGTCGGCCGGTGGACCCCGCAAAGTTCGAGGTCACGGCGGTGCTGAAACATCTGGAGGACTTGGGGAAGTTTCCGCTGGTGTGGTTTGAAAAGACGAAAGGCATGCGGGGCGACGACCTGCCCTTTCCGTTGCTGAGCAATGTTTACGCCTGCCGGGAACGGTGCGCGCTGGCCTTGGGACTGAAGCGTGAGCAGTCCGGCATGGAATTGAGCCTGGAATATGCCCGCCGGCTGGAATCTCCGCTGCCGCCGGTTCGCATTGAGCCGTCCCACGCCCCGGTCAAAGAAGTGGTCGCGCGGGGTGAGGAGTGCGACCTGCGCAACTTCCCGATCGTGCGCCATCATGAAATGGACCCCGCCCCTTATATCAACATGACTCCGGTGATGAAGCATCCGGAGGAGGGCTTCTACAACATTGCCTTCTTGCGGACCATGTACAAAGGGCCGCGGAAGCTGGGCATCCACATGTCTCCCCGGCACAACTGGCAGATTTTCCGCCAGTACGAATCGCGGAACCGGCCCACCCCCGTGGCGATCGTCGCCAGCCACCACCCCGGCTTTTATCTGGGAGCGTTGAATGTGGAAGCCTTTGGCAAGGATGACTACGCGGTCATCGGCGGGATTACGGGCCAGCCACTGCGGCTGGTTGCTTCCGAGACCTGGGGCGAAGAGATTCTGGTGCCCGCCGATGCGGAAATGATCGTGGAGGGAGAGATTTTGCCCAATGAGCGCGAAGTGGAAGCGCCTTTCGGGGAATTCACCGGCTACTACGGCCCCCAGCGAGTCCGGCCCGTGATCCAGGTGACCGCCATCACCCACCGCCGCCAAGCCATCCTGCAGCACGCCTTCGTGGGCCACCGCGACAATTGGATTCTGGGGGGAATCCCGAAGGAAGGAGCGATTTATAACACCATCAAGGGCATCGTGCCCACGGTCAAGGCGGTGCATTTCGCTCTTTCCGGGAGCGGCCGCTTCAACTGCTACATCTCGATTGACAAGAAGGTGCCGGGGGAAACCAAGCAGGCCGCGCTGGCTGCCTTTGGGCAGGTGGACTTTATCAAAAACATCATTGTGGTCGATGCCGACATTGATCCGTTTAATGAACAGGAAGTCATGTTCGCCGTCGCCACCCGGACGCAGGCACGCGAAGCGGTGGATATCATCAAGAACGTCAAAGGAAACACTCTGGACCCTTCCCAGAGCGACGATTTGCTCACCGACAAGCTGTTGATCGACGCCACGATGCCGGTAAAAAGGCCCTTTGCGGCCCGTGTAAGGGTTCCGGCGCAAGCTCTCCAGAAATTTCCTCTGGAGAATTATGTGGACTCCAAACAACTGGATGCGCTGCCGACATTCTCCGATTCCCGACGGAGTGTCTAGCCGCGCCCCTTCCCGCCATTTGGGCCTGCGGACTTCCTTCTGGCGGATTTTCTGAAGAACGGTCTTTTTAGAATGGCCAGAATTTTTTGGGTTACTTGTCCGGGATGCCAGGGGCGTTTTTACTGCCACTATGAGGAGTTGCGCCATAAAAAGATTCTCCTGGCCTGCCCATACTGCAGCAAGCGGTTTCTGGACGAAGAAAGCCCTGCGATTGAAGAGTAGCTGGCAGGTGGTCCCGCCCTCACTGTTTCCAACATACGGAGCGAGAACTGCGGAGGAGTATTCCTGTGACCGGCGAAGCAGTCAACGAATCGGTTCCGATGCCGAAGGGAAAGCTTGCTGGGGCGGCCCTGGGCGTTCTCACGCTTGCAGTTTTATGGTTTGCGCCGTTGCCGCTGGATCCGCGCCCCCAGCACGCCCTGGCGATCACCTGTTTCATGGTGATCTTCTGGATCGGGGAGGTGATTCCCCATGCCATGACGGGCTTGCTCGGCTGCTGGCTGTTCTGGGCTCTCCAGGTGGTTCCCTCCCGCATCGCGTTTAGCGGCTTCACCAGCGAGGCGCCCTGGTTCCTGCTGGGAGCGCTTTTCATCGCCGCCATGGTAACCGAAAGCGGACTGGCCCGGCGGCTCGCCTTTACGATTCTCTCCCGTGTGGGCACCTCTTTTTCAAACATCCTGCTCGCCTTTATCCTCACTGATTTTGTGCTGACCTTCCTGGTTCCGGCGGGGCCGCCCCGTGTGATTTTGCTCGGCACGATCGTCATGGGCGTGGTATCCAGCTTTGGATTGGACCGGAAGAGCAATGTCGCCAAAGGCATGATGCTGGCGGTTGTCTTTTGCGCCACCCTATTTGACAAGTGCATCATCGGCAGCACGCCCGCCATCCTGGCGCGGTCTTTAATCATTGAACACGGCAATGTGCCCGTGTACTGGAGCCAGTGGTTCATTGCGTATTTGCCGCTGGATATCTTTTATACGGTTGCGGTCTGGTGGCTGGTGCTGCGTCTGTACCCTCCGGAGAAAAAGGAGTTGCCCGGAGGAAGGGAGTTCCTGCGGGAGCAGTTGCAGCTTCTGGGCCCCTGGAGCGGGAAGGAAAAGCGGGCCGCTATTCTGACCTCAATCGCCATCGCGATCTGGGCCACGGATATGCTGCACCACATCAGCCCGGCGATGGTGGGGCTGGGAGTCGGTCTGGCGGCGACTCTGCCCGGCATCGGGGTCTTGACCGCGGAGAATACAAAAAAAATCAACTTCTTCATCTTCATCTTCATGGGCGCGACGATCAGCATGGGCGGCGCGTTGCGCGATACACAGATGCTGCAGCTGATGGCCGATGGCGTGTTCCGGCACATAGCTCCCTATTTGCAGGAAGTATCGCATTCCGCGCTGGTCCTCTATTGGCTTGCTTTTGTCTCGCACCTCCTGCTGGCCTCCCAGACCGCCAACATCGCCGTCACCTTGCCGGTGGTGATGGATTATGCCGTGAACAATAACTTGAATCCGCTGGCGGTGGGTATGATCTGGAGTTTTTCCGCCAGCGGAAAGCTTTTCATCTATCAGTCGCTCGTATTGATTGCCGGCTATACATTTGGCTGTTATGGCTCCCGGGACGTGTTGAAGTTTGCTGCATTCTTCCTGGTCGTGGACTGGGTTCTTCTGTTCTTGCTGGTAACGGTGTATTGGCCCCTGATCGGAATTGTATAGATGGCCGGGATTGGATAAAGATTCGGAAATCGGATAAAAGGAGGGAACCCGGGAGCGACACATTCGCGGTGCAGCCAATTTCCTTTTTCTATACCTGTTTCACAACTCGTGTATCCCATATTGCGCTCTTGTCAGGGCACGGTTTTAACCGTGCCGCCACTCGGATCACGACAGCGGCTTCAGCCGCTGAGGGTGGGATTGAATCGCTGGAACAAGCAGAGTTCAAGACTTACCTCAGGCGCTGAAGCGCACTTGGCTGAAGAGCATTTCGGCACGGCTGAAGCCGTGCCCTGACGGGACACACAATTCGTAAAAACGGTTTAGCCGCCAACAGAATGGACCGCTTGCAGTCCCGCGCAATCCGGCATTCTCTGGGTTGTTGAGTTGGCTGATTAGCCGTTAAAATAGACCCATTCATGCGGGGCAAGTTGGGAGGAGGAACGAACCGATATGCCGCGTAGCAACCAATCTGGATGGCGTCCGGGTGTCATTGCGATTCTCGCTGCAATGGCCGTTAGCGCCGGATGGATCATTTCAGCCGGGGACACGGAGCAGCCTGCTTTCCAGGCGAGCTCCCAGGCGGCTCTGCGGAGACCCTCGGGCTTCGCTCAACTGGTCTCGGTTGAGCCCATGCCCGCCGCTGGCAGCGCCATGTGCGAGTGGGTTCCGGCCAGTTCGCAGAGCCGGCTGGTGGCTGCTCTGCGGCAGGAGCGAGTGTTCGCAGAGAACGCCAATGACGGGGGAGCTTCCATCGACGCCGACCGCGCTCCCGTGCGGGCGATCAAGGATACTTATCCAACCTTCAGCGCCGTGGCCGTTGATCCTGTGAGGGATGAGATCATTCTGCAGGACGAGAACCTCTTCCAAATCATGGTGTATGACCGAGAGGCCAATACTCCGCCGACAGCTACTATGACCGAGCCGAAGCGCGTAATCGGCGGGCACAGGACCAAGGTGGAGTTTAACTGCGGGCTCTATGTGGATCCGGCAAATGGGGACATCTATTCGGTCAACAACGACACCATGGATACATTGGTCATCTTTTCCCGCCAGGCGCGGGGCGACGTTCCTCCCGACCGCGAACTTCACACTCCGCACGGAACCTACGGCATCGCAGTGGACGAAGAAAACCAGGAAATGTTTCTGACGGTGGAGCACGACAGCGCCGTGGTGGTTTATCCCAAGATGGCGCAAGGGGAAGACGGCCCGATCCGCCTCATCCAGGGGGATCGTGCCGGTCTCGCCGATCCTCATGGGATTGCCGTGGACCCGGAGAATGATTGGATCTTTGTGGCCAATCACGGCTCGGTTCATCAAGTGCGGGAGGACGCCGGGAATCCCGGCCGGGAGAACTGGCCGCTGACTCGAAGCAGGGCGGTGCCGGGCAGCGGAAAAACACTGCCTCCCTCGATCACCGTGCACGAGCGGACCGCCAGCGGAGACGCCGCACCGTTGCGGGTCATCCAAGGCTCCCGGACGCAGTTGAACTGGCCGGGACAAATCTATCTGGACCGGGAGCACGGGGAACTGTTTGTCGCCAATGACGGAGCGGATTCGATCCTGGTCTTCCGCGCGACCGATAGCGGCAACGTAGCGCCTCTCCGGGTCCTCGAAGGTTCCGCAACCGGCCTGCGAAACCCCACCGGCATTTATGTGGACAACAAAAACGACGAGGTGGTGGTCTCCAATATGGGCAACCATTCGGCCACCATTTACCGGCGCACGGCGAACGGGAATGCCGCGCCGCTGCGCACCATCCGCAGTGCGCCGCTCGGAAAAGTGGCGATGGCGATCGGCAATCCGGGGGGTGTGGCCTATGACTCCAAGCGGGATGAGCTTCTGGTGCCCAACTGAGTGGCCCATCCGCAGATTGCGGCCTTCGCCAGGCTGGCGAACGGGACAGCAACCGCCCATCGATTGCTGGCAGGACAAAAGACGCTGCTGGCACGAACCATGCACGATATCCGCTATGATGCGGTTCATGATGAAATCCTGGTGCCGAATCAGTTCGGCCAGACGATTCTGACATTCCGAGGCGGAGCTACAGGGGAAGAGGCGCCGATCCGGATCATTCAGGGTTCCCGCACCCAGTTGAAGAGGCCGGACCGGCTGGACGTGGACCCGATCAACAATGAAATATTCGTCCCCAACCGGGATTCAGTACTGGTCTTCCCCAGGGAAGCGAATGGGAATGTTGCCCCCATCCGGGTGATCCGAGGTCCCGCGACCCAATTGCGCAACGCCAACAGCGTCGCGGTTGATCCGGTCAACGACGTGGTGGTGGTGGGGCTCAATAAGCTCACCGAATACGGAGGCGGCAGGGGAAGCGGGGCCCTGCTGATCTTCAACCGCACCGACAATGGCAATGTGCAGCCGCGAGGCATCATTCGCGGGCCTGCGACAGAAATCTCCATCGTGGAGCAGATCCAGGTCTATCCGCCCCGCGGCTGGATCATCATTCCTCAATCCACCGACTGGGCGGCGGCGACGCCGGAGGGCGCTTTTATCGGTGTCTGGAGCATTCGCGATCACGGCGATATTCCCGCACGGTGGAAGATCGGCGGACCCCAAAGCACGATTGAAAGACCTCGCGGCGTGGCCTTGAATCCGAGGACCAAAGAGATCATCGTGGCGGACATGAGGCTCAACTCCGTGCTGACGTATTATTTCCCGGAGATTTTTTGAAGGGCGGAGACTAGACCGAAGTCCCTAGAAACCGACTAAAGCTCTCAGGAAGGTGCGATATGGCGCTGGATAGAAAGAATGAGATGGACGAAAAGTTTGTCCGCGAGGAACTGGCGAGGATGATCGAGCGCTACACGGGGGCTGCGAAGCGGCTGGCTCTGGCGTACTCGGAGCGGAGGAATCGGGACCGGGACGTGAACTGGCTGGCTTTGCAGACCACCAAAGAATACGGCGCGATGGTTTTCCACTCTGGCATGATGTTCCGCAAGGCTAAAAACATGGAGCCGCTCGAGAGTATCCAGAAGTCGAGCACCGACAGCTTTGAGGAGGCAGAACATTATTTTGGTTACATGCGGATTCTCAACTGGTACTTGGATGGCAAGCCCTGCGAGGTGCCGGAAATGTGGGGGTATGGAGACGTTTCCGACGCCTTTGCGCCGGGTCCGGGGATGAAAAAAGCTCTTTGGCCGGAGCATTACGGCTACTTTGACTTGGGCGCCAAGCTGGCCCGCGAGGCAAGCTCGCAGTGGCTCCGGGACGTCATCATGATGAACCGGGAAGGGGCCGCCGTCGGCTTCCACTACGTCATGGGGCAGCTTCCTGTGACCGATGAATTTTCCGACCGCATCACCAAGCATGAACGCGGTGTTGCCGCCGATGAGCTGCACCACGGTTCGGAGATGATTCCGAAGCTGGCCCGGGCCGCCCCGCCGCTCGAAGCGTTGGAAGAAGCCAGGCAGAAGGTCGTCGGCCTCCACGTGCAGGAGTTGCGGCAGCGAAACGAACAGTTTCTCCATCCGCTGACGCCTACCGAGATGGAACAGTTCGAGCAGGATTTCCGCCAGCAGCGAATTGAACCCATCCCCTTGTTCTCGGCGGTGGTTGGGTAAGCGATGGTTGGGTAGTTTGTTTGCCAGGGATAACGGATACGAAAGAGCCCCCCAAAGGGTTGACTGGCCGCTGTTTTCGATTGCAGGTTCATTTTAGTCAGCGCAATAGCGGAGCTATTGCACTAGCGAATACTTCTCTAAACTTTGAGTCTCTGTGAAGAGTATGCCTTCGTAAGGAGGGAGATGAGTGATGAAATATGCTGCCCGATTGGTCTTGGCGGTCCTCGTGGTGTTCTCTATGGCCGCTTTCCTTAGCGCGCAGGATTCGGTTACGGTTCCGCGAAAGCTGGTGACCTACCCGAGCCTGATTGTCTATAACGGCAAGATTGTGACCATGGATGATGAGTCGACCACGACCAACCTCGGCGCCATCGTCGAGGCCATGGCGATTCGCGGCGATGAAATCTTCGAGATCGGCAGCAACGACGAGATCCTGTCTCTGGCCGGGCCCAATACGGAACGCATCGATCTCGGCGGGCACACGGTAATTCCGGGAATCATTGATTCTCACACCCACATCCACAACCGCGAAGTGCAGAACTGGATTGAGGACAATCCAGAGATCATAGACAGATATTCCCGGCTGTTTTTCGTTGGCGGGAAAACCGACGAGGAGATTACGCGGGGAATCGAGGTAGCGCTGAAGGAGAGCATGGGCAACGCTCCGGAAGGCCAGTGGGCGTTTCTCTATCTGAACACGGAAGACGGCGGTTCCGGCATGGGGCCCGGCGTGAAGTACGTGCAGGACCACAAAATGGCGGTCAGCTATCTCAACAGCCTGTCACCGGAAGTTCCCGTCTTCATCGCGGCCCACCCGGCCTACATGATTAACGACGCGGCCAAGCAGGCCATCGTGGACCTCTACGGATTTGAGCCGCCGATGGGTGAAAACGAGGAGATGGACGAGAACCAGCAGGGGGGACTGGTGCTCTACGGCCGGGCCCTGGTGGTGGACGGATACTTCAAAGACCACATTCCGGAACTGGCTGATGTCGTCCGGGACGGACTGCTGAAAAACGCCGCGGTCGGAATCACGACCTTCACCTCGCACCTGATGGGTCTGCGCTTTATGGATGCCTACCGGCTGCTGGAGAGCCAGGACAGAATGCCGGTCCGCTTTGCCTACACTCACTACTTCGGCTTCCAGAACAATCCGGACCCGGCCAGTTTTTACCGCCGTCTGGGCGATATGGCGGGCATGGGCAGCGACTACTTTTGGACTACAGGAGCAGGCGTGGGCAACATTGACGACGGCCCGCCCATGTTCTGCTCCTCGATCCCGTCCCGCCCGGAGATCAAGAAACGGGAGTATTGCAAAAATGCTCCGGGGACTTCGCAGGCAGAAGGTATCTACGCCGCTCTCGTCTCCAGGGAGCGGGTCTCTCTGGGACACGCCTACGCCGACCGGGGCGTCGATTACTTTATGGACTCCATCGAAAGGGCGATGCGCGAGGAGCCCAGCATCACCCTGGACTATGTCCGCTCGCGGCGCTTCAGCTCGGATCACTGCGGGCTCTATCCCCGTCCCGACCAGATCCCCCGCATGGCCCGGCTGGGGATGATCATCAGTTGTGGCGGAAACGTTTTGGACCGGACCTATCCCTGGCTGGAGCTGTACGGGATGCAGTATCAGAAGTGGATTTCCCCCATCCGCAGTTTGTTGGAGGGCGGGGTCAGGGTGGTCTTTGAAAACGAAGCCGGCGTGCGGGGCACGAACAGCACCACCTACTTTTATGATGCGGTTCCGCTGATCACCCGGAAGAATCACAAGGGATATATGGTTGCGCCGGACGAGGCCGTGGAACGGGAAATTCTGATGAAGATGATGACCTCCTGGCCTTCCTATTACATGTTGCGGGAGGACCGGATCGGGACGCTGGAGCCGGGCAAACTGGCTGATTTCCTGGTCTTGAACCAGGACTACTTCACCGTGCAGCCGGTGGACGAAATTGCCAACACCTATCCGTTGATGACGGTTGTCGGAGGCAATGTGGTTTTTCTGCACGAGGACTATGCCCCGGAGCTTGGGAAGCAGCCTGCCGGCATTCAAATTACCTATGAAAATAAGCCGGCCTACGATTATTAGAAACAGCGGCATGCAAGGGGAGGCGCGGCGGGCTCGTTTCCAGAACCTGAAACCGCTTTTCAAGCAGATTCCTCGGGCCGAAAAGCCTTCAACCCTCGGAATGACATCTCGGATTGCTATACAGCTACTGTGAAACTGCTGCTCCAGACCAATTTCAGAGTTGGTGTAGAGTGCTTCACAGCCCTGCAAGGGCGGCAGAATCTAACCCAGGGCGTAAGCCCTGGGACAACGGGGACCGATATTACCTCAAGCCCCAGAGGGGCGAAAGACGCTCCGGCCCTCTTCTTTCGCCCCCTTCGGCAAGCTCAGGGCAGGCTCTTCCGGGGCTGATCCGGCGTGGCCTTTCCCACCCACGGCTGGCGCCGTGGGCTAAACTCTTGCGCCCCTCTGGGGCTTCACGAGCGTTCTGGGAAGCTATACAGCAACCATGAATTTGCTTTAGGTTTGCAGAACGGGGGGAGCGGGGAAAGGTTTCGTTACATGCGAAATTGCAGCATGATCTGGATGACGCGTCCCTTGTTTGACGTATTCAGGATTCTTCCGAAGGTGTCTGCGGATATCACGTGCCTCGCTTCGTCAAATTGCGGCTGGTTGAAGGAGTTGAGAAACTCGGTGCGAAGTTGAAAAGTGCCCGTTTCCCCGGCAGGGAAATCCTTCGCGACGGCGATATTCCAATTATGCGTGCCGTCGTTCCGGAAAGTCTGATAGCCAAGATTCCCCCGCCCTCCCGGCGGGATGATCGTATCGAAATTTTCCTTGGCCAAGATGAAGCGGGCGGTATCCGGGTGATCCACGCTCTTCCAAAGAATCGCAGGGTTCAGCAGGTTTGGCCTGTCCCCGCCCACTCCGTCCGCGTTTCCAAAGCCGGGAGAATCCGAACCGGTATGCGCGTGGGTGGGAGTGCCCGATCGGAAGGTGGTCGTCCCGGAAATGTTCCATCCACCCAGCAGCAGGGACCGGATTCCTCGCTGGTTGCGCGCCCAGGGAAGCTCAAACCGGTAGCCGAGCGTCAGCGCGTGCGGAGTGTCAAACCGCGCGAGCCCTCTCAGGTCGCCGAAGACGTCCTCAATGGTGCTGTTGTGGAAGCCTGTTCCGATCTGTGCAAAATGCGTATCTGAAGTGGTAATGGCCTTGCTGAATGTGTAGCGGGCATTCCAGGTCAATCCCCGGCCCATGCGCTTGTCCACGGCAACCTGCAGGCCGTCAAAATAGCTAATGCCGCCGCTCGTGACGGTTGAGATCTGTGCGAACCGCTGATCAGGCCGCCTGAGGTTGGTCGTATTCGTCCCGCACCAAAGAAAAGGGAAACCCTCCCGCTCCTCGCAGAGTCCCGGAACCGGCTGGGCCCGGTTGGAGATGGCACGGGTTGGCAATTTGAACGTGCGGCTCCCGATATATCCGATCCGGAAAAACAGATTCGCCGGCAGTTCTCGCTCGATGCCGAAGTTATACATGTGCGAGTAGGGAGCCACCAAGTCCGGACTCAGCAGATTCAACTCTGATCTCTTCACTTCGGCGGCGCCGCCCAAAGGATTAAGCAGGTCAGGATTATCAATTTTGATCACCTGCACTTCGGGCGGGTTAAAGCGCGCCCGCTGGTAGAGGATCGGAAAGACGGACCCGAAGGCAATCCCATAGCCGCCGCGCACGACCGTCTTCCCCCCGCCTGGATTCCATGCGAAACCGAACTGCGGAGCGAAGTTATTGGCGTCGGTCGAGTAGGCAATCGAAGTGAGGCCGTTCACCTCGTTCGGCGCCGTCACCATTTCGTATCGCAGTCCGAGCGAAAGCGTCCAGCGGGAACTGGCCCGGATGGTGTCCTGCAAATAGAAGGCGTTTTCCCAGTTGCGAAATCCGCGATAGAGATCTCCGAGGGCAATCGTAAACGAGGTGGGTGTTCCGTGCAGGAAATTCTCCACGGCGGAGCGACCGAAGTCCCGGGTGAAGGAAAACTGGCCTCGGGAGTTATCGCTTTGCAGATCATTAATTCGCAACCGGGTGATTCGGAATCCGGCTGAAAGAGTGTGTTTTCCGAGGACGCGGGTTACTTCCGGAGCAAAAGAAAACCGATTCTCCACTCGCCTGCGGGGAAGGCTCGACCCACGGCCCCCGCTCCCCAGCGCCGAGATTTCTTGGCCGAAAGCATATTCCGGAACCACGTCAATTCCCAACGGGGCGAGCAGATTTCTATACCGGTCCGTAATATTGAGCACAACCGCCAGGCGGTCAAAATCAACGGAGAGCCGGGAGAGAGTATTGGGAGAGAAAGTGTGGGTGTGCGTCAGATGGGTGCTCTGCGGCCGGAGAAAAGTATCCGGGTTTTGCCCGGCTACGATTTCAAACGGCACCTCGGTCGCATCCAAAAACCTTTGCTCAAAGGCGATTTGATCCGCCTCGCCGGGCCGGTAATCCAGCCGGGTGGAAAAGGCCGTTCTGCGGATGTCCCGAAGCGCATTCGTATTCAGTTGACGCGGGCTGACGTCCGGAAGGTTGGGAAGGTCTCCGGGAAATCCTTCGAGCAGTCTCGCGATGACGGCGTTCACCTGCGGGTCCGAAGAGCGAGGAGTCCTTTCGCTCTCCAGGGGCACCTGAACGTTTCCATTCACAAACCCGGAATCCCGGGTCTGGCTCCAGGCGAAATCGAAAGACAGCTTGTCGCTGAAGAGGGGCCCACCCAACGTAGCCCCGTACTGATTTCGCCGGGACGGCCTGAGGCTGCCCACGGTGAAAAAAGAGCGGGCGTTGAGGGCGCTGTTCTGATGCGAATTGTACAGGGAGCCGTGGAAGTTCCTCAGCGGCGATCTGGGCCGGAGCAAATCTGCCCTCCGCAGCGGGTGGCCGTACATTGCTCCGTAATTATTCTCCTGCGACCGAAACTCCCGGAGGAATTGAATGTTGGCTCCCCGCTTGTCCAAATTTCTGTTTATTTCATTTGTATCCAGCTTCACGATAAAGATGTTGGGATTCAGTTCCTCGGTTGCCCGGACCGTAGTTTGTTCCTGGCTGGACTGTAGCCGCAGGTTCAGCCGCACGGGTTCCGCCGGGTCGCCGGCAGTGACTCGTCCCTGAGTCAGGTCGGCATACCCCGATTTTCTAACGGTAACGGTATAAACTCCCGGAGGAAGCGATTCCAGAAAATAGCTTCCGTCTTCTTCCGTCAGCACCATCTCGGAGAAATCTGTATCGGGCTGCCGGACGATGATTTGAGCCCCGGCGACGGTGGCCCCTTCGGTGTCCGAAATTGTGCCGGATAAGGTGGCCGCAACAACGTGGAAGTTCGGAACCAACAAAGCAGCGGCAAAAAGAGCAAGGCTAAGCAGATATCTTTTTCGTTTCATAGTTTTCCCAGAAGGCGTGCATCAGACTATACAGCAGGCCGGGCAGGAAATCAATGGTCTGGACTCGCCGGGAGTGGGCCAATTGTCACGTCTGATTCCGCGTCAGGGCATGGCTCCAGAGTCTGTGTGAAAACGGAACCACTTTTGCGAAACGAGTTGCCGGTTTTGAGATATAGGCCTATGAATTTACAGTATTCAGTTCCGACAAAATCGGTCGTGCCAGCTTCCCCGCGCTTAGCGCGCACACTGCAGCGCCGGGTTTGCGTGCCGCAGGCGTGTGAAGTTGAAGGCGGTGGCAGCCAGAGCCAGTTCGACCGCAACCTTTGTCAGACCCCGACGCCGGAACTGTCGCATTCCACGTTGTTCTTTCAAGACTCCGATCACCGGTTCCACGATTGCTTTGCGCCGCTGATAAATGGCTCGCCCTGCTGGGGCTCGCAATTTCTGCCGCATCCGCCGATGCTCGGGATGCCGCTACCGGCGCGGTGATCAAATGACTGGTTCCGATGCCGGTCATCATCAAGATCATGCCGGGGCTAAACTCCTTCGCCAGTCCCCGGACGGTCAGCGTCGGGAGGTCCAAATTTTGGAGAGCTTCTGGGTCTTCCGCCATATGCGTCCCTAAGAGGTTGTTGAAAAACTGGTGTAAGGGTCCGCTTGCTAATCCCTCGGCTTCGCTCCCTTCGGCTTCGCTCAGGGCAGGCAGGGCAGGCGGGACAGGCGCGCGCGGCTCGGTCAGTGCAGCCCAATCAGCAGGCCGATTCCAAGCTGCGGTCGTGAGACACCCCATCGCGCTGAAAGCAGCGCGTTGGGGACCCCGTGAGGGAGCGGACAAAGGGTGTTTTTCAACAACCTGCTAATGGAGCGGGCGCTAAGGGAGCCGCCGCCTGTTGCAAGGAATTCTCCGGCTCTTCCCGGTATAAACCGAGCGCCTGAAATACGGGAGTATCGTTTACGGAGAACAGAATGGCTGCGTCCGTCTTCGAGCGGTTGATGTGCCGGTGCCAGCTCCAATTGGGGACGGCAAAGGAATCGTGCCGGTTCCATTCCAGCCGCTCGTCTCCCACAACGGTTTCGCCTTCTCCTCGCACCACAAAATAAACGGCGCTCGAGATGTGCCGGTGAGCCTGCGTGCTCTCCCCCGGCCGCAACATCTGCACCCGGCACCCCAGTGTCGGCAGCGCAGGGCCGCCCGTCATGGGGTTCACATACTCCAGGGAGAGACCGTCGTAAGAGCTTCCTTCCAGGTGCGCCATTTTTTCAAGCAGCTTCTCCGCTTCGCTCCACGGGTATCGCAGCGGCAGTTGCTGGGCTCCTGCCCGCTCCGGAAGGAAGCCTTCCTCACCGGACCGCCTCACTTGCTGGCGTTTTTCCCCGTACGGCTCGTAGAACGTTGCGTTCAGCGAGGCAATCAACGAGGCGTCGAGAACGTCCAGCCAGATGATGTTTTCGCCGCTTTCGTTGTGATGATCGTGCCAGCTCCACTGCGGGGTCAGAATCAAATCGTAGTTTTCCATGGGGCAGACCTCGCCATCGACGACGGTGTATGCCTGATTGCTCCCTGCGACCACAAAGCGAAGCGCTGCGATGGTGTGCCGGTGAGCCCATGCGATCTCCCCCGGCCTCACCATTTGCAGCCCCATGCGGATGGTGTGGGTGGCTCCTCCCCGCTCCAGCCCGGGATTTATAAAGCCTAGGTGACGTCGGGCCGTGAAACTTTCCGGCAGCACATCGCACGCTTCCAGCAGCAGCGGATGGACTGCGGACCATTTCCAGACGCAAGGGCTCCCTCCCGGTTTCGGCCCGCCTATCGTTTGGACCAGCAGTTCATCGGCCTTCCACTGGCCGCGCATATGGAGCTTTGCTAATTCCGCGTCGAATTGCTCGAGGGTTTTCTTTTCGTCTCGCGGCTCGGATGGATTTATAAGCAAGGCGTTTTACACCAACTCTGAAATTGCTTTAACCACTGCTAATTCTGCTCACGCGGTTCAGTTACGACCGCCAGACGGCGTTTTCCAATCCGGCCGTGGATCGGAAACAAATCCATTGCGATTCGGCATTTGGATTTTCGGCAAACTTTTGGCGTCGATTACGTCGCTTTCCTGGATGATGCCATTCCGGTAGAGGAGAAACGCCGTCACCGCGTAAACTTGGTCTGCGCTCAGCGATCCCGGTTTATCGTCGGGCATGGCGCGGTTGATGTAATCCCATATCGTCGTGGCAAATGGCCAGTAGCTTCCAACCGTCTTTACAGGGCGATTGGTGTTCAGTGTTCCTTGGCCGCCCACTAAGCGGCTGAACGGTCCTTCCGTTCCCGTCTGCCCGTGGCACGCCGCACACCGCTGTGCGTAGATCGTGGCGCCTTCTTTCGCGGTTCCTTTTCCTGGCGGAAGTTCCTTTCCCTCGGGTCCAATGGCGATGTCCCACGCACGAATTGCTTTGGCGCTCGGCGTTCTGCCCACGCCATAGGCGGGCGACTGCGCCTGCGCCGCGGCGCAGACAACCAAGAAAACTGCCGGGATCAAAAGATCAGACCAGCGCATTTTGCACGCTTCCATTACGGTTGATCTTCCAGGCTTGAATGTGGTTGGAGTGATAATTATAGCTCCTTCCCCGGACCCGGATCAGATCGTCCACGGTCGGCTGAACCCCACCCTGCTCATCGATGCAGCGGGACTGGACCACGGCCTCGCCGCCGTCCCATTTCCAGGCGAAGCGAAACCGGGTATGCGCGAATCGCAGTACCGGCTCCTGAAGCTGGGCGTCCTGCCAGGACGCGCCGCCGTCGGTGGATACTTCCACCCTGCGGATTGCGCCTCTGCCGGACCAAGCCAGGCCCGTGATTTCGTAGAATCCGGGGCCCGGCAGATTCTGTCCGCCGGAAGGAAATGTGATGACTGATTTAGCGTCCATCTCAAAAGTGAACTGGCGCGCGCGGCCATCCGGCATCAGGTCGGTGTAGCGGGAGGTTTCTTCTCTTGTCATATAGGGCTGGTCCACCACCTTGATTTGCCGCAGCCACTTGATGCTGATGTTTCCTTCCCATCCGGGGATCAGCAGCCGCAACGGGTAGCCCTGCTCAGGACGAAGCGCCCCGCCATTTTGCCCGTAGGCCACCAGAATGTCGTCCATGGCCTTCGTGAGCGGAATGCTCCGCGTCATTTTGGCTGCGTCTGCGCCCTCCGCCACCAGCCAGCTTGCCCCCTTTTGCACCCCCGCCTCTTGGAGCAACAGGGACAGCGGGACCCCCGTCCATTCGCTGCAACTGGTCATGCCGTGGGTTCCCTGGACTGTCTCCGCGTTTCCCCGGCCCGGATTGCGGCTATTGCCCGAGCATTCGAGGAAATAGATCCGCGATACGGAAGGCAGGCGCTCCAACTCCGCCACTGTAAAAATCAGCGGGCGATCCACCAGGCCGTGGATCAGGAGACGATACTGACGGGGGTCGATGTCCGGGACACGCGCGTGGTGGCGTTCAAAATGAAGCATCGAAGGCGTGATCATTCCTTTGGAGTTTTGCAGCGGAGTCAGCGACGAAGTCACGCGGCCCGTGGAAGAATCAGACCACGCGCGTGCCGAGGTTTCAAGACGTGATCGCTCGCCAATCGCGCGCACAAAGCCAGCCGAGCGATGGGCGGCTTCCTCGGGGCCGGGCGTTTGTCCGCTTGCAGATTGCACTGTCCCGGCGACCAAACCGGTCAGTATGGCGCCATCCTTCAAGAAACGCCGGCGGCTGGATTTCATGGTGTTCACGCGTCCTCCGATGATCGGGTGGCTAGGTTCGAACACAAGAGACGATTCGTGTCAAGGAAATGAAATGTCGGGACTGTCCGCATTTTTTAGGCCGCCCACCCATCAAACATAGTTCCGCCAAACATATGTTCTTCTAAGACCGTATCCGAAAAAACCAGACCGTTTTTATGGATTGTGTATCCCGTCAGGGCACGGCTTCAGCCGTGCCGAAAGGTTCTCCAGTCAAGTGAACTTTAGCGCCTGAGGTGCGTCTTGAAGTCTGCGTGTGCCAGCGATTCACCCCCCCACCTCAGCGGCTGAAGCCGCTGTCGTGCTCCAGGTGGCGGCACGGTTAAAACCGTGCCCTGACAAGAGCGCAATATGGGATACACCAACTCTGAAACAAGTCTAAAAAATCTCCGGGAAGTAAAACGTCAACATCGCATTGAGCCGCATGTCGGCGACGATCAGCTCTTTGTTCTTGGGGTTCAGCGCGATCCCGCGCGGCTTCTTAATGAGGCTCTTATCTCCGGCGAGCTTCCAGCGCGCGGGAACGTCGCCGTCGTCGTAGATGCTCCAGACGCCGACATAGACGCCTTCCGGCTCCAGCACCCCGTAGGAGTTTCCCGTCTGTGCCGCCACGATCCAGCCCTTGGGCGGATGGATCAAAATCTGGTTCATATTGCCGATCTCCGCCTTCGGTCCCATGATGATTCTGGAGGGCCTGACGTTTCCGTTGTCGGTGCGGTTGAAGATCAGCAGGGCCCCCTGACCGTTGTTGTAACTCCTGTGCGTGCCGGCCACGATGACGTTATGAACCGGGTCCACGGCAATCGCTTGCGCTCTGTAGAGCGTGGTGTCGGGGCCTTCGATGACCCGCAACGGTGGCACGTCGCCGTTGCCCGTCCGCGGATACACCAAAATCTTTTCCCCGGCGGGGACGAAGATTTCATCGTGGACCGGATCGACGTCCAGGCGGTCCACTCCGCCCGCCGCCGCGCCCGTTCCCTGCAACAGCGTATGGGGCCCCTGAATGATGCGAATCGGCGCTTCTTCGCCGTCGGCGCCTCCCCGGAAAACCAGGATCGCTTGTGCGAAAGGGTTCGGCACGATTATTTCATCGTGGATCGCGTCATAGCGGATGTCGTGCATGGTGCGGGCCAGCCGTGTTGCCTGGCCGGAAAGCAAACGGGTGGGCTTGGAATTTTCTTTCGCCAGCCTGGCGAAGATCGCAATTTGCGGGTGGGCCACTCAGTTGGGAACCAGAATCTCTTCGCGTTTGCTGTCATAGGCGGCAGCGCCGGGATTGCCGATGGCCAGGGCCATCTTTTCCGCCGGGGCGCTCCGGATGACGCGCAGCGGCGCGACGTTGCCGTTCGCCGAGCGGGGGAATACCACCGCGCGGTGGTTTCCCATGTTGGAGGCCCAGAGCTCGTCGTTTTTCAAATCTACAAACACGCCGGTGGGGTTTTTGATCTGCGTTTGCGGACCTTTGACGATCCGGATGGGAGCCACGTTCCCGCTGTCGGTGCTGCGGAAAACCAGGATGGAGTCGCCCACATCGTTGGCTACGTACAGCTCCTGGCGCTCCTCGTCGATAAACATCGCTGACGGCCAGTTCAATTGAGTCTTGGGACCTTCGATCACCCGCAGCGGAGCGGTGTCGCCGCTGGCTTCCAGCGGATAAACCGTGATCGCGGGAGGCTCAAACCGCCCCGTCCAGGGAGCCTCGCTCAGTTTATGGTTGCCGTGGTTGCCGACGAACAGCCACTTGTTTTTCGCGTCCACGGCGATCCCGTGCGGGTCCTCCAGTTGAGTCTGAAGCCCGCGCAGCGTCCGCAGCGGCTTTTCCTCCCCGTCGGCCAGCTTCCGGTACACCACCACGGCGTTGATGTGCTCGATGGTGAGGAACAGTTCCTGCACGGCCTCGTTTACGGCGATTCCGTAGGTTCCGTGCGGAGTGTGGAGCGCCCGTTTGGGCGTCGCATTTCCGCTGGCCCCGCGAGCGAACACCGTCAAGGTGTCCATAGTGTCGTTGTTCACTGAATAGACGTCGCCCGTCTTCTGGTCTATATACAGGCCGCAATTAAACTCGAGCTTCGTGTTTGGACCGGAAATCACTCGCTTCGGCTCGGTAAATGCGGCGTTCGGCGGAGTGTTGTCCAGACGGTTGAACACCTTCAAGCCGAACAGGTTCTCATCCTGCATGTACACTTCATTAGAGGTGGTGTCGACGGCGATGGCGCTGTATGTCGGGTAGGTGTCCCGGATGACCCGCAGCGGCGCGCGTTCAATCTCGGTGGCGGTTCTTACACCATCCGGGGCGCTTTGTGCCGCGCCTTGCAACGCATGGTTCAGCAAGGCTGCAGGACGAAAAGAGGCGGCGAGGGTGTCGTTTCCCGAAGCGCTGGCCGGCACCCATTCGCAGATGGCTCCCTCCATTTCAGGGAATGGCTGCACGGATATCAACTGCGGCCCCCCCGTCTGCGGCCACCAAGAGGAACGACCCTTCGCAGATGCTCCCGAGAGGTTCCCCCCATTCGGAAATACGATCCACACGGCAATCAGAGTAATAACGGTCAGCGTGGCAATAACGTTCCAATTGCTGCGCAAGAACCTTCGGTTTGGTCTAACACTCATGTCTCCCTCCCCCTAATATATCGAGCTGATTCCCTAACTCCGTTTTCCCGCCCTAGCCGGAAGGGGCGCAAGATCGCGCCTTTATTTGTGGGTGGAATATACCCCAGCCTCTTGCCGTGTTCAATCCTTTTTCGGGCCAGATGCTGCCGCCCCTCCTGAGCTAAACCGCCGGAGGGTTGGGCCCTGGCCGCAGAAGATTTGGTACAATTGCCCACCCGATTAGCTCCAGACTACTCGCATAGGATGCGGCCGGGCTTTCCGGGGATGGCCGGGCGGTGGAGTTGTGCCGGAGAAAAAATCCAATCAGGGAGCATTGTTTTATGGCTAGGACGGTCTGCGAAGGAATTTTAATTCCACTGATTACGCCCTTCGACCACAAGGGCGAGTTGGACGAGCCGGTTTTGCGCGAGCTGGTGGAATTCATGGTGAAAAGCGGCGTTCATGGGCTGTTTATTCTCGGCTCGGCCGGGCAGGGGCCTGTGATGACTCCGGCGCAGCGGCGGTGGGCTGCCGAAACGGTGTTGGACCAAGTAAAGAGCCGCATCCCGATCATAACGCACGTGGGCTGCGCCGACACCGAAACCACGGTGGAGCTGGCTGTTCACGCCAAAAGCATTGGCTCGGCCGCCGTCGCCGTTCTGCCGCCTTTTTATTACAGCGACCACACCGACTACGACATTTTGGAACACTTTCGGGCCGTGGCGGCCGCGCTGGGGCAATACCCTATGTTTCTCTACGATAATTCCCTCTATGCGGGCATACACATGACGGCGGAGACGGTGCGGCGATACGTCGATGCGATCCCCACGATTTGCGGGCTCAAGGTATCGTTTGTTGCTGTGGATGAACTGTTAAAGTATATCCACACGCTCCCGGCTGAGTTCGGCGTTTTTTCCGGGTCGATTTTTAATTTGGCCGCCGCCGCTCCTGTGGGACTCAATGGCTCGATTCACCCGCCGACCAGTTTATTCCCGGAGCTGTGCGTCGGCTTGTGGGACGCCATTCGGAACGAGCGCTGGAAGGAGACCTTTGAACATCAGCGCAAGCTGTACGGGCTGGTTGCGGCCATGGCGAAGACGAAGGCGAACGGCAGAGCCGTGCTGGCTGCCATAGCCCGCTTGCGGGGGTTTGACGTGAAACGATATCCGCGATGGAAGACCGAGGAGCTTGGCACGGAGCAGATCCAGTCGCTGAAAGCCGCTATAGAAAAAGCGGGAATTGTGCTGCAAGCGGTTTAGGAGGTTGTTGAAAAACTGCTGTATGGGTCCGCTTGCTAACCCCTCGGCTTCGCTCCCTTCGGCTATGCTTAGGGCAGGCGGGACAGGCGCGCGTTCCGTCCGGCGGTGAGTTCAACGATTCCCTGAAACCAATATCCATTCAGAAAGAAACTGCTTGATGCAGCTCTTTCTGGAAATGAATCTTCTCCTCCACAAACAGATCGGCCACCTCATTGGTGGGAAACCCAAATTTGCCGGAGTACCAGAAGATACGCAGCAGGTTGAAGTAGATATTCTCCAGCCGCTTCTGCACCCGCATCTCGCTGTAACCGCGGGGATGTTTTTCCTCGTCCAGGTTAATCAACCCGCCGGCGTTGATCACATAATCGGGAGCATACAGGATGTTCCGCTTCCGCAGCATCCTCCCGCACTGTTCATTGGCGAGTTGATTATTGGCGGCCCCGGCCACGATCCTGCATCGTAAAAGTGGAATGGTATGGGGATGGATCGCGCCGCCCGCCGCGCAGGGCGCGAAGATGTCGCACTTCTGCGAGAAGATCTCTTTCGGAGCGACCACGCGGGCCGAGGGAGGGCGCCTCGACAGGCGGTTGCTGTGAAACTCGTCCGCAAATTGCGCGGTCCTCACTTCGTCCACATCGCAAGCGACGAGGTTCGCGCCTTCATGATGCAGAAGCCGGGCCAAGGCGTAGCCGACCTTGCCGAGGCCTTGAATGGCGACGGTCTTTCCGCGCACCGGACCGAGGCCAAGAAAACGCAGGCAGGCTTTCATGCCGTTCACAACACCCCGCGCAGTTTTTTGCGAAGGATCGCCGCTGCCCCGGTAGGAATGGTGGTGGTACTGCTTGGGAAGGCCGGAGACGTGAATGGTTTTCTCCCGCATCACCAGGATGTCTTGCGGGGTAAAGTTCATGTCTTCGCAGATGACGAATTCGCCGTTGAGTTGGTCAATCTCCTCGGCGAGTTTCAACAGCAGGTCAGCGGTTTTTTCCGTCCGAGGGTCGCACCAGATGACGCATTTGCCGCCGCCCCGTTCCAGGCCGGCCATCGCGGCCTTGCATGTCATGGCCTTGGACAGTTTCAGAACGTCGAGGATCATCTCTTCTTCGTTTCGATAGGGCAGGACACGGCAGCCGCCCAGCGCCTGGCGCCCCAGCGTGCGGTCGTGGATGGCGATGGCGGCACGGAGACCGACCTCCGGATGGCTGACCAAAATCAGCTTCTCATGACCTTCTTTTTTGAGGACCTGTTTGATCCAATTGGTTCCGGCAATGGCGGGTTTCGCGGGAAAGATTTTGGTTGAGGAGATGACCAGACGATGGACAGCGAGTTTTGACATTTTTTCAAAGATTCCCATGGTATCTGCCCTGCCTCTCTTTGAGGTGGAATGTCCCCGCCGGTGTTTTCTGTTTTGAGCTACCCCCTTCGCCCGAGAATGCGCCGGTATTAGGCGGCGTCTAACTCCAGATTACCACGACTAGAAGCGAATCCGAGCCGCGACCCCTTCGGCTTCACTCAGGGCAAGCTGTGAGGGAGCGGTCAAAAGAACTTTCGCACTTTCCGCTAGTGTTTGTAACCGCCTGCTGATCCCTCGGCTTCGCTCCCTTCGGCTATGCTCAGGGCAGGCGGGACAGGCGCGCGCGGCTCGGATTGAATGTACAAACCCACGGCAAATTGGAACTGCCAATTTACCGTGGCTACCGTCGCACGGTTTCGATTCATTTTATGGGGCGCTTCAGGTCGTTGACAGGCGGGTCTTCTTAATCGCTGGCTCAATTTGCTTCCTTACAAGAAAACCCTGCAAACAAGCGAGACCGGAGGCCCGAGACGTCGCTAAACAGCTTTACCTGGGATGGAGCGCGGCAGCAGTATTTAGCGGATCGAGAAAACCGGTTCCAGTGTTACGCTATTTGTGCCAGAATGCCAACTTCACTAACCGCTGTTCTGTTCCGCGACATACGATTAAACTGGGGCGTTCGGTGGAACCTGCCGAAAGGAGAAAAAAAATGAAAGGGATGCCGATATCTCGATTTCTGATTCTATGGATCTTTATGCTTGGGGGGACTCGGTTCGCGATGGCGCAGCAGCCGGAATTAATTGTCGTTAACGCCAGAATCGTGACCGTGGATGATGCCTCTTTTAATTCCAATCCCGGCACAATTGCGGAGGCCATGGCGATCCGGGATGGGAGGATTGTGGCCGTTGGCAATAACGCTCAAATCCGGGCAATGGCCGGCGGGGCTACCCAGGTGATGGATCTGAAAGGGAAGATGGTGCTGCCGGGATTCATCATGACACACGAGCATCCCAGCGATTGGGATATGACGAATCCCTACCTCGTTCAGAAAGTGATTCCGGAAGATGTTGCGATCCACATTTTTCTGCAAGGCCCGGCCGAGCAACAGCTGACCCAGATGGAGCAAAGGATGCGAGAAGCGGTGCGGCGGGCGCGGCCGGGGCAGTGGATTCGGGCTGTCTTGTCCTTTGGAGAGAACTACGAGTTCTATCACGAAGTCCGTTCGTGGTTCTCGGCCGGCCACGGCCATCCCTACAAGCATGAGCCTCGGATCCTAAAAGCCAATTTGGATGCGATCGCGCCCAACAACCCGGTCACGGTCCGGAGCGCCTTTACAGGCGCCACCTACAATTCCAGGGCCATCGGGTTGATTCAAGCCTTAGATTCGCAGGGCGCTAGTTTCATCCAGATCGATCCACAGACTGGAATCGGAGCGGGAGTGGGGGGGTATCGGACCTTCGAGCCTGAAATCCTTCTGGGCGATCGCGTGGACCTGATCGTCGAAATGGAACGGGTGGGACTGCCGTGGTGGGCCGGATACGGCGTCACCACATTCAATTCCTCCATCTACTCCCCCAACTTCCTGAAGGCTTACAAGGAGCTCGACCGCCGGGGAGAGATGGCCATTCGTTTCTCCTGGGATTGGGGTTGGCCCTTCGATTATCGCGACGAGTACCTGGTAGCGGATATTGCAACGCGCTTTGGACAGGGCTCGGATTACTTGTGGTTTGCCGGTCTGGGAGAGCCCGGCGGGATAGGTATGAATTGCAGCACGCTGACGCCGCTTACAGAATACGCGAAAACAATGAAAAACACGTGCACCATCATCCCCGGCACGCCGCTCTACGAGCAAATTTACGCCGTCATCAAAGCAGGCGGCAGATTGACAGGCTTTCACACGGACGGGGACAAGGACATCGATAACTTGCTGGAACTGATCGAAAAGGCGAGCCGTGAGGGAGGCCTTAGCCTGGAGCAGATTCGCGCCCGCCGACATGGAATCGATCACGGCTACGGAGCTCCCCGACGGGACCAAGCCGAGCGGATAGCCGGGCTGGGGATGGTAATGGGGATGATGAATATCTCCATCTTTGAGCGTCCCCCCTTCGAGTTTG
This sequence comes from Terriglobia bacterium, assembly GCA_963666975.2. Taxonomy (GTDB): domain Bacteria; phylum Acidobacteriota; class Terriglobia; order 2-12-FULL-54-10; family 2-12-FULL-54-10; genus JADFGZ01. The sequence continues at coordinate 2,145,714 of CAXVYR010000004.1, read as the reverse complement.
AGCATTTTGGGGAACGCGGAATGGACCGGATCGTCCCCAGAAAAACGGCCCTGGACGCCCGTTTAATGACGTCGTTTGAGGGCGACCGTCCTCTGGCTTCCACGAGCTGGAACGTCTTCGACTTGCTGGTCATCGGCGTGACCCGGAAATCGTGGGATGGGAAGGTCTATGGCCAGAACCAGGCGGTGGATCGCGTGCCGATGCTCAAATCGGGCACCACCTGGGGATCGCATTACCTGTTCCGTGAGGAGGATCTGGGATCTCTGGAAGCGGGGAAATTTGCTGACTTCATGGTAATCGATAAAGATTTTTTATCCGTGCCGGTAGAGCAGCTCGCCGACATCAATGTTCTCATGACGGTGGTGGGAGGCAAGGTTGTTCACCTGGTTCCTTCGCTCGCGCGGGATCTGGGCCGACAGCCCGCCGGACCCCAGGTCGAGTTGGGAAGCCTGGCCGTCAAACAGATCGAGTAGGCACTTGTGCCCCCCCACTTAAGCCTTGCCAAGTGAGAGGCGGTTTCTTCACAACAGACCTGCATTGAGGAAGTGAGATGAAAAATTACAGATGTGTTCTTGTCATGGCTCTCTGGCTGGGTAGTGCGCCGACGATCTTCGCGGCGGGCCGCGTCGTGTATGCGGATAGTGTTTTCTACAACGGTAAGATTGTGACGCTCGATGACCACTCGTTTAGCACCAGTCCGGGAAACATCGCCCAAGCTCTGGCAATCAAAGATGGAAAGCTTTGGGCTATTGGCAGCAATGCCGAAGTGCGGGATCTGGCTGGGCCGGGCACGAAATCCGTAGATCTGAATGGAAGGACCGTTCTTCCCACTTTTATAGACACCCACGAGCACCCTGCCGACTGGGACCCGCTCAATCCCTACATCATGAAGAAGGTGGTTCCGGAAGATTTCGCGCTTCAGGGCTGGCTGGAAGGGCCCGCCGACCAGCAAGTGCAACAGTTCCCCCGTTTGCTCGACGAACTGGTCCAAAAAGCCAGGCCCGGGCAGTGGATCCGGATTGTCTTTCTCTACGGGCAGGATTACCAGCACGAGGGTGATGCCTACACTGGCCCGTTTAGCAACATTTTTGTCAAGCAAATTACCAAGCAGCAGCTCGATCGAGCCGCCCCGAACAATCCGGTGATGTTGAGAAACAGCTTTACCGGAACTCTTTACAATCAGAAAGCCCTCGATGAGTTTCATAAAGTCTACCCGGATTTTTCCAAGCTTCTCTGGAGTGGCCGTCCCAATGAGCAGACCGGGGAAGGAGCGCTGACCTATCGGCAAGCCGAAGCCGATGTGATGTTCAATGATCGTCTGGATTTGTGGATGGAGATTCTAAGGTTGGGGCTCTCCTGGTCTGCGGGCGACGGGATCACCACTATAGGAACGTTGTTGCACTCCTTCAACACTCTGATGGCATACAAGACGCTGGAGAAACGAGGAGAGATGGATAGTCGCATTGCCTGGGGATACGGCCTGAACCCTACAGTGACGAAGGAGGTTTTTCAATATCCTTACATTGTCGCTGACCTGGTAATGAGAGATGGAGAAGGATCTGACTACATGTGGTATTACGGCACCGGAGCGGCAGGTTCCGCCGGGAGTTCCTGCTCCACGTTCCGAGCCGTTAATCCGGAGGTGGCAGAACAAGAAGCAAGCTGCAAGCCCAATTTGGCTCCGGGCACCTTGCAGGCTGAAAACCTCTATACCTTTTCTCGGATGGGCGGCAGGGTGATGGGTTACCACATGATGGGAGACATCGATGTGGACAACCTGATTGAGATCATCACCCGAGCCAGCAGAGATGCCGGTTTCACCCTGGATCAGATTCGAGCCAAACGCCATACCTGGGACCATGGTTTCCTGAGCCCCCGGCGCGATCAGGCCGAGCGCGCCAAGGAGCTGGGGATGATCGCAGGCAATCGCCTCATTGACATCTGGAATCTCTCACCCCGATACTTCCGCGATTATGGAGAGAGGGCGGTGCAATTCATCTCCCCCGCAAAGATGCAAAATGACATCGGGATGATGAACACCTTCGAGGTGGATCGCTCTTTGGCGTTGGCTGGCGTAAACGCCTTCTGGTATCTCTGGTTGCAGCTCAAGCGGGAATCCATGGACGGCAGAGTCTATGCGCCCAACCAAGCAATGGATCGGGTCCGGTTACTGAAGTCGGTTTCCCTCTGGGGAGCCTACTACGCGCTCAAGGAGGACGCGATCGGCTCGCTCGAAACAAATAAGCTGGCTGATTTCACGGTATTGGACAAAGATTATCTGACCGCTCCCGTGGATGAGGTTCGCGATATCCGAATCTTGATGACAGTAGTTGGCGGCAAGATTGTCCACCTGGTGCCCTCTTTAGCTCGCGAGTTGGGCATGCAGCCCGCCGGCGCTCAGGTTGCCCTGGGCGGACCAGCCGCTCAGTGGTGACATGATGCAGCCCGCATTAAGGCATACGGACTGAAAACCCGGCAGCCGCAGCTCTCCTACAGCCCGCGAACAAAATTCTCCGTGCGTGACAGTACCTCACGGACTGCCTCTTGTGTGAGTCTGCCTCCAATGAAGAGGAAGTGGCGCACACGTTCCTGAGCCCGGTAAAGAGCATGCTGGACGCCGGAGCCAAGGTGGCGTTTGAGCCGGACCGGAACAGCTACGAGTGTGCCGGCCTGGAAATCTTTATGACGAGGGCGGACTTGGTGGTGATGGACCCCAAGAACAAGGCGCTGATTGTCTCCGACATGCGCCGGAACGCTGTGCTGACGTATTATTTCCCGGAGATTGTTTAGCTGCGGGGTGAGTGTGGCAGCGTGGTTTTTCGGGTAGCCACGGCGAGCGTTCTTTCTCGCCGTGGGCCTTTCCCGGAGTTAGAAACCCACCTCCAGCTAATGAGTGAAGAAGAAGCAGCCCACCAGCGGTTCGTCCGGAACCGAGACGATGACCTTTCCGGCCTCGACTGTCACCTCTACCGGCTGCCCGGCTTCGTCCTGCGCGGAGACCGAGGCCGGGGTCAGCGAGATGGCGAACGGTTTGGCGTCTTCCGGAATTCGGAAGTCCAGGAAAGTCCACAACCCTTGCGGAAGAGCCTTGCTGGGATCGGAATCCACGACGGCGATATCAATTTTCAACCGCGTGCGGGATAGGTCCTGATCGCTCGGCGGCAGTTCCTCAGCCTCAACGGTCAGTTCGTAATCCTGGACCTCTGAGGCGATTCCCTTCTCTGCCTTGGCAAACTTCACGCTGTTGCTGACAAAGTCCACTTCCAGGTGCAGGCTGCGGATCGGTGTTTCTTCGGCTGGCTGGTAATAGAGCGGGATCGTAGCGGTCGTTCCGCGGTCGCTGGCGACCGTCCCCAGGATGAGGTTGGCAGACGCTCTCGCCTCGGAAGCTTGGGCAGCGGCAAGCGCAGGGAACAGCAGCAACGCCATTGCGGCGATCCCTGACAATGAAACAAAACCGTACGAGGGCAGCTTCATCGTCATTTCCCGCTCCAGATAAAAGATGGGTGACTCCGGCTGCCAGCCGGAGTCACAGGAAAAACTTCGCCAAGCCTGTTGCTATCGGCGGCGCGGGCGTTATGCCGGAAGCGCGGGTATTATACTACCGGTGTTTTTCAACAACCTCTTAGATTTTAATGACGTCCACCAACTCCTTGACCGCATCGGCGCTCTTCTTCAAGGCTTTCTGCTCGTCTGCCGTGAGCTTGACCTCGATGATCTGCTCGATGCCGTTTGCGCCCAGCTTCACCGGCACGCCCACGTAGAGTCCCTGGATGCCGTACTCGCCTTCGAGATAGGCGGCGCAAGGAAGAATCTTTTTCTTGTCTTTCAAGATCGCCTCCACCATCTCCATCACCGCCGCCGACGGCGCGTAGAAAGCGCTGCCTGCCTTCAGGTATTTGACAATCTCGGCTCCTCCGTCCCGCGTGCGCTGAACAATCCTTTCAATCGTAGCCGCGTCGAGCAACTCGGTTAACGGAATGCCTGCGACCTGGGAAAAACGCACCAGCGGCACCATGGTGTCTCCGTGCCCCCCCATCACAAAGGCCTGCACGTTTTCCACCGAGACCTTCAGTTCTTGCGCGATGAAGGTGCGGAACCGCGCCGAGTCCAGAATGCCGGCCATGCCGATGACGCGGTGCTTAGGGAAGCCGCTCACGCGCAGGGCCGCCTGGCACATGGCGTCCAGCGGGTTAGTGACGATGATCAGAATGCAGTTCGGGGAATACTGGACTATCTGTTCGGTGGTGGGCTTGATCACATCGTAATTCTTCTTCAGCAGGTCGTCCCGGCTCATGCCCGGCTTGCGCGGAAAGCCTGCCGTGATCACGACCAGGTCCGAACCGGCTGTATCTTTGTAGTCGTTGGTGCCGGTTACCTGCGAGTCGGACCGCATGACGGGACCGGCCTGGAGCGTGTCCAGCGCCTTGCCCTGCGGGATGCCTTCCAGGATATCAATTATTACCACGTCGGCCAGCTCTTTGTCGGCGAGACGCAGGGCGACCGACGCTCCTACATTGCCAGCACCGACCACAGTTACTTTCTTACTCATGGGAACCCCCTTTTTAAGTGCCGCGGAGAGCGAGTGCAGACAAAGCGCACAAGAAACGCTTGCGCCCGGCAGGCCCGTTCCCCGCGTTAGGAATAAAAACGGTTGGAAAAACCCCGGTCTTTCTCTGGTTTGGGGCGGCCATCAGAGGCTACATGTTCTCGATGATCGCGGAAGCATACTCGCTGGTCTTCAGCTTGGTGGCGCCCTCCATCAGCCGGTGCAGGTCGTAGGTGACCTTCTTCTGCTGAATCGTTCGGGCGATGGAGTCTTCGATGATCGTGCTGACTTCCTTCCAGCCCATGAAGTGGAACATCATCGACCCGGAAAGAACGACGCTGGAAGGATTGATGACGTCCTTGTCGGCGTATTTGGGCGCGGTTCCGTGCGTGGCTTCGAAGAAGGCAAATTCGTCCCCGATGTTCGCTCCCGGAGCCATGCCGAGCCCTCCGATCTGCGCCGCGCAGGCATCCGACAAATAGTCGCCGTTCAAATTCGGGGTGGCCAGCACCTGGTATTCGTCCGCCCGTGTCACCACCTGCTGGAAGATGGAGTCGGCGATGCGGTCATCCACCAGCACTTTCTTTTTCCATTGCCCGTTGCCGTGGGTCGAATAGATGCGGTCCAGGACCCCCTTGACCTCGGCGTAAATTTCGTTCCGAAATGCCTCCGGGGCGTGCTCCAGGCCCGGCTCCACCTGCCCGGCGTTTTGCTCCACCGTAAGGTCCGGCTTTCTGTCCTTGTTGTCCAATATCCAGCTTTCGCGCTCGGTGACGATCTCATTGCGAAACTCGGTGGTAGCCAGCTCATAACCCCAGTCGCGGAAAGCGCCCTCGGTGAACTTCATGATGTTGCCCTTGTGCACCAGGGTCACGCGGTGGAGGTTATTCTCCAAGGCATGCCGGATCGCGCGGCGGACCAGGTTCTGGGAGCCGGTGCGGGAGATCGGCTTGATCCCGATGCCGGAGTCCGGACGGACCTTTTTCCCCAGCTTTTTTTCCAGAAACTCGATCAGCTGCTTTACCTCCGGAGTTCCTTCCCGCCACTCGATTCCCGAATAAACGTCTTCGGTGTTTTCCCGGAAGATGATGACGTTCATCTTCTCCGGATGCTTGACGGGAGACGGCACGCCGGTGAAGTAGCGCACCGGACGGACGCAGGCGTAGAGATTCAGGATCTGCCGTAAAGCAACATTCAGGCTGCGGATGCCTCCCCCAATCGGCGTGGTCAGCGGCCCTTTGATGGCGACGCGGAATTCCTTCACCGCCTCGACGGAATCGTTCGGGAGCCATTCATTGAATTTCTGGAAGGCTTTTTCTCCGGCGAAAATTTCATACCACACCACCTGGCGTTTGCCTGCATAGGCTTTCTGGACTGCGGCGTCGAAAATCCGCTGCGAAGCCTTCCAGATGTCGCGCCCCGTGCCGTCGCCTTCCACGAAAGGAATAATGGGCCGGTCCGGAATGATAAATTTTCCGTCACGAAGCTCGATGCGCTCTCCATCAGCGGGAACAGGAAGATTGTTGTAAGAAGCCTTTCGAGATGTCATTGGATGATCCTCAGGATTATGATTAGTGGATGCTCACTCGATGGTTGTTTGACGGCCGGGGACCGAATAGGCGCTTAACGGGCAATGTCCGCTTGCGGGACCCTGGCTCGCAACTCGCTGGCGATGTCTTTCGGCTGTTTCCGGCCGGTCAACAAGGCCGGAGGTCGTCGAGATACTCTTGGAGGAATGAGCAGTGCGTACCTTGTCCACTTCAACGCTCCATCATTATATGCCAAATATTGAGAGGATGAAAAGACTTTGCGCTCGTCCGCGCTGATCTGCGGCTGATCTGCGTTGGATGCACGAATACTTTTACTCTCATCTCCTAAGAGCAACTGCCGGGCTTCACGGCGTTCGAATCTTCTCGGCACTTTTTCTGATGCGAATCTGTTTGACCCAGCGGTCGGCCTCCCGCTGAGGTTTGGGGATGCGGTAGCCGTCCGAGCAGGCAAGCGTCAGCCGGATCGCTGTCGGGAGCGAAACCCGGTGGCCGCAGGAGACAAACACGGGGCGCACGCCGGTGCGGGTCCGCAACGCAACGCCGATTTTCTCCGTGCCGTCCCGTAGCGGAGAAGTGGAGCCGCTCCGGGCGGCGGGCATCTTATATTTCCCAATCAGCACCGACTTGGCGCAGCCGATGGTGGGCGTGTCGAGAACTATTCCCAGATGGCAGGCCAGCCCCGCGCGTCTCGGATGGGCCCACCCATGGGCATCGGCCAGGATGAGGTCCGGGCGGCGGCGAAGCTTGGCAAAGGCGCGGAGCAATAGCGGGATCTCCCGAAAGGACAGCAGGCCCGGCACGTAAGGGAAACGCAACTGACCCGAGCACCAGACGCGTTCGATCTCGGTCAATTCAGGAAAAGAATAGAGAATGACGCCGGCGTAGCCGGTTTTTTCCTCCAGGGAGATGTCGGCCCCGGCTACCGTCCGCGGTTTGCCCAGTTGGTCCCGGCGGACAACCAGAGGAGCAATCTGTTGTTGCAGGCGGCGCGCTTCCAAAGGGGGCAGATCGAACCGTGCGAGCGAAGAGGCTTTATATGGCATAGGCGCTCGGCCGATCTGCCCACCAGAAAAACACGAAACAAGCAGGAGAGCTAGTTGCTTCTTACTTCGACTTTGGCAATTCCATTGACGCCGCTGGTGGCAAGCCACAGGTCGCCGTCCGGCGCTGCTACCATGTGGCGCACCACGCCTCCGCCCGACGGGATCAGCCAGGTTTGGAACTTCTCCGTCTGCGGATCAAACAGCACCACCGTATTCGGCTTCACGCCCGACTCGCTGTACCACAGCTTGTTGCCGAACGTGGTGATGCCGTAAGGCGCGGACTTCGGCCCGCCGGGAGAGGGCCACTCGCTGAACTTGCCGGTCTTGGGGTCCATCCGGCCCAGATGGCCGCGCGCATAGTCGGTGTACCAGAGAACGTCGTCAGGGGTGACGGCGATGCGCCGGGGACGAGCGTCAGGATTCGGCAAGACGTATTCCCGAATCTCCATGGTGTCCGGGTCAATGCTGGCCAGCTTGTTGGTGCGGAACTCGGTGAAGAAGGGGACGCCCTGGGAGTTCACCACGGTGCCGTAGGGGTTCGACCCCGCTGTGGGCGGAGTGGCCACCTTTACCTCGCCGGTCTTGGGAATAATTCTCCCAATCCTGTTGGACCCGGACATGGTGAACCAAAGCGTTCCTTTTTGGTCGAAGATGGGTGTGTGCGGGCGGCGAGCTTCGGGGTCGGGCATGCGGTATTCGGTTATCTCGCCTGTTTTCGGGTCGAGCATGCCGACGTAAGCGCCATCAATTGCCGTGAACCAGATGTTCCCTTTCTTGTCGGCGACCAGGCCGTGGGGGGCTGAGTCCGGGGTTTTTAAGGGATACTCTTTGAACTTGCCGCTGGCCGGATCGAACCGCCCCAGCAAATTTTTCCTTTGCCCCGTGTACCAAATAGAGCCGTCCGGCGCCACCAGCGGATCATGAGGCCGCGCGCCGGGTGTGGGGACGGTCCATTCCTGGATGGAGACCTCGACGCTGCCGGGAACCAGCACCGCCTTCGGGGCCGTGTCCGGAAAATTGCTGACCAAATACGCCGTCACAACACCGGCCTGCTCTTCCGTCAGAGGCATGCCGATCTCGACCATGTTGCTCATAATCGCTTGCCATTCCTCCGAGGTGTGTCCGGCCGGCCGTGTCACGCGGTCGAGGCTGTGGCACTCCCCGCAAGTCGCCGCCACGAACTGCTTGCCCGGGCCTTCGGGCAATGCGCTTTGCTCCGGGGCGGGGCCCCGCTGGCTTTGTGCAGGAACCAAGGAAAACAAAAACACCGCCGACAGCAATAGCGCTGTGCGCACTCCGCCGCAATACTTCGCCATACTCTGAGAGCCTGCCATCATAAAATCCTCCCCCTTTGCTAGGATTGATTGTAGAGAACCTTTTTAGAGATATTGGTTTAGAGATATTGGGATTTCCGCCTTGCCCTGGCTATAGATGTTACGCCACCGGATGTGGCGCTTCAAGCCCTGCCGCTTCAAGCTCAGACCGCCATGGCTACCCGCCTTCGGTCTCGGATTAGAAATCCGGCGACCGAAAAACGATCTCCCCGCCCAGGCCGGTCATCAAGTTCTTAATGGTGTGGATTTGATCCTCGGGAATTGCGAAATAATCCTTGTCAATGACGATGAAATCAGCCAGCTTGCCAGCCTCCAACGAGCCGATGTTTTTCTCGTTCAACAATTGCTCGGCTCCCCAAATGGTGGCAGCCTTCATCAGGGTGACCTTATCGACGGCTTCCAACTTGTTGTAGGTGACCCCGTCATGGGGCATAACGCGGGTGACAAAGAACTCCATAAACGCCCAGATATTGCCGTCCCACTGAGGCGGATAATCCATATCTTTGAATTCGACGGGACCCTTGTGCAAGTGGGCGTCGGTATTGAATACCACGTGTACCCCCGCATCCACCAGGCTTTTTACGGGCACCATCCAGTTCATGTACTGTTCTCCGTAAGCCTTCAGAAAGGCTCCGCCTTTGATGTCGCCCTGTACCTGATAGCCATTGAAGCCGGGCATGATATTGTACTTGGCAAATTTCTCGACCTGATCCGGGCGAATCATCGGGTTGTGCTCCGTGCTAATCCGGAGGGCCCGGACTTGCTCCAACGTCAATGTGCCTTTCGCAATCGCCTCCTCAATCATATGGAACAACGCATCGAGAGTGCCGTCACTGTAGGCGTGCAAGTATCCGATGCGCTGGCCGTTCTCCAGCCCTGCCTGGACAGCCTGGTAGCCTTCATACTGCTCGTAATCAGTCGCTCTGGGGTCCGAACAGGCCATGAAAAGTTCCACCGGGTTATTGGGATTCGGTTTGGCGGCGGTACAGGTACCAATCCCTCCCTGCCCCTGAGGTCCCCATTCCCAGCCTTCGTTGGCAATTCCCGCATTCCACATGTAGTCGTTGCCGATGCCTCGGAAGTCGCCTGCTTCCTGGTTTGACAAGCGAATGATGATAGGCGATAAAGCACGATCCGCGAATTTGCTGGTCGTATTGGCGCCGCCTTCCGGATAAAAGCCGTAACGGGCGTGTAATTCCCCCCGCTGGTAGAGCAGATTGTAAGCCTTAATGATGGAAGGGGAGCGGTCGTAACGGTCCCCGAAGGCGGTGATCCCGTGCGCCGACAGGCATTCCAGTATTTCCCGCTTCAGCAGATCGGCCATCTCTTCCCATCGTCCGTTCAGAAGAATGTCGAATGGGACCGCCGTGCGGGCAAAAATTCCCGTGGCTTCGAAACCAAGCAGCCGGATCATCTCCTGCTTGGCCATTGTGCTGTTCGCCGTGGGTCCGATGGCCTCGGTGGCGTAGAGCGTCACCGGATTATCCGGGGCCAGGGTGTCCAAAAAATTCGTGTCGATTGGCCCCGCAGCGTTGCGGGAGGCAAATAAGGGAGTGGCGATTTCTCTGGATTCAGGGATGCTTTTCCCTCCAAAGACCTTTACCAGAATCCACTTTCCCGGACCCAGTTCCCGTGTCTTCTGCCTCACGACCCGTTCCAGCGACCGGAGCACCTCGGCCGGGCTGTTCCCCGAAGCGAGACTAATCTTGAGCTGGGGGTCATTGTATCTTTCAGCCGAGGCGTCTCCCTCGGCCCCGAGCCAATGCTCGACGCCCCAGAGATTCGGATGGGTGTGGCTATCGATCAGGCCCGGCAAGACCCGCCGTCCCTTCACGTCCAGCACTTCCGTGTTCTGGCCGGCCAAAAAGCGGATCTCATCATTGCTTCCCAGCGCCACAATCCGGGTATCCCTAACCGCCATGGCCTCCACCTCGGTCAACCGTTCATCCATGGTGGAGATTTTACCGTTGATTACGATGAGGTCTGGATAGGCCCCAAGGCGCTCCAGCTTGCGCGTCAAATCGTCCACAGTTTGCCCTTGGGTTCCCTCAGCGGCTAAAAGGAAAAACAGGGCCAGCAAAAACGAAACATTCAAAAAAGGAATTCGCTTCATGAGTCTCTACCTCATTGTTATTTGCTACCAGAAGGCCTCACTGCCCGGAATGGCTGGGCAAGGAAAAGGTTTGCGGCCTTCCTCCCAAAGGAAAAGCTCGATCTTAGCTCCGCGCCTTAGAAAGTGTACTTCAAAACAAGCTGAATCTGACGCGAAGAAGTGACCGTCTCGGTGATTCGCACGAACCGGGAGTCCGGATTCCCGCTGGTGTTCCGAAAAACATTAGCCTGGGACTGCCCGAAATTCGGGTGGTTAAAGATGTTGAAGAATTCCGCCCGGAACTGGAGATTCTGATTCCCCCCCCCAACGTGCCTCCGAACTGGTTCCGCCGAAGCGGGAGTTTTGTAAGCAGAGTTCGGTGAGGAACAGTAGCTTTCTGGAGAACTGCTCGCTTTCTACTCCCCCCTCCCCGATTTTTTCAAGGCATTGCGGATGATGGCAAGAAGATGGTCGGTGCTGCAGGGTTTGGGGATTACAAAGTCCACGCTGAGGCAGGCCGTCTCTTCCGGAGACATCTGGTCTGCCCAGCCGGAAGTCAGGATGACGGGAAGATTCTTCTTCTTGGCTGCTGTCGCCACTTCCCAGCCAGAACCCTTCGGCAACTTCGCGTTGGCCAGCACCAAATCAAAACGTTTCCGGCGAAGCAACCGGCACGCCTCCTCACCGTCCGCCACGCACACGATATCGTACCCATGGTCAGAAAGGGCCGTGCGGCGCAAAGTAGCCAAACGCAGGTGATCTTCCACCAGGAGTATCCGAGGCGAGTGTTTCTTTAATGCTTCGCTCCTTGTGGGCCTTGCCTGCAACTCTCGGCCGGGACGGTGTACATAAGGTCCTGGTGGATTACCTCTGCGGTGGAGGCGGGATCATCGGCGACGGGCTGGGATAGGCGGTTCTGCAAAGCTATGCGGATGGCCTGTAGCAGATGGATTTTCTCGCAGGGAGCGAAAAGAAATAGTCCGCTCCTGTTTGCAGGGAACGGGCTGCGAGGCGGCAAGCAGAATTCGCTCCTTCCGGATAGGACCCCTGGGGCACTTGTACGCTGCTTTCTCTGCAAGGTGCGAACCTCTTTACCAAGGTGATTCGGATTGTTCCTGCAAATTGTTTTTTCCTCCTGTTGCGAGAAAAACAAAGCCTCTATTCAGCAGCACCCCTTCCGCTCTTATTCCAGCTTGGAATTCGATTCCCATAATGGTATGGTTCAATGGGTCATGGCGTTTGCATTCTGGTTCAGGAGTCCGGTTGCTGTCTGTGATTTCGTAACGGAAGGGGGGAATGGGGATAAGGGATATCTCAATGTACTATTGGCGCGGGATGTTGGGTTCGCTTGTTAGAATTATAACTGCTTAATGATGCAAGCCTGGGCAGGCCGGTATTTTCAAAGTATTATTAAAGTGGTGAGGGCTGTGCCGAAATCCCAGTTCATCTCGTGCATGCGATATTTCTATAGATACCCCACCCCTCAGAACTGGCGAGTAGTTCCAGTTCGCCGTTTGTTAACGAAGGGTTGCTTTTTGCCGATGTAGTTAATGCCCCGGCAAGCCCCTTAGAGAAAAAACATCAACGGCAGGATTGTACTAGGACAGTAAGCTTCCTGTCAATAGGAAACTATATGTCGTCAGAGGAAAGTGTCAAGGAAATACGGGAACGGCTAGGCCTCACCCAGTCTGAGCTAGCGAATCTAACTGCATATTCTCCGTCTGCTATCGCGCGTTACGAAGCCGGCACCCGTCAGCCGAGCCGGCGTTTCTTGCGAAGGCTTGCTGAAGTGGAGAAAGTGGTAAGTCAAACAGGACGTCCGGAAACGCCGCTCCTTGGAGATTGGCGAGACACCAGGACAGTCGACCTGAGGCTTACGGCTATTGAAAGTCGCCTGGGGCGGTTGGAGAGCATGGCGGGACAAATTTTGGGACACTTTTCGGAAAAGGTTGAAAAGGCTCGCCTACAAGTACCGTGCTTTCTTTATCTGGTTGAGGCAAGGGACGTCTGGGCGTAATCTTGCGGCATGGCTAAGATCACATGGGAGCAGGTTTGGAAATGGATCGAGCGTGTCCAGACCTTCAAGTGGCTTGTTGGGCTTGTTGTGGCTGGCGGTATGATGACCTTTATTACCACAGTCCTGCAAGTCCTGGGATATGTCTCGGGGCCTTGGTTAATTGTGCTCGCTTGCGGAATATTCGCTCTGGTTTTGAGCGGACCAGTTTTCGCAGTAGAAAGAGGCTGGATTGCCCCAAAGCGGCAGAACAAAACGACTATGGCTACCCAGAAAGAATCAACGGCCACATTCTTGATAACCGATGTCCGCATAGCGAAGAGACATCTCTATCGCTTAAATCGAGAGCAACAGAGTAAATACACGAACCATGTTCCACAACGTCATCAAATAGAGGATGAGATGCTCGGTCTTGTCGCAATATTTACAAACACTCCACCAGAGAGAACGGCTGGCGAATACATCTCGGATGTACATGCGCAGTTATCCTTTCAAAAAGAAGGCGAGATAGAGCCAATACGGATTGACTATGGATGCTGGGTAGATGCGGATATTAACGAAGTGTCTTTCGCTCGTGGGGGCGCAAATGCCTTGATTCTAGCTGTTCAATTACGAGGGGGGGAACTTAGTTGGTGTGCAGTTGAGGATGGAAGGGATCAATATAAAAAATGGCACGCCCCTGCATATTGGGAACTCTCAACACCGGCAGAGCTCTCCGTAACGGTCCGGTTGATCTCAAGCAATGGCAAATTAAATTCGGAGTATCTCTTTTCGGTTGATACTACGGACGAAGGCTCGATTGAGTATAAGGGAGAGAGCGGTGCCTAGCTCGACTAGCTGCCAAGGAGATTGTTCAATCAAGAGGTTGTTACCTCTACGCTGCAACCGCCTCGCCCCTTTGGTGCGGTTGCAACTTTTGGGGCGGTCTTCCCCCATAGTTGGCCTTCCTCACGAGCAAGTCGGTCTTGACCATGTTCCAGATTGCCCTCTTGGTCCGGTTGCGATAGTGGATTTTGGCCCGCTTCCGATAGTAACGGTTCGCCCGCTCGACATGGTTGGAGGTCCGGGGGCAGTCGATGTAGTCCAGGAAGGTGATGGCCTTGGCAAACTGCTCGGTTCGGAGCGTTCGGACCACTCTCTTGAGCGGGTCGCTGAACGAGTACAACTCATTCTCGATGATCTCCCGACGTTTGCCCCAGGCCTCCAGGTGGGTTTGGTTTCGCGTGAAGAGGCCGAACACCTTCAGGACAAGGTCTCGGATCAGGCGGAGGCGGGCGTAGCGGGCGCTCAGTTCAGCAATGGCCGCCCGCTGGGTCTCACTCAGCTTCTCCTCTCGGCTCAAAAGGACGTAACGGAGGCCCCACAGCTTGCGGGAATCCTCTTTAGTGCCCACCTTTCGAGCAAGGACGCCCCGAAGGTCGTTGATGGCGGTCAGGACGTTCTTGGTAATGGCGCGGGTGTAGTGGAAGATGCAGAGTTGCTGTCTGATCCCCGGCCAAACTTCTTTTGGGACGTTTTGGTAGATAGGTGCACCGTCGGTCACAATGACACTTGGATGAATCCCCAAGTCTTTAAGGTGTGTCAGGAATTGGCGAAGCTCTTCTTCATTGGCAGTCCGGCACAATCGAACCGAGAGGGTCTTGTCGTTCAGAGGGTCCGTGGCAACCAGCACTGCGTAATGATCGTAAAGCTCGTCCACCACCAATACGCCGGAGAAGCCTTCCGCCGCCCACCGCTCATAATCTCGCTCCATGTCTATCGCATCGGCGGAATCATGGAACCAGCCATACGCTGTCGAGAGTGCGGGGCGGACATGGAAGTCGCGCTCAAGCCGCTTCCGCAAGCCAGCAAACGTGGTCTTATCCTCCGCCACCGCACTGCGGGCCTTCTCAATGGCCCTTTGGCTGTAGTGTTTCCCCTTTTGGGCCATTGGCGGTTGGAAGCGGAAAAACTTTTTGCAGGCTTGACAGCGATACACCCCTACCTTAACATTCAATATGGTAGCGCACTCAAGATCAAGGTCTTTGATACGCCTTTCCCGGACCGAGTGCCTCTTGCACAGCGCCTTACAATTTGGGCACTCGGAACACGGGGGCGCAAACGAATTCGCTGTGGGGTTTCCTTCTGCCAAGGGGGTTTCTCCGTGTCGATGCCCTGGAGCCTGTTAGTCGCAGACTCCAGGGGTTACTTGCTAGAAGCTGGCGGGAAGGTGTCCCAAACTCAGTTGCAGGTTGGGACGGCGGGTTGAGTTCATATTACGCCACTTCCTCCTTGTGAGAGGAAGCAGCGTTTGGACTTCGGCCGAGAATCGATGCCAAAGCCCAGAGATCGTGATAACCCATGATCTTCCGGAAATTCTTCTCGGTCAGCAGAAACGCTCCTGCCACCCAGCGCAACGTCATCTCGCCGTCGCGCCAGCGGCAAACATTGCCAGTCTTTTTCCGCACGCCCGACTGCGGGCTCTCGATGAGGTTCGTGGTTGCCAGGCAGCGGTGGAGGCTGGGAGGAACGTCGGCTCGATTGATCGTAAAGGTCTCCTCCAACCCTTCGCGCAAGCTGGCGGCTGCTGCCGGATGATCGCACTCGATCATCCCAGCGAGCTTTTTTATGCGCACGATGCCTTCCTCGGCTTGGGGCAATCGCCAGGCGGCGCGCATCAGCGACCGCACCTGATTCGCCAGCATTTTGTCGCCCTTTGGTAACCGCTCAGCCACGTTGCGCAGCTTATGAGTACGGCAACGCTGCACCAGCTGATTGCTGCCGAATACTTCCTCGATCCCCGCGCGGAGCGCTTTGGCGCCGTCGATCACAAACAGATAGCGCTGATCCGTGCGCAAACCTTGCTGGCGCAGGCGGGTGAGAAGGTCTTTCACCGCAGCGGCGTTTTCGGTCGCGCCCAGTTGAATCCCCAGCACATGCTTGCGGCCCTCGATGTCCACGCCCACGGCGCTGATGACGTGGTGGGAGCCGAACCGCATTCCGTCCAGGTAAATCACCAGAATCTCGACCTCCTCCCAGCGCCGCGCCAACAGTTCTTCCAGCCGCCGCGCTCCTTGCTCGGCCGCTTCCCGGCTCACCTGAGACTTCGACACCCCAGCGCTGTTGGCCATCTCCGGGATCACCTCGCGGTAGTTCCGCGTCGAAACCCCTTTCAACAGTGCCTCGAACATCTCCTCGCCCGTCTTCTCGCTTTTCCGCAGTGCTTCGTAGGCCGGCACCGCTTCTTCCCCTCCGCCCTTCCGGCGCAGCCGGGGCCGCTCCACCCGCAGCTGGCGATCGGCCAGTTTCACCCTCCCCAATTGCCGGCCATGCCAGCGCACCTCTCCGCTCGCCTTCCCGGGACTCTTTGGCCCCGCGATTTGCTCTGCGCTCATGCTCAGAATCGTTTCAATCAAACCTCGCCCGGCCCGATCAATCACCTCATCCACCGCCAGACGCGCCTCCGTGATCAGATCCACCACCGGCAACAGCATCTGTCCGTTGGTTTGGCAAAACTTCTGGATGGTTTCTTCGGCTCCCTTGGAACCCAGTTCCAAAACGTGATATTTTCCCTTCATTCGGCGGTTCTCCTTCTATAGGATTTAGGCTTGGCCCGATTCTATTCGATTCGGGCCGAACCGCCGTTCAACCTTCAACTATGTATGGGACACCCTCGCTGGCGGGCCGGCCAGGAAAAGTCGAACCCTCGACCTTCCGCTTAGCAGGCGGACGCTCTTGATCCTGCCCTAGAAGGTCCCGGATCGTTTCCGCTGAGCTACCGGCCCGTTATCTATCAATCTTTCAATCCATACCTCCTAAACCAAGCGCACATCCGATTAGCGCCTTCAGTCCCTGCTTGTTCCTCTGTGCCGTTGAGCTACGGGGCCACTGCAATTCATCTACTGTTCCTCTTTGGCGGTTTAGAAGTCTCAATAAAATTTTCTGCGTCTGGCGTCCAAGAAAAATCATCCTCATCCACTTCCTTTACTATTTCCTTGTAGAAGACGTTGAGGCCTTCCCTCCTTATCTCTATCTCATCGTTATCTTTCATGCGATTCAAAATCGTATAAATGGAAGACATTGGATTTTCGTAGGGCGACAAGTCCAACCCCCTCTTGGCAAGCTCGTCCCTAACGTCCTTGGGAGACAGCCATGCCGAGGCGAGCCCCAAAGCTCCGTGTTCCCCCGAAGTCAAAAACACGTGGCGTATCGCATCAGTAAAGCCGAGAGTGCTCAAATCATCTATGGAAGCGGCCAATCCGCAAAGGGGGAGCATTTTATTGATAACGGCTTTAATGTTTGCAATTTGTTTTTCAATTTCAACTCTCTTGGCGTCAAGCTCATCGCGCTCATTGTCCAGGCCGCAAAGGCGCACCCTGAGAGTTTCCAACATTTTTGCGGGATTGTACTCTTGATCTGCCATGAGGTGAACATAACATGTCTGTAGACAAAGTCAAGGGGGAAATAAATGCGGACCTAGACACGGATGTGGGTCCATGGGATTCATTGATTGCACAGGCCAAAGAGCAGCGACGCCAAGCTAAGGCAAGCATATTAAAATTATCAAAATCCATTGTCTTTTTTGAAAGAAAGAAAAGGGCGGGTGAGCCGTGGCCTGGGTCAACGCAGTTATTAGCGGATAAGCATCTGCTACCCAGAAGGTGTCCCAAACTCAGTTGCAGGTTGGGACGGCGGGTTGAGTTCATATTACGCCACTTTCTCCTTGTGAGAGGAAGCAGCGTTTGGACTTCGGCCGAGAATCGATGCCAAAGCCCAGAGATCGTGATAACCCATGATCTTCCGGAAATTCTTCTCGGTCAGCAGAAACGCTCCTGCCACCCAGCGCAACGTCATCTCGCCGTCGCGCCAGCGGCAAACATTGCCAGTCTTTTTCCGCACGCCCGACTGCGGGCTCTCGATGAGGTTCGTGGTTGCCAGGCAGCGGTGGAGGCTGGGAGGAACGTCGGCTCGATTGATCGTAAAGGTCTCCTCCAACCCTTCGCGCAAGCTGGCGGCTGCTGCCGGATGATCGCACTCGATCATCCCAGCGAGCTTTTTTATGCGCACGATGCCTTCCTCGGCTTGGGGCAATCGCCAGGCGGCGCGCATCAGCGACCGCACCTGATTCGCCAGCATTTTGTCGCCCTTTGGTAACCGCTCAGCCACGTTGCGCAGCTTATGAGTACGGCAACGCTGCACCAGCTGATTGCTGCCGAATACTTCCTCGATCCCCGCGCGGAGCGCTTTGGCGCCGTCGATCACAAACAGATAGCGCTGATCCGTGCGCAAACCTTGCTGGCGCAGGCGGGTGAGAAGGTCTTTCACCGCAGCGGCGTTTTCGGTCGCGCCCAGTTGAATCCCCAGCACATGCTTGCGGCCCTCGATGTCCACGCCCACGGCGCTGATGACGTGGTGGGAGCCGAACCGCATTCCGTCCAGGTAAATCACCAGAATCTCGACCTCCTCCCAGCGCCGCGCCAACAGTTCTTCCAGCCGCCGCGCTCCTTGCTCGGCCGCTTCCCGGCTCACCTGAGACTTCGACACCCCAGCGCTGTTGGCCATCTCCGGGATCACCTCGCGGTAGTTCCGCGTCGAAACCCCTTTCAACAGTGCCTCGAACATCTCCTCGCCCGTCTTCTCGCTTTTCCGCAGTGCTTCGTAGGCCGGCACCGCTTCTTCCCCTCCGCCCTTCCGGCGCAGCCGGGGCCGCTCCACCCGCAGCTGGCGATCGGCCAGTTTCACCCTCCCCAATTGCCGGCCATGCCAGCGCACCTCTCCGCTCGCCTTCCCGGGACTCTTTGGCCCCGCGATTTGCTCTGCGCTCATGCTCAGAATCGTTTCAATCAAACCTCGCCCGGCCCGATCAATCACCTCATCCACCGCCAGACGCGCCTCCGTGATCAGATCCACCACCGGCAACAGCATCTGTCCGTTGGTTTGGCAAAACTTCTGGATGGTTTCTTCGGCTCCCTTGGAACCCAGTTCCAAAACGTGATATTTTCCCTTCATTCGGCGGTTCTCCTTCTATAGGATTTAGGCTTGGCCCGATTCTATTCGATTCGGGCCGAACCGCCGTTCAACCTTCAACTATGTATGGGACACCCTCAGCGGACTTTCCAGAGAGGACAGAAGTTCTATGCTTGTTTATCATCAACCTTTTCCGAAAAGTCTCCCTTTGGAAGATATTTTTCGGTTCCTCAACTTCTGCTAACCCATTTAACCTTCGTCACATAAGACCTTTTATCCGCCATGCTGCACCTTAGTGCACTTTGCACTAAGCAACGTCAGCAAAGAGATTAGAGAAACCGGAAAGGGATTTTCCACATACTTTTCCACACGACCGTTGGAAACCTTGCCAACTCTCTTATATAGCATGGGGCTGCCGCAAACGAGGAAAGCACGCCGCCGCCGTCGTTTTGCTTCGGAATGGCAACTGCGGAAAGGTCTACTGCGCCGGAGTGGCCGCGCCCGCTGGGGCGGATTCAGAAAAATAGCGCGGATTAAACGTTATCGGGTAGTCACTTCTCACTTTGGCAAGTACGTTGCCCAGCTTTTGCTGGCGCAGGTTGCTCCGGATGCCCGCTTGAGCCTCTTCCAGAGGCTGAATGCGTTTCCCCTCCACCCGAAAGAGGAAAAACCCGCCGGTGTCCCGGAGAGGCTCGCTCGCCTGATTGAGTTCGAGGGAGAAAACGGCGTTGCCGATCTCAGGAGCGAACTGGCTGCGGCTGACAAAACCGAAATCCCCGCTTTGGGCGAACGAAGCATGGTCGGAATCCGTTCTGGCCAAAGTTGCCATGTCCTTCCCGGCCCGAATGCGGTTCATCAGGGACTCCGCCTTGGCCCTTGCCTCCGCCTCGGTGCGCTGGGGTTTTGCCGAGCCAGCTTGCCCTCCCCCGGGAGCGGCCCCGGATTGGAAGGAGATAAAGATGCCCCTCAGCTTTAGCTCCTCAAATTCCGGCTAATTCGATTCAATATTCAGTGATCTCCTCGGGCCGGATTATGTCCCGGCGTTGGCCACTTCATTCAGGGTTACCTGAGCAAGCTGCAAGATGCGTTGGAAGGCCATCATCCCTGGAAGCTTTCTCTTTGGTCGATCTGCCGTTTTTCGCCTTCCATAGCCAAGCCCCTGAGGTTGGCATATTGCTCGGCAAATCCCCGCTTTCCCATTGTGCCCACTGTGCCGCCAAACTGCGGGGGCAAGGCAGCCATCACCTTCTCAAACTCCGCCGCCGTGATCTTCACCTCGCCAATGCTCAGAACCACCTCGTCCGGACCTGCAGGCGCCACGTTCGCCGGAGTTGTGGCCGGAGCGCCGGATGCAGCAACCTGTCCTTGCGCCCTTAACGGAATCACTGTTTGCGACACAACGCATGCAAACGCCGCCACTGCAAGGGCGGGGGCAAAGATATTGATATTGAAGATGCTCCAGCCGGAGCTTGGCTGCGAGGACGAAGATTAGCACGAGCACTCCTTCTGTGGAATTACTGAGGCTGCGCGGGCATTATAGCACGCTCCAAATCAGCCTATACCGGGTGGTTGGCGAGACAATTTCGTGCTCTCTCCTGTTAGTGAAAACGCGGCCGTTTGCCGTGGGGTTGTTCAATTGCGCTTCCCACAAAGTCCGCCGTGAACTCGGGCCAGTTTTGATTGGCAGACTTCTCATCAAATGTTATATTGATTTTATAAATGCAAGCTCTTACGGTCACGCTCAGGATTCGCCAAGTGTCTCAGTTTGAAATCTGGCGATTGAAAATTCCAGGCGGTGGCCTTAGAATTAAACAGCAACCAAAACAAGATGGGAAACAATGCCACAGTGGACTCACACGGCCACAAGAGACCTGCTGACGTGATCGGGAGCGCGGTCAATCGGCGCCAAGATTGCAACCGGAGAAATTAATAACCTGCCATCTGCAAGCAGGCGAAAAGGTGGTAAGGACTGAGGCGAGCGCATCGCTGCCGCAGCTGAGCCAAGCGACGTTCTGACGATTGCCCGCCATGCTGCCCGGGCCAGGTGGAACGTCTAACCAAGTCAATAGCATTGGAATGGCTGCACCGAAGTGTTACACATTTATCTCCGGCCTAGGTGGGAAGGTATAGAAGCTGCACGGGGGACTTGCCATAATTTCTGCCATGCTCTATCAGTTCGCGCATTGGCTGGCACATGGCTTGGCACTCCAATCAGTGTATAATATGTTGAACTAATTTCTGCCCATATTGTTCGCTCAGGAGGGTGTCCCATACATAGTTGAAGGTTGAACGGCGGTTCGGCCCGAATCGAATAGAATCGGGCCAAGCCTAAATCCTATAGAAGGAGAACCGCCGAATGAAGGGAAAATATCACGTTTTGGAACTGGGTTCCAAGGGAGCCGAAGAAACCATCCAGAAGTTTTGCCAAACCAACGGACAGATGCTGTTGCCGGTGGTGGATCTGATCACGGAGGCGCGTCTGGCGGTGGATGAGGTGATTGATCGGGCCGGGCGAGGTTTGATTGAAACGATTCTGAGCATGAGCGCAGAGCAAATCGCGGGGCCAAAGAGTCCCGGGAAGGCGAGCGGAGAGGTGCGCTGGCATGGCCGGCAATTGGGGAGGGTGAAACTGGCCGATCGCCAGCTGCGGGTGGAGCGGCCCCGGCTGCGCCGGAAGGGCGGAGGGGAAGAAGCGGTGCCGGCCTACGAAGCGCTGCGGAAAAGCGAGAAGACGGGCGAGGAGATGTTCGAGGCACTGTTGAAAGGGGTTTCGACGCGGAACTACCGCGAGGTGATCCCGGAGATGGCCAACAGCGCTGGGGTGTCGAAGTCTCAGGTGAGCCGGGAAGCGGCCGAGCAAGGAGCGCGGCGGCTGGAAGAACTGTTGGCGCGGCGCTGGGAGGAGGTCGAGATTCTGGTGATTTACCTGGACGGAATGCGGTTCGGCTCCCACCACGTCATCAGCGCCGTGGGCGTGGACATCGAGGGCCGCAAGCATGTGCTGGGGATTCAACTGGGCGCGACCGAAAACGCCGCTGCGGTGAAAGACCTTCTCACCCGCCTGCGCCAGCAAGGTTTGCGCACGGATCAGCGCTATCTGTTTGTGATCGACGGCGCCAAAGCGCTCCGCGCGGGGATCGAGGAAGTATTCGGCAGCAATCAGCTGGTGCAGCGTTGCCGTACTCATAAGCTGCGCAACGTGGCTGAGCGGTTACCAAAGGGCGACAAAATGCTGGCGAATCAGGTGCGGTCGCTGATGCGCGCCGCCTGGCGATTGCCCCAAGCCGAGGAAGGCATCGTGCGCATAAAAAAGCTCGCTGGGATGATCGAGTGCGATCATCCGGCAGCAGCCGCCAGCTTGCGCGAAGGGTTGGAGGAGACCTTTACGATCAATCGAGCCGACGTTCCTCCCAGCCTCCACCGCTGCCTGGCAACCACGAACCTCATCGAGAGCCCGCAGTCGGGCGTGCGGAAAAAGACTGGCAATGTTTGCCGCTGGCGCGATGGCGAGATGACGTTGCGCTGGGTGGCAGGAGCGTTTCTGCTGACCGAGAAGAATTTCCGGAAGATCATGGGTTATCACGATCTCTGGGCTTTGGCATCGATTCTCGGCCGAAGTCCAAACGCTGCTTCCTCTCACAAGGAGAAAGTGGCGTAATATGAACTCAACCCGCCGTCCCAACCTGCAACTGAGTTTGGGACACCTTCTCGCTCAGCCATTGATGCCAATTCTTGCCGTGGCGCGGCTGTGGGTGATTTTCTTTAAGCCACTTCGAAACGTCTGGATCAAGGTATTCATAAACCAGTTCGGTAACCAGATGGCCCCAATATTTTGGGCGTTGCGTAACTGCCCCTTTCCAACTGGTCAATCGACCAAACTCGGCCCACAGTTCGTTTGGAAATGTTTTTTCCCATTCCCGCATTTCTTCCGCGAGAAACGCCTTGAGCTTGACCTGTAGGGCATCGATTGCACGATCATAATTGGTAGCCAGTTGCCTCGTCAATTAAGGCTATCAGCCCCACCTTGGCACATGAGGCCAGAAATATACTCGCCTTTACCGCGATTTCGCGCTGTCGGTCCGTTTGTAAGGCATTCTCGCTCAGGGCTTGCACATAAGCACGGCAAATATCAACGAAAGTCTCCGCCTTATATCCGAGGACCATTTTGTTTGTTACGTGGATTTCAAACTCTATTGATAGTCCGGACAAATCAGGGGGAATATATTTCTTGAGCGCTTCCACCTGGAGGTAATTTCCCAGATTTCCACCACCTTTCCTGTCAGTTAGGATTCCTGTCGCTCCCGTTCTGCTGATAACTCGCTGGCCGTTATCTGAGGGTGTCCCATACATAGTTGAAGGTTGAACGGCGGTTCGGCCCGAATCGAATAGAATCGGGCCAAGCCTAAATCCTATAGAAGGAGAACCGCCGAATGAAGGGAAAATATCACGTTTTGGAACTGGGTTCCAAGGGAGCCGAAGAAACCATCCAGAAGTTTTGCCAAACCAACGGACAGATGCTGTTGCCGGTGGTGGATCTGATCACGGAGGCGCGTCTGGCGGTGGATGAGGTGATTGATCGGGCCGGGCGAGGTTTGATTGAAACGATTCTGAGCATGAGCGCAGAGCAAATCGCGGGGCCAAAGAGTCCCGGGAAGGCGAGCGGAGAGGTGCGCTGGCATGGCCGGCAATTGGGGAGGGTGAAACTGGCCGATCGCCAGCTGCGGGTGGAGCGGCCCCGGCTGCGCCGGAAGGGCGGAGGGGAAGAAGCGGTGCCGGCCTACGAAGCGCTGCGGAAAAGCGAGAAGACGGGCGAGGAGATGTTCGAGGCACTGTTGAAAGGGGTTTCGACGCGGAACTACCGCGAGGTGATCCCGGAGATGGCCAACAGCGCTGGGGTGTCGAAGTCTCAGGTGAGCCGGGAAGCGGCCGAGCAAGGAGCGCGGCGGCTGGAAGAACTGTTGGCGCGGCGCTGGGAGGAGGTCGAGATTCTGGTGATTTACCTGGACGGAATGCGGTTCGGCTCCCACCACGTCATCAGCGCCGTGGGCGTGGACAGCGAGGGCCGCAAGCATGTGCTGGGGATTCAACTGGGCGCGACCGAAAACGCCGCTGCGGTGAAAGACCTTCTCACCCGCCTGCGCCAGCAAGGTTTGCGCACGGATCAGCGCTATCTGTTTGTGATCGACGGCGCCAAAGCGCTCCGCGCGGGGATCGAGGAAGTATTCGGCAGCAATCAGCTGGTGCAGCGTTGCCGTACTCATAAGCTGCGCAACGTGGCTGAGCGGTTACCAAAGGGCGACAAAATGCTGGCGAATCAGGTGCGGTCGCTGATGCGCGCCGCCTGGCGATTGCCCCAAGCCGAGGAAGGCATCGTGCGCATAAAAAAGCTCGCTGGGATGATCGAGTGCGATCATCCGGCAGCAGCCGCCAGCTTGCGCGAAGGGTTGGAGGAGACCTTTACGATCAATCGAGCCGACGTTCCTCCCAGCCTCCACCGCTGCCTGGCAACCACGAACCTCATCGAGAGCCCGCAGTCGGGCGTGCGGAAAAAGACTGGCAATGTTTGCCGCTGGCGCGACGGCGAGATGACGTTGCGCTGGGTGGCAGGAGCGTTTCTGCTGACCGAGAAGAATTTCCGGAAGATCATGGGTTATCACGATCTCTGGGCTTTGGCATCGATTCTCGGCCGAAGTCCAAACGCTGCTTCCTCTCACAAGGAGAAAGTGGCGTAATATGAACTCAACCCGCCGTCCCAACCTGCAACTGAGTTTGGGACACCTTCACCATCCGCAGTGATAGAGCCAATGGACTCGTCGATCTGCGCGAGCAGAATCGGTACCTGGGAAGCATCACCCACTTTGTTCGTGGTGAGCTCCGACGCCACAAAGTCACCCGTCTGCGCATCGACCACCAAATGAAGTTTTCGCCACAGCCGGCGGCTACTGCGCTTTCTCCACTCGCTATCAACGTACACTTTCAAACCGGTACTATCCACCAAGATATGAAGTGTGCCCCGTCAGGGCTTGTTGGACAGGTAGAGGGTAATAGTTAAGGTGATGTTTTTGGCTCATCGTAGAGACTGAAAGGAACGAAGATGAGACAAAAACAAGACGACAGGGGGGCGGTCGAGAAGGCCGTCCGGGAGATCAAACGCAGGACGCGGCGCAGGTTCAGCCCGGAAGACAAAATCCGCATTGTATTGCAGGGACTTCGCGGCGAGGACAGCATCGCGGAGCTGTGCCGCCGCGAGGGGCTGCACCAGAACCAGTATTACCGCTGGAGCAAGGAGTTTCTGGAGGCTGGCCGCAAGCGGCTGGCGGGCGACATAGACCGTGAGGCAACCAGTGGCGAAGTCAAGACTCTGCGGGAGCAGGCCGTACAGCTGAAAGAGGCCCTGGCCGAGGCTATGCTGGAAAATCGCCTGCTAAAAAAAAGCGTGATCGGGGATGGGGAGGAACATACATGAGATACCCTGCCTCGGAGAAGCTGGAGATCATCTGCACGGTGGAGCAATCTGCCCTGGGGGTGCGCCGGACGCTGCAGCAGGTTGGCATTCCCAGATCGACGTTTTACAACTGGTACGACCGCTATGTGTCGGAAGGCTTTGATGGGCTGGAAGACAAAAAACCCGATCCTGGCCCTGTCTGGAACAAGGTGCCGGAGGAGATAACTCAGCAGTTGGTGACGTTAGCCCTGGCCGAGCCCGATCTGTCGTCACGCGAGCTGGCGGTGCGTTTTACCGAGGAAAGGCGGTATTACCTTTCTGAATCGACGGTTTACCGCGTCCTGAAAAGCCATGACCTGATTACCGCGCCAGCCTTTATTGTCCTGAAAGCGGCGGAACGGTTCGCCAACCCGACCACGGCGGTCAACCAGCTCTGGCAGACCGACTTCACCTACCTGAAAGTCATCGGTTGGGGCTGGTTCTACCTGTCCACGGTGCTGGACGACTTCTCGCGCTATATCATCGCCTGGCGGCTGTGCAAAACCATGAGCGCAAGTGACGTCTCGGCCACGTTGCGGGATGCTTTGCAAGCCACCGGCCTCGACCGCGTGGGCGCCCGGCACAGACCTCGCCTCCTGAGCGACAACGGGCCGTGCTACGTCTCTTCCGAACTGCAATCATGGCTGGCAGAAAACAGCGTGCCGCATACTCGCGGCAAGCCCTATCACCCCATGACGCAGGGCAAGATCGAACGCTGGCACCGAACTCTGAAAGACCGCATCCTGCTCAACAACTATTACCTGCCAGAAGAGCTGGAGCGGCAGATCGATGCCTTCGTCAACCACTACAACACCAACCGATACCATGAAAGCCTGAACAACCTGACACCGTATGACGTTTTTACAGGCCAAGGCAGTGCCATCCTGCAAAAACGGGATCGCATCAAAGAGAAAACTATGATCTTAAGAAAACGGTTGCACTTCAAAAGAAGGGCAGCCTAACATCAACCCAGAGGAGCCTGAACGCCACCTTATCTTTTTATGCTCTGTGTCCAACATTATCTGACGACGTACAATGAAGAGCTTCACCGGACGGTTAATGAAACACGTTCACGTTGAGACACTTCGCTCGGCGCGACAGCGTGGTGTGATCGGGTATCCGTAGATTCAGTCCGAGCCGCACCGATAGAGACTCGAGGAAACCCTCCGTCTGACGCAGTGCAAGATGGTAGACCGAGCGCACTGTCAAGGCGGTCTCGATGGCGAGGTCGGAATAGATTCGCTGGCCGCCTGGTTTCGATCCAGCGGGCGCATGCCAGGCCCGGATGGCTTCCTCGGAGAACCACAGCGTAAGGTCACCTCGGCGTCGCAGAGCGCCCTCATACTCTGGCCAGTTGCGCAGGTGATAGGACTTCTTCGTGTACTTGTGCTGGTTGCGTTTCGGATAGCGCATGGTTGCTTTCGGCTCCGGCAGACTGGGTCCGTAATCATACGCTAAGGCGACATTGCCCCCCGCAGCGTCGCCATGCACCAAAGCCCCGGAAAGTGGTACTATGATCTTCTGAGCAACGACGGAGGTGGAAAGATGCAAGTCACACGAATCACGCCGGAGGAAGCCAAGGAGCTGCTCGATTCCAATACCGGTTACATCTATCTGGACGTGCGGAACGTGCCGGAGTTCGAAGCCGGTCACGTCCCGGGCGCCAAGAATGTCCCGGTGGTGGAGCCGGACGCCTACGGGCGCATGCAGGTGAACGCCCGGTTTGTGGAGGTGGTGGAGAAGAATTTCGGCAAGGATGTGAAGTGCATTACCGGCTGCCAGAGAGGGGGCCGCTCGCTGAAGGCGGCGGAGCTACTGCTGGTGGGCGAATTCTCCAACGTGCTCGACATGCGCGGCGGATTTGGCGGGGAGGTGGACCAGATGGGGCACCTCACTTTTCCGGGCTGGGCGCCCCGCGGTCTTCCTTCCGCCACCGACAGCGCCCCCCAGGATCGGTACGAGAATCTGGCGAAAAAGTAGGCTCCCTCTTCGGGAAGCGTGTATTCGCATTCAATCTCCCAAGTCGCACCGTCCGCGCCGAACTTGCCCTTACCCGGTTCTCCTGGCAGTATACCCTGCGAATCAGCTTGAGAGTAGACTCAGAAGAGCTAACCCTCATCCATCCAGAGTTTAGACCATTTTCAGAATTAGTGTAGAGTGTGCATCGTAGCGCATTGGAACTCTCGACAGAGCGCCTGATGAAGGCTGCAAAACTCGGTAGAATCGCCGCGCTGTCTCCCAAGGCCCAGGCCCGCCGGGCCAATACACAACGCCGACATGCTGCCGCAAAGCGCACCTGGAAAAAGTCTGGACAACTCACTGAGCTTACTGAAAGGGACTACCTCGAACAGATACAGCCTCGTCTTGCAGGGGTCACGCTTTCAGTCTTGTCCTCAACACTCGGGGTCTCTGAGTCGTACACATTGGATATTCGTGCTGGCAGGCGGGTTCCGCATCCGAGGCATTGGCAGACGCTGGCGCAACTCGTTGGAATCGAGCGGAAATGAGATGAAGTGGAATCAAAACCCGCACGGCGACTCTGAAGAATGTCCCAAACGAGCTTCACTATCACCTCAAAGAAGACAGGGCGCATTGCCCTTGACAAGGCAGTGTAACAGGCATAGGTTTTCGGGTGAAGGTAAAGCTCAAATGGGAATTCCGGATAAGTTGACCTGCGGACAACAGGGAGACGGCCAGCTCAACACGGGCAAGATGGTGGGATCCTCACGGTTGAGCCTGCAATGCCTGCTTCACCAACGCTCCAACAGTACAGGGCAAGATAGCCTCAACACTGCGACTGTTCCCTTCCAAATCACGTTGGCCATGCTTGCGAGCACCAACGGTCCACATAGAAAGCCTGGAATCACTGGGGGGGGGGCCAACCCCCCCAATTCCTCGTTGCGGGGCCAGATCATCAGTTCGAGTGACTCCATCGTGGCCACCCCCCGCTATGACGGACACGAGCTGTGTCCGGGCGGCTCCTGCGGTAGCCTCGTAACCATCGTGGGATTCTTAGTTTAATGGGTAAGAACGCGAACAAACGTAAAAGAAGAAAACCGCAAATCTTCCTTAAGCACAAAGATCGTACACCAAAGGACCATCTGCCGATAATCCGGAAGGTGGAATTGTTATTCGCTGGGTCTCTCACGGGTATGATCGTTTTCCTGCATGTGTATCGTGCGAGCCAAGTGGGTGCCCTTTGGCGGGATGAAGTAGCTACGATCGGTGTTGCAACTATGCCGTCGTTTTCACAGTTATGGTCGTCTCTCCCCCACGAATGCTGTGCTGTACTGCCGTATATCGGTTTGCGGACTTGGACAGGCGTTCCATGGCTTGGAGGCGGTGATGCCAGTCTGAGAATACTAGCTTTTTTTTTAGCGCATTGATCGGAATCGGGATTTTGTTAGTATTATGGTTAAATCGAAAAGGACTAGGCTACACCGTTCCTATCTTTTCCCTGGTTTTGTTCGGATTTAATCCTACTGTAATTCGGTGGTGGATTTCCATTCGAGGATACAGCCTCGGCATACTCTTAATATTGCTCGCTTATGGCCTTATTTGGAAAGTAGTGACATCGCCATCCAAAGGCCGAGTCGCGTTGGCAGCCTTGGTGTCTGTCCTGAGCGTCCAGTGCCTGTATCAGAATGCATTCTTCCTGTTCACGATTTGCCTTGGGGCGTCCTTCGTATGCATCCGAAAACGCAGATGGAACAGAATACTTTTTGGTTCTTGGCATAGGAGCGATATCCGCTCTTTCATTGATCCCTTATCTAGAAACAATAAGGAAAGCTCATGAAGTACTGGTTGTTGTACAATCATCCTACCCTTGGTCCGTCATATTCGAAAGATTCAGACTCTCCTTTAGTTTAGATTTTGAGACGCGCCTCCGTTTTGAGTTCATTCCTGTTGTGGACTTGGGTCGTTTGCTCTGCTGTTTGTATTTTGACCTCTATTTATTTCATAGTGTACAAGCGGAACGATCCAGAGCATAAAGATACCGCCGACCTCTGCATATTCAACCTGACGGTTATGGTTATGAGTTCAGTATTATTTGTGGTATTCTTGAAAAACACAGGCCTTCCGACCAGCCCCTGGTACTATATTATTTTGATGGGTGTTATTGCTATCTCGGTAGACATTGGATTGGAACAAGCAGCCAACACGTTCCGTAGAAGGATTGTACGTCTTGTTGTGGCGCTTGCGGTGGCGGGATTGACCCTTCCAATCACGTGGCAAATTGTCCCAGAGCGATTTACCAACCTTGATATCATTGCATCCGTAATGGAGGAACGAGCATCGGAAGAAGACTTGATTATTCTTAATCCGTATTGGTTGGGAATCACGTTCCAACACTATTACCGGGGTAAGACAAAGTGGATGACGATTCCGCCCATCGAGGATTTAGCAATCAATCGATTCGATCTATTACAAGAAAAAATGTCAGCTGTAAATCCGCTCCAGCCTGTCTGGGATGAGATCGAAAAGAGTCTCAGGTCCGGGAATCGGGTATGGGTGATCGGAGATGTCTATCCCCCACCCGAAGGGGTACTGCTGCATGTTCCTCCGCCCGCACCAAACGGGAGAGAGGGATGGTGGGTTATGCCTTATTTTAATTCCCGGGGGGTACAACTAGGGTATTTCCTTAGTTCTCATTTTGTCGAGGGTCAGGTAGTACACATAGAAAGCATGGATGAGGTCAAATTCAGCCCGGGTATAGAAGCTCCAATTGTGCAGGTTGGCAAGGGCTGGAAATGAAATGAATGAGGATGTACCCTACAGTGTTATTAGAACCTAACGAAGCCGAAAAAGTTCCTCAAGGGGGAAGATCAACTAAGGAAGGCCGCGCGACAAAAACCCCTGTTCCGAGCACTCCTCGAGGGATTGATCTGCAACGGGCGGACTGACGATCCGAGAACTACTGGATTAATACTCCGGGCATTTTTATTCGCGGCACTTCCGGTATTCTTGATTATGCAGTTTCCCGTAAATGAACCATCACTACGTATAGCCCCGGAGAGACTGAGAATAAGGTGAGTTTCATTCCCCCATGCTGGATTGTTGTTATTGTTACTAAAATGGGTTTCATCCCTAGTTGCGGATAAAAGCATCTTCAGGTTCTTCTCAGCAGGCACCCGACTGTAGGCCGCTACGGCTTCACCCTGGAGGTAGGCGAGGGCGGCCTGACATCCTTTACAGCTTCCTGGAAAGAGGAGGGCTGATGGACCGCCCGGAAAACGCTCTCACCTAAACAGGAATTAGTTTTTTGGCCCTTCGGCGGTTGCGAGTATACACCCGTCTTGCTCCCGAGGGGGGTGGGCCAGAAACAGGGTAGCGAGTGTTCGCCCAGAATTCAGTTCGACGGGTGCGCCGGGGGCCAGGGGCGCAATCGCCCCCTCAGGTTCACACAGTCCTATACCGTCCTATTGGTAGGGGGTACAGTTTGAGATCGCCCTGTCTCCTATCCCGTCAAACGGTTGAGGGGGTAGGCTATACGGACGGGAAAAGTGCTACACCCCCAAGGCACAGGAACCGAGGGAAAAGCAAGGCGGAGGCGCATGCGGCGTGGTCTCAAGTTACCAGGCGCGGATCGCGTGCGGGGACGTTTTAGATTGAGGGCTCGGCCCCCTGTTTCTGGCCCACCCCCTGGGCGAGGGGCCTGGCGGATTGGGAGTATACTGCGACTGAGACCGGGAAGCCAAAAGTTAATTCGATTGAGGGACGTTATGCGATACGCCTGCAAAGGACTCCTGCTTGTTGCCCTTCTGATCCCGCTCCTAGCCTGCACAAGGGCTGCTAATCTAGCGCTGAATAGCGCAGCAGGGATGGGCAACACCGATGCCGTGCAGGCCTTGATCGACGCGGGTGCAAATGTCAATGCCAAAGACGAGTATGGATGGACGGCCTTGATGGAGGCGGCGGCCAGAGGCCACACCGCTACCGTGCAAGCCTTGCTTGAAGGTAGCGCAGACATCAATGCCGAAGAAAATGAGGGTTCGACGGCCTTGATGTGGGCGGCATTTTGGGGCCACACCGCTACCGTGCAAGCCTTGCTCGACGCAGGCGCTAACGTCAATGCCCAAGGCACATTTGGAGCGACTGCGTTGATGAAAGCACAGGAGAATGGGCACACTGAAGTGGTTGAAATCCTCAAGAAGGCAGGAGCAAAAGAATAAGAATGGGTTCAGAGGTAACGCTCCATTGTCCGAAGGAGCCATACCCCTAGGTTCGGGCGATGGCCGGATCGTCATCTGTACGTCGTCAGATAATGTTGGACACAGAGCATAAAAAGATAAGGTGGCGTTCAGGCTCCTCTGGGTTGATGTTAGGCTGCCCTTCTTTTGAAGTGCAACCGTTTTCTTAAGATCATAGTTTTCTCTTTGATGCGATCCCGTTTTTGCAGGATGGCACTGCCTTGGCCTGTAAAAACGTCATACGGTGTCAGGTTGTTCAGGCTTTCATGGTATCGGTTGGTGTTGTAGTGGTTGACGAAGGCATCGATCTGCCGCTCCAGCTCTTCTGGCAGGTAATAGTTGTTGAGCAGGATGCGGTCTTTCAGAGTTCGGTGCCAGCGTTCGATCTTGCCCTGCGTCATGGGGTGATAGGGCTTGCCGCGAGTATGCGGCACGCTGTTTTCTGCCAGCCATGATTGCAGTTCGGAAGAGACGTAGCACGGCCCGTTGTCGCTCAGGAGGCGAGGTCTGTGCCGGGCGCCCACGCGGTCGAGGCCGGTGGCTTGCAAAGCATCCCGCAACGTGGCCGAGACGTCACTTGCGCTCATGGTTTTGCACAGCCGCCAGGCGATGATATAGCGCGAGAAGTCGTCCAGCACCGTGGACAGGTAGAACCAGCCCCAACCGATGACTTTCAGGTAGGTGAAGTCGGTCTGCCAGAGCTGGTTGACCGCCGTGGTCGGGTTGGCGAACCGTTCCGCCGCTTTCAGGACAATAAAGGCTGGCGCGGTAATCAGGTCATGGCTTTTCAGGACGCGGTAAACCGTCGATTCAGAAAGGTAATACCGCCTTTCCTCGGTAAAACGCACCGCCAGCTCGCGTGACGACAGATCGGGCTCGGCCAGGGCTAACGTCACCAACTGCTGAGTTATCTCCTCCGGCACCTTGTTCCAGACAGGGCCAGGATCGGGTTTTTTGTCTTCCAGCCCATCAAAGCCTTCCGACACATAGCGGTCGTACCAGTTGTAAAACGTCGATCTGGGAATGCCAACCTGCTGCAGCGTCCGGCGCACCCCCAGGGCAGATTGCTCCACCGTGCAGATGATCTCCAGCTTCTCCGAGGCAGGGTATCTCATGTATGTTCCTCCCCATCCCCGATCACGCTTTTTTTTAGCAGGCGATTTTCCAGCATAGCCTCGGCCAGGGCCTCTTTCAGCTGTACGGCCTGCTCCCGCAGAGTCTTGACTTCGCCACTGGTTGCCTCACGGTCTATGTCGCCCGCCAGCCGCTTGCGGCCAGCCTCCAGAAACTCCTTGCTCCAGCGGTAATACTGGTTCTGGTGCAGCCCCTCGCGGCGGCACAGCTCCGCGATGCTGTCCTCGCCGCGAAGTCCCTGCAATACAATGCGGATTTTGTCTTCCGGGCTGAACCTGCGCCGCGTCCTGCGTTTGATCTCCCGGACGGCCTTCTCGACCGCCCCCCTGTCGTCTTGTTTTTGTCTCATCTTCGTTCCTTTCAGTCTCTACGATGAGCCAAAAACATCACCTTAACTATTACCCTCTACCTGTCCAACAAGCCCTGACGGGGCACACCAGAGGAGCCTGAACGCCACCTTATCTTTTTATGCTCTGTGTCCAACATTATCTGACGACGTACACTTCTCGGGGGTTCTGCGGGGAGATTTACTTGGAGCCGTACGAATAATTTCTCTTAGCGCTTCTTGCAGTATCCAATCGCAGGCCGTCAGTGCATTGAGCGCACGAATCAATCGTTCACACGGGTCGGATGTGTATTCCAGATCGACACCGGCATTTCTGAGGAGATGGTGAAACTGCGAATGGTGCTTGCGGCAGAACGGCATCGTGAACCATGCGACATGATTCCGACCGCCCACATGGTTGTGCTCTATCTCCTTGATGCCACAGATCACACAGCGGGCGCTGGTCTTTGCTCGTACGCTCATGCGCCCCCTGTGAGAGACGAATACAATTCCGGGAAGTCAATCACATCAGCGTCTTCGAGAGTCGCCAGTAGCTTTGTGTCGGTAATGAGCAGATGCCCGCCAACACGCTTACCCGTGAATTTTGCTAGCTCCGCCTCCGCACCCGGCTCTGACCGCCGCCATTTTGCTAGCGCGATGTTGTAACGTCCCAGGCGAATTCGTTCGCGTGACCCGCGCACTAATACGGTCGTGGAGCCGAGCGGAGTCAGAACGTTCATCCGGACACTGAGCCGATCAGATTGGGTTGGCTTCCAGCGCTTGCCGGGCGCGTCTTGGTGAAACTGGCCGCCCAGGTACTTCTTGATTGTGGCAAGTTTCACATGCTCGGCCTGTGCAGCCTGGGAAAGGGATTCACCCCGGCGGACTCGCGCAAGAGCGTGCAGAGCGCGATTGCGGGCTTCTGCTTCACGCTCGTTTCGTGGCTTGGGATTGCGACGGGTCATCGCCTGCGTTTTGTCGGCGATTGCCTAGGTTGTTGGAGCGGGAGCATCTTAATCGCCGTTTCCTCCTCTGTTGTTTCCTTTTCATCGCTAGCGGGGTGACGGTTAGCGGCAATGAATCGCTGAACCTCTGTTGACTCGATCCTCACGGCACGTCCGCATCGAACATGCGCTAGCCGCCTCTCCCGCAGCCACCGGCGCAGTGTGGATACAGCGATGCAGAGCCGTGCCGCCGCGTCTCGTAATGACAGCAGGATCGGCTCGGACTGGACACAACGTATTTCCTCATTCTTCATTACAGGCCCTCCTGTTCGGGCATTGTTGGAGCGTACCAGGAGCGTGTCAACGCTGTCAACGGATATAAGTAATGTGTCCATATATTCCCTTGACTCCGTTTTGGCGAAGTGATATAGTGTGTCCAGAAGTGATCTCTCGTAATCACGAAGGAGGATGCATGCCTGTCTCAGGGAGACCGCTGCGGCCAAGTATCGAAGCCCAGATGCAGTTCACATTGTTGATGGAGCTCTACGACAAAGGCCCCAATATTGCCACTGGAGCTAGGATTGAAGCGATCAACAAGTTCCTTGAGGTTTCTAACCCGGGCATCACCGGGCAGGTCCGCTGGGGTTTGCTGAAGGGCAACCGGGCTGAGTCGATTGTAAACTTGCTTCGATGGGGCCTGAATCAAATCCGTAGCGGTGAACCCTTCATGCGCTCTGGTCCACCGGATATTCTTTATGATTTATCCTTTGATGGGGACGGGATTATTTGGGATCGATCTCGTGGGCGAGCAGTCCGCGTAGGTTCTCGCGATCCCGCGAAACTTTTCATCACGCGCGTCTTCGAGCTGCTCACGGAAGTTGCTCCCTGGCTGCGGGTGTGTCAACGAGCGGAGTGTCGACAGTTCTTCCTATTTCAGCGTCCAAAGCAGATTTACTGCGGCGACACCTGTGCACAGCAGGTTCGCATGGCACGATTTCTGGCGAGGAAGAAGACCGTTTCCGGGACGCGAGGAAGGAGGGAAAAATGATGTCCCTTCCTAGCAGACTCGCGGCTACATTGTCCGTACCAAAACGGGGAGTCGTGACGCTTTATGGGTATGGGATTGCAGCTAGCGTTGATCGCGGTCACCTGATACTGAAAGACGGTATCGGTGCTGACCGGCGAGAAGCACGCCTCCCACGGGTTGGACACGGCCTCCGTCGTTTAGTCGTGATCGGCTCCGATGGAATGGTGTCGCTTGCGGCACTCCGCTGGCTAGCCGATCAAGACGCGTCATTCGTAATGCTAGAACGTGACGGTTCGGTACTCGCCACGACAGGCCCGGTCCGTTCTTCCGATGCACGGCTGCGGCGCGCTCAAGCCTGTGCCCATGTGTCTGGAATGGCGTTACACATTACTCGCGAATTGATCTGTCAGAAGCTAGCCGGACAGGAGCGGGTTGCCCGCGAGCATCTTCACGATTCGACGGCTGCGGGAATAATTGCATCAGCCCGGAAGCAAGTCATCACAGCCGAATCAATCGAAGCAACCCGGCGGCTCGAAGCACGGGCAGCAGCCGCTTACTGGTCCGCGTGGCGTAATCTGCCAGTCATGTTTCCGAGGTGTGATATCAAACGCGTACCCGATCACTGGCGTCTATTCGGCACGCGCCAGTCACCACTGTCAGGCTCACCGCGTCTCGCGGTGAATCCGCCCAATGCGATCCTGAATTATCTATATGCAGTCCTCGAATCAGAGGCCCGTTTAGCAGCCGCCGCCCTCGGACTCGATCCGGGCCTGGGTATGGCTCACGTTGACACAAAGGCGCGTGATAGCTTGGCTTGTGATTTCATGGAGCTGTGCCCCGTCAGGGCTTGTTGGACAGGTAGAGGGTAATAGTTAAGGTGATGTTTTTGGCTCATCGTAGAGACTGAAAGGAACGAAGATGAGACAAAAACAAGACGACAGGGGGGCGGTCGAGAAGGCCGTCCGGGAGATCAAACGCAGGACGCGGCGCAGGTTCAGCCCGGAAGACAAAATCCGCATTGTATTGCAGGGACTTCGCGGCGAGGACAGCATCGCGGAGCTGTGCCGCCGCGAGGGGCTGCACCAGAACCAGTATTACCGCTGGAGCAAGGAGTTTCTGGAGGCTGGCCGCAAGCGGCTGGCGGGCGACATAGACCGTGAGGCAACCAGTGGCGAAGTCAAGACTCTGCGGGAGCAGGCCGTACAGCTGAAAGAGGCCCTGGCCGAGGCTATGCTGGAAAATCGCCTGCTAAAAAAAAGCGTGATCGGGGATGGGGAGGAACATACATGAGATACCCTGCCTCGGAGAAGCTGGAGATCATCTGCACGGTGGAGCAATCTGCCCTGGGGGTGCGCCGGACGCTGCAGCAGGTTGGCATTCCCAGATCGACGTTTTACAACTGGTACGACCGCTATGTGTCGGAAGGCTTTGATGGGCTGGAAGACAAAAAACCCGATCCTGGCCCTGTCTGGAACAAGGTGCCGGAGGAGATAACTCAGCAGTTGGTGACGTTAGCCCTGGCCGAGCCCGATCTGTCGTCACGCGAGCTGGCGGTGCGTTTTACCGAGGAAAGGCGGTATTACCTTTCTGAATCGACGGTTTACCGCGTCCTGAAAAGCCATGACCTGATTACCGCGCCAGCCTTTATTGTCCTGAAAGCGGCGGAACGGTTCGCCAACCCGACCACGGCGGTCAACCAGCTCTGGCAGACCGACTTCACCTACCTGAAAGTCATCGGTTGGGGCTGGTTCTACCTGTCCACGGTGCTGGACGACTTCTCGCGCTATATCATCGCCTGGCGGCTGTGCAAAACCATGAGCGCAAGTGACGTCTCGGCCACGTTGCGGGATGCTTTGCAAGCCACCGGCCTCGACCGCGTGGGCGCCCGGCACAGACCTCGCCTCCTGAGCGACAACGGGCCGTGCTACGTCTCTTCCGAACTGCAATCATGGCTGGCAGAAAACAGCGTGCCGCATACTCGCGGCAAGCCCTATCACCCCATGACGCAGGGCAAGATCGAACGCTGGCACCGAACTCTGAAAGACCGCATCCTGCTCAACAACTATTACCTGCCAGAAGAGCTGGAGCGGCAGATCGATGCCTTCGTCAACCACTACAACACCAACCGATACCATGAAAGCCTGAACAACCTGACACCGTATGACGTTTTTACAGGCCAAGGCAGTGCCATCCTGCAAAAACGGGATCGCATCAAAGAGAAAACTATGATCTTAAGAAAACGGTTGCACTTCAAAAGAAGGGCAGCCTAACATCAACCCAGAGGAGCCTGAACGCCACCTTATCTTTTTATGCTCTGTGTCCAACATTATCTGACGACGTACAGCCAAGCGGCAATGGCGGAAGCAGCAGTGTTTGCACTTTTGAAGAATAACTTCCGTTTGCGCCCTGAGCCAAGCGACATCCCAGGAACCGGCGGAATAGATTTCATTTGCAGGCCACCTAATACCGCAGAATTCTCTGTCGAAGTTACGGTAATGCAACCAGAGACGGTTGCACGCCGTTCTGGAATCCCTACCAAGATCGATGATAGACGCGCATTTGCGTTTAGCCAAATAACCAAATTGTTGACACGCAAGGCAATACAAAAAGCAAAACAATTAGCGGATTATCCTCATCCAACTGTTTTGGCAATCGCGACAGCGCACCAAGCTGTTAGCTTCCTGCTAGACACCATGTCTGCTCAGTGGCTCTTGAATTCTGAACCGCGTATCAGGATTCCTGTTGGTGTGGCGAACGCAAGGTGGACGTTAACCACCGACCTTGATAACTCAGTGTTTTTCAAACCACATGAGACTGAAAACAGAATTATTCCTTGCCGACAGAGTATTTCTGCAATCCTCCTGATTGGCATTTACGACACTGAAGACCGCATAGTCGGTTTGCTTCATCCCGAACCAATTCACAAATTGGATATTGATCACTTTAAGGAGGTGCCCTTCATCCGAATCGCCAAGTGGCCGATTGTTGAAGGCGCTATAGAAACAGAGTGGGTAGTTTCGCAACCACAACAGCTAAGAAGGTGTCCCAAACTCAGTTGCAGGTTGGGACGGCGGGTTGAGTTCATATTACGCCACTTCCTCCTTGTGAGAGGAAGCAGCGTTTGGACTTCGGCCGAGAATCGATGCCAAAGCCCAGAGATCGTGATAACCCATGATCTTCCGGAAATTCTTCTCGGTCAGCAGAAACGCTCCTGCCACCCAGCGCAACGTCATCTCGCCGTCGCGCCAGCGGCAAACATTGCCAGTCTTTTTCCGCACGCCCGACTGCGGGCTCTCGATGAGGTTCGTGGTTGCCAGGCAGCGGTGGAGGCTGGGAGGAACGTCGGCTCGATTGATCGTAAAGGTCTCCTCCAACCCTTCGCGCAAGCTGGCGGCTGCTGCCGGATGATCGCACTCGATCATCCCAGCGAGCTTTTTTATGCGCACGATGCCTTCCTCGGCTTGGGGCAATCGCCAGGCGGCGCGCATCAGCGACCGCACCTGATTCGCCAGCATTTTGTCGCCCTTTGGTAACCGCTCAGCCACGTTGCGCAGCTTATGAGTACGGCAACGCTGCACCAGCTGATTGCTGCCGAATACTTCCTCGATCCCCGCGCGGAGCGCTTTGGCGCCGTCGATCACAAACAGATAGCGCTGATCCGTGCGCAAACCTTGCTGGCGCAGGCGGGTGAGAAGGTCTTTCACCGCAGCGGCGTTTTCGGTCGCGCCCAGTTGAATCCCCAGCACATGCTTGCGGCCCTCGATGTCCACGCCCACGGCGCTGATGACGTGGTGGGAGCCGAACCGCATTCCGTCCAGGTAAATCACCAGAATCTCGACCTCCTCCCAGCGCCGCGCCAACAGTTCTTCCAGCCGCCGCGCTCCTTGCTCGGCCGCTTCCCGGCTCACCTGAGACTTCGACACCCCAGCGCTGTTGGCCATCTCCGGGATCACCTCGCGGTAGTTCCGCGTCGAAACCCCTTTCAACAGTGCCTCGAACATCTCCTCGCCCGTCTTCTCGCTTTTCCGCAGCGCTTCGTAGGCCGGCACCGCTTCTTCCCCTCCGCCCTTCCGGCGCAGCCGGGGCCGCTCCACCCGCAGCTGGCGATCGGCCAGTTTCACCCTCCCCAATTGCCGGCCATGCCAGCGCACCTCTCCGCTCGCCTTCCCGGGACTCTTTGGCCCCGCGATTTGCTCTGCGCTCATGCTCAGAATCGTTTCAATCAAACCTCGCCCGGCCCGATCAATCACCTCATCCACCGCCAGACGCGCCTCCGTGATCAGATCCACCACCGGCAACAGCATCTGTCCGTTGGTTTGGCAAAACTTCTGGATGGTTTCTTCGGCTCCCTTGGAACCCAGTTCCAAAACGTGATATTTTCCCTTCATTCGGCGGTTCTCCTTCTATAGGATTTAGGCTTGGCCCGATTCTATTCGATTCGGGCCGAACCGCCGTTCAACCTTCAACTATGTATGGGACAGGACACGCCGCTAACTGTCTGGCCAGAGCGACGCTTTGCTGACTCTGAATTGCGCGGCGTCGAGGTAGAGGAAACCAAACTCAGGCTGACGGGCAAGGTGCGGAAACCTGCGGTTTATGCCGGCGGTGGGCCAACTTTCAAGGGGGGGTATAGTGGTCATCCCCGTCAACCGTTTGGCGTGGGAATTTGTTTTTAAACCTGATTAAGTGCTTCGAAAGCGGGGCAAGAAATGAATTGCCCCCCCGCCATCCCGACAAATGCAACAAGACTTCCAGTGAGTTTTTCCTGGAGGAGTCGGAATGAAGACACCTGGAGCAAATTGAGAAACCGTTGTCGGATTGGAGAATTGTGTTGGCCTCACTTTTTCAAACTTCGCAAAGTGATGAAGCAAGCAGAGTCATCCTGATAGAATCTTCCAAATCTCCTTCCCTGCATACACACTCCCTGCAATAAGCAGCACGACTCGGAGAAGCCAGATTAGGAAGCGATGATCGCTATCGTGTGGGATACGAAGATGAAATTCAATCTGGGTTGAATTGTCATGATTTTTCGGACGGCGGGTCGCAGGCATAAACAAAAGAAACCCCTTCTAGGTGCATCTCACCTTTTTTCTGGGATCGCTTTGTTTAGCCCACGCCCTTGCGTGGTGAGAGATGGCTAAATTACAGACAGAGGATGGGTCTCTGTCTGTATCCTTCGTTGCCTTACAAAATAGAATAATACTCATCGCTTGCCCCAAAAGTCAATTATCTATTTGAAAATCAAATCAACAAACTTGACCAGCAGTTATCCCTCTTAGTGTGCACCTTGACCAATTGGGCGTGTGGCTCCTCCAGGGGGTGTAGCACTTTTCCCTTTCGTATAGCCTACCCCGTCAAACGGTTGAGTGCGGACCTCTATTTCCCTAGACTGTGGAGAGGTAGAACATGGCCAGAATGGGTGCTTCCGCAACCGACTGTTGGTGGTATCAGCATGACCAGCCTCGGTTGTTGGTCCACATTCTATGTTAGTCCCTGGGCCATTACCACCGTGTGGAGCGGAACCCAATGCGGATGGCCGTCTTTATGAGATTTTCTCTCACTTCAGGTAGTACTAAAAGGGCCGGACAGGTCAGATCGACCGTGCAAGTGTTAGTCGGAATCCGTAACGAGCATCCGGATGATGCCGTCCTGCCTCGACGTGATGAAGATCTCGCCGTTGCCGCTGCGACTGATTAGCAGGTCTGCGCGAGTGACCGTTGCGCCCATCGCTGCCTCCACGAGCTCCCGGAGCGTGACATACGTGCGGTTGCCACTGGCGTCGCGTACGTAAAGCTGGATCTCCTCGACGGGCGCTACAGTCTGTGGGATCCCGTCATCCGCCTCTTTCATCGCGGCGAGGTCGGCCACAAACAGACGTCCACGCACGATGTCACCAAACACGAACTTGCCACGGAGTGCGGGAATGCGCCCGTGGTAGGCGAAACCACCCGTCACGGACTGCCCGTCGTTGTGATCGTAGATCGCCACGGGGTACGTGAACCCGTCCTGGCTCTGCCCGTTCAGAATCTCCGCCGGCAGCGGGAATACCTGGTTGAGCACTCCGCCCGGCCTCGTCACGCCGTTATCGAAAAACCCCTCGCGCTGCATCCAGCCGTAGTTAAGGCCTTCGCGAACGATGTTGATCTCCTCGATGTTGCTCTCGCCGATATCCGAGGCGAACATCGTCCCGTCGGTGAGGTCCCACGAGAGCTTGTGGGCGTTCCGGAAGCCGTAGGCGTAGATCTCCCCAAGCGTCTCGGGGTCGTCGTCCGCGGCGAATTTGTTGATCGGTGGAATCGTGTAATCTCCGAGTCCTTTGGTCCCTCCCGACTCGGACGGGCTCCGCGGATCGATCCGCAGGATGGCGGTGGCCACTGTGTCCAGGCGCTGCGTCTGGCCGGGATTGTTCGCATTCGGCCCTCCGCCGTTGCCGAATCCGAAATCGCTCCCGCTCGTGTAGAGCAGACCGTAGTCGGGGTCTCCGGGTTGGGCCGTAGGATTGAACTCGAGGTGGCTGATGGGATGGCCAATACGTTCGACGACATGTCCGACGCGCAGCAATTCCCGCCGGGTACCCTCGAAGACGGTCGCCGCCGGGTTTGTCGCGCGCCATTCCGTGATGACGCTGTGAAAGTTGACATCGGATTGCGTGAACCCCGGCGGAATGAAGTCCGGCGTCGCGGGATTCCTCATCGCCCGCTCGATATGCGACGTGTAGAACAACCCGTTCTGCGCAAATTCCGGGTGGAACTCGAAACCGATGAACCCACCCACCAGGGTGTCGTAGAAAGAGAGCGGGAAGGCGGCCCCGATGTCGGCGTACAGAGAGGGCTGGTTGTTGCGGTCGAGCAGGTACAGGAAACCGCGCGAGTCGTTGGCGAAACGCCGACCGTCCGCCAGGTCGCGGACATAGTTGACGCGCGCCCACCCGCCACGGTCCAGATCGGCGGGGTATAGCTCGCTCGTATCGGGCAGGCGCGCGATCTCCCGGATCTCGACGCTCAGTCCACGTTTGACGATCGGTTCCGCAATCGGATTGCTGATTTGCGCGTGCATCGCGCCGGCAGCCCAGAACGCCAGGACTATCAGGATGA
The DNA here is from genome assembly GCA_963666975.2 of Terriglobia bacterium. GTDB lineage: Bacteria > Acidobacteriota > Terriglobia > 2-12-FULL-54-10 > 2-12-FULL-54-10 > JADFGZ01. The sequence continues at coordinate 2,103,987 of CAXVYR010000004.1, read as the reverse complement.
CGAGCGGTACCGGTACGCGCATGAATCCTCCCCTGGCCGGCTGGCGTGCTTCAGCGCCTCCAGCACGGCGTGGGATGCTTCCTACACCTGCTGTTGCTGTCTCGTCCCAATTTCCTTCTGGAAAAAGGCACCTAACCTCGCGGTAGTTATTCCAGATTTAGAACAAACCACCACCGAACAGCATCTGTCCGTTGAAAACTTCTGCTTCAACCCAGTTCCAAAACGTGATATTTTCCCTTCATTCGGCGGTTCTCCTTCTAACTTGGCACCGAGTCCTATTCGATTCCGGCCGAACCGCCGTTCAACCTTCAAGAAAGGATGGAAAACAACTTTCAATATAACCGGAATTAGTTTTTCACTCTGTACCGGTTGCGAGTATACCCCCAGTTGCCTGTGACCGGTGGAAGAAATTGCAAAAGCTGGGCTTCAGTAACTACGGGCACCTTTATGACGAAATTGCAAAATCGCTGTCTACTGGAAATTTTGAGGCAGGACTGGACGCCGCGAAAAAGAAGTATCCCTGGCTTCACGATTTGTACGTCGCAGAGCGGGCGCTCTGATTTAGAGGAAATATGGCAGATTGGCGAGAGGAATACCCGCCGGTTATTTGGCAGGCCGTGGCGCTAATGCCTGCCGAGAAATGGGCCGAAATCGAGGCGGAACGGGGGAGACGGCATTGTCAAGTTAACGTCCGTCGGCGACAATCGACCGATGGGATCACTGTATCGACGGCACCGGTTTCCACCCGAAATCATCAGCCATGCCGTTTGGCTGTATCATCGGTTCACGCTCAGCTTTCGCGATTGCGAGGACCTTCTCGCCGAGCGTGGCGTCACGGTGTCCTACGAAGCCATCCGATCTTGGTGCCGGAAGTTTGGACCGGAGTACGCCCGAACTCTGCGGCGGCGACAAGGTCGTCTCGGTGACATCTGGCATGTGGACGAGCTGTTCATCACGATCCGCGGCGAGCGGCATTATCTTTGGAGAGCGGTGGACCAGGACGGCGATGTCCTGGATATTTTGGTCACACGCCACCGAGACAAGAGAGCCGCCAAGCGCTTCTTTCGCAAGGTGTTGAAGCACCAAGAGAGGCCACCGCTGCAACTTGTTACCGACAAGCTGCGGACCTATCCGGCTGCGCACCGAGAGGTGTTCCCATCCGTCACCCATCGAACCGGGCAATACCAAAACAACCGAGCTGAAGTCTAGCACCAGCACACCAGAGAGCAGGAACGCCAGATGCGTCGATTCAAATCAGCGGCACAGCTTCAACGATTCCTCTCGGTCCACGGCCCGATTCACAACCTGTTCCGGGTCGCACGTCATCATCTCAAAGCGATCCATCATCGACTCCTGCGGGAGCGAGCTTTCACTGACTGGAAGACGGCGACGTGTGCCTGCTGAAAAGTAGAAACCTCGGACGATCTCCAGGGCAAAACGCCTTCGCGCCGTTAACTTGACAATGCCCAAAAAGGGGTTCCGAAAAGCGGTTCGCATCGCCCGTATTGCTCATATTCGGTTCCACGATCTTCGGCACACATTTGCCACCCGGCTTGTCCTGCAGGGCGTGGACCTGATCACGGTGCAACAATTACTGGGCCATGCTAAAATAACCACGACCGCGCGCTATGCACACACAGCTGACAAGAATAAAATAGACGCGGTGAAAAAGCTCGACCGGGCCGAGGTTTCCAACCGGGCCCCAATCGGGCCCCGGAGGCGTGAGAGGCGGCTCCGGTTGCGAGCAAAAAGGCTGTATAATGAGTAGTTTAGGCGCGTAGCTCAGTTTGGTTAGAGCGCTACCTTGACACGGTAGAGGTCGGAGGTTCGAGCCCTCTCGCGCCTACCATTCCATCTTGTTGACCTGTTGCGGGTTAAACCACCCCACTGACCACCATTTTCACTGAGATTTTTAGCACTGTAGCCGAAAACGTAGCGGGTACCTCTATTGATTGGCATTGATGGGGGTACGCGCCGGAACTGCCGCACGCCTTGAATTACGCGTTAGGCTGCATCTTGCCGGAGCGCAACCGCCCGATGTACTCGTGGTACTTGGTCATTGCCTGACGGCTGAAAATCAGGATGATCGGAATGTTGGCGAAAAGCATGAATCCCGTCCCCAGCCCGGTCAGCGCATCCAGTTCCGCGTCCGTCGTGACGAACCCGGAAGTAGCCACGAGGATGAGCAGGCAGTAGATGATCTTGTAAGTTCGAACCCACTTGGTGCCCAGCATAAAAACGATGCCCTGCTCTCCATAATAGCTCCACGAGATCATTGTGGAGACCGCGAAGAGCCACGAAGCGAGTGTCACGAGCCAACGGCCGAGGCCCGGACGCACGCGATCGAAGGCGTAGCTAGTCAGACTGGCGCCGGTGTAAACGACGTAGACGCCGCCCGTGTGGATGGTAGGGGCCCGGTTGCCGGTGTAGGCGCCCCACTCAACGCTGTACTCTCCGTTGGATTCCTGCACCATTCCGAAGAGCTCGACCAGCGATGCCCCGGTCTGTTCGCTTACGAGGCCGGTGTCGAGGACCGTAAAAACGTCCTGCCCTGCCTGCCAGAGGGGGTTCGGCGGCAGTAGTCCCGACTCAAGAGTCCACTGACCTGACTCCGCCTCAACCACCACCGGAGTTTCCAACATTGCGTCGGGTGGCCGGTTCCAGGCTCCGCTGGACAGGATGACGAGCGCGGTCAGCGTACAGACGATGATCGTATCGATGAACGGTTCCAAGCCGGCGACGATCCCCTCGCGCACGGGTTCGTCGGTTCGCGCTGCGCAATGCACGATGGGCGCAGAGCCCTGACCGGCCTCGTTCGAGAAAAGGGCCCGCTTCATACCCCAAAGAAAGGCATAGCCGGATGTGCCTCCGAGGAAGGCTCCCTGGGCTTCGACGGGGTTGAAGGCTGATGTGACGATCAACCGAATCAGATCGGGAATGCCCGCAAAGTTGACAATCAGGACGTAAGCGCTTGCCACCAGATACAGTCCACACATGAACGGTACGAGCCTGCCGGCGACCGCGCCGATCCGTTTGATCCCGCCGATGATCACGAGCGCCGTGATAACGGCTAGAACGAGACCCGTGAGCAGCTCCGGAACGCCAAAATTCAGTTCCGTTACGTTGCCCGCATTCCATGCCTGGAACATGTTGCCGCCCGTGACTGTCGAAATGAGCAACGTGACACAGAAGACATACCCGATCCAGCGTCCGAGGCCCGCAAGCGCAGGGTTCATCGCTGCCAGTCCATGGCTGACGACAAACATCGGTCCACCGTGCGGGTTGTCCGGGTCGGCCGTGTTCCGGTAGAGCATGGACTGGGTGACTTCGGTCATCTTGAGCGCCATCCCGACGATGCCGATGACCCACATCCAGAACACGGCTCCGGGGCCACCCAGTGAGATCGCCACTGCGACCCCGCCGATGTTGCCGAGGCCGACCGTTGCTGAAAGGGCTGCTGAAAGAGCTTGGAAGTGGTTGATTGCGCCCGGGTCATTCTTGTCGTCGAACTTGCCCCGGATGATGGCTACGCCGTGTGTGAGCGCAACGAGGGGCCCGAACTTGGTCCAGATTACCAGGAGCGCGCCGACGCCGAGGATGACGTAGAGGACCGCGTCGTGCCAAAGGATGCCGTTGACCGCTGACAGTATGGCGTTGAACGTCTGCATTCGGGGTATCCCCAATAATAACGGCCGGGCGTGCCCATCCTGCCCAGGCGAAGAGCAACTGTGTGCCCTTTCATGATTGCCCGAAATCTTATCTATGTCGGGGTGAGCGGTTCAGCTGAGGAGATGGGCTTTTCCAATTATTAATTCCCCGCAGGCGCCCGCCGCTTCAACTCTTTAACCGGTGTAAATTTCCTGGGCTGGCGGGGCAAAAGCGGCAAAAAGCCGGGCTGGGAATTCCTCTTCCCGGGAACCCGGCTTTTTGCGTGGACTTCACGCTTTCCCGCAGTTACTTTTCGACAACGGCTCCTGTTCGGAAAAACTCCAACCAGTTTACCATTGGGCAGCGGGGCCGAGCTGTACCATCGCTCCCGCCGATTGCAAGCCGATCTCCCGAGCCATGGAAGGAACCAAGTGCACGACCTTGCCGCCCACCATGGTCATTAAGACCCGAATGTTGGCGATGTCGTCCTCGGGAATAGTGAGGTAGTCGCGATCCAGCACCATGAAATCGGCCCACTTACCCGGCTCGAGGGAACCCAATTCATTCTCCCGCAATACGTAGTAGGCGCCCCAGGTGGAGGCAATTTTCAACGCGGTTTCCCGATCCACCCGTTGGCCGGAAGCATACACCTTTCCATCCCAACTCTTCCGGGTGATGATCGGAGATATACCCCCCGAGAAAATGGACAGATCCGTGGTGGGAAGGGCGCGGTCTACTTCGATGGTGTTATAGATCCCCCCCTCGACCAGCCGTCTCTTGGGAACGATCCAGCCCGCCACCCTTTCCCCGAAGATATCGAAAACCGCCGGAGAAGCCTGTACAACTTCGTAACCATCGCCACTGGCCAGGAAGTTGTATTGCTTCATCATCGGAATCTGATCGGGGCGAGGCCACATCGTAGTATGGTCGAAACCGTGCCGTTTCGCCCGAATTTCCTCGTCCGTCATTCCAGCGTCCTTGCTGGCCCTCACAATAACGTTCATGATGTTGTCAATGTCCCCATCTCCGATGGTGTGCAGATTTACAAATCGACCGCCAGCCTGGACATAGTCATACAGCAATCTTGCCGGGACTGAGCCCGGAGCATAGGCACAGGAAGAAATACGCTGTTCTACCTGCATGGCACTATTCTGGACCAACTTGGAACTGGCCAGAGGCTTCGCTTGGGTGCAACCACGCCCGACGGCAATCGTCGCCCCTCCATACCATAAATAATCACTCCCCTCTCCTGTACGGGTTGCCACGCTGGTTAGCAAGAAGGGATCTTTGAACATTTCTGGATGCCAGTTCCAGGTCCACATATTTCGGATGGGCATCTGCCCTCTGCCGTCCAGATCCTTATAAACCTTTAGATTGGAAGGAGAGTAAGCATTGGAGGCATAAGCGGTCATCCCATAGCCAGCCCACCATTCCAACCCCAAGCGTTGAATCTCCACCAATTGAGAATAATGATCCTTTAGCATCACGTCCTCAGCCATCCACCGCATGGGCATGCGGGCAGGCGAATTGGCACATTCCGTCTCATTGTTAGGGTTAGGTACCAAAGAATTGGTGCAGGGGTCCGGGAACGCTTCGATCCCGGCATCGATTGCCTTCTGGTTCATGACGGTTGATACGAAGACATCTCGCAACAGGACAAAATTGTTTGGAGCTGCCGCATCGAGTTGTTCTGTAGTGATCCGTTCGCCATCCAGGACATTAAACACTGCGGGGTCAAGCCCGTTTCTTCCATAGCCGCCGTTCCCGCCCAGGCTGTACTCATAATTTCTGCCCAGAGTAAACACGATGTAAATCCACTGCCCCGGCTTGGCTTTGCTCACCGCCTCCGACAACACCCCTGGAAATGCCTTAAGGTTTTCATCCGGACTCCCCGTCAGCGCCCGTGTTACGACGATGTCATCCGTGAGAACCTTCTGGATGATTGGCGGGGATACCGGACTCCAATCCCAGGGATGCTCATGGGTTAGGATGAACCCCGGAAGCATCGTTCGCCCCTTCAGATCAACGATTTTGGTGTCAGAACCCGCCATGGGGCGAATCTGGTTGTTGGTTCCGACGTGCAAAATCTTTCCATCTTTCACGTGCATGGCCTGGGCAATGGTCCCCAAGTTAGAATTGAAGCTGCTGTCATCCACAGTGACGATCTTGCCGTTAACAAAGATCATATCGGAGGGTGCTTGCTGGGCTTGCAATGAAAAACTGGCCACCAGCGCCCATCCCAGAACCACAAACAGACTGCCCATTTTCCTCCCTTTCATCTTTACCCTCCTCACCTTTTAACCGGAATTTCCATTATGAGCTCCACCTCACCCGAAAACCTATGTCTTCTACCCTGCCGTGTCAAGGGCAAATCGCCCTGGCTTCTTTGAGGTGGTAGTGCAGCTCGTTTTGGCCGTTCTGCGGAGTTGCTGTGCGGGTTTTGCCCTCCCCAGCCTGCCTCGCCGCTGACGCTCATCCACCTGACCACTTCTGAACAGCTAAATTCCCCTCTCTCCTGGGTCGCTAGCCGTCTGGCAGCGGCAGTGCCGAGATCGTTCGCAGCATGCTGCTGAACCGTCTCCGGCTCAAGTGCCCTTTGGCCAGCAAAAGCCAGTAATAGCGCGCATGTTTCACCAGCCGACCTCCGGTCTTCACCAACCGCTGCTGCAAGCTCGTCAACGGCCAGTTCCCGATCCTCTGTGGCAATACAAGTCGCCGCCAAAGGTTGCCCAGGGTATAGGCAATGATGGTCAGCCACAGCCGCACCTCGTTCGACCGGAACCGGCGGCAGATCAGCCGCGTCATTCATGTCTTCATATCCCGCCAACCGGCTGTAAACCGATTGCCGGACCATGTCGGCTAGAGCGAACTTTGTGTTCATGCCCCGAGAGTCGGTCAAGTGCTGCGCGATGAGTTTGCTGAATCCCAAACGCTCATCCAACTCGCGTACCAGAATGAGGCCGCCGTCGGATGTAACCCGCGACCCCTGGAATTCGACCTTCAACACAGATTGAAAGAGAACTGCAAGGGCTGATTTCGCCTCTCGCCCACTGGGTTTTCACCTCCGGAAGCTGTATTGACGCTGGAACCAGCATAAATATCGGCGTCGGAGGTCAGTATAAGATTAGCTTTGGAGGTTTAAAACGGAAATCCGGGATAAAGAGCCAACCCCAGACTTAATTTGAGGATGGGCCTTTAATGAACTCCACGATGAGCCGGTCAACCTCAGCAGGGTGTTCTCTATATACGTAATGCCCAGCCTGATTAAAAATGTGTAATTGGGTCCGGTCGACGACCGGAGAAATGATCTTCAAAAGTTCTATGCCTAGCGAATACGGGGCGGTACGATCATTAAACCCCCAGATGATCAGTGTGTCTGCCTTCAGATGTCCGGCCTTGATTAAGTCTAGGGTTTCGTTTTTTACTTTCTCTACATCGGGCAAGCGACTTTTTTTTCGAGCTTCAGCCATCTTTGGAAGCAAAGCAACCCTTAAGTTCTTCTCGATAAACGCATCGGTGATATGGTCTTTCAAATAGGAACTGTATTCCGGTTCCCGGCGCAGGAATTCCCTGGTTGGGGTCGGCGGTGCATTTGCAGAAGTTTCTTCCACCAGTTTTCTCTGGGCGGCTGCGGCAGCCGGATCATAAGGTGCGAGGGTGCTGCTGTCCAGGATAATCAGGTTCTTCACCATATCTGGATGATCAACCGCAATGCGTGCTACAGGCAGGGCGCCTCGAGAGTGTCCCAGGAGATTCGCTCTCTGGATGCCCATCGTGCGAAGGAACTGATAAGTGTGCTGGATGACTGCTTTCATGGTGTAGTCGGCGTCGTTCTTGGGGTTGTCCGTATCGCCTTGACCCAGTTTGTCGAATGCGTACACGTGGAAATGTTCGCATAGAATGTCAAAATTCAAACTCCACACATCTGCAGAGTAGTTGCTCCCGAATTGGCCCCCGTGCACCAGCACCAGGGTTTCTCCGCTTCCTCCTTCAAAGTATCGTGTCTTGATCCCCCCGACATCGACGAACTTGGGGTTCTCCATGCATCTTCCATAGGCTATTATTGGACTGAACAGAGACAAGAGGGCAAAGCCTATCACGGAGCCCGCAAGGAACTTCCTCTTTGAGATCCCCATCCTTTTTCCCTCCATTCGCTACCCTTTCCGATCACGGTGCTTCGTGGAAAGCAACCCGGTAAATGACAAATCTTTGCGACGGCAGCGTACCAAGACAGTTGAATTCCGTCAATGCTTTCTTGTCAATGGCAGGAGAGAAGCGGTAGCCCCGGCAAATTGGCATCGCAAAATTGCCGGGGTTTCTCATGTGTCGAAATCGATTCTGCTATCTCCCAGGAATGGAGGGGTGTCTGAAAAAGCTGGTTCTGGAAGCTGGGCCCACAGATTTTCAGGATCTGGATGCCCGCTCGGAGCCCCCTGAGAGCAAAACTGCGCTGGAAGGGCTCAGTTGGAGGCTGATGGGTGTATACTCGCGAGCCGGAAGGGCCCAAAAGGAAATTCCGGGTGAAACATGGCAAAAATTCTTGTACTTGGAAATCATCCAAAGGAAAGGGAAGGTCTGGCTTTGGTATTAGAGTTCGCAGGACATAGCTGTGCAACCGCGGGCTCTTATTCAGAAGCTAAGAACCTTTTACGTCAAGAAGCCTATGTCTTAGTGCTGGCAGACTCCCTGTTAGGCGAAAACAGCTCAGAACAGATTGTACGGAAATTGCAAATTGCTTCCCCAGGAGTGGCGGTGTTGGTTCTTACCGAAGATGCCGACCGTGGATCCGCGGGTGACGAGGCAATCACTCTTCCTTGCTCGCCTGTCCAGAACCTTTCTCCGCAAATGTCCGAAATCCGAACAAGTGAGGCGCTGCTACTCCTTTTGCCCGAGCAAGAATCATCAAGGCTTTTATCCAATATCCCCCAGACGGTCGGGATGTTGAACAAGCTTGCGGCACTCTACCATTCCCAAGAGAATTATGAGGTAGCCGAGCGGCTATACAAGCGAGCGTTAAAAGTCAGCAAGAAGACAGCAGGAGATCAACACCGCGAGACGGCCACCATCCTCAACAACCTTGCCAGTCTCTACCACGACCAGGAAAGGTACGGCGAGGCGGAGCCTTTGTATAAGCGGTCGCTCGCGATTGTGGAGAAGGTCTTCGGACCTAACCACCCCAAAGTGGCCACGCGACTCAGAAACCTTACGGACCTCTACCGTGCCCAAGGCAAGGACAAAAAGGCAGCGCCATTGTACGAGCGCATGAAAGCCATTTAGACCGGATCCGTTTTGATAACTGGTCGCTGTCGAGTTTTCAGTAACGCTTAATGAAGACCCCTGCTGCGGGCTTGTCATTCGGCGTGCTTGGCCCGGACGGCCTTGGCGCGGGCTTCCAGTTTTTCCGCTCAAAACTTAAGGATCAGCAATGAGAAGAATGTGTATGAATCTGACGCGGCCCCCACGTCTCCCGTGGCCATTCCTGTTGACCAGACCGATCTTTTGTGCCACTCGTAGTGCGAATGTACATCACAGTGAGGGGTCCCGATTGGCTGTGCAAAGATCACATGGTTTTGGCTGCCGTAAAGATACAAGCCAGCCGCGTAGGAAATCTGAGAGTTGGAGCGTGGCGGTAAGGTTCCTGCTTACGAGCGTTTACGATGATAGTGCCGTTCCATGTATTCCCCTAAATACTGCTCGCCGATATTCAGGCGGGATTTGGCGAGCGATTCTTGGGTTTCGCTATCCAGTTCCTTCTGCAATAGCTCAGAGCAGATCGAGGGAGCGTCCTGGTATTGCAAGGAGGTCGAGTGGTCGGCTTTCCAAAAATTGAGCCAAAACCCTTTCCGTCCTGTGCAAAGCGTCCCGTTCAGCAGTTCGTGATTGTAAATCGACAGATTGGAGAGATCAAAATTGTTCCACTGCAGTTTTCGACGCCATTTCATCTCCTCTCGGCCCGATTCCAACAAGCCGTGCCAGCGTCTGCCAATGTCGTGGATGCGGAACCCGCCTCCCTGCACGGATAGCAACTGCGTAAGGCTCAGAAATGCCGAGTGTCGATGACAAGACCGAGAGTGTAACCCCTGCAAGACGGGGCTGTATCTGTTCGAGATATTCCTTTTCAGTAATCCATGTGGATTGTTCAGGCTTTTTCCAAGTGCGCTGTGCGGCGTCATGGCGGCGCTGTGTAAAACAACGTTCGCCCGCACAGCGCGTTGGGCTACCAGCCGCTCCACCCGGCTGCAACGGCGTATGGACCAACATAGAAAGTTGATCAACAACCGGGTGCAGGTCAAAATTGGAGAAAACTCATATAAAGATCAAAACATTTTTTGCCGCCGCCAGGAGAAATCAGACAGGCCCAACATGAAAAAACCCAGCATCTCTATTCTCAAGAGCGCTGGGCTGTTTTCAAAAGCCGGTTGGCTTTTAATCGGAAGTTATACTGGTTAAGGTTCTACTTTGGTTACGTCTTCCGCCTGCGGGCCCTTCTGGCCCTGAGTGACCTCGAACTCCACCAGATCACCCTCTTGGAGAGTCTTGTAACCCTCTCCCTGAACGGCGGAATAGTGAACGAACACGTCCGCCCCGTCGTCTAGGCCGATGAAGCCATAACCCTTGGTGTTGTTAAACCATTTTATTTTTCCGGTAGTGCGTGACAATGTACTTTGCTCCTCCTTTTACAAAACCGTTGTGGGTTGGAACGACGGGAACCACTCAGCTGTGCAGGACCGTTTGGACCAGAAAAAAGCCACCTGACTGCCATAGCAGAAACGGTGGCTATAAACACTTGCTTTTCGCAGTACGCCGAAGCACAACAATACCACCACATATACTAGTTACTGTTACGTTCTGTGTCAAGCAAATATTCGCACGATGTCGTTAGCAGAGGATATGTCCGGTGGAATTCGCAAGTGAAGTGTCCGCTTGGAAGGCGGCCTGGGTTAAGAGCATCTATCCAGGAGGTGGAGAGGGAGTCATACCCGAGGGCCGCGATGGAGCGGGCGATATGGAGCGGGCAATGAAGATACAAGAAGTAATCTAGCGAGCGATAGGGAAGCGAATCAACTGGTGGCAGGCAGCCGAGATCATCGGGATCAGCGACCGGCAGATGCGGTGGTGGAGCAGCAGGGGATCTTTTGCGCCCTCTATAGCGACCGGGCCAGTCATTTCTTCCTGACCCGAAAGGCGGGTGATCTGGTCGATCGGCAACGGCTGACCCAGGTGGGCCGGGCGCTGCGGGAGCTGGGCATTCAGATGATTCCGGCCTGCTCGCCGCAGGCGCGGGGACGGAGCGAGCGGAACTTCGGGACCTGGCAAAGGGCGGCTGCCGCAGGAACTGCGCCTGCGGGGGATCACGACGCTAAGAGGCCGCGAATGAGTTCCTGCGGGAGAGCTATATCGGGGAGTTTAATCGGCGCTTTGCCGTGCCGGCCACCCAACCGGGCAGCGCCTTTTTGCCGTCAGCCAGACGGGAGTTAGGCCGCATCTTCTCGATCCAGCACGAACGGGTGGTCAATCGGGACAATATGGACCGCACACAGTGGGCCGCTACTCCTCTGTGGGGATGGCGGTCCGGTCCGGCAACCGCCGCCCACAAGCCCCGTGGCTTCCCGACGACACCATTCGGCACTAACCTCAGTAGCCCTGCGGGCTCCTTCGGTCAGCGCCAAACCACTCTCGGTAGAATCATGAAACCGGACATTTCACTTGCTACAAATACCGGACAGTTTAACTTGCTAATAACGGTGATCGGCTCCGCTCTATTGTCCGCAAGCCTCGTGGCAATGCTACGCCGGAGCTCCGTCGAGTTGCCTAACCGAGCAGCGACACCATCCCCCCAAGCGACGGTTCTCCGGAAAAGGTTACGGTTTGGGTTGCAGATCCGAAAGTCAGATGGGCGCCGATTTTTTGCCGAGCATAGGCAAACGAAGGTCCCATGCCAGCCCAAATGCTTTCAGCAAGCGGATAAACCAGTAGGAAGGGTCCAGCTCCCATGCCGTGAATCCGTGCCGAACCGACGTGGGAAAGGCGTGGTGGTTGTTGTGCCATCCTTCGCCGTAGGACAACAGCGCCACCCACCAGCAGTTGGTGGAGAGATCATTGGTAGGGAAACTCTTGTATCCGAAAGTGTGGCTGGCTGAATTCACCAGGAAGGTGCAATGGTAAGTCAAGACCAGCCGAACGAAAATGCCCCACACCACAAAAGGCCATCCGCCGAGCCAGTACAACAGCAATGCGAGCAAGAGATTCAACCAAACGTACGCACGGGCCAGAAAGCCGTAAAACGGCTGCCGCAGCAAGTCGGGCACGTAGCGCTGCTCGACGCCGTTCTGCAGGGATTCGACGGAATGGTTCCAGAATATCCACAGGATGTGACTCCACCAGAAACTCCCGCGAGCGCTGTGGGGATCCCCTTGTTGGTCCGGATATTGGTGGTGCTGGCGGTGATGGGTCACCCACTCGATCGGCGGCCCTTGCACGGCGAGCACGCCAAGCAAAGCCAGAGTATATTCCAGCGCGCGGGGACACTGGAACGACCGATGGGTGAGCAAGCGATGATAGCCTACGCAAATCCCCAAGCCACCGCAAAGCCCGTGGAGCAGAACACAGACCCCCACGGCTGTCCAGTTGGTATGCCAGATTGCGGCGATGGCTCCAAGGTGAATTCCCAGGACGATGGAGGCCTTAGTGGGGGAAAACAGCTCTCGAACTGCCGGCACCGCGCTCAAAGGCGCTGCGATATCACCCATGAACCCTTCTTCCCCAAAAAAGCAAAAAAGTAAAGCCGTTCAGAATACGGATTTGTCATTCTTATCTGCAATCTTTTCCCCAGGCGCCTGCAATGATGATGATGCATCGAAAATGGTGCTACGAAACCGGCGGCCACCGAAGCCCTTTTGGCGGGCAAGGGAGGCAATTAGCCGCCAGTCAACAAGGCGCTTTGGCGCAGGACTCCTTCGTGCGGAGGCGGGACGAACAGCCGTTGCTTTACCGCGAGCTGAATATGTCCAGAATGGGAACCGGGCCGCCGCTGGTGACCACGGAAGGCATCACTCCGTTCCACTTCTCCACCGCCGTTCTTTGCACCTCGATTTTCCGCAACTCCAGCAACTGATCCGTTATCTGCTCTTTTTGGAGTTCCAGCCCTCGGGCTTCGGCTGTGGCCCTGGTGATGGCCTGTTCCGACTCAAACTTCACGCGCTCCAAGGCGTTCTGTGCCTCCAGGGCTGCCTGGACCGCTCTCACCTTGGCCTCGATGGAGTCCTGGAAGGCCGGCGAGAACTGAAAGTCCGTAATGGAGAGTTCCACAACGTTGACCCCAAGTGGAACTAACCTTTCCGTCAGCGATGCTTGGAGTGCGTCTTTCACCAGCGGCCTCTGTGTGATCAACTGCTCGGCGTCGTAGTTGGCCGTGGTCGATTTGACCACTTCCTGGATGAACGGCTGGATGACCGTGTTTTCATAATTCTGTCGCATGTTGCGATAAATTTCTCCCACTTGGTTAGAATCCAACTGGTAGTTCAAGGTGACTTCCGTGGAGACCACCTGCAAGTCCTTGCTGGAAGAGGTGGCCGGGGCGGTGTATTTCTGAATCTGGGTGGACATCAGAACCACCTCGTGCACAAAAGGAATCTTGTAATAGAGACCTTCATCGTGGATCGTATCGGTCACGGCCCCAAACTGCAGCAAGACGCCCCGTTGTCCAGCGCCGACCGTTCCGAAGACTCCCCCCAGCACAAAGAGTCCGACAAGTACGATCGCACCAACAACTATCCATTTCCCTATCCCTGGCGGAAGTTTGAAGTCGCCAAATTCCTCAGCCATCGTAGCCTCCTTCTTGTTATCCAAAATTCATGGAATAAACCGATCCAAACCATTGTACGCCCTGCAGTCGGGGAAGCCAGCGAATTCGGAGGTGATGGGTCAGTTTCAACGTCAGGGCACGGTTTTAACCGTGCCGATAACGAGGTGCCGAAGAGCGGCTTTAGCCGCTGAGGTTGATTTCCCTCAGGGGCTAAAGCCCTTCTGGAAACGGCCATCTAACGGCACGGTTAAAACCGTGCCCTGACAAATCGCGTGACGCTGTGCCTAACGGAAACTGACCCACTACCAATTCGGACGGGGACAGACGTCTCAAAGAGTTCCGCCGCGCTCCCATAGGGAATGGAAGTCTCCTGGATCGCCGGCAGCCTCTTCACCGAAGCGACTGGAGGTAGTGGACGGCAGCCGAGGCCGCCGTCGAGGAGGAGGCAATACAATCCGGCATGCCAATGCCCCGGTAGCCGTTGCCGGACAGGAATAGCCCGGGATGTCGGGATACAAGCGTTCCGATCTCTTCCAGCCGTCGTGGATGTCCGACGCTGTATTGCGGCATGGATTTCTCCCAGCGGTGAATGCGGGTGAAAAGCGGTTCGGCCCGCACGCCCATGATCTCATATATTTCCCGAAGCGTCGTCTCGATGATCCGGTCGTCTGATTCCGTAATGGCGGAAGGGTCTCTGGCTCCTCCCAGGAAACCGCGCAACAGAACCTGTCCCGGCGGGCATCGAAAGGAAAACTTGGTGGAGACCCAGGTGCAGGCGATCAGCTTTTTCCCCTCGCCCCGCGGGACAATAAAGCCGAATCCATCGAGCGTCCGCCCGAACTTCCTTTCGTCAAAGCCGAGCGACACGGTGACGGTGGAGTGATAGGGAATCTCTTCGAGCTTTCCCGCCAGCCGGCCGTCCATCTCGTGGAGCATCTTTCCGGCCGCATGTGCGGGAGTCGCCAGGATCAGAGCCTCGGCTTGCAGTTCCCCATCCGGGCACAGCAGACGGAATGCGGAGTCTGGGTTGTCTCGCAATACTTTCTCAACTTTTCTCTCCGTCGTCACCCGGGTTTTGGTCAGGCTTGTTTGCAGGCTTTGAATGATGTCGCCGATGCCGTTGCGGAGACTCATGAACAGGCTGCCCGGCGAACCAGATGTTTGTCGCTGGGCTTGCGCGCGGCGCGCCTGCCGGATTCCTCTCCAGAGGCTTCCGTGCTTCTCTTCCAAGGCCAGCAATTGCGGCAGCACCGCGCGCGCGCTGAGCGAATCCACGTTGGCCCCGTAAACGGCGGAGAGCAGCGGCTCGGCAATGCGCTCCAGCACTTGGCGTCCGAGCCTGTGCGATACGAAATCTGAAACGGAGAAATCTTCCTGTCCGCCCAGCCGGGACTGAATGGGTTCGAGCATCAGGCGGAGCTTGCCCGTCACCGAGAGCAGCCTGCTGCGGAAAACGGGCAAAACTTTGGCGGGCACCAGAAAGAACATCCCTTCCGGCAGCTCCTCCAGTTTTCCGTGCTGCAGGACATAGGTTTTTCTGCGGTGGTCGTTACTCGGAATCAACTGGTCCGCCAAGCCCAGCGCCTGGCAGAGTTCGATCGCCGCCGGTTTTTGCGTGAAAAAGGAGTCCGGGCCGCCTTCCAGGACGAAACCGCCGGAGCGCTCCGTGACGATGACGCCTCCCAGTCGCGGGCGGCTTTCGATCAAGTGGATGGAGATATCCGCTCCCGCTTCTTTCGCGTGCTTCTCCAGAAAATAGGCTGCCGATAAACCGGAGATTCCTCCTCCGATGATGGCGACTGATTGCAAGCGGCTATTCCTTCCAATGCTTTTGCACCACCGAGGCCATGGCCCGAATAAATGCCGGGCTGTCGTTCAGCGATTCGATGCGGCGCAGGTCGATTCCGCGCTCTTCCGCAAATTGCCGGAAGCCGATGTCGATGTCGTACAGGATTTCCACATGGTCGGAGACAAAACCGATGGGAGCAATCAGCACGCGCTTCCGCCCCTCGGCGGCAAGCCGCTCGAGGGTGGACTCCACGGTGGGGCCCAGCCACGGATCGGCGGTGGCTCCTTGGCTCTGGTAGGCAAACAGCCAGTTTGTGAGACCCGCCTGCTCCGCCACGGCGGCGGCGGTCTCCTTGGTTTCGCGGTCATAGGGGTCGCCTTCCGCCAGCACCTTCTCCGGCAAACTGTGAGCCGTGAAGATCACAAGAGGCGGCCCGTCCTCCGCTTCCACAGAGGGGAACGCTGCCAGGGCTTTGTGGAGCTTCTCCGCGAACGCATCGAGCAGCAGCGGTTCCCGGTGCCAGCTTTCCACAAACGTGGCGGGTATCTTGACCCCTACTTCTTCTTGCGCTTCCCTCACGCGCTTAAAATAGAGTCCCACGCTCATCTTTGAATTCTGCGGGGCCAGGCACATCGCCAGCAGATGATTTAGCCCGTCGGCGGCGATTTCTTCCATCGTTTGCCGGATGAAGGGGTGCCAGTTTCGCATGCCCAGATAGACACGGAAGCGCTTTCCGGTTGCGTTCAGCTCTTTTTCGAGAGCTGCGGCCTGGCGGCGCGAAAGCTCCAGCAGAGGAGACCGGCTTCCGATCAGCCGGTAACGGCGCTTGATCTCTTCCAGCAGTTTGGGCGGGAAGGGTTTTCCTCCGCGGATGTTCGCAAGGAAAGGCTCAATGTCTTCGATAGAGTCCGGACCGCCGTGAGCGAGCAGCAGGACTCCGGTGAACGGTTCGGCAGGTTGCTGAAGCGCCTGATTCGGAGACACGGGATTTTGAGACATCGTTCGTTATGGCTTGCTCAAGTTTTGGCAGCGCCGGTGGGGAACTGATGAACCATCTCGACAACCGCCTGGACGTTCTCGACCGGCGTTTCCGGCAGAATTCCATGGCCGAGGTTGAAAATATGGCCCGGACGGCCTTCCGCGGCCCGCAGAATGTTTTCCACCTGCTCGCGAATCTTTTCCAGAGGACCAAACAAGACCACCGGGTCCAGATTGCCTTGCATGGCGACGTCGTGGCCCACCCGTTGCCATGCGTCTTGTAAGCCGATGCGCCAGTCGGCTCCGATAACGTCGCCCCCGGCTTCCCGCATCAGCTCCAGCAGGGTTGCGGTCCCGGTGCCAAAGTGGATGAGGGGAGTCTTCTGGGAGGAGGACGTTGCGTTGCGAAGGAGCTGTTGCGAATGCGGCAGCACATAGAGGCGATAGTCTTCCGGACAGAGGCAGCCCACCCAGCTGTCGAAAATTTGCAGCGCATCGGCTCCGGCATCCGCCTGGCTCCGCAAAAAATCGCTCAGAACCTCAACCAGCTTGCCCATCAATTCATGCCAGATTTTCGGCTGCTGGTACATCATTTGTTTGGTCATGACAAAATTTCGGCTCGCCCCGCCTTCGATCATGTAGCTGGCCACGGTAAAGGGCGCGCCCGAGAATCCGATCACAGGCACCTTCCCGTTCAATTCCCGGCGCACGATGCGGATGGTATCGGCCACGTAGGAAAGTTCGCCGTCTTTCACCTTTCTCAATTTGCGAACCGCTTCCGCTGTGCGCACGGCCTCGGAGAGCACCGGGCCTTCGCCCTCCACAAACTCCAGCTTCATTCCCATGGCCTGCGCGGGCAGCAGTAAGTCTGCAAAGATGATGGCCGCGTCCACGCCGAGCTTCTCAATCGGCTGGAGCGTGACTTGGGCGGCGAGTTCCGGTGTCTGACACAACTCCAACAGGGAGTGGCGGGCGCGCAACTCGCGATACTCCTTCATATACCGGCCCGCCTGGCGCATGAACCAGACCGGCGTGCGCGGCACCGGCTGGCGGCGGCAGGCTTTTAGAAACAAATCCGATTGATCCATACCAACCCTTTTCCAACAATCCGCAGTTTTTCCGCGCTAATAATCCTAGCACGGGCAGCCTCGCGCATCGGACTTTTCGGCAAAGACGCCGGAAGGAGAAGCTTCGCTCGACGGAGCGCCGTCAGTTGTAGAATGGGAGCCGGCGCCGGACCGAATCCGGCGGGGCATTACGGAGTTTTTATAAGGATGGATTGTTGTGACTGATGCTGAGCAGGTAAAAAGGGGCCTCGAGGGGCTTCGAGTACTCTCGCTGGAGAGCCGCCGGGCCGGGCAGATGGCTCAATTGATTGTGAACCACGGGGGCGTGGCCGTCAGCGCGCCCTCCATGCGCGAGATTCCTCTGAAAGAAAACCCCGATGCTCTGGCCTTCGCCGAAGAGCTTTTCGCAGGGAAGCTGGATGTGGTGATCTTTCTCACAGGAGTCGGCACACGGATTCTGTTCGGCGCTGTGGAAACGAAATATCCCCGCGAGAAACTGGTGGAGGCTCTTTCCCGGGTTGTCGTGGTCGCCCGTGGACCCAAGCCTACGGCGGTGCTCCGCGAGGTTGGAGTCCCTATTACAATCCTGGTTCCGGAACCGAACACTTGGCGCGACATCTTGAAAACTCTCGACACGTACCAGCCACCCATCCCGCTTGCTGGAAAGCGCATCGCCATGCAGGAGTACGGGGTGCCGAACCATGAATTGGTTGAGGGTCTGGAGGCGCGCGGAGCCGAGGTGCGCCAGGTGCCCGTCTACCAGTGGGCGCTTCCGGAAGACACAGCGCCGCTGGAACGCGCCATCGGCGAGATTGCCGGCGGAAAGATCGACGTGCTGCTGGTGACCAGCGCCCAGCAGATTCGCAACCTGATGCAGGTGGCTTCCCGGAGCAGCGCCGAAGACCAAGTGCGCCGGGGCCTGGATCGCTCCGTGGTGGCCTCCATCGGACCGGTTACGAGCGAGGCTTTGCTGGAGTACGGGATTCAAGCGGACTTCGAGCCGTCTCCTCCCAAGATGGGCCAGCTTGTCTACGATGCCGCTAAAAAAGCCGGGGATTTGTTGCGGCAGAAACGCGGCGAGACTTAATTTTCTACTAGGAAGAGGGATTCGGGAGATAGAGTTCAGAAGAACCGCTCCGGCAAGGCAAAAGGCTGCTTATAGTCTCAAGGTCTCCGGTTCGGAAGCATCCGGTTTCACGCGCTTTTCTTGCCGCTCCTCATCTTCCCGTTGCTGCTTGAAGACGTGTTTACTGACGTAGATCTTCGCGCCGTAGCGGAGCGCAATGGCCATGGCGTCGCTTGGCCGCGCGTCATAGACCTGCGTCTCGCGGTCCTTTTCCAAGGTCAGGTCGGCCAGGAAGGTGCCCAATGCCAAGTCGCGGATCAAAACTTTTTGAACCTTCCAGCCGTTGCGATCCAGAAACTCTTTGAACAAGTCGTGAGTCATCGGACGCGACGATTTCCGGCCGCGCATGGCCCGCGCAATAGAGCGGCCCTCGGAAACGCCGATGAGCATGCGAATGCGGTCCGAGGAATCCGGAGCGCGCAGGGTGATGCTGACGCCGACCGGGGTCGCCACCAAATCTTCCACGGTCACCTCCACGGTTTCGCTGCGCTGTTGAACAGTGCGTTGAGCCGTGAGTTGAACAGCGAGTGGCGCCGCAAGGGCGAGGACCAACACCAACAGAAGAGTAACGTTACGGTTCATGCCGCCTTCTTTCCCTTGGCGCTGTTGAGGCCGGTCCAAGCAGCGCACAAGAATACAGTTTACTTTGTTCCTCTTGTCTTTTCCGGGCGCAACCAGCCGCTCCTTCCCGGTTCTTGCTGACGGGGATCATGACAATTCTATCCCACAAGGATACTGCTCTTGTTCCAGAAAAGAAGTGAAAAAACGGACAAGTTCCGGATGCATTTTAGCGGGGCGCTTTTTTAACCGGCCAGAGAAGGGCGACGGAGAGTTTAACAGGACCGCTAGGTTATTCGGCAACAGACAAGAACGGGAGGTCCCCAGTGAAGACCTCCCGGATTGACATAAAACCTAGTTTCCGAAAACTTAGCTTCCGAAAATCTAGCTTCCCACCAGCGCGATCAGCGGAGCCGTTACCAGCGACACAATCGACATGAGCTTGATCAGGATGTTCATGGAGGGGCCGGAAGTGTCCTTGAAGGGATCGCCGACCGTATCGCCTACAACGGCTGCCTTGTGAGCTTCGGTTCCTTTCTTTTCCCCTTCGAGCTCTCCCTTTTCGATCAGCTTCTTGGCGTTGTCCCAGGCGCCTCCAGCGTTGGCCATCATCAAGGCCAGCAGCACGCCGGTGACGGTGGCCCCGGCCAGCATCCCGCCCAGCGCTTCCGGACCCAGCAGGTACCCCACCAGCAGCGGAGCGGTCACCGCCGTCACTCCCGGCGCGATCATTTCCCGAAGCGCCGCCGTGGTGGCGATGTCCACGCAGCGGGCGGCATCGGGCTTGGCATTGGGGTCGCCTTCGAGCAAGCCTTTGATCTCCCGGAATTGGCGGCGGATCTCTTCCACCATCTTGCCCGCCGCGCGGCCGACGCTGGTCATGGTCATCGCCGCAATCAGGAAGGGCAATGTGCCCCCGATAAAGAGTCCAATCACCAGACGGGCGTCGGTGATTTCCAGTTGCAGGGGAGGAAGGTTGTGGTTTCCCCTCACGTAATCAATCGCCTGGGTATAGGCTGAAAACAGAGCCAACGCCGTGAGCGCCGCCGAGCCGATGGCGAAACCTTTGCCGATGGCCGCCGTGGTGTTGCCGAGCGAGTCGAGCTTGTCGGTAATCTTCCGCACCTCCGGCCCGAGGCCGCTCATCTCCGAGATGCCGCCGGCGTTGTCGGCGACCGGTCCGTAGGCGTCCACGCTCATGGTGATGCCGACGGTCGCCAGCATGCCCACCGCAGCGATTCCAATTCCGTAGAGTCCGCTCGTGAGGTTGGCGGTATATATGACCGCACAAATGGTCAAGGCCGGGAGGGCGCAGCTTTGCATCCCGACAGCCAGCCCCCCGATGATGTTCGTTGCGGAGCCGGTTCGCGACGCCTCTGCAATTCGCCGGACCGGGCTGCCGGAAGTGTAGTATTCGGTGAGCAGGCCGATGGAGATCCCTCCGACGACTCCGGCAACGACCGCCCAGAAGACGTTGGTGTTGACCGGGGAACTTTGCACCAAAAAATAAGAGCCGCCCAGGAAAAGAGCCGCTGCCATAAAGGTGGAGTTGCGCAGCGCGCCGGCGGGCCCAAAATTCTTGAGCACGCGCATGGCGGCGATTCCGATCAAGGAAGCAAACAGGCCGATCCCGGCCAGCACCAGCGGGAATGCCATCAGGAGAGCGGTCGAGGAGAGGCCGCCGCTGCCGGACTCGGCCAGCATTCCCACGTCCTCCGCCGCCAGGGTAGCCGCAATGGCGATGGTGGCCACGATGGAGCCCACGTAGGACTCGAAGATATCGGCGCCCATCCCGGCAACGTCGCCCACATTGTCTCCCACGTTGTCGGCGATCACGCCGGGGTTGCGCGGATCATCCTCCGGGATGCCTGCCTCGACCTTCCCAACCAGGTCGCTGCCGACGTCGGCGGCCTTCGTGAATATCCCTCCGCCGACGCGGGCAAACAAAGCAATGGTGCTGGCCCCCATTGCGAATCCGCTCAGATAGGTTGAGGTGGTCGGATCACCATAAAACGAATAGAAAATACCCAGCCCCAGCAACCCGAGGCTGGCCACGGCAAGCCCCATGACGGCGCCGCCGTCAAAGGAGATCAGCAGAGCCGCGCCTTCTCCCTGGGAGCGGGCCGCCTCCGTCGTGCGAACGTTGGCCTTGGTCGCTGCCTTCATGCCAATCACCCCGGCCAGGACGGAACAGATGGCCCCGCTGAAAAAGCATATCGCCGTCTGGACGTTGAGGCTCCAGGCGAGAAGCCCGCCGACCAGCAGGACGAACAGAGCCAGGATGCTGTATTCCCGCTTCAAGAACGCCATCGCTCCCGTATGGATCGTGTCGGCAATCTCCCGCATCCGGTCGGTGCCGGTCGGCTGTCGAACCATCAGCAGATACAGGACGAGGGCGATCCCCAGACCAAGCAGCCCTGCGTAGGGTGTCAAAGAAACCAGGTTTTCCATAGTTGCGAACAGCCTTTCACAATAGAAGATTTGTTGTCAGGCAATGACCACGTACACTTCCTGCAGATGGAGCCGTGCAGGCCGTCATAGGGGGAAAGCAACTTCCTCCGAATTCCTCTCCCGCCACTCAGGACGATCCTTAAATCTAAAAGGTTATAAAGTGTAATGGAAGAGCCCTCCGAGCGGTAGAAAAAATTTTCGGATTTCTGGGGCCAATGGAACGGCGGAACAAATTTAGAGTACAGCCGTCGCTTCCAATTCCAGTTTGCATCCTTCCTCCAGCAGTCCCGAATGGTATTTCCTGTTCATGTTTCAAACGCTGAAATATATCCCGGCTGAAATCTTCAGCTTCGAAGGCGAAGTCATCGGGATTCTCGCCTTTTCCCTTGCGGGTTTGTTGTGGGTGGCGGTTCCTTTCCTGGACCGGAGCCAGCAACAGGGCCGAGGGAGCCGTATCTTCCAGTGGATCGGCATCGGGGCTGTAATTTTTATCGTGGTGATGACGATTGTTTCTTATGTGGCTGATTAAACCATCTCGGTTCACACTGTCTGCTTTGCTTCTGCTCGCCTGCGTTCTTCTGCCGGTTTCCGCAGGGGGACAGGACGAACCGCCGATCGAGAGGCCAGCGGCAACCAACACCTGCCTGACCTGCCATTCCGGATTGGGGGGCGGGCTGTCCACTCCCACCAAACCGTTTTCCGAGGACATCCATGCCGAGAAGGGACTGACCTGCGCCTCTTGCCACGGGGGAGACCCCACCAGCATGGACATGCAGGTTGCCATGAATCCTGCGAAAGGCTTCCGGGGAAGACCCTCGCGCCGGCAGATTCCGTCCTTCTGCGGCCGCTGCCACAGCGACGCCACTTACATGCACAACTTCAATCCCTCGGTGCGCACCGACCATGTGGCCCAGTACAGAACCAGCCAGCACGGACAACTACTGCGTCAGGGGGACCAGCAAGTGGCCACGTGCATCGACTGCCACAGCGTTCATGACATCAAGCTGGTCTCAGACCCCACCGCCCCTGTCTACCCGTTGAATATCCCCGAGACCTGCAGCCGGTGTCACAGCAACGACCAATACATGGGAAGTTACCAGCTTCCGGGACACACCCAGGTGGCCGACTACGAGCAGAGCGTGCATTACGAGGCTCTGACCGTCCAGGAAGATCTCTCCGCGCCCACCTGCGTCACCTGTCACGGCAGTCATGGAGCGACTCCGCCGGGCGTGCGCTCGGTTGCGGATGTCTGCGGCACATGCCACGCGAACAACCAGGAATTGTTCGCAAACAGCCCGCATCAGGCCGTCTTTGACCTCATGGGCGTGCCCGGCTGCGTCGGCTGCCATAGCAATCATGCCATCCTGCGGACCAATGAGCAGATGCTGGCTCCCGGCCCGGAGAGCATCTGCCTCGGCTGCCATGCCCCGGACGATGGCGGAGCCGAAAGGGCCAAGGTGATGGCGGACCAGATTGTCAAGCTAAGCGGAGAAATACAGCTCGCGCGGGAAACGCTGGAACAGGCCGACCGCGCGGGAATGGAAGTGAGCGTAGCCACCGCCGAGTTGACCGCCGCGCACAGCCACTGGATCATGGCCCGCACGGAGATTCACAGCCTGGATGTGGAGCGCGTCGCCGGCCAGATCAGCCAGGGGCTCGAAGTCGCGGCCCGTGCCACCGAACAAGGCAGGGAGAAGTTGGCGGAGGTCCAGTCGCGCCGGAAGGGTCTGGCAGTCTCCACGTTGTTTATCCTGATAGTTGTGTTCAGCCTCTATTTCTACATCCGCGAGAATGAAAAAGTAAAAAAAGACAGTTAGTAACGGGAGTCCACACGGGCTGTTTGGACATCGCGGCGTCGGCTCGGACACGGTAGATAACAACCTGCTAGGCAGCGTCTTCCATCCAAGGCGGCAGGATTTTAACGAAGATATAGAGTAAAACAAACGGCGCCAGCAGCAGCAGCGCGGACATAAAGAAACCTTCCAGCCCCCAGCAATTCCATCTTATAGACGGTCAGCCCGCGGAGGCTTTTCGAGAACAATTGGCCTCCGATCACCACGTTCCAGCGAGTGCTGAATATGCCAACCTGTATCAGCACGGCGGCCACAAGGTAGAGAAGCCTCCGGAGCTCTCCCGGGACCTGAACGATTGCGCGGCTCCCAAAGACCGGGCCCACCAGCGCCAGACAGACCAGCGGAAACATGGTGCCGAGCAGCGCCTGCAACACCACCAGGCTGAGGAACAGGCGGCTGGCGATCATCTGAGAGAGAATCTGTATGGATTCTTCCGCCTCATAGAGCCAGTGGACGAAATCCAGAATTTCCAAAGAGAAATCCACAACCAGGGCATAGAAAGGAAACATGGCCAGCTTATCCAGGCAAGCCATGTCCAGGATTTTGCGCACCAGGCCTGACAATAGATAAATGACCAGTACCAGCGCGATTCCGGAGACGATGGCGGAAAACAGAAATACGATGGGGATCAGCACGCTGCTCCACCATGACCTGCCCCCGGTTATTGGTCCACTATCTATGTTAGACCATACGCCGTTGCAGCCGGGTGGAGCGGAGCGGAACCCGGCAGTAACGGCAGGATCACTTCCGGGGCTGGCGGTCGGTAGCCCAACGCGCTGTGCGGGCGAACCTTGTTATACTCCCGCCGCCATCCCTCAATCAACACCTTTGCTTCCCGCAAAGTGTAGAAGATCACTCTATTCAGAAACTCGTCTCGTAATTTTCCGTTAAACGATTCTACATACCCGTTTTCCCATGGGCTCCCAGGCGCGATGAAGAGGGTTTTCACCCCTACCCGCTCCAGCCAGTTCCGCACCAACCGTGCTGTGAACTCGGACCCATTATCCGAGCGAAGGTAATCGGTAACTCCCCGCTCCACAAACAAGGCTGCCAGCCGTTCCAAAACACTCATCGAATCGGCTCGCCGTTCTACGTCGATCGCCAAACACTCTCGCGTGTACTCATCCACCACCGTCAACATCTTCAGTGGACGACCGTCCCGGGTTCGATCTGCCACAAAATCGTATGCCCAGACATGATCCGGCCAACACGGTCGTAACCGAAGGCACGACCCATCGTTCAACCACAGTCGGCCTCTTCGGGGTTGTTTCTTCGGCACTTTCAGCCCCTCCTGCCGCCAGATTCTCTCCACACGCTTATGGTTCACTTGCCACCCCTCCCGTCTCAACAACGCCGTGATCCGCCGGTAGCCGTAACGGCCGTACTCGCCGGCTAGCTGCAGCGTCCGGGTTACCAGTCTCGGTTCATCCTGTGGTGCCCAGCTTCGACGCCGCTGTGTGGATCGATACTGCTTCAGCACTCGACACGCCCGCCGCTCCCAAGGTCTGGCAGACATGCTCCACTGCCTGCCTCCGTCGGCGCGGGCTCAGAAGTTTCCCGAGGATGCCTCCTTCAGTATCGCAAGGTCCAACGCCTGATCCGCTACCAACTTCTTCAGTCGGCCATTCTCCCGTTCCAGTTCCTTCAGACGCCTCACCTGATCAACCCGTAAGCTCCCGTACTCCTTCCGCCATCGATAATATGTCTGTTCCGTGATTCCCAACTTCCGACAGACCTCTCCGGTTGTCTGGCCCTTAGCCAGTTCCACTTCCGCCTCTCGTAGATGTCGGATGATCTGTTCGGCTGTATATCGCTTCTTCGGCATCCTCTCCCCCTTCCTCAGTCCAGTCCGTACCCTAAACTCTAACTTGTCAACTGGACCAATTTATGGGGGGCAGGTCAACCAGGGATTGGCCTTCACAGAGCCAAAGAGAAACCCCACGTAGCCGTGCAGCAGAAAGGCCGAGGGAATCCCCAGCAGAGTGATCCGGCGGACCGCCTTGCGGTCAAACTCCACCGCGCGCTCGGAAATGTGGTTGCTCCCAGGGTGAGCAGCAAATAGAGCAGACGGCGAAGTCCGCGTTCCCGGCGGGCCCAGAGCACTATGTCCTTCCAGGCTTGGAAAAAATCACTCACTCGTTGTGGATTCCTACCCATAAGCAGCTACCTTGATGATGGAGCCCATTGCTAAGTTTGCGAAGGTTTTCAAACTGGCCAACAGCTTAGCTAGGCAGCCAGGGGGACGCATGTGGCATCTGGTGTGCTCATATCCGTGTGAGGTGGAGAGAGGGTGGTTTCTTATGCAGAAACGCCGGAAAGTTCTCCAGTTTCCCTTCTTGCAGACCTTCTAGCCGCGAAGCCAAGCTTGTTTTACCGGGGCAAGGAGGCGGTGTGAAAAGAAGCTCTCTAACAGGTTGTTGAAAAACACCATTTGTCCGCTCCCTCACGGTCGCGGCTCGGAATCGGCCTGCCGGCGCTGGCGGCGTTTGCGGCCTTCGGAATTCTGCAAGAGAAGGATTTCGAAACCGCCGTGCCGTGGCCGCTGATGCTGTTCCTGGGAGGAGCATCAGGTTACCGACTGGCTGGCGGGATACATTGTTCCGGTAATCCAAAACGTCTCCGGCAATGCCCTGGTTTTGGCGGTGGTCATGGCTTTGGCCATGTTCGCTCTGAAGTTCACCGACCCAGCCGGTTTTTTCAGCATGACTATTTTATTTCTCCCCGTCTCATCTCTTCTGCGCGACTCTCCGATTGTGCTGATTACTCCCTTGCTGTTCCTCGGACACCCCTTCTGGATGACCTGCCAGAACATTTGGATTGCGATGCTCGAAGGGATGACGGGCAACCTGGCCCATCAAGGCGCGCACCGGGTTCGCATGGCGCCCGCCCGCTTTCCGACGGCCCTGTGCACGCTCACGCTTTCTGTTTGGTATTGGCGGGTTCTCGGGCTGCTGGAATGAGTTATCTCAACCGGGGGAGGATAGTCTCCAGGAGGGACTTTCATGGCCGGCATCGCATAGCGGTAAAGGTTCCGGAAGCATGGTTCAGCTTTTTTGAATTAGGCCTGGCCCGCTTCCGGGTCCGATTGCGCGGCTACGTACTGCTCGATCTGCTGGGTGGATTCCGGTGAAAGATTCACGAATTGCACGCCCATGAACGCGCCGGGCACTACATGCGCCACTCGCCCCTGTGCCTGGATCCCTTGCGTCATGCCGGGCACGGTGAAGAAAAGATCAATCTCCTCACCCTCTGGGAGCGTCTTCTCCGTCCGGACCAGGATGCCGCTGATGCTGATATTTTCCGTCTTGCCTTCAATCAGCGTCTGGGCCGATTGGCAGTGCAAAAGTATATCTAAAGGAACACGCTTTTGCCTGCGCCTTTCGATGTTTGTGTTTGTGTCTGTCTGGTTCGGCTGTTCAGGTTGTTTTTTTTCCACGTAAAGAACCGCTTGTTGGGATTTTCCGTTCCGGACTCTTAGACGAAGTCAAACGAAACCCTTCGCGAACCGGGCCAGCGAAAGCAAGAGTATAACGCAGGAAGGCTAGCGTTCGCCACGGGAGATGGAACGGTAGTATTCCTCCAGGATGGAACGGTATCTTTCCGGAATCCGCTCCAGGCCGCTCAGCCGCACCGCGCCGGATTGATCCATCTGGAGCTGGCGGCTGAGGCGCAACTCCAATTCCTTCCAACGGTCGATGAGGCCCGCCCGCAGGCGCTCCAGCTCCCCGGGATTGCCGGGGAATCTTCCCCTGTCCAGATTCTGCATGGAGCTGATCAAGTCCCGGACTATGTTGTCGAACTCCGGGTCTTCGGAGAACAACTGCCGCAACTCGGAGGCTTCTTGGGTCAGTTCCCGGTACTGCCGGTCGATTTGCCTTTGTTCCTGCGGGGGCAACGGCCGGTAGTCTCCTCGGTTCCAAGCTTCGTCCCCGCGGTAGCGTCCTGCTGCTCCTCCAGCGGCTCGAGACCGGCTGTCTCTCCGGCCTCCCAAGGGGCTTCCGCCGGCCCGGCCCATGGAACCTTCTCCGGCTTGCTGGCCTCCCCTTGCCTGCGAACCTTGGTCTTCCGAACCTTGTCCTTCTGAACCTTGCCTGCCCTGTTGTCCTTCACGGTTTTCGGAGTTGCCGGGCGAGCGCCTTTGCTGCCGCTCCAGGGATTCCAGCTCCTGCCGCAGTTGTTCGGCAGCCCGCAGAGCCTGTTTTAGATTCTCGTCCGATCCCGGCTGTTCCAGAGAATTCTGGGCATCTCTCACGCGGTCCCGCAACTGCTCCGTGTTGGCCTGCAACTCTTTTTCCCGCGTGGCCGCCATCGGCCACATCCCCCGCCTTGCCAGCCAGGCGCCCTGGCGGAGTTTGTCTCCCATGCGCTCCTCCTGAATCATGGAGGAGGCGCCACGCAGTTTTTGGGCGGCCTTCCGCTGGCTGGCAGCCATGCGCTGGGCTGCTTCGTTGATTTGCCGTTCGAGATTCCCGAGCGACTCCAGCAGTTCGGCCTTGTCCTTCATCACCTCGCGCAGCGTTTCCAGCCCGGCCTCCACGCGCTCTTCGTTGCCCAGCCGCCCGGCAGCGCCGTCGATATCCTCGGTGATCTTTGCTTGCTGGCGGACCACCTGATCGGTGTTATCTGCCAAACGCTGCATCAATTGCTCGTCCCACTGCCGTTGCTGGCCGGAAAGCAGATCGTTCGCCTCGCGAATCCGCTCCAGGGCGCGAGCCGTTTCCGAGCGGTTGTCGGAGCCTTGCTGGCTTCCCGCCTGCTGCATGTCTCGCGCAGCCTGCGAGAGCGCTTTGCTGGCCTGAGCCATCTGGGAAGAGTTGGACTCCCGGGATAACTGCTCCAGGCGGCGCGCCAGGTCTTCGGCTTCCCGCCGCAGCATCTCCTGTTCCCAACGTTTGGCAGCGCGCATGGAATCCTTGGGCTTCTCCGGTTCGCGCCGGGCCAGTTCCTCCTGGCGGCGGGCCAGTTCCTTCAGCTTGCGCATCACGTCATCCAGTTCCGCGTTGTTTTGGCTGCGCCCGCGCTCTTGCAGCATTTCATATTGGTTTTTGTCGGTGTCCAGCTCCAAATCGAACAAGTCGGCCAAGTCCCGCCCGGAGTTTCCGGCGCCTCCACGGCCTCCGCCCTGGCTTCCAAAAGCCACCTGAATCTCGCGATACAGCGCTTCAGCCCGCATTAAATGCTGGAGAGCCGTTTGTTCCGGAGAAAGAGCCTCACGGAATTCCTGTTTCTCCAAAAAGTCGGCAGCGGGCGCCATCGACTCCGCCGCTTTTTTCAAATTCTCGACCAGCTTGCCGAACTCCTCATTGACGCCGCCGAGCTGCCGCCGGCTCACCCGGGAGGCCAAAGTCTCCGCCTGTTCCTTCAGGGTGCGCTGGACGGAAGACAACATCTCCGCTTCTTCCGCAGTGGCATCCGCCCGCTGCTGATCTTTCTTCCGGATCACGTTCCATGTGGCCGAGATCACTTCCTTCTGCCGCTCGGAGAGGAACGTGTTGTCCATCTCGCCGCCTCCCCCGCCGCCGCCTCCGCCTGCCTGAGACTGCCGGTAGGATTTTTCGAAGGGACGCACTTGCAGGAAGAACATCTCCGTCTGGGTGAGGTTGGCCGCTGCATCCTTGGCGACGCCATAGAAAGAAACTAAATCGCCGGGGATCAATTGGAAGTTCTCCAGGAACAAGGTGTGGTCCGCTGAAACTTGCCGGTTCCGGCCTCCCTGGCTGAGAACCGCGGTTTGTTCCGGGCCGCCGTTGACGAAATAGTGCAGTTCCATCGCGGCCAGCCGGACGTCATCTTCCGCTTCAAATTCCGTGACGACCTCCTCAATCGGATTCGGCTGCATGTCGCGTCCGGGGCGGCTGAGCCGCAGGGTGGGCGGAGAATCCGCGAGCGCCTGAATCAGGTACTCATGGGTGGCGCGCGCTTGCTTGCCCAGATGGTCCCGCAGACGGATGTGATAAAACGAGTCGCGGGAAATTTCCAGCGTTGCCTCCAGTTCACGCTCTCCCAAAGGTTTCAGGTCCATGCTGGTCCCGTCATCAAAGACCATCTGACCGCCCGTGGCCGGCACGTCCGTGTAGGCAACCAGGGTGACGGTAGTGCCGCGCAATGCGATGATGTCGCCCCCCTCGGTTTCCACCGTGTCCCGCATGCCCGTATAGGCCGGGTAGTGGTAGGTGATCTCCATGCGTTCCACGCGGGGCACGTCCGTAACGGAGATCGTGAATTGTGGCGAGCGAACCCCGTCGGCTTCCACGTAGTATTGGACGGGCTCCCGAATATTCATCAGAAGGAACTGGAAGCCTCCGCCTTGTTCCTCCGGGAGCATCGCAGCGGAGTCCCAGTCGGCATCGCTCTCATAGAGGGCGAAAAAGCGCGCCGTCCCGGGATGGAAGCCGACGGGAAAGGCGGCCACTTCTTGATCCGAGTTTCGTCCCACCACCAGGTCGCCGGGCAATATCTCCCATTCGTAGAGAGCCTGCACGTTATCTTGAGCCCATCCCATCCACAGAATATTCGCGCCGTAGCGGAAAAAGCCAGGCCCAAAGAAAGAGAGCAGAAGCAGAACTGCGACAGAAGTTGCCGCAAAGAACAAAGGCCGCAGAATCCGGCTGGTTTGAACCAGCCCGGCCGGGGGCGCCGTGGCGGTCTCCGCCAGAGCGTCTTCCGCCACCAATTCCCGGAAGAGGCGGGAGCTGTTCTCTTGTGGCAGCTTGTCTTCCATGTCCACAGCCGTGACGAGGCGGTCCTGGAACCGTGGCTGCTTCTCCTCGACGAAGCGCGCAATGCGGGCGTCATTGAGACGGCGCAGCAACGGACGCACCAGGAACACCGCCAGCGCCAGGCCGGTGCCCAGCAACAGAACGATCCTCGAAAAAGTGATGATGGCGTCTGAGAACCTCCAGGCGTCACTCAGCCATACCGTCGCCACCGTCAGCAGTAAAGCCGCCAGGCCGCAGACAGCCAGCCCGCGGGCAGCCGCCTCCAGCCGCAAACGGCGGCGCACCGTGCGCAGGTAGTTTCGGAGATATTCTTTAGCCGGCATAAGACTCCCCCTGGGTTTTTCCCGGAGATAGGGCCGTCCTCTGCGCACCCAGATATTGATTTGCCAGACAGGCTTCCGCCACCGCTACCAGAAGAGCCAGCAGCAGCACATACCACCAAACCTTTTGCCGCTGGGCAAGCTCCGGGCCGGCGGAAGCGCCGGTGGCCTCCTGTCCCTCTTGGTAACTGGCTGTCCAGAACGCCCGGTCTTCCGGGGCGAGAGGGGTCAGGTCCGACTCCCTCGGGTCTGTATTGGCGGCGATCAAATGCGAACTTTCCTCCCGGCGGACTTCATAGAATCCAGGCTGCCGCAAAACAAGGAAGTCGGGCCGCAACTCCTCCGCCAAGGGCACCTCTCGTTTTCCATCCGGACCGATCACATTCCATGTCCCCGCCCGGGTCGTCTCTTGCCGTCCCGTAGCGTAGTCGTTGAGCGAGACGGTCGTCGGAATCGAATGGGCAGGCGGTTCATCCGGCAGTTGGGTCGTGTAACGGGCCAACTGATGAACCAACGGAATGAAGGCCGGGTGCAGCGGGAAGTCGCTCCACACATTGTCAAAAGAAGAGGTGAACAGCAAGACACGCCCTCTTCCGTACTGTTTTTCGAGAAGCGCCGGGTCGCCGTTGGCAAACCGCAGCAGCACCTCGCCCTGAGGCTGAACGCGGACGTAAGCGTATATTTCAGCCGCCCGCAAAGATTCCGCCCCCGCCTGCTGAAATTCCCGGAACAACGGATGTTGCTCGTCAAATTCTCCCACCAGAATCAGCCTCTCGCCGTCCCGCGTCATCACTTGCTTCGCAATGCTTTTTCCCGGCCAAAGTTCGCTCAACTGGTTTTCAAGCGACGGAGCCGGGAAACGGGTGCCCATCGTAAAAAACGCGCCCCCGCCGGCTTGGACGAAGCTGGCCAGATCCGACGCCAGAGAGCCGGGAAGATTTGCGACATTGCTAAGCACTACCATCGCATAGTTTCCTAAGTCTTGCGATGCTGCCTGCGCAGGAGTCCGCGCCTCAATCCGAAAAGGAGAATCCGGTTCCGCTGCCAGAGCCGTCCGAAAGTAGTATAACTCACGGTTTTCCCTGCCGTCTTGAATAAATAAGATGCGGTTGGGATTGCGGCGCTCCAGAGTAAAGTGAAAGGCGTCGTCCACGGCCAGATCGTCGGAAGGGGTGATACGGATTTCTCCTTTGTTGTTCCCGGTGGGGACGTCGAACCCCTCGAAGGCCACGGTGGCGATGCCGGAAGCAGGGATGGGAACCGTTTTGCTTTGTATCAATTTCCCGCTCACCGACAAGGCCACTTCTTTGGATGCCGCGGGCGAATCGAATCCGCGAATTTGGACCAGGAGCCGGTCCGGATAGTTGCCCTGATAAATCACTCTGCGGCTGCGGATACCCTCCACGGTCCAGTTGGGAGACGTCCCGCCGCCCACGTCCACCAGTTTCGGCGCCTCCGCCAAAGGAGCCTGCAAGCGGTGTTGTTGCTGTTCCACGCCGGATTTTTGCAGGTCGGAGATGAGAACCACCGATACGGGGCGTCCGGCGTCTTCGGCGATTCTGTCAACGGCCCGGAAGGCTTGAGCGTAAGAAGTTGTGGATGCGGTGGGAGACTCGACGCCGTCCAAAACCGCCCGCAAAGCCGCCTTGTCGGAAGAGGGTAAGTTCAAAATGTTGGAACCGGAAGAAAAGGTGACGATCTGCGCCTGGTCCTGCTCGGCGAGCCCCGCGACCGCATCCCGGGCGGCAGCAAGCGCCCGTTGCCAGCGGTCCCCATGCTGCATGCTCAGCGAGGTATCCAGCAAAACAACAACATACTTTCCGTCCGCCCCCCCGGCGAGAAACCGGGCGGCTCCCGGGAAATAAGGGTGCGCGAAAGCCAAAACAATCAGCAAAATAACCAGGATGCGCGTGGCCAGAAGCAGTAGGTATTTCAGCCGCTGCCGGGAGACGGATTTCCTGGGGATGCGGCGGAAAAACATCAGCGAACTGAACGGGATTCGAATCGCCTGCTCATGGCGAATCAGGTGCAGCCAGATTGGAACACCCACTGCCAGCGCGCCCAGCAAAAACCAGGGTGAAAGAAGTCCCACGATTCACATCCTTCTCTGTCTCATCGAGAGGTAGCTGAACAAGGCGTGGTCCAGAGGACGGCCCGTGTTCATCAACTCGTAATCGATCCGGGCGGAGCGGCAAGCATGGCGAAGTTCCCGAATGTGTTCCTGGAGCAGCTTCCGGTATTGCTCGGCCACGTACTCCGGAATCACCTCCAGCTTCTCGGAGGTCTCCATATCCTCCAGCAGGACCGCCGTGTCCAGCTCGAATTCCAGTTCCCCAGGGTCCAGAACATGGAAGAGGATGATGTCGTTTCCTTCAAATTGCAGTTCCCGCACGGCGCGGAGCACCTGCTCCGGGCTCTCCATGAAATCCGAGATCAGGACCACCACGCCGCGCTTCCGGATAAAGCGAGCGACCTCTTGGAGAGGCCCGGAGAACTCCGTGCCCTTCGCGGGCCGCGCGCGGTCGAGCTCATGGAGAATCCACGCCAGTTGTCCGGGACGGGCGCGGGCCGGGATGCTCTGCCTGATCTGGGTGTCGAAAAGCAGCAGTCCTACCGCGTCACGCTGGTGCGAGGCGAAAAACGCCAGGGAGGCGGCCAGGTAGCAGCCGTACTCGAATTTAGTCAGGTTGCCGGATTTGCTGTCCCCCGATTTGTATCCCCCTGATTTGTAACCCATGGACGCGCTGGAATCGAGCACGATATGAATCTCCGTGTTCGTCTCCCCGTGATACTTCTTGATGTAGTAGCGGTCGGTCCGCGCATAGACGTTCCAGTCCACCGCCCGCGGGTCGTCCCCGTGGGTGTAAGGGCGGTACTCGGCGAAATCGATGCTGACGCCGTGATAAGGAGAGCGGTGCAGGCCCGTAAGGAATCCCGCCACCACGGTCTTGGCGATCAATTGCAGGTCCGAAATCCTTGCTAAGACTTTAGGGTCCAGGAACCGTTGTGCCGGTGCAGCCATAATGAATTCCGAGTGGAACGGGCCGCCGTCATAACCCCGACTGAGGTTGCGGTACGCTCTCGATCAAGCGGCGAATAATCTCCTCTGAGTTGATGCCGTCCGACTCGGCATGAAAATTAGTCAGGATACGATGGCGCATGATGGGGAAGGCCAGCCGCTGAATGTCCTTGCAGGAGACGTTGTAACGGCCTTCCAGCAGCGCGCGCGCTTTCCCCGCCAGAACCAGATACTGCGCGGCACGGACGCTGACGCCATAGTTGACATATTGCTTGATGAAGTCGGGCGCAGCCGCGTTTCCGGGACGGGTGGCCCGCGCCAGTTGCACCGCGTAGCGGCTCACACTCTCCGCAATGGGAACCTTGCGGATCAGTTGCTGGAACAGCAAGACTTCGGTGGCGCTGGTGACGGCTTCCACCGAGGCCGTCTCGGTGGAAGTTGTGGCGTTGACCACTTGCAGTTCTTCCTCCTCGTTCATGTAATCAATAATGATGTTGAACATAAAGCGGTCGAGTTGCGCTTCCGGCAGCGGATAGGTTCCCTCCAGTTCAATGGGGTTCTGGGTGGCCAGCACGAAGAAGGGCGGCTCCAGCGGGTAGGTCTTGCCCAAAACCGTGACGTTCCCCTCCTGCATCGCCTCGAGCAGCGCCGCCTGGGTTTTCGGCGGCGTGCGGTTGATCTCGTCGGCCAGAATTACTTGGGCGAAGATCGGTCCGGGCACAAAGGTCCAAGCCCGGTGGCCGGTGCTCTTGTCTTCCTCGATAATGTCGGTGCCGGTAATGTCGGCGGGCATCAGGTCCGGCGTAAACTGGATTCTGTGGAAGCTCAAACCCAGGGCGCGCGCAACCGTTTTGACCAGCAGCGTCTTGGCCAGTCCCGGCAGGCCCGTAATCAAGGTGTGGCCTCCCACCAGCAGCACGATCAATACCTGGTTGACCACCTCATCCTGACCGATGATTGTGCGGCGGACTTGGCGGAGGATCGAGTCCCGATATACCTGGAGCTTTTG
Organism: Terriglobia bacterium; assembly: GCA_963666975.2. Classification (GTDB taxonomy): domain Bacteria; phylum Acidobacteriota; class Terriglobia; order 2-12-FULL-54-10; family 2-12-FULL-54-10; genus JADFGZ01. Next base: position 2,069,645 of record CAXVYR010000004.1, on the reverse strand, counting down.
CAGATGTTCGCGAATGTTGTCTTCTTCGATTTTCGGTATGGATTGCAGCGACATGCTTGGGGTGTCCTTGTTTTGAATTTTCTATTTGCCAACCACTTCCAAAAGAAGTTTCTGTGCCTCGCGATAACCGGGCGCGATTTCGAGCGCTGCCAACACCTCCTGCCGGGCGTTCCGGCTGTCCCGCACCGTCCAGTAGGCCTTGGCGAGGCGATAATGCGCCCCCGCCTTGTCCACCGGCTCCAGCTCCAGGACCGCCCGGTATTCTTTCACGGCCGATTCAGGATTCGCCGTCTCCAGATGCCACTCTCCCAGCCGGTCGTGAATTTCTACGTCCGACAGCGATATATAGAGCGCTTCTTCGAGAGTTTGGATCGCCTCGGCAGTGCGGCCCAGCTCTTTCAAAAGCGCGGCCAGCTCCTTTAACACTTCCGTGTTCCGGCCTCTGTTTTCTTTCCAACCCAGCAGTTCGGTAGCGGCCTTTTCCTTCTGTCCCAGCTCCGTGTAAATCTCCGCCAGAAGCTGGTAGGGATTCCCTGGGTCGACAAAAAGAGGAAACAGTTCTTTGGCCGCCTCCGCATGGAGGGCGGCTTCTTCGAGCTTCGACCCATTCTTCAAAGCTGCCGCCAGTTGCAGCCTGGTGAAGAAGTTGTCCGGATTTCGTTCCACTTCTTCGAGAAGCTGATCCACTACTTGATCCACGGATTGGTTCGGTGATGGGTCCGGTGTTTGGCCCGGCATTTGCCCGGGCGCGTGACCCGGTATTCGATCCGGGTGAGCCGTTTGCAGCTGAAAGGCCTGCGCCAGTCCGAAAGTGCGCTCGCTGGCATAGGCGAGAAAATCCGCGTCAAACTCGGCCAGGGTTGTTCCCAGCACCTCGCCAATGATCGCCGCATCCTTTTTCCCTTCGCCGTAGGAGTGCAGCATCTCTAGAATCTTGGGGAAACCGTATGTTGCAACGATGTACTCGCAGATCATCCCCGCCTGGAAATAAGCGAATTGCACCTGTCCCGGGTACTGGGGGCGGATGAAAGCGCCGTTGAGTTCCTCCATCGGCATCAGCTTGTTTTGTTGCAGCGCCTGGGCAGTCGCCGGATTCATGGGATCGCCCCAGCCGGGGCGCGCCTGATTCTCTTCGTAAACCGAAAGCCCTTCGGTGAACCATCGCGGGACGCGGTTGGAGGTGAGGCCGAGCGTGATGACGTGAGCCATCTCGTGCCAGAGCGTGCTCCCCCAGTGAAAGGTCCCCGCGGGCCGTGCCGAAGGGCTGTCCATGGCGACCACGGGCCCGAAGGAAGCCCCCAGAGCGCCCAGGCCGGGCAGGCCCAGGGTTCGGACGGCGAAGTCTTCGTGGTCGGGATACATCTCAAAGACGACCTTCTGGTCCGGCTTGTAACCGTACCGCGAGGATAAATCCTCCAGCGTTTCTTCCAGCAGATCCTCCACATAGGGACGGAGGAGCGCCGATTCTTTGTTATGGAGCTTGACGGCGAAATGCTCGGTCTCAAAAACGTCAAAGCGGACGAAGCTGTCCATCAGGCGCAGCGTGTTGACGGTCCAAACGTTGTAGGGGTCCCGCCGGTACGACTCTTCCAGAACGTTTCGAGCATCTTGCTCTTTTCCCAGACGGAACAGATTGATCCCCAGGCTTGCCCGCGCCGACGACAGGTCCGGGTCGATCTCCAAGGCGCGGCGGTAAAAATCGACGGCCGTGGCAAACTGGCGCTGCAACAGGAGGAAATCACCCAGGTCGGCGAAAACCTGCCCGTAGGCGGGGTTCTCGGAGAGAATACGGGGAATGGATTCCCGTTCCACAGTCGCAGAGTTGCCTTGGAGATACGCGGAGACCGCGAGCAGGGACCGCGCCTCGAGCGAAAGCGGGTTCACCCGCAAGGTTTTTTCCAATTCCTCGCCGGCGATGCCGTACTCTTCCCGCTCCAGGTGCATCCGGGCCAGCAGCAGCCGTGCTTCGGCGAAATTCGGATTCACCTGCAAGGCGCGCTCCAGCATCTCCTGCGCCTTGCTTTCCTGGCGGCCCGCGGAACGTTTCGCCATTCCCGCCAGTGCGCCGGGATGATTGGCGTTGCTCGCCAGGGCCTCTTCATACAGCCCCCCGGCTTCTCCCGGATTGTGTTTTTGGAGGAACAGATTGCCCCAGGCGACTTTTAATCCGGCATGATCGGGCGCTATACGCACGGCCTCGCGGTAAACCTGGTTCGCCTCCTTAAACTGGCCGAGCTCAGCCAGAGCGGCGGCGATGGCGCCCAACTCCGCGCCGGAGAAAATGGCAGGGTCGGGCGCCATGGCGGCAAGGCGTTCCCAGGCGTCGAGCGCAGTCTCCCGCAGGCCTTTTCTGTCGGCCAGGAGTCCGCGCAGCCAATACGCCTGGGGCGTGGAGAGCGTCCGCAGCAAATCCGCAGCCCGCTCGTACTCTCCAATCCGCAGCGCGGCTTCGGCAGCCTTTTCGGCGATGTCCGTTGCTTCCCGGCGCTTCAGGAACGCCTCTCCCTGTTCGAGCGCACGGCTATACTCGCCTGTCTCCAGACGCGCTTCCAGCAGCAGCGCCGCCGCCTCGGAATTGTCCGGTTCGCGGGAGACCGCCGCTTCCAACCGGGTGATTGCTTCCTCATACTGGCCCTTGGCAAGCAGAGTCTTCTCGGCGTCGAGCGCTGCCCGCAACGGCGCTTGCAACGCCAGCAGACAGACAAGAGCCGCCGCCGTCTGCCCGGTTCGGATTCGGAGCCGGCAGAGCGCAGTGTTTTTATTCCTGCTACAGGTTCGGGCCATTCCGGTTTTCGTTTTCCCCTGCATTGTCTTGCACCAAGTTTTCCAGGTTCTGTTCCGCTTCGGCCAGGTCGATCAATAACTTTTCCAGGCGTTCAAAGTATTGTTCCGAGGTAAAAGAAGCCTTGCGGTACTTCAACTGTTCGATGGCCTCTTCGATCTTGCGCTTTTGGGTTCTGAGGGCGCGCGCTTGCGGATCGTCATCCGCGGCGGTGCGTCCCCCCAGGTTCACCAGCGGGAGGGAGGAAGCCAGTAATCCCTGCCCGTTTTCCGGCGTCGCCTCTCGCGCGCCTTCCCCGTCCCCTTGATCCTCCAGCAGCGCGTGTTCGGTGGCCAGCCGCGTCAATTCCTTGTAGTAGCGGGCCACCTCCCGGCTGGCATACTGGAAGGCTTCCAGAACCGAAAGCTCCCGGTTCTTGTTCGTGTCGGCGGCAGGATCATTGAGCGCCTCGGTAAAATAGCGGGCGAATACGGAAAAATTCCGTTCTCTCCCGGTGCTGGTTGCGGTGATCACCACGCGACCTTTGCGCTGCAGGGAAGCCAGGCTTGCGCCGCTCGAACTCGTCATGTTCACCACCACCTGCCTGCCCGCCCGGATGCCTCCCAGCAGGTCGCTCAACTGTGAAGCGGTGAGGTCCGGACCGGGGAGGTTCAAGCGGTAGTCATACTCATCATAGCTGCCGTGGCCGATCAGGAACAGTTCCAAGGTGTCCTCGGCGGTGAGGCGCGCAGCCAGCTCTTCCATGAGTTTGACGATCTCCTCGCGGCGGGATTCGGCGTAGATTCCCTCCATCTCTTTGTTCGCGGCCAGCCAGAAGACGCGATCCCCGGAGACTGCGTGTTTCCGCAGCACGGAAGAGAGGTCTTTGCCCCATTGGTCGATGAGCTTTCCGTAGGCCGGCTCCCCTCCCAGCCCGGAGATGACCACGGCGTAGATTCCGTTTTCCGGAGCCTGTGCGGCAGCGGCAAAGCTCATAAAATTCGGGATGCAGAGCGCCCACGCCAGAGCCATGCACACAGAACGGAACCGAGCCGCCGGGCGACGATGCTGCATTGCTTTTGAACCCATCCGCCCAGTTGGCAACAAATTAGTTCGCATCAAATCGACCGCCACCGTTTTCTTAAAATCCATTCCGTTCCCTTCAGCAGGAACAACAGCAAAATCCAAAACGGCATGTCCCAAAGGTCTCGCACCTCGGGAACCGTGATGCCCGCCGGGGAATAGGTCAACTGTTCCGGCAAGCGCCCGGCTTCCTCCAACGGATAGTATCCCCCTCCGGTTTCCTCTGCCAGCCGAGTCAGCAAGGAGACATTCTGTTCGGCGGAGAAATACTCCAGCGACCCGTCCGCCCGCTGAAAGTACGCACTGTTCCTGCCGATTTCCTTTTCTCCTGCCCGCGCCACCACATCCACACGGTAGACGCCGGGAGCAGAGGCCTCCCATTCTCCCCGAAAAACGCCGTCCTCCTCCACCGACAACTGCAAAGGCAGTTCCACGGTAGACCCATCCGGCGAGGAAATAGTAGCAATGGTCGAAGCGGCATTCACCGGCTGAAAGTTTTCATCGTAAATCTCGGCCTGTATCCGGACGTGCTGGTCGTCCAAATACAGCGCCTTGTCGGTTGAGATGCTGACCGGCGGAGGCGTGTCGCTGACCAGGGAGTGCAGAATCTGCTGCCAGAAGGTCTTGTGGGAACTGTTGGTGTGGTCGAGCTCCATCTGCCACCGCCAGGACCCATCGGTGGAAAACATCAAAGTTCGGCCCCGGCCAAACCGCTGCGAGGCCAGCAGCGTGTGCCGCTTCCCGTCGGGGGCCACCACCTCGGCCAGAACCACGGCGCCTGGCTTGGGCTCTCCCGTAACCTGGTAATTTCCCAAAAGAGGCAGGTTTTCCCAGCTCTCGCGGTTTGCTGCCTCGTCTTCGGAGAGTTGCAACCGGTCCCAGCCTCTCGGCGTCAGTTGGAATCGAACCGGGGTCCGCTGGAAGGTCGGCGAGACGGCCCCCTGGTCCAACTGAACCGGGAGCAAGTCCGCGAGAGTGGAGCTTTGGTAGCCGCCGTCCCCGAGCGCGTAACGCCCGCCCAGGAAGAGCAATCCGCCGCCTCTTTGGCTGACAAAGGCGTAGATATCTTCCTGCTGCTCGGGCGAGAAGAAAGCAACCCCGATGCTGCCCAAAATCAGCCCGTCGTACTGGAACAGCTCTTCCCGGCCGGGGAAGCCTTCCACCAGCTCCTCTTCGTTCTCGATCCCCTGCCGGTAGAATTTGTTCTGCGAAGTCCTCAGCAAGCTAACCAGCCGGAGGTTGCGGTCTTCTTCCATGGCGCGGCGGATGAATTTGAACTCCCACCGGGGTTCCCCCTCGATGTAGAGAACTTTGGCGGTGCGGTCCTGGACTTCCACCACGCGGGATTGAGTGTTGTTTTCTTCCACAGCCTCCCCGGCGAGCGGCTCGATGGAGACTGTGTACTCCGGAATGCCCTCCGATTTGGGGGCGAAACTCATTTGCACCGTCTCTACGGGTGAGCGGCCGAAGTGGATTTCGCGGGATTTCAGCACTTCCGCTCCATCCCGGATTTCCAGCCGGGCGCTCTCCCCCACGTAGCCCTGCTGCCGCACCGTCACGCCGAACGAAACAACAGTGCCGGGCAGCGCAGTGCGCGGTGTCGAGACCTCGTCGATCTGCAAGTCGCGGTCGAACTCTTCTTCTCCCACGCCCAGAGCGTACACGGGAATCTTCCGCGCCTTCCATTCCTCCATCAATTCCCGGGGAGCCGCCGGGCCGTTCTCCGCGCCGTCGCTGACGATGACCACTCCGGCCAAAGGAAGGTGGCGCAGTTCAGAGTAAGCCTGGGCCAGGGAGTCTTGCAGATGGGAGGAAGCGCCGGAAGCAGTCAGCTCGGACACGGAGTCGATCCGCACCGCTTCCTTGTCAAAACGGTACAAGCGGACTTGGAATTTCTCCCGGAGCTGCCCCAGCAAAGGACCCGAGTCTGCCAGAATTTCTTTGACCTGATCCACGCGGGGGCTGCCCTGGTCGTCCATTGCCATGCTGGCCGAATCATCGACAAGCACGGCCAGCACATTTTGCTGGGGCACAAGCGTAGAAAGGATCAGAGAGGGGCTCCACAGCAGCACCAGGAGAATCGCCAGCGCAACCGATTGCAAGCCCCAGACCAGCACGCGCGCCCCGGCAGGCAAAGCCGACCGCAGCCGCCGCAGGTAAAGGCCCAGCAACACCGCCGCCAGGATGATTGCCGCCAGCAGCACCCAGACCGGCCACGAAGAAGCCAGGGCGAGACGGCCCTGCGAGAAGGCAATCGGTGGATACTTGAAAAGAAATCGAAATATTGCTTCGCCCATGAAATTCCAACCCGGTTCGGCACAGCTCCGGGAGCCCTTCCCCTTAGTGGGTCATGGAATAAACGATGTAGTTGATGCCCAGCCGGTACGCCAAAGAGGTGTAATACTCCGGATACTGCGGATGGTCGGCCCATTCCCAGGCGTCTCCCAGGTCCACGTTAAAATTGATCATCACCATGATGCGGTCGTTGTCGTCATAGATGGCCCGGTAATGGGGCGTGACGCCGTCCTGCTCATAGGTGCGCCCGCTGTAAAGATATTGCAGGCCGGGGATTTGGATCTTTTCCTCAATATCAAAAAAGCAATGGAAAATCGGGTCGGAAAGCTCCACCTCGCGGATGGGACGATCCGGAAACACCTTTTGCATTTCCCGGAGGAAGCTAGCCCACTCCCGGGAGCCGTGGAAGTCGTCCACTATGAGAAACCCTCCCCGGAGCAAATACTCTCGCAACCGCGCGGCTTCTTCGTCGGTAAAACGCCAGTATCCTACTTCCACGGCGTACAGGAAAGGGAAAGCGAACAGATTCGGATCCATCGGCCGCAACACCTGTTCCTGCTCGCGTGCTTCGATATGGGTTAAACGCAAAACCCCCTGCAAAAATTGCCGGTCCGCCTTGGGATAGTCGGTGTTCCAGGTGTGCCCCCTGGAGCTTCTCGCCCGCGGCGAGTAGTGAGCCAGCCGGGTAAATACGTATTCGAACTCCCCCGGAGGTTTGTCCCTGAATTCGGCATGTTTTTTTTCCCCGGGAATGGTCAGGTCAGCCGAATCCAGTTGCAGGGCAAACCCGGCCCACGCCAGGAGAACCGCAATCACGGGAAGGCTTGCCAACAGATAGAGATGGGAACCAGACCGCCAGGCCATCGTCCACCCACACAAATTTAAGATATCTTCAAAACTATCACATCTGCGGGAGCGGGTACAGGTCCAAGGAGCGTATCCTGGAAGTGTAGGCTTGCGGCCTGAACAGTTTCCTCCGGCCGGTGGCTCGACGGTGTGCGGGGACCCTCGCGGAGCAACTCGCCACCAACCTGTGCCGTATCTTCATCTGCGGGAGAAAAAGGAGAGGGCCGAGCACGCCCCTCGACAGCCGATCAACTGTCTTTTATCATAAAAACTTAGCTTCATGAAGAAAAAACCCGGGAAGGAAAAAAACACGAAGAAAATGCCCGTGTTGCCGCGCATCTGTATCGCTGCCACGGGGGACACCCCGGAGACGCTGTTCGCTTGCGCCCGCAACGCGCTCCGGCATAGCCCTCTGGTGGAGCTGCGCCTCGATTGGCTGCGCGATCCGAGGAAGGCTTTGCCGCGCATTTCCGGGCTGCTCCGAGCCGCGTCCCGGCTTCAGCGGGGGAGGTCTGTCGTGTTGCAAGCTACCTGCCGCCGGATGGAGAACGGCGGGCGCTTCCGGGGCACGGTCAGCGAGCAGATGGAAATCTTGCGGCGGGCGGCGGCAGCCGGATGCCGAGTGCTGGACCTGGAGATTGAGTCCGCAGAGGCCGCCGGGCGCGTGGCGGTCGAGTCCTTGCATCGTCGCGCGTTGCTGATCCTCTCATTTCACGATTTTCAGCGCACGCCGGCCCTCGCTGCCGCAGCCAGCCGTCTCCGCCGATTCCCGGCGGAGGTCTACAAGCTGGCGCCTACAGCCACGCGCCAATCCGACAATTGCCGCATGCTGGATTTTTTGATCTCAGTCGCAACGAGAAACCCGAAGCGAGCAGAGCAGCGAGAACAAGAGAAGCAAGAACAGTGGATTGCCTTTTCAATGGGAGCAGCGGGAGTTCCCAGCCGCGTGCTGGCGCTTTCGAGAGGAAGCGCCTTCGTCTACGCTGCCTGCCCGCCGCCACGACGGCCGAGTTCGGCTCTTGTCCGGCAACCGAATAACAAACCTGCTGTCTTCTCTGCGCCCTCTGCGCCGGGACAGGTCGACTCGGAGGTCTTGCGCAACAGTTACCGCGCGGAAACGTTGAGCCGCCGGACGGCTCTCTATGGTCTGCTCGGAAATCCTGTGGGCCACTCGCTGGGCGCGGCCATCCACAACGCGGCATTCCGGTCCGCCGGAGTAGACGCCGTCTATGTTCCTTTGCTTTCCTCCGACCTGAAGGATTTCCGCAGCGCGGCGGACCGCTACCCCCTGGCCGGGTTCAGCGTCACCATTCCTCACAAGCAAGGGATTCTGCGCTGGGTGGACCGGATGGATCGGACGGTCCAGGCGGCGGGTGCGGCCAACACCGTCCGCGTGCGGCGGGGCAGATGGGAAGCCATCAATACGGATGTGGAGGGCATCATGGTTCCCTTGCGAAAAGCGCTGCGGCTCGGCAGCGGCGAGCATTTGCCGCGAGATTTCCGGGCCCTGATTGTCGGCAACGGAGGCGCCGCCCGCGCCGCCTGGGTCGCCCTCCGGGAGCTTAGGTGCCGGGACATCTTCGTTACAGGGAGAAGTCCCGCCAGGGTTCGTGCATTTACAAAAACTTTGGGCGGCGAAGCCATCCCGATGGGAGCGCTCCGGCGAGAGCAGTTTGGCCTGCTGATTCACGCCACCTCCGTGGGGATGTGGCCGGAAACGGAAGCCTGCCTCCTGCGGCCGGAACAGGTCAACGCAAGGCTGGTGTTCGATCTGGTCTACAATCCTGCCGAAACCCGGCTGCTGAAAATTGCCCGCGCGCGCGGATGCCGCACGATCCCGGGCCTGGAGATGTTTCTGGCGCAGGCGGCGCGGCAGTTTGAATACTGGACCGGCGGGCAGGCTCCTCTTCGCCGTATGCGAACCACGGCCCGGCAGGAGCTTTCCCGGCTCCAGCAACTCCACAGAAGAAGCGGGACGAAGGCATGATTCTTCCCGGTCCCGAGAAGTTTTCCGATCTTGCTCGCCAGGGAAACCTGATCCCGGTGTGGAAGTCAGTCCCGGCGGATTTGCTGACCCCGGTTTCGGCTTACCTGAAGCTGACCAGTAGCCGGACCGGGGCCCGGCACAACAAGGAAGGTCGCAACCAGAAGAATTTCTCCTTCTTGTTTGAGAGCGTGGAAGGCGGGGAGACGATTGCCCGCTACACTTATCTGGGCGCAGACCCGTTTCTCATTGTCCGTTTCCGGATGCCGAAAAGGCCGCCGGAAGGCAAAAAGCCCAGGGCGGGCGGCGCTTCCCCGTCGGCTGAGGGCAAGATCGAGATCATCGAGAAGGGGCGGGCGCGACAGGTGAAGGGCGACCTCATGGAGATGACACGGGAACTGCTCGCCTCCTTCCGGCCTGTTCGTGTGGATGAGCTGCCGCCTTTTTCCGCGGGCGCCGTGGGGTACATGGCCTATGATCTGATCAGCCTGCGAGAGCCCGTTCGTCTGAAGGAGAGAGCCCAACCCGGCATGCCGGACGCCGTCTTCATGTTTTTCTCGACGGTGCTGGTCTTTGACCATGTGAAGCACCAGATCACCATCATCTGCAACGTGCGGTGCGAGCAGCCGACTTCGAAAAAATGGCTGCGCTCCCTCTACAGCCGTGCGGAGCAGGAGATTCAGAGGATCGAAAAAAAGCTCCAGTCGCCGCTGGCCATAGAGAGACAGCAAAAAGCTTCCCCGAAACGCCGGTCTGTTCCGCTCTCCCTCCGCTCCAATATCAGCAAGGGCGGGTTTATCGAGAAAGTTCGCCAGGCCAAACAGCATATCCAGGCCGGAGACATCTTTCAGGTGGTGCTCTCGCAGCGGCTGGAAACCAAGATTCGCGTGGACCCTTTTGAAATCTACCGCGCGCTGCGCCGGGTGAATCCGTCGCCTTATCTGTTTTTTCTGCGCATGGGCGATGACTGCGTGCTGGGCTCCTCGCCCGAGATGCTGGTGAAGGTCAGCGGGGAGGATGTGGAGTACCGGCCCATTGCCGGCACACGTCCGCGCGGCAAGACTCCCGAACAGGACAAACAATTGGAACAGGAGCTGCTGGGAGATGAGAAGGAGCGCGCCGAGCATGTGATGCTGGTGGACCTGGGGCGCAACGACGTGGGGCGTGTCTGCCGCTACGGAACGGTGGAGGTCCCGGAGTTTATGTTCGTGGAGCGCTACTCCCACGTGATGCACCTGGTTTCAAGCGTTCGCGGAAAGCTTCGCCCGGAAGTGGACGCATGGGACACCTTGTGGGCATGCTTTCCCGCCGGCACGGTCTCGGGCGCGCCCAAGGTGAGGGCCATGCAGATTATCTCGGAGCTGGAGCCGGCACGGCGCGGCGTTTATGCCGGGGCCGTGCTGTATCTGGATTTTTCCGGGAACCTCAACTCCTGTATCAGCATTCGCACGATGGTGGTCACCGGCGGCAAGGCCTGCATTCAGGCAGGCGCAGGGATCGTGGCCGACTCGGTCCCGGAGAAAGAGTATGAGGAGACGCTGAACAAGGGAAAAGCGCTGCTCCAGGCTGTTGAGATGGCCCAGCAAGATGCTTGAAAGAATCTGAGCCCAAGATTGTGAACCAAAGAATCTGAACAGATGATCTTCCTTCTCGACAACTACGACTCGTTCACCTACAACCTGGCCCAGTATCTGGGCGAGTTGGGCGCAGACCTTTTGGTTCGGCGCAATGACCAGATTACCGTCGATCAGATTGCCGCGCTTGCGCCGGAGGCGATTGTCATCTCGCCCGGCCCCGGCCTGCCGCGCGACTCCGGGATTGCGCTCGAAACCGTCCGCCGCTTCGCCGGGAAGGTCCCCATCCTGGGTGTGTGCTTGGGCCACCAAGCCATCGGGGAGGTGTTTGGCGGCAAAGTCGTGGCGGCCCCGTCGCTGGTCCACGGCAAAACCACCGAAGTCCTCCACGACGGCAAGACTATTTTTCAAGGGCTGGCGCGGCCGTTTGTGGCCATGCGGTACCATTCCCTGGTGGTTGATCCCGGCTCGATTCCAGAGGAGTTGGAAGTCTCGGCCAGCACAGCGGAGGGCGTCGTCATGGGCCTGCGGCACAAACGCATGCTGGTGGAAGGCGTCCAGTTTCATCCCGAGTCGATCCTGACTAAAGTGGGACATCAACTGTTGAAGAATTTTTTGGGGTTGATCCGGGCGCGAAAGAGCGGAAACTGATTAGTGCCAATAACCCTATTTATGGCGAGACGTTAATGTTTCTGTTTCCAAAGTAAATCCAATCCGAGCCTGCCTGCGGTCCAGAGGACCTTCGGTCCGGCGGGCCGCGTGCGCCTGTCCCGAGCGAAGCCGAAAGATGATGGATCGGCAGGCGGTCACAAACGCTAGAGCAAAGCCCACGGCCCGCATCCACTCTTGCAATGAAGCAATTGATTCTTTCAAACAGCGGCCTGGACCGTCAACTCTTGAGATCCTTTTGGAAATGGGTCATCTGCCCCTGGGCAAATCCCAGCCGGGTAAAGAAGTGTTCCATCTCCGTGCTGCTCTTGCTGATCAGAGTGAGAATTTTTTTGATTCCGTGGTCCTCGGCTGAGGAAGTGAACTCTTCGATCAACTTGGCGGCGATTCCCTGACGCCTGTAGGCCGGGTCCACGCCGATGATCTCAATCCAGGCAACGGTTCCGGGCAGGCCGAACTCCAACTCGCCAGCGCGGCCAAAGACGAAACCTGCAACGCGGTTGTCTGCCTCGGCGACGAGCGAGGCCCAGTAGGGACGTATGGCTTCCGAGATGTCGATTCTTGCCTCCCAGTAGCGCGGTCTTCAATATCTACAATTGCGGACAGGTCCTCCTTGCGAAGATTCCTAACGTAAATGGGTTTTGCCATGTCAGGTTCTCCTCTTATGTGATTGAGCCTCAGTTGCAATAGTTACAATGCGGCACTGCTTTTTTGATAACAAGTACGGAGCAGTGCGGCGAAGAGCATGGTGGCCGGATGGCCGTCCACATCGTTAATCACCAAAGTCACGGTTGCTGAACTCGGCCAGCGCGCGCAGCTTGCCGAGGGCGGCGCGGGAATCGATGGATTCAGCAGCCATCCGCATACCGGCCCGGAGGTCGGGAGCGCGGCCGGAGGCGGCCAGGGCTGCGGCGGCATTCAACAGAACCACGTCGCGCCGGGGGCCGGTTCGTCCTTCCAGGACGCTCTGGATGATCTGTACGTTTTCGGCGACATCGCCGCCTTGCAGGTCCGAGAGGCTGCATCGGGGAATGCCGAACTCTTCCGGGCGCAGCGTTTTCATCGTGACCTGCCCCCGGTCCACCTCGGCGACCGCCGTTTCCCCCGTATTGGTGATCTCATCCAGGCCGTCGGCACCATGCACCACAAAGCCGCGGCGCATCCCCAGCTCCACCAGGGCTTGGGCCAGAAGCCCGGTCAGGCGGCCGTCATAAACGCCCACCACTTGCGCGGAGGCGCCCGCAGGATTGCACAGCGGACCGAGCATGTTGAAGACCGTGCGAACCCGCAGTTCCCGGCGCACCGGCTGGGCGTATTTCCACGCGCCGTGCAACGCGGGAGCGAACAAAAACCCGATACCCACCTCGTCAATACACTCGGCGATCCGCTCCGGCGGCAGGCGGAGCTTCACTCCCAGAGCCTCCACCACGTCCGCGCTGCCGCAGCGGCTGGAGATCGACCGGTTGCAATGTTTGGCCACCAGCACTCCGCAACCGGCCGCCACGAACGCCGTTGCCGTGGAGATATTGAAGGTCCCGCTGGCGTCCCCGCCGGTGCCGCAGGTGTCCACCAGAGCGTCGCGGTCTGTGCCGGACAGCTCCTCTTCCACACGCAGATGAGGGCGCACGGCAAGCGCCCGTGCCCTGACCGCCTGGGCAAAACCGATCAGCTCCTCCACCGACTCTCCCTTCATGCGCAGCGCCATCAGAAACATTGCGATCTGCGGATTGCTGGCCGTGCCGGAGAGGATTTCCTCCATCACCGCCCGGGCTTGCTGGCGGGTGAGGTCCTGCCGCGCCGCGCTCTGCCGAATGCCGGCAACCAGAGCGCCATTTTGTGCGGAGCTGTTTTGTGAAGCGCTGTTTTGTGAATCAGCGTTGCTAGGGGGCACTTTGGGGGCTGGCGTATTGCTTTTGCCGCGACCTTTCTTTATAGTACCTTTTCTTTCTGCTCGTTGTTTATGCAGTGAGTGACGATATGATATTTTATCCGACTTCCCGCTACCTGTAAAACGGCAAGAACAGAACGCCACACATGAAAATCCACGAATTTCAAGGCAAGCAAATCCTGAAGAGTTTCGGCGTGGCCGTCCCCCGGGGTGAAACCGCGCAGGATGGCGCCGGGGCTGCGGCGATAGCCCGCAAACTGGGCGGCGCGGTGGTCGTCAAAGCGCAGATTCACGCCGGTGGCCGCGGCAAAGCGGGGGGGGTGGAAATTGCCAAGACGCCGGAAGAGGCTCAAACGGTGGCCGAGAAGATTCTGGGAAAGAAGCTGGTCACCATTCAGACCGGCCCCGAAGGACAAGAGGTGCGGCAGGTGCTGATCGAGGAGACCTTGCCGATTGAACGGGAACTCTACCTCGGCATCGTGATTGACCGCGTCACCGCTTCACCGGTCTTCATGGCGAGCGCCGCCGGGGGCGTGGAGATTGAGAAGGTGGCGGAAGAGACTCCCGAGCTGATTTTGCGCGAGACCATCCGTCCGGGCGCGGGCCTGCAAGCTTTTCAGGCGCGGAAGCTCGCCTTTGGTTTGGGGCTGCCTGCGGGCAGCATCCCGCAGGCCACCGCGCTCATGATGGCGCTGTACCGCGCTTTTGAAGCTACCGACGCATCGCTGGCGGAGATCAACCCTTTCATATTGGCAACCGACGGGCGGCTGCTGGCGCTCGACGCCAAGATGACCTTCGATGACAACGCCCTGTACCGCCACGAGGAGATCGGGAAACTGCGCGACCTCGCTGAAGAGGACCCGCTGGAGATCGAGGCAACCAAATACGGGCTGAACTATATCAAACTGGATGGAACCGTAGGCTGCATGGTGAACGGGGCGGGACTCGCCATGGGCACCATGGACATCATCCAGTACGCGGGGGGGAGTCCAGCCAACTTTCTCGACGTAGGGGGAGGAGCCAGCGCCGAGCAGGTTCGCCACGCCTTTGAGATACTGCTCTCGGACCGCAACGTGCGCGCCGTGCTGATCAACATCTTTGGCGGGATCATGCGCTGCGACATTGTGGCCAGCGGCGTGGTGGAGGCAGCCAAGGCGCTGGGCGTAAAAATCCCGGTCGTGGTTCGCCTGGAAGGCACAAATGTGGAGCAAGGGCAGCAGATTTTGCAGGACTCCAAGTTGAATTTTACCGTCGCCGACGGAATGCGGGACGCCGCCGAGAAGGTGGTGCGGTTAGCAAAAGAGGCATAGGAGGCAGAGGAGGCAAAGGAAGCAGAGGAGAACCCCTTACAAAGAATTCGGAGCTTCCCTTGGTATTGCTTGTTGGCTTTCACTACAAGAACCGACTTCCTCTGCCTCGTATGCTTCCTATACTTCTTCGCTTCCTTTGCTTCGGGTGTTTGAAATGAGCATATTGATCGGCAAGAACACGCGGTTGTTGGTTCAAGGGCTGGGCCGGGAAGGCAGCTTCCACACACAGCAGGCGATCCAGTATGGGACCAATGTGGTTGGGGCCGTGAAGCCCGGCAAGGGCGGCACGCAGCAGGACGGTCTGCCGCTGTTTGATTCTGTGGCTGCGGCGAACAGAGCGGTGAAACCCAACGCCTCGGTCATCTTCGTTCCCGCCCCGTTTGCCGCCGACGCCATCATGGAGGCTGCCGATTCCGGCATCCCCCTGGTGGTCTGCATTACCGAAGGGATTCCCACCTTCGACATGATTCGGGTCAACGCCTATCTGCAGACCACGCAGACACGGCTGATCGGCCCCAACTGTCCGGGCGTCATCTCGCCGGACAAGTGCAAGATCGGCATCATGCCAGGCCATATCCACCGGGCGGGAAATGTGGGCGTGGTCTCGCGCAGCGGGACGCTTACCTATGAGGCCGTAGGGCAGTTGACGGCGCTCGGCATCGGGCAATCCACATGCATCGGCATCGGAGGCGATCCCATCATCGGCACCAGTTTCCTGGACGCCATCGAACTGTTTAATGCCGACCCGGACACCCACGCTGTAGTCATGATCGGGGAGATCGGCGGGACGGCGGAAGAAACCGCCGCACTGTACGTCAAAGAGAATGTAAAGAAGCCGGTAGTCGGCTTCATCGCCGGACAGACCGCCCCTCCGGGCAGAAGGATGGGACACGCCGGGGCCATCATCAGCGGCGGGAAGGAAACAGCCCGCGAGAAAATGGCGACGATGAAAGAGGCCGGAATCACCGTTGTTGACAGCCCGGCACAGATCGGCGAGGCGGTCGCCGCCCGGCTGGCTCCGGCGGCCGGACGCTGAAAACGGTCCGTATCCTGTCCCCCCCCTGTTTTTCTCCTTTTGAGTTTACACTCTGCGCGTTTAGCTTTAGAATTAAGCTATAGTTGCTGTTGTAGCCTATTCGCATAAAGTGAGGGTGGCCCATGGAAAAAGGACCCGCAAGAAGAGCCCATCGGCGGAGAATCGGAATTCTCGCAGTCTTGTTTCTTTTCTGGTTCGCGGTGTACCCGTCCGGCAGGAACGCCGGCCTTTTGGAGGCGCAGGTCACTCCTTCTTCAGACCCTGTTCCCCTGGTGATTCTGCTGACGAAGCTGGACCAAGGCGACGTGGCGGGCGCCGAACGGCTGATGGCGGAAAATCTTGAGGTTGTGAAGCAACGGCTCGAGGGCGTGCTGGGAGAACTGGACCGGAAATTTGACCAGATGGGCCGCTACGGAGCCACCTCCGGGCACGAAATCCATACTGCGGTCCTGGAAAATTTCCTGGAGGAGGTCGGCCGTTACGCGAAGCTGTTCGACGTCTATCGCCGCCTGAGCGGCGACGATGTCCTGTATAAACGGATCGAGGCTCGCAGGCTGCGCTTCGAAGGAGCCTTATACACACATGCCGGGGAGGATGCCTGCGGCGATCATCTCGACTGGGAAGAAGCCAATGAGTTTTACAATCTGGCGCTGGAACGGTTGCAGGCCGGCTTTGTCCTGGCGGAAGAGGTGGACGATCTGCGCATCATGGTGTCGGCGAAGAACAACATGGGCTCCACTTTGATCCGCATGGTCCAGCCCGATCGCGGACTCGCGGCTTATCAAGAAGCGCTCCGTTTGGCCGACCAGATGGGTGGCAACATGTATCCCGGCATGATTCGGATGAACATTGGCAACACCCACGTTTGGGTGGGAGAGCCCGACTTGTCGATGGCTTACATGGAGCCCGCCCTGGCCGCCTTTAAGAGGATGGGCCGCGGGACATGGCAAGCCAATGCGCTGCTGACCATCGCCAACGTCCAGCTGCGGCAGGGAAAGTTTTCCAGCGCCTGGGAGACTCTCGGCGTAGCCCTGGAGGTGGCCAAGCAGAGCGGCGAAGACCGGGTTCGCGGCCGCGTGCTGATGAACCTGGGAATGGCCGGCCTGCAATTGAAAAAGCCAGGGGCGATGGCTTTTATTCAGGAAAGCGTGGAGTGGTACGCCGGACCCAACGGGAAGGTCTACCCGGACATCGAGAGAGAGGTGATGCAGCAGGACGGTTTGAGCCTGCTCAGCCGGGTTGCGCTGGAGACCGGCGATGAGGCCCTGGCGGAGAAATACATGAAAGAGTTTTATGAGTCGATAGGGCCGGACCCGGACCGGTATCAAGTCGTGCGCGCCAGCCCTTGTTTCGCCATCTACAAGTCCATGCCTAAAAAGTGAAAGAGAATCTGTCCTCAGCCTGCCCAGTACGCAGAGCAATCAAATCAAATTGAGGGAAACCCTTGGCCCTGGAACGAACCCTGACCATTATCAAGCCGGACGGAGTCGAGCAGAACGTCATCGGCGACATTATCCGGGCGTTTGAAAGCCAGAACTTCCGGATCGCCGCCATGAAGATGCTGCGCCTCAGCAAGCAGCAGGCGGAGGGCTTCTATGCGGTCCACCGCGACAAGAAGTTTTTCGGCAGCCTGACCGATTTTATGTGCTCGGGCCGGATCGTTGTGATGGTGCTGGAAGCCGAAAACGCCATCGAGCGCCTGCGCAAGGTGATGGGAGCCACCAACCCCGCCGAAGCCCAGCCGGGCACCTTGCGAAAACAGTTCGCAACCTCCATCGAGCGGAACGTGATTCACGGTTCCGACGCCCCGGAGACGGCCGCTTTCGAGATTTCCTACTTCTTTGGCAAGATGGAGATTGTGGGCTAAAGGTTGCCGCTGGCGTCATCCTTCCGGTGTTTCCATGCTTCCCAGCCTGGGCAAGATTCTGATCACCCTCGGCGTCGTTTTTGTGACGCTGGGACTGCTGTTCCTGTTGGCGGATCGCTTTTCTTTCTTCCGCTTCGGCCGCTTGCCGGGCGATATCATTTATCGCCGGGGCAACTTCACCTTCTATTTCCCTATCGTCACCTCCGTCCTGCTCAGCCTGGTCCTGACACTGCTGTTTTGGTTCCTGGGCCGCCGGTGAACTGCGGAATAATTTAGGGATAGGTACAACGAGCGTTTTCCTCGCCCTGGATTCTTCCTTGACATACTATATTAGATATGTCTAAACTGCTGCATGTGGCAGATCGAAGAGCACCGTCGGGTTGAGAAACAACTCGATGCTGCGCCTCGTGAAATCCTGAAGCGTTACGAGAAGTGGAAAGACATCGCCATGATCTCCGGTCCGCCTGGGTTGCGACTGATCAAAGGACTCCATGATGAAGCCCTTCACGGAAAATGGCTTGGGTATCGGTCGTCCCGTCTGGGTTTACAGTACCGGGTGATTTATCGGGTGGTTCCCCAACAGTCCTTGTTCCAGGTGGTTCATATTACGGCGCACGAGTATCGGAGACTATAAAATGAAAACCTTCCGTCCAGCGAGAAAGCGCATTGAGGTCTCGGTAGGAGAGTCTGTTCGCATCATTCGAAAGTTACAAGGGTACAGCCAGAATGAACTGGCCAGGCTGACGGGCATTCCTCAGGCAACCCTTTCCGCCATCGAGAATGATCGCATCCGGTTAGGCGTCGAGCGAGCCAAGGTTCTCGCGAGAGCCTTGAAGTGCCATCCGGCGGTCTTGGTCTTTCCGGGATGGGAAGTAGCTCGCGACTCGGCAGCCTAACCCGGCGTTGCCGCCGAGGAACTTCGAATGTCGCGGCGGGCGAAAGAAGGACCCACGGCGAGGGAAATGCTCGCCGTGACTACCAAGCTACGGGAGGAAAAAGTGCAGGATAGCCGTACTCATGATGAAACTCTAGCCGACTATGTTCGTTCGATGGGGGCAGACATGGGCCAGCTGTATCTCGAAGTGGAAGACGAGGTGTCATGCTTGCACGAGAAGTGGGGCGAGCTTCAGGAGCTTTACGGCAAGGGGTCGGAGCGCATCGACCTGTTGAACAAAGTGGCATCTAGTTTCTTCTATTTAGTTCAGCAGTCGTTCTGGGAAAGTCTCCTGTTACACTTGTGCCGTCTTACCGACCCACCAGAGGCATGGAGTTCGGACCTGAAAAAGAAAGTGCCCAATCTCAGTCTTCAAAGACTGGCTGACTTAATTCCTGACCCATCGCTGAAGGCTCGTGTTGAGGCCGCTACGCAGGAGATACTCAGAAACTGCGAGTTCGCCCGCGCTTGGCGCAACCGCCGATGGGCTCACATCGACCTGATGACTCGGCGTGGGATGCACCCCGTACCTCTGCCGGCCGTTGAAGCCAAAAAGGTCGAAGATGCGCTGGCATCCATCCGCGATTTGCACGCTTTGCTTGGAACGCACTACGGTCATTCACCCGTTCTATTTCCTCCCAATATCGGGCCTTGGGGAGCACGGTCCTTGCTTTACTATGTGGAAAAAGGCGTTCGCGCCATGGAAGAGGAGGAGCAAGGTTGGCGCAAGCTTGCGGAGGGTGAGGCGGATGCGCCGTAAAGTAGGCAGCCACGCCGAAAGGATTTCTTCGCCGTGGGCTTTTTCTGCCCCATTGGGGCGTTGGAGCGGCCTCCTTCGTTCTGCTATGCTGTGCTCAGAGGGATGAGCGTGGAGGCAACTGGAATGGACACTCCCTTTGATGAAATCGCGGCGGATGCCATGAAGCTTTCCCTGCGGGACCGGGTGAGGCTGGCTCAGCGGCTGATCCCCAATCTCGACAATCAGATAGAAACCGGCGTGGAACCGCTGTTGGGCGGCGGAGGCAGAACGGCGGCTTGAGGAGCTTCGGACGGGCAAGGTCCAGGGCATCGAGGCCGCGGAGGCTTTTCGGAAAGCCCGTGAAGCCCTCGAACGGTGAGAATCGAATTCCACCCCGAGCAGGTTGCTGAAAAAGTCCCCGAGAGGTCATTCCGAAGCCCGGCGCGTTTTGCCGGGCTGAGGAATCTGCTTTGTTTTTCGCCAGCGTAAGACAAAAGCAGATTCCTCGCTCCGCTCGGAATGACAGCGAAACGTAATTTTTCAGCAGCTTGCAAGTTCTACGAGGAAATACTCGAGTCCGCGCGCTTCCTATGGAAATATCCGTGGGCCAATTCCAACTGAACCTGATTCCAGAGCGGCGAATTTACAAGGTAAGTGAACTCAGCCGCCTGGTCCGCGACAAGCTGGAGGCGGAGTTTGCCGACATCTGGGTCGAGGGGGAGATATCGAATTTTCGCCCGGCCTCTTCCGGCCATCTGTATTTCACGCTGAAGGACGAATCGTCGCAGTTGCGGTGCATCTGCATGCGGCAGCGGGCGCGGTATCTGCGGTTTCGGCCCGAGGACGGCCTGCAAGTAACGGCGCGCGGCAGGGTCACCGTCTATGAGCCGCGAGGCGAGTATCAGTTATATGTAGAGTCGCTGGAGCCGCGCGGCCTGGGCGCGCTGCAACTGGCCTTCGAGCAACTGAAGCAGAAACTGGCGGGCGAGGGGCTGTTCGACGCCGCCCGCAAAAAACCGCTCCCGAAGCTCCCGCGCCGAATCGGGATTGTCACTTCGCCTCGCGGAGCGGTCATTGCGGACATGATCCGCATTCTTGGCCGACGCTACAAGAATCTCCACCTGCTGATCTATCCGGTCCGCGTGCAGGGGGAGGGCGCGGCGGAGGAGATTGCCGGGGGCGTCCGGTTTTTCAATCTTCCGCCGCCCCGGGGGATGCCCGTCGATGTGCTGGTCCTCGCCCGCGGCGGCGGGTCGCTCGAAGACCTTTGGGCCTTCAACGAAGAAAAGCTGGCCCGCGCGATTGCCGCCTCCGCCATTCCCGTCATCTCCGCCGTGGGGCATGAGACCGACTTCACCATCGCCGACTTTGTGGCTGACCAGCGCGCCCCCACTCCGTCGGCAGCGGCGGAGATTGTGATTGAGACCAAGGAACAGTTGCAGCAGCGTGTCGCGGGATGGGAGCAGACGCTGCGAGAGAAAGTCCGCTATGCTTTGTTGCAGCGGCGGCAGCGGCTCACCGAGGCAGCTTCCCACCGCAGTTTCGGCACGCTGCGGTCGCTGCTGTCCCAATTCTCACAGCGCAGCGACGAGTTGACCGGGCGGCTCATCGAGGCCGAGAGGGAGAGCCTGCGCCAGGCCCGGCGGCGCTGGGAAATGCCTCGCACTTTTCTACTGCACCTGGATCTGCGCGGCCAGCAGGAGCGGCGGAGGCTGCGCTGGAGCCGTCTGAACTCCCTGCTGAGCCAGCAGGCGCGGCTGTTGCTGGTCGCGCGGCGGGGGAAGCTCGAATCGCTCCGTGCGCAACTCGAACAGCTCAGCCCCCAGCGCGTCATGGAACGCGGCTACGCCATCGCGTTTGATTCTTCCGGGGCCGTGTTAAAAGATGCGGAGCAGGTTTCCCCGGATGAGGAGATTACTTTGCGGCTGGCCCACGGCACGTTGGGCGCGCAGGTGAAAAAAATTAATCCGGAATGAGCAGGAGCTGCGGCGAATCCTTCTAATTGGCAGGAGCGGGCTAATTGTTGGGGATCGGGCTAGCTGGCGGGGGCGAGGCTAGCGGGAGTTTCGCTATCCGCTTGTTCTTGCTGCTGGAGGGTCGCTTCAATCTGCTGGCGCAACAGGGCGCTCTCTTTTTCCATCTCCGGCGTGCTGCCCTTGGAGCCGGGGACCTGTTCCAGGTGTCGCAGGGCTAACTCCAAATCTTCTTCGTTCCGGTAGAGCACTCCCAGCTCAAAATGGATGCGCGCAACCGGCAATTCGGCGTATCCTGCTCGTTCCCGCCGAACCTGTTCGAGCACCTGTGTATATCCCCGGATTGCCTCTTCGTCCTCTCCTTCGCTGTGATAGAGCGAGGCAACCTCCAGCGGAAAAATGTAATTGCGAGGATAGGATTTTGCCAAACCTTCGATAACCTGCCGCGCGTCGGTGTGCCGCCTTTCCCGGCGATACATGATCGTCAGAAGAATTTTCGCGGACTCTTTTGCATTCTGGCCCCATACCGTGACGCTTTTCACCGCTTGTATGCCCCGCTGCTTATCGCCGCTGAGACCGGCAAAGTACAGCATCATCCTCAGCGGCTTCGGCAGGCTTCCAAGAACGAAGTCAAAGATGCCGGGGATGAGATACGCGTCATAGTAACGGGGATTCAGTCGGAGCAGCCGCACGTGAAAATCATTGGCTTTGCGGGCGCTCGAAAGGAAGCCAAACTTGGAGCGCTCGATCAGGCCCTGGTAGGTGGAGCGGGTGGCGTAGGCCACGCCGCAGGTGTAGAGGGCCTCCTCATCCGTTTTGTCGCTTTTCAGGCGCTGCTCGCAACTGCGGATGGCGGCCTGGGTAGCTCCCCAAAAAGGTTTTTCGATGGCGGGGTCCACCTGGATTTTTTTGGTGCGGAAAAACTTATTGGAGGAGCTGAACAGGTCCCCTTGCAACACTCCAGCCATGTAGAGCTGTTTATAGAAATAGGCCGTCGCCACATCGTTTTGCCGGGCTGGATTATCGGGGTCCGCGTCGCGCAGTTTTTCAAAAGCCGCAATAGCCTGGTCGTACTCCAGGCTGTAAAAATGATTGACGGCCTTCTTTTGCAGTTCGAGGTCGTCCTCGCTGGCAGGCAGGGCAGCCGCCGGAAGCGCAACCGCCCCGGCGCCGCACAGCAGAAGCGCTGCAAGAGCAGCCACCAGAGTATAGAGCAAGCTCCGCATTTTCGTTCCGCCCCCTTAATCTCTCCATTATAGATGACAGAATCGTTCTGGATGTTGCCTTCATTCTGTTCGTTGCATTCAATTTCAAAATGCGACAGGGGCCGGTTGTCTGTGCCGCCTGGGGCGGGAGAGGAACGGAAATCAGGAAATCACGGTATGGGGCACGCTACTGAGGTTTGCCGGAAACCGGGTGAGGCGGGAGCTATCCAGAGTTATCCCGGCGGCCATCGAAGCGGGCGTCCGCCGAGCAGATGCAGGTGCAGGTGAAACACGGACTGGCCGGCCCCGCTCCCTGTATTGACTACAGTCCTGTAGCCGTCCGTGATGCCATTCTGCTCCGCCAGTTGAGCGGCGACGCGGTGCAGATGGCCCATGACCGTCTCGTCTGCTGGTTCGGCCTCCGCCGCGGAGGAGAAGTGTTTCCGAGGGATGAGCAACAAATGCACCGGAGCCTGCGGGTTGATATCCTGAAAGGCGATGCAGCTTTCGTCCTGATAGACAAGCTTAGCGGCCATCTCGCCCGCCAGGATTTTGCAAAAAAGGCAGGAGGCCATAGATTCTATTCTCCCCGGACTTTTGATTGAGTTGGCCAGCTTCAGTTTTCCACCCGGACCACAAAACTGGGCAGATCTTCCCGCCCCAACTGAATAGCCAGTTCGTTGGCTTCCGTCAATGTAGAGTTTACTCCCACCCGAACGCGATAAAAGGTCCGCCCGTTTGAACGATAGCCTTCGATGGAGGCATCGCCGAAGCGGCGGCGCATATTCTCCGCCAGACTTTCGGCATTGGAGCGGTCCCGAAACGCCCCCACCTGCACCGCGTACAGGCCCGGATCGGAGGGCGAGGATGCCGAGAGGACTTCCAAACGGACCAGCGCCGTTCCCGGGCCGACCATCTGGATTTCGCGGGCGCCGGCCAGCGACAGGTCCACGATGCGCCCGTTGATGAACGGTCCGCGATCATTGATGCGGACAATCACCGTGCGGCTGTTCTCCAGATTGATCACTTTGACCTGCGTCCCGAAAGGCAAGGTGCGGTGGGCGGCGGTGAGTTTGTACATGTCGTAGACCTCCCCGTTCGCCGCGCGGCGGCCGTGGTAGGGGTCGCCATACCAGCTCGCGTATCCGGTTTCGGTATATCCGGGGCCGGGCGTCTGTGCGCCTCCTCCCGTGGAAGGAGTCTGCGGAACGGGAATCCGGGAAGCGCTGCGGTGCCTTCCGCAGGCCGAAGCCAGCAGCGTTATCAGAACAACGAACAGCAGCAGTCTCTGAGTCTTCATAGAAGGGAAGGTCTGCGTTCAGAAGAGAATTGCCAATCGCCGGGGGGACGGACAAACCAGCATCCATGCCCATTATAATATCCAACCCCTTTTCTCCAGTCGCAAAAGACCGCTTTCCCGCTGCCGGTATATAATATGGCAACATCGGGAGTAGGAAGGAAGCTGGAGCATTGATGATTTCCCCGCGAATGAAATGGAAGATCAACCGCTACAAACAGCAGGCGGAGGAGCGTCTGGAGCGGTTGCAGAACTTCTTCAAGTCGGTAACGTACAAGCAAAAAATGTGCCCGGCCTGCCGTGCGCTGGTGGACCGAAAAGAAAAAACCTGTCCTTTTTGTGGTGAAAACACCTCGGCAGCCCCCCGGGGCGGGGTGGACCGCATACTGTCTTCTGTCCTTCCGAAGCGGGCGCAGACCACCTCCCTGCTGCTGGGCGTGAATCTGTTTTTGTTTGCGCTGACTTGGGTGGTCTCCATGCGGAGCCGCACGGGGGGGCTGGATGCCGGTGCGTTGCTGGGATCGATTGATGGCTACACGCTGGTGAAGTTTGGAGCCAAATACACCGCCCTGATTCTGGCCGGAGAGTGGTGGCGGCTGCTGACGCCCATTTTTCTGCACGGCGGCCTCATCCATTTAGGGTTCAATACCTTTGTTCTGCTCGACCTGGGACCCACGGTGGAGGAGATCTACGGTCCGCACAAATTTCTGGTGCTTTATATCCTCGCGGGCGTGATGGGGTTCGTGGCGAGCGCCGTGTGGCATCCCAACTCGGTCGGCATCGGCGCTTCCGGCGCGGTGTTTGGGCTGATCGGGGCGATGATCGCCTATGGATACAGGCATCGGGGAAGGATGGGCAACACCATAAAGAACATGTACGTCCGATGGGCGATCTATGGGCTGATGTTTGGATTTTTCATGCCCATGGTGGACAATGCCGGGCATATCGGGGGCCTGGCCGCCGGCGCGGCCTTCGGGATGCTGGTCGGCGATATGCCCTCCATGACGAGCGAGTCGATTAATTTCTGGAAACTGCTCCGAACGATTGTTGTTGTCCTGATAATTTTTTCGTTTGTAATGGTCGCGCTTCGGCAACCGGGCTAGTTTCCAATTTCCACTCATCCTGGAGCGGGTAGCCACGGTGAGTGCTTTTCCCCTCGACTTCGCTCGGGACAAGCCTCGCCGTGGGCATTTGGCAGATTTTACAAACCCACGGCAAATTGGAACTGCAAATTTGCCGTGGCAACCACTGCCAATACTGGAGAGGCTATGTACAAATGCGTCAGTGGCACTCTGGTTGTGTTGGTTTCAAATTCGGAGGGTCTTGTGGTTGCGGCGGACAGTCGTGCAGTCCACCGTCGTGTAGTCCTCGGTAAGAAGACTGAGTGTCAGATCTCTGATACCAACTACAAGATCGTTGAAGTCGCTCGACCATTTCGGACCATCATATCCGTCCCTGGGACTGGTGTGATGCATGATGTGCCAGAAGAACAAGCCGGGGATCTGACGAATGCTTTGGCTACTGCTCCAAGGCTGCTTGATCTTCCCTCCGTGGTCAAGAGCCGCCTTGAGAGAGGTCCCGAAGAACTGAACGAAGAAATGGTTCGAAAGGAGATACCACGAGATTGTCAGGCTGCGGTGAGGCAAGCTACGGCCCAGGAGCCCGAACACTTCCGTCAGTTTGAGGGCAAGGATTTGTGCTATGTGGTAGTGGCGAACTACAATTGCGAACGAAGGTGCTCTACTATTGCGTCATTTGCAATTTTCATAGAACCGAAGTGCCTCAATCCGACGATTCAAAAATTCAAGGTTGAGGAGTTTCGAGACGCAGATCTCATATGCACTCGCTTTTTTGGGGAGACTGATTACGTTAAAAAGAATGTTCTGCAGGGAGAAGGGAAAAAACTCATCGCCCGTCATGACGAAATGCTTCTCAAAGGTACAATACGACGGGTTTCAGCCCAAGAAGCGAAAGCCGCAGCAGACAATCTCATAGAAGCTGCCTCGGAGATGGCTAAGATTGTTCAACCGGAATTTGGAATAGGCGGAGAGATAGATGTTGTTCTTCTTGGCGCATCGCCTGAGCCGGTTCATCTCCGATGGAAGAAGGTGGAATAGCGTGACCTACACCGCCCCGCTGGAGTCCTGGTAGCCACGGTGAGTGCTTTACTCGCCACCCAGGGCTTCCTGGTAAACCTCCCAGGTTTCCCGCGCGCATCTCTCCCAACTGAACTGCCCGGCCCGCTGCTTTCCCTTCTCGCCAAGCGCGGCAGCCAGCGCCGTGTCTTCCGCCACGCGCCGCATGGCATCGCTGATCTCCTGCACATTTCCGGGGTCGACAAAAAGGGCGGCGTCGCCCGCCACCTCCGGCATCGAGGAGCAGTTCGAGGTGATTACCGGCAGGCCGTAGCTCATGGCTTCCAGGATCGGCATGCCGAATCCCTCTTCGAGAGAAGGAAATACCAGGGCGGTGGCCGCAGAGTAGAGCAACCGCAGCGTCTGGGGCGAGGTGTGCCCCAGGCGGAGGATTTGCCCGGCTAGCCCCTCCTTTTCGATCAACGAATGAACCCGGTCTGCTCCAAAGCCGTCGCCTCCGGCCAGCACCAGGCGAAACTCCGGCAGGCGCTGCATGGCAGCAGCGATGCCAGCCACGTTCTTGCGCGTTTGGATCGTGCCCACGTTGAGGAAGAATTTTTCTTCTTTGCTCAAACCGAGCACGCGTTCCCGGAAGGCATCTAGCTCGGCCTGCGCGGCGGGCTGCGGAGGATCGACGCCGTGGTGGATCACGCGAATCCGCCCGCCGGCTGCCTCCGTGTAGCGGAGCAATTGCTGCCGCGTGGCGTCGGATACCGAAATGATCCAGTCGGCGCGGGAGACCGCTTTTTGGATGATCTGGGTGAAGTGCTGCTGGAATTGCCGTGTGGAGTATTCGGTCGAGGCGAGAGGAAAAAGGTCGTGGACGGTCACCACGCGAACTGCGTATTTTCCTCTTTCCGGCAGCCGCTGATTCAGGCCATGGAACAGATGCGCGCGCGGCGGCGGCAGCCAGGGGTCGAGCAGCGGGGAAATCGCGCATCGCTCGGGCCACTTTTTTTTTCGCGCCCACCGCAGATAGGGTCCGAGCCGGAAGCACAGGATCAGACGGGATGCAGCGTCCAGCCGGGCCAGCGGGCCGGCCGCCAAGGCCGAGATCAGCCGCTCGGAGTACACGCCGGTCCCCGTCCGGTCCGGGTAGGCGGCGTAGGTGGCGTCCAGGGCAACTTTCACAGCCGTATTCCCAGCCATGATCCCAGCCAGGGTTTCATCGGGGGAAATCCCGGTCCGCGGATCAGAGTTGCGGCAGTGCGCACGTCCTCTCTCATATCCTCCATATTTTCGATGATAAGGGCAGCCCGGACTTCAGGGTGAATTTATTTCTCTAGCTGCGTTTCTGAAAAGGTGCGTTTTTCGGGGAGGGAGGAAGCCGGGGGGATGGCGGGGAGGGGGGAGATGGAAAGATGCTCTGTTGCCGTTCGTCGTGCCGTGGCATTCAAACGGGTTTTGCGGAGCACGCGGCGGCGAGTTCCGCAGTGGTAGAAAGCTTCATTGCGATGAGGCGCCGGGCGCCTTCATGCTCCTCTCGACGCAGCGGAGAATTCCCTCCACTTGATTCACTCCCTGGATGATTTCCTGCAACTCCGCATCGATTTTGTGGGGGAGGGAAAACTTCCTGGCGGCCAATTCAGCATTGCCCAGAATTGCGGTGAGCACGGAACGGACATGATGGAAATTTTCCAGTAATTTCGTCTGGAAGCGCCCGATTTCCACCAGCCCCAAACGAGCGGCCAGCAGCTTTTCCCGGAGCTCCCGGCAAATCTGCGCCGCTGACAGACCCTGGATATCCACCACCTGTGCGACGCCTTCGTCCCACAACTGTTCCCGCAATCCAGGGTTCGTCCTGCCTAAGACAGCCAGCAGAGGCAGCGACCGGTTCTGATGATGAATCCACTGCAGCGGTTTAATTTCCTTCTTGCTGTTCAGGGTAAAGATCAGGGCATCGAAAGAGTTGCTCCGCGCCATCTCCAACAGCTCGGAGCCCACTGGAACGGTCTCGACCCGGAAATCAGAGCCGCGGGAAAGGGCATGCATGACCACATCGCGAAGTTTCCCTTTGCTCCCCGTAATAAGAATTTTCACATCCGCGCCATTTTTCATAGCAGTTTGTTTTGTAGCAATTACTCTTCCAATGGCTATATGCCCGGGAAGTCAGCCGGAGTGGCTTTTCAGCGTTATAACTAAACATCCTTTTGGCTGTGCACAGCGGAGAAAGATTAGAATCGGAGCGTGAACAGTGCCGGAGTGGAAACCCATTCCCAAATCGGTCAGGCCCCTTGTTCAAATTTGTGCTGGTACTTGTGGAGCTTCCTGTACAAAGTCGTCTTGCCGATGCCGAGCTTGCGGGCAGCCAGTAACTTGTCGCCACCGGCCTCGGCAAGAGCGCGCAAGATCGCTTGCCGTTCCATCTCCTCGAGCGGAATCACGCTGTCGGAACCGCCTGCCCCGATTTTGGGATAAGCAGCTTGCACGTTCGCAGGCAAGTCAGAGACCTGGATGACGGGTCCTGAACCCAAAGTAATGGCTCGTTCCAGGCAGTTCTCCAGTTCGCGAACGTTTCCCGGCCAGTCGCAGGCCAGCAGGCGGTCCAAGGCTTCCGGAGCAAGCGTCCAGGGCGCGGTTTCCATGTCTTTGCCCTGAGCAAGGGAGAGTTTGTGAAGGAGTTGTTCGGACAGCAAGGGAATGTCCACTTTTCGCTCGCGCAGCGGCGGCAGTGTAATGGAGACCACGTTCAGGCGAAAATAAAGTTCTTTGCGGAAGCTGCCCTGTTGAATGGCTGTTTCCAGATCGCAGTTGGTCGCCGAGATCACACGGGCTTTGAATGGGACGCTTTTGTTGCCGCCAACCGGCCGGAACTCTTTTTCCTGGATCGTCCGCAGCAGGCGGGTTTGCAGCTCGACGGGGAGTTCAGCGACTTCATCCAGGAACACGGTGCCTCCGTTGGCGGACTGCAGCAGCCCTTCTCTGCTGCGAACCGCGCCGGTGAAGGCGCCGCGCACATATCCAAACAGCTCGCTTTCAATCAGGGTCGGCGCCAAAGCGCCGCAATCTACCGGGATGAACGGTTTGTCGCGCGCGGGACCGCTTTCGTGGATGGAGCGCGCCACCAGTTCTTTTCCCGTCCCGCTTTCTCCCAAAATCAATACCGGGGAGCGGCTCACAGAGACCCTCTGGATGAGCTTGAAGACATGCTGCATCTTCTGGGATTGTCCCACCAGGCTTCTAAAGCGGCTGCGCGACCGCAACTGTTCCCGGAGGTAGCGGTTTTCCTCCTTCAGCTCCAGCGTCTGCACCAGCCGCTCCACCACCAGCCGGATCTCCTCCGCGCTAAAGGGCTTGGTGATGTAATCGGTGGCTCCGAGCTTCATCGCCTGGACGGCCGAGGGCACAGTTGCGTAGCCGGTCATAATCACCACTTCAATCTGCGGGTTGGTGGTTTTGATTTGCTCCAGCAGTTCAATTCCACTCATCCCGGACATCTTGATGTCGGCGATGACGATGTCCACCTGCTGCTGTTCGATGATCTCCAGCGCCCGGCCAGCCGAATCGGCCATTAAAGTCCGGTGGCCAAGAGACAGGATCACTTCCTCGCACAAGCCCCTCACCATCTCCTGGTCGTCGACGATCAAGACCCAGACTGCAGCGTCATTCGTCATGCGCCAATTACCTTGTCGGAGGAAAAGTCCTGCTCCAATATATGAAGAAGAGATTTTTCTATTGTTTTCCGTATTGATTGAGAAATCCAGCGAAACCCTTCGTTCGCCTCAAAAAGCGTAGCGGATTCCCACCGATAGGACAATCCACTTACTTTCTTTGCCATCTCTAAGCCCAGCCCGCGCGGGGCGCTGTTTCAAGGGGCCGTATCCATTCTGCGCAGCTTCTCCGCAGTGACGAACGCATAGTGGAGGCCCGATACCACCGTGAGGGTCGCTGTCACGTACACTCCCGCCTGTTGCAGCCATCTGAGGACTTCCCACGAGTTCCGCAAAACCGCCAGGGTCAAAACAACTGTGGTGAGCTGCGCCAGGGTATTGGCTTTGCCGTAGATGCTCGGCTGGAAAGACCGCAGGGAGGTTGTCAGAACCACTACTAATACCGTTGCCATAATGATCGTGTCGCGGCTCAGAACCAGAATCAGCAGCCAGAGAGGAAGCTCGTGCACCACGCCAAGCGCCACAAAAGAGGAGCTCAGCAGGAGTTTGTCCGCAACCGGATCGAGATAAGTGCCCAGCGTTGTCTGTTGGTGCAATCGGCGGGCCAGCAGGCCATCCAACCCGTCGGTTATCCCGGCGAGCAGAACCAGCAGGAGAGCTGTCGAATAATCCCCGTAGAGGATGAAGAGGATCACAGGAGGAATGAAAACCAGCCGAAGCAACGTGAGCTGGTTCGGGGCATAAAGCATCTGCTTGAGGTGCGGCATAGGGTCTATGGTGTTCCAAGGCGGCCATCCTGCATCGAGACCACATGGGAGGCGGATTCAGCCGCTTCCCGGCTGTGCGTGGCCATCAATACAGTATGACGCATTTCTCTGGCGATTTGACGTAAAAGTCGTAGCACAATCTCTGCATTAACGCTGTCCAGGTTTCCAGTGGGTTCATCTGCAATCACGACTTTGGGCTCGTTGATGAGTGCGCGGGCGATGGCCACGCGCTGCATCTCGCCGCCGGACAATTGATGGGGGAGGTGGCGGGCCTTCCCGTGGACGCCAACCATTTCCAGCAAATGGTTGACCCGTTCTCGCCGGTTATCCTGTGGTCCGGAGCCGTCCTCCGAGAGCCCGAGCAGCAGCGGCAACTCCACGTTCTCGGCGACGGTCAGCGTCGGGAGCAAATGGAAAAATTGAAAGATGAATCCCACCCGCGTCCGGCGCAGACGGCTGAGGCCGCGGTCGTCCAGTTTTCCGGTCGAGAGCTGTTCAATCCGCACCTCTCCGCTGGTCGGCAAATCCACCGCGCCTGCCAGGTTCAGCAAAGTGCTTTTCCCGCACCCGCTGCGGCCTACTATGGCAGTGAACGATCCCGCCGGCAAACTGAGATCGGCCCCTTGCACAGCGTGTACAACGTTCCCGTCTGCGCGATACGACTTGCTGGCCTGAATCAGCTCCACTACCGGCGGCAGGTTCGCCTTGACCTCTCCCATTCTAACAGTCTACCAGCGAACCGGCGGTTTGGGGGACGGGAGGGAAATCCCGACACATCCTGGTCCAGGCGAGAGCATAAAAAGCGGGGAGGCCGCTTCTGGGGAGTCTGAAAACACTCTCAGTGGCTTGGCGTCAGTTCCGAATCCTCGTCCAAGGGTATTTCGCGCCGGACGATATGGAGCGGAGTCTTCTCCAACTGCTGGCGGGCGTAGAGGGACCAATGGCTCTGCGGGTCGAGCTTCAGATACGAGCGCCATTGCTGGCGGGCCTTGCCGTGCAGCCCCAACTTCTCGTACGCCAGGGCCAGGTTGTAGTGCGCGTCGGAATACCCCGGACCCAGGAGAACAGCTTGCTCGTAGTGCTGCCGTGCCGGTTCCAAGTCATTTTTCTCTTCCAAGACGTTGCCCAGGTTGAAATGCACCAGCCCGTAACCCGGATCAATCGAGAGGGCAGTCCGGTAGCACCGTTCCGCTTCGCCCAGCTCCCCGCAGTTGTAGTGGATGGTGCCCAGGTTGATCAACGCTCCCACGGCTTGCGGATTGAACTCGATGGCCTTTTGGTAGGCGCGAATAGCCTTCGGGATGGTTTCCAATTGTTCCTCGTAGCGCAGCCCCGCCAGAAAGAAGTTCTCGGCGCGCGCCCGCTTTTCGGTCTCGGTCAGCTTCTTTGCTTGGCCTGCCCGCCCCAGCGGGTGAGGCTTTCCTTTCTTTTTGTCCGGCTCAAAATTGAACAACAACTGGCCCGAAAGAGGCTCCATCCGGGCGCCCTGGAAATAGACGGCCAGCCGCCGTCCCAGGCTGTTGATCTGCAGCTCGCTCAAAGGATTTTCGACTCCCGTCAGCTTCTCCTTCAGCGAAGCGAGCGACGAGCGGATGCAAGCCAGCGGAACGCGATTCCGCCGGAGATCCAAAAGCGTCTTCAAGGTGATGATGTCGGAGAAGGTGTACAGACGGCCTGGCGGCCTCGAAGAGCGGCTCTGCCGGGCGGAACGCTCCGGGTACAGGCTGGAAGCCGTCGCCGGCTGCAAAGGCCGGGCAGGCTGGATGAGCCCCTGGCGTTCCCAGGATGTCAGCAGATATGCGCTGATGCCCAGAATACGCCGAATCTGCGGCCGGCTGAAATGTTCGTTGACTGGTTGGAGCGCTCTCTGCATTCCATCAGGTCCGTCGGCCTTTGTTCTTTCGGGAGATATTAAACAATTTGTGACGGGCTTGCAATCGGAATTGGCGCAAGTAAAACCGCAAGGGAGGAAACTAAGTCCCTATCCGCTGGCCGCTCCCCAAAATACCGCGTCCGGAAGGCTGCCGGGGGAAAAATTGGTTGACACGCCTTTTTGCTGGCCGGGATAATGCCTGGGGGCTGTTGGGTGTGAAATGATTTAGAATGGCCCGACTGAGGTGGCCTCTCTGTTCTGCCAACTCGGTTCAAAAAAAACACATATACTGTCCGGGCACGGAGCCGGTCGCCGCAGGTGGTTTCTGAGGCGGGGACGAAATCGGGCCGGACCGGCAGGGAGGATTAGGGAGGATTTATGAATGAAAAGATTTCTCTATTACTGAGTTTAGGCGGACTGATCGCTTTAGCGGGGGTCTTGTCGCCATCAGCACTGGGACAAAAACAGCGGAAGCCGGGAGTCTACGCGACTTTCCAAACATCGCAGGGGGCCATCGTCATCGAGCTTTTCGAGAAAGAGGCTCCCGTCACGGTAAAGAACTTCGTGGACCTCGCCGAAGGCAACAAAGAATGGACTCATCCGGAGACGGGTGAGAAGAAGAAGAGCCGCTACTACGATGGGACCATCTTTCACCGCGTCATCCCGGATTTTATGATTCAGGGAGGCGATCCCTTGGGGCAGGGCACTGGCGGGCCGGGTTACAAGTTTCAGAACGAGTCCTCGCCCAATCTGAAGTTTGATAAGGCCGGTCGGTTGGCTATGGCCAATAGCGGTCGCAATACCAACGGCAGCCAGTTTTTCATTACAGATGTTGCCACGGGGCTTTCGCATGAGGATTACACGATTTTCGGGCAGGTGATCGAGGGCTTGGATGTCGTCAAGAAGATCGCACGCGTCCAGAAGGACCCTCAAAACAAAGAAAGGCCGCTCCAGCCCGTAGTCCTGGAAAAGCTGACCATCGAACGCGTCGGAGACTCCGGGGCCTAACCCCCTGGTGGACCTTGGTGGACCTCTCCAATAATTCGAAACCGGCTCCTTCCGCCCGGCTCAGTAGCGCGGCATGCTTTCTGAGCCGGAGAGCGCCGGGCAGCACGGAGGGTATGGGGGAGGCCGTGTTCCACCCTTTGCCATCCGGGGTGTTCCGGCGTGGGTTTCAAGCGGTTTGGCCGCGAACGGCATCTCCCACAAACTAAGGAGGCCTGGATGGCTGCGACTTTCTCCTTTGACGAGAAAACAGCGCAACAGCTCAGCCTGATTTATCAATCCGACGACATTCGCGAAATGCAGCGGCAGTACCGCGTCTGGTTTGATCCGCGGCCTGGGGAAACACTGCTGGACGTGGGATGCGGAACCGGCGTCAACGCCCTGGCGCTTAGCAAGATGGTGGGGGCTGGAGGAAAGATCGTCGGGATTGACAACAGTGAAGCCATGCTGGCCGTAGCTCGCGCTTCAGCGGCCGCCGGGAATATCGAATATCAACTGAAAGCCGTCGAGGAGATGGAGTTTCCGGAAGACAGTTTCGACGGTGTGGTTTGTACGCAGGCGCTCGGCTATACAGTGGACCCTATCCCGGTGATTCGGGCGATGCTGCGGGTGGTGAAGCCGGCCGGCAGGGTGTTCATCGCCGAAACGGATTGGGACACGCTGGTATACAACATCCTGGACAAAGAGTTGCAGCGGAAAGTAACGCTGGGTTTTTCCGACCATCACGGCGACGGCTGGTTCGGGCGACGCCTGTACTCGCTCTGCCAGCAGGCCGGCGCGATGCAAATCGAGCTGCACCACTACGTGATCCACAACGACGAATATTCAGCCCGCAGGTACGGCGGGCCGCTGAGCTACGTCATCCGGGACTATCTGTTGCGTTCGAAGAAATGCACGCAGGAGGAAGTCGGGCGTTGGTTGCGGCAGTTGAGCGATGCCTTTGACAACCATACGTACTTTTTCAGCTTGAATCGGTTCGTCTGCATTCTTCGCAAATGAAGGGCCGGCGGCGCCTGAACCTGCAAAATAAAATCCAACGAATTGCTGGGTAACCGCATCCTATCAAGCGGTGAAGAAATCTTCTCCGGGCCAGGCGGGTCGAGGGACAAGTTTCCAGGGGTTGATCGGCGGGCCTGTTTCGATGGAGAATGAACAGACCGGACAGAAGCGGGAGGAGACAGCTTTGGCAGCACAACGCATTTTAGGGCTATTGCGGCAGGGAGCGGCGAGATTGCTTTTCTGCGGTTGGCTGGTATCCATAGCTTCCATATCTTCATCCACTATGCTTTTGGAGGCGGGCGCACAGCAGGAAGGAATGCCCCCGGCGCCTGAATCCACCGGGCCCGGTGCGGCCAGCGGGGCTTCATCCAAGGCCGATGCTCCCGATGTCCAGGCGATTATCCGGCGTTTTGCGGCGAAGGAAAAGGAATTCCAGACTGCCCGCGAAAACTATACCTACCGCCAAATTGTAAAGGTGCAGGAGCTTTCCCCGGATGGCGAGGTCAGGGGGACCTTCCACGTCGAGGAAGACATCATGTTTACCCAGGACGGAAAACGGTTTGAGAAGGTGGCTTACGCCCCGCTCTCCACTCTGCGCGCCATCAGTATCAGCCCGGAGGATGAGCGGGACCTGCGCAGCGTGCAGCCCTTCGTGCTGACCACCGACGACCTGCACAAGTACGACGTCAAGTATATGGGCCGCCAGAAAGTCGATGAGCTGAGCACCTATGTCTTTATGGTGGTTCCCAAGAGAATGGAAAAGGGCGAGCGGTATTTCCAGGGACAGATCTGGGTGGACGACCGCGATCTGCAAATCGTCAAAACCTACGGGAAGGCGGTTCCGGATATCCGCAAGAAAGGCCAGGAGAACCTCTTTCCCCGGTTTGAGACCTACCGCGAACAGATCGACGGCAAATACTGGTTTCCCACATGGACCGGCGCGGATGACACCCTGTATTTCAGCAGCGGCCCTCAGCGGATTCGCATGATTGTGCGGTATGAAGATTACAAGCAATTCCGCAGCACCATCACGGTGACCTACGGGGATGAAGTCCCGCCAGAAGAATCCCAGCCCGAACCTTCGGTCCCGCAACCGAAGTAAGCGGAAAAACGCCGCCGGAAGCGCCCTTCTACATCTACATCCCGCCGCAATTCAAATTACCCCCTTCGTGAATTCGTTTTTCTTTGCCGGTTGCGATTGGCCGGGGGGGATTTCGTGCCCGTTCCCGGTATTGAACCCTGTCGGCTACCGTTTTCTTGATTCTGATCAGGCTCCAATCGTGCTAGAATCAGCACCTCCGCACCCATCTATGGTATTTTAGGGATGGTGTATCGCCGTGTGACGGCCACTTGATTCAGCCGACGGTTAGCTGTTGTTGTTTGCCCAGGCGAAGGCAGTCTCCGATAAGCTCTGAGACAGGGAGGGGAGATGAAGGCGCGGAGATGGCCTTGTCTCCCAGGGCCGGATTCGGCAGCCGGGCCGCGTCCATTTTTCTTTTCAGCGCAGTTGTTTCGTTGTAGAATCTTTCCCCTGGTGGCAGGGGCAAGATTGCACCGTTTTTTTGTAGAAACTCTGTTTGCGGCCAGGGGAGATTCCCTGGCAGGGAGGGTATATGTTTGAGACTTCCCAACAAGAATCCGGTTCCGGTTCTAGCAAGATCATAGGGGGAGCCGTTGCGGTTGTCGGGGTGCTGATGGTAGGTTTTTATTTCCTGTTCATGCAGGGGGGGGAGCCTGCAGGAACTCCGGGAGAAGGCCAGGCCGGCATGGCGACTTCCTCCGCGCCTGTGGAGGACGAAGGTCCGCCGGACCCGATGCGGGACCTGGTGATCCAGCGATTTTCTTTGGATCGCGACCGCACCCAAACCATGGCCATGTGGACCATCCAACTGGCCAATCGGTCCAGGCAGCACGGTTACAAAGATATCCAGTACGAAACCAACTATTACGATTCCAACGAAACGTTGATCTATCAAAACAGCGAAGGCATTATCGCCGAGCAGCTTGATCCCGGAGACCAACGCACCATCAGCGAGATCAATGATGGGTTGTATCCGGTGGGGGCCGTACGGTACACCGTCGAGTTAAAAGGCGCTACGCCTGTCGCCGGCGAGGAATAAGCAACCCTCCCGGCGGCAACAACCGGAGATGGGATGCGCGCCTCAAAGCGAGTCGCGCAGGAAACGGCACATGGCGAGGCCGTCGAGCCATTTGAAGATACCCACTCCGGTTGTGTAATGCCCGCACGGGAGACATAGCCTCTTGTGCGGGAGCCCCAGTTTTCTGAAAAGCTCGATGGTTTGCTCCGACAGGTCGGTGGGGAACGTCAGATCATACCGCGCATGAATCAGCAGCGTCTGGACGGCGGTTCCCTGCAAGCGGCCCAGGTAGCTTGCCGGGCTGATGACCCGCCAGTAGTCCCTTAATTCTTCCAGCGTAATGTTGCCCTCCATGCTTTTCTGCACATAAGCGGTGGAGATTCCGCGCCAAACCACATCGGCGAAATAAGTGGAGATGTGATTGAGGGCCTGGGCCGAGATGCGGGGTTCATGGGCAGTCGTAATTAAAGCAATGCAAGAGCCCAGGCTGGTGCCCAGGATTCCAAAGCGGTGGTAGCCTTGCGATTGCAGCCAGTCGATGGCTGCGCGTCCCTCGACGACAGCCTGACGGCAGGCGTGAACCGTCCGGCCCACGTTGCTGCTCACCATGTAATCGGCGCGCTCCCGGCCGGGAGTCGTTCGGTCGTCATGATAGGGCATGCTCAGACGAAGCGCGGTGAGCCCGAAAAAGTTCAGCATCCGGCAAAGATTCATGTGCCCTTGCCGGTCGGCGTTCCATTGCGGCAGGACCACTACCGCCCGGCCCTTTGAATCCGCCGGAAAATACCGCGCCTGCACCACGTTATTGGATTCATAGGCTGAAGCGACAGGACTGGGGAACCGCAGCAGATGATCCGTCAGGGTGAAATCTTTCACAGGGGAATAGCTGAAAAATTGGTCGCTGTGGTCGAGCGCCCGTTGCAGTTCCGCGCGAAGATAGGCGGCGGGATTGTCGCCGTCTCCGCCGGTGCCCCATTCCGGCACCCATTCCACGCCCAACTCAAAGGGCAGCGGCCTGCGGTTTGTATCGCGTGACGCCAGCCGCCTTTCCCAAAAATGAAACAATCTGCGCAGCATGGTAAATGGCAGTCTGTAACTTACAGAGGTGCATTAAAACAGACCCGGCAGAAAAAGATTCGATTTTTTGCCGAACAACCAGCTTGGCCCCTCCGGCAGGAGTAGAATAGCACCCGTAGGGAGTTTCGAGTTGCCGCATCAGGAGGTGGCATGTTGGGTCTCTCTCTGCTGATGATACTGCTGGTGATCTGGATCGCCCTGACGGTTGTTCTGCTCGGGCTTTTCATCCATCGTTCCATTCTCGGTTTTCGCGAAGACAATCAGGTTTTCTTGGACCGCGCTGAGGCTGCTTGAAAACAGGAGCAGATCGAGGTGGTGCAACGGATCAACCGTTTGGATCGGGTGATCAAAGGCTTCGCTTTGGGTTCGGGAGGCCTGCTGTTGATTATCGCGGCGATTTGGGCCTATCGTGGGCTCACGATGACCCCTTGAACCGGCTCCCGAAACACCGCGCGTGCTGAGCGGGCGACCTCGCCAAGAACCGCAGTGACGAACTAGAAACAGGCCGCGCGACAAAGGGGAGGTTTGTGTCTTTTCCCCGCTCCTTCCGGCCCCGGTCCCCCGCCCCTGTTGGAAAAAATCCCAGCCTCCTGTCCCGCCGAGTTTCACGCCTCGCTGGCCCATTGAGCCGCCAGAGCCTGCCCCGCCAGCCCTGAGCCATGTCCCGAGCGAAGCCGAGGGAGAAGCCGAAGGGAGCCAGTCGAGAGGATGGCGGCGCTACATTCCGCCGCTACATTAACTGGATGCTCTAGATCAGTTTCTTGGCTTCTGCGGCAACTCCTATTGAAAACAAAGGACCTTTTGGCTTCGTTTCGCAAAAACTTATCTTTTTCGCCTTGCTTGCCTCCGTAGCGGGCGTAGTTCTCCTCAGGCGCCTTCTTTCCCCCGCCAGTATGATTAATTGTAGGAACCTAAACTAGAAAATTCTTCCGAGCATTCCAAAGGAACCGAAAAACTTCAAACCTACATCTGCAGGGAGAACGTATAGGAACAGTTCGGAGGTGTGGTGGGGAGGCAAGGTCGCCTGGCGAGCCTGGCAGCCTTTCTCTATCGGCTTAAACTTGCCCTCGCGGATGTCGGCTTTAACCTTCTCCAGTACCGGCATCCCACGTCCGCCAGGAGAGAAGGCTTGCTCAACTTCCGCATCCCAAGCCGCCTGCTCGCGTTCGTCCAGCCAGCGCAGCAGCGCGTTTTGCTCCTTCTTCGGCAGATGCTCTAAATGAAGAAAAGAACTGGTAGGCCTGGAGGGACTCGAACCCCCGACACGCGGTTTAGGAGTCGAAAACAACCCAATTTTGCAAGTCGTTGGACGGATGACAGTTACACTGCAACCCCTTCCAGGTCAGTTAGTTATCCTCTTGTGGGGAGATGATCCAAGATGTACTGAAATTCGCCAAAATGCACGCGGGGTCCCCACAAAAGTCCCCACAGTCATAGCAAGGAATTTATTGTCTCCTGTTGGCCTCGCAGGTTTCCGGTAACCTGCCCGCGGTTTTTGGTCTCCTTTCTATGTTAGTCCATATGAGGGTTGAGGGGCCCCGGATTTTTATACCAATTTCAGGGTGAGTTTTGGGCTGTTTCGTGGAGGTCCGGCGCCGCACCCGACCCATGTTTTGCTTTGTCCATGACCAGAGCGTGGATCGAATCGTGTTCTCGATCTTTAAACGGATGAACCCTCAATGGAAAAATCGCACCCTCCACCTTTTTATTTACACACGCAATTTGTCATCACCGCAATTGAGTGTATGATATTGACTGCTCGGCGGGCCAAAAAACTAATTCTGGTTTAATGGAAATGTACATTCGGGTAACCGAATGCGTGCACGTTTGCTGGCAAGTGTCTTGATATTTCGTTCTTCCGCGTTTAGGCATAGCGCCCCCCGCACAATTACCGGAACAGTCTCTGATCTTGCCATTGCTGGCGTGCCATGAGGTTTTATAGTTGCCAACTGAAATGAAACTACACCCTACCCTAGTGGATATCCTGCGCCGCGCCAAGTCACGGAGTAGCCGCAAAATCCACCGACGCTTTGCTGTCGCCATCCTGACTGCAGCGCTGCTTGTCCTGATCAGCACACCGCCTGCCCATGCGGACTACCTCTATCGCATGGTTGTTACCAATTCGACCGGCGCCACGCTTTACCTATGGACCGCACCATGGGACCAACAGTATGCACAATCGAGCTGCATTAGCTCGAGTCATTTGGGCACGGAAGCCACCATCCCTGTTGGCCAAAGCTATACGCTGACTTTTAGCCGTAGCAGCAGTTGTTCTGGTTTGCAGGGCTGGCTCTCGCTGCGAGCGTCGAATAAGCCCGGTACCACCGGCATCGACTATCAGATGTTCTGGTTCAGTAATGATGGCGGCCTGGAGAAGCATGGACTCAATTCCACCTACCAGAATCAGCTTTCTCGCGGCGGTGGGGGGGTCTATTTTCTCGATGTGCTGACGGCAACCGACATTGGTCATGACTGGGCACGATACGGTTACAGAATGACGGTCCGGAACGCAACCGCTGGCTATATCTATCTGACGGCGGCACCTGACGATGAAAGCAATTACGGCCATCTGCGATCGAGCTGCATTACCCGCAACGGCGGCATTCCCTTTGGGATCCCCTGGGACGTACCACCTGGGGAGACCGCTGTCTACTATTTCAGGCGGAGTGAAGCCTGCAGCGGTTTACAAGGCTGGTTTTCCCTCCGTTCGTCCCGGGAATTTGCTTCCGATAGCACCGACTTCCAGCAGTTCTGGTTCGACAATACTGACGGGGCGTTGGAGTACCACGGCGTCAACTCCACCTGGACCCATACGCTGAGCGGGGCGAGGGGAGACTATCTTTTCAACGTATTCGGATCCGAGTTTATTGGTGGCGCCACCTTCAAAACAGTAGGCTACAAGCGGCCCGAGTACGCCAACTGGCCCGGTCGAAATCCCATCGCCCGCAGCTTTGGCGATTGGGACGCCACACGCATAGAACAGACGCTGACGTGGCGGACAAACGGTTATCCGGTTGGGAAATATGGCATATGCGAACCCTTTGGGCTCGACATTGTTCCTGAGGAATTTGAGCGATATTGGCATACACAGTCTATCGTTCCATTGCCAAGCAAGAACGGCCGCGCCTACTTTGCGCTCACGGATTCGTTTCGAAGGGGGGGCTCCTTCTATATCGTACGCACCGATGCCGATGCCTATGATTCCGTCAACGACGGCGTAAACGATACGCCGGGCACTGATGGCGAGGTCGTCTACATGGACGCTTTTGATGGGAACAGCCCCATTGGCGACTGGAACCACCCCGGCGACATAAGGGTCATGGGCGATCTTCTCCTGATTGCCGCTCAACAGTGGCATGGCGACACTATAGTGGCAGGTTTTCCCACGTGGCTCACATGTGGTGAGTACGCCTCGACCACCGCTTCCGACGCCGCAAGGTATGGAGCCAGTGCCGGAGGTGGTGTGGTTGGGGGGGTAGTTGGTGGGCTTATTGGTGGGGCTCTTTTGGGGCCGATCGGGGTTGTCGTGGGGGGGATTGGGGGTGCCACTGCGGGCGCTGCCGCCGGAGGTCTTGGTGCCGTATTGGCCCTGGACGCAGACTATCCCTTAGACAAATACGGAAGGTGTCCCAAACTCAGTTGCAGGTTGGGACGGCGGGTTGAGTTCATATTACGCCACTTTCTCCTTGTGAGAGGAAGCAGCGTTTGGACTTCGGCCGAGAATCGATGCCAAAGCCCAGAGATCGTGATAACCCATGATCTTCCGGAAATTCTTCTCGGTCAGCAGAAACGCTCCTGCCACCCAGCGCAACGTCATCTCGCCGTCGCGCCAGCGGCAAACATTGCCAGTCTTTTTCCGCACGCCCGACTGCGGGCTCTCGATGAGGTTCGTGGTTGCCAGGCAGCGGTGGAGGCTGGGAGGAACGTCGGCTCGATTGATCGTAAAGGTCTCCTCCAACCCTTCGCGCAAGCTGGCGGCTGCTGCCGGATGATCGCACTCGATCATCCCAGCGAGCTTTTTTATGCGCACGATGCCTTCCTCGGCTTGGGGCAATCGCCAGGCGGCGCGCATCAGCGACCGCACCTGATTCGCCAGCATTTTGTCGCCCTTTGGTAACCGCTCAGCCACGTTGCGCAGCTTATGAGTACGGCAACGCTGCACCAGCTGATTGCTGCCGAATACTTCCTCGATCCCCGCGCGGAGCGCTTTGGCGCCGTCGATCACAAACAGATAGCGCTGATCCGTGCGCAAACCTTGCTGGCGCAGGCGGGTGAGAAGGTCTTTCACCGCAGCGGCGTTTTCGGTCGCGCCCAGTTGAATCCCCAGCACATGCTTGCGGCCCTCGCTGTCCACGCCCACGGCGCTGATGACGTGGTGGGAGCCGAACCGCATTCCGTCCAGGTAAATCACCAGAATCTCGACCTCCTCCCAGCGCCGCGCCAACAGTTCTTCCAGCCGCCGCGCTCCTTGCTCGGCCGCTTCCCGGCTCACCTGAGACTTCGACACCCCAGCGCTGTTGGCCATCTCCGGGATCACCTCGCGGTAGTTCCGCGTCGAAACCCCTTTCAACAGTGCCTCGAACATCTCCTCGCCCGTCTTCTCGCTTTTCCGCAGCGCTTCGTAGGCCGGCACCGCTTCTTCCCCTCCGCCCTTCCGGCGCAGCCGGGGCCGCTCCACCCGCAGCTGGCGATCGGCCAGTTTCACCCTCCCCAATTGCCGGCCATGCCAGCGCACCTCTCCGCTCGCCTTCCCGGGACTCTTTGGCCCCGCGATTTGCTCTGCGCTCATGCTCAGAATCGTTTCAATCAAACCTCGCCCGGCCCGATCAATCACCTCATCCACCGCCAGACGCGCCTCCGTGATCAGATCCACCACCGGCAACAGCATCTGTCCGTTGGTTTGGCAAAACTTCTGGATGGTTTCTTCGGCTCCCTTGGAACCCAGTTCCAAAACGTGATATTTTCCCTTCATTCGGCGGTTCTCCTTCTATAGGATTTAGGCTTGGCCCGATTCTATTCGATTCGGGCCGAACCGCCGTTCAACCTTCAACTATGTATGGGACACCCTCCAAATACGAAGGTCAAGACGAGGGCGCCGCAGTTTTCTACGACATCCGCAACCCGGAACAACCCGTATATCTCGGCAAGATCACCGCGTCCGAACTCGGCTTTAGCCGTCACGACAGTATCAGTGGTGTCGGGTTATCCAAAACGACGAACGGGCTCTGGGGTTTTTATGCGGCGGGGAGCGGTGGGATAAGGCACTACCGGGGCAGCACAACGCCCTGGCCCAGTCTCAGTCCCGAAATCTGGGAGCCATATACACTTACGGTAGGTAACACAGCGCAATTTTTGTCCATTAATTCCTATGAAATCGGTACAGCGACAGGTGGTCCGGAACGTCTGCTGAGCGTAAACTCACATAATGCAGGTGACATTCCGGGAGCGATTTCTAGTTTCACTGCTCATTATGAGAGCCCGAATCCCCAGAACCCGAATAACCCTGTCCTATGATTTGAAATTCGAAACGACAAGTCGGGGTTCGGACAGCGAGGACCCCGGACCAGGACTCTTCTCGACAACGAACCTGCGCCAGGATTGCCGACGTGGTGGGGGAACGGCTTCGGTCTCCAATACCGGCCAGGTGCAAATCCAATGCCCCCTGGTGGCGACGGCATTGTCGCCGGGAACCGGCGACTGCATTGGCACGACCACGGCCTGCATCGTCAGTTTCCACTACAGCATGCCCGACACGAATCAACCTCCCGGTATCTCGACGGCCCCTTCCCCTGCCGATGGGTTAGTGGGTGTTTCAATCACGACCGGCTTCAGCTGGACCGGCGGTGGCGATCCGGACGGAGACGATGTCACCTATGGCGTCTGACTGATACCCCCCAGTCCAGCAAGTCCTGTCGAGCTCTGCAGAAACATCGCGGAGACGGTATGTATCCCGGGAATTAATGGCCCCATCCTGGGCCGTCTGCTGAATGCGACGACCTATACGTGGTTCGTTGAGGCTAAGGACGGCAGCAAGAGAACCAAAGGGCCGCTGTGGACGTTCACTACGGTGCCCGGCAATATGGCGCCGAACGTACCGTCAAGTCCCGGTCCCATCTCCGGCGGCACACGTGTGCCGGTTACCACCGTGCTCGCCTGGAACGGCGGCGATCCCGACGCCGGCGACAGCGTCACCTACGACGTCTTTCTAAAGAAGGCCAGCGATCCATCCTATGCCACAGTGTGTGACGATGTGACCACGCCGAGTTGTGACCTTCCCGGCGTCCTCGACTACAGCAGCACCTACTTCTGGAGTGTCGAATCCAGCGACGGGGAGACCACCACGCCCGGACCCGACTGGTCTTTCAGTACGCCTCCCGGCATTACGCTGAGCATGACCGCCACGCCGGACAGCTTCCGCAACCCGGACGAAATCGTCCAGTTGACATACACGATCACGAACATCAGTAACGAAACCTTGAGTGAGCCGTTGAGCGTGCTCGATACGCGCCTGGGCCTGATCAGCCCTTGTGGCACGACTCCGCTACAGCCGGGAGGGACCGCCACCTGTACTCGCAGCTTTGCCGTCACGGCAGCAGACGTGGCAGCGCGCACTCTTTCCAGTGATGCCTATGCCCAATACGGCACGATCGTGTCGCAACTGGCCTCGGCTTCCGTTACCTACGACTCGCCCGAGAGGGTCCGCCTGCTCAAAGAAGCACCGTCGCTCATCTTCGGCGGCGCCGGTGAAATCATTCTGTACACCTTCACCATCGTGAATGTCGGGGAGGTCCCTCTGGCGGGCCCCTTCTCGATCACCGATACGAGTTTTGGCAGCATTGCCACATGTGGCACCGGACCGCTGGCTCAGGGAGCCACAACCAGCTGCATGTATCCCTACACCACCACGGCACAGGATGTCGACTTTCAGTCGATCAACGGCGAAGCCTGGGTACTCGACGGCGGAACTTCCATTTTGTCGCCCGTAGCACGGCTCCGGCTGGACCTGGCGCAAAAGGGGCTCGGTTTCGGCATTACGATGAGTCCCTTGAGTTTCAGCACCGCCGGCGAAGTAATCACCTACACCTACACGATCATCAACGAAGGCAACGTGCCGCTTCCCGGCCCCTTCACGGTACGAATTGAAGAATTGACCGATCCGATTACTCCGTGCGGCAACGGTCCGCTGCAGGTGGGAAAGAGTACCACCTGCAGCAGTACGTATGTGGTCCGTCA
Organism: Terriglobia bacterium; assembly: GCA_963666975.2. Classification (GTDB taxonomy): domain Bacteria; phylum Acidobacteriota; class Terriglobia; order 2-12-FULL-54-10; family 2-12-FULL-54-10; genus JADFGZ01. The sequence continues at coordinate 2,025,385 of CAXVYR010000004.1, read as the reverse complement.
AAACGACGTGGAGGGCGGATCGGCTCCTCCCTGGATCGGCAGGGCCCAGACTGATGGTGCGTCCTCGGCCACCGTTGGAGTCATCGTACCCGCCGTAAACAGTGAACTCGTGCTGACCACCGATGTCACGCCGACCATTTTCAACCGTTTGGGCGACGAGATTACCTATACATACACGACGAGCAATACAAGCGCCAGCACCCTGATCGGTCCGTTCACGCTGGTTGAGGATCGCAATGGCGAGATCGTCAAAATCGTTTGCGGCGACTTCGAACTGCCGGCGGAATACCAGGCCACTTGCCAGATCGCACACAAGGTCGACATAGATGATCTGAAGCGTGGCGTTATTCAGAGAGATACCGTAGTCCAGAGTGGCAGCGCGGCCTCCGCGAGTGTACATTCCACCGTCAACGTGGGCAACCGCGTCCTGCTTCTGACACGCGAGGCAACACCGCAGGGATTCACGGTGGTCGGCGACGTGATCACCTACCGCTACCTCATCCAGAACACATCAGATGCCTCACTGGATGCTCCCTTCACCGTGCTGGATGACCTGGCGGGCACCATCGAAGCCTGTGGTGGTACCGGTCCACTCCTCCCCAGTGTGCCCTTCAGTTGCACGGGGCAGTACACCATCCTAGAGGCGGATCTGGACGCCGGTTCGATTACGAGTGATGCCTTCGTTTACGGCGACGCGACCTCATCCAGTGTGCAATTGACGCTGACGACGAATGGGACATCCAATCCTCCCCCCGGGGGTGGTGCTACGCCGGCAGTGTTTGACGGCGGGGTTGTGAACAACGCCAGTTTCGCTCCCAGCCCTGCGCCGGTTGCGCCGGGATCTATTGTTGCTGTCTTTGGGAGCAATCAGAATGACGGTTCTACGGTGCTGTTCTCCAACTTTGGTGCGGACGGCAAGCTGCTAACCAGCTTGGGAGGCACTAGTGTGAGTGTCAACAACATTCCAGCCCCGATGTTCTATTCCACGCCGGGCCAGCTTGGCATTCAGATTCCCTTCGAGCTGACTGGGCAGACTTCGGCTGAGATTCAAGTGACCGTCGCGGGACAGACCAGCCTGTCGAGCACCCTCATCCTGGCCCCCTTCGCGCCCGGCATCTTTACCGTGAACCAGCAGGGCACCGGCCTGGCCGCAGCCCTCCACGAAGACGGCGTAACGCCCCTGGCGGAACTGAGTCCGGCTCAACCCGGTGAGGTGATCGTCTTCTTCGGCACGGGGTTAGGAGCTGTTACCCCGCCGCTGGCGACGGGAGAGGCATCTGCGGGAAACCAAACTGTCTCAGTCGCTATGGTCACGATTGATGGGATTCCTGCCGAGGTGCTGTTCTCCGGTGCAGCTCCTGGTTTTGTGGGGCTGAATCAGATTAATCTTCGAATTCCGGTAAACACGCGCACGGCATCCAACATTCCCGTTGTCCTTACCATCGGAGGCATGCAAAGCAATTCTGTGACCATCCCGGTTGGTCCCTAGAAACTATTGTCCTTTACAGGAATCTCCCATTCGCTGCGCACGTAGCCCTCATGGTACTGATGATTGGTTATGTGAGTCGAAACCTCTACAAATTTGTGTTGACCCGGCGGATTATCAAAAAGAACTGGAAGGAGCCATCGAATTTCTAACGGTTCGAGGCATTGACACCTCTATCTACAATCACCAGCTCTGTGTGCTTCTTCCAAGTCCATGGAAATTTGCGAAGAAATCGATTTCCGACTGTGAAGACCGTGTATCTGCCATAAGGACGCTCCCACCTTTCCGTTCGTGTCAAATAAAGTAAGCCCCGGCCCAATTCCACTCACGTCCAGCATGGCTCGTACTTTCTGGTTTGCACTGACCAGGGTTTTTAAGGCTCTTGACAGACAGCCTCCAAGACTGCAACGTTACGTTCATGTTACGTAAAGACCCGCCCGATCCGACCTCGCTTGAGAGAAAGTTGACGGAAGCGGAATGCGGAAAGCTTGCCGAACTACTTGCAGATCAAGTTGTGGACCCTTCAAACCCCTGGTTGCGAGATTTCATGTTAGGCGGAAGAGACAATCCAGGTCCGCTTGACAAGTTGCTAAAGGCAGCGGGCTTTCAGCCAACACATTTTGGCGGTCTTTCTGGAAAGGAATTGGCCGAGGCAACAGAAAAGAGAGACCGGGGAAAAATTGTTGCAGCATTCAAGGCGGAGATTCTTGCGAATCCTCCAAACGTAGGACAGGCGCTCGCGGTACTTCAATTGAACAAGCCGGAGCGATGGCGTTCTTTCCTCAAAGGTGTCGGACAGGCGTTCAAAGCAAAAGTGGGCAGAAAGCCAAAACTTCCCAGAGGTTCTTTCCCAGAACTTGCCGCAAAGTCCGACCAGCTTTTCCCCGTCCTAAAAAAGCTATTGTCAGAACAAAAGACCGGTACGCGCCGCTCGATCCGTGAACTTCTGAGGTTTTGGAAAAAAGATCATCCGGAACAATGTGCTTTCTTGCTCCGGCACATTTCCCGTTTGGAGCTAATTTTGAAAGACACAAAACTTCTTAAACGGGCGACCCGCCTTAATTCGCGTGCCCGGCTCATTGCGGACGTAATGGCCGGAGCGGATTATGAATTGGCATTCCGAACCTCGATAGAAAGGGCACAGGAGGCTCGGCGACTGCGTTCCCGCACTTCGGCCTAATTCCCCTGCCACAAAATTCCCCTTCCAATTCAGTGGCAGAGAAGTGGTCTTTCCAGCCACTTCTTTTTTATTTATTTGGTAGCCGCTTCCACGTTTCCTGAAAATGGGTCTGACAGCGGGCGGGATTGTGTAATCCGTCACACGGAGGCTTTTAATGGGAACAGAAAAAACGAAGAGAAGCAAGACAAAGGCTCGAAAGACAGCCCCCGGTTTGTTGGACCAGATTGCCGATATTTTTTCTACATCGGAAAACGAGAAAAGTGAATTGGCCGGAAAGACTCTGAAGTGCTTTCTGTGTGGGCGTTGGCCGGATGTGCGAATCAGCAAGAAAGGACGGCCATACTTCGTCTGCGATCCTTGCGGGATGCAGGTTTTTGTACGTGGAAACAAGGGAATTGAACGACTGAAAAAACAAGTTCGGGAGGAATCATGAGCCGCAAATTGTCTGTCCGCATTCCACTGCCGCTTTGGGCCTGGCTGGTTTCCAGGGCCGGAAACCGGACCGTCTCCGCCGTGGTGGTTGATTGCATCTCGCTGGTCAAATCCGGCTCCGGTAGCGGGAGTCGGGTCTTGCTCTGGGGAATTGCCATCGCGTTAGTGGGGATGGCGTTGCTAATCGGTTTTTCTGCGTTGCGAAATAAACGGAAACAAGAAACGAATTATCCAGATTTTATATGACGCCAAGGCGCGAGTAAACACTAGCGGTGAGGCACACGGAATATGCATATGAAAAACATGCGTCCGACAGGAAGAAAATTAGAGGTATTGAAATTCATTGATGAGAGAGGGACAGTGATACCGGCGGACCTGGCCTATCGGGTCTGTCCGTCAATTAAGTGCTCCTACGTCTATCTGCTGAAGCTGTATCGACAAGGGCTTCTCTTCCGGGAGCCGACAGCGAGAGGCATTTTCTACCGGATAACCCCACGGGGAAGAGAGCGGCTGGCCTTCCTATCCCGCCAAAGCTCCGAGACGAAGGAATTGTAATGGCGCATTTGAATTTACCCGATCTTTTGACACCGGAAGAGGTCGCCGTGAAAACGGGGCTTTCACGGGAGACTCTGGCTCAATGGCGTTCTCAGAAGCGGGGCATCGCCTATTTAAAAATTGGCCGGGCGGTGCGGTATGATCCTGCGGACGTTCAAAAGTACCTGGAAGGGTGCAGGGTGTCTGTTTCCGATCCGCGAGAAAGGAGACAGAGACTATGAGCGTTTACAAGCGGGGAGGTGTCTACTGTTACGATTTTGTGTTTCAGGGACAGCGCATCCGCAAATGTACGAGGTTGGCAAACAAGACGGCTGCACTTCGAGCCGAAGCAATCCACAAGGCGGAGTTGGCGGAGGGCCGGGCTGGTATTGTTCGCCGTGGACCCTCTCCCATTTTTGAGGTCTTTGTGAACTCGGAATTTCTTCCCTGGTCCAAGAAACAGCATCAAGCCAAACCCCGAACGCATCTGAGGTATCGGGTAGCTGCAAAACCGCTGATTAGGTTCTTTGGCAAGATGCCGCTAGATAGGATTTCTCCGGGCCAGGTGGAGAAGTTCAAGCTCTCCAGGGCCGGGGAGATTTCCCCGGCAGGAACCAATCGGGACTTGGCATCTCTCCGGTTCATGCTCAACTTCGCCGTCCGTCAAGAACACATTCTTCGCAATCCAGTAAAAGGTGTTCGCTTTTTGCCAGAAGGTCCAGGAGCCATGCGGGTTGTCTCGCATAGCGAGGAAAACCGATATCTGGCTGAGGCCAATGCTTTGCTTCGGGATATTGCCACACTGATGATCGAGACCGGGATGTGCCCGGAAGAGGTGTACACGATTCGCAAGGAAAACGTTCACCTTGACCGGTGCTATCTGTTCGTGCCCATAGGCAAGACGAAATTCCGTCGGCGGAGTGTGCTGCTCACGGATCGGTCAGTCAGTGTTTTGAAGCAGAGGTTGGCAGCTTGTAAGGGACCGTACCTGTTCCCGCACCGGCAGAACCCGGACAAGCCGCTTACCACAATTCGCAAGGCTCACCTGGATGCCTTGCGGAAAGCAGCTATCCGTCCTCCATTTCGACTCTATGATCTCCGGCACACCTACGGCACACGTTCCGCTATGGCCGGTGTGGATTTGGCAACCCTGAAAGAGCTAATGGGCCACTCCGACATTTCCACGACCATGCGATATGTTCATCCGACACCGGAGCACAAGAGGGCGGCGGTCAAGAAGCTGGAGCGGTTTAATGTGGAGCAGGTCTTTCGGGCGTATGAAAGTGTGGGGGGTCCCCACAAAAGTCCCCACAGTAACCAGTAAGGGACTATGCAGGTTTACCCGTAAGCGATTGAAAAGAAATGGTAGGCCTGGAGGGACTCGAACCCCCGACACGCGGTTTAGGAAACCGCTGCTCTATCCTCTGAGCTACAGGCCCGTCCTGGCCGTAACCCGATGATAGCTGTGCGATTACGATAATACAAGAGGCCGCCCTGGGAGGGAAAATGCCGCCCAATCGGTAAACTCATCGGCGTCACTCAAGACCTAATTTTAGTGGAATCGTCCGCTGAGGGTGATTCTGCCGGAAATCCGTTTTCGGAAACAGGGGCGAATCACGGGGCGAATCACTAGAGCATTTCACCTATTGGTGTAGTCTGACTAATCTTTGGTAGCCACGGCGAATTGTTTTTTCGCCGTGGACTTTTCATTGCCCACAACGACCCACGACGAGCAAAGCGCTCGTCGTGGCTACCACTGCCAGATATACACCAAGAAGAGAAAGGCTCTAGCCTGTTGGCTGTGCTTAGTAAGAACCGTCCAGGTATTCAACTTTCATGCGGCATCGTCGGTCGGAATGACTCGGCGATTTCTATCGCTGCGTAACAACACTGGATGGCGGAAGCACTTGTCTTTGCATTGTCAGTTAACCAAGTCCGGGGAGTAGTGTCCTCTCGCATCCGTCCGATGTGACTACCATTTTGAGGCTGGACCGCCCAGTTCCACTTGCGCCCCTGCCGGTTGCATTCCAAGCTCGCGCGCTAATGATGGAACTAAATGCGTAACTTTGCCGCCCAGTAGGGTCATGAGAACACGCGTTTGTGGAATTTCATCTTCTGGAACAATCAGGAAATCCCTGTCCAACACGATGAGGTCAGCGTACTTGCCGGGCTCCAGCGAACCGAACATTTGTTCCTTCTTGACTCCATAAGCTCCCCAAAGCGTAGCTGATTTCAACATGGATGCTCGTCCGACTGCTTGTTGCGCTCCGAGCACTCGTCCGTCCCAATCCTTTCGCGTGACTCCTGAATACATCACATGGAACAGGGTTAGGTTTGTGGCAGCAATCGCCCGATCCAATTCCATACTGTTCATAACTCCTGCCTCGTTTAGGCTCCTTCGGGGAACCATCTGTGTTACGGCTCGTTCCCCGTAGTCCTGGAGAACATTGGTGCCCGATGAATACCCTCCACCTTCCCAGATAATGAAGTCCCAGCCACTGGTCATCATGCCTAGATTCTTAAATCGGGGAACCTGATCCGGCCGAGGATACATATGCATGTGCTCCGTCACGTGCCGTCTCGCTCGGATGTCATCCAAAGTCATTCCGCCGTCTTTACTTGCCTTCTCGATGATATCCAGGACCAGATCAACCTCATGGTCCCCGATCATATGATCTCCAGCCAGTCTTCCTCCTGCCTTGATATATTCATACAGAGCCCGCGAGGTCTCCGGCGCGGCGAATCCCGGCGAAGCACAATCCCGTGTTTTCACTTCTGGTCGTGTCGGTTCCAATTTGCTGCAGGATCCACCCATGCGGGATGTCATCCCAGTGACCCAGAAATAATCCGATCCTGTCCCCTCCCGCGACACTTGCGCTTGAACAAAATAAGGGTCGTCAAAAAATTCATTACGATAGGGCCAGTACCACCCCCAGCCCATGCGCATCTCCATCTGGCCCTTTCGATCCAGGACGTTGTAAGCTCGGATCGCACCGCCTGTGTAGAGTGATGTCGCGTTAATAGTTTGCCCATAACCTGACATCCAAGATAAACCGAGGCGATAAATTTCTTGTAGCACCTCCGCAGGATAAAGCACATCTTGTTCGACTTCCCGATAACAGGTCACGCAGGTCCCCTGCGTCTCGATGTTATCATTTTGGAATACATTCTGCGAAAACTTGCTTAGCTGATCCCCATAAAATTGCTTCGTAACCTCTAGCGCCTTCTGGTTCAACAGCACTCCAACGAAACCTGCACGGATGATCACCGGATTGTTGGGCGCAATTTGGTCCAGCATATCCTTCGTGATCTGGCGCCCCAACATATTGGTGATCTCGTCTCTCCAGCGATATTCCGGCCCAAACAACATGCTGATCCGAATCCACTGGCCCGGTTTAGCTTTGCGTGCAGCCTCATCCAGAAGACGAGGGAACTGCTGCAATTGCTGTTCTGGAGGTTCATTCAAAAACCGCTCGATATGCATGTCGTCAGTGACTACCTTCTTCATAATGTACGGATTTAGCGGATCCCAATCCTGCGGGTGATCGTGCGTGAGTGCAATTCCTGGCATAACCATTCTGCCCTTCAAATCCAAGGACTTCGTATTGCTACCCGCCATTCGGCGAATTTGGTCATTGCTCCCCACGGCCAACACCTTGCCTTCCCGGACAGCGACGGCTTGGGCGATTGTCCCTATAGGTCCATTAACTTCGTGATTGTCCACAGTTACGATCTTGCCGTTATACAAGATTGTATCGGGGTCTTGTTGAGCGTGCAGCAGACCCGTGAAAAGCAGCGCTGTGCACAAAGTGCTCAAAACACTGATCCCTTGTAAATGCCTCATGTCCGTACCTCCTCTGGAGAGAGAAAATGTGCTTCACTGTTTCTTATACTAAGTTTGAAAAAAAGGAAAGCCGTTTTGTTTATTGAAGAAAAAGCCTTACCTATATTTGCATATAATGCAATCTGATGAACTCTGCTTCGATTGGCTGATCGTAAACCCCGCTATACAGTTGCATCCTAATCCGTGGCTTTCCCAGTGTCAAGAACTTTTGCGCTTCGGTTGATTGAGCCGCGCTCCGCCCCAGCATACTGGCAAACAGCCGCCGGGTCAGGTGACCCTCCGCCAACGCCAGTCGGTCCTTCCACATCAGTATCAGTAGCGGCAAGTGGCCTTGGCGCAAACGCATTCACGGATCAAATCAATTACGTTTCAACGATGCTGGGTTGATACGGCAACCGTATTGTTTCAAAGGGGCTTCGTCGAGTTTCCCGGACAGGTCCGGACTTGTCGGCTAGTATTTACCTATCCGGCTGGCAGGATTACTCTATCCTTCGCCGTTACTCGGGATCTCTATTGGCCACTGCCACCTCAAATTGCCTCAACACCGTTACAATCTGCTCCGGTTTGTACCCGGGCATCGGCATCTCTTTATGCCCTCCTCCATGAGACTCTCTCTCACTTCGGTTGGTACAAAAATGCCCGGCTCGGACAGCCATCGAGTAGCCACTAAAGAAGACCTTCGCCTTAATTGGAGATCCGTTCCCGGGGAGGAAGGCCGAGGGCGAGATCGGGCATCTTCTTGCCCTGGAACATAAGCCGGCAGGGTTTCGCCAGCCACCGCGCCCAACGATTGGCGCTCTTTCGGCGAGCGCTGTCGGTGGCGATCCCTGTATTGGCGTACATTTGCCGGTACAGTTTGGAGATGAAGAGGAAACCGATCCGCGCTTTCAAGGACTTGACGCAATGAGCGCGCTTCCAGATCTCGGGAAGGCTGTAGAAGTTGTCCCACACTCCCTGCGTGCCCTTGCGGATTTCCTCCGGGGTCATGGTGGGATGAGGGGTATACAGCTTGGGACGCATGTGTCCCGGGATGAGCCAGTAGCGCGTGATAGGAACTCCGTGGATTTTCTCCACGTCTTCGCCCTGGCTCTTCTCCCAGCGTTCGAAGTCCACCGTGCCGGGGAAAGGCGTCATCGTCACGAATTGCGCGAAGGTGATGTCGGCTTGTTTGGCCAGAGCAGCGGTTGCTGCGAAGGTATCCTGGCGATCCGTCGACAGGCCGAAGATAAAAGATCCGAGCACGTGCACGCCGTGCTGCTTGAAGGTTCGCAGGCGCTCCGCCAAGTCGTCGCCGAAGGAATTGAAATCCTTGTAGACGGCCTTCAAACCTTCCTCGGTGACCGCCTCGACGCCAACCAGCGCCCCTTTGATGTGGGCTTTCCGCATCGCGTCCAGGAACTCCGGGTCCTCGGCGGCTTCCATCGTGATCTGCGTGAAAAAGATCATCTCGGACGGGAGTTTGGCCAGGAGGGCCATCAACTCAAACCGTTCGGCGCGAATGGCCAGGAGTTCGTTCAGGCGCGGGAGATTGTTCTGGCGCCGGGCGAGCTCGATGTCGGTCAGCGTGACCGGATAAAAATTGTCGTCGGCCAGCGCGATAAACCGGAAGCCCAACCGCCGGAGCTGGACAATTTCCTCCACCACCGGATGCGCGCCGCGCTGGCGGGGACGTTGCCCATCGGTGCGCCAGACGGAGCAAAACGAGCAGTGCTTGGGACAGCCGCGGATCGTCTGCACCGAGGCCCACATGTAACTTTTGGGAGGCAGCAGATCCCACCGTGCCGGAAGAAATTTATCGGCTTCCACCAGTCCGCCCTCATAGATTTGGCGCGGTTTTCCTTGGGCGCAATCCGCCAGGACATGGTCCCACACAACGTCGCCATCTCCCTTGACCACGGCGTGAGCGGCTCCCAACTCGCGCGCTTCCTCCGGATACAGCGACGCGTGGATGCCGCCGAAAACAATCCACGCTCCGCGCTCGCGAGCAAGCCGGCCCACTTCCAGGCCGCGATAAGCGTTCGCGGTATGGATGCCAATTCCGACGACGTCGCCTGCCTGAATGCTGTCGAGATCCAGAGATTCCAAAGTCTCGTCGGTGATGATCGGGTCGCCGTAAGAAGCTGGCGTGGCGGCTGCCAGCACGTACAGCCACCGAGGGGTGATGACGCCAATTCCAAACGACACATCACTCGGATTGATAAGGTGAACCTTCACGAGACGAATCCTCCTTGGTATTGCCTAGGGAAATCTTATTTGCGAACGGAAGGACAACAGCTAGCCCTAGGAACGCAAAAAGAATCCATTGACAGAGATTTCCATTATAGCCTCCCGGCAGTGGCGAGTATACACCATTTTTTTCCAGTCGGGCCCTCCGAGCACGGTCCATTCTCCTCGACGGGGTTATCTGCACCGAAGTGGCCATTGCGTACACGCATTTAGGCAGCAAAGTAATTGCGTCTCCGCGGTGCCGGGTTGCTGCTGCAACCACCAGATTTGAATGGGGGTTTGGTCGCGTTTTCCCGGATAGATCCTGCCTTGTCGCCTACTGTTTCGGCCGTGTAATGCCCCTTCCGGACAAGTCTTTCTTGAGCGAACAACTGTTACCACCCCCGCTCCGCTGTCCGACTTCTGTCCGAATACTCCTGCCGAAGGGTCCCAACTCAGGCCAAAATGGATTGGACGATTTTGAATGTTTTCTTGGGGTTAGTTGCCTTGAGTAGGTTCCAGTGGCGGCCAGGATTGCATTAGGAAACCGCTGCTCTATCCTCTGAGCTACAGGCCCGAGATATGCAACCCATGCCTGCGCAGGTTATTCCCTCGCACGTTGGGCCGCTGGGGATTGCCTTTCGCTCGACCGTTGCCGGCGCATCGGGAGGCTCTCGGCTGGGTGAGAATTTCCTTGCGGGCAATCACGTCCAGATGATGTCATTTCGGCGGAAAACGGAACGGGTTTTCTTTCCCCGACGCTGCTTGCCAGAGACGGTTGTCAGGGCCGTGAGAGAGTCCTATAATTAGGGGAACGATTTCGGGCAGACAGGATTCCGTGGCATCCACTATTCCCATCTTCATTTCCGCCGGGGAAGCTTCCGGAGATTTGTATGGAGCGTTGTTGATCCAAGCCCTGCGCGAGCGGCTGGGCGCGGTGCATTTTTTTGGCTGCGGCGGCGCAAAGATGCAGGCCGCTGGATGCGAGACTCTGGTGGAAGCCCAACAGATCACGATGGTCGGGCTGGCCGAGGTGCTCCCCGGTCTGCCGCGAGTTTGGAAGGCCTTCCGTCTCCTCCGCCGGACCCTGCGAAAACGGCGGCCGGCGCTGGCGGTGTTAATAGATTTCCCCGACTTTAACCTTCGCTTGGCGAAACAATTAAAGCGGGCGGGCGTTCCAGTCCTCTACTTCGTCGCTCCGCAGGTTTGGGCGTGGCGGCGAGGCCGCCTGGCCCTGCTGCGCGAGTTTGTTGACCGCCTGCTCTGCATCTTTCCCTTTGAGGAGAAGTTTTTTCAAAAGGCCGGTGTCACGGCGGAGTTTGTCGGGCATCCGCTGGTAGGCCGCGTGGCTCCCTCCATGACTTCCTCGGAATTTAGGAGCCGCTGGGGCATTCCTGAAAGACCGCTCCTGATTGCGCTATTGCCGGGCAGCCGCAATAGAGAAATTTCGCTGAATCTTCCGCCTTTGCTGGAGATGGCTCGGATCATGCTGCAACAAGTGTCGCAACAAGTGTCACAACAGTTGTCGCAACAAGGGGAGTACTGCTTCGTCCTCCCGGCAGCCGCCACGGTGGCGGGCGATTTGCTTCGGGCCCGCGTGAAAAATTCCGGGTTGCCCATTGTTGTGGTGGAAGACTGCACCTACGATGCCGTGGCCCACGCCTCGGTGGCAGTGGTCGCCAGCGGCACAGCCACCATTGAGACCGCGCTGTTGGGCACGCCCATGGTGGTTGTCTACAGGGTCACTCCGGCTACGTGGTGGCTGGGGCGAAAACTGGTTCAAACCCCTTTTTACAGCATGGTCAACCTGGTGGCGGACGAGCCAATCGTTCCGGAGCTGATTCAAGACCGCTTCCAGCCGGAACTGGTGGCGTCGCACGTTCGGCAGCTGCTGGAGGACCCTGCGGCGCGGGACCGGATGCGGCTGGCGTTCCGTCAAGTGGCCGAGCGGCTCAACCCTCCGAGTCGTGCCGGTAATGCTCCTTTGTCTCCTTTTCCTGCATCTAATCCATTGAAGGTGCCTGGCGTGGCAGTCCCTGGTCCATTGGCAGTCCCTGGCGACTCCCCGGACCGTGTCCAGAGAAAAGAAAGTGCAGACGCCATACAACGGTTTGTGGCGGTTACGGAGTCTATGCTAAAAGAGATGGGCTAAAAGAGATGGGGCAGAAAGGGACGAATGTCCCGGGAGCGCCTCCCGAAACCGGCTGGAAGTGTTTGAACCGGCACGGAGCGGGAATTGATGAAAAAGGTCACGAATGGCTTTCGCGCCGAATTTCATTTTTAGGATAATATCTTGAGAAAAGCATTTTTTCGCAGTGGGTTGTTGTTATGAAGCAGAGCGCGCTCTGGCTGCCGCCGGGGAAAACAATACTGGAAATGCTGGCGCTTGCTATGTTGGTTTCCTTGTTTCCAACCGGCGTTCCGGCGCAGTACAGCGAACAAGAGGACGCCCGGCCTCAACTGGTGGCGGATGATTATCTTCCCGATTACCAGGAATTCCAGGAACCCGTCACCGTCCAGCATTATGTGATCGAAGCCGAGTTGTTTCCCGAAACTCATCAGATCCAGGCCAAGGCCCAAATTCGCTTGCAGGCGATGGAGGACGTGTACTCGCTGAATTTTGAACTCAACAACAACCTTTTCCCGACAAACATCGAGAATGAACAAGGAGATGCTCTCTCGGCGCAGCGCAGCTCCGACAACCTGACCCTCGTGGTGAGCCTGGGGCAGCCGCTTTCCAAGGACCAGACCGCTACCATCACCTTTGAGTATGAAGGGGTGTTCGAGAATGCGGATTACAGTCCTGCGGAGGGAATCCGGCTGGCCTACGTCGGGGAAGAAGGCTCGTATTTGCTCTATCCGGCCCGATGGTTTCCGGTGATCGGCTACTCCACCAACCGCTACACGGCAGAGCTCCATATCACGGTTCCCGCCGGTTTTAACGTGGTCGCCGGCGGCAAGTCCCAGCCGCCGTCCTGGAACGAGGACAAAGTGCTGTTTTCTTTCTCCTACGAGCAGCCGCAACTGGCCGGAAGCTTCGCCGTGGTTCCTTTGCAACCGGAAGTGGTCAGCGCAGAGGGGCTCACCATGCAAGTTTATTTTGCCGGGGAGAACTACGGGATGGCCCGGACGTATGGAGAAGAAGCGGCCCGGATGATGAGTTTTTTCACCGGACGGTTCGGACTGCCCCCGCAAGCAGACCTTGCGATTGTGGAGATCGATGACCGCTCCCTGGGGGGATACTCGGCGCCCGGAGTGGTTTTTCTGGCATCGCGCGCCATCGGCTCCGATGTGAACTACCGCTTGCTGGCGCATGAGATTTCCCAGCAGTGGTGGCGCGCGCTGGTGAGTCCTGCCTCGCTGTCTGATCTCTGGCTGGACCACGGATTGGCCACCTATTCGGAGGCTTTGTACTTGGAGCACATGGGAGGGGAAGCGGCGCTGGGGGAGCGCATGCGTGAGATGTCGATTGAGGCATTGACTCACGACACGGTGCCCATCCGGGCAGCCGGCCGCCTGGCCGATTTTTCGCCGCAGTTCAAATCCATCGTCCATGACAAAAGCGGCGTCGTGTTCCACATGCTCCGCTGGGTGATCGGCGACGATGCCTTCTTCCAGGCCCTCCAGCAGTTTGCCGACCGGTTCGCCTTCCAGCCGGCGACAACGGAGGACTTTCGCATGGAGGTGGAACGGGCCAGCTCCCAGGATTTGCGGGGGTTCTTTATTCAGTGGATCGAGTCGACGGGAGCCTCCAATTTCGAGGCCGAATACGTGGTCTACCGGGTGCCGGACGGGTTTAAGGTGGTGGGGAAAATCAAGCAGGATATGGACACCTTCAGCATGCCCGTGGAACTCGAAGTGGAAACCGACGGAGACCCGGTGAACGAGCGTGTCCAGGTGACGGGCCGCGCTTCGGAATTTTCGATTGCTACGTTCGGGAAACCGCGCCGGGTCATCGTAGACCCGAATAACCGGGTGCTGAAGTACAACGACACGGTCCGTCTCCGGGTTGCCATCGCCCGGGGCGAGTTGGCCGTCGAGCAGCGGGATTATTCCGGCGCTCTGGAGGAATACCAGAAAGCTCTGGACATCAGCCGCATCAGCTCGTTCGCCCACTACCGTGTGGGGGAGGTGTTTTTCCTTCTCCGGAATTACCAGTCAGCCGCCAATGCCTTCCGAGAGGCGCTCAACGGGGACCTGGAGCCCCTGTGGACGGAGGTTTGGAGCCACATTTATCTGGGGCAAATCTTCGATGTGACGGGCCAGCGGGACCGCGCCGTCAACGAATACCAGCAAGCCGTGCGGACCAAGGACGACACGCAAGGGGCGCAGGCGGTGGCCAATGAACATCTTCAGCAGCCTTACGAGCGGAGCAGCCGGGAAACCGACAACTACTAGGGCTGGAAGGGGGCGGTCCTGTTGCAAGCCGGCCGTTCGATCGGTCTGGCGGCCTCCTTGGTCACCGGCAGCCTTTGGCTCGTGTTCTTGTTTTTCAATCCCTATGGAAATCGCGGGATCACTGCGGGCAGTTATGCCATCGCTGGCATGATGCTCGGCCTGGCTCTGGCGGGGGCGGTGGCGGCATGGAAGGGAAAACCCTACTCGATGTTTGCCGTGTTCGCGCTTTCCTTCGTTCCGGTAGGTCTCTACACGCTGGGCGCTCCCGGACCCTTCCAATGGGTTGGATATCAAATACGCTGTTCCTGATTTCAGGTCTCCTGATGCTGGCGTGGTCCGGATGCTCATCGGCCGCCAGATACCGGAAAGCGACAGGGTCGTAGGTCGCCGCCTCGATCTTGCGCGAGGACATCACTCCGACACAGTACCCATAGAACAGCAGCTTCACCATCATCACTGGGTGATACGCGGCTTGCCCGCGACCGTCCTTCTCGTCGTAGGACTGATAGATCGCGCTCCCATCCAGTTCCGTCACCACATCGCTGAGAAACCGCGCCAGATGCCTTTCCGGCAGCCAGTCCTGCAACGAGGGCGGCAGCATCAACAGTTGTTCCGGCTGGTGGTCTCGAAATCGTTTGCTCCTGCGCTGACCTTAGCGGGCGCATATTCTTTCGTCAAGAGTTTCCTGAATCCTGTTTGCCAATGTATCTATTCCCGACAGACTCGTAAGCCCTGGGCTAGCTTCTGCCGCCCTGGCAGGGCTGTGAAGCACTCTACACCAACTCCAAAATTGATTGGATAACGGCGCCGGCTCACTACGCTGCTGGTGTCTGTTGACAACGCCAACGCCGTTATAGATGCTCTATGGCTTCCTGGCTGCTGCCAGAATAGCGGCCATGGGCAATTCAATCGAGCCGGCCTTCTCATAGACTTTCACTGCATCCCGGATGACCGCTTGGATGGCGTTCTGTACCTCACGGGGCTGGGCCAGCAGCAATCCGCCGGTCCGAACCGTTCCTTTTTGTATGGCGTCTAAAAGGGCATCGGGCGAGGGCAGCCGCCAAAGTTGCGGGACCTTTTCCGTGCGGGGTTCGGCAAAGCCCGCTTCCTTCAAAACTCGGTGACACTCCGCCGGGTCGCTGAAACGGAAGAAGGGAGGACCCTCCGGGAGAGGAACGGTTTGGGTGCCGTGCTGTTCGATCGCTTGCAGGATGATTTGAAATCCAATGGCTTCGTCCGGCTTGGTCCATACAGTGAACCCGATTCGTCCGCCGGACCGGAGCACCCGGTGCGCTTCCTGCAATGCTTTTTCCGGCATGCCCAGATGGAGCAATCCGAAATTCGTGACCACAGCGTCGAAGCTGCCGTCGGGGAAGGGCAACTGTTCCGCGTCTCCTTCCTGGAATTTCGCTTCCGGATATTGCCGGCGCGCGAGAGCCACCATGGCGGCGGAAAAATCCAGTCCCACCGCAGAAGCGCCCCTCTTGGCGGCGGCGGCGGCGACGTAGCCTGGCCCCGTCGCCACGTCGAGCAGGCGCGCGCCGTTCGACACGCCCGCGGCGTCCAGAAGCGGTTCGATGGTCTGAGCCGTGAGAGAGGCAAAAAAGTTATTATACTGTTCGGCGACCTGCAGCCAGCCGGAGTGTTCAAATGCCCGGAAGGAGCCGGGATCAGCAGGTTTCGAGGTGGTCATGGTCTTTGCTCCTTTGCGGGCCTCCCGTTTGCCGACCCAAGGAATCTGCCAGTTTGATATGACGTTCCCCCCAATTGACCATTTTTGAAACCGGTTCTAGGGGAACTGTCAGCTTCCTTGCGATGCTCGGGATGAGCCACCTGCCGGAGCATGCCCGTCCTCCTTGCCGTCTTTTTGTTGGGAATTTCGGCGTTCAATTCTGCTTGCGCCCAAATCATACGCCTGCCCCCTGGTTGCTTCAAGCTCGGATTGCCACCTCGCGTTTGGCTGGCAGCGCGGCATGGGGAAGAGGTCCTTCCTGCGCCTGCAGAGCATGCCCAAGCTTCCCGGAAGCCTTTTCGGAAAATTTCCAGAAAAATTTATTTAAGGGCTGGCAGGCTGGCGTATGATTTTGTGTGAACGTAAGGTGGGAATCAAAATTCCATCCGAAATATCTCAATCAGACAAGGGGATTCATGAGCACACAACCGTCTCCTGTGCTTTTTTACGATACGGCCATGGCGTTTCAACGGACGGCCGCCTTACAAGCAGCGGTCGAATTGGATCTGTTCACCGCCATTGGAAAAAACAGGGCGACTGTCGCAGATGTCTCCTCTCAGCTAGGCACACCCGAGCGAAGCACGCGCATCCTGTGCGATTATCTGACGGTCACTGGATTTCTGGCCAAGCAAGACGGCCACTACGCCCTGACCCCGGACAGCGCCATGTTTCTCGACCGAAACTCGCGGGCCTATTTGGGAGGCGCGCTCCAATTTCTTCTTTCCCCCATGATGAAAAACGCCTTTGAGGGGCTTGCGGAGACGGTTCGCCGGGGAACGACCATTCTTGACGGGCAGGGTTCGGTGAGTCCTGAGCATCCCGTTTGGGTGGACTTCGCCCGTGGCATGGCGTCACTGATGATCCTGCCGGCACGGATGATGGCGGACGTGCTCCGGTTCGAGACAGGGAGCAAGGCCAAGGTGCTCGACATTGCCGCCGGCCACGGGATGTTCGGCATCACGCTGGCGCAGCGGAACCCGAAGATCGAGGTAACGGGGCTGGATTGGCCCGGCGTTCTGGAAGTGGCGAAGGAAAATGCCTCCCTCGCCGGAGTAGCCAGCCGCTACCACACCATCGCAGGCGATGCATTCGAAGTGGAGTTCGGAAACGGCTACGATGTTGTCTTGCTGACCAACTTCCTGCATCACTTTGACATCCCGGCTTGCGAAACCCTCCTGCGCAAGGTGGCAGTCTCGCTCCAGCCGGGAGGACGCGCGGCGACCATCGAGTTCGTGCTCAACGACGACCGTATCTCTCCCGGGGGTTCTGCCGGCTTCCCCTTGGTCATGCTGGCCACGACGCCGAACGGCGATGCCTACAGCTTTGCCGACTTGGAGCGCATGTTTGGCAACGCCGGTTTCACGCGCAGCGAGCGGCATGATCTCAGCCCGGCCGTCCAACAACTGGTGATTTCTTATCAGTAGCGGCGAGCCTTCCGCCGACGGAAGGCAGGGGTTGTCATAAAGGCTTTGAAAAGGATTTAAGGGTCACGCAAACAGGCGAAAAGCCTGAAGCCGCCCGAAAATTGCAATCGAAAATTCCAGCGAATGAAGTAAACTTTAATGAAATAAACTTGCTGGAAGCCCCGGATATTTTATGCCATGGTGGTGCACATGCCGATTGAACTTCCCGATACAGTCAAACAATTTCTCACGCTCAGGGCCTATGGCCATGTGGTAACGCGCAATCAAGACGGCAGCCCGCAAATGTCGATGGTCTGGATGGACGTTGACGGGAACGAAGTTCTCTTCAACACTGCGGAGGGGAGAGTCAAGCCGCGAAACCTGCGCCGCGACCCGCGCATCCTGATTTCCGTTCAGAATCCCCTCAACCCGCAGGGACACGCGATCTTCTACGGGACTGCGACGGTGACCGCCGAGGGAGCGGAGCCGCACATCGACATGCTCGCCAAACGTTTTTTGGGAATGGACAACTATCCCTGGCGAACGCCGGGCGAGAAGCGCCTGATCGTTCGGACCCAAGTGGACCGCATCGCAGGTATCGGTTTCTGAACGTCAATCCCGATACGACCGGCGGGAGGAAAGCGCGCGCATGGGCAAGGTGGATATTTGCAGGGCAGAACGCGCCAACGGGTGATGATGTGCTATTTGCCGGGTGCGCGATAACTCACGCTCTTCTTCGTGGCTGCGTCCATCTCTTCGGGGGTCAGAAGAACCGTCGTTTTGAGCCGGACCGCTCCGGTCGCGTTGACTGCCAGGGAGGCAGCAGCGGCGCTCAGATTGTCAGGGGCGTCTACAATAAGAAAAACGTCGGCCTCGCCGAATGCAAAATAGAACGCGTCCAGTTTGGCGCCGAGAGACTCTACCAGTTCCTCTTGCCCTGTTCCAACCGAAAAAACCTACCATTGCGCTGCCGGTCCGCCGAGTTCCACCTGAGATCCCGTGGCCTGCATGCCGATTTCGCGGGCCAGCGATGGAACCAGATGGGCTACTTTACCGCCCACCAGGGTCATCAACACCTGCAGCTTGGGGATGTCGTCCACGGGAATGGTGAGGTAATCTTTGTCCAAAACAGCCAGGTCCGCCCACTTACCGGGCTCCAGGGAACCGAGTTTGTCCTGTCGCAAGACGTATTGGGAACCCCAAGTGGTAGCTATCTTTAACATGGTTTGCCGGTCCACCCCTTGCTGGGGAGCAATCACATTTCCATCCTTGTCCTTCCGGGTAATCGCCGTATGAAAAACCTGGAACATGGTCAGATTGGTGTAGCCGAAAGGTCGATCCAGCTCCAGCGTAGTGACAACTTGGTTGGAGACCAATCTTTTGCGTGGAGTCACCCAGCTGGCTGCTCTTTCTCCGTAGTCCTTCAAGATTCTGGCGCCATTGCCTTCCCAGAGGTATATGTCATAGTTACCTACGATCATCCCCAGATTTCTCAGGCGCACCGCTTGATCGTCCCGGGGGGACATCTGCCCGTGGTCATATGCATGCCGTTTGGCACGAATTTCCTCTAGCGTCATCCCCGCGTCCTTGCTGGCCTGCTCGACGATGTCCAGCAGGTAGTCGATGTCCTGATCCCCCTCGGTATGGATGAGCGCAATGCGGCCGCCGGCTTTGACGTAATTGTAGGTCCACTTGCTCATGCCCGATCCAGGTTCGAGCGTGTCATCGCATTCGGCCTCTCTTTTCTGCGCTTCCGGAGTGATGCCCGGCAAGGTAGAGCAACCGAAGGTCATCATCGGGGAAGCGCCGATGAACCAGAAGCGGTCGGAGCCTTCTCCAACACGATTAGCGATATCCGCCAAAAAATAGGGGTCGTTGAATGGTTCGTTAAAGGGCGGCCAGAAATACCCCCACGGCATGCGGATCGCCAGCCTATCTTCCTTCTCCAGTTTGCGATAACCATAAATTTGTGCCGGGGCGTACATCATCGAGCCGTCGGTTGTCACCCCATAACCGGCCAGCCACGAGAGGCCGTGTTCCAGTATCTTGGCCCAGATTTCGGGATGGTCTTTGTGGTAAATAATATCCGGCTCGACGAAGCGGTAACTGACAGCGCCAAATCCCGTCTGCTCAAATCCAGCGTTTTCCGGCGTGCTAAAGATAGCGTCGGCTTTATCTCCCCAGTATTTTCTGATTTCCTCCAACGCGCGGTTGTTCACCAACGCCCCCACAAAACCGGCCCGCACGAGCACCGGGTTATTAGGCGCCGCCATATCCAATTGCTGCTTGGTAATCTGCCGGCCCAAGAAACTGGTAACCTCTTCTCTCCAACGATACTCTTTCCCATGAAGCAAACTGATTCGAATCCACTGGCCGGGTTTGGCGGCGAGGACTGCTTCCTCCAAAACGCGGGGAAATTTTCGCAACTTCTCATCCGGAGGCTCCTCCCACAAAAACCGTTCAATGTGAACATCGTCCGTTACGACGTTCCTTATGATGTACGGGTTCAGCGGGTCCCAGTCCATCGGGTGGTCATGCGTGTTGATAATGCCCGGCATCACGAAACGACCCTTCAGGTCAATCACCTTTGTGCCTGGTCCGGCCATGGCGCGAATCTCGGCATTGGCGCCTACATGCAGAATCGTTCCGTCCTTTATGTGGATAGCCTGCGCGATAGTGCCCAGGTTCGAGGTGAAGGAATCGTCATCCACCGTCACAATCTTTCCGTTGTAGAGAATGATGTCTGAGGGTTCCTGGGCTCTGACGGTGCTGCTGAGAAACGACAGCCAGCCACAGAGCAGCAAGACGACGAGGGGCAACCTTTTCCAATTCATTGTTTTCCTTCCTTTCATGACCGAAGCTCTGGACCTTCTTGCTTTGCCTCGGGGAACAAAAGCGGAGGATATTCTCGGCAAAATCGAAGGGCTTGTTGGCAACTTTTCCTAATCTCCTCCGCCTGGAAACTATCTGCGACCACCCTCAGCCGAGATTCTTTCTAAACCGGAATTTCCTTTTTAGCCCTCCGGCGACCGAAAGTATATATCCATTTGCGTCCAACCGAGCCTCCCTAGACGACTTCTTCTCCAAACCGGTCCCAGCGGCCCCAACAGCCCGTCCAATGGAAGGCGAGGAAAACTAAAAGATCTCAGGGAAGTAGTACGTGAGGACTGAATTGAGCCGCATGTCCGCGATAATCAGCTCTTTGTTCTTGGGGTTCAGCGCGATCCCGCGCGATTTCTTCATGACGCTCCCCGGTCCACCGAGCTTCCAGCGGGGTGGGACATCCCCGTCGTCGTTGATGCTCCAAACGCCGATAAAAACGCCTTCCGGCTCCAGTATGCCGTAAGAATCTCCGGTCTGGGGCGCAACAATCCAGCCCTTGGGCGAATAGACCCGGAGTTGCTGCAAATTTCCGATCCCCGTTCTGGGACCCATGATGAGTCCTCGGGGTTTGACGTTTCCGCTTCCGGTGCGGTTGAAGATCAGAAGGGATCCGGAGCCGTTGTTGTATCGCCTGTTCGTGCCGGCCACAATCACATTATTGACCGGATCTACAGCAATCGATTGCGCCCTGGTTAATTTTGTATCCGGACCTTGGATGACCCGGAGCGGGGGGATATTGCCGTTCCCTGTCCGCGGATACACCAGAATCTTGTCCCCGGAGGGAATGAAGATTTCATCGTGGACCGGATCGACGTCTAAACGGTCTACACCGCTCGACACATTTCCCTCAACACCCGCCAGCAGCGTTTTCGCCCCCTGAATGATGCGAATCGGCGCTTCCTCTCCATTGGCTCCTCCTCGGAAAGCCATGATCGCCTGGGCGAAGGGATTCGTTACAAAAAATTCATCGTGGACCGCGTCATAACGGATATCGTGCATCGTGCGGCTCAAGCGGGTTGCTTGCCCCGCCAGCAGCCTCGTGGGCATCGTATTCTCTTTTGCCAGCCTGGCAAAAGCCGCGATCTGCGGGTGGGCCACTCAGTTGGGAACCAGAACCTCTTCCCGCTTGCTGTCATAAGCGACGACGCCGGGATTGCCGATCGCCAGCGCGATTTTTTCCACGCGCCTCACGAGGAAACACCACCATTGTGTCCATGGTGTCGTTGTTCACCGAATACACGTCGCCCGTCTTGGGGTCTATATATAGGCCGCAGTTAAACTCCATCTTCGTGCTGGGACCGGAAACAACCCGCTTCGGCTCGGTAAATTGGGCGTTTGGAGGAGTGTTGTCCATCCGGTTGAACACCTTAAAGCCGAACAGGTTCTCATCCTGCATGTACACTTCATTGGAATTGGTATCCACGGCGATGGCGCTGTATGTAGAGTAGGTGTCCCGGATGACCCGCACCGGCGCTCGTTCGATATCGCTGGCAGTTCTGAGATCATCTGGAGAGGTTTGAGCGGCGCCGGTCGATGAAGATTCCTGCCACAGAGCAGTGGCCGGGCTGGTAGCCGACGTTGCGCTGGCCGGCATCCATTCGCAGATGGCTCCCTCCATTCCGGAGAACGGTTGGATGGAAATCAATCGAGGACCCCCGGCAGGTCGCGGCGAAACGGCCTGGAGCATGGCGGTTACTCCCGGGAGGTCTGGTGCTTTCGGAAAGACGATCCACACGGCAAGAAGCGTAATTCCGGTCAGCATGGCAATCATGGTCCAAGCGCGGCGCAATGCTTTTCGGTGTGGCATAACCTTCATAATCTCCATACCTCCTAAAGTATCGAGATGGTCCCGTAACCTCAGTTTTCCGCCCTTGCTGGGAGGGGCGCAAGACTGCGCCTCTATTATGTAGAATGGAATATACTCCAGTCCTTTGCCATGTTCAATCCCTTTTCGTGCCGGTTGTTTCCGGGACCCCGGCCACGGCGGATTGGGTAAAATACCCACCCGATTAGCTCCAGACTACTCGCATGAGTTGCCGCCAGGCTTTGCTGGGATGGCCGGGTTGTTGGAGTGGGCGCAGCCGAAAATCCAATTAGGGGGCATTGTTCTATGGCAAGCACGGTCTGCGAGGGGATTTTACTTCCACTGCTCACGCCCTTCGGCCGCACGGGTGAATCGTGTCCCCTATTTCTGTACGACAATTCCCTTTACACGGGAATTCACATGACGCCCGAGAGGGTGAAGCGATACGTCGATGCGATTCCTTCTTATCCGGTTATCCTTATTCGTTTATCATCCATCATCTACCCCGGTCAGGAGAAGATCCAGTTGAGAAGCGGGTAGGCAATCAAGATGCTGGCCAGCGTGCAGAGCAGCGCCAGAATGATTCCGCCGCGAAACATATCCGAGGTCCGCACAATACCGCTGGAGAAGGCAATGGCGTTGAGCGGCGTAGACGACGGCAACGCAAATGCCCAAGAGGCGGTGAGCCCCAGGCATATAGTGAGCGCCACCGGGTTGAGGCCGGACCCCGGAGCTACAGCCAGGGAGAGCATGATGGGAATCACAATGCTCATGGAGGCAAAATTGGAGACGCCGTTGGTCAGCAGCCCTATAAACACCAGGCTGGCTGCAACCAGCGCCGTCGTGGTTCCCCCCCACTCCGACAGCATCCCAATCCCTTTCACAAAAAGCTGGCCAAGTCCCACCTCGGTGCTGCTCAGCGCGGTTCCAATGGCCAGCGCGCCCGCGACGACCGCCAGAACTCCCCAATGAATGCCTTTCACGGCGTCGTCCCAGGTCATGGCGAATCTTCTTTCTTTCCAGTCCACCGGGATGATGAACAAGCTCATCGCGGCCAGCAGGGCGACCACGGCCCAACTCAGGCGGTTTTGAATCCACTGCGCCGCCGGATGCGACGGTTCCACCAGGAAGTGGGCCAGGTCGGGAAGCATCCAAAGGGCCAGCGCCGTCAGAAGGACGGCGGCGGAGATTTTTTCCTCCCGGCGGATCGGCCCCATCTTCCGCAGCTCCTCGCGGGCGAAGGAGGAGGACACTTGAATCTCCTCAAACTCGGGCCGGAAAACCAGGCGGATGACCAGCATCATCGCCGCCATGGCGATCAGCATCATGGGCACGCCGAACATCATCCAAGGAAGGAATCCCACGTGGAAGTTCATCTCGCGCAGCAACCCCAGCGAGTACAGATGGCCGGCTGCGCCCACCGGCGTCGCGGTTCCGCCGATGCTCGCCGCCCAGGGCACGCAAACCAGCAGCGCCACGCTATACCGGCTGCGGGGGGCAATGTTAAAATTCCGGATAAAACTGAGCGCAATGGAGGTGAAAAGGATCGTGCAGACCGTATTGGACGCGATGGCGCTCAGCAAGGCGCACGCCCACAGCAGGGCCAGCATCAACCGCCAGGAACTGTTTCCGATCACCCGCAGCGACATGATCCAGTAAGCGAACCGCTTATTCAGGCCGTGGATGTTCATCGCCTGGCCGATGATGCAAGCGCCGATCAGGAAAAGGTTCACCCAGTGGGCCCAGAAGCCGAAGGCTCTTTCGAGAGGGAAGACCCCGCAGAGGATCAGCAGGACCAGTGAAAGGAAGGCCGTTGCGGGCAGAGGGATGGGCTCGGCGATCCACCAGGCCATGACCCAGAGAAAGACGCCCAGCGACCGCATGCCGATCTCCGTAACGCCTTCCGGAGGGGGCAGCAGCAGCGCCACGGCGAACAACGCGGGGCCGAGCAAAACACCGGCCAGCGATTTTTTTCGTGCCAGTCGCCTCCCCTCACCCGGAGACGCCTCGGGTCCGGGGAGCACGGCGGCAGCCTGCTGCCCGCTGCCGGGATGCTCACTGCTGGTCATGATTTTCCGCCAATTTCCCCACGACTATTCTGCTTGCTTGCCCGCCAACTGCAGAATGCGCCACGCCGGCAGTTTCCAGATGGTCGCTATAGGGTTCCTGCATCCGCCCGGGAGCGGTTGTAGACCCCGTCGAAAAACAATCCGTAAAAGTCCACCGCAGTCAGCGGCGGATAGAAAAAAGAGAATCCGGGCCGCATCTCCACCAACCCCCCTTCCAAAAGCCGCTGCAATACGACCCGATTGAACTCGCCGTGTCCCATGACGCCCTCGGCATGTTGTTCGAGGTCAGCTTCTTCATGGGTGCGGAAATATTCCACCTGGGCGAGCTGGAAGCCGTACTTTCCGGTGAGCGCTTGTTTCCACTCCCGCGCCCAATGTCCCACCGGCTCCTCGGTAGCCATCGCCGTCCACCATTCTAAAAGAGTCCCTTCATGCAACAAGCCTCTTTTGAACTCCAGGATTCCCCGGCAATCGGCCAGCATCTCGCAGGCAATCACTTCTTCTTCGGGGATGCCGAAGATTTTGGTCTGCTCCAGGACCAGCTTCACATGCCCCGGCGGCTCCGGGTGGATATACTCGTCGGCGACTTTTGCGCTGAAGCTGGCCAGCAGGTCCGGTTGGCGTTTGAAAAATCCGATGTGCCGCTGATAGGTGCAGGCGACAATGTTGTTGATCTCGAAGACAAAATAGGCCCAGTTCTTCCAAAACAACCGGATGGCCTCCAGCGGCAGGGTCCCAGCCCTCAACTCCTGCATGAAAGCTCCGCGATTGACTCGTTGCTCCCAACGGTCCAGGGTTTTCTGATAGAGCGCATCGACCAGGGTCTTGGCCTCTTTGCTCCCCATCTTTTTGCCCAGTTCCAACTGCACCTGACTGGCTTCCGCTGGTCCCATTTGCATCTCCTCCCCTTGCTCCTGGAAATCCCCCATACAACCAAGTTTTGAAATGGGAGTCAATTCAAAGACTACAATGCAGACTCTGCCGGCCTCGATTGCAGGCCGTGGATTTCAGACAACCCATAAAATCCGGGTCGTTGGGTTTTCCAGGCTATCACATGTGGATCGATAGCGCCCACCGAATCCCCGGCGAGCCTGTCGCGGCTCGGATGGAATCTCGCCCAACCAGGAAACCGCATCAGGAATCAGTTGGAAGCCGGCTACTCTTCGGCCGGCAAGCTCACATCAATCGATTTTGGAATGCCGGGTTTTTGCCCGCCGGCGCCTGCGTCTGAAAGGAGCCCCATCTTCACGTAGATGGGGTGAATCGCTTTCCTCAAATGGGGAAGCTTGCTGGCGAACAGTACAGCGCCCGAAACACAGCACACTCCGCCCAGCAGCAAGGTTCCGGGCGCTCCGATCTTCCCCGCCAGAACGCCTGCCAATAGACTGCCCAGCGGGACCATCCCCCGGTACGCCATCGCGTAAAAGCCCATCATGCGGCCTCGCATGTTGTCGTCTACAATCGTCTGCAACACCGTGTTACTGGACGCCATCTGAATCATCATTCCAAAGCCACTAAATAGCATAAGGAAAAAAGAAAGCCACAAAATTCGGGAAAAAGAAAACGTAATCAGCCCGACTCCAAAAATGCCGGCGGCGATGGCAATCATGCGCTCCAGTCCGGGCGCGCTTTTTCTCGAGGCCAGGTAAACGGCGCCCGCCAAGGCGCCGAGGCCGGAGCAACCCACAAGAAAACCAAAAGTGCGCGGGCCGCCCAGAAGAATGTCTTTGGCAAAAACCGGCATCAGCACCTGGTAAGGCATTGCGACCAGGCTGACCAGGCCGAGCAGCAGCAAGATGGAACGGATCGGCACAGAATGGGAGACGTAGGCGAGGCCCTCTTGAAGTTCCTTCATGACCCGGATGTTGCCGGCTGCTTTTTCTTTCGGGCTGATTTTCATGGCGATTAAAGCGGCAATCACCGCAATATAACTGACGGCGTTCAAAAGAAAACAAATCCCTTCCCCCGTGGCGGCGATGAGGATGCCTGCCAGAGAAGGCCCCAGCAGCCTTGCGCCATGCACCATGGATGAGTTCAAAGCAATGGCGTTTCCCAGGTCTTCCCTTTTTTCGATCAGGTCCGGCATAAACGACTGCCGGACCGGCACGTCAAAAGCGTGAACCAGACCCAGGAAGATGCTGAGCACGACGGCGTGCCACACCTCGACGGCGCCGGTTAAAACAAGAATTGCCAGAATCGAGGCCTGCACCATCGCCAGGGTTTGGATCGCGATCAGGATGCGATGCTGATTCCACCGGTCGGCCATCACGCCGGCGAATGGCGCAACCAAAAAAAGAGGAAGATCCCCGATGAAACTCACCAAGCCCAGCATAAAAACCGAACCCGTCAAACGATAGACCAGCCAGCCGATGGCGACGCGCTGCGTCCACGTGCCGATCAGCGATATGGCCTGGCCGCAATAGAAAAGACGAAAATTTCGGTGATGCAATGCGCGGAGGAGCAGCTTGAGGTTTCGAGAAGCGCAAAACATGCGGCGGTCGTGTTCTTTGATCCTTCCCTCCAATATGCCGGCGGTTCCAGAAGCCGGCTAAAGGGATTCCAGAGGATCGCGGTGCTGTTCCAAAAGTTGCCGATAACCTTCAGGAAAGCCGGCTACCACGTTCCTGGTTCGGAGCGTCAACGCTTTGTAAAGATACCCGGGACTTGACTGCCTCGGAACCCTATTGGACAGGCGACAGGCATTAGAAATTGTATCTTAACACTCCCTAATGCCGGTCCAAGTAAATGGCCACCCCAGCCACTTAGGTTTCCTGCGATCAGGCGAACTAACATGCAGGCAGTTTCGATGGCAGAAGAGCCACAGGCGGCCCCGACCGCGAAGCCGAAGGCGGGAATTCGGATCACCATGGATTTTTCTTGACACTCCGGGGGACGGAGTGTCATAAGAGTGTTCACCCCAATGACGATTGAAACCAAACCGCGCACCCTTTCAGGATTCACCTGAATTCCTTCCTAAACGCCAGTTTGCCGTTCCTGACTTCATAGCTTTCTAAAGATTTCTAATATTTTCGCTCATTGGCGGACCGCATCGTTTTGCATCGTGTCCGTTCCGGGCCGTGTTTTCAGAAACTGGAAAACGAATTTCAAAGGGCGGGAAGAAAGAATTGACAATCGTGTGAACCTCTACCTCATCTATAACTTTTAAACTTCGGGAACTTTTAACCTTCGAGAGGATTAGAAATATGTGGCAAGAACTAAAACTAAAACGAAGTGTCCTGACGGGAATTGCTCTCCTTCTGACCGTTTCCTGCGGAGGGGGCCGGGAAGAAACCCGCACGGTGCTGCGCTTTTCCGCCATTCCGGACCAGAACACAACGGAGCTGCAGGAGAAGTTCCAGCCTCTGGCGGACTATCTTTCCGGGCAGTTGGGGATTACTGTAGAGTACGTTCCGGCCCGCGATTACCAGGCGTCGGTGGAGATGTTCAAAAACAGCGACGTTCATCTGGCATGGTTCGGGGGCCTGACCGGGGTGCAGGCGCGTCAGGCGGTTCCCGGAGCGCGGGCCATCGCGCAAGGCGCCTCCGATCCGAATTATTACTCCTACTTCATTGTTCACCGCGACACGGGATTGGAGAGAAAGGATGAGTTTCCGGCCGGGATCGCCGGCTTGAAATTTACCTTCGGTAGTGAAAGTTCAACCTCCGGGAGACTGATGCCCGAATATTTCATCCGCCAGAACTCGGGAAAGTCTCCCCAGGAGTTCTTTGAGCATCCGGTGGCCTTTTCCGGAAGCCACGATAAGACCGTCGAGCTGGTGGAGAGCGGCCAGTACGAAGCGGGCGTGGTGAACTACCTGGTCTACGAGCGAAGGGTGGAATCGGGGCAGACCGATCCGGAAGTTTGCAAAGTGATCTGGCAGACACCCACCTTTGCAGACTACAATTGGACCGCGCACCCGGAACTGGACGAGCTGTTCGGCGCCGGATTCGTGGACCGGGTGCAGCAGGCCTTGGTGAGCATCGAAGATCCGAACCTTCTTGCAGCCCTTCCCAGGGAACGCCTCATCCCAGCCTCCAACGAGGAATACGAGGGAATTCGCCAGGTGGCGGAACAATTGGAGATGCTCAGATAGCATGGAGTGTAAAGAGGAAGAGAATTCAGGGAGGAACCTGTCCCTGAATCAGGTCTCGGTCCAGTACGGATCGGTGACCGCGCTCCGAAACGTCGATCTCAAAGTCGGCGGGGGGGAGAGGCTCGGGCTGGTGGGGTCGAGCGGGGCGGGCAAGACCACGCTGCTCCGCCTGTTCAATGGCATGGTGAGGCCCACCAGCGGCCATGTCCTCACCCTCGGCCAAAAACTGGACAGTCTTTCCTTCAAGGAGCTGCGTCACCTCCGCTCCAAGGTCGGCTTCATCCACCAGGAGCTGAACCTAATCCCGAATCTGAACGTCCTGCATAACGTTCTAGTCGGGAAGCTGGGCCAAATCTCGACGGCCCGGGCGCTGTTTCTTTTTACTTTTCCCTCCAGCCATGTTCTGGATGAGGTCTACGATCTGTTGCAGAGGGTTGGGATCGCCGACAAACTCTACCAGCGAGTGGACCGCCTTTCCGGCGGGCAACGGCAGCGCGTGGCAATTGCCCGCGCCCTTTTCCAAAAGCCGAAGATTCTGCTGGCCGACGAGCCGGTCTCGAGCGTGGACCCGGCCAGGGCGCGGTCGGTCCTGCATCTGCTGACCGATCTGGCCGGGGAACGAAAGCTGACGCTGTGCGTGAGCCTGCACAACCTTCGACTGGCGCAAGAATTTTTCCCCCGGCTGGTGGGAATGAAGGGGGGGGAGATCGTTTTCGACCAGCATCCCGACGCTCTCGAGGGAGATCAGTTGCAGACCCTGTTCAAAATATGACGGATCAGCCCGCTTCGCAATCCGGGTTCTCTGCCGCGCCGGGGGAGGCGCCGGCCCGTAGGCCTGTTGTTTCAGGACGCGCCGCTCTGCTTCTCGCCATCACCGTGGCTGCTGCCTGGGCTTTCTGGCGGCTTGATCTGGGTCTCGCGGATCTGCTGCCGTCAGGACCCAGCCTGCGGATGGCGATCGAATTCTTTTCCCGAGCCGCAAGCCCGGCCCTCACCTACGAATCGCCGGAGACACCCGCCGGCATTGAGCCATTGTTGTGGAAGGCCGCGCAAGCAGCCGCCCACACCGTCATTTTTGCTTCGGCGGCCATGAGTCTTGCAGTTCCCTTGGGTATTCTTCTCGGCTTGCTGGCCGCCAGCGCATGGTGGACCGAAGACCCCGCGGGAGGGAAGTCCCGGTGGCAGAGATTCATTGGGCGAACGTTGCGGCCTCTCGTTTACGGGGGCACGCGAATTTTAATCGCAGTCATGCGGTCGATCCATGAGCTTCTGTGGGCCGTGCTCTTCCTGGCTGCTTTTGGTCTCACCCATCTGAGCGCAGTCATCGCTCTGACAATCCCTTTTTCTGGAATTCTGGCCAAGATATTTTCTGAAATGATCGACGAGGCCCCCCGCGATGCCGCCCATGCCTTGCGGGGAGCCGGCGCTTCTCCCTCGCAAGTTTTCCTTTTTGGGCTGCTGCCTCGCGCCTTGCCCGACATGACCGCCTACAGCTTCTATCGCTTTGAATGCGCGCTGCGGTCCTCGGCCGTGCTGGGCTTTTTCGGCTACCCTACGCTCGGCTTCTACCTTGCGGCGTCGTTTGAAAACCTCTACTACGGCGAAGTCTGGACCTATCTCTACACGCTGTTTTTCCTGATTGTGGCCGTGGAATGGTGGAGCGGCGTGCTCCGGCGGAGGTTCGTGGTATGAACCGCCACACGGAGGCTCTCGCCCGCCTGAGCAAGCAACGCCCGAGGCGCCGCTCCGCCCGCTGGAGCGCCCTGGCACTCGCGCTGCTTGCTGCCGGGTCCTGGATTATTGGCGATTTCGGCGCCGACTCGATGCTCTCCGAGCGGCGCTTAGCGAACATGCAACGCTTCCTGCTGGAACTGTGGCCTCACCCGCTTCAGACGGGCTCCTTCGACATCTCGGTCCTCCTCCTCTGGGTACGGGAACTGATGGGAGAAAAAGGGATCGAGGCCACTGCGACAACGCTGGCCATCTCGGTTGCCGCCACCTTTCTGGCGGGCTGCGGCGGGGTGCTTTTGGCTTTGGGAGCTGCCAGAACCCTGGCGACGCCGTTTCCGTTTCTCCCGCCCTCCCGATCGCCGGGCTGGCCGGTTCACCTGTTCTGGAACGGGATTGTGGTGGGGTGCCGCCTTTTCATGATTTTCGTCCGCGCCATTCCCGAATATATCTGGGCATTTCTGCTGCTGGCCATCTTCGGACCCACCTCCTGGCCGCTGGTCCTGGCTCTGGCGATCCACAACACGGGCATCCTGGGCCGCCTGGGAGCGGAGGTAGTGGAAAACACGGAGTCCCCGCCTCTGGCGGCGCTTCAGGCCCTGGGAGCAACCCGGTCCCAGATGGTGTTTTCAGCGCTGTTTCCGCTGACCTTTTCGCGTTTTCTGCTTTTCTTCTTTTACCGCTGGGAAACATGCGTCCGGGAAGCGACGGTGCTGGGCATGCTGGGAATATCTTCGCTGGGTTTCTGGATACAGGACGCGCGGGCGCGCAACCATTACGACGAGATGTTCTTTCTGATTCTGCTGGGCGGACTGCTGGTCTTGATCGGAGACTTGGTGTCGGCAACTGCACGCGAGTGGGTGCGCCGCCAAAACTAGACTATTTTCAGACGCCCAGCCTGCGATGGCCATGGGGAACGATGGGGAACGACTCGATGCAGGGCGAGCATATTGCCCCTGAACTGCTCCCGAGCTATCCCTGAACAGCTAAGCCGTTTTGTTTCTGCTAGTTCATATCTGGATTGAAGCTGGCTGCGACCATACTGAGCCCTGATGAGCTTATGATAAGCTATGATGATCTGAGATTGAGGCGATATCATAGCCCCTCCCCGGCGCTCAACACCCCTCCCTGGAGCCATTTAAGGCCAATAATAGCGGCATTTCTTTCATTAAATCCCTTATCTTTAGGATTGCCCTCGACCCTTCGCCTAATCTAAATTTAGGAGGTAAACTGAGAAGTGTCCCCCCATGAGGCGGCTGTTCTTTACATTATGATGGTCGCAAGCCCAAAGAAAGAGTTGAGGAAACATGAGACCCTTTGGTAAGAGCTTAATCAAAGAACGAGAGGCAAGGGGAATCTCGCTCGAAGACATTTCCGGATACACCAAGATCAGCGTTCGCATGCTGAAAGCAATCGAAACGGAACGGTTTGATCTACTCCCAGGCGGAATTTTTAACAAAAGCTATGTGCGGCAGTATGCCCGCTATCTGGGATTGGACGAGGAGAAGCTCGCTTCGGAGTATCTCCGGGCGGCTGCCCCGGATACGGAAGTCGCAATTCAGCAGCAACCTGCTTAACCCGACCTTCGCTGGTAAAGGAATACTCTAAAAATAAGAGGTGAGGTTTGTTCACAACCTCACAAATGGATTGGTGCGGTTCGTGGGGCGAGGGAACTAGCTAAAGGGTATTCCGCTTGTCCTCAGGGCACTCTCCGTTCACTGCTGGACCGCCTGTCTCTGCCGGAACGCCGCTCCAGAAATGCCATTGCCCAGCTTGTCGTCGTATGGCATGTAGGGCAGTGCTTCTGTATGAGGTTTCCCTCCTGTTGTCCTGGATGCTACGCTTCGTGGGTCAAAAATGGTCTGTAGCGCCCGCATCTTTCACACTTGAATAAGAATGTCGGCATTCCTTTGCCCTTCCGCTGGTACGGGTTTCTATTCTCTCATGGGGGAAGCTGGAGAGTAAAAATCTAAATGATGGGGTTGCAGTCAGGGACGGTAGCGCCGTGTCAAATAGCTGCCCAATTCCGCATCCAATTCCGCGTAGTCCATCCGCAAAACTTCTTCGAGCGCCTCTGGCATTGTCTTACCTTCTCCCAGGACTTTCAATAATCGCGACAACTGGTAAGGGCCGTATTGGTCGCGGATCATCTCCACGGCGGCTTGCGATTCCGCATAGCCGATGGTAGCTGGAGAAGGTCCGCCCAGTTGTGTCAGAGGAACTCGACTGGATTGGCTATAGAGCCGTGTCAGCCCCGAG
Source organism: Terriglobia bacterium (assembly GCA_963666975.2). Lineage (GTDB taxonomy): Bacteria > Acidobacteriota > Terriglobia > 2-12-FULL-54-10 > 2-12-FULL-54-10 > JADFGZ01. The sequence continues at coordinate 1,993,334 of CAXVYR010000004.1, read as the reverse complement.
CCATACCGGGATACGGCTGATTCGGATGAAGCGTAGGAGACCGCCGCCAAGGAAGAATTAAACTGCGTAAAGGATTTTTCCAGCTGTGCCAGAGGAACATGCCGGGACTGGCTATAGAGCATGGCGAGCCATGGGCCGGATTGGGGAAGCCTCTCGCCGCTTTCCGCCAGGGCTAATCCCTCGTTGAGCCACGCAGGACAGCGCCCGAGAGAGAGGCGATGAACAAACGAATGCGCCAGCTCGTGTTTCAAAACTCTGGCGAGGTCTCCGTTGACGCTGCTCAAGCCCTGCACCGGAACCCGAATTTTGCCGTCGTTGAGGGCGCCGGGCGCTTGCGTAATATCCTTGAACTGCCTGGCGGCGTAGAGAATAACCACGATCGGTTCGCGGGGCGCAAAGTCCAGCGCCAACTCCAGCTCCCAGTACTGCCGTTCCAACGTGGCAAGTATCTCCCGGCTGAAGGAGGGAGATACTTCCGAGCTATCCCACTGAAACAGGAAGTGTCCGCTGTGCGCCTGCCGATATCCGCTTTCCACTTGCTCCTCGCGCTCGGTCTGCTGGATCAGTTCCCTGAGATCGCCATCCGGGCGCATCGCGTAGGCACGCTTCCAATGCCGGGAAGCCTTCCCGGCTCCGTCCGCGTAGTAATAGGCATAGCCCAGCAAGGTAGGCACATCCGGGGAATCGGGCTCGATGCTCTGCGCAAGCCGCAAATGCTCAATCGCCTCGCTGTATTGCTGGCGGGCAATATCGATCTGGGCGCTCAACAGCAAGGCGTTGATGTCGCGCCGCGACAACCGCAATGCCTGTTCCGCCCATCGGCTGGCCGGGCCGAGCCGTTCCTGCTGGACCTCAAAGGAAGCAGCCGTCAGGTAGGCATCCACCGCGGTCCGACGTTCCTTGTCGCCATGGCCGGCTAAGCTGGCCATCTCCTGCAAACGCTTCTCGTCCACGGCATCGTTCCGGATGATGGACTCTACATCTGCGTGGCGCGTCTGAATCTGACTGGAAAGTTCTTGGATAGGATTTTCATCGCTCGTTTCCTCGATGGAAACTTCCTCGCTAGAAACCAAAGCAGGCTTCCGCGTTGCGATTTCTCCTTTTTCGATCCGCGCTACCAGTGATTTGGGTATGGTGATGCTGCCGGCTGACACCTCATAGGATATCTTTCCTGCTTCTTGGCCTCCTTCTTTGCCTCCCTGTTCGGAAGCGGAGCGGGCGACGATGCGGCGGCCAGCTTTTAGAACAATCACGTCGGCGAACGATGGGGTCGCTATCAGAATCAGTGCCAGCAGAAAATGATTGGCACGGAGCAGAACGGTTAAACGTCCGGCCAGACTGCGGAGACGCTTGTCCGGGATCTCCGGGGCATTGCAGTTAGAGGTTTTGCAGTGAAAGGTATCTCTTTGAGAGTCCATTTGAGAATCCATCGCTGGCTTCACCTCCAGATTGAGGCCTCAGGTTTTTGGCAAAAAAGAAGAATAGGCTAGCCAAACATCCGCTCGTTCTGCCGCTCAAATGCCTGCAAACCTTTGCCTGCAAACCTTGGCCACTTATTAGGATGAGAATAGCGTGCCATTTCCCGGGCAGGATATTTTTTGCGTTTTGCTCGGCATCGAAAGCAACGTCGGAGGAGCTAGCGCTGGCAGGGCGGCTGGGGCGGGATTTGTGAGGAGAGTGAGAAGGATTCCTGACGTTCGCGCTATCTCGCGGCAGTTGCAGTTTGCGCCGCATGGAGCATGCGAATCTCCCTTAGGGAAAACACGAGGTCTCGTATATCGGTGCCCGTGCCAGCATGCGCCGGGCAGTAGGACTTGTCCGAAGTGATCCGCAGTTTCATGGTTTCCCCCATGCTTGCCGGGGAACTGACCTGCAGCGAGAACAGCCCGGGGGGAACCCTGTGCCGCGAGGTCATAACGCCGTTCACCGAGATGCAAAGTTCTATCTCTTGCTGGATCTGTTCAGGCAAATACCCCTGGACAATGATCGAATCCAGCGGCCTATGGAGCCGGATAGCCACCTCAAAAGGATTGCCAATCCAGCCATTATCCGGCCAGAATCCCAGCGCCGGGCCTTCCTGAAGCGCGTACCCAGTCAAAGGAACCAGCAGGGCATCCTGTGCGGATTCCGTAGGCATGGAGGAAGGGGCTCCATTTTTTTTCCCGGAAGCAGGAGGCGCGCCCAGCGCCGGGCATGCTGCACTGCTTTCAGGTAGCGTGTGTGGTATCTGCCCCCTCTGCGCGGCATGGATTTTATGTGCTGGATGCTGCTCGTTGGTATAGCCGGTGAAGGCCTGCAGCTTCCGGGAATCCTCAAGCTCCATTTTTTGATAGCGCTCGATCCAGTTGTCGCGCCGGTAGTAGTCTTGTTCGATCTGCCGCACATCTTCCTCAGTGAGGGTGTGTCCGGGGACCAGGCGCGCGGGCTTTGGCCTCTGAATGTAGAAGGTGGAATGAGGGGGCGCGATCTGCTCAGCGGGCCGGTCGCGCGTGTACAAATAAAGCGATAGCATTTTCCGCGAGTGGTGCTTTTTGTTTTCGGGGAGACGAATACGCTCGAAGCCGTGCCAGGAACGCTCGCTGGTCTCGAAAATGACGCAGCGGTTGAACAGGGGCTCCACCACCTTGATTTGATTTTCCGCCGGCCGCCGGGGGTTGGAGTGCAATTCGATGCAGCCGCCCCAATTCTTCTCCCACTCTTTGTTCAGATACAGCAGCACGTTCAACCGGCGGTGCAGCATGCGGTCCTCAAGATAGTTAAAGTCCACGTGCGGATCCAAGTCCTGCCCCTCGAGGTTTTCTTGCGCCCCGCCGCCGAATAGCGACTCGTCAAACAGCAAATCCGGAATGCCGGTGACCTGCGATATGAAGTCCCGGTAATCTTGCGAAGCGATAAAGCGGTAAACCTGGGCGTAAAAAGGGCTGATTTTCCGGATATCGGTGACCGTCGCCTTGCGGCCTACTTCTCCGAATTCGTTTAGGGCGTTAGCCGGATCGAAGGGAGGGAATTCAGCCAGCAACTGTTCTGCATGGCCGGCTTCAAAGAAATAGTCGATGACGACGTGCGGAAAGGGACGGGCGTTTACAAATTCGTTTCGGTAGCGGGACGTCTGCCGGCAGACCGCGGCATTGATCATCGAACCTACAGGTGTTGAGCCGTAACCACGCCTCAAACGCCTGCTCCTCTCTCTTTGCGCTGCAACAGAACACGAATTCAAATCCAGCTTCCGGGCTGCCCTTTCCATACTGCAACGCAAGAAATGCTGGATTTGACGACCTGAGGTACAATTGTAGCTCCATTCGCGCTATTTTCCAATGCCGCCGGCTCTTCGGTAGTGGGTCAATTTCAACGTCAGGGCACGGTTTTAACCGTGCCGAGAACGAGCTGCCGGAAAGCGGCTTTAGCCACTGAGATTGGTTTCCCTCAGCGGCTATAGAGTCTGTGTGAAAACCTCCGATTTTTGTTTTGGGACGAACCCGCTGATGCATAACAGCATACCTTCTGGTTTCTCAATCCGCTCCCGCCGCCGCGCCGAGGTGAGCCCCAACACGTAGGCATACAGCCACACTTTCAGCAGCAGGACAGGGTGATCGGCCGGGCGTCCTTCTTCCACGTATCCCTGCTCGAATGTGCTCAGGTCCAACCGCTCCACGGCTCGGTGCAGAAAGAAACTAACGTGTCCTTCTCCGAGTACGTCCCGCACGCTGGGCGGCAGCAGATACGCTTGCTCCGGGTTGCAGATCAAGAATTTCATCGCGCCTCCTTGAGGTGCATTATACGAGATCAGTTAAGAGGGGTTTTCACACAGACTCTTCAGGCCAGCCTTGCTTCCCAAAACCCATTTCACAGCCACAAGCTGTGGTGTGAACTCTCTCGCTAGGTTTGGTACAAAAAACGGTCTGGTCTTGCTACGCATCCTTCCGCCTCTGCGCCGCCAGCATAACCCCAGCATAACCAAGGCTGAAAGGCCATGCGACAAAGACCGTGACAGTTTTTGAGGTGTCAATACCCTGTCCCAGTCGTTGTGCCACTTCCAAAGTGTTCGATACCCCAATCACTCGCAACATCCTCCAAGCGGAAGGCCTGCGGACTTTTCCTCCGCCCGTTTTACCGGGCATTTTTACCGAGACTTTCCACGATGGCCGCAACCAGCGCGGGGATGGTGTATTCGCGGGCTTCGATATCGACGGGGAGCCCGTGGCGGCGCAGGGTGCCGCTGGTAATGGGACCGATGGAGGCGAGCTTTACGTTGTTGAGATAGGCGGATTGCTCCCCCTCCGGCAGCAGCCGGAGAAAATTTTCCACCGTGGACGAGCTGGTAAAGGTGATGACGGTGGGCGGGTGCCGGGAGAAGATCACCTGCGTTCTTTCCGCCGAGTCGGCGGGCGGCAGGGTCCGGTAGGCTTCCGCCACGTCCACCTGCGCCCCGCGCTTTCGCAACTCATCCGGCAGCACGTCCCGTGCCACCCTGGCGCGAGGGATGAGGAAGCGCTTGCCCGCGAGCGGCTCATCGGAAAATGCCTCCAGCACGCCTTCCGCCCGGTACTCGCGGGGCACCTTTGCTACCTGCAGCAGATGTCTGCGCAACTCCTCCGCCGTAGCCGGGCCGATGGCGCAGATTTTTGCTCCGGCCAGGCTGCGGATGTCCTGGCCGGTCACCCCCATTCTGTCCATGAACTTTCTCACGCCGTTTGCGCTGGTGAAGATGATCCAGTCGTAGCTCCCGGCCGTCTCCAGAGCCCGATCGAGCGGCGACCAGTCTTCCGGGTCGTGAATGGCGATCGTCGGCAGCTCGATGGTCTCCGCCCCCAGGGAGCGCAATGGCGCCGCCATCTCGGCGGCCTGGTCCCGCGAACGGGTGATGAGCACGCGCTCTCCGAACAACGGCAGCTTTTCAAACCATTGCACCTTCTCCCGCAGGCTGACCACGTCTCCCACCACGATCAGGGCCGGCGGTTTCAGCCCGGCCTTCTTTACATCGCCGGCAATCGTCTCCAGAGTGCCCGTGACCACCCGTTGCTCCCCGCGCGTTCCCCAGCGGATCAGCGCCACCGGCGTGGACGGCGCGCGCCCGGCCCGGATCAGCTTCCGGGCGATAGCCGGGAGCGTCTTCACGCTCATGAAAAACACCAGCGTGGAGGCGCCGTGGGCGATCCGTTCCCAATCGAGCTTCGTGCCGCTCTCCTTTTCCGGGTCTTCATGCCCTGTGATGAACGTAACCGTGGAGGAGAGCCGCCGGTGGGTGAGCGGGATGCCCGCATAGGCGGGGACGGCGTAGCCGGAGCTGACGCCCGGCACGATCTCAAACGGGATGCCGGAAGCGGCGATATGCTCGGCCTCCTCACCGCCCCTTCCGAATATAAACGGGTCACCCCCTTTTAACCGGCAGACTTGCTTGCCCTGCCGCGCACGGTCAACCAGAAGCTGGTTGATCTGTTCTTGGGAGAGACGCTTCTCGGCGTGCATTCCCGCGTAGATGATCTCCGCTCCCGGCTTGGTTTCAAGCAACAGTTCGGGATTAGCCAGGTAGTCATAGACGACCACGTCGGCTGCGCGCAGAATGGTCTGCCCCTTCAGCGTCAGCAGGCCGGGGTCGCCGGGCCCTGCGCCCACCAGATAAATCTTCCCAGGAGTGTTTGTCGAGCCGTCAGCCACAGTGCCATGGTACACCAAAGCATGCGGCCCAGGCTGCGGCTGTAGAGGTGGGGCTCTTGCAGTAAGAGGTCGAGCTTTCGTGCGGCAACGGATTGCTATTTGCTGGAGCGGTAAAGGATGACGCGGACCTTCTCCAGCGTGATCAAGCCTCCGCCGATCATCTCGTCCAGCCGGGGCAGGATGCGTTCCACCCGTTCCGAGTATTCCACCACTTCGAGAACCATGGGCAGGTCCTGCGAAAGCCGCAGAATTTTCTCGGTATGGTAGCGGCTGGCGGAGCCGTAACCTCCCACCCCGCGCAGCACGGTGACACCAGCCAAACCCTCCTGCCGGAACAATTCCACGAGACCCTGATACAAAGGGCCGCCTTGCCATTTGTCCGACTCGCCGATGTGAACTCGCATCAGCGTGCGCTCCCCTTCGAATCGAGCATGTTCCATTTTCCCTCCTAGAGCATGTCCGCCAGCCGGATGCCGAGAAAAACGGCGAGCAAACCACCGATGAGGCTGGTTCCCGCATAGAGCGCCGCTTTCATCCACTCGCCATCTTCCAGCATCCGCACCGTTTCCCATCCGAATGTGGAAAAGGTTGTGAACGCCCCGAAGAACCCAACCGTCAAGCCGACACGCCAGTCCGGGGGCACCGTAATGTGTCGCAATGCAAACTGGCCGGCGCCGCCCAGCAAAAAGCATCCCAGCACGTTGACCGCCAGCGTGCCGCTCGGAAAACGAAAATCGGTGTGGTTCTGCACCCAGCCTTGCAGCGCGTAGCGCGCCAGGGTTCCCAAAGCTCCGAAGACGACTAATAGTCCTATCTGCAAGGTTGATCCCTTTCCGCTGTTGCTTCTCTGCTATCTCTTCCGCTTCTTCTCAGTGCATGCTGAGGCCGCCATCCACGCTGACGACTTGGCCGGTGACAAAGGCGGCATCGTCGGAAGCAAGCCACGCCGCAGCCCCGGCCAGATCTTCCGGATATTCGAGGCGCGGAATCGGCGAGGCCCTGGCTATCTCCTGGCTCCTCTCCGCATAGTCGTGCTCCAGCACAGTCTCCGATTGGGTCAAGCCGGGGGAGATGGCGTTGACGGTAATTCCATGGCGTCCCACCTCGGTCGCCAGCCGCCGGGTCAGTCCCACCAGCGCGGCCTTGGAGGTGACGTATTGCAGGCCGTTGCCTTTGCCCATATAGACGGTGCTTGATGTGATGTTGATGATGCGGCCCCACCCCTGCCCTTTCATATCCGGGAAGACCGCCCCGGCGCACAGCCAGGGGCCGCGGACATTTACCGCCATGACCCGATCCCAGTCCTCGACCGCCAGTTCCTGGAAAGGCCGTGTGGCGCGCTCGGCCCCGATGTGACGCAGCATGATGGCGGCGTTATTGATCAGTATGTCCACCTTGCCGAAACGCTCCCTGACCTTCGCCACCGTGGCCTTCACTTGGGCCGGGTCCGACACGTCGCAGGGAAGCGCCAGCACCCCGCGCCCGTTCTGCGCGATCTCTTGCGCCGCCTGATTTACTGCTTCCGGCGCGGTCCCGCAGATCCCGATTTCTGCTCCTTCCGCATAAAGACGGGTGGCAATAGCTTTGCCGATGCCGCGCCCGCCGCCCGTCACAAAAGCCACGCGCCCTTCTAAGCGGCTTTGAGTCATGACTGTTTTCCTTTCATTCCAGAGTTTGAGATCAGTAATTCGGAAAGGGGAAGCTGGCTAATGACTGGCAGCAACAGACCTGCCGCTGACAGCCCCTTGCAGCGCCTGCAGGTGGGCGGCTACGCTCTCGGCCAGCCCGTCCAGGCGGTAGCCGCCTTCGAGCACCGAAACAATCCGGCCCTGGCATAGCTCCTCGGCAAGATCAACCACCACGCGAGTGATGGCGGCGAAGCCTTCCGGCGTCACGTCCATGTTGCCCAGCAGGTCATTGCGCATGGCGTCGAAACCGGCGCTGATCAGGATAAAGTCCGGGCGGAAGTCCCGCGCTGCCGGAACCAGCTTTGTCTCCAGCGCCTGGAGAATCTCGGCGTCCGATGCCCCCGCCGGCAAGGGAACATTCAGCGTGGTACCCGTTCCCTCGCCGTCGCCTCTCTCGGAGGGGTGTCCCGTTCCGGGGTAAGCGCCGTACTCATGCGTGCTGAAGTAAAAGACCGTGCCATCCCGGTAAAAAATGTCCTGAGTGCCGTTGCCGTGATGATAGTCCCAATCGACAATCAGCACCCGCTCGACCGCGTGAATTTTTTGCAGGTAGCGTGCCGCAACGGCCACGTTGTTATAAAGGCAAAACCCCATTCCGCGGTTGCCGGTGGCATGGTGTCCCGGCGGGCGAACGGCGCAGAAGGCATTCCGCACTTGCCCCGCCATCACCGCATCCACGGCTGCGAGCACCCCACCGGCCGCCATCCGGGCTGCCTCGAACGAGCCGGGCGAGACCAGCGTGTCTCCTGTGCTGAGGTTTTTTACTCTCTGGAGATTCTCCACCTCTTCGCGGACCAGCGCCAGATAAGCTGCGTCATGTGCCAGGGCCAGATCTTCCTCGGTCGCATTCCGTGGAGCGATGCGCTGCAACGACTGCAACAGGCCGGTCCTCTCCAAGCCATCCAGAATGGCGGTCAGCCGTTCGGGACGCTCCGGGTGCTCGGTTCGTCCCGGCAGGTGGCGCAGATAAACCTCGTCATAGACGAAACCGGTAGGACCTTTTGCGGATGTTTGTGAGAGTTCCCTCTGTTTCCCTTCCAACCCCATGTGTGCTCCCAAACCCAAAAGGATCATAACAGCCAGCAGCCAGGATGGCTTCATCGCTACCTTCTTTTGTCCCTTTTGTTCTGATCTTTAGTTCTGTATTCGCGTGTCCTGTATTCACCCCGGATCAGGCTCAAAACAAAGCATGTTATCCACATGCCGGGACCCCATCATACAGCCTGCTGTGCAGAATATCCTAACCTTCACAGGCAATGGCCGGGAACCTTTTCATGCCCGGCGGCGTCTGTACAGAAGAGGGACCAGTTGAAAACTCGGGGCTACGCTGGTATGGTTGACGGTAGTAATCCCCCAGTTTAAGAGCAGGAGATGCGCCTTGCTCGAGTCCATTTACAACCGGTTTGGCGATGAGGAAGAAAGAGCCTGGATCAGAGAGTTGCAAGCGGGGTCCGAAGAAGCCTTTGACTGGTTGATCGCCCGATTGGCCAGCCGGATACTCAACGACCCAGCCGACTCCGCCGACGTGGCGCAAGAGGTTTTTATCAAGGTCTTCCGCAGCATTGAAAAATTCCAAGGGAATTGCTCGCTGAAGACATGGATGTATCGCATCACGGTCCATACGGCCGTAAATCAAAACCGCTGGTGGTACCGTCACCGAGAGCGGGAGTTTTCGCTGGATGCAGGCCGGAACGGAGAGCGGGAGTTGAAGGGTTTTTCCCCGGCCAGCAGGCAGAGCCCTTTCGAGTCGCTGCTGTCCCGGGAGACTCAAGAAATGGTCTGGAAGGCGTTGCAGCGGCTGCCGGAATCCTCCCGCACGGTCCTGGTCCTGCGAGAGATCGAAGGGCTCGCTTACGAAGAGGTAGCGGAAATCCTGCACGTCTCTTTGGGGACCGTCAAGTCCAGACTGGCGCGGGCGCGCCAATCGCTCAAGCTGGAATTGGAATCGCTCATGCAACCGGCCCCGGTCAGAATGCCGGTGTGGAACCCGGCGGAATAGGGTGTTTCATGCTCGCTTGCTGGAAGAATAAAAAGCTCCTCTCGGCGTACCTGGAGGAATGCCTTTCCCCGCAGCAACAGGGGTCCGTGACCCGTCATCTTGAAAAGTGCCTTGAATGCCGGCAGGAACTGGAGCAGTTGCGCGGCGTGGGAGCTTTGCTGAAGCAGCTTCCGGCTCCCGCTTTGCCGTCCGATTTTCGGTTTCGGATTCGCCGCCGGCTTTCTCGGGAAAAGTGGCGCGCACAGCAACCCGGCTGGCGGTGGAGATGGGCGAATCTGATGGCTCCGGTCGCTTTCCCGGCCGCGGCAGGGGTTCTTTCGGCCCTGCTGATCTTCGGCACGCTGATTCACGTGTTCGCGGCTCCCGTGACGGCGGATTCCGACGATGTGCCGCTGAACCTCAGGGACATCTCCCCGACTCCGAAGCAGCGCTCCCTTCGAGTTCAGCAGCGCTTTGGAAGGGCTCGTGGTGGAGGTCTTGATTAGTCACGACGGCCGCGTGGCTGACTACCACGTTGTCGCAGGGAGCGACGATCCGCAAGCCATCCGCAATCTTCGCAACCATCTCCTGTTTACGGTGTTCGACCCGGCCACTTTATTTGGCAAACCCGTGGCCGGCAGAACGGTTCTTTCCTTTCAGCTTCTCCATGTAATTGGTTAGGTGTCATCGGCTAGGGTAATCGGCTAAGCGTAATCGGCTGACCGTTCGAATCGAAGACGATCCAGGCAGCCTGCCTGCGGGCTGCCTGTCGTGTTGTTAGCAAGTTGAAATGTCCGGTATTTGTAGCAAGTGAAGTGTCCGGTTTCATGATCCTACCGAGAGTGGTTCGGCGCTGACCGAAGGAGCCCGTAGGGCGACTGAGGTGAGCGCCGAATGGTGTCGTCGGGAAGCCAGTGGGCTCCGCCGCCGACCGCCGCCGCACCGGACCGCCACCCCCACAGAGGAGTAGCGGCCCACTGTGTGCGGTCCATATTGTCCCGATTGACCACCCGTTCGTGCTGGATCGAGAAGATGCGGCCTAACTCCCGTCTGGCTGACGGCAAAAAGGCGCTGCCCTGTTGGGCGGCCGGCACGGCAAAGCGCCGATTGAACTCCCCGATATAGCCCTCCCGCAGGAACTCATTCGCGGCCTCTTAGCGTCGTGATCCCCCGCAGGCGCAGTTCCTGCGGCAGCCGCCCTTGCCAGGTCCCGAAATTCCGCTCGCCACGTCCTCGCGCCTGCGGCGAGTAGGCCGGAATCATCTGAATGCCCAGCTCCCGCAGAGCAGCCAGCACCGTCCGCGTCGATTCCTGCTCTACCAGCTGTGCATAGTAAATTCCGCTGCTGCCATCATCCAGAACCACCAGCAGGTCATACCAGCGATCGTCGGCAAACCACCGATGCTGGCTCCCATCCAGATGCAGCAGCATCCCCGGCAACGGCCGCCGGGGCCGCCGCTGGCGGTGAAGGCCCCGCTTCCGCCTCTTGTTTACCAGCCCCGCACCTTCTCCATCGTCCCCAGGGGTACCCGCCGCGGGCTTGGTTTCCCCCGCCGCCGGTCAAACAGCCCGTCGTAGCCGTCCTGCTCCTACCGGCTGCGCCACCGCCGCATCTGCCGGTCGCTGATCCCGATGATCTCGGCTGCCTGCCACCAGTTGATCCGCTTCCCTATCGCTCGCAAGATTACTTCTTGTATCTTCATTGCCCGCTCCATCGCGGCCCTCGGGTATGACTCCATCTCCACCTCCTGGATAGATGCTCTTACCCCAGACCGCCTTCCAAGCGGACACTTCACTTGCTATTTCCACCGGACATATCATGTGCTAACGACAGGGGCATTTTCTCAGTATTGAACCAGAATTACCGATCAGGTATACTGTGAGCATCTCAGAGATGCTGTGAGCATCAGGAGGGGGTAGCGATGACCGTACAGGTAAAACAGAACGTGAAAATCCTTGGCCGCAATATCGAAAAAAACACCCCTCGCATCTCCAGGAAGCTCTCTAAGGCTGGTGCAAGGGTTGATCCAGCCGTCGTGGTCTCTGCCGCCAAATATTACGATGCCCTGAAAAAACTTGCCAAGGAATAGTGCTCGTTACATAAGGTTGAGCACGGCCTATGTTGAAATGGTCCATGACGAGCTTGTCTCGAAATACTGGCCATTTGACGAGCCCGTCCGTCCAGGAGAGTATCGGGATGTGCGTCTTCTTGATTCAGCGGTAAATAGGCCATTTCAGTCTGCCTTTGGCAAGAGCATACATCGCACGATTATCGATAAGTCCGCAGCCCTTTTCCATTCCCTCGTCACCAACCATTCGTTTTCCAATGGTAACAAGAGAACAGCCGTGATTGCTGTGGACCAATTCTTGTTGGCACATGCTTATTTTTTGGCCTTAGCCTCTGGCGATGTATATCGGTTGGCAAAAGAGACAGCCCGCCACAATGAGCAGGGCATTCCAGCGACCCTAATGCTGAAGCGAATCAAGCGGATATTTCGTGCTAACGCGATTAGATTGCCCTTGATTGGGGGGAGCCGCGAAATGGAAGAATTAAAAGCGCGCTTGATTGCACACCGCAAGAGCGTCAGAAAAGTGATCCAATCCTATAGCTAAACGTTCCGCCATATTTCGGTGCCAAATCATTTGGCACCGGGCCCATCCTGTTTCAAGCTAAAAGACCCCATTACCTGAGCGTCCTCGGAGGACTTGTCCTATACAGCGGGAGCCCAGGGGAAGACCGGCAGGATTTGCTGCGAGGGGGGCCGGGTCGGCTCGATTGCTTTCCATTACGCCGCTACCCACACCGATTCGAGAGATGGACGGGGAGATGTGTCAGTGGATGCCGGCGAGTACGAGTCATCTGATGGCGTTCCGGCAGGAGCGGCTGGCGGCGCGGGGGGACGGCCAGTCCCAGGGAGGAGATTTCCCCCAGCGGAAGCCGGTCCGGATGATCCGAGACCCGTATGCGGCCTACAGCGCGGTGGCCGTGGACCCGATCCGCAACGAGGTGGTGCTGACAGACGAGAACCTGTTCAACATTCTGGTGTACGACCGGCTGGACAACACTCCGCCGACGGCCACGATGACCGAGCCGAAGCGGATGATCGGAGGACTGAATACCAAGATCGAGTTCCAATGCGGACTGTACATCGACCCGGCCAGCGGCGACATCTACGGAGTAAACAACGACACGGTGGACACGTTGGTGATCTTTGGCCGGGATGCAAAAGGGAACGTGCCGCCGACGCGCGAGTTGTACACGCCGCACGGGACATTCGGGATCGCGGTGGACGAGGAAGCGCAGGAAATGTTCCTGACCGAGCAGCATGATAATGCCGTCGTGGTCTTCCGGAAATCGGCCGTGAAAGACGAGTCTCCGCTCCGGCTTCTCCAGGGGGAGCGAACCAAACTAGAAGATCCGCACGGGATCGCCATCGACACAAAGAACAAAGTGATGTTCGTGAGCAACTACGGCAACTCCCACCAGAAGCGGCCCGGGGGAACGTTTTACAGACCGGACCGAACCGAGGGGAAACAGAACTGGCCGGTGCGGGAACAGGTGCCGGGGTCGGGAAAGTTTTCACCGCCCTCGATCACCGTCTATGCGCTGGATGCCAGCGGGGACACGCCGCCGCTGCGCGTGATCGAGGGGCCGAAGACGCAGATGAACTGGTCGGCGCATCTGGCCATCGACGTGGAGCGCGGGGAGCTGTATGTGGCTAATGACATGGGGAACTCGATATTGATCTTAAGCACGACAGCAAACGGTGATGCCGCGCCGATCCGGGTGGTCCAGGGCCCGAAGACGCATCTCAAGAATCCAACCGGCGTGTATCTGGACCTGGAAAACGACGAGTTATGGGCGGCCAACTTCGGAAACCATTCGGCGACGGTTTATCCGAGAGGGGCTTCGGGCGACGTCGAACCGCTGCGGATCATCCGGAGCGGGCCGCTGGATGAGCCGGCGCTGGGGATCGGGAACCCGCATCCGGTGGCGTACGACAGCAAGCGGGAAGAGATTCTGGTGCCGAACTGAGTGGCGCATCCGCAGATTGCGACATTCGCCAGGTTGGCGGATGGGGGAGCGAAGCCGATGCGGAAGCTCGAAGGGCAGAAGACGCTGCTGGGCCGGACGATGCACTCGATTGTCTATGACGAGGTTCATGATGAGTTTTTCCTTCCGGTGCCGTTTCCCCAGGCCATTCTGGCGTTCCGGGGAGGAGCGAGTGGGGAGGAAGCGCCGGTGCGCTACATCCAGGGCCCCAGCACCGGCCTGACCTATCCCAACCGGCTGGCCGTGGACCCGGTGCACAACGAGATCTTTGTCCCCCAAACGGACAAAGTGCTCGTCTATCCCCGGGACGGCAACGGCGACGTTGCGCCGATTCGGGTATTACAAGGTCTGGACACGCTGCTCGACACCAACGCAGTGGCCGTGGATCCGGTCCATAACCTGCTGATCGTGGTGAGCGAGCTGCCCGGCGAACCGGAGACGCCCCGCATCCTGATCTTCAACCGCACCGACAACGGCAACGTGAAACCCAAGGCAATCATCGGAGGGCCGAAAAGCGGCTTCCGAAGACTTTCCGGGCCGTTCACCGTCTATCCGCCCCGCGGGTGGATCATTCTCGGCGACCGGGGCGAGGGAGAGCTGGCCTCCGATACCGCCTATGTCGGCATATGGAGCGTTGAGGACAATGGAGACGTTCCGCCCCGGTGGCGGATTGGAGGCCCCAAAGGAGTGCTCCAAATGCCGCGCGGGGTTGCGCTCAATCCCAAGCACAAGGAATTGATTGTGAGCGACAAGCGCCTCAACGCCGTGCTGACGTTTTCCTTCCCGGAAATGTTCTGAGCCGGAGGAGTTGCGTTGAGTTACGACTGCATTATTGTAGGCGGCGGGTCGTGAGACACTCCAGCACGCTGACAGCGGCGTGCTGGGGACCCCGTGAGGGAGCGGTGTTACGGTGCTTTTCAGCAGCCTCCTTAACGATTCGGCGCATACAGGAGCAGGACGCGTCACCATGCTGGCTTCCTCACCATCCGTAGATCTCGAGCGTGGTTTTGCCTGCCGCCAGCTCGTCCTTGACCCGGTTCTCCTTCTGATCGCGCTTTCCCGCCTCCGCCAAAACTTCGAGTATCTCCGACTGGGGGATGACCACGACGCCATCCCTGTCACCAACAACCAAATCCCCCGGCCTAATCGAGACCTCGCCGATCGTGATGGGCTGGTTCATCTTGCCTTTTCCCCGTTTCGCTGTGCCGCGAATACAAAGACCTCTGGAAAAGACCGGGAATCCCGCCTCCTCAATGGCGTCACTGTCCCGCACACACCCATCGATCACCAAGCCGGCAATCTTGCGATGGAGGGCGGCATGGGTCATGATATCCTCCCAATAACCTGCCTCGTAGAGCCCGGACACCTCTACTACGAGCACGTCTCCCGGGTTCGCAACGTAGATTGCCTGATGAAGCGTCAGGTTATCCCGAGCAGGAGAGGCGACCGTAACGGCCGGGCCGCATGCCCTCATCCTGGGTGAAACCGGCTTGATGGCCACGGGAAGGTCAATCGGTTTGCCGGTGGCTTCCCCCAGTGTCGCCGTAGAAAATTTCGCGGCGCGCTGAATCAGCGCGGAATCGGGACGGGAAATTACTCTCTCGCCATCAGGCAAATCAAGTTTCCTCCGATCTTCCTATCCTCCGCTTTATCTTGCGCGATTCTTAATTACTTTGTCTCCGTTGCAGTCGATGGTAGCCATGCTTCCGGCGCGCCTGCTTCAGCGGGGTCCCTTCTAACAGCTCGGTTCGAATCCTTTCTTCCGTTTCTTCGACCGACCGCGCAATCGACAAAATTTCAGCTTCTTTTTCCTGGGGTACGATGAGGACGCCATCGTCGGATCCGAGGATCATGTCCCCAGGTCGCACCTGCACACCTCCGATTTCAACGGGCGCGTTGATCCCGGCCACCTCGACTCGATCCTTCCCGGTGCGCATAAACCGGCCGCGACTGAAAATCGGATAGCCGATTTCCACGCTGCGCTTTACATCCCGGCAAACTCCGTCGATCACAGTCCCCGCGAGGCCCTTTCGATGAGCCACGAGGGTTAATAGATCTCCCCAAACGGTGCAATCGAGACGGCCTGCATTATCGAGCACTACAACATGGCCCTGGGGCACATCGTTAATAAAGTCTCCGACGGTGCCCTTTTCCACGCCGACGGGATGGTATTTCACAGTAAAGGCGCGTCCCGCCGTCTGACAGCCAAACGCAACCGGGGAGATACCCAGGCAGGTTCCATGCAGCCCGCAGCGATCCAGAGCGTCGGAAACCGCCGTGAGAGAAATTTCCTGAAAAGCTGTAACCAACTCATCCATATTATGGCTTCTGTTTCGGGAGAAGCATGGATTCATACGCCATGCCTGCCATCACTTCCCCTACCGGGCGGCCCGCGCGAACCGCATCGGTCATCGCTTGCTGCTGTTGGGCGAGCGTTGAAGGCCCGCAGATCGCGATTGTTTCCGAGTAGGCGACCATCGCCCGGAATGGTCTGTTGACGGCGTACTCGGGCACGATACGCCACAGAGATTCTTCGCTTCATTAATGGTCAACGGTCATGGAGGGCCGCTTGCCATGAAGAAGAACCGGTCACCAAGAAAAAAACGGATGTCGCCGTTCAGAGTCTGATCTCTTGATCTGGAATGAAGAACCACACTGCCTGCGGAAGATTTGACGAGTATCGAACAAGCGGCGCGTTAATTGATTCGGTTAATCTATCTTTTACTCTACTGGCCGGTCTCAGCAAAAATAAAAAGGGCTGGCTGGGTAACGGAGTAGACGGTCAGGAGTCGTGCATTAATCATCAAACTTCGGTAAGGGTGATTTGAGGTCGCCATGCCGGGGTCCGCTTAGGCTAATTAACATGTCCAATTTTTTCACACTCTTAGATTTCAGGCTCTCTTTGGCTTCAGGGATACTCTCAGATATCACCTTGGCCGAGAGGATGGCTAATACCCCGACAAGAAGGGCCGCTATGTGCAAACCGGGTGAGGACGTAAAGAGAAATTCAGAAAGGCTATAGGGGACCTGTCCCAAATTTTTCACCGATCAGACGGCAGACAGGCAAAAAATCGCAAGGAAATCAGGGACAGACCCGATAAGATGTTCTCATGACCACCGAGAGACGAAGTTACAAGCGTTACCCCGTGACTGGGAGGATTCTGTTCCAAGCGCAGTCAATGGAAACTCCCGGTGAGCTAGTCGATATTGGACAATGGGGGGCTCACATTCGTGCCGAGGCCAATCCTATTCAAGGAGAGGAGATTACAGCCCGCTTGGAGGTTCAGGATTACCCAGGGGTGTTCGAGGTCAGAGGAATGGTGGTGCGCGTTCAACAGGATTATTGGTCCATGATGTTCTTAAAGGAACCTGTCGGAATGACGAAGCTGCTGCGGTTTCTGGACAAGAGGGCTGAAGAGGAAATCCAGGAGCACAGGGAAAAAGAGCCAGAGGAAAAGAATCTGCAGCCAAAGGCGGAACGGGACTCCAGCCATGCACAGCGGGAGGAATCCGAAGCACGCGCCCGCAGGCTAGAAAAGGACTTAGCTCAAGCAAAGCAGGCTTTGCAAGACCAAAGAGAGACTGCGATTCGTTTAATCCGACTGTTAGCAGCTGAAAGAGATCAGGGCCGGATCCAGTTGAGCAAGGCAGCGGCTTTCGCACAAAACCTGCAAGAAACACTTAAGCAGGAGAAACAAGAGGCGAAGGCACGGGGGCAGGAGATGGCTACCCTCCGCCAGACGCTGAGGCAGGAAAAGAAGGCTGCGGAGGTTCTGGCCCACCAGTTGAAGGCCGAACAGGACAAGCGCAAGACACAACTGAACGGATTCGAGAGTCATATGCGGAACTTGGAGGAGAAACTGGCCTTGGCTCAGAGGCAGTTCCAGGACCAGCGAGAGACGGTGACCCGCGTGATCCAGCAGCGAGCCGCCAATAGGGAAGAAAACCAGTAGGTCGAACATTCCGAGGGAAACACCCCAGAATTCCGGCCCTGCCATATATTGCACCCTCTGGTTCCAGGGCAGCTTCTGGGAGATGTTCCTTTTGGTCATCACCTATCCAATACGAAAATGATAGGGGTCCCATAATGACGGCCCCTACCATTACCCCCTGCCCCCTGCTGGTGGTAGCCTGCGAAACGAAGTAGGGAGTGAAATCAGGGAGGCCAAAAACTAATTCCGGATTAAAGGATTGTAGACAAAGCCCAGAGGAAGCTCACCCAAACGATGGAGAAGCAACACAAGGCCATGGGCTTGCCGGACACACGGGATCCGCAGTACGAAGAAAAGATCGAGGCAATTCTTCAGGAGATGGTCGAGGACAAAAAGCTGAATTACCACCCGCTAGACCAATATTCATGGCCCTGAGCAGGCTGAGTTCTGTTGTCATATCACGCCTTCCCCAGGGATCGACTGCTCCCTCTGGGTGCTGACCTGCCCCCCATAAATTGGTCCAGTTGATAAGTTAGAGTTTAGGGTACGGACTGGACTGAGGAAGGGGGAGAGGATGCCGAAGAAGCGATATACAGCCGAACAGATCATCCGACATCTACGAGAGGCGGAAGTGGAACTGGCTAAGGGCCAGACAACCGGAGAGGTCTGTCGGAAGTTGGGAATCACGGAACAGACATATTATCGATGGCGGAAGGAGTACGGGAGCTTACGGGTTGATCAGGTGAGGCGTCTGAAGGAACTGGAACGGGAGAATGGCCGACTGAAGAAGTTGGTAGCGGATCAGGCGTTGGACCTTGCGATACTGAAGGAGGCATCCTCGGGAAACTTCTGAGCCCGCGCCGGCGGAGGCAGGCAGTGGAGCATGTCTGCCAGACCTTGGGAGCGGCGGGCGTGTCGAGTGCTGAAGCAGTATCGATCCACACAGCGGCGTCGAAGCTGGGCACCACAGGATGAACCGAGACTGGTAACCCGGACGCTGCAGCTAGCCGGCGAGTACGGCCGTTACGGCTACCGGCGGATCACGGCGCTGTTGAGACGGGAGGGGTGGCAAGTGAACCATAAGCGTGTGGAGAGAATCTGGCGGCAGGAGGGGCTGAAAGTGCCGAAGAAACAACCCCGAAGAGGCCGACTGTGGTTGAACGATGGGTCGTGCCTTCGGTTACGACCGTGTTGGCCGGATCATGTCTGGGCATACGATTTTGTGGCAGATCGAACCCGGGACGGTCGTCCACTGAAGATGTTGACGGTGGTGGATGAGTACACGCGAGAGTGTTTGGCGATCGACGTAGAACGGCGAGCCGATTCGATGAGTGTTTTGGAACGGCTGGCAGCCTTGTTTGTGGAGCGGGGAGTTACCGATTACCTTCGCTCGGATAATGGGTCCGAGTTCACAGCACGGTTGGTGCGGAACTGGCTGGAGCGGGTAGGGGTGAAAACCCTCTTCATCGCGCCTGGGAGCCCATGGGAAAACGGGTATGTAGAATCGTTTAATGGAAAGTTACGAGACGAGTTTCTGAATAGAGTGATCTTCTACACTTTGCGGGAAGCAAAGGTGTTGATTGAGGGATGGCGGCGGGAGTATAACAAAGTTCGCCCGCACAGCGCGTTGGGCTACCGACCGCCAGCCCCGGAAGTGATCCTGCCGTTACTGCCGGGTTCCGCTCCGCTCCACCCGGCTGCAACGGCGTATGGTCTAACATAGATAGTGGACCAATAACCGGGGGCAGGTCATTTCGCGCCGGGGTGCCTGGCTATGTGGGGGAGGACCTGCGTGCTGGCCACTCCCAGCCCTACGATCCCAAAACGCAGCACAGGTGCCATCAGCGCCACTCCACAAAAGCCATCCCGCAACCGGTCCCTGCCGGGGAGCGGTAGGCGGGGATGTAATCAATCAGCTCCATCCGCAGGTGCTCCAATGCACCAGCCGTCGCGATCCAGTTTCTAATCTCGGATGTTCCCAACCGCAACTTCTCGACGGGCAGCAGCCCCAGTTTTTCACGGTCTTTGCGCTGGAGGGCGTCCAGCATCGTACGGTCCAGCTCCTCGTCGATGATCACGTGGCTTAAACCTCCGCTGGTAATCACAGCCACCTTCTTGTTGCTGTCCCAAGCCTCAATGGCCGTTCGCAGCGCCTGCCCGAAGGCGTAACAGCGCCGCGGGCTCGGCTGGTTCGGCGGGTAAAATGTGTTCAGCATGACGGGAACCATCGGAATGTTGCCCGCCGGAAGGAGTTTCCGATAGACGAAGCTAAAGGCGTGGCCGAGACCGACTTCCTCCCGGAGTTGATTGGAGCAGGCGACGTCAAAACCCTGCTCCACGAAGCTTGCAATCAAATGATCCGCCAGCTCCGCGTGCGCGTCAAAGCGCATGGGCGCATCCGACAGCCCTTCTTCTTCTGCCTGCCGCCACGCGCGATCCGAAGGAACCTGCCGTTTCACAATCGTCAGCGAGCTTCCCCGGTAAACGCAGAACATCGGCATGTTGTCGTCAAGAAATTGCTCGTGTTGATCATCCCCCAAAGCGATCATCACGTCCGGAGAGGCCTGGTGGAGCGTCTGGCGAAGAGTGTTTAACGCCTTCTGCATCGCCTCATACCGCTCCTGCATTTTCTGTTCGCTGAGTTCCTTCTCCATGCCTGGCTTGGCCTGGCGCGCGAGGCCTTCGTAGTCAATGCGGGTATCCTTCCGATCTTTTTCCACCAGCAAGGACCACCGGCTGGCCGGGATGTTCAACTGCGGGCTGTGGGGCGTGCCCAGACCCAGGACAATCTTCGCCATGGCTCCTCTTCCCTTCTAGTTTTTTTCCTTTACTCCCGGAAAAGCGCTTCCTGCAAGCGCTAAAGCTCTGGGAAACCCTCTACGGTAGCCGCGCGCCTGAAGGCGCGTCCTGACGCGCAGGATCGTCACCATGTCACGCAATCTTCGATCGTTCAAAGCCGAAACACCTTTCGGGCATTTTCTTCGAAAATCATTTTCCGGTCCTTTTCCGTCAGCCACTCAATGCTTTCGATGACCGGCTTCAGATCATCCATAAAGCGGCCCGTTTGCGGATCGGCTACTGTTCCTGTCCCCGGCCTTTCCGTTCCGAACAGGCACCGATCCGACCCCGCCACCTTAAATAGAAGGTCCAGGGACTCCTTGGTATAAATGCACGTATCAAAGTAAAGCCGGCGAATGCTCTCTTCAAAGAGGTCCTTGCTCCCCCGCCGATACCGTGCAGCTCGGAATCGGCCCATCTGGTAAGGAACCGCTCCGCCGCCGTGGGAGATCACCAGCTTCAGCGCCGGAAAGTCTTCAAACACGCGGGAGTTCAGCAGAGCTATGATACCGATCGTTTCCTCCATGATGAAGTGCAGACTGTAAGGCTCCCGGGGTGAGCGGCTGCTTGCAGAATGCACCAGCGCCGGAACATCCAGCTCCACCAACTTTTCATATAGCGGATACCAATACTCATCCCCCAGGCCCGGCGGCGTCTCTTCGCCCTCATTCGGGTCGGGATTCAGCATGCACCCTACAAATCCCAGCTCTTTCACGCAGCGCTCGAGCTCTTCGAGCGAGTTCTTCGGGCTCACTCCCGCGTTCTGGGGCAAGCCGGCGACTCCGCGAAAAACCTTAGGGTAGATTTTGCACAGTTGAGCGATCACATTATTGACGGCCTCGGTGTACCACCGCACAATGCGTTCGGGCTTTTCACTATGCATCATCTGATAAGGACGCGGCGAGACGAGTTGCATATCCGTGCCGACCTCCTACAGCACGTCCGCATGTTTCAGGGCCCCGCCTCCGCCTGACCAGACAGCGTTTTTCAACTTTTCGTCGTCGATGTTCACCCGACCCTTTCCATGCGCGCCTCGTCCCGCCATGAGTCCAGCCCTGTAGGCGTACAGTTCCGGGGGCGCGACGACGTGACCGTGAATGTCAATTACCACAGTGAACCTCCTTCGTAGAATGAGCTTGCCTGGTCTTTCCTAGAAGGTGTCCCAAACTCAGTTGCAGGTTGGGACGGCGGGTTGAGTTCATATTACGCCACTTCCTCCTTGTGAGAGGAAGCAGCGTTTGGACTTCGGCCGAGAATCGATGCCAAAGCCCAGAGATCGTGATAACCCATGATCTTCCGGAAATTCTTCTCGGTCAGCAGAAACGCTCCTGCCACCCAGCGCAACGTCATCTCGCCGTCGCGCCAGCGGCAAACATTGCCAGTCTTTTTCCGCACGCCCGACTGCGGGCTCTCGATGAGGTTCGTGGTTGCCAGGCAGCGGTGGAGGCTGGGAGGAACGTCGGCTCGATTGATCGTAAAGGTCTCCTCCAACCCTTCGCGCAAGCTGGCGGCTGCTGCCGGATGATCGCACTCGATCATCCCAGCGAGCTTTTTTATGCGCACGATGCCTTCCTCGGCTTGGGGCAATCGCCAGGCGGCGCGCATCAGCGACCGCACCTGATTCGCCAGCATTTTGTCGCCCTTTGGTAACCGCTCAGCCACGTTGCGCAGCTTATGAGTACGGCAACGCTGCACCAGCTGATTGCTGCCGAATACTTCCTCGATCCCCGCGCGGAGCGCTTTGGCGCCGTCGATCACAAACAGATAGCGCTGATCCGTGCGCAAACCTTGCTGGCGCAGGCGGGTGAGAAGGTCTTTCACCGCAGCGGCGTTTTCGGTCGCGCCCAGTTGAATCCCCAGCACATGCTTGCGGCCCTCGATGTCCACGCCCACGGCGCTGATGACGTGGTGGGAGCCGAACCGCATTCCGTCCAGGTAAATCACCAGAATCTCGACCTCCTCCCAGCGCCGCGCCAACAGTTCTTCCAGCCGCCGCGCTCCTTGCTCGGCCGCTTCCCGGCTCACCTGAGACTTCGACACCCCAGCGCTGTTGGCCATCTCCGGGATCACCTCGCGGTAGTTCCGCGTCGAAACCCCTTTCAACAGTGCCTCGAACATCTCCTCGCCCGTCTTCTCGCTTTTCCGCAGTGCTTCGTAGGCCGGCACCGCTTCTTCCCCTCCGCCCTTCCGGCGCAGCCGGGGCCGCTCCACCCGCAGCTGGCGATCGGCCAGTTTCACCCTCCCCAATTGCCGGCCCTGCCAGCGCACCTCTCCGCTCGCCTTCCCGGGACTCTTTGGCCCCGCGATTTGCTCTGCGCTCATGCTCAGAATCGTTTCAATCAAACCTCGCCCGGCCCGATCAATCACCTCATCCACCGCCAGACGCGCCTCCGTGATCAGATCCACCACCGGCAACAGCATCTGTCCGTTGGTTTGGCAAAACTTCTGGATGGTTTCTTCGGCTCCCTTGGAACCCAGTTCCAAAACGTGATATTTTCCCTTCATTCGGCGGTTCTCCTTCTATAGGATTTAGGCTTGGCCCGATTCTATTCGATTCGGGCCGAACCGCCGTTCAACCTTCAACTATGTATGGGACACCCTCCTTTCCTATTGAGGATTACGCCATAGAGTGACAATTCTGTGTGTCAGGGTACGCCTTCAGACGCACGGCTACCGTAGAGGGTTTCCCAGCGCTTTTCAGCAGCCGCTTAAAAGTAGAAGATCCGAAGGCTGAATCCCGCCATGACAAAGTGGCGCGCCCCCGGTACGCGATAGGGGAGCAACGGCAACGCCGGTTCCTCACCCTGTGCCGGCCTTTTTTCCCGACTCTACGCAAGCCCTTTCACAGAGGAGGGAAGGGCAACAAGGACCGGAATTTCTCAACGACCTGCTGGCGCAGGGCCCGATCGGACCGGCTCACCTTGGGGAATTTGTCCCGCCACTCATAGGGGCGCACCGCATAAAAGATGGCCCGGCTGTTGGTATGGTCGCCCGAAGCACGTTTCTCCGCAGGCATCCGGGGATCGAGCGGGGTGCTCCAGCATCCATCCACAGTCTCGATGTCACGCGCCGGGTCCACCCTGGTTTCCATCGCCCACAGCACTTCCTTCAGGTCCGTCGGGTCAATATCGTCGTCCACGACCACAACATACCGGCCGTTACGCGCCGTAGCAGCGCAGCTCAGCGCGGCGTGGCCCGCTTGCTTGGCGTGACCGGCGAATCTCTGCCGGATGGCCACGACCACCAAAAAGCAGGTGTAGGTGAAGACTCCGACGACGTCCTGAATCCCGGCGCTGTCTAACTGGTCCCATAGGATTCCCGCGTTGATCGGGAGAGCGTGTTTGGGTGCTCCCGCCCATAAGGGAGCCTCATCGAACAGGATCGGCTGGTTTCTGTGGTACAGCGCCTTCACCCGGATCACCGGCTGGGGTTCGCCGGTACCCAAGGTCCCGCCCGAATAGTACCCGGGCCATTCGCCGAAGGGACCCTCCGGGCGGGATTCCACATTGGGTGGGGGCACCTCCCCCTCGATTGCGATTTCCGCGTGGGCCAGAATCGGCAAACCCGTGATCGGCCCTGGAATGACCTCGACGGGCCTCTCTCGCAGCCCGCCCGCAAACTCCAGTTCCGACTTTCCCCACGGGATTTTGGTATGGGAGGCCATGAAGATCAAGGGATCCACGCCAAAGGCCGCCACCACAGGGCAACTTTCCCCCCGGTCCCAATAGCGCTGGCAGACCAACCTGCCGTGCTGCCCCGGGCTCATCCACAATCCCAAAAGATTCCGCTCATGCACCTGCATCCGGTACGTCCCCATGTTGAGGAAGCCCGTATCGGGATCCCGGTTGATCATGACATCGCCGGTGCCAATGTAGCGCCCTCCATCCTGGGCGTGAAAACGCGGGGCCGGAAACTGGAACAGGTCCGCCTTTTCCTCCAACAGGATGTTTTCCATCACCGGGCCGTTTGAAATCTCTAGGGGAGGGATCGGTTGGGCCGCCATAATTTTGCGAGCGGCGAGGCGTATCAACTCCAACTTGCTCTTGTCCGTAGGAAGCCCCAACGCCAGAGCCGCGCGCTTGCGGGAAGCGGTCAGCAGGCTCGCCACCTTATAACCGGGCGGATACCCCTTGATTCTGTCGAAGATCAAAAGAGGAGGGTCGGGGATGAGCTCGGCGGTGGCTTCCACCAGAGCCCCAATTTCACAGTCCCAGTCAGCTCCTTCGATCAACTGCCAGTTGTCGATCTCCTGGCAGGCAGCGATAAATGTGCGCATATCGTCAAATGTCACACCCTTGAATGCCACGTCTTTGCGAACCGCCTCGCCCACAGCCTTTGCCATTCCCTCACCTCCTAATGTGTAAACCTTATAGCAGTCCCACCTTGATCGAAAACAAGTTTCCTGCTTCCCCGTGAAGGCCCATTGATTCGCGAGCCGAAAGAATCTTAACCCGGAAATTCAGTTTGCCAACGCATCAATTGAGGAATTTTGAGGTCAACTCCACGCTTCGCTGGCGAAGCTGCAGAAAATGCTCGTATTGGTGCGGGACAAAGTCCTCCAGTCGGTTCGGATCAATCACTGTTTCCGGATTACCCGTGGGCACATCCAGGCGGCGGCTGTTCAATCGCAAGGCCTGAGCCACTGAGTTCTGCGCCTTCTGCGAGAGCAGCCAGTTGATATACACCTTTGCGGCATTGGAATGAGGGGCGCGGTTCATGAGTTGGATGCCGCCGAATCCCACACTGAGACCCGCAGCTCCTTCCCGCAGGCGCTGGACATTGAATTCCAACCCGCTCTGCCTCAAGTACATTAATTGGTCAGGGAGCACCCCGATCCCGATCGGATAGCGGCCTCAAATGATCCATTCCGCCTGCTGGCGGTTGTCGCCGGTCACCGCCACGTCTTGGTTTGACAGCAGGTCACGGACGAACTGCTCGCCGTGCACCGCTAGCAGGACCGTCATGCTCCCCAAGCCGGCGCCCCCACGCGGGTCCTGTAATACGATTTTCCCCTTCCATCGCGGGTCAATCAGGTCCGTATCCGACCGGAATTCTGTTTCCGGAATGATGTCCCGATTGACAAAGACCAGGGCCGAGGAATAGGCCAAAAAGCCGGCAATGTACTTCTGCTCCTTATCGACGAAAAGGTTGTTGAATCCTCCAAACCACTTGTTATCCTCTGTCACCTCGGGCAGCAGGAGCAAGGGCCGGACCGGGTCCAGTATTCCATTGTCTCTGGCCTCGTAAACTTGCGGGTCAGGCCCTCCTACGCGCAAATCCCAAAGATACTGGCCCAATTCTCGCTCGCGAAACATCCGGGGCCAAAAGTCCCTGGAATTGCCTCCGGTGTACTCCACAACGATCTCTGGAAAGTCCTGCTCAAAGGTCATCAAAACCTTCCGCCAGGACTCTCCGGGAGGGCCGGAAAGGACCACCTTTCCCTCCTGCCGTGCAGCTGCAAGTGTCTTTTCCCACTCAACCTCCCACGCAGCCTTTCCATCGGCGTTGGGTCCTTGCTGCGAAGTCGTTGATTGTGCCTGTGTGGCAGCCCCGCCGGGTTGCGCGTCAGCCGTCGGAGGAGGGGTCTCGGAGGAAGAACAGGCCATGGCCCCCAGCATCAAGATTACAGCCAGTGAGCCGGGGCTGAATGACTGAAGATGACTTCCTTTTCGCATGAAAGAATTTCCTCCGCCCTACCACAGTGCGGCAAGCGTGCGACGGGCAAATCTAGCAACGAATATAAAACGCTTCGGCGGTTGCAAGACGGGTCATCTGTTCGCCTAACGTTTGTCCTCCCAACGTTTGTCCACCCAACGTGCCGCGCCGCCATGTCGGAAGTCCAGCGGGGGACAATGTGCAGCTACACCGAAGCACCACGCTGGAGCCAATCGTAAACCCGAACTCTAGCGCGCCATTGGACTTGGCGGTCTTGCAAAGATTCGGGTGGAGCGATGCCTCCTCCCGGCCAGACCGATTTTTTGTGCCAAACCCAACGAGAGAGAGTTCACACCACAGCTTGCGGCTGTGAAATGGGTTTTGGGAAGAAGGCTGGACTATAGGCCCCCGGCGCCGTGGGCCTATAGTCCAGTTCCGAGTGCGGCCGCACCGTGTTGTACTCCTCCCCCCATTGCCCAATCACAATCTGCGCCTCCTTCAGCGAGCAGAAGATTTCTCCATTCAGGCATTCATCCCGTAGCTCCTGGGTGTGAATCCCTCATTTAATATGCACAAATCTAAAGAACCCTGCACATCCACACCACCCGGATTCCTGCTGGGAAGATAGAACCGCCATGAATTCGCTTTTCATTCGCCTGCAATCAGGGCTACAATAGGGCAGCCCTGTTTTCTATTTTTTTCAGGAGGAGCGGCGCGGATGGTGCTCACCCGCAGGCAGCGTCAAGTGATGGATTTCATTGCGGAGTTTCTGCGCGAACGCGGATATTGCCCCAGCTTTGAGGAGATTGGGCTGGCAATGAAGTTGAGCTCCCTGGCGACCGTCCACAAGCATATCTCCACACTGGAGCGAAAAGGTTTTCTGCGGCGTGGCTATAACCGGAGCCGTTCGCTGGAACCGGGACCGAAATATCTGCAAGAGGTGCGGCGAGCGCGCCAGGAGCAAGCATCTGCCGAACTTCCCTTGTTAGGACGCATCGCTGCCGGCCAGCCCGTGGAAGCTTTCGAGCAACCGGAGAAAGTTTCTCTCAGTGACTTTACCGGCCGGAAAGACGTGTTCGTATTGCAGGTAAAAGGGGACTCCATGATGGAGGAGCATATTCTGGATGGCGACTACATCCTGGTGGAGAAAACGGCAAAGGCGCAGGATGGCGACATCGTGGTGGCCTTGGTGGGTGGAAGCGAGAGCACGCTGAAGCGCTTTTACCGGGAGACGCAGGGCCAAATTCGCTTGCAACCGGCCAATGCGCGGATGGAGCCGATCCGCGTGGCGGCCTCCGAGGTCGCCATCCAGGGCCGTGTGATCGGCGTCTTGCGCCGTTACTAAGAGCCAAGCCAGAGAAAATTGTCCACCCTAATGAATGCTGGACTCTCCCTCCGCCGGTATGGTTCCCTCTAATCCAATGGACCTACTTCCCCCATTCCCAGTGGGCAAGCTGCCGCCGGACTACCTGGCGCGTCTGCTGGCACAGGTTCCCTCGAACAATCCTCGTCTCATCTTGGGAGCGCGCGTGGGAGAAGACGCGGCGGTCATCGAGATGCCGGACCGCTACCTGGTCGCCAAGTCGGACCCCATCACCTTTGCAGCCGAAAAGATCGGCTGGTACTCGGTACACATCAATGCCAACGACATTGCAGTTCTGGGAGCGCGGCCGCTGTGGTTTTTAGCCACGCTGCTGCTGCCGGAAGGCGCGGCGTCGCCGGCCATGGTAGAGGAAATTTTTCAGGATATCCTGGCTGCCTGCAAGCAATTGGGCGTGACGTTGTGCGGCGGCCATACCGAGATCACTCACGGCCTGGAGCGTCCCATCGTAGCCGGCCAGATGCTGGGCGAGGTGGCCGACAAAGCCAAGCTCCTTCGTAAAGATTCTCTGAAGCCGGGCGACGTGATTCTGCTCACGCAAGGTGTCGCCATCGAGGGCAGCGCCGTAATTGCACGGGAAAAGCATTCGAAATTGTCCGGGAAGATTTCAGCCGACGTGCTGGACCGCGCGCGAAAGCTTTTGTTCGATCCCGGCATCAGCGTGGTGCGGGCTGCGCAGGCGGCCGCTGCAACCGGCGCCGTGAAGGCCATGCACGATCCCACCGAGGGCGGCGTGCTGGCGGGACTGCTGGAGATGGCCATGGCGGCCAGGCGCGGCATTGCGGTATATGCCGATCATGTGCCCGTTCTTCCGGAGACGCGCGAGATGTGCTCCGCGCTGACTCTGGACCCTTTAGCCCTGCTGGCCTCCGGCGCGCTGCTGATCGGGACGCCCGCTGAAAAAGCCGCAGAGGTGATCGAACTTCTCCGGGCCGAATCGATCCCGGCCACGGTTGTGGCGGAGATCACTCCCCTGGAACAGGGCTGCCTAGTACAGCGAGGCAACAGAACTCAGAAGCTCGAATTCCCAGAGCAGGATGAACTGGCCAGACTGTTTGGAAGCGACCTACAGTAAAACCAACCACAGAGGCACCGAGGAAGCGGTCAACCCAGCTTTTGTTGTCCACTTACTTACGCGCGCGGCTCGGATGGATTTACCAACAAGGCGCTTTACAGCAACTCTGAAAGTGTCTAGGGTTGACGATGAGGAAATATGAGTGCTGCCGAACGATTGCGAGAGCTGCTCAGTGGTCCGGATATCCTGGCAATGCCGGGCTGCTATGACGCCCTTTCGGCAAAGCTGATCGAGCGGGCAGGCTTTCAGGCCGCCTTCATGGGCGGGTTTGCGGTCTCCGCTTCACGGATCGGAATGCCGGACACCGGGTTGATCTCCTATGCCGAGATGGTGGATCAGGGCCGGAACATTTGCTCTGCTGTCTCCATACCCGTCATCGGCGACGGCGACACCGGCTACGGAAACGCGCTCAACGTGCAGCGCACGGTGCGAGGCTACGCCCAGGCGGGCTTCGCGTGCGTGATGATTGAAGATCAGGTGTCGCCCAAACGCTGCGGACACACTCGCGGCAAACAGACGGTGAACAGG
This sequence comes from Terriglobia bacterium, assembly GCA_963666975.2. Taxonomy (GTDB): domain Bacteria; phylum Acidobacteriota; class Terriglobia; order 2-12-FULL-54-10; family 2-12-FULL-54-10; genus JADFGZ01. The sequence goes on along the minus strand of CAXVYR010000004.1, from coordinate 1,964,550 downwards.
GAAGAGGCCTTTGCGCGCATTCAGGCTGCCGTGGACGAGCAAAAAGCCGGGGCTGACATCCTCATCATGGCGCGCACCGACGCCCTGGCCACGGAAGGGCTGGAGGAAGCAATTCATCGTGCCACAACGTTTGCGTCGCTGGGCGCGGACATCACGTTTCTTGAGGGACCACGGAATGAAGAGCAGATGCGCGCATTCTGCAAAGCCGTGCCCGGCCCCAAAATGGCTAATCTCGTAGAACAGGGAGACACTCCCCTGCTCAGCCCGAAACAACTGCACGCGATCGGTTACAAGATCGTTCTCTACCCTCTGACCCTGATGCTCGCCGCCATTCAGTCTATGGAAACCTCACTGGCTTCCCTGAAGCGGAGCGAGAGTCCTGCGGGCATCGCCGATTTCCCCCACTTGCGCGAGATCGTCGGCTTCCCCGAGTACAACGAAGCCGAGAAACGCTACGCCAGGGACTGACGCCCTCTGCGGCTGCCCGCGACGCGCTGCTTTTGGCCTACATCTTCCGAACCCACAGCTTGGCAGTCCCCAGCCTGCGTGTGTTAAAATCATCCGTTCTGGGCATTCCCGCAGGAGGGTCAGTATGGAACAGCCTGTCATTTTAAGCGCGGTACGTACTCCGATTGGGCGGTTTCTTGGGTCGCTGACGCCGTTGCGCGCCACCGAGTTGGGGGCGATTGTAGTGAAGGAGGCGGTCCAGCGCGCAGGGTTGGAGCCCGCGCAGGTGGAAGAGGCGATCCTGGGCAATGTGGTTTCAGCGGGACAGGGACAAAACCCGGCCCGGCAGGCGGCTCTGCGGGCGGGCCTCTCCGAAAAAGTGGGCGCGCTGACCATCAACAAAGTTTGCGGGTCGGGTCTGAAGGCCGTGGGTCTGGCCGCGCAGGGAATTCAGGTGGGCGACATTGATATTGCCGTGGCGGGCGGCATGGAATCCATGTCCAACGCCCCTCTCCTGTTGTCCAGAGCACGGGAAGGGCTTCGCCTGGGCGACGGGAAGCTCCTGGACTCCATGGTTCACGATGGCCTCTGGGACGCCTTTGAAGACATGCACATGGGCAATACCGGCGAAGTGGTTGCCGAAAAGTACCGGGTCACGCGCGAAGAGCAGGATGAGTACTCCCTCAACAGCCACCGGAAAGCGGTGGCGGCCATAGAGGCTTGCCGTTTTCAGTCGCAGATCATTCCCGTTACAATTCCGAAAAAAAAGGGACAGACCGTCCAGTTCAGCACGGATGAATGTCCGCGTCCGGACGCGAGCCTGGAAACGCTGCGAAAATTGAAGCCGGCCTTCAAGAAGGATGGGACCGTTACCGCCGGCAATGCCCCGGGAATGAATGACGGCGCGGCGGCCCTGGTGGTGACATCGGAAAAAGCGGCTTCCCGATTGGGCAAGCAGCCTTTGGCGCGCATCCGGGGGCAGTCGGTGAGCGGCATCGCTCCGGCCCTGGTGATGATGGCGCCGCTCGAAGCGGTGGAGAAACTTCTGAAAAAGGTGGGATGGAACCGGGACGATGTGGACCTGTACGAGCTGAATGAAGCCTTTGCCGTGCAGGCGGTGGCGCTGATCCGCGAGCTGCGGCTCGATGCGGAGAAGGTCAACGTCAATGGCGGCGCGGTGGCGCTGGGCCATCCCATCGGCGCGAGCGGCGCGCGCATCCTGACCACGCTTCTCCATGAAATGATCGCCCGCAACGTCCGGCGCGGCATCGCCGCCCTCTGTCTCGGCGGCGGAAACGCGGTGGCGATGGCCGTGGAGCGCTGAAAAGACTCCCGGCCACAGAGGCATAGAGCGCACAGAACCCTGGAATTCAGGAGTCAGCAGTCAGAATAGAATGCGAAAGGTCTTCGATAAGAGCCTGAAACGCCTGCGGCCCTTGGGACGGCTGGTGGTTTACGGCGCGTCCTCTGCCCAGGTCGCGGCGGCCCGCGTCCCCGACTTGATGGCGAGAGCGATCAGCGTGGCTGGGTTCAGCTACGGCTTTCTCACCGTGGCGCGTCCGGACGTGATCCAGCAGGCGATGCGGGCGGTAATGGAGCTGCTTTCCCAGGACAAGATTCGTCCCGTGGTCGGACACAGCTTCCCGCTCGAACAAGCACGCGCCGCGCACGAGTTGATCAGCAGCCGAGCCAGTTTCGGCAAGGTGGTGCTGGTGCCCTAGATCATTTTTATAGTTTGTGTAGAGTTAGGTTGTTGGTGAATCCATCCGAGCCGCGCGCGTTAGCAAGCGGACCCACACACCAGTTTTTCAACAACATCCTAAAGGAAGCTGTCGCCGATCGGTTGCATGCGACAGCGGAGGAAACGGAGCGGAGACCTACCCCCCCGTCGGGGCGTAGTAACCTTTGCGGGCCTGCACGCGGAGTCCCCGCCGCGTTGCTTTCACCTGGACTTTCCGAAAGCTTCCGTCGCGCGCCGCATTGGTGGGGGTGTATCCCAGGCTGTACTGGCTGCGCAGCTCGCTGGAGATCTGCTCGAAGGCTCCTGACAAGTCTTTATCACTCCGAATGTTGAATACCCTTCCGCCGGTTTCTTCCGCCAGCTTCTTCAGCGTGGATTCGCCCGAGTAACCGAAGCTGCCGCGGCCGTAAAAACCGCGGTCGACGAAGAGTATCCCGTACAGGATGGCGTCGTTGCGTTGCGCCGCTTCGATGGCCGCCTCGCGTTTCACGCGGCTGCCCTGGTCCTGCCCGTCGCTGATCAAGATGAGGGCTTTGCGGCCCACCTCCGGCGCCAGCACCTCGCGGGCGGCCAGATAGACGGCATCGTAGAGATGGGTGCCGCCCCCTCGCACGCTGGGGAACGGGCCTTGCATGCCGCCTCCCCCGTTGACCTGAATCTCTCCCAACGCCCGGCGTAAAAAGTCCACGCTGCCGGTGAGGTCTTGCAGCAGGTCCACGTTCACGTCAAAGCTCATCAGGAAAGCCGCGTCCTGCTTGCCGAGCACCTGCTCGAAGAATGCGGCGGCAGCGCGGCGCTCCTCCGGGATCAAGCGTTGTTGGCTGACGCTCGAGTCCACCAGCAGCCCCAGCGTCAGCGGGAGCTTGGTCTCCCGCGTGAAGTAGCGGATCTGCTGCCGCTTGCCGTCCTCGCGCAGGTCGAAGTCCGACCTTTGCAGGTTGGAAATCAGCCGCCCTTTGCCGTCCCGGACCGTGAAGAGCACGTTCACGACGGACACATCTACTTTGATGACCCCGGCGTCATCGGATTGCTGAACGGGGGATTGCAAAACATTAGATTGCTGAACGGCGGATTGCTGAACGGCGGATGGAGAATCTGTCCGCTGAGAAAAAGCCGCACTGGCCAAAAAGGCCGCGCTGGACAGAAGCAACAAACTCAAACAGAGAACGCGGGGGCTTCGATGGGTTTGGGGATGCTTCACGGCAGACGCCTCACCTATTCATTCTAACCCGGCTTGAGGTCGCCCGTTGCGGTGATTCGCTTATCACGCCGCGTGCAGGAATTTAATCCGCAAACTTTCAGGGGCCGGTTCGAGTAATCAGGTCCAGCAGCTCCAATTGCAGCCTCTCTTGATTCATATAGTAATTACGCTCCAGATGGAAGGCCAGATCAAGATTGGAGTCACCGTTGGTCAGCTTTTCCAGCCATTCCCCCTTGCGCCATCCAATCGCATCCAAAACGCGGCCTTGCTGGGCGACTTGCATCTTGAGGTGTTTGTCTTGCAGCAGGCGCGGACGGCCCAATACCCGGGCGTCCCGCGTGGAAAAGACAGGCCGGGGATTTCCATATCCGTGGGGGGCCAGCCGCTCCAGTTCCTCGATCATCTCCGGAGAAATATCCTCGAAACGGATTTCAGCGTCTACGTTCATCTCCGGCGTCAACTCATCAGGGCCGAGGCGTCCGGCGGCGTACTCGTTCAGCCTCCGGCGCAGTTCCTCGATCCGCCCCACGGGCAGGGCAAAGCCGGCGGCGGAGGCGTGTCCCCCGAAGCGGTCAAAGAGCTCGCCGCATGCGGTGAGCGCATCCAGCAGGTGAAACTTCTCGATGGAGCGTCCCGACCCGTGGCCGGTCCCGTTCTCGCAGGAGATCACCAGCGCCGGCCTGTGAAAGCGGTCCACCATCCGGCTGGCCACAATGCCGACCACGCCCCGGTGCCATCCCTCTCCTGCCAGCACCAGAAAGGTGTCGGTGAAGCTTTCCGGTTGCTGCCGGTGACGCTGCTCAATGTCTGCGATGATTTCCTTTTCCGCGTTCTGCCGCTCGGAGTTGAGGCGATTCAGCTTGAGCGCCACTTGCTGTGCGCGTTCCGAGCCTGCCACGGTGAACATCTCAATCACCTCCTGGGCGCTCTCCATGCGGCCTGCGGCGTTGATGCGGGGCGCCAGGCGGAACCCCACGTCTCCGGCTGTGATGGCTTTGCCTTCCAGGCCCGCAGTCTGGATCAGCGCCTTCAGACCGGGGTTGACGGGCTGGCGCAGTCCGTCCAGGCCCAAACGCGCGATGACGCGGTTCTCCCCCACCAGCGGCACGATATCGGCAATCGTCCCGATGCAAACTATTTTTAGAAGAGAAGAGATGAGGCGGGCGAGACGGGCCGAGTCCGCAAGACGGCTCTGCAGCAGCGCCTGGGCCAGTTTGAAGGCAACGCCCGCCCCGCAGAGGTTTTTGTCCGGGTACGGGCAGTTGGGTTGCTTGGGGTTGAGCACCGCCAGCGCGCGCGGGATGCCTCCGGCCTCCTCGCCGGGAGCGGCCGGAAGATGGTGGTCCGTGATGATGCAATCAAGGTGCAGCTCCCGGGCTCGCTCCACCACGGCGTGGGCGCGGATGCCGGTGTCGACGCTGATGATGACTGAGAAACCTTGCTGATGGGCCTGCTCCATCACCTCCGTGCGCATTCCATAGCCGTCGCGGAAGCGGTGCGGGATGTAGTCATGAACATCGGCTCCCAGCAGCGACAGCGTGCTATGAAGAATAACGACCGCCATCGCGCCGTCCACGTCATAGTCGCCGTAGATGAGGATTTTTTCTTTGTGCTCGATGGCCTGAAAGATCCGCCGGACGGCAGCCTCCATCCCCAGCATTCGGGTCGGGTCGTGGAGGTGGTCCAGACTCGGGTGCAAAAAGCGGTGTGCCGCCTCCGGTTCTCCCAGTCCGCGCAGGGTCAGCAGGCGTGCCAGCAAAGGAGAGATGCCGAGCTGTTGAGAAAGCTTTTGGGTGGACAGAGCGTCCGGCTCCTGCGTCACCCAGCGCATGGTTGTCCTAGCATAGGATGCCGGCGGTATCTAAACAAAAATTATGGTCCTCAAGCTGTTTCCAGAGATGATCCGGTGCAAATAATCCGCCTCGAATCCGACAGCCCGGCTCCGGGAACTCTATCCCAAGCGGCCCTGCGCTGTAAACCCATTCTTCGCCTAGGCCTCTCAGGAAAACTCTGCCCGCCCGGCCACGCCGTTGCGCCCGGCCGTAAAGCGTTGTCCACTGTAAGCAGGGGAAACCTGGCAATCGCTGACTGTGTGCAAGGCGTTATTGTGCCCTGCCGCCAGTCGGTGCACCGGCAGTAGAGATTGAAGGGAATTTGGATTTCCCTTCCGCAAACTCACTTGCTCGCGAGTGAAAGGGAATTCGATTACCGTTTTGTCCCTTATATTGGGTCGGCGAGATTGGGTTGGAGCCCTCTGGCGTTCAATAACTTCTTTGTTACCATTGCGTTATTTGCACAGCATTTTGGTCATCCGATTGCGCAAACTAAACCAAGATTCTTTACTTTGGTGAGATTGGAGGGTATTAAGGTGCTCGCGGCATTTCTGATGTTCACCGTGAGTGCAAACGCGGACCCGATCGAGCTGATCACGAATGGCGGTTTCGAATCCGGGAGCTTAGCCGGGTGGGGCGTGAATAATGCTGGATCTGGTAATTGGTTTGCCGATACTGGGACAACCACACCCCAGAGTGGCAATCTAACCGTAGGGCCGCATAGCGGGAACTGGTTTGCTGTCTCGGATCAGAGTGGTCCTGGGCAGCATGTATTAAGTCAGATTTTTACAGTTCCAGGCCTCGCGGATTCCGTGATTTTGACGTTCTCGATGTTTGTTAACGATTTAGATGCAGGACCAATCTTCGGCGCGCCAAATTTTTGTTATAACTGCGGAGTAGCAAATCAGTATGGCAGGGTGGACATTCTGAGTGCAGGAGCCGGGGCCTTTGACACAGGAGCGGGAGTTCTGCAAAATTTCTTCGCGGGTGTTGACGCCGGTCCTGATCCACACAACTACACAAATTACCTCTTTGATATTACCAGCTTGGTGGGAGCGGGCGGAACTTTCGCGCTTCGGTTCGGCGAGGTAGATAATCAGTTTTTCTTCAATATGGGCGTGGATGATGTGAGTATTGCATTCGAGCCCGTCCCCGAGCCTACTTCCCTGCTGCTCCTCGGCTCCGGGCTGGCAGGACTGGCTGGTATTAGGAAGAAAAAGAAGCTTTCCAAGAAGGCGTAAGAAGCTTTTGAACTGCTTGAATCATGCTGCGTGGTTCTCTGTGAAGAGAGCCCGCAGCTATTTCTTTTTTGCCTTGCGTGCCTTGTACATGGTCCAAATCTGGCGGGGCGCTTTCCACAACCACAGCCGTCAGCCAGGGTCTGGCCACCAGTGCGTAGACGCCCGCGGTTTGCGTTCGGTTGCTGAGGGCGCGGGCCAGTTTGCGGGTTCGTTTGGGAGACCCCGAAGCGCTGAACACGGGCGGAGCCACGCCCCACATCAGCACCACCCAAATGATGGGGATGGTCACCAGCGACAAGGGCGACCAGGCCCACGCTCCCGTAATGGCGAGCAGGAGCAGAGAAAACAAGAGGCTGAGAACTGCGCCCTGCGCCAAAGCTCCGGCCAACACCCTTCCCCAACGGGTGAGCTCAAACTTTCTCATCAGCCGGCCTGGTTCGGAGCGAGCCAGTTTTTTCTGATTGGCGCGCAATTCGGCAGCGCGTTCCGGGTCTCCGGACATCTTGGCTTTCTGCCGCCGGTTTTCCAGGCTCGCTATCTTTTCGAGATAATCCATCAGGGCGGAAAGATTCCCCTGGTCAAAGGGAGGAATTTGCGGGGTCTCCATGACCATCCGGTGCTGGGCCTGGGCCTGCTGCATCTGTTCGAGCGTGGGATTTTTTTGCCTCTCCATGCGGGCCATGCCCGATTGTTTCTCAAAACCCGCCTGGAAAGCAAGGGCTGGAGCCGGCAATTTTCCGTGTTTCAGTAGTGAGAGCAGTTCGCACAGGAGTGGAAGGGCTCGACCAATGACCGGCACAATGTTACGATGAGCAGTAGAATCAGCTTTACGCCCGGGCAGATTTCAGGGAATGTGTTCCAGGCAATGGTAAACTGGCAGGGAATTGCCCCTGCAAAAAGGCCCAATTTTTAAAAAAGGAGCATATGGCTAAACGAAGGTTCCGACCGAAAGTGCAGAAAGAAAAGAAAGAAAGTGATGAAAACCTCAAGGAAGAAGGGATCGAGGTGGGCGGCACCGTCCTTGAGAAGTTTCCCGGCGGCATGTTCAGCGTGCAACTCGAGCAAAAGCAGCTCGTGCTGGCCCATCTGGCCGGGAGGCTACGCAAAAACCGCATCCGGATTCTGGCGGGAGACAGGGTTACACTGGAACTCTCGCCCTATGATTTGACGCGCGGACGGATTGTCTACCGTTTCCGCTAACTTCTGTACCAGCCTCCCGCTCCGTTGTGGACACCATCACACATGGAATCACCGGCTCCCTGGTGGCCAAGGCCTTCCTTTCCGAACGCCACGGCCGCATCGCCACGATGGCGGTGACGCTCGGCGCCGTCTTCCCCGACAGCGACACATTCGACCGTTTCTTTTACAGCAATCAGCTGGCCGGGCTGGAGAACCACCGCGGCATCACCCATTCCTTGCTTGCCCTGCCCGTGTTTGCCCTTTTGTTGGGAGTTCTCACCTGCGTGCTGGCCCGCCAGAGAAAATGGCTGCTGTTTACTTGCTTTTACGGGATCGGCATCGCGTCGCACATTGTGCTGGACCTCATCACTTCCTACGGGACGATGATCTGGACGCCGGTAAGCAACGCTCGGGCCGCCTGGGACATGACCTTTATCCTCGACTTTGTCTTAACCACGGTTGTGCTTTTGCCTCAACTGACGGCCTGGGTGTATTCGGAACGTCCGCGAGCCTGGCGGCGGGGTCTTGAAGTGTGGGTTTTTCTCAGCCTCGCTGGAGTCGGTATCGCTCAGTTCGCTGCGGCGATGCGCGTGCCGCTTTCCGCATGGACCGTGCCGGCGGCGAGCGTGTTGCTTGGGGCCCTGCTTGTGATGCCATCGCTCCAGGGTCATGGGTTTCGGTGGCGCCGCTCCCGATATTGCCTTGCCGGAGCGGCTGGCCTGGCCGTTTACCTTGGGCTGTGCTGGGCTGCTCACCAGGCGGCGCTGGCGCGCGTGGAAGAGTTCGCGAAACGTCCCCAAGCGGCTAATCAACGCATAGACGCGCAACGCCTGGCCGCGCTGCCCGCTCCTCCATCGTTTTTTCGATGGGCAGGATTCGTTGAGACTCCCCAGGGAATCTACAGGGGGACAATTGATCTGGCAGCTTCAGGTGAACCCGCTTACCGCTTCTATCCCCATGCCGAGAGTAACCGGTATCTCCAAGCGGCGGAAGCATTGCCGGAGGTGAAAATCTACCGCTGGTTCGCGCGATTCCCGTGGGTGAGTTACCGCCAGGAAGGCGGAATGCACGTGATTGAGTACAGAGACCTTCAGTTTCTCCGGTCGTCCTCGCCGGACAACTCTCCATTCACCTTTCGGGTTTCACTCGACAGCGAGGGCCGCGTCCTCCAATCCGGCATGCTCAATCCCTAACAGGGCGGAGCGACACGGAAAGCTGCGCCTCCTTTTTCCTTCCAGACTACCGGTCGGGCGGCGTTGCGAATATAATATCTGCTGCATTATTCGTCCCAGGGATCAGGGGACTTGTTTAGATGTTAGATGAAGGTTGTGTGTTTGTTTTTTTACTTTTATTCATTGCGCTCCCGCCGGCGCAAGCGGGTTAAATCCGCGGGCGGGTGCTGAATCAGGATGGCGGCGATGTTCCCGCGGCCAGAGTGACCGTGGAAAGCGAGGATGGGCGGTTTCACCGGGATGTGCGTGCCCGGTCCGTTTTGCAGGATGGGAGTCCCAAGAACGAGAGACACCATGAGTAAAAAAATACAGACTATCGGAATTTTAACGGGCGGAGGCGACTGCCCCGGGCTCAACGCCGTCATTCGCGCGGTTGTGAAGGCGGCGACCGTGGAGCATGGGTGGAAAGTCCTGGGGATTCAAGATGGCTATGACGGGCTGGTCTGGACCGACAAGATTCGCCCGCTCGGCAGCGCCGAGATCGCGGGTATTCTGCCGCGAGGCGGGACCATCCTGGGAACCTCCAACCGAGGCAACCCGTTTGCCTATCCGGTCACGGAGAACGGCAAGACCGTGGTGAAGGATATTTCCCCCAGCATCATCGAGAATATCCCCAAGCTGGGCATCGACGCGCTGGTGGTGGGGGGGGGAGACGGCACTCTGAAGATCGGCCTGGAGCTATGGCAGCGGGGAGTGCCTCTGGTGGGCGTGCCCAAAACCATTGACAACGATCTTTCAGCAACGGAGATCACCTTCGGGTTTGACACCGCCCTGCACACGGTGACCGACGCCATCGACAAGCTTCATACCACCGCCGAGAGCCACCATCGCATCATGCTGGTGGAGGTGATGGGCCGGGATGCCGGCTGGATCGCCGTGCAATCCGGCATTGCAGGCGGAGCCCACGTCATCCTGATTCCGGAAATCCCTTTCTCGCTCGATAAGATCTGCGCCAAGATTCAGGAAAGAGCCGAGGCGGGCCGTCACTTCAGCATCGTCGTGGTGGCCGAAGGCTGCCGCAAGATCGATGGCCGCACGCTTGCGGATGTGACCAATGAACGCCGCATCCAGCCCCGGAGCGGCGCGGTGGCCAATGCCATCGGAGAATTGATTGCCCAGCAGACCCGCCGGGAGACACGCGTCACGGTCTTGGGGCACATCCAGCGCGGCGGCTCTCCTTCGCCCTTTGACCGCGTGTTGAGCTGCCGCCTGGGGGTCGCGGCCGTAGGGCTGGTCGCCCGTGGCGATTTCGGCAAGATGGTTTGCCTGAAGAGTAGTTCCATTCAATCGACCCCGCTGGAAAAAGCGGTGGGGGTTCTGAAGACGGTGAAACCGGAAAGTGAAATTGTCAAAACCGCCCAGGCCTTGGGCATCTCCTTCGGCAACTGATCGAATCGGTTTAACCGGACTGAAAGGCAGCAAGCCGGGCTCGGGAGCAATCTTTTGAAAGCACTCGTCATTTGAAAATACTCGTCATAGGTTCTGGAGGGCGGGAGCACGCCCTGGTCTGGAAGCTGGCGCAAAGTCCGGCGGTCCAGCAAATCTTTTGCGCTCCCGGCAACGGAGGCATCCGACAGGAAGCAGTCTGCCTGCCGGCGCGGCAAATGGGTCCCAAGGAACTGGCCCAACTGGCGTCGGAACTCCAAGCGGACCTGACCGTCGCGGGGCCGGAGGCGCCGCTGGTGGCGGGGGTTGCCGATGAATTCCTCGCCAGAGGATTGTCCCTGGCAGGCCCCGTGCAAGCGGCTGCGCGCCTGGAAGGAAGCAAGATTTTCTCCAAGCAGTTCATGCGCCGTCACGGGATACCGACCGCCGACTTTGTGGTTTGCGAGGACCTGCCAACGGCTCGAACGCATCTGGACCGCTGGGGCGGGCCCGCTGTAGTGAAAGCCGACGGGCTGGCCGCAGGCAAAGGCGTGGTGGTCGCTTCGGACCGCAGCCAGACCGAGGCAGCGCTCCAGTCGTGTTTTTCCGGGCAACTGGCCGGCGAAGCCGGGCGTCGCGTCGTGCTGGAGCAGCGACTGGAGGGCGAGGAAGTTTCCTTCCATGTGTTGACGGACGGCAAAACCGTAATCCCGATGGCCCCGACGCAAGACCACAAGCCGGTCTGGGATGAGGACCGGGGTCCCAACACCGGCGGCATGGGAGCCTACAGCGATGACGGCATCCTTTCCGAAAACCTTTACCGCCGCATTCTGGACGAGGCCGTTTCCCCGACTCTTGAGGGCATGCGCTCGGAGGGAATTGTTTTCCGGGGGGTGCTCTATTGCGGGCTGATGATTACCGCAGACGGACCCCAGGTGCTTGAATACAATGTCCGCTTCGGCGATCCGGAGACGCAGCCCTTGCTGTTCCGCTTGCGAGGCGATCTGGCAGAGGCCTTGAAGGCGCTCGCCGACGGCAGCCTGCGCGAAGATATGCTTTCCTGGGAGCCGGGAGCCAGCGTCTGCGTGGTGGCCGCCTCGGGAGGTTATCCCGGCGAGTACTCGACCGGCAAGCCGATTACGGGGCTGGAAGAGATAGAGGCCGGGACAGTGGCCAATGGCGCCAAGGTGTTTCACGCCGGGACCGCCCAGCGGGACAATAAGCTGGTGACAGCAGGAGGCCGAGTGCTGGGAATTACGGCGCGGGGCCCGGACCTCAAGACCGCCACCCAAAAAGCTTACGAAGCTGCCTCTAAAATTCACTTCGAGGGGATGCACTTCCGCCGGGACATTGCCCGCAAAGGACTGCTGCGAACTCATCCCTTGTAACGGAAAATGTAACGGGAAACTACATCTGCTCTGAGGACCAGAAACATGCCGAAACCGAAAAAGAAAGCGTTGGTGGGTATCGCAATGGGAAGCGATTCCGACCTGCCGATCATGACCGAGACGGCCCGCATGCTGCAACAACTGGGAGTTCCCTTTGATATCGAAATTACCAGCGCGCATCGTTCTCCGGAACGCACGGCTGACTATGCACGGAGTGCTGCGGGGCGGGGACTGAAGGTGCTTGTTGTCGGCGCGGGCGGCGCCGCCCACCTGGCCGGCGTGATCGCCGCCGAGACCACCCTGCCGGTGATCGGGGTGCCGATAGCCAGTTCCCCGCTGGGCGGCACGGATGCGCTTTTTTCCACCGTGCAGATGCCGGGAGGAGTTCCCGTAGCGACGATGGCTGTGGGCAAGGCGGGTGCCGTGAACGCCGCCATCTTCGCCACGCAGATACTGGCCACTTCCAATGCGAGCCTCAGCCGCCGTTTGGCGCAGCACAAACAGGAGATGGCGCGGGCGGTGGCGGAAAAAAGCAAGCGCCTCAAACGGAAGTTTCGGCTCTAAGAGGTTGTTGAAAAACTGGTGTATGGGTCCGCTTGCTAACGCGCGCGGCTCGGCAAGTGCAGCCCAATCGGCACGCCCATTCCGAGCCGCGACCGTGAGGGAGCGTCCCCCTCAAACTGCTGAATCGCCCAACGTTTGGTCGTCGCTTGCTTACGCGCGCGGCTCTGAATCGGGTTGTCAATAGCCGGACTCACTATATACCTTCACGGAAACTGGTCTAGTCGCCGCTGCGCAGGGCTTTCTGGAGCGATGCGAATTGAGTCAGGGACAGGGTCTCGGCCCGCGCCCGGGCGTCGATCTGCAACCGTTCCAGAGCGCGCCGCAACGGTTCCGCATCGCAGATCGCTTTCAAGTTATTGAACAGCGTTTTTCGCCTTTGCGCAAAGGCCGTCTTCACGAAACGCCAGAAGGCGGCTTCGTCCTCTGCCTTGATTCCGAGAGCATCCCCTTGCGGGGCCACCGGCATTCGGACCAGCGCAGAATGCACCTTAGGTTGGGGACGAAAAGCCTTCGGAGAAATGGAAAACAGCAACTCCGGCTGCGTGTAGTATTGGCAGGTGATCGAGAGCAACCCGTAGTCGCCCGATCCGGGGGAGGCCACAATGCGCTCGGCGACCTCTCGCTGCACCATGACGACGATCTCCTCGATCCAGCGGTGATACTGAAACAGATGCATCAGGCAAGCCGAGGTGATGTAGTAAGGCAGGTTGCCGAAGACTCTGATGCGCTGCCGGTTGACCGAGCCGGCTATGCTGTCTAGGGGGAGCTTGAGGATGTCGGCTGCGAGCACCTCGACGCGGTCGTTGTCGGCGAATTTTTCGCGCAGCAAAGAGACCAGACGGGAATCTACCTCCACCGTCCGCACCGAGGCTGCATGCCGGGCCAGCAGTTCCGTCATGTTGCCCTTGCCCGCGCCGATTTCGAGTACCGTGTCATCAGCCCCTAGATGCAGCGAGCGAAGGATGTGCTCCTCTATGCGGCGGTCGGTCAAAAAGACCTGTCCCAGAGGCGGTTGATGACGCTTTGCCACAGAGGCATTGTAACCGACAGCGGCGGTGAGGCAGGCATTCCCACCCGCATTTGGTTGACTGGCAAGAATGCCTTTCCTACGATGTTCTATCCGATATAATGAGCGGTGCTATGTCGGCCATCGAGATTTCAGGGCTAAGCAAGGACTATCCAGTCGGCTTCTGGCGCAAGCGTCCGAGGCGCGCCCTGGACCGGCTTTCCCTCCAGGTGGAGCGCGGCGAAGTCTTTGGGTTCCTCGGCCCCAATGGCGCGGGCAAGACAACCACTTTGAAGCTCCTGACCGGCCTGATTTTCCCAACCGAAGGAACGGCGACGATTCTCGGCAGCCCGCTGGGGGAACCGGGAACGTTCCGGCAAGTGGGCTACCTTCCGGAGAATCCCTATTTCTACGATTACCTCACCGCTCAGGAACTGCTGGACTATTTCGCGCGCTTCTTTCCTTTCCAGCCCGCCGAGCGCAAGAGCCGGAGGGATGCCGTCTTAGAACAGGTCGGTCTGGAAGAGTTCCGTCATCTGCCGCTGCGGAAGTTCTCGAAGGGAATGCTGCAACGGATTGGAATCGCTCAGGCGATCCTGCACGAGCCGGAGATCGTTCTTTTGGACGAGCCCATGTCGGGACTGGACCCGATGGGACGGCGGGAAGTGCGGGAACTGATTTTCCATCTCAAGGCGGCGGGAAAAACGGTCTTCTTCAGCACGCACATTCTCTCCGACGCGGAGGCGCTCTGCGACCGTGTGGCGATCCTGAACCGGGGAAGGCTGGTCGGAGTGGGGCAAATTTCAGAGTTGTTAAAGCGGCAGTCAGCTTCCGGGGCGGGCTCCGAAGCGGACTATGAGGCCGTGCTGGAGTGCTCCTCGCCGGAGATGCTCCCGAAGGTCGAGTCCCTGGCGGCCAAGCCCCTGGCCGTCTCGGGGGGACAATACCGTATGGAGATCCGGGAAGAAAATATCCGGAACCTGCTGGCGTTATTTGCGGGAAACGGGCTGCGGCTGATTTCACTGAACCCGGTCCGCTTTAGCCTGGAAGATTATTTTATGGAGATGTTTCAGGGCCCTAGCGCAAGCTCCGGCCCCGGTCCCAATACAAATCAAGACGCGCACCGGGGCTCTGCTACGGCGCCATGAATCTCTCACAGACGTTTACGATTGCCCTCAACACCTTTCGCGAAGCGGTGCGCGACCGGGTTCTCTACAATCTGGTCGCCTTTGCCATCATCCTCATCGCTTCCGCGCTGCTGTTTGGCGAGATCTCGATTGGGATTCAGAAAACGATCCTCATCAACCTGGGCCTCGCCTCCATTTCGATCTTCGGGCTGTTGATCGCTATCTTCTTGGGGATCGGCTTGGTCTATAAGGAAATTGACAAGCGGAGTCTCTACACGCTGTTGAGCAAGCCGATCCATAGGTGGCAGTTTGTCGTGGGGAAGTTCGTGGGATTGAATCTCACGCTGCTGGTCAATACCCTCTTCATGAGCGCGGGACTGTGGGCGGCCCTGTACTACCTGACCCGCCGATTTGAGCCGCAAGACCAGTTCATTTGGGTCAGCATTTATTTCATACTGCTCGAGCTGACGCTCGTGACCGGCGTCTGCCTGTTTTTTTCCTGTTTTTCCACTCCCGTGCTCTCGGCGATCTTTACTTTTCTGCTGTTCGTGGTCGGAAGCTTCTCCTCCGATATCCGCGCCTTTGGAGAGCTCACCGAGAATCCTTCCCTGGAAGCCTTCACTTCCGTTCTCTATTATTTGCTGCCGAACTTCAGCAACTTTCACATTGCCGGATGGGTGGCGCACGGCAGGCCCGTCGAGGCTAGCCTGGTTCTGTTCAATACGCTCTACGCGCTCTGTTATGGGAGCGTGCTGCTCGGCTGCTCGGTGGTGATCTTTTCCCGCAGGGATTTGAAATGAGCCGTCCCGCTTCCAAGCCGGTTGTCATTGGGCTGCTCCTGCTGCTGGCGGGAGTTTGGGCGGCCTCGGCCAGGGTGCAGATGGAGATTGACCGGCATAGGAGCCAATACCAGGAGACGCCCGAGATGCTTTGGGTTTCCTCCGGCGAGGTTCTGGAAAAGCTCAGCCTGGGCTACGACGGCTTGATGGCGGATATCTATTGGACCCGCGTGGTGCAGTACTACGGCGGGCGAATCCGCGACCGCAAGACGGATTTCAGCCTGCTGGGGCCGTTGCTCAATATTACGGTGACGCTCGACCCGTACCTGCTGATCGCCTACAAGTTCGGCGCGATTTTTCTGACCGAGCCTCCTCCCCGCGGAGCCGGCCAACCGCAACAGGCTGTTGCCCTGATTCAACGGGGGATCGCGGCCAACCCCGAGGAATGGCGCTTGTGGCATGATCTCGGTTTCATTTACTACTGGCACCTCAGAGATTATCAACAGGCCGCCGATGCCTACCGGGAGGGCGGCATGCATCCCCACGCAGCCCCTTGGATGAAGGTGATGGAGGCCGTGATCCGGGAAAAGCAAGGGAACCGGGAAACCTCGCGCTTCCTCTGGACGGAGATTTATCAGTCAACGGAGGATGAAAGCATCCGCCAGAACGCGCTCGGACATCTCCAATCGCTGAAGGCGCTGGACGATATCGAGGAGCTGGAAAGGCGGACGAACACCTTCCGCGAGCAAACGGGCCGCTGGCCGCAATCATTTTCTGAGATGGGTTCCCGAGGGCTTGTCGAAGCAATTCCCGCTGACCCGCTCGGGTTCCCCTACCAACTCCTGCCCGAGGGGAAGATCGGATTACATCCGGACAGCGAGGTGCGGCTGGAACAGGGGCCTTCCCCGCCAGGGAGCAATTCCAATTGATCCCAGCTTTGGGGTTATATTCCTGCCCAATGCGCCACCCATCCGAGCAGCGCGCCCGCAGCCAGCAGCCGTAGAAAAGCGACCTTGTAACGCACGATGCCAGCCAGGGCGGCGGCAAACAGAAGGAAAGGGAAAATGTGAAACAACGATTGCTGGGAGAGTCTCAGAAAAGCGCCCAGAATGGCTCCCACTGCCGCTGCGTTGACGGTTTTTAGCAGCGCCTTAACGTAGGGCGAGTTCTCGATTCTTCGCAGGTACGCCGCGCCCGCGAAGATGAAGAGGAAGGAAGGAAGAAAAATTGCTCCTGTCGCCACCATCGCGCCCGACAAACCGGCCACCTTGTAGCCGATGAAGGTAGCCGTGATGACCACAGGGCCGGGGGTGATCTGTCCCAAAGCCAGCCCGTCCAAAAATTCCTTGTGGGTTAACCATCCCAGAATCTCCACCACCTCCCTTTCAATGAAGGGGATGATCACCAACCCTCCGCCGAAGATCAGCGAGCCGACCTTGAGAAAAAACCAGCCCAACTGCGCCAGCAGCGGAAAGGGAACCATCGCCGGGAGTTTGGCGGCGCCATGGGAACCTTTCCCCTTCGGGCCATAGTAAAGAATTCCCAGCAGCCCCATCAGCGCAAACAGCAGGACGATGTTGAAGGAGAAAAAGGCCACCAGGACGGCGCTGGTCACAAGCATCGCCAGCAAAAGCCGGTCGGTCACCGCCGCCTTGCCCAGGCGGTGGGAGGTGGCCAGGATCATCGCCAGGATGACGGGGGTGGCGCCGTAAAAAAGCCCCTGCACGGCGGGAATGGCCCCGAAGCGGAAATAAGCCCATGTGAAAATCAGCAGCAGACAGAAAGCCGGGAGGATGAAGGCGCAGCCGGAGACCATTGCTCCCCGGTAGCCCCTCAGACGCAGGCCCGTGTAGATAGCCAGTTGGGTGGAGACGGGGCCGGGAAGCATTTGGCAGAGAGCCAGGCCGTCCAGGAATTGAGTTTTGGTGAGCCAGTTTCGCTTTTCCACCACCTCGTCCTGGATCAGAGCGATGTGAGCCAGGGGCCCGCCGAAACCAACCAATCCCAGCTTAAGAAAAAGCCGCCCCACAAGCCCGAGCGGGACCGCCCTTTCCGGGGACTGTTCAGGTGGAGAAACCATGAGCCTTTATTTATCTCAAGCAGCCCATCTTTTTACTAGCCGTTTGTACAATAACCGTCTGTTCAGGCTGCCGCGCTATAAGTCCGCTGGCAAATTCATTGCGATAAGCGTTTGCCCTGCGAGAGCTTCGAGAATGGGAGATACTATACGCTAATGCCGCATGAGCGGAGGCATTCCGCCGGAAGGGTTTTGTGATACCCTTCTAAATCGGCTGCTTTCCGGAGGGATTTGTGCCAGAGATTCACGAACTGGTAAAGAGGCCGGAAGTTCATTCCGTCCAAAAAGAACGTCTGGTTTTGGATGTGGTTCAGTTCATGACGCAGATGAAAGTGGGGGCCGTGAGCGTGCTGGAGGGGAAAGTCTGGTGGGCATCTTTTCCGAGCGGGATTTGATGACGCGGGTCGTCAGCAAAGGACTCTCTCCGGCGGATACTCCGGTTGAGCAGGTGATGACGCCGAACCCTGTCGTCGTCGATGCCCAGACTTCGGTGGAAGACTGCATGCGCGTGATGAACCAGGCCAACTGCCGGCATCTTCCGACCGTCAGCGGCGGAAAACTGGTGGGGATGGTTTCCTTGCGCGATTTGCTGCTGCACAACATCAGCCAGAAAGACGACGAAATCCAGCTGATGCGCGCCTTTATCCATTACGTTCCCCCCTCTATGCCCACCGGCCAAGAAAGCTTAGGATGCTCGCAAGGCGCGGAACCGCTTAGCGAGAATGGGGCGCCGCCGGTTCCGGCGGCCGTTCCGGCAGAGGGCGTCTTCGCGCGGCGCAGGGAAGCCCTCCGGCAGCGGTTAGACTGAATCGCAGGATCAAACCACAGGATCAAACCACAGATGAAAGGCGCTAGCACGGCGATTATTGTCTTTGCGCACGGCTCCTCTGTCCCGGAGGCCAACCAAGGGGTCGCCCGGCTGGCCGAAGAGGTCTCCCGCCGCGCCGGCTGCCCGGCCAGTTGCGCTTTTCTGGAGATGACGCAACCGGACATGGGAGCCGCCATTGCGAAATCGGTCGCTGCGGGAGCGGACCGCATCGTGGTGATCCCGTATTTTTTGGTCATGGGCGTCCACGTCCGTAAGGACCTGCCGCGGTTGATCGACCGGCAACGCGCTTTGTTTCCCCAGGTGGAGATTCTGGCGGGAGCGTCGCTCGAAAGCTCGCCCGCCATGGCGGAAGTGGTGCTGGACCGTGTGCGGGAAGCGTTGCCGGATGGAAACCCTTTGTGAATTTGCCCCGTAGTCTTTATGCAAAGAGCCATCTCCACACAGCTTTTCTGAAGGAAGGCTCTCGCCGCCGCTTTTGCTGGAAGCCGGGAGCGCGGCTCACAGCACGGAAAAGCTTTCCGCCAGCCTGGGCAAAGAGGCTGAAATCTGCGGGAGATTGGAGCGAATGCTGGAGGAGGTCAAACCATGACGGAGGAGAACGGCGCGGCCATACCGGCGGAAGGGCCGGAAGAAGGGAAAGACCTGCCGCCGGTGGTCTCCATCGAGAACATCTCCCGCTTTGCAGGCCAAGAGGTGACGGTGCAAGGGTGGCTCTACAACCTGCGCCAGTCGGGCAAGCTTCTGTTTCCGATTTTCCGGGACGGGACCGGATTGTTGCAGGGCATTGTGGCGAAAAAGGCGGTCGCGCCGGAAGTGTTCGCGCTGACCCGAGAGTTGACGCAGGAATCTTCGGTGATTGTCCGCGGCACGGTTCGCGCCGACAGCCGCGCCGTGGGCGGATACGAGATGGACGTGACACAACTGGAGCTCGTGCAGGGGGTCCCTGTCGAGGAGCCGTTCCCGATCACGCCCAAGGAGCATGGCGTCGAGTTCCTGATGAACCACCGGCACCTCTGGCTGCGCTCCCAGCGGCAGAACGCCATCCTGCGCATCCGCCATGAGATCAGCAAGGCCTGCCGGGATTACCTGGACGGAGAGGGCTTCATTCTGGTTGACACCCCGATTCTGACTCCGGCGGCTTGCGAAGGCACCACGACGCTCTTTGAGACGCAATATTTCGACGACAAGGCTTTCCTCACCCAGTCCGGGCAGCTTTACAGCGAAGCTACGGCAGCCGCTTTCGGGAAGGTCTATTGTTTCGGCCCCACCTTCCGGGCGGAAAAGTCCAAGACCCGCCGCCACCTGATGGAGTTTTGGATGGTGGAGCCGGAGATGGCCTTCGCTACCCTGGAAGACGCCATGGAGCTGGCCGAGCGGTTCGTCACCTTTGTCGTTCAGCGCGTACTCGCCAACCGGCGGCGGGAGCTGGAAACGCTGGAACGCGACATTTCGCGCCTGGAGCAGGTCGAGGCTCCCTTCCCGCGCATCTCCTACGATGAAGCGGTGGAAATATTAAAGCGCAAGGGGAGCGACTTTCAGTGGGGCGGAGACTTTGGCGGAACCGACGAAACGTTGCTGAGCGAGGAGTTTTCCAAGCCCGTGATGGTGCATCGCTTCCCGGCTGCCATCAAGGCGTTCTATATGGAGCCGGATGCCAGCCGACCGGAAGTGGCCCTGGGCGTGGACGTGCTGGCCCCCGAAGGTTACGGCGAGATCATCGGCGGCGGCCAGCGCATCTCGGACCGCAATCTGCTCCGCCGCCGGATTCAGGAGCAGAACCTCCCGGAGGAGACCTTCGACTGGTATGAGGACCTCCGCAAGTACGGCTCGGTCCCCCATGCCGGTTTCGGAATGGGGATCGAGCGAGTGGTGGCATGGATCTGCGGCCTGGAGCACGTTCGGGAGACCATCGCCTTTCCCCGCATGCTGCACCGGATGCGGCCCTGATCCGCGCGACGAAAGGAGTCAGCCATAGAGTCACAGAGACACAGAGTTAGAAATGGGAAATCGCTCGCCGTGGGCCTTTCTCCGAATTTACAACCCCACGGCAAATTGAAACCGCCAATTTATCGTGGCTACCAGTGATCCTTCCAATCCGAGCCGCGACCGCAAGGGAGCGGTGGCTGATACTTTATGTGCCCGGGAACTCCGCTGGCCTATTTGATTACGTTTACGTGTTACGGCGCGAGGCTGCACGGTGACGAAGAGGGTTCTGTTGACCGGCGCAACAGCGTCCCCCGCACTCCGTTTCTCCCGCCGAAACGTGGATGGGTTATAACTGATCAGCGCAAAATGCAGCAAAGGCCTTATACACTGGATCGTGCTCGGAGGAAAATCGTGTTGCGGGCGCTCCAGCAACATTGTGCGCATCGCAATTGGAGGCTGTTCGCAGCGCACGTCCGATCCTCTCACGTCCACATCGTCGTGGCGGCAGAGCAAGCTCCCGAGAGAATTTTGCTGGAACTCAAGGCTTATGCCAGCCGCGCCCTGAGCGGTCCTGATTCTCAGGACGGGTCGCGGAAGCGCTGGACTCGCCATGGCAGCACTCGGTATCTTTGGCAGCCGAAGCACGTGGCAGCGGCGGTGGAATACGTAGTGCATGGGCAAGGCGAACCGATGGCAGCGTGGTACGAGGGGTGATAAGGGAGCCCCCGCTCCCTCGCGGTCGCGGCTCGGATTCTGACTCCTGACTTCTGTTTTCACCATGCGCAAGATTCACATCATCGGCGTTCCGCTAGACCTGGGCCAGCAGCGCCGGGGCGTGGACATGGGGCCTTCGGCCCTGCGCGTGGCGGGCCCTGAATGCGCGCGTTGAGGAGCTGGGCTATCAGGTGGAAGACGCCGGAAATTTGGCGGTCCCCATTCGGGAGATGCAGTCCTGCGGAGACGGGCGAGCCAAATACCTGGCCGAGATCGCCGACACCTGCCGCCGCCACGCCGCCTGGGTGTTGGAAGCGCTGGAGGAAGGCTGCCTGCCTCTGGTTCTGGGAGGCGACCACTCGATCGCCGTCGGGACAGTGGCGGGCGTCTCAGAGTACTATCGGCGGCAGGGAAAACAAACGGGCCTGATCTGGGTGGACGCGCACTCGGACATGAACACGCCGGAGACATCGCCCAGCGGAAATATTCACGGCATGCCGCTAGCCTGCTGCCTGGGCTTCGGGCCACGGGAATTAACTCACGTCTTCGCCGCCCCGGCGGTCTCACCCCGCAATGCGGTTCTGGTAGGAGTGCGGAATATTGACGCCGCCGAGAGGCGCGCGGTGAGCGAATGCGGCCTGACCGTTTACACCATGCGCGACATTGACGAACGCGGCGTGCGGCGGGTGATGGAGGAAGCCATTGCGATTGCCGACCGTGATACCGCCGGGTTTGCGGTTTCGCTGGACATGGATTTTCTGGACCCTTCCGAGGCTCCTGGTGTGGGGACCCCCGTGCGGGGAGGATCCACTTACCGGGAGGCGCATTTGGTGATGGAGATGGTGGCCGATGCCGGGCGGATGCTGTCGCTTGAAATCGTGGAGATCAATCCGGTAATCGACGTGGCTAACAAGACGGCGGCGCTGGGAGTGGAACTGGCGCTTTCGGCGCTGGGCAAGAAAATCCTGTAGGGGGATGACCGCCCGCTTTCCCTTCCGTTGTTGAGACGCACAATGGCTTTCCTGAAATCCAAACGCCGAAAAGTTCCGGTTAAACGAAAAATGCCGCAGGCAGTGACAAAGATTGGTTTGGTCCGGGTCAATCGCTTCCGGGTGGCGCATCTGGCGACCGCCGACGCGGCAGGCAAACCGCTGGTGGTGCCCGTCTGCTTTGCCTGCGGCCAGGGGAGCATTTATTCGGTCGTCGATGAAAAGCCCAAGCGGGTACCCGCGGCTCGTTTGCGGCGATTGAGGAATATCGAGGCCAATCCGCAGGTCTCGCTGGTGGTGGATCACTACGAGGAGAACTGGAGCAGGCTTTCCTACATTTTGGTCGAGGGCATCGCCGAACTGCTCCCGGTAGGCAAGGAGCAACGGGCCGCCATCGGCTTGTTGCGGCGCAAATATGCGCCATACCTCAAGATGCAACTCGAAGACAAGCCCGTCATCAAAATCTCACCTCGGCGGCTGATTTCGTGGAAGGCCGGTTGATTCTGTGGAATGAGTGCATTTGTGGTTCGGAGCCGCGCGCGTGAGCAAGCGGTTAATGTGTCCGCTCCCTCACGGTCGCGGCTCGGATTAGGATATGGCCAGGAAACTCAGAGTCGGAATTCTTTTCGGAGGCCGCTCGGCCGAGCATGAAGTCTCGCTCCAATCGGCGCGGAATATCATCAGCGCCGCAGACCGCGACAAATACGAGATCATACCCATCGGAATCACCAAGCAAGGCCGCTGGCGAGCGGGCCCCCCGACCGGCGCTTTCAGCAAGGGCGCTGCGCTCCCAGCAATCCTTAACAGGGGCCGGGAGGTTCTTCCGGCGGCGAACCCGCAGGGAGGCGCGCAACTCATCCCGATTCCCGGTTCCGGCGCGAAGGGAAGCCTGGGCCGACTGGACGTGATCTTTCCGGTCCTGCACGGCACCTTCGGCGAGGACGGCACCATTCAGGGGCTGCTGGAACTGGCCGGCATTCCCTACGTGGGCGCGGGCGTGCTGGGTTCTGCTGTGGGTATGGACAAGGATGTCATGAAGCGGCTGTTCCGCGAGCGCGGATTGCCCATCGTGCCTTACCTTGTAGTTCGACGCCCCGATTTTGAAGCTTCTCCCCGCCGGAGCCTCCAGGCTATCGAGAAGAAGTTTCGATACCCGGTATTTGTCAAGCCGGCTAATCTCGGCTCTTCGGTGGGCGTCAGCAAAGCCCGCAACCGAAAAGAGCTGGTTAAGGCACTAGAAACCGCAGCCGCCTATGACCGCAAGGTGCTGGTGGAGCGGGCCATCCAGGGGCGGGAAATCGAATGTGCGGTGCTCGGCAATGACAACCCCATTGCGTCGGTTCCCGGTGAGATTGTTCCTGCGGGCGAGTTCTACGATTACGAGGCCAAGTACCTGGAAGACACCGCGCGGCTGATCGTGCTAGCGCCGCTGCGCCCGGCACAAACGAAGCAGGTCAGGCGGCTGGCCGTAGAAGCATTCCAGACAGCGGAGTGCTCCGGCATGGCGCGCGTGGATTTCTTTCTGGCGAAAGGCAGCGGAAAAATCTACCTGAACGAGATCAACACCATTCCGGGCTTCACCTCCATCAGCATGTATCCCCGGATGTGGGAGGCCAGCGGCCTCACCTACCCTCGTCTCATCGACCGCCTCATCGAGCTGGCCCTGGAACGCCACCGCGAGAAGGCCGGGACACGATATAGTCTCCAGCCATGAATCGGATAGCGCACGGCTCGATGCGCCACCTCTGCTTGCGGAACTATTTAAGGTTTGCAGCTTTTTGAGTTGATTTGGCTTGGGGTTGCAGGATGGTTGAGGATGTTTTTATTTAGCCTTCAGCCAGGCGCGGGCTTCTTTCAACGCTTGGCTGACACTGGCGGAAGCGGTGCCGCCGGGCACGGTTCGTCTGGCAATGCCCGCCTCGGGAGCGAGCAGCGGCAGCGCCCGCTCGTCAAAGGCCGGTGAGTAGCGTTGCAACTGTTCGAGCGAGCAACTCTCGGACTGTTTCCCGGCACGGACGCTGTCGAGCACCAGCTTTCCCACAATTTCATGGGCCTTGTGGAAAGCCACGCCCTTCGTGGAGAGAAACTCCGCCAAATCAGTTGCGCAGAGCCAGCCCTCCGCCGACGCTTTTCTCATTGTTTCCGGGCGGAGCGTGGTTGTCTCCACCACTTGTGCGGCCAGCCGCAAGGCCGGTTCCAACTGTTCGGCAGCATCGAAAACGGGCTCTTTGTCTTCTTGCAGGTCACGGTTGTAGGCCAGCGGCTGGGCCTTTAACGTAGTTGCCAGAGCCACTAAGTGTCCCAACACACGTCCTGTCTTACCCCGGATCAATTCCAGCGAATCGGGATTTTTCTTCTGAGGCATCAAACTGCTGCCGGTTGAGACCTCGTCGCCCATCTCCAGAAAACCGAACTCTTCGGAGGAGTACAGAATCCAGTCCTCGGCCAGACGGCTCAGGTGGAGGAAGCAGAGGCTGGCGGCAAAGAGAAATTCCAAGGCGAAGTCGCGGTCGCTGACCGCATCGAGACTGTTGCGGGAAACCCGCGCGAAGCCCAGTTCCTTCGCGAGCTTCTGGCGGTCCATCGGCAGGCCGCCGCCGGCCAGCGCGCCGCTTCCGAGCGGCATCACGTCGGCGCTTTCAAAGCACCTTCCCATGCGCTGATAGTCGCGGGAGAACATCTCGAAATAAGCCAGCAGGTAGTGCGGCCAGAGCAGCGGCTGGGCGCGCCGCATGTGGGTGTAGCCCGGCAGGATTACCGACGAGTGCTTCTCCGCCATCTCCAGCAGCGCCCCCAGCAGGGTTTTCAGCGCCAATTGCGAAGCTCCGATAGCGTCCTTGAGCCATAGACGAAAATCGAGCGCCACCTGTTCGTTGCGGCTGCGGCCGGTATGCACCTTGTCGGCCAGCTCGCCCGTCCTCTCCCGCAGTTTACCGAGCAGGAAGGTGTGGATGTCTTCTTCGGCGGCTCCTTCGAAATATTTCTTCCCGGCGGCTGCGGCTTCGGTGGCAATCGCGTCCAGGCTTTTCGATATCTTCTCCGCCTCGGGCCGCGAAAAAATCCCAAGGCGCTGGAGTTCTCCGACGTAGGCTTTGGTTCCCCGAATGTCCGCATGGGCGAGGCGGTAATCAAACTGCAGCGAGCGGGAGAAGGTTTCCATCTGCTCTCCGGCACCTTTCTCAAATCGTCCGCCCCACAGCCGGTACGGTTGTTTTGGAGGTTTCTTCATTGCTGCTGTTTACGGAAGAACGGAAGAAAAGGTTTCGCAGGAACTCGTCGAATGAACTGCCGCCGGCAATATTAGCGCTCCTTGCGAGTTGGCTTGCGAGTTGAAATGTTCCGCGCGCTTCCGGGAACCGCCGAAGCTTCCGGCGCCGCCGCCGAAAAACGCGATGAAACCGAGGCACGCACCCGGAAGGGAAGGCCCACCAAGTTGATGAAGCCTTCGGCGTCCTTCTGGTTGTAGGAATCGCCCATGGTGAAGCTGGCGATCTCCTCCGCGTAGAGCGAGCAGGGAGAGCTGCGGCCCACCACCTCCACGTTTCCGCGGTAGAGTTTCAGGCGCACCTCCCCGGTGACGGCCGTTTGCGTCTGGCCGAAGAATGCGTCCAGCGCCTCCCGCAGCGGCGTGTACCAGAATCCGTTGTAGACAAGCTCCGCATAGTCGAGCGCCACGTGCTGTTTGTAGTGGGTCGTCTCGCTGTCCAGGCACAGTGCTTCCAGCTCCCGGTGGGCCAGCACGATCAGCGTTCCGCCCGGTGTCTCATACGCGCCCCGCGATTTCATGCCCACGAAGCGATTTTCCACCAGATCGATCCGGCCGATGCCATGCTCGCCGCCGATGCGGTTCAGCGTCTCGACGATCTCAACCGGAGACAGGCGGGAACCGTTGACCACCACCGGCACGCCTTTTTCAAAGCCGATCTGAACCTCGTCTGCCGCTTCCGGGGCCTGCTGCGGGCTGCGTGTCAGTTGCCAGACATCCTCGGGGACGGGCGTGGCAGGGTCTTCCAAAACGCCGCCCTCATGGCTCAAATGCCAAAGGTTGCGGTCGCGGCTGTAAAGCTTCCCCAGGCTGGCCTCGACTGGAATCTGATGCTCGCGGGCGTAGTCCAAGGCCTCCTCCCGTGTGCGGATGGTCCACTCCCGCCACGGAGCAATCACCGGAAGCTGAGGCGCAAACGCCTTGTAGGTGAGCTCAAAGCGAACCTGGTCGTTCCCTTTGCCGGTACAACCGTGGGCCAGGGCGTCGGCGCCTTCTTGCAGGGCAATCTCCGCTTGGCGGCGCGCCAGCAGCGGGCGGGCAATGGAGGTCCCCAGCAGGTACTTATGCTCGTAGACCGCGCCGGAGCGCACCAGCTTCCATAGAAATTCCGTGACGAACTGCTCGCGCAAATCCTCGACCAAAACCTTGGAGGCGCCGCTGGCTTCGGCCTTGTGAGCGACCTCGGTCATATCGTCGCCCTGGCCGATGTCGCCCACCATGGCGATCACCTCGCAGCCATAGTTCTCCCGCAGCCAGGGAATAATGATGGAGGTATCCAGGCCCCCGGAATACGCCAGCACAACTTTTTTCGGTTTCGAATTTGCTGAGGGAATTTTCTCTTGGGCCATGAGCTTGATTGTATCTCCGTTGTAGTGTCGGCCTCCGACCGGCCCACCGAGCCGCCGAAACGGTGGCGCTACACTATTTTCATGTTTCGTATATCGGCGTCCGAGGTAGCCACGGCATGTTCTTTATGCCGTGGGTTCGTTTCGGAAAGGCCCACGGCACAGAAAGCGTGCCGTGGCTACCTCGGCGAATGTGCTCTACGGCAACGGTGAAGTTCCGCCACGCGCCGCGCGATCTCCTGGGACCAGGCCGCTTCCACGTCCGGCTCCGGGGCCGGTTCGAGGGACTCGATGAGCAAGCCAGCCAGCGCCGCTCGATCCCGCTCCGGCAACTTGCCCGCCTCCCGAAACAGTTCCTTCAGATCACGGCTCATGACTAATGATTATAGCTCCACCGCGAAGGCGTTGTGCTGCTTCCCGATATGGCGATTCGACGGCGGCGATGACTTCGATGTCTGCTATTGAACCAACCAGCTCAAACTTCATTCCCCTCCGCGAAGAACGACATAGGGCATCCGTGCCCAATGGCGACGTTCACCGGCGTCCGCTCGTGATTGCGTCGGAGGCCGTCGGGTGCAAAGCCCTAGACCGCTGGCCCATTACCGCTTTTCACTTCTTCCACTGAGCCAAATGGATCGACAAACAGCGCTGAGATTCCGGTGCGCAACTTGGCCAATTCCGGCAGGCTTTGCCATAGGTTGCGGAACCGTTTCAAGTCCGGCAAGGCGATGCTGTAGCGCGCGTAGGGATCATCCATTCGCCCGAGTAACGCGCCGAGAACCTCAAGGAAGTAATTTCGTTGCATCTGAGTCCGTGAGCCGCAACCTTTCGCCTCGATGACCCATCGAACTTCGTCCCGCGTGGCTTCACCGTCGATACCGCGATTCCGACCCCATTGGACGTCCACCTTCCAGCCCTTGCTTTGGAGCCATTTCTGTAGCTTCAGCTTGATGTCATCCTCGGATAGCGCGACTGGTTCGCCTTGTGCCGTGTCGATAATTGTGGGATTGCTCTCCTCCCCGGAAGGCTCACTCATATAATTCCCCAACTTACCGTTGTTCCGCTCGCGGCGAATAAGTTTCCCAGAAGCAGCTAGCGCCCGTGCGGCTTGATTAACAGCCTGTTGCCCTACGTTTGGACCCATTAGGCGGTCAGTGATCTCACGGTCGGTGAGACCGGGCGTCTCGCGCAATAGACCGACGATTCGATCTTTCAGTGTCGCCACAATCCGAAGTACCCTGACCGGTCAAGCAGCCCTCTAATCATTCGTGCCTTTGCCCCTGTCTTGTACCAGCAACAGCAAGGTGACCGCTCCATTACTGTCGCGGCTCGGATTGGCGGCCAGAGGAATTGGCCAGCAGAAGCCACAGGAGCGCCTTCTGAGCGTGCAGGCGGTTTTCAGCTTGGTCGAAAACCACCGAGCGGGGCGACTCCATCACCGCTGCCTCCACTTCCTCTCCCCGATGTGCCGGGAGACAGTGCATGAAGACGGCCTGGGGACGGGCGGCTTGGAATAGTTGTTCGGTCACTTGATAGGGGCGAAAGCGCTCCCGGCGGCTTGCGGCTTCGTGCTCTGATCCCATGCTGGTCCACACATCCGTGTAAATAGCGTGGGCCCCGGCGGCAGCCTCTGCCGGATCATTTAAGATGTGAACGACCGCTCCCGTCTCAGCGGCGGTCTCCCGCGCCATGGCGACGATGTCCGGGTCCGGCTCGCAGGAAGCAGGCGTGGCGACCGCGACATCCAGGCCCAGCTTGGTTCCTGTCAGGAGCAGGGAGTGGGCTACGTTGTTGCCGTCGCCTACGTATGCGAGCTGCAAGCCCTCCAGCTGCCCGAAGATATTTTTCAGCGTCAGCATGTCGGCCAGCGCCTGGCAGGGATGCGCTTGGTCCGAGAGCGCATTGATGACCGGAACGGAAGCCCATTCGGCCAGCTCATTCACGGTTGCTTGCCGAAAGGTGCGTGCGGCGATGGCATCCACCCAGCGGTCCAGATTCCGGGCTACGTCGGGAATCGATTCGCGTTGTCCCAGGGGCTCGTTTTGGCAGTCGATAAAGACCGCATCGCCTCCCATGCTCTTCATGGCCACTTCAAAAGTGACGCGTGTCCGCAGGCTGGGCTTCTCGAACAGCAGCGCTAGCATTTTCCCGGCCAAGACCTGGCGGTAGCGCTCCGGTTGCTGCTGCATCTGGCCGGCCACGGCCAGCACCGCTTGCACATCGGCGATGCCCAGGTCGTTGTCGAAGACCAGGTCCGAGGCGGCAAAGGGCAGCCGGGCGGGCATCGCCTGAGCCCCGGCGGTCCCGGAAGAGAGGGGCGATTTCGGATATGTATAATTATTCACAACAATGAATAATTACACATTCCCCGCATCCTTGTCAATCGCTTTTTGAGGGAAAAGAGCGGAAAGGCGATTTCCCGGGGAGGGGCGCGGCGCGGGCGGTTCTCCTGCGCTGCCTCGGCGCTCCTCCTTCCTGGGGGAAATCTACTTCTTCCCTTTGCCCGGCGCGATGGAGTCCTTGGCAGCCTTTGCGACCCGGAATTTGACCACTGTCTTGGCCGGAATCTTGATCGCTTCCCCGGTGGCGGGATTTCTTCCCATGCGCGCTTTGCGGTTGGACTTTACCAGCCGTCCGATGCCGGGGATTACGAAGACACCGTTTTTCTTGGTCTCTTGCAGGGCGGTTTTTGCCAACTCCTCCAGAAATCCGCGAGACACCTTGTTATTTACTTCGCAGCGATCAGCCAAATGCCGGATCAGTTGCGCTTGAGTCATCCTTGCCGCAGCCATACGCCTCCTTCAGTTTGAAAAAATGTACGGGAAAAATCAGCCTAGTATACACCGCAGGGCCGATGCAGTTACTCTGATTTTTTTGCAAATTCAGATTATTTATTGTCTTGGGGCCGGTCAGGCCCCTCAACCCCTGGGAGGGGCGTCGAACTCCACCGCCCTCACAAAAGTCATGGCCGGGATTTGCCCCAGCTCCTTCAAAACCGCATCGGGAACTTTCTGATCCACGTGAACCACGGCCAGCGCCTCGGCGGGCTTTCGGGAAGCTTTGGCTCGCTCGGCTCCGCCTGGATGCCTCCGGCCGAGGGAAAAGTTGGCAATGTTGATCTTCCGCCGTCCCAAAATCCTGCCGATGTTTCCCACTACTCCGGGAACATCCCGGTTCTTCAGAACGACCAGGTTGCCTTCCAGCGGGCACTCCACGTTGATGTGATCCAGGACCAGCACGCGAGGCCGGGTGCCGTGCAGCACCGTGCCCTCGACCATGGATTCTTGCTCGCGGGATTCGTTCTTTTTGGATTCGTGCCCGTTGGTTTTTACCGTGACCCGGATGGAGTCTATGAACTGCGTCCGCTGGCTGCGCGTCTCGGAAATGTGGATTCCCCGTTCCTCGGCGATGGCCACCGAGTTGACGATGTTCGCCTTCTCATCCAGCACGCGATTCAGCAGGCCTTTCAGGACGGCATTGCGCACCATGTTGGTATTCATCTGAGCCAGTTTGCCGGAGTAGTGGATCAGCACGCTGGCCGTGCTCCCGGTGGCAAGCTGCGCCAGGAACAACCCCAGCCGTTCCGCCAGTTCCAGGTACGGCTGCAAGTGCCGGTATTCTTCCACGGAAACCGACGGCACGTTGACGGCGTTTTGAATGATGGAGTGTTTCAGATAGTCTCGCACCTGCTCGGCAATGCGGTGCCCCACAATCTCCTGCGCCTCGGCCGTGGAGCCGGCGATATGGGGGGTGAGGACCACCTGCGGCAGCGCCAGCAACGGGGAATTGCGCGGCGGTTCCTGCCGATAGACATCCAAAGCGGCTCCGGCGACATGCCCGCTGCGAATGGCTTCGGCCAGCGCCTCTTCATCCACCAACTCCCCGCGCGCGCAATTGAGGATGCGCACGCCCCGTTTCACGTGGCGCAGCGCTGCCCGGCCCAGAATATTCTCGGTCTCCGCCGTAAGGGGGACATGCAGCGTGAGGTAGTCGGAGCGGCCCAGCAGCTCGTTGAGGGGAACCAGCGGGATGTTCAGGTCGCGCGCGACCAGGGAGGGAACGTAGGGATCGTAGGCGAGGATCTCCACCTCAAAGGCCCGCGCTCGCTTGACGATTTCCACGCCGATGCGGCCCAGCCCCAGGATGCCCAAAACCTTGCCGCGCAACTCGCGCCCTTCAAAGAGCTTCTTTTCCCAGCGGCCCGCGTGCATGGACTCGTTAGCGCGGGGGATGGAGCGGGCCATCGCCAGCATCAGGGCCAGGGTGTGCTCGGCCACGCTGACGGCGTTGCCGCCGGGGGTGTTCATCACCATTACGCCTTTTTTTGTGGCTGCCTCGATGTCCACGTTATCCACCCCGATGCCGGCCCGGCCGATCACCTGCAATCTCGGGGCGCATTCCAGCAGTTGCCGGTTCACCTGCACCGCGCTGCGGATGATGAGGGCGTTGGCGTCCCGCAGCTCCCGAGGCAGCTTTTCCCGGGCGGAGTCCAATTCCACCACCTTCCATTTCCGCTCGGCCTTCAGCAGGTCAATACCCCGCCGGGAGACTTTTTCTGCGATCACAATTTTCATCATTTTTTCCATCGGGGGGGCGCCTTACTTTACTTTTCCTGCTTTTCCTGGGGCCTCTCGCTTCGGCCGGGCAGTCCGAACTGGCTGTTTCCCATTCCGCCTTCCGGCGGGGTTTAGAAATTATTATCGAAGAGAGACGATATTAGGGCAGGAGACGCCCGATGTCAAAACCTGCGCGGCCCGCCCCCGATTCAAAAACAGTGAGATGGAAACAACGTTCCAAAAACAGGGCCGGCTGGGCGTGGTTCGAGAGATGGGCGTGGTTCAGGAGAGATGCTGAAGGGACAGTTCCCTTTCCAGTTCTCCAGGCAGCGCTTCGATTGACACTGTCCTGCATTTATGCTCCAATTTTCCAGTGAAAACCTCATTAGAGAGAATAGCATGCAAATAGATGATCTGCTGCGGATTGCTGTGGAGCGCAAGGCTTCCGACCTCCATATAAAAGTAGGCAACTTCCCCTACCTGCGGATCGACGGAGAGTTGCTCCCCCTGAATGAGTTCAGCCGCGTTACACCGGAACAGATGCTGAACATGGCCTTCAGCATAATGTCGAACCGGCAGAAACAAAAGTTCAAAGAGAGCGCCGAGCTGGACCTGGCCTATGGCGTGGCGGGCCTGGGAAGGTTTCGTGTGAACATTTTCCAGCAGCGCGGCAACGTCGGCATGGTTCTCCGTGTCGTGCCCACCAAGATTCGCACTTTGGAGGAGTTGTACCTGCCCCAAGGTGATTTCCAGGGTTTGCGAAGAGCGGCGAGGCATGGTGCTGGTCACCGGAACGACCGGGAGCGGCAAATCCACCACGCTGGCGGCGATGATCGACCGGATCAACTCCCAGCGGACCGACCATATCATCACGATCGAAGACCCCATCGAGTTCCTCCATCGCGACAAAAAAGGGTTTGTGAACCAGCGCGAGGTGGAGGTGGACACGCACAACTTTTCCGTCGCCCTGCGGGCGGCCTTGCGCCAGGACCCGGACGTCATCCTGGTCGGCGAAATGAGAGACTTGGAAACCATCAGCACCGCGCTGCTGGCTGCCGAGACCGGCCACATGGTCTTCTCCACGTTGCATACCCTGGACGCCACCGAGACTATCCAGCGCATCATTGCGGTGTTTCCGCCCCCGGAGCAAAAGCAGATCCGTTTGCAGATGGCCAGCACGCTGAAGGCGATCATCTCACAGCGGCTGCTGCGCAAAAGCGACGGACTCGGCCGCGTTCCCGCCGTGGAGGTGCTGATCGCAACCGCTTTTGTCCGGGACTGCATCGTCAACCCGGAAAAGACCCGCATGATTCGCGACGCGATCAGCGCGGGCACCTCGCAGTACGGAATGCAGACCTTCGACCAGTCGATCTATGATCTGCATACCAAAGGCTTGGTGTCCTACGAAGATGCGCTGCAGAACGCCAGCAATCCGGACGACTTCAAGCTCCGTTTGCAGGGCATCCGGTCGACTACAGACACGGCGCGCGACGAGATGGAGGCCGCCATCGAAGGGTTTGAGAATTAAGAGGTTGAAAAACACCATTTACCCGCTCCCTCACAGCCTGCCCTGCCTGCCCTGAGCGAAGTCCCGAGCGAAGTCGAGGGAGAAGTCGCAGGGAGCCATGTCCCGAGCGAAGCCGAGGGGTTGCCGAAGGGGTCGCGGCTCGGATTGCTTTGTCTTTGCCGTAGTTTTCACACAGACTCGAAAGGGATGATCTCACCGCGGGCTTTTTCCGGATTTGCAAACCCACTGCAAATTGAGTTACAAGTTTGCCGTGGCTACCCACGATTCCAACACAACTGACGAGAAACTTTATGAAGTAGCCGTGAAGGCGCTGGCGCGCAGCGCGCGCTCCACCGCCGAGATTCGGTCGTTGCTTGAAAAACGCAAGGCGAGCAAAACAGTTATCGGAACCGTCCTGCGGCGGCTTCGCGAAAACGGGTATCTCGACGACGCCCGCTTCGCGCGCTGGTTCGTCTCGGCGCGCCTGGAAAATGAACTGCAAGGCCCGGCGCGGGTGCGTCAGGATTTGGAGCGCCGGGGTGTCTCCCCGGAGATCGCCCGCGAGGCGGTCGGGCGCGGGTTTGAGGCAGTGGAGGAAAGCGATCTGTTGCGCCGTCATATCGCGCGCAAGCTCCGCCCTTCCCGGCCGTTTTCCAGACCCTCTGCGGTGGTCTCCATCCACCGGCGGCTCTTGCGGGCCGGTTTTGCATCTGACACAATTGTTCGCGAGTTGAAGAGGATGCTTCGAGCCTCCCTCTCCCAGAGCCGTCCGAAAACGGATCCGGCGGATTGGGAAAAATGGGATGAGCTGCTCGAATCCCTCGCGGAGATGCCCGAACCCGAGGCTGAAATTGACCGGTAGCGAGATACGCAAGAAATTTTTGGATTACTTTGCCGCGCGCGGGCACCGCGTCGTCCCCAGCTCTTCGCTCGTGCCTGTGAACGATCCCACACTGCTATTCACCAACGCCGGCATGAACCAGTTCAAAGAGGTCTTTCTGGGGCTGGAACAGCGCGACTACTCCCGCGCCGCTTCCTCGCAGAAGTGCGTGCGCGCCGGGGGGAAACACAACGACCTCGAAAACGTGGGACGCACCCGGCGGCATCACACCTTCTTCGAGATGCTCGGCAACTTCTCTTTCGGGGACTACTTCAAACAGGACGCGATTCAATACGCCTGGGAGTTGGTAACCCGGGAGTTCGGCCTCCCGAAGGAGAAGCTGTACGTTACGGTCTTCCGCGAGGACGACGAAGCCGAGAAGCTCTGGACCGGCACTGCCGGGGTTGCCGCCGACCGGGTTTTTCGCATGGACGAGGCTGACAACTTCTGGTCGATGGGCGACACCGGCCCCTGCGGTCCCTGCTCGGAGATTCATTACGACCAGGGCCCGGCGGCGAGCGAGCAGGGGCACGCCGACTGCGCCTTCCCGTGCGAATGCGGGCGGTACGTCGAGATATGGAACTTGGTCTTCATGCAGTTCAACCGATTTTGCGTGAAGGAAAGAGCGGGTTTCAAGACCTCAGAAGAGCGAGCCCAGCACAGGCATTCTTCGGAATGTCTCAGACGGGAATCTCTGCCACAACCTTCCATTGACACCGGAATGGGCCTGGAGCGCATGGCCGCCATCGTTCAGGGGAAGATCAGCAACTTTGAGACAGACCTGCTGTATCCGCTCATCGAGCGCGCCGCAGAGATGGCGGGCACCTCCTATGGAAAAAAACCTGCCGCCGATGTTTCCCTGCGGATTCTTGCGGACCATAGCCGCGCGGCAGCGTTCCTGGTTCACGACGGAGTGCATCCGGCCAACGAAGGGCGCGGATACGTGCTGCGCAAGATTCTCCGCCGCGCTGCCCGGCACGGCAAGATGCTGATGCTTGACGGGCCGTTCCTTTACAAGATGACTGGCAAAGTCGCTGAGATAATGTCGGATTCTTATCCCGAATTGCTCGAATCTACCCAGCGGGTTGCAGCGGTGGTGAAATCCGAGGAGCAGCGCTTCGCTCTCAGTATGGATGATGCCTTGAAGCGGTGGAAAGAACTCGTGAGTGAAGAAGCCTCGCAACGGGTCAGAGCGATTCCTAACATTCTGCCCGAAGACTGGCCATCGCTCCTTCCCTACAAGAATGGACTCATACTGCCTGGGGAGAAACTGTTTCAGCTTTACGACACCTATGGGATGCCCTGGGATTTGATGGAGGAGTTAGCCAACGAGGAGGGTCTGAAACTCGATAGGGCAGGATTTGATGAGGAGATGGAGCGCCAGCGGGAGCGGGCGCGGGCAAGCTGGAAAGGCGTTGCGAAGCAAATATTTCCATCTGTATATGGCAGCGTGCTCGCAAGAGGCTTCACCAAGTTTGATGGGTATCAGCAAACTACTTCGTACGACTGCGAGGTTCTGGCGCTGGTGGCAAACTCAGAGCTGGTCGACGAAATACCCGCCGGGACTCGTGCCGAATTAGTGCTCGACCATACGCCTTTTTACGCGGAATCCGGAGGGCAGGTGGGCGACACCGGGTTGCTGTTCGCCGAGGGGACCAAAGAAGACCAGATAGGAGAAGAGGCGGCGGTGGTTGAGGACACGCAGAAGCCGGTCTCCGGAGTCATGGCAAACCGCGTTCTCGACGACGGAACAATTGTTCCCGAAGCGGACCGCATTCTTTTCTCTGGCATCATCACTCACCGGATCACCAGCCGCGCGTCCCTCCGCGTAGGAGACCGCCTGACGGCAGTGGTCCGGACCGAGAATCGCCACGCCACGATGCGGAACCATACGGCGACGCATCTGCTCCACGCCGCGCTGCGCGAGGTGCTGGGAACGCACGTGAAACAGGCCGGGTCGGTGGTGGAGCCGTCGCGGCTGCGCTTTGACTTCGCCCACTTCACCTCGGTCGAGGAGAACGAACTGGTGGAGATTGAGCGTTTGGTCAACGCCGAGGTCCTGAAAAACTCGGCAGTCGAGACCGACGTCATGGATTTGGAACAGGCAGTCGAAACCGGGGCCATGGCGCTGTTCGGGGAGAAATACCAGGACAAGGTCCGAGTGGTTTCCGTGCACGGTTTCAGCAAAGAACTCTGCGGCGGCACGCACGTCAGCCGCACGGGCGACATCGGCCTGTTCAAGATCACCGCCGAAGGCAGCATCTCGGCGGGCGTCCGCCGCCTGGAAGCGGTGACCGGAGAAAAGGCTCTGGAGCAATTTCAAGCCGTGACCGCGATGGTACATTGGGTGGCCACGGTGGTGAAGAGTTCGGCTGCGGATTTGGTGGAGATGGTGGAGAAAGTGGAGAAGCTGGCCGAGTCGGAGCGGAACCTGGAAAAGCAGGTGGAGTCGCTGAAGCTGAAGATGGCGCAGGCGCAGCTAACGGATCTCGAAGCCCGCATCCGGTCCGTCAAGCAAGTGAAGGTTCTCTCGCTGCGCTTGGAGGCGCTGGAACGCAGTCAAATGCGGTCTATGGCGGACTTTCTGCGCCAAAGGCTGCAATCCGGAGTGGTCGTCCTGGCGACCGTCTCGGAGGGGAAGGTGGCGCTGATCGCGGCGCTCACCAAGGACCTGACGTCTCGCTTGCACGCCGGCAAGATCGCGCAGGCCGTGGCGCGGAAACTCGGCGGCACCGGCGGAGGCCGTCCCGACATCGCGGAAGCCGGTGGCAAAAGTGTAACGGAGCTCGATTCCGTTCTGGACGAAGTGTATGACATTGTTGGCGCGATGCTATAATTTTAAGCGTTTCGTGCGCCTTTGGGGAGCGGCGCGGAAGCGGGTCCGGCTCCCCTCTGACGGGCACAGGAAACACGACAGGCAGTTATTGAGGAAAAAAGGTTCGCATGGCGCTTGTCCAGACCAACAGCAAGAAGACCAGCATAAGATTTCTGATCGGTTTGCCGGCAGCGCTCGTCGGCATGGGATGTGCTTTTCTCCCGGCGGCGCACGCTGCCGACCGCATCGCGGCCTATCTCGATTCGCGCGGGCGGGTCGTGTTCGTCAACCAAGCACGGAATCCTTCCACCCCCCAGCAGACTCCGGCGACTTCCGGCCAAGCTCGTACGGCAGATCAGTCGGACCTGGACCAATTGATCCAACGGTCGGCCAGCCGGCATCAGGTTGATCCTGATTTGGTCCGTGCCATTGTCCGCGTGGAATCCAACTACAACCCGTATGCGGTTTCCTCCCGTGGCGCGCAGGGATTGATGCAATTGATTCCTGCCACGGCGCGGCGGTTCGGCGTTCGGGACGCCTTTGATCCGCGAGCGAACCTGGAAGGCGGAATCCGTTATTTGAAGCATCTGATGGACCTGTACGACGGAGACCTGGAGCTGGCATTGGCGGCCTACAACGCCGGCGAAAACGCGGTCAGCCGGTATAACGGCGTGCCCCCCTTCCGCGAGACGCGCAATTACTTGCGTAAGATCTCCCAAATCTATCCGCTGGATCGGCAGAACCGCGGGGCGCCGGAAATTATGAAGTTTGTGGACAGCAGGGGAATCGTGCATTTCAGCAATACGGATATTCCTTAGACGCATCGGATGACGCATCTGAACCCAACCCGAAGTTTTTGCTTGCCTGGAGGGAGCCTCCGCCACGCGAGGCTTTCCGTGTTGCGGGTCCTTTTGCTAGCGGGGCTTTTTCTTGCTCCGTTGTCCGGGTTGGCGCACACCACGGCCCAGAAAATTCAGCAGGCCAAGGTTTACTTTGAGAGGGCAACAAAGGCTCAGGAAGCCCTGCTAGAGAAGCCTGTAGAAAAACGCAGCCAGAAGGACTATGAAGGGGTGATCCGCGCTTTCCGCCGCGTCTATTACGCTGCGCCCACCTATCAGAACAATGCCAAGAGCCTGACGGTGATGGGTGAAATCTATGAGGAGATGGCCCGGCGGCTGGACAACAAAAAATACCTCCATTCCGCGATCGGCGCCTATGAATATCTGCTGGAGGAGTATCCTCACAGCCGTTATCGCCACAACGCCCTTTTGACCATCGGCCGGATTTACCGGGAAGAGTTAGGGCAGCCGGAAGAAGCGCTGCAACAGTTCGAGCTGTACCTGAAAAGATATCCCCGGCACCAGATGGTTCAGCAGGCCCGCGAGGCCGTCCGCGCAATCAAGCAAGGGCTGGCCACCCGGGAACAGGCGGTTTCCGTAGCCAGGAATTTTGCCAGCGGAGGCAGCCGCCGCAAAAGTTCGAGCGGCAGGCCGCTGGTGACCAACATCCGTCACTGGGCCACGCCCGATTACACGCGCGTCGTGATTGACGTGGAAGAGAAAGTGAAGTACCGGATCGGCAGGCTGGTCAACCCGGACAGGATCTATTTCGATCTGCAGGATACCGAAATCGATCCGGCCGTTTCCGGCAAGAGTTTTCCTGTGGATTACGGATTGTTGAAGCAGGTGCGGATCGCTCCCAATCGCACGGGCGTTTCCCGCGTGGTTCTGGACTTGGGCAATATCACCGACTATTCCGTCTTTGAGTTGCCGAACCCCTATCGCCTAGTGGTTGACATCCACGGCGAAGGGAGCCAAGGGGGTCAAGGGAACGGCCTGCCTGATGTTCAGGTGGCAGATGTTCAGATAGCTGATGCTCAGGCGCAAACGCCGCTTGCCGGGCCGGGCGGCAATGCCCGCAGCGACGGCGTTGCTTCTTCGGAAGAAATCCGGGAGGAACTTTTCGCCTCGGCGGCGGAGACGGCAGCGCCTGCCGGAGCGTCCGAAAATGCTGTGGCCACGGCAGAGCCGGTTTTTGGAAAAATCCAGACGGCGAAGCCCAACGGCGACGGCTCCCATTCGCTGATCCGCGCCCTGGGGCTGAAGATCGCCAGGATCACAATCGATCCGGGACACGGAGGGCGTGACACGGGCACGATCGGCCCTTCCGGCCTGCAAGAGAAAGAACTGGTCCTTGATGTAGCCCAGCGGCTTGGGCCGCTGATCGTCGAGCGCCTGGGCAGCGAGGTCCTCTACACGCGCGAGGACGACAGCTTCGTTCCGCTGGAAACGCGGACCGCTATCGCAAACGAAAAACGAGCCGACCTGTTCATCTCCATCCACGCCAACTCCAGCCGGAGCCGGAGCGCGCGGGGCATTGAAACCTACTATTTGAATTTCACCACCGACGCGGAGGCCTTGGAAGTGGCCGCGCGGGAAAACGCGGTTTCACAGGAATCGATCTACCAGTTGCAGGACCTGGTGCAAAGGATCGCGCAGCAGGAAAAGATGGGCGAGTCCAAGGAGTTTGCCATTCGCGTCCAGTCGGCGTTGTGGAAAAATATCGGCAACGGCACGCAGCGGATGAAAAATCGAGGGGTGAAGAAAGCTCCCTTCGTGGTTCTCATCGGCGCCAACATGCCTTCCGTGCTTGCCGAAGTGGCCTTCCTCAGCAACCCGCAGGACGAAAAGCTGCTGCGCACCGACGAGCACCGGCAGAAGATCGCCGAGGCGCTCTACGCCGGGATCGAGGAGTATGCGGACAGCCTCAGCGGCGTGAAGGTCGCACGGTCTGAAGACAGCCCCAGCCTCGCTGCCCGGTAGTGTGCCAAAAGCTCCCACGGGGGAGTAGCCACGGAATCGATTGAAAACCTAAAGCGACAAGCCAAACAGTTCCTTCCAAGCAAAACTACATGGTTTTTGCACATCGACTTCAGCTCTCGTGTGCACCTAATACCGCATTTGAAATTAACAGCATGCTTCGCAAATCGAAAGCTTCACCCTGAAAAAAACCGTCTTATGGATCGCAGTACTTTGGCTGCCCAGCCACCGACAACCGCCGCTTCTACTGGCACACTTGCTTCGGGTGTAGCCGGCACTCGAAGATTTTGCACCAGAAATAACTCCAGGGAACGCGGAACGTTCATTCTTCCTGCTAAGACCACAATGAAATTTGCATGCTCAAGTTGCAGCCGAATGGTTGCTCTTGCATTGCCTTCCCTTGCCAATTCTTGAATTTTGCGTATTGATTTCTTCCAAAACTCCACAAAAAACCATGCTTCGAACTTCCCTCGTATCACCCTCTTGGGAGGCATCCTGTTCAGTTCCCTAGACGTTGACAAAACCCGCCGCCAATAATCTCTAGGCCATCTGACACCAGCGACACGGTTCAAATATTCAACCCCCTTGCACGGCCTAAGGCGAACCGAACATTCGACATCAATCTCAAAAAACTCGCCGAGGTTGATGTTTGTCAAAATAGGCCTCTGGCCCTCCCTTCGCATCGTAACAACCCATGCCATAAGGGGGATGATGAGGCGCTGAAAGCGACTAAGTTGTTCGTCAAATCGATCCAGTAGCGGACTATGCAGCTGAAACCCGACATCACCTAAACGAACGGCCTCTTGGCAAAAACGTATAAAACTGTCCCGCGATACTAGATAGTTTTCAATTGAGTACACATCTGTAACAAAAATCCGTGGATCTGTTGGCCATGGCTTCCCCAAAATATCATCAACATCCTTAATCAACAAAAAACAGAACACCCCTAATAGCAGGGTTCCGCTGTGTAATCCCGTCAAATGCCTCGTAAACACCCCGCTTCCCACCGCAGCGGTACGGAACAAGCCGACCCCCGACAGCCATTTGTTGCTCGATGAAGGGTCTGTAAAATGCAAGATCATCGTGGCCCTCAAAGAAGACGTGTACTCTCTTTTGGCCAGGATCATACTGAGTCCAAAACTCGTGGAGTACTGATACTCGGCTTGACCTTGATTGCCGGAGATCGTCAATGAGACTCATGATAAGGTTTGGTAAACTCGGCCAGCGATCTTACATATGGCTCTAACTCGTTATCCCACACGAAAGGTGAATGCGTCACAGCTATAAGGCCGTGACACAATTCTGTTTTTAGGATGTCCGGCAAGAACCTGCGCTGCCAAGGAACGGAGAGGGACAACTCTGGTTCATCGATCACTACGTTAAAGCTCTTCTCTCCTGAGAGATAAAGATGAGCAAAGAGAGAGACGATCTGCTTCTCTCCGGAGGAAAGCAGTTTCATTTTGAGTGGTTCTTGAGACTGGCCATCCTGCATTTCAAGCCGAATGAATATTGTATATTTTGTATTATCGTAGACCATCTCCTTCCCTGTCAGATACTGATTACACAGCGCAACGAAGTCCCGTACGTCCCTCTCACTTAGTTGCTGATCTTTGTAAAGCTCAACTAATTTCACTAGGAAGTGGGCGATAACCTTATCTTGATCATGAATTTCACGTCTCGCCGAAATAGTCGCAACTTTCTCTTTCAGCTGACCTTTGTCCTCCGCAGGCAGCGTTGCTTCGTCTATGCGCTCAAAGATTGCGTCCAATGTCTTTGAATCAATATCTCGAACACGTACCACATCTACTTTTGTGTGCACACCGCGAATGACTTCACGCAAGTACGTGCCCGTCAGGTTACCCAAACCATTTCGGACACTTTCCTTGATCTGACTCATTCTATTTGTAATCATCTGCTCTACGTCTTCCATGCCGAATTCAACAAGCTCTATAAACGGAGCGCCTTCGCGCCGCGCAGATAGCCGCATACGGAACTTTTTGATATCTGATTCGATGTCAAGCCCGCGAAAAATCGACCTCAGCTCTTGTTCAATTCGCCTGTAGGTTGGCAGGTATAGAAGCTGGCTTTTAATGATCGACGAAAGCTTTTCTTCGGTCTGTTGAAGCTTTGTAGGTTCCTTTTTTACGTCGTCCAAGTAGCTGTCAATCAATTCTCTTACTGCGCTTAGTGAAACGTCCATTTCCTCAGCGAACGTGCGAATCAGGCTCTGATCATGCTCCAGTTCCTGGAGAGAGTAGTCTTGTATCCGCCTTATAAATGATCGGCGCCATGGAGTCAAATACCTTCTCTGAGCGGTAGATTCCTTTCGAGCGGCGAAGTAAGCATCCATTTCACTAGGGGTGACAGAAAAAAACACATCGCCAAGCGAAGCTTCTATGACTTCAAAGCGATACTCGTGCAAGCGGCGCCATTGTCTAGTGAGGAAAAAGTAAATCAGGTTGGCAAACGTGCTCTTCCCTGTGCCGTTTTCGCCGACCAGAATTAGCTTATTATCCTCAATGTGGACGTCAATGGTTCGTCGGTCATGAAGGCCGACAACGCAGAAGCGCTTCAGTTGAGCTTGCATACGGCGTTTAGTGTCTCACAATCGGGAAATGTGATAAAAGGGTTTCTTTTCGGCCCAAATGGCTCCGTCACCATGTTGGGATTGTAATTCAACACATCGGAGGGATCAAAAGAAGGTGTCCCAAACTCAGTTGCAGGTTGGGACGGCGGGTTGAGTTCATATTACGCCACTTTCTCCTTGTGAGAGGAAGCAGCGTTTGGACTTCGGCCGAGAATCGATGCCAAAGCCCAGAGATCGTGATAACCCATGATCTTCCGGAAATTCTTCTCGGTCAGCAGAAACGCTCCTGCCACCCAGCGCAACGTCATCTCGCCGTCGCGCCAGCGGCAAACATTGCCAGTCTTTTTCCGCACGCCCGACTGCGGGCTCTCGATGAGGTTCGTGGTTGCCAGGCAGCGGTGGAGGCTGGGAGGAACGTCGGCTCGATTGATCGTAAAGGTCTCCTCCAACCCTTCGCGCAAGCTGGCGGCTGCTGCCGGATGATCGCACTCGATCATCCCAGCGAGCTTCTTTATGCGCACGATGCCTTCCTCGGCTTGGGGCAATCGCCAGGCGGCGCGCATCAGCGACCGCACCTGATTCGCCAGCATTTTGTCGCCCTTTGGTAACCGCTCAGCCACGTTGCGCAGCTTATGAGTACGGCAACGCTGCACCAGCTGATTGCTGCCGAATACTTCCTCGATCCCCGCGCGGAGCGCTTTGGCGCCGTCGATCACAAACAGATAGCGCTGATCCGTGCGCAGACCTTGCTGGCGCAGGCGGGTGAGAAGGTCTTTCACCGCAGCGGCGTTTTCGGTCGCGCCCAGTTGAATCCCCAGCACATGCTTGCGGCCCTCGATGTCCACGCCCACGGCGCTGATGACGTGGTGGGAGCCGAACCGCATTCCGTCCAGGTAAATCACCAGAATCTCGACCTCCTCCCAGCGCCGCGCCAACAGTTCTTCCAGCCGCCGCGCTCCTTGCTCGGCCGCTTCCCGGCTCACCTGAGACTTCGACACCCCAGCGCTGTTGGCCATCTCCGGGATCACCTCGCGGTAGTTCCGCGTCGAAACCCCTTTCAACAGTGCCTCGAACATCTCCTCGCCCGTCTTCTCGCTTTTCCGCAGTGC
Organism: Terriglobia bacterium; assembly: GCA_963666975.2. Taxonomy (GTDB): domain Bacteria; phylum Acidobacteriota; class Terriglobia; order 2-12-FULL-54-10; family 2-12-FULL-54-10; genus JADFGZ01. The sequence goes on along the minus strand of CAXVYR010000004.1, from coordinate 1,922,029 downwards.
TTCGTAGGCCGGCACCGCTTCTTCCCCTCCGCCCTTCCGGCGCAGCCGGGGCCGCTCCACCCGCAGCTGGCGATCGGCCAGTTTCACCCTCCCCAATTGCCGGCCATGCCAGCGCACCTCTCCGCTCGCCTTCCCGGGACTCTTTGGCCCCGCGATTTGCTCTGCGCTCATGCTCAGAATCGTTTCAATCAAACCTCGCCCGGCCCGATCAATCACCTCATCCACCGCCAGACGCGCCTCCGTGATCAGATCCACCACCGGCAACAGCATCTGTCCGTTGGTTTGGCAAAACTTCTGGATGGTTTCTTCGGCTCCCTTGGAACCCAGTTCCAAAACGTGATATTTTCCCTTCATTCGGCGGTTCTCCTTCTATAGGATTTAGGCTTGGCCCGATTCTATTCGATTCGGGCCGAACCGCCGTTCAACCTTCAACTATGTATGGGACACCCTCGATCAAAATCCTTGCAGAGACTTTTCGGGTGGATTCAACCTATCGGAAGCTTGTTGAAAAAACCCTCCGGCTTGTCAAATATGTCGTTGCGATTGACAAGCAGATTCCTCGCGGAGCCTGTCCTGAGCGCAGCCGAAGGGCTCGGAATGACACCGCAGCGTGGGTTACAGCAATAATCATGGTCTAGTTGCTCCCCTCGTCACACTCCGGTGGTATGCTTTTATGGTGGAACGCAATCCTGCGCACGGCCTGCTAAGAAATATCTACCGAGGCTATCTGGAGCGGCTGGACCGCCCCGGGTGGAAGAAGTTTGCCTTTTCCCTGGCGGCTTTGGGCGTGGCGTTCCTGCTGGCGATTTACTCCCGCATTTTTCGGGAAGACGGCCGGCTGGTTGCCACCGCCGTCAGCGCCACGCTGGCATTGTTGCTGGCCGGATACGTCGCCATCACCGCCGTCCCCTACCTGGCACGGCGCAGCAGCCTGCGATGGTTGCGTGTCAGCATCGACTACAAGCTGACGCGGGAGGGGATCGCCTTCATCGTCCTCATATTGGTCCTGGCGATTGCCGGGCTCAATACGGGAAACAACCTGTTGTATATGGTCCTGGCCAGCCTGCTGGCGGCGATCCTGATGTCAGGATTTCTTTCCATGGCGGTGCTGACGGGCGTCGGGCTGGAGGTGATGCTGCCGGATCACGTCTTTGCGCGGCGGCCCGTTCCGGCGCGCATCACACTGAGAAATCAAAAGAAGCTCATCCCTTCCTTCTCGATTACCCTGACCGGGGGCGGTGATTCCGGAAAGAAAAAGAAGCGGAAACGAAAGCGGTCCTCTCCGGAGCCCGGCAGTTCTACTTCCCATCTGGCTTCAACAGATGATCCGGGCCGCAAAATTCTAAGGCGACCTATCTATTTTTCTTTCTTGCCGGCCGCCCGTGCAGTCACTCAGCCGGTGGAATTAAACTTCCCGCAACGAGGACTGTATCGGGAGAAGGGGTTCTCGCTCGGCACCCGCTTTCCCTTTGGATTTCTCGAAAAGAAGCTGCGCTTGCCGGTCTCGCACGATCTGTGGGTCTATCCCGCCGTGGAGCCGACCGAAGAGTTCTATGAGATTCTCCCGATGCTGAGCGGGGAGATCGAAGCCTTCGAGCGGGGCCGTGGGCACGACCTGTACAGCATCCGCGATATGCTGTCCACCGACAGCGCACGGCACGTGGACTGGAAGGCCTCGGCCCGCACCGGCGGCTTGAAGGTGCGGGAGTTCGCACGGGAAGACGAGCGCCGCCTGCAATTGATCTTCGACCGGCGTATCGGGTCGCTGGACGAGACGGCTCTCCGGCAATTCGAGGTCGCCGTAGAGTTCTGCGCCTGCCTGGCCTGGCATTTCCACGAGGTGGACGCCCAACTGCAATTCTTGTGCGGGGACTTCCAGACGCCCGCCGCGCGGACGGAAGGTATCATCTACGATATCCTCGGCCATCTGGCTGCCGTGGAGCCTTCTGCGGAGGCGCCCCAGGCCCTTCCTCCGATGGAATCCGGCGAAAACGCTTTTCGGATTGTCTGCACGGCGGCGCCGCGCGGCTTGGTGCCCACCGAGATGTGGAGCCGGTCGTACTTCATCTTCTTCGATGCGTTGCGGCAAGGCCAGCCGGGTCAGGACCGCGTTCGCGCCGATACCGACAACCGGTAGCGACCGTCTCCCATGCTCGCCTCTAATGTTCTCCTGAGGCGCAATCGTTTCAGCGATGTGTTTGTGGTATATTTGATTGGTACCCCCTTTCTTTGTTCCGCTTCTTTCTGAGCGGTTTTTTCACCCATGACTCCCCTGACACACGCCGCTGCTGGAACGGTCATCTATCAAAAACTGCGGTCCCGATTTCCTCGCTACGGGTGGACGCTGGCTCTTCCGCTTGCCTTCGCATCGCATTTCCTGCTCGATGCCATTCCCCACTTTGAGGATGTGGGCTTGATGAAATCTCCGGGAAGAGTTCCTATCTTTCTGGGATTGGGATTGATCGGCGCTGGCTTCGCCTTGCTTCTCAGGAGATGGAACCGGGAAGTCGCCCTCATCTGGTTGCTTCTTTCCTTGTGGATCGGCGTGGGGAGCTACTCCTACCCGCTGCTGAGGGTCTTGACGGCTTCGCTGGGGCTGGCGTATATCGTGTGGAAGAGCAAACAGTGGAATTCCGTCGGGTATCTGGCGGGAGGAATGCTGGCAACGGTCGCTGACCTGGTCCCCCTAACCATCAGTCGGATGGAGCAAGTTCACGATGCGATTCATTACCAAACCGGCTGGGGAGAGCGCCTGTATCTGTTTTTCTCCGAAAGCCCGGTCTCGTTGAGCTGGCGTGAGCGTGTGCAGAATCCTTATTTTCTGGCGGGTTACGGGTTGGAACTACTGGTGGAAGGGGTGATCTTCTTTGGCGCCCTCTACCTGCTCTCGCGGGAGCGGTTCTCCTGGCGAATGGCGGAGGCGGAGGCATACAAGGCCAGAGAATCGGCGAATCCGATGGAAAAAAACTAAGTGGCTTCTTGTGAAAGAGCGCGGGTCGTGAAACAGCACAGGGAATTTCCCCTAGCAAGGGTGTCCCGCCTGGAAAATCCTTACCAAACCGGCGTTTGGCAGAACCTGGAGCTGAGAGAGTGAGCTTACTGTGTAATCCTTAGAATACCCTCAACTGGAGCTGTTAAGAATTGTAGAATTTAGTTAACTCGTTGATATAAAGTGTGTTATAATGCACTTCAAGGTGATGAGGTGCCATATAAGGAACTCATCCGCCCGGATGGCAATGATGATAAAAAAATTCGGCGGGCCGCTCAAAATTTTATTGCGAACAAGCAGGGAAACGGATACACTATCTCACTCAATTCAAGAGAATGACAATGGAGCAAGCACCCCCTGAACTCAACGGCATGTCACCTCAGAGAGAAGCAGCCTTCTTTTACGGGCTGTTCCTCCGCGGGCATTCCCTGGACGGTCTTCGCGAGGATATTGACGTTTCCGCGGACGTTGTCGCACGGTGGGAAACCATGCTGGGCCATGACCCTTGGTACCGGGAGGCGTTGGAAGTAATCGTTCCCTACCGCAAGCGGGTCCTTGCTATCTTTGAGTCCCTGATCACCTCCGAACTCAGCCAGCTCCGCCGTCAATAAATTCGTTAGCTGCATTCGTCTCCCCCTTCCGCCCGGTTCGTGCCGTTCCGCCGGACATTTTCCGAATGTGTTATATTCATGGAGAGGGCGAACCCGTCCATGATCCAAACCCTATTTGGCACGACAGAACCAGAGCCCAGGCTGCTGGAGCGTCTGCAGAAGGCCGTCGAGTCCACCAAAACGAGCCTGATTGCCCGCGTGGACGATCTCGTGCGGGAAAAAAAAGAGATCGACGCCGAGCTGCTGGAAGAACTGGAACAAGCCCTGATTGGCGGTGACGTGGGCGTGGGCACCACGCAAGAGGTGCTCGATGCCGTGCGGGCGCAGGTGAGCCGCAAGCAATTGAGTGACGCCGCGGAGTTGAAGTCCGCGGTTAAATTTCAGCTCCAGGATATCTTCGCGAGAATCACGAATGGGGTTCCCCAGCATAGAACTCCTCCGGTGGTAATTTTCATGGTAGGCGTCAACGGTACGGGCAAGACCACGACGATCGGGAAGCTCGCCTTTCAGTTGGGCAGCCAGGGGAAAAAGGTGCTGCTGTGCGCCGGGGATACGTTTCGTGCCGCCGCCGTGGAGCAGTTGGAAATCTGGGGACAGCGGACCTCGGCCGCCGTCGTCAAGCAAAGGCCCGGCGCTGATCCCAGCGCGGTGCTCTTTGACGCTCTCACGGCCGCGAAGGCGCGGCGCGCCGATTATGTAATCGTGGACACGGCCGGGCGTCTGCACACCAAGGCCAACCTGATGGCGGAACTCGAAAAGATGCGCAGAACGGGACAGCGGCTGATCCCCGATGCCCCGCACGAAGTCCTGCTGGTGATGGATGCAACGACCGGCCAAAACGGGCTCGAACAGGCGAAGCAATTCGCCCGGAGCATGGGCGTGACCGGCATCGTGCTCACCAAGCTGGACGGGACCGCCAAGGGAGGCGTGGTATTGGCCATCGCCCGCGAGTTGCAGCTGCCCATCCGCTATGTGGGCGTCGGGGAACAGCAGGAGGACCTGCTGCCCTTCGACGCGGAGCAGTTTGTCGAATCCCTGTTCGCGTAAAGTTCCGGGCGCGACCCCTTTCTAGCAAGCCGTGCTTGTTCCGGCGAACACTCACAAGAAGTCCAACCCGGGGATATGACACGAGGCATGGAATGCAGGCAGTGGAATGGATGACATAGAATGGATCTCCAAAGCACTGGAGCTGGCCCGGCAAGGGACGGCGTTGGCCTCCCCGAATCCGCTGGTCGGGGCGCTTCTGGTGAAGGACGGGCGCCTCATCGGCCAGGGCTTCCATACCTACGACGGCAGGGAACATGCCGAGGTCCGGGCGCTGCAAACCGCCAAAGCCGCTGGCGCGGCAGCCCGGGGAGCGACGCTCTATATTAATCTCGAGCCATGCTGCCATCAGGGGCGCACCGGTCCCTGCACGGAGGCGGTGCTGGCCGCCGGAGTGAAGCGTGTGGTGGCGGCGATGCCGGACCCTAACCCGCTGGTTGCGGGCCGTGGCTTCGAGCAGCTTCGCCAGGCCGGCGTCGAGGTGGAGACGGGACTCTGCCGCGAGCAGGCGGAACGGCTCAACGAGAGCTTTGCGCGGTATATCCGCGCCGGGCTGCCGCTGGTGACCCTGAAGGCCGGGCTGACGCTCGATGGGAAGATAGCCGCTCCGGAGGATGATGCCAACAGCGGCTGGATCACCAGCGCGGAGGCGCGCGAGCAGGTGCAGCAACAGCGTCATGCCCACGACGCCATCCTGACCGGAGTGGGCACGGTGCTGGCCGATGATCCTCTGCTGACCGACCGCAGCGGCCAGCCCCGCCGTCGGCCCCGTCGCCGACCCCGCCGCCGACCTCTGTTGCGAGTGGTCATGGACTCCCATCTGCGCATCCCGCTTACGGCACAGATGTTGCAGCAGGTGGAGGACGATCTTCTGATCTTTTGCGCGGCTTCCTCTGATACCGGGGCTGATGATACCGGGGCTGATGCCGGAAAACGAAAAGCATTGGAGGGGAGGGGAGTCGAGGTTTTTCCTCTCTCGCCGGACCACGCCTCAAACCCGCAGCGTCCCGGCTTGCGGGAGGCCATGAAGGAACTGGGCAGCCGGCAGATCACAAGCGTCCTCATGGAGGCCGGGTCGGCGCTCAACTGGGCCGCTCTGGAAGCCGGCGTGGTGGACAAAGTCTTTCTCTATTACGCGCCGAAGTTGCTGGGGGGCATCGAATCGCTTCCCTTAGCGGGCGGGGCGGGCATACGGGCCATGCGGGACGCCTTGCCGGTGGAGAAAATTCGCTTGCACCACTTCGGACCCGACTTTGCCGTGGAAGGATACCTCAGAGACGTTTACAGAGAGCAGTGACGTTTGCAAGGATCAGTGATGTTTACAGGGATCAGTAATGTTTACAGGGATCATTGAGGAGCTGGGCGTGGTGGCCGCGCTGGAGCGCGGGGCGGAGCCCTCGGGCGGAGCCAAGCTGGTGATTCGCGCCCGCCGCGTCTTGGGCGGCGTCGCCGACGACCAGAGCGGAAAGCTCCGGGAGGGAGAGAGCGTCGCTGTCAACGGCGTCTGCCTTACGGCCCGCGACATCACCGCCGAATCGTTTGCTGCCGACCTCTCGCCCGAGACTTTGGAAAGGACCGACCTGGGGTCGGTCAAGACGGGCTCGCAGGTGAACCTGGAGCGGGCCATGACGCCTTCCACCCGTTTCGGCGGCCACGTTGTGCAGGGGCACGTCGATGGGGTGGGCAAACTCGCCGCGCTCGATCCGCTGCCGGACGGGAACTACTGGCTGACGGTGGAGGTCCCCGGCGAGCTGGAGCGCTATGTCGTCTGGAAGGGCTCGATTGCGCTGAACGGCATCAGCCTGACGGTGGCGCGCCTGGAGGGGAACCGCCTGGGGGTGGCCATTATTCCCCACACCTATGAAAACACCGCCCTCCGCAACCTGCGCCCCGGCGATCCTTTGAACATTGAGTGTGACGTCCTGGCCAAGCACGTGGAGAAGTTGCTTGTGAGCGTCGAGATTCCATCCGGGGCTCGGAAGGCAGCCACGAAGCAGTCTTCCGTTACGCTGGAGAAGCTCAGGGAAGAGGGGTTCTGACTGCCAGAGCACAGGAGACAGGAGTCAGAAGAAGGACTTCTTTTGTGAAATTTTTGATTGAGCTGCTGACTTCTAACGCTTGACTTCTATAATAGCTAAACTCGCTTGAGAGGGAGATCAAAATGACATTCCGTTTTGCTTTCTTCGCCAGCCTTGCCGCCTGCCTGGCGGTGGCCTGCAACTCAGCTTCGCAGACCAGTGACAGTTCCGGAGCTAATGCAGTGGTGGAAGCGGGACCGTCGGTGGGCCTTGTCCTGCCTGAGCCCTTTGCCACGGAATCGGTCCGCAAGCGTTCCGTTGTGGTCGGCTGGCCGGAGGGGCATATGCCCGCCGCCCTGCCCGGTTTTGAGGTAAACGTCTTCGCAGAGGATCTGGAGAATCCGCGCCAGTTGTATGTGCTTCCGAATGGCGACGTGCTGGTGGCCGAATCCATCCGGGAGCGGCTCGCACCGGGACGCGTATCCAAGAACCGGATCACCCTGCTTCGCGATGCCGATCAGGATGGCAGTCCCGAGGTCCGCGACACTTTCGTATCGAACCTGAATATGCCGTTCGGCATGCAGTTGGTCGGCGACACGTTCTACGTAGGCAACACGGACGGGCTTGTGCGCTTCCCTTACCAGCCGGGCCAGAGGCGGATCACGGCGAAGGGAGAGAAAATACTGAACCTTCCGGCAGGGGGGCACTATACGCGCAACGTCGTGGCGAACGCGGACGGGACAAAATTGTTTATTTCGGTCGGCTCTCGATCCAACGTAGACGAGGATGGGGAAGACGCCAAGGACCCGCGGCGCGCCGCCATTCTGGAGATGAACTTGGACGGGAGCGATATGCGCGTCTTTGCCAGCGGCCTCCGCAACCCGGTGGGGCTCGATTGGGAGCCTGTGACGAACGCGCTGTGGACGGTGGTGAACGAGCGGGACCGTCTGGGGGACCAGTTGGTGCCGGACTACCTGACCAGCGTGCGGGACGGTTCCTTCTATGGCTGGCCCTACTCCTACTTTGGGCAGAATGAAGAACCGCGCAAGAAAGGCGAGCGGCCCGATCTGGTGGCTATGGCCATCCCGCCGGACTTTGCGCTGGGATCCCACAGGGCGCCGCTGGGGCTGGTCTTTTACGAAGGGTCGTCGTTTCCCGAGCAATACCACGGCGGCGCTTTTGTCGGCCTGCATGGATCGTGGAACCGGTCCGAGTTTGTCGGCTACAAGGTGACGTTCATTCCCTTTGAGAACGGGCAGCCGAGCGGCCCGATGCAGGATTTCCTCACCGGCTTCATCTCGAATGAGGCGGCCTCGGAAGTTTACGGCCGGCCGGTAGGCGTCGCCGTGATGGCGGACGGGTCGCTGCTGGTGGCCGATGACGGCGGCAAGAAAATCTGGCGCGTGAGCGCGACCCAGTCCCTGAGCTCGTCCCGTTAGCCATATGCCGCAAAGCTGCGGCGCGTGTTCATCCCGTGCTGAAACCCCGTGCTGCAACAGGGTTCAGCGGCTTTCGAGGCGAGGCGTCTCTGGCAAAACCCAGAGGCGCAACCGGGGGCCGGGGAAAAGGATCAAAGAGCGTCCTTCCGGTAGCTGCTCTTCTTGGCGGGCGATCACGAACGAGGCCGCTGCCGTTCCTCCCTCGGGGGACCATTCCGGCAGCGCCTGCTCCATATAAAAGCTGAGCCCTAAGGAGTGGTTCCGGTGGATGCGGTAAACGGCGAGGTCTGAGCCGCGTATGCCGCGTGACCGCAAGCGTTGGGCGACCGTCCGCACGGATGCCGCACGATTGATGGCAGGCGAGAGATATTCAACGATGATAAAAGTGCCCAGCCCAACGCCCAGCAGCACCACGAAGACGGCTCCAAGCAGTTGCCGCCGCAGCAGCAGGTAAAAACTCGCCAGGATGAGCCCAACCAGCATCAGCCACACAGGAAACGGTGTGCTCCCCTCCCAAATTTCAGCCCCAAGATGATCCAGGCTCGAGGTCGCAAGCGCCTGGCGGAGTCCTCCCGCCAGCGATCCCGGCAAAAGCAGACATAAGACCGGAATGGCCAGCAGAAGCAATGAAGATAGGCCCACCAGCCAAGGCGTGAGTTGTTCCATGAGAGAGTCTTGCCGGGGATTTTCGGAAAGAATTTCGTCTGCCGGTTCCGCCGCTTGCCCCGGCCAGTTCTTATCCACAATGTGAGCGATCCACAGGGTCAGGGGAGGGAGAACGGGCAGCAAATAGCCGGGGAGTTTGTTTCGAGAAATGGAGAAGAAAGCAAACGGAAGCGCCACCCAATAAAACAGGAACGCCGTCTGCCGGTTGGCCAGAACAGATCGCAGGCCTTTTCGGACGATTTCCAGCAACGGCAGGAGCAGCAAAGGCGTCCAGGGGAAAATCCCCGCCGCCAGAACGGGAACATAGAACCAGAACGGCTGCGGATGGCCGATCGCTGCGGAAGTAAACCGCTGCAAGTTGTGCCGGAGGAAAAATTCCTCGATAAAGCCGTAGCCGTTTTGCTGGAAGCACAGCAGATACCAGGGCGCAGCGACTCCGAAATACACCAGCAAGGCCGGGTTCCACAGGAGCCTTTTCAGTGGTTGCCATTCTCCAACGGTTGCCACGTATGCCAGCGCCACCAACCCTGCCAGCGCCACCGCTAGCGGCCCCTTGGCCAGGGTCGCCACGCCCAGCGAGGCGCAGAAGCCGTATAGCAGGAGCGGCTTCTTTTCCCAGAACCAGAGAGCGAGAAACACAAGGGCTGCGCCCAAGGTGGAGGACAGCAGCATGTCCATCGAAGCCGCGCGCGAAAAGCCGATCCAGCCGGTCGTTGAGGCCAGCAGGATGCAAGCGAGCGTCGCCGCGCGTTTGCCGAATCGTCTGCGGGCGAACCAGAACCAAAGGCCCAGAAACCCGCAGGCAAAAACGGCGGAGGGCAACCGGGCGGTGACCTCATTCACTCCCAGGCGAAAGCCAAGCGCCGCCAGCCAGTAATAAAGAGGCGGCTTCTCAAACCATGCCGATCCAAACAGGCGGGGCGTAACATAATCGCCGGAGCGAAGCATTCCCCGCGCAATGTCGGCGTAGCGAGGCTCATCGGGACCTAAAAGCCCCACGGCTCCCAACCCGGCAAAAAACAGGATGAATGCCAGTAGAGAACCCAGCAGAGAACAAAGAATGGGGGTGAAGAAAATTCTCATTCGGGAAATGATGCCTCGCCCTCAGAGCCGCGGCTCGGATCAGTTGCTGGCGCTCTAGGTTGCCAATGTTTTCATGGCCAGCCCTTGGAGCAGCTTTCGATGAATGTCCCCGAAGGCTCCGTTCGACATGACTAATACCACATCCCCCGGCTGCAATTCGGGAAGGATGGATTCCGCGATCTCGCCGGGAGAGCCGCCAGCCGACGTCGGAATTTCCCGCCGGCGCAGAACTTCCGCAATCCTCTCCGGTTCCAGCCGTTCCTGCTCGGGAAGCTTTTCCTTGCGGTAGACCTCTGCCAGAACCACGCGGTCGGCTTCGGCCAGCGCCTCCGCCAGTTGCTGCTCGAAGACGTTGCGCCGCAGCGTGTTCGAGCGGGGCTCGACGAGCGCCCACAAACGCCTTCCCGGAAAACGTCCGCGCGCCGCGCGCAGCGTCTCGCGAATGGCGGTGGGGTGGTGCGCAAAGTCATCGATCACCGCCACGCCGTTTTCTTCTCCAACCAATTCCATGCGCCTCCGCACGCCGCGAAAGGTCTCCACGGCTGCGCTGATTTTTTTCCATGTGATGTCGTAGCGCCAAGCCAGGGCGGTTGCGGCGAGCAGGTTCAGCACATTGATCTCTCCGGATAGTTTTGTAGACAGCCGCCCCATAGGCTTTCCCCTGTAGCGCGCGGCGAACTCCATTGTCCCGCCCGCGCAACGGATTTCGTGAGCCTGCCATTCGCCTGCTCCGAATCCAAAGGTTTCCACCGGGCAATGAGCGCTCGCTAGGCACTCGGCGACGGTTTCGCTCTCCGCCCGCGCGACGATAAAACCTTTCTGCGGGACCAGATTGAGCAGTCTTCCAAAGGCGGTCTGGACGGCCTCCAAGTCGCGGTAGATGTCTGCATGGTCGAATTCCACCGATGTCAGCAGGACCGCATCCGGCCGGTAGTGCAGAAACTTGGGCCCCTTGTCAAAAAAAGCCGTGTCGTATTCATCCCCTTCCAGGATGAAGTGAGGGCCGCTGCCCCGGCTGAAGCCCCGTGTGAAATTCAGCGGAAGGCCGCCGATCAAAAAGCCGGGTGAGGCACCTGCTGATTCGCCTGCCGAATAAAAGATCCACGAAAGGATCGAAGTGACCGTGGTCTTGCCGTGCGTTCCGGCCACCACAATCGTCTCGCGCTCCCGGAGAAACAGCTCGCGCAGCGTCTCCGGCATGGAGGCGTAGGCCAGTTTGTTGTTGAGCACCGTCTCGACCTCTTCGTTCCCGCGCGAAATGGCGTTGCCGATCACCACCAGCTCCGGCGGAGGGTCCAGGTGAGAGGCACTGTAGCCCTCAAGAACCGGGATGCCCATTTCAGCCAGCATGGGAGCCATGGGCGGGTAGGCGCCTGCGTCGGAGCCGGTCACACGGAACCCCGTCTCTTGCAGCAATCCTGCCAGCGCCGCCATGCCTGTGCCGCAGATGCCGATCAGATGGACATGCGCTCCCGGCGCCGGTGGAATCACTGCCTTTTTCCCTTTCCTGCTCCGCGTGGCGGAGCGACGGCGGGTTCCAGCAGGGTGAGGCTTACTGTTTTCCCGGCTGAAAGGCGGACCCGCGTTCCCAGCGGCAGCGTAAGGCATTTCCCTGTGGTGTGGCCGAACCGCAGTCCAAAAACGATGGGCACTTGCAGGCCTCGCAAAGCTTCCAGGATCACTCCGCGCAATTCGGCCCTCCCGCGAGCGGCTGGTCCGCATCCCGGCATCTGGCCGAAGACAATGCCGCGGAGATGGCGGAACTTTCCGGCTTGTCGCAACTGAAACAGCATGCGATCCACGCGAAACGGTTTTTCGTCGATGTCTTCTATCAGCAGGATCGTTCCCCGGGTGTCGATCTCCTGCGGAGTTCCCAGCGTTGCCGTCAGCATCGGGAGACACCCGCCCAGCAGCCGGCCTTCGGCAACGCCGAGCCGCAGGCTGCGAGCGTCTGATTTCAGGACAGTACCGGAGCGAGTGCCGGAAAGAACCTGTTCCAAAACCGCTTGGTCGTAGGCGGATTTTCCTGCGGCCATGTCGATGGCGGCCATCGGTCCCTGGAACGTCACCCAGCCGAGCTTCTGGGTCAACAAGAGCAGGAGGCTGGTGACGTCACTATAGCCCATCACGATCTTGGGAGCATGGCGCTGCAAGCGGCGCAGGACGGGCCGGGACGATAAAAACTCCACCACGTAGTTTGAGCCGTACCCGCCGCGCGCGCAGAAAACGGCTTTGACGCGCGGGTTTTCGAGCAGTGCCAGGAAGCCTTCGGCGCGTTGGCGATGCTGTCCGGCGAAAAATCCCCGGCGGTCGAGAATCCCCTTCCCGAATGCAACGCGGTAGCCGATCCGCTCCAGTTCCCGTGTTCCTCGTTCGAGCATTTCCCGCCGGACGGGGCTGGCCGGGGCAAGGATGCCGACGGTGTCGCCTTTTTGCAGAGCGGGAGGTTTGCGAAGAAGCTTCATGTTGAGCCGTGAGTCAAGCAGTTTCTAACAAACGGCAGCGTTTGCAGCCGCCGGAAAAAGCTTGCCATCGAAGCCTGCGCCTGCCTAACATAAGGCAAATCAGTATGGAGGAATTGTTGTGGCGGAAAACCAGTCAACAAGCGCACCCCTTTTTCGGGCCGACCTGCACGTGCACTCGCGGCACTCCGGGACAGCCAAGCATCTGCGAACCCTGCGGTGCCTGGACAGCTACTCCAAGCCGCTGGCGGTCTATCGCCGGGCGCGCGCCCGGGGAATGAACCTGGTCACGATTACCGACCATGACTCCATCGACGGGTGCCTGGAGTTGCTCGATCAGCTGCCCGGAGACGACATCATCATCGGCGAGGAAGTGACTGCCTACGTGCCCGAGCTGCGCCACAACGTTCACGTGGGCGTCTATGACATCACCGAAGCCCAGCACAAGGAGATTCAGCCCTTGCGCGGGAATTTGGTGGAGTTGGTCGGCTACCTGCGCGCCCAGAACATCCTGTACGCTTTGAACCATCTGTTCCACGACTTTACCCGCGACGACAAGCTAGTGGACTATATTACGCTGATGTTCAACCTGTTCGATAATTTCGAGGAACAGAACGGGTCGATGCAGCGGATACATAATCAGTTCATTTCCCGGCTGCTGCGGCAGATGGAGAGCCAGGGAAAAAAGCTCGGGCGCATTGGGGGAAGCGACTCCCACACCCTGCGGCGCATCGGCCGCACCTACACCGCCTCTCCGGCCACCAATAAACAGGAGTTCCTGGCGGATATCCGCGCCGGACGGAGCTTTGTCACGGGCCAGCATTGCAATCAATTGCAGTTGGCGGGCGACATCTACGGCGTCGTCCTGGGCTACTATCCCTACATTCTGCAATGGCGCTCCGGAGATTTTTCTCTCGTAGCCCGAATAAAAAACATCGCCCTCAGCCTGGGCCTCATCCCATTCCTGTTCATTCCGTACATAGCCGCATTGCGTCACAGCCGGAGCGAGATTCAGCGGCTGGAGCAGTTTACCAAGTTATTTTTTGACGGTCCGGCTGTGCCGCTGGCCGATGTCCCCTCTGAGTAAGGAGCCTCCCTCACCTGACGGTTTGCGTTGCCGCAGGCACGCCGGAGTGCTCTCTCCCGCAAAGGAACTCTCCCCGGCAAACGATCTCAGCGGGACCTGTTAAGTAGATTCCGTCCTTTTCCCACCGTACTTGGAGGTCTCCCGCCACCGTTTTCACCGTTACGGGACTTTCGGCCTGACGTCCGAGAATGGCCGCTGCCGCAGCGGCGCAAGAGCCGGTGCCGGAGGAAAAAGTCGGCCCCACACCGCGCTCCCAGTAGCGGACCTCAATTTCATGCCGGGAATGCACGCGGTAAAACTCTACATTGGTGCGGCGGGGGAAAAAAGAGTGCCCTTCCATCTCGGCGCCGAGCGCTTCCCAGTCCCAATCGAAATGCTTCACCGGGACCGAGCAGTGGGGGTTGCCCATGGATGTCACCGTCACCGCTTGCGGCCCCGACGGCAAGGGCAACTGGAATCCTACGATAGGCTCCGCGACGGACGCCGGAGGATGAGGCTGAAAGGGAATCGAAGCGGCTGCCAGGATGGGAGCGCCCATAGCCATCTCAAAGACGAAATGGTTTTCATTCCGGTGGATCAAGGTCAGCTTTTTGAGGCCCGCGCCGGTGTGGATCGCCAACTGTTTTTTGCAGCGGCCTGTCTCGACGAGAAAGGCGGCGGCGCAACGGGTGCCATTCCCGGAGACTTCCGCCTCGCCTCCGTCGCTGTTGAAAATTCTCAGGTCCGCATCCGCCCCCGCTTTGGTGCCGGGGACCGACAGCCACAGAAGCCCGTCGGCTCCTACCCCGTAGTGGCGGTCGCAAATTCGCCGCCTCCATGCCGCTGAGGGAAGCTCGGTTTCCGGGGTGTCTTCCACAATCAGGAAGTCGTTTCCGGCCCCTTGTGCCTTGGTGAAAGGTATCTTGAACATCGAGCCTTGCCGTGTGGCGGAACACGCCTGAAAGCAGAGGAGCTTCTTTATGAGTCGCTCTGGTATTGCTCCATTTCTTCGATCCAGTCGGGGCGTTTCAGCAGCTCGCGGGGTCTGCTGCCGTCGGCAGGTCCAATGATACCGTCTTTCTCCATGATGTCCAAAATACGGGCGGCGCGCCCATACCCCAGGCGGAGCCTGCGCTGCAGGGTGGAGGTCGAGGCTTTACCCATCCCCACCACTACCCGGACGGCGTCTTCATAGAGATCGTCTTTTCCCTCGCCCCCCTCCTCTTCACCGTCTTCCTCAAAAGTGGGAGGTTTCAAGAACTCTTCCACGTAGGAGGGCTGGGCCTGTGCGCGCCAGAAATCGACGACTTGGGCGATCTCCGGCTCCGTGATCAGCGGGCCATGGATCCGCACCAAGCGTCCCGAGCCAGGGGGCAGCAATAGCATGTCCCCTTTGCCAAGCAGGGCCTCGGCGCCGTTCGAGTCCAGGATGGTTCGAGAGTCCACTTTGGTGGCCACGCGAAATGAGATACGGGCGGGGAAGTTTGCCTTGATCAGGCCGGTGATCACATCCACGCTGGGCCGCTGTGTGGCTAAAACCAGATGAATCCCCACGGCCCGTGCCATCTGAGCCAGGCGGGTGATGGAGACTTCCACTTTGTTGGAGTCGACCATCATCAGATCGGCCAGCTCATCGATGATGATCACAATGTAGGGAAGCCGCCGCTTCTGTTCTCCTGTCTCAAACAGGCTGAGGGTTTCCTCCCGCTCAAAGAGCTTGTTGTACTGCTGGATGTTCCGGACCCCTTCCTCGGCCAGGACCTTCAGCCGCCGCTCCATCTCCCGCACGGCGTTGCGCAGGGCGTTGGCGGCCACTTTGGGTTCAGTAATGATGGGAGTCATCAGATGGGGCACTCCCTCATACAGCCCCAGCTCCAGGCGTTTGGGGTCGACCAGGATTAATTTGACCTCGTCGGGCGCGGCTCTGTAGAGGAGGGAAACGATCAGGTTGTTGATGGAAACGCTCTTCCCGGACCCTGTGGAACCGGCGATGAGCAGATGCGGCATGGAGGCCAGGTCCGCCACGCGGATGCGACCGTTGATCTCCTTGCCCAGGGCCACGGTGAGGGGCGAGCGGGAACTGCTGAATGGCTCCGACTCCAGGATCTCCCGCAGCGTGATGATTTCCCGCTGCGGGTTGGGCACCTCAATTCCCACGGTGGACTTGCCCGGGATTCGCTCAATCAGGATGGATTCGGCTTCCATGGCCAGACATAGGTCCTCCACCAGATTGGTGATGCGGTTGTATTTGACCCCGGCTTCCGGCTTGAACTCAAAGGTGGTGACCACCGGGCCGGGGTTGATCTGGGTGACCGCTCCGCGAACGTCAAATTCCTCGCACTTCATGGTCAGGTGCAGAGCTTGACGCTTGAGGTCCTTCTCATCCTGGGCCTGGGATTCGGAAGGAAGGTCCAGCAGGCCGGTGCCCGGCAGTTTATAAGTTCGAGAGATGCGAACAGCGCCACCATTCTTTCCGTTTGACTGCGCTGAGATTCTCTCTACATGGCTGACTGGGATCGCTTCCGGTTTTCCCGCCGGCAGCCGTGCAGGTTCCTCTCCGGCTTTAGCTGGGGCTTTGGCTGGACGCAGCGCTGCTGCAAGGCGTTTTGCCAGCGCAGGCGGTTTTTCAGCCTGCATCGCTTTCTTGAGCTGTTTGCGTTCCATGCGGGCCTGTTTCCATGCCGCCCAGCGTCTGGAAATGCCGCCCAGCCATCCGAAATGAGCCTGTAGCCAGAAGGTAGTGCGGGCCACGGAAAAGGTGGTGAGAATGTATATAGAAACTGTGAAAACCGCTGCCAGAAAAATTGCGCTGCCCGGTCCGTTGAGCCAACTGAGCAGGCTCTCCCCCAGCAAGATTCCTACTGTGCCACCGGCAGAAAAGCCCAGGAACAAGCGCAAGAGATACGGGAAGAGTGCCAGCGCCGAGGCGAGCGTAAGGATCAGCAGCACCGCCCCCACGCATTTTGCCCTGGGAGAGCCAATCGACCGGCTGCGGAACCAGCGCCAGCCGAGCCCGGCAAACAAAAGAGGAAACAGGAACGAAGCCGCCCCAAAAAACTGATACATCAGGTCGGCGGTATAGGAGCCTATCGTGCCTACCAGGTTGTGCACCGCAGAGGACCCGGAGGAAACATTGGAGGCAACGTTGAAAGAAGCGTCGGTGGGAGAATAGGATGCCAGGCTCAGAAGCAATAAAAGCGCCAGGGTCATCCACAGCAGGCCCACCAGCTCGTTCAAGCGGCGGTTGGCAGTCGGTATAAGCGGATTCATAAGTTACTCTTTGCCCCCAGCCTGCGGTATTCCAGGCCGTCCGGAAAACTGCAAAGCCATTATTTTCAATTTATTGGAGAGAAAGCAGGCCGCCGGGAGATAGCGCAGGGGCCGGATCGAAGGGAGACAACAATCCCCTCTGTTTTTAAGACTACTCCCTATGGAAAGAAAAACGCCAGAGTCAGTACTATTATCCCAAATATTACGCGGTAGTAAATAAAAATCTTAAAGGTCCCCAACGCCAGGAACCGAAGAAAGAACGCAATCACGGCGTATCCAACCAAGGCGGAAACAGCAATTCCCAGCAGGAAGGGCAGCCGCATTTCCGGCGGGATGCCGTGGTCGCGAATCCCCAGGAACTCGTTCAAAGCGGCCCCTGCCATGATAGGGGTCGAGAGCAAAAAGGAAAAACGGGCCGTGTCCTCCCGGCGCAAACCTCGAAACATACCGGCGGTCATGGTGATGCCGGAGCGGGAAACCCCTGGAACCAGAGCCAGAGCTTGCGAGAACCCGATCCAGAGAGAGTCGCGCAAGCCTGCGGAGCGGAGGCTCTTTTGTTGACTGCCCATCTTTTCTCCCAGGGCCATCACCGCAGCCACCAAAACCAAAGCGCAGCCGATCACCACAGGGTGACGCAAGGTGGTGGCGACTTGGTCATGAAAAACCCAGCCGGCAACCGCCGCAGGAATGGTGGCGGCCACCAGATACCAAAACAACGCCCGGCTGTGATTCTCCCCCGTTGGCAGGGCGTTTGCCGAAGGGGAGTGGGCTCCGGCAAACAGAGGCTTCTTACCAAATCCCTCGAGCAACAGATCGATCCACGTCTTGTGGAAATACACCAGCACGGCCAGCAGGGTGCCCACATGGAGGGCGACGTTGAAGGTCAGGCCCGGGTCTTCCCAATGGAGAAACCAGGGAAACAGGATAAGGTGCGCCGTGCTGCTGATCGGCAGAAATTCCGTGATGCCTTGTACGATGGCCAGAACGAGAACCTGGATGAGAGGCATGGGCTGGGTTTCAGATCTCCAGGATGACCGGCAAAATGAGCGGAAGGCGGGCTTTGAGAAGAGTTGTAAGGTCAGACAAAGGGATTTCGCTTGTCTTGCGAATCCGCCGTTGCTTCATGGCCTCATCCTATCCATTCCAATTTGGATTGTCAAAAGCGGGTGGCCACGGCAGATGGGCACTTTTAGTTTGCCAGGGGTTCGTAAATTCAATCCGAGCCTGCCTGCGGTCCAGAGGACCTTCGGTCCGGCGAGCCGCGCGCGCCTGTCCCGCCTGCCCTGCCTGCCCTGAGCGAAGCCGAAGGGAGCATAGCCGAAGGGAGCGAAGCCGAAGGGAGCAGCGAGCAGTCAAACACAGCCGAGAATTTGCTGTGCGGTTGTGTCCGCTCCCTCATGACCTGCCCCCGGTTATTGGTCCACTTTCCATGTTCGTCCATACGCCGTTGCAGCCGAGCGCAGCGAGGAATCTGCTTTTCAGCCGGGAAAGGACCCATCCCCGCGTACCAAAGCAGATCCTTCGTCGCGGAGTTTACCCTGAGCGCAGCCGAATGGCTCAGGATGACCGCCAAAGAGAATGCCTGGTCCCGATGGCGGAGCAGTCTCCACCATTTGCGAAAACGATATAGCTGCTCCGCCGAGACGACGCGGTACGAAAAACACCGGAACATGCTCTAATAGGAGAGATATGGACGAGGAGAAAACCAAGCCGGAGAAAACTAAACCGGAAAAAACCAAACCAAAGAAAAGCCCTCGTGAGATGATCGCGGCGCTTCCAGAAATCTGGGAGTTGCTGCGGCCGCGCCGGCGACTGCTGGCGGCAGGCTTCGCGCTGATGGCCGTCAACCGCGTCTCCGGGCTGGTGCTGCCTGCCTCGACGAAATTCCTGATTGACGACATTATCGGCGAGCGGCAAATACAACTGCTTCTGCCGCTGGTGGCCGCCGTGCTGCTGGCCACGCTGGTGCAGGGAGCAACGTCATATGCTCTGACGCAAACTCTTTCGAAGGCGGCGCAAAAGTTGATCGCCGAGCTGCGCTGCAAGGTGCAGGAGCACGTGGGGCGGCTGCCGGTGGCCTATTACGACGCCAACAAGTCGGGCGCGCTGGTGTCGCGGATTATGAGCGACGTAGAAGGCGTGCGTAACCTGATCGGCACGGGGCTGGTCCAGTTCGCGGGCGGCTTGCTCACGGCAGCCATCGCTCTTGTGGTTCTCGTAGGCATCAGCCCATTGATGACGGGCATGGCCTTTGCATTCCTGCTCATTTTTGGAGTTGCGCTGCGCAAGGCATTCCGCACTATCCGGCCCATTTTTCGCGAGCGCGCCAAAATCAACGCGGAGGTCACCGGGCGGCTCACCGAGTCGCTGGGGGGCGTGCGCGTGGTGAAGGGCTATCACGCGGAAGCGCGGGAACACAGGGTGTTCGCGGGCGGTGTGGAACGGCTGCTCGACAATGTTTTTCGCTCGCTGACGGCGATGTCGGCCCTCTCCTTTGCCTCGACCGCGCTGATGGGTGTCGTGGGCGCGCTCGTGATGTTTCTCGGCGTGCGTCAGGTGCTGAGCGGCGCGCTTACGCTTGGCGGGTTTTTTACATACACCGTATTCCTCGGTTTCCTGGTGGCGCCGCTGTTTCAAGTCGTGGGCATCGGCACGCAGTTGACCGAAGCGATTGCCGGCCTGGAGCGGACCCGCGAAGTGTTGCGAGAACGCCCCGAGGACGAAGACCCGCGCCGCACCGCAGTGCTGCGCGAGATCGAGGGTGAGGTCGAATTCGACCGTGTCCGCTTCGCGTACGAAGCGGACAGGACCGTGCTGCACGACGTGTCTTTTCGCGCGGGTCCAGGCACGGTGACGGCGCTGGTGGGCTCCTCGGGCTCGGGCAAATCCACGGTGACCGGCCTGATTGCGGCGTTTCACGTGCCGCAGGAGGGGCATGTGCTGGTGGACGGCGTGGACCTGGCGACGGTCCGCCTGGATTCTTTTCGCGCGCATTTGGGCGTGGTGTTGCAGGATTCGTTCCTGTTTGACGGCACGATTCGCGAGAACGTGGCTTTTTCCTTTCCCGAAGCGAGTGACGGTCAGATCCTCGCCGCGTGCCGCATCGCGCGGGTGGATGAGTTTGCAGAACGCTTCGATCATAAATACGACACCGTGATTGGCGAGCGCGGCGTCAAGCTGAGCGGCGGGCAACGCCAGCGCGTTTCCATAGCGCGCGCCGTGCTGGCCGATCCGCGCATCTTGATTCTGGATGAGGCGACTTCCAGCCTTGATTCGGAATCGGAGGAACTCATTCAGGAAGGTCTCGCCTACCTGATGCGCGGGCGCACTACTTTCGTCATCGCCCATCGATTGTCCACGATCCGGCGCGCGGACCAGATTCTTGTCCTCGAGGACGGCAGCATCCTCGAGCACGGCACGCACGAGTCGCTCTATGCAGCGCGAGGACGTTACTACGAGCTTTACACCAAACAGCACGGCCTCGAGGCGAACCTGTTCCTGTCGCCCGGGGAAGGCGGTGCTGTCGCACCGTCAGCCGGCGCTGCGGAGAACGCAGATGGCAACGCGGAGCCCGACGCGCTGCGATTGTTGCGCGGGCGGTCGCTTTAAGGACGGCCTCTTCACACACGGGAAGCCGCTATTGCCGCTGCTGGCGCGTCTATCCCTTCCTGCCGATAACAGCCCTTTGCTATAGCAATCGGAATGCTCCTATCGAGCGACGTGCTTAGAGTTGGGTTCTTCTGGATTTTATGTTGCCTGCCCCTCCGGCAATTGCTCCAGTTGGCAAGCTAGGATTGAGCATTTGAGTAGCCGTGCTACTTTCACTGGCCGTATATAATGGCTGAAGATGATTGGCAAGCTGCTGGTACTCTTTATTCTTGTTCCGGCTGTGGAGTTGGCTCTTCTCATTGAAGTGGGCCGGCACATCGGCACTCTGGCTACGTTGTCGCTGATCGCATGCACGGGAGCCTTAGGCGCCTTCCTCGCGCGCCGGCAAGGGTTGCGTACATTGCAGCAGGTGCGCAGCGAGATCGATGCCGGGGGGCTGCCGGCCGGGCCCATCGTGGACGGCGTGATCATCTTGCTGGCAGCCGCGTTGCTCCTCACGCCGGGAATCCTCACCGATGCTCTGGGCTTTCTATGCCTGGCGCCTGCCTTCCGCACAGTGGTGAAGAAAACGCTGTGGGTCCGGCTGCTGCGCGCCGTTCGAGAAGGTCGAAGCAGTGTAACTGTGCGCTTCAAGTAATAAGAATTGGCTGGAGCGGTTCTCCAGTTGCTATCTACCGTGCCCGAGCCGCGACCGCCCTGCCCTCCGACGCCTGGGCTTAGTAGGTTGTTGAAAAACACCATTTGTCCGCTCCCTCACCCCTCGGCTTCGCTCCCTTCGGCTTCGCTCCCTTCGGCTACGCTCAGGGCAGGCAGGGCAGGCTCTCGCGGCTCCGACTGCACACTAACTGTAAAAATGGTCTGGTTTCTTCATACGTGCAGATCCCAGCGGTTTTATGCTCCAGGATGGGGGCAGGATTTACGGAGCCCCGCCGGCGGGCGGAACTCCACATTCCCATGGGAATCCTGCCTCCCAGTTATAGCCGCTTTCGCCGTGCTGGGAAATATCCAGACCGTCATCCTCATCATCATCCGCGCCGACGCGGAGATCGACGACCAGGCCGTGTCTCCGGAATCTATTGCCGATGGTTCCGTCGGTGCCGCGACCGGGGACGCCGGCTGACTGCTCTGCGTGGACGCTTCTTCCGGAGCCTGAAAGGAGGCAAGCGCCAGCGGTTGGACAAGCGAGAAGACACACCACCCATAGGCTGCTTCGTATGGAACTGAACAACATGGTTCAACATCTTCTCTTCAAGAAATTTCCTGCTGGATTTTTATGCCGATGAAAGCTTGTAAACAGAACAGCAACCGTGCCAGTTAAAACCCGCCGCACCGTAGCGAAAATAGCGGTTTCAATCTAATAATTTGCATAGAATCTTACGCCAGCTCTCCTGTCAACACAATCTCATATTGATCTCCTTCCGTTGTCCTCTGCCCTCAATTGATCTGCCCTCTCACATCGGGTAGTCTCCCCAAAATATTTCCAATCAAGCGCAGGATTGACGGCAACCGTGTGTGGCATCATTGAGGCATAGGGCAGTCTTTGCTGACGGGAGCCAGGGTGTTTTTCCGGCTGCTTGTACATTAGGGAGACCGAATGGACCGCAGGCGTTTCATTATCGTGAGCGTCGCAGGGAGCGCATGGTTTGTGGCGCTGATGACGCTCTACAATAAATTCAGGCCCGTGCCTCCTTCCCGCCGCATCCATGTGGAAGATTACCTGTTGCTGGGCGAGCGGGCGGCGCTCGAAGCCATCACCTCCAACGGCGACTTCTACGTTACTTCCAAAGGGTCGGCCCCCCACATCGATCCGGCTCAGTGGCGACTGAACATCAACGGCCTGGTGGGAAATCCCCTTTCGCTGACTTTGGACCAGATCAAAGACCTACCCCAACTGGAGCGCGCTCTGACGCTGGAATGCATCTCGAATCGCATTGGAGGGCCGTGGATTGGCAACGCCCGCTGGCGCGGGACCGCTTTGCGGCCCTTGCTGGAGTTGGCGCGTCCCAAGCCGGAGGCCACGGCCGCGCTTCTGCACGCCGCCGACGGCTTATCCACCGGCCTCCCGCTCGAACGCCTTCTCTGGGAAGATAATTTCCTGGCTTGCGAGATGAATGGCGAGCCGCTGCCGCGCGCGCATGGCTACCCGCTGCGGGTCTTTTTCCCCGGCAAGTACGGGATGAAACAGCCGAAGTGGCTTTCCGGTATCGAATTCTTGGCCGAGCATCAACTGGGCTATTGGGAGCGGAAAGGCTGGTCCGACACCGCCGAGCGCCAGACCCGCAGCGTGGTGGACAGCCCCGGTGACGGAGCCAGGCTTTCCGGCGAGCGTTTTCTGCTGGCAGGCTACGCCGTCGCTGACGCCTCCGGAATCGAGCGCGTCGAGGTGAGCGACGACGAAGGAGCTTCCTGGCAACCGGCCGAGATCGTCAGCAATCCCTCGCCGTATGTCTGGACCTTCTGGCGGTACGAGTGGCAGCCCCTGGTCTCTGGTAAGCACACCCTGTGGATGCGCGCTGTGAACGGACGCGGGGAAGTGCAAACAGCCGAAGAAGCCAGCCCCTGGCCGGATGGCGCCACCGGCCACCACCGCATTGAGGTCGAAGTGGCCTTGGAGTAAGAAGGCGGGATTGAAGCTCTGCTGTTCAGATCATTGTTCCAGTTGTGGTTCCAGTTGTGCCGTTAGAGATGGGCTTGGTGACCCGTTCCTGTCATTGGGCCGGGAGTCTCCTGACGCCGATTGATTTTCCATCTCCCCTCATGTAATCTTTCACCAATATTTTCAATTAGGCGGGAGCTGTTCTACCGCAGTATAAATGGTGACCACATGATGGCAGTTGACATCACGACCGAGCCAACCTTCACTGCGAGCAAACCCAGGCTGCTCTTCGAGGAAAGGTACGAGAGGAGCCCCACGTCTTGGGCAAACTACGATGTCACACCCGACGGGCAGCGGTTCCTGATGGTCAAACCAAACGAGCAGGCGGCGACGCAATTCACGTCGTGCTCAACTGGTTTGAAGAGTTGAAACGCCGAGTGCCGACGCAGTAATCCGAGCCGCGACAGTAATGGAGCGCCCCCGAAACCTGGTTCAGTCGCCTAGCGTTTGGTGTCCGCTTGCAGATCCTTCGGCTTCGCTCCCTTCGGCTGCGCTCAGGGCAGGCTGGGGGTGTGTCCACCCGCGCAGCTGGCAGGGCGGCCGGCGAGGCCGTTTCCCCTTGAAAATGCTTGAGTTGCTTGCTATAGTCCGGCTAATCATATTCCTTCTCGCTGGCGGTATCTGAGGGATTGATTTCAATGTTAAGACCGTCGAAAACGATCTCTTGCTGGATAGCAATTGCGCTGGCCACGGCCAGCTACCTTCCGGCAGCTAACCAGCAGCCATCGAGTCCCGCCGCGCCATCCGCCACACAATTCCGCGCGGTTCTCGATCGTTACTGTGTCACATGCCACAACGAGAAGCTCCGGACGGCGGGCCTTACGCTTGAGAAGATAGATATTGAGAAAGTCAGCAAAGGCGCCGAGGTGTGGGAAAAAGTGATACGGAAACTGCGGACCAGCGCGATGCCCCCATCCGGCCTGCCGCGTCCCGATCCGGCCACCTACGATTCCTTCGCCACGTACCTGGAGACGGAGCTTGATCGCGCCGCCGCGGCCAATCCGAATCCCGGCAGGCCGTCCATCCAGCGCCTCAACCGCGCCGAATACGCGAATGCCATCCGCGACCTGCTGGCGGTCGAAATCGATGGGGGGGGGCGCTGCTTCCCGCTGATGATTCCAGGTACGGCTTTGACAACGTTGGCGATGTCCTGACGGTTTCGCCGCTGCTGCTGGAACGATACATGTCGGCGGGACGGAAGATCAGCCGCCTGGCCATTGGAGATTCCGCTGTCCTTCCGTCTGTTGAGACCTACAATGTTCCCAAGTACATGATGCAGGATGACCGTATGGGCGATGACCTCCCGTTTGGAACGCGTGGCGGAACCGCGATTCGCCATCACTTCCCGCTCGATGGCGAATACATCCTCAGAATCCGCCTGCAAAAGAACAGCAGGGCTTATATCCGCGGCCTCGGCGAGCCCCACCAGCTCGATGTCCGCCTGGATGGCGCAAGAATCCAGCAATTCACAATTGGGGGCGAGCGCAAGGGCAGGCCGTCCGCGCTTTTTTCATCGGCCAACGTGGGGGACCTCGCGCAAGAACAATACGAGCGCACGGCGGATGAGGCTTTAGAGGTCCGTTTCCCTGCGAAAGCGGGTACGCGGCTGGTAGCGGTCTCCTTCCTGAAAGAAACCACGGTTCCGGAAAGTCCGCTTCGGCCCCGGATGGCGCAGTATGACTTTGCTCAATATAAGGGCGGCGAGCCGGCGGTGGCCAGTGTCGCTATCGGCGGACCCTACGACGCTAAAGGGCTGGGCGAAACAGCCAGCCGCCGCAAGATTTTTCTGTGCCGCCCGGAAGCCGGAGAGGAAGCTGAGCCCTGCGCCGAAAAGATTCTCTCCACGCTGGCGCGTCGCGCGTATCGTCGGTCTCTTACGGACGAAGATACCCAGATTTTGATGAGCTTCTACCGCGCCGGCCGGAGCGAGGGAGGCTTCGAAGCGGGGATCGGTACGGCGCTCGAAAGAATACTGGTTGGCCCGGAGTTCCTGTTCCGCATCGAACCCGATCCGGCGAACGTGGCGCCGGGCGCCGTCTACCGCATCAGCGACTTGGAACTGTCCTCGCGTTTGTCATTTTTCCTCTGGAGCAGCATTCCCGACGACGAGCTTCTAGGCTTGGCCGAACGCGGCCAGCTCAAAGATCCTGCGATGTTGGAGCAGCAGGTACAGCGGATGCTTGCCGATTCCCGCTCCAAGGCTCTGGTGAGCAATTTCGCCGGACAGTGGCTGTTTCTGCGCAATCTGCGCTCGGCGTCGCCGGACCCGGAGGTGTTTCCCTATTTCGACGATAACCTGCGGGAGGCGTTCCAGCAGGAGACGGAGCTTTTCTTTGAAAGTCTGCTGCGCGAGGATCGCAGCGCGCTGGAGCTGTTGAATGCGGACTATACGTTCGTCAATGAGCGTCTGGCCCGGCACTACGGGATTCCGAATATTTATGGCAGCCATTTTCGGCGCGTGCAATTGAGCGATGAGAACCGAGGGGGATTGCTGGGCCAGGGAAGTATCCTGACCGTGACGTCGTACGCCAACAGGACTTCTCCGGTGCAGCGCGGCAAGTGGGTGCTGGAAAACATCCTGAGCGCGCCGCCCCCGCCGCCCCCGCCAAACATTCCGGAACTGAAGCAACGCAACGAGGAGGGCAAGATTCTCTCGATGCGCCAGCAGATGGAGCAGCACCGCGCGAATCCCGTTTGCGCGAGTTGCCACAAGGTGATGGACCCGCTGGGCTTCGCTCTGGAAAACTTTGACGGGATTGGCAGGTGGCGAGACACCGATGCCGACGCCCCAATCGATTCCTCGGGGGTGCTCCCCGACGGCACCGAGTTTCAGGGCCCGGCTGGGCTTCGGAAGGTGTTGCTGCTGAAACGCCGGGAACAATTTGTCACCACAGTCACCGAAAGACTTCTGACGTATGCCCTGGGCCGCGGGGTCGAGTATACCGATGGTCCGGCCATCCGGAGGATCATGCGGGAGGTGGCTGCCAGCGACTACCGCTGGTCGTCGCTCATTCTGGCTACAGCCAAGAGCATGCCATTTCAGATGAGGAGGTCGCAGGAACCATGATGATTTTCAAGAAGGCCATCCCTCGCCGCGCATTTTTACGCGGTGTCGGTGCAACGTTCGCTTTGCCGTTGCTGGACGGAATGGTTCCCGCTTACGCAACCAGGCTGGACACGGCGGCCAACCCGCCGCCCCGCCTGTCATTTGTTTATACTCCGAACGGGATGAACATGGCCCAGTGGTCTCCAGCGGCGGAGGGCGTCGCTTACGAGTTGAGCCCGACCCTGGAGCCGCTGGCTGCCTTTCGGAATCAATTTCTCGTGCTGAGCGGACTCAACAACAATTCCGGCAATGCGTTGCCGGGAGAAGGAGAATCCGCGCCGCATGAGCGCGCCGGCGCCGTCTTCCTGACGGGCGTTCACCCGAAGCGGGAAGGCCGCGTGGGAATTTCGGTGGACCAGATCGTTGCGAAGGAACTCGGCAAGCAAACGCAAGTGGCCTCGCTCGAGCTCGGCCTGCACAGCAACGATGTGGTGGGCCAATGCGAAAAAGGCTGGAGCTGCGCCTACCTAAACACGCTTTCCTGGCGCACTGCCACGACGCCGCTGCCGGTCGAATACCAGCCGCGCGCGGTGTTTGAACGCCTGTTCGGCGACAGTAACAGCACCGACCCGGCGGCGCGGCGCGCCCGAATCCGGAAAGACCGCAGCCTTCTCGACTCGGTGACCCAGGCTGCTGCCCGCCTCCTGACGGGGCTCGGCCCGGGCGACCGCGCCAAGCTCACCGACTATCTCGATGCCGTTCGCGACGTCGAGCGGCGCATCCAGATGGCCGAGGAACAATCCTCCCGCGAGCTGCCGGTGCTGGACCGGCCCGCTGGCGTCCCGCCCACATTCGCGGAGCATGCCAAGTTGATGTTTGATTTGCAGGTGCTGGCCTATCAGACCGACATGACTCGCGTCATCACCTTTATGATGGGCCGGGAACAAAGCAACCGGACCTACCGCGAGATCGGCGTCCCCGACGTGCACCATGCGGTGTCGCACCACGGGAGCGATCCCGTAAATCTCGAGAAGGTGTTCCAGATCGACGTGTACCATGCCAAAATGTTCTCGTATTTCCTGGAGAAGCTGCGGTCTACGCCAGACGGCGATGGCTCCCTGCTGGACCATTTGCTGATCGTCTACGGCAGCTCCTTGAGCGACGGCAACGAGCATTTGCTCCAAAATCTGCCCATCCTGTTGGCGGGCGGGGGAAGGGGCCAGATCCAGGGGGGGCGGCACATCCGGTATCCAAAGAATACGCCGATGACGAATCTTTACCTGACCGTCCTGGACAAGCTGGGGCTTGCGGTGGAGAAGTTCGGCGACAGCACCGGAAAGCTCGAACTCCTCTCCGTGGCGTAGACGCCGTGGATGGGGACTTCCTCGTCGGTAACGGGATTGGGAGAAAAAACATGGGCGTGAAAATAAAAGGTTTGAGTGGCTGGTGGATAGTGCCTCTGCTCTCGGTTGCCAGCTTTGCCGCAGCCAGCGGCGACCTGCGGCTGGTTGAAGCGGTTCAGCAGGGAGACAAAGAGGCCGTGCGTTTCCTGTTGCAGCAGGCCGATGTGAACGCGCCCCAGGCGGATGGCGCGACTGCGCTGCACTGGGCGGCCCACCGGGATGATCTGGAAACGGCGGATCTGCTAATTCGCGCCGGCGCTAACGCGAGCGCGGCGAACGACTATGGCGTCACGCCTGTTTCGCTGGCTTGCACCAACCGGAGCGCTGCCATGGTGGGGAAGCTGCTCGAGGCTGGAGCGAATCCCAGCGCCGCCCAACTGACGGGAGAGACGGTGCTCATGACGTGCGCGCGCACGGGCAGCGCGGACGCGGTGCAATTGCTGCTGGCCAGTGGCGCGGATGTGAACGCAAAGGAATCCAAAAAGGGGCAGACGGCCCTGATGTGGGCGGTGGCGGGAAGACACTCAGAGGTCGCGCGGGCGCTGATCGAGCACGGGGCGGAGATCCGCACCCCCTCGAAGGGCGGTTTCACGCCGCTGCTGTTTGCCGCCCGGGGAGGCGATCTGGAATCGGCCCGGATGTTGCTCGAAGCGGGAGCGAACGTGAATGAGGGCACGCCGAAATACGGCAACGCCTTAGTGGTGGCGAGCTCCAGCGGCCACGAGAAACTTGCCATCTTTCTGCTGGAGAAGGGCGCGGACCCGAACGCGGCGGACAGCAACGGGGTCACCTCTTTGCACCACGCGGTGCAAAATGGGTTCTCCGCTCTCACCGGAATCCGATACGACGCCGCCTATCGTGTGCGCCCGCCCAACATGCCGGAATTGGCGAAGGCTCTTCTGGTGCAGGGGGCGGATCCCAACGCTCGCATCACGAAATGGGACCAGCGCGGGCCCGATGGAGTCCCGTTTGAAATGGTCGGCGCGACACCGTTTTTTTGGCAGCGGTGTCCGCCGATGCCAGCCTCATGCGGGTCCTGGCGGAAGGCCGCGCTGATCCAAAGCTGGCGGCCAGCGGAATGACCACGCCGCTGATGGCGGCGGCGAGAGGGGCCTGTACAGGATCATGCGCATTCCGGGGCGGGAACGAAAGCAACACGGAGGAGGCGAAGCGCGCGTTGGAAGCCGTCAAAGTGGCGGTGGCGCTGGGCTCGGACGTCAATGCAACCAACGAAGACGGCCAGACAGCGCTGCACAATGCCGCCTTTACGGGAGCGGAGGCTATCGTTCGATTCCTGGCCGACAACGGCGCCAAGGTGAACGTGCAAAACGATTATGGCGAGACGCCGTGGAGTATGGCGGCAGGACTGAGCCCGGTCATAAGATACAGGGGACTCTACGGCACCCACGAGAGTACGGCGAATCTGCTTCTCGAACTGGGCGCTACCAAAGTGTCACAAAAGGAATTGGACCCTGACGCTCCTCCGCCGCCAGGCCAGTGAGATTTCCCCCATGTTGATTCGTGGCGCAGCCGGTTCAGGAACCGGCAGAAGCGGCTTCCGGTTGTAGGGCAGGCGCAGATCCACTGCGTGCAGCACCACGGCGGTGGTCGCAACCTCGCCCATCAGATAGCAAAGATCCATCAGATTCCTCTTCCCCAGTTGTCGCGGGGCGGGGGCAAAGGTGTCCGATCTCACTTTGTGTTGCTGGAAGCTTTCGCGGACGAGCTGCATGATGGCCGCTTCTTTCTCGCCGGAGTGGTTCCTGGAGTGCTGCTGACGCTGGCCATGAGGACGGCGATCTATCTGGTGGCGCGCCGGCGGAACCTTCCACGCCAGCCCAAAGCATCCTTCATCCAGGTTGTCCGCAGCGGGCGCGATGCGCTGTGGAGCCTGCTGCTGATCGTTATTATTTCAGGAGGCATCTACGGAGGCATTTTTACGCCCACCGAGGCCGCCGCGGGCTCGGTGGTGTATGCTGTTTGATCGCCGTCTTCGTGTACCGGGACATGCCCTTGTCCCGGGCGCCCCAGGTGCTGACCGAAGGCGCCAAAGTCACGGCGATGCTGATGTTCATTATCGCAAACGCTTATCTGTTTGCCTTTGTGCTCACCACGGAGCAGATTCCCCAGATGGCATCGGAGGCCATTCTGCATCTGGGGCTGGAACCGTGGGCTTTGCTTTTGTTCGTGAACGTGCTCTTGCTGTTGATGGGGAACTTCATGGAGCCGTCGTCGGTCATACTGATTCTGGCGCCGGTTATCTTCCCCATCGCGGTGCGGGCAGGGATCGACCCGATTCACCTGGGAATCATCATGGTCATCAACATGGAGATTGGCATGGTGACGCCGCCGGTGGGACTCAATCTGTTCGTTACCGCGGGGGTCGCGAACATGGCTTTGGAGGAGGTGGTTCGCGCCGCCTTGCCCTGGTTGCTGATCCTCCTGAGCTTTCTTTCGATCGTCACCTATATTCCGGCGATCTCCCTGGCGCTGCCGGACTGGCTCTATGCCGGAGGCTAACGTTTTGCCGAAACTGCGCCTGAGCTGCCGTCATGGTTGAATCTCTTTCTCTGCAAGCTGTCTTGATTATCGTCCTCGCCTTGGTGGCGGGTGGTTTCATTAAGGGCATTACGGGCATGGGCCTGCCGACGGTGGCTATCCCTGTGATGGCTAGTTTCCTGGGCGTGGAACATGCCGTGATCGTCATGGTAATTCCCGCGATGGTGCTCAACGCCTGGCTGGTTTGGCGGCACAAGGATTGCGCCAACCAGTTCCCGGAGATGCCCCGGCTGCTGCTGGCCGGATGCGTCGGAGTGCCGCTCGGCGCATGGTTCCTGGTGGCCGCCAGCGACCGGATGTTGTCCGCCATTCTTTCGGTGTGGCTCGTTGTCTATATCCTGCTGCGTTTCCTTCATCCCAATTTCAGCTTGTCTTTGCGGTCCCGGTACAGGCTTTCTCCCCTCACCGGCTTTTGTTCCGGAGCGCTCCAAGCAGCTACGGGAATGTCGGCTCCCGCCATCGCAACCTATTTCCATGCGTTGAAGCTGGAGCCGCGCGCCTATATTTACGCCGTGGCGACGCCGTTTCTGGTTATGTCCGTGGTGCAGCTTGCCACCTTGGTCCGTCTCGGGGTTTACACTTCGGCGCTGCTGATGGAAAGCCTCCTGGCGACGATTCCGGCGATGCTGGCTATTCCGCTGGGGGCTTTGTTTGCCGGGAAAATCAAAAAGCAGGTCTTCGACAACGTTATTTTAGGCTTGCTGACTACGGCGAGCATTCGGCTGCTTTACAGCGCGATATGGGGCGGCTAGCCCGTTGGGGACCCCGTGAGGGGGCGGACAACTGGTGTTTTTCAACAACCTGTTAAAGGAAAGATTTGCATACTTTCCCGTCTCCTCAGAACACTATTCGCCGTCCTGCTTTGCACAGGGTTCTCCATGACACAATTTATTGAAGCCGATCACAGCCAAACCAGCCTGTGCCCCGTCAGGGCTTGTTGGACAGGTAGAGGGTAATAGTTAAGGTGATGTTTTTGGCTCATCGTAGAGACTGAAAGGAACGAAGATGAGACAAAAACAAGACGACAGGGGGGCGGTCGAGAAGGCCGTCCGGGAGATCAAACGCAGGACGCGGCGCAGGTTCAGCCCGGAAGACAAAATCCGCATTGTATTGCAGGGACTTCGCGGCGAGGACAGCATCGCGGAGCTGTGCCGCCGCGAGGGGCTGCACCAGAACCAGTATTACCGCTGGAGCAAGGAGTTTCTGGAGGCTGGCCGCAAGCGGCTGGCGGGCGACATAGACCGTGAGGCAACCAGTGGCGAAGTCAAGACTCTGCGGGAGCAGGCCGTACAGCTGAAAGAGGCCCTGGCCGAGGCTATGCTGGAAAATCGCCTGCTAAAAAAAAGCGTGATCGGGGATGGGGAGGAACATACATGAGATACCCTGCCTCGGAGAAGCTGGAGATCATCTGCACGGTGGAGCAATCTGCCCTGGGGGTGCGCCGGACGCTGCAGCAGGTTGGCATTCCCAGATCGACGTTTTACAACTGGTACGACCGCTATGTGTCGGAAGGCTTTGATGGGCTGGAAGACAAAAAACCCGATCCTGGCCCTGTCTGGAACAAGGTGCCGGAGGAGATAACTCAGCAGTTGGTGACGTTAGCCCTGGCCGAGCCCGATCTGTCGTCACGCGAGCTGGCGGTGCGTTTTACCGAGGAAAGGCGGTATTACCTTTCTGAATCGACGGTTTACCGCGTCCTGAAAAGCCATGACCTGATTACCGCGCCAGCCTTTATTGTCCTGAAAGCGGCGGAACGGTTCGCCAACCCGACCACGGCGGTCAACCAGCTCTGGCAGACCGACTTCACCTACCTGAAAGTCATCGGTTGGGGCTGGTTCTACCTGTCCACGGTGCTGGACGACTTCTCGCGCTATATCATCGCCTGGCGGCTGTGCAAAACCATGAGCGCAAGTGACGTCTCGGCCACGTTGCGGGATGCTTTGCAAGCCACCGGCCTCGACCGCGTGGGCGCCCGGCACAGACCTCGCCTCCTGAGCGACAACGGGCCGTGCTACGTCTCTTCCGAACTGCAATCATGGCTGGCAGAAAACAGCGTGCCGCATACTCGCGGCAAGCCCTATCACCCCATGACGCAGGGCAAGATCGAACGCTGGCACCGAACTCTGAAAGACCGCATCCTGCTCAACAACTATTACCTGCCAGAAGAGCTGGAGCGGCAGATCGATGCCTTCGTCAACCACTACAACACCAACCGATACCATGAAAGCCTGAACAACCTGACACCGTATGACGTTTTTACAGGCCAAGGCAGTGCCATCCTGCAAAAACGGGATCGCATCAAAGAGAAAACTATGATCTTAAGAAAACGGTTGCACTTCAAAAGAAGGGCAGCCTAACATCAACCCAGAGGAGCCTGAACGCCACCTTATCTTTTTATGCTCTGTGTCCAACATTATCTGACGACGTACACAGTCACCCGCTGGCAACCCGGATGGCCCTCGACATTCTGAAACAGGGCGGCAGCGCCGTGGACGCGGCCAACGCCGCGCGCTACCGGCACATGGTAAGCAGCGATCCCAACGGCGCGCAACGGACGGACGGGGGCAGCCTGTTTGTGGAGAGCGGCGTGTCAGCGGACGTCATCGGAAATCTGGTGAAGCGGGGGCATTCGGTTGCTGTAAGAGAGGGCATTTCCTATGGCGGGTATCAGGCCATCCGGCGCGACCCCCGAACAGGCGTATACTTTGCCGCCAGCGAAATGCGTAAAGACGGCCACGCCGCGGGATATTAACGGCACTTCTCACCCTGGCCAGTAATCCCGCAGCTTGCGATGCGCCTGCTTCCCGTCTGGAGTGTGCGGGCCAGTTTCGCGCCAATTGCGCTGTTGTTCTGATGCTGCTTCTCTTCGCCCAGCCCCTCGCCGGGCAGATTCTTTCCGTGATCCGAAAGAAAAGACTCTGGCCGGACGGGGGCGGACAGATCGAGATCACCGAGCAGGCCATTGTTTACCGTGCAGAGAAGGAATCGGAAAGCCGCACATGGAACTACCCGGACATTCAGTTTTTTGACCGCCTCAGCAGCCGGGAGTTCACCATTCTCACCTACGAGGACCAGCGCCGGAAACTGGGCCGCGACAGGCGGTTCCATTTCACCATCACCGAGGGGGAGTTGACGGACGAGTTGTTGGAAACCCTCCAACAGTGGTTGCGGAAGCCTGTCACGAACCGTGTTGTCGGTGAAGTATCAGGCGTTGAGTACGAGTTGCCGGTCAAGCACTTGCACTCTTTGGGTGGGTGCGAAGGCCGGTTGATCTTTACGACAGAGGCGGTGTACTACGCGACGGAAAACACGGAAGACTCCCGCGAGTGGAGGCTGGCGCAGGAGATCGAATCGGTATGGTCGTCAGATCCCTATCGACTGGAACTCCACGTGTATGAGAACAACCGCCGCGAGTTCAGCCGCACACGAGTCTTTCGGTTCGCGTTAAAAGAGCCGCTTGACGGGGCTTACTACCGGAAGCTGAAATTGAGGCTCTACAGTCTGGAGTCGGCTCATCTTCCCATGTGACAGTTCATGTAATAATCCATGTAACAGCGCAACAGCAAAACTATCAGCCGGCGGGCAGGCTCAAGCTCACCTTGCTATGGGCAGCGGAATTTGCCCTTCCCGCTGGGGCATCTGGGACTGCAAACCGTGCTGGTATCATCTGGGACTGCAAACCGTGCTGGTATCGTTAGGATGGCGATGGAGAGGGTGTATACTCTCAGGTATTCGGGAACCCAAGGTGGGAATTCCAGTTAGACATTACGAGCCGCTAAGAACATTTTTCACCGGAATACCCCAAATCGGGGACGGAGGAAAGACGATGTTCGGTCATGTGAATCCAAAGATGGTTTTTGCAGTGGCGGCAGTGGCCTTTTTGGCCGGCGCCCGCCCGATGTTCGCACAGCAGACATTGCAGGGCAGCCTTCAGGGAGTGGTCAACAATTCGTCCGGGGCACCCGTCTCCGGCGCCTTTGTCAAGTTGAAGAATGACGAGAGACGACTGACCTTTATGGTCATCACCCAGGCACAAGGCCGTTATACAGCCAAGAATCTTCCCCCCGGCAAATATGTGGCGCAGGGAATTGGAAATGGTTTTCAGAGCGAATGGTCGGCTGCGGCAGATGTGGAGGCCGGCCAACCCGCGACGGTGAACCTGTCGCTCACGGCTCCGCAGGCGCCGATGCTGCCGGCAGCGTGGCCGGGAAGGCAACCGGGCCAGGCAGGAGGAGGAGCGGCAGAGCCTATCCCCCTGCCGGAAGGGCCGGGCAAGACCATCATTGAAACAAAATGCGTTGGTTGCCATCGCAACCCCGATCAAGTCGCGAGCCACCGGGTGGACCGGGCACAGTGGAAAGAAACCATCGACGGCATGCGCATGTTCATGAAGGGCTCATCACAACTTGGAATGAGCATGACCGATCAGGAAGCAGCCGTCCTGCTCGACTACGATGTAAAGAACTTCGGCGAGAGCGAATCAGGCGGGCCAGCAAGGGCGAAGCCGGATCCCAACAGCCGCCTGCCTAGGACTCTGCTGACGGGCGCGGCCACTAAATACATCGCCGTGGAGTTTGAAATCCCCACTCACGATACGGAACCTCACGAAGTGACCGTGGACTCGGACGGGAACGGCTGGGTCAGCTTGCGGAAGACCGGCTTGCTGGGCCGCATGGATCCAAGAACACTGGCCTACACCGAGATTGCCACCCCGCCGGGAGAATCCAGCACCGTGAAGCTGAACGCCATTTGGGCCGGCGACAACAACAAACTGTGGTTTATCGATTACGGCCCCAACCGCCGGTGGATGGCATACGACACGAAAACAGAAGAGTTTACCAGCTTTACGATGACCACCAAGCTGCGAACCGGCGCGCCCGGCGGCAACACCATGCGGGACCACCCTAATGGCACCGTCTGGTTCAACGCCATCGGCAATAACACGACCATCCGGCTGAATCTCAAAACCGGGGAGTTCACCGGCTTTGAAATTCCTTCCGGGGTCAAGGCGGGACGCAGCGCCAGCCCCTACGGGATGGCCATTGCGGGCGACGGAGGGGTTTGGCTCGCTTTGAACGCCATGGATAAGATGGCCCGCGTTGATCCGGTTACCGGCAATATTGAAGAGTTCGAGATTCCCGTGGAAGGCGCTGTCCCGCGCAAGGGAGGACCGGACTCGGAAGGCAACGTCTGGTTCGGCCTGCATGGCGCCGGCAAGATTCTGAAGATCGATTATAAGACCAATAAAATGTCGGTCTTTACACCCCCAACCGAGAATAGCGGCACCTATGCGGTGAGCGTAGACTTGCAGCATGATCTGATTTGGGTTGCCCAGCAGCACGTGGACAAAATCGCCCGCTTTAATCCCAGAACCGAAGAATGGGTCGAGTTTCCCCTGGCGAACGCCGAGGAGGATCATCGCCGGATTGAGGTGGACCAGAACAACCCAAACCGCGTCTGGTGGTCCGGGAATACTTCCAACCGCATGGGTTATATTGAACTGTTGGAAGGAAACGGAATATAGAAGGAAAAGTCTGAAATTCAGCAGGGCCCTTCGGGGGATGACCTCGGAGGGCCCTTTCTTTTGAGGAAAGCCGTTGCAGTAGGAGGTTGTTGAAAAATTGGTATATGGGTCCGCTTGCTTGCGGCTCTGACTAAACACGAACTGTGAAAGCGCTATAGACACCGGGCAAACCGATGTTATTTCACCTGCGCGTAAGCCAGAGCAACCGCCTTGCCGATGCCTCTCCCGCCTCCTGTGATGAGAGCGACTTTGCCCTTCAGTTGCATATTCCTCTCAGACGCCCTGTTGCTGTTATGGTTTCCTCTCGGGCCGGGCCATGCTAAACCGTTCCGTGGTCCGGCAATACTGGGCGCCGCCCATGCGGCCAATCACATCCAGCAATTGTCCGTCGATCCGTCCCTCACGCAATACTTCCTGCTCCAAATGGACCGAAACAATTTCGCCGATCACCAGGCTGCCACCGGAATTGTCGGTCCCAAAATCGAGGATCTGGAAAACTTTGCATTCAAAATTGACGGGGGATTCGGCCACGTGGGCGGGTTGGATGTGCTGCGATGGTCGCATCGTCAATCCGGCCACCTCAAACTCGTCAACGGAAGCCTCATATTCCCCGCTCGTCAGGTTCATGGGTTCAGCCAGCGGAAACGGTACGACGTTGACGACGAACTCGCCGGTCTCGCGAATGTTTCGCAACGTGTCTTTTACGCCGGATCCAAGCGCTTGCCGGGATTTCTGTGATCGGATGCCCGGACAAAAGCCCAGCAGAGGCGGCGTGGCACAGAGTGCGTTGAAAAATGAGAAGGGCGCCAAATTATGTACGCCCTCTGTGCTGATCGTCGAGACCCAGGCGATGGGCCGTGGCGCTACGGAATGGATCAGCAGGCGATAAAACTCACGAGGCGGAAATTCATGCGGTTGAGCGTTCATCGATAGGTCTCCATTGCGAGTTCTCCCTTGCGCTCAGCAAGCGCATCCTGCAAAGTCTGAACAGGAATACCCCGGTCATCATTTAACCAAATAGGGCCGGCAACTGTCCAATTGATGATGGATCAGGCAGTGGGTCAGTTTCCGTTAGGCACAGCGACACACGATTTGTCAGGGCACGGTTTGACGGGGCCCCCAGCGCGCCGCTGTCAGCGTGCTGGGGTGTCTGAACCGTGCCCTGACGGGATACACAATTCGTAAAAACGATCTAGCCCTGCCGATTTCAAACTGAGACACTATCGTTCGGCACGAACCATTGCTCTGTATCGGCAATTTGCGTAGAATGCACTTTTGATCCCCAGAACGATTTCCTACACTCGGGAGGCAACAATGGCAGGAAAATTTGCGATTGCATCCGCCCTGCTCGCGCTGTTCATCACCTCCAGCCCATTGGGGGTAGCTCAGCAGAAGGAGACCAGCAAGCCGGAGCGGATCGCCATATCCAAACTGAAGGAAAAACTGGATAGCGGCGAAAAATTCCTTCTGATCGATGTTCGCGAAGACTGGGAACTGGAACAGGACGGCGCGATCGCTGGCGCCATCCACATCCCCGTGGCCGATCTCGACAAGCGGATGAAGGATATCCCGAAAGATATCGAGCTTGTTTTCTACTGACAGGGTGGAGGGCGCGCGGAGCGCGCTGCTGCAAAATTCCTGAAGGCGGGCTACAAGGCGGGTCCGTTTTGCGGGATTCGCGACTGGAAGAAGGAAAATCAAAAGGTAGTGGACAAAGTCGACCGGCCAGCAGAGGGACCCATCCGGCCGTAGCCTGAATCAGGGCGCGGAATATTCTGTCCGTTGCAGGGGCGTGGCGGTAGTAGCCCCTGCGCTGGAGAATTGCTGTGCGTCCCTGCGCTGCCGGAGCGGCCCAAGCCTGCATGTGGCTCGCGATTTTGTATTACCCTAGCCACCGGCAGAAGGCGAACCGACATGGGCGGTCATCATCAAAACAACATCGTGAAGGAGAACCGACATGCATATGAGTAAGATGCAATATGTAGTTGCTGCGGTCCTGCTGGCTGTGCTGGGCTCGTACTGGGTGCTTGCGCAAGACGCCCCGATGAGCTTCTTCGTCACGAGCACGGGGCCAGGCAATGGAGCCAATCTGGGCGGCTTGGCCGGAGCCGACAGGCACTGCCAGATGCTGGCCGCAGCAGCGGGGGCAGGCGATCGCACATGGCGCGCCTACCTCAGCACCAGCGCTTCCGGCGGACAGGCAGCCGTCCATGCCCGCGACCGCATCGGCCAGGGACCGTGGCACAACGCCAAGGGGGTCCGCATCGCTCCAAACGTCGCCGACCTGCACGGGGACATCGAACGCGACCGCAACTATCTTTTCAAGGACACGGCGCTGAACGAGAAAGGCGAGGTAGTCAACGGCCGAGGAGACAGCCCCAACCGGCACGATATCCTGACGGGCTCCGATTCACACGGCAGGGCGATTGCGGGCAGCGAGGACCGGACCTGCCGGAATTGGACCAGCAGCGATGCGGGCAGCGCCATGGTCGGCCATCACGACCGCCAGGGCGGCGGCAGCACGTCGTGGAACTCGACGCACCCATCCAGAGGCTGCAGCCAGGAAGCCTTGCAAAGCTCAGGCGGCGACGGATTGTTCTACTGCTTCGCCGGTAATTAAGAAGGCGCTCTTTTGGAGGACAGCTCAGGCAACTTCCGGGGTCACTGCACGAAAGAAAATCTGCCCCCGCTAGGCGCGAAAGAACTCGATTCGGAATATTCTCGCCAAGATCAGCAAGGCGGTCAGCCCGGTCAACACCGCCAGACTCCCCCATGCACACCATGCCGCCACAGCGGGACGTGTTCCTCCCCCAGTACCTCGTGCACGCTGGGCGGCAGCAGATAGCCTTGCTCGGGGTTGCAGGTCAAAAATCTCATCGCGTCTCCTTGAGGCACATTATACAAACTTATCAAGGGTAGTTTTCACACAGACTCTCCAGCCGTGCCTGGACTGGCTGTGGCCGGCCTTGCCGGGCCTGTGCTATTGGCTGACGGCACGGATAAGTGATAGGCTCACGCGTGATGACAATCTACCCTCACCACCGGCAGGCAGGAACACCTTATAAAGGACACCTAGGAGGGGCACGATGAACAGACCCATCCGTTACTCGCTTGTAATTTCTTGCTTCCTTTTTTCCTGGTTTAATTCTGTCCCCGCCGCTGCCCAGCAGGAGCAGCCGGCCGTTCTCGTGATCGAGGGAGGCACCTTGATTGACGGCAACGGCGGCGCGCCCGTTGCAGATGCCCTGATTATCATCCGGGGCAACCGGATCGAGACCGTGTCCCGCAAGGGGCAAGCCCAATATCCCGCGGGCGCCAGGGTGCTGCAAGCCGATGGGAAATTTATTCTCCCCGGTTTGATGGACGCGCATGTTCACTACCAGGATTTTTTGGCGGAGCTGCTCCTCACCCACGGCGTCACGTCGGTCTTTGAGATCGGCGGCGGCGGGGAATTAGGGCTGGTCCGGCGGGAGGCGATTACGCGGGGCAAGATCCCCGGACCCAGGCTATTTCTGGCGGTGGGAAGCCTGGCGGGTGGCCGGATTGCCGCTCTGGGCGGCAGGAGTGCCGAGGATATGACGCTGTCTTCCCGCATGGTGATCGGGACGGCCGCGCAGGCAAGGGATGTGACCCGGAGGTTTGCCGAGGCGGGGGCGGATATGATCAAGGTGCACCGGGGGCCGCCGGTGGAGGTCTATCAGGCAGCCGCCGAGGAGGCTCACAGAGCGGGCTTGCCCTTGGTGGCGCAGCCGATTGGCCCCACGGTGTACGCCAGGGAAGCGGTTCTGGCGGGGGCCGATATCCTGGAGCACGCTGCGGGAATCAGTATCTCGGTTGCCAGAGACCCTTCCCAGTGGGAAGGGTGGGGCTACATCGAAGAGCACTCCCTGAATCCAACGCCTTTTTCGGATATGGACGAAGCGAAGGCGGCGGAGATGATCCAGCTATTGATCGAGCGGAATGTTTATTTGGAACCCGACCTGGTTTGCGAAGGGCGGGGTTTTCACGAAAAGCGCGACGAGTGGGAAGTACAGGATTACCGCCTGCTGAACGATCCGGGGCTCGCCTATTTTCCGGAGAGGACCCGCCTGAAGTGGATGGGAAACTACACGGAGTTTGACGATATGGAGCCTGCGCAGCGGGAGATGCGAAAAAAAGGTTTTCAGAACATGCAGCGGTTCATTGGAATGTTCGCGCAGGCTGGCGGGAAAGTATTGGCTGGAACGGATACTTCGGGCTTGGGCTGGGCCGTGGCAGGCATCGGATTGCATCACGAGTTTGAATTGTTGATCGAAGCGGGCCTGACCCCGATGCAGGTGATCCAGGCGGCGACACGAAATATAGCCGAAGGGTTCCGGCAGCTCGACCATCTGGGAACCATCGAGGCGGGGAAACTGGCGGATGTGGTCATCGTCAATGCCGACCCCTTGCAGGACATCGGCAACCTGCAACAGATCGAGTGGGTGATCCAGGACGGCAAGGTGATCGACCGGGGGTACCATCCGTCGTTTCAGACTCCTTTTGAGGGCGCGTTGTTGGAAGGCGGCACATGGGTGCGGGCTCTCAAGAGAGAATCGGAGTCGATGCGGACCACGGCATTCGGGCAGCCGCCGCCGGGGATCGAATCCATCTCGCCTACCCTGGTCACCGAGGGGGACCCGACGCTGACCCTGACAGTCAAAGGAGTCGGCTTTACGAGCAAATCACGTGTGTTTTTCGATGGCGCGCCGATACAGTTCGAGCGCGTGAGCAAAGCGGAATTGAAACTGACCATCGACGCGAGCCTCATCGTCCGGGCCGGCACGTATTCCGTTCAGGTGAGGAATCCGGAACCGCTGCTGCTGCCGCAATGGGGGGGCTTATCTAACCGGGCTCAACTGCTGGTGGATTACAGATACTAGAGCGGTTCCCGTGATAGTGCAGACCAAAGCTCACCGGAAGCCGAGTCAATCCGTGCCGCAGGCGTCTGGTAGCCACGCTAAATCGGCAGTTCCAATTTGCCGTGGCTACCACTTTTTTCCCGGGAACATGCCGACACCAGCAAGCTAACCCGTTGCACAATTTTTGGCCCCGAGACGGCCTCCTCAAAAATGGTGATATAATTTCCTCGGGTGGAGTTTGAAAATTCCCTCCAAGCGGTGCGGGAACACTGAGCACGGAACACTAGACCATGCCAAAATCTTTTTACATTGAAACCTTCGGCTGCCAGATGAACGTGCACGACTCGGAAAAAGTCGCCGGAACCTTACTGAACTCCGGCTACCGGCAGGTGGACAACGCCGATGATGCCGACTTGGTTCTTTACAACACGTGCAGCATCCGCGAGAAGGCCGCCCAAAAGGTCTTCTCCCGGCTGGGCGAGTTCCGGCGGGGCCGGGGCGAAGGCAAGCAGTTTGGCGTGATCGGCTGCGTGGCCCAGCAAGAAGGGGAAAAGATTTTCGCATCCGCGCCTCACGTGAACCTGGTGGCGGGCTCGGCGAGCTATTCGCGCTTCTCCGAGCTGCTGGTGCAACTGGAGTCCGGCCAGCGCCGCGTGACGGGCCTGAGCCTCGACACCGACCGGACCTTCGATACAGAGTTCACCAAGCGCGACAATCCCTTCCGCGCCTACATCACCATCATCGAAGGCTGCGACAAGCACTGCGCCTACTGCGTGGTTCCCTTTACCCGCGGCCCGGAGCGCAGCCGCACCATCGAGAGCGTGCTGGCAGAAGCGCGGCGGCTGGCCGATGACGGCTACACGGAAATTCAGCTTTTGGGCCAGAACGTCAACTCCTACCGCGACCCTTCTCCGGCTGCGGTCTCCTTCGCGGAGCTTTTGTCCCAAGTCGCCGAGGTGCCCGGAATCCGCCGCGTCCGCTTCACTACTTCCCACCCCCTGGATTTTCGCCGCGAGATCGTGGAGGCCATCGACAGCCATCCGGCGCTGTGCGACCACATCCACCTTCCCGTACAGTCCGGCTCCAGCCAGGTGCTCGAACGCATGCAGCGGGACTACACGCGGCAGGAATACTTGGAGCGAATCGGATGGATTCGCGCATCCCGGCGACCGATCAGCATTACCACGGACATTATTGTGGGCTTTCCAGGGGAGACCGAGGCGGACTTCGCCGAGACCCTGAGCCTGCTCGACGAGGTGGGCTACGATTCCATTTTCTCCTTCCAGTATTCTCCGCGCCCCAACACGTCCGCCCTCCGCATGGAAGACGCCATCCCCGACGAGGAAAAAGGCCGCCGTTTGCGCGTGCTCCAGCAGCGGCAGCGGGAGATTCAGTGGCAGAGGAATGAAGCGCTGGTGGGAACGATGCAGGAAGTTCTGGTGGAGGGGCGGAACAGCCGCGGCAATCATAGTCACAACCAGCAATGGAAAGGCAGAACCTCCCAGAACATGGTGCTGAACTTCACCGTGCCCGCCTCCCTGGAGCGTGGGGTCGCCGTCGGGGAGTACCGCAGCGTCCGTGTCAGCAAAGGCGGTCCGAACAGCCTGGTCGGCGAAGCTGTGTGAGAATCAGCTTGCTTGTTTGGAAGCCCCGTTCCGGAGAAACAGCCCACTCCTGAAAGCAGTTGTCAACTTGAAAGTT
The DNA here is from genome assembly GCA_963666975.2 of Terriglobia bacterium. GTDB lineage: Bacteria > Acidobacteriota > Terriglobia > 2-12-FULL-54-10 > 2-12-FULL-54-10 > JADFGZ01. The sequence goes on along the minus strand of CAXVYR010000004.1, from coordinate 1,880,003 downwards.
GCTCGATTTGTTTTTTCGTGGCGGCGGGAAACGGAAAGTGGGATTATAGAATGGACGGTTTGAATCCCGGTGGTACGTCTGCCGCTTTGAGGTGAAGTCATGGAAATTGAAATGAAGATTCGCGGGTTGATGATGGATCCCACGACGAACATGCCCATCGTGATTCTCAAGGACCTGAACGGGAACGCCGTCCTGCCGATTTGGGTGGGGGTTTACGAGGCCAACGCGATTGCCTTGGAGATTGAAAAGGTCGCCACGCCGCGCCCGATGACGCACGACCTCATCAAAAATCTCCTGCTGGGATTGAACACCGCCGTGCATAAGGTGGTGGTCAACGACCTCCGGGAAGACACCTTCTACGCGCTGATCTGGCTGGAGCAAGACGGGCAAGCCATCAGCATTGACTCCCGCCCCAGCGACGCTCTGGCTCTGGCGCTCCGGCTGGACTGCCCCATTTATGTGGAAGAATCGGTGCTGAAGTCCTCCAAAGTCTCCAGTTCGGCCTCCGAGAAAGTGAGCAGCGAAGAAATGAGCAAGTGGCTGGAGAATCTGAACGACGAAGATATGGGGCGCTACAAGATGTGAGCAGCCTGGGACCTCCCGTAGTTTTCTCAGTTTCAGCGGGTTTTTCGGAACCCGCTTTTTTATTGCAGAGTCTGCTGCGATGAAATGTGTCCCCCGAGTTCCAAAACCATCAGCCCGGACGGCTGCTGCCCAAATTTGGGACGAACTGTGGGCCTTTGGCCGCCGCAACGTGCTCTCGGCAGCTTTTGATCTGGGTGTGTTTGAGCCGCTCGCCCGGCAACCGCTGGCAGCGGCTTCGGTCGCCAGCGCAACACGATGCTCGCCGAAGGGAATCCGAATTTTGCTCGACGCCCTGGTGGGCATGAAGTTGCTCGGACGGGCCCGGAACAAATACAGGCTGCTGCCGCAAATGGAGCGCTTCCTGCTCCGGAGCGGCGCCCAATACGCCGGAGGAATGGCAAAGCACACGGACCTGCTGGCTGCCGACTGGCGGCTGCTTGCGCGCAGCGTCCGCACGGGGCGTCCCATTCAGCCGGAGAACATGGCGCAGCGGTCAAAAAACTTTTTTCCCGAGCTGGTCCGCGCCCTCTTCCCGGTCAACTTCCCTGTTTCGCAAGAGGCGGCCCGAAAACTGGGCGCGGGAAGAACCCGGCGGGGCCTGCGCATCCTGGACGTGGCTGCCGGCTCAGCCGCTTGGTCGATGGGATTTGCGATGGCAGACAAAAAAGCCCAAGTGACAGCGCTTGATTCTCCGCCGGTCCTGCGCGTGGCTCGCGCCTATGCACGCCGCTTCGGCTGCCTCCGGCGTTATCGTTTTTTGCCGGGGAACTTGGAGGAGGCTGACTTCGGGAGGAACGGCTACGACCTGATCCTTCTGGGCCACATCTGCCACTCGGTGGGGGCGCGCGCCAGCCGCAAGCTGTTTGCCAAATGTTTCCGCGCACTGCGGCGCGGGGGACAGCTCCTCATTGCGGAGATGATTCCCGCCGACGACCGCCGGGGCCCCCTCCAGCCGTTGTTGTTTGCCGCCAATATGCTCCTGCACACCGCCGAGGGCGACACATTTACCTTGCGCGAGTATCGCGGCTGGCTCCGGAAGGCAGGCTTTCGGAAAACCACCACGCTGGAAGTCTCCGCCCCTTCCCCTCTGATTGTGGCCGAGAAGTAGTCCTGCAGGGAAAAGAGTTTCCGGATTTGCCCGAACTTCTAGAGAATTTCTTCCGTGACCGAGATGGGCAAGCCGTCCGGGTCGAGCAAGACCGCGCGCTTGCGCCCGGAATCGGTTGTGGCGGGGAGAATAGAAAACACTGCGCCTCTCTGTGTTTTTTCCTGAAAAAACTTTTCGATGTCGAGCACTTCAAAGCCCAGGCGCGCTTCCCCGGCCCGGTCTGGACCTTCCTGCCGATTCTGTCCTTCCTTTTCCGAACTCACCGCAAGGCGCAAAGCCAGCTTCACGCCGCCGCAGTGGAACTCGGTCCACTCGGGCGATTCGAGCTTCACCGGAAACCCGAGCACGTCCCGATAGAAGGCGACCGACCGTTTCATCTCCGCGCAACAGACAATCACCTGCTCCAGCTTGCACAGCATGTTGAGTATCTCCTCTGATTTTCTTGTGACGGATTCCTGCCATTGAAACCTTGCGGCAACGCTACAGCATTTTACGGATTGATGTATAGGGGTTCGTCAAGGCACGACTTCAGTCGTGCCGCAACGAGGCCAGCCATTAGGGGGTTTAACCCCTGACGGGACCCGATAGAAACATATGAACCTCAGCGGCTAAAGCCGCTCTGCCTCCCCTGCTTTTTTCGGCACGGTTAAAACCGTGCCCTGACGCAGATCTCAGTTTCCCTCTATACACCAATTTGAAAAATGCTCTAGCAGGTTGTTGAAAAATACCATTTACCCGCTCCCTCGCAGCCTGCCCCGCCTGCCCTGCCTGCCCTGAGCGAAGCCGAAGGGAGCATAGCCGAAGGGAGCGATGCCGAGGGATCAGCAAGCGGTTCCGGAGAATACTTTTTCAATTGAGACGATTCAGGTTTCCGGGCCTCCAGTAAGAGCAGCCCCGGAAGAAAATCAGCTGATTTCCACGAAGTGAGGAATTCCGTTGAGGAGCATCCGCAGAGCCAGCGCCAGCAACGCCAGCAAAACGAAGATAAAGTAGGCTGGCTCATTCTCCACCAATCGTTTTGTGAAGAATCGGCCTTTTTCCAGTTGATCGATCTCTATAAAAGCATCTTCCAGGTGCTGCGGGCTGGAAACGTCGAAATACCTGCCCCCGGTCGAGAGGACGCCATCGACAATCTGCTGGGCCGCCCCCTGTTCCAGGGCAACGCCAATGAAATAGATGTGAGTGCCTTCCGTTCGCGCCTTCTCGATTTGCTCCATCGGGTCCCGGCCGTAGTTCTGATCCCCGTCGCTGAACAGGATGACAACCTGCCCTTTGCGCCGGCCGCCCTGCTGCTCATTGAAATCAAAATAGCGATTGGCTGTGTACAGGCCCTCGCCGATAGCGGTAAAACCTTCATTCACCAAAGTCTGGGAGTTCACCATATGAAGGTACTGCTCAAGGCTGCCGTGATCGAACGTGGCCGGGGTGACCAGATAGGCATTGTTGGAGAACACGGCCAAGCCGATGGCGTCGCCCTGGCGTTTGCGCACAAACTCAACCGCGCTGGCTTTCACGGCTGCCATCTTGCTTCCGGCGCCGCCTCCCGGACCGGGCGGCGGGGGAGCGGGAGCGGGAGACCCCGGTGTCCGAAGCCCTTCTTCCATGCTCTGGGAAAGATCCAGGACGAATAAAATCTGCAGCCCGCCGCGCTCTAGGCTCTGCAAAACGAAGGGATAGACAGGGCCGAGAAGCGCCACCAGCAGAAATCCCATAGCCAGGGCTTCCAGCAGCGTAGGCAGCCGAAGTAAGGGATTCGGACTGCCCATGCGCTCCCGCACATATTCCACCAGCGAATGGCCCCAGTAATGCCTTCGCCAGAAGCGCACCCCGACCAGGAGTACGAGCAACGGCACCGCCAAATAAAGCCACCGCAGGTTCTGGAAGGTCATCGTTTGTTCCTACTGCGCCGGTTCCTACTGCTTTGCGCCAAAGCTTAGGATTTCCCTCATATCCTGCGCCGTGCTCTGCACCGCCTCGCCGCCGGGCCCCGCTCCATTTTGCGCGTAACGCACATTTTCGCAGGCTCCCAGGACCGTAACAACTTTTTGAGCGAAAGTAGCATCGGTGCCCAGACGCTGCATCTCTTCCTGCAACTCGTCGGCGGTCAAACCCTCGGCCGGGGTTTCCAGATAGAAGGTCAGGTATTCCTTGAGGTTTTGATAGGAACTGTCATAAAACTCTGCCACGACCTGCGGGTCGGAAAACTCGGATGGGACTGTGCGGACCCAGCGAGAGCGGATGGCCTCCATCGCTTTCCGCCGATCCGGACCCTTGTTGATTTTCCGGCTTTGCGCATAGCGCCATGATTCCCACCCCGCCCCGGCCAGCAGGACCATCAGGCAGATCCATCCTGCGTAACCCAGAACCCAGCGCGAGCCGGGCCAGTTAGTGACCGCCATATCGTCGCGAATGTCGCTGGGGTCGGGGGGCAGCGTGGTTCGCATGCCGACCATGGGACCGGGCACGGTCAAACTCTCGGCTGCCGCATCATCCGCGCCGATTGTCGAGCGGTCAGTCCGGAAATAAAACAGGGTGTATTGCGGAATTTGCTCGCTTTCCTGTCCGGTGGCAAAACTGACCAGGGTGATGTCCAAAAACAGCCGCGTGTTGCCGTCCTTCAACGAATCCGTATGCCAGTCAACGGCCGTGACCTGGAAGGGATCCATGTTGATGTTGTCCTTATTCAGGTTCTCCATCACGAATTCGAAGTTGGGAGAGTGTTCCACGCGAATCTGATAACGGAATTGGTCGCCCACCCAGACGGCGGTCTGCTCCAGTTGCGTGGTAACGGACATCCCTTCCGGGGGTGGAGTCATGTCGGAGGAACCCTGCGCCCATCCCGGCAGACGTCCCATCGCGAGGGCGGCGAACAGCATCCCCCCGAAGAGTCCCAGGCGCAGAAGAGCCCGCATGTCTCGCCAGCAAGCTTTCCGGCCCTGGACTGCTTTGCTCTCCAAATCCGGGCCCTCCGCCGAACAACAACTTTCCATCCCCACTTGAGACCGGCAAATCATATCTTCCTCCGCCTTGCAAAGAGCGCCATCAGTGGATCCATAAACGGTTCTTCGATGTGCAGGAACAGGCACTCCATTCCGAGTGAATAAAAAAGATCCCGCAAAGAGGCTTTCCTTTCCTCCACCAAGGCTTCAAAGGTTCTCCGCTGGGTGGAAGAGAGGCTGAGAAGCATCTCTTGGCGGCCTTCCGCAGAACGAAAACGCAATAAACCGCGGCCAGCCGGAAGGCTTCTTTCCAGTTGGTCCTGGAACACAATCGGGACCACATCGTGCTTCTGCGCGAGCACCTTCAAGTCCGGCATCTGGCCCAGATGGGCCGACTCCGGGTGGGTAATAAAATCCGAGAGCAGGAAAACAATCGACATGCGCCGCAGGCGGCTCCGCAAAAAACGCAGCGCCGGTTCCCAGGCCGTTCCCGTCCGCTCGGGCTTCAAATGATAGAGACGCTCAATCGTCCGCCAGACGTGCCCCCGCCCCTTGCGGGGAGGTTCGTAGGCCTCCACCTTGTCGCTGAAGGCCATAAAGCCGAAGTTGCAACTGTCGCTGACAGCCGAAAATCCCAGGGTCGCCGCAATTTGCAACATCCGGGTCCGCTTGGAGTAGAGAGCGGTGGAAAACTTCATGGACCCGGAAACATCGGCCATCAGAAACACCGTCACTTCTTTTTCCTCGAAGTGGCGTTTCAGATAGAGTTCCTGCATCCGGGCCGAGACGTTCCAATCCACTCTCCGCAAGTCATCGCCGACGACGTATTTGCGGTGGTTCTCAAATTCGTAGCCGGAGCCGCGCACCGGGGAGCGGCTTTGGCCGAAGCGCAAACTGCGGATGCGCCGCGATGCGGTGATTTCAATATATTGCAACTCTTCAGCAAGTTCCGGCGCCAGCATGCAACCGACTCCTCAGGGAATGGGGGTGTAGCGCAAGACTTCCGCGACGATTTCGTCCGTCCCGACGTTCTCCACCTCGGCGCGAATCGTGCGAACGAGACGGTGGTGCAGCACATCGGTGGCGATGAACTTGACGTCTCCGGGCAGGATGTAATCCCGCCCGCGGAAGAAGGCGACCGTCTTCGACATGGCCATCAGGTGCTGGTAGGAGCGCGGAGAGGCTCCGTGCTGCACCATCTCCTTGACGATGGGCAGGCAATCCGGACGGGTGTTGCGGGTGCCCTGTCCCAGGGCGACAATATAGCGCCGGACTTTATCGTCCACATGGACTGCACTGACCTGCTGCCGGATCGCCACCACGGCACGCGGATCGGCCACCGGCTCGATTTGCGTATCTTCCAGGCGGGACAGGAGGATCTGGAATTCGCTTTCGGCCGAAGGATAATTCACGCGGACCATCATCGCAAAGCGGTCCAACTGCGCCTCGGGCAGGGAAAACACGCCCTCCTGCTCCACCGGGTTCTGCGTCGCCAGCACCCAGAAGGGGTCTTCCAGGGCGAAGGTGTTTTCACCGATGGTCACCTGACGCTCCTGCATGGCCTCCAGCAGCGCGCTCTGGGTCTTTTGCGGAGCGCGGTTGATTTCGTCCGCCAGGACGATGTGAGCGAAGATCGGCCCCTTCTCGGTGCGGAACTCGGCCGACCTGGCGTCAAAGATCCGGGTGCCCACGATGTCAGCCGGCAGCATGTCGGGAGTGAACTGAATGCGCTGAAAACGGGCGGTGAGCGTGTTGGCGATGGCGGAAACCAGAAGGGTCTTGGCCAGACCGGGCACTCCCTCCAGCAGAATATGGCCGGAGCCGGCCTTCTCTTCTCCTCCTTTCCGGAAGGAGTAAGCGATGCGGCCGAACAGTCCGATCAGAATGCGCCGCACGAGATCGTCCTGGCCGATAATCACCTTCTGGACCTGCTCTTCGATCCGGTGAATCACCTCCCAAGCTTGTTCCTGTGTTTGGAATTGTGCCTGCAATGCGTCTCCTCCTTCAGGCCCGCCTCATACAAGACGTTACAGAAAAATGCCGACAACCAGACATACGAAGGCAGCCGACAGAAAATAGAAGTAGAGATCCCTGCGGATCGGATTTGCCTGATAGCCTGCCACGGGCCTGCCGCTCACCAAAATTTCGTCGATGCCCTGTTCCACCTGCGTGGTGTTTTCACCCCGATAAAACCGCGCGCCGGTTCGCTCCGCGATGTCGCGCATCGTGCGGTCCTCCGCGCGGCTGATGACACGCGTCCCTTCGCTCCGGACGACGTATTTAATGATCTCGCCGTGCACGCCTCCCGACATCACCACGGGCACCTGAGAACCGTTGGAACTGCCCAGCCCAAAGGTGTAGACCTTGATTTCCTGTTTCGCCACCTCCGCCAGGGGCTCCGCCAACTCCCCGGCGTTGTCGTCCCCGTCGGAAAGAAGCACCAGAATGCGCCGGCGCTTTTCCGCGTTGCCGGGATTGACCTGCTCATCGATATCGAAGACCCGCAGACCGCTGGTGAGCGCCGCCCCCATGTTGCTGCCCAACTCCGGCTCGTCCTGCTGGTTGAGATAATCGAAATAGATCAGAATACTTTGCGGATCGCTGGTCAGGTAGGACAGCACCACGCTGTTCCAGTTATACACCACCAGGCCGTAGCGGTCTTGCGGCTCCTTCGCCAGGATGAATTGCTGGATAATTTTTTCGGCTCGTCCCAGGCGGCTGGGGTCCATATCCCGCGCGTACATGGAGGGGGAGATGTCCAGCAGGAATACCAAGTCGGTAGGCGTGGGGACGGGACGCAACTCTCTGTACACCATCCGGGGATAGGCCAGCCCCAGCACCATCGCGATGATGCTGGCCGTAAACAGCGCGCCTCGAAACCATCCCCGGCCGGACCAGGAAATCCGGGAGACGGCATTGAGATTATCGATGTTGCCGAACCGGGAACGCATCCGCCGGTGGTGCCACAATCCCACTCCCCACAAAATCACGAGGAAGGGAACCGCCACCAACAACCAAAAATACCTTGGTTCAACGAATTCCATTACAAATCATCGCTCCGAAAACCCCCTAAGGGGGAACGGCTAGGCTCCTTTCCTGCCCCGGAAAGTTCCGGGTAAACAGGCTACGTTTTTTTGCGAACTAGCTTTGCTGGTCTGGCGTAAGGGCCTTGGGCTGGGTCTGCTTCACCCGCACATTCTCCATCAGGATTTTGATTTTCTCTTCGTCCTGGTTTTCGTTCATCATCCGGCGGACGTAATCGATAAATTCAAAATTAAACTTGCCATCCCAGTCGTCGGGGGCCAATCGCAAAGAGTCCTGGAGATTATCCTCTGCCGAGCGTAAGGCGTCTTCCAGCACCTTGGCATCCTTTCTCGCCGACTGCTGGTAATCGGACACCGCTTTGCGGAAAGAGATCTCGCCGCGCAACAGGAAGAACCTGCCGTCGGTGGTCAGGCCGGCAATTTCGTTTTCCTTCTCCAACTGCTCGGCGGCTTCATCGTAGCGGCCCAGGTCGTAGAGCAGTCTGGCCTGATTGAGGATGAGGTTTTGACGGTCTCTGGCGGGGATAAACCGCAACATGCCCACTCCCCGGACCTTACGCTCCACGTTTTGGTACTGCCCCAAGGCGGTCTCGGTGTCGCCCTGCCGGTAATCGTCGGCCGCTTGGCGCATCTCGCTCAACAGCGACCAATACCACAGGCCAACCCCGGTGACCATCAGCAACACGAGGCCTAGAATTGCTTTCGCCAGATACATATCTTTTTGTTTTTTTGCCATTTCTTGCCTCAACCTCCTGGGTGGAGTGGGCGCCCAAACGGCCTGTTAGCCGTCCGGCGCTGGGATTCTACCTTCGACAAGACCAATTCTCCAAATAGACGACCACCATCAGGGCATCTTATTAATCTTCGCTTAATCTTCAACTGCCCAATCACGAGCTTGCTCCCATATGTTCGGCAAACGCCCGGGCGTCGTTCCCAAAGCAAGACTCCGGGAACAGCAACTCCGACCCTTCGCATCAGGGGATAGTCCTTCTGCGAACAGCCCAAACGCAACCCGGGAACGTTTTCTACCACCATCTCAAGCAAAAGTAAAGAGGGAGATTGGAATTATCCAAGCGGATAATGATAGACCATGGCCAGGCAAAATGTAAAGGCTAATCCCTTGCTAAAGTTGGAAAGGCATTTCCGGTAAGCGGAGGGCCTTTCCCCCGGCCTCGCAACGCCTTCCAAGGCCGATGGAATGGGGCAAACCATGCCCGGCGGAGTCTCTATCTCGCTGTTGGCGAATGCCCTCATTACGATTGCCGCAAGGCCGCCACACGGTTGCGCAGCACCCCAATCCCTTCCACCTCCGATTCCACCAAGTCGCCGTCCTGCAGGTACTCCGGGGGGGTGCGGCCCAGGCCCACGCCTTCCGGGGTGCCTGTGGAAATAATATCGCCCGCCTCCAGGGTCATCCCGCGCGAGAGAAATTCCAGGATGGCGGGGACGTTAAAGATCATGTCTGCGGTGCTGGCGCTTTGCTTGACGACGCCGTTCACTCGCAGAGAGATTCGCTTTGCGTGCGGGTCGCCGAACTCATCGGCCGTCACCAGGCAGGGCCCCATCGGACAAAACCCGTCCAGGCTTTTTCCCTTGAACCACTGGTAATGCCTTTGCTGGAGGTCTCGCGCCGAGGTGTCGTTGATGACCGTATAGCCGAAGACATGCTCGTAGGCCTTGGCGCGGGGGATGTTCTTGCCGGTCTTGCCGATGACCACGCCCAGCTCCACCTCATAATCCACCTCCCCGGTCACCGCAGGGTCCCAGGGAATCGGGTCAGAAGGACCGCTTACGGCTGTGGGCGATTTGGTGAAAAAGACCGGAACCTCGGGTATCTTCACCTGCCGCCCCCGTGCCCGCGCCGTCTCCTCCATGTGGGAGGCGTAGTTCAAGCCGAGGCAAACGACGTTTTTGGATGGCCGGGGAATGGGCGCGTGGAGTTGGACCTCGGCCAGCGGATGCGCTGCCCCCGCCGCAGGCTTTCCCGACAGCGCCTCCTCCACCTGCTTCGCCATTCTGGTCCAATTCTCCGGTCCCGATGCAATCAGCTTGAGCAGAGTCTTCGGAAAGTCTCCTTCCCAGCGGCTACCCACCAGGAGGCGGAGGTCCATCAGATGATCGTCGCGCAACACGCCGAGGCGATGTGCAGGGTCCTTTGGCAGCGAGTCCTTTTGCAGTGAGCCTGTTAGAAGTGAGAAGGTCACGTATCTCATGCTCTTCATCCCTGCGCCAGCGGGCAGCAAACCGGCAGTGTGCCCGTCAACAGGGTCACAACACTAACTTAGTGGGCTGCAAGGCGCAAGAAGAGGTTTTCGCGGGAATGGGAAATAAAAAGGGGGCGACCCCGCGCCCCCGACTGACTAGATTCGACCAAAAGAAACGGGAAAATCTGATTCCTTTTCAATTTGGCCTGCCCACGTTCTCCTTAGCAATTTGCGCCCCAAAACTTGCGCTCCTACAATGTGAAGAAGATAAAGCGGTTATTTAATCTTGCGGATTCCTTTGGCCTCGTTTTACCAAATAAATACAGTTTTCAGAAGACAGAAAATATGAAATATAGAACATGATTGCCGGGATTGGGTGCCCTGCCTCCCTTCCGGGGAAGGGAGTTCGGAATAGCAATCTTGATCTGCAGTTCAAGACCGCGTAGATGGTTGGTGGTTGGTGGAGTTCGCTCCACCGCACGATTGCCAGGAAGCGAGTCTTGGTCAGAGACGGCAATAGATTTCTGATAAGCAAATACCTCGCCCGACGAGGTGCCCTACATCTTTGCTTTGACAAAGCCGACGTCGTTATAGATGGCTACCTGCTCTGCGGCGGCTCACCTTGCTACAAAGAGAACGCGACAATGACTCCGTCCCGGTTCGGAAACGCAACTACATTCCCCCCGCCTGTTATCCCGTTACGGTTTTGCGAACCGCCGGTCCGTGGCACGCCCGCTCAGAACCATATCGGATACTGCCTCAGTCACTGCATTCGTCACTGCCTTCCGAACGGACCGAACCGTACCGGACCCGTACCGAAAAAGAAACGCGGAATGCCCCCAACGCAGCTATTCATCGGCTCTCTGAGCCACTCCGAACCGCTTTCCTCTGCCGCGAGCGACGCTGAGCAGCGCCCGCACAACGCCTGCGAAACGCCCGCACAACGATAGTTGCCCTGTTTTTTTCGAAGATTTCCGACATTTATACTTGACTCACCGGAGAATTGACCCACAATAGGAGTCGCCAATAACCGTTCTCCAGTGCGAAGCCGGTTGAACCCACCCCCTAGTGGCGATTCCTCAACTTCAATTTGAGCACTGCTACGACTGATATTCGTCCACGCGAAGTCCTGCGCTGCCATAGCTGCAATCTGGTCCAGTACCGAACGCTTTCGGACCTTTGCCGGCGATGCGAGATGTCCCTGCCGCCGCCGCCCCGGTTGGATGACAAACCAAACGGAGGGCTCAGCGCGATCCGGGCGAAAGGGAACGGCACGGCTCCCCTTTCTTCCGACACCAGCCTCCACCGCGACGGCATGCTGCCGCGGGGCAAAACCGCGCGCGAACTGACGATCGGCCGAAAGCTGAGAGACCTCCGAGAGCAACAACACTTAACTCAGCAAGAGATGGCCGGGCGGGCGGGCGTTCCGCGCACTTACATTTCCCGGATTGAGAATGCTCGGCTCTTGCCGGGCCCCACCATGCTGCAACGCATTGCCGGCGCCTTGGGGGTGTCCATCCTGGCGCTGCTGCCGGGGAACGGCAATGGCAACGGCTCCTCGGATGCCTCCGGCGACCCGTTCTGGAAGACATTAGCCGGCTATTTCCGACAGTTGCAGCCGGAGCAGATGGCCGTTGTGCTTTCCCACGTCCGAGAGGCGGTGAGCGAGAACAGGGAATACCACTTCGGGACCCAGATGTTCGAGAGTAAATCCAGAGTATAGGGCCCGGACTTCTCTTCGATGGGCTGTTGCATTTTCCGGCGGCGTGTTTCTGACTCGTCTTGAGAAACACGCCGCGACGGTTTCGCTTCCGGCGTGGCGTTGTTGTTCTTAGCCGGGGGAATGATCCTCTCCTTGCACCTCATTCCCAATTAGCTGGTCTCTTGTCTGGAAGCTCGCCTTCCCATAATCGAACGCGGAGGTGCCACCCGCAAAGGCGATGGCGGCTGAAGCGGTAGCAAACGCAATTGCATTTCAAAGGAATACAAGGGCAATATTTTGCCTTAACGATCACCACGTCAAGAGGAGTACAATGCCACACGGATAGACCTCCTAAAGAGTAATTCCCATCGACTAAAGTTCATGCCCATATCAGGCGGTCTTTTCGTCATAGGTGATTCCTATGTTGCGACTCAGACTGTTGGCATTAATTCTTTCCCTTAGCCTTGCCGTGCCGGAGGTTTCTGCGCAGACGCCGCAGATCAACGATGGGGGCGTGGTAAATGCGGCCAGTTTCGCCCAGCCGGGAGTGCTCGCGCCGGGTGTAATGTTTTCCCTCTTCGGGACTTCTCTGACCGACGGCACCACAGAACCTGCAATCACGCTTCCGCTCCCTACCCGGTTGGCAGGAGCGAGCGTTCTAGTCAACGGCGTTGGCTGCCCCTCTGTTTTGGACCTCACCACTACAGATTAACGCCCAATTCCCTGTAGAGTTGGCTGGGCTGAACCTGCGCCGCGTCCTGCGTTTGATCTCCCGGACGGCCTTCTCGACCGCCCCCCTGTCGTCTTGTTTTTGTCTCATCTTCGTTCCTTTCAGTCTCTACGATGAGCCAAAAACATCACCTTAACTATTACCCTCTACCTGTCCAACAAGCCCTGACGGGGCACAGCACTGAAAAGAACACTGCATCCTACGACCGCCCCAAGACGGCCCTCGCAACTAGTGTCAATGTCCGCCGCTCGATTCGTGAACCGACACACCAGCCGTCCCGTGATCGGAGCCATCCAAGCCCGCGACGTTTTATGCCGGAGATGGATATAGGCCTGTCGTCTACAGCGCCAGCGGATACCCTACGTCATCGCGTCTTGGCCTGTTGTTCCAGCGCCTGATGTAAGAGTGATTTGATATAGGTCTGGTAAGGAAGTCCCTTCTTGGCCGCCTGCAACCGTGCCGCTTCGAGATCGGATTCGGGCAGCCGAATGGAAACTACCCGGGAAGCCTTGGAGCGGGCGACCCGCCTCAGCAAGGTTTTCCGGTCCAGCACTTTCAGTTCGCCGGCTCGCGCGGTCTCCACCAAGTGCTTGTCCAGCTTCTTCCGATTCTTGAACCACCAGTCGGCTTCCTGAGCTTCGGTCGGAAACGCCGGAACGATTCTCTTCTTTCTTGCGTCTTTCATCCCCTCATACTCCGATAGAGCTTCTCATACGACCTGCCGGCAGGGTAGGCTGTAACAGCACGCACCTTGCCCTCTCGAAGGGTCCAAACTATGATCAGTGTGCGCCCCATTTCTGTAACTCCGAGAGACTTGTAGCGCTGCTCGCCGCTTTCGACTTGGTATTCCAGGTCGAGCGGATCATTCGCTATCACCTGCTCGAATTCCTGAGGCGAGACACGGTGGGATTTGAGGTGCTTCCCGTTCTCCTCGTCCCAGTCAAACTCAATGGCTTCTGCCACTCGCTAAGGATATCCGTATCGTATATATGCTGTCAATACACCAATGGGCGATTTCCGACCCGTGGCGAAGGGCTGGCCCTCTTAGCCCGGCAAGCAATCCCCTCCCGCAATTGCTTCCGATTTGCCTTCTTTACCGGTACTCTTGACCGGATGGCAGCCTTCCCCAAATGGATTTGTCGAACAGAGCGGCTGGTTTCTCTGCTGCTGTTGTCTCTGTTGCAGGTCCCGGCCTGGGTTTGCCCGGCGATGGCATGGGGTCCTGCCGGACACAGCACGGTAACCCACGTGGCCGTCAACTCGCTGCCTTCCACCCCCGAGCTTGCCTTTATCCGGCGAAATGGAGCGGTCCTTGCCTTTTTCTCCGAGGAGCCGGACCGCTGGAGAGACCGCGACCAGCCCGCCCTGCGCCCGGCAAATTTTCCGGACCACTTTATTGAGTTCGAGAGCCTCTCTTTTCTCTCTGCCTTTCCTCCGGACCGTTACCAGTTTGCCCGCGCGCTTTCCGCGCGCCGCCGGGAGCTGGAGCAAAGCGGCCAAATCTCCCAAGCACGCGAACTGTTTCCGGAGCGGGTGGGATTGCAGCCTTACGTCACAGCGGAAATTTACGGGCGTCTGGAAATTGCATGGCGGCAGTACCGTTCCGCAAAGGCCGCCGGGCGGCCCTTAGAGCCGGCCGAACAGGCCATCTTGTTTTATATGGGATGGCTGAGCCATTACGTCGCCGACGGCTCGCAACCTCTGCACACAACGCAGCACTTCAACGGATGGGAGGGCGGCAATCCGAACGGCTATTCCACCGGTCCGGGCGTGCACGCCAAGGTGGAAGATGCTTTTCTGAATCGCAGCGGACAGGCGCCGGTGCTGAGGGAGCAAACCGTTCGGGCCAGGATTTTGCGCGACCCGTTCTCGGACTACATCGCCTATCTGCGGGGTTCCTTCACGCAAGTGCCCAGGCTCTATGAGCTGGAAAAAAGCGGCGCATTCAACGGCGCCGGAACGCCCACAGCCAGGCAGTTTCTCTCGGAAAGGATGCTGGCGGGCGCGGAAATGCTCGCCAGCCTTTGGTACACAGCCAGCCAAACAAGCAAACGCCCGTAAGCGTTTATTGAAAAACGGGTGTAAGGGTCCGCTTGCTAACGCGCGCGGCTCGGATTGCTTCGCCTTCGCCGTAGTTTTCGCACAGATTCTTTGGTGGTGCCATTGCGACTCATCGCTAAGAAGCGCCTTAGCGGCTGAGGTGGCTTGTCCAAGGGAGCAGATCGAAGGTTCGCTTTTTACCTCAGCGGCTGAAGCCGTGTTCATTGCACTGCATGTTCGGCAGTTGAAACCGTGCCCTGACAATTCCTGAAATCAGGTTATGAAACAGCTTGCAGGCATCTACGCCGTGCCGGAATCCATAAGCCTCTGCAAGATCGTCAAGCGGTGCCATTCCCGGTCAATTTTCACCTGGCTCTGGTATTCCCTCCACAACACTTCTTGCGCTTCCCCGGATTCGGCTCCGCGCAGCAGAATGGACCGGCCGGTTTCCTGCCCCCAGTGGTCTGACGCCCTGGCCCAGAAATAGTCCAGCGCGTCATGGGGGAGTTGGCAGGAACCCTCCAGCGCCTCACCCCACAGCCGGTAAAAAACAGGGCTAATGCAGGCGTCAACGACCTCCCGAACCGGCATGGCGCTGGAAAACCGAACCTCCGTCAGCAAAGCTTCATGGAGCAGGCTCAGCAGCGTATGCGGTTGACAGTTAACAATATCCTCTCGTGAGAGACCCAATGCGATCCCGAACTTGATCCAAAGCTTCGGAAGAGCAAAAAAGTTTCCTCCCACCGGATCGACATCCGCTTCCGCTTTGACACGCGCCAGAAGGCCCCAGATGGTTTCATAGTCCGGGGAATTTCCCGCGATCAAAGCGTGCCGGCGAATGATCAGCACGATGCGCTGATAGTCCTGCCGCACCCACTCCTGCAATTGGAGTTTTTCCCACTTCCCATTTACCAAGCGGGAGGCAAACGGATGAAGCAGGTTCGGACTGTTGCGGAAGGCCGCATCAATCAAGCAGTCCAGAAATTCGCCGGGGGGAAGAACCTCCTTTGGCTTCCGGGGAAAGGGTTCCCGGACTGCCTTCACGGCAGGTTGCGAATAGCTCTTCCTGGCATACTCTAACATCTCCTCAGAGTTCATCATTATCGGTTCCTCCACATCGGTTCCTCGGCATGCGCAGCAGCTTTTCCCGGAACTGCCAACGCCCGGCTGTATCTATCACTTCGGCTCGAATCGTCAACAACTTAAAGCTCTCACCCGGTCCTGTCAACTAAAAGCGGACCCCTCCGCCGCCTGTGCCGGCCCTGCCAGGGCATAAAGAGGCTTTTCGGCTGAAAATACCATCAAGAATAGATGTTCCCCGCCAACGCTGGATATAAAATGTGCGGCATTGGAACCAGAGCGACAGATCGCAGATCAAGAAAGGGAATTGGCGGGAGATGGGACCAGTAAATCATGATCCACACGACATTTTTTGAACCAGAACATCACACGCTGGCGGGCAGCGAGAAAATCAAACAGCGGTTCCTGCCGCAGGTCGCCAGCGGGGAGGCCATCGCCGCCTTCGCCCTCACCGAGCCGGAGGCGGGCTCCGACGCCGCCGGCATCCAAACCCGCGCGCGGCGCGAAGGAAACGAGTACGTCCTGGAGGACACAAAGAAGTTCATCTCGAACGCGGGCATCGCCGCCTTTTACGTCGTCTTTGCCAAAACCGATCCCGCCCAGGGCCGCAAAGGAATCTCCGCCATCGTGGTGGAGAAGGACCGCCCCGGTCTGAACATGACCCGGAAACTTGAATTGATCGCGCCGCACCCGATCGGCGAATTTCAACTGGAACGCTGCCGGGTCCCGGCGGAAAACCTGCTGGGGCTGGAGGGAGAAGGTTACTCCATACTGCTGCAGACGCTGGAATCGTTTCGCACCACGGTAGGGGCCGCCGCACTGGGGCTGGCGGAGAGGGCGCTGGAGGAGGCTACGGCGTATGCCAAAAAAAGGAAGCAGTTCGGAAAAACGCTTTCCGAGTTCCAAGGACTCCGCTTCATGCTGGCCGAGATGGCTACGGAGCTGGAAGCGGCCCGGCTGCTGGTCTTTCAGGCAGCGTGGAACCTGGACCAGGCTCGCCGGGAAGCTGCGTCTGGCGACCGGGCGCTAACCCGAACTCCGCACCGGACATTGGTTCTGGCCTCTTCGATGGCCAAGCTCTTCGCCACCGAAACCGGCCAGAAGGTGATCGACCGGGCGCTGCAAATCCACGGCGGCACGGGCGTGCTGAAAGGAACCGTGGTCGAGCGGCTCTACCGGGAAATCCGCGCCCTGCGCGTCTATGAAGGCACCTCGGAGATACAAAAGGAGATCATTGCCCATCAACTGTTCAAGGACTAGGTGGATGAACGCGACAGCGGTTTCTGCTGCGGACTCCCTTCGATTAGCAGATCGAGACCCTTGTCTGTGGACAGCAACAGAAGTAATATAGTCAAAGGAGCTTCCTACAAGCATCGTCATGACCCGCCTGAACACCAGTAAAATCCGCAATGAATTTGCTGCGGTTCTCAACCGAGTCGTGCGCCGTGGAGAGCGCATTGTCGTGCGTCGTAGCGGGAAGGACGTGGCCGCACTGGTCTCTTTGGAGGACCTGGAACTCTTGCGGAAGATCGAGGACCGCCTGGATAATGAGGCTGCCGAAAAGGCTCTGAAAGACCCGCACCGGATTCCCTGGGAAAAATTGAAGAAGGACCTTGGGCTTGCTTAGGGCTGGATGAATGCCCTACCGAATTGAGTTTGCCTCCTCAGCCAGCCGAGAGTTCTCGAAGCTGGCCAAAGGCCTCCAACAGCGGATCGCTTCCAAGATTGACGCTCTCGCCAGTCAGCCCCGGCCAAGGGGTGTAGAAAAGCTGGAGGGGTAGGAACGGCGCTACCGCTTGCGGGTCGGAGATTATCGTGTAATTTACGAGATCCAAGACGAGGGTCTCGTTGTGCTTATAGTCAGAATCGGGCACCGCCGGGAGGTGTACCGACGATGAGATTCAGTCAAAGACCCTAACGAACCCAACTCCGCCCTGCGGAGCTTACTGCCCGCCAGCAATGGGCCTAACCGGCTCCCAGTTTTTCGCCAGCTCTTCGGCCTCTGCGATCTGCTCCGGGGTCATTTGCTGGGCTACCAATTCCTTGTTTCTGTTGGCGGTCTCCTGAGCCCCCTGGGGACCCAGCGCGGCGGCCATGGCGAACCACATGTAAGCCTGCACGAGGTCTTGCTCGACCCCCTCGCCGCTCAGGTACAAGGAACCCGCCAAAAAAATCGCCGTGAGATTTCCTTGCTCGGCAGCCTGCCGGTACCACTTGGCCGCCTCGGCGGCATCCCGCTCCACTCCCTGGGCCTTGGAATACATATTCCCTAAAACAAGCTGTGCCGGGGCATATCCCTGCTCGGCCGACATCTCGTACCATTGCAATGCTTCCTCGTAATCGCGGCGGGCAGCCCGCCCCTCCGTGTAGGCGACTCCCAGGTTGTATTGGGCGTCGACATGTCCCTGCACCGCCGCCATGCGATACCACTTCAGCGCTTCCGGGAAGTTTCGACGGACTCCCAGTCCCTGGTAGTACATCACGCCGAGGTTTGACTGGGCGCTGGAATGTCCCCGTTCCGCCAGCGGACGCCATTTGTTCAGCGCCGTTTCATAATCCCCTTGCGAGTATGCCGCCATGCCGGTCTCGAAATTCTCGTCGCTCTCCTCGCGGCAAGCCGAACCTGCCAGGACGCAGAGAACGCCAAGCACAAGCCACACCCGAATCCAGTTGCTTGTCATCATCTTGTTTCCCCGCCGCGCCGACAGCCGCCGACAGCCTATGACGCCGAGCCCAGCCCTGTAATGCGGAGTCCGCTGTGAGACACGCGATTTCGACGGTTCACCGAGATCAAAAGCGCCGTCAGCCCCTCCACGATGCGGGCCATCTCCAGCCCGCCGGCATCGACCGGCCGCAACCCTGCAATCAATTTTACCAGGGGAAAGAGCTTTTGTTTGGCCGCCTCATCATCGCCGCAGATCAGGATGTCGCAATCAAGCGTCGCCGACAGGTCCTGCAAGGCAAGCCCCGAGAGGTTGTGGAAAGCGGCCAGCACGGGCGTAGCAGCGGGCGCCAACTCGCGGGCTTGCTCGGCGGCGGAACCCTGCCAGACGCCCAGCACCCTTGTCAGCTTGCCGCCGAGAGTTGCCGCCAAAGGGACCGTCGTGTCGATCAGGATCGAATCCTCCAGGCTGCCGCGAATGCTCTTGAGGATGCCCACTTGCGCGGGGAAAGGGACCGTCAGCACCACGATGGAAGCCTGGGCGGCGGCCTCGGGGTTCACCAACCCGGCAACGGATACGCTTGAACCAACCGCTGCCTTCACTCGCTCGGCCGCATCCTTCGCTTTCTTGGCATCGCGGGACCCAATCAGAATCTGCTCCCCGGCGCGCGCCCATCGCAACGCCAGCCCGAATCCCAGGTCGCCGGTGCCTCCGATGAGGGCGATCTTTTCTTTTTCTGTGCTCACGCTAGCGCCTCAAAACGCTTCAGGACCCGGTAGCCGGTACTGCGCTCCACCGGCGAGCGTCCCTCCGACAGGATAAACGACTGCAACTGCCCGGCTGTTGCGGAACTGGCCTCAATCTCGCCCGACGCCCCGGAGATGTTCTCCTCCATCAGCGTTCCGCCGAAGTCGTTGGCGCCCGCTTGCAGGCACAGCCGGGAAACCTCCCATCCGAGCTTCACCCAGGAAATTTGCAGGTTGGGGATGGAGTTGTTCAGCAGGATGCGGGCCAGCGCATGCACGGCCACGTCCTCCTCCACCGTGCTGCCGGGCCGTGCGTTCCCCGTGCGGAACAGCGGCGTCTTCTCGTGGATGAAACCCAGCGGCACAAACTCGGTGAATCCGCCGGTGCGATTCTGCATGGAGCGCAACAGCAAAAGGTGGTTGACCCAGTCGGCGGGCTCTTCGATATGCCCGTACATCATGGTGGAGGTCGTGGGGATGCCCAGCTCGTGCGCGGTCGTGATGACCTCCACCCATTGGTCGCGAGTCAGCTTGATCCGGGAAATGACGGACCGCACGCGGTCGTCCAGAATCTCTGCCGCAGTGCCCGGCAGGCTGCCGAGACCTGCTTCCCGGAGCATCTTCAAATAGTCGCGCAACGGGAGCCCGCTTCTCTCCACCCCGTAGACCACCTCCATGGGCGAAAAGGCGTGAATATGCATCTCAGGCACGCGGCGCTTGATGGCTTCCAGGAGCCGGCGGTAGTAATCTCCGTCCAGCTCCGGCGGCAGCCCGCCCTGCATGCACACCTCGGTCGCGCCCAACTGCCATGCCTCCTCCGCTTTGTCCGCCACTGCATCGAGGGAATGCCAGTAGGCGTCGGGTGCGTGGACGCTCTTTCCAAAACAGCAGAAGGTGCAGCCGATGACGCAGATGTTGGTGAAGTTGATGTTGCGGTTCACCACATAACTGACGTCTTCGCCCACCGTTTGGCGGCGCAGGCGGTCTGCCACCGCCGCCACGGCTGCCAGTTCCGGGCCGCGCGCCTCCGCTACGTGATTGCCCTGTTCCCGGTCGAGGTCCCGCCCTTCCAGCGCCGCCTCCAAAGCCCCGCGCAGAGGCCCCGCGAGCGATGGGGCTAAATCTTCGTATTCCGCTTCCCGCAGCTTCATTGACACGTTTCGCTTGAGAGCCATTGTCTTGCCTTTCTTTCGTGAGGATTGTTTGGGTGGAGGGTGGAGGATGATGAAGATGAAGAGGACGAGGCCGGATAGCCGTCAGCGTCCGTACGCTCCTGTAAGAGTTGCCAAACGCGCGGCGAGAAAAATTCCTGCCGCCCAACATATTCCGGATAGACCGCCAGCCGTTCCCTCAGATGAAGCCCCTTGCCGCGGACCAGCGCCGCCAGCTTTTCCACCTCCGGCCAGGGAGCCTCCGGATTGATGTGATCGAGCGTCAAAGGAGAAATTCCGCCCCAGTCGTTGAGGCCGCAATCGAGCAGCAACTCGAGGCCTCCCGGACTCAGGTTGGGTGGGGCCTGGATGTTCATCCGCGGGCCCAGCAGGATTCGGGCCATGGCCACGATCCTCGCAAAGCTGCGCGGCGGCGGAGCAGGCCAGCTTGCCATGGGAATCTCAGGCTTGGGCACAAAGTTCTGGACGATGACCTCCTGGATGTGCCCGTAGCGAAGGTGCATCTCTCGAATGGCGAGCAGCGAGTCAATCACGTCCTCTGCGGACTCCCCGATCCCTGCAAGGATCCCCGTGGTAAAGGGAATCTTCACCTCTCCGGCCTCCCGGATGGTTTGCAAACGGCGGGCGGGCCATTTATCGACGGCATCCTCGTGCGCCCCTCCGCTGGCAAACAACGCCGTGGAGGTGCTCTCCAGCATCAGCCCCAGGCTGGCATTCGATTGCTTCAGGCGGGCGATGTCGCCCCGAGACATCAATCCCGGATTGGTATGGACAAACAGCGTTGTCTGCTCCAGCAGAAGGTCGCTGATGGCCGCCACGTAGTCAAGCGTCCGGTGAAAGCCGCGCCGCCGGAGCCACTGCCGTGCCTCCGGGAAAGCGGCCTCGGGGCGGTCGCCGAGGCTCAGCAAGGCTTCCTTGCAGCCGAGCGATTCCCCGGCGCGCGCGATGGCCAGAACCTCCTCCGGTTCCATCCAGTGCGCGCCTTCCTGGTTAGGGTCACGACGAAAGGTGCAGTAGCGGCAACGGTCGCGGCAAAGGTTGGTGAGCGGAAGAAATACTTTCGGCGAATAGGTGATGGCCGCGCCCTTGCCCTCGCTGCGCAACCGCCGCGCCGCCTCGGCCAGTTGTTCGAGTTCTACCTCATGCGAGGTGTAGAGCAACAAGGCCTCTTCCCGGCTGAGGGGAATCTCACCGACAGCCCGTTCTAACAATGCAACGCCGCTCGAAACCGTTACAGACATGTTGCCTTCTCGCGATCCGCCCGGAGAAATTGCCGGGCCAGCTCGGTGGTGCGACAAGAGCTTTGCAAGGAAACGAAACGGGCCAAGTCCTCGGGTGTGTCAATGTCGTTCAACAATCCATTACTCTTTAGGCCATTACTCTTTAGGCCATTACTCTTTAGGCCGTTGCTCATTGAGCCAATCGAGTGGAAAACCGAATAGAGCAGTCCCTTGGCCTCCGCCGCCTGAACATGGAGTTTACAGCTTCCCGGCCCGAACCGGGGATCAATGACGTCGGGCGGGGTCCGCAGCAGGGCGTTGGTGCCGCTGCCGTCCGCCGAAGGAACCACTACCACCGGGAACTTGCGATGAGCGCGGAGCAGGGACAAAACCTCGCGCGGGGTAACGGCAGGAGTGTCAATCGGAACCGAAAGCAAAGAAGTCGCGCCCAACCGAGCCGCCCACTGGGTAGCCAGCTTCACCGAGTCGCTGTGGCTGAGCTGCTCCCGCTCCTCGAGAACCGCGACGCCTTCCCGACGGCAGCGCGAGAGAACATACGGCTCGGCGGAGACCACCAGCAAGCGGTCCAGGCCTTGCTTCATCTCTTGCGCCTCGCGCAGGGCGGCAAAGACGTCTTCAAACATCGTGCGGGCCAGCAGTGCGCGCTCCTGCGGCGTGAGAAAGCCCGATAGTCGTTGTTTCGATGAGGAAAACTCTTTTACAGGAAGCAATACGGCGATCACGGAATTGCACCCACTTGGAAGCTCGGCACGCGACTTGGGGAAATGGCTCTTCCGCGGACTCTCGCCGACTGCTGCGCAGACTGATTTCGCGCGAGCGCGCTAAGCCGAGAAGATGTAAAATTGCCGGCGGCAGCCCCTTGAAGCAGCCAGCTTGAGAAAGTAGTCTGGGGGCGCAAGGGTTGTCAAGGACAAATGCCTCAAACGCCGCACTCATCGGACAAACTGGCACCCGACAAGCTGCCACCGGACAAGCTGGAAATCTTCGCCATCTCCGACCTGCCGGAAGTTGCCTCCGGCGACTCGCTGGCCGCTTTGCTTTCGCAGGCTATCGAGCAAAACGGACCAGGACTGCAAGACGGCGACGTGCTGGTGGTGGCGCAGAAAGTCGTCTCCAAGGCCGAAGGACGCATGGTGGAACTGAGCCGCGTGGAGCCTTCTGCCTCCGCCCTCTCGCTGGCGGAGAAACTGGGAAAGGACGCGCGGCATCTGGAGGTGATCCTGCGGGAGAGCAGGCGCGTCGTTCGTATGGAAGGGCGCAAGGACGGACGATTGGAAGGCGGAGTAATCATCGTAGAGACTCATCTAGGGCTGGTCTGCGCCAATGCCGGGGTCGATACCTCAAATGTCCCCGAGGGCTGGGTGTCACTGTTGCCAGCGGACCCGGACGCCTCCGCCCGCCGGTTGCTGGAGGAACTCGGCAGCGCCACGGGGAAGCGGCTGGCCGTGATCATCTCTGACACCTTCGGGCGGCCTTGGCGCGAAGGCCTGACCAACGTCGCCATCGGCGTAGCCGGTTTCCAGCCTCTGCATGACTACCGGGGCCAGCAGGACAGGCAAGGGCATTCGCTCGCGGCCACCGTCATCGCCACAGCCGATGAGCTGGCCGCAGCGGCAGAATTGGTGATGGGGAAGACTGCCGGGAGGCCTGCGGCGATTGTCCGCCATTTCCCCTGGACACCGGGACCGGGCAAAGCCGCCGACCTGATTCGGCCCAAAGAGAAGGACTTGTTTCGGTAGCCGCGTCTTGGCTCTTTGCTCTCTCAGTCAGCCGCGCGGGTAGGCCTTCCACGCTTCTGTGGCTTGGCGGTTGGTGCTCGATGCGCCCCTGAACCGCGTTCAAACGGGCCTTGGGAGCCGTCGGGAAGGATGGTCCTCTCGTCGGTTTTAGCGCTGTCAAGCTGGACTTCCGTTAGGCCGTACGCGTCGCGCAGGTCGGCCTCGCTCAGGTCGGCCACGGCCAGGTTGGCCCCGCGCAGGTCGGCCCAGATCAGGTCGGCCTTGCGCAGCAGGTTGGCCCTGCTCAGGTTGGCTCGACTGCCTTCCTGACCCTTGGATTTCAGCCACTGCTTGTGCGCGGATAGGATTACGGGTAAATCGATTGCTCGCCCACCTGGCTCAGTTTCTTCCCTGACTCGGGCTACCTGGGTCAAGTAGATGTAGGGCTTTAGATCATCTGCCTGCTGCGGTATTTCCACGGAGCCGAGGGCCTCCTTCAATCGTTCATTCCCTGCAATGTGCTTTTCTCGGAGCGATTTGGCATCTTCGCTTCCGGCTTGCAACTTTGCCAAAAGCTCTGGTTGCCTGGCGACGACACGGTAGAGTTCGACGTCAAGCTGCTGGATCAACAACAGGACCGCTAGCACCTTTGGGTCATAGCCGGGGATCTGCAACTCTGAGGCTAGTTGGTGGTTCAACGTCAGGGTGTTGATAAACCTCTTCACCTGTCTTGGATTATCCCCCAGCCCCATCACCAGTAGCTCCCGGCATGGTTGCAGGCTTTCCGATAGCAAAGGACTCACAAACTCATCCATGGATTCCGGAGCAATCAGAGGAATGGTGAAGGGGAGCTGCACGATTTTGTCGAGGTAGCTGCTCTGGCTCACCTCAACTTCCTTGTAATGGTAGCGAATACTGCGTTCCAGCGCGTCGCGATCAACGCCCAGAAAATACACGCATTCCGGCAGATTCAGGTATAGCTTCAACGACTCCAGCAAACTGAGGGTTTGGGGGGGCATGCAACGGTCCAGGTCATCGACGAAAAAGACGAGGCGACGTTGCGGGTTGCCTTGCGCCTTTTCGATCAGCTCCTGGTAGTGCTGGTGTAAACGCACGCGGGCTTCCCGCGCCTGAAAGCGTTCTTCCTCATAACGCTTGCCCAGCTCGTCCACATCCCTTAGCGACAGAGTAGTAGTGGCCTTCAATAGCATGGAGCCGAATGCGCCGGCGATTACCGTGAGAAGCTTCTTTCCCTCCTCCTGCAAATCGAAGGTATCGACCAGCGTGTGCAACAAAGCCAGGGCAGGAGATTCGTCAAACTGGTGTTGCCAGGGGTCAAACCAAACCGGGCGTGTTTTAGAGGGGTCTAGCTGCCCTTCAATCTGCTTCATGAGTGAGGTTTTGCCAATACCCCAGCCGCCATACAGGCCAATCACTAACGGCGTATCGCAGGTCTCCGCCAGCCGCGCGAAAGCTTTGGCGTACTGCAGGCGGTTCAGAGTGTCGTTTTGGGTAGCCTCATCATTGTGAATCGTGTGAATGGTTTCTTTCGGCATTCGCCCTTTCTCCCGCTCTTAGAGCATTTCACCAATTGGTGTAGTCTGGCTAATCTTTGGTAGCCACGGCGAATTGTTTTTTCGCCGTGGGTTTTTCCTTGCCCGCAACGACCCACGACGAGGTAAAGCGCTCGTCGTGGCTACCACTGCCCGATATACACAAGGCGAGAAATGCTATAGATAGACGTCATGGAGTGATTATCTCATGCCGCGTCCCTATTCTACCGAATCTACCGAGTCTCCCGAATCTTCCGAATCTTCCGAGCTTCTTTTCGATTTTTCCTCGCGCTCGGATATGATGGCAATCAAGCAGCTCCCTCGCGGAGCCTGCCCCTTCGGCAAGCTCAGGGCAAGCTCTGAGCGGGGAAAGCAGATCCTTCGTGTTGCAGAGTTTACCCTGAGCGCAGCCGAAGGGCTCCTCAGGATGTCTGCGAAGCGGCTCGGGATGACAGCGAGGAAGGAAAGCGAAAAGGGGGCGAGGAAGCCGATGAGCGACGCGAAACTGATCTCCCAACGAAGGCTAGAGGCCAACCGGCGAAACGCCCTCCGCTCCACCGGGCCAAAAACGCCTGCGGGCAAGAGTGCCGTCCGATGGAATGCCTGGAAGCATGGCCTGCACTCCCGGCAACTGCTGTTGCCCGGAGAGAAACAGAGCGATTGGCGCGATTTCCGGGAGCAGCTTTCCGCCGAGCTGAAGCCGGTGGGAGAACTGGAGTTGCTGCTGGCCGACCGCCTTATCGCCCTGGCCTGGAGAATTCGCCGGCTGGGCGGGCTCGAATCCGACTTATTCGTTTGGAACTATTACGAGACTGTTGCGAGCCGAAATTCGCACGCCTATATATGGAGAGATGTTCCGGAGTTGCAGAAATTACACGGGGAGGAACCGGGCTCCGAAGAGGAGTCAGTTTCCAAAGTCCGCGAGGCGCGGGCTCTGCAAGAATCCGAGAGCTCTACATTGGGTCGCGCCTTTATCAGCGACAGCGAGCGGGCAGATAGCTTTGTGAAGCTCTCCCGTTACGAGGGCAGGCTGGAGCGGAGTTTCTACCGTGCACTGCAAGAACTCCAACGTCTCCAGGGAGCCCGGGCCGGCCGCCCCGGACGTGGCGGTGAAGGGGGCTCGGAACCCGCTAATACTACCCGGAGCCGGGAGTAAGTTTTGAGTGAGCAAGAATGCGTTGGGGGAAAAGTTTTTTTTTAAAACAAAGCCACCGCAGCACTCCTGGCTTCCTGTCGACATCTTGCAATGAAAGGAGATAGAGGTCTACAGAGGATGGACTCCTGGTCCCAGTAATGGCTTTGATATGATCACTGTACTGGCTGGCGGCGTGGGAGCCGCGAAATTGCTGGAAGGGTTGGCGGATGTGATGCCCCCGGAGCAGATCACCGTCATCGCCAACACCGGCGATGACGCCGAGTTTCACGGCCTCCACGTCTCGCCCGACATTGACACCGTGCTCTACACCCTGGCGGGCGTTGTAGACCGCACCCAGGGATGGGGCCTCGCCGGCGAAACGTTCCATTGCCTGGCGGCGCTCGAACGCATGGGCGAGCAGACTTGGTTTCGTCTGGGCGACCGCGACCTGGCCACGCACCTGCGCCGCACGCGGCGGCTCCGGCAGGGCGCGACGCTCACGGAGGTCACCGAGGAATTGCGCCGCGCGTTCGGGGTTCGTTGCCGAATCATTCCGATGACAGACGCCCCCGCCGGAACGCGCCTGCGAACCGATCAAGGCGAGCTTTCCTTCCAGGAATATTTCGTAAAGCTGCGACAGCAGCCGGAGGTGCGGGAAGCCGATTTTTCAGCCGCCGCCGCCAGCAAGCCCGCGCCGGGCGTGTTGGAATCGATCACGCGCGCCGACGCCGTGATCCTGGCCCCCAGCAATCCAATCCTCAGCATCGGTCCCATACTGGCAGTTCCGGGAATTCGGGAGGCTCTGCGAAACACCACGGCGACGGTCGCCGCCATCAGCCCCATCGTCGGAGGCCGCGCATTAAAAGGACCGGCAGCCCGCAACATGGCGGCGCTCGGCTACGGCGCTTCGGCGGCGGCGGTGGCGGAGTTGTACCGGGACTTCGCGAAGGTCTTTGTCCTCGATGAGCAGGACGCCCAGCAAAGGGAAATCATAGCGCAGAAGGAAATGCGTGCGGTGGTGACGCAGACGGTGATGCGATCTTCCGAGGACCGGAGGGAACTAGCAGGCGGAGTGCTGAAGGCGCTGGAAGGTTGCCGGTAGCTACGGCAAATCGGTAATTTATGCCATTTTCATCATTAAACCGCCGCCAACGGAGCGACCCATGTGCAGTCCTGAAGGTTCCAGGATGCTCATACGTACTAGGGTCTTTTGCTGATAATGTACTTGATCAGGAAAGTAGCGGGACATAAGATATTGACCCAAGGAAATTCAGAAACTCCGGTTACATTGCTGACACTGGCCGGACCCTGAAAAGGGGTGAGCTACGCTGCCGGATACCAGGTTTTCCATTTCTCGTCTGAATTGGGCCTTAGCACTGGGTCCGATGGGAGTTTGCGCCTATGTTGCGGGCATTGCAGTCCCGTTTGAGCGGGACATCCCATTGGTTGTTCTTGCCGTGAGTGGCGGCTTGGTTGCTGTTATCAGTTACCGGAACAACCCCACCGGCAGCTCGCCATTGTTTTTTCCTGTGCTCATTTTTTTGCTCGTGACAGGACTGGCCATTCTGGTGTCGGAGGACATGGGCAGAAGCCTGAGATTAAGCGCACCTTTATTGCCCGCTGTCCTTCTCTTCTTTTTAGTTGCCGAGCACTTTCATGGGACTCGGCATACACGTCTGCTCTACCTAACTTTTTCTGCGGTTGGACTTGGCATTGCGTTTGAAGTGGTTCGGATTGCGTGGAGGAAAGGCTGGGTAGTTCCCTATGGATGGGATAATTGGATATCGGATGTGCGAAGCCCGCTCCTAGTTGTGCCGAATGATACCGCTTTTCTTGCCGTAGTCGCACCCCTGTCGCTGGCATTGTTGTGGTGTGAGGGCAGCAAGGCGGTAAGAGCCTTGGCTGTGCTTTCCATCCTCCTGAGTGTCTGCGCCGTGTGCGTTATTCAGAGCCGCGTGGCAATCCTGACGATGATCGGTTCTTTGGCTTGCGTTGCCGCGTTGCTGCGGCCGCGGCTTGCTTTGCCATTTAGCCTTGTGATCCTTGCTGTTACGCTGCTGATCGATGGATTCCTCGGTTTTCCACTTGTGACCAAGTTCGGTCTCATCTGGAATGCAGGAGCCAGCCGATTTTGGGATGCGCGAATTCCGATTTGGTCGGTGGCATGGGCGAATTTTCTTCAGGCCCCTTTATTGGGACAGGGAACGCATACCTTCGATTACACCTCGATTGACCTTATTAATACCCGATGGGTGCACAATCTTTATCTCGAGACCCTCGCCGAGCAGGGAATCATCGGCTTGGCCGCTCTTGGATACCTGCTTATTTCCGGGCTTTCCAAAGCCCTCACGCTCATTCGCGCCGAACTGCCCGAAGCTCGAATCTTGGGCGCAGGTGCACTGGCCGCGCTCATCGGTTTCTGTTTTGCGGCCTTATTCGAGCTTAGCTTTTTGCGCCAGTGGGTTGTGATTCTTCTGTTCTCGCTCTTAGGCGTGATTGCTCAACCGGCATCATATAAGCAACCGTTGGAGGTGACATGTGAACAACAACCGTAACAAGGTGAAAGCAGTGCTGATGATGGCATTTGCTGTATTATGCGTTTCTTTGGCGCTCCTCTGGCCCAGTTGGCGAAATGAGTTGCGCGCGCAGGGCGATACCCTTTTTAGTCCTTCGCTGACCATTGACATTTGTGAGGTGGACCAAGCAGGAGGAGTTACAATCGGCGGGAAGGACGGTGAAAATACAAGGGTCGGAGAACCCGTCTTTGTCTCACGGGGCAGTAAGAACCAAAGTGTAGGTGTCGTGCTCTCGGATGGGACTTTTGAAGGCAGCACCGCACCCGATTTTGCCGCGTTTGGGCAAAAGGTGACCGTTGAAATTAATCATATCAGCGGAACAGGTGACTGGCTGATGACTTGTGAGCTGGAGGGGATAGGCGGCAGAAGTAGGCCTTAACGTCCGCTCACCCCGGTACGTATCTCACATCCACATAGTCCCAGGCAAGCTGTAACCCACGGCAAATTGGCAGTTCCAATTTGCCGTGGGTTTGTAAATTGGGGGACGGCCCAGCGCCGCATAAGGGAGCGGACAAAGAAGCCTTCTGATATCCCGCTAGTGTTTGTGACCGCTTGCGGATCCCTCGGCTTCGCTCGTGACAGGCAGTGCAGGCTCGACCGCTCCCTGGCGGTCGCGGCTCTGGTTACGACATCACCTGCCCGCCGCAGACATCGATGCCCTGACCGGTAATCCCCCGAGCCTGCTCGCAGGCCAGAAACACGACGGTAGAGGCGATCTCCTCCGGATCGAGAATGCGCTTCTGAGGACTGTCGTTGGCAAGAATTTCCCGCGCCTTTTCCGCGCTGACCTTGGTCTTGCCGCTGATGGTGGTAACAGCCTTCTCGGCCATATCCGTACTCACCCACCCGGGACAAACAGCGTTGACCGTGATACCCGAAGTCGCCGTCTCCAGGGCCATGGTGCGCGTCAGGCCCAGCACGCCGTGTTTAGCCGCCGCGTAGGCCCCCGCATAGCGAATCCCAATCTTGGATGCGGTCGAAGCAATGTTGATGATCCTTCCGGATTTGCGCGGCAGCATCCATTGCAGCGCCGCCTGGCAGCACAGGAAGGCGCCGGTCAGATTGATGGCGAGCATCTGGTTCCATGTCTCGAAACTCACGCGGGCGAGCAGATCGCTGTGGCTCTGTCCGGCATTGTTGACCAGAACGTCCAGCTTTTCCCACTTCGCTTTTACTTTTCCAAACAGTTCTTGGACCGAGCCGGGGTCGGTGACGTCGCAGCGAACGGCCAGCGACTCCCGCCCGCTCTCCCGGATCTTTTCGGCGACTCTTTCCAGATGAGTCTCGCTCCGCCCGGCGACGACAACCGCACAGCCCTCCACCGCCAGCGCCAGGGCAATGACCTCGCCGATTCCCCTGCCTCCGCCGGTTACGATGGCGGTTTTTCCCGCAAGCCGCACCGATTCCTCCTTAGACCTTGCCTTTGTCTTGCCGGGAGAACTCTTCCCGAGGCAGCGTCTATTCCACGACATTCTATTTTCCGTGGAACTGCGGCGGCCGTCTTTCTTTGAATGCCCGGTAGCCTTCGTCGAAATTGTCGGTGAGCATGCACAGCGCCTGGGCCTGCGCCTCGGCTTCGATAGCCGCCGGCAGAGCCATTGTCCACTCATTGTAGATCTGCACCTTGGTCATGCCCATGGAGAAGGTCGGTCCCGCTGCCAGCTTCTGCGCCAGAGCCATGGACTCCTGTTCCAGCTCCTCCGCCTTGACGACGCGGGTGACTAGGCCGATCTGCTCGGCGCGATCGGCCCGAATGGGCTCTCCCAGATAGAGCAACTCCATGGCGCGCGCGGTCCCCACGATGCGCGGCAACAGGTAGGCGACGCCCATGTCGGCGCCGGACCGTTAATCCTGCATGGTTTTTTTCGGGAAGCGGTTTCTGAGCCACTGCAAGGTTCTTTTGGCCCAGTGAAACTCCCGGCTCAACAGCACCAGTCCGGGAATGATAAACGCCCAGCCGGGAATAATCGGCAGCAACCAACCCAGCAGCCCGACGACCAGAAAACTCATTCCCGTACCAATTCGCAGCCAGCGTACCAAGCCTAAAGTCCTTCCCCGTGATCTGTTCCTACCAGTATAGGCTGCTTCGCCACGCTACGGACAAGGACTTCTGCTTTTTCCGGTGGCGTCGGTTTCCGGCGCGCATCTCTTTTGCAGGTAATCGTTCTCGAGAGATCGCGGACGGACGGGGTGGCGGGAACACCCGTTAGCTGTTCGCGCCAAATAAAACGGTGTTCAGGCGGTCTGCCAAGTCCTCCGGATTGATTCCCCTTCGCTCGGCTGCCTGAGCGAGGGAACAATCGCGGCAGCTCTCGCGCACGGAAAGCTCTTCGAAGATATCCTTGGTCTGGGGGTATTGCTGTTCGATCTCGCGAACCGTCCGGTTCTTTTGAATAAGATCGGTAAAACGAAACATAATCCCTCCTCTAGGGTAATGCAGCCTGTGGTGAAATGGCCTGCTGCTCGCTTTGCGGCTGTCCCTCGGCCATGTAGCCGCGCGGCGTATACAAACAAAACGGTTCTTCGGCGAGATAATCTCCGGTCGATCCGAAGGCGCGCGCGGCATCCTTCGCAGATATTGCGGAACTCGCAGGCGCCGCATTTCCCCTTCAAGTTGTCTACGTCTCGCAGGGACGCAAACAGGGGAGAATTCTGCCAGACCTCGGCGAAGCTTTGCCGGCGCAAGTTGCCGGCTTCGAGCGGCAGGTAGCCGCAGGGATAGACTTCGCCTTTGTGCGAGAGGAAACAAACGCCCGTCCCGGCCAGGCAGCCCCTCGTCATAGCGTTCATCGCATGATGGGGTGCCCGCCATGCCCGTGCGCCGCCGGTTCCGGCAGTTGCTCTCCGCGCCGCCGGGCCTCGGCTCTCCGCTGCCTGACAACGCTGAAGAAATGCGGCGCGCAGGTGGCCTTCAACTCGATCCGGTTTTCGAGAGTCCGGTCGTACAGCCAGTTCAGAATCTGTTCGTACTGCTCGGACTCGACCATCTGCTTGTCGGCGATCTGAACGCCGCAACCCACCGGCACCAGCAAGAACAGGTGAAAGGCATCGGCGCCCAGCCGGAGAGCCAGCTCAAGCGTCTCCGGCAACTGCGCCGCATTATGCTTGGCCACCGAGGTGTTGATCTGCATCGACATGCCCAGCCGCTTCAGGTGCTGGAACCCTTCAATCGCACGGTCGAACGCGCCCGGAATTCCACGGAACGCATCGTGGGTGGCCGCGTCGGCCCCATCTATGCTGATGGCGACCCGGCGCACGCCAGCTTCTTTTATCTTTCGGGCCACGTCGGCGGTGATGAGCGTTCCGTTGGTGCCCAGCGCCACCCGAATTCCGCGTTTGGTGGCACGGCGCGCCAGCCGGAACAGGTCGCCCCGAAAAAGCGGCTCGCCTCCGCTCAACACCAGGATCAAAGGCGCATATTCGGCCAGTTGCTCGATGATCTGAACCGACTCTTCGTAGCTCAGATCATCCGGGGAAGATAGCTCTGTGGCTGTCGCCCGGCAGTGGACGCAGCGCAGGTTACAGCCTTTGGTCAGTTCCCAGAAAACCAGCCTGGGCCTATAGGGCTGATTGGACAGACAGGGCGTGTATTCCATGGCTATCTTCTCCTTTCTTAATGCCCCTCGCTTGAGAGAATGGCACGCAGGCTGCCACATCGCGCAGTGCGAACGAAGATTCTTTCTTGTTTCCTGTCATTCGCTTATGTCCCTTGCCGAGCCCCTGAATATGGTTTCGTGAAGGAGCCTATTGCCTTCTGGGTGGAAACACCCACAATTGAGCCAGCAGCCCCAGCGATCAAGAAGCGCGGCGGATAGCAGAACAACTGGGGCATCCGGAAACGGCCCTCGCCTGGGGTGATCTCCGGCAAGCAACGAGCCAAGCCGACGTTCTGACCAATACGGCACAGGGGTTTTTCTTTCGCCGCAATCTTCACCATTTGTTCTTCCTTTAACACCAAACACGTGGCGATTACCAAGGTGTTGTCACGACTCTCCTATGTGGAACAAAATCCGGACGAAGACATGGAAGCGTTGCGGCTGGCCTCGGACGGACAACACATCCAACTCGGTGTCTTCCGCCATGTTCAATAAAGATGTGGAGCGGCCCATGCTGAACAAACATATCGTTCATGTTCAACAGGTTAGCCAGGAGACCGGGCCCGGCAAGGTAAGCGACCTGCTCCGGCAGTTTGGATAAGAGGCTGAAAACAGCCGTCTGTCTCGCCGACACAGAAACCGCAGCAAGCGCGTCTGTTTCATGGGCCTGCTCCCTGCTGAATCATTTAGTGCACTGGTCTGCTCAGGACAAAGAGCAGATTGGGCGACGACCCCTCTGCCTAGCAATTTGGCAGCCGCGCAGGCACATGATCCGTTCCCACCGAGCGTTTTTTCAAGACACCACCCCAATCTATTGAATTTACTTGGGTTACGCGTCGGAAGTAACTCCATTGATACAAGCCAAGTTCTGCGTTTGAATGCGAACGGCGGCGCTGCTTAGAAAGCAGAGCAGGATATATTTTCCGTTCACGAATTTCTTACAGCACGCTAATCTTTAATCTTTCCGACAGTACCTGGCTATTTAGTGATTAATCAAGTTGTCATTAAACAAGCTCCAAGTTTGCTCATTACCGCAGGTAATCATACTCAATTGATTCTGTCCGCGGAGAGTCCAGAACTGGGAAGACAAGAATATAGCTAGGCCAGGAGAATCCGCGCGCTCAAGATCGCTTTGCTACGAACCGTTGCCCTCGCCGTTGACGGGGAGAGCGTAGGGAAGAGGTCAGCTTTCGCAGATACTCTATCCATTCTAGCTAGGAGGGCAGGGTATCCGGAGCATCATTCGGCAATCATTCGTTCAG
This sequence comes from Terriglobia bacterium, assembly GCA_963666975.2. Lineage (GTDB taxonomy): Bacteria > Acidobacteriota > Terriglobia > 2-12-FULL-54-10 > 2-12-FULL-54-10 > JADFGZ01. The sequence continues at coordinate 1,846,909 of CAXVYR010000004.1, read as the reverse complement.
CGAGCATTGCGCCTTGTTTATTGACCGGCAATCTCCGCTTGGCGCTGCTCTGGCCAGCACATCGGGAGTACGCCAGCACATTGGGAGTACGGAAGATACATGGAAAGAAAAACAGGCCCAATAGAATGAGACCCAAATGAGACCCTGGTGAAGCACCCCCATTCATTGGCAGCCCCCATTGGAGGATACATGGTTCCTATGTCAAGTCTCATTCTCGTGGTAGATGATGAACCAATTTCCCGCGCCCTTTTGGAAGAAATACTCACCGTACAGGGCTATCAGGTTGTCACGGCGCAGGATGGCCCGGAGGCCCTGGCACGTTTCCCGCGGCTCCAACCCGACCTGGTTGTGATGGATGTGAAAATACCCGGTCTGTGCGGTTTCCAGGTCTGCCAGCGGCTCAAGTCCAACCCGGAAAGCCGCCTGACTCCGGTCGTGTTGCTTACTGCGCATTCGGCCGTCGAAGACCGTATTCGAGGCATTGAAGCAGGCGCCGATGACTTCTTGAACAAGCCCGTGGATCAGGCAGAACTGCTTGCACGGGTTCATTCTCTGCTCAGCGGAAAGACCCGCACCGGCCAATTCGAGGAGGCGGAATCGGTGCTGTTTGCCCTGGCATGCAGCATTGAGGCCAAAGACCCTTATACGGAAGGCCACTGTGAGCGGCTGGCGGACTACTCGGCCCGGCTGGGGAAGCGCATTGGGTTGCGGGAAAATGAAGTCATCGCCTTGCGGCACGCCGGCATTGTTCATGATGTAGGCAAGGTGGCAGTGCCTGACTACATCCTCCTCAAACCGGGCCGGCTGACGGCTGAGGAGTGGCGGATTGTGCAGAAGCATCCCGTGATAGGCGAATGCATCTGCGCCCCGCTCAAGTCCTTTCGAGAGGTGCTGCCCATCATCCGGCATCACCATGAAAAGCTCGACGGCTCGGGCTACCCCGACGGCCTGCAAGGGGATCGAATTCCTCTGACGGCGCGGGTGTTGCAGGTCGCCGACGTTTACGACGCCCTGACTACCGAGCGCCCCTACAAGCGCGCCTTTTCATCAGAGGAGGCCTTGGAAACGATGGAGAATGAAGTTCGGAAGGGATGGTGGGACCCGCGTTTGTTATCGGAATTTCGCCAGATGATCGCGCATAGCTCCTGCGCAGCCGCAGGAATCCGGGGCCGCTGAGCGTCGTTTGAGTTTCCCTCCCAGAGGGGCGCAAGACGCTCCGGCCCTTGTCTCTCGCTCCTTTCGGCACCCCTTCCGGGGCTGATCCGGCGTGGCCTTTCCCACCCACGGCTGGCGCCGTGGGCTAAACTCTTGCGCCCCTCTGGGGCTTTACGAGCGTTCTGGGTAGCTATACAGCAACTATGAATTTGCCCTAGGCATAGCAACAAAGTTGCCCAGCTTGCAATAAGCAACCCTTCTGATGCGACAGGTATGGACAGACTTTTCAGCCCCAATAGGTAATGCTCAGAGCGACCGTGCCTCCAGAAAAAATGGACAACTAGGTAGGTAATGCAACCCTGCCTCTGATGCGACAGGTATGGACAGACTTTTCAGGTATCCCCAATAGGTAATGCTCAGAGCGACCGTGCCTCCAGAAAAAATGGCCCAGTTATTGTGGAACCTTTCGTATGTGCTTCTGTTCTCGGCGGACTCCTTTTCGAGCAACTCAAAAGTCCGGGAGGCGCGACGAACAGCATCATCTATATGCTTTCTTGCAAGGACGGGGTCTGTTCCCAAGATAGCCTCTCAAGACCGGATGGGATATTCGCCACTAGGGTTATAGTCCATGCAAGTCAGCTCAAAGAATAACTTGCTGGAACTGACTGGGCGTTACGTTGACTGCCACCGAGGGTGTGGACAACTCCAGACAACCTTGGTCCGGGTCCACGGGGATGGGCTCCCTGCCTCTTGAAGGTCTTCTACATATAGCTCAATTGCCTCGCGGATATGAGTGAGCGCCTCTTCGTAAGTATGGCCCCAAGTATGGCAACCTTTGAGAGCGGGACAGCGGGCGGGATAGGCCTGCTTCCCATCCTCAAACTGGTCCTCCTCGATGGCGACTTTGAAAATGTATGACTTCACGGTTGCGCTCAGGGCAGGCTCCGCGAGGAATCTGCTATTCCGCCGGGAAAGGACCAATCCCCGCGTACAAAAGCAGATCCTTCGCGGCGTTTACCCTGAGCAACGCCGAAGGGCTCAGGATGACAGCCGAAGGGGATACCTGGTCCCGATGGCGGAGCGGTCTACATCATTTGCGAAAACGATTTAGAAGTAATTGGCAACTGCCAGGCCCTGCTTCCGATCATTTTACAGGCCCCCAATCGCCAAAGGACTTACCTTCCGCGCTTCTTCGCCTTCGCTGCGGGCTTGGGTTTGCTTTTCTTCTTGCTGCGGGGTTTTTTTGTAGCGGGTACGGTTGGAGTTTTGGCGGCGGCCGCGGGTGAAAACCGTTCCACCATCTGCTCGCGGATTTCTTTGGAACGCGCCGTGGCCGTCTCAACGGCGCTGATCAACATGGCGCGCAGGCCGTGATTTTCCAGCTCATGGATGGCGGCGATCGTCACCCCTCCTGGCGTGATGACCTGGTCGCGCAAGATAGCCGGATGGAGCTTGGTTTCCCGGACCAGCTTGGCAGCGCCGAGCACCGTTTGCTCCGTCAGCCGGGTGGCCACATCATGCGACAGCCCCATCTTGATCCCGCCGTCGATCAGGGCCTCAATCACCATGTAGACGTAGGCAGGTCCGCTGCCCGAAAGCGCCGTCACGGCGTCCAGTTGCCACTCCTCGACGAACACCACCGCGCCGAGCGTCCCGAATATCTTTTTCACCAACTGGCGCTGCTCCGCCGTAGTTGCCTGATTGCCGGCCACCCCCGTGGCCCCTTCTTCCACTACTACGGGAATGTTCGGCATAGCGCGGAACAGGCAGACTCGTTTGCCGATCAGGGATTCGATCAGAGGGAGAGGGACGGCGGCGGCCACGGAAATGACCACCTGGTTCTCCCGCAGCACTCCCCGGATTTCCTCCAGGACTTTGGGAAGGATATGTGGTTTGACCGCCAGAATAACCACGTCCCTTCCGGCGGCGGCGGCGCGGTTGGCGGCCGGCAGGGCGCGCACCTTCCACCGCTTCTCCAGCTCTTGCCGCTTCTCCTCCTCCTCGACGGCCACCGTGACAACCACGTCCTGGGGCCGCGCCAGCCCGCTTTTCAGTATCCCCCCCAGCAGAGCCGAGCCGATATTGCCAGTTCCCAGGAGGGCAATTTTCAGTCCCATATTCATTTCTCTTTTTTATTTAGCCACCGAGACACAGAGGGCACGGAGAAAAAGAAGGCAGGAGACAGCAGCCGAAGAGAAAGGCCTGCTCCGTTTTTTATTCAGACTTCCTCGACTCCTGACTTCTGTCTTCTGCTTTCCGCTAACCGCCCGCGATGGAGGGAATCAGCAAGACTTCGTCGCCGTCTTGGAAGTGATAGCCTTCCCCGCCCAGAAAGCGGATGTCCTCGTCGTTCACGAAGACGTTCACAAAGCGGTTGAGCTTGCCGGACTCGTCGCAGATGGACTTCTTCATTCCCGGGTAGCGATCCTCGAGGGCCGTCAGCAGTTCCTTCAGGTCGGCGGCGGCAAGCTCTACCGATTCACTGCCCCCCTTGCCTCGCACAATGGCCGCCGGAATTCTTACTCGGATCGACATAATCGTGGACCTTTCCTTCGCTCGATCTTACAAAGCCCGCCAGGCGTCGTCCTCGTCCTCATCGTCATCCAACAGGCACGCCCGATGAGCGCATCGCGCGGAGGACCTGGGCTTCAAACTCCTCCAACCGGGGCCGGATGGTGACGCCGCGATCCAGATGTTCCTGGAGCGCATCGAGCGTCTTCAACCCGTTGCCGGTGATGGCGAGGACCACTTCTTCGGCGCGGTCGAGCTTCCCTTGCTGAAGCAGCTTCCGGGTCACGGAGACCGTCACGCCCGCAGCCGTCTCGCCGAAGATTCCTTCCGTCTCGGCCAGCAGCCGCATCCCTTCGACGATCTCCTGATCGGTCACGTCCTCCCCGGCTCCGCCGCTGGTTCGGATAGCGCCCGCGGCGTAGTAACCGTCCGCCGGACTCCCGATGGCAAGCGACCGGGCGATGGTGGAGGGCTTTTGCGGCTCGATCTCTTTCGCTCCGCGCTTCACGGCGGTGGTTACCGGTGAACAGCCCGTGGCCTGCGCTCCAAACAGCTTCACCGGAGCAGGCTCCACCAGCCCCAGCTCCGCCAGCTCCCGAAAAGCCTTTCCTACGCGGGTAATCAGCGAGCCACCCGCAATGGGAATGACGATGGCCTTGGGAATGCGCCACCCCAACTGCTCGGCCACCTCGTAGGCCAGCGTTTTCGAGCCTTCGGCGTAAAAGGCCCGCAGGTTCACATTCACAAATCCCCAGCCATGCTCTCCGGCAATCTGGGAACAGAGGCGGTTGACCTGATCGTAGTTGCCGCGAATCTTTACGAGCTTGGCGCCATAGACCGCCGAGCCCAGAATCTTGGCCTCCTCCAGATCGTCCGGAATAAAAACGTAGGCTTCCAGGCCCGCGGCAGCCGCTTGGGCCGCCAACGAATTCGCCAGGTTGCCGGTGGAGGCGCAGGCCACCGTCTTGAAACCAAACTCGATGGCCTTGTTCACCGCTACGGCGACCACACGGTCCTTGAAGGAGAGCGAGGGGGAGTTCACCGCGTCATTTTTGAGATAGATCTTCTCGCACCCCAGCGCCTTGGCCAGCCTGGGGGCCTCGACCAGCGGCGTGAATCCCACCGCCCAACTGCAAGTCGGCTCCCGGTCCAGGGGCAGCAACTCGCGGTAGCGCCACATCGTCTGCGGGCGGCTGGTGATCTTTTCGCGGGTTACTGTCTTCTTCCAGGCCTCCACGTCATAGGCCACCTCGAGCGGCGCCAGGCAGTCGCAAACCACTCGCGGCGAGACCTTATAAGTGGCCCCGCACTCCCTGCACTTCAGTCCAGTTACGTAGGACCCTGTTTCGTCGAACAAAACCGCCTCCCAAAAACAAAAAACCTCTTCCGCATGGAAGAGGTGTCAATTGCTGCAACGCCTCCCCCAACCTCATCTGCCCCCTCCGGGGCAGGAATTGGCACCGGCTGGTGCTTACGAGGACCGCCGGTTGTCGTGGCTTCTTCGGGCCTGTTCCCTCAGCCACTCTAGATAAGATTCAGGGGACTGAATCTATTAAATTGAAATGTAATGGTAAGCCCAACGCATGGGAGCTGTCAAGGGAAATTACTGCTGCGGAACGGTATGGCAGCAATAGAGATAGCCGGTTTGCTGGCCCATACTTAGCCACCTTGATTTCAGCCGGCAAACAACAACCGGTTCGCTGAGTCGTAGAGAATTTTGCGCTTGGCCTCCTCCGAGATGGGCAACTGGCGGATTTGTTCCGCGTTGACGGCCATGCCGGGGATGCCGGGTGAAGGCCAGTCGGTCCCGAACATGGTCTTGTCGGCAACCTCTTCAATTCGCGGAAAATAGCGCAGCAGATGCTTCGGGGGAATGCCGGAGATGTCCATGTAGACATTCGTGTGCCTGCGCAGCAGAAAAAATGCCTCCGCCATCCACAACGGACGGCCACCGTGGGCCATGATGATCTTCAGCTTGGGGAAATCCAGGGCGATATCGTCGATGGTCATAGGGTCGCCGTACTTGCTGCGGGCGCCGGGAAAGATGGAGGTGCCGGTGTGGAACATCACGGGGACCCCGGCCTCTTCGGCCATGGCATAGACCTTGCCTAGCATCGGAATGCTGTCCAGATACGCATTAGGCGAAAATCCCTGATGAGGTCCGTGCACTTTCAGCAGGCGCATTTTGCGCCGGTAGATCAGGTCTTCCGCGTCCCGCGCCAAATCAGTGGAATAGATCGGGTCCACCGACCCGCAGGGGAGCAGGCGATCCGGCGCGTATTTGCAAAGATTTTCTACATAGTCGTGGACTTCATCGGTGAAGCCGAACAAGTCGCGGGCGATGTAGTTGATGCAGACCACCTTCTCGACCCCTTCGCGGTCCAGGTGCTGAAGCAAAAGCTTGGGATCCTCCAAAGTCTCTCGAATGCTGTCGAGTTTGTCGCCATAGGTCTTGTGCCACTCGGCCAGGGGACCCGGCTTGATCATGCGAATGGGGCAGATGTGGGCGTGCGCATCAATTACTGGATGATTGTTTGTGCTCATGTTAGGTATGGAAATGGCAGTTGAATTTGAAGTCGTTTCGATCTGTGCGCGGGGAAATTCAACCTGCAGAACCGTTCGGCGACAAGCCCGCCAGTTCGCGCAAAGTTCCGGAGACGTAATACCGTGCCATGTCCTTCCGCCAGGTCATGGCAAAGTCCGTGTTGTCGAGCGGCTTGGCTACCGGATATGCCGCCGCCGCCGCCTCGCTAATGGTTTGCTCAGTCAACTTTTTTCCGACAATCGCCTTTTGGGCGGCTACCGCCTCCAGGGGTGAGGGGCCGACCCCGCCCAGGATAATCTTGGCGTCCTCCACTGTGCCGTCGCCCGCCAGGCGCAGGCAGGACGCAACACCCAGGACCGGGAAGTCAAACGAGCCTCGACGGCGCAGTTTCCAGTAAGTCGCCAGCCAGCCATTGGTGGGCGGCAGGTGAATCTCGGTTAGCAATTCGTCGGGACGTTTCCGCAGATGTTCGATCCCGTCGTTGTTGTATAGCTCCGCCGCAGAAATCAGCCTATCGCCTTCGCGCGAAACCAGCTTTACCTTGGCGCCAATGGCCACCATCACCGGGGCGCAGTCGCTCGACTGGACGGCCCAGCAGCGGGGGCTGGAAGGAGCCACCCAGCAGATTTCCCCGTCCTTTTTCATGCAGAAATGAATCGCCTTGCGCCACTCGTAGTTCTGGTTGTAGTAATTGCAGCGGGTATCGAGCAGCAGGTTCCCTCCAATGCTGCCCATATTGCGCAGCAGCGGGGTGGAGATCAGCTCGGCGGCATTGGCCAGGACCGGGTAGGCGCGCCGAATACGGCGGTTCTCGGAAACCTCGGTCAACGTCGCTCCGGCCCCCAGAACCATCCCCTCTGCCGGCTTTCCTTTGATGGTGCGGAGCCGGTCCAGTTGCGCGAGGCCGATGACGATCTGCGGGGTCTGCTGCCGCCGCTTCATGTTGGGATAGAGGTCCGTGCCTCCGGCCACAAACATCGCCTCCGGCCCGGCGTCAGCCATCATGCGGACGGCCTCAGAGACCGTCTTCGGCTGGAGGTAGGTAAATTTAGGAAGTCTGAGCATGGATAGTTGCTTTTCTGATGAATTGCCCTACTTTTGCTCCACCACCGGCTCGCGAACCACGGCCTTGCCGTCGCCGCCCTCCTGGGGCGTGGGCACGGTAATGGGAGCGGGCATTTCACACTCCGGGAATGTGAGAGGCCCGTAGCGGCCTTCCTGGCCCTTGGCCTTTGTACGGATCGCCTTCAGCACCTTTTCCGGCGTGATGGGGACCTCATCGATCCGCACGCCCACGGCGTCATAGACGGCGTTAGCAACCGCCGGCGGCACCGGCAGCAACGGCCCCTGTCCGGCCTCCTTAGCCCCGAACGGCCCGTTCGGCTCGCGGTCCTCGAGTAGATAGGTGACGACGTCGCACATTTCAAGCGTGGTCGGACTCTTGTACTCCAGCATGGAGGGGAACTTGTGGACCACGTTGCGGTTGCCCCGGTAGACCATCTCCTCCATCAAAGCCTCTCCCAGGCCCATGTAAATGCTGCCTTCCACCTGGCCCATGACCAGCACGGGGTTGATCGACTGGCCTCCATCATGGGCCATCCAGATGCGATTGACCTTTACCCATCCGGTCTCCGGGTTGACGTCCACCTCGGCGACCGCTGCGCAATAGCTGTAGGCCGGGGACGGCCCCACGCCGGAGCCTTTGAACTTGCCGGGCGCTTTCGGAGGCTTGTAGGAGCCGGTCGTGCCCAGCGTGCCGAACTTCGTCTCGGCAAGCTCCACGGCCTCGATAAAGCTCACGCCTTTGTCCGGGCTCTCCAGATCGTAGACGCGGCGCTCCGCGAAGCCGAGACGGCTGGCCGGAACCTCCAGCTTCTCCGCGACCGCCTGGGCCAGGTAATCCTTGGCGCGCTCGGCGGCCTGCACGGCGGCATTGCCGGCCATGAGGGTGACGCGGCTCGAATAGCTGCCGAGGTCTACCGGAGTGATGTCGGTGTCGGAGGTGACTACGCGGATGTCAAAAGGATCGATGCCGAGCACTTCGGCGACGATATAAGCCAGCATCGAATCCGACCCCTGGCCGATCTCCGTGGTGCCGCAAAAGACGGCGACGAGGCCGCTGCGGTCGAGCTTCAACTGCACGCCGGAATGGGGCATGCTGTTCCAGTAGATGGCCGTTCCGGCCCCGGTCATGTAGGCGCTGCACGCGAGGCCCAGTCCCTTTCCGTGGGGCATCTTGCGGAACCGATCCTTCCAGCCGGAGCCTTCCAGAACCTTGTCGATGCACTTGCCCAGGCCTATGGTGCCGATGCGCAGCCAGTTGGCGGTAATCGAATTCGGCTCCACCAGATGGCGCTTCCGAAGCTCCGCCGGGTCCATTCCCAACTGCTCGGCGATCTTGTCCATCTGGACTTCCTGGGCGAAGCGGGGCTGCGGAGTGCCGTGGCCGCGCTTGGGACCGCAAGGGGCCTTGTTGGTGAAGACGCGCACGCCGTCGAATTTGTACCGCCCAATCTTGTAAGTGGTGGGCTGCAAGACGCCGGTGTAGAAGGTGCTGGCGACGCCGTGGCCGCCGTAGGAGCCGCCGTCTACGAAGGTGCGGTGATGCATGGCGGTGATGGCGCCGTCCTTCTTGAAGCCGGTTTTGGTGCGCATCAGGACGGGATGCCGTCCCCGGTGGCAGTAAAAGACCTCTTCCCGCGTGAGGCAAATCTTCACCGGGCGGCCGGTCATCATGGCCAGTTTCGAGACGACAATATCGTGGTTAAAGGGGTCGCACTTGCCTCCGAAACCTCCGCCGCAGGGAGTGGCAATGACGCGAACATGGCTGGCGGCGAGGCCCAGCACTTTGGCCAGGGTGCGATGCAGATAGTGCGGGTTCTGCGTAGAGCTCCATAGCGTGAGCTTGCCGTCATGGCTGAACCGGGCCACGCTGGCGTGCTGTTCCAGCGGCAGGTGCGTGTTGCCTTCGTAAAAACAGGTGTCTTCCCGAATGAAGTCTGCCTCGGCAAAACCCGCTTCCATGTCGCCAAACTCGTAAGCGATTCTGCGATGGACGTTGCCGTATTCGCCGTATTCATGGATGCGCGGTTCGGGGTTGTCCAGAGCTTCCTGGATCGAGGCGATGGCGGGGAGAAGCTCATACTCGACATCGATCCGGTCCACGGCTTCGGTGGCCGCATCTTCGTCCAGGGCGGCAACGGCGGCGACGGGATCGCCCACCATGCGGACTTTGTCAACGGCCAAGGCGTATTCATCCTGGGCCACCGGCATGATGCCGTACAGGGTCGGCAGATCCCTCCCCAGGAGCACGGCCTTAACGCCGGGGGACTTCACGGCCTGGGAGGCGTCAATGTTCTGAATGAGGGCGTGAGGAACCGTGCTGCGCAGAAGCTTGCAGTGGAGCATGCGCGGAAGAAAAATGTCGTCGGCAAATTTGGTCTGCCCCGTGCACTTTTCGGCGGCGTCCACCTTTTTCCATGGCTTGCCGACCACCTTCAGACCGTTTGCTTTGCTTCCGTTATTCCCAGCCATAAACGCTCTCCTTGCGAGGCTCGGCCGGTTCGCCCGCCATGCGGGCGGCGGCCAACTCCACGGCTTCGTAAATCTTAATGTAGCCCGTGCAACGGCACAGGTTTCCGGCCAAGGCCTGCTGAATCTGCTCGAGGGAAGGCCGTGGAACCTGCTCGAGCAACGCTTGGGCCGTCAGCAAAATTCCCGGCGTGCAATACCCGCACTGCGCCGCGCCGAGATCGGCAAAGGCCGTTTGCAGAGGATGCAGATCGGGACCCTGGGCCATTCCCTCAATGGTGGTGATCTCATGCCCCTCCAGGGCCACCGTGAGCGCCAAGCAGGAGAGCACCGGCTGGCCGTTGACCAACACGGCACAGGTTCCGCACTCGCCCAGCTCGCAGCCGTGCTTGGTGCCGGTGAGCCCCATGTCCTCGCGCAGCACTTCCAGCAGCGTCTTGTGCGGAGCGAAGGCGACCTCCGCCAACTCCCCGTTCACACGCAGGGTCATGTGGGCCTTCTTCTGCTCACGAACCTTCTTCCTGGACCTGCTTTGTTTCATCCTTCGCTTCTCACGGATCGGCTTCTCCGGCGGAACCAACACCGGCAGGCTGTCGTGGCTACTCAGCTTTGCTTCCGGGCGGCCGGCTGCAAGCGGTTGTTCGGCCTGGCCGGGCGTGCTGGACGCCGGGAACGCCGTTTCTCTATCAATCGCGTGATTTCCGGAACCAAGCGTTTGGGCACCACCATCACGGTCTGGCTGCGCAACTGGAATGAGGCCTCGTCTTCTGCCACCGCCTCCTCCTCCGCTTGCTCCTCGTAATGCTCCAATACTCTTCGAACCCTGGCTTCATTCCAGCCAGTTGGGAATCGGTTTCGTTTCATGGGCGTTTTCTCCTTCGCCGCCTGCGATAGGCCAGAAGGGGTTTACCTCGAAGCTCGTAGGCCGTAATGACGAAAACACTACCCGGGTTCTGGTCGCGAACGTAAACGACTTTTAGGTATCGTCTTTTAGGTGTCGTCCGCTCGCCGTCCGGCCAATTGCTACGCGGGAGCCGTCCTGCCCCGGACGATCTTCTCCCGGATTCGTCAAGACCTCCTTCACCTCTTTCCCATCCACATCGTGATTCCAGATGTGCGGCTGACCCGTTGCGGAATCGAGGTAGAAACGAAGCTTCACTGACACCAGTATAGGAGTCGCCGACTATCCCTTGCAAGCTGAACTGGCAGGCTCCGCTAGTGCCCAAAATCGGTCCGGGCCGCCAGCGCCCGCTTGCGCACCTTCAGCCCTTCCACCCGTTCTGCGCCAAGGTGCTCCAGGTAGCCATGGCGATCCTTCACGCCGCGAACCCAGCGCTCAAGCCAGGACTGAAAGTCCGGAACGGTCTTGGTCTGGCGGTGGTACTCACTGTAGTAGTTGTTGTCGCGGTTGTAATAACCCTGGACGGGAGACGGATGCGCCCCGAAGGGAACCTCCGCCACGACCTCCACCAGAAAGCCCGGTATCACGGTCCGGTTGGGATCGCTCGCAATCGTCTTGGGATCAACAATCTCCTCGGCGACCACAATCACGTGGCGCGCGGCTCGTGCCGCGTCCGAGGCCACGCCAAGGTTTCCCCACAAATGCGTGTTCCCATACCTGTCGGCCCGTTGCGCCTGGATGACGGCGACGTCGGGATGCAATGCGCGCACGGCCCGCATGGTCTCGCCCGTGAAAGGAGCCTCAAACTCCACCAGGTCGGGATTCCGTCCGATCAGGTCCGAGCCTCCGACCGTATAGGTGGGCAGAAACGGCACGCCCAAGGCGGCGGCGTGCAGCCCCAGCGCCACGGTGAAGTTCGAGTGGTCGATCATCTCGAGCGGATGAGGAACTCCTTCTTCCACGGCCCGGCGGAAGTTGTAGGCCGAGCCCATCATCACGTTGCCTACCCAGGCCGCCACCACCTTGCGGACCGCGCCCGCTCCGATCATCTGGTCGAACAAAATATCGGAGATGGGGCCAACCAGGGTGAGGTCGCGCTTTCCCTGCCGGATGATCTCGTGCCCTGCCGCAAAAGGAATCATGCTTTCCAGTTGCAGACCCATAGCGACGCTTGACCCATCCGGCACCAGGCGGCGGATGGCCTCCTCCAGGGAACACAGTTTTTCGTCCTGTGCGCTGCTTTTCTTCGGCATCAGCTTTTTTTAGACCAGCTACAGAGCAGCCTTTCTATATCAACCTCTATATCAACGATGAGTCCACTGCGGGGCGCGCTTTTCGAGAAAAGCGAAGACCCCTTCCTTGGCGTCCTCGGTTTTCAGAATCGTCTGGACAAAATAGTCTTCGCTCTCCTGCAAGGCCTTCTCAAAATCGAGCCCGGCGGCCCGGCGCAACATGTTCTTGGTATGCCGCAGGATGGCTCCGCTCTGTGCCGTAATCTCGCGCAGGAGGTCCTCCAGCGCCTGCGACAACTGCTCCTCGGGCACCACGCGGTTCACCAGCCCCAGCGACAGCGCTTCGCTCGCGCCGATACTTGCGCCGGTGAACAGCAGCTCGGCGGCCTTGCGGTATCCCATCAAATACGGCATCAGGATCAGCCCGACCGGCGGCGGCTGGCCCAGCTTGATCTCCGGCTGTCCGAATTTGGCAGTCTCGGCCGCAATGATCAGATCGCACATGGTCGCCAGCTCGCAGCCTCCCCCCAGACAAATGCCGTGCACGGCCGCGACGGTCACTTTGTCGGTCTTCGCCAGCAGGCGGAAGATGTCGTCAAAACGGGGAATCACGCTGGGGGCGCGGTCCGGCGTATGGTCTTGGATGCTGACACCGGCGGAAAACCCCTTCTTGCCCGCGCCGCGAAAAACAATCACCTGGATATCCGGCTCGCTCTCCACCTCCCGCAGGACGGTGCAGAGTTCCTCGATCATCGCCAGGTCGATGATGTTCAAAGGCGGTTTGTTTAATGTAATCGAATAGACCGGGCCCAGCCTGTCCACTTGAATCGTTTGGTAGTTTTGTGCAGCCATCGTGCCTCCTTAATCGGCCAATAACGATTCGATGGCCCGCCTCCATCGACAAAAAAGTGATCAGTATTGAGTGATCAGTGACGGGAAACATTCGTAGCAGCACTGTTCTTGCTTGCCACTCATCACTTGTCACTCGTCACTGAGTGAACCCGCTCCCTGACGGTCGCGGCTCGGATATGAGACTATTTCGTCCAAAAATGCTCCGGGTCGTAGGAGCGGATCACTCGCATCTCCCGCTTGCTGGGCACCGGCGTTTTTTTCACCCGCGGCGCAACAGCCAGCGGCCAGCCGGTATGGGCCAAAACGTCTTCTACCGTGCCCCCCGGATGGCAGGAGTCGAGGTAGGCTTCTCCTTCGGGCGAAAAGCGCAGCACGGCTTTGGTGGTGATGACGGCCTCGGGGCCTCCTTGCTTGAGTCTGCCGCTCTGCCGCCAGGGACCGTAACCGGGGCTGGTGATGTAATGGACCTTCTCCGGCAGGCGCGCTTTGTCATGGTTGAGCAGGGCGACATAGCGACGCGAGAGCGCGGCAATGTCGGAAGCTCCGCCGCTTCCCGGCAGGCGCACGATGCTCCCCTTGTGGTTGCCGACCTCGGTGGAGTTCAAGTTCCCGTGCCGGTCCACCTCCGCCGCCCCCAGGAATCCCAGGCTCACGCGGCCTTGCTGCAGCAAAGCCATGCACTCCAGCATGCTGAAGCAGGACAGAGCGCCGGTGATGTTGGGGCAGTCCGACATGGTAAACAACAGCTCCCGCGCGGGAGTGCTGCGCAACACTCCGTTTTCAAAGACACCCACGGCGCGGGGGGCGTGGCTGCTTTTGGCCACCACATAGGCCAGCAACGGCAGCCGCATGCCGACAAAAACGATGTCCCCATCGTGGATCTCCCGCGCTGCGGCCACCACCATTAATTCCGATAGCGTGTAGGGTTCCATAAGGACCTATGAAAAAGAGCGCCTGCCCCCCTGCGACCCGCCCTGCTTCCGCTGCGGAGCAGGCTTGGAATTGCCGTCGGCTCCCAGCACTCCTCGCAGGAATGTGGAGGACATCTGGCCCGCGACCTCTTTCCAGTCGCCGTCCACACGAGGGTTGTACCAGGTGTAGATCCAGTTCATCATCCCGAACAAGCTCAGAATGGCCAGCCTGGTGTTGATGCCTCGCAGTTGCCGGGCCGCCTGGAATTGCTCCAGGATCGTCAGACATTGGCGGTAATACTTTTTCTTCAGCGCGGCGATCTCGGACTGATACGGCCCCTTGAGGGTGTCGGACTCATGCGAGAGAACTTTCGCCCGCTTCGGGTCGCCCACGAAATGTTCCAGATGATTCTCCACAAACATCCGGATCGCCTGCTCCGGGTCAGAAACCCCGGCGAGTTTTTCCTCCAGCGTGCGGATCAGGGTCAGGAATGCTTCCTGCTGTATTAGGAAAAGGAGGTGGTCTTTGCTTTTGAAATAATAGTACAGCCCTGCCAGGCTGGTTCCGCTCACCCGCGAGATATCGCGGATCGAGGCCGCCGCGAAACCCTTGTCGCAGAAGACGGCGCTGGCATGATGGAGAATCTCTCCCAGCCGCCGGTCATATTTATTGGGCGGGGAAGGAGCGGATTGAGACTGGGCCAGCGTCGAGGGTGCCATGAGGATGTTTATCGAACGTTCGTTCTAAGTGTTCCTTATCAGCGTAGGCGATCCCCTTTTTTCTGTCAACTCACTTTGGCGGATGGGCCCGCTTCCCAACTCATGCCTGTCCGTTCAGGGCAAGGTCATCGGAAAAAGCGTTGTGAAAGGGCCGGAAGGATTAAAGCGCAAGCCCAGGATCACCGGGCCGACACTTTGTGCTGCATCGACGCCGGTGAACTCCGCTATGCCGGCTCGGTCAGCCAGTTCGGGAAAGCGAGAATCCAGCAGAAAGGCCGTGTGCTGGCCCCCTTGCAGGGTGATGGAGCCCGATGAGATGAATACTCCGTTGATGTCGAAAAAATTTATAGAGATAGTCATCGGGGAGGCAAAAGACGGGTTTGCCAAGGCTATCCCCGTGAGCAACCCATTGCGGTGGTCCAAGGAGAGGACCTGATGTGTGTCCAGAACGTTGCTGAACGGCACGACGGATTCAAAATCGGGAAGCCCGGACCTGGAGGAGCGCAAAATAGCCATTCCTCCAATCGGTGTAGAATCGCCGTCGATCGCAATGATCGCAGCCCATCCTTGCACCACGGGAAAACTTGTTCCGGTCGTTTCCACCTGCTGTGTTCCCCCAGCCGGGATGGAAAAGCTGAGCGTGGAGGTTGCGCCGATGTTCTTGAAATTTAGCGCCAGCGGGGTTCCGGCATCGCCGGTAAAAATCACATCGAAAGTTCTCGAAAAAACTTGGAGATTGACGAACGTGAGGGTCGTGCTCCACCCTTCTCCGTCGGCAATCTGCCCCATGGCGATGTCTCCGACAGACAGCAAAATATTTTTGGAGTCACCGGGATCTTTCGCCACCCCGGAAGTCGCCAGGACGCCACAGAGAATCCAAAGCGTTGTGATTCGGACCACCCTCCGCATGTGCCCTCCTTCGGCGACGTGCTGGCAGCGCGCGCCACCACAGAACTATCATTAGAACTGGCATTGTTCCAGAATTGTTCCTGATGGCCAGCGCCTCCCAGTGCCTCCCAGTGCTTCAACGATACATCGAAATAAAACCGTTCAAAAGCTTTGATGCGGCATCTTTGAATTTTGGCGATGCAGGACCCAGATATAGTAACGGCAGGCTGCCGCTGCGCGCTCGGCGGCGCTTCCATGCGCTCCAGCCGCCCACGGAGCGCCAACCGAGCGGTTGACCGCTGCGGAACCACTTTGTTAATATAGTTCGGCAACGGAACTTAATCTTCGGGATGGACTCCTTTGGATGAGGTGAAGAACGAAAACGAGTCGGACGGGTTTTCTGGGTGGCGTGCGGGCATCCACACCTCCATCGCCGGTTCGCTGGAACAGGCTGCCGAAAAAGCTCACCTGCTGGGTTGCAACACCTTTCAAATTTTTTCCTCCAGTCCCCGAATGTGGAAGGCCCGCGAGCCCACAGCCCGGGAGATTGCCGCGCTCGGAGACCTGCGGCAGCGCTATCATCTCTTCCCCCTGGCGGTGCACGCCAACTACCTGATCAACATGGCATCCCCGGACCAGGCCCTGCGCAAACGGTCCCTGGAGGCCTTTCGCGGTGAAATCCGACGGGCGGCGGC
Organism: Terriglobia bacterium; assembly: GCA_963666975.2. Classification (GTDB taxonomy): domain Bacteria; phylum Acidobacteriota; class Terriglobia; order 2-12-FULL-54-10; family 2-12-FULL-54-10; genus JADFGZ01. The sequence goes on along the minus strand of CAXVYR010000004.1, from coordinate 1,830,968 downwards.
CATCGGCGCCGAGTATCTGATCTTTCATCCCGGCAGCTCCCGGAACGCTTCGGCGGAAGAGGGAATGCGGCACATGACGGCCTCCCTGCGGGAAGCGGTGCAGGGCGAGCGGCTGGGCGCGCTCTCCATTCTGCTGGAAAACACATGCGGGCAGGGGAGCACTTTGGGAGGGTCCTTTTCCCAGTTGCAGGATATGCTGGCGCTGCTCGACGGCCTCCCGGTCGGCTGCTGTCTGGACACGGCGCATTGTTTTCAGGCCGGCATGGACCTCTCCTCGCCAGAAGGCCTGGCGAGTATGGTCGGTTCCTTGGAGCAGACCGTGGGACTCGACCGGGTCAAGGTGGTCCACACGAACGATTCCCGCACGCCGCTCGGTTCGCGCCATGACCGGCATGAGCACATCGGCCGGGGCGGCATTGGCCTGGACGGTTTCCGCCGGATCGTGAATCATCCGGCTTTGCGGGAAAAGGCATTCATTTTGGAAACGCCGCTCGAAGCTCCCGGCGACGACGCGCGTAACCTGGAGGTGATTCGCTCCCTCCGCCCCTGCAACGGAAGCAGCGGAGCGCAACAGGCATTCCCGGAACGTTCCGCTCCGGCTCAGGCCCGGCGAGGACGGGCCGGGACTCCCGGCAGAAAGGTGAAGCGGTGACCAGCGGCTACGATTTCCAAGCGATAGAAAAAAAGTGGCAGGAGGAGTGGAAGAACCGAGCCGCCTGCGTGGCCACCGCGGACACTGCCCGCCCCAAATACTACGTGCTGGAGATGCTTCCCTATCCTTCGGGCGCCCTGCACATGGGACATGTGCGCAATTATTCCATTGGTGATGCGCTGGCGCGCTACAAGCGAATGCGCGGCTTCAACGTGCTGCACCCCATGGGCTGGGACTCCTTTGGGCTGCCGGCGGAAAACGCGGCCATCAAAAATCGCATTCATCCCCGGCGATGGACTTCCGACAACATTGCATCCATGAAGCGCCAGTTCGAGCGGTTTGGGTTCAGCTACGATTGGTCCAAGGAGTTGTCCACCTGCCAGCCCGAGTATTACCGGTGGAACCAGTGGCTCTTCCTCAAGATGCTGGATCGGGGACTGGCCTACAGGAAAAACAGCCGCGTGAACTGGTGTCCTGCCTGCCAGACCGTGCTGGCCAACGAGCAAGTCGTGGAGGGGTGCTGCTGGCGGCACGAGGGGACGCCCGTCGAGCAGAAAGAGCTGGAGCAGTGGTTCTTCCGCATTACTGAATACGCCGACCAGCTTCTCCAGGACATGGAGAAGCTCACCAACTGGCCCGAGCGCGTGCTGACCATGCAGCGCAACTGGATCGGCAAGTCGATCGGGGCCCAGGTGCAGTTTGCCGTTGCCGGATTGAAGGAATCGATCTCCGTTTTCACCACGCGGCTGGACACCATTTACGGAGCCACCGCCGTGCTGGTGGCGGTCGCTCATCCTTTGGTGAACAAGCTGCTCGAGAGCGTGGCAGGGAGCGCCAATATTTTGAGCAATATCGGCAGGCTCCAGGCCCGCCCGCCCGGCGCCGCCGCCGGGGAGACGGAAAAAGAAGGCGTCTTTACAGGGCGCTTCGCCGTCAACCCTTTCAACGGGGAGCAAGTCCCGATCTGGGTGGCCAACTTTGTTCTAATGGAGTATGGCACGGGCGCCGTGATGTCGGTGCCCGCCCACGACCAGCGCGACTTTGAGTTCGCCGCGAAATACCGCTTGCCGGTGCGGGTCGTTGTGGGGCCCGCCGTGAGCACGCACGGCGCGCAAAGATTGGATGCCGCTTTCACCGACTACGGGGTGCTGGTGAACTCCGGGCCTTTCACCGGCCTGGCCTCCGAGGAGGCCATCCGGAAGATGGCCGGGCACGCAGCCAAAAAGAAATTCGGACGAGTGGAGACCACCTACCGGATCAAGGATTGGGGCGTCTCGCGGCAACGCTATTGGGGCACTCCCATCCCCGTGCTGTATTGCGCCAAGTGTGGAATCGTTCCGGTGCCCTATGAAGAGTTGCCTGTATTGCTGCCGGAAGACGTAGAGATCACCGGTCTCGGCCACTCGCCGCTCAAGGACGCCCCCGGTTTCCTGCGCGCCACCTGCCCCCGCTGCCAGGGTCCGGCAGAGCGGGAGACCGACACGATGGATACCTTCGTCGACTCCTCCTGGTATTTTTATCGCTACACCAATCCCGACTATCCGGAGTTGCCCGTGGAACCGTCCGCGGTCAATTACTGGTTTCCCATCGATCAGTACATCGGCGGGGTGGAGCACGCGATTCTGCATTTGATCTACGCGCGCTTCTTTGCCAAGGTGTTGCGGGATTTGGGTCTTACACAGATTGATGAGCCCGCCGCGAGGCTGTTCACTCAGGGCATGGTCATCAAGGACGGGGCCAAGATGTCCAAATCCAAGGGGAACCTGGTGGACCCGGATGAGATGGTGGAACGCTACGGCTCCGACACCACCCGCCTGTATTCCCTGTTTGCCGCGCCCCCGGAAAAAGATTTGGAGTGGAACGAAGCGGGAGTGGAGGGAATCTACCGTTTTCTTTCCCGCGTTTACCGTTTAGTGGACCGGCACGCGGGCGAGTTAAGAAATGTCCCATCCGCCAGACCCGCTGCCGCCGATGTTTCCGGCGAAGACCGCAACCTGCTGCGCAAGCTGCATCAGACCATCCGGCGCGTCACGGCCGATTTCGAAGGCCGCTGGCACTTCAATACAGACATCGCCGCCTCCATGGAGCTGGTCAACCTCTTGTATAACCTGGAGGGTAAAATTACCCCCGCCATCCTGCGGGGGACTTTGGAGACGCTGGCCAAGTTGCTGTCGCCGTTTGCTCCGTATCTGGCCCAGGAACTCTGGCAGGAGTTGGGACACACGGAAGATTTGCTCACCGTCGAGTGGCCTTCTTTTGATCCGGTTCTTGCCAAGGAAGAGGAGTTGGAGGTGATCGTTCAAGTCAATGGCCGCCTTCGCAGCAAGATTCGGGCGCAGGAAGGTTTGAGCCAGGACGAGCTGAAGGACCTGGCTCTGGCGGACCCTCGCATCGCCCACATCACCAACGGCCAAGAGGTGCTGAAAACCATCGTGGTACCCAATAAACTGGTCAACATCGTCCTGGCCAGGCCCCGCTAAGCGACACCCGCGCGGCGCTGATTCCGAGCCGCTCGCTGCTGTTCTACAGCCTCTTTCCTTTCCGGTCAAGCTGTTGAAAATAAAACAGATGCGATTTGTTCGCGGGCAACAGGCCTGCTGTCCGATGCTGCTGATTTTTCTTCTGCGTGGACGGGCAACCTTCCGGCTCCGTTTGCCTCTAAATCAGCAGGGACCGAGATAAGCCAAATGATGTACCAAATCAGGTTCCTGAATCGTTTTGGGGGCAGCGGAATCTATTCAGAGTAAACTTACTGCGCGGACTGAGGCGTCAAACGTTATGATCAACAGCACCAAGAAAACTAAATCCAACACTACGAAATACCTGCGCCGGGTGCTCGAAGAGAAATTAACGGAACTGCAGGCTCAAATGATGACTCCGGAGAGTAACGCTCTGCTGCGTGTCGACGAGGAGCTTCACGACTCGGCGGATTTGGCAGAACGAAGCCATGAAACGTGGGTTTGGGTGAAGAAGAACAGCTTAAACGTCACACTCCTGCGGGACATAGAGGACGCCCTCGTACGGCTTCGCGGGAGAAGTTACGGGACTTGTATGGATTGCGGGAGGCCTGTCGCCCAGAAACGCCTGGAAGCTGTTCCCTGGACGCGGTACTGCGTAGCTTGCCAGGAAAGGCACAGTCCTTCAGCTAACTAATGACAACCTGCCTGCCACATCCGGCATCGAGGCCAACCAGCATTTTGCCAGCAACTTGCCAGCAACTTGAAAGAAAAGAGAATTACTCCGGCTTGGGAGCGGGAGGAGGAAGTTCCCTGGCTTTTATCTCCGACTGAAAACCCGCCTTGTTATGACTCCCGTCGCAGAAGGGCTTGTTCTGCGAGAGTCCGCAACGGCACAAGGAAATCATCGTCCGGCCTCCCAGGCCGAAGGCCTTTCCCTCCTGATCGCAGATCGTAAATTCGCCCTCGATCCGCAGGGGACCGTTGTTTCTGACAGTAATTTTAGCTTCCGCCATTCTTCCTCTCTTCCTTCGACAAATTAGCAATTCAAACAGAACATATCGGCACCCCATCAATCCATCAACATGGCAAAAAGGAAGTAGTTTATCTGAAAACCAGCCGCCGAAGCCAGGTTTTTCCTTTGAAGCGGTTTCAACGGCAGCTCTTAAGAAGGGAGATGTGAATGCGGAAGGAGCTTTTTTCTATTGACTAACCAGGGCGTGTTAACACTAATTGGGATTTTAGTGGTATGCTTCGGTTCATGGAAATCACCGCGGCACAGTATCTTCGTATCGAGCCCAGCCTTCCGCGCCAACGAGGCCATGTCAGCCTTTCCAACCTGCAGGTGCTCAACGCGTTGTTGTACGTGACCGAGCAGGGGTGCAAGTGGCGCGGACTGCCGAAGCGTTTTGGCAACTGGCACACCATCTACACTCGTCTGAATCGCTGGTCCAAGGCCGCGAACTTCTGGGCGGCATCGGGCCGTTGCCCGCACCGTTGCATCTCATCATGGACCGCGCCTACGAGGACAACAAGACTCTCCAACTGGCTCTGGACTTTGGCTTCATCCCGGTGATTCCGCCCAGAAGCAATCGCCTGCAACCCTGGCAGTACGATAAAGCCATGTACCGCAAGCGCAATGAGATCGAGAGGCTTTTCCGCAGACTCAAAGGCTTCCGCCGCATCTTCTCGCGCTTCGATAAACTCGACGTCGTCTTTCTGGCTTTCCTCAACTTCGCTCTGATCGTCGAGGCCCTCCAATAGTGTTAACACGCCATGGAACTTGAACCACAGGGTTGTCGTGCCTGGCACCTATGCCGAATACCATACAAGATCGTGCCCTAACAGCTTGTTGAAAAATCATTTTCGCCTGCCCGAAAACCACTTTTCTGGAATGCCGTCGAACGAAGAATCAATGGGTTACAACGATTTACGTGTTCGTAGCGTCGTTCAAAATCCTTTTTTCAACAAGCTGCTAAGGTGCAGAACCAAGCAAGACGAATCATCAACATAGCGTTCTCACGCTGGTCTCCGGAACTAAAAAGAAGAAATCAACCCACTTCCCCTTTTTGCAATTTCGTTTGCAATTTCGCTACGCTTTCTTTTAAGGCCCTCACCGTCTTATTCAACTCCGGCAGCTTGCTGAAGACGGCAGCGCATCGCAGCCATTGTTTGTTTTCAATCGCCGGGTAGCCCGAGACCATGGTGTCGGGCGGCACGTCGCTGGGGATGCCCGTCTGCGCGGTGGCTATCACGTTGTCGCCCAGGGTCAAATGACCGGCGACACCGACCTGCCCGGCGAGCAGCACGTTCCGTCCGAGATGCGTGCTGCCGGCCAGTCCCGCCTGGGCGCACAGAATCGAATTTTCACCGACCGTTGAGGCATGGCCCACCTGGACCATGTTGTCGATCTTCGCGCCGCGCCGGACGCGCGTCTCCCCCACCGTGGCGCGATCCACGCAGGCGAGGGCCTGCACCTCGACGTCGTCCTCCACCACCGCGACGCCCGACTGCACCATTTTGTAGTGGCTGCCGTCGCTCTGCTTGGCGAAGCCGAAGCCGTCGGCGCCGATGACGGCTCCGTTCTGCAGGGTCACACGGTTTCCGATGCGGCAGAACTCGCGCACCACGGCATGGCTGTGAGCGTAAAAATCGTCTCCGATCTTTGCCCCGCGATAGATCACCACGTGGCTCTGCAAGACCGCGTTCGCGCCGATCTGGGCCGCCTCCTCCACAACCACATAGGGGCCGATGGAGGCGTTGGCCCCGATCCGGGCGGTAGGCGCTATGACGGCCGTGGAATGCACTCCCACAGAGGGGCGCGGCGGGGTGTAAAAAAATTCGAGCGCCTTGGCAAACAGCAGATAGGGATCGGAACACCGCAGCGCCGGCAGCGGGACCGAGCCGAAATCCTTCCTCACCAGGACAGCGCTTGCCTGCGTCGTCTTCAGCAGCGGCGTGTATTTGGGATTGGAAAGGAAGGTCAGATCGCCCGGCCTCGCCTGCTCCAGGCTGGCGACCCCCTTAATTTCAATTTCCCCTTTCCCCTCCAAAAGACAATCCAGTTTCTCTGCAATTTCTATTAATCTCATCCTTGACTCCATCCTTGTTTCCATCCTGGATTCCATCCTGAAAACTTCATCTACAAACCCTTCCCGGCTGAGACTGAATCCCGTAGTTTCGAGCCGAATGATTCACCAGGATTTTACAGCACCCCCGGCTCGCTGTGTTAATCGCTGTCTGAATCAAGGCTGGATTTTAAGTAAGGCCGATTCCCTACAAACTTCAGCCGTGACGGCGTGCTTTTTGGATCACCAATCGCCAGAAGGGCTGTGCCGTTTACTACCAGGCAGCGACTGTGCTAGTATGCAGTTGTGTGGTCGGCACATAGCGTTGAGTAGCTAACATTCTGATTAGGAAGCACTTTTTATCCTTGTGTACCAAAAGACCGAAGGGTGCAGAACTTGTTCCAGACCGCAGAGCCAATCTCTATCTGGCAGCTTGGCCAATCTTTTTGGTCGCGGTTGCTGTTTTAGTAACTCTTTATGTATCAGTTTATTAAAGAGTTTCAGTGGTTATAACTGGTTTCGTGATTTAATGACTTCGCCGGTTTCGACAGGGTCCTTGCAGTCTGCAGGGAAAGGGGCGAATGGCGGAAACAGCTCCCCTGTCAGGGTCTAGCGTAAAAGGTTAACTTTTTTATATACAACTGATTACAGGAAATAGCCGGTTAACTAAGGCCACCCTGGTCGGCAGATGCAAAATCAAATTGCAGGATTTTTGAATTATCTCCGTGTAGAGAAGGGGCTGGCGGGAAACACCGTGGAGGCCTACGAGCGGGATTTGCGGAAGTTCTGCCGCTTTCTGGAGAAAAGCGGATTGGATTTTCAGAGCGCGGGACCGACCGGCATCCGCAAGTTTTTACTCCAGTTAGACGGGCAGGAGTTGGGAAGCCGCACCTTGGCACGCCAGATCGTCAGCCTGCGTGGCTTTTACCGTTACCTCCGCCAGGATGGGGTGGTTGCCTCCGATCCTACGGAAAATCTTGAATCGCCTCGCATCTGGAAGGTCCTGCCGAAGTACCTGACTTTGGAAGAGGTGGAAATATTGCTGGCCCAGCCGGCGACCGATACTTCCATCGGGGTACGGGACCGGGCCATCCTGGAGATGCTGTACGCAACCGGCTTGCGTGTTTCCGAACTGATCTCCCTGCGGGTGGCGGACATGAACCTGGAAGCTGGCGCCGTGCGCACTCTCGGCAAAGGGAACAAACAGCGAATCGTCCCGGTGGGCAAGGCTGCGATTGCCGCCCTGGAACTCTACAAAGGCGCGCGGGAACGGCTGCTGGGTCCCCGCCAGTCCGGCTTCCTGTTTGTCAACCGGCGGGGCGCCCGCATGACCCGGCAAAACGTCTGGCTGCGGCTGGCCGCCTATGGAAGACAGGCGGGCATCCGCAAGCGGATCGCCCCTCATCTTCTGCGGCACAGTTTTGCCACTCACCTGCTGGCTCGCGGCGCCGACCTGCGCTCTCTGCAAATGATGCTGGGGCATTCGGACATCTCGACCACGCAGATTTACACTCACATTGCGACGGCCCGTTTGAAGGAGATTTACCGCCATCATCCACGGGCCTGAAGAAGCTGAACTGCAAAGCGCGGCTGCTCATGAGCGATTACCTCTTCTTGATAGAAAGCCGGCTCAACCCGGAACAATGGCAAGTCGTCTTGCGCATGCAAAAGGCCGCCGAGGCTCACGGCATGAACCTCTACTTGGTGGGAGGCGCGATTCGGGACCTGATCGGCGGCTTTCCCATCGAGGATTTTGATTTTGTGGTGGAAGGCAACGCCCTGAAAATCGTGCGGGAATTAAGCCGCCAGAAGGTTCTTGTCACCTGGCAAAGTCAAACGTTGCGCGCGGCCGAGTTGGAATTCCCCTCTGGAGTTTCAGCCAGCGTCAGCATGGCCCGGTCGGAGACTTATGGCAAGCCAGGCAGGCCGCCGGTTACCGCTCCGGCTACCATTGTGACGGACCTGAAGCGGCGGGACTTCTCCATCAATGCCATTGGAGTTTCCCTGAATCCGCAATCGCGGGGCTTGTTGCTCGACCCCACCAACGGTTTAGCGGACATTGAGAAGGGGGAGCTGCGGACTCTAAATAATTACAGCTTTCTCGATGACCCGGTTCGCATCTTCCGCGCGGTCCGGTTTCGGGCTCGCCTCCGGTTTTCCTTCGAACCGAAGACCGCAACGCAATATCAAAATGCCATCGAAAATGACGCGCCAGAGAGAGCTGCCGGAGAAGCCGTAGCGCACGAGTTGCGCCGAATCGCCAGGGAGCGAAACCCCGCAGAACTGCTGAAGGCCCTGGAGAAAGCAAAACTGCTCCTCGTGCTGAGCCCCCGCCTGCGAGACTCCCGGCTCAACTTGCAGGAGATTGCCCGGGCGTCCAAAATCAGCCATTCGCTGGCACAGGCCGGGCTTCTGGCGCCGTCCTTTCCTCTGTTTTTCTATCTACTGACCCGCAAATTGCCGGCACGGGACCAAACCCGGCTGGCGAAGTGGCTGAAACTCAGGAAAACCGAAGCCGGGCTTTGGCGGCGCATGGAAACAAACGCCAAGCGGCTAGCCAAACAACTGGGCGGCAAAGCGGCCTCCACCCCCACGAAACTCTACCAATTGCTCACGGCTGCTCCAGCCGACCTGATCCTATTCTTGCAACTCCTCTTTCCCCAGAAAAAAATTCAAGCCCGGATCAAAATCTACGTGCAGAAGTATGTACCTCTGCGGTCCAGGCTTCCCGAGCAGGAACTGCAAGAGATGGGAGTCGCTTCGGGAACGCCTCGTTACCGAAAGATACTCGACACGCATTTTTATGCGGTTCTGGAGGGTAAAGTGCGAACCCGGACCGAGCAGAAGAAGTTTTTGAAAAGTTTGGTGCAAAAAGAAAAATAGGTTCGGGGAAAACCAGCCGGATTCCATTGTTTCCGTTATGAATCCGAACAAACGGGACGAAAAATGAGGGCGCTCAGACCGGCATACCTCTCGCCGGAAAGCGCCTTTCTGCTGGGACAGCTTGCGAAGGGGAAGTCTCCTGCCCGGTCCGAACAGAAGTTCGGAAACCGGATTACCCGTTCGGTTCGCAAGGACCGGAGAGCGGGAACTCTTTGGTCTCGCCTTCCCAGAGTTCACACACTTGATCCCGGAAGCCGATCTTGACCGGCCCTGGGGAACCCGTCACAGTCCTGATTTTCACCTCGGTATGAGAGATCTCGAGTTCCATCAGATGCCTGCGATAGTGAATCTGCAAGCACAGCCTCTTCAATTCCTCGGGTAAGCTAGGATTGAACCGAAGCACGTCGCCCCGTGTCTCCAGGCCGGTAAAAGCGCGCTGCATCAAGTCCACCGAGCCGGCCATGGCGCCCAAGTGAATGCCTTCGGCCGTGGTTCCATGCTGAATATCGGCGATGTCGCTTTCGAGCGCCTCGTTGAACAGTTGCCAGGAACGGGCGCGGTCCGAACGCGCCAGCACCCAGGAATGGACCACCCGGCTCAGGGTCGAGCCATGCGAGGTGCGTTTCATGTAGTACTCGATATTTTTCGGTATGGTTTCGTATTCGAACGGATAACCGAGCTGTTCAAAAAGCTGGCCCAGTTCCTCGGAGGAAAACAAATAGAAAAGCATCAGCACGTCGGCTTGTTTTGACGCCTTGTAGCGGTTCGGCGCGTCCCCTTCCGCCTCGAGGATGCGGTCCAGACGGTGGATGTCGCCGTATTTTTTTCGATAGCCCTCCCAGTCAAACTCCTCCAATTGCTCATAGCCTTCAAACTGGCTGATGATCCCGTCTTCGTGAAAAACGATGCGCATTTTCCGGCTCAGCTCCTGCCAGTGGTCAATCTCCTCCTGGGTGAGATCCAGTTTCTCCCATAATTCCCAGAAGCGGGCGCGGCGGACCCGGCGCAGCAGATCGAGGGTTTCCAGCGCCCGGCATATGACCCACACCGCCATAATGTTGGTGTAGGCGTTGTTATTCAATCCTTTGCTTTCCCCGTTGAGGTAGCCGTCGTGGTATTCATCGGGGCCCATCACCCCGAGGATTTCATAGCGGTCCCGGTCCGCATTGTAGGTCGCGATGCTGGCCCAAAAGCGGGCGATCTCCAAGATCATCTCCGCCCCATGCAGGACTAGGAACTCCATATTGCGGGTGGTCTGATAGTACTGCCAAATATTGTAGACGATGGCCGCATTTACATGGCGCTGCCGGTGGGAGTTGTCATCAATCCAGCGGCCGGAACGGGGATTGAGGTGCATCTGCTGAGTTTCCTCCCGCCCCGTGCTGCCGCTCTGCCAGGGGTACATGGCGCCGCGATACCCGGCCTTCCGCGCGCCCGCGCGCGCTTCATCGAGCCGCTGATAGCGGTATAGGAGCAAGGCGCGCGTGATCTCAGGAACGCGGAGGTTCAGCAAAGGAAAGATGAACAACTCGTCCCAAAAGACATGTCCCCGGTAGGCCTCCCCATGCCAGCCCCGCGCCGGAATTCCGACGTCGAGGTCAATCGTGTGCATCGAAGCGGACTGCAACAGGTGGAACAGGTGCAGGTGAAGGATCATCGCCGTGCGGGGGCCGCTGGCCTGCTCGGCCTCAATATCGAAGCGTCGCCACAGATGCTCCCATGCCAGGGTGTGGCTCTCGAGCAGATCGGGAAACCGCCCGGCCCGCGAGAGCGTATCCCGGGCCTGCAGTCCGCATTCGGAGACGGCGAAATCCCTGGAGGTGAATACCGTGACAACCTTTTCGATGCTGATCTCGATTCCTTCCCGGAGGTTCACGGAAAACTGCTGAGCGATATAGCCGGTTTCCCGGATCGTGCGCCGTTCGACCTCGACCGGGTCGCCATCCTGGAAGACCTGCGTCCGGGCGGCCTGCGCCATGCGAATCTCCGATTGCGTGGTTTGAACCTTCAAATAGATGCTGTCTTCACCGATCGCCCCGGTTTCTACCGGCTTCAGGTGCTTGCTGTTCAGATTCTTGTAGCGTTCCACGCCGGCGTTGACTACGCGGCCGTCCAGCGCGGAACGGAACTCTGTTTGTCCCGACCAGTTCTCAGCGGTCAGCGTGGTCTCTATCGCGGCCAGATGCGGGTTCCCCATATGAACCAAACGGCGGTTGGTCAGCCGGGTCTGCCGTCCCTGCTTGTCGCGGAAGCGCACCTCGCGCAGCAGCACGCCTCGTTTCAAGTCCAGCTCCTGGCGATAGGAGAGGATCTCCACCGCCAGCAGGTTAAACCACTTTCCACGGGCGATGCGGAAGGTCAGGGGAAGCCAGTTCGGGAAATTGACCAGGTCCTCGTTCTCGATCGGACGGCCGGCAATCTCTGTGGTGAGCCGGTTGTATCCACCGGCCAGATAAGTGCCGGGGTAGTGAACCGCGCCGGCCTCGGCTTCCGGCGCGGCGCCACGGGAGGCAATGTAGCCGTTGCCGAGCGTGCATAGGGCCTCGCGCAGGCCCTCATTGCCTGGATCAAACTTCTCATAGACCAAAGACCAAGCAGTCACCGTTTCCCTCCGTCCAGTATGGAAGTGAGCGCATGGAGAAACCGCCGCACATCGTCGGTATCCTCGAGCGCATACCGCGCCACCGTTTGCCGCGGGGTGTCCCGGACAACGATGCCGGCGCCGCGGTCCAGCAGCGCCCGAAAGGCATCCTCGTCGGTAACGTCATCGCCGATATACATCGGCAGGACTTCCGATTCGGGCAGATGCAGCGCCTCCATCAGCCAAAGCAAAGCCTTTCCCTTGTGCCAATCGATCTTCGGCTGCAGTTCATACACTTTCTTGCCGTATGTCTTGCGCAGCTCCGGATGGAGCGCCAGCACCTGATCGACGGCCTCCTCCACCGCTCCGGCCTCATTTTCCTGAACCTGGCGGTAATGGATTGCAATGGAGAACTTCTTCCGCTCGATAAGAGAACCGGCGATCCAGGTCAGACGGTCCCGGAGTTCCTGCTCGGCGCGGTCGAGCACGGGGAGGAAATCGGTTCCCTGCTTCGCCCCCTGCACCTTGCCTTCCGGCCCTTCGATGTCGAAACCGTGGCTTCCGGCGTAAAAGATTCCGTCAATCCCGATCAGCTTCCGCACATCCCGCAGGTCCCTGCCGCTGATGACCGCCACGGTGCAGCGGCTGGCCAGCTCGATTACAGTCTGGCGCGTCTGGTCGGAAAGAACCGCCAGTTCCGGGCGGGCGACGATCGGCGTCAGCGTGCCGTCATAATCGAGAAAGACGGCGAAGCGCTTGCCCCGCGCGAGTTGTTGCAGCTCTTCGATACGCTCCAATGCCGAGGGTAGCGTCTGGGCGCTGACTTCGGCGGCAGCTTTTTCATTGCTCACAAGCAACCTCCGAAAGATCACTCACCACGACATCCGCTCCATTCGCCTGTAAGGCAGCGGCCTGGCCCGTTCTATCCACTCCAATGACGCCGCCAAAGTTCCCTCGCCTCCCCGCCTGGACCCCCACAATGGCGTCTTCCACGACGATGGCGCGCGCCGGGTCCACGCCAAGCTGCCGTGCCGCTTCCAGAAAGGTTCCGGGCGCGGGCTTGCCTTCCAGACCCAGCCGCTCCGCGTCGTTGCCGTCGACCTGGACGCCGAACAGGCCGGGGAAACCCGCCGACTTCAGAACCTCCGCGCAGTTCTTGCTGGAGGAGACCACTGCCGTTTGGAAGCCCTTCGATTGCAGCTCGCGAATGAGTTCGATGGAGGAGTCGAAGACCTCCACACGGTGCTTTTTCAGTTGCTCCACCAGCAGGCGGTTCTTGCGGTTCCCCAGCCCGCATACGGTCTCCTGATCCGTAGTGTCCTGCGGAGTGCCAAAAGGAAGCTGGATGCCGCGAGATTCCAGAAAGCTTTTGACGCCTTCGTAGCGGGGTTTTCCGTCCACGTATTGCAGGTAGTCTTTTTCCGCATCGAAAAGCCGGAACGGCTCCCCGCTGCGGTCGGCGCATTCTTTCAGATATTCGTCAAACAGCGCCTTCCACGCCGCGGCGTGGGTCTTCGCCGTTTTTGTGATCACGCCGTCCAGGTCGAACAGGATGGCATCATATTTTTCTTTAGAGATCAAAAATGCAGGGGTCTTGCGATTCATGGCATCCAACAGGCTCCTCCGCGCTGTAGCTGTTTCCTTCCGTGCGTCCCTCCCTTGCTTTCCAGACGGCCACACCCGCACAGACCCGCCGTTTGGAACCTTTCCACGCCGGTTCAGCGCACCTGCCTGGAATCATGAGGCCAGTTCGCAACGATTTATTATAGAATAGCTGTTTTCCATTTCCGGCATATCTTTCAGAAAGTCAGAAAGTCAGAAAGTCTAAATTGCAATGAGGAGGATCTATGGCGTTTTCACTTCCGCAGCTCCCGTACGCGCACGATGCCCTGGAGCCGTATATCGACAAGACCACGATGGAAATCCATCACGGCAAGCACCACAATGCCTACATCACGAACCTGAACAAGGCCCTGGAGTCGGCCAACCTGGCCAACCAGAGCATCGAGCAACTGCTGGCCGATAATTGTAAAGCGGTTCCCGAAAACATCCGGACTGCGGTCCGCAACAATGGCGGCGGCTACATGAACCACGCCATTTTCTGGACCATCATGGGACCCAAGGCCGGCGGGCAGCCCGGCGGAAAGCTGGCCGAGGCCATCAAGAGCGCCTTCGGCGGTTTTGACCAATTCAAAGAGAAATTCGCCGCCGCCGCGATGGGCCGCTTCGGCTCGGGGTGGGCGTGGCTGCTGCAGAACAAGTCCGGTAAACTTGAGATCACATCGACGGCGAATCAGGACAGCCCTCAGATGGAGGGTCATTTCCCCGTTTTGGGCCTGGACGTTTGGGAACATGCCTACTACTTGAAATATCAGAACCGGAGAAATGAGTACGTTGAAGCCTGGTGGAAAGTCGTCAACTGGAGCGAAGCGGAAAAGCGCTTTACCTCAGGCAAGTAGACACGAGGCAGGCACATAGGGAAACAAGTGAATAGGCCATGCTGCGCAAATCCCCGCAGCATGAGTCTATTCAGAAAAATTGTTTCAAGAATAAAATATCCTTTTGCTTTGGCGGGCGGCCTCGCACCGGGCATTTCCGTGCAGGAGTGCTACTCCTAGCGGCTTTCGCTCTCCGGTATGAACCTGCGCTGGGCGCAGTGGAGCTTAATTGGAACTTCATTGCAACCTGGGCGAGCCCGTCACGCTGATGCCGGAGATGGAGTAGGGGGGTTGCCGTCAATTTGACGCTGTGGGAATTGGCCCGATTTCGGGGATGCTGGGCTAGGCGTTGGTTACTTCGCCCCTACTGCACATCTGCGAAGAACATGGCAATACCTAGTCGTTTACGTTCGCTTTCTCCCTTGAACAGCGTCTCTTTCCGTTTCGGAACGTCGCCGCGCTCGCCTAAATGTTGAGCGAATTGGTTTGCCAGGAAACTGGAGCCAAGATGCACCGCGTGCTTCCCATACTTCCTGCGCACCTCATCCACACTGCCGTAGAGCCGCCGCATTTGTTCTGCCCTCAGTACCGCTCCAAACAGATCAAGTTGCACTGTACGGTCCTCCTCAAGCCCGACTAGTACAACACCCGTCTGACGGTACTCCATTTTTGGGTTGAAGAGTTCGTCAAATGCTGGCGTGACGGCGCGGAGAATATCATTCGGGAAGGCCGTCGGTCGGGAGAGGCGGACCTCCATGCCCACGCTTCGGAAATCTTGCGTCTTGATAAAGATCACCGCGCCCTTCGCGGCCAGCCGGTAGCGGCGGGCTTTCATGGTGGCGTTTTCGATGTTTTTCGACAACTGCGCCAGCACAAACTCCCTGTCGCCGGAAGGCGGGGTGAAAGTTTTCGCTTTCTGAATGCTGGCATAGGTGGTCTTTTCCGAAGTTTCCAGCGGAATCACAAATTCCCCGCGCAGTTCCTGCCATATCTCGCAGAAGGGCTTGCTGAGATGTGCTCTCACCCATTCCTCCTCGCGGCGTGCGAAATCGAGCGCGGTCCTTATGCCCTGCTTTTGGAAATATGCGGCCGTCTGCGGCCCGATGCCCCACACTTTTTCAACCGGCAGCGCTTTGAGGTAAACATGAATGTCCCGCGCCATGATCGCCGTCAGCCCGGAAGGTTTCTTCCACTTGGAGCCGATCTTGGCGACGACTTTGTTTGGCGCGAGACCAGCCGAGAAGGTGAAGCCCAACTCCGTGTCGAGATCACGCTTAATGCGGCGCGCAATCTCCAGGTAGTTCATGCGCAGGGTTCTTCGCAGGCCCGTCAGGTCGGCGAAGCATTCGTCGATGCCGTACTCTTCCACCTCCGGCGTGTACCGCCGCACAATCGAGAAGAAACGCTTGGAGAGCAGGCTGTAGGTCTCGTAGTCGGATGGGAGCATGACGGCGTCGGGGCAGAGTTTTTTGACCTCGAACAGGCGCATGGCGCGCGTTACGCCCCTGGCCTTGGCCTCGTAGCTCATCGAGGCGACAATCCCACGCTCCTTGCCGGTGATGACCGGCTTGCCTCGCAAAGCCGGGTTGCCCGCCTGCTCGCAGGACGCAAAAAACGCGTCGCCATCAATGTGCAGGATGGCGCGCGGGAAGCCGTGGATGGAAAGCGGAGTGTCGCGCATTTGCATAGTGCGTTGCTGTACCGGAGCGCCACGGCTAGTATTTTCTGATTACGGCTTTGACGACGGCAGCGATGCGCAGCTCGTGTTTCGGCGTGATCGGCTGGTACTTCTGATTGCCGGGCGTCAGGATAACCTTGCCGCCGCGCTTGCGGAAAAACTTCATCGTCCAGGCGCCGTCCACCTCCGCGATGACAATGTCGCCGTCTTTGGGCTCCGCTCCGCGCTCCACCAGCACCTGGTCGCCGGGCAGGATGCCGGCCTCGGTCATGGAGTCTCCCTTCACCTGCAGCAGGTAGGTCGCTTCCTTGTTCCGGATGAGGTAGTCGTCGAGCGTCAGGGTGTCCAGAAGCTCTTCCTCGGCGGGAGAGGGCCAGCCGGCCTCCACCACGCCGAGCACCGGAATCGCCGACTCCAGCCGCTTTGGAACCAGACGCCCTTTGGCGTCCTTGGCCACAACGCCCAGCTCGATCAGTTTCCCAACCAGCTTATAGGCCGCATTTTTAGACTTGAATCCCGCCAGCTCCATGATCTCGGCATAGGAAGGCATGCGCCGGTGACGGCGGTAGAACTTCAGGAGCTTCTCTTTGCAGGCCTCAAGCGGTGGCATAGTTCTCGTAGGCAGTATAGGTGAACGAACGTTCACTTGTCAATACCTACCTGCGGATCACGCCGGGGCGATGGTAGGATGGGGCCATGTGCGGACGCTATTCCATTGCGGTGGAGTCCACGGAGGTCGAGGAGCGCTTTCGGGCGGCGTTTACGGAGCCGATGAAGCCCCGCTACAACGCCGCCCCATCACAAAAGCTGCCGGTCATCCTCAATGCCGATGCGGGCAAGATCGTCTTGACTCCCTGGGGGATCAAACCCGAATGGCTTGCCAAGGTCGCCAAAAAGAGCGGGTTGATCAACGTCCGGTTTGAGACGCTGCGCGATAAACATACCTTCCGGGCGGACCTGGAGAAGCGCCGGTGCCTGGTCCCGGCAGACGGTTTTTACGAGTGGAAGACTCTGCCCGGCGGGAAAAAGGTTCCGTTCCGAATCACTCGGAAGGATGGAAAACTGTTCGCCTTTGCCGGGATTTGGCAGGAAAGTCCAGAAGAGGAAGAGGGAAAGGGAGGTCCGGCGCCGCATTTTGCCATTATCACCACGGCGGCCAATGCACTGATGCAACCCATCCATTCGCGAATGCCTGTGATATTGGATGAGGAGAGGGAACAGGCATGGCTGGCCAACAAGGGAACATCGCGAGATTTCATTGCGCTGCTGGAGGCTGCGCCAGCCCTGGCTATGCATGCGTATGAAGTGTCGAGGGCTGTGAACCGCGCATCGGTCGACATCCCCGACATCATAAAACCCGTTGCCGACGTTCCCTAACGTTCCCAATATTCCATGATAGCTAAGCGGAACTTAGGAACCTGGGCGAGCCCGCCGCCCTGATGCCGGAGATGGTAGGGGGTGGAGTTGAGCGTGTCGTGTGGGTTGCTGGCAATGGCGGAGGGGTGTCAAGGATTTGATGGCAGGATTGACTTGTCGGCGTTGGCGTCGAAAAAGTCGAGCATTGCGACTACGTAGCTATCAAGTAGCCGCAGAATTTCTTCGAGGTCTCCCGTTGGGTTCTGTTGCGATTCTGCCTCGCCTGGCTGCGGGTAGAGGAAAATCGGAGAAATCTTTGTTTTCTTGTCTGAATTCCACATGGTAGCGAATTGAAGCCGTGGTTCTTCGACATGCTCAATGCGTGTATTTCGGTATGAGACAATTTGCTTCTCGAGGTCTGCTGGCATCTGTAAGATGCAGTTTGGCGTAACGGTCAATTGTTTTTTTGTGCAGATTCTCTCCATGTGGCTCGTAAGCTGCCTGTGGTTCCATTGTGGATTTTTTTTCCAGAAGTAGAACCTGAAGGTCGACGCGATGCGGTCGAGCAGAATGTTCGCAAAAATATAAAAGCTCTCTATTTCCAAATGCAGTCTATTCCCGATCTCGGTTGTGCGCTGCATTTCCGCTAACTCTTCTGGTGTCACTGGCCGCGATCCGGAGGGCTCTGACTTCCTAGCCTCGTACTGGCGCTGCATCGCCTCGACAAATTCCACGGTTGCCTGCTGATATCTCGCTCGAACAATTTGCAAAAAACCGTAGTACCGCAGCCAAGCGCCAATGCTGGTGTTCAAAAGATTGAACGTGTCGGTATCAGGGTGTCGGAGCCGTGATTGGAAGAAATCATGGAGTCGCCGGAAGCCGCTAAGTTGAAGTTGAGTGTTCATAATTCGCTGGGGAAGGGGTTGGACCCGTATTGGAAGATGAGGGGCATAGTTCTAGGTTTCTCAAGTCACGTCTGAAAGGTCTTGGAGGAAAAGGGCAATGCCCAACCGGCTGTAAAGCCTGCTGGCTTATTGTCCTTCCGGGCTTCAGCCAGCGTGCATGGACCAACTCCAGAGAAAACATTCAATAGGTGAACAGGCCTGTAAGCCGGATTCTGTATCCCGCCCCCGCCGAAACGAGGAAGCGGGATGGCGATCATTCGTCTGGGCCCGGAATTACTTCCGGGCTCTAGCGACCTACCCGAGAGTGATCCCCGCCCGTTGCCGGGCGGAGTGGGGCGGAGCGAGCCACTCCTCCTCTCCTATTTGGTCTTGCTCCATGTGGGGTTTGCCCTGCCCCGGCCGTCACCGTCCGGGCGGTGCGCTCTTACATTAAGCTCCCGAAGGAGCCGCACCTTTTCACCCTTACCCCGTCTTGCGACAGGGCGGTATATTTTCTGTGGCACTGTCCGTACCTGCCCAACCCCTCGCGCCGAAACGAAAGAGGCCCGGCAAATCCTGGCCGTTAGCCAGCACACTGCTCTGCGGAGTCCGGACTTTCCTCCCCGCCCGCAAGGGACGAGGCGATCGCCCAGCCTGCTCACCCACACTCAGTATGGAAGATTCACCGGGGAAGTTCAACGGATGGCCCAATGCCCCAGACCGTTCTCAAAGACAGCGCCCAAATTGACAACCTGCCTGGCGTCTGATAGATGTAGAGGTGCGGGGCACGCGCATTTGCACGGATCGTGCCTGCTGCCGGCCGGTTCTGGATTGCCGGCAGAGGGAAGCCCCATCCTTCCGCTCCTCGCAAAATCGAATTGAGGAATCCCCGCGCGGTTCTCACGGACCTGCGTACGCTCAGGCTATGGACACCAAATTCATCCGCAACTTTTCCATCGTGGCCCACATCGACCACGGCAAGTCCACCCTCGCCGACCGCCTGCTGGAGGTGACCGGCGCTTTGAGCGTGCGGGAACTTCGCGCCCAAGTGCTCGACGACATGGACCTCGAGCGGGAGCGCGGCATCACCATCAAGGCCCATGCCGTGCGGATTCTCTACAAGGCGCGGGATGGGAAGACATACCAACTGAATCTGATTGACACGCCCGGCCACGTGGACTTTTCCTACGAGGTCTCGCGCAGCCTGGCCGCCTGCGAGGGAACGCTGCTGGTGGTGGACGCCTCGCAAGGCGTGGAGGCGCAGACGCTGGCCAACACCTACCTGGCGCTGGACCACAACCACGAGATCATCCCCGTCATCAACAAAATCGATCTGCCCGGCGCCGATCCGGAAGGCGTGATTCAGCAGATTGAAAGCGCCATCGGCCTGGAGGCGCACAACGCCTTGCTGGTGAGCGCGAAACAGGGAAAGGGAATCGAGGAGCTGCTGGAAGCTATCGTGCAGCGCATTCCGCCGCCGGGTGGTTCTCCTGACGCGCCTCTGCGAGCCCTGCTGTTTGATTCCTGGTTTGATCCCTACCGCGGGGTCATCGTGCTGGTGCGGGTTCGCGAGGGCACGCTGCGGCAAGGCATGCGCATCCGCCTGTGGTCCAACAACCAGGTCTATACCGCCGAGACGCTGGGCATCTCCACGCCCAAGCCCGTGGTTGTCCGCGAGCTGGGGCCCGGCGAGGTGGGCTATCTGGTCGCCAACATTAAGAAGGTTTCCGACACGCAGATCGGCGACACCGTTACGGAGGACGCGCGGCCCGCCACCGAGCCGCTGGCCGGCTTCGAGGCGATCAAGCCGATGGTCTTTGCCGGGCTCTACCCGACCGACGCCGACCATCAAGGGCCGTTGCGCGATGCGCTGGAAAAACTCCGCCTGAACGACTCCTCTTTATCCTACGAGCCGGAGAGTTCCGTCGCGCTCGGCTTCGGCTTCCGCTGCGGCTTCCTCGGCATGCTGCACATGGAGATTGTCCAGGAGCGCCTGGAGCGCGAGTTCAACCTGAGCCTGATCACCACCGCGCCGGGCGTCCGCTACCGGGTGACGCGGACCGACGGCGAGGTGATTGAGGTGGACAACCCCGCGCGGTTCCCTTCGTCGGTTGAGATCGCCCGCGTGGAGGAGCCCATCCTCACCGCCACCATTCTGACGCGCGATGACAGCCTGGGCGGCATTTTGGCGTTGCTCGAAGAAAAACGCGGCGTGCAGAAGTCGTTCGAGTACCTGTCGTCCAACCGCGTGGTGCTGACCTATATCCTGCCGCTGAACGAAATGGTGCTCGATTTTTACGACCGCCTGAAGACCACCTCCCGGGGATATGCATCGCTCGACTACCACATGGAAGGCTACCAGGAGTCGCCGATGGTGAAGCTGGACATCATGGTGGCCGGCGATCCGGTGGACGCCCTCAGCACCATTGTGCACCGGGACCATGCGCATCCGCGCGGCAAGGCGCTGGTCGCGAAGCTGCGAAAACTGATCCCCCGGCAGATGTTTGAGGTCAGCTTGCAGGCCGCCATCGGCAGCAAGATCGTCTCGCGGGAAACCGTCTCCGCCATACGGAAAAACGTCATCGCCAAGTGCTACGGCGGCGACATCTCCCGCAAACGGAAACTTCTGGAAAAACAGAAGGAAGGCAAAAAGCGGATGAAGCGCGTCGGGCGCGTCGATATTCCCCAGGAAGCGTTCCTGGCGGTGCTGAAGCTCAGCGAGTGAAAGGGATTGTTTCCGAGCCGCGACAGTAATGGAGCGGACATCCTGCGCGCGCCTGTCCCGAGCGAAGCTGAGGTATCAGCAAGCGGAACGCTGTGTGCTATAGTAAACGCATGGCAACCCTCACCATCCCGAAAGAATTCGCCGAGCGCAAAGACCTGGTGGCGGTCCCCCGCGAGGCCTTCGAGCAATTTGTCGCATGGCAGAAAAAACTGAAGTCTCGGAAAACGTTCGTCCCCACTGCCGCAGAGAAAAAGGCGCTCGCCAAGGCAAGAAAAAACCGCGTTCGCGGGAGCCATCTCACACTTCATGAACTCCACCGCACCCTGGACCGTACTCGTTGACCGGGACGTTCCGAAGCAGCTCCGAAGAATTCCCAAGAGGGATGCAGAACGAATTTCCTCCGCCATAACCGATTTGGCGGCGAACCCGTATTTCGGCGACGTTGCGAAAATGCAAGGCCAGGAAGATGTGTGGCGACGCAGAGTCGGCGACTATCGAATCTTCTACGAGGTTGTCGCGGGCGAGAAAGTCGTGTATGTATATCGCGTGGAGCGCCGGACATCCGCAACGTATTAACCGGTGTGGGTCGATACTCCCCAGGAGGCTTTTTCAGCGGTGCTGAAGCTCAGCGAGTAGAAGAAATCGTTTCTTCCTGGGTAGCCACGATAAATTGGCAGCTCCAATTTGCCGTGGGTTTGTAAAATCAGGGAAGTAAAAGACCCACGGCCCGCTCTGGGCCGCAGGGCGGCGAAATAAACCCTTCGCCGTGGCTTGCTCACCCGCTGTTTGCTCACAGTGAAACGAGCAGCGCCAGCCCAGCCAAAATCATCCCGGCACCCGCCAAGCGGCCACCCAGAACCCCGAACGGGATCACTTTTTCCAGCAGCACGAATAGGGCGATTCCCGCGATCCAAACTAAATTCATGACGCCGCCGAAAAACAGCAGGATCATCAAGGCCCAGCAGCAGCCCAGGCAGTACGCGCCATGGTGTATTCCCATACGGAACGCGCCCCACGTCCCCTGCCGCCAGTGATTTGAGATGAACTGCGCGGGAGCGCGGCAATGCTCCAGGCAGGCGTTTTTGGCGGGCGTCAACTGATAAACTCCGGCAGCGGTCAGCAACGCTGCTCCCAGCAGCGGACTGGTCGTCACCATCATGGGAGAGAGCAGCGACGCCTGCTCCAGCGCCCATTGAGCGAATGTGGCGCTGACGCTGAACAGCGTCCACATGAAAATGTATCCGGAAACAAACACCGCCGACGGCGCCAGAGAAGTTCCCTGGCCCGCCGCTTTGCGGGCGATGGCGGCGTAGATGAGGGTCATGGGGATAGCCGATGGCGCCATCATGCCCACCATCATGACCGCCCACATGAGGAACATCAGCGAAAAGTCCGCTGCGGTCCAGGGTTTGATTTGGAGGAGGAGCGCCGGATCGACGGGCATGGTTCCCGGCATGGATTCCGGCATAGAATCCGCCATAGACTGCATGGACGCCGCCAGCCGAAGCAAGTACAGCCACGACACGGCGGCGACGCCGAGCAGTCCCGTCCATATCGCAATGCGGTCGCGGCGCGGGAGGAAAACCGCCGCAGGTCCGCGCAGTGAGGCGGGCATGGTCTTACCGAATCACCCCGTCCTGATTCATGTGCAGGATGTTGAACTGTCCATAGCTGCCGTTCAGATTGAGCTTGATCTCCCCGGAGGTCTTGGAGGTTCCGCTGGCCATTTCCGCGACGGTGTACTCAAAGCCGTCGGGCAGGTTGATGCGCGCCCGGTGGGCTTTCCCAGTGATTGGATGGATGATGGGAACGCCCTTGGACTCAATGAGCCCCGGCACCTGGAGGGTAGCCTGGCGCGCCTCGACATCGATTTTGACCTCGACGGGCTTGAAGAGTGTCGGGAGCACCTTGGACATCGTGCTGTTATAGACAAAGAAATGGGTTGCGCCCGGCGCGGTGGATTCGCCATGGAGGATCTTGCGCAGCGCCTCCCTCTGGGCATCATTGGCGCGCTCGTCAACAATCGCCTGCTGCGTCCCGTTGCCTGCGGCAATTTCTCCGGGCCAATACAGGGTCAACGCCCAGTTCAGGCCGTCGAGGCGAACGTCATTGAAATATCCCTCTTCGATGTGCCCGCCGGCTAAGGCCTCGCAATGGCCGTACGTGGTGGGAGCGCTGAACTGGCACGGACAGCCATAGTTGCAATTGCAGTTTGCGTACTCGACGCCGCGAATCATCCATTTATCCATTTATCCTCCATTGATGAAATCTCTTTGTGGAATTCAGACTGAAGTGTTTTGGGCAGATAGTATACGGCTGGGACTGGGCCGATTCAACCGCGCTTCAAAATCACCAATGCGCTCCGGACGAGTCTTTCTAGCTTGTTCCGCAAAATGGAGCTGTTTTTCGATAACGTCCGCTCAGACCCTCGCTACCAAAGCCTGCTCCGCCGCATGAACTTTCCGCAGTAAGCCCGCCCCTCCTGCGGCGGCGCTCCCCGACAATCTGACCGCTGCGAGCGTTCCGCCCGGCACGACCGTTGCTTGATGTTGTAGTCCAGACCGTTTTTATGGATTATGTATCCTGTCAGGGCACAGAATACTCCCATGCCTTCAGCTTTTCGAGCATCTGCCCGGCAGAGGCGTCGCGGGAGCGGAAAACCAGCTTCTCGGGCACTCCGGAAACCGAGTGACAGATGCGGATGCCATTGGAAACCGGCCAGGACCATCTCCAGAATCTGGCTACCGCCTGCCGAACCTCGGTGACTTCCGCCTTGGGCAATACAAAGTGACGTCCGCGAGGCCCGTCAAGCACCAACTGGCCGGCCTCGACACGAAGCGTTGCTGAGTTGTTCTTGGTGATCAGCCGGTCCATATGCATGTCACCTCGCCAGGAAGCGGTGCCTGGAGATGTGACATTCATATTCGTCCGTCCCCGAATAGTATTTATGATGTCCCGCGGCAGAGCCCGTGCCGGAAGCGTAACACGGAATCGCTACTGGGAGCAGTCGCGCGGGCGGATGCAAGGCCGTGTTATGCGGTACAGTCAATCTTGGTCCCATCTGGTAGCCACGGCAATTTGGCAGTTTCAATTTGCCGTGGGTTCGTAAATCCAATCCGAGCCGTGCGCGCCTGTCCCGAGCGAAGCCGAGGGATCAGCAAGCGGCCACAAACGCTAGAGCAAAGCCCACGGCCCGCTCTTGTTCAGCTGTCCCGCATAGGTGCCCACCCCTTTAGAACTGGAAGCCGTAGACATTGCCGTACTGGAGGTGCTGGTCAATCACCCATTGCACTTTCTGCTCGTTTTCGGGGTTCGTCAGCAACCAGCCATTCTGCTGCCTGGCGTCTTTCAGCTTTTGGTAGAACTCCTTTCGGTCGGCTGAGGCCATGCGCTCCAGCAGCTTCAGCATCTCGGGCTTTTGTTTTACCTCACCCACCGCATGGGCGAGCGCAAGCAACGCGGTGTTCATTTGGCTGGCAAGTATCTTCCGGTAGGGAGCAGTCCCTTTCACGTCTTTCAGAACGGACCAGCCCAGGAAAGCGTCCGATATCTGCGACTCGTACATGGCAACCATGCCCGCGCTGTAACCGCTCATGAAGATGGCGTCATTATTATCATTTTCTTTGTCCAATTGCTGTGCATGGAGCGTGGCGGTTCCCGCCAGCAGGGTTGCCAGTACGATCATTGTCAGCACAATCCAGATGATTCGCATGGGTTGACCCTCCTTTCGAGCGGTGCGATTCTTGCTCATGTCTTGTTCCGGCTGACCCGCAACAGAACCCGTTCCCGTGCAGCGTAACACGAAACCGCACGGGACGGAGCCACTCCAACAAGGGGTTAGAATGTCGAAATCTAAGGGGTAAGATCATCCACCGATTATCAGGCGGCGGGCTTGCGGGCGCGGAGAATGGCAAAGTTCAGGTAGCGCCAGAAACAGCCTGGAGCCTGAAAACCCGTTTTAGAGAGCGTTGCCACCAAAAAGGAAATCGTCGCCGGGTGGTCCTTTTCGCAGTGCCTGCGGTACCATGCGGCGCTGTCTTCTCCGTTCCGCTCCATGAATTCACGCCACAACTGATACTGCTGCTCTCGCACTGTTGTCGATTCGTCGACAATCACCTCGGAGGCGAGGAAGACTCCGCCGGGCTTCAAGCTGCGGTATGCACGCTGGAAAAAACCGTAGCGTTCCTCCAGTTCCATGTGATGCAGGGAGAGCGCAGCAACGATAAGGTCGAGGTCGAAGTTCTCGCCAAGATCGTCGGAGCGGAAATCTCCCAGTTGGTAACTCACCCGATCGACTCCCAAAAGTCGGGAGCGGCAGGAGTCGAGCATTTCCTGCGTCAGATCGAAGGCCGTCAACTCCGCGCGTTTGTATTCCGACAGCAGGCGCGCAGCCAGCAGACCCGGCCCGCATCCCAGGTCGAGTACGCGAAGGGGTGTTTCCCGGTCGAAAGGAATGAGACCGAGCAGGATTTCCCGTTGCTCGTCAAAGAACGGCACCAGCCGTTTCATCAGGCCTGGGTAGTCCGGGACTTGCGCTTTGAAGTGATGGCGTATGCTGTCAGGTTCCATGCGGCTGTCAGGTTCTATTCGAGGGATGCGTTTCAAGCGTCCTTTTCATTGGTTAGGTTTTCCTGGTTAGGTTTCCCTTGGTCCTGGCTCTCCGCCGGCTTTTGCAGATACATGGTGGCGTCGGCTTCGGCCACCAACGGCTTCTGTTCGGAGTCAATGCGTATTTCCGCGCGGGCATCGATGAGCCGCCGGCGCCGGCCCAGCGTCCATGCCCGGATCGTCAATTCCGTTCCCGCCCGAACCGGCTGCCGGAACCGCGTCTCGACGCGCGCGGTGACGCCGAACAGCCCCTGGAAATGGAGTGCCCAGGCCATGGCCTCGTCCATGAGGGCAAACGTCACGCCGCCATGCAGCAGTCCGGGCCATCCGTCATGCTCGGCGCGGGCCGTGTAGGAGGCACGGCTGCCGTGGTCGCCGTCGGCAACGAACTGAACATGCAATCCTGCGGCGTTGTCAGGGCCGCAGACGTAACAAAGGTTGGTGCTGGGTATCAACCGTACTGTTGGTCGTACTGTTGGTTGGTCTTCTAACGGCATCCTTCCACCCCAATCTTGTATTCAAGCCGGATGGCTCCCGGCCCGGCAGCGTCGTGGCCGGGCTGGCTTGTCATGCCGCCGGACTCTTGTTGATTCGCCGCGCCAAAAGCGCTGGCAAATTCTAAAGATGGAACAGCGCCCCGAACGCTGCAAGGAAAAACTGAAGACATGTGTCAGAAGCCAGAGCAGCCCTCAACGCGAGCCGGAAGGGCGCGTGGCGGGAGGAGTCTCAGGAGGAGGGGGGCGTCTTTAATTCCGCTACGATCTCCCGGGCAATCTTCTGGGCTTGTTCCAGCCCTCCGGGTTCGAGCGAGATCGCCCCGACGCGAGGGTGTCCTCCCCCGCCATACCGCTCACAGATGGTGGCAAGGTTGTGCTGGACAGCCGCCCGGTTCCAGGGATTGGACCCCAGAGAAATCTTGGCGCGGAAACTGGACGGGCAGATGCTGACGGTGTAGACGCATTCCGGAAACAGATAGTACGGCCCGAACTTGTTATAGACCTCCATGTTCTGCCCGGTGAGATCAAAAAAGACAACTCCCTGATCGCAATGCGCGTTCTGGCGGATGTAATCGAGCGAGCGGAGGTGGCGCTCGAACAACGGCTGAAACTGGCCGGCAATTTTTTTATCCGCTGCGATCTCGGCCAGCGACCGGCTGGCCATCTGGGAAATCAGCCACCGGGGAAGGTCGTCCTCGGAGCCGGCTTCCATCACCAGGGCCAGTTGCAGCGCCGGCATCTTCATCTGGACGGCGGTCTCCGCATCCGGGAACATCGCGCCGTCCACAACGTCAGCCCAGTGAATCAAATCATTCAGGTCCGTGGTGTCAAACCCGAATTTTTCCCGCCCCACGGTGGCAATAAACTTGGTGCAGGACCGGAAGTCCGGATCGTAGAATTTCTTGCCGCTGCGGTCATTGCGGAAATGGGCGGCGTCCTCCTCCGTGAGAAAGGCGCTTTGGTGATGATCAAACCACCAGGTGAGACGCGGCGAGTTGCAGTACTTGAAGTCCACGATGGCGTTTTCTTCACCGTCGAACAGATTCTCGTCGAACAGTTGGGTAGCGCGGTGGGCCAGGCCGGTGTAGAAAAACTCGGCTTGGGAATCAATGCAGGTTTGATAGAGCCGGGTAAAGGTCGCCGCCGAAGCTGCCCCGTCAAAACAGCGGTCATGAAAAAAAATTCGTATCTTCATTCTGCCTGGCTTTTTTTCCTGGTCCGGATTAGACGCCAACCCCGGACTCGCAGATTGTACCCATAGATTCTTTCCATAGCTTGACCCATTTGCCGGCCCAGCCGAGTCCCGGTCCCCGCCGGGCGCGAATCGTTACAGATACTCGATTACATCGCTGTTTTCAAGTAAAATCCGCCTTCCTCCCATTACGTCCCCTTTTGCATTCACCGCTCTTGCGAGGGTTCGGCGGAGCTTTTTGATGCCGCCGCCTGGAGTTGGTTCCGGAAATCGCCCCGGAAATCGCGATGAAAATCCCTGAAAATTATAAACGCAGGAACACAGTATGGTGTGAAGTTTCCCAGAAGAAGATGAGAAAATGAAAGGCAGAGGGCGAAAAAATGTCCAAACAGAGTGACAAAAAAAGGCATTCTTCGGAAAGCCGAGATTCGGCAAGGGGGGTGTTGTAATTATGTTCATGCATGCCGTACAGGGTTGCTAAGTCCTTGCAATCTAAATAAAATGACGCAAGTGCCGATCATTCATGTTGGCAGATTGCCGCAAGAAGGCAAAAGCGGTATGCGGATTGCTAATACTTCTTTGAGGTAAAGATTCGCAAAAGATCAGCCCCTCAGCCGGGCAGAGCAACCGTGATGACGAAACAAAATGGCTTCTCCCTGATCGAACTATTGGTCGTTGTGGCCATCATCCTGATTATCGCTGCCTTGGCAGTGCCCAGCTTACTGCGCTCCAAGGCATCCGCCAACGAAGCTTCAGCAGCCAATTCGCTGGCAGCGCTGAGCAAAGGGAACCTGGCTTATGTCGCTACTTACGGTATGGGCTTTGCCGGAACTTTGGCGCAATTGGGCCCCCCTAGCGGCGGCTGTGCAGTCGTCAATTCCGGCTGCGCCGACCTGGTGGGCGCTGTCTTATCCGGGGTCAATCCTGCCAACCCAACTCCACTGAAAAACGGTTATCGGTTTACCTACTATGTAGTCAATTCCAATCCCACCCTCGCAGCTCAGAATGGCACCTTTGCAGTCGTCGCCACGCCGGTCGTGGCGGGCGTCAACGGGACGAGCACGTTCTGTATCGACCACAGACACAGCATATTGAAAGATAGTTTAGGAACCCAGACCACCGCTGACACCACCGGCTGCGCCGCCACCTGGCCCCTCGGCGGGAGCGTTGCTCCCCTTTAACGGCAATCGGTAAAAGCCGTGCCTCCAAACCGACTCTTCTTGAGAAGCCTTACCCTTTGCAAGCGTCAATAGTCCCCCGGTCAGATGCGCCCACATCATAAGGAAACAGGGTGTTTCCTCCCCCGCAGGGAGTGAATAGTCTTGTCATAATCTACGCTTGCTAAGCCCTTGTGGTTACGTTAAAGTAAACCCTCCGTAACCGTTTCCAATTGATGTTATTAAGAAGATTGTCACGCGGTGTGTTTGCAGCCCGTTGAACGTTGAACTAGGCCCCAAAGGCTAATCTCCAAAAAGGACCGGAGCACAGAAATTGGGAAAGAACATCAGAAGACAGACCGGCTTTTCCCTGGTAGAGTTGCTGATCGTTGTTGCTATCATCCTCATCCTGGCGGCTATTGCAGTTCCCGGACTGCTCCGATCCAAGGCCGTCGCCAATGAAACTTCCGCAGCCAATTCGATTGCGCAGGTGGGCAAGGCGAACGCGACCTATTACATTTCTTTTGACCAGGGCTACGCCGGAAGCCTGGCGCAATTGGGTCCTCCCGGCGGCGCCTGTGCCAGCTTCAGTTCCGGGTGCGCCGACCTGCTGGACTCGCTGTTATCCGGGGTCACTCCTGCCACCCCAACTCCGGTGAAAAACGGTTATCGGTTCACTTATTATGCAGCCAACGCCACGCCCACCACCGCCGCGCCAAACCCCGCCTTTGCGGTGGTCGCCACGCCGGTATTGCCGGGCAGCAACGGCACAAGCACCTTCTGTATCGACCACACCAACAGCATGCTGAAAGACAGCGCGGGAACTCAGACCATCGCTGACGCCACCGGGTGCGCCGCCACTTGGCCTATCGGCGGGACGATCGCTCCTCCCTAGACGCTCTATCCTTAACAGATTGTTGAAAAACACCATTTGTCCGCTCCCTCACAGCCTGCCCCGAGGGATTAGCAAGCGAACCCCTACACCAGTTTTCCAACAACCTCTTCAGCCTCCCTCGCTATCGGAACCTAACCTGGGACCCTTAATGTTTTCCGGCTTCTGCTTCGGCTGGAAT
Source organism: Terriglobia bacterium (assembly GCA_963666975.2). Classification (GTDB taxonomy): domain Bacteria; phylum Acidobacteriota; class Terriglobia; order 2-12-FULL-54-10; family 2-12-FULL-54-10; genus JADFGZ01. The sequence continues at coordinate 1,801,720 of CAXVYR010000004.1, read as the reverse complement.
CACCTGTTGCGACAAAGGAACGTGAACCTGAGCCAGCAGATACAGTGCGGCTCCGCTCAGGTTAATCAAGATGTGGGAAGCCATGAAGAGTGTGAATAGATTGGCGCCCTGCGAGGTCCCCAGCGTGTGGAACAGAGCCAGGAAAGCGACCTGGCCAACCCCCAATCCGGCTGGAGCCACCGGAATGGCGGTCACCATCAATCCCAGCGGCACAAAGATCAGATAACCCATCAGCGGCACATGAATCCCCAGCGCCAGGCCGAACAGAACGAAGCTGGCAATCGCCAGTGCGTGATTCAGGAACGAGATTCCCAGAATGTTCCGAATCAACTTGAGATTGCGGACGTAGTGATGGGTGCCCCGAAAAAGGGAATTGACGGAATGGTGGACGTTATATCTCGTGCTGATTTTGAGCAGAAAGCCGGGCGGTTGCGGCAGCCGGTACGCCAGGAGAAATAGGAAGAGAAGCAGCAACACTCCGGTGCCCGCCCCCGCTCCGACCGAGCTTACCATGCGAGGCGGCAATGCGTACCACAGCGAGCCGAGCAATCCCAGCAGGCAGATCAGCAACAGAGGTAAAAGTCCCGCCAAACGGTCGAACAAAATACTGGTAACTACGGAGGACGATCCGGCCTTGTCTTTGCCCTCGGCCGCCCCCGCAGAGCCTGTTTTGCTCTTTGCGGCCCGTCGCAATACATAAAATCCCCGGATGATGTCGCCGCTCAAGTAGCTGGGAAACGCCATATTGAAAAACTTCGAGATCATTAGATAAGAAAAAACTTCGCGGTGGGGCAGAACTACACTGCTGGCGCGCAGAAGACTCTGCCACCGCCAGAGGTGGCCGACCGGCGTCAGAGCCAGTAGCAGGAAGGCGGGGATACTGTAATGCCATTTACTGAGCGACGCTTGCAATGCCTCCCAGCCAATATCTCCGCGAAACACCAGGACCAGAATCACCCCGGTGGCCACCGCCAGCTTCAGCACCTGGATCGCCCCATTTTTTATAGAAAAGGGACGAGGGGAGCCTGCTTCCGGAATGGCTCTCTCAATGGGCAAAGACTCCATCATGGAAATCAAGTCTAAAGCAAACTAACGGGAAAGAAAAGCAGTTTGGAAGGGAGAAAACTGCTTTGGCCCAGGAGCAAGAGCTTCCACAAGCAAGTGCTCCAGCCGTTGGGCTCGCTGAGGAAATTTCCGCCGAGTGGGGCGGCTATAACTTGATGATTACAAATGACTATATGTGCAAAGTCATCCTACTGCAGAGCCGGTTTGTGGAAACCCTCTGATCGACATCCGGGCGTATCAAATGAGTGGCGGCCTGTGAAACTTGCCGGGCCGGGTGGAGCGGCATTACCATAGGGTGGGAACTCATAAAGTGGAAAATAGACGAGTGGGAAAACCGATCAAGGCTGGGAATCGATATGGCTTACTCATGCACGGTTTGTGGCGCGCCAGAGGAAAAATGCCAGTGTGACCGCTTCTGTATGCTCTGCCGGGCCGATTACCAGGTTCGTCTCTGTGAGGACGGCTGCTACTATTGCGCCGATTGCCGGGAAATTTGCGGCTACACAGCGGAAACCCGGCCCTGACTAACAGGGGCTGTCGCCGACATTAATTCAGCAAACAGAGGAAGAAAGTTCTTTGTCTCAGTAAGCGCTTTGACAGGCGCGTCTCAGCGCGAGACGCCTTCGAGCGGGCTTGAGGCCGTGGCGTAGAGCTTCTTGGGAATGCGGCCGGCCAGATAGGCAAGCCTTCCTGCTTGCACGGCATGGTTCATGGCCCCGGCCATCGCCTCCGGATCGTGGGCCATGGCGATGCCGGTGTTCATCAGCACACCATCGGCTCCCAATTCCATAGCAGTGGCGGCGTCGGAGGCCGTTCCCACGCCCGCGTCAACGATCAGCGGCACCTGGGTGATCCTTTCCCGTAGGATGCGGATGTTGGGAATATTCTGAATTCCCATACCGGAGCCGATCGGCGCGCCCAAGGGCATCACGGCGGCGGCACCCGCGTCGATCAGCCGGAGAGCAGCCACCAGGTCATCGTTGGTGTAGGGAAGGACCACAAAACCGTCCTTAACCAGCGTCTTGGTCGCCTCCAGCAGCCCGGCGTTATCCGGGAAAAGCGTGGCCTCATCGCCGATCACTTCCAGCTTGATCCAGTTGGAGAGCCCCACCTCGCGCGCCATCCGCGCCGCGCGAACCGCCTCGTCGGCGCTGTAACATCCGGCGGTGTTCGGCAGGATGAAGTATTTCTTGGTGTCGATGTAGTCAAGCAATGATTCCTTGCTGCGGTCGGTCAGGTTGACGCGCCGCACGGCGACGGTGACCATGTCGGAGCCGGAGGCCTCCAGACACCGCGCCATCTCGGGAAACGTCTTGTACTTGCCGGTGCCGACAATCAGACGCGAAGAGAATTCGCGGTCAGCGATTTTTAGTTTGGAATCCATGAGGGGAATTTTATTCCTGGGCGGGTTGAAAAGCAATGGCTCGGCGCTGCATCGGTTCCTCTAATAAACCATCCCTCTAAACCACCACAGCCTCTTTGTATTCCCCGAACACACCGCGTAATATGTCGGAGATTTCACCCACCGTGGCGTAAGCTTCCACAGCCGCCAGCAGCGGCGGCATCAGGTTTTCTGTGCCCCGCGCGGCCTCTTCCACCCGCCACAGCGTCTTCTGGACCTGCTCCGCATTGCGTTTGGCGCGCAGTTGGCGCAGACGCTCCACCTGCGCCGCCTCCAGAGCCGCATCGACACGCAGAGCCGGATACGGATTTTCCTCGTTCCTCTGGAAGCGGTTCACGCCCACCACCACCCGCCTGCCGTTCTCGACCTCCTTCTGGTGGTGGAAGGCGGCCTGCTGAATTTCTTTCTGCACAAATCCTGTCTCAATCGCCCGCAACATCCCGCCGCGCTCGGCGATCTGCTCGATGTAGTGCCGCGCGCGCGTCTCGATTTCCCGCGTGAGACTCTCGACGAAGTAGGAGCCGCCCAGCGGATCGGCGGTGTTCGGAGCCCCGCTTTCATGAGCGATCACCTGCTGCGTGCGCAAGGCCAGCAGGGCGGCATCTTCCGTGGGCAGTCCCAGCGCCTCGTCTTTGGAGTTGGTGTGCAGCGACTGGGTGCCCCCGAGAACTGCCGCCAGGGCCTGGAGCGTCGTGCGCACCACGTTGACGTCCGGCTGCTGCGCCGTGAGCGTGGAGCCGGCCGTTTGAGTATGGAACCGCAGCATCTGCGAGCGGGGATCGCGCGCCCCGAACTGCTCCTTCATGATGCGAGCCCACAGGCGGCGCGCCGCCCGGAACTTGGCCACTTCCTCGAAAAAATTGTTGTGGGAATTAAAAAAGAATGACAGGCGCGGGGCGAACGAGTCCACCTCCAGACCCGCCTCCCGCGCCGCCTCCACGTAGGCGACGGCGTTGGCCAGCGTGAAGGCCAGCTCCTGAACGGCGGTCGATCCGGCCTCGCGGATGTGGTAGCCGCTGACCGAGATGGTGTTCCACTCGGGCAGCTCCTGCTGGCACCACGCGAACAGGTCGGTCACCAGGCGCAAGGACGGCCGCGGCGGGTAGATGTAGGTGCCCCGCGCAATGTACTCCTTCAGGATGTCGTTCTGCACGGTGCCGGAAAGTTTCGCGAGCCGGGCCCCCTGCTTTTTGGCCACAGCCACGTAGAGCGCCAGCAGAACGGCGGCCGTCGAGTTGATCGTCATCGACGTGGAGATTTTCTGCAAGGGGATGCCCTCGAGCAGCGTCTCCATGTCTTCCAGGCTGTCAATCGCCACGCCCACCTTGCCGACCTCGCCCGCCGCCAGCGAGTGATCCGAGTCCATGCCGATCTGCGTGGGCAAGTCGAAAGCCACCGAGAGCGCATTCTGCCCCTGTCCCAGCAGATACTTGTACCGCTGGTTGGATTCCGCTGCGGTTCCGAAGCCGGCATATTGCCGCATCGTCCACAGCCGTCCCCGGTACATGGTCGGGCGCACGCCGCGCAGGAAGGGATACTCGCCTGGACGCCCCAGGTCGCGTTCTTCGGAGAAGCCTTCCAAATCCTGGGGCGTTGTGACGGGCCTGATCTCAATGCCGGAGGAAGTTTGTAACTTTTCCCCGGGCGTCTCTGAGGAGTCTTTTTCGGGAATGTCTGCTCGTTCCGCTGCCATAGCCACCCTGCGCTTTTTTAGGAAAGGAACAAAATCAAGAATTCAAAGGTTACCGGTACCGCCGCGCTTTCCAGAAAGAATAGATGCCAAAACCGACCATCATGGCCGAAAAGAGAGTAACGGCCAGGGGCTGCAGCACCGAGGCGCCCTCCTGATAGGCGCGCCACTGGCGCAGAATCGAGAAGGCAGCGAGTATCGCCAAACCCAAAAATACCGCTCCCGTCACCTCCAGCCACAACCGGCGCAGGATTTTTCCGCTATGAAACAGCGTTCGGGCTGCGTGGCGGATGAACAACGACCGTATGCCTGGAGGAAGAATAGCCATCAACGCCTATATTACGTATGGCGGCTTTCCATCGTCAAGCCAGCGATCGGGCCGGTCAAGAATCGCGTGCGGGAAAAGTAATCGGATTTTGTGTTTTTGAAGTGACTTTCAGGAGACGTCTCCGGCCAAAATGGAGATTTCGAGGGTCTCGAAATGAATGTATAATAGCAGTGTAACAGGGCTGCGCCAGCAATTGTGCGGTTCGCGGATTGAAAGGCTAGCAGAAGCGTAAAAATTCCCGGCGAGCGCCTTAGTGCCCAGTGCACGCCGCCCCCAGAAGTCAACTGTAGCGTGGTCGTCGCATTCCTCAACTGCGGATAGGCCGGCATGTTTAACTTTTTCAAACGGAAACCCAAAGAGGAACACACGGCTCCCGGCGAGAAGACTCCACAGACCCCCGCTCAGAAATCCCCTCAGAAACCTAATGACCCAATGGCTACCATCGCGCCTGCGGCGGAGTCCCCTGCAGCCGCTACACCGAAGAAATCGCCCGGCAAGTCCGGGCCAGCCGTTTCGGGAGAGGAAGGGCTCAAACCCGGCCAGACGTTGTCGGTGCCCGGCTTAGGCGATTTCCTGATTCACGACATCAAGGGCGGGGTCGGCAAAAGCGGCATGGGCGTCGTCTACATCGTCTTGGACGAAAGCTCCATGACACCTTTCGCCGTGAAGACCTTCCAGCAGTGGTGCCTGGGAACCCCCGTTCTGGTGCAGCGGTTTCTACGCGAAGTCGAGACCTGGATCAAGCTGGAACAACACCAGAATATTGTGCGGGCCTTCTATGTGGGCAACATCAACAGCCAGCCTCACGTCTTCCTGGAATACGTTGCCGGGTCGGACCTGCGGAAAAAAATGGCTGCCGGCCCGCTTCCTGTCCGCGACGCGCTGCGATACTCAATCCATTTCTGCCGGGGAATGGACTATGCACAGGAGAAAGTTCCCGGGCTGGTCCACCGCGACGTCAAACCGGAGAACTGCATGTTCACCCCGGACGACGTTTTGAAGGTGACCGACTTCGGTTTGGTGAAGGTGCTGTCCGGCTCCGATAAGTTCCCGCAGCAGCAGCAGGCCTCCGGCAAAGGGCTGTCGGAGAACCATACACGGGTTTTTAAGACGCAAGTGGGCGAGATGGGCGTCGGCACGCTGCCTTATATGGCCCCGGAGCAATTCACTGATTTCGCTCATGTGACCGCGCGCGCGGATATTTACTCTTTCGGCATTATGCTCTTTGAGATGCTGGCCGGCGAGCGCCCCTTTTCGGCCAAGGGCCCGGAGCAATGGTTCTATAAGCATCTCAAGGTTGCTCCGCCGGTACTCGCCGATCTGAATCCGGAGGTCAGCCCACAGTTGGTCCAATTAATATCGCGATGCCTCGCCAAGAAGCCGGAAGACCGCTACCCCAACTTCTCCACCCTGGAGCTGGACCTGTCCCGGATTCTGCAGCAGGAGCATCACGAGGAAGTTGCCACCGCAGAACCGAAGGCGCTGGAGGCATGGGAAATCCTCAACAAGGGGGCGGCTCTGGGCAATTTGGGGCGGACGAGAGAAGCCCTGGCCTGCATGAATAAAGCGCTGGAGATTTATCCCAGCTTTGACGGCGCATGGCTCAACAAGGGTGTCATCCTCGCCAAGCAGGGCAAGGAAATGGAAGCGATGGAGTGCTACGAAAAAGCGCTCGAGCTTAACCCGCGGTCGGCTCACGCCTGGTATAACCGGGGCATCCTTCTGGGAACGGCCGGGCCCGAAGCGGAGGCGCTGCTGCGACGCTCGGAAAGGGGCGGGCGCTCCAGCATGATCTACGGTAACCGGACCCCTCTCGATGAGGCCCTGCACTCCTACGAACAGGCGATTGAACTCAATCCGCGCTATGATTCCGCATGGCTGAACAAGGGCGTCATCTTGCGGAAACTGGGGAAGACCGAGGAGGCGCTGGCCTGCTACGACAGGGTCCTGGCCCTGAATCCGCAGTCCTCGGTGGCCTGGCACAACAAAGGAGTCGCCCTCAGAAAACTGGGCCGCCCGCACGAGGAGTTGCAATGCTACGACCGCGCCGTGGCCCTCAACCCGCAATACGCCGAGGCATGGATGAACAAGGGCGTGGCGATGCGAAAGCAGAACCGCCTGATCGAGGCGCTGGCCGCATATGACCGGGCCCTGGGGATACAGCCCCGCTACGCCGATGCGTGGTACAACAAAGGAGTCGTGCTCCGAAAATTGGGCCAGCCGGGCGAGGCGCGCGCCGCCTTCCACAAAGCAGGCGTGCTGGACCCGAAAATCAAAGCTGACCTCCAACGGCAGGGCTTGGCATAGAGCTTGTTAAAAAATTGGCGTTAATACCTATCTCTTCTTGACAATTCTCCGGACTATTTTCTTGACTGGGGCCGGGAAACCCTGAAATTGCGGTCTTGCACCATAGGAAAGCCGGCAAAGTTCCACCGGCGGCGCGGGTAAGGATTTCCCCCTCGAACGAATCGCTGAAGCATCGGATTATGGACCTGAAAGCTGCTGTCGAAAGATACCGGGAGGTGGTGAAGGAATTTGGCCAGCCGATGCCGCTCTCCCGCTTTGGCCTCCCGAAGGAAGAGATTGAAGCAATGGTCGCGGGGTGGGATGAAGACTATCACCTGCACCGGCACTTTGTGCTGATCCCGTCTGCCCCAGCCGGTTCGGACGAAACAATGAGTGACACGAAGAGCGACACGGGGGGCAATACGGGGAAGGAAACATCCTATTCCATCAACGGGCTTTCCTGCACCGCCATCGTGTTTCGCGAATCCATCCGCCATGCCCTCGAATGAGCTTCCCAACATGCTTCCCCGTCAGCTTCCCCCTCAGTTTCCCAATGTCGAGTTGCGGGACTACCGCAAACGGGATTTTGCCCGCCTGTGTGAGATTGACCGCCTTTGTTATTCCGAGGCCATCGCCTACACGCCGGAGGAGATGGCCCTGGGGCTGGTCCAGCCGGGTGCATTTGCCCTGGTCGCTGAAGCCGGAGAGCAGATCATCGCCTTTGTGCTCGCCTACCAAAAGAAGCGGTCCCAGGAAAATTCTGCCGGACATATTGTCACAATTGATGTCGTGGAGGAGTTCCGTGCGCGGGGCATCGGCAACCGGCTGATGGAGTCGGCCGAGCAGCGCCTGAGGCAAAATGGAGTGCGCCGCATCATACTGGAAGTGGGAACGGAAAATGAACCTGCCCTGCGCTTTTACAAACGGCGCGGCTACGCCATCAAACGCCTGCTGCGAAGCTACTACGCCGACGGATCGGACGCCTACCTGATGGAGAAGGCGTTGCCTTGAACGAAGCGCACCCGCCGCTTTTCCTGCTCGACACAGAACATTGTCCGGGCCACTCTTCCATACCGTGCATACCCCTGTGCATACCCAAGATGCATTGCGGCGGAAGGCGCTCCGCCTGGAATACACGCTGATCTCCTACAACGCGCTGGAAGCGGTCATCGCCATCGCAGCCGGATGGCGGGCCGGCAGCGTTGCGCTGGTAAGCTTCGGCCTGGACAGCGTGATTGAAGTGCTGGCGGCGGGGATTCTGGTATGGAGGCTCCGCGACTCCGGTTCGCTGGAAGAAGAATCGAAGAAGGAGAAAAAAGCCCTCCTGCTGGTGGGACTCACTTTCTTCCTGCTGGCCGGTTACGTTGTGTTTGAGGCGGGAAGCGCGCTGCTCAGGCAGGAGGCTGCGGAAACCAGCCGGATCGGGATTGCGCTGGCGGTTGCTTCCCTGGTGGTGATGCCGCTGCTGGGCTTGTCCAAAAAGAAGGTAGCACTGCAGATGGGAAGCCGGGCGCTGGAGGCCGACGCCTGGGAGACGCTGATCTGCGCCTACCTGTCTTTCACTCTGCTGATTGGTCTCAGCCTGAACGCCCTGCTCGGATGGTGGTGGATGGACCCGCTGGCGGCCCTGGTGATGGTCTGGTTCATCGTCAAGGAAGGATGGGAGGCGGTCGAGGAAGCCAGGGAAGGGGATTGACGGAGCGTCTTGCAAAAATAAAAAGGGCTGGCGACGCCGCCAGCCCCGGTAAGCCTAAACTGAAGTTCGTCCCCCCGGCGTTCCTCAGTTCCGTCTTACCCTGCGAACACTTCACACGATAAGGCATGCTCGCTTTCGCGCCAATAGCGCAAAGGTAACGTTTTTCGATGGGACCTGCGGCCTATGCAATAAGGTAGGTTTGTTAGGCAGGGATCTCGAGACCGAGTGGTGACTCACGCCAAGCGCGCACCCGGGTTTCCTCTGCAAAAGCGGCAGGACTCACACACGCTTAAAGGTGGCAGGAGCGCCCGCGCAGCAGGTCCTCCAGGTTTTGGGAAAACACGGAGCGCGGCAGCACCAAGTCGCATCCGGCCAGTTCCGCCTCGCGCTTCAGGTCCTGTTGCACGTGAGACAGGAATCCGATGACGCGGACCTCGCGTGCCGTAGGGTCTGCTTTCAACTTGCCGATCAACTCGACAGGGTTCAGACTCGAGTTGTTCAGATCGACTATAATCATCTGCGGCGGTGGTTCTGCTCCCAAAAGCTCCTTCTCATCAAGAACATACCTGACCTCCACGCCCGCCCGTTTAGCCGCGGCGGTGATCTTCGCCGCGAAAAACATATCTTGGACGGCGGCCAGAATGCATGGCCTCTGGTTCTCCATCGGTATGCTCGCGTCTCCCATCCGCAAAAGCTCCCTTATACAAAAAATGAGCCGGAGGCTCTAACCTTTTTGGGTAGGTCTTGGTTAGCGCCCCCGACTCAACGGACGCGCCATCCGGGGCGGATGGCTTTTGGTCAAGTCTAGTCAGTGTGTGTGGTTATTGGATGCTCTTGCTTCTCTGTGAAGTTGCTTAACACCTCCCAAAAAACTGCATCCAATTACTGGAATGCTGCCACAAGCTGCAGACGTTGTAAAGGGTTATCTTCACTTTTTTTTCCACTTTTGGCTGAGGGGAGTTGAGGGGGGAAAGAAAACAGACAGGCAGCAGAAGAAGCGCGTGCCGGACACAGGAAGCCAGCTCCCGGCACGGCGTTTTTCTGGCAGCCCTATCTCATTCTGTCAATGACAGTTGCCGCCATTTCACAGCTTCTGAATTGCCCCCCCATGCTATATTGAGCGGACTTTCATCCGCAAAACAGGAGGGATTGTTCATGCCGCACGTACAGATTACGCTGCTCGAAGGGCGAACGCTGGAGCAGAAGCGAAAGATTGTAGAGCGCGTCACCGAGACAATGGTCGAGGAGACCGGCACCACGCGTGACGCCGTTTCGGTGGTTTTTGTAGAGGTCTCGACGGCTGGATTCGCACGGGGAGGAGTATTGGCGCTCGAAAATCAAAGGAAGTGAATCGAGCGCAGTTCGCCGCAGCGGGCCAAGGGGTAAAACCGCACTCTCGACAGCCTCCTTCGGCAGGAAGCCGACTTTACCGTTTGAATTGCTTGCTGAGAGACAGTCCCTGAGATTGATAGGAAGAACCGATGCTCGCACCGTAGATTTTATCCGGGGGCTCCATCAAACGCTCGTACACCAGCCGGCCCACTACCTGGCCGTCTTCGATCACGAAAGGGACCCCGTGGGACCGCACCTCGAGGACGGCATGCGTGCCCTTCGCCTGATCCAGGCCATGGCCGAAGCCAGGATCGAAGAATCCCGCGTAGTGAATTCGAAATTCCCCCACCGAAGGATCGTAGGCGACCATCTCGCCTGCCAAGTGGGGCGGAATATCCACCTTTTCCTTGGAAACCAAGATGTGGAAGTCGTCCGGGTTCAGGATGATCCGCGGGGTAGGTGGGATAGGCTCCCAAAATTCTGCCGGGTCGTAATAATTCACCTTAGCTAGATCAATCAGCGGGGCATCACGCTTGGCTTTGTAGCCAATCACCTCAGACCCTCCGCTGCCCACTAAGTCAATCGAGATGGGCAGCCCGTGACGAATCTCAGAATCGGCGGGAGTGTCGTCGGGAGCATACGCCAGGGGTTCCTGCTCATGAATCTTGCCCAGAGTGTTGTCCTCCCGCAGCGGCAGAGGGGTGCCTCGCACAAACCGCAACTGGTTCAGCCGCATCCCCTCCTGCACGCGGACGGTGAAGGTGCGCGGCACGACCTCCACGTACAGTTTGCCCCTGTAGCCTTGTCCCACCCGCTCGAATTCCGTCCCAGAGTCCGTAATCAAGCGGGTGAAGATATCCAGCCTCCCGGTGGTGCTCTTGGGGTTGGCCTTGCCGGAGACGTCCTCGGGGAGAAACCACTCCTCCATCAGCGGGACAATGTAGACACACCCTTTCTCGAAAACGGCCCCCGGGCGCAGATCAATCTCGTTCATCTGGAGTTCCCGAACTTTGTTCTCGACCGTGGAAAATTTTCCCGGCAGAAAGCTGGCCCGCACCCGGTAGGCCACCGGCCCCAACCGCAGGTCCAGGCTGGCCGGCTGAATCTGCACGCCGGTAATGGGCGAGGAGGCGCGAATCCGGTCGGCGTGAATGGACTCTTGGATCTTTTGCGAGGGATAGACTCCGGTGGTGCGTGACTCGCGGACCTCTTTGTTCTCTAACCCAGGTTCCGGTTCGGGAAACAAGGAGAGCATTGGATGGCTCATTTTTTCAGTGGACCTTACTAAAGCACGCCCGGCATGCTATGAAAAGCTGGCTATGAGAATCTGGAAGCCTACGCTAGCATCTCTCCCCTGCCCGGTCAAGCCGCTGGGGCAAATGGGTAGTCAAGAACTTTTTGAGCGACAGCAGCGACAACGAGGTTCGGCATGAACTGTTGGATGCTAGAAGGACTGAAAAGTTCGAGTCCATTCTGTTGGCCCTTTTCCGGGTCTTACCGCGTATTCTAGGAAATGATTCCAGCCTGCTCAGGGGTTCGGAGTTTAGAGTTAGAAAATCATTCAGTACCTAAGACAGAGTGGGCAATGGACCCGAAAAGTTCTATCCGCTGGGGAGTGACCCGGGAAGCTACAGGTTAGCATGGTGCAACTGAACGCGGAGCAACGAGCGGCGGTGGAGCACGGCGAGGGACCGCTGCTGATCGTGGCGGGCGCTGGCACCGGCAAGACGCGCGTGATTGTGGAGCGTGTCGGTTATCTATTGCGCACGGTGCCGGGGCTGCAACCCGAAAACATCCTGGCCATCACCTTCGGCAATAAAGCGGCTGAGGAGATACGGCAGCGCGCCGGGGAGCGCTTCGGAGAGAGCGCGCTCGGCTGCCGCTTCTCCACCTTTCATGCCTTCTGCTACGAGTTGCTCTTGGAGGAATCTCCCGGCAAGGCGCTCGACCGAATCGACCATTGGATCTTTCTTCGCCGCCATCTGGAAAGCCTGGATCTCGATACCTATCTCAAGGTCTCCGAGCCTGGCCGCTTTCTGGGAGACCTGGTCGACTTCTGCTCCCGCTGCCACGACAACTTGGTGACACCGGAGGAGTACACTGCCTACGTGGAAAAAGTGGCGGACGACTGCCTGCGCTCTTCCCGCCAGGGGCCTCCTCAAAAAGAGTGCGCGGAGGAGGAGATCGCCCGGCAACGCGAGGTAGCGCGGATGCTCAGCCGGTCGGCTGAGCTGGAAGAGCAGGAGCATCTGCTCAGCTTTGGGGCGATGATTTCCCGCACCCTCGTCCTGCTCGATGCCACTCCCGAACTGCTGGCGCGTCTGCAGCGCCGCTACCGCTTCATTCTGGTGGATGAGTTTCAGGATACCAACCTGGCACAGATCGAGTTGCTGGTGCGCCTGGCGGGCGAGAGAAAAAACCTGACCGTGGTGGGGGATGACGACCAAGCGATCTACCGCTTCCGGGGCGCTTCCTATGCCAGCTTCCATCAATTCGAGCAGCGGTTTCCGGGACACCCCCGCGTGGTCCTGCGCCAGAACTACCGCTCGACAAAAAGAATATTGGAGGTGGCCGCCGCCGCCATCGCTCCCAATTCCAAGGACCGCTACCAGCCCGGCAAGCGCCTCGAGACCTCCAACCCGCAGGGGCGGAAGGTGGAGGTCTGGGAGTTTCCCGGCGATATCCAGCAGTCGGAATTCGTGGCGCAAGAAATTGCACGCCAGATACAGGCGGGGGAAGCCAAAGCCTATTCCGATTTTGCAGTTCTCTATCGCGCCCATCGCCACCGGAACCGGTTAGTGGAGGCTCTCCGGCGAAGAGGCGTTCCTTTTGCCATTCGCAAATTGGCCATCGATAATCTGCCGCCGGTGCGGGACATGGTGGCCTGTCTGCGCGCCATTGGCCGCCCGGAGGACAGTGTCAGCCTGGCTCGCGTGCTGGCGGGCCCGCAGTGGGAGATGAAGGCGAGCCTGCTGTGGGAGGGTTGCCGTCTGGCGAGCGACCGGAAGTGCAGCTTGCGGAAGGTCGTCGAGGATAGCGGTTGGGGCGGCCAGTGGACGGGCAAACCGAAACTGCTCGGCTTCCTCACCCGGTATCAAAAACTTTCCCGCGAACAGCGGCTCCGCTCCTGGTTCCCCTCGTTGCGGCAGGAGCTGGGTTTGTTCGGCTTTGAAGAGGAAGGTTATGATGCGGCTCTCGGAGCCTTCACCGATTTCGTCATTCAATGGGATCAAGATAAAAGCACGGGGGGGCTGCTGGGGGAATTCCTGGAGTACTTCGGTTACTTTGAAGAAGCCGGGGGAAGGATTTCTCTTCCCGATGAGGACGGCCCAGCATCGCCGGGCGCGGCCTCCTTGGAGGAGCCCCGCCAGGGAACTCTTTGGGACAAAGCAGCCGGCGCCGGGCCCTGGGGCAAGGTGCAGTTGATGACCGTGCACGGGGCCAAGGGTCTGGAGTTCGAAAATGTTTTTGTCCTGCATCTGCTGCGGCGGGCCTTTCCCACTTCTCATCGCCGCCCGCTCATCTCTTTTCCCGACGCTTTGCTGAAGGGCCCCCTGCCGCAGGGCGACTTCCATATCGAAGAGGAACGGCGGCTGTTCTACGTGGCGCTCACCCGCGCGCGCAGCACGCTGACGCTCTGCACGGTGTCGAACAAACGGCAGCAGCCTTCCCGCTTCCTGGACGAACTCCGGGAAGACGCCGTCGCGAACATAGAATGGAAGAAGCTCTCGGCGTCACCGGAACCGGTGTCGCAGGCTCTCCGGCAAGAAGATACTATTCGCCGGTCGCCCTTTTCGCAGATTGACAGATGGGCCGGCGCCATGGCGGCTCCGCCTGCGGGCAGCCTGACGATGAGCGCATCCGGCCTCGATACCTACCGGCAATGTCCGCGAAAGTATCAATACAGTTACGTATGCCGCCTTCCCGTGAGCCCTTCTCCCGCCTTGCTGTTTGGGTCTATCATGCACCGGGCCGTGCGAGAGCTTGTCAGCCGTCTCGCCGCCAGTAAAGAAGCCGGTAGAGACGCAGGTGGAAAAGTGCAGCAACCGGAAACTGTCGAAGCGATCCTCAACCAGCACTGGTCCTCGGCTGGTTTTACCGATCCGCACCAGGAAAGCAAATATAAGGACATGGGCCGGGAACAACTCGCCGGACTCCGGCGTTCGCTGGAGGGCCATCCGTTTCAACTCTTGCATCAGGAGAAGGGCTTCCAGTTCAACATCGATATAGGCGCCGGCGTCAAACAGGGCGGCGAGACGAAGCTGCTGGGAAGAATTGACCAGATCAACCAGCTCGCCGGCGGGGATGCGGAGTTGATCGAGTACAAAACGGGCCGGGCGCAAACGCAAAAAGAAGCGGATCGCAGCTTGCAGTTGACCCTTTATGCGCTGGCTTGCCGGGAAGTGCTGGGCTTAAAGCCGCTCAGCTTGGTCCTCCATAGCTTAACCTTAACTGCCCAGGAGGGTTTCCGGACTACACGGGGGCCGGATGATTTCAGGGATCTCCAGGGGCAAATTCGCCAAGTGAGCCGTGATATTCTCGCGGGGAAGTTTCCGGCCCTGCCGGCATATCACTGCCGATACTGCGATTTTCGGCCCATTTGTCCGGCATACGAGGACTCCGGCCAAGGCGATGCAGTCCCAGGTTAGCTTAGTACGTTCGTACTATTGGGAAAATGAGACCAGGAGGCTATTGTGTTAGCTGTGGTTGTTGCTCAAAATCATATTAGTTGGCGCAGAGGTTATTGATGAGTGTAAATGACAAGCGGCGGTCGCAGCGTTTCCCCATGACGTTGCCCGTCAACCTGAAGGTGGAAGAGTTGGGCGGGGCGGATATTGAAGCTGTCCAAACCCGCGACGTCAGCTCCGGCGGTGTCTATTTTGAATATGAATCTCACCTGGAAGTGGGCACGTCGCTCGAATTTATTCTCACCCTGCCGGGAGAAATCACCAAGGGCAGTTCCGTGCGGATCCGGTGCATGGGCAAGGTCGTACGGGTGGATCAGACCTCCGAGCAGGGCAACCGTGTTGGAATTGCAGCCACGATTGAACGGTATGAATTCGTGAGGGAACCCTGAGCCGGAAGCCGCAAGCTTCGCGCCGTGCGGCGCAAAAGGCTCCGTTCCCAGAATGTTTTTTCCGCAGAGTTCCAGCCTTTTTACAATTTCCCGCCATCTCCCATAAGACACACTCGGCGAACTCTGAAAACCTTGACTTCCCTCCGAATGTGTCATTGAATAACTTCAGGGAATAACTTCAGGTGTGGTGTTAAATAGCTGGAGCCCCGGTTTGTCCTGGGTAGCTATCTTATGATTCCATCCTCCGTAGAACCGCTCTATTACTTGCTGGCTTTGGCAGTAGCCGCGCTCTTCTACGGATACCTGCGGAAACAACGGAAGCTCCGCCAGGAACAGTTGCGGTCCCGCCACCTGGGGTTCTTGAACCGGATACAACGTCTTGCGGTCTCTACCTGGGACGCAAAAGAGCTGCTGGCAGAAATTGCGCAGGAGATTCGGCGCAATTTTGATTGCGAATACGCAGGGATCGGCCTGGCAGGCCCCCGGCACGAGGAGATTGAATGGAAAACAGAAGCCGGAACTGCCGTTCCCATGCCGGGCAAACAGCTTCCCTGGAAACAGGAATTGCGGAAGGAGCCGGGCGAGAAGGGCCAAAAGCAGAATGATCCTCCGGAATCCGTCGGCGAGGGCGCACAGCCAAACAGCAGTTCCCAGCTTTACCTTCCTATTGTCCACGGGGAAAAAAACCTGGGCGCGTTCTACATGGAGAAACTCCCGCCGAAGGTTTTCCCGGAGGAAGAAATAGAGACATTCCGCAGCTTAGCCGGTTACCTGGCGGTTGTTCTACAAAACGCTTTCGTCTTTCAGCGAACGCAGGAGCAGGCCATCACCGACAGCTTGACCGGGCTGAAGACCCGGCGCTACTTCTCCCAAGTCCTGAAGGCGGAATGGAAACGCGCCACGCGTACGGGACGTCAATTTTCCCTTCTACTTCTGGATGTGGACAAGTTCAAATCCGTTAACGACACGGAAGGACATCTGGAAGGAGACCGGGTGCTGGCCGAGCTGGGAAGGCTGCTGGGGAACCGCTCGCGGCAAAGCAACGTGGCGGCCCGCTACGGCGGTGACGAATTTATCATCATGATGCCGGAGGCCTCTACAGAACAGGCCGAGACGCTGGCTGAGCGGATGCGTTTGTGGATTGCCAGCGAGCCCACCTTTCAGAAAAGGAATCTTACGGTCAGCTTCGGAATTGCCACCTTTCCCTGGCACGGTGCTACGCCGGAGGATATCCTTCGGGCAGCCGACTCCAACTTGTATCTTTCCAAAGGGCGCGGCGGAAATTGCGTGACCTGTGCCGAGCCGTCCCAGCCTCCCGGAGCGGTTCCTGTCGCCGCGCAGCACCGTGTTCCCTTTACCTTGTACACCGGTTTCACCGGCCCGGAGGTGATGGAGGAGGCTGTAAGCAAATTGGAGCAGCTTGTCCAGGCCGAAAGCCAGTCGGACCATAGGCCGGACCGGGACCATGTGGCCGAGCAAGCGCTGATGGAGTTGACGACCCTGCTCGAGGAAGAGATTCTCCTCCATCACGGGCACCATCAGCGAGTGCACCATTACGCTTCCGAGCTGGCCCGCGAGGCGGGTCTCGCCCAGGAGGAGATCAAACGCATCCGTCGTGCCGCTTTGCTTCTGGGTGTGGGACATGCAGGCATCCCGGAAACGGTGCTCCGGGACCAGGAGCGTCTCCTTCCCGGCGGCTACTTGCCGCTGCGGCAACACGTGGAGCAGGGAGTTCGTCTGTTACAGGCGGCGCGAGTCGATGCCCGGGTAACGGAGATGGTGCAATGCCACCATGAATTTTTCAACGGAAAGGGATATCCCGCGGGGCGGTCAGGGAAGGAAATACCCGTGGGATCGAGGATCTTGACGATCTGCGAAGCCTACGTAGCAATGGTTTCACGCCGTCCCTATCGTTCCGCTCTGCTGCACGGGGAGGCTGTGGGGGAGCTGGAGCGGTGTGCTGGAAGCCAGTTCGACCCGGAGTTGGTCCGCTTCTTCGTCCCGCAAGTGCAGCAAGAAGTTTTCCCCGGCTTGCAGTCTCCGTAGTTTATTGCCTGAGCCACTCCCGAATTTCCGTTCCAACTTCGCTGAGCCTGCTGGCGCCGAATTTCCCGAACAGGGGGCGTTCCCATCAGGAGAAACTGGTCGAAACCGCCCTACCCGGCTGACGAAACGCGGCGCACGATACGGTCCATGAGTTCAATGGCCCGCAAGCAACCGGCCCGGTCCACGTCGCAGTGGGTGACCATGCGCATGGCCGCGGGGCTCACCCCGTTCGCGTACACCTGCTGGGCCCGGAGTTTTTCGGAGATTTCCGCTGACGTCATGCCCGTGCCGGAGATGTCGAATACAACGATGTTGGTCTCGACCTTGGCCGGGTCCAGCCGAATGCCGGGAAGCCCGGCCAGCCCTTCGGCCAGCAGCCTGGCGTTTTCATGATCGACATGCAAACGCGCGGGAGATTTTTCCAGCGCCACCAGCCCCGCTGCGGCTAATACGCCCGCCTGGCGCATCCCTCCTCCCAGCACCTTCCGTTCGATGCGGGCTTGGTTGATAAACTCCCGGCTTCCCAGCAGCAGCGAACCCACCGGGGCTCCCAGGCCCTTCGAGACGCAAAACATCACCGAGTCGAACTTCCGGGTGATTTCATCGACCCGCCGGCCCAGCGCGACGGCGGCATTGAAGATGCGGGCGCCATCTAGGTGAACGCGCAGCCCCAGGGCGTGCGCTTCGTCGCAAATTTCATCGGCCAATTCCGGAGGGAGCACGCGGCCCCCCGCTATGTTGTGCGTGTTCTCGCAGGCGATGAGGCCAGTCTGCGCGCGAAAGGGACTTTGGGGACGTATGGCTTCTTTCACCAGAGCCCAGGACAGGACCCCGTCGTTTCCCCGGACCGGCCGGGCCAAACCGCCCGCAATAGCGGCCATGGCGGCCATCTCAAAGTTGTAAACATGACCCCGCTCCTCGCAGATGATCTCCTGCCCGGGACGGATGTGCACCCTCATGGCCGCCAGGTTCCCCATCGAGCCGGAGGGAACAAACAGCCCCGCCTCCCGCCCGAACATCCCGGCGGCGCGCTGCTCCAGACGGTTGACGGTGGGGTCTTCGCCGTAGACATCATCGCCCACCTCGGCCTCGGCCATGGCGCGGCGCATTTCCGGTGTGGGCTTGGTTACGGTGTCGCTTCGCAGGTCCACGGTTGTCTGAGACCTGCCCTCCTGTTCCAGGGTGGCGGTGCTTTTGGGGTTGGAGTGTTCTTTCATGGGAGCATTCCGTTTTCAGAGAATTGCTCAGCGCGCAATGGCCAGCATCGACACGGACCCGCTTCAGGACACTGTAGCAATAAAAGGAGGGGAGTATTTGACTGCAAACCGCCTGATTTTGGGAAGCGCTTTCACAAATATCTCCGCCATCTCAGTGCCGTCAATGTTTCCGGCTGTGAGCACAAACGCGCGCACTCCCGCTTGCGTAAGAGTTTTACTTTCCCTTGGACGGTACCGGATGCGCTGGTCCTTTGTCAAAACAATCCACCTTTTCTTCCCGGTTTCCTTGAGCCAGTTCTCATCCTTTAGGTTTTCTGTCCAGAGTGATCGTCGTGAATGGCCACCTGAGCGCCTGCCTGCCGGAGTGCGACCGCGACCTTCAACTTTCCTATGGACCGGTCCAGGAAAAATACAAGGGGTTCAGGCAGCTTCGAGTTGGAGCTCGCACCGGATCGCTTCTTCGATATCGGCGGGTCGGCGTGCATAGTCGTCTGCCAGTTCCCCAATCGATTCCCCAGCCTTATACCTCGCTGCAATTAGAGCCGTAGCGATACCAGTCCCTGCAAGAACAGGCTGCCCAAAGGAAACAAACGGATCAATCACAACCGCCTTTGGAGCATCGAATGGTGGTTTGGGTCTGAGGTTACTTGTGAGCAGATATAGTCTAGTAGCACGACCGGATGGGTCTCGCGTGATCCGACGTAAATGCGCCTTGAGGAGTTTTTGCATGGCCTGTTGGCGACTTTCAGAGATATTCGTCAGGTGGCCAAGCTTCTGGATGAAAAGGTCTATTCCAACGGTTGCAAATTTACGGTCACCCAATGGGTGTTTTGAAGGGAATTCAGTCTTAACGAATTCAAGTGTTTTTCGAAGCTTAGGTAAGGGAACCCTGTGGCATCGGCGGACCGCGTTGAGAACGTGGGCCTCCACCAAGTTCATGAAGGAGAGCCGAGAAGGATGTTTTTTGTCGGGGGGGGTGAGAATGGGCTTAAAGAAACGTGGCCCCGTTTTAGTTTGGTAAGTGCGGCCCTGAACCCAGGATCGCAGCGTTGCCTCGGGTATCCGCAGATACCGAGATGCCTCCACAATCCCATAAGTCGGTAATTCGCGTGGGTCCTTACCTTTGTAGAAGTTGAAATCCCCCTTTGCCATGACGAGAGTATAGCATCTTCGGCTTGTTCTTCAGGGGGCTTCCTCTCAGGCCAGAAAGCCCGCGAACACTTCGTTCGAGAACAGCAAGCCCTGGTCGGTCAGGCGCAGCCAGTCGCCGTCGGTTTCCATCCATCCGGCCTCGCGGAACTGGTGAATCTGCGCCGAGTATTTTTGGTGGATGTCCACATCAAAATCCGAGTTCAGGCGCGATGCCCGAATCCCTTGCCTGCGTCTCAGGCCCAGGAAAAACCTTTCTTCCAGTTTTTCCTGTGTGGACAATGTCCTCCAGTCCACGATGGGCGGCTGGGCTTGCGCCATCTTCTCCAGGTAGTGCTCCAGAGAATCGGTGTTGGCCCAGCGGCGTTCGCCGTCGTAGGAGTGGGCATCGACCCCGAAGCCGAAATACGGCGCGCCGGTCCAATACTTCTCATTGTGGCGCGATGCTTTTCCCGGCCGTGCGAAGTTCGAGACCTCATAATGCTCGTAGCCGCCTGCGCGTAAACGCTCCACCGCCGCGGAGTAGAAGGCAGCCACCTGTTCCTCCGAGGGAACTTCCGCCGCTCGGTAGCGGTGGCCGTGCTTCAGGATTTCGCTGCCCAGCCGGCTGTCGTCATCCACCTCCAGCATGTAAACAGAAATATGGCCGGGCTCCAGCCGGAGCAGGGCTTCGAGCGAGGCCTCCCAACTTTGTTCGGTTTGATGGGGTAGTCCAGCGATCAGATCAACGGAAATGTTGGAGATGCCCTCCTGCTTCAATACGGAGAATGCCCGGCCAACCGTCTCCGCACTGTGGCGGCGGCCTACTGCCCGCAACTCACGCTCGACCATCGACTGCACTCCCATACTGATACGGTTGACGCCGCTCGACGTCCAGCAGCGGGCGTTTGCGGCCGTTACGTTTTCCGGGCTGGTCTCCAGGGTGATCTCTGTATCCGGGTCCGCCGGGAAACAGGACCGGACCGTGCCGAGCAGCTTCCCTAGCGCCTCCGGCTCGATGAGCCCCGGCGTGCCGCCGCCGAGATAGACGGTATTTACCGGGAGGTCTCCCGGCGAAGCAATGCCGGCCATCGGCCAAAGCCGCGCTCTATCGGTGATCTCGGTTTGCAAGGCGTGCAGGTATCGGGGCAACTGAGAAAAGGGATGAACCTCGGAGGCGAAATTGCAATAGCTGCACTTTTGCCTGCAAAAGGGAACGCTGAGGTATATTCCGGCTTTGTCCATCCTGGTTCCTGCTCACTGATTACTAAATGAGGGCGAGGTCATTGCGCTAGACCTGTTTCACAGTTCGTGTATCCCATATTAGGCTCTCGTCAGGGCACGGTTTTACAGGCTGCTGAGATCGAGGTTGAATCGCTGGAATACGTAGAATTTGAGACTCACCTCAGGCGCTGAAGCACACTTGGCTGGAGAGCGTTTCGGCACGGTTAAAACCGTGCCCTGACGGAATACATAATTCATAGACGGACTAAAGATAAGCCACCGCGTCCACTTCCACCAAAAGTCCTTCGAACGCCAAGCCAGAGATTTGGACGGTGGTGCTTGCCGGCGGGCGGGCGCCCAGAAACTTTGTCCGCACTTCATTATATTCCGGATACCGGCTCATGTCGGTCAGATAAGCGGTGATGCGGACCAGGTTGTCCAGCGTGCCGCCGGCTTGTTGCAGGATGGCCGCGATGTTTTCAAAAACCCGCTGGCTTTGCGCCCGCATATCTCCTTTCCCCACGACGTTGCCGCCGGGGTCGATTCTTTCGGGAACCGGCATCGTTTTTTCCTCGCTTCGGTTTTTTGGCACACAGAAAGGAGCCGTCTTTCTTATGATTCGGCGGCCACCGGATTCTCGAGAACCCCGATCTTTTCGATCTCGATCCGGACGGTTTCACCTGGCCGGAGCCATCGCGGCGGAGTCCGCGTAAAGCCGACTCCCGGAGGCGTCCCCGTTGTAATCACGTCTCCGGGCTCCAGGGTGGCAATGGCGGAGATGTAAGCGATGATTTCGGGGATGCGATGGATCATGCAACCGGTGTTTGAATCCTGCAATAGCTCCTCCCCGATGCGGAGTTGAATGCGCAGCGCATGGGGGTCGGGAACTTCGTCTGCGGTCACCAGATACGGACCCATGGGGGCGAAAGTGTCAAACGACTTTTGCACGTCCGACGGCCCCACCACGCCGATCAATGCCTTCAAAGAAAAATCGCGCGCGCTGACGTCGTTCAGGATCGTATAACCGGCGACATGTTCGTAAGCTTTTTCTGCCGGGATGTCCTTTCCCCGGGTTCCGATGACCAGCGCAAGCTCCGCTTCGTAGTCTACTTTTTGGCTGATCCGGGGCAGAATGATGGCTTGGCCGTGCCCGATGACCGCTGTCGAAAACTTGGTGAAAAACAGAGGAGCGCTCTTGGGAGCCTCGATAGCAGCTTCCTGGCCGTGCTCTGTGTAGTTCACCCACACGGCGATTAATTTTGGCGGGCGCGGAACCGGAGCGGCCAGAGCGGCGGACGAGGCGGGCACGATAAGACCCTGGCGCAGCAGGGATTCGGTGGAACCCCTTTCCAGTTGCTGCTCCACGAAAGCGAGCGTTTCCTGGGCAGCGGTAAAGGCCACTTTGCCTTCCTCCAGCCACGGCACCATCTCGGACGGCAGGAGTTTTCCCGTGCTCCGGCCGCTCGCCATCTTCAGTCTGATCTGCGCGCGGTTCAGATCTACGATAAAATC
This sequence comes from Terriglobia bacterium, assembly GCA_963666975.2. Classification (GTDB taxonomy): domain Bacteria; phylum Acidobacteriota; class Terriglobia; order 2-12-FULL-54-10; family 2-12-FULL-54-10; genus JADFGZ01. The sequence continues at coordinate 1,779,717 of CAXVYR010000004.1, read as the reverse complement.
GCCGCTCAGGGCGCCGAGCCTGATCCGTCCAGAGGTGAAGTAGCTGACCAGTTTCATTTGAAGGTCTTCCTGGTGATTGTGCCTGCCTGGTTTTTTCTACAGAGGACTGCGGCTCAGTGCGGCTGTTCTCCAAAAACAGAACGGACAGCCTGAAATCCATTGTTTTCAGGATAGGGTTGGCTGCGCAGCAGGCCGAGCGGAGCCAGCAGCGGCTGGTCGGTCAGCGAGAACAGCACGGCGTCGCCCGACGCGGCGGCGTGTTCCTGCCAGCACCAGATCGGCACGGCAAAGGTATCCCCTTTCTGCCAGTCGAACCGCACACCGTCCAGGATTGAAAACCCACTGCCTTCGGCCACATGATAAACGGAGCTCGATGTCCGGCGTCGCGCACGGCAATGCACGCCCTTGGGAATCAACTGAACACGGCAGCCCATGGTCGGGAAAACCTCGCCGCCGCTGGCCGGATTCGCGTACCGGATCAGATAGCCGTCAAACTCATCCGGGCCGGCGCTCTTTGCGAGACACTCCAGAGCCTCCCGAGCCTCGGTCCAACGATAGGCCCAGACCGGCGAGTGCGGTCCTTTTATTTCCGAAGTAGAGCCGGACGGAAACAGGCCACGCCCATACAGCCGTTCCGAACGGGATGGCGGCATGCGCTCTTCCTGGACATCGCTTGTGAATTCATCGAGAAACATGCAATTGAAAGAGGCCATCAGAGGGAGGTCCAATCCGTCGAGCCACATCACCGCATGATCCTGCTCGTTTCCGTGATCGTGCCAGACCATGGAGGGCGTCAGGACCAGGTCTCCCGGCGACATCCGGACCTTTTCCCCATCGACGCAGGTGAAGGCTCCGCTGCCTTCGATGGTGAAGCGCAAGGCCGCTGGGGAATGCCGGTGAGCGCGCGCCGATTCGCCAGGCAGGATCAATTGCGCGGCGGCATAGAGCGTTGCCGTGGCTCCGATCCGCGCGGGATTGCCGGGATTCAGGAACATCAACACGCGCCGCTCGGCCTCGTCTGTGGAAACCAACTCTCCCGCCCGCAGGAGCGGAGGCCGGACCTTGCTCCATGGCCAGAGGTAGGGAACTTCGCGCCGGCTCGGTTCCCGGGTCAGGACGCGTTGGTAGACCTCCCACAATGGCCCCATTTGGAGCTTTTCGAGATCAGCGTAGAACTGCTCTCGGTCGCCCGGCGAACTGCCGGTTCCGGCGGTGGTGGGTGCTTTTGATTCCATGCTCATGGCTCGTCTCTCCTCTGCCCTGTCTGCGGTGCCCGTGATAGCTGATGGTGATAGCTGCCCATAAAACTGATGGTGATAACTGATGGTCACCGGGTTCCCGCAGTCTTAGGTCTAGCCGCCGCAAAGGTGGGCTGCTGAAAGCGGGGCATCACTTGCTCGGCAAACAAGCGGAGACTGCGCTCTGCCGTCTCCAGGGGCATGTTGCCGTACAGCATCGAGAGGCTGGGTTCAATATCACCGAACTGTTCCAAGATGTAGCGGATTTGCCGCTCGATGGTGTCGGGACTGCCGATGAAGGCCCGCGTCTCCTTTATAGTTCGGTCGAGCGTCATTCGGTCCAGTTCGTTAATCAGCTCAGTGTAGCCGGGGTAGTTGCTGGAGGAACGGTTCTCCCAGGCGCTGGCGCTTTCCCGGAAGAGTTGCAGGTATTGTTCCATGTGCGGTTGCGTCTCAGCCTGCGCCTGGGCATCCGTTTCCGCGACGTGGAGGTGAAACGACATCTGAATGGGCCACGGCCTCTTGTCCGGATGCGACTCGGCAAACGCCTCACGATAGCGCTGCAGATTTTCCTGCAAGGCTTCGAACTTTGCAAGGTAAGGCACGACCATGAGGTTGTGGCCCTGACGACCCGCCCACTCGAAGCTGCGCGGTGTGCCGATGGCAGCAACGAAAATCGGAGGGTGTGGTTGCTGGACTGGTTTCGGCATCATGCGGATCGGTCCGAAACGGCAGAAAGGGTCCTCATGGATCACCTCGTCCTGGGTCCACAATTTGATGATAGCCTCCAAGCCGTGCTCGAACCGGGCGCGGCTCTCATCCATGCTGCGCTGGAAGGCGTCAAACTCTTCCGGCAAGAAGGCCCGCGCAAAACCAGCCCACAGGCGGCCATGGGAGATGCAATCCAGCATGGCCAGTTCTCCCGCGAGCTTGATCGGGTGGTTGAAGATGGGGAGGACGGCGCCCGTCACCAGGCGGATGCGCTCCGTGCGGGCCGCCACCATGGTGAGGAACACAATCGGGTTTGGCGTCATCCCTCCGTACGGCCGAAAGTAATGCTCCACGGTGCGCACGTGGCTGTAGCCGAGTTGGTCGGCCAGGACGCTCAGCCGCAAAGTCTCTTCGTAATATTGCTCGCCGCTCTTCTGGCTGAGCAGAACGGTGGGGAAGAAGTTAATACCGAAGAAAACAGATGACATTTCCAGATTCCCTTGCCTGCGATTGCAACGCCCGGCAATATGCGGGTTCCTTCACCGGACGGAGAAGGGCAGCGACAACGGATTTCCTCTCCGCAGCTTGATCAGCCTTTTTGGATCTTAGCCATGCCGCCGTACTTGGCATGCCACGGTTTAGCGCCTTTCAGGACTTCGTTGAGAGCCTGGATGTTCTGCACGCCGCGGTCGCTCAGCCAGTCCTCAAAGGCCTTCAGCCCTTGTTTGGCATAGACCGGGATGCCTTCCTTCCATGTGGCCCGTCCGCAGAGGACCCCGGCGAAGTTCACCTTGGCTTCAATCGCCATCTCCAGGCTTTCGCGGAACTGGTCGTCGCTGACCCCGGCGCTTAAATAGATAAACGGCTTTGTCGCCACCTTAGCCGCCCCGCGAAACAGATCCATCGCCTCTTTCTTGCTGTAGGCTGCCTGGCCGCTCTTGTTTGCTCGCGCCCCTTCCACAAACTGCATGTTGACTGGGACCTCCACCTTCAGGATGTCCACGCAATACTCCGGCTTGGAGAACTCCTCCATGCTTTTGGAGACGATCTCCGGTTTCTTTTTGGCATACTCCACGCCGCTTTCATCGCCGCCATGGAAGTCATAGCCCACAAACTCCAAAAAGAACGGCACCTGGCAGTGTTCGCACTCGGCCCCGATGCGCGCCACAAAGGCATGCTTGATCTCTTTGACGTTTTCCGGCTCCTCCGGACTGTAATAGAGCAGCAACTTCAGACAGTCGGCTCCGGCCTCTACGGCTTTCTTTACCGTCCAGTAAGGAATCAAGCTGGGAATACGGCCCGGCTGGGATTGATCGTAGCCGGTTTGCTCGTAAGCCAGCAGCACCCCCGCTTTGGGGTCCTTCTGCTGGATGGCGGGCAGGCCAAACTCCGGGTCCAGAAGAATGGCGCTGGCGTGGGGGGTGAGAACGCGCGTCACCGCGGTCTTGAACTCCGACATCATCTCCGGCGTCACGGCGCCCTTATCAACCCCCTTTTCCTTGGCGATAGATTTCTGCAGGGAACCCCGCTGATCCATGGCGGCGGCAGAGATGACTCCGTTCTCGCCGGCGACGGCGCCCATGCGCTTTAGTTTTCCTTCGGTGATCTTCATGAAAATCCCCCTCCCGTACGGTATCTGATTAGTTCAAAAAGGCAAACTCCTATTATCGAAGGCTGTGCCCATGCAGTCCAGGCCTAAAACTTACAGGCAAAATTTTAGCTGCTCTCCGGCACGATTCATACTCAAGGCTCGTGAGGAAAAGACAATCCTCGACGACACTAAGTCTTAGGATCTTTGGGTCCAATAAATTAGATCGCTGGACAACAGTCCTTTCAGCAGTTGCTGATGAACCTAGGTGAGGCTGATCTGCCCCCCTCCCTCCCCATTGGATCATATCTGGCCGGGTTGTCCCCTGGCGGGATCAGGAAGCTGATATCAAAGCGAATAGCACAGGTAAGGAAGAGAGGAGACAAGCTATGAGTTCCGTTGATTACACGAACTCCGCTGATTACACGAACTCCGCGAGCCTATTAGAGCAATACGGACTAACCGAGGCGAATCTCGAGGAGATTCGCCGTTTCGGTGAGATGGCGTCAGCTCACGTGGATGATCTTGTGGAGGACTTCTACGTGTGGTTGCGCCCTCAGCCCGAATTCGGGCAGTTCTTTTCCAAGCAGGAGACTCTGGAACGTGTCAAGGGCCTCCAGAAGAGCTATTGGCGCGAATTCCTGGCTGCCCGAGTGGACGAGCGGTATATAGCACGGCGGAAAATAATCGGGGAAGTGCACATGAGCATCGGGCTCCCGATCGCAGCGTACCTTTCCTCGATGTCCTTTGCGCGGCGTTGGTTTACCGAGTTCTTGTGCGCTCTGGACTCTTCCAGGCTGGAGCCCCTAAATGTTCTGCGCTCACTGACGGCACTGATTGAATTCGATACAGAAGTTGTAGCCAGCTCTTTCCATAGCAAAAGCGACGAACTCATCGACCAGCAGAAGCGCTCCATCATGGAACTGTCCACGCCGGCGATCAAAATCTGGGACAAGATAGTCCTTCTGCCCCTGGTGGGTGTCATCGACACAGCCCGCGCGGCCCAGATGAACGAAACGCTGCTGCAGGCCGTTGTCGATAACGAGGCCCGAGTCACCATCCTGGATGTAACCGGCGTGCCCGTGATCGACTCTCAAGTTGCACAACATCTGGTCAAAGCTATCGGCGCCGCCAAGATGCTTGGGTCGGAAGTGATCATCACCGGCATCAGTCCGGAAGCCGCCCAAACGCTGGTCCAGATCGGCGTCCAGTCGTCTGCTTTGAATTCGGGAGGCAAACTGGCGAGGGGAGTTGCGGAAGCCTTCGCCCTGATTGGATACAAGGTCCAAGCCAGCTCGGAGTGAGTGCCATGAGAGTTCCTATCCTGCGACTCAAAGACGTCCTTTTAACCTCGATCCAGATCGATCTGTCGGACGATGAGATAGTCGAATTTCAGACCGACGTGTTGCGCATGGTGTCGGAAACCGCAGCGAGGGGGATCGTGATCGATATTACAGCGCTCGAAGTAGTGGACTCCTTTATGGCTCGGTCACTGAATGATACGGCGAGTATGGCCCAGCTGTTGGGGGCCGAGGCCGTCATCTGCGGCATGCAGCCCGCCGTGGCGCTCACTTTGGTCGAAATGGGCCGGGAATTGATCGGCGCCGAGACCGCGCTCGACCTCGATCAAGGCATGGAGAAACTCCAGAGCATGATAAGAAAAAGGGATGCCGTCCATGGAACCGCTTGAAGTTCCCATCAACAGCTCTGCCGACATTGTGGTCGCGCGCCGAACGGGGCGGGACATGGCGCGGAACCTCGGTTTTGGTGTCGCGGCCCAGACGCGTTTGGCTACGGCGATCTCCGAGCTGACACGCAACGTGGTTGTGTACGCCGGGAATGGGGTTTGCCACATTACAGGTGAATCCAATGGAACCGGGCCCTGGCTCCGGGTCACAATCGAAGACCATGGCCCCGGCATTTCCGACATCGAGCAGGCGTTATCCGAGGGGTTCTCTACGGGAGGCAGTCTCGGGGCCGGCCTGCCCGGCACCAAAAGATTGGTGGATGAGTTCGTGATCGAATCCGAGCCGGGGCATACAAAAATCAGCATCCTGATAGGCGGGCGCCGTCCATGAGAGCCGAAACTTGCATAGCCGGAGAGGACTACGGCCTGCAATGCTCTGAACAAGAAAAGCGGATGGTTTTCCGGGTCACCCAGGAACATCACATCGCGCAGGTGCGCCAGGCGGCCGCGGCGCTTGCGGAAGAAACAGGTTTTTCTCGGGCAGCCACCTTCGCAGTTGCCACCGCCGTCTCCGAGCTGGCCAGCAACTTGTTCTTCCATGCCAGCGGGGGAGGCATGATCCAAATTTCGGCCGTGGAAGAACGGGGCGGTTTCTGGCTGGAAGTTCTGTCGGAAGACCAGGGTCCAGGCATCCCGGACATCAGCCTTGCGATGCAAGACGGATATTCCACCCGAGGCGGCCTGGGTGGAGGCTTGCCCGGGGTCAAAAGGCTCATGGACGAATTCGAGATCTCTTCCAAGGTTGACGTTGGAACACGGATTGTGACAAGGAAGTGGAAAAGTGCAGGTATCGTTCGCCAAACGCGCTCTGGATGACGGCCCGCATTGCGGCGATGCGGGCGGCCACTGGCAAGCCGGCGGAAGGACAATCCTATGCATCATCGACGGCCTGGGGCACGGCAAGGGCGCTGAGGTCGCGGCCAGCGCTGCGCTCGACTATGTAGCGGTTCATCTCCAGGACTCGCTGCCCGACATCTTTGCCGGCTGCGAGTCGGCCATTCGCCACACGCGAGGCGTGGCAATGGGGATTGCCGTGATCGAGCCGGATGCGGCGACTTTGACCTACGCCGGCGTCGGCAACACGCGCGGGATAATCGCCGGCCAGAAGGTCCGCAGACTGAACAGCGACCCCGGCATCGTCGGTGGAGGCTACAAAACCTTGTTGCCTGAAATTGTGCCGCTCGTGCCCGGCGATCTAGTCATCCTCTCCACGGATGGCGTAGCAGAGATAATGGATATGTCCGGTTATGACTCCGCGGTTCTCCGAGAGGTGGAACCGCTGGCCTGGAAACTTTTGGAGGACTGGGGCAAAGCAAGAGACGATGCGGCAGTTCTCGTTTTCAAGAACCTACAGCGATGAAACAACAACAGCCCATTGCGGAGCAGTACTACAACTTGATGAAACTCTACGTTGCAGAGCCAACCGAGGAGCGCTTGGTTGCGGTTGCGGAGCTGGGACACGATCTGCTGGCAAGCGGCACGCCGCTGGAAGAGAGCGCGGAAGTTCATGCACAAGCGCTGGAGCGCTGGGCCAGGGAATCTGTGGACCAAACGATGATTCACGCCGCGCGAGCTACGTCGGAGCTGCTGATGGAGCTGTTGATGGCCTATGGCCTCTTCTTGCGCCAGCATCTGGAGCAACAAGCGGAAGCCGAGCGGTACCGGCTTGCTGCCCGCGGCGCCAACGACGGACTTTGGGACTGGAATCTGACAAGCGACAAAGTCTACTTCTCGCCCCGCTGGAAATCCATGCTGGGGTACGACGAGCGCGAGATTGGAAACAGCCCGGAGGAGTGGTTCCGCCGGGTTCATCCCGAGGACCCGGGACCGTTGAAGGCGGCCATCGCTTCCCATCTGGAAGGACAAACTGCCTCCTTTGAACACGAGCATCGCATGGTCCACAAGAACGGACAAACCCGTTGGATGCTCAGCCGGGGAATTGTAGTCCGGAACGCATATGAGAAGGCCGTCCGCATGACGGGCTCTCAGACCGACATCACCAAGAGGAGAGCGGCCGAGGAGGCATCGCTCAGCGCCGCTTTCCACGATGCGCTGACGGGCCTCCCCAACCGCACCTTGTTCATGGACCGGCTCGCGCTCGCGGTCAAACGCGGAAAACGGCGCGGGGCCAGCCTTGCCGGCTTGATCTTTCTGGACCTCGACCGGTTCAAGGTCATCAACGACAGTCTCGGCCATTTGATCGGGGATCAATTGCTCATCGAGGTGGCTCGCAGGCTGGAGACGTGCCTGCGGCCCGGAGACACGGTTGCCCGTCTGGGAGGAGATGAATTCACGATCCTCCTGGAAAAGCTGGAGGACATTTATGGCGCCACGCTGGTTGCCAAACGGATCCACGAAGCGCTGTCCTCTCCTTTCCAGTTTGCCGGTCACGAGGTGTTCACCAACGCGAGTATTGGAATCACCCTGATCTCGCCCAGTTATGACCAGCCGGAGAATGTCCTGCGCGACGCGGACACGGCCATGTACCAGGCAAAGGCAATGGGCAAAGGCCGCCATGTGGTGTTCGACAACGATATGCACGACCGTGCCATGGCGCGCCTGGAGATGGAAAATAACCTGCGGCGCGCCATTGACCGTCAAGAACTGCTGATTCACTACCAGCCGATTGTGTCTCTGAAAACAGGCAGGCTCATCGGGTTTGAGGCGCTGCTGCGCTGGATGCATTCGAATTGTGAGTTGATATCTTCTCCCGCTGAATTTATCCCGGTGGCGGAAGAAACCGGGCTGATCGTTCCCATCGGCAGGTGGGTTCTTCGCGAGGCCTGCCGCCAAATGAGCGCCTGGCAGGCCGAAATTTCCGATCCCTTGCAATTGTCCATCAGCGTAAATCTGTCGAGAAAACAACTTGCGCAACCGAATCTGATTGATGAAATAAATGAAACCTTGGCTGGCACCGCCCTCGATGCACGATGCTTGAAGCTGGAGATCACCGAAAGCATGGTCATGGAAAATGCCGAATCCGCCATCGACACGCTCTCGCAACTGCGGGACCTGAGCGTGCAATCCCACATGGATGACTTTGGAACCGGGTATTCCTCCTTGAGCACACTGCATCGCTTTCCGATCGATGTGTTGAAGATCGACCGCTCTTTTATTGCCGGGATGGGGGTGAATGGGAAAAATTCGGCCGTTGCCCGGACCATCGTGGCGCTCGCCCATAACCTGGGCATGGAAGTCATTGCGGAAGGCGTGGAGACAGCGCAGCAAATGGAACAGCTCAGGGAGCTGAATTGCGAGTACGGGCAGGGATATTTTTTCTCTAAGCCGTTAGACGGCCCGGAGGTGGACAGGCTGCTGGCGGCATGCGCGCAGTGCGATAGGGATAAGCTTTCGGTACAAGGTTCGGAACGGCTCCCCTATAATCCGGCGTTGCAGTCTCGAATGTGGCCCGCTGAGTTCGGGCCAGGGCAGACACCCGGACCGGCCTGTTCTTTCAACTCGGAGCAATGCCCTCCGCCATCTGTAACCAACAGCAATAAAAAGAGATAGCGCCTTCCAGGTGAATCGTAGGCTAAGCGGACCGCCGCTGCCTCTTCCCGGGGAATTCTTGCATCGAAAACCACCAAAGAGGTAAATTGGAGTTTCGGCAGAGGCTTTCAACTTTTCGAGATATGGCTTATGTCTAGGGTGGGAGGAAATCGGATGAAGATGATGATCGGCGTTGCTGGTCCTGTTGCCGCCCTTCTCATTGGGAGTGCTGTGCTCGGATCGCCTTGGCGCGGACTTCCATTTCTTCTGCCTCATCCTCGCGCCTCATTTTGCGTAGAAGGGCTGCGTAGTTCTCCAGAACCTGGGCCACGTTCGGATGCTCGGACCCAAGGGCCTTTTCCGCAATCGGCAGCCACCGCTCGTAGAGCATAAACAGCATGGCGAGGTTGAAGCTCATGCCGTTCATCGCCGTAAAACCATGACTCGCCTCGGGGTTCTTTTCCCAGACCGCCTCCCAGATTGCCAGAGCCTGCTGGAAGAGCCGTTCGGCCTCCTCGTACTTCTCCTGAGCGTTGTACAGCACCGCCAGCAAACTCAGGCTTTGGGCCACGTTCGGATGCTCCAGGCCGAAAACCTTTTGCCAGATCGCCAGTGAACGCTGGAGTAGCGGCTCGGCCTCAGCCAACTTGTCCTGGTCCACGTATAGCTCCTCCGGCTTTTCGCGAGCCATTTCCTCGTCTTCGCTGCCTAAGGATTCCTCCGTCTCGGGCTGTTTCAAGTGCGACTGGCCGAACATGGACCAGGACCCAGGGTGGCCCCCCAATTCTTCGGTCATTTCTTTTCTTTCATTCTTAGGGACCGGTGCAGCATCCACAGAACTATGCTGCCACGCTCGGATTTCATTCTCTCCCAAGCCCCTCCTGCTAAGCTCGTCAAAGAGAACAATTCGAGCGCTCTCGGTGAGCGAATCCGGCTCTGCTGCCAGTCTCAGCAGTTCGCCGTCGTACATCTCTGCATAGGTATTCGCGTAATCCACCATGATGCCTCCCTAAAGCTCCCTGTTTGGAGTCCATGCGGGCAAGCCCTTTTTCACTGCGCCCTATCCTGTTCGGACTGTTTGGCGCGGATGGCCTGGGCGCGGGTGTCCATTTCCTCTGCCTCGGCCTCCAGCCCCGTTTTGCGTAGAAGGTCCGCGTAGCTCGCCAGGCTGAGGGCCACTTGGGGGTGCTCCGGCCCCAGGGCCTTCTCCCAAATCTCCAACGACCGCTTGAAAAGCGGCTCGGCCTCAGTGTACTTTCCCTGGAAACGGTAGAGCGTCGCCAAGTTGTTGAGGGTCGTGGCCAGGTTCGGATGTGCTGGCCCGGGGACTTTCTCCTGGATTACCAGCGACCTCCGGATGAACGTCACGGACTCGGCGTAATTGCCCAGCTTAATGTACAGCGTCGCTAAGCTGTTGAGGTTCCTTACGAGGCGTGAGTCTTCTGGCACGAACTTTTCTGCTTCCTGGAGCGCGGCCAGCAACTGCTTCTCAGCCTCGGCGTTACGGCCTTGCCGATAAGCCTTCCTCCCAGCGGTGTAGTACCTTTCCCATAGCGTGTCTTGGGCGGATGCTTGTGTAGATGCCAACACCAAGAACAAAACTCCAACCAGCGACAAACGAATATGGGTGCTCATTTGGCCTCCCTCTATTTCAACGCTTGAACTCTCCTAACCCTTGGAGGACACGAACAGCAAGTCTAGCCTGCTTATAAACGTCTTTGCCTTTGATTTCAAGAGCATTCCGAGGGATAACCCCACCAAACCCTGGGTATTACGCCAGGCAATTCAACAGTTCTTCGTGGCATTCCAATTCAGTTTCCACCCGCGTTGCGGTTTCGGCTGTTCTTACGCTGTTTATCAGGCACCTACTAGACCATTTTCGGCGTTGCTGTATAGCCCGCAGGTAGGGCAGGCATTCCTGCCTGCCCTTGAGAGGACAGGCCTGGAGGCCTGTCCCTACTTTGGCGGCGGCGCTACACCAACCCTGAAAATGGCTTAGCCTCTCACCTCAGTCAGTAAGGGGTATCTGTGAGTGACCGGAAGGGGGAGGGCGGATCAAATCTCTACAGATCGGCGCTGCGGACCGTCGCTGCTCCCTTCCGGGAAATTCTTGCGTCTAATACTACCAAAGAGGTAAATTGGAGTTACGGCAGAGGCTCTCAACTTTTCGGGATACGGCTTATGTCCAGAGTGGGAGGAGATCGGATGAACAAGGCCATAGGAATTGCAGGGGTCCTGTTTGCTTGCTGGGGAATGGCAGCCCCGGCTCCAGCAGAGGAAATTGTCATGCCGGCTGGCACCGAACTTCGCGTGGTGCTGGAGACGACGCTCAGCACAAAGGAAAGCAACGCGGGCGACCCGTTCACCGCTCGCCTGGTGATCCCGGTCTTCATTAACGAACGGGAGGCGCTTCCTATAGGAAGCGTGGTGGAAGGCACGCTGGCCGGCATGAAAACTCCCGGACGGGTGAAGGGCAAGGCTCAGATGCAACTGCGCCCTGAAAAATTGACCTTCCCGGATGGTCGCACCCTCTCCTTGCGGGCGTCGGTGACCGGCGCGCAGACCGGCGGAGAGATCGACGTGGACCCGGACGAGGGAACCATCACGGGCCCCGGCAAGGACGGCATCAGCGGGAAGACGGTAGGGACCGGAGCCGCCGTGGGCGCCGGCATTGGGGCGTCCCTGGGCGGGGGCAAGGGCGCCTTGATTGGCGCCGGAGCCGTGGGCGCCGTCGCCCTGTTCCACAGGATCTTCAAAAGAGGCAAGGACGCGGTGTTGCCCGCCGGAAGCGAGATCGTGCTGGAACTGACCCGGCCGGTGTCGTTCCGTACGTTAGAGGAAGTTCCCCCAGGGGAGCGGCAGGCACTCCCCTCGGAAGAGCGGCAAACACTCCCGTCGGAAGTGGTCTTCGTGGAATAGCAGGCGAGCAGCTTCTATAGACGCTTCTTTCTTTGACCGTTAGCGCTGTTGCCGTTTCATCTATTGACGCAGTTGCCATATTGACGCACCCGGTAATCTTTGTTAATCTACACTGTCATGCCGTTAAGACTCGCCTTCGAGAGGGGCTGTTGTTGTCCTTGCAGGGAGTCGTATCGAAGGTGCCCTCAGACGGAATACGCAGCCGGATAAAAGACGCGCAATAGCATCTGAGCAGTCAGGAAGGAAACGGGCCCGCCGGTACAACTGAATCGGCGGGATTTTTGTTTTCAGGCGGTTATTTGGTGTTCGGTAACGGAATCATCTTTCAATAGGGAAATTTGGGGGTAAGCGTGAGCAACGACGACGGAAACAAAAGTAGCTGGGAACCACACGGCGGGCGGCTGGTCAATCGCATGCTCAGCGCCGAAGAGGCCGCCGACTGGACCGGCCGGGCGGGGGAACTGCCTCGCCTAAAGCTGGATTTTCGCCAGCTCTCCGACCTCTACCTTCTCGGCGAAGGGGCCTTCAGTCCGCTGGAAGGCTTTCAAAACCGCGACGAAGTACAGAGCGTGCTGCGCGATTTTCGGTTGGGCTCCGGCTTGGTGTGGAGCATCCCGGTCGTTCTGCTGGTAGGAAATGAAGCGAAGGACTGGAAGCCGGGCGCCAATGTGCTTCTGTATGACTCCGGCGCGGACCCGGTAGGGGTTCTCCACATGGAAGAAAAATTCCCATTGCCGAAGTCGGAGTATGCCGGGCAGGTGTTTCGCACCAAAGAGGAGAAGCATCCCGGCGTGGCATGGCTCCACGGCAGCGGGGACACCGCCCTGGGAGGCAAGGTGAGCGTCTTTCCCGGATGGCGGCCGCATCCCTATGAAGGTTATCCTGCCGTGCCCCGGGAGACCCGGCAGGTGATTGCAGACCGTGGATGGAAGCGTGTGGCCGGTTTCCAGACACGGAACCCCATTCACCGTGCCCACGAGTACGTGCTGAAGGTGACGCTCGAGGGCTGCGACGGCATCCTGATTCATCCCCTGGTGGGGGAGACCAAATCCGACGACATACCTGCCGAAGTGCGGCTCCGGTGCTACCGGGCCTTGATCGATCATTACTTTGTTCCGGAGAGGACCCTGCTGGCGCTCTACCCTACATGGATGCGGTATGCCGGCCCGCGGGAGGCGATCTTTCATGCCTTAGTCCGGAAAAATTACGGCTGCACTCATTTCATCGTGGGACGCGACCATGCAGGCGTGGGCAACTATTACGGGCCGTTTGAGGCCCAGGAGATCTTTCGGCAATTTCCCGCCGGGGATTTGGGGATCGAGCCGCTGTTCTTTGACATGGTCTTTTTCTGCAAGTCGTGCGGCGGCATGGGGACTCTCAAGACATGTCCCCACGGCAAGGAGTCCCACCTCCAGTTGAGCGGCACTCAGGTGCGAGACATGCTGCGGGAAGGCTTGCTGCCTCCGCCCGAGTTTACACGGGAGGAAGTGGGACGGATTCTGATTGAGAGCATGGCGGCGGCAGCAGCCGGAGGCAAATAACTCAGGAAGACCTTCTGCGGCAGGCTTTCTGCGTCGGCCACTCTTGTTGGTTCGAGTTTGAAATCATTCTGAAAATGTAGGAGCGAGGAAATATCTATGGTGTTATCTACAGGAGAAGTCCAGAAACTGGAGAAAGAGTTCGTGAATCAATCGGCGGAAGAGGTGCTGGGCTGGGCGCTCAACCGCTTCCATCCCAAGATGGCGCTCGCCACCAGCTTCCAGACCGAAGACATGGTGGTGCTGGATATCGCGTGGCGCATTCAGCCGAAGGTGCGCGTTTTCACGCTCGACACAGGCCGTCTGCATCAGGAAACTTACGACATGATGGACCGCGTGCGGGATCAATACGGCATGAGCCTGGAAATTCTTTGCCCGGATTCCGCGGAGGTGGAGGCCATGGTGCGCTCCAAGGGCCTGAACCTGTTCTACCAGAGCACGGAAAACCGGCACGAATGCTGCGGCGTGCGGAAGGTGAACCTGCTGAAGAAATTTCTCTCCGGGGTGGACTGCTGGGTGACGGGCCTGCGCCGGGACCAGTGGGCGACGCGCTCCGCCATCAGCAAGATCGAAACCGATGCGGGGAATAACGGCATCGTCAAGCTGAACCCTATCGCCGATTGGACCGACCAGCAGCTCGCCGATTACATCAAGGTCCACAACGTTCCGAGCCATGCCTTGTATGAGAAGGGCTTCACCAGCATCGGTTGCTTGCCGTGCACGCGCCCGACGCAGGCGGGAGAAAATCCCCGCGCGGGCCGCTGGTGGTGGGAACAGGACCTCCAAAAAGAATGCGGACTGCACGTGGCGGCTGCGGAGAAATAGGTTTTGTAGGAATCCCGGCAGCAGAGAGCTGCCGGACTACCCGGAAGACGACGAATGGCTTTTGAGCTTGGCGGCGATATCGGCCACGATCTGCTTGCCGTGAAAGCGGCCGTTTTCAATAAAAATTTCCGCAGTTTCCAGGCCCGCAATAATCACGCCCGCCAGATACAGCCCGGCCACGTTGCTCTCTAAAGTTTCCGGATGGCAGCGGGGACGCATGCGGGTTGGCTCCATCTCGACGCCCTCGCTCCGGAGGAACTCCATGTCCGGATGGTAGCCCGTCAGCGCCAGCACGAAGTCGTTCTGCAGCGTCTGTGCCTCTCCCTTATCATTAACTCCAACTCCCTTCGCGGCTCCCTCCGCCGGGGCCAGCCGGATGCAGTCGGGAAGGATCTCCGTTACCTGTGTATTGAAAAAGGCCTGAATCTCTCCCTTGCGGATGCGGTTCTCGATGTCCGGGCGGACCCAGTATTTGACGCGGTCTGAAACCGCCGCCTGGCGGTGAATCAGCGTCACGCGTGCGCCGTGGCGGTAGAGATCGAGCGCCACCTCGGCGGCTGAGTTTTTTCCGCCGATGACGGCGACGTCGGAATCATAGTAAGGGTGAGCTTCGCTGTAGTAGTGCGAGACCTTGGGCAGGTCTTCTCCCGGAATCCCCATCCGGTTCGGCAGGTCGTAGTATCCGGTCGCAAGAATCGCTTTCTTCGACCGGTAGTGCTGGGGAACACCCAGGCGGTCGCGGGTCGAAAATTCAAAGGCTCCATCCGAGCCTCGGATTTTCTCCACCCGCTCGTATTGGTGGATGTTTAGCTCAAAGTGCCGGGCGGCCAGACGGTAATACTTTAGCGCCTCCAGGCGGGTCGGCTTTTCCCGCTGGCACACCAGGGGAAGCTCGCCGATCTCAAGCAGCTCCGGCGTGGTGAAAAAGACCATGTTGACCGGATAGCGGTAGAGAGAGTTCACCACGCAGCCCTTTTCCAACACCAGATGCGTCAACCCCCTCCGCTTGGCCTCAATAGCGCAGGCCAGCCCGGTGGGGCCTCCTCCGACAACGATCACGTCATAAGAATTCATAAGGACATCGACTATAGGGTTTTTGGGGTCAGCGGGTCAACGGGTGTTCGGAGAAGCCGGCAAGGATGGGGTGTTAGTTAAAGATTAGTTCGGCAAAAACTTGCTTGGCGCCCCATTGTCGCGCTCAAAAAAGGGGCGTGACAGACTGGTGTGGGTGCTAGAGCATTTCTCCTGTTAGTGTAGATCATAGCCGCAATGGGCGAACCAGGCGGAGGCGTTGTTGGGGGTGATCGTGGCGATGGCTTCGGAGATCGCCTCCTGCAGCGCGTCCACGGTGCGGGCCTTCAGCGAACGGAGCTTCTGTTTCACCTTCCCCCAGCATGGTTCTATCGGGTTGAAGTCGGGCGAGTACGGCGGCAAGTACCGCAGTTGGGCTCCGGTGGCCTCGATGAGTTCTCCGACTCCCTGAACTTTATGCGCCCCCAGGTTGTCCATGACCACGATCTGGCCCGGTTCCAGCCGGGGACACAACACGTGTTCCAGGTAAGCCAAAAAGACATCTCCGTCGGTGGGCGACTCCACGGTCAGGGTCGCCAACAATCCCTCGGTGCTCATCGCTCCCAGAAGCGGCAGTGTGCTCCAGTGGGCGGCGGGCGTAGCTTCCCGCATCCGTTCCCCGCGAGGGGCGCGACCGTAGCGCCGGGTCATCTGGGTGGTCGCGCCTCGCTCGTCCACAAACACCCACTGCCGGGGATCCATCAGCTGGCTCTGCTCCTGCCACGCCTCGCGGCGCTCCCGGTTTTCCGGCGTGTCTTGCTCCTGGGCGCGGAGCGACTTTTTTTTAGCGGCAAGCCCATCCGCCGGAGCAGTCGCCACAGATGCTGAATACTGAACTGCACCCCCTCGGCTTCCCATAACCCCTGCTGCAACTCCACCAGCGTGCGGTCCGGCTGCTCCCGCAACAGGCGGCGCAACCGCGCTTCCACTTCCGCCGTCGCCCGGCTCGGCGAGCCGTGTCGCTGCTCCACCCGCTCCATCCGACCCGTTCGCCGCCGCTGCCAGGAAATCTTCCGCGCCCAGGCATAGCTCACGCCAAACCGTTCCGCCAACTCCCGCAGGTTCCCTAACTCCCTGTCGTACGCCTCCAAAATCTTCCGACGCAAATCGTCCGAGTATGCTTTCGCCATGGTGTTCTTGGATCGCCAGAGAACCTCGTTCCACAGTATACACCATCGGGAGAAATGCTCTAGTGGACCCATCGTCGCCATACCAGAAACTGAGTCAACTATCAGAATCTTTTCCGAGAGATTAATCGCGCCCTGAACGGCCGCTGTCGCCCGTGGTGCTCTCGGAGACATTTGGCTCTGGATCGCAATCGACGCGGATACAAAGCTCGTGCCGTCCGGGATGCTTGGGAACCGAGACAGCGGGGCCGCAAGTGTTTTTGTAGCGGACCTTGCCTCGCGGTTGAAAAGTCGAGTGCAGTTAACAACTGATGGTCTCAAGGCATATTTAGAGGCCGCGGAAGCTGCGTTTGGGGTAGATGTTGATTACAGCCAATTGGTCAAACTGTATGGGGCAGCACCAGAAAGCGAGACGCGCTATAGCCCAGGCGAGTGCATCGGTTGCCAGCGAAAGCGGGTTACTGGAAACCCCGATCCACGGCACGTTTCTACCAGCTACATTGAGCGTCAGAATCTCACCAGGAGAATGTCCATGCGCCGGTTTACCCGCCTCACAAACGGGTTTTCAAAGAAGGTTGAGAACCATGCGGCAGCTGTGGCGCTTTACTATTTCTCCTACAACTTCATCAAGATTCATGGCACACTGCGGACTTCCCCAGCAATGGCCGCTGGCGTAACAAATCGGCTGTGGGAAGTCTCAGACCTCGTTGCTCTTTGGGAAGCCGAAGAGCGGAGGGGAGAAAGAGCGGCTTGATTATCACGATTGATAAGGTTCCAGGGAAAAAGTGTTCAACTTGCAAACAGTGGAAACCGTTAGCGGACTTTCCAACCGATCCAACGCATTCAACTTCTCAGGGCGGCAGACATTGCCGATGCAAATCCTGCCATCGGGATGCTTATTATCGGAGAAAGAAGAGAAATTCAAACTAGCCCACTACCCCCGGCTGATATCAATTGGAAGCGCCGGGCAGATTGGGTTATGCTTGTAAATCTGATTTGAATCTGCGGCGGAAATTGTCCACCTGGGAAACCATGAAACGACGGCAATATCTCCTGAGAACTCTGCTGGTTGTTGGGGCGGTATTCGTTTCGGTATTGACCGTGCGCGGCGCCTCGATCACCGGACGGATCACGGATACAGAGGGTGCGCCAGTTCCCGGAGCCCAAATCAATGTCCGGGAGGATCAATCCGATTTTTCCAGGGCTGCTGTGACGCAAGAAGACGGTAGCTACTTTTTCGATTCCCTGCCTCCAGGCGTCTATGCGGTTACTGTGCGAAAGTCGGGTTTCAACCCGCTGGTCCAGAAGAATGTCACCGTGGGCGATGGGGACGGAGCGGTCCAGCTCAACCTGCGGGTGGGGTCGAACCGAAGGCAGACGGGGATGTCGGGGGCCGAGGAACTCAATCCCAACGTCTTTGTCGTCAAGCTGGATGCCAATGCGATTGTCCGGCAGCTTTACAATCGGGGGGCTAATCCACAGTTCCCCAGAGAGTTCCGTTCACAAGAGAATTCCTATGGCGCGCTCTATGGCTACCCGCTGAGAAAGGTGGAATTGGTACGACCCCGCACGTTGCTGCCAGCGTTTCACGGATCGCTCTACGGGTTCCACCAGAACAGTGCCTTGAATGCGCGCTCTTTCTTCACGGTGGGCAAGTTGCGCCCCGCCCGGCGTAACGAGTATGGAGGGACAATCGGCGGGCCTCTTTCCCGCGACAAGGCATCGATCTATTTTGCCGGGAGTCAGGTGAGGGATTCCGGCTATGTCAACGGGAACGTTCAGGTGCCTCTGCTGGAGGAGCGGGCTCCGCGTTCCCCCGATCCTAGGGTCAACGCGCTGATTGCCCGAATGCTGGAGGGCTATCCCAAGGAACTCCCGAACTTGCCCCATCTAAGCCCACGGCATCTCAACACCAACGCAGTGCGGGATATCCGGAGCACGGCATTCTCCACGCGCCTGGACTATCGGCCGCGCGCAATGGATCAACTGGCCTTTGAGCAACGGTTTTTCGATTCCACCGAACAGCCTTTTGAGCTCGTTGCCGGGCAGAACCCGGTCACTTTTCTGCGCCCGCAGAGTTACCACCTGACTTATATTTACACTCACTCGCCACAGACTTTAGCACGTCTTTCCTACAACTTCGATCGGCTTGCGGCTCGACTCGACGTGACGGAGCAATATAAGAATTTACTGGCTCCCCTGGGCATCAGCCCGGTTCCGGAAATTTCGTTTGGGCGAAGCGGAGACCTTCAAAACCTGGGTCCGGGGTTCAGCTTCCCCCGGAAACGCGTGGAAAACCGATTTCACATTGCTCCCGAAGTAAGCCACGTCCGGGGCAGCCATAGGCTGTCAGGCGGCTTCCTGCTCTCCCGACTTCAGATCAACGATTTGCAGAGCGACAACTCTCGCGGGGTATTCGACTTCAACACCAACTTCGGCCGCTCTGCCGTGGAGAATTTCCTGCTAGGCCGTCCAACACGGTTCAAGATCAATTTGGGCGAGTTCTATCGCGGCTTCCGCAACTGGGAACACGGCTTTTATTTCCACGACATAATTCAACTGAAGACCGGCTGGACGCTCTCCCTTGGCCTCCGACACGAGGTCATCACGGTGCCCAGCGAGGTGAACCAGTTGACGGCGATTCCGTATCGCACCGACGCCAACAACTTCGCTCCTCAGTTTGGTTTCGCCTGGAATCCCGGGGGCGGAAAGACGGTAGTGCGCGGCGGATACGGGATAGCCTTTGGAACCATTTTCCCTGTGATGTACCAGCGAGCTCGCTTCAACCCGCCCGCTGTACGAGTCATATCCATCGACGATCCCAATCTGATTGATCCCTTGGGAGGAATGGAATTGGCAAGCAGCGGAACCCAAAGGTCAGGACTGAATTTGCTCAGCCCAGACCTCGTGGCTCCTTACACGCATCTTTATACGCTGACAATCGAACGAGAACTGCCGGCCGGCCTCTCTCTGCGGGTCGGCTATATGGGAAGCCGGACGTTCCAATTGCCTTGGGAAGTGGTCTCCAACCGGGCCAAACCAGTTCCGGGAATCGAAACCAACACGCGGACCATCAACCAGCGGCGTCCCGACCCAGGTTTCCTGGAGATCAACACCGTCACCAACGGCAGCATTGCCTACTTTGATGCGTTGCAGGTTGCCGCGGAGAAGCGCCTCGGCCAGAGACTGACATGGAGCGCGCGCTACACGTTCAGCAAAGCCATCAACTCTGGGGACGCGACCTTTGCGGACATCGGCACCGGGCGCCATATCAGTATGGACGACGACATCATCGGGGACCTGAAAGGGCCCTCGGCATTTGACACGCCCCACGCTCTGGCGATCGCCTATCGCTTTCAACTCCCGGGTCCTGGCCGGTCCCGGGGCCTCCTGACACAGTTGCTCGGAGGTTGGCAAGCCTCGGGAAACATAACGCTCCGATCGGGTACACCCTATATGGTCCACACCGGCTCGGATGCTCCCGGTTTTGGAAACGTGGACGGAGTGGGCGGGGACAGGCCGAACCTGCTGAACCCAAGTATCCTGGGTAAAAGTGTAGACCACCCCGATACCTTCCGGTCCGTCTTGCGGCCAGAGTTTTTCGACACTAACATTCCTTTCGGAGGGCGCGGCAACCTCGGCTTTAATAACATCCGCAGTGACGCCATGAACAACTGGAACCTTGCCGTGGTTAAAGATTTCCTTTTTCGCGGTGGGGAACAGACGCCTGCAGTGCAATTCCGGGCCGAGTTTTATAACCTCCTGAATCATCCGCAATTTGACTTCTTTGCTCCCCATGTAGCGAACGAGATCTTTGGGAAAATTACCAACACGGTGAATCGAGGCCGGATCGTTCAGTTCATGCTGCGATTGCGGCTGTAGGAATAGGTAAGGCGTTGCCCTCCATGCTGCCCGACCAGCGCGGCATGTTAGGGGGCGGAGTTTTGGACGCGCCCAAGCAACGTATCCCGCCAAAACTGAGGAGGCTCCATGATGTTATCAGGACCTCCAAGCTGAGGTCCTGCCCTAGAAGGAAAGCCTCAAGGCAAATTGAATCTGCCTCGCTGTGGTCGCTGTCGAAGTTAGGCTGCCCGCAGTGGGATTGCGGATTGACGCACTCTGGAAAATGGTAGCTCCTTTGCCTCTTTCCGGTGGATTGAAATTAGAATGATTCAAGAGGTTGAAGAATTCGGCGCGGAGTTGCAAGACGCGCTCTCCTCCGAGCGAAATGCTCTTTTGGAGAGAAACGTCCATGTTGACCACGCGCGGCCCAATAATGATGTTCCGTCCTGCGTTGCCGATGGTACCTGGAAGAGGAGCAACAAATGCACACGGATCAAAATACAAATCCGGACCGGCCAGTTTTGAACCCGCCGGAACTCCCTCGCAGCCGGAGCTAACTCCTTTGGTGGGGTTGGTACTTCTTCCCGGGCCGACGCTGGTGCGCTGCGAGACAAACAAGAAACCCGGATAGCGAATGCGAAAGAACGGCTCTTCCGGCAGGCCTGTGCGCACGCCCAGGATTCCTCCCAGCCGCCACCCGCTAAGAAGGCTCGAACCGAACCCCGAGCTTTGCCAAGCGGGGAGGTTATAGAAGTAACTCACCGAAAGCCGATGGCGCACCTCGCTGGAATCGAGGCCTCTGCTCTGCAGCCGGTTTATTGCATAGTGCCGTTCCACCGCAAACGCGCCGTTCGACTCATTAACGCTCTTGGCAAAGGTGTAGTTCAGACTTGCAGAAAGCCCATGCCACCGCCTGCGGTTCAAGGAAACCAACAGGGCATTGTAAAAGGATTGCGAATCCATGGTGGTGCGCTCGATGCTGGTGAAGTTCGGGTTTCTCCGAGGAGTATTGGGGGGAAAGAAAAGCGAACCATCTGCCTGCTGCACCGGGAAAGGAAATTCGTTGGCCTCGAAACTGCGGAGCAAATTGTTCCCGCGTGCCCCTACATAGGTTGCTTCGGCGGTAAGTCCAGGAAGGATTTCTCTCTCCAGAGCCAAATGATAGCGGTAAATCGTAGGAGTCTTGGGCCTATTGTACTCGTAAATGCGGACCTGTTCTCGGACGCTACCGGCGCCGCTCAGGGCATTGGGGAAAATACTGCTCGCATCGAAATTGTTTCGGACCGCAAGCTGGTAGAACGGAGCGGTCACTCGCTTCAGATCCGCCGAATAACCAATGATGTGGTCGTAATAAATCCCGAATCCGGCGCGGACCACGAGTTTGCTCGAATCCTCCCAAGGAGACCAACTCAAGCCGAAGCGCGGGGCGAAACTCTTGAGCGAAGGATTACGGCTCATGAACCGCCCCACCTGGGGTTGCGTGTCCCGCAACTCGTCCTTGAGAAACGTATCGCGGCCCTGCGCGTCATGGATCATGGTCGCGAACTCATACCGCAAGCCGAGGTTTAGGTTCAGGTTTGGCCGCACCCGAATCTCATCCTGAAGATAGACGCCGATCAACGTCTGCCGGTATGCCCGGTAGGAGTCTGAGCCGGGCAAGGCGACGCGCAGCTCTGTGCCCTGAGGACCTGCCTCCAAGAAATTCTCCAGGCTGTTGAAGGTCCATTGCCCTCCCTGGTTCGCGCTATCGACTAGGTTCCATTGGAACCGCTCCAGCACACCACCCCATTTCCAGGTATGCCTTCCGCGAGTAAAGATGAAGTCGTCCGCCACTTGGTAAGTGTTCATGATTTTTGCCGCAGGCAGACTCGAAGCAGGCCCCAGAGAAACCAGCCCGGGAACTTCGATCACTCCGAACTGAGAGGATCCAGGGACAAAGTTCAATCGCGGATCAACCTGACGGTCAAAGACAGACAGAGACCGCGAAACGGGACGGGTGTAGCTGAGCCGCAGGGTGTTGATGGCAGACGCAGAGAAGAAATGAGTTTCCGCCAGGGTTAGGTACTGCTGGCGGCTTTCGGTCAGCGTGGGAAACTCAGGCGAGGCGGCGAGGGCGGTGGTGTTTGCATCGCTAAACGTGTACCGCGCAAACCATACATCCTGCTCGCTGTGCCGCTGGTCCAATCGAAAGGTGAGGAAAGTTTCATTGCTAGGTTGCGATGCCGCGGTGCGGCTTTGCGCGATACCCGCCCCGACGGGAACTTGGGGCCCGGGGTAGAGCGCCACGTAAGGCGCCACCGCAGGAACAGCCCTTCGGCGTGTTTCTGCATCGGGGACAAAACTGAGCACCGTTTCGGCCAGCCGGTTCCGCAGGGCCTCGAAGCCCACCATGAAATAGGCGCGGTCACGACTCAGTGGACCTAGCAGCGTCGCGCCGAACTGATTGCGTTTGAATGGCGGTTTCTCAGACCCGTCGAAAAAATTGCGCGCGTCCATCTTGCTGTTGCGGAAATATTCGAACAGGGTCCCATGAATCTCGTTGCTGCCGGAAAGCGAGATGGCGTTCAGCACACCGCCCCCGGCACGCCCGTACTGGGCGCCATAATTGTTGGAGAGCACCTGGACCTGAAAGAGCGTGTCGGAGCCCAGTTGCCCGCCGGCAGCGCTCCGGGGAACTTGATTTCGGGTGTCATTGATGTCGGTGCCGTCCAGCAAGAAGCTATTCCACTCTGTCCGCCCCCCCGCCACTTTGAGGCCCCGGATGTTTCCTCCCGTCTGCCGACCGCCACCGGAATCACCGGAGACTCCTGCCTCCAGTGTTGCCAGTTGCGTGTAGCTGCGGCCGTTCATAGGCAGCCCGACAAGCTGCGACTCATCAATCACAGAGGTAGCAGCCGCCGGGCGAGCCTGGTCACTGCCCTGCGTTGGGCTGGGCGGGGCTGTGGTGCTCTGTCCCAAGGCCGGAATACCCAGGCAGAACCACACCCCGAGTATCCAGAGTGATCCCTCTACACGTTTTCTTAGGTGCATCTCGTATTCATCTTTTCATTCGCCACGACTTCTCGTTTCCGTCAATTCCGAATCTTCTAACCTCTTGGTAACTTTGTCAAGTTAAGACAGAGTCAGGCACAATTGACGGATGGAATCAATGTATCGAGGGCATCGCTTTCCCCCTGAAATCATCAACTACGCTGTCTGGCTGTACCATCGGTTCACGCTGAGCTTTCGAGCCGTCGATCAGGATGGAGACGTGGTCGATATGATAGTCACCAAGCGTAGAGATCGTCGAGCCGCTAAGCGCTTCTTTCGTAAGATGTTGAAACATCAGGGACAAGCACCCTGGCAACGGATCACCGACAAGCTTCGAAGTTATCCGGCTGCACATCGGGAGATCTTTCCTGCCGTTGTTCATCGCACCGGTCAATACGAGAACAACCGGGCTGAAGTCTCGCATCAGCCAACGCGTCAGCAAGAACGCCAGATGAAACGGTTTAAATCAATAGTACAGGCCCAACGTTTTCTCTCCGTTCGCGGACCCATTCAGAATCTGTTCCGAGTCGGTCGTCATCATCTTAAGGCCGCTCTTCATCGACTCCTCCGAGCCCGGGCTTTTTCCGATTGGAAAGAGGTGACGTGCGTCTGTTGAGGAATTGCAGGACTCCTGTCGTTGGGGAAGAATCTCGGCTTGGCTCCGTTAACTTGACAGTGCCCCTTTTGGGGTTCTCTGCAATGACCAACGATCTTATCGAACCCTATCAAACCCAAATGGGTTTGCATGAATTGACCGTAACTTAATGATTTTTATGGTACGCCCTAGTGGACGATTTCAGAACTTTTCCGATTGGCCAATTTATGGCAGATCTTCCCAGTTGGAGCGAGCTTTCAATAGGTTGATTCCGTCCGAAAAGGCTCCGAAAGCATTTTGATCCCGCCAACTTGTTGAATTACAATCACAAACAGGTGACGGAGCTATTTGTGCCGAAAGGGAATCTTTTCGGCTCAGTTTCCGAGTCGGCGACTACTCAGGAGTAATCGTGGAGGCGACGTTTTTGCACTGCGATTTTGCGCCCGGCCAAGGGCATTTCTAGGAGTCGGGCGTCAAGTGGCCGGTAATGGAATGAGGTCTCTCCGCGATCTGATAAGCCCCAGAACAGCCGGAAACTCACCCTGAATTGGTACAAGATTCCGGAGCCGGTCAATCTGACCACCTTCACTTTATTCTTGCGGGTTCTCTTGGGCGTGCTTGGCGTGGATGGCCTGAGCGCGGGCTTCCCGTTCTGTCGCCTCGTGTCTTCCCACCGGCCGAAGTACACGTCAGCTGGCGTCACGTTGCCGATGCCTTCGTGGTAGCGGCGGTGATTATAGAACTCGATGAAGTCGGCATCTGTCCAATTCAGCGCGGGCGGAACAGCTCGACCGCTGGCACTGGCACAAAGGTGATGGCAAAGCCGCCCGCCGCCAGTACCGTACCGTTGCGCAGCAGCGTCGCCGTGTGAACCGTTCGGGCGGTGTCCAGCCTGCCGGTATTGGTCCAGGTCTCGGTCCTGGGGTCATAAAGCTCAGCTGAGTCCAAGCCGATATTGCCAGAGCCAAGTGCCGTGTCGCTGCCCCCAGCCACCAGCACCATGCCGTTACGTAGAAGGGTTGCCGTGTGAGCCACTCGGGCGGTGTTCAAGCTGCCCGTATCCGTCCAGGTCCCGGTCCGAGGGTCATAGAGCTCAGCTGAGGTCACGGTCACACAAGAGCCGATGCAAACGCGGCCCCCAGCCACCATAACCATACCGTTGTACAGCAGCGTTGCCGTGTGCCGGGATAAGACCTCGAAGACCGAGACTGTACTCAAGCTGTCCGTATTGGTCCAGGTTTCGGTCCGCGGGTCATACAGCTCAGCCGACGACCCACCACGCCCGCCCACCACCAGTACCATGCCGTCCCGCAGCAGCGTTGCCGTGTGGCCCTCCCGGGTGGCGTTCATGTTGTCGGTATCAGTCCAGGTTCCGTTCCGAGGGTCATAGAGCTCGGCGGAGGAGGAGACGCCGCCTCCTCCTACAAGAATTCCGCCAGCTACGAGCACCAAACCGTTGTGCAGCAGTGTTGCCGTGTGCTCGACCCGGGCAGTGTTCAGGTTGCCGGTATTGGTCCAGGTCTCGGTCCCGGGGTCATAAAGCTCAGCTGAGTCCACGGGCACACAAGAGCCGGTGCAACCGAGGCCCCCAGCAACCAACACGCTGCCGTCCTGCAGCAGCGTTGCCGTGTGACCTTGTATCCGACCGGTGATCAGGTTGCCGGTATTGGTCCAGATTCCGGTCCGACGGTCATAGAGCTCAGCTGACGAAAAATCACTCGCGAAGCCCCCAGCCACTAGGACTATGCCGTTGTGCAGCAGCGTTGCCGTGTGGCTCGCTCGGGCGGTTTTCAAGCTGTCCGTATTGGTCCAGGTTCCGACACCCGGCTGACCCGCGACCGCCAGGGTAAAGAGTGACACCACAGCCGCGCCTAGCAAGGCCGAGCGCACAAGTGGAAGTGTGCGAATAGAGCGACTCATCTGCAAGTCTCCTTATTTGGTATTTTTTCCGGAATTTCCATCTTCCTTAGCTTTCCTTACCAGATATTGAGGGGGGCAGTGTGAGTGTGCGAGGTCGGCAGTGCCGTAGTCAATGGTACCAAAGGCCTATTACCCTGAATATCCATTTTGAGCTTGCTCTCACCCAAAAACCTATGCCTCCTGCCCTGTCGTGTCAGCCGAGATTTCTATTGTGAGGTAAGTTCTACTGGTGGGCAATCTTGGCCCGAATCGCCTGAGCGCGGGCTTCCATTTCTGTCGCCTCTTCTGCGCGCCCCATTTTGCGTAGAAGGTCCGCGTAGTTCTCTAGGACTTGGGCCACATTTGGATGCTCTGGCCCCAGGGTCTTCTCCGCGATCAACAGCGCACGTCGGAAAAGCGGCTCGGCCTCTGCGTACTTCCTTTGGTCGCGGTACTCTGGGAAGAAATTTGTTGATGTAAGAGCTTCGTGAAGACATATCCCAGATAATCGCCCCCGCTTCAAAGAAGCGGTTTTACGGCCTGAGAACCGCTCAGTGGCCGTGTGACGGCGCACTCGGAAACTGAGCTTTACTAGCGGGTGGAAACCATGTGGTTTTGGAACAGATAAATTGCCCTCATAGGGGTTAGTTTTTTCAACTAGATCAAGGGTGATCGTGGAAGAGGTTTTTGGCACAGGTGTGCCAAAAGGGGGCATGAAAAGCGACGCTTATGTTGCTGATCCCTCATACCCGAATCCAGCAGTTCTACCTGTTTCAAAACCACATGGTTTCTGCACCCGAAAACCCAAGTTTCCAGGAAGGGTTTTACACGGCAAGTGCGGAGCGACGCATTTCGAATACATGCTGCGTGGCCCGCTCCAACTCTGAGTTAAATCAAAGGACTAAGTCTGCCTCGAAATTCATTGACAGACCTTGAATGGCCTCCGGCAGGCGTCTCAGCCGCTCGACTGGATGAACCGCATGAGGGGGGCCGCATAGCGCGGACCGGAAGCAACCCCACGCGGCGCCGCCTCATTGAGGCGCGTCAGTTCCTCTGCGGTGAGTTCCATATCGAGCGAGGCGAGGTTCTCTTCCAGATAGGTTCGCCGCTTCGTGCCCGGGATGGGTACGATTGATTCCTCCTGTGCCAGCAGCCATCGCAGAGCAAGCTGCGATGGTTTACATCCTTTCTCCGCCGCGATCGCCTCAATGCGCCTCAGCACTTCGAGATTCCGCTGGAAGTTTTCCTCCTCGAAACGCGGCATGAAACGGCGCATGTCATCGGCTGCCAGATCCTTCAGGCTCTGGATCCGGCCCGTGAGAAAGCCCCTGCCCAGCGGGCAGTAGGCGACGAAACCAATCCCGAGTTCCCGGCAGGTGGGGAGAACCTCCTCCTCGTGGTCCCGCGTGAACAGGGAATACTCATTTTGCAAAGCCGCTATCTGATGAACGGCATGCGCCCGGCGGACCGTCCGGGGCGCCGCTTCCGATAAACCCAGATAGCGAACCTTGCCCTCCCGCACGAGTTCCGCCATCGCGCCCACAGTCTCTTCGATGGGCGTGCTCGGGTCAACCCGGTGGAGGTAATAGAGGTCGATAACGTCCACGCCCAGACGGCGCAGGCTGGCCTCGCAAGCGGATCGAACATACTCCGGCCTCCCGTTGACACCGGACAAGCCGCCGTCGTTTCCCAGGATAAAGCCGAACTTGGTCGCCAGGACGATTTCACCCCGGCGCTTGCGGATCGCCTTACCGACTAGCTCTTCATTGTGGCCACGCCCGTAAACATCGGCCGTGTCAAAAAAGTGCAATCCCCGGTCGAGGGCACGGTGGATAGTCGCAACGGACTCCTGATCATCCCGTGGCCCGTATAAGGCTGACATGCCCATACACCCCAGCCCTATGGAGGATACGGTGAGTCCATTCCTTCCCAGCTGCCGCACCTGCACGAGGAATGCTCCTAGCCGGAATTAGTTTTGGGGCCCTCCGGCGGTTGCGAGTATACACCCGTTTTAAATCGATGCCCGCCGAATCGTTAGATGGCTGTTAGATGAAACAACTAAGGGGTTAGAGCGTTCAGCCCTAACCCCTTGAAAGAATGGTACGCCTGAGAGGATTCGAACCTCCGACCTTTGGTTCCGGAGACCAACGCTCTATCCAGCTGAGCTACAGGCGCGTGACTTCATTTTAAACAACTTGAGCCTTCCTGTCATCATCGTTTACTGCATACTGACTGCATATTAACTGTTCCAAGCTCTCCATTGCCTTCCTTGCCGATTCCGGGACCGCCTTGACGTAGTGGTTCATCGTGGTCTCAAAGTCGGAGTGTCGCAAGATCGCCTGAATATCCTTAGGGGCGACCCCCAATTGATCCAGGTTTGTTGCGAGTCCGCGCCGGAAAGCGTGGAAGCCGTACCAACCAATCTCCATTTTTTCAAGAACAGGTCTGATTTTACGCTTGGCTAAATTATCCAGATGCAGAGGCGTTCCTCTTCTTGATCTGAATATCAGACCTTCTGCCCGACCGTTCAGATACTCTTCTAGAATCCTTGCTAGTGGGGCAATCACTGAAACCGGGGCTTGGCGCTGTTGCACGATTCAACCTTGGCGCGAGTCAGGCCGCTTTTCCAACGCCTCGTTCATGACAGCACGGCGTAGGACTTCGGCCTGCCGAGCTCGGCCATCCGGTTGAGGATGTGACACCCGATCGTGGCCTCTCTCCTTTGCGCGTTGCTGTTCCTCGCCTTCAGGCTTCCTCCGAGCACTGACTTGTATCGGAAGAACCCGTTCTCAACGCGCGCCTGCTGTCGGTAGCCCGACTCCTTCTGCCACTCTCGTCGTCCGATCTTACGAATCCTCTGAAGAGCCGCTTCTCGTTGCGCCCACGGGCCGTCCGTGGGCCCAGCGTCCACCGCACAGCGACGAGGGGGGATCACGATCACGACGTCCTCTGTACCGGCCGCGCCGACCTGATCGTAGATCGACCTGTGGTCGTAGGCCCCGTCCGCCGTGAAACGCCGGATGGGAACCTCGATCTGGTCGAGCAGATCCGGCAGGGCGGAGGCGTCGTCCCCGCTGCTCGTCGTGAGTTCGGCCGCCACAATGAACCCCTCGTCATCCACTCCGATGTGCAGCTTTCGCCAGTCCCGGCGTTTCTTGGATGCCTTGTACTTGTGCGCGTTCCACTCGCCGCAACCCAGGATCTTGAGCCCCGTGGAATCGACGATCAGGTGGATCGGGCCGTCGTGGGCTCGGGTTAGGGGCGGCACCTCAACGATTTGGTTCCGGCGCGAGAGTGTGGTGTGGTCCGGGGCCTTGAGGTCGAGGTCCATCAAGCTGAGCAGCGAGTCCAGGAAACCCTCGGTCTGGCGAAGCGGCAGGCGGAAGACGACCCGCAGCGTCAACGCGGTCAAGATCGCGAGGTTCGAGTACCGCCGCTGGCCTCCGCGGAGACCGTTCTTCGCCGGTGTCCACGCGGCGATCACCTCCTCGTTCAGCCAGATCGTGACGTCGCCGCGGCTCCTGAGGCCACGCTCGTATTCCCTCCAGTTCCGGATTCTGTACTTCGTCTTGTACTTGCGGTTGACTCGGCTCGACTTCCCTGCGGCCATGACGTTGCCCCCCTTGATCTCCATGATGGATCGGGACACCGAGCCAATGCTAGCGGGGGAGCCGAGGCCGATTCATGCACCAACGCCCATCGCAGCGCCCGTTGCCATACCTAAGTACCCCCCAATCCCAACCCCCCCCTGCGAACGCCCTCAAACGGATTTCTCCGGCCCGGCCTGATACTTCGCCTCCAGGTATTCACGCAGGGCCGGAACCGGCTTCGCCCGCCGCTCCAGGCCAAGCTTTTCGAGCGCCCGCAACAGGCCATCAGCCAATTGTTGTCGCTGAATTACCACGGGCAGTAACGCCCGCCTTCTCAGATTGATTAACGATGGCTGCTGCAAGAGCCAGTTGTCTATTGAGTCCAAAATCAATTTGCTTTTCACGGCTAAATCCACAACGGCCCGTTGCTGGGTGCTTATTGCTTCCGCTCCGCCAAGGTCCTGCACAAGCTCAAACCTCCACAGAGCAAGGGCTTTCCCTGTGCTGGTTCGCTTGTCTATCGCACGGGCTCCCAGGACCTTCACAGCGCCTTTCAGCGTGTTAATCCCGCTCTTTGAGTACGCCCTGGAGGGCCTTTTGGTGGTTCTGCGGGGGGTCATGCAACCCCCGACAAAATGCAGCTTCTATGCAGTAGGTCAAATAACGCGCTGATTATCAGTGTCTTGCAGGTGATTGTTGGATTGGGAAACCAACGCTCACGCTGCCGATTCTGCCTTTCGCTACTTCGACTTAGCCTGAGCGTTGGTTTTGATTGTTGGTCAGCACAGGGGTTCGCCACTGCATAAACCACTGCATAAAACACTGCCGAATGGCGCGAAACTACCCGAATACGACTACCTTCATCCGAATGGGCCATACTGATTCCGAATAGGGTTACAGGGGCGAGGGTTGTTTTGATTAAATCCGGAGACCAACGCTCTATCCAGCTGAGCTACAGGCGCGTGTTTTGGTAAGCCTATGATAACTGCGCAGATAGTGGAAATCAACCCCATCAACCAAGCGGCAAAATTGCATCAAAATTGGGCATACTCTCCGAGAACTCTCCGACTTCTGCTAGCGACGTTCATCGGGAACCTCCTGCTTTCTTCTTTCTGATCGACACGACAACCTTGGCTTTGGAGGTAGCGCCCTTCAGGTAGGATTGCGTTTTCTGGACCGCCTGGCGCAGGTCGTCCTCGGAGACGATGTTGTACCGATCGAAGATGGCGCGCGTCTTGTGGCCGCCGATGGACATCGCCACTCGTTCAGGAACCCCGGCCCGAATCATATTCCGAACCGCTGTCCGACGCAGGTCATGAAAGAGCCGCCCCTCAACTTCAGCCTTCTTGCAGGACGAAGCCCAGGCCTTCCGAATATCCCCGATGGGGGCGCCATCCCGATGGAAAACATGCTGTGAAAAGGCAACGGTTCCATTTTCTTGCTCATATTGCCGTGCGTGCCACTGGCGCTCGATGATGTCCCACAACTCGCCTTCCAAAGCCAGCACGCGGCCTACGCCGTTTTTGGAATTCTGCGAGCGCAGGCGGATTACCCTTCCGAGCCTGTCCACGTCCACCCATAGCAGAGAAGAGATCTCCGACTTGCGCCAACCGCTCAAGTAGCCGAAATGAGCAAAGCCCTTTAGGTATTCCGTCATATGCTCGTCCACGGCCTCGAATTCCGCTTGTTCGAAGAAACCCTGCCGAGCGTTGTCCTCCCGCAGTTTTGAAATCTCCAGCACCGAGCTGATATGCCGGCGGCGGAATGCCAGCCGGAGCGCTGCGCTAAGCATCGCGGTTTCGCGATTGATCGTCGCTGGCTTTTTTTTCTCCTCCAGTCTTTGGTTTATATAGTCGTTCACCGTGGCAGTTGTCAGTTTAGCGGCCCGCAGATCGCCGAGTGCCCGGCGCACGATATCCAGATGGCTGACCGCTGGTCGAAGACCTTTGATTTGGCGAGGTTTGAAATCCGCTTCCAGTTCGTCTAACAGGTCTTTGACCAGTAAGCGATCCTGTTGGGGTCCTACAAAGGCCTTCAGACCGAGCATGTCCGCGCCGATTTCTCGCAGCCGATGCTTCAGCAGTTTCTCGGCCTCTGTACGATCCGGCGATCCGCATGACTCGCGGTTTTCCTTCCCGCGGTGGTTGTAGGCGATCCACCAGTTCTTGCTGCCACGCATTTGAAAGATTCTGCCCATTCCCCGCATCGGTTATACCTCCTTTGTTCGGCTACCCTGGAGCGTAGCCAGGGGGAAGCACCCTAAACGGTCTTGGCTTGCCTGTTCAAGCAAAATGGTCACCGTCCCACCCTCTGCCGGATGAATTTCTCGATCCCTTGCTCACTAAATCGCAAGCTGCGTCCATCGCGGACCGTGAAGGGATAATCGCCAGAGTGACGATAGAGGTAGTCCTTCGATTCCCCCAGTTTTCGCGCCGCCTCTTCCACGTCCAGCAGCCGATCGCCGTCTGCGGAGTGCTCCGCCTGCCTGGGGCTGTCGGGCGAGCGCGGCCAGTCACTACCCGCCGGGCAGCAAGCTCATCACGCTCACCGCCGTGGCTGACGGCGGCTACTGGACCGAGGAGGAAGTTGTTGGCCACAACTACTGGAGAGGACAGCGCAAACGGACGGAGGAGATCTCACTCGAACAGGGGGACCATGTCGCGTTGCACCTGCGCAGTGCCGACGTCCTTCATACTTTCGCCATTCCACTGTTGCGTCTCGGACCGGTGGACGTGCCTGCCGGGCACACCGTGGAGATGGAATTCGACGCGGACCGCGCCGGGACGCTGACGTTTTTATGCTGGCAGGTGTGCAGCCCGGATCATCCCCAAATACGCGGGCGCTGTTCCCCGTCAGGACTTGTTGGACAGGAAGAGGGTACAGGAAGAGGGTAATTGTTAAGGTGAAGTTTTTGGCTCATTGTAGAGACTGAAAGGAACGAAGATGAGACAAAAACAAGACGACAGGGGGGCGGTCGAGAAGGCCGTCCGGGAGATCAAACGCGGGACGCGGCTTTGCTGCTGGAAGAGATTCACAAAGCGGATCAGATTGTGTGTTTCAACCTCTTGGGATTCGACTACTTGGTGCTGGACCGCTATGGCGCGGTAGGACCTGTTGGGCCTAGAGCAATTTCACAAATGGTGTAGACCGTCAGAGCCGCGACAGTTATGGAGCGGCCATCCAGCGATGATCGGCCAACCAACGTTTCGTGGTCGCTCCTTTACAGTCGCGGCTCGGATTTCGGCCCGTGCGAGTCTACACCATTTGTGAAAACGGTATAAAACAGTGGACATAATGAAAAGGTGCGAAAGAGACCTTGGTTTTCGACCGAAGCTGGATGACCTGGTAACCACAACCCTGGAAGAAAAGAAAGGAGCGGATGGATTGCAGGCTATTCGCTTGTACCGGGAGCGAAAGATCAAGGCGTTGGAACGGTATTGCAAGTGCGACGTGCTGCTTACGCGTAAATTATTTGAATTTGGCCGGAAGCATGCTTTTGTTTATATTGAGCGAGGCGGCAAGAAGACGAGGGTCGCTGCAATATGGTGAACTTCGTATATTACGGCTTCCTGTCCGCCTCGATTCTTGTTTCCAAGCATTCTCCAGGACATCAGCCGGGAAAGCCACAGTAAGGGCTTTTTCAGCGTCCGCCCGTGGTTTGCCCTTTCTGTTCGACCAAGGCTTTCAGGGTGGAGATTTCCTGCCGCAGGCTGTTCTGCCGCACGGCCAAGCTCAGCAGGTATCCCACGTGCAAGATCCAAACTATCGCATAGGCCCAAAAAAGATTTTCCATCAATCCTCCTCAATTCATCTCGGCGCATTGCGTGAAATTATCGATAGCCCTCAGCGGCTCAAGAGTCTGTGTGAAAACCAATCAGAGCCGCGACCGCAAGGGAGCGGACCATTCGGGCAGGGGCTCAATCCAGCGCGTTTGCCCGCTTGCTTGCGCGCGCGGCTCTGATCGCACCGTCTTACTGCACCATCAACTCTCGCCGCAACTGCCGCACTTCGTCGCGGCTCTTCTCCAGGCGCACTCGGAGCGTCGCCAGAAACACGAACAAGATCAGGAACGCCACCCAGGCGACCATCAAGGCCTGAAACATCACCGGGTCCAGGCCCGAATCATCGCCTCCCATCAGGACGGGCTGGGGATGCTGTGTCCGCCACAAACGGATCGTCATAAACACAAACGGCACGGTTAAAGCGCCGAAAATCCCAAAGACGGCGGAGAGCGTAGCCCTCCGCGCCGGTTCCTCCAGAAACCCGCGCAGCAACAGGTAGCTCAAATAAATCAGCCACAGAAGCAGCGTGGAGGTCAGCCGCGAGTCCCACGTCCACCAGATACCCCACACCGGTTTCGCCCAGATCGGCCCGGTAATCAACACGGCTGTGCAGAAAACGGTCCCGATCTCGGCGCAGGCCATCGCGATGCGGTCCCACTTCAGGTTATCGGTCGCCAGATAGGCGATGCCAGCCACGGCGACCGTAATGAAGGCGGCAAAGGCGGTCCAGGCCGAAGGGACGTGGATGTAAAAGATGCGCTGAATGTCCCCCATGGTCATCTCGGTGGGAGCGCCGAGAAAGGCCCCGTACAGGGCAGCCACTAAGGCTCCCGCCGTCGCCAGCGCCATTGCGATATTGAAGGTCCCGTAAGATCGCACTATTAGCCTCCTGAAAATTATGGACCGGCGTGGATGCCCCAAACTCAACCGGCGAACTGCAAGTAAAGCTCTCGCATCTGTTCCACACGGCCGGGCTGATTGGGACCCTGGTAGGCCACCTTGCCCCGGTCCAGGATGAGCAACCTGCTGGCCAGCTTCAAGGAAAGCTCCAGTTGATGCGTGCACAGCAAGATGGTCTTCCCCTTCCGGTGGGCGTCGAGCAGCGAGTTCTCCAGCAGCGCCACGGCGCGATCATCCAGGCCGGTGAAGGGCTCATCCAGCAGGATCAGCTCCGGGTCGTGCAGAAACACACGGCCAATGGCCAGCCTTTGCTTCATACCTCGGGAAAAGTTGCGCACCAATTCTTTGCCGAACGAGCTGAGGCCGGTTGCTTCCAACATCTGCTGAATGGCGCGGCGAGGCTCGCCAATTCCATACAGCTTGGCGTAGAAAAGAAGATTTTCTTCCGCCGTCAGCTCGTCGTAGAGAAAGGAGTTGTGTCCCAGCAGGCCCATTCCGCGGCGCAACTCGGTCAGATCGCCTTCGTGGGTGATGCCCCGGATGGTCAGCTTCCCGGAGGTGGGCCGGGTGAGCAATGCCAGCAGTTTCAGCAGCGTGGTTTTTCCGGCTCCGTTGCGGCCCATAAGAGCCAGAAACTCTCCTTGAGAAACCTCAAGGTCCACATGTTGCAAGGCCGGGAAGTCGCCGTAGAGTTTCGTGAGGCCTTCGGCTTGGATATCCCACCGGGCATTACTGCCTGGGCTGGCCGGCGAATGCTGTCCGGTCGCAGAGTTTCCTGGCGGGTTCGCGTCTGATGCTTTCTTGGTTGGGACAGTCTCCATCTTCTTTGCAGGGCCTTTCGTAGGCAACCCTTCGCTCGTTCCCGCTACAGCATTTTACGGATTGATGTATAGGGGTTCGTCAGGGCACGACTTCAGTCGTGCCGCAACGAGGCCAGCCATTAGGGGGTTTAACCCCTGACGGGACCCGATAGAAACATATGAACCTCAGCGGCTAAAGCCGCTCTGCCCCCCCTGCTTTTTTCGGCACGGTTAAAACCGTGCCCTGACGCAGATCTCAGTTTCCCTCTATACACCAATTTGAAAAATGCTCTAATGGGTGTAGTGATAAAAAAAACCGAGAAGCATGACCAATCCCGCCAAACCCAGGATCAGCCAGCGGCGATTGTTCAACGGAGCCGGGATCGGCGTAAGCAGCCCTGATCCCTCGTCCTGAGCCCCTCCCGCTCCCGCGAGCGTCGCGGGAGCCTGGCCGGAGACCTGGACGCGAATGAGATTTTCCCGGGGAGTCACTTGATACCCGATAAATCCCGTTGAGGGATCGGCGCCCAACTCGGCCACTCCTTCCCCGGACAATTGTACGTCTGTCCCGGGCGATATCACATATGTTTGGTCGGACGGCAGCAGCAGCAGTTTGGTGAAATCGAAGGGCGACTGGTAGCCGAAAGAATAGTCAATCCGCACCTGCGTCTCGCCGGGACGGATCGGATAGGCAATGGCAAAATGGTTTTCCAGCTCTCCGGGCTCCGGCGTCTGCTGGATGGGCATGCCTCCCGGGCCGGTCACCGAAAGACGAACTTCCGCGCGCGGCGTCTCCGGCACGGCAAACCGATAGGTCCCTTCCGGATTGAAATATGTTTTGGGCGGGGCGGTGGCGTTCTCCAGCACCACTTGCTCGGTTACGAAAATAGTGTCTCCTGCAGGGTGGAGGAAGATGAGGTGTTCTTTCGCCGAAACCATCTCCGGCTGGCTGGCGGCTTCAAACACCTGGATCTGGACGCCGCCGGGTTGTTGCCCCAGCACGGGATGGGAATAGGTCACGCCCTGGTATTCGGCCCGCAGCAGCGCGGGGGCTCCGCCGGGAGTGCCAACGCCTTCCAGAACAAATCGTCCGTCCGCGCCGGTCACCGCCGTCGCCACCGGCTCCAGCCCTTGTTGCATCCTGACATAAGCCACCGGCTGATTCGGGACGGGCTGGTTCGTGGTGCCGTTGAGCACGCGGCCTGAGAGGGTGTCCGCCGGCGCCTGCGCACGGGCGAGACCGTAGAGCAAGGACAACGACAAGGAAAGGATCATCAGCAAACTGCCTGCGCTGAGGCGTGCGGTCCGGCTCATTCGGATTGTTTCGGGGAAGGACAACGTGAGATTCCAATGTCGCAACAAAGAAGAATTATAAGCCTCCGCTGTTTCCGGGGACAAGCGTTCTTGTTGCGGCAACGGTGCCAGGCCTTGTCCCGTCTGAACCATTCCTCTGTGTTAACCTTAAAAAGCAAGGGAGGGGGCAGCAATGATTCGGTTGCGACCGGGCAGTGAGCGCGGGCATACGCGGCTAGGCCGGCTCGACAGCCGCCACAGTTTTTCCTTCGATCACTACTATGATCCGAATTTCATGGGCTTTCGCCATCTGCGGGTGCTGAATGAAGACTTCATTGCGCCGGGGCAGGGCTTCGGCGCCCATCCGCACCGGGACATGGAGATCGTTACCTACGTCCTGGAAGGCTCGCTCGATCACAAGGACAGCATGGGCAACGGATCGGTGATTCGTCCGGGAGAGGTGCAGCGCATGAGCGCCGGCACCGGCGTGACCCACAGCGAGCACAACCACTCCCCATCCGAGCAGGTACACCTTTTCCAAGTATGGATTTTGCCGCGAACGCAAGGCATCCAGCCCAGCTACGAGCAGCGCGCCTTCCCGATGGAGCAAGCACGGGGAGCTTTGCTTCTTCTGGCGGCGGGGGATGAGGATGGGAATAAAGCAGGGCGAGATGGTGTGGTCACCCTCCATCAGGATGCGGATTTATACGTGGCCCGCCTGAGTGCCGGACAGCGCGTGACGCATCGTCTGCGGCCCGGCCGCCACGCCTGGGTGCAGACGGCGAGGGGCGCGGTTGTCCTGAACGGATATTCACTTCAGGCGGGCGATGGGGCCGCAGTCAGCGCCAAGAGGAATGAAGACGAGATGCTGGAGTTGAGCGCCGGGAATGAAGCCGAGCAGAACGGCGAGGCGGAAATCCTGCTGTTTGATCTTTCGTGATTTCGTTGCTACCGCGTTGTGGATTCCGGGCAGGCATCGGTCAGCTATAATATGGAGCTACGCGGTTACGTTTCCTTCATCTCATGAAGCGCAATTCCTGATGCCAAATACCGTGCGGCCCCGGCTAGGAATACGTTCCGGTTGCGACGTGCAACATTGCATGTTACATTTTCTATGATCGAGAGTTTTCGACACCGGGGCCTGAAGCGGCTTTATGAGCAAAGTGACGGCAGCAAAATCCGCGCCGACCATCTCGACCGCATCCGCGACGTGCTGTTCCATCTGGACAAAGCACAAGACCCTGGAGATCTCGATTTACCGGGTTATCGTCTCCACCCGCTCAAGGGCGACCGGAAGGGCCACTGGAGCGTGACGATCTCCCGGAATTGGCGCATCACTTTTCGCTTTGAGGACGGGGATGCTTATGAGGTCGACCTCGTCGACTATCACTAACAAAAAGGAGCAACCGCTATGCCCATGAAAAACCCGCCACATCCGGGCCGTTCGATCAAGGATGCCTGCTTGGAGCCGCTCGAACTCAGCGTGACCGAAGGCGCGAAGGTCTTGCGCGTTACCCGCCATACGCTTTCGCGCGTGATCAACGGCCAGTCCGGAATCTCTCCGGACATGGCAATCCGCCTGGAGAAGGCCGGATGGTCCAACGCCGATCATTGGCTCCGCTTGCAAACAGCCTACGAGTTGGCCCAAGCGCGCAAGCACCAGGATCAAATCCAGGTCGAGCGCTACGAGCCTCAACCGACGGCCTAAACCCCGCGCTTCTGTGGGGCTCCAGGCGGGCGACGGGGCCGCAGTCAGCGCAGAGGCCGGCAATGAAGAGTTGCTGGAACTGAGCGTCGGCAAAGAAAACGACGGGAACGGCGAGGCGGAGATTCTGCTGTTTGATCTTTCGTGAAGCGACCGCCGTGAGTTGTGGATTGCGGGCAGGCATCGATCAGCTATAATATTCTGAAAATGGGAATGGAGGTGTGGCATGAGAAGGCGCTGATTGATTTATGTAGGATTGATTTTTTCTTTTCTGGGCAACCGGTCTTTTGCCCAGGTTACCAGGTTGGATGAGCAAAATAGAAATTCAGCGCCGGTCGCAAGGTATGTTATGCCGCATCTTGCTCTGGGTGGCGGCGATGAGTATATCAGAATAAGCGACGGCGCTGTCGTGGGGAAAGATGATCTTGTCAGCGGCGAGAGGTATGTTTTGCGCAACGGCTGGGAAACTGACTTGGTTTTCGAGAACAAATCTAATTTCACCATCAGTTTTCTGTTTATTTTCTGGAGAGATGACGGAAGCAGGCTGATTGAACCAATCCATAGTTTTGGTTCGTTTGGAACCTATGCTGGTTTGCCGATCATCGGCAGTGTTACGCTCCCGCTTTTGCAAAAAACAGCCGCTGCCACAACGCTGACTTTCCCATCAAGGGAAGGACTCGGCGGCTGGGTTAAGGCTGATATTTATCCCAACACTGGACTGCCACAACGCTGACTTTCCCATCAAGGGAAGGACTCGGCGGCTGGGTTAAGGCTGATATATCCCAACACTGGTGGCAATGGAATCCCTCCAGGCGGCGTTTTGGATGTTGGCGTGTCTCTGAGGTACCGCTATGTTAGAGATGGCGTTGTCCTTAGCGAGACTTTTGTCCGCTCTTGGGATGCCGAGGACTTGCCGAGAAAATATTCTGTCTATTACGACAATCTGACGAGTTCGCCGTTGAAGCGGACCGGTATAGGCCTGGCATTTACAAACCCCACAGACCAGTGGAATGAAGTCAACGTGTCTTTGCCGCCGGGTTCTTTTAGCATATCTATTCCGCCGCGGAGCATGAAAACGGGAATGTTAGATGATTTCGGCATCGCCCTTCCTCTTGATTCTGCGGGGCTTATGACAGTGGAGTCTGTGAACGGCCTTCAACTAGGATTTGTGGCTTTACACGTGAATCTGAACCACGAGGGGTTCACCGTATCATCTATTGATGGCGCGGCGCCAAAATAATAACCCTCAACTCTTCCGATCAGCTTGGGAACAACGGAATAGTTCTTTGGGCACCACCCGACCAATTTGGCCGGGTGTTTTTTTACATTAAATTTGCTATTACGATTATTAATGAATAGTTTTGCTGCAAATATGTTTAGAAATTAAAAATTGATGATTTTTGGGCTGGCGCTTTTCGCCGTTTTTTTTGTCCCGGCCGTTGTTTCGGCGCAAACAGCGTTCGGGCCGTATTTTGGGGGCGGCAGTGTTTCTGGATATAGCGGCGACGCCTTGATGTCTAAAAGCTTGGACCTTGCGAATGATTTAGGCGCGGGAGCGATAAGAATTTATATTGGGCCGAAGGCAGATATAGATTATAAAGATGGTACTTGTATCCAGAACTCTCGTTTAGCTAATCTTGCCGCAAGATCAGACTTCAGACAATTTTTAAGCGACCCGCAGTCTTCAACCGTGCTTATTACCGCTTATGATTGGACCTCTTTCGGCGACTGCAACACTAAGAATTATCTAAATCCGGATTTTTACACCGCAGAAAACACGGCGAAGATTGAAAAGGATTATGCCGACTTT
Organism: Terriglobia bacterium; assembly: GCA_963666975.2. GTDB lineage: Bacteria > Acidobacteriota > Terriglobia > 2-12-FULL-54-10 > 2-12-FULL-54-10 > JADFGZ01. The sequence continues at coordinate 1,740,217 of CAXVYR010000004.1, read as the reverse complement.
GCGAATTATCTAAAACAGTTTAGCAGCAAAAAATTGTTGTGGATTGCGGGCAGGCATCGGTCAGCTATAATATAACAAGGTTTCGCAGGATAGCCCCTTAACCGGGGTAAACCTTGAAGCCTCCGCCGATTTTGTCGGTTGTGGGGCTTCTTTTATTGTAAAGGGACCGGCCACCACTTCGAATGACCAAAACCGTGATGCTCGATCTGGGCAACGTGATTGTGCCGATTGATTTCAGCCAATGCCACTCGGCTTTGGAGAAGTTGTGTCCCTACCCGGCGCAGGAAATCCCCGCGCGCATCCGCTCGACCGGGCTGGTGCAACTTTTTGAGACGGGCCAGGTCTCTCCCGAAAGTTTTGTCGAGCAGGTTAGCCGCATCCTTGATCTCGATGTCAGCTATTCCGAGTTCTGGGAGCTTTGGAGCACCATCTTTCTGCCGGAGACGCTGATCCCGGAGAGCTTGTTGCTGGGTATCCGCAGCCGTCATCGTTTGCTTCTTTTGTCCAACACCAACACCATTCACTTTGCCATGGCCCGGGAAAAGTATCCCCTCCTCGGACACTTTGACGGCTATGTTCTCTCCTACGAGGTCGGCGCGTTGAAGCCCTCTCCGGAAATTTACCAGGAGGCGATTCGCTGCGCCGGTTGCCGCCCGGAAGAATGTTTTTTCACCGATGACATCGCCTCCAACGTGGAGGCAGCCCGCCGCCAGGGCATTGACTCAGTTCAGTTCCATTCCCTGTCCCAACTGGAAGAGGAGCTGCGCGCGCGGGAAATCGGCTGGCAAAATTGAGGGTGGGCGCAGTCAGCACCCTCGCGCTTCCGCGAACTGCCATTCACCCGCAGGATTCACCGTCCAGGCTGAACTTGCCGCCTTCCGGCTAATTAGAGGTTGTGTGCTGGCGGCTTGGGCTATACCATGAATGGCTTCCATTTTTCATTCGAGAGAAACCGGGGAACTGACTGGGGAACTGACTAACGATATGAATGCTCTTCTTATTTATCCGGAGTGGCCCGACACCTACTGGAGTTTTAAGCACGTATTGTCGTTTGAGGGTAAACGCTCTGTCTATCCGCCGCTGGGCCTGCTGACGATTGCCTCGCTGCTGCCCGGACACTGGAACAAGCGTCTGGTCGATACCAACATCCGGCGGCTGACCGAAGCCGACCTGAAGTGGGCCGACGTGGCTCTGCTGAGCGGGATGCTGGTGCATAAGCAGGAATTGCTGGAGCTTCTGGCGCGCTGCCGTTCGCGCGGGCTGCCGACGGTGATCGGAGGGCCTGTAACCAGCAGCGTGGAGGAGCTTCCCCAGCACGCCGACCATGTGGTGATCGGCGAGGCCGAGGAGTTGGTTGCCGGGCTCGCAGCCGATCTGGAGCGGGGAACGGCCAAACCCCTCTACACCGCCGCGGAGCGTCCCGGCCTCAGCAAGACGCCGTTGCCCGATCTGAGCCTCATCAACCCCAAGCACTACAGTTCCATGGCCATCCAGTACTCGCGAGGGTGCCCGTTCAACTGTGAGTTCTGCGACATCATTGAGATTTACGGGCGCACGCCCCGGACAAAGTCTCCGGCCCAGGTGGTGGCCGAGTTGGAGCAGCTCTACGAGCACAACTGGCGAGGGTCGGTTTTCATTGTGGACGACAACTTTATCGGCAACAAACGGGAGGTCAAAAAGCTGCTCCCCGTGCTGGCGGAGTGGAATAGCCGGCGCAAGCAGCCGTTTACCTTTTTTACGGAAGCCTCGCTGAACCTGGCCGACGACCTGGAGTTGCTGCAGATGATGCAGGATGCACGCTTCATCCGCGTTTTCCTGGGCATCGAGACTCCGGTGGAAGCCTCCCTGAAAGAGGCCCAGAAGCTGCAAAACACCCGCCGCGATCTGATGGAGAGCGTGCAGCGCATCCAGGGCTATGGCATGGAGGTGATGGCGGGCTTCATCGTGGGCTTTGACAACGACCCGGAAGACATCTTCGATAGGCAGGTGGAGTTCATCCAGGAGAGCGCCATCCCGCTGGCGATGGTGGGGCTGCTGCTGGCCCTGCCCGGCACGCAGCTCTACCGCAGACTCATGAAGGAAGGCCGTATCGTGGATGAGGGCCACGGCAACAACATGAATTTAAGTCTGAACTTTATTCCCAAGATGAATCCGCAGCGGCTGGTGGAAGGCTACAGGGACATCCTCCAGCGCATCTACCACCCGGACGCCTATTATGAGCGCGTGCGGAAATTCCTGGCCCAACACCGCCCCACGCACAAGGTCGCTCGCTCCCGATCCGATTACCTCGCCCTGGCACGGTCCATCCTGAAGCAAGGCATCCTGGGCGATTCCCGCATCAGTTATTGGAAGTTCTTTTTGGAAGCCGCCACGCGCTATCGCCACTCCTTCGGCACAGCCATCATGCTGGCCATCATGGGGTATCACTTCCAGACCTTGACCCGGGCCATCTGCGCCCCCGAGCAGGAGTCGCTCTCAGTCGAAGCACGTTAACTCCGTTTCAATCCAATCCAGAGGCCGGAGTCCCGAAGTTTTTCGGTTGCAACGGGGGCTGGGGTGGGTTCTCTTCTAACTGCTCCAGAGCCCAGCGCGCATGCTCCTGGACCATAGGGTCGGGGTGCTCAGCCAGCTTATCGAGTAGCGGACGGAACCGCTCCTGACGGGAATTGCCCATGGCGACTGCCGCGTTCCGGAGCATGCCCCGGTAGCGTGCGCGCTGGATGGGGCTGCGGCGAAATGTCCGGCGAAACTCTTCCTCGCTCAGCGAGGCCATCCATTCCAGAGGCGGGTTGAAGGTGCTGGGAACAGGGGTACTGGGAACAGAGGTGCTGGGAACAACCGGCTGGCCTTCGGGTTGCGATTCCCCGTCCGCGGCTGGGATGGGTCGCGGCTGAAATTCCGGCAGCGTCGTCACGGGCGCTTTGCTATTCCACGGGCACACATCCTGGCAGATGTCGCAGCCGAAAAGATGACGCCCGACGGCGGGACGAAACGCTTCAGGAATGGAACCCCTGAGTTCAATCGTAAAGTAGGAGATGCAGCGCGTGGCATCCAGAACGTAGGGTTCCACGATGGCTGCTGTGGGGCAAGCGTCAATGCAGCGTGTACAGGTGCCGCAGCGGTCCGGCGCGGGCTGGTCGGGCTCGAGCTCCAAGCTGGTTAGTATCTCGCCGAGCAAAAACCAGGAACCGGCTTTCTCGCGGATCAGACAGGTGTTTTTCCCGATCCACCCTATCCCTGCTGCCTGCGCAACGGCGCGTTCGAGCAGCGGCGCGGTGTCCACGCAAATCTTCGCCTCAAAGGGAGACCCGGCCTCCCGGCGCAATCCTTCGAGCAGCTTTTCCAGGCGCTCGCGAAGCACAAGGTGGTAATCCTCTCCCCAGCCGTAGCGGGAGATCCATCCGCGAGCGGGGTCGGGGCATTCAACGGATTTCGGATGCGGGGTGTTGTAAACCATTCCTGCGCAGATGACGGACCGGACGCTGGGCAGCAGCCGCCGCAGGTCCCGCCGCTGCTCTCGCTCCATATACTTCATCTCGCCCTGGAATCCGCGTTCGAGCCACGAAAGATACCGGGCCCGGTCCAATTCCGGCAGTGAAGCCGGAGCGATGCTGCACAGGTCAAAACCCAGTTGTCCGGCTGCCTCGCGGAGCCATGGTTTGAGATTCATCCATTTGTGCATCGAGGAATCGAAACCCTGTGTCTGATTCGTCACCCATTACCCCCGATCTGCCTTCGTATTCGTCCCCTTGTCATGATAACCTGGATAACCCGGCGGTTCACTACTCCAGGAAGTGCTTTCAACAGAGTGTATACAGGCGGGGAAAGAGCCCCCAGGAGGCGCTCCTTTGGAGACTTTTCGGAAAAGGTTGATGATAAACAAGCATAGAACTTCTGTCCTCTCTGGTAGTCCGCTAATTGTGCGTTGACCCAGGCCACGGCTCACCCGCCCTTTTCTTTCTTTCAAAAAAGACAATGGATTTTGATAATTTTAATATGCTTGCCTTAGCTTGGCGTCGCTGCTCTTTGGCCTGTGCAATCAATGAATCCCATGGACCCACATCCGTGTCTAGGTCCGCATTTATTTCCCCCTTGACTTTGTCTACAGACATGTTATGTTCACCTCATGGCAGATCAAGAGTACAATCCCGCAAAAATGTTGGAAACTCTCAGGGTGCGCCTTTGCGGCCTGGACAATGAGCGCGATGAGCTTGACGCCAAGAGAGTTGAAATTGAAAAACAAATTGCAAACATTAAAGCCGTTATCAATAAAATGCTCCCCCTTTGCGGATTGGCCGCTTCCATAGATGATTTGAGCACTCTCGGCTTTACTGATGCGATACGCCACGTGTTTTTGACTTCGGGGGAACACGGAGCTTTGGGGCTCGCCTCGGCATGGCTGTCTCCCAAGGACGTTAGGGACGAGCTTGCCAAGAGGGGGTTGGACTTGTCGCCCTACGAAAATCCAATGTCTTCCATTTATACGATTTTGAATCGCATGAAAGATAACGATGAGATAGAGATAAGGAGGGAAGGCCTCAACGTCTTCTACAAGGAAATAGTAAAGGAAGTGGATGAGGATGATTTTTCTTGGACGCCAGACGCAGAAAATTTTATTGAGACTTCTAAACCGCCAAAGAGGAACAGTAGATGAATTTGTGGCCCCGTAGCTCAACGGCACAGAGGAACAAGCAGGGACTGAAGGCGCTAATCGGATGTGCGCTTGGTTTAGGAGGTATGGATTGAAAGATTGATAGATAACGGGCCGGTAGCTCAGCGGAAACGATCCGGGACCTTCTAGGGAAACCAGGATCAAGAGCGTCCGCCTGCTAAGCGGAAGGTCGAGGGTTCGACCCCCTCCCGGCCCGCCAGCTTCTAGCAAGTAACCCCTGGAGTCTGCGACTAACAGGCTCCAGGGCATCGACACGGAGAAACCCCCTTGGCAGAAGGAAACCCCACAGCGAATTCGTTTGCGCCCCCGTGTTCCGAGTGCCCAAATTGTAAGGCGCTGTGCAAGAGGCACTCGGTCCGGGAAAGGCGTATCAAAGACCTTGATCTTGAGTGCGCTACCATATTGAATGTTAAGGTAGGGGTGTATCGCTGTCAAGCCTGCAAAAAGTTTTTCCGCTTCCAACCGCCAATGGCCCAAAAGGGGAAACACTACAGCCAAAGGGCCATTGAGAAGGCCCGCAGTGCGGTGGTGGAGGATAAGACCACGTTTGCTGGCTTGCGGAAGCGGCTTGAGCGCGACTTCCATGTCCGCCCCGCACTCTCGACAGCGTATGGCTGGTTCCATGATTCCGCCGATGCGATAGACATGGAGCGAGATTATGAGCGGTGGGCGGCGGAAGGCTTCTCCGGCGTATTGGTGGTGGACGAGCTTTACGATCATTACGCAGTGCTGGTTGCCACGGACCCTCTGAACGACAAGACCCTCTCGGTTCGATTGTGCCGGACTGCCAATGAAGAAGAGCTTCGCCAATTCCTGACACACCTTAAAGACTTGGGGATTCATCCAAGTGTCATTGTGACCGACGGTGCACCTATCTACCAAAACGTCCCAAAAGAAGTTTGGCCGGGGATCAGACAGCAACTCTGCATCTTCCACTACACCCGCGCCATTACCAAGAACGTCCTGACCGCCATCAACGACCTTCGGGGCGTCCTTGCTCGAAAGGTGGGCACTAAAGAGGATTCCCGCAAGCTGTGGGGCCTCCGTTACGTCCTTTTGAGCCGAGAGGAGAAGCTGAGTGAGACCCAGCGGGCGGCCATTGCTGAACTGAGCGCCCGCTACGCCCGCCTCCGCCTGATCCGAGACCTTGTCCTGAAGGTGTTCGGCCTCTTCACGCGAAACCAAACCCACCTGGAGGCCTGGGGCAAACGTCGGGAGATCATCGAGAATGAGTTGTACTCGTTCAGCGACCCGCTCAAGAGAGTGGTCCGAACGCTCCGAACCGAGCAGTTTGCCAAGGCCATCGTTCAGCGACCCGCTCAAGAGAGTGGTTTGCCAAGGCCATCACCTTCCTGGACTACATCGACTGCCCCCGGACTGTACGTCGTCAGATAATGTTGGACACAGAGCATAAAAAGATAAGGTGGCGTTCAGGCTCCTCTGGGTTGATGTTAGGCTGCCCTTCTTTTGAAGTGCAACCGTTTTCTTAAGATCATAGTTTTCTCTTTGATGCGATCCCGTTTTTGCAGGATGGCACTGCCTTGGCCTGTAAAAACGTCATACGGTGTCAGGTTGTTCAGGCTTTCTATGGTATCGGTTGGTGTTGTAGTGGTTGACGAAGGCATCGATCTGCCGCTCCAGCTCTTCTGGCAGGTAATAGTTGTTGAGCAGGATGCGGTCTTTCAGAGTTCGGTGCCAGCGTTCGATCTTGCCCTGCGTCATGGGGTGATAGGGCTTGCCGCGAGTATGCGGCACGCTGTTTTCTGCCAGCCATGATTGCAGTTCGGAAGAGACGTAGCACGGCCCGTTGTCGCTCAGGAGGCGAGGTCTGTGCCGGGCGCCCACGCGGTCGAGGCCGGTGGCTTGCAAAGCATCCCGCAACGTGGCCGAGACGTCACTTGCGCTCATGGTTTTGCACAGCCGCCAGGCGATGATATAGCGCGAGAAGTCGTCCAGCACCGTGGACAGGTAGAACCAGCCCCAACCGATGACTTTCAGGTAGGTGAAGTCGGTCTGCCAGAGCTGGTTGACCGCCGTGGTCGGGTTGGCGAACCGTTCCGCCGCTTTCAGGACAATAAAGGCTGGCGCGGTAATCAGGTCATGGCTTTTCAGGACGCGGTAAACCGTCGATTCAGAAAGGTAATACCGCCTTTCCTCGGTAAAACGCACCGCCAGCTCGCGTGACGACAGATCGGGCTCGGCCAGGGCTAACGTCACCAACTGCTGAGTTATCTCCTCCGGCACCTTGTTCCAGACAGGGCCAGGATCGGGTTTTTTGTCTTCCAGCCCATCAAAGCCTTCCGACACATAGCGGTCGTACCAGTTGTAAAACGTCGATCTGGGAATGCCAACCTGCTGCAGCGTCCGGCGCACCCCCAGGGCAGATTGCTCCACCGTGCAGATGATCTCCAGCTTCTCCGAGGCAGGGTATCTCATGTATGTTCCTCCCCATCCCCGATCACGCTTTTTTTTAGCAGGCGATTTTCCAGCATAGCCTCGGCCAGGGCCTCTTTCAGCTGTACGGCCTGCTCCCGCAGAGTCTTGACTTCGCCACTGGTTGCCTCACGGTCTATGTCGCCCGCCAGCCGCTTGCGGCCAGCCTCCAGAAACTCCTTGCTCCAGCGGTAATACTGGTTCTGGTGCAGCCCCTCGCGGCGGCACAGCTCCGCGATGCTGTCCTCGCCGCGAAGTCCCTGCAATACAATGCGGATTTTGTCTTCCGGGCTGAACCTGCGCCGCGTCCTGCGTTTGATCTCCCGGACGGCCTTCTCGACCGCCCCCCTGTCGTCTTGTTTTTGTCTCATCTTCGTTCCTTTCAGTCTCTACGATGAGCCAAAAACATCACCTTAACTATTACCCTCTACCTGTCCAACAAGCCCTGACGGGGCACAGTGGATATCACATCGCAGGTCTTCCCGAACCCCCCTCAGACCTTGCCCACGTCGTTTCCGGATGGTCTGCTCGATGTCGGCAACTTCACCCTGCGGCGGTCTGCTCTAGGGGGCGCCCAAAACTTTGGTGTCACTCTGGACTTTGTGCCCAACCCTGACAACACCCCGGTGATCATTCGGTCCACCGGCAATGTGACCATCGACGGCATCACCGCTCTTAGCGTGGCCGGGACGGCCGGTGCGATGGCGACCTCCTTCGTGCGGGGCGCAGGGGGCGCAGGCGGTCCGGGAGGCTATCGGGGCGGCGACGGCGGCACTGGAGGAATTTTGTCGCCTGCGGCGGGCTCGCCTGGCGCTGGTCCTGGGGGCGGCCCCGGGGGCGGCGTTGGAGGATCTAATCCCCCAGCAGGAGCGAAGTTCTTTACCACGGGAACCACCGTGGGCGGCACCGTCATCCCGGCTGGCAATGACGTTGTGACGCTGTTGCGGGGCGGCTCCGGCGGCGGCGGGGGCGGCGGGGCCATCCTAATCGCCGCCGACGGCACCATCACGGTAAATGGCACTGTGACCGCGAAAGGCGGCGCCAATGGTTGCTGTTTTGGGTCTCGAGGCTCGGGAGGCACCGGAGGCATAATTCGCTTGGTAGCGAGCACGATCGCCGGCACTGGCACCCTCAATGCCGACAACGGCTGCATCAGTTGTAGCGCTACCTCGGAAGAGGGAATAATAAGGTCAGAGGCTTTCACGCTCTCGTTCACCGGCACTTTGCTAGGCAATGCAAATGTAACCGCCTTCTCCGAGCCGGGACCCATTGTATTGCCCTCCGCGCCGACCGCGTTCATCCAATTTGCCACACTCACCGATACCAGCGATATTGACAATACGGTGACGGTCACTGGGTCGCAGGACACGCCCGGCCGGACGGGTATCCTCAACGCCTCGGGAGGCATAGTCGGCCAGACCCAGGTCCTCAATGCCGCTGATGTGACCATGCCCAACCAGTCGGGGCCAGCCTCCAGCGTCACCGTGGATCTGATCGCCGGTCCCAACACGGTCTCCAACCCGTTTCCTGCCCTAAAAACCGTCACGCTGGTGGTGACGCCGCTCGATCCGGCGCAGGGGGGGGCTGCAAACTCCACGGCGACGATCACTTGCCCGGCGCCGGGAGCGGGAAACTGCACAGCCCGGATCACGGACGTCACTCTTCCGCTGGGCTTCAGTTCCATGAGCGCCTTCACGGTGATATCCATCGATGCCGCTGGCGCTCTGGCGCGGATGTTCCCGAAGATGTATGAGGGCGAGCCGATTGAAAGCGTCCGCATCCAGACCAGCGGGCAGGAGACCGAGTACGTGTTGATCGCCGCTTCCGGCCGGGAGTTCCCCTATAAGCCGGGGGTAGCCGCCGGCAGGTAATCCGTAACGCCGGCGGCAAGGAGATATTGTTGGTAGAAAGGAAGCGTTGCAAATAGGGAAGGGGAGGCAGGTACGCGCCGTTCTGCTGGGGAACCGGTCAGGCCGCCCTTCCACTGCCCAGCCTCAACCTCATTTTTGCGGCACGTCCGCCTCATTGGCCCTGCCGGGGCCCTGTTCGGCACGCTTATTCTGGTAGACCGCCTAGCAGCTTGTTAAAAAATCATTTTCGCCTGCCCGAAAACCACTTTTCTGGAATGCCGTCGAACGAAGAATCAATGGGTTACAACGATTTACGTGCTCGTAGCGTCGTTCAAAATCCTTTTTTCAACAAGCTGCTAACGCCGTTTGGGGATATTTTTCGGATGGGCGACGATTCTGGAGTTGAGCGACTTCGTTCTACACTGCGCCGTTACTCGCGGGTGATCGTGGAAGCGACGGTTTCTTACAGCAATCTTACGAAGGCCAAGGGCACTTCTATGAGAAAGGCGTCAAATTAGTGGCCCGTGTGTTCCGTGACGGTCGCGGTTCAGATTACTGCGCGGGCACCCGCTGAGTGAGCGACTTCGTTCTACACTGCGCCGTTACTCGCGGGTGATCGTGGAAGCGACGGTTTCTTACAGCAATCTTACGAAGGCCAAGGGCACTTCTATGAGAAAGGCGTCAAATTAGTGGCCCGTGTGTTCCGTGACGGTCGCGGTTCAGATTACTGCGCGGGCACCCGCTGCTTCAGCTCTTCAAACCAGTTCAGCACTACGTTGATTTGTGTCGGTGCCTCTCCCAGCTTGGCTGCACCGTGGGGGCCGAGCTTTCGTATGCGCCACAGCCCGCCAGCAGTGGGATTCCAATTCGGATATGCCAATATACGGAAAGTTTTGGTGGGTCGGTTTATCGATGCAACCGAGGGGGACATTTCTCCATCTCTATCGCATGACCCCAGCCCTTCGCTTGCCCCGCAACTTGATTCCCGCCTGCCAAGTGACAGCGCATGGCCACTCCTCAAAGTTATCACAAAACGGAAATACTTTTCCGCGAATCCCCGTCCTGCCTTTTCGCTTCCCTATAGGACTTGCTGTGTTTTCAATGTCTTAATACCGCGGTTGTTTTGGCCATACATTTGCTACGGATTTGAGTGCAGGGAGCTGTCCCAAACATCTTTCACTAAGGAAGCGTGAACATGTCAAAAAGATTGCGAACTTTCGTTCTGTCCTTGATGCAAAAGCGCGCAAAAGGGAATTTATTTATTCAAAAGAGAGAATAGTTGGGTTCAAAGCGTGAATTTATGAAAATTATCTTTCTTTTCAACGCATTTATCTAAATCGACCAGGCCTGTGAATTGCATGTGAATTAGCAACTCTACTTGCGGTGGGCTTCGTGAGGTAAAGAATGCAACTGAAGCGGAGTGGCTTGGCTCTTTTGATGGCACTATTTGTCCTGGTCGGAGCGCGTGAACTACGGGCCGACCCCATACTGACGCAGATCGTCAGCAGTTCAGAAGGTGTCCCAAACTCAGTTGCAGGTTGGGACGGCGGGTTGAGTTCATATTACGCCACTTTCTCCTTGTGAGAGGAAGCAGCGTTTGGACTTCGGCCGAGAATCGATGCCAAAGCCCAGAGATCGTGATAACCCATGATCTTCCGGAAATTCTTCTCGGTCAGCAGAAACGCTCCTGCCACCCAGCGCAACGTCATCTCGCCGTCGCGCCAGCGGCAAACATTGCCAGTCTTTTTCCGCACGCCCGACTGCGGGCTCTCGATGAGGTTCGTGGTTGCCAGGCAGCGGTGGAGGCTGGGAGGAACGTCGGCTCGATTGATCGTAAAGGTCTCCTCCAACCCTTCGCGCAAGCTGGCGGCTGCTGCCGGATGATCGCACTCGATCATCCCAGCGAGCTTTTTTATGCGCACGATGCCTTCCTCGGCTTGGGGCAATCGCCAGGCGGCGCGCATCAGCGACCGCACCTGATTCGCCAGCATTTTGTCGCCCTTTGGTAACCGCTCAGCCACGTTGCGCAGCTTATGAGTACGGCAACGCTGCACCAGCTGATTGCTGCCGAATACTTCCTCGATCCCCGCGCGGAGCGCTTTGGCGCCGTCGATCACAAACAGATAGCGCTGATCCGTGCGCAAACCTTGCTGGCGCAGGCGGGTGAGAAGGTCTTTCACCGCAGCGGCGTTTTCGGTCGCGCCCAGTTGAATCCCCAGCACATGCTTGCGGCCCTCGATGTCCACGCCCACGGCGCTGATGACGTGGTGGGAGCCGAACCGCATTCCGTCCAGGTAAATCACCAGAATCTCGACCTCCTCCCAGCGCCGCGCCAACAGTTCTTCCAGCCGCCGCGCTCCTTGCTCGGCCGCTTCCCGGCTCACCTGAGACTTCGACACCCCAGCGCTGTTGGCCATCTCCGGGATCACCTCGCGGTAGTTCCGCGTCGAAACCCCTTTCAACAGTGCCTCGAACATCTCCTCGCCCGTCTTCTCGCTTTTCCGCAGTGCTTCGTAGGCCGGCACCGCTTCTTCCCCTCCGCCCTTCCGGCGCAGCCGGGGCCGCTCCACCCGCAGCTGGCGATCGGCCAGTTTCACCCTCCCCAATTGCCGGCCATGCCAGCGCACCTCTCCGCTCGCCTTCCCGGGACTCTTTGGCCCCGCGATTTGCTCTGCGCTCATGCTCAGAATCGTTTCAATCAAACCTCGCCCGGCCCGATCAATCACCTCATCCACCGCCAGACGCGCCTCCGTGATCAGATCCACCACCGGCAACAGCATCTGTCCGTTGGTTTGGCAAAACTTCTGGATGGTTTCTTCGGCTCCCTTGGAACCCAGTTCCAAAACGTGATATTTTCCCTTCATTCGGCGGTTCTCCTTCTATAGGATTTAGGCTTGGCCCGATTCTATTCGATTCGGGCCGAACCGCCGTTCAACCTTCAACTATGTATGGGACACCCTCGCAGTTCATTCAGCGGGACTGTTGGCGCGGTTCCCTTCGGCATACAGCCCTTTGATCCCGACCTCGGAACGCTCCTATCAGTGAATGTGACCATCAACGGAGTCATGTCAGGTGTGTCTCTTATTCCCGGTACTCTTATCATTACACAGTCATTCACAGGGCTTGGTGGTCAATATCTTTGATTTCGACTCTCCCGCCCTATTCATTTTCCCCGGTGCCGGGTTAGGCGCTTTTGGGTCAATAATTCCTGTTAGCTTTGCGCGGCCAATCATTTACACATTCACTTTCAACGAAACCACCGACCTGTTTGGCTTTGTCGTCCCTGGCTTTAGTGGCGCCAACGTGCCGCCCACCAGTATTAGCGCTCTTGTATCGGATTTCGTGGAACCAGCGTCCCCACTAAACCCAATGCTTTTGGCGCACAGCATCACCAGCGGATTTGCGAATTTTTCAGTCTCGGGAGCTGCAATTCTTCAATACAATTACACCCCTGCCCCCGACCCCATCCCCGAACCCGCCACCCTGCTCCTCCTCGGCACCGGGCTGGCAGGACTAGCGGGGTTTGGGAGAAAGAAACTGGCCCGAAAGACCTAGCAACCCTGCGGAGAAGCACCACCCGGCCCCCGTGCGAAGGCTACACGAGGAAACCCTCTACCCCGCCCGATCTTCGCATTACTCATCCCAGAGCATCGGATACCGCTTTTGCACCTCTACCAGTCCTGACTCGATATTCCCAGGAGATAGCGATTTTGCAATTTCGGCATAAATGTGCCCGTAGTTTCTGAAACCCAACTTCTGCAGTTTTTCCTGCCGGTCAATTTATTCCAGGGTTTCCTGAACCTGCAGCCGAGCACCGAGTGTGGTCTGGGAAGCAAGTCCCGGATTACACCCGAGTAGTCGCCTAGCATTTACCGAACCTCGGCCAGTGCCCGTTTACCCCCTCGCCAGGAAACTGACCCATATTCCCTTGCCGGTATTCCTTTACATAGGACCGGCAGCGTTGTAACTTTGAAGAACTTCGCGAATCCAACTTTCAAGAGGCAAAGAAAAGTATGCACCCGGGTTTTCGTTTTGTGGCGCGGCATTCGCTTTTCATTATCCCCGGCATTGGCTTCCTGGCGGTGGCCGTGGGATTGATGGGGACAGGCGCCGCGATCTATATGTGGATCGCGCTCGGCGCGGCGATGGCCCTCGTGTGGGGCCTTCCCTTCTGGCTGCGCCGCAAGCCCTCGGCGGCTCAAACAACCGAAGAGGTCGGGCGGCTGCTGCGGTCCGGCCGGATCACCCTGCTGCATTTTTACTCCGATTTCTGAATGGCGTGCCTGGCGGCGCGGCCCATCGTCGATGGGCTGGAGAAAGAATGGGAACAGCAGGTCCAGATCATCCATTTGGAGTTCCGCAGCGCGTTGGGCCGCGAGATGGGCCGCCAGTTCCAGATCGAGCACATACCGGCCTTTCTGATCCTGGACGGTGACGGGCAGCAACGCTGGCGGGAGCGAAAACACATGCCCCAGCGCTCGGAGATATCATCCCAACTGGCGAAGCTTCTTTCGGGATAAAAGCAAATCACAGAACGCCCGCTTGACGAAAAAACCTGAAAGCGTCTATACCGGCGTCGGCAGGCAGGAAGCAGCAATGACCATGCTGTAAGAAAAATCGTCCGTGCAAAAGTGGGGGGGGGCCACGAAGGTCACGGTTGTGTGTTTCGCTGTGAAAGGAGGTCCAAAATTGAGACTTTTCGGAAAAGGTTGATGATAAACAAGCATAGAACTTCTGTCCTCTCTGGTAGTCCGCTAATTGTGCGTTGACCCAGGCCACGGCTCACCCGCCCTTTTCTTTCTTTCAAAAAAGACAATGGATTTTGATAATTTTAATATGCTTGCCTTAGCTTGGCGTCGCTGCTCTTTGGCCTGTGCAATCAATGAATCCCATGGACCCACATCCGTGTCTAGGTCCGCATTTATTTCCCCCTTGACTTTGTCTACAGACATGTTATGTTCACCTCATGGCAGATCAAGAGTACAATCCCGCAAAAATGTTGGAAACTCTCAGGGTGCGCCTTTGCGGCCTGGACAATGAGCGCGATGAGCTTGACGCCAAGAGAGTTGAAATTGAAAAACAAATTGCAAACATTAAAGCCGTTATCAATAAAATGCTCCCCCTTTGCGGATTGGCCGCTTCCATAGATGATTTGAGCACTCTCGGCTTTACTGATGCGATACGCCACGTGTTTTTGACTTCGGGGGAACACGGAGCTTTGGGGCTCGCCTCGGCATGGCTGTCTCCCAAGGACGTTAGGGACGAGCTTGCCAAGAGGGGGTTGGACTTGTCGCCCTACGAAAATCCAATGTCTTCCATTTATACGATTTTGAATCGCATGAAAGATAACGATGAGATAGAGATAAGGAGGGAAGGCCTCAACGTCTTCTACAAGGAAATAGTAAAGGAAGTGGATGAGGATGATTTTTCTTGGACGCCAGACGCAGAAAATTTTATTGAGACTTCTAAACCGCCAAAGAGGAACAGTAGATGAATTTGTGGCCCCGTAGCTCAACGGCACAGAGGAACAAGCAGGGACTGAAGGCGCTAATCGGATGTGCGCTTGGTTTAGGAGGTATGGATTGAAAGATTGATAGATAACGGGCCGGTAGCTCAGCGGAAACGATCCGGGACCTTCTAGGGAAACCAGGATCAAGAGCGTCCGCCTGCTAAGCGGAAGGTCGAGGGTTCGACCCCCTCCCGGCCCGCCAGCTTCTAGCAAGTAACCCCTGGAGTCTGCGACTAACAGGCTCCAGGGCATCGACACGGAGAAACCCCCTTGGCAGAAGGAAACCCCACAGCGAATTCGTTTGCGCCCCCGTGTTCCGAGTGCCCAAATTGTAAGGCGCTGTGCAAGAGGCACTCGGTCCGGGAAAGGCGTATCAAAGACCTTGATCTTGAGTGCGCTACCATATTGAATGTTAAGGTAGGGGTGTATCGCTGTCAAGCCTGCAAAAAGTTTTTCCGCTTCCAACCGCCAATGGCCCAAAAGGGGAAACACTACAGCCAAAGGGCCATTGAGAAGGCCCGCAGTGCGGTGGCGGAGGATAAGACCACGTTTGCTGGCTTGCGGAAGCGGCTTGAGCGCGACTTCCATGTCCGCCCCGCACTCTCGACAGCGTATGGCTGGTTCCATGATTCCGCCGATGCGATAGACATGGAGCGAGATTATGAGCGGTGGGCGGCGGAAGGCTTCTCCGGCGTATTGGTGGTGGACGAGCTTTACGATCATTACGCAGTGCTGGTTGCCACGGACCCTCTGAACGACAAGACCCTCTCGGTTCGATTGTGCCGGACTGCCAATGAAGAAGAGCTTCGCCAATTCCTGACACACCTTAAAGACTTGGGGATTCATCCAAGTGTCATTGTGACCGACGGTGCACCTATCTACCAAAACGTCCCAAAAGAAGTTTGGCCGGGGATCAGACAGCAACTCTGCATCTTCCACTACACCCGCGCCATTACCAAGAACGTCCTGACCGCCATCAACGACCTTCGGGGCGTCCTTGCTCGAAAGGTGGGCACTAAAGAGGATTCCCGCAAGCTGTGGGGCCTCCGTTACGTCCTTTTGAGCCGAGAGGAGAAGCTGAGTGAGACCCAGCGGGCGGCCATTGCTGAACTGAGCGCCCGCTACGCCCGCCTCCGCCTGATCCGAGACCTTGTCCTGAAGGTGTTCGGCCTCTTCACGCGAAACCAAACCCACCTGGAGGCCTGGGGCAAACGTCGGGAGATCATCGAGAATGAGTTGTACTCGTTCAGCGACCCGCTCAAGAGAGTGGTCCGAACGCTCCGAACCGAGCAGTTTGCCAAGGCCATCACCTTCCTGGACTACATCGACTGCCCCCGGACCTCCAACCATGTCGAGCGGGCGAACCGTTACTATCGGAAGCGGGCCAAAATCCACTATCGCAACCGGACCAAGAGGGCAATCTGGAACATGGTCAAGACCGACTTGCTCGTGAGGAAGGCCAACTATGGGGGAAGACCGCCCCAAAAGTTGCAACCGCACCAAAGGGGCGAGGCGGTTGCAGCGTAGAGGTAACAACCTCTTGATTGAACAATCTCCTTGGCAGCTAGTCGAGCTAGGCACCGCTCTCTCCCTTATACTCAATCGAGCCTTCGTCCGTAGTATCAACCGAAAAGAGATACTCCGAATTTAATTTGCCATTGCTTGAGATCAACCGGACCGTTACGGAGAGCTCTGCCGGTGTTGAGAGTT
The DNA here is from genome assembly GCA_963666975.2 of Terriglobia bacterium. Taxonomy (GTDB): domain Bacteria; phylum Acidobacteriota; class Terriglobia; order 2-12-FULL-54-10; family 2-12-FULL-54-10; genus JADFGZ01. Next base: position 1,724,043 of record CAXVYR010000004.1, on the reverse strand, counting down.
CCCAATATGCAGGGGCGTGCCATTTTTTATATTGATCCCTTCCATCCTCAACTGCACACCAACTAAGTTCCCCCCCTCGTAATTGAACAGCTAGAATCAAGGCATTTGCGCCCCCACGAGCGAAAGACACTTCGTTAATATCCGCATCTACCCAGCATCCATAGTCAATCCGTATTGGCTCTATCTCGCCTTCTTTTTGAAAGGATAACTGCGCATGTACATCCGAGATGTATTCGCCAGCCGTTCTCTCTGGTGGAGTGTTTGTAAATATTGCGACAAGACCGAGCATCTCATCCTCTATTTGATGACGTTGTGGAACATGGTTCGTGTATTTACTCTGTTGCTCTCGATTTAAGCGATAGAGATGTCTCTTCGCTATGCGGACATCGGTTATCAAGAATGTGGCCGTTGATTCTTTCTGGGTAGCCATAGTCGTTTTGTTCTGCCGCTTTGGGGCAATCCAGCCTCTTTCTACTGCGAAAACTGGTCCGCTCAAAACCAGAGCGAATATTCCGCAAGCGAGCACAATTAACCAAGGCCCCGAGACATATCCCAGGACTTGCAGGACTGTGGTAATAAAGGTCATCATACCGCCAGCCACAACAAGCCCAACAAGCCACTTGAAGGTCTGGACACGCTCGATCCATTTCCAAACCTGCTCCCATGTGATCTTAGCCATGCCGCAAGATTACGCCCAGACGTCCCTTGCCTCAACCAGATAAGAGGGTGTCCCATACATAGTTGAAGGTTGAACGGCGGTTCGGCCCGAATCGAATAGAATCGGGCCAAGCCTAAATCCTATAGAAGGAGAACCGCCGAATGAAGGGAAAATATCACGTTTTGGAACTGGGTTCCAAGGGAGCCGAAGAAACCATCCAGAAGTTTTGCCAAACCAACGGACAGATGCTGTTGCCGGTGGTGGATCTGATCACGGAGGCGCGTCTGGCGGTGGATGAGGTGATTGATCGGGCCGGGCGAGGTTTGATTGAAACGATTCTGAGCATGAGCGCAGAGCAAATCGCGGGGCCAAAGAGTCCCGGGAAGGCGAGCGGAGAGGTGCGCTGGCATGGCCGGCAATTGGGGAGGGTGAAACTGGCCGATCGCCAGCTGCGGGTGGAGCGGCCCCGGCTGCGCCGGAAGGGCGGAGGGGAAGAAGCGGTGCCGGCCTACGAAGCACTGCGGAAAAGCGAGAAGACGGGCGAGGAGATGTTCGTGGCACTGTTGAAAGGGGTTTCGACGCGGAACTACCGCGAGGTGATCCCGGAGATGGCCAACAGCGCTGGGGTGTCGAAGTCTCAGGTGAGCCGGGAAGCGGCCGAGCAAGGAGCGCGGCGGCTGGAAGAACTGTTGGCGCGGCGCTGGGAGGAGGTCGAGATTCTGGTGATTTACCTGGACGGAATGCGGTTCGGCTCCCACCACGTCATCAGCGCCGTGGGCGTGGACATCGAGGGCCGCAAGCATGTGCTGGGGATTCAACTGGGCGCGACCGAAAACGCCGCTGCGGTGAAAGACCTTCTCACCCGCCTGCGCCAGCAAGGTTTGCGCACGGATCAGCGCTATCTGTTTGTGATCGACGGCGCCAAAGCGCTCCGCGCGGGGATCGAGGAAGTATTCGGCAGCAATCAGCTGGTGCAGCGTTGCCGTACTCATAAGCTGCGCAACGTGGCTGAGCGGTTACCAAAGGGCGACAAAATGCTGGCGAATCAGGTGCGGTCGCTGATGCGCGCCGCCTGGCGATTGCCCCAAGCCGAGGAAGGCATCGTGCGCATAAAAAAGCTCGCTGGGATGATCGAGTGCGATCATCCGGCAGCAGCCGCCAGCTTGCGCGAAGGGTTGGAGGAGACCTTTACGATCAATCGAGCCGACGTTCCTCCCAGCCTCCACCGCTGCCTGGCAACCACGAACCTCATCGAGAGCCCGCAGTCGGGCGTGCGGAAAAAGACTGGCAATGTTTGCCGCTGGCGCGACGGCGAGATGACGTTGCGCTGGGTGGCAGGAGCGTTTCTGCTGACCGAGAAGAATTTCCGGAAGATCATGGGTTATCACGATCTCTGGGCTTTGGCATCGATTCTCGGCCGAAGTCCAAACGCTGCTTCCTCTCACAAGGAGGAAGTGGCGTAATATGAACTCAACCCGCCGTCCCAACCTGCAACTGAGTTTGGGACACCTTCCCAGATAAAGAAAGCACGGTACTTGTAGGCGAGCCTTTTCAACCTTTTCCGAAAAGTGTCTTCCAAAGAGTGCGGGAGCTTTTTCCCAGCTACAGTGACCGGGCCCCGGCGGTGAAAAGCTGCATGAAAGCGAGACGTATTGGGAAAATCCGGCGATTTCAGTAAGAGGAATGCTGGCTCTGCGGCGGATTCAGCAGGATGGTCAATTCTTCCTTCGGTTTGCTGAGTTCGTGCTCGTTCCCGTAGGTTTGATAGCCCCGAGCAATGATTTGGATCTGGACGGTGCCGTGAGGGACGTTGTCCAGCACGACGAAACCCTTCCGGTTGGTTTTCGTCTCCCAACTGGTGCGTTTGTCCTTGAGGAATTTTTCCTGCACAAAACGAACGATCACATGGGCGTTTGGCACGGGCTTCTTGTTTTCGCCGGCGACGACCTGAAGATTCAGACGCGAGGTTGTCACCGTGTCTGAATCTGCCGCGAACAGGCTGGCTGCCATAACCGCCAGCAGCACTCCCCCGAAGGCTATGTTTCGCATGGGCTTCCTCCAACTGAACTGAGCATATTTTACTACAGTCGGCAGAAAAAGGTATAGTCCTCAAGCGATCTCCGGTTTTCCGGCCCGCTGCTTCCAACCAGTTGTTCCGACCGGAGAGAAAATGCAAGGGCTTGCAATCGACCGATACTAAAAAATTAGGGAATCCACCATGGGTTTTTCAACAGACGCAATTCACGCCGGGCAGGAACCGGACCCCTCCACCGGGGCCGTCGTCGTTCCCATCTATCAGACATCCACATACGCGCAGGAAGAGTTGGGGAAGCACAAGGGGTATGAATATTCCCGCACCGGCAATCCCACCCGAGCCGCCTTGGAGAAGAACATGGCCGTGCTCGAAGGGGGCCACAGCGGGCTGGCTTTCGCCTCCGGAATGGCCGCTATCCACGCCGTCCTCACCATGCTGAAGAGCGGGGACCATATCGTCTGCACGGATGGGGCCTATGGAGGGGTGCCGCGTCTGCTGGATGCCGTCATGAAAAACTTCGGGTTGGATTGTACTTATGTGGACACCAGCTCAGCCGACCGCGTGCGGGAGGCGCTGCGGCCCAACACCCGCATGGCGCTTGTCGAGACCCCCACCAATCCCCTGATGGCGGTCTCGGACCTCTCTGCGATAGCCGCCATCACCCGGCAGCGCAAGATTCAATTGGTGGTGGACAACACTTTCCTTTCCCCCTATTTCCAGAGACCCCTGGAGATGGGAGCCGACATTGTGGTGCACTCCACCACGAAATATCTGAACGGCCACAGCGACGGCGTGGGCGGCGTGGCGGTGCTGGCGCGGGAGGAGGACGCCGCACGGCTGCAGTTTATTCAGAATGCCGCCGGGGCCGTCATGGGGCCGATGGATGCATGGCTGGTGCTCCGGGGGGTCAAGACCCTCGCCGTGCGGATGCGGCAGCACAGCGCCAACGCCATGGCCGTGGCCGAGTACCTGAGCCGCCATCCCAAAGTGAGAAAGGTTTACTATCCGGGTTTGCCGGCCCATCCCCAGTACGCGCTGGCCAAAAAACAGATGTCCGGGTTTGGCGGGATGATGTCGTTTGAGACTGGATCGTTTGAGAACGCGCGCGCGGTGCTGAACCGTGTCCGCCTGTGCTTGCTGGGCGAAAGCCTGGGAGGGGTGGAGACGCTGATCTCGCATCCGGCGACCATGACCCACGCCTATTTTTCGGAAGAGGACCGCCAGCGGATCGGCATCACGCAGGGGCTGATCCGGCTCTCGGTAGGCATTGAGGATGTGGAAGACCTGATCGGGGACCTGGACCAGGCGCTCACGGCGATCTAATTCCGCTACTGTCTTCCGTTCACGAAGGAATGCCAACCCACGCTAAGATGGCTCGACAAAAAGAAAAATCGAAAAACCCTCCCGGCCAGAATTGCGACGTGCTCCGCCGCGACATCCTCGAATATCTGGAGACGCACAACGTCATGACCATAGCCTCCTGTGCAAAGGATGTCCCCTGGGCGGCGGCCGTCTTCTATGCGAGCGACGGGCTGGACCTCTACTTTTTCTCCAATCCGCGTTCCCGCCACGGCGTCAACATGGCTGCCAACGCCACCGTCAGCGCGGCGATCCACGAGGATTACAGCAACTGGCGTGAAATTCGAGGAATTCAATTGGAGGGCCGGGCCGAGCGGCTGCGAGGCCTGAAAATGAAGGCGCGGTTCTGGAAGGTGTACACAAAAAAATTTCCCTTTGTGGCGAAGTTCTTCCGCTCCGGTCCGCTGCGGGAGACGGTGCAGCGGAAGCTGGCCGGAATCCGGCTCTATCGCATTGCTCCCAGGGCCGTTTGGTATCTCGACAACAGCCGCGGCTTTGGGCACCGCGAAATGCTGGAGCTTCCGAAAGTGTAGCCACAGAGGCACTGAGGCACGGAGAAGCAGCCAGAATCAGAAAGTGGAGAAGGGCTTAGTCCTTGTGGCCTCTCCCTTTTTGCTCATGTCCTTATTTTCTCCCTATCTCTGTGTCTCTGTGGCTGTCTGCCAATGTCGCCGAAGTTGCGACGCACTCGGTGACCCAGTTGAGGTAGTTCGGGGCGCCGTCGATGATCGGCAGCGCAATCACCTCCGGGACGGAGTAACTGTGCTGCTTCTCCACCTCCTTGCGCAACTCCGGGAAAAGCTCGCGGCTGGACTTGAGGATCATCAGATATTCCGGCTCGTCGGCGATCTTGCCCTCCCAGCGGTAGAGCGAGCGCATCCTCGGCAGCAGGTTCACGCAGGCCACCAGCCGCTTTTCCAGCAACCTGCGGGCAATCCGCTTGCATTCGGCGGCGCTGCCGCCGGTGACCATTACAACAATCTTGTCGGTCATTGGTTTACATCTCCTCATCGCAAGCACGGAGCCAATTATCAAACTCCTGAAAGACGGAGCAAATGTGGAGTTGGCCCCAAGGATTTCCTGCAATGTACAATGGACGAAATGAGTTCTCCCATAAAGTTCGGCACCTCCGGCTGGCGAGCCATCATCGCCGAGGATTTCACCATGGCGAACGCGAAGAAGGCTGTGGAGGCCGTCGCCCGCTACGTCACTTCCACGAATCCGGTACGCTCGCCTCTGAGCGGCGGACCCTCATTGATCGTCGGTTATGATACACGGTTCCTCTCGGAAAAATTCGCGGCAATGTCGGCCGAGCTTCTGGCGAGCCACGGCATTCACTGCTATTTGTCCCAACAAGCCGTGCCCACCCCGGCCATTGCGTACGCCATCCGCCGACTGAAGACCGACGGCGCCATCAACTTTACCGCCTCGCACAATCCGGCCCACTACAATGGCGTCAAGTTTTCCACTTCTGACGGCGCCCCGGCCATGACGGGCGTAACCCAAAAGGTGGAGGCATGGCTCAATAACGATTTTCCGGTCCCATTGCCGGAGAAGCCCGCCGCTGTAGAAAGCACTGATTTGCAGCCTGCCTACATGGAGGAGATTGCACAAAAGGTGAATCTGGAGTTGATCCGCTCGGCGGGGTTGCGACTGGCCTATGATCCGCTTTATGGCGCGGGAATAGGATATATCGACGGCCTGCTGGCGCATGCGGGGATAGAAGCGGTGTCGGTTCACAACTGGCGCGACGTGCTGTTCGGTGGCCATCCTCCGGAGCCGGACGGAGAACATCTAGCGGAATTGCGGCAGGCCATGCAGCAGAGCCACGCTCATTTGGGGCTGGCAACAGACGGCGACGCCGACCGTTTCGGCATTGTGGATGAAGGCGGGGCGTTCATTTCGCCGAACCACATCCTGGCCCTGTTGCTCGACTACCTGATCGAGTCGCGCCCGTGGACGGCTGAAGAGGGCTGGACGGGCGGTGTGGCCAAAAGCGTTGCCACCACGCACATGATTGACGCGGTGGCGAAGTTCCACCGCATCCCCGTCTATGAGACGCCGGTGGGGTTCAAATATATCGGGGAGATGATCCAGCAGGACAAGCTTGTTCTGGGCGGCGAGGAGAGCGCCGGGCTGACGATCCGGCATCATGTTCCTGAAAAAGACGGCATCCTGGCCTGCTTGTTGACCGCCGAGATGGTGGCCAGCCGCGGGATGCCGCTCGCCCGGCAAATCCAGGAACTGTTCGGCAAGGTGGGCAGCTACTATCCCGGCCGCTGGAGTGTGCCATTGACGGAAACCGTCAAAAACCGCTTTGTGGAGCGGAGTAAACAAGAGTACAGTAATTTCCAGGGGCGGCGAGTGGTGAAGACGGTCCGCATGGATGGACTCAAGCTGCTCCTGGACGACGGTTCGTGGGTTCTGTTCCGGCTTTCGGGCACGGAACCCGTTTGCCGGCTTTATTGCGAGGCTTCGACCGAGAAGAGCCTGGAAGAGTTGGCCGGAGCGGCGAGGCGATTTCTGTTCGACTGATGCAGTTTTCCATCCCAGCAGAAAAAAGACGGCGGGCAAAGCGCTACCTGTGGATAGCCGCGTGCAGCTTGGCGCTTCTGTCGCTTGCCGTCCATGAGATTGCCGGAGAAAACGGGTATCTCGTTCGCCGCCAGCGCCGCCTCCAGATGCAAGCGCTGGATGAGGAAGTCCAGCGGCTGCAAGAGGACAACCTGCGGCTGGCACAAAAAATCCAGGAATTGCGCAGCGACCCGCAGACCATTGAGGAACTGGCCCGCGAACAGCTTCGCATGGGGCGCCCCGGCGAGGTGGTCGTCACCCTCCCGCCGGAGGAGCAGCCGGATCGGTCTTCCCTGGAGAACGACCCTCCCCGGTAATACACCCTTCCCGCTTGTTACAGTTTGTCAGCCACTTGTCATCCACGGGACAACACCGCCGCCAGCCTGTTTTCCAAAATCTTCTGCGGATGAAAATCTTCTATCTGGAGCGACTCCTGGAAAGACTCCAGGCTCATTCCGGCGAGCGCCATTTCGGGGATCAATCCCACAACCTCACTGCTACGGATGGTGACTCCCAGGCGCGAGGCTTCCTGCTGTACTGCATGGAAGGCTTGGAGGAGGGATGTCTGTTCCAGGTCCGTCAGGTTCATAGAAACTTGTGATACCTGTGACACCTGTGCCTGTCCTGCTGGCCCGTTCCCGGTCCACAATTTCAGGAGAACACCCATCGCCTTGACGCCCGGCAAGCCGCCACCAGGGAAGCGGCTGGTAGTGCGGATGGTTCGGGCGATCTGCCGGGCGACCTCTATATCTGCCGAGTTGAGATTTACATTGAAGGCGACCAGAAACTTCCGCGCTCCCACCGCCGACACTCCTGCGGTGGGATGGGGTCGAGGGTCCCCAACGTCGGGGCGGTTCGAAGGATCGTCCATGCCCTGTTCCTTCAACCTTTCCAATCCGCCTCGCCGCAAGTTTTCCAGATGGACGCGCTCCGGCCGGGACGCTGCGGCCTCATAGAAGTAAACGGGAATCTGGAAGCGGCGGTGGATTTCCGTGCCTGTGTCGCGCGCCAGGGCGGCGCAGTCTTCGAGCGTAACCCCCGCGACCGGAATGAAGGGAATCACGTCGGCAGCGCCGATCCTGGGGTGCTCGCCGTGATGCTGGTTCATGTCGATCAAAGCCGCTGCACGGCCCGCTGCCCGCACGGCCGCTTCGCCCACCTTCTCCTTGCTTCCCACAAAGGTGATGACGGAGCGGTGATGGTCGGCGTCCCTGTGGATATCCAGCACATAGACGTCCTCCACGCTGCTGATTGCCGCAGCGATTTCGTCGACCTTCTGGCGGTCCTGTCCCTCGCTGAAGTTGGGGACGCACTCGACGATATTTGGCAGACGGTTTGGCAGACGTGCCGGCATGTGAAGATTCTACAGCTTCGTATTGCGACTTCGATATTGCATTTGCGGTCCCTGAAGATGGTTCCGACGGCAGTGGGGTTGCTGTGGGAGGGGTGAACTTGCAGCAAAAAGAAAGGGCGGCATCACACCCCTGCATCCTCACAGGGAGGTAAAACCGCCCGATAAACCAATCTTCTTCGATGGAGCTTCCGGCGTCTGCTCTTAACTGCCTGCAACCACGGAGGCCACATGCATCGTCATTCCATCGACGTTTCCTGTGACCTTCGCCTCTAGGCCAGCCAGCTTCGTTAGCTCGGCCGTGCCGCCTTCCAATTTGTAAATCTTGCCGTCTACTACCAGAGCGTAGGTGCCGCGTCCGGCGTTGACGCAGCCATTGACGCAAGTGGCCCCGCTGGCATCGGCAGTGCTATGCTTTAAACCGCAATGCGTGTTGCTGACCACTCCAACCAGGGTCTGATCATCGGCGTGAACTAATGTCGCCCCTGCCAGCAGGAAAGCGCCCAACAGTCCGGACAGCAGAAAATTTCTCCATAATTTACAGTTTGCCATTAACGTCTCCTTTAACGGTTCCCCTTGCGGGGTTGATGTAGCCGTATTCGGGTACCCCAGAACCAGCTTTGGGAACATTTCGCGGCTTCGCAGTGCCCTGATGGTCTTCCCGCTTCCTTAAATCCTAGATGCCTGAAAGTAGCTGGTTCCGCCAAATCGAACTGCCGAAAAGATATCAGAACAGAGGAGTGAGGGCAAGCTGTTCTTTGCTGTGAGCGCCCTGGGTATTATAGGTCTTAGCGCTGTTAACTCCCTTTCTGATTTTGCAGGAATGCCACCAGGGCTCGCAACTGCTCTTCGGTCAAGTTCTCGAATGCGGACATGAGGGAACCCTCCGTGTATGCCGGCGGGTCCTTGAAATGGCCGGTCAGCCAATCGTCGGTGCGCCCGCGGCTGCCCTGAAAGGTAAGGTCCGGACCAAGCGTTCCGCCCTCGCCATCCAGTTGGTGACACATGAAGCATCCCTCCTGGCGGTAAAGCGTTCTGCCATAAGCGATTAAATCGGCCTAGCAGGCAAAAAAAGAGCACAGCATCTTAGCTTCTGTGCTTGTTCGCCAAATCGATGCTGGGCCATTCGGAAACGAATCCGCGCTGGAAGTGTCAGCCTACAGCCTCTCGTCAGCAAAAGAAACAGCACTCAGAGGCTTGTAGTTCCCTCCAACGCCGGTTGCTTCCCAGAACTGGAACATTAGATGTGAGCAACGGAGTTCACAAAGATCGTGTTTCCGTCCACCTTTCCTGTGACCTTCGCCTGTCCACCGGCTAGCTCCGCTAGGCTCTGGCCTGCCGCTGTTCCCTTCACCCGCAGCGTATAGACCTTGCTGCCGACGACAAGGGCGTAATTCGACCCCATCTTGACACATTCGTTGGTGCACTGCGCGGCATCACCTGGCATCTTGTGCTTTATTCCACACGCGAGGTCGGTGACTGTGCCTGTGAGCGTTGTGCCCTTGTCCATGCCCTGGGCCATGGCGGTGCCGTCAAACAGCATCCCACCCGCCAGCAAGGCGCTCGCTACCAGCAGCCCCGCCAGGTAATTCCGTTTTGTCATACAATTTGCCATTGCGATTTCTCCTTTTAGATTGTTTCACTTAGATTCCGCTATTGGGAAACATGCCCAGAGACTAAGATTCGGGGGGCTTCCAAAAGTTCCAACGAAAAAGGGACTTCCTATGCTGAAATTCAGGCGGGGCACACTTGGGAGGCTGGGCCTGCTCTGTGGGTCTGTTTCCGGGTGAGGTTCTAGCGGTTTCGCTTGTACCGGAAGATTTCCGCGTCGGGATAGAAGGCGCGCAGGTCGGCCAGAAAGGCACCGAATTGCCTCACCGGCTCACCATTCTCTGCGGTGATGGAGAGGCGGTGCTGCTTGCGGTCGTAGCGGATTGTTAACTTTACTCCGGCCAGCTCCTCGACCACTTCTTGTCCGTCCTTTTCCGCCTTTTCCAGCTCCCGCAGCGGGTACAGTTTGACCTGATCTCGAGAGAAGACGGCAGCCGCTTCCCTGCGGTCGAGCGGCATATCGCGGTAGGGGTCCCGTCTATAGTTGCGGGAGTATCCTGTATTGAAGGAGAGAACCTGCGTATCCGGATGGCGTGTTTTCCAGTCCTGCCAACTGGCGTGTTCCGCCGGGAGGATTTCGAGCGAGGCGCCCGCCATCGGGCCGGTGACGGCCTTCGCTGCCATCTGGGACCACAGGCTCTCCGTCTGGCGGTCGTACATCAGGACGTTGCGGCGGTAGAGCAGCCCCGAAACTCCGAACAGATACCGCGTGCCGTCCATCACCGGGTCGTAAACTACGCCCGAGCCGCAAAGCGGTCACCAACTCACCAAAATGGGGCGCGAGCCGATCCGGTCATTCACCAACTCGTGCCAGTTGAGGATGCGGATCGGGTATGCTTTGGAAGCGCCTCCTATGCTGACGCCCAGGACCATGTCTTTAGGCCGCAAGGAAGTGGCCTCCGCGGGAGAGATAAAGGAGGGCTCCAGCAAAGCTGGGATACCGTCCTTAGGGGGGCCTCCCCCGCGGATTCCTTTCAAAGCGATTGTGTGGCGGGTCACATCAAAAGGCGTGTCGCCGGGAGCCGTGCGGATCAGCCGCTGCTTCGGCTCCGTGATGATCTCGGCGGTGGCCTGCGCGTTTTGATCAGCAGGCCAGATCAGCCCGACGCCAACGATGGCGCACAAACAAAGAGCAAGGACTGTTCTTTTATGATCCATTATTTGCATGGCTGCCGCCCCCCGCACCGGTCTGTGTCCCTTTCTTTTTCTTTCACCCGGAGACTGAATCCCGCCGGAGCCAGGCCCGCGCCTGGCCTGCCCGCCCCGGCATAGTTGCCGTCGTTTGAGGATCAGCCTTCTTCCTCCACCGTCCCCGACCACTCGACCTGGATGCCCCGCTTTACGCTTTCCGCAGCGGGACAGCCTTTTTCATGCACTTCCATGGCGCGCTCCGCCTCTTCCCGCTTTCCTTTGGGAACTTTCACGGAGTACTTCACCCGGATGCATGTGATCAAAGGCTTGCCGTCCACGTTTTCAATGGTGCCTTCGACCTCCGCCTGCAGCTTGTCGGGCTGCGTAGGAATCTTGCGTGCCGCCAGCGCCCCGGCCAGCGTGCCGGTCATTCAGCCGCCCACCGCGGCCACAATATGATCGAGCGTGGCCGGCAGTTCCTCCTGGGGCTCCAGCCCGTAGAATTTCTTGATGCCGCCGTGTACGCCGAAGCGAATCGGCTCGGGAAAATTTTCAATGTAGGCGCGCCGTGTCGGCCCCTTGTCTTTGTAAATCTTCACGCGTGAAGTGTGAACCAGTTCTCCCATGAATGTTCCTTTCAGATGTCCCTTTCGCCGGCAGTTCCAGCTAATTGAGATCAGCCTTAACGTTCCCGCTCCAAACCGTTTTCGGGTGGGGGGGTAGATAGTGTACCCCAGCAGGCGTTCAGCCGGTTCATGAGCCGTTCGGCGACCTCTTTCGGCAGTTCCAAGATGCAATGGTCCCCAACTAAGGTCAGCGTCTGGCGTGTGGTGTTCACCAGCACCGTGCAACGGCGGCAGTCGCCGAGGTGCTGTTCCACCTGGCGGCGCAATTCGGGCGTGACGTCGTCGTCGATGTAGTTGGAAATCTCTCGCAAGATCTCTTCACAGCGGATCATGGTGACCTCCCGCGCGCGACCTCCCGCGCCGTTTCACTCGGGCCAGCAGCCGTTCGCGCCAGTTCAGCTTGAAATGAGGCGCCAGGAATTCCCTCATCATCAGGCGCGCCTGCAAAAGGCGGGTTTTGGTTGCGGAAGTGCTGATCCCCAGCGCCCCGGCCGTTTCCTCGTTCGAGAACTGCTCTGCGTCGCGCAGCAGAAATACCTCGCGATATATTGGGGGCAGGGAGCGAACGGCTCGTTGCAACAGCAACCCCATCTCTTCGTTTGCCATCGTCTCTTTCGGATTGGCGCGCCAATCGACCAGTTCCCGTGGCCGGAAATCCGATGGGTCGTCGCGTGGTTCGTCGAGGGAGTCATACAGTCCCGCCCGGTATTTCCGCTGCCTCATCCGGGCTTCATTGATGGTGATTTGTATGAGCCATGTGCTGAACCGGGCCTCGCCGCGAAATCCCCCGATGTGTTGCATTGCTTTCAAAAAGCTCTCCTGGAGGACTTCTTCCGCGTCCGCCTGGTTTTGCAGAATCCCCTGGACAATCCAGTAGACTCTTTTCTCATGACGGCTCACCAGCGTGGCAAAGGCTTCTTTTTCTCCTTGCTGGGCCCGGCGGACCAGTTCTGCATCGCCTTCTGCTTCGGCGCTTTTTTCGACGCTGATTGGTTCCTCCTGAACGATATCAATCCGATTCCGCATCACAGATGAACAGCTGCGATGAACACCTGCGCCCAGGACATGCCCGGCAAGAACCGGACCGGTCGAGACGCAACGGGCCTTTCTGCTGGCTGCCCGTTGCAGGACCGTCTGTTGCCGACTCTCTTGGCCGCCGACTTCCAAGGTCCTGCTTTGTAAGATTCAACTGCCGAGGAAAGGATTCAGAAAAGGCAGGCGCGCATGGCCTCGGAGACCGCTTTTATGGTATAACAGTTATACTAGAACAGCGATGCGCTTCCGGTTCAGCAAATTGAAGAGCGAGTCCTTGCGGAGGAACCCGAGGCGAGGGATTGGCTTCGAAGAGGCCCAGGAGATATTCGAGCATCCCTACTATCAAGACCAGCGCTCGGACGATCCGGAGCAGTATCGCGCCATCGGATGGGTGAAAGACCGCCTGTTTACCGTGATCTTCGAAATCAGGGAGGATCGCATCGGCGAGTATTGTCATTTGGTGACGCTCTGGCGATCCACGCAGGAGGAGAAGCAGTTGTATGAAGCGAACGCGTGAAACGAAGAAGGTTCCCTCGGCCGAGTCCATCGCACGGATGGCGGACCGGGGCAAAGATGTGTCGCGCTTTTTCACGAATCGCGGCAAGATGATGCAGCCCATCCAGAGGGTGAACGTGGATTTCACCGCGTCCATGTTGCAGGAACTGGATCAAGCTGCATCGGAACTGAACGTAAGCCGCCAGGCGGTCATCAAGACGTTTGTTCGCCAAGCCCTGGACCGGCTCCACTTGGCTCAGAAGGCGCGCAGAGTGGGCTAGTAGCGGCGGCCTGCCCGGACGCGATTGACACGGCTCTGATCGACCGTGTGGATTGTGTCCAACGGGTGAAAGTCTGCTTTTCTCCCTGCGAAGGTCCCAACCCCAGTCATGGGAAATCCTGACCGTGACCGCATCTGCACGTCTCATGTGGAAAGGCAAAACCTCACCATGAGAATGCAGATGAGACGGCTGACCCGGCTGACGAATGCCTTCTCAAAGAAGTGGGCAAACCTGAAAGCTGCACTTGCGGTATATTTTGCCTGGTACAACTTCTGCCGGGTTCATCGGACAATTCGGATGACCCCAGTCATGGGAAATCCTGACCGTGACCGCATCTGCACGTCTCATGTGGAAAGGCAAAACCTCACCATGAGAATGCAGATGAGACGGCTGACCCGGCTGACGAATGCCTTCTCAAAGAAGTGGGCAAACCTGAAAGCTGCACTTGCGGTATATTTTGCCTGGTACAACTTCTGCCGGGTTCATCGGACAATTCGGATGACACCGGCAATGGAGGCAGGGATTGAGGATCGGATATGGACAATCGGTGACCTTCTGGTGTAATCTTGTTAGCTTGTAAACTAAACACCTCAATGGGTTTGCTTAAACTCCACAATAATTTGAAAAAACATTACCACTAAACCTTTCGATTCATTCAATATTCCGACTGTCTGACAACTTTAAACAGTGAGGATTGCATGGCCATATACGCTACATGGAATAACAAGGGAGGGGTAGGCAAGAGCTATCTCACCTTCCAGATCGCTTCCGAATATGCGAAGACCCATCCCGATCAAAAAATTCTTGTCATTGATCTCTGCCCGCAAGCCAATGCTTCGAGTATGTTGTTAGGCGGCATTATACGTGGAGAGGAACATCTGGTCGAAATCGCAAGCAGCACTAGGAGGCGAACGATTGCTGGCTATATTGATGAGCGGATTCGCAGCCCTTACGTAAGCCCGAAGGTCGGCGGGAAATTTGTTGTGAACGCTCATACATACAACGATCAATTGCCGAAGAATCTATTTTTGGTCGTAGAAGGAGAACTGGCGATGAGAGTCTGGAAGTTCAAACTTCGCGGGTTTCAAACGCTACAAATCCTGGCCCCACGGACGCTTGGCGCATAGTTCATACGTGGATCAGCGATCTAATTGCTGATATTCGGCACTCATGGAATGTTAATGAATCGACCGTTTTTATTGACTGCAACCCAAGCTTTTCCGTTTACACGGAACTGGCCATGTCTGCATCGGATCGTTTAATCATCCCTTTCTCGGCGGACGGATCATCTAAACGTGCCGTTCGTGCAGTTTTGGCATTGCTATATGGTGCCACCAGGGTAAAGGGTGCGGAGCAATCCGAATTTTACTTGAACTCTCAACAATTCAGAATGTCTGCGCCAAAAATCTATAACTATGTCGGCAATCGCCTGACGCAAATGAACCTGGGCGCAGCGAGCGCATTTAAAACCGTGGTCAATGAAATCGGCAAGGAAATATGGTCCGTATGGCAAGCAAATCCAAACCAATTTGCGATTCATCCCGCCGGACGGTCTGCACCGAGAAATCAGAGAGAATTTCGGGAGATGTTCCAAGTGGAAATCAATGATGCCAATACTGCTTCGGTTGTATCTGGTGCGCTTGGTATTCCAATTTCGAGTCTTGCCGCTGGCACCAAAAACTTAGCCGGAAGGCGCATTCAGGTTAATCAATCACAGCTTGATCGACAAAAGCCGAATATTCGCAAATACGTGCACACAATTGACTAAACCTCCATCAGCCCACCAACGCACTTTTAAGACACTACCCATTCTTGAGCCTTCATTGCCAGCCGGCAGGGGAGGTGCTACCATAACCGGGAGCAAGAAAGAAGGCCGGGAGAAAGACGAGTCCCATTTATCAGGCTTCGGGCTCTGTGCAATAGAAACCTTCAAACCCCGCCAGGTCCGGAAGGAAGCAACGGTAGAGGGAGCTTCTATGTGCCACAGAACCACCCGAAGTCTGGCCAATAATTTCCGTGCTCTCAATTTACGGGCTTGATGGGCGGCAGCCGAGCAGTTTTGCCTCCCGCCAGCAGAGAACACGACGAACCCGTTTTCCAGAATTACCTTGTATCAAGTCCTCGCACGCACATGGCGGCCCCGGCGATTTTCCGAAGTAATAGGGCAGAAGCATGTGACCCAGACGCTGGAGAACGCCATCCGCCTCGGCCGCATCGGCCACGGCTACATTTTTTCGGGCCAGCGCGGAGTCGGCAAAACCACCGTCGCCCGCCTGCTGGCCAAATCGCTGAACTGCCGGAAAGGTCCCGCCCCGGAGTCTTGCGGAGAGTGTGACTCGTGCCAGGAGATCGCCGCCGGCCGCGCCGTGGACGTCATTGAAGTTGACGCCGCCTCCAATCGCGGCATTGACGCCGTGCGGGAGTTGCGCGAAAACGCGCGCTACGCCCCGGCGCGCGACCGCTACAAGGTATTCATCATCGATGAAGCTCACCAGATCACCCCGGAAGGTTTCAACGCGCTGCTGAAGACGCTGGAAGAGCCGCCCCCGCACGTTGTTTTTATCCTGGCCACCACCGAGGTTCATCAATTCCCGGATACCATTCTTTCCCGGTGCCAGCACTTTAACTTCCATGCGGTTGCGTTTGCCGAGATTCTCGCCCATCTGGAAGCGGTCTGTGCCGGGGAGAAGATTCAAGCGCAGCCGGAAGCTTTGGTGGCGCTGGCGCGGTCCGGCGAGGGAAGCGTGCGGGATTCCTTATCCAGGCTGGAGCAAGTGATTGCCGCCTTTGGTACGAGTTTGGAAGGTCCGGCGGTGGCGCGCTTGCTGGGAGCGGTGCCCTCCGAGTTGCTGGAGGAAGTGTTTAACGCCGTGCTCGCGCAAAAACGGGAGCGGTTGCTCGATGTGGTGGAGAAGCTGGTGGAGGAAGGTTATCAACTGGCCCACTTTTGCTCTCAACTGGTCCTCGCCGCGCGGAACCTGCTGGTCGTGCGGGTGGCGGGCGCGCAGCCGCGCTTGCTGGAATCGACAGCGGAGGAGAGCGAGCGGCTGGCGGCGATGGCGCAAAATTTCACCGAAGAGAATCTCACCCGCTTTTTGGAGATACTGCTCGCTCTCAACCAACAGTTGCGGCACAGCACGCAACCCCGTTTTCATCTGGAGCTGGGCCTGCTGAAGCTGGTGGACGCCGAGCGGCTTGTTGCCATCGAAGACCTGCTGGCCCAAATGGAAAATAAGCCGGGAACCAATGTGGACACAGACGCTGCTGCACGCCCGAAGACTGCCGCTGTTTCCCGCGAGGTTCCCAGCCACGGAGCAGCGCAGAGACCGCCTGATCCCACATCCGATCAAGCTGCCCGTTCCGAGCGCCTGAGCCCGTTCGAGCGGGATCTCCGCCGCAAGAAGCAAACACCCGAACCCTCGGCCCATGCGGAACTTTCGCCGGGCGGGATTTCGGAGAAAGGACCCTCCGTGTCTGCATCTTCAGGAGGGGAGCATCCCGTTCGTGAAGCCGCCGGTGGCATTGCTGTCGCCACCGCCACCGCTGCGAAGCTGGCTCCCATCCCGGAAGCCAATGCAGCCCTTTCAGCGCAGGAAGAGGCATGGACGGGGGAAGTCCTGCGGCGGCTGGAGGAGCAATCGAAACCTGCGCTGGCCTCTCTGCTGTCTCGTGCCAGCGGGTGGAAATGGGGAGGAGAGGAAGTAAGGATCGAGTTAACCGACAATGGCCTGGTTCAACTCTTTACGGAGCAGGACCGTCTATTGCTCAACCAACTCGCGACGGCGGTTTTGGGACGCAAGGTCCGGGTGAAGTTACTCCAGGGTGAGACGCGCGCCGCCGAACAAGCGGAGACAAACCCCGCCGGCGCGGTCGAGGAGCGCGCCAGACGGGACCCCGGCGTGGTGGAGTTTGAGAAGATTTTTGGCAAACAGGTCACGCGGATTCGCGGACGGAAGGGATAGTTCCATGCGCAACATGCAGCAAATGATGAGCCAGGTAAAGAAGATGCAGCAGGAGATGAAGGAGCAGATGGAAACCCTGCGCGTGGAGGCTTCCTCCGGAGGCGGGATCGTGACGGTAAGCATGAACGGCACGAAGCATCTGCTGTCTGTGAAGATCGACCCGGAGGCGGTGAAGGGCGGCGATGTGGAGATGCTCGAAGACCTGTTGCAGGCGGCCGTGAATGAGGCGGTGCGCAAAGCGGACGAGGCCCTGGCGGAGAAGCTGGGAGGCCTGGCGGGCGGCATGAATCTGCCCGGAATTTTCTAGTTCCGCCCGATTGCAGTAGTGACCCAATGCCCGAATACGCAAAACCAATGGCACGGCTGATTGAGGATCTGGAGCGCCTGCCTGGCATCGGTTCGAAATCGGCCCAGCGGATCGCATTCCACGTTCTGAAGGCGGGAACGCACGATGTGGAACGTCTGGCCGCCGCTCTTCGAGACGTGAAGGAAAACATCCGGCTGTGCGACCTCTGCAACAATGTGACCGAGGTGAATCCCTGCGCATACTGCTCGGACCCTTCCCGCAACGCGAAGCTTCTTTGCGTCATCGAAGGGCCGGAGGACATTCTCCCGATTGAAAGAACCGGAAACTACAGGGGCTACTACCACGTATTGCACGGCGCTTTATCGCCGCTTCACGGCATCGGGCCGGAACAGCTACGGACGGCAAACCTGGTGGAGCGGCTAAAAAGCGGCGCGGTAGAAGAGGTGATCGTTGCCACCAACCCCAATGTGGAGGGGGAGGCGACGGCCGTTTATCTTTCCAAGCTCCTCAAGCCGCTGGGCGTGAGCGTTACGCGGATCGCGCTGGGCATGCCGGTGGGAGGAGACCTGGAGTATGCGGACCAGGTGACGATCTCCAAGGCAATGGAAGGTCGCCGGGAGATCTAGAACATTTTTTCGTTCGGAACTCCTGCCAGAGGGGGCTTTTTTTTAAATTGACAAACCCACGGCAAATTGGAATATCCAATTGGGCGTGATGGAATAATGGCGTCGGCCCCTTCCTTCCCCATTGCCTCTTTCGGCACGCAACCTACAGCGCCGCAACACGATACAAATTGACGGCTGCCTGGCCCTGTGATAATTTGAGACTCAGGAAACCATTGCTGGAACCGTGATTGGACCCGTATTGGTGCGACCACTAAGGAATGTAAGCCGAGGCGCTGTCGATTGAACGTATTTGCCGTTTTACTCCTTTCTTTAATACAGACCGACATTCCCAGCCTGATTGCTCAGACGGGCGTTGTCGCGAGAATTGTCCTGGTGGTATTGCTTTGTTTTTCCATCTTTTCCTGGGCGATCATCTATTCCAAATGGAAGCAATTTAAGATTTTGCAGGTGCAAAGCGACCAGTTTGCGAAAGCCTTTCGCCGGACCCTCAAACTTTCCGACATGCATGTGCTCGCGGACAACTTTCCTTCCCAGCCGCTGAAAGTCATTTTTGAGGCAGGATACAAGGAGGTAGTCCATCAGGTGGGCAATCCCGGCGGGCCCGTCACGAACCCGGCCGCCCTGGGGCGGACCCTGCAAATCGCCTCCAGCCAGCAACTGAGCGAACTGGAAGAAAACCTGAACTGGCTGGCCACGGCCGGCGCCGTGACGCCGTTCATTGGATTATTCGGAACTGTTTGGGGCATTATGGACGCTTTTCTCGGCCTGGGAGCCGCCGGAGCAGCCAGCCTGCGCGCCGTCGGGCCGGGGATTGCGGAGGCGCTGGTGGCTACTGCGGCGGGGCTATTCGTGGCGGTCCCGGCCGTGATCGGCTATAACCACTTCCTGAGCCAGATCAAGGAAGCGGGAACACGGATGGATAATTTTTCCCTGGAATTTCAGAACGCGGCTGAACGAAACCAAACCTGAAGCAACCAAGAACTGGAACTCAAAGCCAGGCAAAATGCCAGGCTCACGGCAAGACGGATGCAAGACCCGCTGCAAGATAATGACAAGGTGAACCAAGATTGAATCCGGGTTGAACCAAGTTTGACATAGGGAACAACTTCCGGCAACCCTGCGGTTGGCCTTGGCATCGGAACCATATTAGGACGAGGCGTTTATCATGGCATTTACCAACCCTCAAGGAAGAACGCAAACATCGCTTTCCGACATCAACGTGACGCCCTTCGTGGACGTGCTGCTGGTGCTGCTGGTGATCTTCATGCTGACGGCGCCCATCCTGCAATCCGGCATTGAACTGGATGTGCCGCAGACGCGAACCGTCCGGGAAATTTCCCAAGAGAGATTGGTGGTCAGCATCGACCGGGGGCAGCGGTTGTTCTTGGGCAGCGACCCGGTAAACATTAACCGGCTGGGTCCCCTGCTGCGCGAAAAAGCGGGCTCGGACAAACGGCAGTCGGTGTTTCTGCGGGCCGACAAGGACGTGCCCTTCGGCACGGTCGCCATGGTGGTGGACGAGCTGCGTCTGGCCGGGATCGAGCAAATCAGCATGGTGACAGAACCGCAGGGGCGGCGCAGATAGTGTATTGCGGATAACGGTTGAAGAAAGCGGCAAGAGCAAAGGGGCTATCGAGTGTCGAAAGTGCGGGGAAGCAATCCAGCGGAACGGCGGGAAACGGCTAGCGGCAGAGGGCTGCTGCGCAGGCCGCTGTTGATCTCGGTAGCGGGTCATGTCTTCCTGGTGGCTGCCAGCTTAATCGGAGTCCTCACTGCACATAATGGGTTGGTGTGGGGGGTGAGTTCTACCGGAGGGGCAGCCACGGTGCAACTGGTCAGCGCCGCCAGCGTTCCTTTGCCCGCGCCCCGGATTGCGACCAAAAACAATGTCGCAACCGAAGACCCGGCCTTGCACTCCCCGGAACCCCCCCAGCCGGCGGCAACTAAAAAGCCTGACACGCCGGAAAAAGCCGAAGAAGCCGTTGATCTGCCGGCTCGCAACGCCAAGGTGGTTCCTAAAAAAGCAGAGCCGAAAATTGCAAAGCCGGAGGCTTCCGAACAAGCAGCGGCCCAGAAGGAGCCGGAGCGTCAGCCGCCGCGCCGGCGCCAGGTAGCCCGGCTGCGCAAACCGCCGCCGGAAACTCCGCCTGGCAATGAGATTCCCTTGGGAGAGAGCGGGCCTGCTCAGGGACCCTACGGCATCTTTCAAACCGACGCGGGCTCCGGCGGCTTCGGTTTCACCGAAAGCGCCGGGAATTTCGCCGAACGCTACGGATGGTACGTCACGGCAATTCGCAACCGGATCAGCAGCAACTGGTTGAAGGGAACCGTGAACCCCAACATCCGGGTAGCCCCTCGCGTCTATGTCACGTTCCAGATATTGCGGGATGGCCGGATCGTAAACACGCAACTGACCGCCTCCAGCGGGCTGGCCTCGCTGGACCGGTCGGCGCTGCGCGCCATTTACGATTCCAGTCCCATGCCGCCGCTGCCCGACGACTATCTCGCCCCGAGTGTCGCGGTAGACTTTTGGTTTGATTTTCGGCGGTAAGTCTGAGATCCATCCCGGACCGTCGCCGTTTTGAGGAGAAAGGAAAAGCTTGCCCACCGGAAAAATCCATTGGCGGGTTCTTCTGCCGGCCCTGATCCTTTGGGCAGCCTGCGCGGCGCGCGCTCAGGAAGACTTCATCCGGAGCGGAACCGGAATTGGAGTGGAACGAACGCGGCTGGCAGTCTCCAATTTCCGGGCAGCCGCCGACAGCGCGGCCCTGCTGCGAACTTTTGACGAAACCCTCTGGAATGACCTGGAATATTCAGGTATCTTAGACCTCGTTAGTCGGAGCTTTTTTCCCCTCTCGGTCCCTGCCCGTCCGGGAGATGTGAAGCTGGAGGAGTGGAGCGGGCCTCCCGTAAGCGCCCACATGCTGGTGCTCGGCAACGCCTACCGGCTGGGCGAGCGATTGATGATAGAAGGCTGGCTGGTGGACCCGCGGGTGGACCCCCAGAATGAAGGCGCGCAGCCAGTCGTGCTGGGAAAACGGTATGCGGAGGAACCCACCCGGGAAGCGGTCCGGAGAACGGCGCATAAATTTGCCAATGAAATCATCTACCGCCTGGGCGGGGGCATTCCCGGCATCGCCGAAACCAAGATCGCCTTCGTCCGGCGGATCAGCGCCGACGTAAAAGAAATTTGGATGATGGACTATGACGGGAAAAACCAGAAGCAGGTCACGCATCTGAACACGCTGTCTCTGACACCGGCAATCTCCCTGGACGGCGATCAGATCGCTTTTACGACCTATGGGAAGAACAATCCTGATATCATGATTTTCTCCCTGTTGACCAAGGCCCCCCTGTCGTTCTTTAATCGGCAGGGCTTGAATACAACACCGACTTGGTCTCCAGACGGAACAAAGCTCGCCTTTACCTCCTCCTTCACGGGCGACCCGGAAATTTACGTGGGAGATGTCCGGGGAGGGGGATTAAAAAGGCTGACGGTTGCGCGCGGAGTGGATATCTCGCCCGCCTGGAACCCGAGAACGTCAGCACAGATTGCGTTTGTCTCCGACCGCAGCGGCAAGCCGCAGATCTACATAATGGACTCCGAGGGGGCGAACGTAACCCAGGTTGTCAGCGGGGGCAGTCAGGCCCTGGACCCCGCATGGTCGCCGAATGGCAGGCTGTTGGCCTTTACCTGGGACCGGGGGGGAGAGTACGATATCCACCTCATGGATGTGGCGACAAGGCAGGTGGTGCAGCTGACCCACAACAGCCGGCGCAACGAGCACCCCACTTGGTCGCCCGATAACAGACACATTGTTTTTCAGTCCAACAGGGCTGGGGTCACACAGGTATGGTCCATGCTGGCAGATGGCACGAAACACCGCCAACTGACATTTCAAGGTGAGAGTACAGAACCTGTATGGTCAAGCAAGTAATTTTCCAACTCGATTCGGGACAGTTCACGAGACAAAGGAGGGTAAGATGAAGAAGCAGGAATTCCGGAAATTCGGGCTGGGACTTGTAATCCTACTGCTGATTTTTGCAAGCGCCTGCAGAAGGCAAGTGCCACCACCCCCACCGCCGCCCCCGCCGCCGCCGCCGCCGGCTCCGTCGGTAAGCTTGACGGTCCAGCCGAGCAGTATTGAGCGAGGAGAGAGCGCGACCTTGCGGTGGAGTTCCCAAAATACGACGGAACTCAACCTGCAGCCTGGTATCGGCGAAGTGCAAGCGGACGGTTCGCGTTCGGTTTCGCCAACCAGTTCTACAACCTATACCATTACGGCCAGAGGGCCGGGGGGAAGCACGAGCAGCACGGCACGAATCACGGTGACCGCGCCGCCGCCGCCGCCGCCGCCGCCTCCTCCTCCTCCTCCGGAGATCAGCATGCGGCAGAAGTTCGACCAGGCGGTCCAGGACGCGTATTTCGATTATGACAATTCGGATATCCGTTCCGACTCCAGGGAGGCTCTCACCCGGGGTGCGCGCTTCTTCCGCGACAACCCCAGTGTCACCTTCAGTATCGAGGGGCACTGCGACGAGCGCGGCAGCGTCGCCTACAACCTGGGCTTGGGAGACCGCCGGGCGAATTCGGCCCGGGACTTCCTGGTGCAACTGGGTGTGTCAGCAGGCCGTATCACGAGCATCAGTTACGGCAAGGAACGGCCTTTCTGCAGCGAGCATAACGAAACTTGCTGGCAGCAGAACCGCCGGGCCCATCTGGTGTGCACCAACTGCGACCGCTAGAAGCGCCGCAGCTATGCCTGACCGGCCACTAACCACGGCCCTGCCGGAACTGAGGTCCTGAAAGTCTCGATGTCCTCCGAACCGGCAGGGATCGCAAGCGGGAACTGCAACCGCTGTTTCGGAGGGGCGGTTCGAACCGCCCCCTCCGCGGCAGCGGTTATAGTCCGTTCCAAATGGGAAGTTTTATGAAACGAAGTGTTTTATTGCTGGCCTTCTGGATAGCCGGATTTGCTCTGCCTGGTTTCGCGGTGGACAAGGAAGTGATCCAACTGCAACAGAGCGTCGCGCTCCTGCAAGGAATGGTACGGGAGATGCAGCGCAACCTCGATGAAAAAATGGCGGTGATACGCACGCTGGTGGAACAGTCGTCGGATCAAATGGGCCAGTTGGATTCGAGCCTGAACGAATTGCAGAACTCCCTGCGGGACTCGGTGGGAAACACCGGCCAGAAGGTGGATAACTTGACCGGACAGATGCAGGGACTCCAGGTCTCGCTCGACGAACTGCGCGCCCGGCTGGACCGGGTCTCGCAGCAAATCACCAAGATGGAGTCAGCGTCTCAAACGATCTTTTTCGGCTCCGGAGAGGCGGCTCCCCCGCCGCCCGACGTGCTCTACAACACCGCGCTGCGCGACTACACCAGCGGAAATTATCCCCTGGCCCTGCAGGAGTTCACCGACTACCTGCGCTACTATGCCGACACGCCTCTGGCCTCGAACTCCCAGTTCTACGCTGGGGACATTTACTATCAACAGGGGCAATTCGAGAAAGCCATTCAGGAATACGACAAAGCCATTGAGCAGTATCCCAACGGCAACAAATCGGCTGCCGCTCAACTCAAAAAAGGGTACGCGCTGATTAACCTGAATCTCCGCACGCAGGGCGCACGGGAATTGAGCAGCCTGCTCCAGCGGTTTCCCAATACTCCCGAAGCCCGCCTGGCAGAGGACAAACTGTCCACTCTCAGAATTGAACCGGAAACGGCTCGTTAATTTCGCAATGTCCGCCTAGCCGCTAGGATTGTCTTGTAATGGCCCTCAGAGTTCCAGAGAAGCAGATTGACCACATCAAGAAGTTCCTGGAACTGCCAGAGGATAAGATTGACGGATTCCTTGACGCCCTTGCGAAAGCTGGGCCGCAGTTCAACTTCTTTGACCTTTCTGAAGAAGTATCAGATCGCCTGGGACTACCAAATGATCTAACTGAGGGGATCGTTCTGGTATTGGCCAGTCTTTATCTCACAAGGGACGCGCAAAGCACTCCGATAGAAAAATTCGTGGACCAGGAAGTCTCTGTCGCGCTGAAAAAAGCGGAGGCCTTTTCGGAAAAGGAAGGCGATGCTCAATGGGCAAAACTCCGGAAGTTCCTCATAGCTGCTTTGTCGCTTGAGAGTACAGTCGGGACGGCTGCTAAGGCTGGCTACGTTATGACGCAGCATGAGCGAGTTTTTGTCGGCGCACGAATCTTGACTGATGTTCGTCCGATTTTTCATCTGAATGTTTCCGAGAAACCCGATTCAGCAGTGATTATTCATATGTTGCGAATAACTCAGCGCGACCACTTCGGGAATCAAGCAGATCAATATTTTGCGCTCGATAGCAATGATATTAGGTCCATGAAGGCACTCGTTGATCGCGCATTGAAGAAAGAAGAGACGTTGAAGGGCCTCATGAAGGATTCAGGCGTTACCGTCTTGCCTCCCGGCGTTAGCGTCTTGCCTCCCAGGGAAATCTTTTAGGAGCAAAGAGAATTATGCCACCAGCACAGACGGCTCACAAATGGGAAATAGAGCCTGTCGAATTAAAAGCATGGCCTGAGACGAAAAACCGACCTGCCAGTTGGAGAGAGCATCGCACCGAAGGTCCCAGCAATTTCCGCATTGTTGGAGGATTAGATATCTATAAAGGGTTGAAAGCGGAAATTGAGCAGGCAAAGCGGATTCTTGAATTAGAAGATGATTGGGACGGCGAGGGTAGCTTGGGCTATTCAGAGGACACGTTTAACCGTGCTATCACGTTCCTGACCACACATGTAGAGCGGCTTTGGGATACATACAGTATTCCTTTGCCTATCCCAAGGATTGGCCCTGGACCTGACGGAAGCATTGACCTTCACTGGAAACAGCCGTCTTGGGAGTTGCTGGTGAATATACCGGCAGATGCCAATGAAATGGCGACGTTCTACGGAGATAATTACGCGGCCCAAAAGTTTAGGGGTAGCCTGGACCCAAAAAACTTCAATTTGGGAATCGCAACGTGGCTGATGAACTAGGGTGGCCGATCGAGGAAATACCCGATGCTGATTCGGTCTTCATGCGTGCACATCAGGATTATTTTCGGGACGGAGAACTCCAGCCTGGAGTATTTAAGCCCCATGGTAAGGGGATGTCGGTCAACTGGGACAGGTATGCCTCCGCAGAAGAGACCAAACAACAGGCTAGAAAAAACCCGGATCATAATGCGGTCATAAGCATGCCTGTTGTTGAGATTCGGAAGATCGACGATTTAAGAGTTGAACACACGCCGGAACCGACAAACAGGGCCCATTCTTATGTTTTTGGTCTTCCGCAAAAAGGTGAACAACTCACTGAAGTGAGGGTTTTACTTCCGAGAATCAGCACTATCGTAATACCGCTGAGCATCCAGTAGAACTCCCACCAGCAGAGCAACACACAACTAGGACACGGCTCCTAGAACCTCCAGAGTTGACCGGACGGGGCGGGTCCTTTACAATATAGGTTCCAGTCGATACCATCCAAAGGCGAAAGAAACATGGCAAATCATTACTCAGCGCTCAAACGTGTGAGCCAAACCCAAAAGCGCACCGCCGTCAACCGCCGGAGTAAGGGAGTTCTCCGTTCCAGCCTGCGCGGTCTCCGGCAGACGCTGGCCGCAAAAGACACGGGGAAGGCCCAGCAACAAATTCCCCAGACCCTCTCCCGAATCGACAAAGCCGTCCAGAAGGGCATTCTCCACAAAAACACTGCCGGGCGGCTGAAATCCCGCCTGACGGTGCGGATGAACGCGCTCGCCGCCGCCAAGCAGTGATCCATCCGGGAAATCCCTGAAATCCTGCCCTGCTGCTTTCCTCTGATTGCGGGATAGCTGTGCCTCCGCTCGGAAGGCGCAACCGAAATGGAGAGAAGGCGTTCTGGAGCCTAGACCAATTTCAGAGTTGGTGTAGAGTGCTTCGCAGCCCTGCAAGGGCGGCAGAATCTAGCCCAGGGCGTAAGCCCTGGGACAACGGGGACTGATATTACCTCAAGCCACAGAGGGGCGAAAGACGTTCCGGCCCTCGTCTTTCGCCGCTTCCGGGGCTGATCCGGCGTGGCCTTTCCCACCCACGGCTGGCGCCGTGGGCTAAACTCTTGCGCCCCTCTGGGGCTTCACGAGCGTTCTGGGAAGCTATACAGCAACTATGAATTTGCTCTAAGAACTTTGGCTCAGCGTTGGAGTGGATTGTCCTGCCAGGAACTCCCCGCCATGTTCCTTGGAGTTCAAATAGTACTCGCAGACCGGCCGGCCAAACTTGTGAAACAGGGCCGGAGTCACCACGCGGTCGAGGAAAGTGGAACTAATCAACCCGCCGGTCACAACCATGGCGATCGGTTGCAAAAGCTCCTTCCCAGCCTCTCCCGCCGCCAATACCAGAGGCAGCAACCCCAGGATGGAGGTGAGCGCGGTCATCAAAACGGGGCGCAGCCGTTCCAGCGTGCCGCGGATGATCATCTTCTCATCAAACTGCTCTCCCTCGTAGCGGACCAGGTGGATGTAATGGGAGATCATCATGATGCTGTTGCGGGCGGCAATGCCCATCACGGTGATAAAGCCGATCATGGAAGCCACCGAAAGCACCCCTCCGGTGAGGAAGATGACGATCACCCCTCCCACCAGGGCAAGGGGCAGGTTGGACATGACCAGCAAGGCCACCCGCGCAAACCGGAAGTGTCCATAAAGCAGCACAAAAATGGCCAGGACAGCAAAGACGGATAACACCAAAATCAACCGGGTTGCGTTGCGTTGAAACTCAAACTGTCCTCCGTAGACGACAAAGAAGCCGGGAGGCAATTCCACCTGCTGCTCCACCCGCTCGGACAATTCGGTCACCGCCCCTTGCAGATCGCGTCCGGCCAGATTCGCCTGCACGGCGATCCGTCGCTGCGCATTCTCGCGCCAGACTTGGTTGGGGCCGCTGCTCAGGGAAATGTCGGCGACGTCCCGAATCAGGACCTTCCCGCCGACGGGAGTATCGATCAGGATGTTCCCAATGGATTGCATGTCGTTGCGGTAGGGCTCATCGAGCCGCACCACCACGTCGAAGGTCCTCTGCTCTTCGAGAACCTGTGAGACTACGCGCCCTTGCAAGGCGAGCTCCAGCACCGAGTTGACCTCGGCCACTTGCAGGCCGTACTGTGCGGCGCGCTGCCGGTCCACCTCCAGCAACAATTCGGGGACCAGGGATTGCTTTTCCACCAAGACGTCCACCATGCCCGGGACCGTCTTCATTACGGATTCGATCTCGCCGGCTTTTTCCCGCAGCAGCGGCAGGTCGGGACCGAACACTTTCACGGCGATCTGGGCGCGCACGCCGCTCTGCATGTGGTCCAGGCGGTGGGAGATCGGCTGGCCAATGTTGATGGCCGCTCCCGGCAGAATCGAGAGCCGGTTGCGAATATCGGCGAGGATCTCTTCCTTGCTGCGGCCCGAGCGGCGCAGGTCCACCTCGATTTCCGTGGAGTGCACCCCCTCGGCGTGCTCGTCGAGCTCGGCCCGCCCGGTGCGGCGGCCGGTGGAGATGACCTCGGGCACGGATCCCATCAGCCTCTCCGCCAGTCTTCCCATTTCGTCGGATTCCGCCAGGCTGATTCCCGGCTCCGACAAGACGTTGACCGTCAGGGTGCCTTCGTTGAAGTCCGGCAGAAACTCGCGCCCCATGAGCGGGATAAAAGCGATCGAGAGCAAGACCAGGAAAACAGCGGCAATCAGGACTTCCCAGGCGTGAGGCAGCGTGACGCGCAGCAAGCGCGTCTGCTGTTTTTTGAGCCAGCGCACCAAAAAGGCGTCTTCTTCGCGCTCCATGAAACGGGCCTTTGGCAGCAAATAGGAGCACAACACGGGAGTCAGCGTCAGCGCCACCAGCAGCGAGGCCAGCAGACAGACGATGAAGGCCACCCCCAGCGGGGCAAACATCCGCCCCTCCACTCCGGAGAGGAAAAATAGCGGCAAGAAGACCAGGATGATAATGACCGTGGCGTAAACAATCGAACTCCGGATCTCGACCGAGGCCTTGAACACCACCTGAAGAATAGGCTCCGGGTTCTCCCGCTCGTGGTTTTCCTTCAAGCGCCGGAAGACGTTCTCCACATCGACAATGGCGTCATCGATCAGCAACCCGATGGCGATGGCAACTCCCCCCAAGGTCATGGTGTTAACGCTGAGGTCGAAGGCGCGCATAAACAGCAGCGTGACCAGGAAGGAGGTCGGAATGGCCGTGAGCGTGATAAACGTGGTGCGAAAATTCAGCAGGAACAGGAACAAAACAATCGTCACCAGAATCGATCCCTCGACGAGGCCGTCCTCCACATTGGCGATGGCCAGCTCAATGAAGCTCGCCTGCCGGAAGACGTGCGTATCCATGGTGACGCCGGCGGGCAGGGAACCCTGCATGTCTTCGAGCGCGCTCTCGACGGCCCGTGTGAGAGGAATCGTGTTGGCCCCCGGCTGCTTGTAAATGCTCATGATCACCGTGGGGGCCGCCTCCGCATTAAATCCCGCGCTCCCGCGCATGACCGCCGGGCCGAACTGAAGCCGGGCCACATCGCGGACGTAGACGGGCTGGTTGCCGCGGTAAGCCACCACCGCTTCGCCGATATCCTCCAGGCGGTTGGTGCGGCCCAGGTTCCGGATCAGGAATTCCCGGTTGGAACCGATCAGGAATCCGCCGGAGGTGTTCTCATTGGTGGTCGCCACGGCGGCTTCCAGTTCATGCAGGGAGACGTTGTACTCCCGCAGGCGGTCGAGGGAAGCGTAGACCTGATATTGCTTCACGCCGCCGCCGATGACCGTCACCTGGGAAATGCCGGGAACCGCCAGCAGCCGGGGACGGATCAGCCAATCCGCCGCCGTGCGAATGTCCAGGGGAGAAACGCCGGACGAATCGGCCTGCAAGGCCACCAGCATGATCTCGCCCATGATGGAACTGATCGGTCCCAGCACGGGCGTCAGCCCGGCGGGCAGGCGTTCGGCCGCCAGTTGCAATCTTTCTGTAACGATCTGCCGGTTCCTGTAAATATCCGAATCCCAGGAAAATTCGACAAACAGCAGCGAAAGGCCCACCGCCGACTGCGAGCGGATGCGTTCCACGTTGGTGGCTCCGTTCAGCGCATACTCCAGAGGCAGCGTGACCAGAACCTCCACTTCCTCCGGCGCCAGGCCCGTCGCCTCGGTGAACACGGTTACCGTGGGCCGGTTCAGATCGGGAAAGATGTCCACGTCCAGCCCGGAAGCGATGACATACCCGCCGTAGCCCAGCAGGAAGATGGTCAGGCTCAGCACCATGAGCCGGTGTTCGAGGGAAGAACGAATGATATGGTTTAACATGGCCTGAGGAAATCAGGGTCTCTTTACGGTTCGGCAGGAAGCAACGAGCTGCTCGTCTGGGTCGCGGGAGAATGGCTGGCTGCGGGCGTCTCCGGCTCGCTTTGCCGAAGCGAACCCAGCAAGGCAACTCCTTTTCCAATGACGCGGTCGCCTTCCTGCAAACCGGAAACCACCTGCCACCATCCTTCCTTCCGGATTCCCATCTCAACTTCCAGCGGCAAAAATGTCTCTTCGTCCATGGCCACATAAATCCACTGGATCGCGCCGTTGTCCACCACGGCCTGCTCGGGCACGGCGACGGCCTGCCGGCGCGGCTGCTGGAATTCCATCCGAACAAAACTCCCCAAGAAAAGTTGCTCCTCGGGGTTGGGAACATCCAGGATGACGGAAAGCGTGCGATTCACCGGATTCACTCTGTCATCGATATAGTGGACCGTCGCCCGCAAAGGCCGGTTCGGGTTGCTTTGAGGATACACCAGCGCCCGCTGCCCGATCTTCATCTTGATGGCGTCGGAAACATACACCTCCCCCCGCACCCAGACCTCGCTGGTATCCACAATGGTGAAGAGTTTCCGATATTCATCGAACAGGTTCAACTGTCCCGGAATGAAATCCACCGAGGCCACGGTACCGTTGATCGGCGCAATCACGGGCGTTTTGCGGGGGTCGCGCCACTTCATCACGCCCACGTAGTTCTTCTCTTGAGTGAAAATCTGCTCGTAGGTGTCGGTGGCTTCCTCAAGCAACTCGGTGGCCCATTGGAGGTCTTGCTCAAACAGGGGATTGGCCGCAAACAGTTTTTGAGCGCGTTCATATTCCAGCTCGGCGGCCTCCTTGCGCTCGGTCGCCTTCTGGAGCGCGCCCTGGATATCGTGGTGCTTGGCCACCATGGGAAAGCGTTCGAGCTGGGAAAGTTCCAGCACCATGTACACTAATAACTGGCCGCGCTGGACCCGGTCGCCCACCGCAATGCTCTCGTCCGCAAATTCAATTCTTCCCCACAGCGGGGCCACCACCTCCGCAGAATGGAGGGGACTGGCTTCGATGACCCCGAAAGCGGAGAAGGTTTCATCGAGAGACCTCTGCTTTGCCTCGACCAGGACGATCCCCAGCTCTTGCTGGATATCGGCGGGAATCGTGTAAGAGCCATCCTCATTGGCCGTCACGGTTTCTGCCGTCCCCTCGATAACTATTGGTTCGCGCAAGGCCAAAACCTGGTCCAGGACAAAAAAGTTCATCCCCAGAATCACCACCACCCAGGAAAGCGCCCCGAGGGTGATCGGCCGCACCATTTGCCCCAGCCGGCCTCCCTTTGCGCGCACCTTCCATAACTGCATCCCGGTCAGCACCAGGATCAGAATCGAAACCGCAAAGTTTACCCAGCGCCGAAAGAAAGCGGTCCAATCCCTTTCCACTACTATGCTGAAATCAACGCTCAGTTCGTCGTCCGTCTCCGTGTGGATCGCAAACCGAAGCAAGAGGGAGCCGTGGTCCGGGAAATCATACTCGGCCCCAAAGATTCCCGCTTCCCCTTCCGCATGCAGCGGCAAGTGGGAATCGAGCAGCTTCCGGGAGCCGGCGTAGAGGACAGAAACCTCCGGCGTCAGCGCCACGGGCACTTCCGAACCGAGCAGAGGGTCGGGCTCCGGAAGAAGGCGCATCACTTTCAGTTCGATGTTGGTCGGCTCGCCCGCTGTGGGCAAGGCGGGGGAATGCATCAGCTCTATCCGGTACCGCCCGTCCCGTCCCTCCACGATGCGCTCCAGATTTCGCTGCCCGCTGCCCGCAATTTCTCCGTGAGCCCAGCCGTTTGTGGCAAGGGCAAGCAATGCTGCCAGCGCAATCCCCAAGGGGACCGGGAGCACAGCAAGAACAGAAACAAAACCGCTATTTTTCTTTATTGGGTTCATAGGGACAACTCCACCCGGCCAATCATCCCAAAGCGGAGATATTCGCCGGGATTTTCCACGCGAAACAGAACGTCCCAGGTGCGCGTCACCGGATTGACCGCGGGCGGCACCACTTCCAGGCGGCCGGTAAAGACCTTTCCAGGCACGTTGTCAAAACGAACGCTGACGGTCGAGTCCGGCCGCAGGCGGTTGCGATCCGTTTCTGCAAAGCGCGCGGAGACTCCGACTTCCTTCATATTGACGATCCGGAACAACAGGGTTCCCTCGTTGACGACTTGGCCTTGCGTGAAGTTCGTGAAGCTGACGTCTCCGTCGATGGGAGAAAAGATTCCCCGGCGCACCAACTCCGTCTTCTGGAGCTGTGAATCCTGCTGTTCGTGCAGCGTCCTGCGTTTGTCATACTCCGCCTTCGCCACCAGTTCGGCGGCACGCAACTCCTGCACCTGCTGGCCGGAGACACTGCCGAGCCCGAGAAGGCGCTCCGCTTTTTCCCGC
This sequence comes from Terriglobia bacterium, assembly GCA_963666975.2. Classification (GTDB taxonomy): domain Bacteria; phylum Acidobacteriota; class Terriglobia; order 2-12-FULL-54-10; family 2-12-FULL-54-10; genus JADFGZ01. Next base: position 1,692,242 of record CAXVYR010000004.1, on the reverse strand, counting down.
TTGATCCTCGCTTCCAAGGCAACCCCGCGGGCATCCAGCATGGCGATCAGCAGATTCCAGAGGGTATTGGAAAGGTGGGCGGCATCGTGCAATACGAAATGGTGCTCGATGACTGCCAGCGGGTCCCCGGCCTTCACCTTTTCCCCCACCGTAAGAGGTTTCTCCCGCGGCGATATGATTCGCCCGGCGGCGGGGCACTGGACCTCCACCACTGTGTCGGGAAGAGGAACCACTTCCCCTAAAACTGTTGCCGGCTCCGCTCCGCTGGCGGCGCCGGAAAACAAAAAACTCCCGAAGACCAACAGACCCGCGCAACCTGCCCATGACCGGAAACCCGCTGTCCAGCGGGGGCGCAGGCTGCCACCAGCAGGCATTGCGGCGGACCTTGCTTTCTTGGCTTTCCTGTTTTTTTCTTCCCTTTGCATTTTCTATTTCTCTTATTTCGCTGCGGACATCAATCCGGCCGCCTCCAAAAAGTACAGGCCCCGGCGCACGGCATTCAGAAGAGCCTGGGCGGACTTGGCGTCTCCGGAAAATTGAATATCCTGACCCACCGACAAATCAGCCTCTAGTCCTTTTCCCTGAATCTGGTCCAGGAAACCGGCTGAGCCGAGGCCGGGATCATCGGCATTTTCAACCACAACCACCCGGTTGACACTGCCATCCCGTTTGAAGCCGACCGCCAAGTCGATCCCCCCCATGGGTCCCCGGGTATCGAGCATCAATACGGTTCCCAACACGCCGGAACCATCTCCACTCTTGCCGAGCGCCACATAGAGGGACAAAGGATTGTCGTTGCGCTGCACCTTGCTGCCGGAGAGTTGCTCGGCTTGTCTTAACTGGCCTGGCGTCAAGGTCTTTTTGCGGAGTGTGAAACCGGTGGCCTCCGGAAAGACTTTCTTCAGGGTCTCCTCCGGGAAGCCCGTTTCATGGGCCAGCAGAGAACTTCCCGGCAGCAAGCAAAGCAATAAACACAAAGCGAGAACAAAACGTGGCGTGGTTTTCATTCCATGTTTCATTATACATTCCCTGCTCTTTGACCAAATTCCTGCCGAACGGTCCGGCGGGTTTGTTTCCCGATGAAGCCGAGTTCGCGGAGGGTTATGGTCAACTCCGGTCAACTTTGTGTTGGCGCAAGCATCCTTTCCGCTTCCACCAACAGCAGCCTATATTGTAACTCCGTCTGATAAACTTCGCTTTCCTGTCTCAGCAGAGCGCTCAGCCGGGTGCCGCCCAGCAAATAGCTCTGGTACATTTTGGCCAGCAAATCGCGCCCCTGCGGCAGCAACTCTGTCTCGAACTGAGCTATGCGGCTGGCGAAATCCTCCCATTCTTCTTGTGTTTGCGGGGACGCCGGCTGCTCCCCACTAAGAAGTGGGATGCCGGACTGTTCGCCTATGTTGTCCGAAGCTGTTACGGCAATTGCCTGCGTCAGGGCCACGAGGGAGGCGTCCGGGGCTCTGCCGAGCAAGAGGTTGGCCTGCTGCAAAGCCCTGCGACGTTCGGTTTGAAATTGTGCCGCCCGGGCGGCAGCGCTGGCTTCGGAAAAGCGCAATATTTCCACCTCCAGCGGAGGGATGCTCTGCGTTTCCAGGCGCGCCTGTGCCGCCTCGTGCCACCCGGACAGCCGGTCGAGATTCTGCCGCGCCGCAGCTTCCCTGCCTTGCGCAATTACCAACTTAAGGAACACTTCCACGGCACGCTTGGTGGAATCGGCCTGCTTTGCAGGCGGGGTTTGCTCGCGGACCTGCGCGCGAAACTGAGAAAGCGTCAGCTCAGCCGGAGCATCTGCAGCCCGCAAACACAGGGGCGAGCCCGCTGCTCCCATGACAAGAAGCAGAATGACCCGAAGCGAAATCCTGGCAGGAACCATCGCCTGAATAGTTATCTTGCTCATGCAGGAATATAGGGCCATCGGCAGCCGTGAGGCAGGACCCTCCGTCTTCCGCTAATGGGTGAAAAAAAAGCAAGCAACAAGCGGCTGTGTGCCCGGCGCGAGAACATCCACCGTGGCGTCAAAGGATCGCAGGTCCTTCAGGGGCTCGTTCGAGCCTAATGAGGAACCCTCCGCGCTAGTGCGCAGGGTGATGCTGGCGGCCCGTCCGTCTTCCTCAATCCGCATGGTCAAATAGCCCAGCAAACCTGCGGGGATTCCTTTCTCGGGTGGCTCCCCCGGGGGAAACGACGCCGTAATCGCCAGCGTCGTAGTCTCCAATCCATCCTCATTCTCGCCCACCTGCACGTCGGTGTTTATAGTCACGTTTCCCAGCTCGGCGGCGATACCGGCATCGAGCTTGCTAAATTTGAGGTTGGTGCTGACGAAGTTCACATCCAGCTTCAATCGTCCTACCTGCAAACCTTCAGCCGGCGTAAAGTAAATGGGAACTACGAGCGACGTGCCTGGCGTCCCCGAACTGCTTCCCAGCGTCACCCTTGATGTAACTTTCGGATCAATGGGAGCCTGCTCTGCCTCGCCCGGTTGCTCCTGAGCGGCAGCTTGACCGGCCATGACTATAACCACCATGCACAAGAAAAAAACGCCGGTGACAACACTCTTCATCTAGAACCTCCCCCTGAAATTGACACTTCCAGCAATATCTCCAGGTCACACTCTGATGTGTAACTATTATTGATAATGAGTCGCAACTCCCCTTTATTCTACACCACTATCGCGCCGCAAGTCTCGTTCAATTTTTTCGCCACTGAGCCGCATTGTGGCGAGCCGCGCGGGGCAAGTCGGCAATCCTTGCGACGAATGCCTCCGGTACGGCTACGCAGCCCGGCTGCCATACGAAAGTTTCTGATTTCAAAATAGTTAGATCTTTGGCCGTAGCCGTCTCCATACAAAGTTCTGCCTGGCGCTCGGGCCGGCGCAGGTGGAGCGTGGCTCCGGAGAGGAGCAAAGCTCATGTTACAATAGCGTTAATGTTTTGAGCGTTAGTGTCTGGAGCGTTGATGTCTGACCCAATCCTTCCATCTTACCTTCGTCTGGCAGAAAGCGGTGAGTTGGCCCGGCGCGCCGACCGCTTGGAGCAGATGCTGGAATCCTGCACGCTGTGTCCGTGGGACTGCCGCGTGAACCGGATTCAAAACGAAACAAAGGTATGCGTGGCCGGCTATCTGCCGATTGTCTCCTCCTACGGGCCGCACTTCGGGGAAGAGCCTGCGCTCAGCGGAACTCATCTCGAGGCAGGGAAGGCCAAAGGAGCCGGAAACATCTTTCTCGGCCACTGCAACCTGCGGTGCTCTTACTGCCAAAACTGGCAGATCAGCCAGAACTTCCGTCAGTCGGGCGAAACCAGCTTCGAGCGGCTGGCAGCCATGATGCTGGAGTTGCAAGAGCAGGGCTGCCACAACATCGGCTTCGTCTCCCCCACCCATTTTTCGGCGCAAATTGTGCGGGCGCTGAACCTCGCAGTCGCCGGCGGCCTGCGTCTTCCTCTGATCTATAACACCAACGCCTACGACAGCGTGGAGGCGCTGCGGCAACTGGAGGGAATCTTCGACATCTACCTGCCCGACCTGAAATACAGCTCCAGCAGCGTGGCCCGCGAGTACTCCCAAATACCCCATTACGTCGAGAGCGCCCGCGCCGCCATCCGGGAGATGTACCGCCAGGTGGGCGACAAGGTTGTGATGGATGAAGCTGAGCAGGGACTCCTGCGCCGGGGCTTGGTGATCCGGCTGCTGGTGCTGCCGAACGAGCTGGCCGGAATCCGCGAGAGCCTGGAGTGGATACACGATCATCTCTCCCCTCGCGTAACGCTGAGCCTGATGGCGCAATATTATCCCACGCACAAGGTGGGCAAGGCCGCCCGGCGGAGCGGCGAGGAGTTGTTCCCGTTGCTGAACCGCAAGATTCGTCCACGGGAGTGGGAACAGGCGCTAGAGATCGTGGACCGGCTTGGATTTGAAAATGGTTGGATACAGCCGCTGGAGTCGGACGCCCCGGACTATTACCGCCCGGACTTCGATGATCCGAGCCTTCCCTTCCGGGACGCGCGCGACTTCCAGCCCGCCTAGACCCTACTCACCGTAGTGTAGTCCGGGGATTTGGAACCAGGATTAGCCAGGATTAGAGTGATACGTGATGGAGATATTGGAAAACCTCCTGGAGCGGGGTTTCACTTTTCGCAGCTTTCCGGCCTACCCGCGTCACATGGCCGTGGAGAAGTACAACTGCGCTGCGCTGCTGGAGCCCACACCGGAAGGCGGAGTGAAGCTGTTCAGCTCGGCCGGGTATCTTCTCGACGGGCAGATCGCCCTGCTGGTGGAGCGCAAAGGCCGCCCAATGTTTGTTTACAAGTCAAAGCAGGTTGAAGCTGAAGGCGAGCCGCTTGAAAATTTCGGGCGGTTCTTAGAAGAGTTGCGAGCCGCGCTGGCGCAGCAGGCGAGGAATACTTAGAAAGGCCCCCAACGCCAGGGCCTAAAGAGTCTGTGTAAAAACCTCCGATTTTTGTTTTGGGACGAACCCGCTGATGCATAACAGCATACCTTCTGGTTTCTCAATCCGCTCCTGCCGCCAGATACCGAAACGCCAGGTCTTCCCGAATCCGTTGCTCCAGCCGCCGCGCCGAGGTGAGCCCCAACACGGAGGCATACAGCCACACCTTCAGCAGCAGGACAGGGTGATAGGCCGGGCGTCCTTGCTCGACGTATCCCTGCTCGAATGTGCTCAGGTCCAACCGCTCCACGGCTCGGTGCAGAAAGAAACTAACGTGCCCTTCTCCGAGTACGTCTCGCACGCTGGGCGGCAGCAGATAGCCTTGTTTGGGGTTGTCAGTCAACTATTTCATCGCGCCTCCTTGCGGTGCATTATACGAGATCAGTTAAGAGGGGTTTTCACACAGACTCTTTAGCCGCTGCGGTTCATATTTTTCTATCGGGTCCCATCAGGGGTTAAAACCCCTGATGGCTGGCCTCGTTGCGGCACGACTGAAGTCGTGCCCTGACGAACCCCTATACATCAATCCGTAAAATGCTGTAACTATACATGGCGACATAGATAATTGAGCGTAAACCGCATCGCGAGGTCCATAAAGCAAGATCATTCTTCGTGAGGTGCGCACATCATTGTGACGTTACGTATGGTAGGAATAGGATCTGCGCGGGCCTCGGCTTGATTTGTCCCTGATCCTTGATCCCTTCGGTAAAAATTTTCCCTCCGGGCTGCGCGGGCGTTATAGCGCGCTCCGAATCAGCCTATACCGGGTCGAAGCTGGGATAAGAGAAGTTCCGGAAAGGGTCCGCCTCCGGCGCTCGGAAGGGGGGAGTAGATTCATTTCCGTAAGCGACGGCCCGACGGTCAGGTTGCGGCCAGCTTGTATCCTCTATTATTCCCACGCCTGCGAAAAACTACATAGTTTCTGCACCCTTCATTTTTCCCCAATTTCGTCTCGCGCGGTGTTAGCGGCAAACATTGCCATACTAAACCGAGTATTTGAGAAAGTCGGTTCGCTTGAAACCATTCACAACTGTCGTTTGCTTCCTGCCTAGTTGACTCCATCAAATGCCAATAGCCGTTACGGTGCAACCCGCTCTATGGCCGGCTGACCTGACCGCTTCACAAGAGCGGTGCGGCAAACTTAAGGAGAAAAGAGAAAAGAGAATGAAGAATTTATTTGTAGGAAACCTGAGTTTCCAAACCACGGAACATGAACTGCGGTCGATCTTTGAGCCGTATGGAGAGATCACGCGCCTCCAGGTGATGACGGATCGCGATACGGGACGGGCCCGCGGTTTCGCTTTCGTGGAATTGGCCGATGACGGTGAAGCGACCAAGGCAATCACGGAGTTGAATGGCAAGGAACTGGACGGACGAGCCTTGAACGTGAATGAAGCGCGTCCCAAGCCGGAGCGCAGCGGGCCGCGGGGCGGCGGCGGCGGCGGCGGCGGTCGTGGTGGCGGCGGCGGTCGTGGCGGCGGCGGCGGCGGCTACCAATCACGCGAACCGCGCTGGTAGCAAGCAACGAAATTCCAACAAAATTTCCTCTGGGGGCGACGGAAGTCGCCCCCAATGCCCTCTCTGAGAGGCCGATGGCAACCCAGCAGAATTTGGCTGCCGTCGAACGGAAGCCGCAAAGCTGATCATTCGCCGATCATTCAAGGATGCGTGGATGAGTATCCTAATACAGTATGATGGTTTGGTTGTTGCGCGCGCTTCTCGCGATTATAATTTCCTCGTGATTGACGCCCTGCGGGAATCCCGCCAGTTCACTGTCAAGGTTCCATTGGATTTGTTTCGCTCGACCTCCTTGCAATATCAGGACGGCCCATCGATCTGCTTTGAGCTATTGCAGAAGGAACTGGATATCGAAACCCAAGAGTCGCTCGCCAAATCCCGCCTGAATATCGGCGAGCAGGATATACAGCAATACATGGAACGACACTATCAGCGCAAACGCTCGTAAGCAGGAACCTCCCCGCCACGCTTCTCCCGATTGACCTATCTGCTGCGCTGAATCTGTTTCCTTTTGGGACGGCTGCTGACCTTGTGAGGCAACCATAGCAATTCGAGGCCTTTTAGGATGACGACCTTAGGATGAGATCAAAGCCCGCTCGCAGACCTCGGCGGGGTGGAGCGGTTGGCGGCCGGTAGCGTGAAGGATCTGCTGGCGGCAGGAAACCCCGGCGGCCACCACCATCGCATCCGGAGCAAGTGACCGCACGGCCGGGAGAAGCTTGGTTTCCGCAACTGCCATCGAGAAATCGTAGTGCTCCTTCTCAAATCCGAAAGCGCCAGCCATGCCGCAGCAGCCCGAGTCCACCTCCTGGACCTCAAAGCCTGGAATGCTCCGCAAAAGTCTCAAAGAAGGCTCGCTGCCCACCAGCGCCTTCAGGTGGCAATGGCCATGAAACAAGCCCTGTTGCCGCAGCGGCCGGAAACGCCATGCCGGGTTGGGGTGTTGATGCTGGCTGCCGGGGTCGAGAAACTCTTCCAGCAGAAAAGTATTTTTGGCAATCCGCTGCGCCTCCGGCCCCGGAACCATGTCGAGATATTCATCCCGAAACGTCAGCAAGCAGCTCGGCTCCAACCCGACAACGGGCATTCCCTCGTCTGCGGCTTTCCCCAGAACCTGCAAGTTGGCGCGAGCGTTTTCCAGGGCGCGGTCGAGCAGGCCTTTTGAGATCAAGGGTCGCCCGCAGCACACGCTCTCCAGACGCCTGACCTGATACCCGAAAGCCTCCAGAACCCGTGTCGCCGCCTTCCCCACCTCCGGGTAGTGGAACTCGGTGAAGGTATCGACAAACAGGCCGACCGCGGGACGGCGTGTGCCACGAGTCGCGCTGCCGCCTGCTCCCTTCCGATCAGCAAACCATCTGGAAAACCTCTGCCGGGCCAGCGTCGGGAGCGGACGCCTGCGGTCAATGCCCGCCATCCGTTCCATCGCGCGGCGGACCAGCCCGTTCCCGATAGCCCAGTTGTAGACCGGAGCAAAGCGCGAGGCCTTTTCATTGAGCCTGGCGACCTCCCCGAACAAACGGACGCGCAGGGGGACCGGATGCCGCTGGTAGTAGCGCGCCAGGAACTCATACTTCAATTTGGCCATGTCCACGTTGGCCGGGCACTCTCCCTTGCAGCCCTTGCACTCCAGGCACAGGTCCAGCGCCTCGAACATCCGAGTGGAGCTGAGCTCCTCCGGCGGCAGACTGCCGTCGAGCGCCGCCTGCAACAGCACGGCGCGGCCCCGCGTGGAGTGCTCCTCCTCGCCGGTGACTCTGTAAGAAGGACACATGGTTCCCTCCCCGCGCTTGCGGCAAGCGCCCACGCCGCTGCACATTTGGACGGCGCCCGCAAATCCCCCCTGGCTGCTGTAGTCGAAACGGGTCTTGCCCACCTCATACGGCGGGGCGGGCGTCATCCGCAGATTTTCGGTCATGGGAGCGGCATCGACGATCTTGCCGGGGTTCATCAGCCCTTCCGGGTCAAAGGCGCGCTTCACCTGACGGAAGGCTTCATAGAGTTGTGCGCCGAACATTTTTTTATTAAAGGGGCTGCGAACCATTCCGTCGCCGTGCTCGCCGCTCAATGCGCCACCGAACTCCAGCACCAGCCCGGAGACCGCCTCGGCCAGCGACCGCATCTTCCGCACCTCGGCGGGTTGCTTCAGGTCGATCAGCGGACGGATGTGCAGGCATCCCACGCTGGCGTGCGCGTAGATGGCAGCCGTGGTGTCGTGCTCCCGGATGATCTCGCGAAACCGCGCAATGTAGGCCGGAAGTTTTTCCGGAGCGACGGCAGTGTCTTCCACAAAAGAGATCGGCTTGCGGTCGCCCACCATTCCAATCAGCAAACCTTGTCCCGCCTTGCGAACTTTCCAGATGTTGGCTTGCGAGGGAGCATCGACGGCCTTCAGGAAAGCGTACCCCATCCCCGCGCGGCGCAGCTTCGCTTCGGCATGGTCCAGGCGTGCCGCCAACTCGCCGGGGTCCTCGCCGGAGTATTCCACCACCAGCAACGCGGCCGGGTCTCCCTCGACAAAAGTCATGCGGCGGCGGTATTCCTGCGTGCCCCGCGTCATATCGAGGATCATCTTGTCGATCAACTCCACCGCGGTCGGGCCGGTTTCGAGAAGCACCTGCGTGGCCTCCAGCGCCTCGGCCAGCTCCCGAAAGTGCGCCACCAGCAGCACCGCAGCCCGGGGCCGGACCGCCAGCGTGATCTCCGCCTCGGTGACGACGCCGAGGGTGCCCTCCGAACCGGCGATCAACCGGCTCAGGTTGATGTGATTGGGTTCGAGACAAGCATCCAGGTTGTATCCCCCTACGCGGCGCAGGATCTTCGGAAACCGCCTGTCGATCTCCTCGCGATTCTCGCCAGCCAGCCGGAGCAGTTGTTCGTAGATCCGGTTCTCGCGGCTCTGTCCTTTTCGCTTTGCGCCGAGTTCCTCCGGCGAGAGCGATCTTGTCTGAATCTCCTCGCCGCCGGAGAGGGCCAGCCGCAGACTGTGGAGGTAATCCACGGTTTTGCCGTAGACGATGGACCGCGCGCCGGAGGAGTTGTTTCCGATCATGCCTCCAATGCTGGAGCGGCTGGCGCTGGCCGGGTCCGGAGGAAAAAACAGTCCGTGGGGGCGAAGCTGCTCGTTCAGCTCATCCAGCACCACGCCCGGCTGCACGCGGACGCGCCGTTCCTCGGGACTCACCCCAATCACCCGGTTCATGTATTTGGAAAAATCGAAGATGACGGCACGGCCGATGGCCTGTCCCGCCAGGCTGGTGCCGCCTCCGCGTGGCAAAACCGGCGCTTGATGCCGCCGGGCGACTTCGAGCGCCGCTATGACGTCATCGCGGTCGCGCGGGATCACGACGCCGAGCGGTTCCACGCGGTAGATGCTGGCGTCGGTGGAATACAGGGTGCGCGAGTAGGCGTCGAAGCGCACCTCTCCCCGAACCGCTTTTTTCAGCTCGAACTCGAGTTCGCTCGCTTGGGTCATGCGTGGAATCAGGGCTGCCGGACCGGACCGCTTCTGCCGAGTCCTGCCGGAAAAAACTTTGTCCAAGATAACACACTCCCAGCCACCCCGGTCAGTTATGGTAGAATCGCGGAAACTTGCTGAATGCGCTCAGCGGAGATTCTGCTGTGAGAGAACAGGAAAGGCGCGGAGGAAACAAATCCATGAGATGGCGTGCAATCGTCGGTATCTGGGCGCTGCGTCTGATCCTGTTTGGCATGAGCGCGGCGCTGCTCCAGGCACAATTCACTAATAAAGAACTGGCGCTGGGAAGCTGGCAGATGATCGATGAGGTAGCTCCGGCGTGGAAAGCTCTGGGATGGGTCAATTCCAAGCCACTGGACGTAGGTGATCTGCGGGACAATGTGGTCTTGCTCCGTTTCTTCAATGACAACCCCACCGGCGTATCCAGCCTGAACGAGCTTCACCGGACCTACCGGGAGCAAGGGCTGATGGTGGTCGGCCTCTATGCCCCGACGCCTTTTCCGACAGAAACCGACGTGAAGCATCTCCAGCGGCTGGCTTCTGCTCTTGGATTCCAGTTCCCGGTGGGGCTGGATTCCCGCTGGGAAACCCTGAGCCGCTATTGGCTGAACCGCCCGGACGCCGACCTGACGGCGACCACGTTTTTGATCGACCGCCAGGGGATTATCCGCTACATTCAGCCCGACGGGATGTACGACGGCAAATCGTCGCGCCGCTCCATGAGAAAAGAGTACGAGAAATTGCAGAAAGAAATTGAGACCCTGCTCAAGCGAGAGTGACGATGATTCGGCGCGGAGCATCCGGCAAAATGGCGCCGGAAGAAATAGAACGGAACTTCGCGCATTGATTCTGACGACGGAGTTTGGAATGAATCTGGGCGATTCGATCCGGAAGATTCGGCAAACCAAGGGGCTCTCCCAGGGAGAGATGCAGAAGCGCACCGGAATTTTGCGCTCCTATCTCTCGCGGGTGGAGAACGGACATACCGTCCCTTCGCTCGCCACGCTCCAGCGCCTGGCCGCAGCCATGGAGGTGACCCTGGCGGACTTTTTCCCAACCGAAGGCGCGCCACCCGCGACGGTCGAGGCCCATGGCCCGCCCGACTCTCTCGATGAGTTGCGCTCCTACCTGCCTCAACTTTCACCTCAGCAGCGCCAGGAACTGCTGGAGATGGTGAAAGAAATGGCCAAACCCATCCGGCACTAAATACATCTGTATATGGAAATGTCGTTTTTAACCGGCCCGGTTGCCGGGCTTGGCTTTGCGCCGGCGGGCAACAGCTTTGAAAGCCTGCTTAGCGGCGCGCAGCGTTCTCTCCACATCGCGGTCGGTGTGCGCGGCGGAGACAAACGCCGCTTCAAATTGCGAGGGCGGCAGCAGCACGCCCCGTTCGAGCATCGTTTGGAAGTAACAGGCAAAGGCATCGCGGTCAGCGGCGGAGGCTGAATCGAATTCGGTGACCGGTCCCGGAGTAAAGAAAACCGTAACCATCGACCCTGCCCTGTTCACGCAAACCTCTACTCCTGCCCGCCGAGCGGACTCCGCCAGCCCTTCCCCCAGCGCTTCGGCGCGGTTATCCAGTTCGGCGTAGAGACCCGGCTGGCGGCGCAACTCCTCCAGCGCCGCAATGCCGGCCGCCACCGCCAGCGGATTGCCGGAAAGCGTCCCGGCTTGATAGACAGGCCCCTCCGGTGCGACCGTATCCATAATCTCGGCGCGGCCACCGTAAGCACCGACCGGCAGTCCGCCCCCGATGATCTTTCCTAACGTGGTCAGGTCAGGGCGGATGCCATAGCTTCCCTGGACACCGCCGTAGGCCAGCCGAAAGCCCGTCATCACCTCGTCCAGGATCAGCACGGCCCCGGCCTGCGAGGTCAGCTCACGCAGGGTCTCCAAAAAACCGTCGGCGGGCAGCACGCAGCCCATATTGCCCGCCACCGGCTCCACAATCACGGCGGCGATCTTTTCGCCGTGGGCGGAGAAAACTTCCCGGAGGGCATCGGGATTATTAAACGGAACGGCCAGGGTCAGCCCGGTGAACTCGGCGGGCACGCCGGCCGACTCCGGCAGGGCGAAGGTGGTCACGCCAGAACCGGCCTTGACCAGCAGAGAATCCACATGGCCGTGATAGCACCCGATGAACTTGACCAGCAGCGATCTGCCCGTGAATCCCCGCGCCAAGCGGACGGCGCTCATCGTCGCTTCGGTTCCGGAATTGACCAGCCGGACCTTCTCAATGGAGGGAATGGCATCACAGATGAGCCGTGCCAGATCGATTTCAGCCTCGGTCGCCGCGCCGAAGCTGGTCCCGCGCTTGAGCGCCTCGCGGATTGCCCGTTGGATGGCAGGATGGGAATGGCCCAGGATATGCGGCCCCCAGCCTCCGATGTAGTCAATGTAACGGTTCCCGTCCACGTCGGTGACTTGGGAGCCACGGCCGCTGGCTAGGAATAGCGGATCGACCCCCACGGCGCGAAAGGCGCGCACCGGCGAGTTCACGCCGCCGGGGATCAGGCTGCGGGCGCGTTCATAAAGCTCATTGGACCGGGATCGTTTTCGTGAAGGGCTCATCCGTATTTTACCTGCAAAGGAAATGCACCGTCTGGCGGCGGCCCATTGTAGCACGAGGCCTATGATGGTTCGTTGATAGGTGGGTGAGCTAATCCGAGCCGCGCGCGTAAGCAAGGTAGCCACGGCAAATTTGCAGTTTAAATTTGCCGTGGGTTTGTAAATTCGGGAAAAGCCCACGGCGAGATACTACCTTCGCCGTGGCTAACACTAACCACATTAGCCGGAATTTGCTGCGATTCCGGACCAGCAGAACCATACCAACAGCACCATAAATGTGGCTTTGCTTTGGCCCATCACAGCGAGCTGGGGTGTCTTTAACCGTGCCGTTAGATGGCCGTTTCCAGAAGGGCTTTAGCCCCTGAGGGAAATCAACCTCAGCGGCTAAAGCCGCTCTTCGGCATCTCGTTTCACGGTTAAAACCTGTACGTCGTCAGATAATGTTGGACACAGAGCATAAAAAGATAAGGTGGCGTTCAGGCTCCTCTGGGTTGATGTTAGGCTGCCCTTCTTTTGAAGTGCAACCGTTTTCTTAAGATCATAGTTTTCTCTTTGATGCGATCCCGTTTTTGCAGGATGGCACTGCCTTGGCCTGTAAAAACGTCATACGGTGTCAGGTTGTTCAGGCTTTCATGGTATCGGTTGGTGTTGTAGTGGTTGACGAAGGCATCGATCTGCCGCTCCAGCTCTTCTGGCAGGTAATAGTTGTTGAGCAGGATGCGGTCTTTCAGAGTTCGGTGCCAGCGTTCGATCTTGCCCTGCGTCATGGGGTGATAGGGCTTGCCGCGAGTATGCGGCACGCTGTTTTCTGCCAGCCATGATTGCAGTTCGGAAGAGACGTAGCACGGCCCGTTGTCGCTCAGGAGGCGAGGTCTGTGCCGGGCGCCCACGCGGTCGAGGCCGGTGGCTTGCAAAGCATCCCGCAACGTGGCCGAGACGTCACTTGCGCTCATGGTTTTGCACAGCCGCCAGGCGATGATATAGCGCGAGAAGTCGTCCAGCACCGTGGACAGGTAGAACCAGCCCCAACCGATGACTTTCAGGTAGGTGAAGTCGGTCTGCCAGAGCTGGTTGACCGCCGTGGTCGGGTTGGCGAACCGTTCCGCCGCTTTCAGGACAATAAAGGCTGGCGCGGTAATCAGGTCATGGCTTTTCAGGACGCGGTAAACCGTCGATTCAGAAAGGTAATACCGCCTTTCCTCGGTAAAACGCACCGCCAGCTCGCGTGACGACAGATCGGGCTCGGCCAGGGCTAACGTCACCAACTGCTGAGTTATCTCCTCCGGCACCTTGTTCCAGACAGGGCCAGGATCGGGTTTTTTGTCTTCCAGCCCATCAAAGCCTTCCGACACATAGCGGTCGTACCAGTTGTAAAACGTCGATCTGGGAATGCCAACCTGCTGCAGCGTCCGGCGCACCCCCAGGGCAGATTGCTCCACCGTGCAGATGATCTCCAGCTTCTCCGAGGCAGGGTATCTCATGTATGTTCCTCCCCATCCCCGATCACGCTTTTTTTTAGCAGGCGATTTTCCAGCATAGCCTCGGCCAGGGCCTCTTTCAGCTGTACGGCCTGCTCCCGCAGAGTCTTGACTTCGCCACTGGTTGCCTCACGGTCTATGTCGCCCGCCAGCCGCTTGCGGCCAGCCTCCAGAAACTCCTTGCTCCAGCGGTAATACTGGTTCTGGTGCAGCCCCTCGCGGCGGCACAGCTCCGCGATGCTGTCCTCGCCGCGAAGTCCCTGCAATACAATGCGGATTTTGTCTTCCGGGCTGAACCTGCGCCGCGTCCTGCGTTTGATCTCCCGGACGGCCTTCTCGACCGCCCCCCTGTCGTCTTGTTTTTGTCTCATCTTCGTTCCTTTCAGTCTCTACGATGAGCCAAAAACATCACCTTAACTATTACCCTCTACCTGTCCAACAAGCCCTGACGGGGCACATAAAACCGTGCCCTGACGAGAGCGTAATATGGGATACACGAACCCTGAAACAGGTCTAAACGAAATCATTGGGCGCGCTTGGCTCGGATCGCCTGGGCGCGGGCTTCCATGCTAGACGCCTCCTCTTCTCGCCCCGTTTCCCGGAGCAGCCCAGCGTAGTTCTCCAGAACCATGGCCACGTCGGGATGCTCCGGACCCAGGGCCTTCTCCCAAATCGCCAGCGACCGCTGGTAGAGCGGCTCGGCCTCGGCGTACTTGCCCTGGAGGCGGTACAGCTCCCCCAGGTTGTTGAGGCTGGTCGCCAAGCGGGGGTCTTCCGGCCCGAATTTTTCTGCTTCCCGGAGCGCATCCGTCCACTGCTTCTCCGCCTCGGCATAGTTGGCTTGCTGATAGGCCTCCGTTCCGGCATCTATATACCTATCCCATCGAGTGCCTTGGGCGCATCCCTGCGCGAACATAAGCATCACGCATAAAACTCCGATCAACCGAAATCGTGTTCGAGTCTGCATTTGAGCCTCCCTCTCCTGCCGGATGGCCGTGGCAGCGAAAATGGTGTGATTCCCGCCTTGCTGACCGCGATTGTATCACCAGCCCCGCAGAGGCTAGACCATTTTCGGCGTTGCTGTATAGCCCTCAGGTAGGGCAGCCATTCCTGCCTGCCCTTGAGAGGACAGGCCTGGAGGCCTGTCCCTACTTTGGCGGCTGCGCTACAGCAACCCTGGAAATGGCTCAGAAATAAATCCGAGCCGCGCGCGTAAGCAAGCGGACACCAAACGCTAGTCAATTGAGTCATTTTTGGAACCGCTCCATCACTGTCGCGGCTCGGAATGCCGCCAAGCAAACAGTTCGGTAGTGGGTCAGTTTCCGTTAGGCACATCGTCACACGATTTGTCAGGGCACAGTTTTAACCGTGCCGTTAGATGGCCGTTTTCTGAAGGGCTTTAGCCCCTGAGGGCTCTCGCCGAGAGTTTCACGTCTTGAGGCTCTCAGCGAAGTTTTCCAACCTACAGATGCGATAAATTTGCCGGCGGCAACCCCTCAGCGGCTAAAGCCGCTCTTCGGCACCTCGTTATCGGCACGGTTAAAACCGTGCCCTGACGTTGAAACTGACCACTACAAACAGTTCAGCTACAATAAAAGATCAGCTTGGCGCGCACCGGACAACAGAAAGTGGCTAAGAACCGATGATGATCGAGCATCCCGTAGCGGAGCTTTTACACGAGGTCGCAGAAGGCCCGGAGTTTCGAGCCATTCTCCGCGAGCTGGAGCGCGCCTCTGCCGGGAAGCAGGGAGTCAACCTCCACGCCTCCGGCCTGACCGTTCCTGCCAAGACGCTCTGTGCCGTGCTGCTCCGCCGCGCCCTGCGGAAACCGCTGGTCTATGTCACCCGCACCAACCGCGAGGCCGAGCAGGCTCTGGATTTGATGGAAACCTGGGCGAGGCTGCTGGGGGAGTCGCCGCCCGTTTTTGTTCCCGCCCATGATATCCGCCCTTATCAGGGGCTTTCTCCGCACGCCGACATCAGCGAGAAAAGAGCGCTGGGGTTGTGGAAGCTTGCGGCGCGGCAGGCGTCTCTGGCGGTTCTCCCGGCGGCGGCTCTCGCCAGCCGCATGGAGTCGCGTGCATTCTACCAAGGGCTGGCGCTGCAGATTCGCAGAGGCGAGGAGATCGACCTCCAAGACCTGCTCGAACACCTGGAGATGGCCGGCTACGCGCCGCACGATCCGGTCGAGATGACCGGCCAGTACTCGCTCCGTGGAGGTATCCTCGATCTGTTTTCTCCCGAGACGCGCCGCCCCGTGCGCCTGGAGTTGTTCGGCGATGAGGTCTACTCCATCCGGGAATTTGACATCGAAACGCAGCGCTCCGTGGAGCCGGTGGAGAGGGCTGCCGTGCTTCCTCTGACCGAATTTCCACTCCGCAAGGAACTGCTCGAAAAGTTCTCCTCTCATCCGGAGGTTTCCCAATCCTCCGTATTTATTCCCGGTGAGATGTTTCCCGGCTGGGAGTTTCTGGTCCCTCTTCTCAATCCGTTGCCGGGGGCTATCCTGGACCTGGTGAATAATGACGATGCGGTCGTCTTTTTAGACGAGCCGCAGGAGCTGCGCAAAGAGATGGATCACCTCTGGATGCTGCTGGAGGCGGAGTACGCCGAGGCGCAGTCGGAAGGCCGCGTGGCAGCGGCTCCGGAACAGCTCTTTTTTCGATGGGATGCCATGGCCGCCGGGTGGGCTCGCCGTCCGGTGGTGAACGCGGAGGAACTGGACATGGCCGCGCCGCCCGAGGCGGCTTCTTCGCACTCTTCTCGCTTCTCGTTCGCCACGCGCCCGGCTCCGCGATTCCACGGCAACGTGCCGCTCTGTCTTTCGGAGTTGGAAAAGCTGTTGCAGCAACAGTACCGCGTGCTGTTCCTGACGGCCAGCCAGGGAGAATCGGAACGGTTGTCCGAGCTGCTGGCCGAATACAAAATCCCCTTCCACCTCGCGGAGCGTCCCAAGCAGAGCGACGCCTTTTTGCAGGAGAAGTCTCAACTGTCTTCCGCCCTTCCCACCTGCTGGATCAGCAAAGGAACTGCGCCGAACGGCGTCATGATCCCCCCACGGCGGCTCCTGATTCTGGGCAATCAGGACCTGTACGACGCTTCCGAGGCGGTGGCGCGGCCTGCCATGCCCCGCTCCAAGGTCTCCACCTTCCTTTCCGATTTCCGAGACCTCCGGGCGGGCGACTACGTGGTGCATGTGGAGCACGGCATCGGCTGCTACCGCCGGTTGCGGGAGATCGAGCATGACGGGGTCACCAGCGAGTTCATGGAACTGGAGTACCAGAGCGAGGCGCGGCTCTACGTGCCCCTGGCGCGGCTGGATTTGGTCCAGAAATACCGGGGCCTCGAAGGGGGGCGGCCCACGCTGGACAAACTGGGAGGCGGCTCCTGGGCGCGGACCAAAGCTCGCATTCGCAAGTCCATGGAGAAGATGGCCGATGAGCTGTTGAAGCTCTACGCCGAGCGGAAAATGGCGGACGGGCACGCCTTCACTGGCGACAGCCACTGGGAGCGGGAGTTTGCCGAGGCGTTCGAGTATGAGGAAACGCCGGATCAACTGGGCGCCATTCAAGACGTCCATCGGGATATGGAGAAACCGGAGCCGATGGACCGGCTGCTGTGCGGCGACGTGGGGTACGGCAAGACGGAGATCGCCATGCGGGCGGCCTTCCGAGCCGCCATCCAAAACAAACAGGTGGCGGTGCTGGCTCCCACCACGGTTCTGGTCTTCCAGCACTATGAGACCTTCCGCCAGCGCATGGCCGCCTTTCCGCTGCGCGTGGAGATGCTCAGCCGCTTCCGCAGCGCCGCGCAGCAAAAAGTGGTCCTCGAGGATTTGGCCGTAGGGAAGGTGGATGTGGTGGTGGGGACACACCGCCTGCTTTCCAAAGACGTCATCTTCCAGGACCTGGGCTTGGTGATCGTCGATGAGGAGCAGCGCTTCGGGGTCCGCCACAAGGAGCGGCTCAAGACCATGAAGAAATCCGTGGACGTGCTGTCGCTCTCCGCCACGCCGATCCCGCGCACGCTGCACATGTCGCTGGTGGGGTTGCGCGACATGTCGCTGATCGAGACGCCGCCCAAGGACCGGCTGGCGATCCAGACCGTGGTGGCCCCTTTCCGCGAGCAGTTGATCCGCGCGGCCATTGAGCAAGAGCTGGAGCGCGGAGGCCAGGTTTACTTCGTCCACAACCGCGTAGAGTCCATCTACAGCATCGCCGCTTTGATTCAGAAGCTGGTGCCCCAGGCACGCGTCGCGGTGGCTCACGGACAGATGGGCGAGAAACAACTGGAGAAGGTAATGCTGGGGTTCATTCGGCAGGAATGGGATGTGCTGGTGGCCACCACGATCATTGAAAATGGCCTCGACATCCCGCAGGTGAACACCATCATCGTCAACCGCGCCGACCGCCACGGGCTCGCCGAGCTATACCAGTTGCGGGGCCGCGTGGGGCGCTCCAACCGCCGTGCCTACGCTTACCTGCTGGTTCCGAACAAAGAGGAGCTGACCCCGCTGGCCCGTCGCCGCCTCAGCGCCCTGAAAGAGTTCAGCGAGCTTGGCTCCGGGTTCCGCGTAGCCGCCCTGGACATGGAGTTGCGCGGCGCAGGGAACCTGCTGGGGGGAGAACAGCACGGGCAGGTGAACGCCATCGGATTTGAGATGTACTGCCGGATGCTGGAGGGCGCGGTGCAGCAATTGCGAGGCGAGGTAACGCGGCCCGAGGTGGCCACTACCATCAACCTGGGGCTCGACATCCGCATCCCGCCCGGCTACATCGCCGAGGAGAGCCAGCGCCTGCGGATGTACAAGACCGTCGGCGCGATTGAAAACGCCGGGCAGCGGGCCGCCGTCGAACAGGAACTGGAGGACCGCTACGGCGCTCCTCCCGCACCGGTCCTCAACCTGCTGGAGTACGCCAGTCTGAAGGCAATGGCGCAGCGGTTTTTGATTCAGTCCATCGAACGGAAAAGCGAGGCGGTGAACATTCAGTTTCATTCGAGCGCTCCGGTCGATCCGGAACGGCTGACGAAATTTATCTCGAAACACCCGGAAGTGCAGTTTACTCCTTCGGGGATGCTGCGGATTCCTTTCCGGGGAAACTCGCAGGAACTATTGCCGCAAGTGCAAGCGGTGCTGCAACAGTTGGAGGCCTGAGCCGAGTGGTGCTCAACGGCTCTGAGGCATCTCGTTTAGGTATAATCGCACTAGTGCGGGCAGGTTCGTTTTCTACTGTTAAGAAGGCCCACGAAAAAATCTACTTTGCGAGACACCCGCTGCTCATTAGTCAAGACATCGTGGCTCATGTCAATCTCAGATAAAACGAGGAAGGTCTTGTGGGGAAAGTCTGGAAACCGGTGTGCCATATGTAGGCGAGAACTAGTGGTAGAAGCTACCCCGGCGGATGACGAATCCGTGGTGGGTGAGGAATGCCACATCGTTTCGGGGAAAGGCCAGGGGCCAAGACACGATCTTGCCTTCCGAACTGACTGCCTAGATGAGCCAGATAACCTGGTTTTGTTATGCCGAACTCACCACAAGATGGTCGACGATCAGCATGAAACCTACACTGCTGAGGTACTTCATAAGATAAAGGCAAACCATGAGAAGTGGGTATCGTCAACCCTAACCGAGGAGAAGCAGGTCCAGCCGGTTCGTATACGACGTATCAAAGAAAACATTCCTCCTTTGCTTGTGCGTCTTACGTCAGGTGGCGACATCATGAAGATCGTGGGCGACGCCTCGGCAAGCTCGTTTGAACACGAAGAACTTCATTCCGAAGCAGAAGTTGATCTGGTTGGTCACTTTCTTCAGGAAGCACAGGACTACGGAGAAATGTGGTCTGATATGGAAGCAGCCGCGCGGGTAAGAGCGACTTTTAAGATGGCCTCATTACTTCGCGAACTGGAGCAAGCTGGATTTTGCGTTTTTGGAGATCGAGAAAACCAGCGGATGGAAGGAGGCGTGGGTCCACCGTCAGCGTTCCCTGTCGCAATTCTCAGAATCATTCGATCTACAAATCCAGAGATTATGAGGTTAGGGTTGCAAGGGAAGCCGGAGGGTACGGCTTCTTGATCACAGCTTATGCAACGGACGCAATCAAGGAAGGGGTAAAAGTATGGCCGAAGCGGGGTGGCCACGGCGAGTGCTTTTTCTCGCTGTGGGTTTTCTCAACGCCACCCCCTCCAACCCGAAGCGCGACTGCAACGCCGTGTCAGGCGGCAGTCACCTCCACAAACTCACCCTCGGAGCTAGGCGAAGGCACGGAGATGCCGTCCTGCAGGAGGCTCTCGATGTGAATGTCAATCGCCTCGCGGGTGAGTTCGACCGCTTCCTCCGTCCTACAGAGACACTCAGCTTATGCGACCACGGCGGAGGCCTGGGCAGCCGTGCGGGTGGCTTTCCAGATTTCCAGGTAAGGTTTCAGGTCCTGCATCAGTTGGTCGAATTCGGAAGGCAACAAGGCTTGTGCGCCGTCGCTGAATGCCTTCTCCGGATTGGTATGGACCTCCACCATGATCCCGTCGGCTCCGGCGGCCACGCTGGCACGGGACATGGGAGGGATGAGGGAACGCTTCCCCGTGCCGTGGCTGGGATCGGCGATGATGGGCAGGTGGGTAAGCTCGGCCAGCGCCGGGACGGCGGACAGGTCCAGCGTGTTCCGGGTGTAGGTCTCAAAGGTTCGGATGCCGCGCTCGCACAGGAAGACATTCGGATTGCCGCCGGTCAGGATGTATTCGGCCGAGAGCAGCAACTCCTTGATCGTGGCGCTGAGTCCTCTCTTGAGCATGACCGTCTTGTTCGTCTTGCCCACCCGCTTGAGCAAAGTGTAGTTCTGCATGTTGCGAGCGCCTATCTGCAGCACGTCGGCATACTCGGCGACCATCTCCACATCCTGTGGCGACATCACCTCGGTGCAGACGGCCAGCCCCGTTTTCTCCTTTGCTTTTCGCAGCAACTTGAGGCCTTCCTCTTCGAGGCCCTGAAAATCGTAAGGGGAGGTGCGGGGCTTGAAGGCGCCTCCGCGCAGGATGGTGGCCCCGGCCTTCTTGACGGCCTCTGCCGTTGACAGTATCTGCTGCTCGCTCTCCACCGAACACGGGCCGGCAATGACGGCAAACTCGGCGCCGCCGATGGAGCATCCATCGAGCCGGAGAACGGTCTTGCCCGGCTGCGATTCTTTGCTGACAAACTTGTAGGGCTGGCTGACAGCGACCACCGACTCGACGCCCGGCGCGGATTCGATGGAGTTCATCACCTGCTGCTTGTTTTCCAGCTTGCCCACGGCGCCGATGACGACCCGCTCCTCTCCCTGGATGGTGTGGGCTTTATAACCAAATTCCCGGAGAAGCTGGCAGACGTGCTCCACCTCCTGTTTGCTGGCCCTTAGCTTCATTGATATAATCATGTTTTGCCTCCGCGATAAGCCGCGCCTCGACCGGAAAGCGTCCCTAAAAGCAAAAAGCCCACTCGGGCTGACCGAGCGGGCGGGAACTCAACGCTGCTGAATCCTTTCAGCGGCCCGCCCACCTCCAGTAAAAGTAAAATCGAGTGCGTTCGAGCATTGAATTTTTACCCATAACCTCAGATGGCAGCCATTATATGCCCGCCGTTCCTGGCTGTCTAGGGAAATGTTCACTCATAAAACCAGGCGGCCCACGCCTGGGGGAAACGCCCTCCCGGCAGGCAAAACCCCTTCTGGCAGGTAAAGCGGTGACGCGCAAAAATGGCTTAAAATTTGGTGATTATTTGCTTGACACGCCAGACGGGGGCCTCCTAGAATGGAGCTTGCTTTTAGCAATTACTATTTGTTCAATGCGTTTCTGCTACTCCAAACCGGCAAACACCCAGACAATGGTCAGCGGCCAGATGGCGTGCTGTTGTATGTGTTGTTGTACGTCTGCCGGCGCGGGGGGTAGTGGTTTGAATTAGATTTTTTCTTAATTCAGGCTTACAAAAACCCACCAACCGGCAAATCGGTTGGTGGGTTTTTTGTTTTTACGCAGGTTTTCAGGAAGCTCGCAGAAAATTCGATGGCAATCGGCCTCATACAATCCGGCAACGCAGCGGCGATGACGCTGTTCGACGTGCCCTCCGGGGCGGCGTTGCTCCATTTCCTCCAGGCGGAGTTGGCCCAGTCCACCGGAGAACTGATCTCAGAACTCCGCTTTCTCATTATTCTAGTGGGGCTGGTGGTCGGCTTCCTGGTGGGGCTGACGGGCGTCGGGGGCGGTTCCGTTCTTACCCCGATCCTCATCTTGCTGGGCGTGCGCCCCATGGTGGCCGTGGGGACCGACCTGTTGTACGGCTCGGTGACCAAGCTGGTTGGGTCCCACCAGCACTGGAAGCGCGGCAGCATCCAGTGGGGCTGGGTGCGATACCTGGCCATCGGGAGCGTTCCGGCCTCCGTGGCAGCCAGCTACCTGATCCACTACGTCAACCTGCAGTACGGCTCGGCGGACGGAATGGTGCGGATGGGCCTGGGCGGGGTACTGGTCCTGGCCGCCTTCGTTACGTTGATCCATGAAATCTACCGGAAGCGCCGCCGTGAGGATGGCGTATCGGAGCCGTTTGACCCGCGGGCGCACCGCGCCAAGATCATCCTGCTGGGAGCTGGGGTCGGTTTCCTGGTGGGGCTCACCTCGGTGGGAAGCGGGGCATTGATTGCCGTGGCGTTGATCGCGGTGTCGCGGCTTCCCGCCACCAGCATCGTAGGGACCGACATCGCCCATGCCCTGGTGCTGGTCAGCGCCGCCGCCGTGACGCACTGGCAGATTGGGACCGTCGATATTCCGCTTGCGGCTAACTTGCTGCTGGGTTCCCTGCCCGGCGTGATTCTGGGCAGCCGGCTGGCTTACTTAACTCCAGCCCGGCCGCTGAAGTTCGGGATGGCCTTGCTGGTGCTGGCCAGCGGCTTGAAGATGATCCGAGTCTTCTAAAAAAGCTTCAGAGCTGGCTCACTCCCGTTGCCCTGCCGCTTTCCCTTCTTTCGTTCTTCCTTCCGTTTTTCTTTCCTGGCGCGTTTTCTTACTGCGTCTGCACCGACTCGGTTTTTTGCGACAGCTCGGACTGGAGCGCATCGAGGAAGCCTGCGACGTCAGCGCCGGAGCCGACCAGCACCCATTCCTTCGGGTCCAGACCGGGGCCCAGCAGCCGGTGAGCTTCGTGCGAGACCTTCTGCTTGGGGAGCATCCGGACGCCCCAAAACAGGCAGAGCATCCCGATCACGCCGACGGGGATCGAGCCGGCCCATCCGGCAATCGCCAAAAGGGCCACGGCAAATAACGTAACCGGCACGCCGAGCGGCGCCCGGCGGCTTTCCTCAATCGTCAGCTTCTCGATCCCCATCACTTGCTGGACGGGCATTTCAGTTGTATTCCATATCCCGCCCTCGGTGGTCGTTCGCGTGAGGGTGCCTGCAATCAAGCTCCAGCGAACCTTGTTTACGTCCCCGCAAAATTTCCCCGGTGCATGAGCCATCTGATGAATCTCCTTGCTGGCAGTGCTGTGAATTTGTATCGCCCTAACATTATATCCAAATATCCGGCTTCCTCCGACGACGAGGGGGTAATACCGGCGGCGCCTCCGATGGGTGCGGAGAAGCTGCGCCCGGACTGGCGGAAAAATTCAACAACCTGCCCGGCCGCAAGTTGTTCCTCGCTTTTTCCAGGAACTGAAACTCGGCGCTAAGGGCAGTGAAGCTCAAAAAGTCCGGCGCAGAGGCTTGGTCGAGGTCGATTTGCAGAAGAAGTTCAGGACGATGTTTAAGTTTTGAGGGGCTGCTGCCTAGCGCGCGGCTTGGTTCGATGCCTGGGTGTCAGTGGCCGGGCGTTCCTCTTCGGCGAGCGAGAATTTCTTGATGCGGTAGCGGAGGGCGTCCCGGCTGATGTCCAGCAGGCGGGCGGCGCGGGTCTGGTTGCCGCGAGTTTGCTTCAGCGCCATCTGCACCAGCTCCTTCTCGATTCCTTCGAGCGAAGTTCCCTTGTCGGGGATTTCCAAAGGGGGCAGGTAGCGCCCGCTCTCCATCGCGCGCCAACTCTGGCTCGGCTGCGCGGACGGCCACAGAGCACTAGGACGAAAAGCCTCTGTTGCCGACTGGGACTCTAACGTTACCGGCAGGTATTGGGGCTGGATGCAAGGACCTTCCTCCAGGATCAAGGCGCGCTCGATGGCGTTTTTCAGTTCGCGGACGTTGCCGGGCCATGGGTATCGCAGGAACAGTTGCTGCGCCTCCGGGCTGATGCCCTGGGCCGATTTCTGGAGACGGCGGCTGTAGCGGCGCACAAAAAGTTCCGCCAGGGGCAGGATGTCCTCCTTGCGCTCCCGCAGGGGCGGGATGAACAGGGGAATGACGGTCAAGCGATAGAACAGGTCCTCGCGAAAGCGGCCTTCTTGCACGGCGTGTTCCAGGTCGCGGTTGGAAGCGGCGATGACCCGCGTATCCACTGTGATGTTCCGCAGCCCTCCAATGCGGCGGAAGGTCTGGTCCTCGAGCACCCGCAACAGCTTGGCCTGCAGCACCATCGGCAATTCGCCGATTTCATCCAGGAACAGCGTGCCCTGGTCGGCCACTTCAAACAGGCCTCGCTTCATTGCTTTGGCATCGGTAAAGGCCCCGCGCTCGTGCCCGAACAGCTCGGCTTCGAGCAAGGTTTCCGGGATCGCCGAACAGTTAATCGGCACGAAGGCCTTGTCCTGGCGGTTGCTGGTCATGTGGATGGCTTTGGCGACCAGGTCCTTCCCCGTGCCGCTTTCCCCCTGGATCAGCAGTGTGGCGGCGGCGCTGCGGGCCACCTTGTGGACAAACTCCATCAGTTGAACCATCGAGGGAGACTGGGCCACCACCTCGGGCGGCTTGCTCTGGCGGCGCACTTCTCCCCGCAAGGTTGCCACTTCCTGCCGCAACTGGCAGGCTTCCAGCGCGTTCTGCAAGGTCACGCGCAGTTCGTCGAAGTGGAACGGCTTGGTCAAAAAATCGTGCGCGCCGGCCCGCAAGGCCGTTTTTACATCCTCCAATTGCGGATCGGCCGTCACCATAATCACCGCCGTGTGCTCGCTCTCCGGCCGCATCTGGGTCAGCAGTTCCACGCCGCTGCGGTCCGGCAGGCGCACGTCGAGCATCACCAAGTCGGGCGATTGCGCGCGCCACTGTTCCAGCGCTCCGGCGGCCGTTTCCGCTTCGGTCACCGTGTATTCCCACTCTTCAAATTTCTTTCGGAGCGTCCAGCGCACCAGCCGCTCGTCATCGACGATCAGGATATGTGCGTTCATTGTCTTGTCACTGCCTGGGCACTCGGTTGCGTCACGCGCTGCGGCGTCGCAACCGGCAACCGGATTGTGAATTCCGTCATCTTTCCTAAAATGCTGTTGACGCGAATGCCGCCGCCGTGTTGTTCCATGATGCGTTTCGACAGGCTCAATCCCAGCCCCGTGCCGTTCGCCCCCTTGGTGGTGAAAAACGGCTGGAAAATTCGGGGCAGCAGGTTGGGAGGAATTCCCGGGCCGCTATCGGTGACCGTCACCTCTGCCGTGCCGTTCTGCGGCACGAAGCGGGTCTGGACTCGGATGCTGCCTCCTGGTTGCAGCACCTGCACGCTGTTCAGAATAAGATTCAGGAAAACCTACTGGATCAGTTGCGGGTCATGCAGTATCTTCGGTATCTCCGGATCGAGATCGGTCTCAAACCGGAGGTCCTTGTCGCCCAGCATCTGGCGGCCGAATTGGCCGGCTAATTCCACCGTGGCGTTCAAGTCGGCGAGGACCATCGCAGGTTTCTTGGGCTTAGCGTAGTCTAACAGGTCATTCACCAGCTTCTCGATGCGGTCACACTCTCCCTGCACCTCTCCGAGAATTTCCCGTGTGGGGCTGTGGGAAGGAGACTGGCTGGCTACGACTTCCACCGCGCCGCTGATGCCCGCCAAAGGATTCTTGATCTCGTGCGCCAGCCCGGCGGCCACCTCGCCCAGCGTGGCCAGGTGTTCCGCCTCGCGCATCTCCGCGCGGTGCAGCAGGTCGCAGCGCTCGCAGTTTTCTTTGAGATGGTGAACCATCTCGTTGAAGTCCGAGCCCAGCGCGCCGATCTCGTCGGCACGCTCGGCAAAACTGACCTGTGCCGGCCAGTCACCCTGGCGGGTGCGGGCGATGGTTCGGCGCAATTCCGAAAGCGGACGATGCACCAGGACCATCAAAACCACCAGCATGACCAGAACCAGGCCCAGAATCACTGAGCCCACCAGGATGTGATGTTGCAAAACGAGGTGCTGCTCCCATAGCAAAGAACGCACGGAGTACATCGTCAGCAGCATCCCCACCACCGCTGAGACCAACAAAGGGATCAGTGCTTTCCAGCGCCAGGAGAGCCGTGGATGATATGCCGTTTTCATAAACTCAAGTTCGAAATTACCGGGGGGGCTCGCCATCCTTCCAATCCGCGCTTAGAACCCGGACATAGAATTCCGGACCTAGAGTCGTGAATATGCACGCCGGGGTCCAGCTGCCTGCCAATCCAACTTGCAGATTATAAAAAGGATCGCAATAAGGAGTAATTCAGTTGGGCGTTGGCTGCGTGAAATCACGCAGCAGTTGACCAAACCAATAGCTACACCAAGCAAGCTAAGCTTCAGATGCCTGCCACGAAGGGACGTGAAATTGGGTTCTGGGAAGAGATTCGATTCCCTTTGGTTGGGGCAACTTCATGCTTAGCCAGAATAATTAGGCTGACTGCGAGGGGAGCCGGTAAGAGGAGGCTTCCCGGGACGGAGAAGCGCTGCCAGGATGGCCAGCTTGACGTACTCCATCGGCTCGCTGTTTTTGAGTACGGAAACGATGCCTACCTCCCATGCCTGCGTCAGATTGACAAAGCCCGAGGCGATCAGCAGTGTCTTGGCAGGGTTCAACAGCGGCTGGGGAAGCGCTTGCAGGCTTGCGGCGTCGATCACGCGAACCCCATCGGACACCTCCGGAGGGCTCTCTTTGATTTTGCTCAGAACAATCTCGCAATCCTCAAAGGTCGCATCCTCCCGCAAGCATCGAGAGAGCTGCTCGGCGTAACTGCGGTCTTCAAGCGATATTTGCACGACTTTTGGCATGGGTCTCGCTTCCGCCGTTGAACAGATAGAGGCAGCCGGTCGCGAAGCCCCACAGTTGATTCCGCTCGCCACGCCCCGTTAGGGAATATCCGATGCTGAGGCTTGCTTCCTCTCGCGGGGTGGTTCGACCGGCGCGAAACATTTCCCGCGCGCGGTTGCCGTTGCTATGCGTTCCAGCCTTCCAACCTCTGCAACTACTTCTTCTGTTCGTATCCTTCTAAAGAACCGTGCTCCTTATAGTATTTGCCAGTAGCATTCAACTCTTTGGAGCCCAGCTTAACGTGGCAAACCGTACAGGTTTTCGATTCCTTCTTGGCGAATTCCGGCTTGGCCTGTGAAAAACTGGCCGTGATGCTGGCAATGATCGGTATAAGGAATAGTGTAAGTAGGACTAACTCGAAGAAGACCTTAGTTCGTTTCATCAGCGACCTCCAAAGCTGCTAAGAAACCTGCCTTTGCTCCCGCAAAAGACATGCCATTGCTGTCGAGTATATAACCTAATTTAATATCAAATTGTTGCATGTGCGAAGCGAACCCGCCATGCAGCGTCGGTTGGCTCAGAAGGGGGGAGATGCCCCACTTCCCCTGCGGCAGTTTTCCATCTGGCGGCATGAGCATCTTGTTGCCTGTGGGTCATGGACCGGAATCCCCTGCCAGGAAACTGCCGAGGCGAACAAGGTTGGCCCTACTGGTGATGGGCACTCCTGGCGATCAGGATTTCAGCTTCCGGATGATTGCGGGGAAGCCATATGGGAGGAAGCAGGATATGAGGAGAATTTAACCTCTCTCTAACGGTTCTCTAAACAAGGCTGTGGTATTTTCGTGTTTCGTATTGACGATTCGTACTGGCGATTCGCAAACGGAATAACACAACCAAGTCAAACCCTGATGAGGGAAAACGACACAGGGAAAACGACGAGGGGAAACTATGTCACTGGCCCCGGCGATCTGTCTCGACGAACCACAGTTTCTGGCTGCGATAGTCGCTTGCCCGAATAAAGACTATCGGCAAGGAATTCTGAAAACCTTACACTCGGCCCGCTGGCTGGCCGAGGAAGCTCAGGGAGGAGCCGAAGCCCTGGCCAAACTGGACGCCGGCCCGTGTCACGCCCTGTTGGTAGACCGCTCCTTGCCCGACCTCGAGGTCGGCGAGCTGCTGGAGATCGTCAAATCCCGCCATCCGGAAGTCGACATTTTCTTAATGGATTCGGAAACCGGCCAGGCGCCGCTTCCGCAAGGCACTCTCCGCCATCTCCGCGCGCGGGAGCTGTTCCGCGTCTCGGGGAACCCGCCCGGATGGCCTCCGCGCAAACAGCCCGGCAAGGTGGACTCGAACGCCGCGTTCCAACAAGAGCAGCCCGTTGCGGTGGAACCGCTGCCGGGAATGATCGGAACCAGCCCGAAGATGGCCGCCATGTACCGCATGGTGCGGCTGGTGGCGGCGCGCACCACCACCGTGCTGCTGGCCGGAGAGACCGGCACGGGCAAGGAATTGGTGGCGCGAGCGTTGCATCAACTCAGTGCGCGGGCCAAGAACCCATTCGTAGTGATCAACTGCGCCGCTATTCCGGAGACACTGCTGGAGGCGGAGTTGTTCGGCTACGAGCGCGGATCGTTCACCGGCGCCGTGCAGTCCCGCATGGGGCGGATCCAGGCGGCCCGTGGCGGCACGTTGTTTCTGGACGAGATCAGCGAGATTCCTCTCAGCATGCAGGCCAAGCTGCTGCGCTTTCTCCAGGAGGGGGAACTGCAGCGGCTGGGCAGCACGGGGACCTCGCATGTGGACGTGCGGGTGATTGCGGCGACCAACACGGACCTGGCCGCGCGCGTGGCGGCGGGCAGGACCTGTACTACCGGCTCGCGATTTTTCCGATTGAGCTGCCTCCGTTGCGGGAGCGGCTGGCGGATATCGTGCCGCTGGCCGGGCATTTCCTCGCCTCGCTGTGCCGGCAAGCCAGCGGGCCGCGCAAAATCCTTCCCCGGGAGGCGAGCCGCGCGCTGGAGGCTCATCCCTGGCCCGGCAATGTTCGCGAGCTGCAGCACGTCGTCGAACGCGCCTTTATCTTGTCGGAAGAAAAAACCGAACTGCTTCCCTTTACCGGCTGGAAGCATTTGACCTCTCCTTCCTTGTCTGCTCGTTATCCCACCTCCGCTTCCTAGCGGAACCAGGAAGAATGGACCGCATGGGTATCCCCTATGCGGTCCTGCCTGGACTGCAAAATCCGCAACCCCTTCAGGGGTCTTACCCCAGGCTGCCTTCCAAGCGGACACTTCACTTGCTAATTCCACCGGACATATCATGTGCTAACGACAGTCTGGAGATTTGGCCTTGACTCTGATTTCTGCGTTGGGCTAGCATCGGCTCGCCTTGCCTTCCATGCACAATCTTGGCGGCTTGCGGGCATGGGGTCTCCGCACACTGCCCCACGGCTCATTTGGGAAATGTCCGGTGCCGGGTGATCCGGATCGATTCTTTTTGGGTACCGTGCGCAGAGGGGGATAATACGGATGCAGTGTCCTGCCTGTGGAGCGATCATTCCGGAAAAAACCTGGCAATGCGTTTGCGGCCACTACTTCGTGAGCGCCACGAAGCAACCCAGCCTCCCGGAAGAAAGACAAGCCAGCGTCACGGCGGAACCGGCGGCAACGGAAACCGGCGGCGCGGAATGGGCGACCCGTTATCTTTCCTTCCACGGTGACGGGGGAGCGCTGTTTGGCATCTACAGCGTCAATCTCTTGCTCTCTGTCCTCACCCTGGGTGTTTACTATTTCTGGGGCAAGGTCAAAGTCCGGCAATATCTGTACAGCCAGTCGGAGTTTGCAGGGGACCGCTTCGCCTTCCACGGAACCGGCAAGGAGCTGTTCATCGGGTGGAGCAAGGCGTTCCTGGGCGTGGTCGTGTTTTTCGGCGCCATGTTCGGAATCCAGTCGGTTTGGGAAGGACCCACCGGAGAAGCCCTGAGCCAGCTTTTCTTTTACGGCAGCCTTGTGATTTTGGTGCCCGTCGTGGTGGTCGGCTCTCGAAGGTACCGGTTAAGCCGCACCTCCTGGAGAGGAATCCGGGTTTCCTTCCGGGGGCGCACGAAAGAACTGATCCGAATCTTTGCACGGGACGCAATCCTGACCGGGATCACGTTTGGTATTTATTACCCGTGGTTGCTGACGAACATGAGGAGGTTTCTAGCCAGCCACAGCTATTTCGGCAATACATCTTTTGACTACGAAGGAGATGGGGGAGAGCTGTTCCACATCCACCTGGTGGGCGGGCTGCTCACCATGCTGACCTTCGGCCTCTACTGGTTCTGGTTTACTGCGGAGAAACAGCGTTATTACTGGCAGCACACCTCCTTCGGGACCGCTCGGCTCAACTCAACGATCACAGGCGGAAAGCTGTTGGAGCTGAAGGTGGTGAATTGGTTTCTGTTGATCGTTTCCATGGGGCTGGCCTATCCGTGGGTGTGGGTCCGCGAGACGGAATTCCTTTTCGCCCATCTTTCCGTCGAAGGACCGTTGGACCTGGCAAGCATCCAGCAGGAAGCGCAAGCCGCCTCGGCGACCGGCGAAGGCATGGCGGAGTTTCTGGAGACCGATTTCCTCGACTTTGACCTTGGTATATAGACGGGTATATAGATGGGCATATAGACAGCAAACGACCGCGGCCAATGCAACCTCAATCTCAATCTCCGCTGAAAACAGTTTGGGAAGGCGCCTACTTCGACGGCCGGACGGCCAGCCGCCAGGCCGTGAAGATCACGGTGACGGGCAATGCCCTGCACATCGTGAAACAGGACGGCAAAGAGAGTGGTCCGGACCTGTGGTGGCCCTACGAGGAAATCCGCCAGACTCAGGGCTTCCATTCCGGAGAGCAAGTGCGCTTGGAAAAAGGGGACGAGCTTCCGGAAGCCGTCGTCGTCGCCGACGAGACGTTCCTGGCGGCGATCCATCAAATCGCCCCCGATGCCCCTGCCCGTTTCCACAACCCGGCCCGCCGGTCGCTCCGGCTCCAGTTCATACTCCTAGCCGGAGCGGGAGCGATACTGGTTGTGTGGGCGCTTTATTTTTGGGGGATCCCTGTTCTGGCCGACCAAGCTGCCGCCCGCGTTCCGGTTTCCTGGGAAGAGCAGCTTGGCCGTGAGGTGGTCGGCGAGATGGCCCCGGCCGGCAAGCGATGCGCAGACCCGGAGCGCATCGGGGTCCTGGATCAGATTGTCTCTACACTGACAGTGACAGCTCCCGGACCGGACTCCCCCTACACGTTTGTGATTACCGTGGTGGACGATCCTGCTGTCAATGCCTTTGCAGCTCCAGGCGGGCAGATTGTGATCTATCAGGGGTTGCTGGAAAAAACGGAAAGCCCGGAGGAATTGGCCGGGGTGCTGGCTCATGAGATGCAGCATATTGTGCAGAGGCACGCCACCAAGGCCCTGTTCCGCGAGATGTCGATGAGCGTGCTGTTTGCCGCGGCGGTGGGCGACGCTTCGGGGTTGGCGACGGTTCTCGACGCCGCTCAAACCATTGGCGCGTTGCGCTACAGACGGCGCGATGAGGCCGAGGCGGACCGGGAAGGAATGAAAGCGGTGCAGGCAGCCAGAATCGATTCCAGTGGAATGATCCGCTTCTTGAACAAGCTGGAGGAAAGCAGCGGGGATATGCCTCGCGCGGCGGAATATTTTTCTACTCACCCTCTGACGAGCGACCGCATCGAGCAGTTGAGCCGCTTGGCCGCTCAAGCCGACTACACTCCGGTTCCGCTGTTGCCGGGCTATGAATGGGCTGAGATGGGAACGTTATGCGAAGAGCAGCCTTGAGCTGCTTTGCCGCGCTGTTTTTGGTTGCCTTTGCCGTTCTCTCAAGCTATTGTGGGGGTTCCGATTCTAACCGGCTGATCTTGACTGCTTAGCTTGATTGCTTATATGGAGGTGGCCGATATGAAGAGAAACCCTTGCGTTCACCACTATACGCTCCACGGGGTCCTGTTCCTGGCGGTTTTCGCGGCTTTGAGCTTCGCACCGCTGGCGCGATCCGCTGACGTGATCCAGACCTCCGGGGGTGAGCTTCGCATCACCCCGATTGGACATGGCAGCCTCATGCTGGAGTTCGGTGGCAAGACCATTCACGTTGACCCTGCCAGTAACGGGGGAGGAGACTTCACCGGTCTTCCCAAAGCCGACCTGATCCTGGTGACCGATGTTCACGGCGACCATCAGGACCGCGAAATGGTCAACAGTTTGAAAAAGGCGTCAACCGTCGTGGTAGCGCCTCCCGCCGTCGCTCAGACCATCACCGAGGCGCAGACCATCCGCAACGGCGAGACAAAAACCGTGGCGGGAGTGCGGATTGAGGCCGTGCCGATGTACAACCTGACTCGGGGACCGGAGCCGGGCAAGCTGTTCCACGACAAAGGCCGGGGCAACGGCTACATCCTGACCCTGGCGGACAAGCGGGTCTATATTTCCGGCGACACCGCATGCACCCCGGAGATGAAGGGCCTGCAGAACATTGACGTCGCCTTTGTTTGCATGAACCTTCCCTACACAATGACTCCTGGCGAGGCGGCCGCGTGCGTGGAAAGCTTCCGTCCCAAGGTGGTTTACCCCTATCATTCCCGGGGCAGCAACACGCAGGAATTCGCCGACGCGCTCCGCAACACAGCAGGTGTGGAAGTCCGCCTCCGCAAGTGGTATGCGGAATAAGTTTTTTGAACAATCTATAGGCAAGATGCGAAGAAAGACACGGAGGACAACGTGGCCGACTTGAAAGATCGCATGATTCGCGCAGCCAAGCTGGATATCAACCTCTACGAGGAGGTGGAGGCGGACAAGCAGGCCATGGGGCAGGCAATGACCGTGGTGATCCTCTCCAGCCTGGCAGCAGGGGTGGGTTCCATCTCAAGTGTAGGGGTCTCTGGGATTTTCTGGGGCACCATCGCGGCGCTGGCGGGCTGGTTCATCTGGGCTTTTCTCACGTACTTTATCGGCACCCGTCTTCTGCCCGAGCCTCAGACACGGGCTGACCTGGGAGAGTTGTTGCGGACCACCGGCTTCTCCAGCTCACCCGGGGTCCTTCGAGTCTTTGGAGTGGTGCCCGTTCTTGGGAGTCTGGTTTTCTTTGTCACCGCAATCTGGATGCTGGTGGCGATGGTCATTGCGGTGAGGCAGGCGCTGGATTATAAGAGCACGGGCCGTGCCGTGGGCGTCTGCGTATTGGGCTGGCTCGTGCAGATAGTTGTGATCCTCCTGCTTGCCGGAATCACAGGCGGCTTGAGACCGCCAGCCTGATTCTATCCGGGCTTCCGCCCCGGATACCGTTCAAGCCGGACTGATATCCCACCCACCCCTTGAGACAATAGCTGCAAGACGCGTTTCTCGCTTGCGCGGCGATGATATCCGGCATGCCATCTCTGCGTACTCGCCGGCAATGGAACAATTGGACAATTTAGACCATCTATAACGGCGTCGGCGCTGAGCTTCTGGGGCCGTTCCCCGCAGCGTTGCTCGACCGCCTCGACTACCGGGACCAGCGAACGGCGGTCGGTGGCATTCCGGGTGACGCGCTGTTCCACGATGAGGTGATCCTCACTGACGGCGAGGTCCGCCGTGTAGCCCAGCGCGTAGGCATACAGCCACACCTTCAGCAGCAGCGCCGGGTGATAGGCTGGGCGGCCTTGCTCGACCTATCCTTGCTCGAACGCCTCCAGGTCCAGCCGCTCGACGGCTCGGTGCAGGAAGAAACAGACATGATCCCCTCCCAACACATCTCGCACGCTGGGCGGCAGCAGATACCCTTGCTCCGGGTTGTAGGTCATAAATCTCATCGTGCCTCCTTGAGACACATTATACAAACTTGTCAAGGGTGGTTTTTACACACTCTCTGAAGCCGTGCCGAAACGTTCTCCAGCAAGTGCGCTTCAGCGCCTGAGGTGAGTCTCGAACTCTGCGTGTTCCAGCGATTTAACCTCGACCTCAGCGGCTGAAGCCGCTGTCGTGATCCGGGTGGCCGCACGGTTAAAGACATCCCAGCACGCTGACAGCGGCGCGCTGGGGGCCCCGTCAAACCGTGCCCTGACAAGAGCGCAATAGGGGATACACGAACTCTGAAACCGGTCTAGAGCATTTCTCCCGATAGTGTATAGGAGGAATGTAGCGCCGCCATCCTGGCGGCCCAATGGGCCAGCGAGGACGCTGGCGCTACGTGGCTGCCAGAACTCTACTCCTACGGGAAAATGCTCTAGCACCTTCAAAATGGGGCGACTTTGAGGTGATACGGCTTCTCAGGCTAACTAACTTTTGGGAGGATCAAATTTTTTTACTGCAGAGCATTCAATTGATTATGAATCTGCAATTCAATGGAGGGGAGTGCGCGCAGGAAACTGTTAATGCGGCTGAACTCTTCGATCAGCGCCTGCTGCCGAAACTCCAGCCGGACCTCAAAGGCATCGACTTGGTCCGTCATGTTCTTCGAGTTGTTGCTGATGCCCTTCAGGGCGATGTGGAGCGGTCCGTTGATGGTGTCGGTCAAAGAGGTTAGTTTGTCGCTGAAATTCTGTGCGACGCCGGCGGGCGATTGCGACTGAAGCAGGTTCTGGACCTCGGAGAAGTTTGTGGACAGGCTGCTGTCGAGTTTATCGCCGTCCACCGAGAGCGTGCCGTCGGCCTGCGTATTGATCCCGGTCGCGGCCAGGTTCACGAAGCCGTTGTTGCCGGTAATGGAATGGGTCGCGGCGGAAAGGACCTGTTCCTGCACCAGCCGCAAAGAGCTGTTGCCGGCGAGCGGAGAGCCCGCGCCAGACTGCGCATTGACGGCTTCGACTACTGCGTTGTAGCTGGCCACGAACTCGTCAATGGCCTCCCGCGCCTGGGCGGTGTCGGACTGCACCGTCACCGTCACGTCTGTGCCCGAAGCGCCAGTCAGGTTGAGCGTCACGCCGGGGATCGCTCCGGACACCGTGTTGCTCGTGCTGCTGATGGAGACTCCGTCCACGGTAAGCGAGGCGTTCGTTCCGGTCACGTCCTCAGTGAGTGTGAGGCCCGTTGTGTTGTTGGAGATGGTCAGGTCGTCCGGCTGGCCGGTGGTGTTGCTGACGAGCGAGAGGCGGGCGCCGTTGGCGTCGGTGATCACAGTGGCCGTCGCGCCGAGGTCCTGGTTGTTGATCTCCGCGGCGAGGCCGTCCAGCGTATTGTTGCTGCTATCTACCGTAATCGTGACGGGCGCGCCGGCGCCGACCTGCAGGCCGATGCTGCCCGTGGCAAACGTGGTGGTGCCGTCGGCGAGCTGGTTGGAGGAAAACGAAGAGGTTGTGGCCAGGGCGCTGACTGTGACGGTGTGCGTCGCGGCCGTGGCCGTCGCATCGGCTGTGACTGTGAGGACGCTGGTATCGGCAGAAGCAGCCAGCTTGGAGTTGAACTTGCCAAAGGGGTCATTGAGAGCGTTGACCGCATCCTTCAAGCCGAGCCGTTCGGAGTTGATGCCGCTGAGCGCGGACGATTGATCGTCGAGTTGCAATTGTTGTCCTTCCAGCAAGCGAACGGGCGCCTTCTCAACGAAGAGCACTTGGTTCACGAGCGCTTGTACGTCGAAGCCGGAAAGGCTGGAGAAGCCGACAGCTCCGAAACTAAATGAACCCATCGTGGATACTCCCAGGGGTGTTGCAAAGTACAAATGCGAGCAAGTCTATTCCTAGCATGGGCAATCAAAGTATTCAGCGTACGGGGCCTCTGTAGGACCCCGCCGCCAGAGGTTTTGCTGGTCTATCCGAGCAGCGACAGAACTTGCTGCTGTTGCAGGTTTGCCTGCGCCAGCGCTGAGACACCGGTTTGGTTCAGGATGGAGAGGCGTGTCAGGTTCGCCACCTCCTTACCGATGTCGGTAGCGCGGATTCCATCCTCGGCTGCTTGCAGGTTCAGCACCTGGGTATTGATGACGTTTGCGGCTGAATCAAGCCGGTTGATGGAGGCTCCCACAGTGCCCCGCGTTGAAGAGACCGTGCTGATGGCAGTGTTGATCTCGGTCAGGGCCGTGCTGGCGTTTGCGGCGCTGGAGATATCGGTGGCCAGACCCAGACCTGCGCTGGAGAGTGTGCCCACCGTGGTGCCAATGGTGCTGCTCCCGGTGCCGTCGCTAATAACGATGGATGTGGTGCTGGCGCTAAATACCGAGCTGCCGTTAAACGTGGTGTTTGACCCGATACGGTCGATTTCAGCTTTAATCGAGGTGAACTCGTCGTTGAGCGCCATCCGCTGCGAGTCGCTGAGGGTGCCGTTGGCCGACTGTGTGGCCAGCGTGACGGCGCGGTTCAGCAAATTGTTGACCTGACCCAGTCCGCCATCGGCTACCTGCAGGGCACCGACGCCGTCGTTGGCGTTTCTTGAGGACTGCTCCAGCGCGGTGACGTTGGCGCGCAACCCGTCGGCGATGGCCAACCCCGCCGCGTCGTCTGCTCCGCTGTTGATGCGTGAGCCGGAGGCCAGACGAAAAAACGTGGTTTGCAACGACTTCCGTATAAAACTCAGTTGATTCTGTGCAGCGAGGGATCCAATGTTGTTCAAAACGCTAAGTGCCATAAAATTCTATATCCTTGCTCGAAATTCCCCATCACGGATCGGGGTGCCCGGCCTGGCAGGCAGAGCCGCTTGCGTCTTGTGGCTCAAGTCGCACGTTTCATAAGCCTCCCGATATCTATATATCTTTAAATCTTTATATCTTTGGAATGCCCGCGGACGCTAGAGCAAGCAGGGTGCCAATTCTTATCCTGCTTGGAATGTTACAGATGGATATATTTTGGGTTGCTGCGCCATTCGCAAAATGTTCGAAAAATGAACAATCGCTGCCAGAGTATGGTCAATTTCAAGACGCTCCGGTGGAACGCCTGCCACGGGTGAGATGTGGAAGAAGGCTAACCTGGAAGCCCTCCTCGGTCGATGAACCTTAATGTAGCGTAAATACAGCTTGGACAGCTTCTTTCTAAGGGGGTGTTCACTCTAAGCTGGTTAGCTCGGCAGCGTCGCTGTTGTAGGCAGGTTTTTGATGACTACTGGTGAAGATTTTTCCATAACTGTTCTAGCGATTGAGGACGATCCAGCATGCCGGGAAGTTATCTCCGATGCCTTGTCGCGCGATGGCTTTAAGGTTCTCTCTGCCAAGGACTCCAACGAGGGCCTGCAACTGGTCCACCAAGAACATCCCCAAATTGTGCTGCTCGATTGGATGATGCCGGGAGGGAAAGGCGGTGCGTTGTTAGAGGGGATTCTGGAAGCGGATTCCGGGACCGACGTGATCTTAATGACCCACCCCACTGCGACTGAATCGGCAGTGGCGGCGATCCAGAGCGGCGCCAGTGAATATCTCTAACCAAGCCGCTGGATGCGGATCGTTTGTGGCGGATGGTTGACGGACTGGCGGCGGAAGCTCGCCAGCGGCACCGGACCCTGCAGCTCGACCGTGAACTGCTGGACTCCTATCAGTTTGAGGGCATCGTCGGCCGCAGCCCCCTGATGTTGGGGGTTTACAGCCGCATTCGCCGCGTGGCGCCGCATTTCCGAACGGTTTTGGTCACCGGGGCGACCGGAACCGGAAAGGAGCTGGTGGCGCGGGCTCTGCACAAACGAAGTCCCTTTGCACCGGGACCCTTTGCGGTGTGCAATTGCTCGGCTGTGGTGGAAACCATCTTTGAGAGTGAATTGTTCGGCTATGTAAAGGGAGCCTTTACCGGCGCTACCCAAGACAAACTCGGCTACTTTGAATATGCCCAGGGCGGGACGCTGCTGCTGGATGAAATCGGCGAGATACCGCTCACGACGCAGGCCAAGCTGTTGCGGGTGCTCCAAAGCCAGGAGATTCAGCGCGTCGGTTCTCCCACCGTCCGCAAGACCGACGTGCGGGTGATTGCCGCCACCAATCGAGACCTGCGGGCCATGATGGCGACCGGGCAATTCCGGGAAGATCTCTATTACCGGCTCTCTATGGTCGAAATCCACCTTCCCGCACTGGCCGACAGGAAAGAGGATGTGCCGCTGCTGGAGCGCTATTTTGTGGAGCACTTCTCCGCTCAATACAAAAAACCGATCCGAGGCATC
Organism: Terriglobia bacterium; assembly: GCA_963666975.2. Lineage (GTDB taxonomy): Bacteria > Acidobacteriota > Terriglobia > 2-12-FULL-54-10 > 2-12-FULL-54-10 > JADFGZ01. The sequence goes on along the minus strand of CAXVYR010000004.1, from coordinate 1,654,598 downwards.
ACCCGCCGGGCGCAGGCCCTGCTGGCCCGGTATGCATGGCCGGGCAACGTGCGGGAATTGGAAAACGTCCTGGGCAACGCCTGCATGATGACGGGGGGTAAAGTCATTGACAGCGCGGACCTGCCGGAACACCTGCGATGTTTTCTCCCGGAGTTGGTATCCGGGGAGGAGAAGTGGGTGTCGCTCGAGGAATATAACCGACGCTATGCTTTGCAGGTTCTGGAGCATACCGGCGGCAACAAAGTGAGGGCCGCTGAAATGCTGGGCATCAGCCGCGCCACCCTGTATCGCTTGATTAGTCAGAAAGCAAATGGCCAAAAGGTGGTTGACGAGAAGGTGCAGCCCTCACTGCAGAAACAGTAAGCCTTTCCGGAAAGTTCTAACAATTTTACAAATAGTTCACTGCGCACAGTTCACTATACATAGTTCACCACACCCGGCAAATGTAAGTTTGTCAATGGACAGGCAGGCTGTCCATGCAACGGCTTGCTGTACAGAAATGAAACAGCAGCAAATTCAGCGGCTCAATAAAAATGAGAGAAGCTGACTGCGGCTCTTCCGGTTTGTTTTATCTCTTGGTAACGTCGTTTAGATTCTTAACGTCCCGGCGATGCGCGCAATGGCTGTGGAAGTTTCCGATCCTCGATCCGCAACAGGGAAAAGTTTCTGAGTACGGCAGTTTGCGGGTGGAAGAGGGTGTCCCATACATAGTTGAAGGTTGAACGGCGGTTCGGCCCGAATCGAATAGAATCGGGCCAAGCCTAAATCCTATAGAAGGAGAACCGCCGAATGAAGGGAAAATATCACGTTTTGGAACTGGGTTCCAAGGGAGCCGAAGAAACCATCCAGAAGTTTTGCCAAACCAACGGACAGATGCTGTTGCCGGTGGTGGATCTGATCACGGAGGCGCGTCTGGCGTTGGATGAGGTGATTGATCGGGCCGGGCGAGGTTTGATTGAAACGATTCTGAGCATGAGCGCAGAGCAAATCGCGGGGCCAAAGAGTCCCGGGAAGGCGAGCGGAGAGGTGCGCTGGCATGGCCGGCAATTGGGGAGGGTGAAACTGGCCGATCGCCAGCTGCGGGTGGAGCGGCCCCGGCTGCGCCGGAAGGGCGGAGGGGAAGAAGCGGTGCCGGCCTACGAAGCGCTGCGGAAAAGCGAGAAGACGGGCGAGGAGATGTTCGAGGCACTGTTGAAAGGGGTTTCGACGCGGAACTACCGCGAGGTGATCCCGGAGATGGCCAACAGCGCTGGGGTGTCGAAGTCTCAGGTGAGCCGGGAAGCGGCCGAGCAAGGAGCGCGGCGGCTGGAAGAACTGTTGGCGCGGCGCTGGGAGGAGGTCGAGATTCTGGTGATTTACCTGGACGGAATGCGGTTCGGCTCCCACCACGTCATCAGCGCCGTGGGCGTGGACAGCGAGGGCCGCAAGCATGTGCTGGGGATTCAACTGGGCGCGACCGAAAACGCCGCTGCGGTGAAAGACCTTCTCACCCGCCTGCGCCAGCAAGGTCTGCGCACGGATCAGCGCTATCTGTTTGTGATCGACGGCGCCAAAGCGCTCCGCGCGGGGATCGAGGAAGTATTCGGCAGCAATCAGCTGGTGCAGCGTTGCCGTACTCATAAGCTGCGCAACGTGGCTGAGCGGTTACCAAAGGGCGACAAAATGCTGGCGAATCAGGTGCGGTCGCTGATGCGCGCCGCCTGGCGATTGCCCCAAGCCGAGGAAGGCATCGTGCGCATAAAAAAGCTCGCTGGGATGATCGAGTGCGATCATCCGGCAGCAGCCGCCAGCTTGCGCGAAGGGTTGGAGGAGACCTTTACGATCAATCGAGCCGACGTTCCTCCCAGCCTCCACCGCTGCCTGGCAACCACGAACCTCATCGAGAGCCCGCAGTCGGGCGTGCGGAAAAAGACTGGCAATGTTTGCCGCTGGCGCGACGGCGAGATGACGTTGCGCTGGGTGGCAGGAGCGTTTCTGCTGACCGAGAAGAATTTCCGGAAGATCATGGGTTATCACGATCTCTGGGCTTTGGCATCGATTCTCGGCCGAAGTCCAAACGCTGCTTCCTCTCACAAGGAGAAAGTGGCGTAATATGAACTCAACCCGCCGTCCCAACCTGCAACTGAGTTTGGGACACCTTCGGGTGGAAAGCCCATTTCTCCCGCGCGGATGTCTCATTTTTCGACAGTCTCCGCATTCCAGCTTCTTGCTTGAGCACGTCCGGCACTCTGCCATTAGGTTGCATATCACTCTAAATCAAAACAACTTCCCGAATCCAATCGAAGAAGTTTCCGGCGTGGAACGCGAATTGCTAAACCAAGATCATCCTCAGCGCCATGTGCTGCAGGGTTCCTTACTGATCCAAAGGAGGAGACGCACAATGCAAGAGAGCCGAAGCATGCTGGTTGTAGACGATGAGCCGCAGGTTTGTGAGGTTATCGCCAACCTCTTCTCCACACGCGGTTATAGTTGCCAGACAGCAGGCAGCGGCCAGGAGGCACTGTCCATCTTTCAAAAGCTACAACCCCAGGTTGTTCTCAGCGACGTAGTCATGCCCAGCATGAACGGATTGGATGTGGCGCGTAACATCCTCCAGTCCAACCCGGAGATCGCTGTGATCCTGATGACCGGCACTGAAAGCATGGATATGGCTATCCAAGCCTTGCGTTTGGGCGTCTCCGACTTCCTCCTCAAGCCTTTTGATTTTAAGACGGCAGAATGCTCGGTGCGGGAAGCGGTATCCAAGAAACAGGCGCTCGCGAGGAAGGAGCAGGAAATGCTCGGCTTGCGGTGCCGGTTGCAAGAGGTGGTGAACGAATCCCGGTCCATCGCCTTCGCAACGATGGAGTCCTTTTGCAAGACCTTAGAGCTGCGAGATATTGAAACGTTCGCCCATGTCCAAAGAGTCAGCAATTATGCCCACTTCCTCGCTCGGAAAATGGGTCTGAGCGCCGGGGAGATAGATAGCATTCGTCTGGGATCTCTCCTGCATGATATCGGCAAAGTTGTGGTGCCCGACCGCGTGCTTTTCAAACCCGGCCCGCTGAACCCCGACGAGTGGGACCTGATGAAAAAGCATGTGGACGCGGGATATAACATCGTTACAGAGATTCCAGGCCTGGAAGAGGGCACAAAGATTGTGATCCAGCACCATGAGCAGTATGGAGGCGGAGGCTATCCGCAGGGGCTTCGGGGTGAGGAGATCTGCCTGGGAGCGAGAACCTTTGCGGTGGTGGACACCTACGACGCCATCACCAACGACCGGCCCTACCGAAAAATGCGCTCCGATGAGGTGGCACGCGAGGAAATTCGGAACGGTTCCGGGAGCCAGTACGATCCAAAGGTGGTGGAAGCTTTTCTGGCTATCCCGCCCGCAGAGTGGATACAGGCGGGACGGCAGAATGTGAAAAGAGAAGCGGGTGCAATCTGCATGTTTCCGGAGAGGGTGAAAAACAGCAAAGACGAACCAGAGACAGCAGTCCTCGAGGAATTCCTGGTTGCAGTTTCTTGATGAATGAGCGGCTGACTGTACAGATCGCTCCAGCCCGCAGTACAAATTTTTGCAGGCGATTTTGTGGAAGGCCAAAACACATCCATCTATCTTGAACTACCCATCCTCTCGTCTAACTACCCACCGCGCTTGCCAACGCTGAACGGCTGAACTGAATCTTGTACATCTTCTCTTGCCGCAGCTTTCGTTTACGGGGGAGAGCGCCGAGAGGTGGAAGCCAGATCAGACAAGCCTGCAGAAGCTAAGTTCTCAGCGCCGGAGGGCAACCTAAAAGCACCCCTGACCATCTAAGCTTGAGTCAAAAAGACGGCTGGGATAAACTACATAGTAGTGTAAGGTCGAGTTCTAATATTCCCATAATAGAATTCCGGGGCGAAACTCCGAGTAAGCGAATCAGCCGGGAAGGCCGATAAGATTTAGTATGAAAAGCTGTAACTTCCCGTGCTGTTCCGCTCAGTTGGTCGCAATCAGCCTTCCTATCCTTTGCTGGCTTTTCTTCCTGCTTCTGGGCGGAGTCCAAGTCCATGCGCAGCCCCAAGCGCAGTCCCAAGCGCAACCCCGAGCGCAACCTCAAGCACAACAAAGAAGCATGGAAGAGGATGGCCGGCGGGTTCTGACTGCCATCCGCCTGGGAGAAATTGAATCCATCCGGCTGGACGGCAATCTCGATGAGCCCGTGTGGGACCGCGCCGTCCCGGCCACGAACTTCCTGCAGCAAGACCCGCTGAATGGACAGCCGGCCACAGAGCGCACCGAGGTGCGGGCGGTGTTTGACCAGAACCGTTTGTATTTGGGCGTCATCTGTTACGATTCCGAGCCGGATAAGTTGCTGGGAAACCAACTGCAGCGCGACCAGCCGCTTTCCGGAGATGACCGCTTCATGTGGACGATTGATCCCTACCTCGACGGCCGCTCCGGTTATTTCTTCGAGGTCAATCCATCCGGACTAATGGGAGACGGTTTGATCGATCCCGGTGGAGGAAGAGGCCCCAGAGGCTTCGGCATTAACAAATCCTGGGATGGAATCTGGAATGTTCGTGTGCAGCGAAGCGAGATCGGCTGGACCATCGAAATCGTGATTCCCTTTCGGACGTTAAACTTCGACGAAAACGCCCCGGCCTGGGGAATCAACTTTCAGCGAACCGTGCGCCGGAAGAACGAAGAAAGTTTGTGGATGGGCTTTCCGCGCAACCAGGGTTTGTTCCGGATGTCCAACACGGGTTTGCTGGAAGGGCTTTCGGACATCAGCCAGGGTTTCGGGCTCGACTTCAAGCCCTACGTGGTGGGCAGCATCACGCATGCTCCCGGGGATAGGATGCCCTCCGCTGTGCGAACCGGGGATGTGGGCGCAGACTTTTTCTACAATCTGACACCGGGTTTGCGCGCCAATTTTACGCTGAATACAGATTTTGCTGAGACGGAAGTGGACGACCGCCTCGTCAATTTGACACGCTTTCCCCTGCGTTTCCCCGAGAAGCGGACCTTTTTCCTGGAGGGAAGCAACTTCTTTGATTTTGCGCCCAATCAGGTGGAGCCTTTCTTCAGCCGACGAATCGGCCTGAATGAAGAATCCGACCTGCCACAAGCAATCGACTTCGGCGGAAAGCTCACCGGACAAATAGGAGCTTTCGATCTCGGCTTCCTGCAAATTCGGACGGCGAACGAGGGAGTATTTACAGGGGAAGATTTCACGGTTCTCCGAACGAGACGCCGGTTCTTGCAGAAGTCTTACCTCGGAATGCTGTACACGCGCCGGGCGGCCCGCATCGGCCCGGAGCCGGACCGCCACACCTTGGGAATGGACTTCGCCCTGGCGACCTCGCAGTTCCGCGGCTCCCAAAACCTGGAGCTCACCGGCTTTTACGTTTGGAATAACAACCCGCTGGGAACCGGCAAGAGCAAGGCTTACGGGATGAGGTTCAACTATCCGAATGATGTGTGGCGCGCGCGGGTCTCAATCCGGGAGTTGCAGGAAAACTACGATCCGGCGCTGGGCTTCACGCGGCGGGAAAATTTCCGGCGCTACAATCCGGCCCTCTTTTATTCTCCCCGTCCGAAGGATCATCCCTGGATTCGCCGGTTCAGCTTCGGCAGCAATCTGGAGCTGCTGACCGATTTGTCGAATCGCATGGTTACCCGAAGGTTCGACATCGCGCTTTTCCAGATGTTCCTTCACTCCGGCGACAACATTGCATTCCGTATCCATCCCACCGTGGAGCGTTTGGAAGAGGATTTCGAAATCCTCGAGGATGAGATCACGCTGCCCGAGGGGAATCGATACCGGTTTACCCGCTACGAGTTCGAGGCCAGAACGGCGCGGCGGAGGCGGGTGGCCGTGGGGGTGGAATATACTCTGGGAAGCTTCTTTTCCGGAAACCGCCGGGAGATCTCACTCGATCTGAATTTTCGGCTGCGCAAGGGGTTTCTCGTCAATCTGGAAGGGGAATGGAATCGCGTCGAGCTGGCGGAAGGAAACTTCTCGACACGCCTGCTCCAGGCGGTTTTCCGGAACCAGTTCAACCCCTGGATTTCGCTGGTGAACAATATCCAGTTCGATTCGGTGAGCCGGGAACTTGGCTGGCAGTCCCGGTTGCGCTGGATTGTCCGTCCCGGCAATGACATCTTTTTCGTTTACACGCACAACTGGATCGACGAGCAATTTCAGCTCACCACTCAGGACCGGAGAGTTGCCGCGAAAATGTCCTACACGCATCGCTTTTGATTTTGCAGTATGGGCAGGGGAGGAGTGGATCGTTTTCTCTGCCCGTCACCCAAAATCCAGAATCCGGCAACCGTCACCCGTCAGCCGCGCAACGATTTCGCCCAGAGCGGTTTCAGCCCTGGCTTCAATTGCTTCTTTCGTCTGGTCTTGAATCGGATGCTCCACGTATACGGCATCAAAGTCCGGCCGGCCAAGCGCGCTCGCCTGCGCCCGCGCCGCCAGCATGAACTCATGCGTCGCCACCGGGACGGCCGCAATTCCTGAGTTTTCGAGGCGAATCGAATCGTGCAAACTGCACGTTGTGCACGACCCTCAATCGGCCAGCGCCTCGATTACGGCGTCCACGCCGCGCAGCTTCTCGATCACCTCGCCGGGCGCACGCTTGGTGAAGGTCGGCTTCACCTCGCGCACTACGCAGGCAACCCCGTGGCGCTCTTTGAGCAGCCGCTCGATACGGTCGAGAAAGACGCTGCCGCCCGGCTTGCTGATATCCAGAAGCCCGACTGTTTTTCCCTCCAGCGTCTTCAGGCGCGGCGGAGCCGGGACGCTGGTTTGCTGATTTTCATTTAGCGGATTCACGATCACCGTAGGCATAAGCTTTCTCCTTTAGATTGGATAGGTCACCATTTGGCTGCCGCGCGGTCCGGAGACCCAGCCGCCGATCACCGCGGAGAATTTCCCCGCGGTTCCCCCGGCGACGACGATCTTGATCGACTCCGGCGCGCGGAATTTCTGATAGCAGCGCTCCCCGTCAATGGTCACTTCCTTGTAGTGAGAAACAAACTGCGTGCCTTCGCCGGCCTCGCCGTCATAGGCGCGGACAGGAATGCCGGTGTTCTCGAAAAGGAATTGCCGCACGTCCTGCTTGCGGAAGCCGTCCCGATGGATGGTCTTCACATGTTCCGGGACCAGGACGACCATCGCCTCGTAGCCCATACAAGCTCGGTAGGTAAACACGGTGGCCAGGGTGCGGGTAATGGTCTTCAAGAGCCCCTTGGCGCTGCGCGCTTTGTGTTCGGCCACCCCGCGCGGCGGCTCCGCCGCAAACAGTGTCAGCGTGCTTTGGTCCGCCTGGAAACCCATTTCGACGTGAAACGGCTCCCACGGACTCTCCTCTTCGTTCTCGGCGATGCAGTAAGAAAACTTGCCGGGGTTGCCGAGCGCGGACATGTCAATTCCGTCCGGCCTGCCCCCGCCCAGATTCAGCAGGATCAACTGCATGGCCCGCCCCAGCGTGCTGTTGGCCCGGCGGACGTTGCTGAACACGTTCTGCCGGTATGCAAAACCAAGCTCGTTGCGGATGGGGCCGTTGACGACGATGAGCGGGGCGGCAAAGTGCGTAGTCGCCTGCACGCCGTGGATGTTCAGCCGCTCATCGCAGAGGGCGCGGACCAGCGGAATCAGTGCCCGCATCATCTCCGGCGCGCATCCCGCCATCACGGCATTGGCTGCGATTTTCTCGACCGTCGCTTCGCCGTAACAAGGCGGAATCTGCCCGATCACTTCGTCGGGTTCGAGTTGTCTGGCCTGGGGGCCGAGCGGAGTCGCCTGCAACATTCGTTCCACGCGCTCCACCGTCGGAGGAACCACCGGCAGCGGGTCGCCGAAGACCCTCCTGCAATATTCGTAAGGGTCTTCTCCCTCGGCCAGGGCGAAGCGTGTGGCGCGCGAGCCGCGCCCCCGGTGGAGCTGCAGCGGCTGCGCCGTTTCATCCGCGCCCGATGGCTCCAGATGCCTGGAAGTACAACCCGGCTTGGTCGCCGGGGCGCCGTCATAAGCACCGGCAACGGGCGACTGTCCCATCTCGGCGGCAATGGCGTTCAACCCGTCTTTGTCGAAGCCGACCTGCATTTTTACAACCACACCCGCGCTATCCAGCAAGAACAATGTCGGCACGGCCTCGGGATCATAGGCCTGTGATATTTTCAGATCACGGTCGATGGTGACCGGAAAGACGATCGACATCTCTTCGATAAAGTTCTGTGTGAGCGCCTCGCTGTCCTGGGAAATACCGATCACACGCGCCGAGTTTTTTGCCAGGATATTGAGGTAGGGAACCGTGAGGCGGCAGGTGGGACAGTCGGTTTCGAGAAATACAAGAAGGGCAGGCTCCCCTTGAGGGCGGCCCGGAGAAAACTCAGGGGCCTTTTGCCCGGCTTCGATCATATAGCTTACCCTTTTTCAAAACCGCTATGCGAGATTGCCGACCATAAAAAGCTGTGAGCGGGCAGGATAGCGTGTCAAAATACCGTTTTCAAGGGCTAATCAGCAGAGCCGTTCGGGAGGCTCTCGGGAAAAAGGGACGTAATTGCAATGGCAGAACCTTCAGCGTTCATTCCCTCGCAGGCAGGCTTGACAGCCCCGTCAAGAGGGCTCGATCTGCCGTCGCTTACCTTGGTGGAAGCGGCGAGGCAGATTCAGCAAAAGCAACTGTCGCCGGTCGAGCTGACCCAGGCGGTGCTCGATCGCATCACGGCGCTCGAACCCAAGGTGGGAGCCTTTATCACGGTAGCCGCCGAGCAGGCGCTGGAGGCCGCCCGCGCCGCCGAGCGCGAGATTCAGCAGGGAAACTACCGGGGTCCGCTGCACGGCATTCCGGTGGGATACAAGGACACATATTACACGCGCGGCATCCCCACCACGGCCGCAGCGGCGATGCTGAAAAATTTTGTCCCGGATTTTGACGCCACCATCGTCCGCCGCTTGCAAGAAGCCGGAGCAATCCTCATCGGCAAAACCCGGCTGCCGGAATTCTCCTTCGGCGGGGTGACGCCGGGGACGCATAACCCGTGGGATTTGTCCCGCAACGCCAGCGGGTCGAGCGGAGGCTCGGCGGCGGCCCTGGCCGCTTCCATGCTATTAGGGGCGACCGGCGGGGACACCTCCGGCTCTATTCGCATCCCTGCCAGCATCTGCGGCGTGGTGGGCCACAAGCCGACCTTTGGCGTGGTCAGCCGCTACGGGGTGGTCCCCATTAGCTGGACGCTCGACCATCTGGGCCCCTTGGCCAAGCGTGTAGAGGATTGCGCCATCCTTCTCAAGGCCACGGCCGGCTATGATCCCAACGACCGCTACAGCGCGCGGGCGCCGGTTCCCGACTACCCTGGTCTTTTGCGAAGAGATGTCCGGGGCATGCGGCTGGGAATTCTGCCCGCCTCCGCGATGGAAGATTTCCACTCCGATATACGGAACGCATTTACGAGTGCCGCGCAGATGATGGAAGGGCTCGGAGCGGAGATTCGGGAAGTGAGTTTGCCTTCGAGCACAGCGGTTGCGCGGCGAGCCCATACCATTATCCGAATCAGCGAAGCAGCAACCTATCATCGCCAGTTCCTTCGGACACGAGCCGATGAATATGGCCCGGAAAATCAATCCGGTCCGCAAGTGTCCCAGGTGCGGACGACCGTGGAGGCCGGTTCCTTGCTAACGGCTTCCCAATATCTGCGGGCACAGCAAATTCGCAAGGTCTTCCTCCGCGAAATGCTCCAGGTTTTCAAGCCGCTCGATGCGCTGCTGACCCCGTCCACACCCACCCCGGCTATTGAAGTGGAGAACCCTCATCCCATAATTGTCTTCCAGTCACTGTTCAATCTGTGCGGGTTTCCAGCCGTTTCCGTGCCCGCCGGGTTTTCTACCTCGCCGCCGGGCCTGCCCATCGGGTTGCAGATCTGCGCCGCCCCGTTTCGGGATTCCGTTGTGCTGGCGCTGGCCCATGCCTACGAATCTGCCACCGATTGGCACAACCGGAAACCGGCTATTTAGGCCATTTTCATCATTGGTGTATCCCATGCTGCGCTGTCATCCCGAGCCCTTCGGCGTTGCTCAGGATAAACTCCGCGAGGGATCTGCTTGTCTTTTGGTTGATGCGGAAGCCGCTCGAACAAGCAGATTCCTCATCCCGGCAAAGACCGCCGGGCTTTGGAATGATATCTCTCCTTTTTGGAAATAACAGGAAAAACCCACGGCGAACGCTCTCCATTCACCATGGGCTTGGATTGCGGGCGTCTCCACTCCTTGCTTACGGCCATTGAGCCCAGGCTTTGGACGCCGGATTCTTCCAATGAGGTAGCCCCCAATTGGAGCAGCAAGTCTACGGTGCTCTTGCGGTACCGGCGCGGCCTGGGGTCGGCGTAGTCGGCCATGCCTGCCGTAATGATAGCTGAGGCGATGCTCAGCGGCGTCTGGCCGAACCGGTCCATCACGTCCCGCTTGGCTCCCCGGTCTGCCAGAAACTGTATGGTCTCATCCGCGCCCGCGTAGGCTGCGGCAAGGCTGGCGACCGAGAGCGCCAAGAGCAGAAATACCAGTTACCAGCCACACAAGCCTTTTCCGTTGACACCCATCCTAGTCCATCCTTTCCGAAACATCCTTTGTGGACCGCGCCGCAGAAGCTTGTTCGCTAAAGATTTTACGCCCGCCGTCCTGTTGCCTCAAGCTCAGATTGCCAGGGCGCTGACTGGGGGTATAATCATGGGAATAGCGGGTTGGCAGGCATACCCGCGCGGTCGGGAGGAGGCGGGAATGGCGCACATCCGGATTCCGAGAGGGTGGAAAATTCCTGAGCACCAGGCGACCCCGGAACACGTCTTCTGGAACCGGAGAAAGTTTCTCTCGGCCCTCGGTATTACGGCGCTGGGAACAGCGGGGATCGGTCCCCGGTCTCTGTGGGCGAGCGACAGTCCTTACCCGGCGAAACGGAACCCGGCCTTCCGGCTCGACCGTCCCATCACCAGCGAGCTTATAGCAACTCGCTATAACAACTTTTACGAGTTCAGCGATCAGAAGGAAATGGTCTGGAAGCTGGTGGACCGGTTTCAGACCGAGCCGTGGACGATTGAAGTCACCGGGCTGGTGCACAAACCGCAGACGCTGGATGTGTTCCAGTTGCTCCGCCGGCTTCCGCTGGAGGAGCGGCTCTACCGGCATCGCTGCGTGGAAGCGTGGTCCATGGCGGTGCCGTGGACCGGCTTTCCGTTCAAGGCATTGATAGATTTAGTGCAACCCACATCGGAGGCGCGGTACGTTCGCCTGGTGTCGTTTTTCCGCCCCGCTCAGGCCCCGGGCCAGATGAAGCATCAAAGGCATCCCTGGCCGCACTCCCAGGGTTTGACGATGGCCGAAGCGATGAATGAATTGTCGTTTCTAGTGACAGGGATGTATGGCCACGAACTGCCCAAGCAAAACGGAGCGCCTATCCGTCTGGCGGTGCCGTGGAAGTACGGCTTCAAGAGCATCAAGTCAATCGTCGCAGTTGAGTTCACGGCCCAGGAGCCCCGGACCTTTTGGAATGACGTAGCGCCTCATGAGTACCACTTTACCGCCAACGTCGATCCCAGCGTGCCTCATCCGCAATGGTCCCAGGCCACCGAGAAAGACATCGGCACGGGAGAAACCCGCCCGACGCTGCCGTATAACGGCTACGGCTCCTTCGTTGCTCACCTGTACGACCACCTATAGGAATAGTTATTCTCAGGCAAGCCTGCGGTGTTGCCTGCTTACTGCGGGAGACCTTCGATCACCACGCGGAAGCCTATAGTATCATCTGTTTTGTAGGGCTCGCGTTTGGCGCGCCGGGCAACGCGCAACTCGTCTTTTCCGTTGTTCCAGCTTCCCCCTCGCACCACGCGTTCCTTGCCCGACGGCGGGCCGGTGGGCATCCTGGCCGGAGAGGTTTTGTAATATTTGTCAGAATAGTAATCGCTCACCCACTCGGCTACGTTGCCCGCCATGTTGTAAAGCCCAAATTTGTTTGGCGCAAAAGTTTCCTTCTTAACCCGGATTTCCGTTTTAAAATTCCGAAGCTAACCTTATACTAACCTCCGACGCCAATATTCATGCTGGTTCCAGCGTCAATACAGCCACCAGGAGGTAGACACCCAGCGGGTGACAACCAAAATCAGCATTTTCAATTCTCGTTCAACAGGTTTTTGCGTGTCGATTTTCAAGGATCACGAGTGACTTCCGATGGTGGCCTGATCCTGGTGCGAGAGCTGGACGAACATTTGGGCTTCGGTGAACTCATCAGGCAGCACCTGGTCGATCCTCGTGGGAAGAACACACGGTTGCCCTTTGCTGATCTGCTGCGGCAGTCCGTTTACAGCCGCTTGGCGGGTTACGAAGATATGAACGACGCGGAACGGCTCTCTCAAGATCCGGCGTTCCGGTTGATCGGTTCGGAGAAGATCTGGGAGCGAGGAGCCGCGCTGACTTCCCGGCTGCAATCGTTCGAGACGGAGCTGTTGACCCAAGAAGAGAATCTCGCTGGTCTGGCAGCGATCAACCGGGGGCTGATCGCGAAGGCGGAGGCGGTTGATTCACCGCAGCGGGTGGTGCTGGACATGGATAGCACGGAAATTCCTGTTTACGGGCAGCAGGAGCAGAGCGCCTACAACGGGCATTTCGAGTCGAGCTGCTATCACCCGTTGTTGCTGTTCAATCGCGATGGTGACTGTCTGGCGGCCAAATTGCGACCGGGCAACGTGCACAGCGCCGATGACTGGGAAGAACTCTTGCTGCCGGAGATCGAACGGCAACAGAAGTTGGGCAAGGAGGTGGTGTTTCGTGCCGATGCCGCCTTCGCCAAGCCAGAGATTTATGAGGCGCTGGAGGAGCGCGGCGTGAAGTACGCCATTCGCATACCCGCGAACGATAGCCTGGAACGAGATATCGCCGAACTGTTACCGCGCCCGGTGGGAAGACCCAGTGTGAAGCCGTTGGTGGAGTACAAGGGCTTTCTCTATCAAGCAGCGAGTTGGGGCAAGGCGAGACGGGTCGTTGCCAAGGTGGAACATCACCAGGGAGAGTTGTTCCCGCGAGTGGGGTTTATCGTTACGAACTTGACCTTGCCGAGTCGGGCGGTGGTGAGGTTTTACAATAAGCGGGGCACTGCCGAGCAGTGGATCAAGGAGGGCAAGCAGGCAGTGAAGATGACGCGGCTGAGCTGCCACAAGTTCCGATCCAACGAGGTACGGCTGTTGCTGACCATCATTGCCTGTAATCTCGGCAACCTGTGGCGGCGGCTGGCATTGCCGCAAAGAATCGGGAACTGGTCCCTGACGAGCTTGCAGCAGCGATTGGTCAAAACCGGAGGACGCCTGATTAAGCATGCCCGGTATTATTGGTTGCTGCTGGCGGAAAGCCATTTGACGAGACGTTTATTTGCCAGTATGGTGAGGCGGATCGATGGATTGCCGCTTCCGTCGGGATAGCCCAGGCTGCGGCACCCAAGAAAACGATTCCGATATCCTCCAGGAATGGAGAGTTGTCTGCAAGAGCCGATGGGAAGGCCCGTGGTCAGCAGTTTAGGGACTCGCTTTAGGGCAGACAGGACCCTGTCCCGATGCCCTGGACCCAGCCAAATAAAAAATCGTGCGCTGGAACCCCGCGATGGCTGTATAGTGCGGGTCGTTGGAGCTAAAAAGGAAATTCCGGCTTAAGGGAAGTGTCAAAGCGAGCCGCAAGGCCACCCCGAACAGACCATGGTGATTTGTGCTTGACACCACAGGGCAGGAGGTTTAGCTTCTTGTGGAAAAGGGTAGCTCAAAATGGAAATCCCGGTTTGCTATGCTACGCCCCGCTTACGAATCCCCAAAAAGAGGAAAATCTATGTTATCCATGTTGCGAACTCTCGACGAAAGTTGTTTCCGCGCCGGGACCTTGTTGTTTTGCGCTTGGTTTATCTCCTCGCCACTTTTCGCGCAGAACTATAGTTTCGACGCCCGCAACATCTCCCTCGGAGGTGTTTCTAATATCGGCTCGGGCAACATTGTCTTTAAGAATATTCCCCAGAAGTTTGAATACAGTTCCATCGTCATACCTCTGGGGGTGATGCAAATAGTGCAAGACATGGATGTCTTTAATCCGGACAAGGAGGAGTTCGACCTGGTCCGGGTGATTGACTACGCCGGTAATCCCCTGCACTACACGCTGGATCGCAGCAAAGGAAAAGGAGAATTTGATTTTCTCGATGACCTACGAAATGGAGAGATGAGCCGGGACCTGAACGACTATCGAGGATTTACCCCTCCCAGAACGTTTTTGGCCGAGGGATTGGTTGCTCCAAGCTGGGGTCACACTTTCAAATTTCTGCAGCGCGGCAATGAATCATTCCACGGAATTTACGTTGGCGCAGGCCCCTACCTTTCCGTCAGCACTGACCTGGACTTCGATCAACGCCTGATCGATATTCTGGGCAGCTCCAGCCCTGTCTGAGGGTGTCCCATACATAGTTGAAGGTTGAACGGCGGTTCGGCCCGAATCGAATAGAATCGGGCCAAGCCTAAATCCTATAGAAGGAGAACCGCCGAATGAAGGGAAAATATCACGTTTTGGAACTGGGTTCCAAGGGAGCCGAAGAAACCATCCAGAAGTTTTGCCAAACCAACGGACAGATGCTGTTGCCGGTGGTGGATCTGATCACGGAGGCGCGTCTGGCGGTGGATGAGGTGATTGATCGGGCCGGGCGAGGTTTGATTGAAACGATTCTGAGCATGAGCGCAGAGCAAATCGCGGGGCCAAAGAGTCCCGGGAAGGCGAGCGGAGAGGTGCGCTGGCATGGCCGGCAATTGGGGAGGGTGAAACTGGCCGATCGCCAGCTGCGGGTGGAGCGGCCCCGGCTGCGCCGGAAGGGCGGAGGGGAAGAAGCGGTGCCGGCCTACGAAGCACTGCGGAAAAGCGAGAAGACGGGCGAGGAGATGTTCGAGGCACTGTTGAAAGGGGTTTCGACGCGGAACTACCGCGAGGTGATCCCGGAGATGGCCAACAGCGCTGGGGTGTCGAAGTCTCAGGTGAGCCGGGAAGCGGCCGAGCAAGGAGCGCGGCGGCTGGAAGAACTGTTGGCGCGGCGCTGGGAGGAGGTCGAGATTCTGGTGATTTACCTGGACGGAATGCGGTTCGGCTCCCACCACGTCATCAGCGCCGTGGGCGTGGACATCGAGGGCCGCAAGCATGTGCTGGGGATTCAACTGGGCGCGACCGAAAACGCCGCTGCGGTGAAAGACCTTCTCACCCGCCTGCGCCAGCAAGGTTTGCGCACGGATCAGCGCTATCTGTTTGTGATCGACGGCGCCAAAGCGCTCCGCGCGGGGATCGAGGAAGTATTCGGCAGCAATCAGCTGGTGCAGCGTTGCCGTACTCATAAGCTGCGCAACGTGGCTGAGCGGTTACCAAAGGGCGACAAAATGCTGGCGAATCAGGTGCGGTCGCTGATGCGCGCCGCCTGGCGATTGCCCCAAGCCGAGGAAGGCATCGTGCGCATAAAGAAGCTCGCTGGGATGATCGAGTGCGATCATCCGGCAGCAGCCGCCAGCTTGCGCGAAGGGTTGGAGGAGACCTTTACGATCAATCGAGCCGACGTTCCTCCCAGCCTCCACCGCTGCCTGGCAACCACGAACCTCATCGAGAGCCCGCAGTCGGGCGTGCGGAAAAAGACTGGCAATGTTTGCCGCTGGCGCGACGGCGAGATGACGTTGCGCTGGGTGGCAGGAGCGTTTCTGCTGACCGAGAAGAATTTCCGGAAGATCATGGGTTATCACGATCTCTGGGCTTTGGCATCGATTCTCGGCCGAAGTCAAACGCTGCTTCCTCTCACAAGGAGAAAGTGGCGTAATATGAACTCAACCCGCCGTCCCAACCTGCAACTGAGTTTGGGACACCTTCCCCTGTCTCCATACCCCAAGACAGTTACCGGATACTCAATGACTCAACCGGACAGGCTGCGCTGGCCATCACCGGAGGCTACAGGCTCAAACTCGGAGCCTCCGATTGGATGGGTTCCAGCTCTTCGGATCGCAACGGAATTTATTTCGCGGCCAACTATCACTACCTGCGCGGATTTCGGTACGATGCTCTGGACTTCAACGTGCGAATTGACACAGACTCCGACGGCCTTATTAGCCTACCCTCTGTAACAACTTCTCAGATACTTCCATTCTTGACCCCGGAGTTATTACAACAATTCCCTCCGGGGGTCATTGAGCAATTGTCTCCTCAAGAAGTTGTGGAACTAATTCCTGAACTCCTGTATCAATTGCCTCCTGACCTTGTTGATCAATTGACCCCAGTGGTCATTGAACAATTAACCTCCAGGTCCGGCAGGGGCTTTGCTTTGGATTTCGGCGCAGGAATCGTCCACGATAACTGGGAATTGGGATTTGGCGCCAACGGTGTCGGCAACCGCATCAAATGGGAGGAGTTCAAACTAAAGCAGTTTACGCTGGCCAGTCTTCTGGTCGACGCAGGATTTGCAGACAGACGTCTCCCGCCCCCCACCGGCAGCATCGATGTAAAATTACCCGTCCGCTACTCAGGCAACGGCGCTTACCACTGGGAGAACTGGTCAGCGCTCGTGGACCTGGGCTATGGGTTTGAGAACTTCAGCTTTCATGGAGGCACGGAATACCGCTTCTCTCGAATCGAATTCCGAGGCGGTGCCAGGTACTCTCGGAAGCGCTGGCAGCCGACGGGTGGCATTGGTCTCAACCTGACCCAAAGACTTGCTTTTGATGCTGCATTGTTTGGAACCAGCTCCAACGTTGAAAGAATCCGCGAAATGTCCGTTGCCCTCTCTCTGCGGATACGTCCCGGCGATTCTGGGCCGTAATCTGCCATTAATAATGATCCAGATGGGGTTCGTCAGGACCTGTTGCGAGCGGACATCAGCGCAAGGTTCGATCCTGCCCGGCAAGGAACACAAACAGCCGGAGGGAAACTCAACTCATCCCCTGCATTGGACCGGCCCCCGGTAGCCGGGCGTTTGGAGAAATTGGAGAAACAGAATCGCAGGCTGAATCAAATGGGGACGGCCGCCCGATCTTTTGCCGATTACACCACCACATTCGGTAGCCGCGTTGCCGATGGGGTTTACGAAAGTTTGCTAGACGGAATGGAGCTTGAGGAACTGCGAGAGCATGAGGGGGTCGATGTAAAGCACTACCTCATGATAGATGCCCATTACACGTGGTGGGATTGTGGCAGATCATATCTTTGCCGTGTTATTGACATGCTTCATATGGGGTACGTTGATGAAGTTCTCTTTGGCTATGAAGTGCTGTAGAGATTGCCTGCAATAGTCAGGCAGTGGGCTAAAATGGCGCGAAGCCGTGCGAAATAAAGCGGAGGTTTCCGTCCGAAAGCTTTCAGGAACCCGTTCGGGTAATCAGGTCCACCAGCTCCAATTGCAGCCTCTCTTGATTCATATAGTAATTACGCTCTTAACAGTCTTCACCCCGCTCGGATCGTTGTCGTTGTAGCGAGCCTGCGTTTTTGGATCGCCAGCTCCCCAGGGATAGAGAGTGTTAGCCTGTCCGCCTCCGGCGGCGTACTCCCATTCGGCTTCGGTGGGCAGCCGCACGGTGGAGCCGATCTTCTCCGTCAGCCACTTGGAGTAGGCTTCGGCATCGGCGCAGGTCACATTCACTACCGGCAAGTCGGGCTGGGCGCTCATGTAGTTGGAAGCAAAATCACGCAGGGTCGGTGCGCGCCGTCCCGTCTCCTCCAGGAACTTGGAGAACTGGGCGTTGGTAACCTCCGTTCTGCCAATGTGAAAGGGATCGAGTTCCACTTTGTGGGGAGGTTTCGCGTCGCCTTTGTCTCTGGCGTTGCCCATCATGAACGAGTCTCCGGCGATGGGAGCGACGTCGGCAAACTCCGCCCAGGTAATTTGCTGGATGCGAGTCTGGGCGGCGCCGGCATGGGGGCCCTCCGGGAACTTGTCCGGGTAGGCCATCCAGCCATCCCGGGTATCTGTGTTGGCCGCCAGTTGGTACTGGTTCTCCTCATCCGCCCTTCTGACTGCGACGGTTCTTTTTTCCATAGCCTCGGACAGGAAGCGGCCATCGGGAAATTCCTGAATGTACTGGTCCCACAATGGCTGAGTGTCTTTCTCGAGTGCCTGGGCATAAAGGCTATTCTCAGTTTCGCGGTTGGCCTTGCGCAGCTCGTCCAGGCGGCGCTGGGCCACCACGGCCAGCTGGCTGTCGTGAAATTCCCTGACGAAATTCGCCCATCCCTCCTCGGTGTTCTGAGATTCGGCCACAATGTAAGCTGCCGGTTCTCTCTCTTGGTGCTGCCGGCTCTCCTGCAGTTGCTGCATGCGGCCTCTGGCCTCGGAGACAAAGTTTCCGTTGGGGAATCGGGCAAGGTATTGACGCCAGCCTGCTTCAGTGTCGCCGGCCTTGGCGATGTCGTAGGCCATCGTCTCGGCGCGCTCCTGAGCTTGCATTTCCGTCAATCGAGCGCGGGCTCTCTCCGCCAGCGCGCCATTGGGATATTGGCTGAGAAATCGTTCCCACCCCCCGGCAGAGTTCACCAGTTCGGAGGCGCGAAAGGCCTCGGTCTCTTCATAGGATCCCGTGGTGGACCCCGTGGTTCCGGTTGTTCCTGCGGTTTCTGTCATTGCTGATTCCGCGGTGAATGGAGGTTCAGAAGCGTACGCAGCAGGCGTTGCCGGCTGGACGGGAGTGCTGGAAGCCGTGGCCGCCGGGCGGTGCATCTCCCGCATTCTTCGGAAATAGTCGGGTGTCAGCACGCCGGACGCCATGTCCTGATAGAGTTTTCGCAGCTCCGGGTCAGCCCCTCTGGTGGTCAGCAGTTGCTCGGCCTCGCCGATTTCATCGACCGTGATCGTTCCCGCGCTGTACATCTCCTTGAGCTGGTTCAGCGTTGCGCCAGCCGCCCGTGCGGGGTTAATGGTCAACGGGAAGCCGTGCTCCATGCGGTCGGCGAGCAACACCGGAGTCTGCCGGTTTCCGGCGTCGGCTGCCGTATTCTGCACCTTGGTGTTCAGGTAGTTCCACATCTCGTCCAACTCGACCACTCCGTTGCCGTTGACATCCCCTTTGCCTTCCAGAGCCTCCAGCAGGTGGTAAGTGAAGGCCCCGTGGCCTCCCACTTCTACCGACTTTTCCTGGCCGGTGGAAGCCGTGATGGTGACAACCCCCTCGCCCGTGAACTCTTCAAAAATATCGCTTGGGACCAATGCCCGGTACTTCTTGGCCGTTGCCTCGCTGTAGCAGGAGTCAATCAGCGTCAGCTTCCTTTTGGCAGGAAGCTTTGCAATCAACCCTGAGATATCCGTGTTACTCAAAGCGGACGCATAGAGGTCTTCCACGTCGGCGTCATGGGTGACCCAATAAGCCTCATTGCCATTTCCCAGCGCGCCGTGCCCGGAGTAGAAAATCAAAACGCTGTCCTCTTCTTGAACCCGGTTTCCCAGCCAGGAATTGAGGGAGCTCATGATGTTCCTGCGGGTGGCCTCTTCGTTGAGCAGCAACCGAATGTTCTCAGGTTTATAAGCTCCGATCTCCGGGTCAAGCAAGAGGTCGTTCAGGGCTCGCGCGTCATTGGCAGCGAAATTGAGGTCGATGGTGGTATTCGCATATTCACTGATTCCAATCAGCAGGGCGTACCGCTCGGCAATGCCGGCTTGCTGCTCAAGCAGTTCCGCCGGTTTCGCCTCCACGGAAAATCCTTTTTCCTGGCCGAATGCCAGGGACGCCGCCAGCGCCGCCCAAAAAACGACCAGCAAGGATTGATATCGAACCATGGCTACACCTCAAATTCAAATATTGAATTCATTACCGATTGATCCGCTAGGGCTCCAGATAGGGATTAATGCGATACCGTTTGTCTCCGATTTTTTTGATGCGCCGGGGGTTTTTCCACCAGCCGGTTTTGAACCACCAGTTGTCACGCCAGTTCCAGGGAGGATTCACTCCTCCTCCGAACCGCTTCAGAGTGCGGTATTCACCCCAAAGCGTGGTTTGGTCGCTCGATCCCCCTGAACCAATGTAGATCAGCTCGTACTTATGCTTGCTCAGCACTTCCGAAAAACGGTCGGTCTGGGGGTATTGATCGCGTTCAAACGAGGGGGCTGTGAAAGTGGAATCATCCAAATAGGTTGCGTAAATGATGTACCGCGATTTCTTGATCTTTTTCGGACCGTACTGCCCGTGACCCTTGGTTTCGATGTAAATATCCTGATGTTCCTTGGGAGACGCCTCACCATCCCTGGTGACATCCATAGCCAATATGCCATCGACGGGGCGGTCGTCACCCTCGTCGAGCAGCCCGCGGCTTTCCAGTTCCGGGTCCACGAGGATCCCAATGTTCGATCCGGGATCTTCATCCAGACTTCGGACCACATCGACGTCATCATGGGCCAGCGTGAAAGCCGCCACCATCCGCTCCGTTTCCCGGTCCACCACGATGGTGGTGCCCTCCAGGTCCCCGGTGTGGCCGAAAAGGCCTTTCCAATCCTCTGCATGAAACACCACATACTGGAAGAAGAAATGACTGGAGGTGGTGAGCACGGTCCAGTAAACGAAAGGCCGCAGGTCCAGCCGGACGGTTTCTCCGGCCTGTGTGTTCTGCACCCTGTATATTCCCAGCGTTTCCTCGGCTGTTTCGATCTTAAAGGAGGCGTTGGGAGAGAAGGCTTCATCCAGAAAATGGTTCCGTTCCCGCTTGATCTCGTCCTGGAAGCGCGGCGGCTCGGGCCAATTCGGACCCTGTTCGGTGAGGTCAAAGTCGTAGCGGATCACAAAATCCTTCCAGGGCTGAAACTTTTTGTCAAAGTCGCCGCTGACATCCTGCCAGAAGACGGGCGAGTATCGTTCAGCCATCTGCTGCAGCTTTCTAAACAAAACAGGTTTCCGGCCCGGTAGGTCGAGCTGGTCTTCCCAACTGAGTCCCGCATCCTCAATGTCAACCGAAGCGGGAAGGGGCGCAGGAAGGGGAGCGAGGAGGGAGGCGTCGGATGGGGCCGGGGCCGCAATTGCGGACTCTGACCCCGCCTCGCTGGCTGCTGCTTCCGCTGCCGGGGGCAGGGAAGCCGATGCAGGAGGCGGCGCTTCGTGCGAGACTTCCATCGTGCCAGAGGTTGCTTGTGTGCCAGAGGTTGCTTGCGCCGGACTTGTTTCTGCCTGTGTTGCTTCCGTCACCGTTGCGGTCTCTTCCGGTTCCGCCTCCTCCATTTCCCACTCTTCGGCTTCCCACTCTTCGGCGGGCGGCTGGACGTGGTCGGCGGGGACGATTTCAAGCACCATTTTTTGGCTGGCCCATTGACTGTCGCCGCTGCCGCTTCGGGCGGCGTCGTGCAGAAGCCGTAGCTGCTCCCGAAGCTCCGCTTGCTGGCTGTCGGTAATAGGACGAAAATCATCGGGCAGTTGAAGTTGATTCGCCTTGCTCCACGGCTCGGTGGTGACGAGGGCAACCACTACGCTCTTTCCAAACGGGGAGCCGGCCCGGAACTGATAGGGATCGCTCTCGCTGGGAATCGTCCTCAGTTGGCCCGCCGGGATGCTGTTTTCGGGAGCAAATTTGTTGGGAAAGAGCTGGGTGATTTTCTTTTCCGAGTTGATGTCAAAAATGTAGAGATAACCGTTGCGCTCGCTTTGAACAGCCAGCGTCAGCAGGTCCCCTTCCGCAAACCGGTACTTGCGGCTCTCCAACTGGACCTCAAAGGCCCCCCTGGGCGAATCCAGATCGGCAATCTCGCTGGATGCCGGAGGATTGAAGAACTCCTCAACAGGCCGTTTGGCCAAACCGCCCGTCGTCTGGATGGCTGGCGTCTGGCCGGAAAATCCTTGGTTGAGCAGGTCCTCTTTGGCCGCGCGAAACAGTCCATCCCAGCTCAGCGTGCGGTGCCAATCAGGCCCTGATTTTTTGATGGAGCGGAGCAAGCTGGCCGTGAAGGCTCCGTGTCTCTCTCCTTCAAATTCACCCATGTCCGAGGCGCTCTGCAAAGGCGACGCTGCGGAGATAAAAACCAGAGGGCCGCCGAGGTCCAGAGACTCAGTGGGATGAACCAAACTCCGGGTTCTGGGGATATCGGAGGGCACGAAGCCGGGATAGAGTGACCGGCCGCCGGCGTCTCCCACCGCGCGCGTTGCCGACCCCGAGTGGCAACTGTCAAAAATGATCACTACCCGCTTGCCTGCCATGCCGGAAAGGGCGCGGGCGATTTCATCATCGCTCAGCATCGTGGGATTCGGGTCCGTGGCCCGTTCCCGGGGCCAGGGCGCGGCGTCGTAGGGCACCAGGATTTCATCGTAGAGGTCTCCCGCTTCGCTAAACGCTTCGTCGCCGTTCTCGTCCAGCATCATGAAGCCATGTCCGCTGTAGTACCACAACAGTGAGTCTCCGGCCTTGGTTTGGGTGGCCAGGGAGTCCAAGGCGGAGAGGATGTTGTTCCTTGGTCGCATCCCGGTCGGTAAGAACCCGAATCTTGTCTTCCGTAAATTCCAGGTCACGGATCAAAATCTGTTTGATCTGGGCGATATCGTTGAGGGAGCCTCGCAAGGGGCGGACCTTGGAATATTCGTTGATCCCCACCAGCAGCGCATACTTCTCAGCAAACACTGCGGGACTTATGAGGACCACGCACAGCAGGAGCTTCAAAAAATGGGTCAGCAGGCGGCCAGCGCCGAAGTCAGGATCAAGATAACGTACAGTCAAAAGGTTTGCTCCCATTGCTTCTCGGGTCTGCCAAAAAGAGATTTGAAGGTAGCCCGGTCTTATCGATTTACCCTATTTACAGTCTATGCATTACATCTTAGGGGAAAGGTTTGGTCCAACACTTGGCGCACATGGAGCTTGCGTCACTTATTGCTGAATATTGTTGGCAATCTACTGACCCAATCCTGGGCCGCATATTTTATTGAAAACAAAGGGGATATCTGGCTGGCAACTGCGCCAGTCCAAAAAAGGTAGCCGCAGGTCAGGCACAAAAGGGTAATCAGTTCCCCTTTTATGAGAACTTTCGATTAGTGCGTCCCCTTTGCCAAAAAGCCCACCCCAGTAACTCTTTTGATACAAGCTCAAATTTGATCCAAGCTCAAGTCACCATGGTCTGTTCTGGGGGTCTGTTCGGGGTGGTCTTGCGGCTCGCTTCTACACTTCGTTTAACAGGAGCCTCTATTGTGTGCCAACCCTTAGCGAAGGGAGCAGTAAGCGAAAGCACCATTCAGGAATTATCGGCAGGGCGGGGGGCGGCTTTTTTTGGCTTGGCTGCTGCGGAAGCAGTGGTTGCTTTCTTGCGGCGCTTTGGGGGTGAAAGTTTGGCGGGAGCCTCGCCAGACAGTAGTTCAACCACCATGAGACTGGTGCTGAACTTCTTTGTGCCGTGGAGATCGAATTCTATGGTGGTGCGCTCGGCATTCGACGATGTGACTACGCCGAGACCGTACTGATCGTGCCTAAGATACTGAGCTTGCCGGAGAATCTGCATAAAAACCTCCTTGACTAACCCGGAAACTGGATGGCCTGACAATAACCAGGGAACACATTGAGGACTTCCAGGGTCCGTACACGGAGTATTTGGCGTATACGCAAGTAAAGACGCTGGTTCCTTCTCGTTAGCGATGCAGAAGAGCCGGTGAAGCCGAAAGGGAAGTTCCTCTTGCCCACCGTCACCTCATGAAATCTTATTGTTGGAGACCCGAATTATTCATCTAAAAATTCATTTAGCCGCTTATGATCGATCTGAAGAACGCCGTATTTGCTTTCAAGGAAACCGAGTCACCCTTTCTGCTGGAAAAATACAGGCTGGGTTCGGCGTCTAAGGATACTTACGCGCATCTACCCAACCTCCCGTTGCCGTCACACCAGAGTTTTCATCAGGCTCGTTTAGCTGGAATTTCCTTTTTGAACCCGCTGGCCACAGTAAAATTGTACACCAAACGGCTTTCGTTGCAGCCGTATCTTTGGATTATGCACGCCAGGAATCAGGCAGGCCACACAATCTAAATGCTCAAGCGACCCTGGCCCGTATCAAATATGAGGTCATGCGAGTTCCCGGGGCTAATTGATTTACCCTCTTTCCTCGTGTAATCTTTCACAATATTTCCAATCAGGCGGAGGTGATCCGTGCCTACAGGGAGCAATTGATCAGCTTGCAATCCGGCAGTCATTTGAGCACGATCTAAGATTGGAGCGACAGGGGCGGCTGGCGTGCAATCTTGAGCCCAGCGAAGGTTGAAACGGAAAATTCCCGCTGAGGGCAGGTAATGCAAATGCAACGATTTTCATTGAAGATAGGCCCGGGGTTGTTGGCTCTGGTGTTGTTCACGTTGTGGGAAGCAACCCCAGCCATTGCTCAGGGAAAAACAGAGACACTCTATAACCGGCTTGGTGGATATGATGCGATTGCTGCGGTCGTGGACGATTTTGTTGGGCGGCTGGGGTCCGATCCGCAGTTTGCCCGCTTCAGTAATGGGTTCAGCAGGGAATCAAAAAAACGCCGCCGCCAGCTTATCGTGGATCAATTGTGCGAGGCCGCCGGCGGGCCTTGCTTTTACATCGGGCGCAGTATGAAGACCTCCCATGGGGGACTCGAAATCACCGGGGCGGAATGGGCTGCCATGGTGAAACACTTGGCGGGGTCGCTCGATAAATTCAAAATACCGCAGAAAGAAAAAGAGGAACTGCTCGCCATTGTTTCCAGCCTCAAGGCAGACATTGTGGAGGCCCCGGAGCAGCGGGAGACAGCGCAAAGCAACGTCGTGCTGAACTGATTTGAAGAATGGAAGCGCCGCCTGCCCGGAGCACAGCCGCAGGGCTCTGCAAGATGACAGCGCGGCGCGAGTTACATCGACAAGCAATAGTGATCCAGTAAATGCTTTTGTGCGAAGAGGAAGGTTCCATCGGAAATCTCGTCTCATTGCCGTTGGTGAAAAATCCCGGCCAGGTCACGGTCCATGCGGTTTGTTGATCTTTTGGTAGTCCTGTTTCCCCTTTGGGCTGTAGTCGGGACTGTCGGTGCGCTTGTGTGGCCAGATAACCTGACGCCGTTGAGCCCCGCAATCATACCGCTTCTTGGTGTGGTCATGTTCGGCATGGGCTTGACCCTGACTGCGCGAGAATTCCTGGAAGTGGCGCGCCGACCGCTGCTGATAGCGAGCGGCGCGGTATTACAGTTTGGGATCATGCCTTTTGCAGCCTGGACCGTCGGCCATGCCATGAGCTTGCAGCCGGACCTTTTGGTGGGCCTCATTTTGGTGGGAGCATGTCCAGGAGGAACGGCATCGAATGTGATCTGTTACTTGGCGCGTGGCGACGTAGCCCTCTCCATCACCTTTACTACGGTCTCTACTTTCCTCGCCATACTGCTTACCCCTGCACTGACTTGGCTTTATGTCGGAGAATCGGTGCCGGTTCCTGTAATTTCCATGCTGCTATCCATTCTTGAGGTTGTCATATTGCCGGTGCTCGCTGGGGTTGCGGTGAACCAATTTTTCGGAGCGCGGCTCGCATTCTTGCGCGGGATGTTTCCGCTGATCTCAGTGGCGGCAATCGTGGTCATTATTGCGATTGTCGTTGCCTTAAATGCCGGTCTCACAGCGGTTCTAGCTTGGCCGCTGGTGATTGCCGTGATGCTGCACAATAGCTTGGGACTCGCAGCAGGCTATAGCCTGCCGAAGCTTTTCGGCCTCGACGCGCGCATTTCCCGGACATTTGCCATCGAAGTAGGAATGCAAAACTCCGGGCTTGGAGTCGTTCTGGCGACGCAATTTTTCTCCGCCGCTGCCGCTTTGCCCGGAGCAGTGTTCAGTGTCTGGCACAATCTCAGTGGGTCTTTTCTTGCTGCTTATTGGGCCCGGCGGCCAAGTCACCAGCTGCAGGGCATCACACATCGCTAAGCATTAGACGACGAGGGAGGAGTTAAATTTCAGAACGGCCCATTCAGGAAAAGTTGGCGCCCTTCGGCCGCTTGCCGGGCTAGCCAACTAACCAGCCAACCAACCGGCCATTGCGGGCGCTTGGTGATAAGCCGCCGCAACGCCGGGGCCAATCGTCCATTCCTGCCACCAAACCAGTTTCACAGTTCCATGCCGTGATGTAGACTCTCTCACTGGGACAGGCACAAAATATCGGCCCGGTCAGCGAATACAGGTCAGCGAGTACAAGCCACTTCTCTCTTGCAAACGACCTTGCAAACGACGAGAGCCAGACGAGCGTACACGGGACATCACAGGAGCCTCCGCATGAGCACACCAAGAGAAATTCCGAAATCCACACCAGGCACTCATGATTCGCCGCCGCCGCCGAAATCACACTTCATTCGCGACATCATTGTTCGGGATGTGCAGAGCAAGAAAAATGGAGGCCGCGTGCAGACTCGGTTCCCTCCGGAACCGAACGGCTATCTACACTTCGGGCACTCGAAAGCAATCCATCTCAGTTTCGGCCTGGCTCAGGAGTTTGGAGGGAAATGCAATCTTCGATTTGACGACACGAACCCATGCAAAGAAGAAACGGAATACGTTGAGTCGATCATCGAAGATCTTCGCTGGCTGGGAGCCGATTGGGCAGACCGTCTTTTCTACGCGTCCGACTACTTCGATCAATTGCACGCATGGGCTGTCCATCTCATCGAGGCGGGCAAGGCTTATGTTTGCGACCTGACAGCCGAACAGGTGCGGGAGTATCGCGGCACATTTAGCGAGCCGGGCCGGGAAAGCCCCTTCCGTGGACGCAGCGTGGAAGAGAACCTTGCCTTGTTCGCACGGATGCGCGCGGGCGATTTACAGGACGGCTCGCGGACACTCCGGGCCAAGATCGACATGGCGTCGCCGAACCTGAATCTGCGGGACCCGATTATGTATCGTATATTGCATGCCGAGCACCATCGGACCGGAAACAAATGGCGCATCTATCCGACCTACGACTACGCTCATGGACAGTGCGACTCGATCGAGGGCATCACGCACTCCATCTGCACGCTGGAGTTCGAGGACCATCGTCCGCTGTACGATTGGTTCCTCGAACAGCTCGGCATACATCATCCGCAACAGATCGAGTTTGACCGGCTGAACCTGACCTACACCGTACTGAGCAAGCGCAAGCTGCTCCATCTCGTCCGCGACGGCCACGTGCGCGGTTGGGACGATCCCCGCATGCCGACAATCTGCGGCGCACGGCGCCGGGGGTATACACCGGAGGCATTCCGCAACTTCTGCAGCCGAATCGGCGTGTCGAAAACCAACGGCGTCGTCGAGTTGCCCTTGCTCGAGCACTGCGTGCGTGAAGATTTGAACAGGCGGGCGCGTCGTGTGATGGCGGTCCTTCGTCCTCTCCGCATAGTCATCGAAAACTATCCCGACGATCTTGTGGAAGAACTCGAGGCGGTGAACAACCCGGAAGACGTGAATGCGGGTACGCGGAAGGTGCCCTTTTCTCGCGTGTTGTATATCGAGCGCGAGGACTTTCGGGAGGATCCCCCGAAAAAATTCTATCGGCTTTCGCCTGGGCGTGAAGTTCGCTTGCGGTATGCCTATCTAGTGACTTGCCGGGATGTGATCAAGGACGCGAGCGGTAATGTTGTGGAGTTGCGCTGTACCTACGACTCGGAGACGCGCGGCGGCAATACGCCCGATGGACGAAAGGTGAAGTCGACGATCCACTGGGTTTCGGCATCACACGCGGTCGAGGCTGAGGCGCGGCTGTACGACACGTTGTTTGCGAAGGAAGACCCGAATGAGGCCGGAGAAGGGGAGGACTTCACAACCAATCTGAATCCAAACTCGCTGGAGGTCGTCGAGCGCTGCAGGATGGAGCCGGGTCTGCGTTCTGCTCCCGTCGGGGCTCTGTATCAGTTTGAGCGGATCGGTTACTTCTGTGTTGATCCAGACTCGACACCCGAGAAGCTGGTGTTTAATCGTACCGCAACACTGCGGGACACGTGGGCGAAGATAGAGCGGAAACAGAAGGGAACTGCCAGCTAGCCGTCGTCAAATGCAGGGAGCCGCTTCAGATGGACTAGGCCAATTATTTGCGCCAATCCTTGAGAGAGATATTTTAGTTCTTCGCCGCCCCTTTGTTATTCCTCGGCTCCGGCCTTGATGAGGATTTCAACCACATCGTGTTGCTTCATCGCTTGCGCCCACACCAAGGCCGTCTCTCCCTCCTCGTTTTTGGCATTGAGGTCTGCACCCGCGTCGAGCAAGGCTTGCACGGTAGAAATATGGCCAGAAGTTGCCACTAATATCAAAGCCGTCCGTCCCTTTTTGTCTTTGGCATTGAGGTTAGCGCCTGCGCCAAGCAAGGCTCTCAGGGTAGCCGTGTGGTCTCCTTCTGCCGCCGACAGCAGAGCCGTCAAGCCATCGTTGTCTCTCGCATTGACATCTGCGCCCACTTCGAGCAAAGCTCGCACGGTGGTATTGTGGCCACCGTTTGCCGCTCCCATCAAGGCCGTCTGTCCCTTCATGTTCTCGGCGTTATTGATGTCGGCGCCCGCTTCGAGAAGGGTCCGTACTATCGCTGTGTGGCCATTGATGGCTGCCGTCAACAAGGCCGCCGCTCCGTCGTCCTTGTTTTTGGCATTGCTGTCTGCTCCTCGGTTGAGCAGAGCCTTGACGGTAGCGGAGTCGCCATTCGCCGCCGCTTCCAGCAGGACTTGGTCGATGTCTTTGGCTCCGGCCTTCTCGAGGATTTCAGTCACTTCGGTTTGCCCGGCAAACTGCGCCATCATCAGGGCCGGAAAGCCCTCCTTGTTTTTCGCATTGACGTCTGCGCCTGCTTCCAGCAAGGCCCCCACGACATCGGCGTGACCACCGGAGGCAGCAGCCATCAAGGCCGTCCGTCCCTCCGTGGTATTGGCATTGACGTCTGCGCCCCCGTCGAGCAATGCCTGCATGATGTCGGTGTGGCCAGTAACTGTCGCCCATATTAGGGGCGTGCCTCCGTCCTTGTCTTTGGCGTTGACGTTTGCCCCCGCGTCCAGTAGGACTCGCACTGCATCGACATGGCCGCCGATTGCCGCAGCGATCAAGGCTGTCCCTCCTAAATTGTGTCTGGCATTGACATCTGTGCCCGCGTCGAGCAATGCCTGTACGGCAGTCATTTGCCCATTACTGGCAGCCCGCATCAAGGCGGTTCCCCCTTCTTTGTCTTTGGCATTGACGTCTGCGCCCGCGTCAAGCAAGGCTTGTACGGTAGTGGTATGGCCAACGGTTGCCGCATACATCAGGGCCGTCCCTCCCGCTTGGTTTTGCGCATTGACGTCTGCTCCTTTGGCGCGCAGAGCCTTGACGGCAGCCGTGTCGCCTTCCATGCCCGCTATAATCATGTCTTGGTTGAGCTCCTCGGCATTGCCATTCGGCCCGCTGCACCCCGTACGCGTGAGCAGAATCGCGGTCAGCAGGGTAAGAAGCAGGAGTCCTTTGCAGGCGTGTCGCATAACGTCATCCTCAAGTGCCGTGTTTGGTGGGGCAGCGTTGACTAGATTGTACACCAAGGTGAGGCTGTGCCCTCCTCTCAATGTGAACCCGACTTTCCTGGCGGCTACGAATAGCTCAGTATGGGCGCGCCTGCCACTCTTTTTTCAAAAAAATCCGGCTGATTGCGAAGCTGTGCTCATTTTGGCCTAACGCGAACGCACGGAGAGGTAAAAGGTGGAGAGTGGAAGCAGGATAATTCTTGATCGGCAATTTGGTTGCATACATGATGAGAAATGCTGCTGCAACGTAAGCAGTTGTCGTATAATTTCTGCGGCCAGGAGTTCAAAAAGGAAATTCCGGCCAAAGCTTTCCAGAAATCCTCTATCTCGATACTGATGTCTGCTCGGTCGTTCCATCCATTGTTCCAGATTCGCAAGTCGCCGATTCACGGGCAAGGGGCCTTCGCGATACACCACATCCCGAAAGGTGCACGGATCATCGAATACACCGGTGAGCGCATGTCACATGAAGCGGCGGATGCTCGCTATAGTGACGATCCGATCGAGCATACGATTACCTTCCTGTTCGCGGTCGATGAAGATACGGTCATCGATGCAACGTGCCAGGGCAACGATGCGCGGCATATCAACCACTCCTGCGATCCGAATTGTGAAGCCATCGCCGAGGACGGGAGAGTCTTTATTGAGGCAATCCGCGAAATCCCGCGCGGAGCGGAGCTGCTTTACGACTACCAGCTTGAACTCGAACAGGACTACCCGGCGCGATGGAGAGAGCTTTACGCTTGCGGGTGTGGGGCGATATCTTGCCGGGGATCGCTTCTGCAGCAAATACACGACTGACCAGACCGATTTTTAGCGCCAGTTTCAGTGAGAGAGTTTACATCATAAGGGGCTGGGAAACCGATTTGGGTCGGAGCAATGGCTACAGGCCAACGCCAAGTCGTCCGCCAGCCTCAATGGATGTATAGTCGATATCTTGTCCATTGGACCTCCAGAGGGGTTCTTCATTCCCACTTTCCGGTTAGAGCGTTATACGGCCAGGTAGCGGTGAGGTGCGCCGGAGAGGCGGGACTGGCTGTCTCCGGGAGCTTCTGCTCCCGGCTCACTACGCTGCTGCTGTCTCTTGACAACGCCGGCGCCGTTATAGACGGTCTAGAAAGAAATCAGGTGGGTGTATTTGACGGTAAACGCCCGGTCGGTTCTGCCGGTCCCGCTGATATCCCGGTCTTCATTGTAGACAACGAACAGATCGCTGAGCGGGCGGTGAATGAAATTGAAGCGGATGTTGGAGCTGATCAGGTTGCGGTCGCTGTTGTATTGCAGGAAGGCGCTCAGAAACATGCGCGTGCTGAAGTAATAGTTGATGCGGGAGCGGACCAGATGAGTTGTGAAGGAGCCTTCCTCTAGGTCCACGTCATTCAGGCTGTATCTGTTTTCCACAGAAAAACGGTAATTGGGACGGAATGTCCCGGTGGCGGTCAGGCTGGTTCGCTTCCCGGAATAGAAATTTCCTTTTGCAAAATT
The DNA here is from genome assembly GCA_963666975.2 of Terriglobia bacterium. Lineage (GTDB taxonomy): Bacteria > Acidobacteriota > Terriglobia > 2-12-FULL-54-10 > 2-12-FULL-54-10 > JADFGZ01. The sequence goes on along the minus strand of CAXVYR010000004.1, from coordinate 1,623,665 downwards.
CAGAGTCCCGAATAGCATCTTGCTTGGATCGGTTGCCAGCTCCAGATGCCACGCGTCGAACTTGTAGTCTCCCACGGGAATCGCGAAATCAGGACGAATCTGGAAGGGGCTGTCCAAGCGGTCGAATTCCGGAGCGTAAAAAATTTCAAAACTGCTGCCGTCGTGGAAATCGACCTGTAAGGCATAGTGGCCTTGCTTGGTGATGATCCGGTTGTTCTCATCCATAAAATAGCGAATGATCATGTGTGGCTGGAACTCGCGGATGATGGGATTGCGAGGCGGCCGGGGACGCAACTCAATCCGGTTCCGAATAAATCGCGTTTCCACTCCCGGGCGAGACGTGAAGCCGACCTCCGGATTAAAGTTTTCCTGCGTCTCGGAAAATACCACTTGGAACAGGAGCAGATTGTCGCGCCATTGTCCCGTAACTTTCCGGGCGAGGTCGCGGCCGGAAAGCCCGTCGGTTTGCGTTTTAGCCAAATAACCGTTGATCGTCAGGTTTTGCCAAAAGCGGAAATTCGTATCCACACCAAAAGTGCGGTTAAAGTCGCCTCTTTCCGACCCCTGGCGGTTGACGACAATCGCCCCGATATCGGAGTTTGCCAGGATGTCGCGTTTCACGCGCGTTACCGCGAAGTTGCTCCCCGGCGTGCCATCGTCCGCATCCTGGGTCTGCATGTTGAGAAGTCCCAGGCTGAATTTGCCAAGCTGGCCGGAAAGGCGGGCTCCTCCCAATATGGACACCGGCTCCCGGTCTTCCGACAATCCAATGCGGCGGCTGAAAAAGAGCTGGGTCTCCCTGGAGCGGGCCGGGCCGAGTTCAAACGGGATGTCCCCTAACTGGAAGACGCCGGAGTTCTCCAGGAAGAACTCGCGCTTTTCCGGAAAGAACAGCGGAAACCGCGTCAGATTGATTTGTTGTTCGTCCACCTCCACCTGTGAGAAATCGGTGTTCAGGGTCAGGTCCAAGGTCATGCCCGGCGTGACGCTGTATTTGGCGTCGACGCCCGCGTCAATCTCCTCCTCGACGGAATCCTGCAGGGACAGTTTGCGGACGCCGGCAATCCCGAAGGGTTTCACCTTCCAACTGCGGCGCCGGCGAATTTCCTCTAATCCTGTTAATGTTCCTGCCAGCGACACCCGCGAAATATTGTAGCGATGCGGCACCGGAGCCCAGTAAGCGATCTCATTCTTGCGCCGAATCCGGCGGGAAAAATTGATGCCCCAAAGCTGGCCTCCTTGCTTTTCGTCAAAACTCAAACTCTTAAACGGAATCATCATCTCCGAGGTCCAGCCGTCTCCATTCACCTGGGAGCGGACATCCCACACCGTGTCCCAATCCACGTTTTGCGTGCGCCCTTCATTGCTGACCTGAACGTCCCGCTTTGCGCCTTGCGGGTTTGTGATAAACAGAAATCCGTTCCGGGCGTCACGGAATGTATCCAGGATGACCTCGAACGCATCAGCTTCAGCGGATGTGAAATCTCTTTTTAATGAATTGGTCATGATCCGGGCAGAATCGTTGTCGTAGCAGTACACCCCGATGTAGAGATTCTCGTCGTCATAGAGGACCTTCACCTCCGTCCTCTCGGTCGCCGCCTCCCCTTCGTACGGTTCCGCCTGAACGAAACGAGTGGCAGGGGAAAGCTCTTGCCATGCGGCCTCGGACAGATCGCCGTCGATTTGGACAGGGAGGGTGGTGCGAACGGCCACTACAGTTTTGTTTTGGCTTGGGGAAGCAGAATCTACAACCGGTTGCTGGCCGAACAACCGCGGCTTCGCAAGCGGGCAGACCAGCGCAATCAGACAAAGCAGCCATCGCAAGCTTGTCCTCTTGTGCGCCATTCCCAGCTTGCTCTGCAACAGTTCTTCCCCCGTGTCATTACTTTCTCCCGCCAGCCAAACCCGCATCAAGACACCATTCTCAGAAGCGGATAAGCGAAATCGAAAAATGCGATCCCCCTTGCCAGCGATCCCTCATCCTCTGTCATCGATGATCCAATGGAAGGGAAAACAAACGCATGCTGCGGCGGCACAAGAGATTTAGATTTTATGCTTCATTTTGCGCAGCATCATACGCCAGCTAGCCTGCGGTTGCAAGCGCGGGTCACAAAGTCGCGGGGGAGTGTCCTAATTGTGTGTTGCTTGAATGGCAGAATTCTGCTGTCTCATTCCATCTTCCGTGCGGGCTGTGGGGTGGCGCCCAGTTTAAGAAGAAGGGCCGCTGTATCTTTACGGGGGCTGCCTCCGTGGAAGCGTTTATCGTTCCCCTTTATTTTCGGGGGAATAGCTTGCGCGATGCTGAGCGCCGTCTGTTCGTACCTGTCGGTCGCCTCCAGATCGGCTCCCTGGTCCGCCAGGAACTGGATAATGGAATTCGCTCCCAGGTAGGCCGCCGCCGCCAGCGCGGTCCGGCCGTCCTGGTTTGAGGCATTGACGTAAGCTGCATTCACGTTCGCCACATCGACATCGCCGCCCAGCTCCACCGCCAGCTTGACGGCTTCCATAGCCATCTTCTTTTCTTCCTCGGTGAGTTCATCAAGCCGGCCCATCCCGGCGGCCACCATCAGGGGCGTCGTACCCTCATCGGTGGTGAGCAACGGATCGGCTCCGTGGGAGTGCAGGAGGCGCATGAGGCGGGCGTCAAAGGAAGCGGCTGCCAGCAGGAATGGTGTCGCGCCAGGCTGCCTGATTTGAGGCATGGCATTGCCGATCGTGCGGGCAAACGGCGCGTAGTTGAAAGGCGGGAAGCCCTTCGCGACTCGGGCGTTCGGGTTCACTCCCTGTTCCAGGAGCGACTTCACCAGTTCCGGCATGTTGGACCGCAACCAATAGCGGTCGGTGGGAATTCTTTTTCTGGACATGCCGATGGCTGTGATCCCGTCCGCCAGCGCGTAGTGTAACGGGGCAAATCCCCAAATGTCCGCCACGTTGGGATCCGCGCCATTCTCCAGCAGGAACAGCGCCACCGGCTCGTGGCCGCTGGAGGCCGCCACCACCAATGCGCTGCCGTAATCAGGAGAGGAGGCGTTCACGTTCGCTCCCGCATCCACCAGCAGGCGGGCAGAGTCCAGGTCGCCCTGACGGGCGGCAAACATCAACGCAGTAAAACCGCCCATGGAACTCGAAGGGTCTGGATGGACATCGCCCGGTTCGAGCTTGTCGGGACCGCTGGGATCGCGCCGGCTCACCCCGTAGGTAAGAAACTGCAAGGGTGTGAACCCGCCCGGCATATGCGATTTGGCATTGACGTCGGCTCCATACTCGGTCAGCAGCCGGGCGACTTCCAAGTTTTTTTGAGCCGCCGCCCACATCAAAGCCGTCTGCCCCCGCCTCGTTTCTTTCGCGTTGACGCCCGCTTGCCTTGCCAGCAGAGACTTCACCGCGTCTGCGCTGCCCGTGCGGGCGCAGGTCATCAGCGGCGTCACTCCCGTCCATTGGGCAGCGTTCGGATCCGCCCCGGCCTGGAGCAGCTTTTCCACCATCGCGGCGCTGCCCTTGCTGCACGCCAGCGCGAGAGGCGTTACGCCGTAATCGTTCGCGGCGTTCACGCCGGCTCCGGCGCGAATCAGAAGATCGGCCGTTTCCAGATCATTCCAATGCGCCGCCCAGGCCAGCGCGGTCGCGCCGTCCGGCTGGGGCGTGTTCACATCGACCTGCTGTTGCAGGAGAGATTGCACGGCTTCGCGATCTCTGTTCTTGGCCGCGTTCACCAGACGGAGATCGCCTTCGGCGGCGGCCAGTGTGGCTACAAAAAAAAGAGATGGCATCCACCAAATACCCAGGCAAATACCCAGGCTTTTCACTTTGCCTCTGATGTCCACCGTTGTTCTTCCTCCATTCAACTTCCGGCGAGCACATGTTCTCAGCAGCGTCTACACAACCGAAAGCATCTCCAGTTTCCCGGTGCTGTCGCCGAAGTTCTCCACACGAACGCCGGTCATGTCCAAAACGGTCAAGAACAGATTCGCCAAGGGGGTCTCTTTAGCATACCGGATGTGACGGCCTCCCTTGATTTGGCCTGCTCCTCCGCCCGCCATGACCACGGGGAGGTTGCCGCGGAAATGCGCGTGCCCGTCGCTGATGCTGCTGGCGAAGAGGATGACCGAGTGGTCCAGCAGGGAGCCGTCGCCGTCTGGCGTGGACTGCATCTTCTCCAGGAAGTAGGCGAACTGCCGGGATTGGTAGGTCTCAAGCTGGACGCACTTGGCCATCATGGCGGCATTGTAGCCATGGTGGGTCAGCGCATGGTGGCCTTCCTCCAGGCCGATCTCGCGGTAGGCCCGCTCGCTCTTTTCGCGCGCCATCGCGAAGGTGATGACGCGGGTCATGTCGCTCTGATAGGCCAGCACCTGCAAATCGAACATCAACCTGGCGTGCTCTTCATAATCGGCCGGTATGCCCGCGGGCCGCTCCATCACGGGCAGTTCCCGGGGATTTGTTTTTTCGGCCCTGTGGATGCGCCGCTCGACATCGCGAATGGCGTCGAGATACTCGGTGAGTTTGGCGCGGTCGCTGGGGCCGAGTCCCGTCGCGAGACGGGACACCTGCCCCGTTACGATGTCGAGAATGCTGCGGTCTTGCTGCATGCGGCGGAGACGCTCTGCCGGGTCGGTGCTGTCGCTATCCCCGAACAGGCGCTCGAACACACTGCGCGGATTGTTTTCCACCGGGAGCGGCGTCGTGGCGCTGCGCCACGACATCGTATTGAGGTAGGCGTCGCTGTCGGCGCCGTCGCCTCCGCCGCCGGTCTCGCCGGACTCCAGGGAAAGTTCGAGCGAAGCCATCTGGGTGTATTTGCCGAGTTCCTTCGCTGCGATCTGGTCCACGGAAATCCCCGCCTGCCCGTTCGGCTTCGGATAAACGCCCGTCAGGAAGATGCCGCTGGCTGTCGAATGCGGTCCCGCGTCCAATCCAATCGACCGCAGCAGTTGCTCGTTCGGCATGCTGGAAAGTTCGCTCAGCACCAGCAGGCGGTCCTGAAACGCAGCCAGCGGCTCCAGGATGGAAGGCAGCTTGAAAGCGGCGCCCTCCTCCTTCGGCGACCAATGGTCCATGATTCTGCCGTTTGGAACAAAGACAATGGACAGGCGGACCGCCGGTTTTGCCGTTGCGTCCAGCGCTCCGGCGAATGCCGGAACCATTCCGTCCAGCAAAGGCAGCGCCAGCGTGGCGCCGGCCCCTCGCAAAAACGTGCGGCGCGGGATCACCTTCTTGAAAACCATCATGGCTCGCTCGACCTCCTCATCTGGAATGGCGTGCTTTTGGCAATTCCCAAAACAAGCGACGACCAGCGGTAGTCGCTCGGAGCGGCGGCCCGCATGATCCCGCGGACGGCCGGCTCATCGGTATATTCTAGCCCGCGGCCCAGGGCATACATGAGAAGTTTCTCCGTAACGGTCCGGACAAACTGCTCGCGCCGGCTCAGCAGTATCTGCCGAAGCCCAGACGGACCCTGAAACTTGGCGCCGTCGGGGAGCGTTCCCGAAGAATCAACAGGTGTCGCGCCCTCGGTGGTTCGCCACCGGCCGATGGCGTCAAAGTTATCCAGCGCGAAGCCCAGCGGGTCCATCCGCGTGTGGCAGACCGCGCAGGAGGGATTCACGCGGTGCTGCTCCAATCGTTCGCGCATTGTCAGAACACGGTTGTTGCCGCCGTTTTCTTCCTTCAGGGACGGAACGTTCGGCGGCGGAGGCGGCGGTGGCGTGCCCAGAATATTTTCGAGCACCCACTTGCCGCGCAGGGTCGGGGAGGTTCGGTTGGCGTAGGAGGTCGCCGTCAGAATGCTGCCCTGGCCCAGCAAGCCTTTCCTTGCGTCGTCAGCCAGCGTCACACGCCGAAAGCCTGAGCCGTAAACTTTCTGAATCCCATAGTGCCGCGCCAGCCGTTCGTTGAGGAAGGTGTAGTCGGCGCGCAAGAAATCCAGTACGCTGCGATCCTCCCGCGCAATGCTTTCAGCGAAAAGCTTTGTTTCCTGCTGCAGCGCCTCGCGCAAGTTGTCGTCAAAATCGGGAAACACCTTCGGGTCCGGAGAGACCGTGCCCAGTTTGCGCAGGCCCAGCCACTGTTCGGTGAAGTTCCCGACCAGCGCCTTCGAGCGGGAGTCGGCGAGCATCCGAATCACCTGCTGTTCCAGCACCGCGGGATCGCTGAGCTTGCCGCGCTCGGCCAAATCCAGAAGCTGGTCATCGGGTATGCTGCTCCAGAGAAAAAACGACAAGCGGGAGGCTATATCCAGGTCGCTGACCGGATATGCGGTTCCGGGCGCAACGTTTCCGGCATTGCTCCCAGTATCGCGCTCCGGATCGCGTTCCATGCGGAACAGAAACTCCGGGCTGACCAGTATTCCTTGAATCGCCGTCCCGATGCCCGCTTCAAAGCCGCCTTGGCTGCGGCCCACCTTGTAGAATTGGAGCAGCGTGAGGACGTCTGCCTCGGTGACAGGCCGGCGATAAGCGCGGCGCGCCAGCGTGGAGAGAACCCTTTTGGCGCAGGGCTCCTCGTCAGCGATGACGGTGCCGGCGGGGTTGCACACGAAGATTTTGCGGCGGCTGGGTGTGTCGCCCAGCCCTTTGGGGTTAAAGGGGCCGCTGATCGAAACGTTGTCAACGGCAGGGTCGCCTCCCTTAAACGAAAGGAGGTCATCATAAAACTGGCGCGGCATCAGCTTGCCCTCCGGCTCAGAGGGCTGGTTCAGGAAAGCGACTCCCACCAGCCGCGTGCCCGCCTTGGCCTGGAAACGCACTTCCAATCCCGCATCCGCCGAAAACTCATATTTCTCTTGCGCGGGGTCTCCCAAGTAATCTTTATTGATGAAGGCATAAACCGGCCCCGACCTGCCCTTGTGCTCGCCGCCAATCGTGAACAACTGGAGTCTGGCGCCATCCAGCCGGACATCAAGTTGGTGCGGCTCGCCCAGGCCGCGGATGTAATTGTCGTTGTTCCTTTGCAAGCGGACCTTGATGAGGTACTCGCCGTCGAGCGGAAAGTGATGGCGAATCGCAGTTCCCCCGAACGACCCGAACGGGAGGTCTTCGCTCATGCGGTCGTCTTGCACAAGGCGCCTGGAAACATTGTATTCCGCAGTGAATGGGCGGACATTGGGGTCGCCGACGGCGAGGCGGCTGATTTTGCGCGCCGCCGACATGTAACGCTCCACCAGCAGCGGCGAGACCGAGAGGATATCTGCAATGTTGTCAAAGCCCCGGCTGGCGTCGTCGGCTGGAAGAAGCGACGCGCCGTCGATATTGGTCGCGAGCAAGTCGCGGACGGCATTGGTGTACTCGGCGCGGTTCAGGCGATGGACGGCGGGCCTGCCGGGATTGGGCTTGGCTGCGGCGGCGCGGTTTCCAGATAGGCGGCAAAGTCATCGTAAAAGGCGGTCCAGCGCGGTTTCCAGATAGGCGGCAAAGTCATCGTAAAAGGCCTGCTCCGGCCGCGGCATCCCCGCAGGAGGCATCTGCCCGGTCCGCAGTTTGCGCGCCACCTTTTCCCATACCGGGGCGTCCGCGCCAGGGTTGGCGATGTCCAGCTTGCTCAGAACCAGGTCTGCGGTCTTCAGCTTCTCGTTGTGGCAGGTGATGCAGTAGCGGTTCAGTACGGCGCTGTAATGAGAAGCGGCCTGCGGAACGGCGTTCGATGCCTCCTGGCTGGCTGCATGAAGGTAGCCAGCCCCGGCCAGTGCGATTGCCATCCAACCCAGCAAGGTTGTTAACGCTGTTCTTAACGCTACCGACATTGCAGAGACCCTCCCGGAAAACCGATTGCGCACTTTCGCGAAGCTGCGATTGTCTGGATTGGACGCAAGAGCCGTTGCCAGGGGACAATTTAATGATTAGCGTAAAACTCGGTGCCCATACCTCCGCCATTTGGTGACTAGCCCTATTCTACTATGCAATATAGCACCTCAAGAGGAAAATGAAATCTGCCGATGATAATACCTTAGTTTGACACGGCGCGGAATTGTGACCTTGGATCAAGGTTCCAAACAGAACGTGTCATTTCTATGATCCGGCAGATATTCGACTGCATGCAGAATCCCACAGCCCAGCCAGAAAAGGCAACCAGAAGGGACAACCAAAAGGAACAAATAGAACCGCGATGCATCCAAAAACAGGCCGCGGCGATTTGTGCTTGAATCGGCGGGTTGGCAAGTGTATGTTCTTACATCTGGAAAAACATGACAGGAAAAATCCCGGTTAAGCGATACTTGGAATGAAGACGATCGATGGCAATTCAAAATCGCAGAAAATCCTCATCGCCGATGACAACCCAATCAATCGTGAACTGCTGGAGGAAATGCTCCTCAGCATGGGGTACGAAGCGATCGTGGCCAGCGATGGCGAGGAAGCGCTCCAAAAAATTGAGCAGAGCAAGCCGGACCTTGCTTTGATAGACATCCAGATGCCGAAGCTGGACGGCATGGGGCTCATCCAGCGAATCCGCGAGAATCCCCAATACGCCACCTTTCCCGTGATTGCCGTGACTGCCTATGCGATGCTGGGTGATCGTAAGAAAATGCTAGAGGCTGGCTTTACCTCCTATATCTCTAAACCGTTTCATTTAGAGGTACTTGAGGCGGAGTTGTAGCGCCTGCTGCAGTAATAGGCCTCCACATTCCCAGTTTGTACACGATATACGGAAGTCCCGCACGACCCCATTGGGCTGCTCAGCCGTGAGGAGACTTTCATTCTCTCTCTGAGACAAAACCTCCATCTGCTCAAAAAGAGGTCAGGGGGGCACTGCTACGGTGCTTCATCCGGCGACTACATCCGGCAACCGCATCCGGCAAATGCGGCAGCGATTATTAGATATAAATAATTCAACAGGATACAGTTTTCTGCCGACAAGTTTTTCCTGGATAGCATAAAGTTTTCGGCTATTTGTAGCTTGCACCCTACTCAGCTTCGCAAGCCAAAGGGACCATGTATTTTATAGCTTACAGGAGGACAGTTCTGATGGGTACGATTTCATCTCGTGTGGTTGTTAAGGGCCAAGCCGTAAGGCTGGCAATTTGCCTATGGCTGGCGCTGCTAGGATTGCCGGGGCTGGTATTGAAAGAATTCCAAGTGGAGGCCTGGGCTGCTCAGGATTTCACCCAATTGAGCCTGGAAGAATTGATGATGGTTGAGGTCAGCACAGTGTGATCCTTAAGATTCCTTGTTGAAAAGGCGAAGTCTTTAGGTTTCGAGAGAAAATTCGGCTCCCCGAGAGGCTCGCATGAGGTTGAAGTCCGCTAAGTATTTCGGGGTGGTAATAGTGGCGCTGTTTGTTGCAGGCCTGATGACATCTGCTTTTGGGCAGCAAGTGAATGACAAAAGCACTGTCATTAGCACAGTTCACGACATTCCCAGTTCGGGCGGGAGCTGCACCTTGTGCCATGTCTCTCACAACTCGGCGAGGGGGCAAATCCTCATGTAGGCCCCTGCTTTTTCTACAACAGTCTTTGGAGTCTATGATTCCCCCACGCTGGACTCCCCGGCTACGGAAATCGGGGATAGGAAGTAAGAAGCGCTCTTTATGAAACCCAGAATGCACTTATGCGTGCTAGCGCTCTTGGTGCTTACCTTCAGTGAACATGCTCTGTTCGGTCAAGGTCCAAGTGCGGTCAAGGACTTGTCAGAGATGAGCTTAGACGAGCTGATGGACGTTACTGTCGTGTCGGCGGCACGTCGTGAACAGAAAGATATCGACTCGCCGCGGTCGGTATCGGTCGTCACTGCCGAGCAAATCCGGCAGAGAAACTACCGCACCGTCCCGGAAGCGCTGAACGAGGTGGTCGGCGTTCTGGTCCAGGAGACAAATTACGGAGGGGGCGCCCCCGTCATTCGAGGACTGATCGGCAATCAGATTTTGGTTTTGGTTGATGGAATCAGGCTGAATCTCTCCGCTCGCCTTCCCGGGAACGCGATCTTCCGCCTGGGGCCCAACCAATACCTGAATACTATTGACGTGAATCAAGTGGAAAGAATTGAGGTGGTTCGAGGCGTGGGATCGGTCCTGTACGGCAGCGACGCTTTGGGAGGTTTAATCAATATCATAACAAAGTCCAAAGCAGGTTCCCCCACCGACTCTGCCATGAACGCACGGGCCTTTGGCCGGTTTGCCAGTGCGGACAGGTCAGGGGTCGGGCGGCTGGAGGTCAGCGGCAATTTCCGAAAGCTTGGCTTCACTGGGGGCATGAGCCTTAAGCATTTTGGCGATCTTCGGGCAGGCGGCGGAACCGGACTGCAAGACTTTACAGCCTACGGCGAACAGGATGGGGATCTCAAACTGTCCTACAGCCTCTCCGGCCAACAAAATGTGGTGCTCGCAGTACAACGGGTCCGACAGAACAATGTCTCCAGAACGGACGTGTTGTTATCAGGCCGCGACCTGAAGTATGAATGGAATCCGCAAAGGAGAGATCTGGCGTATCTCCAATACGAGTTCCAGAATCCTGTTCCCTTCATCTCCTCCCTTCGTGTGGGCGTGTCCTACCAAAACCAACTGGAACGGTTCAACAGAATTCAGGGAGCGCAACCGAACACCGAGAGAGAGCATCGCGACGAGGTCCAATCGAAAGGGTTCACCATTCAATTGCGTACTCCGCTCGGTGAACGGCAACTGCTGACGTACGGCACTGACTATTACAGCGACCGTGTGATCAGTCGAAGAGTCGATGTCGATCGCGTATCCGGTGTGCGGACCACGAAGGCAGGAACGTTCGTTGACGGTTCGATCTACCGATCTTTTGCCGCCTTTTTGCAAGACGAGATTTCGGTTTCCGAATCCTTATCTTTCAACCTCGGTGTTCGATACAGCCGTTTTCATACGCATGCTGTCGCCTCTGATTCTGAGGTGCGTTCCCTCCAAATAGATTCCCATCCCAGGGCTTTAACGAGTAGTGCGTATGGTATGTATAAGCTAAAAGGAAATTTGGGCCTCTTCTTCGGGATAGCTCAAGGATTCCGGGCACCGAACATAGATGACTCGACGATCCTGGGAAGTTTTGGCGTTGGATTCGAAGTTCCGAATGCTCATCTTAGTTCGGAGAAAAGCCTGAATTATGAGATCGGAATGAAGGCGCAGCACAACAAGTTCTCCGGGACGGTGTCTTATTTCATCAGCAAGTACAAAGATCTGATTCAACGCACGCGCGGGACCTTTGGAAACCTATCGTTCCTGGATTTAAACAACAACGGAATCCAGGATGAGGGGGAATCTGTTGAGGTTTACATAATATAGTAACACTTAGATTCGCTGGGCGGCCTTCTATAGGGCTTTTGTAGCCTGTGGAAATGTCACTATATTATGAAATGTTCAATAGCATCTTCCAGAGACAGAACATAGGGGAGGCGCGTATCCAGGGGTTCGAAATGGACACGAATGTTCAGCTTCACCAGGATTGGCTCCGAAGGTGTCCCAAACTCAGTTGCAGGTTGGGACGGCGGGTTGAGTTCATATTACGCCACTTTCTCCTTGTGAGAGGAAGCAGCGTTTGGACTTCGGCCGAGAATCGAAGCCAAAGCCCAGAGATCGTGATAACCCATGATCTTCCGGAAATTCTTCCCGGTCAGCAGAAACGCTTACCCAGCGCAACGTCATCTCGCCGTCGCGCCAGCGGCAAACATTGCCAGTCTTTTTCCGCACGCCCGACTGCGGGCTCTCGATGAGGTTCGTGGTTGCCAGGCAGCGGTGGAGGCTGGGAGGAACGTCGGCTCGATTGATCGTAAAGGTCTCCTCCAACCCTTCGCGCAAGCTGGCGGCTGCTGCCGGATGATCGCACTCGATCATCCCAGCGAGCTTTTTTATGCGCACGATGCCTTCCTCGGCTTGGGGCAATCGCCAGGCGGCGCGCATCAGCGACCGCACCTGATTCGCCAGCATTTTGTCGCCCTTTGGTAACCGCTCAGCCACGTTGCGCAGCTTATGAGTACGGCAACGCTGCACCAGCTGATTGCTGCCGAATACTTCCTCGATCCCCGCGCGGAGCGCTTTGGCGCCGTCGATCACAAACAGATAGCGCTGATCCGTGCGCAAACCTTGCTGGCGCAGGCGGGTGAGAAGGTCTTTCACCGCAGCGGCGTTTTCGGTCGCGCCCAGTTGAATCCCCAGCACATGCTTGCGGCCCTCGATGTCCACGCCCACGGCGCTGATGACGTGGTGGGAGCCGAACCGCATTCCGTCCAGGTAAATCACCAGAATCTCGACCTCCTCCCAGCGCCGCGCCAACAGTTCTTCCAGCCGCCGCGCTCCTTGCTCGGCCGCTTCCCGGCTCACCTGAGACTTCGACACCCCAGCGCTGTTGGCCATCTCCGGGATCACCTCGCGGTAGTTCCGCGTCGAAACCCCTTTCAACAGTGCCTCGAACATCTCCTCGCCCGTCTTCTCGCTTTTCCGCAGTGCTTCGTAGGCCGGCACCGCTTCTTCCCCTCCGCCCTTCCGGCGCAGCCTCGGCCGCTCCACCCGCAGCTGGCGATCGGCCAGTTTCACCCTCCCCAATTGCCGGCCATGCCAGCGCACCTCTCCGCTCGCCTTCCCGGGACTCTTTGGCCCCGCGATTTGCTCTGCGCTCATGCTCAGAATCGTTTCAATCAAACCTCGCCCGGCCCGATCAATCACCTCATCCACCGCCAGACGCGCCTCCGTGATCAGATCCACCACCGGCAACAGCATCTGTCCGTTGGTTTGGCAAAACTTCTGGATGGTTTCTTCGGCTCCCTTGGAACCCAGTTCCAAAACGTGATATTTTCCCTTCATTCGGCGGTTCTCCTTCTATAGGATTTAGGCTTGGCCCGATTCTATTCGATTCGGGCCGAACCGCCGTTCAACCTTCAACTATGTATGGGACACCCTCTTGGCTCCTCCGTGGAAATATCAGTTGGATCAGAGGGATAAACACAATTACTCATCATCCCCTCCGGCGAATACCTCCAATCAAGGGAGTATTCGGGCTCAAGTGGACACCTGAAGAGAATCTCTGGATTGAATTCTACAATCTGTTTGCCTCCAGACAAGACAGGCTAGCGCCAGGCGACGTCGAAGACCCGCGAATACCTGTCGGGGGGACTCCAGGTTTTTTAACCTTTAATCTCCGCGGCGGAATGGAGTTCAATCGCCTTGGCAGATTCACAATTGCACTGGAGAATATGGCAAACAAGCGCTATCGGTACCATGGTTCAGGTATCGACTCCCCCGGCATCAATCTTGTCGCAGGATATGAATGGTCTTTTTGATCCGAATATGTCTTCTCCATCTATAGACCGGAAATTCAAAAATTGCTCTCTTGTGCAAAGGGGAAAGCTTCTGGTTTCGCTGACGGAAAGAGCCCGCAGGACGACTTCACAACTGAATGGTGACGCTGGCATTAAGCTTAATCTCATAGAGGGCAAGTTCGATAACAATGAACCGTCAGATCTACAACCAGCTTGCAAACACCGGGTTAGGGTCAAGCCATGAGGCTGGCAATTTGCCTGTGGCTGGTACTTCCAGGGCTTCCGGGACTGGTATGGAACGAATTCCAAGTGGAGGCTTGGGCTGCTCAGGACTTCACCCAATTGAGCCTGGAAGAATTGATGATGGTCGAGGTCAGCACCGTGGGGAAAAGAAGGCAAACCTTGTCGGAGACCCCGGCGGCAATTTACGTGCTTACCCAGGAGGAGATTCGCCGCTCTGGGGCCACCAGCATTCCGGAAGCGTTGCGTCGCGTTCCGGGCCTCAATGTGGCGCAGTTGAACTCCAGTCAATGGGCGATCAGTTCCCGCGGCTTCAACGGTTTGTTTGCGAACAAGGTTTTGGTTTTGATCGATGGCAGGAATGTGTACTCCCCCTTGTTTGCGGGAGTGAACTGGGATGTGCAGGACATGCTGCTGGAAGACGTGGAGCGGATCGAGGTGATTCGCGGGCCCGGGGCGACGTTGTGGGGCGCGAACGCGACCAACGGCGTGATCAACATCATCACCAAACGCGCAGAGGATACCCAAGGAGGGCTCCTCACCGGCGGTTCAGGGTCCGTGGAAAAAGGCTTTGGAGGCGTGCGGTATGGCGGACAAATCGGCCAGCAGGCTTTTTATCGCGTTTATGGCAAGTATTTCAACCGGGACGGCTTGACCCGCCTGGATGGCAGGGAAGGAGCCGACGATTGGGACTCTTTGCGCGGGGGGTTCCGCATGGATTGGGCCCCGGCAGGCGGCGATTCGCTGACCCTGCAAGGAGATATTTATGACACCGACGCCGGCGCAACCCAGGACTTTGCCACCATCTCCCCTCCTTTTCTCTCCACCGCAGATGAGCGCCGGGAACTCAACGGCGGGTACCTGCTGGGCCGCTGGCAGCGCAACTATTCCGCCACTTCCACAACGCAACTTCAGCTCTACTACGACCGCGCCGAGCGAAAACAACTCTTGCTCGGAGAAGTCCGGAATAATTTCGACCTGGACTTCCAGCACCAGTTTTCGTGGGGAGAACGGCACAACTTCGTCTGGGGAACCAGATACCGACGCATCAAAGATGACATCCAAAATAGTTTTGTGCTCACCTTTAGTCCGAACGAACGAGTTGACCATCTCTTCAGCGGATTCGTGGAAGACCAGATCGAGCTTCTCCCCAACCGTCTCAGCTTGAGCATTGGCTCCAAATTTGAAGAGAATGATTCCACGGGATTTGAAATTCAGCCGAGCGTGCGGCTGGCGTGGACGCCGAACCTCCGCCAGACGGGCTGGGCTGCGGTCACGCGGGCAGTCCGGACCCCAAACCGCTTCATTGAAGACGCTCGAGTCCGGCTCGCGGTGATCCCCAATCCTCAAGGACCGTTAACAATTCTCTCCCTGTTAGGAAACCGGGACGTGGAATCGGAAAACATCCTGGCCTACGAGCTTGGATACCGCTATCAACCGACGCCGGACGTCTCGCTGGATGTGGCGCCTTTTACAACCTCTACAGCGATCTCCGCTCCAGCGAGCCAGAGCGCCCTTTTTTCGAAAGCACTCCACCGCCACCCCACTTGGTAGTTCCGTTGCGTATCGATGGCCAGTTGGAGGGAGAAACCTATGGCCTGGAAGCCACCGCCGTCTGGCAGGCAGCCAGCCGTTGGAAATGGAGGGCGAATTATTCCTGGCTGGACATCCAATTGCACCGCCAACCCACCAGCGTGGATGCAGCGCGCGAGGTAGATAGAGAGGGAGACAGCCCGGAACACCAGGCGCAGCTTTGGTCTTCCCTGGACCTGCCCTCCAACCTGGAGTGGGACACGCACCTGTACTTTGTCAGCCGCCTACCCAGCTTGGATATTCCCGGCTACACGCGGCTGGACAGCCTGCTGGGATGGCGGCCCACGGAACGCCTTTTCCTGAGCTTGGTGTTCCAGAATCTGCTCAAGCCGCGGCACCAGGAATTTAGAGATATTACCGGCCCTGAGCCAACCCAGGTGAAACGGGGCCTGTATGCAAAATTTTCGTGGACGTTTTGAAGCGTGGATAAATTGATATCAATACGAACGGTCAGCAGACGACGATGCTTGCGCCACGTGCCTGCATGGCTGGCACTGGTCTTTCTGCTCTCGAATCCCGTTCCAGCGGCAACGGCCGCTCAGCTTTCCGCCCAGGATGCCGATGAGGCGCTCGCCTATGAAGTCAAAGCCTCGATGCTGTTTCATTTCCTTTCGTTCGTCCAATGGCCGGAGGACCGAGACAACGCGCCGTTCGTGGTGGCAGTGCTGGGGAGAGACCCGTTCGGGCCGATTCTGGAAAGAACCTTCGACGGCAAGAGCGTGCAGGGTCGTGAAATAGAAATCAGACGGTTCACCGAGCTATCGGAACTCGAGCCCTCCCATATTCTTTTGGTGTCGCGGTCGGAAAGGCCTCGCATGAGCGACATCGCCGAGGCGGCCCGCGATATGGGCATTCTTACGGTGGGCGACATGGAACGGTTCGCTGAAACCGGCGGGATGATTGGATTCAAGATCGAGAGCGGCAAAGTTCGCTTTGAAATCAACCTGGACGCCGCCAAACAGGCAGGGTTGGAAATCAGCTCGAGACTGCTCCGGCTGGCCACAGTGCGCGGCCAGAGCGCCGCGAGTGGGAGGAACTGAGGTGGGCCTGCTGCAAAATCTTCCGATTCGCAGAAAGATGGTTGTCATCATCATGATCACAACCGGCATCGCGCTGCTGATCGCCTGCACGGGCTTTCTCCTCTACGAACTGAACGCCTATCGCCGGAACGCCGAACAGGAACTGTCCACCGTCGCCCAACTGATCGCGGAAAACTCGGGTCCGGCGCTCGCCTTTGACGATGAGAGGACGGGGAGCGAGGTGCTGGCGGCTCTGCGAGGAGACCCCAGAGTGATTGCGGGCGTCATCTACGACCGCGAAGGCAGGGTGTTCTCCTCCTACCTGCGCCAAGGCTCGGGCGATGCGATTCCTTCCAGACCACCGTCCCAGGGAACCGAAGTGGCACGCAATTCGGTGACCCTTACTTCCGCCGTGTTGCTGAATGGAGAGCAGGTCGGCACATTGTATCTAAAGAGCGCGATGGAAGAGCTATCCTCCCGAATGAAGACCTACGGGGAAATTTTCGCCGTTGTCCTGCTGCTTTCCTCGCTGGTTGTACTGCTGGTGTCCTCGTTCCTGCAACGCTTCATCTCTGCGCCGGTGATAGGTCTGGCAGAAGTTGCCAGCCGGGTTTCGGAGGAAAAAAACTACGCCATCCGAGCCGTCAAACAGACGGGAGACGAGCTGGGAATGCTGGTGGACCGCTTCAACGAGATGATGGACCAAATTTACGATCAAGATCAACAGCTCAGGAAATCCCAGAACGTGCTGGAAGAGCGAATCAAAGAGCGCACGCGCGAGTTGGAGACCGCGAAAGATGCTGCGGAGGCCGCCAGCCGCAGCAAGAGCGCCTTCCTGGCGAGCATGAGCCACGAGTTGCGGACTCCGCTGAACTCGATAGCCGGGTTTACGGAACTCATGGCCAGGCAAGCGGGCGGTCCGTTGACCCCCAAGCAGGAGCGTTTCCTCCAAAACGTTCAAATGTCCTCCGAGCACCTGCTGGCGCTGATCAACGACATTCTGGATTTGACAAAAATTGAGGGCGGGAATATCAGCCTCAACGGGCGCTATATCGATCTGAAGCCGGCGATAGAGGAGGTGCTCACGGCGGTCCGCCCGCTGATGGAGATGAAGAAACTCGTGATCCAAAGCGAAGTAGAAGCTGGACTGACGGTGTGGGCAGACCGGGTGCGGCTCAAGCAGATCGTTTTCAACCTATTGAGCAATGCGCAGAAGTTCACTCCGGAAGGAGGCCGGGTATGGGTCGCGGCGAAGCCGGAAGAAGCGGCGGTGCGGCTGACGGTGGGCGACACAGGGATAGGAATCCGCGCCGAAGACCAAAGAGCTATTTTTCAAGCTTTCCAGCAAGTGGGTGAGACTACGGGCGGCATCAAGGAGGGCACCGGTCTGGGACTGAGCATCGTGAAGCAGTTGGTGGAACTGCACGGCGGGAAGATCTCGGTGGAGAGCGCAATCGGAAAAGGCAGCCGCTTTTCTTTCACCATGCCCCGTGAACAACTCGCCGGTATTACTCCGCAGGAAGAACGAGCTTCCAGGGCCATCTAAATAAGTGGACCGGTCACCTCACGACAGCTAGGTTTTTTGCACCCGCAAATTGAGCGGATGTTTCAGGTAAAACTCCGTCGAGCACCACGTATTCCTCCGGGTCGCACCTTTTGCACTGTGCAGTGGATGACTCCACCCTTTTCCCCGCCTATAGAAAGCCATTCGAGCTTGTGTGAAAGCTACGGCGCAGACAAAGCAATCCGAGCCGCGCGCGTTAGCAAGCGGACCCCGAACGATCAGTGGGCATCTACAGCTGGGTTGACCGCTCCCTCACGGTCGCGGCTCTGATGGTTTTCACACAGACCCATTCGGCTTGATCTGCAAAAAGGGCAATAGAAGAATGGCGTTCCCAGGGAGATTTACTTCCCCGTTGCTGCGTCACGAACGCTCTTGAGTTCAATTGCAAAGACGTTTATAAACAAAGGGAGGTTTGCTATCCGCTTTCTCCAGAAGTCGGGGGAAAATAGTTGCTGAAGTAAAGGGGCTGCATGCGCATGGTTGCACGGTTGTCTCTGCCGGGAGTTTTTTTCGGGGTGCTGTTATCTGCACAAGCATTCGCCCCAGCCGATCTCTGGGAACAGCACATCAACGCCGGCATGGAAGCCTATCAACTAGGCAACAACACGGAAGCCGAAAAGCAGTTTTTCGCCGCCGTCGGGGAAGCGGAAAAGTTCGGGCCGGAGGACCCCCGCATGGCCCAGAGCCTCAACAACCTGGCAGGGCTGTACAATTCCCAGGGCAAGTACGCAGAGGCCGAACCGCTGTATGAAAGGGCGCTGGCCATCGCCGAGGCGGTACTCGGTCCGGACCATCCCAACGTGGCTCCCGGCGTCAACAACCTGGGGGCGCTGTATCTCGCCCAGGGCAAGTATGCGAAGGCCGAGCCGCTGTTCCAGCGCTCGCTGGCGATCTGGGAAAAAGCCCTCGGGCCGGAACATCCCGACGTCGCCTTAAGCCTCGGCAATCTGGCGTCCGTGTACCAGGCTCAAGGGAACTACGCGGCAGCCGAGCCGCTGGCCGCCCGTTCGGTGGCCATCCTGCAGAAAGTTCTCGGCCCGGAGCATCCGAACGTGGCCATTGGCTTGAACAAGCTGGCGATGCTACTTGTTACCCAGCGGAAGTTCGAGGAAGCAGAACCGAATTTCAGGCGTGCCCTGGCGATCTGGGAAAAAGAACTCGGGCCGGAACATCTCAACGTGGCTCCCATCCTGGAGAACTACGCTGCCCTGCTGCGGGAAATGGGCCGTGACGAAGAGGCAGAAAATCTGGAGGCCCGCGCAAAGAAGATCCGGGCCAAGCAACCTCTCTGAGATTGACCTCTTCCAACGTCTTGCAGAAAAATGGCGTCCCCAGGGGGATTTGAACCCCCGTTGCTGCCGTGAATGGGCTAGAGCATTTCCCTCGTTGGTGTATATTGGGCAGTGGTAGCCACGACAGCCTGCCCTGAGCCATGTCCCGAGCGAAGCCGAGGGATTGCCGAAGGGAGCGCTTTTCCCTCGACTTCGCTCGGGACAAGCCTCGTCGTGGATCGTTGCTCTTCGCTCCGCTGCGAGTAGCCACGGAGGAGAAAACAATGAAGAAATCTCCGGCACCGAAATCCAGAAGAAAATTCATTCAGGGATTGGGAGGAGGAGCCCTCGCCGCAGCAGCGGCTACCACCGTCTCGGCAGTCGGTTGTTCGACTCCCGTGAGGAGAGAATGGTCCTCTTCGTTCGATTGGATCTGTGTAGGCTCAGGCGTTGCAGGTTGCACCGCCGCAATTGCCGGCCATGACCGGGGTTTCCGAGTGCTGCTTCTGGAAAAGAAAGCGGCCATCGGGGGCACGACCTCTCAATCAGGCGGAATCATTTGGGCGCCCAACAACTACCTGATGAAACAGGCTGGGATCGAAGACTCGCAGGAACAAGCCCTGAATTACCTCCGCTACACCAGCGCCGGCTACAGCCTCCCGTCATACAGCGAGACTTTTGTGGACCATGCCCCTGAGGTTCTGGAATATCTCCACCAAAAGGGAAACATCCAATTTCGCCTGCTCGACCTGCCGGAGTTCTATCATCCGGTCGCCCCGGGTTCCAAGCCCCACGGGCGTCTGGTCATTTGCGAACCCTTTCCCGCTGAGACTCTGGGAGCCTGGCGCAACAAGGTCCGACTCTCCGCCTTTCATCATGGTCTATCGGAAGCCCTTGAGAACCAGGAGCACAATCCAGCTCTGGGAGGGAGCGACGGACCCCAGGTGGGGCATTCGGGTCCCATTCGCGATTCAGAGAGCGGCCTGGCGCTTTGGGGGGAACGGTTGGGGTCTCGGTTGGACGGGCTGCTGAAAAAAGATGAAGAGCGGCGGGTGGCTGGCGCTGCGCTGGCTGCCTATTTATTCCGCGCAGTGCTGGAGCGAGGAATTGAAGTGTGGACCGAAGCCAGCGCCGGAGAATTACTGGTGGAGAGCGGGCGTGTGACCGGAATAACTGTCAGCCGCAATGGAAACCAGGAAAACGTCCGGGCTGACAAAGGAGTCGCGCTGGCAACGGGAGGCACCGTGTTAACAAGGACCGGCGAGCCCGGATGGCGACTGGCCGTCCCGTCGGGAGGAACGATTTCCACTGAAGTGGTGATCGTGGGGATGCCGAATCTTGCTGTTCCAGGTGAAAAGGGTCCAGATGGGTCTCAAGTGACCAGGGGAAATTACGAACTCCGGATGCGCCATAGCCTGGTCGTAAATCGGTTCGGAGAACGATTTGGCAACGAGTATTTCTTTCCGGAGCTCGGGTCCAAAATCTGCCAATTCGACGCTCGGGGCGAGCATCGCTTTAATAATATCCCGTGCTATCTCATCTTCGACCAGAACCTTCTGGAGAAATACTCTTTTGCCGGCCTGCCGCCAGGGAACACGGAGGGCTTGGGTTGGGTGACACGGGGAACAACGCTTGCGGAGCTGGGTCAGAAGTTGGAGTTGCCGGCAGGCAAGCTGGAAGCCACCGTGGGCCGCTTCAATCAGCATGATCGGCGGGGCAAGGACTTGGACTTCAACCGCAACCCAGTGAGTTTGGGCCCAGTGGAGAAACCACCGTTTTATGGGGTTCAGTTAGCGACACCCGATCCCTTTCGAGCGGCAATGAGGTTGGTGGTCAACCCCCAAGGGCAAGTGGTGCATTACACGACAAATCAGCCGATTCCCGGTTTGTACGCTTGCGGCTCGATGATCGCAGGCGGCCGTATTTGGGGCGTGGGCTATCAGGCGGGATATTCGCTCATGTCCGGAGCGACATTTGGATTCTTAGCGGCACGTCACGCTGCTGCAGCCACTGGATAAGAATCCGGGGAGGCTGCTGAATCTCATGGTTTCTTTTCAGCCTCTTCTTTTTCTTTCGTTTCCGCCTGTTGCCCCTGGCGAGCGGCGGCGGGTCCAAAATGTTTTGTCAAGTAGGCAGCGATGGGATCTACGTCTTCTTCGGGAATCTGGGCATTCCAGACAGTGATCATCCGCCTCACTAAATTAGTCCAAAACTCCTGATCGCCTCCCGCCCGGCTGGCGATTCTTTCCTGGGTGGCGGCCGCGCTGTGACAGACGGTACAATACACCAGAACCAACACCTTTTCTTCGTCGTCCGGCAAAAAGGCATTCAGCTTCTCATCCGAATCGTTTTGAATCTTCTGAGCATGGAGTGACGCCGCAGGAACCCCCGTCCAGACCGCCACCAACAAGCCCAGCAAAACTGCCGTCCACAAACTTTTCGATTTCATGGCGTTCCTCCTGCAACCGGCGTCGGCTTTTGCGATGACCGGTCTTCGCATTCAAGGTTTCGGCCGGTAACGGACCACAAGATCTTCCAGGCCATCATGCCAGTGAACCTTCTGCACTTCTGCTCTCATTCGTTCTTCTTGTTCCCACGTCAGCGGACCCCGATATCCGGCCACATCCCAACCCGTGACGAGCTTTGTGGTATTCGGGGTCGTGATCTGGTGAAGATCTCCAGGCTTCTGGGACGGAATTCCATCGGCATCCCGCGCAACCTTGTTCTCCGGGAAATTGGAGTAGTAGATCCGGAGCACCGTGATCCGAACAAACTTGTAGACGCGCTGGACAACAGAGCGAATGGAGGGATTCGTGAAGCCCTCCCCGCGGATGACCCTCTTCAAAAACTCAGCGCGTTCGTTCTCATTCAACTCGACAAACGTTCGACCTTGGAAAAAAGGCGCGCTGGCCTCGTTGAAGGTGGCAAACAACGGATCCTTCAGCGCCGCGAGAGTCTTGTTCACTTGCTCTGTGATTCCGTGTGCTTCCAGGTCCTTAAAGCCGGGATCGCCCGTTTTGGAGGGAATGATCGTGTCTCCCAGAGCGGAAAGAATCCTTGATCGTTCCGCCGCCGCCGCCGCTGGCGTTGATTGAGCGGGGAGCACCAGAGCGCCGGCTCCGAGGGCGGCCTTCCGAATGAAGTTGCGTCTGCTGGTTCGTTTGTTGGGCATCGTGGCTCGCTCCTCTATTCCTCGCTCCTCTATTCAGAGATACTGCCGTACTCTCCGGGGTCCCGGTAGCCGGGATCTCCCGGCGCAAGCTCTTCGGTCATCTGCGTCGCTTCTTCTTCTGGACCGGGATGTTGCAAAGACGCGACGGCAGCAGGCGCCACAACGAATGCTTGAGCCGACCGCTTCAAGAATTCGCGTCTGCCCTTTTTCTTTTCTTCCCTTTTCATTGTTTCTTGCCCCTTCCGGTTAGAGTTTCAGAGGCGCCGCCCCCCGAGTAAAGTGATTGGCCACCATTCGCCGCCATGCATAACAGCTGACCGAGACAGTGGGCATATGAGACAGGGTGTGGTTCCCGGAAGGAATGACAGCCGCGCTACAGATCAACAAGTTTTCGATATCGTGAGAGTCGAAATCCGGTGTTACGACAGAATTCTCCTTGCTGACGCCCGCCCGGCAGGTCCCCACCTCATGGAGGATTGCGAACGAGCGTGGAGGCGCGTCATCGACCTGGATCGGCCGTGGAATCAATTTCCTTATTATTTCCTGAGCGATCGGCCATCCCTTGTGGATCTGACCAAGAATCGCCGGGTCATCGCGGCGGTATACGTGTTCCCCGCGCATGCCCACCCTGCCTTTGTTCCAAACCGGCGCTTTGAGCGCGAATCCCAACACGCCGACCTTTTTCGTCGCAGTCTTCATATAGGCCTTGTGTTCCCACCCGAAATCAGGAGCAACGGGATAAAGGGCGAGCAGGTCAGGGTACTGGGTCGTGTATCTTACACCGCCGACACCGGTAAGAAGCAGTTTGTTGCGGTCTCCGTCTTCATGGATCAGAAGAGTGGAAGCACCGCCTTCCTCTGTATGGATGTCCTCTTCAAAAAGCGCCGGGATGTCCAGCGAAGCGCCGGATAGATCGCCATCCAGATTGCGTCCCACATTGTTATTCTCTACGATTAACTTCTGACCCACAAAATCCTTCGGACCATAGCCGGAACGATACAGGAGCACCGGAGTCCCCGTGGTGCCGCAACTGACGATCACGCGAGGAGCGTGCGCCTCCTTCTTGCTTCCGGACTGCGTGTAGGCAATTCCTTTTGCGACAAACGAAGCACCTTGCCTTTCAATGAGGATGCGGTCTACCTCGGAATCCGGAATGACCTCAAGACCATTTTCCTCGCCAATGAGCTTCAAATAGTGGAGCCCCGTTACCTTGGAATCGTACCTGCAGTAATGCCCTCTCCCACAATATCCGCAGAGGATACAATTCACTCGCGCTACGCCTCGGATTCCTTTATCCCGAGGATCCTCCGGCAGGTTGACCTTAAGACCCAAGGCTTCGGCAGCATGGGCAAACATCCGGCCACCTTTGTTGAGCTTTCCTGGCTCAGGGGGATCTGACAAATAGGTGTCTAGCGGATGGACATGGTACATCTTGACAGCTTCGTCGATCGCCTCCTGAAAAGTTTTCTCACTCCAGTTCACGCCGGTCGCACTCTGCCAATTCGCGAAATCCTTTGGAATGGGGAGATACGCAAACGAGCCCCAATGCAAGGAACAACCGCCCACGGCCTTCACGTTGAAACCATCATAGAACCACCGGGCAGGTTCCGTTTCGTCGGTCTGGATATTCGTGATCATCCGGCGGCGTAACGGATCTCCCAATCCGGGCTGCAGGGGTCCTCCCTTCATGTAATAGGGGCCGGCCTCAAACAGACCGACCCTTAAGCGATCTCCCGTGCTGGGGTTCACTCCGTTCTCGGCAATGCGGGATGCCAGTATGGTTCCGCTGGTTCCCGCCCCTACCACAATCACGTCGAAGATGTCTTGATCCGGCATCAGGACCTCCTGCTCATTCTCGCGTCCTGCCTCTCCATGCAGTCCGCATCATCACGTCAAAGAGCTAGCTATGCCCGGCTGCGCTATCGGGCCCACAGAATCTCGCTCCATCTCAGTAATTGCAACTCTCCCGATCTTCTCACTCCAAAAAAAGAGAAAAGAATCTACTTCTGAATCGACTTTACTTGCATCCTGTTCTTGCTTTGCAGGCATGATGTGCCAACACTAAAACTGTCCTGCTGAGGATGTCAAGCCCTTTTGATGATAAGTCTTCCCTGCTCTCCGCAAGGTATGATTGCCAAGTTAGAAGAGAAGCCGAAGCATGAACTGCGTAACGCGTCCCTTGTTCACTGTGTTAGTAATTTTTCCAAACGTTGGCGAGGAAACAGAACTGCCCGGCGCGCTGAACTGCGCGTGATTGAGGAAATTGAAGAAAGCAACCCGGAACTGAAGCTGCTTTCCAGGATCAGCCGCTGATAACGGAAAGCTCTTCGCCAAGGCAAGATTCCAATTATTGGTGCCATCCTTGCGAAAAGTACGGTATCCCAGGTTGCCTCGGCCACCCACGGGAAGGTTCGTATCAAAGTATTCCCGCCGGAGGATGGATGTGGCCGTATCGGGATGGTCCACGCTCGCTCCCAGAATGCCGGGATGGAGGAGGTTGGGCCTGTCATCGCTCTCGCCGTCCACATTGCCGAAGCCCGGGGCATCGGACCCGGTGAAGACCGAAAAGGGCGTGCCGGACCGGAAAATGGTCGTCCCGGAAACGGTCCACCTCCCCAACAGAAATGACAGAAAGCCTTGGCCCGCCAAGCCTGCCGGCATTTCGTAGCTATAGCTGACGGAGAAAGAGTGCGGCGTATCAAACCGGCTGAGCCCTTTCAGATCCGAGAACAACTCCGAGGTCTGACTCACATCCGCGCCGGAGCCAATGTCGGCGAAATCGTGCCCGCTCGTATCGATGGCCTTGCTGAAGGCGTACCTCGCTTGGAAGGCGAGTCCCCGACTACTCCGTTTGTTCACCGTGACTTGCAAGGCGTCCAGATAACCGATCGAACTGTTGATGATATTGTAAATTCGGTGGAACCTGGGATCCGGCCGCCTCTGGTTCACATTCGCCGAGGTCGCAAGAATACCGTCAACAGGCTGGGCGCGGTTGAAGACTGCACCCGTAAACATCTTGAACGTTCTGCTGCCGAGGTATCCAACCCTGAGAATAGTATTTGCGGGCAACTCCCGTTCCACTGCCAGGTTGTAGATGTGGGAATAGGGAACGACCAAGTCCGGCCCCACGATGTTCTGGTTCGCTATTACGTCTGGATCGACCTCCGGCGCGATGGTCTTCCGTATATCGAGCAAGTCAGGAACCGGGATGACTTCGATGCTGCTATTGGGAGGATTCGAGCGCTGGCGACTGTAAGTCGCCACCGAAATGGTTCCGAAAGCGACTCCATATCCTCCCCGAATCACAGTCCTCCCTTGACCGGGGTTCCATGCAAAACCAAACTGCGGAGCAAAGTTATTGGCATCCGTGCCGTAAAGAAATGGGATGCGGCCGGTTACATCCCGGGGGGCGGTGAGAATTTCATAGCGGATCCCCAAATTGAGAAAGAAACTGGGACTGACCGTGAAACGATCCTGCAAGTAGAAAACATATTCCCAATTCCGACTGCCAATATATCGATTCCCAGTCCCGATAAACATCCGGCTTGGCACGCCCAGCAGAAAATTTTCCACTGCCGTGCGGCCAAAATCATTGCGAAAAGAAAGTGTCTTGCGAGTGTGGTCATTTCGCAGGTCGTTGTCCTGAAGGCGCTTCCAGCTAAAGCCCATCGACAAAGCATGACGGCCCCGGATGTGCGATATTTGGGAGGAAAACAGAAAATGGTTCTCGAAGCGTTTGATAGGTATCCCCCGCTGCGGCATCCCCAGATTGGTCAGTTCGTCCCCGAGTTCCACATCCGGCACTACCTCGATGCCCACATCCAGCAGCAGATTCCGGTAGCGCGTCGTCGGGGACAAGATAGCTCGCAGACGATCGTAGTTGAACGCGAGCCGGGAGATCGTTTGTGGGGAGAAACTGTGGCTATGGGAGAGACGATAGCTCTGCGGCCGCAAGAGAGTCTCCGGGTTCTGACCCGCCACCAACTCAAAGGGTTCCTGGGAATAGTCCGAGAATTGCTGATCGTACGCGATCTGGTCCGTGGAGCGGGGTTGATAATCCAGATGCAGCGAAAATGCGGTATTGCGAATGTCGCGACGCGCATTAGTGTTCAGGTGCCGGGGAGTGAATTCCGTTCTGTTGGGGGGCTCCTCCGGAAATCCGTTGAGAAAAGCTGCGATGATGGCATTCTTCTCCGGATCCTCCGAGCGGGGCTGCCTCTCGTTTGCCAGCGGAACCTGCACATTGCCGTTCACAAATCCAGAGTCGCGGATCTGCCCCCAGGCAAACCGGTAGGACAACTTCTCGGAAAGGATCGGACCGGAAACCGAGAAGCCGTACTGATTGCTCCGGGAGGGTTTGAGTGAGCTCACCTGGAAGAAAGGCCGTGTATTGAGGGCATTGTTATTGTGAAACTCATAAAAGGACCCATGGAAACCCTGGAGCGGCCTCCGGTGCGAAGCCAACTCCACACCGCGCAACGGATAACCGAACTGCTCACCGTAATAGCTCCGATCCGAACGAAACTCCGGAATGTATCGGAGGGAGGCCCCGACGCGGGAAAGCTCATTCTGAATAGCGTTGGTATCGAGGCGGAGAATGAAGTCGTTGGGGTTGCGCTCCTCGGCTCCGCGCAAGACTTCGCTCCCGCCGCTCTGGGAAATACGGAAGTTGACCACGACGCTGGCTGTGTCCTGCAGGGCCGGGATCGGCCCCTGAACCGATTCGGCATATCCGTCCTTCCTGGCGCGTAGCGTGTAGGTGCCGGGAGGCAGGTCGTCGAGAGAATAATCGCCATTCTCTCCGGTCAGGACTGATATGCGGAAGCTGGAATCCGCCTGCCGCACTTCAATGGAGACACCAGCAATCGCTCTACCCTGCGCATCGGTAACCTCGCCCTGAATGACTGCTGCCAAACAAGGCAGAGAGCCGCAGAGCAGGATACTGATCAAGCAATGTATTTTCCGAGCCATTCTCTACGACAAATCTCCATGTCAATTTGAACGGTTTGAGTTCTCCGCCCCTGCTGCACTCACACGCCATATCGTCCTCGACACGTCATCGGAAACCAGCAAGGACCCGTCGAGCAGGACCGCCAGGCCGGTCGGCCGGCCATAGACCTCAGACGTCTCCTCATTGGCTATGAAGCCGGCAAGGAAATCCTGACCGAGCCCACTCGGCTGCCCATTCTGGAAAGGTAGAAACAGCACCTTGTAGCCGACGAAGTTCGCGCGACCCACAGATCCGTGTTCAGCAATGAACGCGCCCCCGCGGTATTGCTGGGGGAATGCTGCACCGTTATAGAAGACAAGACCCAGCGGGGCATGATGGGCGCCCAGGGCATAGTCCGGCGCGACAGCCCGGGCGACCAGGTCCGGCCGCTCGCCCTTCTTCCGAGGGTCTTCGTATTGCCCAAAGTAGGAGTATGGCCAGCCGTAGAAAGTCCCTTCCTGCACGCTGGTGAAGTAATCCGGCGGCAATTGGTCGCCCAGGTAGCCACGCGCATTCACAACCGTCCATAAGGTATTAGTCTCCGGCTCCCAGCCCATGCCCACGGCATTACGGAGCCCGCTCGCGAAGACGCGCATCTGGCTGCCGTCGGGATTTACTTCCAGGATGGCAGCGCGCCGCTCGTCGTTGACGTCGATCCTTTCCTCATCCACATTGGTGGAGGCACCGACGGCGACGTATAGTTTTGATCCATCCGCGCTCGCGATGACGTTGCGCGTCCAGTGCTCCCCGCCGGCGGGCAGGTCCAGGATTTTTTCCCCTGGCGCGGAGATCCGTGTTTGGCCCGGCCGGTAGGGATAGCGGACAAGCCCGTCCGTGTTAGCAACATAGAAGCTCCCGCCGAGAAGCAGCATCCCGAACGGCTGATTCAGACCCGTCAGGAAGACTTCGCGGACCTCGGGGCTGCCATCCTGGTCGGCATCCCGCAGCAAGGTGATCCGGTTCGCCGAAGGGCCTATGGCCACCTCATCCATGCGGTCTGATTCCGCCACCAGCACATCGCCATCGGGAAGCACATAAAGCGAGCGCGGGTTTTCCAGGTCTTCTGCGAATCGATCCACTCGAAAGCCAGGCGGCGCGGCCGGGGCGTGTCCCGCCGGCCAGCCGATGATCTTCGGGCGCCTGAGTGCCACAGGAGTCGCATAGGGTTCGGGAAGGCGCAGGTTCTCTGCCGGTCCGATTTCTACGACAGGGTCAAGGTTGTTCCGCGAAGGCTGGCCATTCTGCGGAGGCGCCCCGCAAGCCAGCAACAGGCAACTGGCAACGGTCAGGCTGGCCGCAAGGGTTGGGTTGGGTGACATCCGTATCCTCCTATCCAAAGGCACGCCGTAAATCTGGTCCGGGCCGCAAGGCTGTGAATCCGTATTTACATCTACCGGTCAGCCTCCAGGCCAGGATGGGATTCCGAGTTACCCTGATTTAGAATCATACGTCAGGACCGTCCAACCGCAGAACAGAAAACTTCCCTGGAGCAGATCTCCATCGGATCTCACTGCCGGACGGCCCGCAGATACTGACTCCCTCCGCGAGGAAGAATCCCTCACAAGCACCCGCCTCCTACCCTCCGAAAGCGGCTCCGGTTTTCTGGCGACTAGAAAAAGGCACACCGGCCGCTCCTTTTTTTTAGACCTCGTTTGGTTCCACCGGCAAGATTCTTACTTCCCAACGAGTGCGTGATGGTGCCCAACGGAACGATAGCCCCATGCTTTTTCCCAATTGACCTAACTATTTTTGCCTGCTAGGATTAGCTAGCAAAACAGGAGATGGACGATAATGTTCAGAACGATTCTGGGCCTGGCGGTGGCCGCAGTCGGCTGTCTCCCGGTATCTGCGCAGGAGCTGTCGAGCCCTGATCCGCAGGCGCCATCACAATACCGTGCAGTGCTCAACCAGTACTGCATCGCCTGCCACAATGAAAAACTCAAAACGGCGGGACTGATTCTCAGCCAGGTGGACATCGAGAATGTTCCCGCAGACGCGGAGGTATGGGAGAAGGTTATCCGCAAACTTCGGGCTGGACAGATGCCGCCGCCTGGCATGCCGCGGCCGGATCAAGCCACCTCTGACTCCTTTGCGGCGTACGTAGAAATGGAGCTGGACCGCGCAGCCGAGGCCAGGCCCAATCCCGGCAGCCTAGCCGCCGTCCATCGTCTCAACCGATCCGAATACGCCAACTCGATCCGCGATCTGCTTGGAATTGAAATCGACGAGAGATCACTGCTTCCCGCCGATGATGCGGCCCACGGTTTTGACAACATTGCGGACGTCTTGGCGGTATCGCCGGTGCTGTTTGAACGATACCTTACAGTGGCAGAGCAGATCAGTCGCCTTGCCATTGGAGATACTGGCATCCCTCCCGTCCTGGAGGAGTACGATCTTTCCAATTCCCTCCGGCAAAACGATCGCATCAGCGAAGCTCTCCCGTTCGGGTCGCGTGGGGGAGTCGCCATCCGCCATCACTTCCCGGTGGACGGCGAATACGTCATTAAGGTCCGCCTTCAAAGAGACAACCTGGGGAACATCATTGCCATCTACGAGCCGAAGCAGCTCGATGTCCGCCTGGATGGCGCCAGAATCAAGCTGTTCCAGGTTGGCGGCGAGCGCAACGGCAGGAAAGATTACGAACACACGGCGGATGCAGGCCTGGAAGTTCGCTTCTCGGCGAAAGCGGGTCCCCGGCTGGTTGGGGTCACGTTCCTGAAAGACACCCTGAAGCCGGAAGGTATTCCGCGCGATGGGGGGTATCGGAGGACGGTTGCTTTCGAGGGCGTGGGCAGTGTCACCATCGACGGACCTTACAACGCCAGAGGGCCGGGGGAGACGGCCAGCCGCCGCAAGATTTTTTTGTGCCGCCCAGCCGCTATCGCGGACGAGGAAGCTTGCGCCAAGAAGATTCTCCACGCTCTGGCGCGCCGCGCTTACCGCCGGCCGGTCACCGAGCAAGACACCCAGCCTCTGCTGAGCCTTTACAGGACTGGCCGCAGCAAAGCGGGGTTCGAAGTAGGAATCCGGACGGCGATTGAGGGAATGCTGGTTAGCCCGGGATTCCTGTTCCGCGCCGAGCGCGATCCGGCGAATGTGGCCCCGGATACGGCCTATCGCATCAGCGACGTTGAACTGGCTTCCCGGTTGTCGTTTTTCCTCTGGAGCAGCATGCCCGACGACGAGCTTCTGGACCTGGCCGAACGGGGCCGGCTCAAAGATCCTGCGGTGCTGGAACAGCAGGTACGACGCATGCTTCGCCATTCCCGCTCGCAGGCTTTGGTGAGCAATTTTGCCGGGCAGTGGCTGTTCCTGCGCAATATGCGGACGAAGGCGCCGGATCTGGCAGTATTCCCCAATTTCGATGAAAATCTCCGGAAGGCGTTTATCAAAGAGACGGAGCTTTTCTTCGAAAGCATTGTGCAAGAGAATCGCAGCGTGCTGGATTTGTTGAATGCAGACTACACTTTTCTCAACGAACGTTTGGCCCGGCACTACGGGATTGAGGAAGTTTACGGCAGCCGCTTTCGGCGCGTAGCGCTCAACGATCCCAATCGAAGAGGATTGCTAGGCCAAGGCAGCATTCTGGCGGTCACATCGTATGCCACTCGGACCGCCCCCACTCTCCGGGGCAAGTGGTTGCTGGAAAATATCCTGGGCACGCCACCCCCTCCGCCGCCCCCGAACGTTCCGTCGCTGAAGGAGGACAAGCATGCGAAGGCCCTGACGATGCGCCAGCGGATGGAGCAGCACCGTGCGAATCCCGCCTGCGCGAGCTGCCACAAGCTGATGGACCCGCTGGGCTTCGCGCTCGAAAACTTTGATGCGATCGGCCAGTGGCGAACCACCGAGGCAAAGACCCCTATCGATGCGTCCGGGGTCCTGCCCGACGGCACCAAATTCCAGGGTCCGGCTGAGCTCCGGGAGATCTTGCTGAGCCGCCGCGAAGCATTCGTCCACACCTTGACCGAAAAACTTTTCACGTACGCCCTGGGCCGGGCGGTGGAATATTACGATATTCCTGTCATCCGCAAGATCACACGGGAGGCGGCGCCCAGTGAATACCGTTGGTCGTCGCTAATCGGAGGCATCGTCAAAAGCCAGCCGTTTCAGATGAGGAGGTCCCAGCAGCGATGATGATTTTCAAGAAAGTGATTCCACGCCGCGCCTTTTTGCGCGGGGCCAGCGCGACGCTGGCACTGCCGCTGCTGGACTCCATGGTCCCGGCGTTCGCAGCGGCCAGCGACACCGCGGCCAAACCCCCGATCCGCCTGACGTTTGTCTATGTTCCGAACGGCGCGATTATGGATCGGTGGACCCCGGCGGCGGAGGGCGCCGCTTTCGAGTTCACTCCGATTCTGAAGCCGCTCGCTCCCTTTCGGGAGCAGCTTCTGGTGCTGAGCGGGCTGGATTCCAAGCAAGCTTGGGGAGTGCCGGGCAAGGATAACTCGGGAGAGCATCCGCGCGCCAGCGCAGCCTTCCTGACGGGTGTTTACGTGAATTCGAGAGTGACAGAGCTGAGCGCAGGTATCTCGGTGGACCAAGTCGCCGCCCAGGAACTCAAAAAACATACAGAGCTGGCCTCGCTGGAGCTCGGGATCGAATCGGCCGAGGTACTGGGCACTTGCGACGGTGGTTGCTCCTACACCAACACGATTTGCTGGCGCGACTCAAAGACGCCGCTGCCGATGCAGAACCAACCGCGCGCCGTGTTCGAACGCTTGTTCGGAAGCAGCGACAGCACGGACCCGGCGGAGCGGCACGCTCGAATCCAGAAGAACCGCAGCATTCTCGATTTTGTAACGCAGGAGGTGACTCGGCTCCTGACTGGGCTGGGTCCGAGCGACCGCACTCGGGTCAACCAGTATCTCGACGCCATTCGCGACCTCGAGCGGCGCATCCAGAAGGCTGAGGAAAATCCTTCCCGGAAGCTGCCGACATTGGAGCGGCCCGGTGGTATCCCGGACACAGCCGGAGAGCATCTCAGGCTAATGTTTGATTTGCAGGCACTGGCTTACCAGTCCGACCTGACACGCGTCAGCACCCTCCAGGTGGGCCACGAAATGGGCAACCAGAGCTACCCCGAGCTGGGCATTAGCGATCCGTATCACCCGTTGACGCATCACCAGGGCGATCCCGAAAAGATTGCGAAGGCGCTTACGGTCAACATCTTCCATGCCGAGATGTTCGCCTATTTCCTCGAGAAGCTGCGGTCTACGCCGGACGGCGATGGCTCCCTGTTGGACCATTCAATGATCGTCTACGGCAGCGGCCTGAGCGACGGCAATAAACATGTCCCTGTAGACCTGCCCATCCTGTTAGCGGGTGGAGGAGCGGCCCATGTCAAGGGTGGGCGTCACCTCCGGTATCCAAAGGGTACGCCGCTGACAAATTTGTACTTGACCCTGTTGGAGAAAGCGGGGGTTCCGTCTGAGAAGTTCGGCGACAGCAGCGGAAGGCTTGACCTTCCCTCCGTGTAGATGGCGGTGACGGGATTGGCGCTACGGTGTCAGGCACGAAAGCAACATCGAGCCGGGCTGTTGGGCCCGAAGGGGCGCCAGCCGGGCGGGCTCCCAGGCGGCTTTATCGCTCATCGTGTTTTCCATCCTTATACCGAGGCTCCCGCTGTTTACAAAACAGCATGAAATCACCCCAGAGCGCAAACCCGCTAACAGCATCGTGGATCCCGGTCGCCGGATGAAAGGAGGGACGAGCATGGGTATCAAGGCAAAAGGACTGCGCGGTTTATGGCTGATACCTCTGCTGTCGGTCGCGAGCCTTGCCGCTCCCAGCGGCGATCTGCAGCTAGTGGAGGCGGTCGAGAAGGGAGACCAGAAGGCCGTGCGCTCCCTGCTAAAGGCACATGCCGACGTGAATGCGACCCAGCCGGATGGGGCGACAGCTCTGATGTGGGCGGTCCATCTGGATGATCTGGAAACGGCAGAGCTTCTGATTCGCGCAGGCGCAGACGTGAACGCTGCGAACGAGTACGGCGCCACTGCTCTCTGGCTGGCTTGCGCCAACGGGAACGCCGCCGGGGTCGAAAAGCTACTCGAGGCGGGAGCGGATCCGAACCCCGCGCTGCGGTCAGGCGAGACGGCGCTTATGGCTTGCGCCGGCAGGGGAATGGGGGACGCCGTAAAATCGTTGCTGGCCCGCGGAGCGGACATAAACGCGAAGGAAATCCGAGGCGGACAGACGGCGCTGATGTGGGCGATAGCGGAGAAACACCGGGAGGTCGTGCGGGCGTTGATCGAGAACGGAGCGGACGCAAGTGCCCGTACCCGTGGCGGGTTCACGCCGGTGTTGTTTGCTGCTCATCAGGGCGATCTGGACTCTGCACGGATGTTGCTGGAAGCCGGAGCGAACGTGAATGAGGCTACGCTGGAGGGAATGAGCGTATTGGCGGTGGCGACAGCCAGTCGCCACGAGAAGCTCGCGCTATTTCTGCTGGAGAAGGGCGCGGATCCCAACGTGACAGACCGCGACGGATATACTGCTCTCCACAACGCGGCTGCGGAGAACATGCTGGAAGCGGTGAAGGCGCTCCTGGCACGTGGAGCGAATCCGAACGCTCAACTCATCAGGAATCCGGCCAGAGGCGACTCGCACATTATTCAGGTTGGCGCTACGCCGTTTTTCCTGGCAACCGCCGCCCATCATATCGCTGTCATGCGCCTCCTGGCGGCCGGCGGCGCCGATCCACGGCTGGCGACGACCGCGACAGTGTTTCTGAGTTCATCGAATGGACGCAGGCTCCGCATGGTGGCGGAAACCACGCCTCTGATGGCGGCAGCGGGGGCGGGCCGGTACCGGACCAACTATCCGCCGTTCACGGAGGAGGAGGAGAATAGGGCCCTGGAAGCCATCAATCTGGCGCTGGAACTGGGTGCTGTTGTCAATGCGGCTAATGCGTACGGCCAGACCGCATTGCACGCCACAGCATACCTGGGGGCGGAGAAAATCGTTCAGTTCCTGATGGAAAAGGACGCCAGAATGAATGTAATGGACAAGTTCGGACAGACGCCGCTGAGTATCGCGCAGAGAGTCCATACGGTAGGTCTGGGGGATGACTTCGACATGCAACCTCGCATAGTCTACCAAGGTACGGCGAGTTTGCTCCTCAAAGGGGGTGCCACCCCCCTGGCCGCTTTGGGGGTACAGGTCGTGCAAGGGCTGGAAGGCGAAGCTCCGTTGGTACAAGTACCTGGAGCGAAATAAGAGTGACCTGACCAGGCCCTTTTTGCACCACCTCCATGATTGCAGACACACGGCGGCCAGTTGGCTGCGTATGAAAGGGGCTGACATCCACACAGTGGCGCAGTTGCTCGGCCACAAGGACCTGAGAATGGCCGCCCGTTACCAGTACCTTTCTCCGGCGTTCTTGGAGGAGGCTGTGAGGGGGAGTGGATGCCGTTTTCGGCAATCTGTGTTACCCAGGCGTTACCGAGAAAAAAGCCCTACCGGAACCTGAGCCCGAAAGCGCCTGAAATAAAATGGCGTCCCCAGGGGGATTTGAACCCCCGTCGCCGCCGTGAAAGGGCGGTGTCCTAGGCCAGACTAGACGATGGGGACGCATGCTGCGCCAGTGTTCGGCCAAGCTCCATGCATCATAACAAATCCGCACAGGAACCTTCAAATTTCCGTTCCCTATGAAAGGAGTGGTGAAAGAAGCAATCTCACCGCCGTGGCACTGTGCTAGCATGAAACATTCTGCCAGAAGCTGGCAACAATCCCGCCGGGATCGATCCACATAGCCTCCGCGCCGAAAGTCCCTCGAGCGGTTTTCTCCGCGCGAGGAAAGCAGCTAACGTTCCGGCAAAGAGCGAAGAGAAAAGAACAAAGAAAGGTGCCATCATGTTGAACAGTTTTGGGAGCCGCAGCCGATTGCAGGCAGGCGCGCAAACCTTCGATCTGTACCGGCTGGAGGCCATCGAAAAGGCCGGCGCGGGAAATGTTTCCAGACTCCCCTTCTGCCTGAAAATCCTGCTCGAGAACCTGCTGCGCAATGAGGACGGGCGCGCCGTGAAGAAGGAGGACATCGAGGGCTTGGCCCGGTGGAACCCCATTGCGGAGACCCAAAAAGAGATCGCCTTCACTCCGGCCCGCGTCCTGCTGCAGGATTTCACCGGTGTCCCGGCCGTGGTTGACCTGGCCGCCATGCGCGACGCCATGGAACGCATGGGGGGCGATCCGAAAAAGATCAACCCGCTGGAGCCGGTCGATCTGGTGATTGACCACTCCGTGCAGGTGGATTCCTACGGTTCGCCGGAAGCGTTTGCCACCAATGCCAAGCTGGAATTTGCGCGCAACCAGGAGCGCTACGCCTTCTTACGCTGGGCGCAAAGGGCTTTCAGCAACTTCCGCGCGGTGCCCCCCGATACCGGAATCGTCCATCAAGTGAACCTGGAATATCTGGCCCGCGTCGTTTTCCAGACGAACGAGGACGGCAAGCCCCTGGCCTATCCGGACACTCTGGTCGGAACCGATTCGCACACGACGATGATTAACGGCCTCGGCGTAGTAGGCTGGGGCGTGGGCGGAATTGAAGCCGAGGCGGCCATGCTGGGCCAGCCCATCACCATGCTGGTTCCGCCGGTGGTGGGATTCAAGCTTTCCGGAAGGCTGCCGGAAGGCGCCACGGCCACCGATTTGGTGCTGACCATCACCGAGGCGCTGCGCAAGAAAGGCGTCGTGGGCAAGTTTGTGGAGTTTTTCGGTCCCGGCCTGGACAATCTTCCGCTGGCCGACCGCGCCACGCTCGGCAACATGTGTCCGGAATACGGAGCCACCATTGCCATCTTCCCCATCGACGAGGAA
Organism: Terriglobia bacterium; assembly: GCA_963666975.2. Taxonomy (GTDB): domain Bacteria; phylum Acidobacteriota; class Terriglobia; order 2-12-FULL-54-10; family 2-12-FULL-54-10; genus JADFGZ01. The sequence goes on along the minus strand of CAXVYR010000004.1, from coordinate 1,587,800 downwards.
ACCTTGAACTACCTGCGCTTCACGGGACGCGATGAGCAAGCCGTGGAGCTGGTCCGCGCCTATGCCACCGAACAGGGGCTTTTCCGGACTGCGTCGAGTCCCGAGGCGAACTATTCCGACACGCTGCAACTAGACCTGGCGACGGTGGAGCCGAGCCTCGCCGGTCCCAGGCGGCCACAGGATCGCGTGCCCTTGCGGCAGGCCAAGGCAAAGTTTGCGCAAGCGCTGCCGTCGATCACAGGCGCGAAAAAGGGCAAGGCCAAGAAAACCGCGAAGGTGGCTCTCAACGGGAAGTCGGCGGAACTGCATGACGGGTCGGTGGTGATTGCCGCCATCACCAGTTGCACCAACACCTCCAACCCTTCCGTGATGCTGGGAGCGGGTCTTGTCGCCAAGAAGGCCGTGGAGAAGGGCCTGACGACAGCGCCTGGAGTAAAGACAAGTCTGGCGCCGGGCTCCAAGGTGGTCACCGACTACCTGAACCAATCCGGCCTGATGCCCTACCTCGAGAAGTTGGGATTCCACCTGGTGGGATACGGCTGCACCACCTGCATCGGCAACAGCGGCCCGCTGCCGGAGCCGGTGGCGCGCGGCATCCAGGAATCGGATCTGGTGGCCGTGGCGGTGCTGAGCGGCAACCGGAATTTTGAAGGGCGCATCAACCCGCATGTTCGCGCCAACTATCTCGCCTCCCCGCCGCTGGTGGTGGCCTACGCGCTGGCCGGGCGCATGGATATTGACCTCTATAAGGAGCCTCTCGGAAAGACCGCCACCTCCGGGGAGGTTTACCTGAAAGACATTTGGCCGACCCAGCAGGAGATTGAGGAAACCGTCCGCAGCGCCGTGAGCAGCGAGATGTTCCGCTCCCGCTACGCCAACGTTTTTGAGGGAGATCCCGCCTGGAGCTCCCTGCCCGTTCCCGAGGGCGACCGCTTCGCCTGGGACCCGAAATCCACCTACATCAAGCATCCGCCCTTCTTTGAAAATATGCCCCCGACTCCTGCCGCCATCGAGGACATTCGCAGTGCGCGCGTGCTGGCGGTGCTGGGCGACAGCGTCACCACCGACCACATCTCCCCCGCAGGGTCTATTCCCGCCGACGGGCCTGCCGGAAAGTATCTGATCGGGCAGGGCGTCAAACCCGCCGACTTCAACTCCTTCGGGGCGCGGCGCGGCAATCATGAAGTAATGATGCGCGGCACCTTTGGGAATATCCGGCTGCGGAACCTGATGGCTCCCGGAACCGAGGGTGGCTGGACGCTGCACCTGCCCGACGGAGCGCAGATGTCTATCTATGACGCCGCCATGCAATACGCCCAAGAAAAAGTCCCGCTGGTCGTGCTGGCGGGCAAGGAATACGGCTCCGGCTCCTCGCGCGACTGGGCCGCCAAGGGCACGCGGCTGCTCGGCGTGCAAGCCGTGATCGTGGAAAGCTTTGAGCGGATCCACCGCAGCAACCTGGTCGGCATGGGGGTCTTGCCTTTGCAGTTCAGCCGCGGGGACAGCATCGCCCGTTTACAGCTCAGCGGACGGGAGACCTTTGAAATTGAAGGCGTCGCCGCCGCGCTCGAATCCGACAAGAAGGTCACCGTGCGCGTCCGGGACGAGAAGGGCAACAACTCCTCTTTTACCGCAATCGCCCGGATCGATACTCCGGAAGAAGTGCTCTACTACAAGCACGGCGGAATCTTACAGTACGTCCTGCGGCAACTGTTGTAGGAAAAAACCCGAGCCGCGCGCGCCTGCCCTGCCTGCCCTGCCTGCCCTGAGCGAAGCCGAAGGGAGCATAGCCGAGGGATCAGCAAGCGGACCCTGAACGCCAAGTGAGTAAGCAAAGCTTGGTTGACCGCTCCCTGGCGGTTGCGGCTCGGAATCAGACAATTCCCGGATAACAATTATCGAACGACCGGGAATCCGCTGGCCGTCCAGGCGTCCACCCCACCCACCACGTTATAGAGATTGCGGAAGCCGCGAGCCTGCAAAAGGGTGCACGCAATGCTGGAGCGGTAGCCGCTTTTGCAACAGACGGCGGTGGGGGCTTGGGGGTCGAGCGCCTCAAGCGACCGGGTGAGATGATCGAGAGGGTGATGCAATGCTCCTTCGATATGTCCAGCATGCCATTCCGCCGGGCGGCGTCCTCCAGATATTGATCCACGTCCCGCTACGGATCAATCACCGCCCAGCGGTATAGGTTACGTCCGCTTGGATGGCCCGGCTTTTGACTTCTCGACGCCTCCGCGTCGAAAAGCACCGGCGCAGCCTGGACGGCAGCCAGAGTAAATTCTGGATACCTGCTCATTGTCTCTCCTTACGGTTTCGCCTTACGGTCTCTCCTGATAATAATCCTTTCTCGCGCAGGGTTGGCCTTTATCCGGAATTTCAAATCGTGGGCTTCGGCTTCGTCCAGAAGCATACGCCAGCCAATCCCTACTACCGGGCCCAGACCGGGAGCTGGCCGAAGGAGAAGCCGAAAACAGTGGCGGCCAGAAAATATGCCACCGTAGTTACGATCACCACCCCCGCCAAGTCGAGCATGATGCCGGCGCGGGCCATCTGCGGGATGGTGACCCATCCGCTGCCGAACACAATGGCGTTGGGAGGTGTAGAGACCGGAAGCATAAAGGCGCAGGAGGTGGAGATCGTGGCCGGGATCATAAATAGAAAGGGATGAACGCCAATCTGGATCGCAGCTGCGGCTAGCACAGGCATGGCCATGGTCGCAGTGGCAGTGTTCGAGGTCACCTCGGTCAGAAACGTCAAAACCAGGCAGGTGATGACAATCATCAGCAAGGGCGGAAATCCTTCCATCCCGCCGAGCCGCGAACCGATCCAGCTTGCCAGGCCGGTTTGCTGAAAGCCAGCCGCCATGGCGAACCCCCCGCCGAACAGCAGCAGGATTCCCCAGGGAAGCCCCGTGCGGATGGTCTGCCAATCCATCAAAAACGGTTTGTGCCCGCCGGCTTCTGAGGCGCCGCCCGACGATCCCGCCGGGGTCAGGCACAATAACAGGGCCATGGCGACAGCGACGGTGGCGTCGTGCAGATAAGCCGGGTGCCCGAACAACTCCGACCAGCCGGGCACGGTGATGGCGCCGAGCTTGATGGGATTGCGGAAAATCCACAGAAATGCCATCGCCGACCAGATCGTCAGGACGCGCTTTTCCGGAGGGGTCATCTTTCCCAATTGATGTAACTCCTCCTGGATGACCGTTTGGCTTCCCGGAAAACGAATCTGACGGAGCGGCACTTTGGCACCAAAGCGGCAGAGGTAGAGCCAGGCGAGGGGAAGAAACAACACCACGACGGGCATCCCGATCCCCATCCATTGGAGAAACCCGATCTCGGGGGCTTCGGGAAACAGGTTCCGCACCGTTCCGGAAAAAACCAGGTTCGGCGGGGTGCCGATCAGCGTGCCGATGCCGCCGATGCTGGCAGCATAAGCGATGCCGAGCATCAGCACCGGCCCGAAACTTTCAAGCACTCGCCGCCCGTCCGAGTCCGCCGCGCCGCCCGTGGCCGATTCGGCCGCCAATTGCTTGACCACGGCCATCCCGATGGGAAACATCATCATGACGCAGGCGGTGTTCGACATCCACATGGAAAGAAACGCCGCGGCCAGCATGAAGCCCAGCATCAGGCGCGTGGGCTCGGCTCCCACCATCAGAATCGTGTGCAGAGCGATGCGCCGGTGCAAGTTCCATTTTTGGATGGCGAGGGCGACGACGAATCCTCCGAAGAACAGGAAGATCACGTGATCGGTGTAGCGGGGAGCCACTTCCGCGCTCGGCATGATGCCGAGCAGCGGCAACAGCGCCAGCGGCAGCAGAGCGGTCAGGGCAATGGCAATCGCTTCACTGATCCACCATGTGCCCATCAACACGGCGACCGCCGCCATACGCTTGGCCTCCGGCGACATTCCCTCCGGCGCGGGGACGGCCAGCACGAGTAGGAAGAGAACAATCCCTAGAACCAGGCCGATCTTCTGGCGGGAGGATCGCGCAGGAGATCCATTCGGCAAGAATCACGCTCCTGTGTTCGCAACTAAGTTCGGCAAAGCAAGCGGCTGCGGAAACGTGCTCCATGCTAGCCAAGAATCTCTGCGTATTCAAGAGCGGTTCAGGATTTTGTGGAACGGACTCGGCGGCAGGAAGCCGCTGAATAGCAGCGCAATCCGTCCGGCAAAGCGGCAAGGGAATATCTTTGCGATCAAAGTGGCCGCTTCTACATACGACGCCGAACCGTGATCTGGGAGGATTTTATCGATTGACTTCGACGGTTGTGGGGCGGGGCGCAACAACAGGAGTCATCCAACCGTGGGGATCTTGCTTCCGGCCCTCCACGATGGCAAAAAATTCCTGCTGCAGTTTTTCGGTAATGGGGCCGCGCTTGCCGTCGCCGACCGGGATGCGGTCAACCGTCCGCAGCGGCGTGACTTCAGCGGCAGTGCCCACCATAAAAACCTCATCGGCCAGATAGAGCATCTCCCGGGGGATATCCTGCTCCTCGACCTTCAGCCCGAGGTCCTGGCAAAGCGTGATCACGGTATCGCGGGTGATGCCGGGAAGAATGGAGGCGCTCAGGGGAGGCGTGAGTATCCTCCCGCCATAGACCACGAAGAGATTCTCTCCGCTGCCTTCGCTGAGAAAGCCCCTGCTGTCGAGAGCGATGCCTTCGGCGTAGCCGTTCTCCTCGGCTTCCATCCGGATGAGCTGGGCGTTCATGTAGTTGGCTGCCGACTTGGCCATCGCCGGAAGCGTATTGGGCGCCATGCGGTTCCAGGAAGAAACGCATACATCCACACCCTGGTCCGCCTCCGAGCCCAGGTACTTTCCCCACTCCCAGCAGGCGATAAACACTTCCACGGGAGTGTTGCCGGGATGCACTCCGATTTCGCCGTACCCGCGCAGGGCAATGGGACGAAGATAGCAGTGGCGCAGGCCGTTCACTCCCACCAGCTCCAGGCAGGCCTGTTCCATCTCCTCTCGCGAATGCGGGAGCGACATCCGGTAAATTTTGCAAGAGTTGATCAGCCGTTGCAGGTGTTCCGACAAACGGAAGATGGCGGGGCCGGACGGCAGCGCATAGCAGCGGATTCCTTCAAACAAGGAGGAACCGTAATTGACGACGTGGGAGAGCACGTGCACGGTGGCGTCATCCCAATTGATGAAGCGCCCGTTATGCCATATCTTTTCCGATTTCTTCACCTTCATCTGCCTCAGACCTTATCTGAACTAACCGGACCTTCCGGCGGGAATCCTCCGCCATCCCGTTTCAGACCTATCAAATGTGGAACCGGCATGGGGGAACTTTTTTTTCGCTCGCTGCGTAGGCAGCGCTTGCGAACGACTCGAAGCCGCGCAGTTGTTAAGCCAACTCTTATCTACCTAACAACATTATAGCGCGGATTGAGCAATCAGAAGCAGCAATTTCAAGCGGGGGGGGGTGACGGAAAAGGCAGGGATTTGCGAGATGAGCCTAAAGTTTTACGTAGGATTGCTCCGATATTACTAATGAGGGCGCACTGGTTACCGAATGCGCAACCGATCGCCAGACGCCGGGGAAACTGAAGACTTGATGACGAGGGCGGGAGAAAGCGCTTTTTTTTTGGAATTCGTTGCAGCCTAAATTGCCTTTCCGGCGTCAAATCAAGTGGGAGGCGGCTCAGATCCCGTGGTTCTCTGGATTTAATGGTTCCCTGGATTGATAAGAAGGCACCTCCGGGAAAGGAGCTTGAGCAGCGAAAGATGAGCAAGGCAACACAAACTGGGGCGGGTTGCTGAAAGATTAAAATGAATTCAGACTGCCCTCCAAAATTTGCCGGATAGGTGACGGATAGTGGCAAGGCCTGATCCGGCCTTAGAGGGCTTGCTTAGCTTTATAAGCGCAGAAAACAAAAGGAATTCAGGAGACCCTGGGACGGAATAAAGTGGCAAACGGAAACGGCATGCAGATTGCTTCAGGATCAGGCAGGGAGAACATAATGATGAAATCAGCAGCTACCAAAATGACATTGGACCCCAAGCGGAAAAGCTCCCGGGCCAGGGAATTGGAAGAGTCGCTGCGGGCGAAGATCGTTGGCCAGGATGACGCCATCAAGGCGATCGCCTCGGTATATCAAATCTTCCTGGCAGGAATGAATGCAGCCAACCGTCCCGTGGGCAACCTGTTGTTTCTGGGCCCCACTGGATCCGGAAAAACAAGAGTTGTGGAGGCCACAGCCGAGACATTGCTGGGCGACAGCCGCGCGATGATCAAGATTGACTGCGCCGAATTTCAGCACAGCCACGAGATCGCCAAGCTGATCGGCTCGCCGCCGGGCTATTTGGGGCACAGAGAAACACACCCCGTGCTGACCCAGGAGTCTTTGAACCAGTGGCACAGAGACGACATGAAGCTTTCCCTGGTGCTGCTGGATGAAATCGAAAAGGCCAGCGACTCCCTCTGGCAGTTGCTGCTTGGTATCCTGGATAAAGCGACGCTGACGCTGGGAGACAACCGGAAAGTGGACTTTTCGCAAACAATCATCTTCATGACGAGCAACCTGGGCGGCGCCGAGATCAGCAACATGCTGCTGGGCGGCATCGGGTTTGGCCAGCAGCCCCTGGAGCCGGACGAGCGCCTGGAGCAAAAGGTGCAGAACACGGCTTTGGAAGCTGCCCGGAGAAAATTTTCGCCCGAGTTCATCAACCGCATTGACAAGACGGTCGTCTTCCGAAACCTCAATCAAGCTAATCTGGAGCGAGTGCTGGACATTGAACTCGCCAGGGTGCAGCAGCGAATGCTGGACTCCACCGGCGGGAAACGGTTCTTTTTCTCCTGCGCTCCGGAGGCAAAGCAATTCCTGCTGGAGGACGGAATGGACGCGAAGTATGGCGCACGGCATCTGAAACGCTCCATTGAACGGCACTTGGTGGACCCGCTGGCCCACTTGATGGCGACCGACCAGATTGGTTTGGGCGATTCTCTGCTGGTGGGAGCGCAACCGGGCGGAAACGAACTTGCTTTTGTAAAAGACGCGCGCGCCGACCGTGTGCTTCCCTGGACGCCAAAGACCCGACCCGCCCGTGCCCGCAACGGGTCGGCTTCCCGGATGACCAGAGCACGGGATCGTTCTGCGGAGGTCTCCGCACCCCGCGCAGTAAGTAATTAACTGCCCGAAGGCTCGCTCCAACAGCTCCGGGCCTTGAACCTAAAATGGGAACTGAACAACGGGAGCATGCGGACGATAGGACGCGACCCTCAGACCAGCACTCCAAACCAGCATCTCAGGAAAGTTCCGCTTGCAAAACACGCCGCCCGGAGGCAAAATTTGCCTGTTCCAGGTGCAGCTTCTGCGCCTTCCTTTTTGCCGGGTGACGCCTGTGTATAAGGTGACGCCTGTGTATAGAGTGACGTCTGTGAATAAAGTGTCCCATTCACGAAAAGCAAGACCGGCAAGCGCGCCGGGAACCTTTGCAGGCGCGGCCAGTCTGCTGCTCTGGTTTCTTTGTCTGGCGGCAATCCCTCTCCACGCCCGCGTGGAGCACAAACCCGGCTTCAACACCTTCAAGCCTGATCAAGATATTCAACTCGGAAAAGACGCCGCGGCGGAAATGGAAAAAGAACTCGCCCTGGTCTCCGATTCACAGTTGAACGACTACATCAACCGCCTGGGACAGAAGCTCGCCGGGTTCGCTCCCGGACACCGTTATCCTTACCGGTTCAGCCTGGTGAACGCAAAAGAAATCAACGCCTTCGCCCTTCCCGGCGGCCCCATCTATATACACACTGGAATCATCCTGTCGGCTGAGAGCGAAGCGCAACTGGCCGGCGTGCTGGCGCACGAAATCTCCCACGTGGCCCTGCGCCACTCCACCAATCAAGCCTCCAAAGCCATGCTGGCCCAGGCCCCGCTGGCGATCCTTGGGGGCATCCTCTCCGGGGGAGGAATCGGAGGCCAGCTGGCGCAGTTGGGGATCGGCTTTGGCCTCAACTCGGTTTTTTTGAAGTTCTCTCGCTCGGCAGAGCGCCAGGCCGACCAGCAGGGCGCGCAAATGCTATACGATGCGGGTTATGATCCGAGAGCCATGGCGCAGTTCTTCGAGATCATCGAGGCGGAAAGCGGTAACCGCGGTATAGAGTTTCTTGCCAGCCACCCCAATCCGGGAAACCGGCAGACGGACGTATTGGACCTGATTCCCTCGCTCGGTCCTCGCAAGAGTTTTAGCGACCGCAACTCCGAATTCGAGAGGATGAAACGCAGAACCACAGAGCTGGCGGATGCGGAGCCTGCCCAAAGGCCGCGCTCGGGCTCCGGGGGGCTCGAACCGTCCCAACCGGAAGAGCCCTCCCGGCGGTTTCAGTACTTCAACGCGGATTTTTTCAGCATCGGCTACCCCGACAACTGGGATGTCTACGGAGAGGGAACCTCAACCCTCACGATGGTGCCTCCGCAGGGAATCATCCGGGCAAGCGAGAACGCTTTGCCGGCGATCGCCTACGGCGCCATGATGAGCGTCTACGAACCGGCGCAACGGCGTGGCCGGCGGCTGACTCTCTCGAACGCCACCGATCAGTTGATCCGCGAACTGCAACGAAGCAACCCGAACCTGCGCGTCATCCGCCGCTCGCAAAGGTCCAGCGGCCGCCAGGAGCTGCTTTCCGTGACGGCCCTGGGGCAATCCCCCATCGTGGACGAAACAGAGGTCAACTGGATCGTGACCACCTTCCGGCCCGAGGGGCTCTGGTACATTGTGTTTATCGCGCCCGAGCGGAATTTCGCCGCCTGGGAGCCGGTGTTTCAGCAGATGCTCGATTCGGTGCGCTTCCCGCGCTAGGTCTCCCCCCTCTCTCCTCCATCTTTCATCTCCCGCCTCTGCCGCCGCGTCCCGGCTCGCCACTCAAAAAAAATCGGAAACCGGCCTCTCTATATTGGTAAAATCTTTCCACCATCACATATCACACACTGGAGGACTCATGCGAAAATTGCTTGGCGGGAAGAATTTGTCTCTGGTGGTCGGGTGCTTGTTATTTGTGGCCGGCTGCCAGGTGGGACAGGAGATAGCCACAGACCAGACGGCCACGGCCCAGTCGGGCACAACTGAAAAAGCGCTCCTGCACGCCTTTGCCTATACGGCCATCGAGGAAGCCACGAAAGAGGACTTTGAGGCGTTTAAGAATGCGACGGCGGATATGGTCGGCAAGATTCCCGGCCTGAGGAAAGTTTGGGTGGGCAAGCTCCTCCGTCCGCTCACTCAGGGAACCAGCGAGCGGACTCACGGCGTGGCGATGGAATTCGACGACGAGGCGGCTCTGGCCGTTTATGCGGACCACCCCGCACACGACGCCTGGGTTGAGGTCTATGACCGTGTGCGCGTGCTGGGCACGACCACCTTTGACATCCTGGGTGAATAAGCGCGCGTCAGCAGACCGTCTGACTGAAACACTTGTTGATTCCTTCCTAGACGAGCGTGGCAAACTGGAGCCGGTTCCCAACAAGACCGCGAACCATTTGTCTGCCACGCTCCAACCTCGCCTATTGGCCGCAGGCAGCCGTCAAAAATAACTGGCGACGCCTTCCGCCCTGAGAGTACAATCGTGCCACCGATATCCTGAAAACCTAGAGGAGAGGAATATCCATATGCGCCCATTGCGAAATGGAAAGACCGTACTTTTGGTGATCGGAAGCATGCTGTTCGTGGCGGGGTATCTGGCCGGGCAGGCCGGGGGAACCACTCAGAAAACCACCATTCATGCCGTTGCCTGGACGCCGCAGGAAAACGCCACACCGCAGGCTTTTGAAGATTTTAAGCAGGCGACCGAACATCTGGTTGAGGTGATGCCCGGACTGCAAAGGGCCTGGGTGGGAAAGCTCAGCCGTCCGCTGGTACACGGGGATGCCGAGCGGACCTACGGCTTGGTGCTGGAATTTGACGACCTGGATTCCAAAGTCGGCTATTCGAGCCACCCCACACGCGCTCCCTGGGCCGAGGTCTGGTCCAAAGTACGCGTGTCGGGCTCCACCAACTTTGACGTGATTGGGGAATAGTTGCAGCGGAAGCAAGACCGTCCGTCTGAAGGCGAGGATGCTGCTTTCCCGCCTGTACCTGTTCGCGGCCCCGGAAGCAAACAACCCTCCGGAAACGGTCCCCCTCATTGATGCGGTGTCAGAGAGCGTGTAAAATCCATTCATGGCAGGAAAGAACACTGACCCGACCCACATCGACATCTCCCTGAGCCAGGGCGTGGACATCACCTGGGGGGACGGCCACAAGAGCCACTATCCGCTCGATCACCTGCGGCAGAACTGTCCCTGCGCCAGTTGCCGGGGCGAAGAGCATTCTTCACAACCGCTCAGCCCCAGCCCGCTTCTCATGTTCAAACCGGCCGCGCGGCTGACCAACGCCGAAACGGTGGGCCGCTACGCCGTGCGTTTCCTTTGGACCGATGGCCACAGCACCGGCCTTTACTCCTTCGATCACCTGCGGGATATCTGCCCTTGCGCGGAGTGCGCTCCTGGCGGGTAGCAAGGAAATGAAGCATCACTGAGCAGTTAGGACCGCCCCTCACCCCTCGACTCTTCCCTCGGTTTCTCTCGGGACAAGGCTCGGGGCAGGCTCTCGCGGCCCGCCGGACCGAAGGTCCTCTGGACCGCAGGCAGGCTCGGATTTCCTTTTACACAGACCCTCAAGCCTTCGGCAGGCGCAGCTCGAAGGTAGTCCCCTTGCCCAGACGGCTTTGGAAACCGATGCTGCCGCCGTTGGCCTCGGCCATTCGACGGCAGAGGGCAAGTCCCAGGCCCGTCCCTGTCTGCTTGGTGGTGAAGAACGGTTCGAAGATTTTCCTTGCCTGAGCGGGAGCGATGCCGCAGCCGGTGTCGGCAACACGCACCACAACCTCCCTGCCTTCGGCCTCGGTGGCGACCGAGAGGATTCCCGGCGCGTTCCTTTTCTCCCTTCGCTTCATGCTCTCCACCCCGTTGGCAATCAGGTTGGAGAGGATCCGGTCCACATGCACGGGGTCGGCCAGCACCGGCGGCAGCCGCCGGGCCAAGCTCTGCTTCAGCCGGAGTTGCGAGGAGGGCAATGAGGAACGCGAGAGACCCCGTGAGAGGCCCCGCACGCGATCCCGCGAGAGACCCCCTGAGAGACCCAACGAAGCGCGGCTCAGAACATTCTTAAGGACCGCATGCAGGTCGGTGGGCGCTATTGTGGGCTTGCCGGAGCGGGCGAACTCGAGCATGCTGGAAAGGATTTCCCCTGCCATCGCCGTTTGTTGTTCCAGCGTCTTCAGCTGTTTCAAAACAGCCCCGTTCCGAGAGGGAACCGTAGCCCGCAGATAAGCGGCAATGTTCTGGATGACGCTCAACGGCTGTCGCAACTCGTGGGCGATGGCGCCTGCCAGATGTTCCGTGCCAAACACATCCTCATGCAACTTTTCCCCGTCGCGGACCTGAACGGGAAAATCCTTGCGGTCCGCAAGCTGTCCGCTGCGGCTGCGTTCGAGGCCTGTCCCGCGGCGGCGCGGCAGCTTTACTTTGCTTGGCGGAGCTTTCCGTTTCTTGCTCTTCGATTTCTTGCTCACAGATTGTCTGGTTTTGACAGGACGTTTCACTGCTGATTGATTTCCCCTGGGGAATTTCTCCTGCAGGCTCCTTCCCGGCAGCCGGTATCCGGAGAGAGAGAGGATTATAAACCCGGGAGCGTCCCCAGAAACAAGAGTTTTGGGCGGTGTTTCCGTTGCCACATTTCGCGTGGCGAAGTAGAATAGAGCCATGCCCGACCCGAATCCAAAAGACTCCCCACCGGCGGAGAAATCCCCGCAGAACATTCAAGACTCGTTTCTGAATCAGGCGAGGAAAGAAAAAACCTCGGTGACCATCTTCCTGATGGGCGGGGTGAAACTGTCGGGCAAAATCAAAAGTTTCGACAAATTCGCGCTGGTGCTGGAAATCAATCACCAGGAACAATTGATCTTCAAGCACGCCATCTCCACGGTGGTCGTATCTCGCTCCACCCAGCCTTCTTCCCAATCATCTAAAGCGCCGGAGGCATAAAACATTCTCACGGCAGCTTTGCGGGAACGAGCCATATTGGTGGGGGTGAAAGAGAAATCCCACAAAGGACGCTCCTCTGCCCCCAGGCCGGACCCGGAAGACTCTCTGGAAGAGCTTTCCGAGCTGACGCAAAGCGCCGGCGCCTTCGTTGCAGAAAAAATCCTGCAAACCCGGGAGCGTCTGGATTCCGCCACGCTCGTGGGCCGGGGCAAGCTGGAGGAAATTCGGCAGCAGGCACAGGGCGGGAACATTGACCTGCTCATATTCGATCGTGAGCTGACTCCCACCCAGCAGCGCAACATCGAGGCCGTGGCCGGCTGCCGGGTGGTGGACCGGACGCAACTGATCCTGGATATCTTTGCGCGGCACGCCCGCACGCGGGAAGGCCAGTTGCAAGTGGAGCTGGCACAACTGAGCTATATGCTCCCCCGGCTGGCGGGACGGGGCGTAGCGATGTCCCGCCTGGGAGGCGGCATCGGGACGCGGGGACCAGGGGAAACGCAACTGGAGATGGACCGCCGCCGCATCCGCCGCCGCATCCAAATCCTGGAGAAAACCCTGGAGACGGTGCGTGTGCAGCGTATGCGCCGCCGCTCCCGCCGGGCCACCGTACCCATCGCCACCCTCTCGCTGGTGGGCTACACCAACGCGGGCAAATCCACCCTGTTCAACCGCCTCACTCAGGCCAGCGTGCTGACCTCCTCCAAGATGTTCGCCACGCTGGACCCCACGCTACGCCTGCTGGAGTTGCCCTCCCGCAGACGCGTGCTGGTTTCCGATACGGTTGGGTTTATCCGCAACCTGCCCCATAGCCTCATCAAAGCCTTCCGTGCCACGCTGGAGGAGGTGCGGGAAGCGGAAATGATTATCAGGGTATTGGATTGTTCGGCTCCCGGCCTCGCGCAACAAGAGGAGGAGGTCGAGAAGGTGCTGGACGAACTGGAAGCTCTGGACAAACCCTGCCTGCGCGTCCAGAACAAAATTGACATGCTCGGCCCGGAGGAGCGGGAAGCGTTGCGCGGAAACGCCGGCGAAGTATTCATTTCGGCTAAGACCGGCGAAGGGATGGAAGGCCTGCTCGGCGCAATCGACCGCCTTCTACAATTGGACCCCGTCGTGAAAGTGCGGTTGCGTTTTACGCAGATGGAGGGAAAACAGCTTTCCTGGGTCTATGGGCTGGGGCGCGTGCTGCACCGCGACTACGCGGACGGGTTCATTGACGTGGATGCCGAAGTGCCGCAATCGCTGGCGACACGGCTGCAAAAGCATCTGGCGGAACCTGATGGTCCTCATCCCCAATAAAAAACGTATCGCTTCCGCCGCAGTGCATCCGGCAAGCTGCTCCGAACCCCTTCATAGTCTTTCATTTGCTTCCTTTCCGCACCTTTTCAATCTTTCCATTCAAAAAACTTGAATGCCATCGCAAGGCTTGAAAACAGGGACTTCTAATGCTTTTCCTGCTGTACATTTGTGCAAAACCGGATTTTGCGGCGCGCAGCCAAGGCGACCTGGCTCTGGCAGTAAAACAGACCCTGCGCGGCCTGCTAAAAAAATGTAAGTATTATTATTTCAATTAATTAGGCAGGGCCGAGCATCCCTGATACCGCGAAATCCAGTGGCAAGGCCAAAGAGAACATCCGAAGCACCTTGGCAGGTTTTCCACAGCAATTTCCACAAGGCTCGTCAAGCCAACGCATTGCCAAGTACATAGCACCGCAGCAGACATTCCCTGACTATTATCAATTCCCTGCATACAGGGACTCTTATTCAGCAGTAGAAGAAGACTGGAACCCTGGTCTAGTCTCGGAGTGGCGTATCCGTCCGCCCAGGTTTGAGGTCCATGCCACCATTCCCGCCACAACAATGGACAGGAGCAAACAGGTCGTGACAAACCAATGCGGAAGCTCGCCGGGACCCCGAAAGCGGATAAGCCCAGCCAGCGAAAGAAGGCCCAGAACCTCTATGGCGACCAGCGATACCAAAGCTGACTCTTCATGCTCTTCAATCAACTCGTGCTCTACGCCGGGAAGATGCTCCACAATCTCCTCGGCGCCTTCGCCGGTTAAATACACCGGGACTGCAAGCAGCGCAATCAGGAGGAAGACACAGCAACTCAGTTTTTTTAGCTCATCGTTGTTTCTCGACAGAGCCACCAACAGCAGCGCCAAGCCGAGCAAAATTCCGGGCAGCGGGATATGGTTCAGCAGCAGATGCAGATGTGCCGGATTCATGGTCCCGACATTACCCCTGAAAACGGGCGGAGTGTCAAACAAAAAATGGCATTGGCCCCATTTCGCCCTGCAAGCTGACCGGGACGGTTGACAGCCTGACCGAATCTTCTTAGAATTCCTATGCCTACTGAGTCGGCCCGGCGATCGATAGAAGCCAAGGCCCTGTCTAGGCTCCAACGCACTCCGAATATGGCTAAGGGTAAGAAAATCCGCGTCCTGATTGGCGACGCCCAGCCAATCTTCCGAGCCGGCCTGAAACGGCTGCTCTCGCAAGAGCCGGATATCTCCGTCATTGGCGAGGCAGACAACGGCAAGGAAGTCATGAAGATGGTGGACGCGCTGAACCCGGAGATGCTCATTCAGGACCTGCTGCTGCCGGAGCTGAGCGGGCTGGAGGTGCTGGAGCAACTGCAGCCGAAGCGGAAGAAGCCCCGTGTCATTCTCCTGACCTCCACGGAGAAAGAAGAAGACTTTGTTCTGGCCATGAAGCTGGGCACTGCCGGCATTGTGTTGAAGCAAGCCCCGGTCGAGTTGCTGATCAAATGCATCCGCAAGGTGGAGGCCGGCGAAATCTGGCTGGATACGCACATGACGGGGGCGGTCATGAAGGAATTCTCCGGGGCCGGGCGTCTCCAACCGCAAGGAGCGCGACTCCTCCCCGCTGAGCGCCCGCGAGAGGCAGGTAGTCGGGCTGACCTCCCAGGGCTTCAAAAACAAGGAAATCGCCCAAAGGATGTTCATCAGCGAGCAGACCGTAAAGAACCATCTGCATAACATCTTCGACAAGCTGGGTGTCTCGGACCGCCTGGAGCTGGCCCTGTACGTCATTCATAAAAATATTCAGGTCCCGGTGTAAGCACGCCCGGGGCAGCTTGCTTCCTCAGCTTGCCTGTCGGGATGACTTTCTCCGCCAGCGGGAGCTTCACCGGTGACATCACACTCGAAAGACCACCTGCGGGAGGGGATCGACCTTTTCAACCGGGAACGGTTCTTCGAGTGCCATGAGATGCTGGAGGAAGCGTGGCTGGGTGCCTCCGGCGAACAAAGAACATTCCTGCAAGGGCTGATCCAGATCGCCGTGGCCTTCTATCATCTCCGCCGGGAGAACCTCGTCGGAGCCGGTCGCCTGCTGACGGCCGGGATGGAGAAGCTATCGGCGTTTGCCCCGGAACGGGACGCGGTGGATGTCGCCGCATTGCTCGCGGCGCTGAAACCGCTGCTGGAGGCGTCCGCCGCCGGGACGATTCGCCCGGACAGCATTGCTCCCCGGATCATAATCAAAATCCAGCCGCTTCCCTCCTCAGAATGAAACCTAAAAGCCCCAAACCCCCAAACCCAAAAATAAAGCTCCTCTGGCCCTCCACCTCCAGGCTCCAGTATTTATGGGTGCCCGACTGGGTAGAGCAGGCCGTCCGCAACCAGTTCCCGGAACTGGAAGTGGTTATCGCACGGGACCCGGAGACGGTTGCGCGAGAAATTGAGGACTGCGAAATCCTGGTCTCCTGGACATTGCGGCCGGAGCAGTTTGAGCGCTGCCGGAAACTGAAGTGGATTCACTCCCCCGCCGCCGGTGTCACTACAATCTTGGTGCCAGGGCTGGCCGAAAGCGCTGTGACGGTGACCAATTCTACCTCCGTCCACGCCGTCCCCGTGGCCGAACACACCATCGCGCTGCTGTTTGCCCTGTCCCGGAAGCTGCTCGCCTCTTTCCGCCATCAATCCGAGCGGCGCTGGGAACAAGGAGAGGGCTGGGAAGCGGAACACTGCCTCACCGAGATCAACGGGAAGACGCTGGGGCTGGTCGGCCTGGGAGCGATAGGCCGGGAAGTCGCGGCGCGGGCGAAGGCTTTGGGGATGCGCGTGGCCGCCCTCAAGCGCGACCCGACGCGCGGAGGCGAGCTGGCCGACCGTGTGTACGCTCCGCCGCAACTGCACGTGCTGCTGGCGGAGACGGACTTCCTGGTGCTGGCCGCTCCCGACACGCCGGAGAATATCGGACTGATGGGAGAAGCCGCGTTTCAAGCGATGAAGCTGTCGGCATACCTCATCAACATCGCCCGAGGGACATTGGTTGATACAGACGCCCTGATGCGGGCGCTGGAATCGGGCCAGATCGCAGGTGCGGCACTTGATGTGACCGACCCGGAGCCGCTGCCGCCGGAACATCCTCTGTGGAAGCTGCCGAACGTCCTGATTACGGCTCACCTGGGCAGCGCCACGGAACGCTTCTGGAAGCGCTCAAGCGATCTGCTGGCGGAGAACTTGCGCCGGTATTTGGCTGGCCAACCGTTCCTCAACCCGGTGGACAAGGGAAAGGGGTATTGATCGTACCGCTACTTTGCCGGTAGCCCCCAATCCGAGCCGTGCGCGTTTCCGAGCCACGACCGTGAGGGAGCGGACAAAAAAACAGTGATAAGTGACAAGTGATGAGTGGGGACAGGAGTCCGAAGTCAGAAGGGGCTTGAATCAGAGCCGCGACAGTAATGGAGCGGACCCGACACTTGGTTTCATGAGCTATCGTTTAGTGTCCGCTTGCTAACGCGCGCGGCTCGGGAAAATCCGCTAGACGCTGGCGCTACGCCCCCTCAATGATTTTCCGCTCTTCCTCGGTGATGCCGTAGAGACGATAGACCAACTCGTCAATCTCTTCGTCAGTGCCTGCGATTTCCCGCCGCCCAGCTTTTGATCTCTTTGTTCTCACGGAGCAGAAGTCACTGGAGAAATTCCTAGAGACTCAGGAGTGGGTTATTCAGCAAATTGAATACTGTTAAGTGATGGTTTATTTCTTCCGAGTGTTGAGAAAAACCCAGTCGCCAGGGGCCTGTTCATAGGTCCAAAATCGCCAGCCATTGACCGCATAGCCAATTGCCGCACGAGCGGCATTAGAAGGCGACCGGAAAACATTTCCCTGGAACCTAATAGAACCATCCTTTCGCACTGTTGCGCGGAAGGTTTTGCCTTTCCATTGTGCACGTAATTTGACCCGCTGGGAAAAGTAATCTGCCAATACTGGCGACTTTCTCGTTGGACCCGGTTTCCTCTTGGACTTGCGCAGGACCCTCTTTATGACTCGCTTCCTCACCCTGCGACCCACCAACACGTTCAACTCCACCTGCTGGCTTGCCCTAATATCCCGTTTCAACTTACGGCGAAGATTTTCCGCTTTGGCGAATTTGCCCGCCACTTTGTTTCCTTTGGGCTGGGCGATGCGAAGTACCAGTGATTCCAACTCCTTCAGGTGGCGATCCCCGATGGTGAGGTACACGCTGAATTTGTCCCACTTTCCCTTGTGCCGATCTCTCAAGTGTTGTTTGATCCGCGCATTCAGATTGCTCGCCAGGCCCACGTAATAGAGACGATCACCACGATATAGAGCGTACACTCCCTGCCGCCGGTGCCCGTAGCGCCTAATGATCGCCTGGTAGTTTTCTAGGATCTTCCCACTGATTGTTTCTAGGAACTGGCTGACCAATTGCGGTGTCTTTCTCACGTTCCATTCCTCCCGTGGCTGCGGCTGCACTTAATGAATACGCTCGAACACCTTCGCCTCTATCGATGGTACAAAAATCCCCGGTCAGGTCACTCCACCTTTGCTCACCGTGTTTCCCTTCGTGTCGCCTAACTCTACTCCCTGACGGGGGCAAGCCCCAGAATGTTGAATTTTTCGAGGTATCTTTCCGCTTCGATAAACTGGCCGACCGTCTGTACCTCTTGCTTGGATTTGCCCTGCGGTTTGAAGTCCAGCGAAAGGTGATAACTGGCGCTGTCTGGAAACTTGCTGTGGAAGTAATAGTGCAAGCCTTTAGCTACGGCCGAGGCAGGGAAAACGTAAACCGACGGCTCGTGCTCCTCGCTTGAGATGTCAACACAGCAGACGAAGCGCCTTTTCAGGGGTATGGTATCTGCACGAGGGTTAGCGTACTTGCTTTGAAGCATCCATCGGCGAGGATAGGAAGCCGTTGACTTCACCTCAATGAAAGCAATCTTGCCTTGCTTGTCAAAAGCCAGAATGTCATAGCTGATCGTGTTACCCCACTGCAAAGTAACCATGTAGCCACGCTGCGTGAGGCGAGACGCCACTAAAAACTCACCGGCCAAGCGGTTCAAGTTCTTTTTTTCGTTTGAGACGCGATTCGTCGAAGCCATTTTGTAGCTCTAACTCTTGTTTAGGCCGACCCGCCTCAACCGCCGTGGCGGGCAGACAAAGACCAGACATACCACGATTGCGGTGTGGATAAGTTCTCATTATAAGGCCGCATATAACCGAAATCTTGCCACTTTCTGAGCAGCGGAGCGCCGCTAGACCGGATAACGTTAGTTTTCGGGAAATGACTTACTACCGGCGAGTCGGCCAGCGCATCGGGCGGCGGGCCGCGAGGGAGCGGACCCGACACTTGGTTTTATGAGCTATCGTTTAGTGTCCGCTTGCTTACGCGCGCGGCTCGAATACAGACCCCTACCCCCCGTCCTGCAGCGGGCCTTGCAGTTGCACCAGCGGTTCGGGTTGCTGGAAGGGTGCTTCCAAGGTTTGCGGGGAGCGCCAGTTGTCGATCATCGCCACCGCCTGCACGCAGGAGACGGTGCAATGGGGCGCGCAGGATTTGCGCGTGTGATACTCCCGCCACAGGTCCTCCCGCGTGTATTTCTCCAGCGGCACGGCGGGATAGCCGCGCTGCTGCGAGCAGTAGTGCACCAGGCCGTCTTCGCAGATGTAGAGGTAACGGCCACCGGCGCGGCAGCGCCAGTTGTGCGCCCGTCCGTAGGCGATGTCTTCCTGAAACTTGTCAAAGCGCGCGTAGACCTTCCGGCCCATGTCCTTGATCGTGCGATAGACCCGCTGCTCCGCCTCGCTCAAGGGGCGCATCTGGCCCCCGGCGTCGTGGATGACGCCGAGCGTGCTGGTCAAGCCCAGCCCCACGGCCCGGCGGGCGACCACTATCGCGTCTTCCGGATTATGGATGCCGCCGCCGATCACCGAGTTGATGTTCACGCCGAACTCAGCATACTCGGCCAGCAGTTGGAGCTTCTTATCGAGCACCTTCAGGCTTTTTTTGGAAACATCATCGGGCTGGATATTGTCGATGCTGATCTGCAGGTGCTCCAGCCCCGCCCGGTTGAGCCGCTCGATGCGCTCGGCGGTCAGCAAGTAGCCGTTGGTGATGAGCCCGGCCATGATGCCGTGGTGGCGCACGCGGCCGATGATCTGGTCCAGCTCCGGGTGGAGCATGGGCTCGCCGCCGCTGATGGTGATGATGGTGGTGCCGAACGACGCCAGCCGGTCAATTCTTTTGAATACATCCGCCAACGGGACCGGGGGGGAGAAGTCGTCATACTCGTTGCAGTAGGTGCAGGCCAGGTTGCAACGGCGGATGGGAATAACGTGGGCCAGGACCGGGTGCCGCTTGCTCAGCAAACCTTTGGCGATCATCCGCCATTCCCGGAGCCGGCGATGGACCCAGGCTTTCTTTTGTCGGAAGGCTTTTAACCGTGTCATATTCTCAGCAGGAACTTTCCACCCAAGTTATCGCATTATATCTGTTGCATATACTGCCAACAGGAGAAAATTTCAATCCTTTTTCACCCGATGGTTCATAGGAAGGTTCCATTGGCAGTTTCATTGGCAGGTTCATTAGAAAGTTCCACTGCGAACTGGAGGTCTTGTCGCCTTAAAAACAAGCTTTCCGCTTTACTCCATGCCACGGATGGAATTGGGAAGCGTGGAATTGGGTAGCTTGTAATTGGGTAGCAAGGAGCAGGAAGAAACTCTCTTTTCTCTTGTTGAGGATTCGCGCCGGGATGCTCAACCGGAAGGCGCAACCGGGATGCTCAACCGGAAGGTTCAACAGTGACGCGATTCCGTACCCATTCCCGGGCGGTTACTTGTTCACCGTGTACCGGATGCGTTCCGTGTCGGCGGCGGAGACTTCTATTTCCATCCCCTCGGCGGAGATGCGCGTGGAGGGAAAGGCCGCCTGAGCCTCCGGCAACACCTGATCCAGGAAACTGTCGTTGTGGTCCGGGTCATGGTGGAACAGAATCAACTCTTTCACGCCGCATTCTTTGGCAATCTGGGCGCCATGGCGCCATGTGCTATGCCCCCAACCTTTGCGGTGGGAGTCGTATTGTTCGGGGGTGTACTGGGCGTCATATATCAGCACATCGGCGCCCTGAGCCAGTTCCCGGATATTTCGGTCACCCGCACGGTCTCCCGCTTCATTGTCGGTGGCGTATACAATCACCTCGGAATTGGCCTCCACGCGGTATCCCAAGCATCCCTGCGGGTGGAACAGATGCTTGGCGGTAACGCGGACGCCATGAAATTCGAGCGACTCCTCGCCCAGCCTCCGGAAGGAACGGTGCGCCCTCATCTGATTCATGTCGACCGGGAAGTACGGATTGGTCATCTGCCCCTCCAGGGCCTCGCGCACGGTTGCGCCTCCGGTGGAGAAACAGTGGAAATGGAATCGATTCTCCGGATCGTAGAGTGGTTCAAAGAAAGGGATGCCCTGGATGTGGTCCCAGTGATAGTGGGTCAGGAAGATGAAGGCCTGCAAGGGCTTACCGGAAAATTCCCGCACCCAGGACTTCCCCAATTCCCGGAGCCCGGAACCGCCATCGAGCAAAATCATATTGCCGTTTGCCCGGAGCTCAAGGCAGGAGGTGTTCCCGCCGTACTTTAGATACTCTCGTCCGGGGGTGGGAGTGGAACCGCGTACTCCCCAAAAGCGCAGTTTCATCGTAATCCATCCAAGCTCGGGGCTCCGCTCCATCGGTTCGCGGAAAAACGGGAGGAACTGCGGTCAGCTTCCGGCCTGTCCGTCAGGCAGGATGAGTTTATCATCCTTCCCCAAGGCCCCACAAGTGCTTCCCCGCAACGGGTAGTGGGTCCGTTTCCAGATCCGGGCGCGGTTTCCCTCCGCTTCCAGAGCAGAACCGAATCCGTCCGTTTGCGCGTGCCCCAATAGCGCTAGTGCCTCGGAGGAAACCTTTTCCAGAAAAAGGCTGTACGTGTCGCCGGATTTAATTTACACGGCAATGGCGCTGTACTATAGTAACGTCTGAAGGCTTTGTTCTAGCTGCGGTTGGAACCGAGTCAGAAACGTTCTCCGTTATTCTTCTGACAGCCGTCTGGCTTGGAGCGAAGATGGAAAGGCCGGGCAGAGAGCAAGTTCAGACGGGGTAACCGGCCCCCGAGGAGCATGGATCATGTGGAAGCGCAAGGAAGAGTCGAGTGTCAATCCGGTCGTCAATCCGAACAAGGAGGTCACGAGCGTGTCAACCCTGCCTCAGGAAAAAAAAGTGGAGATGGGGCATGAGACTGCCAAAAGCATTATGGCGCATATAGGCAAATCGGTCCTGATTAAGGGAGAGCTTTCCGGCAGCGAAGACCTGTTCATTGACGGACAGGTCGAAGGGACCATCGAGCTGCGGGAGCATAACCTTTCGGTCGGGCCCAATGGACAAGTCCATGCCAACGTAAATGCCAAGGAAGTGATCATCCTCGGCTCCGTGAAGGGCGACATTCTCGCCGCCGACCGCGTGGAAATCAAAAAATCCGGCTCGTTGCGGGGAGATTTGGTGGCAGCACGGGTTGTCATTGAGGACGGCGCTTACTTCAAAGGCAGCATCGACATTCAGAAAGGCGGGGAGACGGCAGCCAAGCCCGCCCAGCTCAAGAAGTCGGAAACTCCGCGCAACAGCGACCCCGTGAACAAGTATCCCGGCGGCGTTCCTGTAGAGTCCAAGCAGGTTTTTTAGCCCGCGCAGCGCTTGAGCGCCGTCACCCGGAGCACGGTTTGGGTTGTTCCGGAGGGCGGCCCTCGCCAGAGGGATGGCTGGTAATCTCCCGGATCGGGTTGTCTTCCCGCAAACGAACTGGCCCGTGCCCTTACCTTTTGTCGAAAATCTTGAACGGCTGCTGCGGCACGTGCTGGGACAGGAAGCGAAATCCCTTCCGGCCGAGCAACGCCCCTCTGCCGCCCCGCTCGTTCGTCACAGCAACGGTCTGCAGGAATTTTGGAAGGAAATTCAATCCCCCTCAGGCCTCCATATCCTGGACCTGGGCTCCGCCTCCCAAGCCAACGTGAGTTTCATCACAGGGCTGGGACACAAACTCTACACCGAGGATTTAATCCGAACCCTGCAGGATTCCGCTCCGGCAGAATTCGTCCTGGCGGAGCAGTCGTCGGAGGAGGAGCAGTCGTCTGAAGCGGACCGCTTCTTCCAGGAAAATCTGAAGTTTGAGGAGGGCCAATTCGACGGGGTTCTCTGCTGGGATCTGTTCGACTTTCTCCCCGACCCATTGGTCAAACCGCTGGTCGAGAAAGTCCATCGCTCTTTGAAGCCGGGCGGCACCCTGCTCACCTTTTTCCATACCGGCCAGGCGGGCCATGAGGTGCCCCTGTACCAGTACAGTATCCAGTCGGAGGATACGTTGCGCATCACCGGACGAGGCGTCGGGAAACTCCACCGCACCTTCCACAACCGCACCATCGAGAACTTGTTCCGGCGGTTCGCATCGCTCAAATTCTATCTGGTCCGGGACAACCTGCGAGAAGTCATTATCGTGAGATAATATCTCCGGCAGGGGAGGAACAATCCACCAGCCGCTTTTCTGCCCTGCCTCACAGCAGAGAAGGAGGACGTATGCCGAGGGTTCATAGACTGGATGTGAACGGAACAACCCACCGCATCGACACTGACTCCGCCAAAAATCTGCTCAGCGTCCTGCGGGACGATCTGGACCTGACCGGAAGCACAAGTATGCTTGCGGGGAGGGCCAGTGCGGCGCCTGCACGGTGCTCATTAACGGACAGCCGGCGCGCTCTTGCATTACTCCGGTCAGCGTCGCCGAGGGGAAGAAGATCACCACCATCGAAGGCCTCGAGCAGGATAGCCGGCTCCATCCCCTGCAGGAAGCCTTCCTCGAAACGAAGGCTATGCAGTGCGGATTCTGCACCGCCGGGATGATTCTTTCCGGCGTGGCCCTGTTAAACGGCAAGCAGAATCCGAGCGACGCGGAGATCATCGGCTTCGTGCAGGGAAATATCTGCCGATGCGGGACCTATCCCCGCATCGTGGCCGCCATCCGCAAGGCGGCTGAGGCGTTGCGGAATTCCGGAACGCAATCCGGCAACGATCCATCCCCGGATTGTCGGCATGGCGCCGTCGGTCGGCAACGCCACCGGCATTCGCCTGCGGTCCTTGCCTCTGGCCCCGAACGGTCTCCAGCGCGATCGGACCTAGGAATCTAAACAGCTCATGGACGGCGAGCACCGGAAGGTGTATAGTCTTTGTAGATACGGTTTATGCAGGGGTGCAGTTATGCGAGTGCAGGTCCAAAAGTGGGGCAATAGCCTGGCTTTGCGAATTCCAAAGCCGTTCGCCGAGGACGCGGGCGTGCGCGAGGGAACGATGGTTCAGTTGTCGGTCTCGGACGGACGTCTTGTGGCAGCGCCCCTCCGCGCGCATAAGCCGCATCTCAAGGATTTGCTGGCCGGTGTCACCAAGGCGAACCTCCACGAGGAAGTAAAAGCAGGGTTGCCGGTTGGCCGGGAAGCTGGGTAATGCGGCGTCGTTACGTGCCACAACGCGGGGACGTCGTGTGGCTCTCGTTCGAGCCTCAAGCCGGTCACGAACAGAGGGGTCGGCGTCCCGCCCTCGTCCTCTCGCCCGCAGCGTACAACGGGAAGGTCGGGCTGGCCTTGTGCTGCCCCATTACCAGCCAGATCAAAGGTTACCCGTTTGAAGTCGCCGTTCCGGCGGCTCTAGCGGTGAACGGCGTGGTACTGTCGGACCAAGTGAAGAGCCTGGACTGGCGCGCGCGCCATGCAGAATACGCGGGCCGGCTTCCGGCGGCCCAGGTCTTGGAGGCTCTCGCTAAGCTCGGCGCTCTTCTCTCGGAGAGCGAGGCCTAACCAGCCGCCGCCCCCCGAAGTCGGCGGTTGCGGCTGATGCGCACCGCGAGGGACCTTGGCGGGGCGGCAGAAACAAGGATTCAGTATCGCAAGGATTGCGCAAGTGCTCTTGCAGCTAGTCGGCAACCCAACCCAGATAACAGACGCGATGAACAGGTTCCCGCGCGAGTACCACGAAGATTTTTTCGGGGAAGCCTGTTGCTGCTCTTTTCGTTGAAGGATGGGTTCCATCGTGTGGACCAGCAAGATTAGATGCACCTTGCGACCCCACTGTTTTGTAATAATGTGCTCTGAGGACCTGATTCAGTCATGAGTAACCCAAAACTGCAAGCTATTCCGCTGGGAGGGCTGGGCGAGTTCGGCATGAACATGCTGGCCCTCCGCTACGGCGAAGACATCATCGTCATCGACGCCGGGCTGATGTTCCCCGATGCGGAGTTGCTCGGTGTCGACATCGTCATCCCGGACATCTCCTTCCTGCTTGAACACCGCGAGCAGGTGCGCGCCATTATCCTGACGCACAGCCACGAAGACCATATCGGGGCGTTGCCGTTCATTCTGGCCGAGATCAACGTGCCCGTTTACGGAACCGCCTTCGCGCTGGCCCTGGTGGAACATAAACTGGAAGAGCAGGGATTGCTGGAATCGGCGACCCTCCGGAAGGTGCGCCCCACCGACCGCGTCCCCATCGGCCCGTTTTCGATTGAATGGATTCACGTCACCCACAGCACGGTCGGCTGCGCCATGCTGGCCATCACCACCCCCCTGGGAGTGGTGATCCACACCGGGGACTTCAAGATCGACCCCACCCCCACCGACGGCGAACCGTTCGACCTGCACACCGTGGCGGACTACGGGAAACGAGGGGTGCTGGCGCTGTTTTCCGACAGCACGAACGCCGACCGGCGGGGCTCCACGCCTTCCGAACACGCCGTGCGGGAACGGTTCGAAGAGATCTTCGCCCACTCGCAAAACCGCATCTTTGTCTCCTGCTTTACCAGCTCCATTCATCGCATCCAGTTGATGGTCGATCTCTGCTTCCAGCACAACCGCAAGGTGGCCTTTATCGGCCGCAGCATGGTGAATAACACCGAGATCGCCCACCGGCTGGGATACCTGAACATCCCGGACGGCCTGCTGCTGCGTCCGGCCGAGGCCAGGCAGGCAAGCCGCGGCAAAGTCACCATGCTGATCTCCGGCAGCCAGGGAGAGCCGCTGTCGGCTCTGGCCCGCGCCGCCGTGGAGAATCACAAGCAAGCGGTCATCGAACCGGACGATACCGTGGTGCTTTCTTCCCGCATCATTCCCGGCAACGAGAAAGCCATCTACCGCATGATCGACCGCCTCTTCAAGCGGAAAGCCCGTGTGATCTATGCCGACGGGGGCGGCCCGCCCGTGCATGTCTCCGGCCATGCCAGCCAGGAAGAACTCCGGCTGATGCTGAACCTGACCAAGCCTCGTTACTTCATCCCGGTGCATGGAGAGCTACGGCAGTTGTCGCGGCATGCGAGCCTGGGTTCCCATCTAAAGGAAATCAAAGAGACCTTTCTTCTGGAGAGCGGCGACGTGCTGGAGTTTGACCGTGCCGGGGCCCGCAAGGCGGGGCGGGTCACCGTCGGGCGGGTTTGCATCGACTCGGGCTCGGTGGACGAGATCGTGGAAGACATGGTCATCCGGGACCGGAAACATCTCTCCGAGGACGGCATCGTGGTGCCGATCATCGCCATCAACAAAAGCACCGGAAAGGTGGAGGCCCCGCCCGAGATCGTGAGCCGGGGCTTTGTCTCCGCCGACGGAAGTGACGGAATCCTGATTCAGGCGAAGGAGATCATTCTGCGGACACTCGAAGAATCCAGCGGCGAAGAGCGCGCCGACTGGGGAGTCATCAAGGAGAAAATCCGCGCGGACCTCAAGCGGCACATCAAAAAACAAACCTCCCGCCATCCGCTCATTTTGCCGGTCATCATGGAGCTTTGAAGAAGGAACCACGGCGAGAAAAGGCGCCCGGCGTGGCTGCGTGCTCTCGATCCGGGTATAACGCGTGTTGTTTGTAAATCCATCCGAGCCGCGCACCCTTCGGCAGGCCCCTCGACTGCGCTCGGGACAAGGCTCGGGGCAGGCTCTCGCGGCTCGGATGGTTACGCCCCTGCCTCCCCCCGGCGGCTGAGCAGGAACGCGCGGATAAACGGCTCCAAGTCGCCGTCGAGCACGCGGTCGGCATCTCCGACCTCGGCCTTTGTCCGCACGTCCTTTACCATGCGATAGGGGTGCAGCACGTAAGAGCGAATCTGGCTGCCCCAGCCGATCTCCATCTTCGTCGCCTCCATTTTCCGCGACTCCTCCTGCTTTTTCTCCAGCTCCCGGTCGTAGAGCCGGGAGCGAAGAATCTTCATGGCCACGTTGCGGTTCTTGTGCTGCGAGCGCTCGTTCTGGCACTGCGCCACGATGCCGGTGGGGATATGCGTAATGCGGACCGCCGAGTCGGTGACGTTGACGTGCTGCCCCCCGGCGCCCGAAGAGCGGTAGGTGTCGATCCGCAGATCGTCTTCGCGGATTTGAATGTCGATATTCTCATCGATCTCCGGGCTCACAAAAACGCTGGCGAACGATGTATGCCGCCGCTTGTTGGCGTCGAACGGCGAGAGCCGCACCAAGCGGTGGATGCCGATCTCGGAGATCAGGAGTCCGTAGGCGTATTCTCCGGTCACCGTGACGGTGGCAGACTTCAGCCCGGCTTCTTCGCCCGCCTGATAGTCGACGACCTGGGTCGCAAAGCCCTGTTGCTCGGCCCAGCGCAGGTACATGCGGAGCAGCATCTCGGCCCAGTCCTGCGCCTCGGTGCCGCCCGCGCCGGCATGGATGGCGAGGATGGCGTTGGCCCGGTCGTTCTCGCCCGAGAGCAAGGTGCGCGCCTCGGTGCGGAGCACCAGCTCCTTCAGTTTCGGGAACTGGCTGCGGATCTCCTGCTCGACGTTCTCTCCCTCGGCGGCCAGCTCCAGCAACACTTCGAGGTCGGACTCGCCCCGGGCCAGTGCTTCGTCGGTTTTGAGGGTATCTTCCAGGCGTTTGCGCGCCTGCGTGCTTTGTTGGGAATTGGCGGGATCGTCCCAGAAGCCGGGCTCAGCCATCTGCTTCTCCAACTCGCCCAGCTCCCGGCGTTTTACAGGAGCGTCAAAGGAAACTCCGAATGTCGCGGATTTTATCTTTTACTTGCTCGAACTCTCTTGCCATTTCATCGATCATCAGTTTGCCCCCCTAATTTCTCTTGCGCCGCTGGCCGTGCCGGCCGGGATGTATCCGTGCAACCGCAAAAAATGCCAGAACCGACACAACGCAGGCGGCGATGGCGAACCAGTCTCCGTGACGGCTGTAAAACGTCTGCCGGTCATGGAAGGCCCAGCGCGCTTCCAGCACCCCGGGCTCATCCGGCGGCAGCTCAGCGGCGATGACGCCATCAGGCCGGATGAGCGCCGTAATCCCCGTGTTGGTGGCCCGCAGCAGATAGCGCGCATTTTCTATCGCCCGCATCCGGGCCATCAGCAGATGCTGGTAACGGGCCGCCGAGGTTCCGAACCAGCCGTCGTTTGAGATGGTGACCAGAACTCCGGCTCCGTCCTTCACAAACCGGCGAACCAGGTCGGGGAAAATCGCCTCGTAACAAATAAACGTGCCAGCCTGCCCTCCGGCCAGCGGACTCACCACGAACCGGGCGCCGGGAACGAAATCACCGATCTCGGCCGTCAGTTTTCCGGCGAAGCCCAGCAAGCCTCGCAGCGGAACGTACTCGCCGAACGGCACCAAGTGAATTTTATCATACCGGGAGACCACCCCCCCGCCGGGGTTGAGCAGAATGGCGCTGTTGAGCGGCTTTGTGCCATCCGCCTCGCGCAGCAAGGCGACGATCCCCATCAGGAAGTAGCTGTTGGTCTGGCGGGCAATTCCTTCGGCGTACTCCTGCGTGAAGGAGTCTTCCCCAAAGTAGAACGACGCGGGGACCTCCGGCCACACCACCAGCGCGGGAGGTTCCTGGCGTCCGGCCGTCTCGGTCGTCAGTTTCTCCAAACGGTCCAGTAGAGGGGTCTGGGTCTGTTCGTCCCATATCTCCATGCCCACCTCCTGGGGAATGTTCGTCTGCACCAGGTAGGCCTTCTGCTTCTCCAGATAGATTTCCGGAGGCGGCGTCAGAGCGAGCAAGAGCAGAACGACTGCGACGCCCCCCAGATGGATGCCCGCCACCCAACTGCGCCGCGTGAAGAACCACACCAGAGCGACGTTGACCGTGACCAGCAAGAAAGAAACGCCGTAGACCCCCGTCCAACGGGCGATCCGCGCCAGCGCGAAGTGGTCGGTCAGGGAATAGCCGAAAAGCAGCCAGGGAAAGCCCGTGAGCAGGTGTGCGCGGGCGAACTCCAGCGAAACCCACAGCGGGGCAATAGCCAGCGGGCCCCAGCGGGCCACCCACAAATATCCGGCGATCCAAGCGAACAAGCCCCAGTAAACGGCCAGGGCCAAAAACAGGAGTCCAAATACGCCAGCCGCCTCCGCCGCGCCCAGGCCGCCATGCTGCCGCATGACCAGGTAGACCCAATAGCAGGTCCCGGCGAAAAAAACACATCCGCCAAGGTATCCCCACAGAAAACGGCGGCCCGGAGATTCCTCCCGGATCGCGGCTAATAAAAGCGGCGCCAGCGCCACCGCGCTGAGCAGGGAGAGGTCGAATTTTGGGAATACGAGAACCAGCAGAAGGCCGGAGAGTACGGCCAATCCGGCTGAATTGGCGGGATGGGAAGAGCGATTTGTCACAGGGCTCTGATATGATCTCCTGTGCTTATAACTGTATCATTACTTCCCTGCGAACTTGGGTTTTGCGCGATTTTCGGAGGTGTTTTCTGCTCACTCTATCTCAGTAGGTTCAATCTTACTTTGACACCCTGGATTCGGAAGTCGACCGCGACCTTTCGGGCCTTTTACCTGAGGAGCGAGAGGATGCTGTAAAAGCGCAAAAAATAGTCGAGGTGATTGTATCTGAGGTGATAAAGTCACGCGAGACGCTGAGTGAAGGCCGACTAAGAACAATTGAAAACCTCGTTCGCAGCGATCCGGGTCTGATAGCACATTTCCTGGATGAATACTTCACACGTGAGGTTATTGACGCCGTTCCCGGGTACGTGAGGCGTACACTGGAGTTATCACCACTGGAGGCCGCAGACACTCCTTCAAAAGTCACGAACACCTACATTCGCGAGGCAACGCGCACCTATATCCTTGGCTTACCGCAGGCCTCGATTGCCCTCTGCCGAGCGGCACTGGAACAAGGCCTGAAAGAAAGGCTCGGCCGGCAACTGTCAGGCGAGTTTATCAAGTTTCAAGACCTACTTGAGGAAGCTCGACGTTGGCATCTGCTGGATGGAGTTACGGAACAGACTGCCCGCTATGTCGCCAATGCCGCAGATGATGTTTTGCATGAAAAGCCCACAGAAATTTCCAAGGCTCGTGACGTGCTGGACCAGTTGCGTGGCGTTCTGCAACACATCTATTCAGCAGAAGGGCATTACTAATTTCTGGATGTCAGCGACTACCCGGCGATCTGGAAGTCAATTTTCCTTGCTTCGGTTACGCGCCGTGAGGCGTCAAGAATTTCCATCGAGACCAGATCGCCACGATCATCATAATCGAGAATGACGCCGGGCTTTTCCTCATCACTCTCCGCCACGGCTACGTTTTCCTTGAGGAGGAAACTGAGCGTGTCTGTCTTAGGATCGTAGTTCACCTTCACGGCTGCTCCTTCCAGTATTTTGCAATCTTGCCGGTTCAATAAAACGTCACCACATGCGTGTGATCCATACGGTGAAACATTAATAGTACGCCAGATAGTGTTCCAGTTCCCAAGGGTGAACGTGCATGGAGTAGTCCTGCCAGAGAGCCTGCTGGGCCTCCGTCAGGTAACGGTAGATGACCGGCCCCAAGGCCTCCTGCATGAGCTTGTCTTTTTTCAAAGCAGAGGTCGCTTCACTCAGGTCTGAAGGCAAGGGGTCAATGTTGAACCGTGCGCGCTCCCGCGCGCTCATGCGATAGATGTTCTTGCTGATAGGCGGGCCGGGATCCATCTCTTCCACAATCCCCTGCATGCCGGCGCGCAGCACCACGGCCAGGGCAAGATAGGGGTTGCAGGAAGGGTCCGGGCTGCGCAACTCGCAGCGGGTGTAGATACCGCGGTTCGGCGGAACGCGCACCAGCGGGTTTACGTTGCTTTCCGACCAGACCGAATGCGTCGGCGACTCGTAGCCTTGCACCAGCCTCTTGTAGGAGTTGACCAGCGGGTTTGTTACCGCCGAATAGCCACGGGCGTGCCGCAGCAAGCCGGCGATAAAACGCTCGGCTACCGTGCTCAATCCGGAGCTTCTTTTGGGATCTTCTAAGATGTTCTTGCCGCCTTTCATCAGCAAAAAGTGCAGGTGCATTCCGGAGCCGTCCTTGCCGAAGATCGGCTTGGGCATGAAGGTGGCGTGGAGACCCTGCTCAGAGGCGACACGGCGGCTGATCATCCGCAGGCTGGCGATGATGTCGGCTGTATCGAGCGCCGGAGCTTCTTTCATGTCAATCTCATGCTGGCCGGGCGCAATTTCATGGTGGCCCGCCTCCACTTGAAATCCGGCGGCCCGCAACTCCGACACAATCCGGCGGCGGGTTTCCTCCCCCTTATCCATCGGGACCAGGTCGAAATAGCTGCCCGGATCGTCCGTGCGGGTGGTTGGCCTGGAGTTTTCATCCTTGAGAAAAAGGAAGAATTCAATCTCGGGCGCGACTAGAATGCTGTAACCTTTTTCCGTCGATAGCTGCAAGACTTTTTTCAGCCGTGTGCGGGGACATCCTTCGAAGGGAGTGTGATCCAGATTGTGGACATCGCAAATGAGCCGCGCCGTTCGGGTCTGGCCCGCGTTGCGTCCTGCGGCCATCCCCGTATCCATCCCCGTATCAGGCACCGTATTCAGCCCCGCATCCAGCAAGGAAATGCGCAGCGTGTCCAGGTCCGGCTTGAGCAGCAGCTCCGATTCAATCGTCCGGTGCGAGCCCTCCAAAGCAGAGCCGTCAAAAGCAACCTCGCCCGCCAGGGCCGGCTTAAATTTTTCGGTTGGTATTTCAACCGTCTTGATGGACCCGAGAATGTCGGTAAATTGTAAGAGCAGAAACTCCACTTTCTTTTCCAGCAATAAGTTTAAGGCTTCTGATGCTTTCATAATGTTCGCCATTCCGCGTTTTGGATGTGAGCTAAGTTTTCAGTAATGTCTAAGTTTACTAGCAAAAGGTCCTTATTTCACTGTCAATTTATCATATATAAGCCAAATTTTTAGCAAATATAATAATTATTTTTGCACTTTATGCAAAAATAACTTGACATCGTTTTTCCTGGAGCATAAACTCCAGTTCTGTTTTGGACAGTCGGTGCCCGAAAATTAGTTGATCGCGGGGCCGAAAGCGGTTGCTCCTAATACGGGCCAGAGTAAGCCGAGCGGGGGCGGATTAGGTCACGATGAACACCTTATTTTACGCTCCCCGGGTGACAAAATTGAAGTGTTACCCTTACAAAAATAGTGATTTTCTAGCGGCTATGCCAGCAAAAATTCTCCGCTATTTTCTACAAGCGCCCTTTGGGAGCAGGAAAAGGAAGGGAAGCCCGCCTGCTTAGCGGGGGTCGGGAGGACGTTCAGGCGTCCTGCGTGGCGGGAATCTGCAATGTTCTCTGGAGCGAAGTCCTTCTGGGGCCTTGGCAAAGACCGGCAAGATGGGGATAATATCGGGCGACAGCTGGGTGGTAGCATGGAGCGTCACCCACGGCGTTTCGCGGGTAAGGAAGGATTGCCTCCTCCGCATCTTCATCCTGGGGGGTTTTGCGGGCGTCGAGTTCAAAAAAACTCTTGGAAGAAACTTTCCCCAACTTGGGCTGGTCTACTGACCGGCTCCAGGACATAACCACTTTCTGTTGGTTTTGTTAGGAGGAGAGGAAAGGACTACAAATATGGCCAAGGCTAAACAGAGCGAAAGCACGATGGTGCTTGACGCCGCGACGGCGGCCGAGGTGGTGGAATTTTCCCGTTCACAGGGGGTGCAGATGGTGGATTTGAAATTCACCGATCTGCCGGGCACTCTGCAGCACTTCAGCATTCCTGTGGAGGAACTCGATACGAAAAGTTTCAGCGAAGGCTTGGGATTTGACGGCTCCAGCATCCGGGGCTTCATGGAGATACACGAAAGCGACATGCTGCTGATGCCTGATCCCACCACTGCATTCGTAGACCCCATGCTGGAGGTCCCCACGCTGAGCTTGCTCTGCAACGTGCGCGACCCCATACTGGGAACGAGTTTCACGCGGGACCCCCGCTACGTGGCGCAGAAGGCTGAGGAGCACCTGATTCGCCTGGGTATCGCCACGGCCAGCTACTGGGGACCGGAGTTGGAGTTTTACGTCTTTGACGACGTACGCTACCAGCAAAACGCGAATTCCGCCTTTTATCAGGTGGACTCCCGCGAAGGGAGCTGGAACACCGCCAAGGACGAGGGGCCCAACCTGGGCTATAAGCCTCGCTATAAGGAAGGCTATTTCCCGACTCCCCCGACCGACAGCTTGCAGGACTTCCGTTCGCGGGCCGTGCAGCGGATGAAGCAGGCCGGAATCGACGTGGAAGTGCATCACCATGAAGTGGGCACGGCTGGGCAGTGCGAGATCGACATGCGATTCAAGTCACTGACCCGCATGGGCGACCAAGTGCAGTTTTACAAGTACATCCTGCGGAACTTCG
The DNA here is from genome assembly GCA_963666975.2 of Terriglobia bacterium. Classification (GTDB taxonomy): domain Bacteria; phylum Acidobacteriota; class Terriglobia; order 2-12-FULL-54-10; family 2-12-FULL-54-10; genus JADFGZ01. The sequence continues at coordinate 1,554,821 of CAXVYR010000004.1, read as the reverse complement.
CCCGGGAGTACGGCAAGACCATCACCTTCATGCCCAAGCCGATCTTTCAAGACAACGGTTCCGGCATGCACGTGCACCAGAGCCTGTGGAAGGATGACTCGAACCTGTTCTATGACCGCGAAGGGTACGGGCTGCTCAGCCGCACGGCGCTGCACTATATTGGGGGCCTGTTGAAACACTCGGCGGCGCTGCTGGCCTTCTGCGCGCCCACGACCAACTCCTACCGCCGGCTGGTTCCGGGCTATGAAGCGCCCATCAACTTGGTTTACTCCAAGCGCAACCGCAGCGCTTGCGTCCGCATCCCGATGTATTCGGAAAGCCCCAAGTCCAAGCGCCTGGAGTACCGCTGTCCGGACCCCTCGGCCAACTGCTACCTGGCCTTTGCCGCCATGCTGATGGCGGGGCTGGACGGCATCAAGAAGCGGATTGAGCCGGGCGATCCTATGGACCGGAACATCTACCACCTCGATCCGGAGGAACAGGCCAAGGTGAAGCAGGTGCCGGGGTCGCTGGAAGAAGCGTTGAACGCTCTCGAGCAGGACCATGGTTTCTTGCTCGAAGGCAATGTGTTCACCAAGGACCTGATCGAAACCTGGATCTCCTATAAGCGGGAGAATGAGGTGGACCCGGTCCGTTTGCGTCCGCATCCGCACGAGTTCTTTTTGTATTACGACGTTTAGTTCTCCAGAGTTTTACGGAAAGTGGTCCTGCTGGAGAAGTTGTTGTTGGAGAAAGAGAGAAAGCATGTGGGGCCCCGCCCGCCGGCGGGGCTCCGTCGAATCCTGGCCTCATCGGGAGGCACAAAACCGCTGGGAGCTTCACACATGAAGAAACTGGAATGCGTTATTCGGCCCCACAAACTGGAAGAAGTTCGTGAGGCGCTTGATAAAGTGGATGTTCATGGGATGACCGTGTCAGAGGTCCGCGGTTTTGGCCGCCAGAAGGGACACGCGGAGCATTATCGCGGCGTGGAATACAAGGCCGAGTTCCAGCCCAAGCTCAAGCTGGACATCCTGATCCGGGACGACCAAGTGGCTGAAACCACCAAGGCCATTGAGGAAGCGGCCAAGACCGGCAAGTTCGGCGACGGCAAAATCTTCGTCAGCGACGTGAGCGACGTCCTCCGCATTCGGACCGGCGACCGCGGCGAGCAGGCTCTGTAGTCTTCCTGCCTGCCCCCGGCTCTCCATTCCATTTGATAAGGGACCTCTGCCTGCCGGAAAGCGGGGGTCCTTACCCTGCCTAACCTCACTAGAGCTTTCACAGTTTGTGTATAGTCCGAGCCGCGCGCGCAAGCAAGCGGACACAGAACGCCAAGTGGGCGACTAAGCCATTTTTAGGGTTGGTGTAGCGCAGCCGCCAAAGTAGGGACGGGCCTCCAGGCCTGTCCTCTCCAGGGCAGGCAGGAATGCCTGCCCTACCTGCGGGCTATACAGCAACTATGAATTTGCTCTAATTGGAATTATCAGGAGGTATTTTGGAAGAATGCTACCGCAGGGAGGAGTGATAAGTGGTGGGAGGAGACACAACGCAGGAGTCAGAATAACCTTCAATCCGAGCCGAAGGGCTCGGGACAGGCACGCGCGGCCCGCCGGATCGAAGGTCCTTTGGACCGCAGGCAGGCTCGGAATGCCACACCCCGGCCAGCGGGCGGAGTTTCCGGTCTACGGCCGCAGGCTTTCCTGCTGGGGCGTAATCTGGAGCGCCGTTTCCAGCCGGGAGCTGACCTCGTCCCAGCGGCTCTCGGGAAGTTTGTTTCCAGCCGCGTCCTTCAAATAGAAAACATCAAACGCCATAGTCTTTTCCGTGGACAGCTTGGCAAACACAATGTCCAGGTACAAATCGGTGAGGCATTTTGCAACGGAAAAGGCGAATCCCAGACGGTCCTCGGCCAGCACCTCCAGCACTGTACACTTTTCGGAAACCTCATTGTTCAGGACAATCTTCGGGGGCCTGTGAGTGGGAGCCAGGGGATCGGGATTGATCCGTGTGACGAGGTCGTCGAAAGAAAGCGCGCCCTTCAAAACGCCCTCCACCGTCTCCCGAATACGGCGCAACCACGAGGGATCTAATACCGCCTCGCCTCTGGAGGTTGAAATCGACAGGACATCCACGGCCAAGTTATCCTGGCGAGTGTCCAGGCGCGCCCCCAAAATATTCGCCTCCAGCGCCGCCAGCGTCCCGGTAACCTTGGCAAACAGTCCGGCGGTATCCGGACAGCACAACAGCAGCAGAGTGTTGCCCTCTTCCGGGACGGGAATAAAAGCGACCGCCGGGCCGGTGGCGCGAGCTTGTTCGGCCAGCAGAATCTGCCGCGCAATCAACTCCGGTCTGTGGTCCAGCGGATAACGCGGCGGCAGGAGGGAGAAGTGTTCCTCCATGAGTTTTTGGGCCGTGGCGGGAGCAAGCGGAGCCTCGCCAGCCTCCGGTTCCGGCGGAGCTTGCAGAAGACTTTGGACCCGAAAGCGGATTTCCCGCAGACTCTCCCGCTCCCGGACGCTGGCCGCCTCCAGTCCCAGAAACTCCATGTGAACCTTGCCGTACAACTCCCACAGGAGAGTGTTTTTCCATTCGGTCCACACCTCGGGGGATACGGCGGCGGTATCCGCGTAGGTCAGCAGACAGAGCATCGAAAGGGTTTCCATGTCGCCGAGCAACTCCGCCGCCTGCCGGGCCACCCGCCGGTCGGAAAGGTCCCGGCGCTGCGAGAGGTGCGCCATCACCAGATGGTGGCGCACCAGCAACTCCACCTGCGCGGCCTTTTTTTCCGACATGCCCAGGCGTGTCGCGATCACATGGGCCCGCTGCGCTCCTTTTTCCGAGTGTCCGCCGCCCAGCCCTTTCCCCGCATCATGCAGCAACAAGGCCAGGTACAGAGGAGCGGGGTCGGCGATGTGGTAAATCAGGTCCCGGTAGCGCTCCAGGGATGGGGGAGGCTTGAGCCAAATCGTGTCCAGCAATTCAATCGCTCGCAGGGTGTGCTCATCGGTGGTGTAGCGGTGATAGTAGTCATGCTGCATCAAGCAGGTGATGCGGGCGAACTCGGGCAGGTACTTTCCAAGAAATCTGCAGGAATGCATGGCGCGGAGCGCCGCTCCCACGCGGCCGGGACGGCGCAGCATCTGCAAAAACTCCTTGCTCATTTCCGGGTTGCGCTGCCAGTCGCGGCGGATCATGGAGAGATGATTCCGAACGGCTTTTTTGACATCTTCTCCGAGCGACAGGCTCTGTTCCTGAGCTACGCTGAATACGCGGATCATCTCGAGCGGAGAGGAAGGGAAACGGCCCTGAGTGGTTTCTGCCAGGCGTAGTTCCCCGTCGGCGCGGATCAATTGGAGGCCGCCGGGGAATTCCCATAGCACCTGCCGGGGCAGTTTTCCCTTTTGCTGCACCGCCGCGGAAAGCACCAACCGCAACAGATGATGGAGGTTGTCGGCGTGCTGAAAGTAGTCGTGCATCAGCGCTTCGGGCGGCAGCATATGCTTCTGAGGACGGTAACGCAGCCCGGCCGCGACGTCCTCTTGCAAAGCCAGCGTCAGCTGGTCGGCGCGGCGGTCGGTCGAGTAATGCAATTCGTTTCGCACCCGCGAGAGCCAGTCGTAGCCGCGTTCCGCGCGCTGCCAGTCTCTTTCCGAAACGATGCCGGCTTGGACCAGCCCGCGCCCGCCTCCGGCATGCCAGCATCCCTGCGCCAGCCAGAGCATGGCGTGGAAATCCCGCATGCCCCCGGGGGATTCCTTCACGTTCGGTTCCACCAAGAAAACGGTTTCACCCAGCTTCCCGTACCGCTCTTCCAGTTCAGCCCGTTTGCGCTCCACAAACTTTCTTGGATTCGCCGTCCAGTGCCGGTCCATCAGGGTGAGCAGAGCCGCGAAAACTTCGCGTCCCCCGGTGAGCCAGCGCGCGTCCAAAAGAGAATTTTCCGCCGTAGAATCCTGGCGGGCCAGCTCCAAACACTGTTCCGGCGTGCGCCAGCTATGTCCCACCTTCAGCCCGATGTCCCAGAGCAAATAGATCAGCTCTTCGGCCAAAAACCGCCCGAAATGGACCGAGGAGCGGTCATATAAAATCAGAAGGTCCACATCCGAGTGCGGCGAGAGTTCCCCGCGCCCGTAGCCGCCCACTGCCACCACGGCCGGCTCGGCGCGATCCTGGCGGTTTGCAGGCGGGCGGGTCTGGAAGCGCTCCATCGCCAAGCGGTACAGGTGCGCGATGAGCGCGTCGACAACCTGGCTGCGCGCCATCGCCATCTCCATGCCTCCCAGCCCGTAGCGATGCAGCATGCGCAGGCGGTGGGACTCCATCCGCAAAAAACTCCGCAACAGGCGCAGTGTTTCCTCGCCGTCGGCCTGGGACAACTCCCCCAGCCGCTCCTCCGCCCGATGCAGTATTTTTTGCGGTTCCAGTTTCATAGCAATTGGGGTCCTGAGTTTCCTCCCGCTGCTTCCTTATTATTATGGCATACAGTGGCAGAACGTCCGTTGGGTTAGGCGATAATGGAATGCGAGATAATTAGAGCTTTGGATTTTGGGATGCGAGGCCGGTAAGGGCAAGGCCGGTTGATCGACAGGGTTGATGAAAATGCTGAAGAAAGTGCCGCCAGCCGGGACGGCAGGATCAGAATGGACATAGAACGTATCACGCTGCGGGAAGTCCGCATGCCGTTGCTCGCCCCGTTTGAAACCAGTTTCGGGCTCACTACGGACCGCCGGATCATCCTGGTGGAGGTTGCCGGGGAGGGCGCCGCCGGGTGGGGAGAGGTCACCGCCGGGGAAGGCCCTTTCTACAATGAGGAAAGCACGGACACGGCTTGGTATGTGCTGCAAAAATTTCTTGTCCCGGAACTGCTGCGGAATCCGGTTCGCTCGGCTGCCGATGCCTCCGAGCGGTGGGAGCCGGTCCGGGGACATCGGATGGCCAAGGGGGGTTTGGAGGCAGCCCTGTGGGATTGGGAAGCCCGCCTGTCGGGCCGTTCGCTTGCCTCCTTGCTGGGGGGAACCAGAAAGGAAATTCCGTGCGGGGTCTCGATCGGCATTCAGGAGAGCGTGGAGAAGCTGCTCGAAAAAATCCGCGCAGAAGTGGATGCCGGCTACCAGCGTGTGAAGATCAAAATCAAGCCGGGATGGGACCTTGCCGTGCTGGAGCGTGTGCGGGAGCAGTTCCCGAGCCTCCGTTTGATGGCGGACGCGAACTCCGCCTACACGCTTGCGGACCGCGCGCACCTCAAGCTGTTGGACCGCTTTTATCTCATGATGATCGAGCAGCCCTTGGCGCACGACGATCTGCTGGATCATGCACGGTTGCAGAAGGAGCTGGAAACGCCGCTCTGCCTGGATGAAAGCATACGCACCCTGCGCCATGCCGAGCAGGCTGTCGAGCTGGGCGCATGCCGGATGGTCAACATCAAGCTGGGACGGGTGGGCGGCTTCCGGACGGCGCGCCGGATTCATGATTATTGCCGCGATGCCGGCGTTCCGGTGTGGTGCGGAGGGATGCTCGAGTCCGGGATCGGCCGCGCGCACAACATTGCGCTGTCCACCTTGCCCAATTTCACCTTGCCGGGAGATGTCTCCGCCAGCCGGCGCTACTGGCAGCAGGATGTAATCACCCCCGAGGTGGAGGTTACGCCCGGAGGAACCATCCATGTGCCCGGGGGCCCCGGCTTCGGTTACGAGCTGCGGCAGGACCGGATCGAGAAGCTGACCGTGCGGAAGGAAACCTTCCCGTGAAAAATGCGACCGGGCCGCGCGAAGCTGCCGCTGGCCGCTCTGAACATTCCTTGCTGCCCTTGCCGCCCTTTCCTCTGCGGGCCGGCCTCACCATGATGGCGGCGACTTTCTTCTGGTCGAGCAACGTCGTGGCGGTGAAGTTTGCAGTGCAGGAACTGCCCCAGGTGACGGCTGCCGTGCTGCGCATCACGCTGGCTGCCGTGACGCTGGTTTTGCTCCATCTGCTGCGCGGCGGGAGCCTGCGTCTCGGAGGAAGCGAGCGGTGGAGTTTTCTGAAATTCAGCCTGTTCGGCCTCTCCCTGAGCTTTCTTTTTTTCACGATCGGGGTGAACTACACCAGCGTCTCGCACACGGTTTTTGTCGCCGCGCTGGGTCCGCTGGTGATTCTCCTGTTCGCCCGATGGGAGGGCCAGGAGCGAATCACTCCCGTGAAAATGGCCGGGCTGCTGCTGTCGCTGGGGGGCGTGCTCCTGCTGGCGCTCGACAAGACGGAAGGGCCCGGTCCCAGCTGGCAGGGCGACCTGCTCGTAGTCGTGGCCATCTGCTGTTTTTCTTTTTTCACGGTTCGCAGCAAGAAATTCGTTGCGGCATACCCCACCCTTCAGTTCACCACCCTCTCTTTCCTGGCTGCGGCTCTCTGGTTTCTGCCGCTGCTGGCGTGGGAGCTAACCCAGCTGCCGTGGAACGAGATCACATGGGTCGGCTGGTCCGGACTGCTCTATTCGGCGACCTTCGGCTCGGCGGGAGCCTACCTGACCTACTATTACTCGCTCCGTTTGATTTCCGCATCCCGGGCTGCTGCTTTTGCCTACCTGCAACCCGTGCTGGGCACCGTGCTGGGTGTCCTGTTTTTTCAGGACATCCTGACGGCAAAATTCGGGATAGGGGCCGTGCTAATCCTGGCCGGCATCTTCGTAGCCCAGCGCCGTTGAACGACTCCGGCAAGTTCTGCGCCAACTCTTTATTTACTCCAGTCGCAGGGCAACGCTGCGACATTCCTCGGCGAAAAAAATTTTCTTGACCGGATACCGGCTGGAGGGTAGCATGTTTTCAGATTAACGGGTCAGGTTAAAAACCTTTACGAGAGTTTGGCGGAAAGCAGTGCATTAAAATCCTGGATCGAAACCAGGCCGTGTTGCATCCAATAGCAGTGGTTGGCGCGTAATCGTATCTCCTGAGAATCGGTTGGCGGGGTTCCGGCGGGCATATATATAAATCAAGAAAAGGCAAATTGGCCTGTTTTGTAAATTCAATGGGGGGGGTATGGCGAAAAAGCTGAGTAGGAAAAAAAGGGGATTATATACTAAGCTTGACGGAAAGGAACAATGAAACCTATGGCTAGTCAAAAAGTCCTTTCCTCGTTGAATAATATTCTTCCCATATGGCAGTGTAGAGGCTACACTGCCATAGTAATGCTGATAAACATGTCTGGATGTGCACGGATCTGCATTAACCGCATGAAACTCGAAAAAGGAGATAGTAATATCCATGACCTCCAAAAATGGGAAAATGGATGGAAAGGTGGACATTCTGGCTAAAGCGATCAACAAAGTATTTGAGGAGCGCATGAGTGCCACGCGGGACGCTGTTCTGAATGAAACAGATGGGGTTAAGAAAGAAAAAGCCATAGAGAGGAGTTCCTGAAATGTTGTCCGCCGCAACCGCGACTTTGGATGATTGGGAAGTTAGCTATCATACAACGATGGCCTCAACGGTAAAGGTCCGGCGCCAGGCTACAGCCACAACAAAACTGTTGGTTGCCTTCCCCCTGTGGAGGATTAGCTGGAAGACGGATCGATTGATCCGGTTGCTGAGAGTTCTCGACAGTTCGATAAACAAATCTGGTCCAGAAGACATAACAAAGCTGTCTGAAGAAATGCGAAAACTGCATGATGCCTTGGTGGAGTTTTATAAGATAGCGGAACGAAGGGGTCTTACGAATTACATGCTAACGTCGCGTCCCATCAGAAATATTCGATCTGCGGATGAAGAGATGGTTAGCTTTTTAGAAGTATACGAACTCAGCGTTAACGTTGATTTGTCAGCGGCGGTAGCAGACGCAAAAGCGGCATCGGAACGTGGCGAGAATATAAGTTTTGAAAAACTCAAAGCCTCCATCGAAATGTGATTCGTTTCATTTAGAATGCAGCCGCCGGGCAGAGAAGGCCTTAAAAAATAAGGATTCTGACACCAGAAGACGGGTTTTGCGCCGCTTAGAAAAGATAAAAGAGAGCCCACTTGATACGAATAGCAAGAGCCTTGCAAGCAAAGATGGCACAAGGATTTCCCGGGTCGGTGGATGGCGGATAATTTACTCCGTAGACGTTGAGTCCTGCAAAATCATCATTGTTGATGTTGACGTAAGAGGGCAAGTTTACAAGCGCAACTAGCCGCAACCTCCCCCTTCTGGGAGCTTAAGACCTCGACAGAGAAGGCAGCCCGTTATCGGCAATCAATTCTTCGTAAAGCAAGTTCCGTCCTACCAGACCGGCTACTACAATCTGCATTTGCTCCATGGTGTCCAGGTTGCGGGCGTTGTGCTTGGCGGCAAATTCATTGATGTATCTCTGCAAGTGCTTAGGCGACAGTCGGTGGAACGTGCCCTTGTGCGCCCGCTTCAGCATCGACCAGAACGATTCCACTCCGTTCGTGTGAACCTGTCCTCTGACGTATTCCCCAACGCTGTGCCGAACGGACCTGTGGTTCTCCAATCCGTTATAGGCCAGCGCGTCATCGGTGAAAACCTCGCCTCCTGGCTGGACGTTATCTGTGACGAACTTTCGGAGCGTTGTGCCGGAGGTGTCCTGGACCACTTGCGCACGGACCTGATTGGTGGGGCGATCCTTGATGGCAACCACGGCGGTTTTGCCAGAAGCTCCTCGACCCTCTAACTGCTTGCGCCGGGAATTTCGCATGTTGCGGCGGCGACCGCCGAAATAGCTTTCGTCGGCTTCGGACGGTCCACAGAAAGGTTCCAGACCGCTACTATCCCCGGCTTGGCGTAGACGATGCAACATGAACCAAGCGGACTTCTGGGTGATTTTCAGATCCCGGTGGAGCTTCATGGAGGAAACGCTTTTCAAGTGTGTGACGTACAGATAAACGGCAATCGCCCATTTTCGGAGCGGGAGCCTGGAGTTTTCAAGAGTAGTTCCCGTGCGAACGCTGAAATAAGACCGACAGTCCTTGCACCAGTAGGGCATGGGTTTCTGGTTGGGGACTTCGCTGGTCTTGACGGAACCGCAATGACCGCAGCACCGTTCCGTAGGCCACAGGACTTTTTCAAACCACTCCGTTGCAGCTTGCTCGGTCGGGAATATCTGATTGAGTTCCAAAAGGGAGATGCCTTTTCTGTGCGCTTTTCCAGGAGCTTTTTTGGTAGCCATTGTTTCCTCCATCATGGCTACATTCTAAACTATTTGCGGAATCTTGTCAAGCTAAATATATAACCCCCAAAAAAAAGGTAGTGGCTACGTTGGGTGTTTTGTGGGGGACCTTCGCGATTGCACTCCTCCTCTTTGCCAATCGCGTGGCTCCTCCAGCGGGTAGAACAGACGGGTTCGGGGAGGGAAATTGCACGGTATGTCACTTCGGCACTGTGAACTCGGGTCCAGGCCGCGTGACTATCACCGCCCCCGAGTTTTACACCAGTGGAGACACGTTCCCGATCAGTGTCACCGTCAGCGACTCTGTTGCCCAGAGCTGGGGATTTGAGCTCAGCGCCCGCATTCTAAACAGCCCTCCGCCCGGCCAGCAGGCAGGCAATCTGATCCCCGGAGCTGACGGCCGTTCTCAGCTTCTGAGTTCTTCCAATGGCATACAGTACATCGGCCACACTCTTGCAGGGGTCCGGCCGGGCACAACCGATGGGGTGAGCTTCGAATTTATGTGGCAGGCCCCGGAAGTTTCCGCCGGCACTGTGATTTTCCACGCCGCCGGCGATGGCGCCAACAACGACTTCGGACCTTCTGGAGACAACATCTATACTGCCTCAGCCACGTCGCAACCGCCGGAGGTCTCAGCCAATCCGCCTGAGGTGTTCGTCGGCGGAGTGGTCGATGGGGCCAGCTTTGCTCTGGACCCCAACCCGCTTGCGCCCGGCGCGATCGTCTCCATCTTCGGAAGTGATCTGACCGATGGAACGACCGCAGCTACCTTTATTGACACCAGCACTGGCAAGCTGACCACAGCCCTGGCCGGAGCCGGTGTGACGTTTGACGGGATTGCTGCGCCTATTTTCGCTGCCTCTCCGGGCCAGCTCAACGTCCAGATTCCCACTGAGTTGACGGATGTCAGCTTGGCCTCGGTCCAGGTAACGGTGAACGGCCAGACCAGCACTCCGCGCACAGTGTTTATCGACCCGGTCTCGCCGGGCATTTTTACAGCGAACCCTGGTGGATCCGGAGCGGGCGCGATCCTCCATGCAGACAACTCGCTGGTCACGGGCCAGAGTCCCGCCCAGCCGGGCGAGGTGATCGTGATTTTCGGCACGGGCCTCGGCCAAGTGAACCCGCCAGTGGGAACTGGCGTTCTGCCGGAAAGTACTGGTTTAGGGGCTCATCGAACTGTGGAGCCGGTCACAGTGACCATCGATGGTGTTGATGCCGACGTTCAATTCGCCGGGTTGGCTGGGTGCTGTGCCGGTCTGAATCAGGTCAACGCAGTTGTGCCTTTGAGCACCCGCACGTCGAGCACTATTCCGATTGTCCTGAGCATTGGCGGCAAGCAAAGCAATCCGGGCAAAACTGTGACGATCCCCGTCCTGGAAGTGGGGGGAGTGGTGCCGCCGATCGATGGGTATTAATGAAAAGTCTTGTGCTGCCCGGATCGGGCTTCGGTTCAGTGCAAGCTCTCTCCGCTCACTTCTTCTTTTACCATCCTCAATTACAAAGGAGAAAACTGTGCGATCCGTTCGGAACATCAAGGGAATTGTCTTTTTTTTATTCGGGGCAATCATTTTTTTGAGTGGGACAAGCGGCTACGCGTTGCCGGAGTTCTTGCTGCGCTTTTCGCAGGACCCTTTTTCCCGGGCGGAGTTCCGCGGGCAGTGTTCCACCTGCCACATCAACCCGCAAGGCGGAGGGCCCCGGAATTCCTTCGGATCTGCCTTCGAGGAAAATGACCACATCGTGACGCCGGAGTTTCGCCATGCCTGGCCCAGCCATTTTCTGCCCAGCGTTGCATCCAACCCTGTTCCGGCGGGCGGGGGAGAGTTGAAAGCGACCTTCCTGGCCGGCGAGCAAGAGACGATTCTGGAAATGGACGGCGAGCACTTCCGTCTGAATCTAAAAGAAGCGAAGCTGGAGCAGATTACTCCCGAGCAGGCCGCCCGCTTGGTTGCCGCGCCACCGCCCCCCGCCGCCGCGACGCCAGAGGCGAAGCTGCCGTTGAGGACGCAACCGACGTTCGATCACTACCTGGTGAATCTCCCCACCAACGTGCCTCACGAGCGCGGTAGCCTCAGCATGCGCTTTACGCATCGCTTTACGCAGCCGGTCTTCGATTCCGGCATCGGCGATCTCTACGGGTTCGACAGCTTTTCTTTTTCCTCTCTGGGAGGGGAAGCCGGGATCACCAGCCGTCTGGCGGCCATCGTCTATCGCAGCCCTTTGGATCAGACGATTGAAATGGGCGGCGCATTCCAGCTTCTGCGGCAGGGAGGCAACAAGCCCCTCTCGGCCTCCATCCGGGCCACGGTGGAAGGACGGAACAATTTCCAGGATTTCTACACGACCAACCTCGTCTTTCCTGTTTCCCGCGCGATTTCAAACCTAGCCGAAGTTTTCGTGGTTCCCATGGCGAGCTTCAATGCCAACCCTTTCGCCTCCTTCGCCACGCAATTTGATCCGGAGGGTCAGTCGCGAAGCCATATGGCGGCGGTCGGATTGGGAGCCAGCATCCGGTTCCGGCCTCGCAGCGCCTTTGTCGTCGAATGGATGCCCCGCGTGGCGGGCTTTCGCGGGCGCTTTTCCCGCAATGCGTACTCGTTCGGCATTCAGCGCAGCACCAACCGCCACGTCTTCGAGCTGGTGCTGACGAACTCGCCGGGCACCACCACCAGCCGCTCCGTGACCGACGGCATCAAGGACTTCACCCTGGGTTTCAACATCTACCGCCGTCTCCGCTGAGAAACTCGCCGGGGGCTCTGCCCTGCGCCTGTGCCAACCTGCGCCGGGCCTCGCGCGCGGTGACCCAACTCTACGACGAAGAACTTCGGCCCACCGGATTGGAGCCGACTCAGTTCACCCTGCTGATGGTGCTCAACTCCATGGGTGAAGTGACTCAGGGAGGATTGGGGCGGAGGCTCATCCTCGACAGCACCACGCTGACGCGCAGCCTGGCCCCGTTGCGGGCGCGCGGGTGGATCTCATCCAGACGCGGACAGGACCGCCGGGAGCGGCTCTGGCGGCTGACAACGGCGGGGAAGCGAGAACTGGAACGGGCACAGCCTTATTGGGAACGGGCCCAGAGGCGGTTGGGGAAGGCCTTGGGGCAGAAGGAATGGAGCAGCTTGCAGGAGGTTCTGGTCCGGGTGACACGGGCAACGGAAGAGGGGTGACTTTTTTTCGGTCTATTAGATGTATATACATACACATGAAAAGGAGAACAGAACCATGACTAAACCCAAGATTCTTGTAACCTCGGCAGCCGGCAAAACCGGATTCGCTACAGCAAAGCAACTTTTGGAAAAGGAATTTCCCGTGCGCGCCTTCGTTCGCCGCTCCAGCCCCCGGGCTGAGATGCTGCGGGATGCCGGCGCTGAATATGGAAAAATACGGACGGCAGCAGAATCACCCATCGATCCGGAACTCCGTCTATTCGTCGGATTCAGAGGAATGGCTCGCATCGCATGACAAACAAAATGTTGGTTTCTCGGTTCCCTTGCGTCCTGTGCTGCGGCAAGCAGGCTAGGGTTAACCACGCCGGGGGAATTGGATGATTTTAATTTGGGAATGGATATGGATAAGGAGGCATCAATCATGCAACTGACTGAACATCCGACGGTGAAAAGATTCTACGAGCTGGAGGTGGCCAGCTCCGAGCCAACAAGGCCGGCCAAGCTGGACTCCGCATGGTTGCGGCAACTTTGTCTGGAAGCCGGGGCCGACGACGCGGGCTTTGTGGAGATGGAGAGGCCGGAGATCGCCGACCAGCGCGAGGACATTCTGGCCGCCTTTCCCCGAGCGAAGACGCTGGTGAGTTTTGTCTGCCGCATGAACCGCGAGAACATCCGTACACCGGCCCGCTCGATTGCCAACCTGGAGTTTCATCACACCGGCGATGAGGTCAACGATGTGGCGCGCAGGATCGGGGCGCTGCTGGCACAGGAAGGCGTGCGAGCGATGTGTTGTTAGCAAGTTAAAATGTCCGGTATTTGTAGCAAGTGAAGTGTCCGGTTTCATGATCCTACCGAGAGTGGTTCGGCGCTGACCGAAGGAGCCCGTAGGGCGACTGAGGTGAGCGCCGAATGGTGTCGTCGGGAAGCCACGGGGCTCCGCCGCCGAGCGCCGCACCGGATCGCCACCCCCTCGGAGGAGTAGCGACCCACTGTGTGCGGTCCATAGCCAATGCTCAACGTCCCATCCAGGTGTTCATAGACGGTCACACGGCAGCCCGCCAGAGTCCCGCGCCAGGGAGTTTTCTCGATCTGGAGGAGGCGGTTCTCCAGACTGACCGTATTGTCCCGATTCACTACCCGTTCGTGCTGGATCGAGAAGATGCGGTCTAACTCCCGTCTGGCTGGCGGCAAAAAGGCGCTGCCCGGGTGGGCGGCCGGCACGGCAAAGCGCCGATTGAACTCCCCGATATAGCCCTTCCGCAGGAACCCATTCGCTGCCTCGACCGTAGTAATCTCCCGCAGGCGCAACTCTTGTGGCAGCCGCCCTTGCCAGGTCCCGAAATTCCGCTCGCCACGTCCTCGCGCCTGCGGCGAGTAGGCCGGAATCATCTGAATGCCCAGATCCCGCAGTGCACGGCCCACCTGGGTCGGCCGTTGCCGATCCACCGGCTCGCCCGCCTTCCGGGTCAGGAAGAAATGACTGGCCCGGTCGCTATAAAGGGCGCAAAAGACCCCCTGTTGCTCGACCACCTCCCGCAGGGCAGCCAGTACCGTCCGCGTCGATTCCTGCTCCACCAGTTGCGCATAGTAAATCTCGCTGCTGGCATCATCCAGAACCACCAGCAGGTCATACCAGCGATCATCGACAAACCACTGATGTTGGCTCCCATCCAGATGCAGCAGCATCCCCGGCAACGGCCGCCGGGGCCGCCGCTGGCGGTGCACGCCCCGCTTCCGCCTCTTGTTTACCAACCCCGCCCCCTGCAACGCCAGCTTTACCCACGTATAGCTCAGCCGGAGGCCGTGCTCTTCCCGCAGCTTCTCGTGAAAGTGCCGCACGTTGAAGTCAAAGTACTTCTCCTGATACAGCCCCAGCACCTTCTCCACCGTCCTCAGGGGTACCCGCCGCGGGCTTGGTTTCCCCCGCCGCCGGTCAAACAGCCCGTCGTAGCCGTACTGCTCCTACCGGCTGCGCCACCGCCGCATCTGCCGGTCGCTGATCCCGATGATCTCGGCTGCCTGCCACCAGTTGATCCGCTTCCCTATCGCTCGCAAGATTACTTCTTGTATCTTCATTGCCCGCTCCATCGCGGCCCTCGGGTATGACTCCATCTCCACCTCCTGGATAGATGCTCTTACCCCAGACCGCCTTCCAAGCGGACACTTCACTTGCTATTTCCACCGGACATATCATGTGCTAACGACAGGCAGGCTGCCTGTCGTTGACCTGCCACTCTGCTTGTGTTATCAGTACATTGTTTTCATTTTTTCCTTTGGCCCAGCCTCGCTTCCCCAAACAGCCAGCAAGCGCAAGAGAGGTAACGAGCGCCTGGCGAGTTGCTGCGGGGCGGGAACCGGGGTGGCAGCGGCGAAATACAATGCCCGGGGATTGCGCGGCAATTGCTCAAAAGCCATGGCTGAAAGAATGCAGAAAGACATTGCCAACTGGGTGGAACGGATTCGCCAAGGGGATGTTCCCGCCATCTCGCGGGCAATTAGCTGGATCGAGGACGGCGAAGCGCAGGGGCAGGAGTTGTTGCAAGCGCTGCTTCCTCACACAGGGCGGGCTGCCCTGATCGGCGTGACCGGCGCCGTCGGCTCCGGCAAGAGCAATCTGGTGGACTGCCTGGCGGCGCTTCTGCAAACCCGAGGCAAGACGGTGGGCATTCTGGCCGTCGATCCATCCAGCCCCTTCAGCGGAGGGGCCCTGCTGGGCGACCGGATTCGCATGCGGACGCAGGCCAATGACGCGGGCGCCTATATCCGCAGCATGGCGACGCGCGGGTCGCTGGGAGGTGTCAGCCGCGCCACGCTGGACGCCGCTCGGGTGTTGGACGCCGCCGGAAAGGAATATATCCTGATTGAGACGGTAGGCGTGGGCCAGGCCGAGGTGGAGATCGCCAGGCTGGCCGACGTCACGCTGGTACTGCTCGCTCCCGGCATGGGCGACGATGTGCAGGCCATGAAGGCCGGAGTCATGGAGATCGCCGATGTGTTCGTCCTCAACAAATCGGACCTTCCCGGCGCGGAGCGTGTGGAGCAGGAAGTGCAGTCCTTGTTGAGTGTGGCGCCGCGCATGGAGGAATGGCAACCGCCCATTGTGAAGACGGTCGCCACCGAAAATAAAGGCGTGGAACAGTTGCTGGAGGCGATAGAGAAGTATCGGGATTTTTCCAAGGCCGGGGGCAGACGGAAACTGCCCAGGGTATCACAGGATTGAAACCTCAGAATCAGCAGGCCAGTGTGATGCAGAACCATTTGAAGCAGAACGGTGTGAAACTGAACGGTAAGCTCAGCAACGAGAAGTTTGTCTTGGACCACCTGGGCGTGGCGGTCGAGTCCCTGGCGAAAGCCGTCGATTTTTACGAGCGAACGCTGGGCTTGTGCGTCTCCGGCTACGAGACGATCCCGCAGGAAAAAACCAACGTGGCCTTGCTGCCGTTGGGGGAAACCCGCATAGAACTGCTGGAGCCCACCGAGACTGATTCTCCCATCGGGAAGTTCCTCGCCAAGCGCGGAGCGGGGCTGCATCACATCTGCCTTCGGGTGCCGGACCTGCGGGCCACGGTGGCCCGGCTTCAGGAACGCGGCGTCAGGCTGGTGAATCCGGAACCGGCGGTCGGCGCGGGAGGACATCGCTACGTCTTTGTTCATCCCCAGAGTACAGGAGGAGTGTTGCTGGAGTTGGTGGAAGGGCTGCCGCCAGCGCATAAAAAAAGATGAAGGGACGGAAGGAGAAAACCCGGAACAACATGTCACAAGCGGAAATCGGAGTCATCGGAGGAAGCGGGCTGTATTCCCTGCCCGGCCTGGAAAGCATAGAAGCGGTTTCTCTCGACACCCCCTGGGGGCCTCCCTCGGACAGCTACATGCTCGGCACCTTGCAGGGCAGGCGAATCGCCTTCCTGGCCCGGCACGGGCGGGGGCACCGGATTTTGCCCTCGGATATGAATTTCCGCGCCAACATTTACGGCTTCCGGATGCTCGGCGTCGAGCGCATCATCTCCTTCAGCGCCGTGGGATCGTTGAAGGAGGAACATAAGCCGTTGTCGTTCGTTCTGCCGGACCAGTTTTATGACCGCACCCGCCACCGCCGCTCCACGTTTTTCGGCGACGGCTTGGTGGTGCACGTCTCCTTTGCCGATCCCGTCTGCCCCGTGCTGCTCGGCGTGTTGGAGGCGGCTTGCCGGGACGCTGGTGTGCTGGCCACCCGCGGCGGCACCTATCTCTGCATGGAGGGTCCCGCCTTTTCCACCAAGGCCGAATCCAACGTCTACCGGTCCTGGGGGATGGACGTGATTGGGATGACCAATCTGCAGGAGGCCAAGCTGGCGCGGGAGGCCGAGCTCTGTTACGTCACCGTGGCGATGGTGACCGATTACGATTGCTGGCATCCGGGTCACGAGGCCGTCACCGTCCAGGAGATCATCGCCAACTTGATGAAAAATTCTGAGAATGCCGCTCAGGTGCTGTTGCGAGCGATCGAAGGAATGCCGGACGAGCGGTCCTGCGGTTGCGGCTCGGCGCTGGCAGCCTCTATCATAACCGACCGCGCGGTGATCCCCCCCGAAACGCGGAAAAAATTTGAGCTGCTCGTCGGCAAATATCTTTCATAGCCAAAACCCTCTTAGGAGCGAACTCATGACATTGTTGGTTGTAGGATCGGTTGCTTTCGACGCGGTGAGCAGCCCGCGAGGGAAAGTGGACCGCATGCTGGGCGGCTCGGCCACGTATTTTTCCGTCGCGGCCAGCTACTTTACCCAGGTGCAGGTGGTAGGCGTGGTGGGAGACGACTTCGGGGAGGAGCACCACGGCGTTTTTACGGAGCGGAAGATCGGCACCGAAGGGCTGGAGCGCGTTCCCGGAAAAACATTTTTCTGGTCGGGCGAATACAATGCGGACATGAACGAGCGCACGACGCTCGACACCCAATTGAATGTCTTCGCCTCGTTCCAACCGAAGCTCCCCCCGCATTACCGCAAATCGCCTTACCTGTTTTTGGGCAACATCGACCCGGAGTTGCAGTCGCTCGTGCAGGGACAGATGGAGGCTCCCGCCCTCATTGCGGGCGACACCATGAATTTCTGGATCGAAGGGAAACGGGCGGAGCTGGAGAAGACGCTGCGAGGGCTGCACGCGGTCATTATCAATGATTCCGAAGCCCGCCAGTTCAGCGGAGAATACAATCTACTGAAGGCGGCCCGCGCGATCCGCGCCTTGGGGCCCTCGACCGTGGTCATCAAGCGGGGAGACAACGGGGCCACGATGTTTCGGAAAAAAGAGGTTTTCTGCGCCCCCGCGCTGCCGCTGGAAGAAATCTTCGACCCCACCGGAGCCGGAGACAGTTTTGCAGGCGGCTTCATGGGATACCTCGCCTCGCGCGGCGCGGCGGCGCAAGGCTCGGAGGAGAACGACTTTCGCCGCGCCATGATCTACGGCTCGGTGATGGGCAGCTTCACCGTGGAAAAGTTCGGCCTGGAGCGCCTGCGCCATCTCAGCCGGGAGCTGATCGACGCCCGCTTCCAGCAGTTCCAGCGCCTGGTGCAGGTTGATTAGAAGACGGCCGTTAGGGACAGGGGTAGCCACGGCAAATTTGCAGTTCCAATTTGCCGTGGGTCTGTAAATTTGAGAAAAACCCACGGCGAGAAAAAGCGCTCGCCGTGGCTACCATGCGCGCGCGGCATGGAGCGCCAATAACATCCACAGGAGCACGAAAGGGTTTCCAATGGGACTGCGAACTCCGGAGCAATTCCGTAACAGCTTAAAAGACGGCCGCGTCGTTTACTACAAGGGCCAGCGCGTGGAAGACGTCACCACGCATCCGGTCCTGAAGATAGGCGTGGATTCCTCGGCCGTGGACTATGAGCTGGCCGAGACGCCGGAGTTTCGGGAGTTGGCCGTGGTCCAGACGCCGGAGGGCGAGGCCTTCAGCCGGTTTTTCCTGCCTCCCCGGTCGCCCCAGGACCTGCTGCTGCGGAGGAAGCTGGCCGAGACCGGCAGCCGGATTTGTTTCGGGTTTCCGCCGTTCGCGAAGGAGGGCGGCTCGGACGCCGTCAACGCCCTGGCCATCCTCACCGCGCACTGCGACGCCTCGACCGGCAGCCGTTACGCCGAGCGCCTGGAAGCGTTTCGCTGCATCCTCCAGCGGGAAGACCCCAGCATCTCCATCACCATGACCGACGTCAAAGGAGACCGCAGCCTGCGCCCCTCCCAGCAAGCCGACCCGGACCTTTACGTGCGAAAGGTCCGCCGGGTGGACGGGGGCATGATCGTCAGGGGAGCCAAGGCCCACATCACCACGGCTCCCTACACCAACGAGTTCTGCGTGCTGCCGACGCGCGCCATGGCGGAGGCGGACCGCGATTACGCGGTGGCCTTCGCCATCCCGGCCAATACCCAAGGCATCCGCATCATCGCGCGGTCCGGCGCTTGGGAGGAAGGGCTGGTGGATTATCCCGTAGCCAACCGCGCTGCGATGGTCGAGGGGTTGGTCATCTTTGATAATGTCTTCATTCCCGACGAGCGAATTTTCCTGGAAGGCGAGTGGCAGTTTGCCGGGCCGCTGGCGGGCATGTTCGCCAACTTCCACCGCGTCACGGCGGCCGCTTATAAGTATCCCTTTGCGGAATTGCTCGCTGGAGCGGCGCAGTTAATCGCCGAGGCGAACGGCATCGAGCGGGTGGCCCACGTGCGGGACAAGATTGCATGGCTGGTGATGTATGCGGAAAGCATCCTGGCGCTGAGCGAAGCGGCTTGCTACAAAGCCGTTCCGGATTCGCTGACCGGCTTGTACTATCCCGACCCGGTGGTGGGCAACGCCTCCAAATTCTTTTTTGCCGACAACTACCACCAGGCGGTGAAGGCCGTGCAGGACATCGCCGGAGGGATCATCGTCACGGTGCCTTCCGAGCGCGACTGGAACAACGCGGAAACGCGCGCCGACCTGGAGAAATATATGGCAGGGAGCCAGAAGGTCTCCTCCGAAGAGCGGTTCAAGGTGATTCACTTGGTCAAGGACCTGGTGGCATCGGAGCTGGGCGGCTTCTGGGAGGTGACCTCGTTGCACGCCGAAGGGTCGCTCGCCGCCGAGCGGCTGGCCACCTATGCCCATGCGGACATGAAGCGTTACCGCGCCGCCGCCCGCCGCGCCGCAGGTCTCGCGCCCTCGACCGCGCTGCCGGAGAAAGCTGTACAGACATCAGCATCTCACTCACCCCGGTGACGCCGACAGCCCTGGACCTGCCAAGACCCAAACAAAGAAATTCTCTGTGTTATTCAGGCCCCAGTCAATGGAACTCAGCGAAAACTTCCGCTGAGCCGCCCTGCCGGTTCACCACCCGCGCCAGCACGAACAGCAGGTCCGAAAGACGGTTGAGGTAGGTAATCGCCTGCGGGTTGATCCGTCCCGCCTCTTCTGCCTCGGCTTCTTCCGACAGCCTCACCGCTCCGCGCTCGGCGCGGCGCGCCACGGCGCGGGCCACGTGCAGCAGCGCGCCTGCTTCGTTGCCGGCGGGAAGGATGAATTCTTTCAGGGGCGGCAGGGAGTCGTTGTAAAGGTCTATGGATTTTTCGAGGCTTTCGACTTCCTTCTGGCTGATCCTGCGCATCGAATCGGGTTTGGCTTTAGCCGGGTCGGGAGCAGGATCGGGAACGGGAGTGGCCAGGTCGGCGCCGACGACGAACAGGTCGTTTTGAATTTGCCCGACCAATTGCTGCAGCGCTTGATCGGCGATCCGCGCGCGCGCCAAGCCGAGGAAGGAATTCAGCTCGTCCACATCGCCGTAGGCCGAGACGCGCCGGGAGGCCTTGCTGATGCGCGCACCGGTAGCCAGGCTGGTTTTCCCCTCGTCCCCGCCGCGAGTGTAGACTTTGCTAATTCGCACGATGATCACCCATCCGCGCCCGCCTGGCGAATCTCCACAATCCGGTTGCGCTCGTCCAGAACGGCTACCTTCGACCTGTGGGTCCGGGCTTCCTCCTCGCTCATCAGGGCATAGGCAAGGATCAGAATTCGGTCTCCGGGGTGCGCCAGCCGTGCTGCGGCTCCGTTCAAAGCCACCTCGCCGCTGCCCTTCTCCCCGGCAATCACATAGGTTTCCAGACGCGCGCCGTTGTTCAGGTTGAGAACCTGAACCATCTCATTGGGAAGAATGTCGAGTTCTTCCAGAATGCTACTGTCCAGCGTGAGGCTTCCCACATAGTCGAGGTTCACCCCGGTAACCGTCGCGCCGTGCACCTTGGCTCGCATCATGGTCCGCAACATCCGGCTATCCACTTTCTTGCCTCTCCGGCGCGATGATTAAATTATCAATCAGGCGCGTCTTTCCAAAACGCACCGCAACGGCGGCCAGCACTTCTCCACGGATTTGCCGCAACTCGTCCAGCGTAGCCGGGTCCACCACCCGCGCATAATCGATCTCAGCTCCCGGCACGGCGCAGATCATTTTCTGCATCTGCTGCTCCACGCCGGCAGCGTTCCGCTCGCCGGAGTGGATCAGCGTCTCCGCCAGCCGCAGGGAACGATAGAGCACGGTGGCGCGGGAACGCTCCTCCGCGTTCAAATATCTGTTCCGGGAGCTGTATGCCAATCCGTCCGGTTCCCGCACCGTGGGGCAGACTTCAATCTGGAGAGGCCAGTTCAGGTCCAGAGTCATCGCTCTGATAATCAAGGCCTGCTGCGCGTCTTTCTGTCCAAAAA
This sequence comes from Terriglobia bacterium, assembly GCA_963666975.2. Classification (GTDB taxonomy): domain Bacteria; phylum Acidobacteriota; class Terriglobia; order 2-12-FULL-54-10; family 2-12-FULL-54-10; genus JADFGZ01. Next base: position 1,533,835 of record CAXVYR010000004.1, on the reverse strand, counting down.
AGGCGCGGTCGGGCTGGACAATGTGAAACAGCTTGGCGACTACGGTCGCGACCCCCTGAAAGTGGCCGGGACGAGAGGCGCCGCACAATACCTCCCCCAGTTTTCCCACGCCAATGGAAGTAACCATCCCGTTCGGGTACATCTCCTCCGTTTCCGGATGAAAGACGGCTTCGACTCCTTCCTGGGTGGCCAGCGAAAGATCGCGGTCGAAATCCCTGGGATAGCTTTCGTAGTCTTCTCCGGGCCCAAACTGCAACGGGTTCACGAAAATGGAGACTATCGTTCGGTCACAACTCCGGCGCGCCCGGCGGATGAGGCTGAGGTGCCCTTCGTGAAAGGAACCCATGGTGGGAACCAGTCCGAGGGTGCGGTTGCTCGTCCGCTCTGTTTGGACCCAGCGCCTGGTCTCCGGGATCGTGCGAAGGACGACCGTCATCTCTTTTTCAGGAATGGGACTGGGGAGCTGGTGACTTCTTCCGGGGCAAAGCTATGCTCGGGAGCTGGGAATTCGCCCTGGCGGACTTCCTGCGCGTATTGTCCCACGGCATCGCGGATGGTCTCTTCCAGCCGTGCATATTGTTTTACAAAGCGCGGCCTGACCTTGCCGGTGATGCCGAGCATGTCATGCAGCACCAATACTTGGCCGTCGCACCGCGCGCCCGCCCCGATTCCGATGGTCGGGATGGAGATACTGCCGCTGACCCGCGCGGCCAGCTCCTCCGGAATACATTCCAGCACCAGACAAAAGGCCCCGGCCTCTTCCAGCGCCCTGGCGTCGGCTAGCAACTTCTGGGCCGCTTCTTCGCCCCGCCCCTGGAGCTTGTAGCCGCCAAAGACGTGAATCGACTGGGGAGTAAGTCCCAGATGGCCGACCACGGGAATTCCCGCGCCCACCAGCGCCCGGACCTGGGGATAGACGTTCGCTCCGCCCTCCAACTTCACCGCCGTGGCTCCAGCCTCCTGCATCAGGCGTCCCGCGCTGCGCAGCGCGTCGGCGGGGCCCGTCTGATAGGTGAGAAACGGCAAGTCCACGGCGACCAGAGCCCGCTTTACTCCGCGCACTACAGCCTTGGTGTGGTGAATCATCTCATCCAGGGTCACCGGGATGGTCGTTTCATAGCCCAAGACCACCATTCCCAGGGAGTCTCCCACCAAAACCATGTCGACGCCGGCTTCGTCCACCAGGCAGGCGGTCGGATAATCGTAGGCAGTGATCATGACGATCTTTTCTGCCTTCTGCTTCTTTTTCACCACCTGAGTGGAGGTGACACGCTTTGCGTTTGCCACAGCAACATTCCGCCTTCTAAAAAGACCGCCGCCCGCCGGGTAGAGAAACCACCGGATGCTTCTATACAGATTACGGGCACAAGTTAAGCTGCAACTGTATTATAGCAGGGAAATCAGCAACTTGAGGACGCCTCTCTGTGAGACTCGAAAGGGTCAGAAGCGGAAGAAGGCAGCCGGTGATAGCTCAGCATAAATCAGGGGTGAGACCCCCGCGCTGCTTTCCTCGCAGGTAGCGTGGAGACCCTCCCTTTATTTTTACCAGCCCTCTGGACCAGCCCTTTAGCTGGTTTCTACCCGGCCATCGATTTATGCAGCCATATTGGCAATCAACTCGAACATAGGCAGGTACATGGAGATCACCACGCCGCCGATAGTGCCGCCCAGGAACACGATGATGATCGGCTCCAGCAGGGTCAGCAAATCTTTCACGGCGACATCCACTTCTTCCTCGTAGAAATCGGCGATCTTTTGCAACATGGTGTCCATCGCGCCGGTCTGCTCGCCGACGGCAATCATCTGGGTGACCATGTTCGGGAAGACCTCGGTTTCCTTCAGGGGATCGGCGAGGGTGCGGCCCTCTTCCACGGCCTTGCGGACCTTCATGATGGCGCGCTCGATCACCGCATTGCCGCTGGTGCGGGCCGTGATGCTCATCGCCTCCAGGAGCGGAACGCCGCTGGTGATCAACGTCCCCAAAGTGCGGGTGAAGCGAGCCACTGCGATCTTTCGCAACAGCATGCCCAGCACCGGCACTTTCAGCATGATGCTGTCAATCACGAAGCGGCCTCTTTCCGTCCGGTAGAATCCTGGAATGACCACGAAAAAAGCCACCCCTAGAATGATAACTACCCCAAGAAAGAACCAACTGCCGATGAAATTACTTATGGCCACGACGATGCGGGTGGGCAACGGCAGGTCCACGCCCAGACTGGTGAACATATTGACAAAGACGGGAACCACTTTCCATAGCAGGAGCGTGATGATGACGATCGCGACGCTCACTACGGCTGTGGGATAGACCAGGGCCGATTTTACAGCGGCCTTCAACTTGACGGCCTTTTCCACATACAGGGCCAGCCTTTGCAAAATGACGTCCAGAATACCGCCTGTTTCACCGGCCTCCACCATGTTGACCGTCAGATGGTCGAAGTCTTTGGGATGCTCACCCATGGCGTTCGCCAGAGTGGAGCCGCCCTCCACACGAGAACGGACATCGGTGATGATCTTCTGGAAGGTCGCGTTTTCCTGATTGCCGGCCAGAATCTCCAGACACTGCACCAGCGGCAGCCCCGAATCAATCATGACGGAGAACTGGCGAAGGAAAACGGCCATCTCCTTGGCCGTGACTTTCTGCCGGCCAATGGAGGTGGGAAAGGCGAACTCTTTCCCTTTTTCCTTGATTTTTGTGGGGGTAATTCGCTCACGGCGCAGTTGAGCGCTCAGAGCGGCCTTGCTGTCGGCGACTCGCTCCACCCTCGAGATTTTGGCTCCCCTTGCAGTGCGGCCATCAATAACAAAAACAGGCATCGTTTTTCCTCCGCAGTAGTTCCTTTACCGAATCGGGGCAAGCGGACGTCTCCGAGCCGCCAGCCTGAAGTGCGCTTTCCGGTTTGCGAAATGCCGTAACGATTTACTCATCTCTTTACATTTCCCGCTCTGGCGCCCTGCAATGTCCCTGTTCCCCGGTTGATCATGTCCTGCAGCTCGTCGGCATTACTCGAACGGAGCAAAGCCGTCTGCAGGGTGATCTGTTTTTGGAAGTAGAGCGTGGCCAGGGCTTGATTGAACGTCTGCATGCCATATTTGTCCTGACCGGTCTGCATGGCGGAATAGAGCTGGTGAATCTTGTCCTCCCGGATCAGGTTGCGGATGGCGGGGGTGGGCACCAGAACTTCCAGCGCCATGGCCCGGCCGGGCCCGGAAGCCTTTTCCAGCAAGGCCTGGCAGAGAATCCCTTCCAGCACCAGCGACAATTGCGCCCGGATCTGCGGCTGCTGGTGCGCCGGGAAAACGTCCACAACTCGGTTGATGGTGGAGGAGGCGGAATTGGTGTGCAGCGTGCCGAAGGTCAGGTGGCCCGTTTCCGCAATCCGCAGAGCGGCCTCAATGGTTTCCAGGTCGCGCATCTCTCCGATGAGCACCACGTCCGGGTCCTGGCGCAGCGCGGCTCGCAGCGCATTGGAGAAAGAATGCGTGTCGGAGTTAACCTCTCTTTGGTTGACCAGGCAATTCTTGTGCGAATGCAGGTACTCGATCGGATCCTCGATGGTAATCATGTGGTCGTGGCGTTCAGCATTGATCTTGTCCAGCATGGCGGCCAGGGTGGTGGACTTGCCGCTCCCGGTGGGACCGGTTACCAGAACCAATCCCCGGGGTTTTTCGCAGAGTTTGGCCACCACGGGCGGCAGTCCCAGGCTAGCAAACGAACGGATCTCGTATGGGATCATTCTGAAGACCGCTCCGACGGCGCCCCGCTGGTTGAAGACGTTGCCGCGGAAGCGCGCCATCCCCTTGATGCCAAAACTAAAGTCCAGCTCCAGGTTTTCCTCGAAACGGTGTTTCTGGGCGTCGGTTAGCACGCTGTAGGCCATCTGTTTCGTCTCTGGAGGGGTCATCGGAGGCATATCCAGGGGATTCAAGGAGCCGTCCACGCGGATCTGCGGGGGGCTGTTGGTCGTGATGTGCAAATCAGACCCGTTCATATCCAGCATTTTCTTGAGCAACTCACTGAGTGTTACCGCCATCTTCTCCTCGCTTGCCGACCAGGCATTCCCCGGCCTGAAATAACATCATCAACCTGAACGGATATCCCCTTGCCGGGAAGCTTACAGCACGGTTTCGCGAATCACTTCCTCCAGCGTGGCAACTCCTTCGCTGATCTTGGTGAGCCCGCTGCGCCGAAGGGTGATCATGCCCAACTCAATAGCCTTCTTTTTCAACTCAAGTGCCGAAGCGCCCACCAAGACCAACTCCCGGATGTCGTCGTTTACTTCCATGACTTCGTAGAGTCCCACGCGGCCTTTGTAACCGCTTTGATTGCACTTCTCGCAGCCCTTTCCCTTAAATACCTTAGGGGCTGTCCTAGCTAAGCAGATTGCTTAGGGATAGGATGGCGATATGTACGAACGGCGTAGTCGGCTGAGCAAGGCGAAGCGGGATCGGTTGGTGGAGCACTTCGTTGCCGGGACGACGGCACGGGCGGCGGCTGAGCTTGTCGGGGTTCATCGGAACACGGCCGCTTCGTTCTATACACGGATTCGCACGGTGATTGCCGAGGAGACCCAGAAAGCCACCACCGGCTCCACGTTGAAGCCGGTCATGAACTTGATTGGACGAGAGTTACGTTCGGTGGGGTCGCACGATGGCTATGGTCAGGGCAGGAACGCGGTCATGCGTGCTGAGCGGGATAGCGCCGTGCGGTCTCCTCCGGAATCAGTTTCACAACGAGGAGGGTCCACCTCGAAGTAGGAGAGGTTGATCGACGGCACTCCATATTGGCGGGAGAGCTTCGTTCTATACACGGATTCGCACGGTGATTGCCGAGGAGACCCAGAAGCCTCTTCGGTTTGCGGCGAAATCGAAGTGGACGAGAGTTACTTCGGTGGTCGCCGCAAGGGCAAACGCGGTCGTGGTGCTGGCGGGAAAGTCCCGGTTTTCGGGCTTTTGAAGCGTGGAGGAAGGGTCTACACGGTGATGATCCCCAATGCCCGTACGGACACGTTGATGCCGATCATGGAGCGCCTGATCCAGCCCGACAGCATCGTCTACACGGATGGCTTTTCGAGCTACGATGCTCTGGATGTGTCGGACTTCCACCATGTTCGGATCAACCACTCGGAACGGTTCGTCGACGAACGGAACCACATCAATGGGATCGAGAACTTCTGGAACCAGGCAAAGCGGCATCTTCGGCGCTTCAACGGGGTGCCCAAACAGAGTTTTCACCTCTTCCTGAAGGAGTGCGAATGGCGCTTCAATGGCGGTAACCACCGGACACTGCTTAACCAATTGAAGACATGGATCAAATCGAGACAGAATCACCCTTAGCTAGGACAGCCCCTATATTATAGTAAAATAAGCCTTCGGAAGGGATGGACAATGCCAGATCACCCCCCGTTCCATCTTTGGCACTCCTCCGACCAGGAGATTCTAAGGATAACTTTCCTGGTGAGGCCAATTCAATGGAACAGGGATGAAATTTCGGTGTTATCAGATGATCGTGAACGAAGCTCCCCCCTCGCCTCACCCTCTTCAAGATACACCCCTTCCTCTAATAAAGCTCTTCGTATCGGCTTCGCTCAAGCCGGTTCCTGCCGGCCGTTTCGTCCGTATCGTTGCAAGAGGTCATTGGCGGGACGTATAATCCCCGGAGGAGAGGTGGAAAATGTCACTCAAGTCCCTTCTCGCTACCACGGATGACCACGATGTGCTCGTCCCCGCCGTAGAAAGCTTGTTGCGGGAGCAGATTCGTCCACTGCTGGAGCAGAACTCCGAAGAGTGGGGCTTTCCCTGGACGATTCTTCATATTCTGCGGGAAAACGGCGTGATTGGATTTCCGTTTCCTGTAGAGTATGGCGGCCTCAGCGGCAGCATGGTGTCTAATTGTTTGCTGATCAGTGAACTGGCCCGCTACTCTGCCAATGTGGCCATGATTCTGGTGAGCAACCAGCTGGCGGCTGTCCCTTTGATCTCCGAGGGAAGTGAGGAACAAAAAGAAAAGTTTCTGCCCGACGTTGTCTGGGGACGTTCGTGGGCGACCTTCGCCTCGATGGAGTTAGAGCCCGAGCCGGGAGGTTTTCGCACCAGCGCCAGCAAACAGGAGGGTGAGTATGTCTTGAGCGGCGCCAAGCAACTGGTCACCAACGCGGAGGCATCCCGGTGGATCATTCTTTTTGCGAAGGAACTCTCCTCGCACACGCAGGGAAACAGCGTTTTTCTGGTCGAGCAGGGCACGGCCGGACTCTCGGTTCTCAAGCGCAACGGAGAGATTGGATCTCACGGCTTCTCCACCAGCGGACTGGCCCTGGAGGAGTGCCGGATACCGGAATCCCAGCGGATCGGCCAGGCCGGTGACGGATTTACCATCCGGACCCGGATGACCGACTGCAGCCGTCCTTTGCTGGCTGCCCTCGCCGCGGGCCTGTGCCAGGCAACGCTTGATACGGCAGTGTTCCATGCCCGCGAGCATAAACAGTTCGGAAAACGAATCGCCGAATCGGAAAGCGCCAAACTCAAGCTGGCGGATATGTCCATCGCTGTAGAGGCCGTGCGCGGCCTGATGGTGCGGGCCGCGGCGGCCTTTGACCAGCGCAGCAGCGAGTTGACCAAGCTCGGAGCGGCGGCCAAGTGCTTTGCCACGGATACGGCGATGCGCCTCACCATTGATTGCGCCCAGTTGCTGGGCGAATCCGGCTACCTCCACCGGTTTCCCCTGGAGCGGCGAATCCGCCAGGCCAAGCTGCTGCAAATCCTGGAAGAAGGCAACGAGTCCCAGCGTCTGACCATTTCCCGGACGCTGCTCTAGCAGACCCCGCTTCACAAGTTTTCATTCCCTGCCGGAACTGTTCCGCCCGGGTGCGGGCTGATCGTCCAGCCGGGGAGATGCATGCTTGTGCATTGCGCCTGGAGCGCGCCGCCTCTGGCTTGCCTGTCCTCGCCGGGGGGATGTAAACTGAGACTTTGCAGTTTGAAAAACGGGCAGCCGTTGTGCTGGGAATATGTGCTGGGAATTTGTGCGGAAATGCCGGGCGAATCCGTTAGGCGGGAAAATCGAAAGGTGCGCTATTGACCATGCCGGATAAGAGAAAAAAAGAAGATGAGAACGAAGAGGAGGCATCTGAGTTCAAGGTAACCGACCGGAGACTGTTCACCAGCGACGGACAGCCTCGCGCCGACACCGAGCCAGTCCCGCCACGGCCAGTCCCGCCACAGAAAGCAACTCCACCACCACCTTCACCTCCTTCTTCGCCACCTCCGGCTTCCGGCAAGCAGCCGGAGCCATCCGGTCCCGAGCCCGCTCCCGCGCAGCGCGGCCCGGTCAACTTCCAGCATTTGATTCTTTCGCTCGCCACCACGGCGATGTTTCAGTTGGGCATGATGGGAAATCCAGGAGAGGAACAGCCCAAGGCGGATATAGCGGCGGCGCAAGAGACAATCGAACTGCTGCATGTTTTGGAGAAAAAAACAAAAGGCAACTTGACACAGGAAGAAGAAGGGCTGCTGACCAACAGCCTCTACGAACTCCGCATGTGCTTCGTCGAGATCTCTCGCAAAGCAGGCGGGGGGAAGTGAAATGCGCGTGGAGTTGACAGTGCTCGGATCGGGAACCTCGCTCGGGGTGCCCACCATCGGTTGCCGCTGCCCTGTTTGCCTTTCCTCGGATCCTCGCGATAAACGCACCCGGCCCTCCATTCTTCTGCGGTACAACAACCGCACCGTCATCATCGACACCGGGCCGGACTTTCGCACGCAGGCCCTCCGCGCCAACCTCGACCGGCTGGACGCAGTTCTCTACACGCACGCGCATGCGGACCACATCCTGGGGCTGGACGACACGCGCGCCTTTACCCTGCAGCAGGGTGTGGTCATCCCGATTTACGGCAACCGGCCGGCCATCGCCGGGATACGCCGCGTCTTCCAATACATTTTCGACGGCAACTACCCCTACGGCGGGGTGGCGCTTCTGGAGGACCACGTAATCACCGGTCCGCTGAATTTGTTTGGATTGGAGATCATTCCCATCCCGGTGATTCACGGGCACCTGGAAGTGCTGGGCTTCCGCATCGGGCCGGTGGCTTATCTGACCGACTTCAACCAGCTCCCGGAATCCTCACTGGATCTGCTGCGAGGGCTGGACGTCGTGATTATGGACGCGCTGCGGCACGAGCCGCATCCCGCGCACCTGACGGTGGAGCAGGCCTTGCGGCAGGTGGAGGGAATCCAGCCGCGGCAGGCATTCTTCACTCATATTGCGCACGACCTGGGCCACGAAGAAACCAACGCCAGCCTTCCGCCCCATGTGCGGCTGTGCTACGACGAGATGCAGGTGGAGTTTGAAACGGCCCCCGTGCCGGGCTCGTCAGCGGTTCGGAAAAGGACCCGATAACGGCCATGGAAATTTTTCATTCCTGGAAAGCAGGCGCGGAAAAGGACCGCCGCGCTGTCGTGACCGTCGGCAACTTTGACGGCCTGCACTTGGCGCACCAAGAGTTGTTGCGCAGGGTGCGCCAGCGCGCCAGAGAACGCAACGCCTCCTCCATTGCCATCACCTTTGATCCTCATCCCGCCCAGGTTCTGGCGCCGCAGAAAGCTCCCCGTCTGCTCACGCCTCTCCCTGTAAAGCTGGAGTTGCTGGGGAAGAGCGGAATCGACCGTCTTCTGGTGCTGCCATTCACGGAAGAGTTTTCCCGCTGGTCGCCCGAACGGTTCGTGGAAGAGGTCTTGGTGAAAGCCCTGCAAAGCGAGTCGGTATGGGTCGGCGAGAATTTCCGCTTCGGCCACCACCAGGCGGGGAATCCGGAAACGATGAAGCAGATGGGCCTCCGGTGGAACTTTCAGACGGAAGTTCTCCCCCATGTCCGTTTTCGGACGGCGACCGTCAGCAGCTCCCAGATCCGCTGCCTGCTCCAGAATGGACAGATGAGCATGACGAACCGCCTGCTGGGCCGTGCCTTCAGCATCCGGAACTCCGTCCAGGCAGGCCTCGGCATCGGCCGCAACCAGACGGTGCCCACATTGAACCTGGCCCCTTACGACGGGATACTCCCTGCCGTGGGTGTCTATGTGACGCGGGCACGGCTTGCAGAAACGGATGGGGCCGGGGTGGAAGCGCCCGCGCTCCGCTCCGTCACCAACGTGGGATACCGGCCCACCTTCGGAGAACGCGAACTTGGGGTGGAGACTCACCTGCTGGAGCCATGGGAGGGCCCGCCACCGTCATCGCTGGAATTAAGTTTCCTCCACCGCTTGCGCGAGGAGCGCAGGTTCGCCTCCGCAGCCGAACTCAAATCCCAAATCCAACGCGACATTCAGCGGGCGCAAAGTTACTTCCGCCGCCTGGAACACCTCCGCGTAGCGCCGGCCCTGCCCGACTAGGGCGTGTTAACACTATTGGAGGGCCTCGACGATCAGAGCGAAGTTGAGGAAAGCCAGAAAGACGACGTCGAGTTTATCGAAGCGCGAGAAGATGCGGCGGAAGCCTTTGAGTCTGCGGAAAAGCCTCTCGATCTCATTGCGCTTGCGGTACATGGCTTTATCGTACTGCCAGGGTTGCAGGCGATTGCTTCTGGGCGGAACCACCGGGATGAAGCCAAAATCCAGAGCCAGTTGGAGAGTCTTGTTGTCCTCGTAGGCGCGGTCCATGATGAGATGCAACGGTGCGGGCAACGGCCCGATGCCGCCCAGAAGTTCGCGGCCTTGGACTGCGTCGGAGGCTTGGCCCGGCGAGAGAGCAAAGGTTATGGCCGTTCGAGCATCCGTGGCAACCATATGAATCTTGGTGGTCCATCCGCCACGGGATTTTTCGATGGCCTGAGGTCCGTTTTTTTTGATGCGCCGGTGCCGTCCGGATGCACCTTGACGGTGGTCGAGTCCAGTTTTACGGCCTCGATCTTAATGCGCACGATCTGCTCCCGCTGCAACTGCTCCAAGACGCGATCCAACACGCCGGCCTTGGACCAGCGATTCAGACGAGTGTAGATGGTGTGCCAGTTGCCAAAACGCTTCGGCAGTCCGCGCCACTTGCACCCCTGCTCGGTCACGTACAACAACGCGTTGAGCACCTGCAGGTTGGAAAGGCTGACATGGCCTCGTTGGCGCGGAAGGCTGGGCTCGATACGAAGATACTGTGCCTCGGTGATTTCCATGAACCGAAGCATACCACAAAATCCCAATTAGTGTTAACACGCCCTGGCAAGAGCGCAATAGGGGATACACGAACTGCGAAACAGGTCTAGATAATCCGCAATGCGTAGTATCGAAATGCGTACTGTCACCCACTTGGATCGGCGGTGAGTGATCATCAGCGCTGGCTCGAACAGATGCATACGAGGTCAAGCATGCGTTCACCAGAGACGCCATCGCCGAAAGTTGCTGACATCCTGTAACAACCGGCCCGCCACCGGCAGTGGGTGGCACGAATCGTTTGTATAGGCATACAATTTTCAGAGGGGGCATCAGGGAGGGTAAAAGATATGGTGAGAAGCGTGGGTATTGTTGGAGGCGGGATCATGGGAGCGGGGATCGCCTATACGGTGGCTCTCCAATCCGATGCGCCGGTCACCATCGCTGAACTGAATGAGCAACTGCTGGAGGGATGCCGGGCGAGGATCGACAAACTGATCGGAAACGGCATGAAGCGCGGGCTTGTTTCCGAGCAGCAGGCATCCGCAATACGGAAGCGGTTTCGCTACACCACCGACATCACCGTTCTCGGCGAGGCAGAGATCGTGGTGGAAGCCGTTTTCGAAAATTTGAAAGTAAAGCAAGAAGTCTTTGTGAAACTGGACAAAATCTGCCCGGCCGGGACGATCCTGGCGAGCAATACCTCCGGCATCTCCATTACGCAGATTGCCAGCGTCACCCGGCATCCGGCGCGGGTGGTGGGAACGCACTTTTTCAATCCGGTCCCGGTCATGAAGCTGGTGGAGTTGGTGCGCGGCGAGAAAACTTCGGAAGAGACTGTTTCTTTCGCGCGCCGCTTCTGTGAGGGTTTGGGCAAAGAAGCGATTGTGTCCCTCGACCGGCCCGGGTTTATCACCACACGGATTGGGCAGGCATACCTCTGCGAGGCGCTGCGTTGCCTGGAAGAAGGGGTGGGCACGGTGGAGGATATCGATTCGGGGATTCGCCTAGCCTACAACTTTCCCATGGGACCGTTTCAACTGGCGGACTTGATCGGTTTGGATACGGAGCTTCGCATCATGGAGTCGCTGACCGAAGAGTTGGGAGAGCGGTTTGAGCCCGGCCCGATTCTTCGCCAGATGGTCGCCGAAAACCGGCTGGGCCGCAAGACGGGCCGCGGGTTCTTCGAATATCAAAAGACCGCAAAATCCTGAAAGGACCCGCATGTATCATGTGTAAAATTGGCAGTTCCAATTTGCCGTGGGATCGTAAATCCAATCCGAGCCGCGCGCGCCTGTCCCGCCTGCCCTGAGCATAGCCGAAGGGAGCGAAGCCGAGGGATCAGCAAGCGGTCATAAACGCTAGCGGGATGTCAGAAAGCTTCTTTGTCCGCTCCCTTGCGGTCGCGGCTCTGCTTCGTTCGCAAAACAAGCCCACAGCGAGAGAAAGCGCTCCCTTCGGCAAGCGGTAGTAAATTCAAACTATCGAGTTTATAAAGGCATCATGAGGACACCGATGGATTCCCAAGTCGTTGAGCTGCTCGGAAGAAACCGACTTATAGATGAACTTCTACGAAGCGGTCTGGAAGTCGCACTGCCGATTCGCGACCGAGGAATTGATCTGATTGCTTATGCTGATCTCGAATCGAAAGTTCCATCCTTCATCGCCAAGCCGATTCAGATGAAGGCGGCGTCGCAACGGTCCTTTTCTCTCGACCGGAAGTATGCGAAATTTCCAGACTTAATTCTGGCTTATGTCTGGAATCTGGAACGTGCCGCTAGCACGGTTACATTCGCATTGACCTACCGAGAGGCTTTCGAAGTGGCTATGACGATGGGATGGACTACAACCAACTCATGGACCAGCAAAGGCTACTACGTTAACAACAACCCTGGATCAAGGCTTTTAACTCTGCTCAAACCGCACAGGATGACACCGAAACGGTGGTGGCGAAAGGTTACGGGAGCAACCCGCACCCCCTGATTTTGGCGGCGTCGTCCGTCCCCTCGTCCGCTTTGTGATACCCTTTTTAAGTAATGAAGTCCCGCATCCGGATGATCGCCATCGACCTCGATGGAACGCTGCTCAACTCCCAAAAACGTATCTCCAAGCGGGATTCCGAGGCGCTCCAGGCCGCTGTCCATCGCGGTGTAGAGATTGTGCCGGTCACCGGGCGGAACTTCTACTTTGCCCTCTCCAAGGTGGAGCTGCTTCCCTTTGACGTTCCGCTGATCGCCAGCAACGGCGCGGTCATCCGCTCGAAGGAAGGCGAGACTTTCCTGCGGCATCTGCTGCCGTCAGAGGTTGCGGCGAGTGTACTGGAGGCCACGCGCGAGTTTCGTCCCTATACGGTTCTTATGTATGACCAGCCGGGGCCGGGCCAGTTGAGAATTGAAACACCGGCAGATGGCGCCTCCGCTGCCGGACGAGCGGCGGGGCCTGCCGACGGCGTGGCCGCCACGCTGTGGCTGGAGCGGAACCGGGAGCGCGTGCAGTATGCCGTTTCTTTGGAAGATGCCTTGGACGGCGACCCTTTGGAAATTATGTTCACCGGGCCCCTCGCCGTCATGCGCGAAGTTCAAGCTCGCCTGGGAGACGGTTCGGAAAACATCCAGCCGTCGCAAGACCGCTTTCAGTTGTTGCGCACCGAATATCCGAAGAGAGATATGAGCATCCTGGATGTGATCCGCGCGGGCGCTTCCAAGGGAAACGCGCTGGGATATTGGAGCCGGATGCGAGGCATTGCCGCCTCCGAGATCATGGCGATTGGCGACAACTACAACGACTTGGAGATGCTGCGGTTTGCCGGGCTTCCCGTGGTCATGGGCAACGCCGATGAGGCATTAAAGGAAGAGGTAAAGCAGCAGGGTTGGGCCGCCACGCTCGACTGCGACTCGGGCGGCGTCGCTTATGCCATCGAGCAGTATGTTCTCTAGCTTGTTTTGACGTTATTCTGCCCGACACTCCCGCTTCGCAATCATCTGCCTCGTTAATTCTGACCAAGGATTCTGCGGCGAACTGATCTTTTTATCTTTGCTGCTGAGTGGAGGGCAATCCCGGAAACGGCGGACGCGGGAAAATCGGAGAGGTAGGACGCCGCGCATCGCGAGGGGGCGCGCCGAGCCACTGCGGCACCTGGGGCGTGCGGACCCCGGCAGGCGTTTGGCGTTGCTGCTGCTGCGCGGGAGGTTGGGTTGCAGCTGCAGGCTGGTTTTGTGCCCCTGTAATTTTTGCAAGGGCCGCCACGCCGATCGGGTCCCAGCGAAAATTGTAAATAAATTCCCAATCGTCATGCTGGCTGTAGCCGTTGAAGACTTTGATGGACCCTTCCGTGCTCTGGCTGGCCACGCCGGCAATGCCTCCGCCTCCGAACACCTGTGCGCCGGACCTTTGTGCGGAAGCGTTGAAAGCTCCGGAAGTGGCGGGCGACACCGGAGGCTTGCCCTGTGATACTCCAAGCGCAGATGCCCTCGGTTGCTGCAAAGGATTGGCGCTGGGATTTGCCGAGGGGTTTAGGGCGGGCGCACCGGATTGGGACTGCCCGGTGGAACGAAACATTCCCGGCGAAGCTTCCAAACCCGTGCCGCCCTGCTGGGAAGGAGCCAGAGCGCCCAGGTTGGCCGGAGGCTGGGGAGGGTTCTTCGCATCCGGAAAGACGCCGCCCGGCCCGATGTGAATCAGCCGCCAGTCGTTTTCTTTTGTCATGGGGTCGAGGTACGCCTTGCGGAGGAAGCGGATGCCGTTGGTTTTCTCCAGCTCTTCCAGAGAGTTGGGGTAGCGGCCAAACTTGCGAAAAAAAAGCTGGATGGCCCGCTGGTATTGCTGGCCGCGAAAGAGCAACTCTTCTTCTTTTACTCGCTGCCCTTCAAAAGCCACCTGCGGAATGATGGCGGAAAGTCCCACCACCAGCAGGGCGGAGAACAGGATGAAGACCAGCAGCACGTAGCCCTTTTCTCTTTTCCGCGCGGGTGTTTCGGTCTTCCCTGTGCGCGCTTGGTGTCTATTTGCCATCATCTTTCGAATTCCTGCCGAGAAACCCCACTTTGTCGAATGATTGAAAGAAGAGTTCCTGTTTTGATTTCGGCATGGTTGGGGACAGGAACTGTCACAGTGGTCCCTTCGCGTTTGCACTGCATGATAAGATGACTTCCTCGCCGCCGCACTTCAGCGAAGCCGTATCTTTCAAGAACTTGGCAAACCTCTCGGCCTGAAAGAACTCGAAGCTTACCCATGCACTGCTTCAAATCGCGTCACAAGTATTTCACTGTGCAGACGCTGTTTGATTTCATCCGGGTCAGCGCACTCCAGGAACAGTTCCACCGCTTCCTTCAGATTGGCAATAGCCTGCTCCACCGTTGCTCCCTGACTGGCCACGTCCAGTTCAGGGCAGAGAGCAACGTATAGTTCACCTTCTTTTTCCAATACGGCGGTATAACTGCTTTTTTGCATCCGCGAATTCCCCTTGCCATTTCAACGCTAAGATAGCACGCGAACCAGTCGCAAAAGACCTCTTTTTCAGGATCATCTACTCTTCAATCAACGGAAGCTGTTGACGCCGTTTATCCCGGCTGTCTTCCATCTCAATGGAGTTTACCCCAATGCGGATGATCTTGTAACGCTTGGCGATCATGTCCCCCTCTTCGCCGATGAAAATCTCCTCCCCGTCGGTCAAGAATGCTTTTTTATGAGAGGATCCCGGACGGCTGGCTACGCCGTAGAACTTCAAGGGCAGGTTGATGGGCTGCGGAGCAGGGGAAGAAGGGCGATCAGGCACGGGAGATTCGATCCCGGGGGCAGTCGCCGGTGCGGGCGGCGGGGGAGGCGTATAAAACTGGAATATATTGCGGGACTCACCGGCGTACTTCACGTGCTTGCTTCGCTCGAGCTGTTCCACGCGGAGTGTCGGGTCCAGCGCTGCCAGTTGCTGTTGGCCCAAAGTCCCGTCCCGGGAAGAGGACGAGGTTCGGCGAGAGGCAGAACCGGAATCAGCATCACCTGACGCACTGCTTTCCGCCGATAAGGCCGGAGGCACGCGGGACTCTTCCGGCAGGAGAACATTTCTGTAAATCAACGGAGCGCAGATCGCCGCCAGCACCAGCAGTGCGATCAGCTTCCTGCGTTCTTGTGTGCCAATCTGCATGAGTTCCAGCCCCTAGGAGGGCACGAAGTATGTTTCCATCCGCAAGTTCAGGCGCAACTCCCGGCTGATGGCGCCTGAGACGTTCAAGCTGTCGATAATCCAGAATAACTGCGACTGTTCCAGGCGATTGATGAAGTACACCAGGTCGGAGTATCCGCCCTCCACGGTCAAGGTGGCCTCCACCTTGACCAAATCCTGATCGCGTTCTTCCTGCAACTGATAGTTGACTCCTGCGGTCTTCAGCCGGTTTTGAGTGGCGAGCCGCTCCAGATCCTCGAGCATCACGGAGAAGGCGCCCTCCCGGAACAAGAGGTTCTGCTGGGAGAACTGCTGCCGGTCCTGGATGGCGTCTTGCAGCTTTGCTTTCAGATCGCGCATTTGAATTACCACGCTTCGTGTGGCTTCGTGCTCGGCGCGGAGCCTTTGCAACTCGAGTTGCCGCGCCTGGAGGGAAAGTCCGGGGGGCCAAAAAACTAACAGCAGAAGCAAAGCGTCGGCGGCTACCAAGATGCCCAGAATCGTCCGGATGCGCGCGCGGGCGGGCTTTTTCCCATTCCTGCCCGGGGAGGCGGCAGGGTTGCCGGGACGGAGCAAACCGGCAAGTCGCATGGGCTATCTCTCCTCCTTTCGCAAGCGTGCCGGAGAAGCATGCGCCAGCGTTACCGGCGTCTTAGGGCTCAAGGTCATGGCTGCTGCCGGTGAGGAAGCTGGATCGGAAGCGACCTCTTGTTCTGGAGCAACCTCCTGGTCTAAAGCGACCTGGTAGTACAGGACGCTCAACTCGAGCGTGATCTGGCCTTCTGCGCTCGCAGTCGAGAGTGGCCGCTGAGCATGCACTACCGGCGATCCGAACTGCAGAGCCGCTTCCAGTTTTTTGAGAAACTCCACCAGCGGGCCCATGCTGGCAGCCGCCACCGAGAGGCTCACCTCCACCTGCTGGTCCCGGTTCAAGCGGGGCCGAATGGCGGTCACCTGCGCGCGCGCGGGCAGAATGGTTTCCAGGTCCATGAACATCTGGGTCCAGGAAAGGCTCTTGCGAACGATGAGCGAATTCAGGAAAGCAGAGCGGTCTCGTATCTCCTGCACCTCGGGTCTCCGCAGCCATTGCTCCATCTCCTGTTGTTCGCGGCTGAGTTCCGTCATCGTTGTTTCCAACTGGTTGCTCTGCTCGGTCAGCAAACGAGTATCCCGGCGATTCTGCCAATCGTTCCAGGCCACCACCGAGGCCAGCGCCACCAGCAAAATCGCGGCCAGGGCGGCGGCATTGTAGAAAGGCCGCAGATTATCATAGGGCCGGGAAGCCAGATTGATGGGAATTCTCATAGGCCTGCTTGCTCCCTGGCGACGCCCAGCAGGGCTGCGAAATGCCGTTCCCATCGATTGCGGTCTGTATCCGCAGAACCGTGCTGCTCCGGCACAAGGGGGGCGGTTTTCAAATGCATCTCGCCTTCCAGCGCCTCCGCAATCGCCGCGCTGTTTTCTCCCAGGCCGCACAGGCAGGCTCGCTGCAAGGGACCCGCAAAGTTATCTTGAAAATAAACGACGGAAGGATGGAGCACCTCCAGAACGTCTGCCGGTGACAGCAAACCCTCTTCGCTCGCATCCACTCCCACGGTCCGAAACAGCCGCAGATGGCTGCCTTGCAGGATGGCAGTGGTAAAACCCGGAGGGCTGTACTTCGCAACCAAAACGCCCGGCAGGCCGGAAGTTTGCCCGTTCGATCCTTCCGCTGGAGCCGCGGGCGCTGCTCCGCGAGGCGTGTCTTCTATGTCTGTAGCCTCGGCCAGCCCCAGCGACGCCAGCGTGGAAAGCGTCACCCATCGGGGACGGAAACCGAAACTCTCGGCCACGGTTTCGTATTGCTGGAGGACGAATTGGGGCGTCGTGACGGCGACCACCTGCAATTCATTTCCTGCTGGCCGTACATAGTAGGAAAGGGCCGCCAATTCGATATCGAACGGCACGGATTTTTTCAACCGCCACTTCACCAAAGCTTGCGCCTCTTGCGGTTTCTCCGGGAAGGTGTCGAAGTGGAGAACGAACAGGCGGGCGGCCTGGTCGGGGATCACCAGAACAACGTCGGTCGGACGCCTTGCAGAATGAGCCGGGGAGGGGGAGCTCGGGAGGATACCCAGCGAAGAAAGAGCGGCGGCCAAAGCCTGCTGGACCTCCTCCGGCCGCTGGATGTTTTCCCGCAAAGGGGAGCCCTCCACAGCCCCGGCAGAAAGCGGCTTCCAGGCGCTTGTCTCGATTTGAGCCGACCCGTGAGACCAGCGTCCTACGCTAACGGCTTGAGTGGAGATTTCCACCCCGAGCGTGGGCTGCGGGCTGTTCCATAGCTTGCTCCAAAATCGAGCTGCCGCGCCGGCCTGCTTTTGTGCGCCGTTTCCCCGCATAGTGCCGTGAGTTCCTTTTATCTATTTATCTATCTTCTGCGATGGCTCGCCCAATCATGGTTCACCCGATAAAGGTGATCTTGTTGATCTCCTTCAGCGTGGTCATGCCGCTCTTGACCCTTTCGACAGCAGACTCGCGCAGCGGTGTCAAACCTTTTTCCTCTGCGGCCCGCCGAATCTCCGAGGTGGGCCTTTTCTCCAGGATCAATTCCCGAATGTGATCCGATAATTCCAGCAGCTCGTGAATCGCCGTGCGTCCCCGGAACCCGGTTCCGGAACACTCAATACACCCAGCCCCTTCATAGAAAGGCACCCCAGACCAGACGGCGGGAGGCAGGGCGGATTCCTCCAGCACGGAATCGGGATAGCGAACCTGTGTTTTGCAATTGTTGCAAATCACGCGGGCCAGGCGTTGCGCCAGAATACAGTTGAGCGACGAGACGAAGTTGTAAGGTTCCACGCCCATGTTCAAGAAGCGCCCGAGCACGTCGACCACGTTGTTGGCGTGGACGGTGGTGAAAACCAGATGCCCGGTGAGGGCGGATTGGATGGCGATCTGCGCTGTTTCGTTGTCGCGGATTTCTCCCACCATGATCTTGTCCGGGTCGTGCCGCAGGATGGAGCGCAGGCCCCGCGCGAAGGTCAGCCCCTTCTTCTCATTGACCGGGATTTGCGTGATTCCGCGAATCTGGTACTCGACCGGGTCTTCAATGGTGATGATTTTATCTTCGTCGGTGCGAATTTCGTTGAGCGCCGCATACAGGGTGGTTGTTTTGCCGCTGCCGGTAGGCCCCGTGACCAGCACCATGCCGTAAGGCTCCGAGATAAAGTGCCGGAACTTTCTCAGGTCCGTTTCCGTGAAGCCGACGACATCGAGCGTCAGGTTGCGGAACTTTTCGCTCATCGATTCCTTGTCCAGAACGCGCAGTACGGCGTCCTCGCCGTGGATGGCGGGCATGATGGAGACGCGGAAATCAATGTAACGGTTCTTGTAGCGGACCCGGAAGCGGCCGTCCTGGGGCACGCGCCGCTCGGCGATGTCCAACTCCGACATGACCTTGATGCGCGAGATGATGGCGGATTGGAATTCCTTGGAGATCGGCTGCATGGCTTGGTGCAGCACCCCGTCGATCCGGTATTTGATCATCACCTCGTTGTCGCGGGTCTCGATGTGAATGTCGCTGGCCCGGCGCTCCAGGGCCGTAAAAATCGTAGTGTCGACCAGGCGGATCACCGGACTGATCGCGCTGTCCCGCGTCAGGCGGTCAATCGAGATGGTCTCCTCGCCGTTTTCTTCGTCGCGGATGATGTCCAGCGTGAAGCCCTCGGTCGCCTCGTCGAGCACACGCTGGGACTGCTCGGTTTTCTTGAGATAGTCGCTGATCTCAGCAAGGGTGGCTACGCGAACGACCAGGCGCTTGTCCAGCAGCAGCGACACCTCGTCGATCATCATCAGCTGGCTGGGGTCCGCCATGGCGATCTCCAGCGTCTCACCCTCGGCCCGCAAGGGGACGAAGTTGTAGCGGAACATCAGGTCCACCGGGATGGTGCGGAACAGTTCATGGTCGATTTTGTAGTTCTGCAGATGGATAAACTCGCAGCGGTAGCGGGCCGCCAATTGCCGGCTGCGCTCCTGATCCTGCGCGGCGTCCTTTGCTTCTACTTCAACCCCGTTGCCGAGTTTCGCCGTACCGCTTTGGTGTTCGTTCTCCATACCCTATTATCCTACCTTGCCTGCCAGAGAAAAGATCGGCAGATAAAGCGCCACTAAGACAAACGCCACCACCAGGCCCATAAAGATCAGGATGGCCGGTTCGACCAGCGTCAGCATGGCGGTCAGGTTCGTGCTGACGTCCTCCTCGAAAAATTCCGCCACGCTGGTCAGCATCTGGTGCATGGCGCCCGAGGACTCTCCGACCTGGATCATCTCGATGGCCATTTCCGGAAAGAAACCCGTCCGGGACAAACTTTCCCACAGTGGATTGCCCTCGCGCACCTGGCGGGTGGCGGCGTCCAGCGAATGCCGCAGCAACGGGGAAGTCACCGATTGGCTGGCCGTTTCGAGCGCCTGCACCAGCGGAATGCCGCCGGAAAGCAGCGTTCCCAAGATGCGGGCGAATTGAGCCACCTGGTGCTTGGTCCAAATGCTTCCCGCCAGCGGCAGTTTCATCTTGAAGCGGTCCAGAGTCTGCCCGCCGCTTTGCGTCTTACTCCACAACCAGAAACCGAAACCCATTCCTGCCGGCAGCAGCGTCAACACAATCACATATTGCCTGGAGGCGTCGGTGAACGTGATCAAGGCCTGCGTCATGGGCGGGAGTTGCTCGGACATGGTCCGGTAGAGATCGGCAAAGTTCGGGATGACGTAAGTCACCAGAAAGCTCACCAGGAGCGTCACCATGACCAGCAGCAGCGCCGGGTAGACCAGAGAAGCCCGCAGCTTCCTCTTCACGCTCAGGGCCGTGCGCTGGTAACCAATATAACGGTCCAGGACTGCTTCCAGGCTTCCGCTCTTCTCGCCGGCCAGCACGGAAGTGATATAGATATTCGGGAAGATGGCTTGCTCGCGAAAAGCCTCGGAAAGCAAAGAGCCTCCCCGGACGCTATCGCGAATCTCGTTGATGGAAATGCGCAGCGAGGGCTGGGCAATGTGCGCCGCCAGCAGGTCCAGGGACTTCAGGATCGGAAGCCCGGCCCGGATCAAGGTGACAAACTGCTGATTGAAGATCAGAAATTCGGAGAGTTTGACTTTCTTTTTTGAACCGCCCGTTTTCAGGGCGCTTCTCAAATGTGTGCGAGGGCGGATCGAATAGACATACAGTCCCTTTTGCTTATACCGGTCCAGCAGCTCCGATTCGGAGTCAGCTTTCTCCACCAGGTTCAGAACCTTTCCCCGGTCGTTGGCGAGTCGGCAGATGTATTCAGGCATCGTACTTTCTCGGGAGAGAGCCTTCTCTCTTCTTTCCAGCCCTTCGTATCACAGACAGCCGGGAAGCTCTTCTCACTGCCGGATTACTTCTGTGCCCTCCGGCGGCAGGAAGCGGAACAGTTGCTCCGATAGGGGGAGATTCGACTCTTCCCCTTCAAATCGAAACTCCTGCTGAATATCACCCGGTTCTTGCAGGACCAGCCTCCGGATTTGGTGTTCGGGGTTGATTTCAAACAATACCCATTCCAGGCGGTTTTCCAGGCGCTCGGAAAATGCCTTGAGAACGAGATTGCCGTCTTCGAGAGGCTCAAAATCCGTTGAGGTTTCAATTCGCCGGAACTCTTCGGCAAACCGCATGTTTCCCAGAAGAAATCGCAGAGGAGTGCGCAAGTCGCCGCTTTCTTTCACCGCCGTCTCCGTCATCCGGTTTTCATTGGGGAGGTACAGGATCAGCCGGCGTCCGTCGGTCAGGAACAGCTTCGGCTCGGGACGCTCATACTCCCATCGCATCTTGCCCGGCTTGCGCAGGTACAAGATGCCTTCTTCTTCGCGGATGATCCGGTCGCCCTGCCGGTAAATCTGCTGAAAGCGCATTCGCACGGTTTTGAGGCGATTGTATTTCCTTTCCACATTTTTCAGCACCTCGCTCATGGATCGTTGGGGAGGTGCAGGGGGAGAGGCGTGAGCGAGGATTTCTGTCTGCTTGTAGCAGGCAAGCAGAATCAATCCCAAGAGGCATAAGTGGAGCTTTGATCGTCTGCAATTCATTGTCAATTCATAGGATATCACAAATGAAGAATCGGCAGTTACGGACCGGCGCCAGGCTGGCCTGGTTACTTTTTTAGTTACTTTACAGGTTACACTGGTGATTCCGGAAAAGGAGTTTTGGCCTTCCGGAAAAGGCAAGACAGCCAAGGCGGAAAGACCGTTCATTGCGATCCGCGGCTGACAATTGCGCAGACACAGGCACTATTGTTAAGATGGGTTGTTGTTCGCTCTCACAGAACACAGTAAAGAGACTAAAGACATGGTTCGAGGAGCATCTTCGAGGGAGGCGGCGAGTGCCATGGCCCTCTCCGCAGCGGCTGGCGCGGACAAGCAGTCTGGGACTGGGGAGATTCCCGACAAACTCTACTTTCCAATCCGGGAAGTGTCCCGCATCACCGGCGTGGAGCCATACGTGCTTCGCTTCTGGGAGACCCAGTTCACGATGTTTCGTCCCTTCAAAGGCAAATCGGGGCATCGCCGTTATCGCCGGAAAGACATCGAGGTGGTTCTCGAGATCAAGCGATTGCTCTACCAGCAGGGCTTTACGATTCCGGGCGCCCGGAACCAGCTTAAAAAAAAGAGGAGCAGCTCCCGCTCGGATTCGTCCCCGGCCCGCGGGCGGCAAACCGGCCTGCCTTTCTCGGAACCATCCCGCTCCGCTTTCGGGCGCATTCGCCGGGAGCTGGATGAAATCTTGACCATGCTAGAGAAAACGTGATACCTGTGAAAGATTCGGGACGTGGCGCAGCCTGGTAGCGCGCTTGCTTGGGGTGCAAGAGGTCCCGGGTTCAAATCCCGGCGTCCCGACCATTGCTGTTGATTGTCTGTTTTCCCCTTGCAGATTCTTTTCCCACAGGAGCATTCCAGGTGGCCGCAGGTTCCAGACCCAGCATACTGGTGACCAACGACGATGGAGTCGATTCGGAAGGCATTGTTGCTTTGGCCCAGGCGCTGGGCCGCGTGGGGCAGGTGCGGGTGGTGGCTCCTCGCCAGGAGATGAGCGCCTCCAGCCACTCGATTTCTTTGTCACGCCCCCTCCGCTATGAGCAGGTGAAAACGGATTGGCATGCCGTGCATGGAACTCCTGCGGACGCGGTCATCTTGGCGCTGAATCACATCATCCCGGAAAGGCCGGACATGGTTTTTTCCGGCATCAACAAGGGATCGAACCTGGGGGCAAACGCCTACTACTCGGGGACGGTGGGAGCGGCCGTGGAGGGCACGCTGCACGGGGTTCCCTCGATCGCAATCTCCATTTGCGCGCGGCAGAATTTTCAGTTTGAGCCGGCGGCTGACTTTGCAGCCCGGCTGGCAGGCATGGTCTTGGAAGAAGGACTGCCTGCGGGAGTGACTTTGAATGTGAACGTGCCGGACGGCTGGAGCAACGGAGTCCGTCTGGCGCGTCAAGGCACCCGGATTGCCCGGAATGTCCTGGTGGAGACCACCGACCCCAAGGATGGCAAATATTATTGGATGTCGGAGCAAGTGGATGCGCAGAAAATCACCCCCGACTCCGATTATGCCGCCGTTCGCGACGGCTATATCGCCATCACCCCGCTGACCCTTGGCGGCACCGAGCCTTCTCCCCTGCACTCGCTGTCAAATTGGATCGAATCCTTCAATACGCTCTCGGTCCGTTAATAGGAACATGGATAGGAACGAAGCCTGAAAACGAAGCCTGAAAACATTGATAGAAGCATCGAAAGAGTTGCTGGCCTCTGGGCGGCCTTCCTTCTTGGATGCATTCCGCAGGCGGGCCAAGAAATTAGCATGTGCGCGAGCCGCAGGAAGCACGTTTTAGGCTGCCTCGTCTGAAGCATGGAGGACAGCGAATTTCCGGTCCCCGGTTGACAAAGCTTTGGGAGGGACCATACACTGGCTCTAGCCAGTTTAGGAATGTGGGAAAACCTGGAAGATTCCCGCCAGCCTAGTCGGGGCGTGGCTCAGCCTGGTAGAGCACCTGCTTCGGGAGCATCATGGCCCTTTCCAACGGCTCTATCCTTTGTGTTCTGCTTTCAACGTTTTCAACAATTTAGGGAATCTGCTTTTCGCTCAAGGCTAATCCCAATGCACTGAATCCTGAGGGTTTTGGTACAGTTTTGGTACAGCATGGAAGCATGACCTGACCGGCGTTTTTTGTACCACCTGAAGTGAGAGAGAATCTCGACCAGGAGGAAAACAGGTCATGTCGATCCAGAAGAACAAACCGGAACAGATTGTAACGGTCCTGCATCAGATCGAAGTGCAAATAGCGAACGGGAAGACGGTGCCCCAAGCCTGCAAAGAAGCCGGAATCCACACCCAGAGTTGCGGGATGAGTGCCTCAATGGAGAGATCTTCTACTCGTTGAAAAAGGCTCAAATTGTGATCGAGGGATGGAGGAAGGAATACAACACGGGAATTTTCGATATTGAGCTTACCCTTCGCCTAAAAGCATACGGCGGGCCTCTAATGACGGAAGTACCCGCCTGATGGCTGGTGGAGCGCGCGATATTATTGGTTGCTGGTAGCGGAAAGCCATTTGAAGAGACGATTATTTGCCAGCAGACTGGCACCAAAGAAAACGATTCCGATTATCCTCCAGGAATAGAGAGGTGTCTGAAAAAGCTGGTACTGGACGCTGGGGCGACGAGCTTTAAGGACCTGGAGAGGACCATTCGGAGCCCCCTATTTATTGGCAAAGGTGCGCACATAATTCACCAAGTGCCAGCGTTGCTCTTCACTGAGCTTTGCAGCAAACGAGGGCATGGGGTCACGCCCCTTACTCATCTTCCAAAAAATCTCTCCATCTGCCATCGTGCTCATCTTCCTACGATCAGTAAAATCGCCCGGCTTACGGGGAAGTTCTTCTCGCTTGGGACCGTCACCATCCCCTTTCACGCCGTGACAAGGCATGCAGTTACCTCTATAAAATAGCATTCCTTTTTTAATCGATTCTGGGGAGGAGGTCACGGGGTTCTTGTGCTTCTTTGCTGCTTCCGGAACTAACCAAGGGTTGACATCCTGTGCCAGCAGCAGACTGGTCACTACCAGAATCCCGAGCACTACGATTAAATTGCTCATACCTGACAAATTTATCGGTACGTTGAACAAGATTCCATTAACAAGATTCGAGGACCTTTTCTTCCTGCCCGAAGGACTCTCTTTGAATTTTGGCGTTGTGGGCTCATATGGACTAATCCGTGAGGACACCAAGGCACCTTTAAGGTAAGCTCGGAAGTTATGTTCCACCAAGTCGAACCATGGCCGCACGAGAAGGCTTTCCGCTGCCATTTAAGTAGAAAAGCATATAGTAGCCGGGTGGGTTGACATTAGCGTTGGTCGGCGACGTGAAGGTAACTTCACCTCTATTAAGGTCCTGGGAGAACCTCAGATCTGTCAATCGTTGACCGTTATCCCACCCGTGCGTCACTGAGCCTAGTTTGATCATTATAAGGGAAGCGTCGATCGTCATATTATTCACAGTGAGGGCTGCCGACTCACCATAGTTTACAGATTCGGGTGCCTGAGTTATCTCCGGTCGTGGTCCTGGAATAAAAAGATACGGTGGCTCATATATTTCAATCTGCCAGTTTTCGGCTGGAATCACATATTCTCCTTTCTCTGCAAATTGAAAGATTCCCTGCGGCGTTCTTTTAACAAGGAGGGTTACGGCCCCGTCGTTTGGATTCCTGACAGCACGATTTGCATTGCCCCCCGCAGTAAAGACACGTCCATCGGGCAGGAGCAGCGCTGCACTATGGTAGAGTCGAGGTTGATTGGCAGATTTCATCCGTTTCATGCGGTAGCCGCCGAGAGAAGACGGATCTGGAGTTAAAAGGAGTGGATGGTATACGGGGCGGTGGAACGCGTAATTGCCCCCGTTCATTACCAGAATCTGTTTCGTGGGTAGAATTACAGCCAAGTGCATGGTACGGACGTCTTCTGGCTGATCACCCAGAAATTGCTTCGTGAGTTCTACGGACCAGTCACTCTGTGCTGTAGGTGCCCGTAGACGTTCCAGGTTGCCAGTTACATACGCGCTGGGAACGGCAAACATGCCAGGTCCGTGGTTGATCGCGTTGTTAGTACCCCCCATCCCTCCGATCAGCAGAATGTCGCCATTGGGGGAATTGGGATCAACCACGGCTGTGCCGTACTGCTTGTTTTTAGCTATCCTCTTTGGTCCAGGACTGAACGAAACCACAGGAGGCTGATCGCCGTTCGCGCTGGAAACAGACATGAAATAGGTATTCTGGCTCTCCACGTTCGCTACGCCTGCACCGTCTCCGGTAATAAACAGACGTCCGTCGGAAAGCGGGAATATGCGTGGGTAGAATTGCAGCATGTCAATGTCTGTCGGATCTGTGCTTATCGTAGAAGTGAAAGGCCCGTCGGGCAGTGTGGCTATGTTCACTGCTGTCCATGCCTCTTCAGTGGACTGTTTTGGATCATAGAACTCTACAAGTGGACTGTTGGCCGGCGCATCATCAGAAAAGCCGGAGAAAACTGCAATCCTGCCGTCAGACAGAGGGACCAATGTGGGATACCAGTGTCCGTCTATTGTTTTGCCGACAGACTGCCATGATAGATTCTTCCAATCAAATACAACTGCATTCTTGTGGCCACGAAAGGATTCGGGAGGATAGTAGAATCGTGTTCCACTGACAAACAGAACATTTCCGTTCCAGAGGTGTATATGTCCAGAACAGAAAAGGTCTGTAGACTCACCGGCTTCATCGGGATTGTTGGGAGATCCAATGCGGGTAATGCCGGGACTCGCAGGCGGTGCTTCCGGATCGAAGATGGCTGTATTATTGACAGTAGCATAATCTGTTACGTCAACTCCATCCAGTATTTCGTTATTTTCAATTCTATTCCGATTGCTGCTTCCGTTGACCATTAGGACCTTGCCATTTGGCAACAAAACCGAATGCACTGCCTGCATTCGATCGCCAAGTGAAGGGAGCGGCGGGGTATACCATGCACCCTTTTCTTGTTCCTCTAGGCTATCATCGCCCTCTACTGCATCCGACGCTTGGAACGCGATCACTTCCATGCAGGAAAGCAAACCGAATACTACAATCCACGAAAGGTTCTTGTAGAAAAAAGGGAAAGGCTGTTTTCGAGTATTCATGCGCTTTTCTGTCACCATAACTCCTCCTCCTCCAACCATGCCTTACGGATAGTCTGAACAGCTATCATCTGAAACAGTCTTGGACTCGTTGGTTATCCATGCCCTCCAGCAAACAACCGGGCTAAAGGGCTGTTTCATTAAACATGAGTTATTCGATCTGCTTCAGAAAACCGATGCTAGGCGCAAAGAAATATTCTCCACCCTTCATGGAAACAAAATGAGCCAAGCCGAAATGCACAATATCGGTTGAATCTGGCCGACCTCCCCACTCTTTGTGCCACAATTGTCCCTCGGGGAGTTGCTCGCCACGACCAATAATTGGATCGAGACCTGTGTTCTGCCGAGCAAAGTGAACCTGGTTGGCCCAGGAATCTTGGATAAACTCGAACTGATTTGCTATGTCGCTTTGATAACACATAAAGAGCAGTCCAATGTCCTCTGTTGGCTCCGACTGTAAATTCTTCGTCCCATAGACCGTGCTCCGGCGAACAATCCGATGTTGCCGTTCCTCCCTAAGGGGTGGCACTGTATCACCGCGCGGATTTGACTTTCGGATATGTGCATGGAAAGGACATCTATTTCCATCTCTGTCGTCAGCGTAGTTGAAATTGTTAGAAATGGCTCCCATTCCGGGAGTGTCCTGGAGTGTTACCGGAGTTCCATCCTGGAATCGTCCAACGGCGAGGGCTCCTGCCAATTCCTCATCTATTTCGAGCTCTTCAGCTAGGGATTGCAGCCGTCTTTTGAAACCTGCCACATTCTGTTCGAGTTTTCTGTATACGAGGTAACTGCCAAAACTGTAGTCGGTTAGCCCGTTTGGATCTTTTGTAAGAACCAGGCTTAAATTTGTAGATGGATCCCATTTGTCCGTCCCCTGATTTTTCGCACGTTCAATGTCGCCTTTCAGAAACAATGGTTGGCTGATTCCATCTGCAAAGCCGAAGGGTTCGATTTCCTTTCCATCTCTTTTCAGTCTTTGTCCGACTTCCACATTAAGGATGCTCGCAAACTTTTCGACCTCCATCCGGATTTTTCCTGCTTCCTCAGCCAGCTTTTCGCTGCTGTCATCGGCGATGAGAATTAATGCATGGATCTCATCCTGAAAACCTTCTTCCCAGTCCTGGACTTCTGGGTCTTTCAGCTTTACACGGGTAAAATGCCGAAGAAAGCTCCTACTGCCTTTTTTAAAAGCGGAAATGAACCCTATAACCGGGCGCAAGAAAAAAGGTGGTGAACAGGCCTCCTACTGCCCGCATGGAATTTTTACAAGCGGAAATTCCAGAACCCTATAACCGGGCGCAGACAGAAAAAAGGTGGTGAACAGGCCTCCTGTAATGTTTTCATTTCGATATCGTTCCGCATCTTCGGCCTGTTTCTTAGCTGATGTGATGTAGCTCTGTGCAAAACTTCGGATCCATTTATTTGTGACATCCAGGTCTGATCTGAACTTAAGGAAAATATGAACGCTATGATCTCGACCATGGCTCGCTAGAATGTTGCCCTGTAAGTCCTCCAGGATTGGTTGGAAGTTAGGATCGCTGGAATCGATGTTGGTTCGATCTAGTGGGTTTTCTTTCTGGGCCATAACGCCAATGTTGGCACTGACTCCGGCAGTCAGCACCCCTGCTCCAGTTGTCCTTATGAAATCCCGCCTAGAAATCCGTTTTGCCTTATTCTTTTCAGTCACTTGCTACCCTCATTAATCTATGGACGGCCTGGTCGATCTAATCTAGACCTGTTTAGGTGCTTCCACAATCAAGTGTTGTTAAAGCACCCGTCCTTTTTCGGTTTTGTATTGCTAGACTTGGCCCCTGCCGGGAGTCTCTCCGCGTAGAAAAGATAACATGTGAGGACCTACAATCCACTCCAAAAGGTCCCTTCGGGAAAATATCGGCGATTGGCTCTAGTTGACCAGATCCAAGAGCAAATCGTGGTAGTTGCGGATGCGCTCGATGTAGATCACCGCTTCCAGCCCTCGGGCGTAACCCGCGGGTAGCTGTTGGTGGTAGCGGCGCTGCGACAGTCGGGGCAGGATCTCCTTCACGCCGGTCCACGTGTTCGGATTCTCCCCGAGCATTACCGCAAGCATCCGTGCGTCGCGGAGATGATTCTGGCCGATGTTGTAAGCCGCCAGCGCCATCCACAGCCGGTCCTGCGCGGAAACGTGTAGAGGTATCCGTTCGAGACGCTGGCTGAGATAGCGTGCCCCTCCAAGGATGCTGGCCGAGGGATCTAGCCGGTTCTCGATTCCTAGGGAAGCGGCGGTGGGTTGTGTCAGCATCATGATGCCGCGAACGCCGGTCGGACTGGTCGCTTCGGGTTCCCAGTGGGATTCCTGGTATGCCTGGGCAGCGAGAAGCGTCCATTCGAGACCCGTTTCTCCGGCGGCCTGCTCGAACAAATTCCGGTACTGCGGAAGACGGCTATCTACCCGTCTGGCAAACACCTGAACGTCGTATGGATCGAACTGATTGAGGTGCCCGTAGTAGCGATTCATCAGAACCGCCAGCTCACCGCTCACACGGTAGTTTTCAAACCATGCGTCCAGCAATTCCACCAGCCGTTCGCTGCCGGCAGGAAGCAACCAGACGAGTTCCTTCTCGGTGCCGAGGGTCAAAGCGGACTTGAGTTCCGGCAAATACCTTTGGTGTATGGCGAGGATGTTCGAATCCGCAACCGTGCAGTCCAGATCCCCCTCGGCCACTCGCCGCAACACCTGTTCGGTTACCTCGTCCGTTATCGCGTTCCATCTCAACTCGGGCACACGTTCACGCAACTCGGTGAGCGTTTCTTCGTAACTGCTGTTTGCGATGATGCCGATTTCCAAGCCGGGCAGCTCCGTCATGTCCTGCAGGACGATTCCTGGACGGCAGACGACCGTTTCCTCGACTGATTGATAGGGCGGCCCGGTTACGAAGCGTTGCTCCCGTGCGACAGTTCGCGTCAGCCCGGCCGCGGCCACGTCTCCCCGGCCTTCTTCCAGAGCCCGCACGATCTCGTCTATCGAATCCAGTACCTCGAAGTGAACCTGTCGGTTTACCGATTTTGCGAACGCGATTGCCATCTCGTACTCAGGCCCGGCCAACTCGCCATCGCGGTCGATGTAGTAGGTGGTTGGGGCGTTACGTGTCAGTACGACCAGATCACCCGGGTCTCGATCCGCCACGTCTCGTGCGCACCCCGTCGCGGCCAGCCACAAGAGGAGGATGAGTATGGCTCGGGTGGGTTGGGAACAGTGGGGCGTGGCGCGTCTGGGCATCTGACAATTATAGGGACGGCGTATCAGGTTCAGCAAGCAAATCGATCGTAATTCGCCTCGCGGATGGCACGCAGATGATCGCCTAATTATCGTTAAGCCGGAATTAGTTTTTTGGCCCTTCCGGCGGTTGCGAGTATACACCCGGTTGCCTTCAGTCGAGCCCTCCTGAAGCCAATGTCAATCCTGAAACCCCCATCAATATTAACGTTGGAGGTTAGCAGAAGGTTGCCGCTGAGCGTTCATAAAAGAAATCCGGGAAAAGGGGGAAATCCTTTTTGAAGCGATTCCTCCCAGCGAGCGACGTTATTCAGAACCGGAGCGGGATCCGAGTAGGCATCGCAAAGGAGCTTGTGATAGAGACACTCTTCCGGCGATCGCAGTTGCGCCTCCGGATGACACGTGGAGTATTGCCTAGCCTCCGCTGCCGGCATGAGTCCCATGATGGCCTCGGCTAGCAAGTCCACGGTGCCACTGCCCTCGTCGAACTGCTCCTTATGCCGCCAGACGATCTGTGGGGGCAGGATATCCTCGCATGCCTGACGCAGCACCCACTTCTCAACGGGTCTTGTAACACCATCCCTCTGGAGCTTGAGTTCTGGTGGGATCGACTGAGCGAGATCAATCATCTCCAAGTCGAGGAACGGGACGCGTCCCTCGATCGAGTGGGCCATCGTCATGCGATCAACGCGTTGGAGATTGATGTTGTGCAGGGACTGAACTGACCTGCGCATCTCGCGGTGAAGGAGGGGCAGGTCCTTGTACCGGAGGTAGTAACGATATCCGGCGAAGAGTTCGTCAGCCCCTTCGCCGGTGAGGATGACCTTCACCTCCTCGGCTGCCAGACGCGCGGTGAAGTAGCAGGGGATGGCGCTCCGCACGAGATCTTGGTCGAATGATTCCAGGTGGTAGATGATCTCGGGCAGCTTCTGAACAACCTCCGAAGGAACCAGGAGATATTCGTGATGCACGGTGTCGAGGTGCCGCGCCACCAAGCGGGCAGCCTCCAGATCGCGACTACCTTCGATCCCCACTGAGAAGGTGTGGAGTTCATTGACATGCGGTCGGACCAGCGCCGCGATGATGCTGCTATCGAGGCCTCCAGAGAGGAAGACGCCCACCGGGACATCGCTCATGAGGCGTTTCGTCACCGCCTGCTCAAGCGTCTCGCGAATGCCGGTGATGTACTCCGCCACCGTCCTGGACGTTGGCTCCTGGTTGGGCACCTCGTAGTAGGACCGGATCCCAGTCTGCGAGTGGAACCACGAGCCGGGCGGGAATTCGGTGACATCATCGCAAAGCCCGATGAGGGCTTTGATCTCGGAGGCGAAGAGCAGGGAATCCTTCCTCCGACCCAAGTAGAGGGGCTTGATGCCGATCGGATCCCGCGCGACGAAGAGGTTCTCCCCGTCAGCAATGGCGAGGGCAAACATCCCGTCCAGGTAGCGAGCGCACTCCGAGCCCTGTTCCTCGTATAGGTGAAGAGCCGCCTCGCTGTCACTATTGGTCAGGAACGTATGCCGGCTTTCTAGGCTAGAGCGTAGCACGGGGAAGTTGTAGATCTCCCCGTTGGCTACGATTGCCCGTGCGCCCTCCTCGGTCCGGATCGGCTGATCGCCTCCGGCCGGGTCCATGATGGCCAGCCGCAGGTGCCCCAGGGCACCCGGGCTCTCCGGTTGCAGAAGCATCCCTTGCGCATCTGGACCCCGATGAGCCAGCCGGCGCATCATCTCGCGGACTATCTCTTCGTCACAGTCGCCCCAGATGCCGGTGATACCGCACATGCTTCGTACTTCTCCTTCCCGAAACGGCTACGGTCTGACAAAATGCCGTGCAGGTCTATGGGCTGCAAGGCTTGCGTTCCGTCGTAGGTCTTGGAGACACCGGTCAATTCCAGCATTGTTTGCTCTAAATCTCTTAGTGCAGAAGCTGATTGGCACTCGGGCCTGATGACAGGCTTCCGAAGGTTCATTCTAACCGGATTGCAAGTTTGGTGATTCGTTCTAATGTTTATCGTGATATTTCTTGTTGCGGGGCTAATATGTGTAAATTCCATCGCCTCGATAATTCTTCCACGACCCTGACCCCGCGGACGCTGTTGCCGCGCAAGTCCAAGGGGGGAGAGTAAACTGCGATGGCAAATCGTCCGGGGACGACCGCCACAATGCCGCCACCTACACCGCTTTTCGCCGGTAGACCGACTTCAAACAGCCATTTCCCGGAATCATCATAGAGACCGGCCGTTACCATTACGGAGAGAATATTTTGTACATATTTCTCTTCAACGGCGCGCTCATTCGTCAGAGGATTGATCCCCCCATTGGCAAGGGTAGCCCCCATGATCGCCAGATCCTTTGCCGTGATGTTTACAGAGGTCCCCTTGAGGTATCGATCGACAGTTACGTCGACGCCGGAATACAGCAGATTATATGCGCTCAAAAGCTCTGCCAGTGCCCGGGTCATGGCGGCATTTTTCATCTCCGCTTGGTAGACCTGCTCATTCAACATCAATTCCCTGCCGGCATAGCGAGCATACATGCTGAGTACCCGCTCCCATTGCTCTTGTTCTGTGGCGCCCTTTATAAGGCTTGCCGTGGCAATCGCTCCGGCGCTGACCATAGGGTTTTGCAGTGCCTTGGGATTTCCCTTTGAAGGCGCCCGAACGTCGGACGCAATGATCGAGTTATAGGGTAGGCCGGTGGCATTGACGCCCACCTTCTCGAGCATGATCTTCAGTCCGTGATCCTCCAAGGCTAATCCATAAACGAACAGTTTAGAGATAGACTGAATGGGGAAAGCCCTATCCGCATCCCCAACGGTGAAGATCTGACCATCGAAGGTTGCGATGGCAATGCCGAACCAGTCGGGATCAACCTTCTCAGAACCGGATATATATACCTTTCCACTTTTAAGACTGCGAAATATTTGTAGCGTTTCTAAGAGCGTTTGTTGAAGCGTTTCAGACGAGATAGGAAGAGCCTTGGCTTCGGAAGCAACTTCCTGGGTCTGGGCCGGAAGCGGACTTATAAGAAATAAGCCCAAAGTTAGTAGAGAAATAAAAGTTCTTAAGCGTAACATTTCACCTCGCAGCACGAAATGTAATACGGGAATTCCTACCTGATCATCAATCCTGCTAAAACTCTTCAATGACAATGCCCACCAGAAGGCTTTCCACCATCCAAGCTTAATTCGCTGGGCCTCTTCGGGGGAAGATGGTCGCATCGATTTCACGCAACCTGCTTACCTCGGAATCTTTGTCACGTTCCTGTGTTCCAGATGCTGGATGCGTCCCAGATTCGAAGACAGTCTTTGGGTCTTCATATTGATAGTGCGTGCGCGGGAGGGGGATCCCTTCTTGCTTGAACCTGTCCAGCGCATTGTCCAGGATGTCGCAGCGAAGGCCCCATGCCTTGTCCGGATCGTCCGCCCATGCGGCGACCCATAGCGTGATGGTCTGCTGTCCCAGCTCCATAAACCAGATATCCGGTTCCTTTTGACCGTTCCAGTTCCGGCTCTGCTTGACCACGTCGATTAGAATCGATCGCTCCTTCTTGACGTCCGCGGCGTAGTCAAGGTGAATGGGTACCTTTGCGCGTATTTTCTGATCGCCGAGCGTGTAGTTCACAATTTCCTTCTTCGACAAGACTTCGTTCGGGATGACCACGCGCCGGTTGTCCCAAGCGCGTAACCTCGTCTGGAGCAGCCCAATATCCTCGATCGTGCCGTATTCGTCCCCGATCATGACTGTGTCACCAACCCGGATGGGCTGCGAGAAGCAGAGCGTAACGCCAGCCATGGTGTTGGCCAGCACGTCACGGGCGGCGAGGCCAACGACGAGGCTGACCAGACCTGCCGACGCGAGGATCGTCACGCCGATGCGCTGAAACGTCTCGAACTGCATCAAGATGAGAAGAGTTCCCACGAAAACAATGACAGGGACAGCCGCGCGGCGGATCAGCACGTACGGGGCATAGCGCTGCCTTTGCTTCTCCGCGTCGGGCAGGCTCAGGACTTTCCTCGTTCGCACCAGACGCCTGACCAGAGTGACCAGACCGATCGTGATCGCAGCGATGAAGATGGCCATCGCGAAGGAAATAATCTTCGCGTTGCGAATCCGTCTTATTTCATTGTCCAGCCGGGCCTTCACGGCAGCAACGTCCCTGAGCGCGGATTCAGTGTGAAGCTCTTGCTCCCGCGCCCGAAGCTCGGTCGCCTGCACCCACCCGTTCAGCTTGGAAAGGGACTCTTGCGCGCTGTCCACCGTGCCCTGCAGGGAGTCGATCCGTGCCTCCGCAACGGCGATGACATCGTCCGCAGCCTGCTCCCTTTTGAGCCTCGCTAGCTCAGTCCGCGCAAACTCCAGATTCCATTCGTATCGTCCCTTGTCATTCTGCATCGAAGAGAATAGCGTCGTAGCCATCAGAGCCTCTTCCCTCAAGACATGTGCTTCATTGGCAACGAGCCTTGCCTCATCATCCTTGCATTCCCACACCCGTGTGAGCTCATCAACGGTGGCATCCCCCGGAAGGACACATCTAGACTGAGTCGCCGCAAGCTGGAACGGTTCGGGCTCGGTCCTCTTCAGACGCTCCTCGGCCACCTTCCGACGCTCGTTCGCCAAAGGCAACAGCCTGTTCCGCAGGTACTCAAGTTGCTGCGGGGCCGTGTCGGCATGCTGTTGAAGGATCGCAATTTCTTGACGGGCTTGATTCGTCTTGTCAGCAAACCGTTGCAGGACCTCTTCGTTCACGTCCCTCGTCTTCGAATCCTCGATGGCTCGGTCCAACACCTCCTGGTGCCGAGTGTAGGAAAGCTGAGCGCTCTCCCATGTATCTATGAGCTTCAGCAGGCCGTCTTCCACTACCTCAGTCACCGCAACGAGACGAATAGTATCGTTATATTGTTGGATCAGTTTGATCCGCTCTTCGGATCCCACCATGGATTCGTAAAGTTCGTAGAGTTCCTGTATTTGCTGGAGAACATCGACCTCGATCTCTTTGGCCTTAAGCCACGCCTCGACGGCAGCCATCTCTGACTGGGCAACCTCAAGCTCCGCCTGAAACCATTGCTCTCCAACCAAATCCAAGCCGCTGGTCCACGCCGGAGGCTGGAACTCCGACTGCAGCGCTCGCCGACGTTCGCGGAGCTTACCCAGTCTGGACCTGAGATCGGTGACCGTGATCTGTGCTTGAAGCAGTTGCTCCTGACGCGGATCGGTGGTCCGGCCCGCCTCCACGGGAGGCTGCGCTAGTTGGGTTTGTGCCCACAGCTCCGGATGCCCGAGTGCGCCGTAGCAGCACAGAATAAACAGATACACAACCCCGGTCGAGATGTGGCCCTGTCGATCTCGTTGAAGCTTCGATACGTCGCTTTCCATCTTTCACCAATCTCCGCACGCTTAGCTGCCCGGGGCGGCGATGTTCCTATTGTTGGTGGCTGTTGACATAGCTAGCCAGGTCAGAGATCGTCCGGATGCCAAGTTCTTCAGCACGCTCACGCCGCATTTGGAGTGTATAGGTGTTGTTGAGGCCGAAACGATCGAGCCATACCAGATCGTATTCTTGGCTGAATGCTCTGCGGACCGTCTCGTAGGTCTCATCAGGGTCACGAATCGCGTCTCGGCCCAAGATTTGCACCAAGCCGGTTCCCGAATACTCGGGATAGAGGTCGATAGCGCCAGACGCGAGCGCGCCAAAACAGGTCATGGTGCCCCCATGATTCAGCAGGCGAACAACCTGGATGTCCGTCTGGTACTCGATCAAGATGGCCATGATCTCACCAAGTATCTCCTGCTCGATGAAATTCTTGCTTCCAATGATGATGCTGCCGGTCGTGCCGTCGCCGGACGTTGCGCCTGGCGGAATCAGCCCTTGAGTCTCCAGAAAATCCCGTGCCACCTCTTGAACGTTACGTCCTTTCACCTCCACTTCGTGGTTGAGATGCTGCATCGTTCCTTCGGAGATTTCCCCGGTGAGCTGATTCAGGATTGCTTCTAGGCCTGGATACTTGCTCAGCGTTGCAGCCCGGACCAACGGTGCCGCTTCGTAAGGTGGAAACAGGGCCTTGTCATCTTCCAACACCGCGAGGCTAAGTTCGAGAATCGAAGCGTCAGTCGTGAAGCCCTCGATCACATCGATTTCACCACGGATCAATTTCTGGTACTTCGATCCGAGATCCAGCATCGGAATCGGGAGTGGGGCTGATTGGAACTCCAAGCCGTAGGTCGCTGTCAAGCCTGGGTATCCATCCTTGCGACTGAGGAACTCGTCGTTGAAGGCCGCACGCAGCTCAGTGCTGGGCGAGGACCCTGTGGTTGTGATCGCTACGCCGATACCGACACCGACAGTGACTCCGACTACGAATCCAATCAGCACGAGAAATTTTGAAGACATGTCGGTCAACCTCCCGATGGACCCCATTCATTGCGGCACCGACCATTCGCGAACGCTCAGTGCGCGCAGTTGTGGACCATGTCTATTAGCCGGAATTTCCATTTTGGCCCCCAATAGTCCCATACTACACGCCCCTGGATGGATGCCAGCGCACTATTTTTCCTTTGGCTGGGTCCAGGAGCTCGACACAGGAGCCTCTCTGCGCCAACGCGAGTCCCGAAACTGCTGACAGCGGTCTTCCGATCTGGTTTGATCAGACACCCCTCCGTCCCTGGTTCATCTGGATCGATTTCCCGACTCCAATAGCCTCGGCTATCTCGACAGAAGCGGCAGCCCATCTATCTGCCCCAGTATGCTGGCAAATAAACGTCTCGTCAGATGGCTCTCTGCCAGCAATCACCAATAATACCGGGCATGTTTTACCAGGCGTCTTCCTGTCTTCATCAGCTGCTGCTGCGAACTCATCAGGGACGTTTGATTATCCAAGGGGGTCGGGTCGTGGGTCCCATCTAGGGGGGAGTTGGCCGTAGGCGTCTCACAAATAAATTTAATAATTTGCATTGGTCAGGTTGTCCTGTGATCAGTCGCGGCATTTTATCTGGCCTGCAAAGTAGTACAAAAAGAGCCGGTCATGTCACTCTTGAGGCGGTCAGGTTGGCAGCTCTGTCAGGAGTTTGCTCAGCGCGCGGTCGTGGAGCCTTGAGAGAAGTAACAATGACACCGCCGCGCCCACTAGAGCTAGAAACATATCCCACTGCGCATCCCAGATGTCACCCTGGGAGCCCAGGAAAGATTGGCCAACGTCCGATGCCACAATGAGTGTTGTCCACCACTCAACTAGCTCCCAGAAGGCGCCAATGGCGAGCGAGATGCTGACGACTATGAAGAAGAGCCAGCCGTCTCTCCGCAGCCGTGTCTTGCGCAGGAGAACCTCGCGAATGATGAGTGCCGGGAAGAAGCCGAGAGCCACATGCCCAACACGGTCGTAATGGTTGCGGCTCAACTCGAACGTATCTCTGGCCCAAGTTGCCCAAGGGAGTCTCCGCATAGGTATAGTAGCCACCGTAAATAAGGATCAGCGTGTGCAGAAACACGCACCAATAAATGACGTGTGTCATGGGTAGCGCACGATACATGGCAATGAGTACGCCGATGCCAATGAGCGCAGGCCCGACTTCTAAGAGCCAGTTTAGGCGACCGGCGGGTGGATCGTAGACCGTGCCGAGGCAGACGACCGCCAGGATGCCGAGGAGTGCGAGCGGAATCCTTGCGTAGTCCAGTGAGCCAGGGACGACGGCTGCCGAAGACTGTGTTTCGCTCATAGTCTCACGCTCGGTGCGGGATGGGACCATTCTAGCGCTCACTGGGTCGTTAGGTCCTCAAATGTTCAGGGGTAGCGTGATTGGACTGCTTCCCCAAGAGACCCGAGAAGCAGCACCCAAGATATTTGGAGGTTTTGGTAGGAGATTTTTATAGCCAGAGATTCGGGCCAGTGAACCCCTTACCACCCGCAACTAGCGAGCTGAGAACCTCGTATGAGCCAAGACGGGCACCTGGGGATATGGGCACGCTGTAACCCCGCCATATTGAAAAAATGAGGAAAGATTACACGAGGTAGGAGGGTAAAGCAATTGGGAATAGAAGACTTCCTCAAGCTATAGCCGAGTGCCGAGTGCGGTCGAGACGGCAATTCCCAGATTGCCCGCGTAAAGTCGCCTACAGTTTAAATCCGACGGGACACCTGACAACTTGCAAGACAGCTTGGTCCGCTAATTTGCGCCGAGCTAAGATCCCGTATTTCCGGATCTACGATCTGCGTTCGACTTACGCCACCCGTTTAAGTGCCGGAGTCTTAGCCGATGAATGGGTTACCCAGCTGCTGCGGCTTGGCGATGCCGAGGTGTTCAAGAAGTATTCCCAAATGAAGTTGCGGATGAAGCGAGAGGCCCTTACGAAACTGAACCGCCACGCCAACTAAACAGGTTTGGTTTTGGTACAGGCCAGGCAGTTGAGAGAAGTTTTGGTACAGTTTTGACCGGGGATTGGAATTTTAGATGGATGTCCGGTTGGAAAATGCTTTAGAATAAGTAAAGCAGTTTTTGTCGGGGCGTGGCTCAGCCTGGTAGAGCACCTGCTTCGGGAGCAGGGGGTCGGAGGTTCAAATCCTCTCGCCCCGACCAATTCTTTCAACAGCTTCCCGCTCAGTTCGGTCTGTCTGTGTCTGATTTGACAGCCACCGGATTCAGAATTGCATCCATCCGGTCCGCAACTTCCCTCTGAACTTGAGGGGCCCCGGATTTTTGTACCAGTTTCAGGGTAAGTTTTGGGCTGTTTCCAGGCCTTTCCGATTGCAGCGAAGCTGCAATCGGAAAGGCGAACTCGTTCGGCGTCCTCTCCCCCAGGGCCCTGTGAGGACGACTCTCATTGTACTCCCTCCGCCAAGCCTCGATGAACTGCCTGGCTTCTCCCAGTGTTGTGAACCAATGTACATTCAGGCACTCCTCCCGGAACGTCCCGTTGAACGATTCGATGCGCGCATTGTCGGTCGGCTTGCCGGGCCGTGAGAAATCGATCTTCACCCCGTTCTGATACGCCCACAGGTCTAGCACCCGGCTCGAAAACTCCGAGCCATTGTCGCAGAACAGCCTCTTCGGTCCACCCCGATCCCTTTGGATTCCCTGCAACACCCGCACGACATCTTCCCCCTTCAAACTCTGCCCGAGCCCGATGGCCAAGCTCTCCCGCGTGTACGCATCCATCACCGTGAGCGCGCGGAACTCTCGTTCGTCCGCCAGTTGATCCGACACAAAGTCCAGACTCCACACCTGGTTCGGTGCTGCCGGTTTGATTCTCTCCCGCCGCTCTACCGCCACCCGGCGTCTCCTCGGCACCGTCCGCCGTAGCGCCAATCCCTCTTCCCGATACAACCGGCTTACCATCGTCTTTCCCACTTGCCAGCCTTCCCGGTGCAGTAATACCAGAATCTTCCGACACCCATATCGAATCCGCACCTGCGCCATCTCCCGGATCCGCATCCGCAGTTCCGTCCGAGGGTCCTGATGGCTCTGGTATCGGCAGGTTCCACGGTTTAGATGTGACACCGCACACGCCCGCCGCTCGCTTACCCGATAGCCCCCGCACAGGTATCCCACTACCTGGCGGCGTCGCGAGGGCTTCAGAATTTTTTTGCCAAAACGTCCTGTAGCATCGTCTTGTCCAGCGTCAGATCGGCCACCAACCGCTTCAACCTTTGGTTCTCCTCCGGCAGCTGCTTCAGCTGTCGTACCTGGTCGATCTCCAGCCCCACGTACTGCTTCTTCCAGCGGTAGAACGTCTGCTCCGAGATCCCTACCTTCCGGACCATCTCCCCTACCGGCACCCCCACCTCTGCCTGCTTCAACACTCCTACAATCTGCTCCACGCTGAATCGCTTTTGTTTCACGGCTTGTCCCCCTTCTTTAGGTATTAGATTCTGCCGCAAAACTCACTTTCATAATGGATTAAAAAACCGGGGCCGGTCAACCCATCAGGTGAGAGCAATACCATGCCCACGGAGATCCGGAGAGCAAAACTGCGCTGGAAGGGCGCAGTTGGAGGCAGATGGGTGTACAATCGCAACCACCGGCGGGTCAAAAAACTAATTCCGGTTGAGGTCCGCCTTATCGAGGAAATGAGGAACATGCACGCATACAAATCAGTAGTGCAAGGTTTGGCTCTTTCGGCAGCGCTTCTGATCACGCTGCTTTTCTGGGCAAGGACAGGGGCGCTGGCACAGGGGAGCATGGCGACGCTGCGGGGTACGGTGCAGGATCAGTCAGGAGCGCCCCTCGCGGGGACGGCGGTGAGGGTGAAGCGTCTGGCGACGGGATTGGAAGGTGTCCCAAACTCAGTTGCAGGTTGGGACGGCGGGTTGAGTTCATATTACGCCACTTTCTCCTTGTGAGAGGAAGCAGCGTTTGGACTTCGGCCGAGAATCGATGCCAAAGCCCAGAGATCGTGATAACCCATGATCTTCCGGAAATTCTTCTCGGTCAGCAGAAACGCTCCTGCCACCCAGCGCAACGTCATCTCGCCGTCGCGCCAGCGGCAAACATTGCCAGTCTTTTTCCGCACGCCCGACTGCGGGCTCTCGATGAGGTTCGTGGTTGCCAGGCAGCGGTGGAGGCTGGGAGGAACGTCGGCTCGATTGATCGTAAAGGTCTCCTCCAACCCTTCGCGCAAGCTGGCGGCTGCTGCCGGATGATCGCACTCGATCATCCCAGCGAGCTTCTTTATGCGCACGATGCCTTCCTCGGCTTGGGGCAATCGCCAGGCGGCGCGCATCAGCGACCGCACCTGATTCGCCAGCATTTTGTCGCCCTTTGGTAACCGCTCAGCCACGTTGCGCAGCTTATGAGTACGGCAACGCTGCACCAGCTGATTGCTGCCGAATACTTCCTCGATCCCCGCGCGGAGCGCTTTGGCGCCGTCGATCACAAACAGATAGCGCTGATCCGTGCGCAGACCTTGCTGGCGCAGGCGGGTGAGAAGGTCTTTCACCGCAGCGGCGTTTTCGGTCGCGCCCAGTTGAATCCCCAGCACATGCTTGCGGCCCTCGCTGTCCACGCCCACGGCGCTGATGACGTGGTGGGAGCCGAACCGCATTCCGTCCAGGTAAATCACCAGAATCTCGACCTCCTCCCAGCGCCGCGCCAACAGTTCTTCCAGCCGCCGCGCTCCT
Source organism: Terriglobia bacterium (assembly GCA_963666975.2). GTDB lineage: Bacteria > Acidobacteriota > Terriglobia > 2-12-FULL-54-10 > 2-12-FULL-54-10 > JADFGZ01. Next base: position 1,492,990 of record CAXVYR010000004.1, on the reverse strand, counting down.
TGCTCGGCCGCTTCCCGGCTCACCTGAGACTTCGACACCCCAGCGCTGTTGGCCATCTCCGGGATCACCTCGCGGTAGTTCCGCGTCGAAACCCCTTTCAACAGTGCCTCGAACATCTCCTCGCCCGTCTTCTCGCTTTTCCGCAGCGCTTCGTAGGCCGGCACCGCTTCTTCCCCTCCGCCCTTCCGGCGCAGCCGGGGCCGCTCCACCCGCAGCTGGCGATCGGCCAGTTTCACCCTCCCCAATTGCCGGCATGCCAGCGCACCTCTCCGCTCGCCTTCCCGGGACTCTTTGGCCCCGCGATTTGCTCTGCGCTCATGCTCAGAATCGTTTCAATCAAACCTCGCCCGGCCCGATCAATCACCTCATCCACCGCCAGACGCGCCTCCGTGATCAGATCCACCACCGGCAACAGCATCTGTCCGTTGGTTTGGCAAAACTTCTGGATGGTTTCTTCGGCTCCCTTGGAACCCAGTTCCAAAACGTGATATTTTCCCTTCATTCGGCGGTTCTCCTTCTATAGGATTTAGGCTTGGCCCGATTCTATTCGATTCGGGCCGAACCGCCGTTCAACCTTCAACTATGTATGGGACACCCTCCGGGATTGAGCCGTACCGTCAGCAGCGACGCAGAGGGACAGTTTGAAATCCAACGATTGGTTCCCGGTACTTACGAAGTCCAGGCTTCCCAGGCTGGCTTTGTCAGCCGGTTGCAGGAAGGGTTGGAACTGGGCGCAGAGCAATTGGTGACTTTGGATTTGGTGTTGGAACGAGATTCCGGAGATCAGGAACGAACGGCCCAGGGCGCGGGTACAGACAGGGAGTCCTCTGCCATCAATGCAGGCCAGATCAGTGAAAGCCAGCTAGTCGGTCTTCCTCTCAACGGTCGCAGTTATAGCCAACTGGCGACTCTCCAGGCCGGCGTGAGCGATCCTTTTGCCGGTTCATCCTCGCGGGGAGGAGGCAGCGGGGGGTTAACCGTAGCGGGAGGGCGGTCTACCTCGAACGCCTTTTTATTGGACGGGACCAACATCATGGACACTGCGAATCAGGTTCCCCAAAGCGCGGCCGGTGGACAGTTGGGTTCTGACGCAGTTCTCCAGGTTCAGGTATTCAGCAGCAACTACGGGGCGGAATATGGCCGCGCTAGCGGTGGTGTTCTGAACTCCATCAGCCGCTCCGGGACGCCCGAGTTCCACGGCACCTTTTTCGAGTTCTTTCGCAACAGCAAGCTCGATGCCCGGAATTTCTTTGACCCCGGCCCGGAGCCTACCCCCTTCAAGCGCAACCAATTCGGCTTCACCCTCACGGGTCCGGTGGTGAAGGAAAGGACCTTTTTCATGGGCAGCTTTGAGGGGCTGCGGGACCGGCTGACCCAGACGGAAATCGACTTCTTTCCAGACGAGCTGGCCCGGCAGGGAATTATTACGGACACGGCCGGAAAGGTGCTCCGAACCGTTCCCGTGCACCCAGACGTGAAGCCATACCTGCGACTTTACCCGTTACCCAACTCAGTTCGGGCAGGGGGAGGGATCCAGCAAAACGCTGCCCCGCAGTTCTTGCCCACCAATGAAATTTTTTTCACCGTTCGGCTGGATCACCAGATTTCCGAGCGGGACAGCCTCTTTGCTCGCTATACCTTTGACGACGCCACCAGTCATGGCTCCCAGGCCTCCTTTATCTTCACCACCCTGAACAACAGCCGCCAACAGTATCTGACTCTCGTGGAAACCCATATATTTAATCCTCGCCTATTGAACTCGTTCCGCGTTGGATACACCAGGCCGGTGTTAGCACAAGAGAGTTCATCCTCTATTGAGATCCCCCGTTCGTTATTCTTTGTTCCCGACGCTCCCCAGTTCGGATGGATCGACGTCCCAGGTTTGACTCCTTTCGGCCCTCAGAGAATCACACCCCAAGACAGAATAATGAATACATTTCAGTTTGCGGACGATCTGGTGGCCCAGAGGGGAAGTCACGCGCTGAAGTCGGGGTTCGAAATTCACCGCTATCGCTGGGAGGTGTTCTCCGGGTCGGACAAAGGAGGTAGTTGGTCTTTCAATAGCCTGGAGAGCTTTCTCCAGGGGGGCCCGGAGGGCACTACCTTGACGGTTGCTTTGCCGGGATCGGATAACAAAAAGGCTCTTCGCCAGACCTTGCTGGGTTTCTACCTTCAGGATAGATATACGGTCAGTTCCCGTCTTCAGTTCAACTTGGGCGTCCGCTATGAATTTGCCACGCTCATCCACGACAAGGATGGCAAGACCTCTTTTCTCCCTGACCCGGTGCGGGACTCCGAGGTGCAGGTGGGGCCCTTTTTGAAGAATAACCCCTCGTTGCGCAATCTTTCTCCGCGCCTGGGTATTTCCTGGTCTCCTGGAAACAGCGGAAACACGATGCTGACTGGCGGTTTTGGGATTTACTACGATCAAATCCTCGAATATGCGGTAGACCAGCCCAAAAGCACGCTTCCTTTTTTCCGGAAAGCGGTGAGAACCAACTTTGATTCCTCGGGGAGCTTTCCCGACGCGGTAGCGGCCGCCGCCGGAACCCCTCTCGAAGCTCGATCCATGGACTACCGGCACACGACCAACCCAATGGTGCTGCGTTACAACTTCACTCTGCAACAGCAGCTCCCCGGAGGCTGGCGTGCCCGTGCCTCTTACGTGGGGGCCAGGGGCAATCATTTGTTCCGTGGCTACGAAGCGAACCTTTTTCCTGTCCCGGAAATCAGGAAAGACGAATCGTTGTTCTTTCCCGCAGCATGCCCTCCGCCGGGGGAGACCGCCATTCCGGATTGCCGACCTGATGCCGGCCCGGTGAATCCTGCGTTCGGAGGGATTAGCATTCTAAATAGTGATGCGCAATCTTTCTACAATTCTCTGCAGCTCTCCGCTGACAAGAGCCTCAGTCGGGGAATTTCCTTGCGTGCCAGCTATTCCTTCAGTAAGAGCGTGGATGACGCCTCCTCTCATTCCTTTCATTCCTTTCTTGGTGGTTCTTCCCAGTATGGGCTGATGCGCACTCTGGATCGAGGCCTTTCCGATTTCGACGTGCGCCATCGTCTCGTGATCAACTACTTTTACACTCCCCCTTTGGGGAGCGGAGGGCGCTGGTTGAGATCCGGCTTCCTTTCCCAGGTTTTCGGAGGCTGGCGGCTGGGAGGAATTATGCGGTTTCGCACCGGAGTCCCTTATACCCCCGTAGTTAATGCCCGCAGCCCCGGGTTCCTGTTTGCCGCCAGCCGGCCTAACTTGCTTCCCGGCCGGAGCAATAATCCTATTCTGGGTGCGCCAGAACAATATTTTGACCCCTCGGTATATAGCTTGCCTCCACCGGGCACCCTGGGGAATGTCGGGCGCAACACCATCACCGCGCCTAGCGTCTTTACTATGGATATTTCCCTCCAGCGGGAAATTGTGCTGGATGCCAAGAGACAGCTTCAATTTCGAGCGGAATTTTTCAATCTCCCGAACCATACCAATTTCAATCGGAATACCGCAGGCTCCACCATTATTTTCTCGGGGGCTTCCGGCCGCCCCAACCCTGTCGCGGGAAGGCTCACGGGCACCACCACCACTGCCCGACAGATTCAGTTTGCGTTGCGATTCTCGTTCTAGAGCATTTCTCCATTTACCGTATAGCATGTCCGCAGTGGTGGAACCAAGCGGTGGCATCCTGTGAAGTGACGGTCGCTAGGGCCTGAGCGACAGCGGCTTGCAGTGCTTCCACGGTGCGGGCCTGGGCCGAGCGGAGCTTCTGTTTGATTTTCGACCAGGCTTGTTCAATGGGGTTGAAGTCGGGCGAATACGGCGGCAGGTACAGCAGGGTGGCTCCCACCGCTTCGATCCGCTCCCGCACGCCCGCCACCTTGTGCACGCTGAGGTTGTCCATCACCACCACTTGGCCCGCCTGCATCTGCGGGCAGAGCACTTTGTCTAGATAAGCCAGAAAGACATCCCCATCGGTCGGAGATTCCACCGTCATACTGGCCAACATTCCTTGCTGGGTCATCGCTCCCCACAAGGTCAGCGTGTTCCAGTGTCCTGCCGGTGTCGCCTCCCGGATTCGTTCTCCGCGTGGAGCGCGGCCATAGCGCCGGGTCATCTGGGTCGTCACTCCGCTCTCGTACAGAAAAACCAGCCGTTGCGGATTGAGCTGGCTTACTTGTTCCCGCCACGCTGGGCGGCGCTGGCGGTTCTCCGGCGTGTCCTGTTCCTGGGCACGGAGCGATTTTTTTTCAACTGCCTCTCCACCGTCGCGGTCACCCGGCTCTGCCGACCCTGCCGCTGCCGAACTCGCTCCATCTGTCCCGTTCGTCGTCTCTGCGAGGAAATTTTCCATGCCCACGGGCTGCTCACCCCAAACCGCCACGCCAGTTCCCCCAAGCTCCCCTCTCCCCGGTCGTGCGCTTCCAAAAGCTTCCGCCTCAAATCGTCTGAATACGTCTTCGCCATCTTGTGCTTGGATCGCCAGAAAATCCTCGTTCCTTACTATACAGCATATGGAGAATTGCTCTAGAGGCCCGCGCCAGGAGGTTCCTCAGGCCGTCACGTCTTGAGCGCGCCACGCCCTCGGCTCACGCCGACGCGGCGCGTGAACACAGGTTCGTGCAAGAAAAGCCATTGACGCGTGACGATCATCTGCGGAAAGAGCTGATTTATGCTCGACACAATAAGCTAATAATGATACAACATATAAAGCTAATAATAGAACGGCGTAATAAGCTAACCTGAGGACATTTTGATGCCAGCACCGTCAGAAAAACTCGCACAGTCTTTGGAAATTTTACACAAGCTCCAGAATTCGAGCGGTGCGGCCGCCATACGAGCAAGGGATTTGTCGCGAACCCATCGCGAGCGCCTCGTTGCGAACGGCTTTCTGCGGGAGGTCATAAAAGGATGGTATATCCCGAGCCGCCCGGATGAAGTGAAGGGAGAGAGCACGGCGTGGTATGCATCGTTTTGGCGTTTTGGCGCTGTCTATCTGGAGGAACGCTTTGGTAAAGGCTGGTGTCTCTCGCCAGAGCAGTCCCTGTCTCTGCATGGAGGCAACTGGACGGTACCCCGGCAGCTTGTCGTGAGGTCTCCCAAAGCCCGCAACAAAGTAACCAAGCTCCCGCACGGAACATCACTTCTGGACCTTCGTGCCGCATTGCCTGCTGCAGCCGACACAGAGGAAAAGGAAGGAATACGTATTTTCTCACTGGAATCTGCCCTGATTGCGTCTCCCCCCAATTACTTTTCCCGCCATTCGACGGATGTTCGTGCAGCGCTGTTGATGATTCGTGATGCCTCAGGCATTCTTGCCCGGTTGCTGGAGGGCGGGCACAGCACGATTGCCGGGCGGCTTGCCGGTGCATTCCGCAACAGCGGACGCGACCGCATCGCGGATGATATTACGAAGACAATGTCCGCCGCAGGGTATGATGTGCGTGAAAGCGACCCCTTTACGGACAAGCCGGCCTTTGCTTTGCCAGCCCGCGAAACATCCCCGTATGTGAATCGCATACGGCTCTTGTGGCAGCAGATGCGGGAACCTGTCATCGGCGGCTTCCCGGAAGCTCCGGGGTTGCCGCGTGATAGGAACGCTTACATGAAACATGTCGATGATGCATACGCAACCGATGCCTATCATTCACTGTCGATCGAGGGGTATCGTGTAACCCCTCAGCTGATTGAAAGTGTCCGCAGTGGTGCGTGGAATCCCGACACGAGCGAAGAGGACCTGCAACAGCGCAATGCTATGGCTGCGCGCGGATATTGGCAGGCCTATCAGGCTGTTCAAAAAAGTGTGAACAGGGTTCTGCATGGTGAAAATCCCGGACTGGTCGCGGATGAAGATCACGGAACGTGGTATCGGGAAATGTTTGCCCCCAGTGTAACGGGCGGCTTGTTAAAAGCCTCTGACCTTGCGGGCTATCGCAACGGGCAGGTTTATATTCGCCGGTCCATGCACGTGCCGCTTAACCGCGAGGCGGTGCGGGATGCGATGCCCGCATTTTTCGATCTGCTGCGCGAGGAAACGGCCCCGGCGGTGCGCGTTGTGCTGGGCCATTTCATATTCGTCTATATCCACCCCTATATGGACGGGAACGGCCGCATGGGGCGTTTTCTGATGAATTTGATGCTGGCCTCCGGCGGGTATCCGTGGACGGTCATCTCCGTCGGAGACCGCAAGATTTATATGGATGCTCTCGAAAAAGCGAGTATCGGTGAGGATATCGTCCCGTTTGCCGATTTCCTGGCCGGGCTGGTAAAGAAAGGACTAGCCGGCGAACCGCTTCCTGCCGTCCCGAAGGCTTCTTCATGAGGGCCGGCGGCAAGAAAAAGGATATGATTGGATGGCTGCCATACCAAAATTAGGAAGCGAACCTACAGGCTATCTGCGACATCCTGGGCGACACGAGCACGGGGCTGACCGGGTCCGAAATCGGCCGCTATGATGTATTTGACGCCCCGGTCTTCGATCTGCTGTATGTCCTGCCACAACGCGCCGAAGTTCTTCGCTGATCATTCTGCCGTCCCGAAGGCTTCTTCATGAGGGCCGGCGGCAAGAAAAAGGATATGATTGGATGGCTGCCATACCAAAATTAGACGAAGCGAACCTACAGGCTATCTGCGACATCCTGGGCGACACGAGCACGGGGCTGACCGGGTCCGAAATCGGCCGCTATGATGTATTTGACGCCCCGGTCTTCGATCTGCTGTATGTCCTGCCACAACGCTTTTCCGGGGTATTTGATCAGAAATCCTTCCGGGTAGCCTGTCTTTCTAGGGGTCTCTCTCTTCTTCCTATTCTCCCTCACACCTTTCAAGTGAGCCTTTTTTCATAATACAACCATTAGGTGTTAACTAAACGTAACCAAGGGATACTACGTTTGCTGCGACGATCATGTTCTCTCATCCCTATCTTCTACTGCAGGCAGCCGAACATGCCAGTAACCGAACCTAGCTCCGTTGGCAGGTTCCAGCAATACATCGTGCCATTGGAAAGCGAATGCTTCGCCAGGAGCTACGGAATGCAGCGTCCACCGCCCTAGTAAGAAAGTCCCTATAAATTTGAGACCTTCCCTCCATTGCGCCGATCGGGATTAGGCCGCATAGTGCTTCATGTAAAGCGAATTTCAACATCAAAATGGTTTTGGCAATGAAACAAACGAGTCCCATGAAAACTGTGCTGCCCCAAGAGGGCCAGGCAAATGACGAAAAGACCTCCTACATGACGCTGTTTTGCGCGTTGATGACGGCAAAGCATGCTGAGGCCACGCTGGAGGAACTGATGAGGGTCATGCGCGAAGCGTGTCGCCGGAGAATTAGCAAGTGGCTATAGCCAGCAGGGCCTGCCAAAAGCTAAACGGAATGGCCTGGAAAGGGACCCAGTTGATGACGGCAAAGCATTCTGAGGCCACGCTGGAGGAACTGATGAGGGTCATTCCGATGGGCAACAAGGCGAAGCGTGTCGCCGGAGAATTAGCAAGTGGCTATAGCCAGCAGGGCCTGCCAAAAGCTAAACGGAATGGCCTGGAAAGGGACCCAGTAGACGTTTTGATTGAAGATTTAGTTCGGAGGTACAGACATGACAGTTCTCTGCAGAAGGTGCGGTAAGGATAAGGCTTTCGAAGAGTATTGGTGGGAACTGCGAAGTAACCGGGCTGAAGGAACCGTTCAGATTGTGCAATTCCTATATTACTGGAGTGACCGTGATGCGCAGTTCTGCAGCAGGAAATGTCTGCTTGAGAACTTAGAAAATTATTGTAAACAGGCAGAAGAGAGGGTCCATGCCTCTTCAGCACCCGAGGCACATCTGCCCGTCAAAGCCGGAGCGGCCAAAAGTCACAGCCCGGCGAGGATAGCTCCGCAAGACGAGCAAGACGAAAAAGACTCCCAGATGATCATGCATGAGGTCTTGGCTTGGATGGATAAGACGACTGAGGCGCACGCCTCCAGTTTGTTTTAAGTTTTAGATCTTCGACAGACCCGCCATTTCCAGGACACGCTTCCTGGCCCCTTCCATAAACGGCGGGTTACTTGGATGTTATTGAATACATTACAAGTAACCCGCCCCCTCCTTTCCAAGAAAGCGGCCCGTTTGTAATGTTCCGCCTGGATATAGAATGAGTAGCTCTAGGCCTATTAATAGAGAATTTGGTCAATTTGTTTGTCCCTGTCGCCAATTGCTTTTGCTTTATCCTCCCCAATCGTGTAGGCTTTTTCCAATATTCTCAATGCAGTGAGGGGAAACAACGTGGCGTTTAGCCCGAGCACCCAACATAGCGCTAGCGAGATACAGAGTCCTGCAGGTGAAAGTGGCTCGGAGCCCTTTCCTTGAACTATAGTCATATTCACAGCCGCTTAACTGCGGTATAAACGCTCCGCTGTTTGGTATAGCATTTCGGCCCGGCCAGACGTCACCTCAGTTTTAATATTTAGAGATTGGCACGCGCGGCTCCGCGAGAGCGTGAAATCTTCCAGGAGATATTAATTGAGCTATCGTACAGAAAACAAAGCAAAAGCCAACTTTGATGATGCCTACGTACAGCCGACACCTCACGACTACGTCAGGAGTATGGCTTTACACAACTATCAAATCGGAGACCGGACACGTCCATATTGCATTGCGGCGGCGGAGCTTCTAAAGGAGCGGAATGCCGAAGCTTGGCCTTTGCAGATGTTGGATGTGGGTTGTTCCTACGGTATGGGTTCAGCGTTTGTCAGGCATGGATGTTCGTTTGACGAGATTGTTTCATTTTTTGCCTCACGGGCGCCGATGGATTATTCATCGTGCTGTGCGGCAATGCGGAAGTGGCTTAATATCATCCCTCCGGCTAGGGATATGCGGTGCGTTGGCATGGACAGTGCTGCTCCGGCGATTCAATTCGGACTCGATGCGGGGCTATTGGATGGGGGGATTGGGCGCAACCTGGAGGATCCGGATGCCCATCCAACAGAAACAGATCTGAAGTGGTTTCGCTCCTGCAATCTGCTAGTGAGCACCGGTGCAATCGGGTACGTTACGGAAACTACATTATCCAAGGTGCTTCCGCATCTGGGGCAGGATCACCCGGATGGCTTTGGTCCCTTGGCTGTGATTTCGATCCTGCGCATGTTTGAAATTGGCCCCATCGTCAGCGCTTTCGAGCGGGCGGGACTCTGTTTGACTTCCGTGCCGGGTATTCGGCTGCCTCAGCGGAACTTTGTCGATAAAGCGGAGCAAAGCAGCGTGCGCCGCCTCTTGCACGACAGGGGAATCAGTACCAGGAATTATGAGGATGAAGGAACGCTCTACGCCGATCTGTTTGTGGCTGCTCCGGATGAACAACTTTCCGAGCTGGCAGAGAAAATGAAATTGGCTCAATCCCAAATGTCATTTGAGGAAGAGCTTTTATACAGCCATCGTTGAAAAGTTATTTTGAAAAATTACAGCGTGGCCAAGTCGGATTGCCTGCCAGAAAGCATCTCGGCTCTTCGATGAAAACCTCCCCATTGCGCGGCGTTTTGGGGTCCAGGCGGAAAAAATCCTAGACCGTCTATAACGGCGTCGGCGTTGTCAAGAGGCACCAGTAGCGTAGTAAGCCAGGAGCAGGGTCAAGGGGGGGCCGAGGTTTTTTGTCGGACCGTTCATCGTGACCCTTGATGCTGCGGAAGGATCTGCGCAATCATCGCTGGACCAAGCCTCCGCGCTTTGGGGCTTGATCCTATCAGCAAAACGCCGTTGCGGTTTGCGACCACGGCTCGTTTCCTGGAATCTTACGGTGAACTTTGCTGCCACCATTCCTCTATTCGATCTTCTCCTTCAGACCATGACTCTTCGTTCGAACTCCCTTTTCTGTTGCCAAGGGAGGCAGGGCGCTCCAGCAGTTTCTCTATCCCGCATGGCGGGACCACCGGTAGTACCGGGCTGTCCTGCATGTGAGCCGGCGGCGCCGGGTTCCGCTCCACTCGGCTGCCACGGCGTATGGACTCACATAGAAAGTGGACCAACAACCGTGGACAGGTCAAGGCTTACATCTTCCCGATTCGCCTGATTTCTCCGCCGCTTCCCTACGGGCTGCATGTCGAGGTGCAACTACAACCGGAAAAAGATCTCTACATGCCGGGGGAGGAAATTCAAGCCACCTGAACCTTGCGGGACGGGTATGGCGATGGGCAACCCGGTCCTAGCGTTTCCGTCGGAGCTATAGGGGGCTAAAAAATCCGCGGGGTGTAATATTAATAATTTTCCAGCCTCTGCTGGTTCGTTCAAAGTCGATGACCACCTGCTGGCGGCGCCTTTGTAACCGGGCGGGGGAGTTCTTCCGGGCCATCTCCAATTCCGCATCGATAATCGTTTGGGCATTGTCTCCCTGGATGGAATTGCTGACCTGACGGAAGTAAACTCGAAGAATGTTTTCGCGGGTCAGCCGCTCGATCATGTCCTCAAAGCGGGGATAGTCGTCAAACTTGGCGGAATTGATATTCCCCAGAAATCCCCGGCTGGAAGAGCCCTCCAGGTCCATCTGCATTTGCCGGATCAATCGCGTGATGGCCCGTTCTGGATTTTCTCTTTTAGCCGGTTCTTCCTCGCCTGCCGCCCGTTGGCTATTCCAGATTCTCCTGCCCGCTGCGTCCGCTGGATTCGGAGCAGTCATCACCCCAATCAGCAGGACAAGCATGAGCCATATTCCCAATCTCATTTCACACCTCTGCCTTTCTCTGCCCGGCTGGCGTGGTTACTGCTTCAGGGCCGTGGACGGCACTCGGGGCTGGCGGAAAACATAGGGACGGGGCACCCGTCCGCCCCCGGCCGCAAAGCCATATTGAAAGTGCCGGGACCCATTTTCCAGGTAGACCCACTGGAAATCCACCGTAATCAGGGATTGATCGAGCATTCTCTCCAGCAGGTCCGGCTCGAAAAGCTCAGCCAGTTCCCCTGAACTGGTTTGCGGCTCGGAACCGCCGTCCCCGGCAAGCTGAGCCAGGCGGGGGTCGATATTCGATTGAATGTTCGCCACGTACAACAAGGCGTATTTCCGATTGCTCTCCACCGCGTACAGGTGCCCGCTTTGGAGCACGGTCCGGATCTGATATCCCGCTTCCGGGACTGCCATAACGCCTGTGATCGGTCGCGGCCCCAGATCAATGACCCCCCCTGTTAGAGCGAGAACTTGCGTCAGGAGTTGCCCGTCGGCTGTAATGGCGGGGCTCAATTCAAAGTCGGAGTTGCCGCCACAAAACGATTGCGTGCCGTTCAAGAAACGGAATCCGGCACATTCTCCGTTGGGCACCACCACCAGGGACCTCCCCTGAAGTGGCAAGGCGGAAAAGGAAGGCTCCACGATCAGGTTGGGAACGGCAGCAATCCGGAGCAGGTTCCCCTCTTGCGGAATTCGGCCTTCCGGATCGACGGAGATGGCCACGCTCAGGCGCAGGTCAAACGACGCCTCCCATTCCAGTTCCACGGCCTCCGAACTATTGGCGGAAATGTCCACGTACTCGGTGGCCACGGTCCGTTTGTTCACCACCAGAGCGACAGCCACGTTGACGGCGTCACCATCTCCTTGATTCTCCACTCGCGCCCGGATGCGGACCTTGTCGCCCTCCCTGGGCAGCAGCGGAGAAAACTGAATTGCAGAGGGTGAGATCGTCAGACTCGGCAGGCCGGAGCCAAGCGCGGTTTTGCCGAAGCTTTGTTCTGCGTCACTCTGCAGGACGGCGCCGCAACCCGAATTGGACCGGCAGGAGTCTAGCCCAAAAACCTGAAAGTTATGAATAGCCGCGGAGCCGGGACCGAAGGTGGCGAACACTTCCACATCTCTGGATCCGCTGAAACCACCCTGCGCGGTGTTTATGATCGTACAGACCGTAGAGCCGCCCGGCGTCACGACCTTCCCAGCGGATTCGGGGCCACAATCCGCGCTGGACAGTTCCGCCGGCAACGGGCTCAGGACAGGTCCGCTTCCGCTGATGAAACTCCCGGGGCCCGTGAGGAAAACAGTGGCGGGAAGGTTGAAACCCGAGATCGAATTCACGGCGATATCGAACGTACACGGGTCACCGAAGCAGTTAAAGGGATTAGTGAAAAATGTGACTGAAGTTACTGCTATCTCCGGCACGCCGATCTGGAAGCTGTGAGCCAGAAGGACACTTTGACTGCCAGCGGCGCCGCTGATCGTAATCGAGTCCACGCCTGAATCGAAGTTGGAAGACCCCTGCCCCGCCGACACACAGAAACTGGCCGGTGAATAGGGAGGGCTGCTAACGAAGGTGAGGATTCCGCTGCCCGGAACCCCAGCCGTTCCGGTATAAGACACAAACCCGGGAGGGTTGCCACAGATGGGGTCGTATTGTATCTGGTTTCCGTCCGTAACCGTCACGGTGACCGGCAAATTGAATGCCCCGACTGCGGCACAACTTCCGCCTGGAGCACCACGGGAATGTTGGCATTCACCTGCTGTTGCGTGCTGGGTGTAAGCGAAAGGATGAAGTCCACCGGAGGAGGTTCCGGTTCTGGTTCCGGCTCTGGCTCTGGTTCCGGCACTGGTTCCGGCTCCGGTTCTGGTTCCGTTAAGGTTACGGTGATATCGGGTCCCGGCACGGTGCTGTCCCCGATGGTTATGGTCGTCGAAATTGTCTCCGTCCCCGATGGCACCCCTGGTGCAGCCTCGAAAATAAGGTTACTAAGATCAAGACTTTCACCGCTGGGGATGTCAAAGCTTTGCGTGCTTCCGTCCGGCAGGAAGAAAGTAACAGTGATGTCGGAGTCGGAGTTGTTGACCAAGGTTTCCCCTACGCCGCCCTCGCCTGCTATTACCTCCACCGTTGGTTCTGGCTCTGGTTCCGGTTCTGGTTCTGGCTCTGGTTCCGGTTCTGGTTCCGGTTCTGGCTCTGGCTCCGGCTCTGGTTCTGGTTCTGGCTCCGGTTCTGGTTCCGTTAGGGTTACGGTGATATCGGGTCCCGGCACGGTGCTGTCCCCGATGGTTATGGTCGTCGAAATTGTCTCCGTCCCCGATGGCACCCCTGGTGCAGCCTCGAAAATAAGGTCACTAAGGTCAAGACTTTCACCGCTGGGGATGTCAAAGCTTTGCGTGCTTCCGTCCGACAGGAGGAAAATAACAGTGATGTCGGAGTCGGAGTCGTTGACCAGGACTTCCCCTCCGCCGTCCGCTCCTGGTGTCGCCACCACCTGGTTCCCGATTCCCGTCGTCACTTTCTTCGAGGCCGTGTTCACTTGGGTCGGGTCATTCACTCCCGGGACCGCCAGCAACCCCGCCGACCCCAACGACCCCTGGGGAACATCGCTGATGAGCCAGCCCGAGCCGGACTCCATCCGCAAAGTCACTTGTTCCTGCACGACAAAGTGTTCGTCCGGCTGCGCCTTCGTGCTGAACTGGATCTCGAAGTCCACCTGATAGATCGCCATATTCCCCTGCTCCATTACTTGGCCACTGGCCTTGCGCACGAACACCCGGCTCTGGGAAAGGTTCCGGAACGACGTCTCCACGGCCTCCTGAAGCGCCGCATAGCCTACGTACTTTTCGGGGTCGAACAGTTTCATGAATTCAGTGGGTTGGAGCGTCTCATAGGCCAGCTTCAGTTGCTGGATAACTTCCTCCGGGTTCGTATTAGCAAAGGCGGGCGGCAGCACCACAAACCCAAAGTTCGCCGATGCAGTCTCGTTGTTGTCGGTTGTAATCGTCAAAGTGCCATTGTAGTTGCCGGGTTGCCACGTGGTCGTATCCAATATCAACAGCGGATCGCTCTGCGTCTGGTTGTAAATGGTCTGGTTGTTCCCTGCCTGGATAATAGTCCATTGATAGCTGGCAACCGTGCCGGTCACAAAGGAATCCGTCGCGTCCAGGACCAGCTCCTCTCCGGCCGTCACAAAGCCGGTTCCAACATCGGCCACCGCCTGGGGCGCGATCCCGCTCGACCCTTCCAGAGCAGCCTCCATCTCTTCGGCTGTCGCCGTCCGCGCTGGTTGGGGCGGCAGGCCCTGCTGCACAATGGTCAGCTCTCCCGCATTCAGAGTCACCGTGCCGGCCACGGCCGGGTCGATATTGCTGACATACACCAGTCCATCAATACAAAGCACCAGCGTGGCAATCGGGTTGAAGGCGTCCACCACAAAATCCGTTCCCAGGACTCCAGCCACTGCAGTGTTGGTTTGGACCTCGAACCGCGAATCAGGTTGGGTCAGCTGAATCACTTGTGACCGGACCTTGCCGTACTGCAGTTGGAAAGTGGATTGCCGCGATTCCGCGTTGTGTTCCACAACCTCCAGTCGAGATTGCGGCCCCAGTGCGAGAATGGAGCCATCGTCCAGCCGCGCGCGCATGCGGCCGCCCTGGCCCGTTTCCATCACGTCCTGGTAGAACAACCGGTAGCCTTTAGTGGCAGTGGACCTGACTACCTGAGGTCCTCTCTGCCGCGCCACCTCGCCCGGTTGCAGGACCACGCGGATGGCTCCGGCTCTCGCCGGCCGCTGAGCCAGCCCCTTATGCGCCGATACCAGGGCCAGAGCCGCCAGCAGCCCGCTTATCAAGAATAGTTTTCTATTGTTCCAGAGTCGCTTCTTCATTTTTTTACCGGAGTACCGTCACGGAAAACGGCAGTCGAATAGATTTACTTTGTGGTCATGGTGTAGACACCATCCCACACGTCTTCCGGAGCCTCCTTCAAGAAATTCTTGCAGCGCTTCAAAAATACCTGCGTGGGGCCGTCGGAGGGATGCCGCGCGGCAAGGTCCTCAAATGTTCCGAGCGCCGCCTCCCATTTTCCCGCCCTGTAAGCGTCCATCCCCTGCTGGAACTCTCCCAACAGCGGCTGATAACGGGATTGCTCGCTGGCGGGGCCCAGCAGTTCGTAGATGGTCACCGGCTTGTTCTTGCCTTTCACCCGGATCAGGTCCAGCGGGCGGGTCACAAACTGGCCCGCCACGGAATCGTGAGTGTATTTGGTCAAAATGATTTGGGTGCCATATTCCTTGTTCAGGCCCTCCACGCGCGAGCTCAGGTTCACGTGGTCTCCCATCACCGTGTAGTTAAAGCGCCGTCGCGAGCCCATGTTGCCGACCATCACCGGACCGGTATTGAGCCCGATCCCGATCCGGAGCGGAGGCTTTCCCTGATTCACCCAAACGCTGTTCATCTCGCGCAGCTTGCTTCCCATCTGCAAGGCAACCTGGCAGGCGCGAGCGGCGTGATCGTGCAAGTCCAGAAAAGGCCGGCCCCAAAAGGCCATCAGCGCATCGCCAATATATTTGTCGAGGGTGCCGCGATTGGAAAAAACAATTTCGGTCATCTCCGTCAAGTAGTTGTTGAGCAGTTCCACCAGCTCCGGAGGAGTGAGCTTCTCCGAGATTGAGGTGAAGCCCCGAATGTCACTGAACATCACGGTCAGCTCCGCCTCTTCGCCCCCCAATTTCAGGTTTCCCGGGTCCTTTAGAATCTGCCGGATGAAGCCTGGCGCGACGTACTGGCTGAAGGCGCCGCGCACCTTGCGTTTTTCTTTTTCCTCAAACAGAAGCCGATAACTGATGACGCCCAGGTAATTCAAAGAAAGAGTGCCGGCAGGCAGGACCAGCGACAGCCAGCGCCCGTTGACGGCGAAATGGTAATAGACGAAGGTCAGCAAACCCGCGGCAGCCAGTCCGTACAGGAGGGTCGAAATCAGCGGGCGCACCAGAACGAAGAGCAGACCCATGACCAGGCCGCAAAATAGCAGCACCCCAAGGTCCGTAATCTCCTCGCTGAGGCCCCGGCGCAGGAACTTGTCGTTGAGGATATTGTCCACGACGTTGGCGTGGATCTCCACGCCCGGATACCCCTGCTTTTCAAACGGCGTGGGCCTCATGTCCCCGATTCCCATGGCCGTTGCTCCCACCAAGACTGTTTTGTCGCGGAAGGCGCCCTGGGGAGTCAGGCCGTCGGCGACATCGGCGAACGAGTAATGCGGGTAAGTCTGGCTAGGCCCGGCAAAATTGATCAAAGCCTTCCCGGACACATCGGGATGAATCTCTTTCTCGCCCATCTCAATCTTTTCCGGTCCGTTGGGGGCAAACCAGAGTACGGTTTCCTGGGGACCCGCTCCTAAATAGAGCCGGGCTATTTGCACGGCCAGGGAGGGATAGAACTCTTCCTCGATCTCCGGGAGGTTGGGATCGCTGTAAGAAAAGATCAGGGGCGCGCGCCGGAACGTGCCGTCATTGTCAGCCTCGAAGTTGAACGCGCCATAGCTTTCGGCGGCATAGGCAAAAACGGGAAGGTTCGGCTCCACGGCAACGGCAACCGGGGACTCCAAATAAAACGGATACTGATTTCCCGAAGCGTTTTCGGAAACTTCCAGCTTGCGCCACTGGGGGTAGGCCTCAAAAGCCAGCACTTCGTAGTACTCCTCGATCTGTTCCGGGGGTAAATGTTCAATCCCGGCGCGCTGGTAAAAAAACAGATGCCCCAGCACCACGTTGCCGGCCTCTTCAATGGCTTTGGCAAACTGGGCATCGCTGTCGGTTTCTTCCCGTAGCAGCCGCAAACGCTCAAGGAAAGCATCCTGGGAACGAGAGCCGTGACTCTGCCGGTATTCCTCTTCCAGTTTGGATAGCACGTCCGCGCCGCTGCTGCGGTCCGGGAAAGGGAACGCCATATCGAAGCCAACCACGCGTGCTCCATCGGCGGATAACGTCTGTAGCATGCGCCCGTAGTGGGCGCGCGGGAAGGGCCATCCCAGCCGGTCGATGGTTTTCTGATCGACAGCCACGATCACAATCTCCTCGCCCGGCGGCACGGGCCCCCGAAATTGGAATCGCGCATCGAGGGAACGGGCTTCCACATTGTCCAGGAAAACAAACGCGGAGCGGAGACTGCGGGAAAAATTGATGGAAACATATGCCAAATCCCAGGAGCGTGACGGCCAAGCAGATGGCCAAACTATTGCGGTGCGACCGGAGAGAGCCGAACAGAGCCCGCCAGCCGCCGGCCCGGAACAGTCCCAGGAAATCTGCCGCGAATTTTTGTATCACCCACATGGCTATTGACGCCGGGACCGAAAAACTACAGTCGCCTGCATGACCTTCTCAAGAAAATCCTGTCCCGGCAAGGCAAACAGGTTGTTGTTGCGCTCGTAACTCAGAGTAATGAACCGATTTTCGTCATTGAGCAGCTTGTAAGTGACGGCCAGGTGAAACGCCGGGCGGCGGAAGCCGCTGGGGCCGGTCACCTCGAATACCGGAAGCCCATTGGGATCAAGCACCCGGCGGTCCTGGAATAAAGTCGCACCCACCTGGCGGAACATAGCTTCAAAAACGAAATACCGGGGAGCATCTAGAATCAGTCCGGCCTGGATGTTGCGATTGTTGTTGCCGGTGTCCACACGGTCAAAAATCTCCCGGTTGAGTTCATAGCGCAGCAGCGGAGTGAACATCCAATCCCCGGCGTTAAAGATGCTGCGGAATCCCACCGAGAAATCGTTGCTGGAAGTCTGATTCGATCGCACCAGCCGATCCAGATGGATACGGTGCTCGAAACCAAAGCTGAGCACGCTGGAGGAGATCGGAATGCCGATTTGGAAAAACGGCGTCTGGGTTACCCTGTCAGCGGAGCCGAACTGGTCCTGGTGCCGCTCCTTGTATCCCATGTCGATCAGCGTGTTGCCTACAACCCGCAAACTGAGGCGCACATCGGGCATCTGGAAGACCGTCTCCGGCCTGCGGTTTTGCCCCCGCAAGTCATTATTGGTGCGCCGATAGCTGCCCTGCAAGGAGACCCGCTCCCCCAGCTGCACACTCGCCCGGGCCTGGAGATCCTGCAAGTCCGCCACTTGGCGGGCATTGACCGCAAAGAAGGAGGGCATAATCCGCGTAAAATAGACATTGAAGTTCCAGGGTCCCTTGCGAACCGAGTTATCAAACCGCACCGAGTTATCAAACCGCAAGGCATAGTCCTTGTTCTTGCGATTTCCAATCCTCTTCCGGGTATCCCGACTCAGGCTGCTATAGGCTATCTCCCCTTCCAGATTCCAGGCGTTGAAGAATGTCATCCGAGCATCCAAGCTCGCCACATTATTGGCAACCACCGGGCGAAAAGTTGTGGTGCCCGGAAGGGAACCGGCGATGTCGTTTCCGTAAGACCAATTGAGCGCGATCATCTTATCCCGGTCGATCGTTTGCTCTGCCCGGAGCCCGCTCACCACCCTGGTGAAAGGCTTGCCCGGCAGTTCTTCGCGAAACAGGGAACCATAACGGTCGGTAAATGTCCCGGCGTTGCCCAGCAGACGGAATCCCTGCCCCCAGGGGGCGCTCTGAATGAAATGGAACCCTTTGAGGTTTTGGTTGTAGGTGAGGCTGGAATAGTTCACCAGATAGTCGCCGAAGTTATATTCGGAGCGGGGGCCGTTGATGCGGAAATAGGCGCGCTGGACACTGTTGCGCTCCGGGTCCGTTCGGATGTCGTCGGTATAGCGCAACACGGAATTTACTTCCAGCCGGTGCATGCCGCGGGTGAAATCTTCCAGGTAGCTAAAATCGATGGCATGGTTGTTACCGTCGGTCAAAAAAGATCGCTCGCGGGCCGGGCCGGTAATCCGCGCCAGATTCGAACTCGCTCGCACTTCCACGAATTGGAGATTGCCGGCGGTGGTTCCTGTGCCGTAACTCGTGGAAGCCGGAGGAGGACTTTGCTGAGTAATTCAACAGCCGGAGTTTCTGAAGCTGTCTGTTCGGTTGTGGGGGAGGATGTGGCAGGGCCGCTTTGCCCCGGAAGGCTGGAAGGCGTCTGTTGCTGGGCTGCGGCAAAATTGGCCAGCCACAAAAACGGCAAACCGCCCAGCAGTAAAAGCCAGGTCCATGCCGAGAGACGCCTGGGACCGATCTTTCCTTTTCTGCTACGGCTTTGCATGCTCTTAAGTTTAAGAAGCCAAACTTCCGCCGATTCTTTAGGGGGCTGCGGAAAACAGTTTGAATCCTACCACGACAGCTTCCTTATTTGGAACGAGAAAGTCACTTTAGTTTGGAGGGGAAAGGAAAATACAACAGCACAGAATTGCTTATCTCAGAAAAGAGCAATCACTCACTTGCTTTAACGGCAAAGTATGTCAAAGGAAACAACCGCCTCAACCCGTATTTTCTTCTCCTAACAGAAGACGATTCCGGCTCAAAGCGGGGCAAGCTCCTCCCGGACTGGATAACTTTAATACTCCCTCTACTACTGCCTACTCTAGCTTAAAATCGTAAAAATTCTTGACTCTGAGCCACTTGACTATGGCGGCCGGTTCTTTTGGCGGAGCGCTGCGCAAGCTTATTTCAAGGCGAAAAATTTCTAAGCGGAAGCCCGTTCACTTGAAGCCGTCTGCACACCCGCCAGCACAACCGTTAACACTGGTTAGGAAGAAGTAATCTTGCCCTTCCCATCGTAACTTAATGTGCAGTTACTTTCCGCAGAAACCCTCATACAGAGGCACACCTCCACTTGATATATAGGCAACTACTTTGCCAAATAATACTATTGCTAACCTACTGCAAACAAAGCTGCGCTTGCTGAACCAGGTGTTCCTTGTAGAGAAAAAAGGGGAATTATTTACCACTATGCGGGTAGGTATGAAAAACAATTGAGTACTTCACCATAGAGCGGTGATCCGAAGCTTTTCTCCTATCCATTCTGAAGGATAATCTCAAAAAAAATAATGGGCTACGACCAAAAATACAGTTGACTTGTAAACATGGCATGTGTATGCTGGTCTGGTTTATCCCCTCTTGAGAACCGTGTATTAATACCTTTCAATCCTGATTAGGATCATCCTGCGGAATCCGGACGAGCAGCTCGTATGGAATTTGCGATGAGAATTTCTACGTGGCGGGGCGTTGCATTCCTTGTTTGCTGGATGGCAAGCGCCGTAATCGTCCGGCCTGTGGGTTTACGGAGCAGCTTCCTTGTTTGCTGGATGGCAAGCGCCGTAATCGTCCGGCCTGTGGGTTTACGTCTCGCCTTGATTAAGTGAGGAGCTGGAAAAATGATCAGACACTTCGGGTTTTGGATCGCTGCCACGGCCTTCGGAGTGCTACTGTCGCTTAGCACGGTTTCTGCCGCGCCCGTCCCGATTGACCTCAGCACTTGGACCGTCGTCCAGTATGGATCGACCAATAGCAGTTGGGTGTTAAGTAACTCAAACACCACCGCTACACAGACGGTCAACTCCGATCCAGCGATCTTTCTGAGTGATTTTGACATTACAAATCAGCAGATAGAAGGGTCCTTGCGCGTTAACACGAATGGCGACGACGACTTTATAGGATTCGTATTCGGTTTCCAAAATCGCAGTCAGTACTATCTGTTTGACTGGAAACAGTTGGATCAATCCGCATTCTCCACCTTTGCCGAGCGAGGCATGAGCTTAAAGGTGGTGAACGTGAGTGGTGGTGCGGACCCTACGGCAACCGAGTTCTGGTCCACTGCTGGCAGTTCAAATATAACTGTGCTGCGGCACAATACCATTCCATGGGCCGATTTCACCGACTACGATTTCCGACTGAACTTCACGCCCGGCCTGTTTGAGATCGAGGTTTCCCAAGGGGGCACCGTGCTCGAGAACTGGGTGGTGTCAGATAGTACTTACACGTCCGGCAATTTCGGCTTCTACAACTTCTCTCAGGGACAAGTTGTCTACAATGGCTTCGCACAGGAGTTCAATCCCCCGGTGCTGACTTCCCTCTGCGGGCCGGGCCCCAACCCGCCGCCGGCCCCGATCAGCGGCAGCACCGGCGCACAGGGAATACTCGACCCTGCCAATACCGACCCAACCCAGGGGCTGGTCTGGCCAGCGGGTGCGTTCTTCGCAATAGTTAGGATGGATACGGGCGAAGTGGTGTTCCTTGACTCCAGTGGAGATATTGATCCGAATACGGGTGAAGTGTTGAGCGGTTTCATAAGCAGTGCCACCCTTCCCGGCGTGACCGGCACTCCCGCTTTCCCCGATGGGAAGCTAAACTTTACTTCGATCCATTTACCACCCGGAAAGGCAGCGGGGTTCTTCAATCCTTCTTTATCAGTTCCGGGGCCTCCGGTTATCATCCTCTCCTGTCAAGATGTAATCCTGGAAGAAACTGCCCTCATTGCATCGCTATCCTCATCTTTCCAACAAGGGGATGGCTCCAACCAAGGCGGTTTTAGCCCCGCTGGTTTCGGTCCTCGCTCCGGTTCGCTGTCGGCAGCGGGCTCGCTATATCCCCCGTTAGGAGGTGGGGGAGGAAATGGCGGGGCGTCTAGTGATGGTGTAACCCAAGGCCCGGAAGGGGGGAGGGGCGGCGGGGCGTTGGTAATCGCCGCTGCGCAGCGAATCACGCTGAACGGATTAATTTCTGTCATAGGTGTCACTGCCGGAACTGGTTCCACCCTAGCCCAGGGTGGCGGCGGGGGTTCAGTGCGGCTGGCGGCGCTTTTGGTGGAGGGGATTGGGAATATTGACACTGTACGTCGTCAGATAATGTTGGACACAGAGCATAAAAAGATAAGGTGGCGTTCAGGCTCCTCTGGGTTGATGTTAGGCTGCCCTTCTTTTGAAGTGCAACCGTTTTCTTAAGATCATAGTTTTCTCTTTGATGCGATCCCGTTTTTGCAGGATGGCACTGCCTTGGCCTGTAAAAACGTCATACGGTGTCAGGTTGTTCAGGCTTTCATGGTATCGGTTGGTGTTGTAGTGGTTGACGAAGGCATCGATCTGCCGCTCCAGCTCTTCTGGCAGGTAATAGTTGTTGAGCAGGATGCGGTCTTTCAGAGTTCGGTGCCAGCGTTCGATCTTGCCCTGCGTCATGGGGTGATAGGGCTTGCCGCGAGTATGCGGCACGCTGTTTTCTGCCAGCCATGATTGCAGTTCGGAAGAGACGTAGCACGGCCCGTTGTCGCTCAGGAGGCGAGGTCTGTGCCGGGCGCCCACGCGGTCGAGGCCGGTGGCTTGCAAAGCATCCCGCAACGTGGCCGAGACGTCACTTGCGCTCATGGTTTTGCACAGCCGCCAGGCGATGATATAGCGCGAGAAGTCGGAAGGTGTCCCAAACTCAGTTGCAGGTTGGGACGGCGGGTTGAGTTCATATTACGCCACTTCCTCCTTGTGAGAGGAAGCAGCGTTTGGACTTCGGCCGAGAATCGATGCCAAAGCCCAGAGATCGTGATAACCCATGATCTTCCGGAAATTCTTCTCGGTCAGCAGAAACGCTCCTGCCACCCAGCGCAACGTCATCTCGCCGTCGCGCCAGCGGCAAACATTGCCAGTCTTTTTCCGCACGCCCGACTGCGGGCTCTCGATGAGGTTCGTGGTTGCCAGGCAGCGGTGGAGGCTGGGAGGAACGTCGGCTCGATTGATCGTAAAGGTCTCCTCCAACCCTTCGCGCAAGCTGGCGGCTGCTGCCGGATGATCGCACTCGATCATCCCAGCGAGCTTTTTTATGCGCACGATGCCTTCCTCGGCTTGGGGCAATCGCCAGGCGGCGCGCATCAGCGACCGCACCTGATTCGCCAGCATTTTGTCGCCCTTTGGTAACCGCTCAGCCACGTTGCGCAGCTTATGAGTACGGCAACGCTGCACCAGCTGATTGCTGCCGAATACTTCCTCGATCCCCGCGCGGAGCGCTTTGGCGCCGTCGATCACAAACAGATAGCGCTGATCCGTGCGCAAACCTTGCTGGCGCAGGCGGGTGAGAAGGTCTTTCACCGCAGCGGCGTTTTCGGTCGCGCCCAGTTGAATCCCCAGCACATGCTTGCGGCCCTCGCTGTCCACGCCCACGGCGCTGATGACGTGGTGGGAGCCGAACCGCATTCCGTCCAGGTAAATCACCAGAATCTCGACCTCCTCCCAGCGCCGCGCCAACAGTTCTTCCAGCCGCCGCGCTCCTTGCTCGGCCGCTTCCCGGCTCACCTGAGACTTCGACACCCCAGCGCTGTTGGCCATCTCCGGGATCACCTCGCGGTAGTTCCGCGTCGAAACCCCTTTCAACAGTGCCTCGAACATCTCCTCGCCCGTCTTCTCGCTTTTCCGCAGCGCTTCGTAGGCCGGCACCGCTTCTTCCCCTCCGCCCTTCCGGCGCAGCCGGGGCCGCTCCACCCGCAGCTGGCGATCGGCCAGTTTCACCCTCCCCAATTGCCGGCCATGCCAGCGCACCTCTCCGCTCGCCTTCCCGGGACTCTTTGGCCCCGCGATTTGCTCTGCGCTCATGCTCAGAATCGTTTCAATCAAACCTCGCCCGGCCCGATCAATCACCTCATCCACCGCCAGACGCGCCTCCGTGATCAGATCCACCACCGGCAACAGCATCTGTCCGTTGGTTTGGCAAAACTTCTGGATGGTTTCTTCGGCTCCCTTGGAACCCAGTTCCAAAACGTGATATTTTCCCTTCATTCGGCGGTTCTCCTTCTATAGGATTTAGGCTTGGCCCGATTCTATTCGATTCGGGCCGAACCGCCGTTCAACCTTCAACTATGTATGGGACACCCTGAAGAAGAGCTCGCCAATTCCTGACACACCTTAAAGACTTGGGGATTCATCCAAGTGTCATTGTGACCGACGGTGCACCTATCTACCAAAACGTCCCAAAAGAAGTTTGGCCGGGGATCAGACAGCAACTCTGCATCTTCCACTACACCCGCGCCATTACCAAGAACGTCCTGACCGCCATCAACGACCTTCGGGGCGTCCTTGCTCGAAAGGTGGGCACTAAAGAGGATTCCCGCAAGCTGTGGGGCCTCCGTTACGTCCTTTTGAGCCGAGAGGAGAAGCTGAGTGAGACCCAGCGGGCGGCCATTGCTGAACTGAGCGCCCGCTACGCCCGCCTCCGCCTGATCCGAGACCTTGTCCTGAAGGTGTTCGGCCTCTTCACGCGAAACCAAACCCACCTGGAGGCCTGGGGCAAACGTCGGGAGATCATCGAGAATGAGTTGTACTCGTTCAGCGACCCGCTCAAGAGAGTGGTCCGAACGCTCCGAACCGAGCAGTTTGCCAAGGCCATCACCTTCCTGGACTACATCGACTGCCCCCGGACCTCCAACCATGTCGAGCGGGCGAACCGTTACTATCGGAAGCGGGCCAAAATCCACTATCGCAACCGGACCAAGAGGGCAATCTGGAACATGGTCAAGACCGACTTGCTCGTGAGGAAGGCCAACTATGGGGGAAGACCGCCCCAAAAGTTGCAACCGCACCAAAGGGGCGAGGCGGTTGCAGCGTAGAGGTAACAACCTCTTGATTGAACAATCTCCTTGGCAGCTAGTCGAGCTAGGCACCGCTCTCTCCCTTATACTCAATCGAGCCTTCGTCCGTAGTATCAACCGAAAAGAGATACTCCGAATTTAATTTGCCATTGCTTGAGATCAACCGGACCGTTACGGAGAGCTCTGCCGGTGTTGAGAGTTCCCAATATGCAGGGGCGTGCCATTTTTTATATTGATCCCTTCCATCCTCAACTGCACACCAACTAAGTTCCCCCCCTCGTAATTGAACAGCTAGAATCAAGGCATTTGCGCCCCCACGAGCGAAAGACACTTCGTTAATATCCGCATCTACCCAGCATCCATAGTCAATCCGTATTGGCTCTATCTCGCCTTCTTTTTGAAAGGATAACTGCGCATGTACATCCGAGATGTATTCGCCAGCCGTTCTCTCTGGTGGAGTGTTTGTAAATATTGCGACAAGACCGAGCATCTCATCCTCTATTTGATGACGTTGTGGAACATGGTTCGTGTATTTACTCTGTTGCTCTCGATTTAAGAGGGTGTCCCATCAAGAATGTGGCCGTTGATTCTTTCTGGGTAGCCATAGTCGTTTTGTTCTGCCGCTTTGGGGCAATCCAGCCTCTTTCTACTGCGAAAACTGGTCCGCTCAAAACCAGAGCGAATATTCCGCAAGCGAGCACAATTAACCAAGGCCCCGAGACATATCCCAGGACTTGCAGGACTGTGGTAATAAAGGGAGGGTGTCCCATACATAGTTGAAGGTTGAACGGCGGTTCGGCCCGAATCGAATAGAATCGGGCCAAGCCTAAATCCTATAGAAGGAGAACCGCCGAATGAAGGGAAAATATCACGTTTTGGAACTGGGTTCCAAGGGAGCCGAAGAAACCATCCAGAAGTTTTGCCAAACCAACGGACAGATGCTGTTGCCGGTGGTGGATCTGATCACGGAGGCGCGTCTGGCGGTGGATGAGGTGATTGATCGGGCCGGGCGAGGTTTGATTGAAACGATTCTGAGCATGAGCGCAGAGCAAATCGCGGGGCCAAAGAGTCCCGGGAAGGCGAGCGGAGAGGTGCGCTGGCATGGCCGGCAATTGGGGAGGGTGAAACTGGCCGATCGCCAGCTGCGGGTGGAGCGGCCCCGGCTGCGCCGGAAGGGCGGAGGGGAAGAAGCGGTGCCGGCCTACGAAGCACTGCGGAAAAGCGAGAAGACGGGCGAGGAGATGTTCGAGGCACTGTTGAAAGGGGTTTCGACGCGGAACTACCGCGAGGTGATCCCGGAGATGGCCAACAGCGCTGGGGTGTCGAAGTCTCAGGTGAGCCGGGAAGCGGCCGAGCAAGGAGCGCGGCGGCTGGAAGAACTGTTGGCGCGGCGCTGGGAGGAGGTCGAGATTCTGGTGATTTACCTGGACGGAATGCGGTTCGGCTCCCACCACGTCATCAGCGCCGTGGGCGTGGACATCGAGGGCCGCAAGCATGTGCTGGGGATTCAACTGGGCGCGACCGAAAACGCCGCTGCGGTGAAAGACCTTCTCACCCGCCTGCGCCAGCAAGGTTTGCGCACGGATCAGCGCTATCTGTTTGTGATCGACGGCGCCAAAGCGCTCCGCGCGGGGATCGAGGAAGTATTCGGCAGCAATCAGCTGGTGCAGCGTTGCCGTACTCATAAGCTGCGCAACGTGGCTGAGCGGTTACCAAAGGGCGACAAAATGCTGGCGAATCAGGTGCGGTCGCTGATGCGCGCCGCCTGGCGATTGCCCCAAGCCGAGGAAGGCATCGTGCGCATAAAAAAGCTCGCTGGGATGATCGAGTGCGATCATCCGGCAGCAGCCGCCAGCTTGCGCGAAGGGTTGGAGGAGACCTTTACGATCAATCGAGCCGACGTTCCTCCCAGCCTCCACCGCTGCCTGGCAACCACGAACCTCATCGAGAGCCCGCAGTCGGGCGTGCGGAAAAAGACTGGCAATGTTTGCCGCTGGCGCGACGGCGAGATGACGTTGCGCTGGGTGGCAGGAGCGTTTCTGCTGACCGAGAAGAATTTCCGGAAGATCATGGGTTATCACGATCTCTGGGCTTTGGCATCGATTCTCGGCCGAAGTCCAAACGCTGCTTCCTCTCACAAGGAGAAAGTGGCGTAATATGAACTCAACCCGCCGTCCCAACCTGCAACTGAGTTTGGGACACCTTCCGATTTAAGCGATAGAGATGTCTCTTCGCTATGCGGACATCGGTTATCAAGAATGTGGCCGTTGATTCTTTCTGGGTAGCCATAGTCGTTTTGTTCTGCCGCTTTGGGGCAATCCAGCCTCTTTCTACTGCGAAAACTGGTCCGCTCAAAACCAGAGCGAATATTCCGCAAGCGAGCACAATTAACCAAGGCCCCGAGACATATCCCAGGACTTGCAGGACTGTGGTAATAAAGGTCATCATACCGCCAGCCACAACAAGCCCAACAAGCCACTTGAAGGTCTGGACACGCTCGATCCATTTCCAAACCTGCTCCCATGTGATCTTAGCCATGCCGCAAGATTACGCCCAGACGTCCCTTGCCTCAACCAGATAAAGAAAGCACGGTACTTGTAGGCGAGCCTTTTCAACCTTTTCCGAAAAGTGTCCTCCTTTGATCCCCCATTCGGGCACTTAATTGACCCATACAGCTATGAAAAATCACAGTTTAATCAAAATCTCTTAGGTTGCCCTGGAACTAGGCTTTAGCATAGCCTGGTATTTAAGTAGAGGTGTACCTTACGTGGTGCCTAGGGGCGCCCCCTGATGATGCTGCTCAGGAGTGGGTGCACATCATCAAGGAATTGCATTTTTAGGCATCCCAGTTACTTTAAGAAACTTTTCGTCAGGAGACAATAAGCAGATGCACAAGCCGACTAAATACATGGATAAGGGAGTGACGCTGGCTGCCGACGCCGCCTGGAATTTTTTGCAGTTTTTTAATCAGTTCAAGCCGAACGGGTCCTTTACGCCGCGGTGGTCGGACAAGCCTCTGCTAAAGTCCCACCAAAAATCGAAGCCGACGCTCGGCTGGCCTCGGACGACTGACTCGCTGTGCCCGACCTGCGTTCGGGAAGCCCGCCAGCGGATATTGGACGGAGAGCAGGACCTCAGCACGCTGAAGAATGAGCGGGTCGGTGAGATCAAGGCCGACATTATCGAGCGCGACGGGAAAATCCTGATGGTCAAGGATTGTCCTCAGCACGGCCGCTTTGAGGATGTGCTGGCGATTGATCCGGACTTCCTGAAGCACATCGAGGCGAATTTTCCGGGCCGGGACATTGTGGCGCACAACGACAAGGGCTTGCACGACCACGGCTCCAGCACAATCCGGTATGGGCGGGGTTCGGTGCTGACGGTGGACTTGACCAACCGCTGCAACATGATGTGCGACCCCTGCTTCATGGACGCCAACCAGGTGGGCTTCGTGCAGGAATTGGCCTGGGAAGAAATCAAACAACTTTTGGACAACGCCATCACGATCAAGCCGCGGCGTCAGATGTCGATACAGTTTTCGGGGGGTGAACCCACGCTTTCCCCTTACTTTTTTGATGCCATCACCTACGCGCGCAAGGTGGGCTACAACAGCGTGCAGTGCGCCACCAACGGGATTGAATTCGCCAAGAGTCATGAATTTGCCAAGCAGGCCTACGAGGCGGGGTTGCGCTACGCTTATCTGCAGTTTGACGGAATCGGCAACGCCAGCAACCAGCACCGCAAGGTTGGCAACCTCTTTGATGTGAAGCTGAAGGCGATCGACAACCTGCAGAGCGCCGGAGTGGAAATCATCCTGGTAACAACCTTGGTGAACGGCGTCAACAACCAGCAGGTGGGACCGATCATCGAGTTTGCCCGGAACAACCCGAAAAAGATTGCCTTCATCGCCTTCCAGCCGGTTTCCTTCACGGGACGGGATGAGGAGATTACCGAGGAACGCCGTATGCGGCAACGCTATACGCTTTCCCACATGGCGCATGACGTCAAGAAACAGACCGGCATAACCGAGCCGACCCGCGACTGGTTCCCGATTTCATTGATGGGCACCTTTGCGGGCCTCGCCGATTTGGTGCACGGTCCGCAGGCGGAGTGGGGCCAGGTCAGTTGCGGTTGCCACCCCAACTGCGGCATAGGTACCGCGTTGATGATTAACAAAGAAACCAAAGAGATGGCGCCCGTGCCCCAGTTTTTGAATGTCCCGAGGCTGGTGAAGGACATCGGAATGATCACCGACACGGCCCGTGGGAAGTTTCTCTCCAACCTCCAGATGGGACTGTCCCTGCTGCGAAACTACGATCCGTTCCAAGCGCCCAAGAGCCTGACGCTCGCCGCTTTGCTGAAGAAGTTTGACAAATCGTTCGCGCTCACCGGCAAGAGCTACGGCTTGGGTCTGGAGCGGCGCAAGGACCCCTGGAACTTCCTGTTCATTGCGGGGATGTGGTTCCAGGACCTGTTCAACTATGACTTCCGGCGGACGAGATGTGCATCATCCCCTACGCCACGCAGGAGGGCGAGATCTCCTTCTGCGC
The DNA here is from genome assembly GCA_963666975.2 of Terriglobia bacterium. Taxonomy (GTDB): domain Bacteria; phylum Acidobacteriota; class Terriglobia; order 2-12-FULL-54-10; family 2-12-FULL-54-10; genus JADFGZ01. Next base: position 1,464,272 of record CAXVYR010000004.1, on the reverse strand, counting down.
CTATAACACGGGGATCGGCTGGCGGAATATCGTGGAGAAGATGCACATGACGGCCACGCTTAGCAAATGGTACGAGGAGCATGGCCGCCACCAGATTTTTGCGGGCGGCAAGTCTGTGCCCTTGCCGGATGAATCGCACTCGCTGGTGCTGAACGAGGAGCACTGCAACATGCCTGCGCAGGTGGAGGAAGGTCCTCAGAACGCTCGCGATGAGAAGATCATGGCCCGGGATGCAAGGCAGCAGCAGGAGATGATGAAGCTCTATCGCCAGCATGTGCTGAATGAGCAGCCAGGGCCGGATCTAGTCCAGATCGCACCGGCTCCTTCCAAGCCGGCGCCGGATCAAGAATTGGTCCACTCGGGCGATTAGGCCGTCCGGACGGTTGCATCTAAATTGACGGATGACGAGTGACGAATGATCCATTCGGGTAACAGCGTGCTGCAACAGCACATTGTTACCCGAATTTTTGTTGCCCGAGATTGTTTTATGCCGGAAGTTTTGTATGCCGGGCTTTTTTTATGCCGATCTATGAATACGTTTGCGAAGCATGCAAAAATCCTTTTGAGAAGCTGCTTCTTAGCAAGACCGAGTCCATTGCCTGCCCGTCGTGCGGCAGCCCTCGCCATACCCTGCAGTTCTCCGTAGTCAGCACCCCTGGCAAGAACGGCGCGAGTGATGCCGGGCCATCTTCCGGCTCCTGCGCCTGCACTCCCACCACCTGCGGATGCAAGTAAATCCGAGCCGCGAGAGCCTGCCCTGAGCAACGCCGAAGGGGCTCGGAATGACAACGCGTCGTGGTTTACACCCACTTTGGAAACGCACTAATACCCCACGATCTTCATCGTCAGCCGTTTTGCACGCTGCCCGATAGCTGATGTATGCTTATCAGCTAGCGAATTACCAAATGAAGCGGGCGTTTAAGGATTTCAATTAGGTACAGGCGGCCTTATGTTGCGATTTCAAACCGCAGGTGAGTCTCACGGGCAGGGGCTGGTGGCTCTGGTCTCCGGCCTTCCTGCGGGCATTCCTGTCGAGGCCGCCTCCATCAACCGCGAGCTGAAACGCCGTCAGGGCGGCTACGGACGGGGCGGCCGCATGAAGATCGAATCCGACCAGGTGGAGATTCTCTCCGGCGTCCGCCGCAGCAAGACCATCGGAGCGCCTGTGGCCATGCTGATCACCAACCGCGACTGGGAGAACTGGACTGAAGCGCTTCCGGTGGAGGAGCAGGAGCAGACCGCCGCGAAATACAAGTCTTTGAACCCGCCACGTCCGGGGCACGCCGACCTGGCCGGTTGCCTGAAGTACAATTTCCATGAAGCGCGCTATATTCTGGAGCGAGCCAGCGCGCGGGAGAGCGCGGCGCGGGTGGCCGCCGGCGGTCTGGCCAAACTGCTGCTGGTTCAATTTGGGATCGAGGTGCTCAGCCACGTCATCGCCGTGGGCGCGGTCCATGCCGGGAAGACAGCCGGATGGGATGAGATCAAGAAGACGGCGGCCAAACAAGACATCCTATTCAACTGCGTCGACGCCGAGGCCGAGATGGCGATGAAGGCGGCGGTCGATGCGGTACTGCGCACGGGCGATACCCTGGGCGGCATCTTTGAGGTGGTGGCGCATAACGTTCCCCCTGGCCTGGGCACGCACGCCAACTGGGATGAGCGGCTGGATGGTTTACTCTCCCAGGCGGTGATGTCGTTGCAGGCGGTCAAGGCGGTGGAGATCGGCACGGGGATAGAGAACGCCGTCTCGCACGGATCGCGGGTTCATGACCAGATCGACTACAGCCGCGACGAGCAGCGCTTTACCCGTCCCGCCAATCATGCCGGGGGCCTGGAGGGCGGCATCAGCAACGGCGAGGATGTCGTGGTCCGCGGGTACCTTAAGCCCATCTCCACGCTGCGGCGGCCCTTGCAGTCGGTGCACATGGAGACGAAAGAGCCGGTGAAGGCGGCCTACGAGCGGTCGGACGTCTGCGTGGTCCCGGCCGCTGGCGTGGGGGCGGAGGCCATGGTGGCGCTGGTGCTGGCGCGCTGTTTGCTCGAGAAGTTCGGCGGAGATTCTCTCGATGAGACGCGGCGAAACTTCGAGGGCTACCGGGAGCAGATTCGGGCGTTTTAACCGGGTGTAAAGGAGTCTGTGGGAAAACCATCAGAGCCGCGACCGTCAGGGAGCGTCTCCAAAACCTGGGCAGGCTGAAGAAGGCTGAGGGACCGCTTGCTGACGCGCGCGGCTCGGATTGCTTTGCTTTCGCCATAGTTTTCACACAGACTCTAAAAGGGACGGAGAGCATGAACGAGTGGGTATTGCTAGGAGTGGGTTTGGTATTGGGAGGCGCGGCGGCTTGGTTTGCGGCAAATTCCAAGGTAAGCGAACTCCGCTCGCAAATTAAGCAACACTACGCAGGCCAGGAAGCGAAAGACCGGCAGATCGACGACCTCCAGCAGCAGGTCCGCAGGGAAAGCGAGCAAAAAGTCGCCGCAGAAACAAAATTAAATCAGGTCCAAATCTCCCTGGAGGAGGAACGGGCACTGCTCCAAAATGCCGAAGCGAAGCTGACCGACACATTTAAGGCGCTGGCGGCGGACGTGCTGAAAGACAACAGCCAATCCTTTGTCGCGATGGCCAAAGGGGAGTTGAAAACAGTCCAGGCTGAGGCCAAAGGTGACCTGGAAACGCGGCAAAAAGCCATCGACGGGCTGGTCAACCCACTGAAGGAATCGCTGGTGCGGTATGAAAAGCAGATTGCGGAGATGGAAAAAAGCCGCCAAAACGCCTACGGAAGTTTGGAGAATCAGCTGAAGTCTCTGCAGCGGGTGACCGGCAGCCTCGATGTTGCTCTGCGGACGCCGCAGGTGCGGGGCCGTTGGGGTGAGATGACGCTGCGACGGGTGGCGGAACTGGCGGGGATGTCGCAGCACTGCGACTTTACCGAGCAGGAGACGCTGACGGGCGGAACGGGCCAGCAACGCCCGGATATGATTGTGAATTTGCCCGGAGGCCGCCGCATTGCAGTGGATTCCAAAGTGCCGTTGCAGGCCTTTCTCGACGCCGCCTCGGCAGCCTCAGAAACTGACCGGCGCGCTCACTTTGCCCGTCACGGCCAGCAAGTCCGGGCGCACATGAACCAGTTGGGAGCAAAGAAATATTGGGAGCAATTCGACAAGGCTCCGGATTTTGTGATCTTGTTTCTTCCCGGCGAATCGTTTTTCGGCGCGGCGCTGGAACAGGACAGGAGTCTGATCGAGGACGGGATGGAGAAACGCGTGATCCTGGCGACTCCCACCACGCTCATTGTGCTGCTGCGGGCGGTGGCATACGGTTGGAGAGAGGTGCAGCTCGCGCAAAATGCACAACAGATCAGCGACCTCGGAAAGGAACTCTACGACCGCATACGGAAATTTACCGAGCACTTTGAGGGTGTCGGCTCTGCGCTCCGCAAGGCTGTGGATACTTATAATGACGCCACCGGATCGCTCGAACGCCGTGTCCTGATCTCGGCTCGAAAGTTCAAGGAGTTGGGGGCCGCCACCGGCGAGGACATTCCCGAGGTCGAATCCATAGAGGAAAAGCCGAGGGCCTTGGCCGCCGGCAATCAGGCCGAGTGATCCTCCATGATCCATCCAATAGTCAAATTCGGCGATAACGGTCTGGCGAGGAAAGCCGAGCCGGTAACGGAGTTCGACGGCAAGCTCGACCGCCTGCTGGATGAGATGTTTGAGTCCATGTACGCCGCCAGCGGGGTCGGACTGGCTGCGCCGCAGATTGGTATCTCCCGACATATGGCCGTCATTGACATCACCTCCGGCAAGGACCCTGACGCCAGGATCGTCATCATCAACCCGGAGATCATAGCCGTCGAGGGCCACCAAAAAGAGGAAGAAGGATGCCTCAGCCTGCCGGGCTTTCGCGAGACGGTGAAGCGCCCCCAAAAGGTGACGGTGCGTGCCCAGGACCGGAAAGGAAAGGAATTCACGATGCAGGCGGAGGGGCTGCTGGCCCGCGCCTCCTGCCATGAGACCGACCACCTGAACGGAAAGCTATTCCTTTCGCACCTCAGCGTGCTGAAACGCGACCTCATCCAGCGAAAAATCCGGAAGATGATCAAGGCCGGTGAGTGGTAGGCGGTTTCCTCCAGTCAGAGCCGCGACCGCGAGGGAGCGGTTCACAAGGTCGTGCGAAACTTTGGGCGCTTCGATTCCACTCGCCTATTTGATTACCTTTACCTGTTATGGCAGAAGGCTGCACGGAGATGAGGCTGGCTCAGTGGATCGGAACCACAATATCTTCGGTGCTCCCCTTCTTTCGCCGAGCGGGAAAAGGGTTCGGGCCGAGCATGAGCAAATGCGGCAGCAGCCTTACAAACTCGACAGCCTGCGGAGAACGACTGTGCTGCACTCCATTCGGCAACATTGTGCCCAGCGCGGCTGGAGGCTCCTGGCAGCCCACGTGCGATCCAGCCACGTTCACTTTGTGGTAGCGGCCGCGGAACGTCCGGAGAAAGTTCTGAACCAGGTGAAATCGTACGCCAGCCGTGCCTTGAACCGGCAGGGATTAGACAACGCCTCGCGGAGGCGATGGACCCAGCATGGAAGCACGCGGTATCTTTGGAAGCCTGAGGAGGTAGGTGCCGCCGTTCACTACGTCGTTCGGGAGCAGGGTCAACAAATGGCCGTGTGGGAAAGCTCTGGATGACTCTTCTGACCGCTCCCTCGCGGTCGCGGCTCTGATTTTCCCATGAAAATTGTTTTTACCGGATCGCCCCTCTTTGCCCTCCCCACATTGGAAAGGCTGGCCGGAGCAGGCCACGATATCCGGGCGGTCATCACCCAGCCGGACCGGCCCACCGGACGGCGGCATCAACTGGAGGCTCCGCCCGTTAAAGAAGCCGCTCGAAAGCTGGGCCTCGCGGTCTTTCAGCCGGAAAAGATCAAGGGGGAAGATTCCCGCGCCTTTTTCGAGGACATCCAGCCGGAGGCGGTGGTCGTGGTGGGCTACGGCCAGATTCTGCCGCCCTGGCTGCTGGAGCTTCCCCGCTTCGGGTGCATCAACCTGCATGCCTCGCTGCTTCCCGCCTACCGGGGAGCGGCACCCATCCAGTGGGCCGTAGTTCGCGGAGAGACCAAGACCGGCGTCACCACCATGCAGATGGACCCGGGGCTCGACACCGGTCCGGTGCTGTTGCAGTGGGAGACCGAGATCGGCGCGGAGGAGACCTCGGTGTCGCTCGGCAAACGGCTGAGCCTTGCCGGAGCGGACTTGATGATTGAAACTTTGAAGGGCCTGGAAAATGGCGCTCTCGTCGCACGCCCGCAAGACAACTCCCTTGCCTCGCGCGCGCCGCTGCTCAAGAAAGACGACGGCCGCATCGATTGGAACCTGTCCGCGCAGGGGATCTTCAACCGTGTCCGCGGCTTGCTTCCCTGGCCGGGAGCACATACTGCGTTTCGTGGCAAAAAGTTGCAGGTTTGGCGGGCCAGGCCGAATCCTGCCGAGAGCCGGGACAGCGCGGCCTCCTGCGGACAACTGGTGATAGAACAGGACCATGTCTCGGTGGCGTGCGGAGGCGGCACGAGCCTCGAGTTGCTGGAGTTGCAGATGGAAGGCAAGCGCCGGGTGGGAGCCGCAGACTTCATCCACGGCGTTCGTCCTCAGGCAGGCGAACATCTCTCTTCTTGACCGTTCCCTTTCATTTTAATTCCTTCCTTTCCTCTTCCCAGCAGGCGATTCAAAAGCTTCCTGGTCCGGTTTTAGAGGCGCATCTTTTTCTCAAAAATAACTCTTGACTCTGTAGTAATGTACAGAGTTTAGGATTAAGGTGTATTCGGAGGGATGCCGTGAAGCCGCTCACCATCGGTAAGGTTGCCAGCCGCGCCGGGGTCGGAATCGAGACCATACGGTTCTACGAACGGGAAGGTCTCATCGCGGAGCCGCCACGCAAGGAATCCGGCTACCGGCTGTATCCGGAAGATGCCGTTGCGCGTCTGCGGTTTATCCGGCACGCCAAGGAGTTGGGATTCTCCCTCAAGGAGATCAAGGAGCTTTTCGCGCTTCGAGTCGATCCGGAGACGACCTGCAAGGAAATCCGGGAGCGCGCCCAGGCCAAGATCGGCGATATCGAGGACAGAATCCGGGCCCTCCAAAGAGTGAAGCGGGCGCTCAACGGTCTGGTGGCTTCTTGCAAGGGCCGGGGACCGGTCAGCGAGTGCCCGATACTGGACGCCCTGGGTCAGGATGGAGCAAAGTGTTGCTAGCCATTGAACTGATTTACGATCTCGATTGCCCGAACGTGAACCAGGCCAGAGCCCAACTGCTGCGCGCCTTTGCCGAGGCCGGAAGGGAGCCGCGATGGTCGGAATGGAACCGTGAGGCATCCGACAGCCCGCCGCACGCTGCGCGCTACGGCTCGCCGACAATCCTGGTCGGCGGCAAGGACGTGATTGACGCCGCGCCAATGAGCGGAAGCGCGAGTTGCCGGTTGTATCCCGGCGGCGACGGCCGAATGCAAAAAGTTCCTCCGGTCGAAAAGATCGTTGCGGCGATCCGGAGCGCGGAAAGCATACGAGAGGAGAAAAACAAATGAGCGCCAAACGCAAGATTGAGGTTTTCAGCGCGGGATGTCCCGCCTGCAAGGAGACGATTGCACTCGTCAACCGCGTGGCCTGCCCTGCGTGCGAGGTCAGCGTCCTCGACATGAAGGACCCCGGCGTGGCCGGCCGTGCCAAGAGCATGGGCATCCGCTCGGTGCCCGCCGTGGTGATCGACGGCAAGCTCGCAAACTGCTGCGCGGGCCGTGGCCCGGACGAAGCTGTGTTGCGGGCCGCAGGGCTGGGACAGCCGGTTGCGTAGGCCGCCGACTAACATACACACACGAAGCTTACGGAATTGGCGGGACATCTAATGTAAGGCTCCCCATACAGGTGCAATTTCTGGCGAGCCTCCTTAAGGAAGGTGAAAAATGCATGAAACACAATCTAATGAAACGCAACACGAGGAAACACGCCAAGCCGTTCTGGAGAATTACAGGGCGGTAGCGAAAGGGTTGGCCACGGCATGCGGTGGTGGTTCAGCGACTTCTTGCTGTACACCCGGCGGAGAGGATGCGATCGTCTCCACAGAGAGTTTTTCCGAACGCTTGGGCTATTCGGCAAAAGAGTTAAAGAGCGCGCCGCAGGGCGCCGACATGGGGCTGGGTTGCGGTAATCCGCAGGCCATTGCAGCGTTGCGGCCCGGCGAAACGGTTTTGGACCTCGGCAGCGGAGGAGGGTTCGACTGCTTTCTGGCGGCCCGCCAAGTGGGAGAAAGAGGGCGAGTGATTGGTGTGGACATGACGCCGGAGATGGTCCACAAATCCAGGGAGAATGCCAGAAAGGGCGAGTATCCCAACGTCGAGTTTCGCCTGGGGGAGATTGAGCACTTGCCGGTCGCCGACCAGAGTGTTGACGCAATCATTTCCAACTGCGTCATCAACCTCTCGCCGGATAAACCCAGCGTCTTTCAGGAGGCTTTTCGTGTTTTGAGAACGGGAGGGCGTCTTGCCGTCGCGGACGTGGTGGCCACAGCGGAACTGCCTGCCGAGATTCGCAATGATATGGCTCTCCTTTCGGGATGCATTGCGGGAGCGGCGCCCATCAGTGAGCTAGTAGAAATGATCGAAGCCGCCGGGTTCCGGGAAGTTCGCATCCTTCCCAAGGACGGGAGCCGCGAATTCATTCGGGAATGGGCTCCGGGTCGTCGCATCGAAGATTACGTTGTTTCCGCCACCATCGAGGCGGTAAAGCCTGGGAATTAGCCTCGCTGGAGCAAAGACGTTCGACCACCATGTTCTATCCAGAGTGTTCCATCCAGCCTCTGCTGTCTTTAACCCAACCGGGCGATGAGCCATTGGCACGCATGGCTCGTTCCGTTTATACTTGAAGCTAGTTTCCCAAAATTGAAGGAGGCCGCATGACTTACTACGGGCCGAAAGAATTGGCCGAGAGTTTCCAAACCGTCCGCAATAACACGATTACCATTGCCGAAGAGATTCCCGAAGACCAGTACGCTTTCAAAGCATCGCCCGAGACACGCAGCGTCGCGCAGATGCTGACGCACATTGCGCTGATCTACAGCTTTCAAGAGCAGGTTCACGCCGTCGAGCGCCGGACTACGCTGGAGGGGTTTGACTTCCCGTCGCTCATGCAACGCCTCGCGGCCGAAGAGCAGAAGCAGCGATCCAAGAGCGAGATCATTGATCTGCTCCGCCGCAATGGCGAGACGTGGGCGGGATGGCTTCGCGGGCTTTCAGAAGCGTTCCTTGCCGAGCCGGTCACCATGCCGCCGGGCGCGACGCCCGCAACCAAGAGCCGGTTTGAGATGATCCTCTCGGTCAAAGAGCACGAAATGCACCACAGAGGCCAGCTCATGCTGATCGAGCGGCAGCTCGGCTTGGTGCCGCACTTGACGCGGCAGATGCAGGAGCGCATGGCGGCCATGGCTGCTGCCAAGCCGTAATTCGTCACGCGGTGGAAGTCCGATTATCCGGACATCATTCCTATCCCTGCCCATACTGGCGGTCCGATAAAATCATGGCGGAACCGAAAGCAGGACCCAGCCGCGCCTCCATCGCCGGACTTGTGCCCTTTGGCCTGGGCGAGAAAAAGCCGCATCACTTTCGCGACATGCTGCGGGTGCTGTGGGACAATCGCGACAACCTGTCCTACGGGCTGAAGATTCTGCGGCACGGGGTTTGTGACGGCTGTTCTTTGGGGCCCTACGGGCTGCGGGACGACACCATTCCCGGCGTCCACCTCTGCATGTCGCGGCTTAAAATGCTGCGCCTGAATACGATGCCGGCTCTGGATCCGGCCGAGCTGACTGACATCGGCCGGCTCCGCAGCATGAGCAGCCGCGAACTTCGCAAGCTGGGCCGCTTACCTTATCCTATGATCTACCGGCGAGGGGATGCCGGTTTCCGCCGCGTCGGTTGGGATGAGGCTCTGGAGTCAGCCGGAGCGGCTCTCGGGGCCGCCGACCCCAGGCGGATTGCGTTTTATACCACCTCGCGGGGCCTGACGAACGAAGTGTATTACGTGGCGCAGAAGCTGGCGCGCCTGCTTGGCACCAACCACATTGACAACGCCGCCCGCCTTTGCCACGCGGCCAGCACCGTGGCGCTCCAGCAGATGGTCGGCGTGGGCGCCTCCACTTGTTCCTACCGCGATTGGATCGGGGCCGAGATGATTGTCTTGCTCGGCACCAACCTGGCCAACAACCAGCCCGTGGCCATCAAGTACCTTTATTACGCCAGGCAGAATGGAGCCCGCATCGTGGTGGTGAATCCCTACCGCGAGCCGGGCCTGGAGCGTTATTGGGTGCCGTCGATTGCGAAAAGCGCGCTGTTTGGCAGCCGCCTGAGGGATGAGTTTTTCCCTGTCCGGCCGGGCGGCGATGTGGCGTTTCTCAACGGCACGCTGAAAGTTCTTCTGGAGCGGGACTGGGTGGACCACCGCTTCCTCGCCGAGCACACCACGGGAATTGCTGAGTTGCGCGTGGAGCTGGCATCGCAAAGCTGGGAGATGCTGGAACAGGGGGCCGGTCTGCCACGGTCCGAGATGGTGCGCTTTGCGGAACTTTACGCCGGGGTGAAAAACGCTGTTTTCATCTGGAGCATGGGGCTCACCCAGCAACGGCGGGGAGTAGATAATGTGCGCGCGGTGGTGAATCTGGCGCTGGCTCGCGGAATGATCGGGCGGGAGAACTGCGGGCTGGTGCCCATCCGAGGCCACAGCGGCGTGCAGGGAGGAGCCGAATGCGGCTCGGTGCCAGGCAGCTTTCCGGGGGGCCTGCCGGTGAATGAGGAAAATGCGCGGCACTTCGAGCAGCTCTGGGGCCATCCGGTCCCGTCCTGGAAGGGCATGAATGCGAGCCAGATGCTCGAGGCGGCCCATGCCGGCCAACTCGACTTCTTCTACGTGGCAGGCGGCAACTTCCTGGAGACCATGCCCAAGCCGAATTTTATGGAGGAGGCGTTGCGCAAGGTTCCCGTGCGCGTCCACCAGGATTTGGTCCTGAACACCTCAACGCTGGTGGAGCCGGGAGAAAGGGTGATCCTGCTTCCCGCCCAGACGCGCTACGAGCAGCGGGGCGGGGGCACAACAACCAGCACGGAGCGGCGTATCCGGTTCACCCCGGAGGTGGCTGGCCCTCGGATCGGGGAAACCAAGCCGGAGTGGGAGATCCTGTCGCTGGTCGGGCAACGTGCCCTGCCCGAGCCCGCAAGACAACGGATCAAGTACACGGATGTCCGGCAAATCATGGAAGAGATGGAGCAGGCCATGCCGTTATACCGTGGCATCAAAGACCTGCGAAAGGAAGGCGACTCGGTGCAATACGGCGGGCCACGGTTGCTGCAAGGCGGCGTCTGTCCCAAGATGCCCGATGGACGCGCCCGCTTGGTCCCGGTCCGGCCTGTGTCCTCCAGTTTGCCGCCGGGGACATTTTATTTGACCACTCGCCGGGGCGACCAGTTTAACAGTATCATCTACAGCGACACGGATGCTCTCACCGGCAGCAAGCGGCGGGATATTGTATTTTTCTCCGCCGAAGACGCCCAGAGGCTGGGCCTCCGCGACGGCGACGCGGTGCGGCTGCGATCCGGCCACGGAGAGTTTCGGGGAATCTGTGCGGTGGAAGACGTGAGGCCCGGTTGTTTGCAGGCGTTCTGGCCCGAAGCGAACGTGCTGCTCGCTCATATACTCGACCCGGAAAGCGGCGAGCCGGACTATAATGCGCTGGTTACCGCGGAGAAACTAGCGTAAGCATTCTGTTTCCCAATATAGAAGGCCGGAATGGCTACTCCCTCACTCCAATGGACCGGTCCCCATAACCACGAAGAAGTATACCCCCTCGAAGCCGACCAGATAGTGATCGGGCGAAAAACAGATGCCGATATTCATTTGACCGACCGGGGCATTTCCCGCAGCCATGCGAAGCTTGTCCGGGACGAGGAAGGCTTTTCCATCTTCGACCTGAACAGCAGTCAGGGCACGTATGTAAACGGCCATGAGGTGGAGCAGCAACGGCTGCGCCATGGCGACAGAATTCGTCTGGGTAAAGGGAGAGTTGAGCTTCTATATTGCTCGGACGAGGTGGATGCTGCCGGTCTCGCGGGTGCCTGGAAAGGCAGCGATTTGGATACGTCGATTCAGAACCTGACTTCGATTCTGCCTTCTCCGAACGCCGGCTATTCCGACCTGCAAAAAATCTCCTGTATCCTGGATTTCCAGTATTACTGGAGAAAGAGCTTCTCGCCCGAAAAAGCATTTCAGCAGATACTCCGGTCCGCCCTGGAAATCAGCGGAGCCGAGCGGGGCTTCATCCTGTTGAAGCAGCAGGAGGGGTTTGAATACTCCGTGGGAATGGACGGAGACGGCCGGACCCTGCCGCAGGCGGAGTTCAGAGCCAGCCGGGCCGTCGTCAGCCGGGTGGCGAGCGAAGGCAAGGCCGTGTTCATGACGGAACGGATCACGGGAGAATTTGCCGGACAGGAAAGCATCCTCGTCATGAACCTTACGGCGGTCGCCTGCCTGCCCCTGGAGGCGATCTCTTCCCGCGCCGACACGCCGGAGGTGCTGGGAATCCTCTACCTGGACAGCACCAAGAAAATGCACTCGCTTTCCGGCTTGGACCAGAGGATTTTAAGCAAGCTGGCGGAGGAAGCCGGCAACGTCTTTGAGAAGCTCGAGATGATTAAAGGCGTCGAGGAACGAAAGAAGATGGAGCAGGAATTGGCGCTGGCGGAGGAAACCCAAAAGAGCCTTCTGCCCCAGTCCTTGCCGGAGTTTCCGAATTTTGGCATTGACGCCTACAGCAAGCCGACCCGTTACGTGGGAGGCGACTTTTACGACTTTCTGCCGCTGGATTCAAAAAAGCTGCTGGGAATTCTGGCGGACGTTTCCGGCAAGGGGATTTCCGCGGCTCTGCTCGGTTCCCTGTTGCAGGGCGCTCTCGAGATGGAGTTTCGTTCCGCCACCCAGCCCGACGAGGCCCTGAACCGTGTGAACAAGTTTCTCTGTGAGAAGACGCAGTCCCACCGATTCGTCACCCTGTTTCTTTTCGTGCTGAACTCGCAGGGGAATGGCCAATTCATCAGCGCGGGGCACAATCCCGCTTATCTGTTCCGCGCGGCCACGGGGAAGGTGGAAGAGCTGGCCTCGGACGGTCTCATCCTGGGCGCTTTTCCTTTTGCCTCTTACAGCTCCCGCCCGTTCCATCTCCGCAAAGTAGATATCTTGCTCGTCTATTCCGACGGCCTGACCGATGCGCAAAACCACGAAGAAGAGATTTTCGGGGAGGAAAGGCTGCTGGAAATTATCCATCGAGAGGCGCCGGCCGGAGGACAGGTCCTGAAAAAAAAGATCCTGGAAGCAATGGCACAATTCACCCACGGCATGGCGCAGACCGACGACATCACCTTCCTGCTGATCGACAAACAGCGGTGACCGGCCTGCCTCGAACGGCTACGGCAGGACGGCAATGGCTTCGACTTCCACCCGATAGGCGGGATTTGCCAGCTGTACAATCTCCATCGAAGTGCTCGCCGGCTTGTGATCCCCGAAGTGCCCGGCGCGCACGGCCCTCACTTCCTGGCTCTGATATTCATCCATGTCGGTAACGTAGGTCGTAATCTTGGCCGTAATCTTGGCCGTAATCTTGGCGACGTTACTAGAGCGTTTTTACTACTGCTGTATCCTCCCTAGCTGTCATCCCGAGCGCAGCGAGGGATCTGCTCTTTTCTCATGGGAACGACCCACCACTTGAAGGAAAAGCAGATCCCTCGGGATGACATCCTCAGGGGCGCGGTGCAGGATACAGCAACAGGAAAATCGCTCTAGGCCTAGTCGCAATTCGGAAAACGTTTTCACCGCCCGATGGCGCTGGCGAGAAATTCCAGCGAGGCGGAAGAAATCAGCCGGTAGGGAACCGTCTTAGGCGCTGTGACTTGTCGCCGCGCGATGGAGTCGCAGAAGACCACGTCGGCGGCGGTGAGATTGATCGATTTTTCCAGAGGCAGGAAAAACTCTCGCATCGTATGGCGGCGGCCGACCGCAGCAGCCAGCAAGCCTCGCGCCGTTCGCAAAAACAGCTCGCTCACCGAGACCACCGCGATTACGGAAGGCTCGCGCAACTGCCGAACCAACTCCACATGCAGCCCCGCCGTGTTGTATGTGATCTGGATGGGAGGGCGATCCTTGGGAACCAGAGGCGTGGTTTCCCGGACGGTCCCCGGCGGACTCACCACCAGCGCGCCGATCGCCAGCCCTTGGTTTGCAGACAGCTCGTTCCGCGAACATGCATCGACGGGCAACTTTAAGTTTTCCTTGATTTCTTCTTGAAGCAGCTGCCGCAAGCCCGGTTCCTCTTCCACCACCAGGAAGTGGTCGGGCGGATGGAGCAGCAGCCGCTCCCGAACGCGCTGGCGCAGTTGCTGGAGCGTGTAGCCGCGTTGTTGCGCTGTCCGGATGGTGGCGTTGATCAGATCATCGAGGTCCTGGCGGCGCGCCGGCTCTTGCGGATGCTCGAGGGAAGAAACAACCATGCGGCTCCCGCGCCGCCGCTCAAGCATTTGGGTGCCCACCAAGTCTTGATAGGCTTGGCTGACGGTGTTGTGGTGAATCTTGAGCCGGTCGGCCAGACCTCGCACGCTCGGCAAGGCTTCTCCGGGCTTCAGCTTGCCCGTCGCAATCAGGAAGGCGACCTGCCGCCCGATTTGCAAGCGGAGCGGAACTTCGCTCTCTTTGCTGATGCGGATATCCATCCCGACAACCCCACAAGGCGGGACAACGCCCGTGCTGGCCAGCATGTGCTGGTAGTAGTTGTGTTCTTGCCTTGCCCGATTCTACACCCTACCTTCGCGATGTGACAGTCAAGAAAGTGTCATGCCATTTATTGCCTGGTTTGTCGGCACCGGGTAGGGTTGTGAGCTAAAGTCGGATGGTTGACGCGGGAGAGGTGAGGTAGTACCCCGAAAGGAATGAGGTTCTGTATGGGAGGTCTTTTGAAAGTGGTTTTGCTGATAGGAATTGCTGTTCTGATCTTCTTGACGGCAGTTTGGTTCGCGGTAACTCAGCCCGTATTGCCTGTTAGGGCACAGAATGAGCCAAGCCCCGCCGTCAAACCTGCGCGACTGGAAGGACACATTCGCATGTTGTCCGAGACGTTGTTTCCACGAGACTGGAGACACCCTGAAAATCTGGACCGAGTTGCGGCATACATTCGCAAAGAGTTTGAGCAAGCGAACGGGATGGTGTCAGAGCAAGAGTACAAGCTGTGTGGAAACACCTACCGCAACGTCATGGCACTGTTTGGACCAGAGACGAAGGAACGGATCGTCGTCGGCGCGCACTATGACGCGGCGGGTGAGTTGCCCGGTGCCGACGACAACGCCAGCGGAGTAGCCGGACTCATTGAACTTGCCTACCTGCTCGGTCGGAGCAAATCCCTCCCCATGCGTGTGGAGCTGGTTGCCTTTACGTTGGAGGAGCCGCTTGTCTTGGGAGGGCCGGGAACTTTTCGCACGCCGTATGGCGGGAGTGCTCGCCATGCGGCTTTGCTCAAAGAACAAGGCGTCCCGGTTCGCATCATGTTTTCTCTGGAGATGATCGGATTCTTCCGTGACGCCGAAAATAGCCAGAGCTTTCCTCTGTCGGTTATGAAATTTTTTTATCCAGCGCGCGGGAACTGGATTGCCGTTGTTGGAAAGCTCGATCAGGGCTTGGCCGTTCGCCGCGTGAAGAAAGCGATGCGCGCGGCTTCACCTCTGCCCGTCTATTCATTCAATGCCCCAAAATCCGTTGAGGGAATCGACTGGTCGGACCATTCCAATTATTGGAAAGCCGGCTACACGGCGGTGATGGTCACTAATACTGCCTTAAACCGGAATACGAACTATCATACCGCGCAAGATACTGCTGAAACTCTGGACTATGACCGCATGGCGATGGTGGTTCAGAGTGTTTACGGGGCAGTACTGGCATTCTCCCAGTGACCTTCGCGTGAATGGCTGGGACGCCGACGCTGGCTTTCAGAATTGCGCCTTGGAAGGCACAACATGAAAAAGCTATTGATTGGGCTGGCAGCGTTCATCACGGTGCTTGCCGCTGTCGTGGTAATCAGAACGCTCACCTACCCCTTTGGAGAGCAAGTTCACGTTATACCCGTCGAGCCGCGTGAGATCAACGCCGAGGCAGCAGCCTCGCACCTGGCCGAGGCGCTTCGTTTCCAGACCGTTTCTCACCAAGAGCCGGCAGATAACGATGCCAGCGAACTTCTCGCTTTTCACCGTTGGCTTGAGGAAACTTATCCGGCTGCGCACCGTGTTTTGAAACGGGAAATCGTAAATGAGCATAGTTTGCTCTACACCTGGGAAGGGCAGGATGCTTCCCTGGAGCCCGTGATTTTCCTCGCTCATATGGACGTAGTGACGGTTGACCAGGACTCTGTAGGTGAGTGGACCGAACCGCCCTTTGGCGGCGCCATTTCCGGGGGTTTCATCTGGGGTCGCGGCACCCTGGACATGAAGGGCATTCTCGTCGCCATTATGGAAGCAGTTGAGCTGCAAGTTGCCGAAGGCCATCAGCCGCAACGCACGATCCTGCTCGGCTTCGGCCACGACGAAGAAGTCGGGGGCCGGAACGGCGCGGTTAAAATTGCGGAACTGCTGAAAAGTCGCGGCGTCCACCTGAAGTGGATTATCGATGAAGGAGCCGCTATCACCCGCGGCGTGATCCCCGGAATAGATAGACCTGTAGCCCTTCTCGGTATTGCGGAGAAGGGCTACGTTACGCTGGGACTTATTGCAGAAGGGAAAGGCGGCCATTCTTCCATGCCTCCCTATGACACGGCGGTAACCCGGCTTGCGCGGGCAATCACAAAACTTCAGCAGAATCCGTTTGACGGCGGCATCGAGGGAGTAGTGAGCGAAATGCTCGATGCGCTGGGGCCTGAATTTCCCTTCGCGGCGCGTGCCGTGATCGCGAATCAATGGCTTTTTGGTTCCTTGATTGACAGAGTTGTATCACGATGGTACCGGGCGGGCGCTGGGGGAACCAAAGAACTTAATGCGCTGCTCAGGACAACCATCGCGCCGACTATGCTCCGAGGCAGTCCCAAGGAAAACGTCCTACCCATTTATGCAAAAGCACTAGTTAATGTTCGTATTCATCATCGAGATACTATTCATAGCGTCCGCGAGCACGTCAGTGGTTTGTTCCAGGATGATCCGAATGTCACGGTGGTAATCCATTCCGACTCTCCTCTAGTGAGCAATCCTTCTCCTATTTCTGAAACCGACACCGAGGGTTACAGGACTCTTGAGCGGACCGTGCGGGAAGTGTTCCCCGAAGCTGTTGTCACACCCTATCTCGTGATTGCCGCAACCGACTCCCGCCACTTTGGTCAGTTGGCAGAGGGCATCTACCGTTTTGGCCCATTAGTTCTTGATTCAGAGGATCTAAAACGTCCCCACGGTACAAACGAACGCATTAGCGTAGATGGTTTCGCCGACGCCGTGCGTTTTTATATCCGGTTGATCGAGAATATCGACGGCTGATTGAAAATTCAAAGAACTGGATAGTATTGGGCGGTGCCTTCCACTATGCCATCGCGTTCGTCGGATCGCTTATTGCCTCCGCTGGTCTTCATCCACGGCTTCAAAGGCAGCACACTGACAGATCCCCAGGGCAACCTGCGCTGGCTCACATGGTGGCAGGCTCTCGGACTTGCTTCTCCTGACCTGCGCCTGCCGCTGGTTTGGAACGGCGACAGCGACACCCAGCGGCGCGATGATCTGGCCGCGAAAGAGCCGCTCCGCAGAGTGGCCTGGCATGACATCTATGCCCCTTTTCTCGATTGGGCCGAGGCATCCGGGCGCGCATTTTACCCGTTCGCATACGATTGGCGTCGCGATAATCTCGAAAGCGTCAGAAACTTCGTGGCATTTCTGAAGACAATCAGCGGTCTGCACGGAGGTGTCAAGGTTCAAGTGGCGGCACATAGCATGGGAGGGCTCATCAGCTTTGTGGCGCTGAACCGTTCTCCCGACCTTTTTCACAGTGTTCTGTTTGCCGGTGTTCCGTTCAGCCCCGGAATCAGTTTTTTGGAAGACATGCATGCTGGCACCGCAACCGGTCTGAACAAGCGTATCTTGAGCCCGCAGGTATTGTTTACGTTCGTATCACGGTACTCCTTTTTTCCTTGGGAAACGCCGGAGTCTGCGTTGGTGGAACAGACCGGGGACTCAATCCCGCACGATTGGTATTCAGCGGACGATTGGGAGCGTCAGAAGCTGGGAATCTTCGCCATGACTGATGCGGTTCAGGTGACCGAGCAACACCGGACACATCTCCGCATGGCGTTGCGCCGGGCAAGTGAGTTCAGACGGTTGCTGGTGTCCAAGGAAGAAAAATCCTTTCAGTATCCGCCTGTTGCAGTGCTGGCCAGTGACAGACATCCAACTCTCGCCACCGTTGTAAGGGACGGGCCGCGTGCCGTAAGAGGTTGGGATTTTCATACGGCTGCCAAAAAACCCGGCGATAACCGCGTGGAATTTCCAAGAGCGATGCCTCCCGAGGGTGTGCCGTACACTGTGCACAAGACGGCGCGCGAACATGGCTATTTACTGAACGACACACGCCAGGTTGCGGCTATACTTGCGCAGTTGTCTGAGTGATACGAATGGCTAACAGCGTTTCGGTGAACCTTAAACTGTTAGCGGAATGGAGTATCAGCCAGTGATATCAAAGAACCAGCCGATTTAAGGGGCACATTTATGGACCTGAAGATTTATTGGATCGTAGCCATTGTGCTGGGGGTCTCGGTTGTAGTGGTTCTAGTTATCGGCTGGATCGGTTGCGAGCGAGGCATCCATCCGGAGCCCGACCCGGAGGAGTACCATCTTTCGCAGTTCGACCTGCCCCGCCCGGAAGACATCCATTTCAAGAGCCGGGATGGTCTGAGGCTGGCGGGGTGGTTCCTTCCGGGCACAAACGGCGCAACCGTTATCCTGACCCACGGCAGGGGCGGCAACCGCACATGGATGCTGCCGCATGCCGACTATCTGCACCGGAACGGCTTATCCGTGCTGCTGTTCGACTTCCGCTACCATGGGGAGAGCGAAGGTGACGTACATACGCTCGGAGCCAAGGAGGCGTGGGACGTCGAGGGTGCGGTGGACTATCTAAAGACACGGCACGATGTAGACACGGGGCGGATCGGCGTGCAAGGCAACTCGTTGGGCGCTGTGGCGGCTATCTTCGCGGCGGCGGAAAGGCCGGAGATCAAGGGCGTGATCGCAGAAGTCCCCTTCCAGAGTCTCAGCAGCGTAATCGATCATAGCTTCCGGCGTTTGGTCGGCTTGCCGAGTTTCCCCTTTGCGCCGGTCAGCAAGTTCATCTGCGAACTCCGCCTGGGCATCAACATGGAAGACGTGGAGCCTGTTAAAGCCATCGGCAGGATCAGCCCGCGCCCGGTCTTTCTTATAGACGACCTCGAAGATGACCCATTCCCCAGCGACTCGGTGGAAGCGGTTTATCAAGCGGCGCGTGAGCCCAAACAGTTGTGGCGAATACCGGAGTGTTCCCCGCACGGAAAAGGCTGGGAGTGTAAAGGCGAAGAGTACGAGCGGCGCGTGCTGGCCTTCTGGCGAAAGACGTTCGGGATCACTCAGCTGTAGTGTATAAAAGTTGGAGAGCCGGCCCTGTTTTCAGGAGAGACAGTTTTTCGGAATGAACCGATGCGGCATCTGAAGGCCATCCTGATCCTTCCGACAACGGCAACCGTCATCATTCCTACAGCGATACTGTGGTTCACCGGCGGGCCGAAAGTTGGCTGGTCGCTGCAATTTCCGCTGATCCTCGCGCCACTGCTCGCAGGCTGTATTCTGATTTGTGGGGGGCTGACTCTGCTCGGCAAGACGATTCATCTGTTCGCCACCATCGGAAAGGGGACGCTGGCGCCTTGGGACCCCACCCGGAAACTTGTCGCTCAGGGGCCCTACCGGCATGTAAGGAACCCGATGATCTCCGGCGTTCTTTGTATCCTGCTGGGAGAGTCCGTTCTGCTGGGGTCCTGGCCTGTTTTTATCTTCGCTCTTCTGTTTGTGACGATCAACCACGTCTACTTCATCACGTCGGAAGAGCCGGGGCTGGCTCGGCGGTTTGGGGAGGAGTATCTTCTGTACAGGAGAGCAGTTCCCCGCTGGGTTCCCCGTCTCACGCCATGGGAGAAGGAAAAATCCGAGTGAGCCCGGCGGGAGTTATCAGTCCCAAAACCAAGGTCAGCCTTAAAACTCCATTCGCTCGATCAGGAAATTGAGTTCTGACTGCAACACGGTCCTCTGCCGCTGGAGTTCCGAGGCGTGGTCGCGCAGCGATGCCAGTTGGCTTTCCTGCGCCGCCAGTTGCCGGGCATAAGCCTGCACCTGCTGCTCTTGCCCTCTGACGCGGTTCAGGCTGTTGATGTTTTGCCGGATGCGCCCTTGGTCCTGGACCATGGTGTTGATCTCGGCTTCGATGCGCTGAATTTCCGCTGCGTTCTCGGCGATCTGGCGCTTTTGGTCCACGATCTGCTCGAGCTGTGTGCGGGCGTCCAGGCTCAGGTCCTTGTTTTGGATGTAAGTCACTAAGATATCCGGGGTGAGGTTCATAATCTCAAACGTCCTCTGGTAGACGCGCTCCTCGGTTACCGGAAACTTCTCCGTTGCTCCGGCGGGCAGGCTCACCTGGAAGCGATAGGCATTCGCAGTGGTCTCGGTGGGTTTCAGGTCCAGCAGCTTATATTGTGGCCGGACCGGATGCTCGATGATGAGCGTCTTCGCATCTTCATCCACGTTGCGAATGGTAAAAGTTTTTGTCTCGACCGCAGCCGTGCGGGTCGTGAGGATGCCGCGCCGCAGGTGAATTTCCCGCACCACCTCCGCTTTGGAATCAAACTGAGTCGTGATGCGCGTGCCCAGGTCCACGCCGTAGCTGATCAGCCGCTTGTCGCCCGCTTTCAAGGTTTCCACCAGAGCCTCGCCGGCGTATGCATTGCTCTCGTAAACGGTGATCGGCCCTCCGTCGAGCGTCTTGCCCGTGGAGTTGGTGATCTCGGCGGCGTTCATCGGATGGATCGAGTTTGCGCCGGAGTAGACCAGAAGCTTCCGCGCCTCTACTTTTTGCTGGAGGAAGGGCAGCATGGCGGACTCGCTTTTGCGCACCGTAACCGGAGTGGAGAAGCGATACTCGAACAGCTCGCCCAACTCGCGGGCCGCCGCGGTGGATGCAACTGAACTGAGGGCGTTGAGGCGGCCTCCCATGGCGAAGGCATCTTGCTCCATCGGAGCGCTCGCCGGCATGTCGGCGCGCAGCCTTCTGTTGGCCAGGACTGCCGATTTCGCCGCGACCGGCCTATTTTCCTGGAGGTCTTCTTCCATCTCGATGGCTCCGCTATAAATCACCGGCGCCTGTGCACGCTCACCCGGCAGCTCGGCTACGGGACGTTGGATGTAGCGAGGTTCGTAGAGACGGCTGACAAACGAAATAGGCCGCCCGGAGACCAGCGCCAGGGCGACGTTGGTCCAGTCCTCGCCGGTGGTGTTGTCCACGATGGCCCAGCCTTCGAGCGTCGGGTCGCCGCTGTCGCCGCCGTTGTCGCCCCCGGTGTCTCCAAAGATCAGCCGGTAGCTCGATTTCCAGACCGGCATGGGGATCATATAGTCGGCGACGATCCGGCGGTTGGCCGAGCCGGTAGAATCGATATAAACGCTGCGCTTCTCTTTAGAGCGCGCTCCGACCAGCACCGCCATATATTCCCGGAACTGCGTTCGGAGGCTGGCGTCGGTGAATCGAATGCTCGCGGCCGCGGCCAGGTCGAAGTTGCGCAGCTCGCCCGAGTCAAGCAGCAGTGTGATCTGCTCGCTCTGTGGCCTGTTCTCATTGCCCGGCACCACACGCCCGCTGACGATGGCCCCCCGGACGGTCTCGGCGGCAAACTGCAACTCCACAATAGCGCCTTTCAGTTGGTCCAGCACCGCGCTCAGCGGTTGGCCCGGCCCCAGCCGGAAAGGAAACTCCGAGAGTTTTCGTTCCAGCGGCTCGCTTGAATCGTACCGCAGACCTGAGATTTGGCCCCCGCCCTGCTCCTCAATCGTGAGCGATTTCAGCACGTCGTTCATCTCGGAGGCTTTGAAATCAAGGCGCGCCGATTCGCCGGGCTGCAATTGGCCGGAGCGCCGGAAGAAACCCACGCCGTGCTTGTAGAGCACCACCTCGCGGACCGGCAACTCGGCTGCGTTCAGGACGGTGGCAAACAGAACCCAAAAAAAACAGAAAATCGGTTTCATAAACTTCCTCTACGGGCAGAATCCGTCATTGATGGTTTAGTTGCCCAACGGCACCTTCGGGATGTCCTCAGGCTAAATGATCCCGCTTTTTAATGATCGGCAGGACGGCTAACAACTCGATTAGGAAATGCGCCGGGGTGATGGCTTCGGTACGACAGGGCTTGAACGCTGGGGGTTTTCCGTATGCAGGCAGTATCGGCGCCGTCTTGCCGGATTAATTCACAGAAGCCTGTTCCACCTTGCTTCCGTAGTGGGATTCGACGTAATCGTTCAAGATGCGGATGAAGTCGCGAACGATGGTCTCGCCCTTGAGCGTGACCAGCAGCCGCCCGTCGGCGTAGACGGGAGCCTTGGGCTCTTCAAACGTGCCGGGGAGAGAAATGCCGATGTGGGCGTGCTTGGATTCGCCCGGCCCGTTGACGACGCAGCCCATCACGGCTAGGCGCAACTCCTCGACGCCGCGGTAGCGCTGTTTCCACAGCGGCATTTGCTCGCGTAGATAGCTCTGGATCTGATCGGCCATCTCCTGGAAGAAGGTGCTGGTGGTGCGGCCGCATCCGGGGCAGGCGCTGACCTGCGGCGTGAAGCTGCGAATCTCAAGCGATTGCAGAATCTGCTGGGCGACCAGCACTTCCTCGGTGCGGTCGCCGCCGGGCGCGGGGGTGAGAGAGACGCGGATGGTATCGCCGATTCCCTCCTGGAGCAGGACGGACATGGCCGCCGTGCTGGCCACCACGCCTTTGTTTCCCATGCCCGCTTCGGTCAAGCCGAGATGCAAAGGGTAGTCGCAGCGGGCGGCGAGGGCGCGGTAGACATCGATCAGGCTCTGGGCGCTGGAAACCTTGGCGCTGAGGATGATCGCTTCGTGAGCCAATCCGTACTCTTCGGCCATCCGGGCCGATTCGAGCGCGCTCGCGACGATTGCCCGACGGGTGATCTCCTCTGCGTCGAGCGGCACGGCCTGACGGGCGTTTTCGTCCATCATCCGGGTCAGCAGCGCTTGGTCGAGCGAGCCCCAGTTCACGCCGATCCGCACCGGCTTGCCGTTGTCGGTGGCCACGCGGATCATGGTACGGAAATTTTCGTCGTGCTTCTTGCCGATATCGACGTTGCCGGGGTTGATGCGGTATTTCGCCAGGCGGCGGGCGCACTCCGGGTAGCGGGTCAGCAAAAGATGTCCGTTGTAGTGGAAATCGCCGATGAGCGGAACCGGCAGGCCTTCGGCTTCCAGTCCCTCGGCGATGGCAGGCACGGCGGCTGCGGCGGCCTCCGTGTTCACCGTGATGCGAACCAACTCGGAGCCGGCGCGGGCCAGCGCAGCCACCTGCCGGACGGTGCCGGGCACGTCGGCGGTGTCGGTGTTGGTCATCGACTGGACGACGATCGGGTGCGTCCCGCCGACCTTAACCCCGCCTATTTCGGCGACAACGGATTCCCTGCGCTCGATTCTGGCCATAGAAGCAATTCTAGATCAGTTTCGTGCTTTCTGCGGCAACTCCTATTGAAAACAAAGGATCTTTTGGCTTTGCAAAAATTTATTTTTGCGCCTTGCTTGCCTCCGTAACGGGCGTACAGACGCCCTCTCTCCCCCGCCAGCATGATTGAATGTAGGAACCAAGACCAGAAAATTTTCCCGACGACTCCGAAGGAACCGAAAAACTCCAAACCTACAATCCGAGCCGCGCGCGTTAGCAAGCGGACCCTGCACCAGTTTTTCAACAACCTCTTAGGGCATTTTGCGGTTCGTGCGTCTTTTACGCCGCCGCAAAATGCCGGCTACCGCACGAAGGGTGTCATTCACATCTTCTGCAGTGCGGAACTCGACAGCCACGTCAGGTTCCAGGACCACAACATTGGTTCCAGCGGCATAACGAGCTGCATGCTTTCCCCGCACACCCTTGCTGAAGTCGTATTTCGGACGCATAGTGTCTTCGATGGCTAGCCCATAACGGTTTTGTGCCAGGATCACGGAAAGAATTTTTCAAACCGTTCCGGGAGTGCCTTGACGATGTCGTTATAGATAACGAAGGCGGCGATCAGGAGCAGGAAGGCGAAGCCGGCCTGCATGACCCGCTCTTTGATGCGCAGGCTGAGGTCCCGGCGCATGACGCTCTCAATCAGCAGCAACAGAATGACGCCTCCGTCCAGGACAGGGATCGGGAAAAGATTGAAGATGCCAAGGTTCAAGCTGATGGCGGCCATCAGGCTGAGCAGGTCTCCCAAGCTCTGGCGGGCGGCGCGCCCGGAGAGGCGGGCAATGCCGATCGGCCCTTCCAGCGTCCTCGGAGACATCTCGGCGGAAAATATCTTGCCGACGACCTCAAAGATCAAGAGGGTAAACTTCTTGTTGGTGGCCAGCGATTCCGACAGCGCCGCCGAAAAGCCGAGTTCCCGTGTGATGACTTCGTTTTGAAAGGCCACACCAATCCGCCACTTCGTCTGCGGGTCGCCGGTAGCGGTGCTGTGGACCGGGTTGATCTGGGTGGTCATCAGCTCGCCGTTGCGAAGGAGACCAAGCTCCAGGGTTTTCCCCTCGCTGGTCTGGAGAATCTCCGATATTCTGGGCCAGAACCCTACCGCGACGCCATCGACGGAGACAATCTCATCGCCGGTCTCCAGGCCCGCTTGCTCAGCCGGAAGCCCCGGCGCCACTGCTTGCAGCTTGGCCGCCATGCGCGGGTACCACCCGGCGGAGCCAAGGCGCGTCCGGCCTTCGGGCCGCGGCGTCATCGTGCTCGTCAGCGGCTGTCCGTCCCGCTCCACCGTGACTTCCAGCGGGCTTCCCGGATTGGAGACGATCAGCAGTTCCACGTCCCGCCACTCGGTGTCTTGGTTGTCTGCGATTCGAGTGATGCGGTCCCCGGTCTGGAAACCGGCGGCAGCGGCGGCGGAGTCCTCTTCCACCCAGCCAATGATCGCAGGGCCCTCCTGGTAAGCGGGGATCTGATAGCGGTACATGAACAGGCCCGTCAATAGGAAGATGGCCAGAAAGATGTTCATGGCGGGCCCCATCACGGCCACTATAAAGCGTTGCCAGCGGGGCTTAGAGAGAAACTCGTCAACATCTCCGCTGACCGTGTCGCCGACGTTTTCCCCGGCCATTTTTACATACCCCCCCAGCGGCAGGAGGCAGACACGGTAATCGGTGTCTCCGTATTTAATGCCGAACAGACGCGGCCCGAACCCGAAAGAAAACACATGCACGCGAATGCCAAAATACTTGGCCGCCAGAAAGTGGCCCAACTCGTGAATCAGGATCATGACGCCCAGAACCAAGATCACGGCCAGCACGTTGGTGATAGCTACGTACAGCATAAAATCAAAAACTCCTAATTCCTGTAACGGGAAAGCATCTCCCGGGCGCGTGCCCGGGAAAGTTGGTCATGGTCCAGCACATCCTCGATGCCGGAGAATTGCCGGGGAGCGACGGTTTGCAGCACGTCCCCGACAATGCGGGAGATCGCTCCAAAGGGAATCTGTCGCTCCAGAAAGGCTGCTACCGCCACTTCGTCTGCAGCATTCAGCGCGCACGGATAGGAATCGCCCTGTTCCATCGCCTGATAAGCCAGCCGCAGGCAGGGAAACCGTTTCGTGTCGGGCTCGGAAAACTGCAGCACGCTCAAACTCCCCCAATCAAAAGCATGGTGATTGGATGCAACTCGCTTCGGATAGGATAACGCATATTGTATGGGAATCTTCATATCGGTTGAGGAAAGCTGCGCCAGGATGGACCCGTCGACAAACTCCACCAAGGAATGTACGGTCGATTGCGGATGGATTTTCACCTGCACCTGCTGCGGGGAAAAGCCGAACAGCCAGCAAGCCTCGATCACCTCAAAACCTTTATTCATCATAGTGGCCGAGTCGATCGTGATCCGGTTTCCCATCTTCCAAGTAGGGTGATCGAGCGCCCTTTCCACGCTCATGGCCGGCAATTGTTCGAGCGGGGTATGGAGGAACGGTCCGCCGGAGGCCGTGAGAACCAACCGGCACGCCTCTTCTCTTCGTCCGGCACGCAAACACTGATGAACCCCGTTGTGCTCGCTGTCCACGGGCAGCAACTCTAAATTACGTTCCTTGGCTGCGGAGGTAACCAACTTGCCGGCCGACACCAGCACTTCCTTATTCGCCAGGGCTACCTGCTTGCCCGATAGCAAAGCAGCATAGGTGGCCGGCAAACCGAAGACTCCTACCGTGGAGGAGATCACCAAGTCGACTTCGGCCAGAGTGCTTGCTTGCTTCATTCCCTCCGGGCCATGGGCGATCTCGGGAAGAGGGTGGCAGGCCGCCTGCTTGAGCCGCTTTCGCAGACAGTTGGCCGCCTTCTCGTGCGCCATGGAGACGAAGTCCGGACGCACCGCCATCACCTGCTCTGCCATCAGGTTGACGTTCTCACCGGCCGTGAGACTCACCACCCGGAACTGCTCCGGCAACTCCTCAATGACACTCAAGCAATTGCGGCCAATGGAACCCGTCGAACCAAGAATACCTAATCTTTTCATATGGATAGACCGGGGATGAAGCTCAAAACGCTTTCCACAACCAATAATACCATAGAACCGGGACGGCAAAAAGTAAGGCGTCGATGCGGTCCAGCACTCCACCGTGGCCGGGTACAAGTTGCGAGGAATCCTTCATGCCCGCAGCCCTTTTCAATGCCGACTCCGCCAAGTCGCCCAACTGCCCAGCGCCATTCAGCGCCGCCGCCAGCAGGACAGTCTCCCAATACGTATCGGCTCCCCAAAAGAAGCGTACGAACAGAAATCCGATAAGCAACGCTGCCGCCAGCGATCCCGCCGTGCCTTCCCAGGACTTGCCCGGGCTGATGCGCGGCGAGGACTTGTGGCGGCCCCACGCGCTTCCGACATAGAAACCTGCCGCGTCCCCCGCCCAAATCACCACCAACATAAATAGAATCAGGAAAGGACCGTCGCGGCGCAGGCAGATCCATGCCAGCAAGCCGAGCGGCACGGCTACATAAACAACACCCAGAAAGGTGGCGGAGACCGAGCCCAGACAGGCCGCCAGCGGACGGCTGGGCGACATCGCAGCCACCCACAACAGCATGAGAAAGAAAACGACTGCTGCCAGGATTGAGACAGGAGAAGAGTCTGTCAGGAGCAACAGCACCACAGCCAAGGCAAAGGCGTATCCCGGAACAGACAGCACCTTCATTCCAGCGGCTTCGGCCAGCCGGAAGTACTCCCACAAGGCAACGGCTGTCAGCGCAACCACCACCGACCCAAGCAGGGTTGGGGGGCCCCACAGAACCAGGGCGATCACCAGGGGAATCAAGAGAGCAGCGGTAAGAAAGCGCCTCATTTACGGGACTCAGGTACGGGACTCAGGAGCCATTGCGGCCGAGCCCCCCGTAGCGGCGCTCGCGTTTTTGAAAATCGATCACGGCTTGCAACAGATGCCTGCGGGTGAAATCCGGCCAGCAAGTGTCTGTAACCCAAATTTCAGCGTAAGCGATCTGCCACAGGAGAAAATTGCTCACACGCATCTCCCCGCTGGTGCGAATCAGCAGGTCCGGGTCGGGCAGGCCGCGCGTGTAGAGGTGCTCGGCGATCATCCCCTCGGTTACTTCCGGCTCCCGAACCCCGCGGTCCAGCATTGCTTTCAGGATGGCGTTGAAGGCATCCACCAATTCGGCCCGCGCCCCGTAGTTGAGGGCCACGTTCAGCACCATGCCGGTGTTTTTCGCCGTCAGCCGGAGACCGTCTTCCAGGTCCTCTTGCACTTTTTGCGGGAGTTGCTCGTAGCGCCCCAGGATTTGCAGGCGGATGTTGTTTTTGTGGATTTCACCCATCTCCCTGCGGAGGTACTCCCGCAACAGGTCCATCAGTACGTTGATTTCCCGTTGCGGCCGTTTCCAGTTTTCCGCCGAAAAGGCATACAGGGTGAGAACGCGCATGCCCAACTGGGAACAGATTTCCACCGTTTTGCGCACGGCCTGGGCGCCGGCCCTGTGCCCGGCTATGCGAGGCAGGCGGCGGCGGCGAGCCCAGCGACCGTTCCCGTCCATGATGACGGCAACATGGCGAGGAATCCTGTCGATGTCGATCTGCGAGAGCAAATCCGCATCGCGATCCTCACAATTTCGCAGGGCTGCAAGTGGAAGGGAACTCAAACTTTTTCCTCACCAGGGAGGTCAAATCCACACTAGCATAGGGCCCATAGGCTGGCAAGGGCTTTCTCAGGATGAGGCTGCCATGGATAGAATTCGTTGCTCGGGAACAGGGCCGGGACGAGACTAAAAGTTTGTCACTGCGGCCAGTGGTTCTTCCTCCGTTCCCAGGGAACTCTGCCCGCACTCTGCGGCGGCGGCGAGTATATCCACCGCCCATCGATAGATGTTGCGGCGGCGCAGCGTGGTCCGCATTCTCCGCATGCGTTGCCGCGCCTCGGCGGGGTCCAGGTGCAATGCCCGGTCCATTTGACGAGCCATTCCGTCGATATCGTACGGATTGACGAGCAGCGCATCGTGCAGGGTTTCCGCCGTCCCCGCAAACTGGCTTAGCAGCAGCACACCGTCTGCTTCCCGCTTGGAGGCGACGAATTCTTTCGCCACCAGGTTCATGCCGTCGTGCAGGGAGCTGACCAGGCAAAAATCGGCCAGCCGGTACCATGCGGTTACGTCCGGCGATGGAAGATTCTCTGCCAACAGATGGATCGGTTTCCATGCATCGGTGCCGAACCGTTCGTTGATCTGGTCTACCAGGCGATGCACCGTTCTGGCCAGTTGTTGATAGGGAGCAAGTTCCGTACGGCTGGGAACGGCCACTTGCACAAAAGAAAACTGCTCCAGATATTGCGGGTACATCTCAAAAAGCCGGCCTACCGCCTCCATCCGCTCCGGAATGCCCTTGATGTAATCCATCCGGTCCACTCCCACTCCCAGCCAGCGAGGCAGAGGATAGCGCCGGCGGATGTCTTCCATCCTTTGGGATACCTCGGGGGACCCGGCGAGGCGGTCGAATTCATCAAAGTCGATGCCAATCGGGAAAGGACGGACCCGGGTGGCGCGGCCCTCGTGGGTTACGGTGTTTCGCCGTCCCTGGCGCGGTTGCGGGAACAGAGCCCGCGCCGCAGCCAGAAAATCGCGGCAATACTGCGGCAGGTGGAAGCCGAGCAGGTCACTGCCCAGCAGACCTTTTATGATCTCGCGTTGCCAGGGACAGATCCGCAAAATTTCCGGGCTCGGCCAGGGAATATGCCAAAAGTGGGCTACCACGGCCCGCGGACACTTTTGTTTCACCAAGTAGGGCAACAGGGCTAAGTGATAATCCTGCACGAATACCAACGCCCGGGCATCACCCACCGAGCGATGCACTTGCTCTGCAAACAGCTCGTTGACTTCCCGGTAAACTTTCCAATGGTTCCAGTCAAAGTGGGGACGAACGTAGGAGTTGTGACATAAAGGCCACAATGCCTGATTGGAAAAGCCCTGGTAGTAACCTTCCTGCTGTTGGGGGCTCAACCAAACGCGCTGCAGCAGATATTTCGGGTTATCCGGCGGAACCGGCACATAACCTCTGCCGTCCACTGCGGCAGCGTCAGCCTCCCCGCTTCCGTGGGCGATCCAGATGCCTCTTCCGGCTTGCAGAACCGGGTCCAAGGCAGACGCCATTCCGCTGGTAGGCTTGCTGCACTGGATTTCGCCTGCTTTGTTAAAGCTATGAACGTATGGTTCCCGGTTGGAAACGACGACAAAAAGAGTCTTGGAGAGGCTAGAGCGAATAAACCCCTGTATTCTATCTTGGTTGGGCACAGTCCACTCCTGATCCTATCCCTTAAGCGTAGCGAACCAACCAAGAGCGGCACCATACTGGAAGGAGAGTATTTTGGAAGCTAAAGGGTGCCATTTCCACCTTGGAGGCTCTCCAATCAAACCGGAAGGGTTCGCATTCGCAGAATTTGGGAGATTAAGAGATCAAACCCTTGCGGACGGCGTAGAGAACAACTTCGTAAGGATTATGCAGGTCCAGTTTTTCCATGATGTGGCCGCGGTGCGTATCCACCGTGCTGGTGCTGAGGTTCAGCAACTCTGCGATTTCGCGGCTCGTCTGGCCTTCGGCAATCAGCTGCAAAATTTCCCGCTCTCTCTCGGTAAGCAGCTCATAGCGATCTGAGATTCCCTTCTCCTGGAGCTGTCTGACGTATTCGTCCAGCAGAATCTTGGAAATCAGCGGACTAAAAAAAGATTTGCCGTTGCTGACCGCCAGCACCGCCTCCACCAAGTCCGTATCGGCGGAGTCCTTCAGCAAATATCCTTTGGCTCCGGCTTCCAGCATCTGAACCACGTAGCTTTCATCCGAGTACATGCTCAGCACCAAGACTTTGGCTGCCGGGAGCCGCTTGGAAATCTGGCGGATCGCCTCCATCCCCCCCAGGTGAGGCATGGCAACGTCCATGATGATGACGTCGGGCACTTTATCCAAAGCCATCTGGACGGCTTCTCTGCCGTCGCTGGCCTCGCCGGCCACTTCCATCCGGGAGTTTTCCTCCAGAATGCGGCGCAACCCTTGACGCACGATGCGGTGGTCGTCGGCCAACAGAATGCGGATCGGGAGGGTCATGAGTAAATTTCAGAAGCGGTTTCGGTTGGTTGGTCCGCGGTGGCGACGGGCGGAGGCGCCGGCAACACGATCCGAATTCGGGTCCCGCTCTGCTGATTGGATTCCACCGACAAGGTTCCTCCCAATCCATGGGCTCTTTCTCTCATGCCGATGAGACCCAGTCCGCCCGCGGGCGAGCTCAACTCAAATCCCTGTCCATTATCCTCCACCGTAAGGGTCAAAGACTCCGGAGTTTGCTCCATCTGGATGAATACCTCGGTGGCCTCCGAGTGGCGAATCGTGTTGGTCAGGGTTTCCTGGACGCTGCGGTAAATGCAGGTTTCCCATTCTTCCGGAAGACGGCCCAGCATGCGGTCGGTATTCAAGTTCACCGGTATTCCGAAGCGCCGGGAAAAACTCCGGACGTACCACTCCAAAGCTGGCACCAGTCCCAGGTCATCCAGCATCGCCGGCCGCAAAAGACGCGAGAGTTCCCGGACTTCCTGAACCATCTGCTCGGCCAGCACCTTCGATTCATGAATGCGATCGCGAATCTCCGGCGCAACGGTTCCCGTTTTTTGCTCCAGCATGCCCAGGTTTACCTTGATGGCGGTCAGGGCCTGCCCGATTTGGTCATGCAACTCGCGGGCGATGGCGCGGCGTTCGTCCTCCTGGGCATGAACCAGCTTGGCCGAGAGACGTTGCAGGTTGGTTTTGGCGGTATTGCTTTCCTCATACTGTGCTTGCAGGCTTCCTTCCAGCCGCCCCGCGTAGCGCGTGGTCCACAGCGCCACCACCAAAGCAATCAAAAAGGAAAGGGCGCCCATAATCATCATCCATCTGCGAAACTGCCGGGAAGCGTCCGCAACTACCGCCCTCCGGTTCTCCTGCAGAAGCTGGCGGTTCAGCGTGCTGAACTGGTCCGCAATTTCCAGGATGGCTGACCTGCGGGGAAACACCTGTTCGCGCAGAAATCGCCCGGATCGGACCGCTTTCTGGCGGGGAGTCCATTCAAAGATCGGCGCCAGCATCTTCCAGAACTCGTCCACCTCGGCCTGCAGCAGGTTCCATGTCTCTTTCTGCTGGGGGGTGAGAGATAAAATCTCCTGCATGGAGTGGGCGTTCTCCAGCTCTTGCTGAATGCCCCAGAGCTGCCGCTCATAGAAATCGTCCATATCGCGCGCGCGGTTTTGTAGGAAGTCATTGGTCCCGATTTGAGCCTTCAGCAGGTTGACTTCGATTCTGCTCAGGATGGCTTGGGTTTCTTGGAAGTCGTCATAGTGCTCGGTTTCCTGGCTCCGAATCTCTTCCGCGATGCGCACGGCGACCACCCCGGAGATCAGGATCAGCACTAACATGGCTCCGAACCCCGCCAGGAGCAGCATGCGGAGGTTCATATGCCCTTTTCGCAGGCGTGTGCCTAAGCTGGGAAGGAAAGGCTGAGGAAGTTCATACCAGGAGCTATTGTTCTTGTCGCTCTCCGTATGCATGGCTTTGTGGTGACACTCCGGGATGCCCGCGACTCTTTGGTAAACGTGCCAGCGTCTGCGGGACGCTATCATTGTATGTCTTTTTGCCCTGTTTGTGGGCGAAAAGATTGCTGGTCACGCCCACCTTTTGGACCATGCCGCCGGAGACGGCGGACCCGCGGCGGGAGCGAATAAAACTCGATGAAATCAAACGGAATCCGGATTCCCTCTTTCCCTCCGCGCGGATTGGCAGTGGACTTATCTCTGCGCTATACTGGCTTGCATCCAGACCGGGAGGCCGGAAAGATTTTTACCGCAACACATACGACGCCAAAATGGTTGATCGCCGCTCTGCTGGTCCTGTGCTTGTTGGGGACAGCTTGCGTAAAAAAGATTCGGTTTACTCCCTCTCCCCTGGCCAGAGCAGGAGAGGCCAGCGCGCGGATTGATCTGACCTACAACCGGAATAACACTATTGAGGTGGAACTGTCGAAGGTGCCGGACCCGGCAACCCTAAAGGACACATTCACCCGCTACGTCCTTTGGGTTGCTACGCCCGACCGGCAGCGTGTTGTCAACGCGGGCCAGCTTCGCGTGGACGAGAACAATACGGCGGATATTACAACACTGACTCCACTGCGCAGCTTCATCCTTTTTATCACTGCGGAAACCCGGGGTGATGCAGCAACTCCGGGTCCGGATATCGTCTTCGAAACCGAAGAGGTCAACTGGTAAGCGAGAGTCTCGCTTTCCTCTGTAAACAAGTCTTATCCAGCCCTTTCTAAGATATTCTTCAACGGAGAAATTGTTGACACATCATCCGTTTGTCTATAGTATGCCCTCCTTGCGATAGCTTACTCCGGTTCGCACAATAGAGTTGGAACCTGCAATAGGCCGGATACATATCGTATAGTTAGAACTTATCCCAAAGGAGAAAGCATGCAACCATCTGGAGTAGAAAGTGCTATTCGGGAGTTAGAGCAAGAAGGGAAAAAAATACAGGAAATTATTTCGACGCTCCGAAAGCTTCAGGCGCAACGTTCTGTTGCAAAAGGAGGCGGAAAGCGCCCTCGGAGACGCCTGTCTGCCAAGGCGCGGCAGCGTATTTCAGAAGCTGCCAAGAAGCGCTGGGCGGCTAGACGAGCTTCCAAGGGTTAATCATTGGGGCTCAGTATTCACCATTCACCATTCATCATCCATCATCCATCATGGGTGACTATGGGTGATCAGGAAAGCCTGCTGCGGGATTTTTTCGCGGCATTCTTTCCAGTGTTTGTAAGGGTATTTCTATTACCGCGTTCCTATAGAATTATTCTCTAATAGAGTCTCCCCCTCGTTCAAAAAACCATTTGAATTAAATGGGGCAGACAGGCCGTTTCCTATATGCGTTGCCTGCTGTTTGCTTCCGCAGATTGAAGAGCAGGCAGAGTGAGAAATTGATAAATTAATAATAATAAGATGATGGGAGAACGGGGAAACAGAAATAATGAAGCGGGAAAAATTTAAGGGGTTCCCTCCGCCAGCGCTCCAGTTTCTCGCCGATCTCAAGCGGCACAACAACCGGCCCTGGTTTCAGGCGCGCAAAGACATCTACGAGAAAGCTGTCAAGGAGCCGATGGTCGAGATGATTTTGCTGGTCGGCGAAGCCCTTCGCCGCTTTGCGCCGGAGATGGTGGCCGACCCCCGGAGTTCGCTTTACCGCATCTATCGGGACACGCGCTTCAGCCGGGACAAGACTCCGTACAAGACACAAGTGGCCGCCGTTTTTCCCGTGCGCGGGTTGCACAAGCATGCTGGCCCGGGGCTGTATTTCCACTTTTCAACGGAAGAGGTTTTAATCGGCGGCGGCATCTACATGCCCGAACCGAAAACCTTGCGCGCCGTTCGGGACGAGATCGCAGCCTCTCCGCGCCGGTTTCTTTCTATCCTGCAGGAAGGGCGCTTTCGGTCGGCTTTCGGCGAGTTGGAAGGCGAAGCGTTGCAATCGATGCCGAAGGGTTTTTCCGGCAATCATCCTGCCGCAGAGTACCTGAAGTACAAACAATTTCTATTTGCCAAAGTATTCCCTCCGCGCCTCGCGCTCAGTTCCCGCTTGTTGCCCACCATTCTGGATTGTTTTGAAAAAGGGATGCCGCTGGTTCGTTTCCTGAAGAAACCCGCCTTGCGGAGCCTTTCCAGTTCCTCGGATCAGAAGTTTCCGCGTTCGGCAAGCCTGCTACGGTAAGTGGGCGGATGTGCCCGAAAGTAAGCCTGGATTCCGAAGCCCTAGTCAGGACGTCATCGGGTTTGCTTTCTCCGGATCGATCTCCAGCTGTTGGATGGCCTGGGAAACTTTCTCGGCGGGAATCTTTCCTTGCTGCGATAGCTGATAGAGAGCGGCAACGGCGATCGACTCGGCATCGACCTCAAAGAAGCGCCGCAGCCGGGAACGGTTGTCGCTCCTGCCGAAACCGTCCGTGCCAAGCGAGAGAAACCGGCCGGGCAGCCAGGGCGCGATCTGGTCCGGCAGCATCTTCAAGTAGTCGGTGACGGCGACGATGGGGCCTTCCGCCTTGCCGAGGGCGGTTTCCAGATAACAGCGGCGAGGCGGTTCTTGGGGATGCAGCCGGTTCCAGCGGTCCACGTTCAGCGCATCCCGGCGGAGTTGGTTGTAGCTGGTCACGCTCCAGACGTCTGCGGCCACGTCAAACTGCTCGGAAAGAATTTTCTGCGCCCGCAGCGCCTCCCGCAGGATGGCTCCGCTGCCGAACAATTGCACCGCCATTTTGCCCTTCTCTGCACGGCGCAGACGGTAGATCCCCTTCAGTATTCCTTCTGCCTCGCCCTCCGGCATGGCGGGCATGGCATAGTTTTCGTTGTACATCGTGATGTAATAGAAGAGGTCTTCCTGTTCCTGGTACATGCGGCGGATACCGTCCTGGACGATCACCACGGTCTCATAGGCGAAGGCAGGATCGTAGCAGGCGAGCGTGGGAATGGTGCTGGCCAGCAGGTGGCTGTGGCCGTCCTGGTGCTGCAAGCCTTCTCCGGCCAGCGTCGTCCTGCCGGCCGTGCCGCCCATCAGAAAACCCTTTCCTCGCATGTCGGCAAAGGCCCAGATCAAATCTCCGATCCGTTGAAAGCCGAACATCGAGTAATAGCTGAAAAAGGGAATCGTGTTGATCCCATGCGTGGCGTAAGCGGTGCCCGCCGCGATGAACGATGCAATGGCGCCGGCCTCGGTGATCCCTTCTTCCAGAATCTGCCCGTCCTTGGCTTCCCTGTAGTAGAGAAACACATCCGAATCCACCGGCTCGTAAAGCTGCCCCTGGCTGGCGTAGATGCCGAACTGGCGGAACAGCGACTCCATTCCAAAGGTCCGGGCTTCATCCGGAACGATGGGGACAATCAGCTTGCCGATGCGGGGGTTTTTCAGCAGAAGAGTAAGCAGCCGCACAAAGGCCATGGTGGTCGAGACCTCGCGGTTCCCGGAGCCTTGGAAAAACTCGGCGAACTGTTCGAGCGGGGGAGCTTCCAGCGGTGCCGCGCGGACCTTGCGCTCCGGCAGAAATCCTCCCAGCTTTTTTCTCCTCTCCAGCAGATATTGAATCTCCTCGCTCTCCTCCGGAGGGCGATAGAAGGGGTAATCGTTGATCTTCTCCTCCGGAATCGGAATCTGAAAGCGGTCGCGGAAATCTCTCAGTTCCTGCTCGTTCAGCTTCTTCTGCTGGTGGGCGACGTTGCGGCCTTCGCCGGACTCTCCCAGGCCGTAGCCTTTGATAGTCTTGGCCAGGATCACCGTAGGAGAACCCTTGTGCTCCCAGGCGTCTTTGTAAGCGGCGTAGACCTTCTCTGGGTCGTGGCCGCCCCGGCGCAGTTTCTTGAGATCGTCATCGCTCAGCCCTTCCACCATTTGAAGAAGTTCGGGATACTTGCCGAAGAAATGTTCCCGCGTCCATGCGCCGGACCGCACGGCGTAGTTCTGATAGTCGCCGTCCACGGCCTCCTCCATCCGCTGAACCAGCAATCCATTGGTGTCCGTTTCCAGCAGCGGGTCCCAGTCGTTCCCCCAGATCACTTTGATGACGTGCCAGCCGGCGCCGCGAAAAGCCGCCTCCAGTTCCTGGATAATTTTTCCGTTGCCGCGCACCGGGCCGTCCAGCCGTTGCAGATTGCAGTTGATGATGAAAACCAGGTTGTCCAGCTTTTCGCGGGAGGCGAGCGTCAAAGCGCCGAGGGTCTCCGGCTCGTCGGTTTCTCCGTCGCCGAGGAAGGCGCAGACTTTTCTGTTCCCGCAGGAGTGCAGACCTCTGTTTTCCAGATACCGGTTGAACCGTGCTTGATAGATGGCAGAGATCGGACCGAGTCCCATCGAGACGGTGGGGAATTCCCAGAAGCCGGGCATCAGCCAGGGGTGCGGATAGGAGCTGAGACCCGGCCGGTCGCCGAGTTCCCGGCGGAAGCGTTTCAAATGGCCGGGCTCCAGACGGCCTTCCAGGTAGGCGCGGGCGTAGATTCCGGGAGCTGCGTGTCCCTGGAAATAGACAATGTCTCCGCAGTGGCCTTCTTTTTTGGCATGGAAGAAATGGTTGAATCCCACTTCGAGCAGGGTCGCCAGCGACGCGTAGGTCGAGATGTGGCCGCCGATGCCGGGCTCTTCCCGGTTGATCCGCACCACCATGGCTAAGGCGTTCCATCGGATGAGGCTCCGGATGCGCCACTCGATCCGGCCGTCTCCTGGATATTTCGGCTGTCGTTTTTGCGAAATCGTGTTGACGTACGGAGTGCTCGCCGCAAACTGAAGCGACATGCCGTGATGATGGGCTCGCTCCAGGACCCGTTTCAACAGGAACTCAGTCCCTTTCGGCCCCGCGGTGTCCATCAATCCTTCCAGAGATTCCAGCCACTCGCTGGTTTCCTCCGGCTCGCCGTTCTTCAGTTTACCCGGCGTGGGTTCTTCGCGCGGCTTAGAGTCGTGTTCCATTTTCAGCCCACCTGTTGGATCAAATAGCTGGGAAAAGTATGCGCTCAAAAGCATCGCGGAGGCAAGGTGAAGACCCAGCCTCTTTCATTTCGCGGGGGGGGCGGGCTGGATATTGGACTGCAATAACAGAAGCTACTTAGCAGCCGGTCTCTTTTGGCGCCTACTTCCGGCGCCAAGGATGATCTGCGCGGTTCGTGCGGCGAGCGCAGCCTGGAAGTGCTTCCAGATGACTTGCCGCCTGCCGGAGGCATCGGCTTCTTCCTCGGCCAAAATCTTAGCCTCATGGCAGAGCTGGACAATATCAGCGCCGGAGAATCCATCCGTCTTGCGGGCCGCCTTCGTGGCGATTTCGTTTGCATGGCGACCCGCATCGGGCGATTCAGTTCCCATGCACATTTGAACCAAGGCTTTCCTGGCGGCTGCGTCGGGCAACGGCACGTGGATGTGCGTGCCCAGCCTTCCGGGCCGCAACAGCGAAGGATCGATCAGGTCGCGGCGGTCCGTGGCCCCCAGCACAACCACCCGGCGGCGCGGTTCGATCCCGTCCATCTCCGCCAGAAGCTGATTCACCACTCGCTCGGTGGTGTAGGTGCCTTGCGGCTGGTTGCCGCGGACCGGAGCGATGGCGTCGAGATGGTCAAAGAAAACGATGGCCGGAGCAACCTGGCGCGCGATGCGGAAGACGTGCCGTACCGCTTCTTCCGACTCTCCCACCCATTGGGTGAATAGTTCCGGACCTTCAATCGGGATGAAATTGGCGGAGAACTCCCGGGCCAGCGCTCTGGCCAGCATGGTTTTTCCGGTTCCTGATGGTCCCCATAGCAGAATGCCCAGGCCGGTCTTGTTCTCCGAGAGAGCTTCCCCCACCAGCCGTTTGAGACGCGCCTTGACCGGTTCGAGGCCCGCTATCTGGTTCCAGTTGCCCGAGGGCGCGCTCAGCAGAGTCTCCCGCATGGCGGAAGGCTTGATCCACTCCAGGGCTTTTTCAAAGTCGCTGCCGTTCACCGTGATTCTGTCGTCCGGCAGATACACCGCGCCCAAAACGTCCCGGATGCCGACGGCGTTGCGCCGCAGGGCGTTCAGCCCGGCTTCGCGGCACAGCTCCATCAGATCAGCGCCGACGAAGCCCGCCGTCCGCTGGCTCAGCGAGTCGAGCGATTGCTCGGCGCTCTCTTCGAGCGGCATCTCTCGTGTATGGATCTCCAGAATCTGGCGGCGTCCCTGTTCGCTGGGCGGGACGAAGAACAGCTCGCGGTCAAAGCGCCCCGGCCTGCGCAACGCCGGGTCCACCGAGTCCACGCGATTGGTCGTGCCGATGACCACCACACTGTCCACCTTCGTCAGTCCGTCCATCAGGGTGAGCATCAGGCCCACCATCCGCGTGTCGGAGTGCGCGCCGGTCTGGCCGCGCCGGGGCGTGATGGCGTCCACCTCGTCGATGAAGATGATGGAGGGGGCATGGTGGGCGGCCTCGGCAAACATCCGTTTCAGGTTGGCCTCGGTCTCCCCGGCGTAAGCGCCCAGGATATCCGGACCGTTGATGTAGTAGAAGCGGGCATTGATCTCGTTCGCCAATGCGCGCGCCAGGTGAGTCTTGCCGCTTCCGGCCGGGCCGTGGAAGAGAATTCCCCGAGGAGCCTGAATTCCCAACTGGCGGTAGGAATGGGGAAATTGCAGCGGCAGTTGCACCAGCTCCCGCACCAGCCGAATCTCGCGGTCCAGGCCGCCGATGTCTTCAAAGGTCACCTCGAAGGCGCCCTCCGGCGTGTGGGAGTCGGCGAAGTGCAGATGGATTTTTGTATCGGGGCCGACCATGCCCGGCGCTTCATCCAGTTTGTGCACCACGTAGGTGGTGCCCCCGCCGGAGTGCGGAAATGTCAGATAGACTACGGAGCCTTTGGCCAGCGGAACCTGTGATTCCTGCAGCGTCGCGCGGATATGGGGGATCAGATCGTGCGCGGTCGAGACGTCCACGGCCGGAGTCAGCTCCAGCATCGACAGCGTATTCAGTTCCACCGGTTCGACCTGCACGGGATCATTCAAGTGCGCTTTCAATGCGCGGCGGATATGGCGGTCAAGATGAATTCCGTTTCCCTGAAGGCCCTCCTTTACTTCCAGCCGCGCCACCGTGCTGCAGGCGCGCTCGCTCAGCAGCCGCACCGCCTGGCCGGCCGCCGCTCCCAAGGCGCGGGCCGTTTCGGCCGACACCTGCGCCAGGGCCCTGGAATTGACCCCGGAGTCAACCGTTGCGCGGTCCACCTGCAATGTGCTCATCCGCTCAATTTCCTCTCCGCTATGAAGTCCCCGGCGGCTCAAAATCTCACGGGGCTTCCTCCAGCACCTCATACCGGGTTCCCCGGTCCATGCCGAACAGATCGACAACGTTCGGCTCGGAGGCAATCAGCCGGACGCGCCCGCTGGGGTCGTCGTTGAAATGTTGCACCGTGATCCCGTCGCGGCGGAGCGGCAGGTTCATCGAGTCGCCCTGCTGCCACTCATGCCGCACGCCGTCGAGCATCGTATGGCCTTTTCCTTCCCATACGTAGATGACCTGCCCGCCCTGGAAGTGCAGCCGTCCGCTGCGCCCGCCGGGGGGAATCTCCTGCACGTAAGTCATCATGGTGCGAATGGCCGTGTTGGTGAGGGAAGGGTGCAGGTACCAGCCGATGTGGCCGAGGCGGTTTTTCTCAAACTGCACATCCTTGGCCTTGATGACGACTACCGCGTCCTGGGCTCGCTGGCGATACTGGTCCCGTAACTGGATCAGATCCTCAAACAGATTCTTTTGGCTGGATTCCGATTTTTGAGCCATGGTGTTTTTCTCCTTTCGCGGCTTAACTATTCCCCACGGGGTTCCCTACTGGGTTCCCTGCTGGGCGATCCACTCGGGGGACAACTCGGTCTGCGTCATTTCAGCGGCGCCCCACTCCCAGATCGGAACGTTAATAAATGCCAGCCACTTGCAACTCTTGCCCGGCTCGCGGTTAAAGTGCTGATGCTCGACTCCGTTTTCCTTGAACGGCAGCAAAATGAGGTCGCCCTCTTCCCAGTCGTAGCGCACTCCGTCGACGACCGTGTAGCCTTTGCCCTCGATGACGAACAAGGCAAGCCCTCCCTGATGCCGGTGCCGCCCGGAGTGTGTCCGGATGTCATGAATGAACAAAAGCCAGTCGTTGAGGCAAGTGTCGTTGTAGGACATGGGATTCAAGAACCACAGGATGCGTCCCTGGCGGTTCAGCTCGTATTCCCTGTCGCTCTGCCGGACCACGACCTTGCCGGTTCGCTGCCGTTCATGAAATTCTTCCCGGGACGAGTATAGCTTCTCGTACGGCGATTCCTCCCGGGGGCCGCGCTCTCTTACTCTTTCCCGTTCTCTCTCTGCCATAAGTGTTCTCCTATTCTCCGCCGGGGCACATATTGTATCGACTGCCGGGCGGATGTCAATCTGGGCACTGGCCGAATTGTGCGTACTTGCGGTTTTTCATCACCTCATAACTGTGGTCGCTTTCGGCGGCGCAGGTTAGAAGCGCCGGGAGGCGTGCAAGCCCTTCAGGATGCTGTCCAGCGTAATCACGCCCATTAACCGCCTCGTGTCGCTGCGGTTGGTGACCGGCAGCGCTCCCGGGGTCTGGCTGAGCAGATCCAGGGCGTCTTCCAACGGGCTATCGGGGTGGACGTGGACAGCGGGATCGTTCCAAAGAGGCAACGAATCCAAGCGCCGCTCCGGGTCGCCGTCGCCCCAAGCCTTTTCCAGAATCTCCGTTGTCACCATGCCGGCCAGCGCTTCACCATCGAGAACCGGGAAACATTGGCCATCCATTTCCCGAGCGCGCTCCAAAGCGCCGGACACCTTGAAGGGAAGATCGGGAGAATCGGGCCCCCGAACCGAGGCGAAAAAGTCAGCCAGTTTGTGGTTAGCATCGCGGGTCCGCCGAAGAATCGCCTGAACTGCTTCCTCAGTCTGCATGGCTCCGGACGGGATGATCCCGCGCATCTTCTCTATTGTGGCCAGCCAGCCCGCCCTGTCCCGTCTCTGCTGCATGGCGAACTGCAGGGGATGGCAGTTGGAGCACCGGGCGGCTTCCGCTTTTTGCTCCTCCCCGCCCGGAAGAGCCAATAAAACCTCCGAGGTCGTCAACTCATCGAGCACCGGTGTCCGGGACTGCAAAGCAATTTCCAGTTGCACAATCCCTTGCGGGACAATATCCACAGCTTCCATCTGAACCGGCTCAAACCCCGCCGCTGCAACACTCACCGTGTAGGACCCGGGCGGCAAATCTCGATAAGCGTACCCGCCCTCCTGATTGCTGTATACCGTGACGGCAACGTTCGTGCCCGGAAGGCGGGCCCGGACGGGAATTCCAGCCAAAAGCTCCCCGTCGGAAGATTGGATCATGCCGCTGAGAGTGCCCCCGCCCCTTGGCGTCTCCGACCCGCAGCCTGCTCCTGCCGCAATTACTAGGAGGATTCCGAAAAGACCTATTGCTAAATAAGAGATTTTCATTTTATGCAGTCCCCCCTTCCCTTTCGATTACCCGGAAACAAGCAAGATTTACCACAAATTGAATCTGCCGCAAAATGCTGGTATTTTCCGGTTGCGGCGTATAGCCAGCTGCGGGCGCCCCCTGCGTGTGGATAGGATGGGGAGGCCGGGTTTGCGAGCGTCGAGGTCAACCGACATCCTCACGACATCCAGAACATCTACTTCATCGTCAAGAAGGAATAGGAACGCGGGATGGCGCAACCTCAGACCGCGGCGGCGATTGATTTGCCGTTTTATCTCGTGTAATCTCTCACCACCAGTTCTTAATCAGGCAGGGGAAAACAATGCACAGGGAATGGCCTGCAACTCGTTGTGGCATACATAGGACCCGGCATTCGGCAGAATCAGAAAATGCCCCAGGTGCCGGGAACAACTCATTCTCCAAGCGCTGTCCAGTGTTGTTTCTCTTGCTTGCGCCGTTGATCTTATTGGGATGCTCCTCCTCCGGCCCTGAGGCTGCGCCGCCGGGCTCTGAAAGAAACCCTGAAAGAGAACCTGGACGAGAAGTCGTCGAACGAATGATCGCTGCGCACGGCGGCCTGGAGAAATGGGAGTCCGCGCCGACGGTGAGTTTTGAAATCGCCGTCATGCCGGCAAAAAGGCCGGGGCGAATTGTCCGGGAGACAGTGGAGCAGGGATCACGCCGCGCCTACCACGATTATCTGCAAGAAGGTTCCCGGATGTCCTGGGATGGAGAGAAGGCATGGACCGAGAACGCAAAGGTGGATCGCTCCGCCCGGTTTTCTGCGCGAGTGAACTACTACTTTATGAATCTGCCTTGGGTTGCGGCGGACCCCGGCGTGATACTGGGCGAACCGGGAACCGGAAAACTCTGGGACGACCCGACGGATTACATCACTGTGAAGATGACCTTTGAACACGGTGTGG
This sequence comes from Terriglobia bacterium, assembly GCA_963666975.2. Lineage (GTDB taxonomy): Bacteria > Acidobacteriota > Terriglobia > 2-12-FULL-54-10 > 2-12-FULL-54-10 > JADFGZ01. The sequence goes on along the minus strand of CAXVYR010000004.1, from coordinate 1,422,486 downwards.
GCGACTCGCCGGACGACTATTACATTCTGTATATCGATCCCGCAAGCTACCTCCTGAAGGCGGCTGAATTTATCGTTACTTTCGCCCGCCGAGAGCCGGACCCGGCGAGAATCATTCTGTACGAAGAATACGCTACAGTAGACGGGCTGAGGGTTCCGACGAAGGCCACTCTGTATTGGAAACAGGACCGGTCACTTTATGGGACACGGAATGTGAAGGACTGGTCATTCCGCGAGCCGTTTGATGAATCGCGCATGGTGATGCCGCCCCACGCGGTGCTCGACACCTCCAACCCGCTGGCCAGCCCGCTAGCTAACGAAGAAGCCGCACAATAAGGCCAACGCCGCCTACCGTCTCCGCGATGTCCGCCCCGCCGCTTCAAGGCCGATCAGGCAGCAACGGATTCATCGAGCCTGCGAGCCACGCGACGCCCCCAGGAACCGCAGCATCGGGCGGTCGTATTGATCGCTGTTACTGCAAAGCAAAGTTACGGCAAAGCAAAAACGTAAATCGCGTTGTGGCCTCTCGGAAAATTGATTTCGGGAATCTGGCCGAGAAGCGCCGCCGTGGCCGACTGGCCCTCCCCCGTCATGACTGCAACATACTGTTTTCCGTTGACCGCGTAAGTGACCGTGCTCATCTGAATGGGCCCTCCGAGAATCGTTTCCCAAAGGATGTTTCCGGTATCGGCATCAAACGCCCGGAACCTTCGATTCAAATCTCCCCAAAAAATCAGGTCTCCGGCCGTGGCCAGCATGGCTCCGTTGCCGGGAATCCGGGCCGAGTAAATCCGCTGGAGTTGTCCGGTCTCCATGTTTATCTTGGCGATCCCGGCGAACGCATTGGGATCGGAACCGGGACGGGGAAGGCCGAACCGAGGCCCGAACCCCGACTCGCGGCTCATATTCGCGGTCATATCCAGACAGGCGTCGTGGAAGGGAACGTACAGGGAGTTGTTGCCCGGATGGTACGTCATGGGCCAGTAACCTTTGGTATTGAAAGAGCAAATGAGGCGTCTGTCTCCGTCCTTCTGGAAGACCAGGTCCCAATTGATGTACGTCTTGCCGGTTTCGACGTCAATGTGGGAAATATTGAATTCCGGCCCGTCGTAAGGGAAAGGCATGGCCCAAAGAAATTCACCCGTGGCGCGGTCGAGCACCCAGAGGCCTCCCGCCTCTGCTACCGAGACCGAGACGTCCCGCTGCTCGCCGCGAGTGATTCTGGGATTGATCCACTTGACCGCGCTGGGGTCCGGATTGAGAGCCGTTCGGAGGAGAATTCTTTCGTGGGTGTGATCCTCGTCCCAGTCGTCGCCCGGCAAATGCTGGTAATACCATGCCAGTTTGCCGGTGTCGATATCGAGTGCCACTGTAGAGTTGCTGTAAGCATCGGCGGGCGCGGACCGCGACGTGCCGTCGGCGCTGCCATGGCGTTTCAGCCGCGTGTAGGGAGTGGGATTGGCGATTCCCCAGTAAACCAGCCTGCGCACCGGGTCGTAGGAACCCGGCAATCCCCAAGGCGAGGCGAGCCTTTTTTCCAAGGGCACCTTCCCCCAGGAGTCGCCTCCCGGCTCGCCCGGCGCGGCCGTGGTGTAAAACTTCCACAATTCCTTTCCCGTCCGGGCGTCGTGCGCCGAAACGAAGCAGCCGGTTCGCGACTCGCGGCAGGACCGGCCCGCGAGGACCTTTCCATCGAAGACGATGGGGGCGGAGGTGTGCATGGTGTTTGTCTTGTAGTCGTGGGCCATGGTTTCCCACCGAACCTCGCCGGTGCGGGCGTCCAGCCCAACCAGATAGCCGTCGTGAGCGGTGTACAGGATGAGGTCTTCATAAATGGCTAGAGCTTTGGTTCTTGCGCCGATGCCAATAACATCTCTCACATCGTCGGGCATCTTCCGCTGGTACTCCCAAATCAAGTCGCCGTTGACGGCATCCAGCGCCTGGACGACCGATCCGGGGATGACGGTATAGATGACGCCCCGGTAGACGACAGGAATGGTTTCCTGAGTGCCGGGCGCCATTCCTCGCGCCCACACCATGCGCAGTTGGCCTACGTTCTCCCGGTTGATCTGATCGAGCGGGCTGAAGCGTTGCGCGTCGTAGGTTCGGCTGAACATTAGCCAGTCGTCGGGGCTGGGGTCGAGCAGCATTTCTCGCGTCACGGGCACAAAGTTTTCCACCTGCGCTACGGCCGCCGGCGGGATCACTCCGAAAACGATGACTCCGCAAACAAGGGACATCACAAAAAATAAAGTTCTGATCATTCTTGTCCTCCTTTCTGTTTGACTTTGTTTCGAGACGGGATTTCGTGCCGCCTATGGGATCACCGCGAGGATTCCGCCCGACGATTCAGACGTTGGGCCACGCGGAACGAGCATTCATCCCGGGCGAGAGAGCGCGAAGAAATGCATCAGCAACCCGAAACGCCTCGCCTGCAACGCCGTGTTAGGAACCCTTCTAGCCAAGGTCCAATAGCCGTTTAGTTTCTTCCAACGAAAGGGTCTCTTTCTGCCTGGCACGAGACTCCAGCAGCTTCATGAGCTGCTTGTTCTGCCGTGTTAATTCGATCTCGCGATTGAAATCATCAATTTCCGCAAGGATGAATTCCTCGCCTTCGGCAGACCGAAGGATAACATTTCCGTTGCGGGCGCGCTTCAGTAGAGCGTTCAACGTTTTGGATTGTTTGGAAACTTTGATGGTTTTCATAACTCGTATTCCTTGCCGTGAATGAACAGGCGACTCCCTCTTTTATAACCGACCGCCTCCACCCGAATCAACCGGTTCTCTGGATCAATGACAAAAAACACCCGAAACCGGTCCAGGCACAGTTCCCACTACGCGAGTTTGTTCGGGCGCAGACGTTTTCGATTCCGAGTCTCGGTTGCGGGCTCGTAGCTTAACTGCGATACCAGTTTCGCCAGGATCTTTTTTTCGTTCCACCTTTTTGAACCAGCGCAGATCCTCGACGGCTTTCGGGGTGAAAGTGATTTCGACCATTGCGCTCTTGGAGTTCTCCTCTCAAATCGCCGTAGGGTCGTAAATTCGGGAAAAGCCCGCAGCCCGGCTCGCCGTAGCTACTGCTTTCCCGCCCAGCGCAAGCCAGGCAGGCCGTCTATGCTGCGCGAGTTGTTTTCACGCTGGTAATCGATAAGACCGGCTTCGCCTTTCCGCTCCGCCCAGGCGGCGATTTGAGGTCGCTGGCCTTCGTGCCGGTACAGCGGCACGCCGTACCCGCAAGAATCGCTGATCCTGTCCACCTCGACCCGGATGATGGCACGGATTCCCAGAGCAGGGGTAAAGTGAGCCAGCAGGGAGCCGAAAGCCGCGTCCTGCGGCTCGGCGACTTCACCGCGTCCATGCAGTCGAATGATGTTGGGAGGACCGGCGAAGGCACACAGCATGATGACGATCCGGCCGTTCTGGCGGAGATGAGCAGCGGTCTCGATACCGCTCCCCGCAAAATCCGCGTAGGCTATCGTCCTGGGTCCGAGTATCCGCAAGGATTCCAGGCCTTTGGGTGAGAGGTTGACGTGTCCCTCCGAGCCCGACGGCGCGGTAGCCACGAAAAACATCTACTGGGCTTCTATGAATGTTCTCAGCCTGTCATCGATCTCGGCGTATACCTTGCCCATCGAGGATTCCTTTCAGTAGAGCACTATCACAGTTCGTGTATAGTCAGAGCCGCGCGCGTCAGCAAGCGGACAGAAAAGCAGTGATTAAGTGATTAAATGACAAGTGAAAAGAATACTGGCGTCAGGTTCATTGATTGCTCATCACTTACCACTAACCACTGTCTTTGGTCCGCTCCCTCACGGTCGCGGCTCGGATGGATTCGCCAACAACGTGCTGTACATCAACCCTGAAACTGGTCTAGCAGCAACGACAGTGAGAATTATAGCTGAACGACAAGATGCTTCGGAGCGCTTGATTGTTGAAGTGGGCAGCCACCCCCAATTGACAGTTCCAATTTGCCGTGGGTTCGTGAAATCGGGAAAAGCCCGCGGCGAAAAACAACGCTCGCCCTGGCTACCCGCTGCTCACTTTTCCAGCGCGTTTCGGACCAGCGCGGCAAAGCGATAGACGGCGTGCACGAACTTGCCGTAGGGCAGCGTAAGAAACAGCGCCATCACAATGCCCAGGTGCACCGCCAGCATTACGCCCATAGCCGCCGTCTCGCGCAAGGCCAGCAACCAAAAGCCGGTCAGACTTGTCAAAAACAGAAGCGCCAGGAAGGCGACATCCATAACGGTCTGCCGCCGGTCGCTCAAGCTTGGATCGCGGGCGCCCTTGAGCCAGAGCAATCCCACCGGCCCAATCAGCAACCCCACCCCGCCAGCCGATCCCAGAACAACCGGAGCGCTCAGCAACGGGTAAGGAGCTTCCCAGCCGAAAAAGTTATGGTAGACGGCAGCGACGGTGGTCGCCGCGAAGCACAGCAAGAACCCGTAAAACGTCAGATGGTGAAACCACCGCCGTGCATGGGAGGGTAGCTCGTCCGGATAGGCGCAGCCCTCGCCGCCCCCGTCGAGATAGCGTAGACGCAACGTGTCCGCAACCGCCTGTCCCAGGGCGCGAGGGCTTAGGAACGCGCTCCACCGCTCGCCCGTCTCGCGCCAAAAGCCAGCGAATCCCATCCCAAGGGCTACGAGGACGTACAGGCCGACGACGCCGAAGCTCAGCGACATGACGTTGTGCGACATCACACGGTAGAAAGAACCCTCGGCGACGGTGTGGGGCGCGAACAATACGGATGGCTCGGTAAACAAAAGCATCGCGATAATAAACAGGAGAGGGCCTGCTACCGCGCAAAGGCTGACCACCACGCCACCCCGGCGGAACAGGCCGGCGAGGAAACCGGGCCATGCATACTTCTGGTAGCTTTCCGCCCTGATTTCGGCCAGCGTGCGCGGAAGGTTCAGCGCAAACTCGTGGGGTGGCGCATACTGGCAGGAGGAGTAGCACTCGCCGCAATCGTGGCAAAGGTTGGCCAAGTAGTTCAGGTCTTGCTCGGCAAACGCGAGCCGCCGCTCCATGGCGGGGAAGACCGCGCAAAACCCTTCGCAGTAACGGCAGGCGTTGCAAAGCCGCATGGCCCGCTCGCCCTCTTGCAGCAGCTTCAATGGAATGGATGGTGGAAGCGCTTTAGCGGACGGCATAACGCGCAGCCTCCTCGCCGGCGATTCGCCCGAAGATGGTTCCTATGGTCATCCCGAGCCCGGCCAGGTAGCCTTTGCCCAGGATGTTGCCCGCCATGATTTCTCCTGCCGCGTAGATGTTCTCCGCCGGTTTGTCGTCCTGCAAGATGACCTGCGCCCGCTCGTTTACGGCAACGCCAAGGTAGGTGAACGTGATTCCGGGACGAAGCGGGTAGGCGTAAAAAGGCGGAGAATCCAGGCGGCGCGCCCAGTGCGTCTTGGGAATCTTCAGATTCTCCGTTGCACAATCGTCGAGCACTCCGTGGTTAAACGTGCCCGGCCGCACGGAGGAATTAAACTCCGCGACGGTGCTTTCGAGAGTGGATGGGTCCAGCTCCAGCGCGACGGCAAGCTCCCGGATCGAATTCGCCTGAAACGGCGGGAAAAACGGCGGCACAAACCCGCCGATCGATTGAGCGTCAAAAATGGAGAAGGCAATCTGGTCCGGCTGCTGCGCCACGAGCCTGCCCCAGATCGCATAGCGCTTCGGCCAGAAGTCTTCCCCCTCGTCGTAGAAGCGCGCCGCGTGTTTGTTGACTACGATGCCGAGGGAAACGCTGTCCACGCGGGTGACGATGCCGCCGTCGAACCGGGGCGACCGCGCATCGATCGCCACGGCATGGCACTGGGACGGGCTGCTCACGGTTTTTGCCCCCTGGACGATTAGTTGGCGCAGAATCGTGCCGGTGTCATAGGGAGTGCCGCGAATCAGGAAGTTGCCGGCGGCCTCGCCCCAAGCCTCCTTCAGCCATGCAATATTCGCCTGGAAGCCGCCCGCAGCAGCGACGAGCGTCTTCGCATGAACATCTGCTAGAACCTCAGGGGAGTCGCCCTTGCGCGCGACCACCGCGGAGGTGAAACTTCCGTTTTGGATGTTCAACTCGCGCACCTCCGCGTCGTATTCGATCTCCACGCCCAGCCTCTCGGCCGTGCGGCTGTAGGCGTTGACCAGCGCCTTGCCGCCGCCGAGAAAGAAGGCGTTCGTGCGGGAAAGATGCAGCGTGCCGCCGAGCGACGGCTGGAAGCGGACCCCGTGCCCGGCCATCCACTCCCGGCAGGTGGCGGACCGGCGGATCGTCATGCGGGCCAGTTGCTCGTTCGTCTGGCCTTCGGTCACCTGGAGGAGGTCGTCCCAGAACTCGGATTCCGGGTAGGATTCGGTCAGCACGCCGGACGGGCCTTCATGCATGCAGCGCAGATTCCGCGTATGCCTGCTGTTGCCGCCTCGAAAATGTTTTGGGGCGGCTTCCAACACCAGCACGCTTGCCCCGCCGCGACGGGCGCTGATGGCTGCACAGAGCGCGGCATTCCCACTGCCTGCGACCAGCACGTCATAGCTCTGCCCTGAACTCATCCATCCTTCTCCCGGCCTTCTCCCGTTCGCCTTCGTTCTCCTTGTGTTCCGGTCAGTTTTCCCTTGGGAGCGCACACGAACCGGCAGCCGGCATGGGATTCGCACCCATGCGAATAAAGAGTCTACATCACAGCCGAGGGCTGCGAAATTGGATTCGGTTCAGCGGGAGGAATTCCGAGCGGTAAAAAGCAAGGAGGAAAATTCCGGGGTAACAGTGGCCCTAATGTCTTTGTCTTTGTTTTCCGTTTCCTGCTGGCTCCGGTTTGTGGCCCTCAGGTTCGCACCCTGTGGGGTTTCCGTTGCGAACCAACCTTTGCCGGCGTGTCGAACACCTCGCGCACTTTTTGCAGCAGGGCCTCTGGAGCGAAGGGCTTCGCAATAAAAGAAGCTCCCGACTTCAAAACGCTTTCTTGGACCACGGGGTGATTGGAATACCCAGACATATAGAGCACCTTGAGGTTCTTGCGGTCCTCCGCAAGTCTCGCGGCCAGGTCCGGCCCGTTCATCTCCGGCATGATCACATCCGTCAAAAGCATGTGAATCGGCTGTTTGCTTTGCTTTGCTACCTGCAAGGCCTCGAAGCCATTGGACGCTTCCAGGACAGTGTATCCTGCCCGTTGGAGGAACAGGCGGACCATTTGTCGCACCTGGATTGTGTCTTCCACCAGCAATACGGTTTTTGCACCGCCGGACCGCTGCTTGCGGGCGGCAGCTCGTTTCGGCGGGGAAGCCGGCTTGTCGACCCGCGGCATGTAGATCTGGAATTTTGTGCCGCGGCCCGGTTCGCTGGAAACCTGGATACGGCCTCCGCTTTGCTGCACAATCCCGTACACGCTGGCCAATCCCAGTCCGGTTCCCGCGCCCACCTCCTTAGTGGTGAAGAAGGGCTCAAAGACGTGGGACAGAGTTTCCGCATTCATCCCGGAGCCGGTGTCGCTCACGGTAAGCAGCACGTGGCGGACAGCATGCGCGCCCGCGATACCGCTCTCATCGTCCTCGCTCAGTTCCGCGTTCTCCGTCGCCAGGATGAACTTGCCTCCCCGAGGCATGGCGGAACGGGCGTTGCTCGCCAGGCTCAGGATAATCTGCCTCATCTGGTCTGCGTCTGCTTTCGTTCTGCCCAGTCCCGGGCTGAGCGAGGTCATCATCACGATGTCCTCGCCCATCAGGCCGCGTAGCGTCTCGTTCAGTTCAGTCACAATTTCGTTCAGGTCGAGGACCTGAGGTTGCAGAACCTGCTTCCGGCTGAAGGCCAGCAGCTGGCTGGTGAGGGAAGCGGCCTTTTCTCCCGCTTTTTTGATTTCCTCAACCCGTTTGCTGAGGAGAGGGTCTCGTTTGCTCTTCTTCAGCAGAAGTTCGCTGTAGCCAATGATGCCTGTAAGCAAGTTGTTGAATTCGTGCGCCACCCCGCCCGCCAAAGTGCCGACAGCCTCCAGCTTCTGCGTCTCGCGGAGTTGCTCCTCTTTTTGCCGCAGCGCCTCCTCGGCCCGCTTTCGCTCGGTGATGTCCTGGACCAAGGAACAGTTATACTCCTTCCCTTGAAATTCCAGATAATACGCGGTGACTTCTACAGGAACTATCCTTCCGTCCTTGGCGCGGTGGTGGGTTTCAAAAGTTTGGGAACCGTGCTCCTTTCTCTTCTTCCACACCTCCGGCCAAGTTTCCGGCGAATAGTCCGGATTGAGGTCGGGGACTGACATGGAAAGCAGTTCCTCGCGGGAGTAACCCGTTGCACGGGTAGCCGCGTCATTTACGTAGGTAATCCGTGCCTCCGAATCCATCCAGTAAACAGCGACGGGGCTGTGGTCAGAGACGAATTGCGTAAACTGCAACGCCTCCTCGGCCCGTCTACGCGCGGAGATATCCTGCGCTGTTCCGATCATACGGATTGGTTTTCCAGTTTCATCCAGAGTGACCTCAGATCGGGAATGAATCACCCGTTCGGATCCATCGGGCAAAACGATCCGATAGAGTCTATCGAAGGGTTCGCCGCTGGATAGGGCTGCTTCTACATCTCTCCCCAAAGCTTCCCGATCGTCTAGATGGACACAGCGCATGTATTGCTCATAGTTGATAAATTCTTCCTGAGGGAGCCCAAAGATCCGGTAGAACTCTTCGGAGCCCAAAGATCCGGTAGAACTCTTCGGAGCAAGAAGCTTTATCATTCTGGATATCCCACTTCCAACTGCCCACGCGGGCGATTCGCTGGGCCTCGGCAAGGTTGGCTTGGCTCTCCCGCAACGTCTCCTCCGCCCGCTTGTGCTCGGTGATGTCCATCCAGCAACCGACAATTTCTAACGGTTTGCCGAGGGCATCCCGGATTAGCATCATTTGGTCACTCATCCACCGATAGGTCCCGTCTGGACATCGAAAGCGGTACTCATGGCTAAGATGACCCTGCTCAAATAGAGATGGTATATTCCCGAATATACGCGGCGCGTCTTCCGGATGGATCCTGTCAGCCCAGAACCTCGAATCTTCAATGAACGCCCGAGCCGGGTAGCCCATCTGCGCAGTGACGTTTTCGCTGATGAAAGTAGTGTCGAAATCGCCCGAGGGTTTGCAGCTATGAATGACCGCCGGACTGGCGGAAAGCAGATGATGCAGCCGCGCTTGAAGCTTCCGCAGTGCCTCCTCCGCCCGTTTGCGCTCGGTGATTTGTCCCTCTAGTTCCTGGTTGGTTTCTTCAACCCCCTGCGCATGAATCCTTGCCGTTCGAGCCAGGCGGACCGTGAGCGACATCAGCAAAGCCAGCAGGAGCCCCGACACCAAGGCCACTTCCGGAAGCGAAGATTGCATGTCGGCGACCAGTTTCGGCCCCGGCCAGACTTGAATGTGCCAAGTTACGTTGCGAATCTCAACTTCGGTCTCCTGGAGCCATTGCAGATACTCCTGCCTGTCGCTAGTCGTACGGCTGGCAATATCCTTCTCGTCATCTGCGACGGAAATCGAGAAACCAAGAGAAGCGTGTTCAGACAACAGCGGATCGAGCAATTCCGCAATGTGAAAGACACCCTGTAAAGTCCCGTCGAAACGCTCACCCACGAACAGCGGCACGAAAACTAGCATTCCCCGATCGTCCGAGAACGGATCGTCGGCAAGCGTCACCTTGACCTCTCGCGTTTCCCGCGCTGCCTCGAGTGCTACCCGTTGCCGCTCTTCCCTCGCAAGGTTCCGGCCGGTGTAAGGGCTTCTTCCCCTCGACGGAATAACCCACCGCACAATGTATGAAGAATCCACCCAAATGATTACTCGCTGACCGGTCTGATCTGCTATAAATCGCGTTCCGTCGGCTTCCCACTCTTCGCGGGGCGTTCCTCCCCGAATTTCCCAGCGCCTGGCCATGCGTTCCAGCGCCAAGATCTTCGGTTCAATCCGCTCGATGATCTGAGATTGCAGCACGAAAGCTTGATGCTCGACTGCCCGTTTGATCTGAGCATGTTCCTGCGCGATCAGCGCCTGCCATAAGACCACGGAGAAGGATGCGACACCGATGGCGACAAAAAACGCGAGTCTTTTCGATACGAACTCTTGGATTTGCCTGAGGGTGCTCATGGTACGTCCGCCTCCCGGCTCGGGAGGAATTTTTCCAGCAAGCCAGGTGCTTGCCGGACGCTGCAGGGAAACGCAAACAATGCTCAGAAGCTATGCATCCCTGCGGCGGCGCATGAACTGTGCGCGATCAACCGTTGAAATTCAGCTAACAGACATGGGACCTACTCACCTTTGATACTCGCTCTCCATCGTCTCTAACGCCTTATCGGTCAACATGACGACCTTTAATAGTCGTTCTGTAGTCAGCGCACCGATACCCGGTCGCTTTCAGGAAAGCGGCTTTTTAATTATTGAACATTTCATAATATAGTGACATTTCCACAGGCTTCAAAAGCCCTATAGAAGGCCGCCCAGCGAATCTAAGTGTCACTATATTATGTAAACCTCAATAGGCACCTCTGGGAGAGCGTGGTTATGGTGAGGGTCGGGACGGGAACCAAAAACCTATATGACTTCGCCGGGCGTCATTCACGCCCGATGGGTTTTCATATGGTCCCTGGCAAGTGCCTTCCATTTAATTTTACGATTTCATTGCGGGAATTGCCATACCAAACTGGCGACGTGCCCGTTTTGTGAATGCTGGATGTGGAAGGCGGTTTTCATGCCGGTTCTGCCAAAGCGAAACGAGCTTTAGAAAGCTAAGGTGACTTTTAACTTTGTTCCGTATCCGAATTTGCAGCAGTTCTCGATGGAAACAATTTTTGCCACCACAACGCCACACTGGCAACGCCTAGCAATATGTAAAGCCATGAATAGGCCATTGCGCTGGAGGGGTTCGGCAGGATGAGCTTCCCGAATCCAACCAACAATAGATAGACTGACAAACTCACGGTGACGGTGAGATAGGCTCCCGACCGGAATGCCTGCATCGGACGCCGCGCATCAGCGCCTGCCTTTGCGGCGGTTCGTTTCCAGAAACCAGGCGGATCAACGCGTTTGTAAAATTCCACCAGAACGGCTTCCTCCGTGGGCCGCGTCAGCAGGGTTACCGTGACCACGACCACTGTTGAAATGGATGACATCAGCAACAGCCGCAGCCATTCGGCCTCTACGGTGAAAAGAATGACCGGCGCCAGGATGACCGACACGCCGATCGCAGCGATTTCCGAGTAGAGGTTAATCCGTTCCCAAAGCCATCGGAGCACCAGTACGGCGCCCGTTCCGGCTCCGAATAAGAGGGTGATGTACCACGCCGTCTGAATGGATTGCAGGTTCGCCATGATGACCAGGGCCGTAACGAGGATCACAACATTCGACAGCCGGGCGACCATTACCTGTTCTCGCGTGGAGGGCTCCCGTTGCAGCCATTCTCGATTGATAATCCGCAGGTATAAGTCGTTGCTCCAGTAACTAGCTCCCCATGTCAAGTGAGTATCGATGGTCGAGGCCAGCGCGGCCAGCAATCCGGTCAGCATAATGCCTCTTACACCTGCCGGAAGAAGATCCCGGATTCCCGTTGCGAACAAAAGTTCCCTGCCGGCCACAAAAGTTTCCCCTCCGGCAGAAGCGGGATCGAAGGGATAGATGACCAACAAGCCGACCCCGATCACGAGCCAGAAGAGGCTTCGCAGCAAAATTTGCAGCCACGTAAAAATAAATGCCGCCATTCTTGCATCGCGGTCGCTTCGGCAGGACATCATTCGCTGGGCGAAGTATCCGGTGCCGTCGCTGTTGCGCTCGAAAAACCATTGCAGGCTGATCACCACCAAAAACGGCATGAATGCTTCCCATGTATTCGGGGTGAAGGAAAGGAACCGGCTCGCCTGGGCTGCCCCGTAATGCTCGACGAGGCTGTTCACAATCTGACCGATGCCTCCGGACTGGATGACAACAAACACAGCGTAGAGCAGCGTGCCTAGCATGGCGACCGTGAACTGGACGGTGTCGGTGGCAATGACGGACCGCAGTCCGCCTGTGGTGGAATAGAGGGCGGTGAAGGCAATAATGAGCAGAATGCTGAATAGGTTGTTCGTCGTCGCCACAAACGGTTCCAGCCCCGTGGCGCCGGAGGACAGCGGAACGCCAACCCACTCCACCAGGTTGTACATCCATCGGTAGAACGCGCCGGGTAACCACTCATGCCAGGGCAGGAAAACTTCGCAGATGCGGGTGGCGGCCACCAGCACCATGGCCATGATGGTGCAATTCATGACCGTGCCGTAATAAATGGCCTTGAGCCCGCGTAACATCAAGACGCCCCGGCCGCTGTAACGAAGCTCGGTAAGCTCCGCATCGGTGAGCACGCGGGCCCGGCGCCATCCCCGCCCGAGGAGAAACCCGATCATCAAGAATCCCAGGCCGTAGATCCACAGCCGCCACAGCATAAAAATACCGCCGGTCGCGATCAGCCCCGTAACTAACAGCGGTGTGTCGGCGGCAAACTGCGTGGCTGCCAGGCTGAAGCCGGCGCGCCATCCCCGAATGGAGCGGCCTGCAAGAAAATATTCTTCAAGATTCCGTGATGCTTTCGACCGGTTCCGAAACCCGTTGCTGATGCTGTAGAGGATAAACGCGGATACGATGAGTAAATCCAGCATAGGCACTCACTCGATTCAATCCTGCCTGGCGACCGCTGGGGAACCACAAACGGTATCCCAATGTACCACCTTCCGGCATCGCCCCGGAGCCAGGCCCAAAAATCCGTGTTTGCCTTCCGCCCGTCAAACGTGCAGGAAAAGGCTCACGCAGTCTACATCCCAGGAATTTCTGTTACCATCGCAGGAAAGCATCCTGCGGAGCGGATACCAGGACGGCGGCAGGAGCTTTCGGATGAGGGAACAGATACAGAACCCGGCAAAAAATTCTGCGTACGGAACTAAGAGTTCGATGAGAGGAGCACTATGCGAACTGTTTATTACCTTGCCATGACCGTACTGGCGGGCATGCTGATATGGGGCCAAGTAGCAGCCAAAGGTTGGCAGGAAGTCGCGGAAGACGCGCAGCACGCGACCATTGAGGCTGCCAAGAGGACACACGCCTGCTTTGAGCAGTTGCGAACGGCCAGCGCAGAAGGGGAAGAGGAAGAAGGAGAATAGAACTCCCCAAGAGCCTTCAGCGAACGGAGTTCAGCAGCCCTTCTGGAATGAGCGGCGTCAATTCATCAGCATCAGAAAGCTCCATGACGTGTTGCCGCCCGCGGTAGTTTCCCTGCCAGCCCCGCCCGACTTGCTCGTTCTTGCTCGTGAGCATCCCTAAACTTATCCTTCCATCCGCGGCAAAATACAGATGACCTCCTCTGCCGGTTTCCCGGCCGCCTGAGGGGAACCGTACGCCGGAGCGGTGGTCTTTGCCACTTTTCCGGATGCAAATCATCCGGACCGCTACCCTGGATTTCTCACCAGGCCTCCTGATGGATCGTCCAGAAGGACGTGGCGATCTGAGCGTTGTGGGCGATTCCGAGCCCCGGAGGGGGCGTTGAGAGTGTAGCCCCGGCGGGGCTCGTGAGAAATCCGGGCTAACGGCAGCGGTCTGCTGGCAAGCGCTCGGGCAAGGAGGATACAACGCTTTGGTGGAACGGCAGAGTCGGGAGGGGTGGTGAAAGTATTCTGGTACTTCGGGTTCTTTCTGGTGTCGGGTTTTTGCGGCCTGGTGTACGAGATCGTCTGGCTCCGGCTCGCTATGGCGAAATTCGGCGTGACCACGCCGATGGTTTCGATCGTGCTCTCCGTCTTCATGGCCGGCTTGGCACTGGGTTCCTGGGGCGGCGGAGCGCTTGCCAGACGGCTCGAACACCGTGGGGCAAAAACTCCTCTGCGTCTTTATGGCCTGATTGAGGTGTTCATCGGTGTGTCCGGCCTGCTGGTTCCGCGTCTGCTTCACCTCGGTTACGAGTTCCTGCAGGGTGGTGGGAGTGAGATGGCCTGGGACTCTTCGTTCTATTATTTCATGTCAGGCGGTTGTGTCGCTCTTTCGCTGCTTCCCTGGTGCATCTGCATGGGCGCAACTTTCCCGCTCGCCATGGCCGCAATTCGGAAATCCGGTAACGGGAAATCCCAACAATCGTTCAGCTATCTCTATCTCGCGAACGTTCTGGGAGCCATTCTGGGCACCGTCATTCCAGCCTTTTTTCTGATTGAGCTGTTGGGATTTCAGGGAACTCTGCGGGTTGCCAGTTCCCTGAATGGCGTTCTGGCAGCTACAGTTTTTGCTCTCAGTTGGGGGCGGTTTTCATCCGCCGGGGCAGAAGCGGCAACTCCGATTGCCGAAGCGAGGGCCCCCAGGAAGCTCTATGACTTCTCTGAGGGAAACACATTGTGGCTCCTGTTCCTCACCGGCCTTTGCACCATGGCGATGGAAATTGTTTGGATTCGTCAGTACACGGTTTACCTGGGAAATGTCGTATATTCTTTTGCCGTAATCTTGGCTCTGTATCTTGGCGCAACCTGTGTCGGCTCATCCCTCTACCGTTTTTGGGTTCGCTCCCATGATCCGCGGCAAAGTGCAGGGGCATGGCTTTTTCTCGGCCTTCTGGCACTGCTGCCCTTGGCCTTTGCCGATCCCTCTCTGCCCGTTCCGAGAGGCTTGGCCTGGACGCTTTTTCGAACTGCGGCAGGAATCGTGCCGATCAGCGGGGCACTCGGGTTTCTCACGCCGCTTCTAGTCGACCACTTCTCACTGGGCGACCCCAATCGAGCGGGGCGCGCCTATGCCGTAAATATCATCGGCGCGATCATCGGCCCGCTGTTAGGCGGGTTCTTGATTTTGCCGTGGCTTGGCGATCATTGGGGTTTGGTGGCGCTCTCCATCCCCCTGTTCGGGATCGGTTTGCTGACTGTGGCTCGCAAAACACCGGATGTCGCAGTGGGTCGAGTCGTTTGGGGGGGGAGGGCGCTTTATTTTGTGGTGATCCTGCTATCGATCGGTTTGATGGCAACCGCGAAGGGTTACGAGACATATTTTCCAGACCGTGTAGAACTCCGCGACTACATGGCCACCGTCATTGCGACCCAGATCGGAAGCGAAAAAATCCTTCTGGTCAACGGAGCCGGTATGACGATCCTGACCCCGGCAACCAAGTACATGGCCCATCTGCCGCTGGCTTTCCTGGACCGACAACCCCAGAGTGGTCTGGTGATCTGTTTCGGGATGGGCACAACCTTTCGTTCGATCCTCTCGTGGGGGATACAAAGCACTGCCGTGGAACTCGTTCCCAGCGTGCCGAAACTCTTCGGCTACTACCATCCGGATGGACCTGAGCTAATGAAATCGCCTTTGGCGAACATCCGGATCGACGATGGCCGCCGCTTCCTCGAAAGGTCATCGGAAACCTACGATGTGATCACGCTGGACCCTCCCCCGCCGATCAGTACTGCGACCACCAGCCTGCTTTTTTTTCGCGAATTTTACGAGGTTGTGAAGAGGCGTTTGCGCTCCGGAGGGATTCTTCAGGTTTGGCTTGCCGTTCGCGATGATGGATGGGACCCGAGCACCCAATCCGCGGTTGCCAAGGCTCTGATGGAGTCCTTCTCGCACATTCGGGTTATTCAATCCCTTCATGGCATAGGATTGCACTTTCTGGCAAGCGATGAGCCGCTTCCTTCGAGGGATGCACGCGAGCTGGCAAACCGCTTGCCCCCAACGGCTGTCGCGGACCTTGTCGAATGGGGACCCCATCAAAACGCGGAAGCAATGTTCAGGGAGGTCCTGCAAAAGGAGCAGCCGCTACAGAGCGTGGCTGCCGTGGCTCCCCACGTACCGGCTATGCAGGATGATCGGCCCATCAATGAATATTTCTTGCTGCGCAGGATTTCAAGTTACTTTCGCTGACGGATTTCGCAGGTCCCAGTTGGCAAAACGCTTGCATGGCTGAAAACCGCCTGGGGTTTCCCGCTTCCGCTTCGCAGCCGGGGAAAAATGCCAAGAAAACGCCCTGCCGTGACAAACTTAGGCTAACATCATTGGCCTCTGTACCCTGGGCTCACGTCCGGGGCTAATTTCTTCCGCCCCTGCCGGGGCTGGTGAGAAATCCGGAGCTATTCCTTCACCGGCGGTTTCCAGCGCAGCACGGGCTTCCGTGCCGCCTGGACTTCATCGAGGCGGCCGAGGTGCGTGGTATGAGGCGCGCCGAGGACGGTTTCCGGTTCCTGCTCGGCTTCCCGTGCGATGGCCTGGAGCGCATCCACCAACTCGTCCAGTTCCTGCTTGCTCTCGCTCTCAGTAGGCTCAATCATCATCGCCCCGGAGACCACCAGCGGGAAGCTGACCGTGTAGGGATGGAAGCCGTAGTCGATCAGTCGCTTGGCGATGTCGCCCGTGTGCACTCCCCGTTGCGCCTGCTTCTTATCGCTAAAGACGCATTCATGCAAAGTAGGGCTGGAGTAGGGCAGCTCATAAGTTCCCTCCAGCTTTTTTCGCAGGTAGACAGAGTTCAGCACGGCGTCCTCGGTGGTTAACCGCAGCCCTTCAGCCCCGTTGGCCAGAATGTAAGCCAGTGCCCGGACCAGCATCCCGAAGTTGCCGTAAAAGGCGCGGACACGGCCAATGGAGCGCGGACGGTCGAAGTTGTAGGCCAGCGAGCCGTCTTTCTTCTCCACCACCACCGGGACCGGCAGAAAGGGCTCCAAAATTTTCTTCACCGCCACCGGACCTGCTCCGGGCCCGCCGCCTCCGTGGGGGGTGGAAAAGGTTTTGTGCAGGTTGAGGTGCAGCACATCGACGCCGAAATCGCCGGGGCGGCTGATTCCCATCAAGGCGTTCATGTTGGCCCCGTCCATATAGATCAGCCCGCCGCGCGAGTGGACGATCTCGGCAATCTGGACAATTTCATTTTCAAAGATGCCCAGCGTATTAGGATTGGTCAGCATCAGCGCGGCCACCTCTTCGTTCATCAGGCGGTCGAGTTGTTCGAGATCCACCGTGCCTTGCCGATTGGACGCGAGGCTCTGCGCCTGATAGCCGGCAATCGCCGCCGAGGCCGGGTTGGTGCCGTGCGCCGAATCCGGAATCAAAACCTTCCGGCGGGGATTTCCCTTCGACTCATGGTAGGCGCGCACCAGCAGCAGGCCCGTCATCTCGCCGTGCGCTCCGGCCGCTGGTTGCAGGGTAATTGCATCCATGCCGACGATCTCCAGCAGCATTTCCGAAAGGAGCTTCTGAATCTTCAAGCAACTCTGGGATAGCGCCTCGGGCTGGTAGGGGTGGGCGTTGCCGATGCCGTCCAGCCGGGCCACCACCTCGTTGACCTTCGGGTTGTACTTCATGGTGCAGGAACCGAGCAGGTAGGCTCCCGTGTCCACGCCGTAGTTCCACGTGGAGAGCCGGGTAAAATGGCGGACTACCTCGATCTCGCTGACCTCGGGAAAGCCTTCAATCTGCTCCCGAATCCGTTGCGCGCCCAAGGCCGCGGCAGGATCAACCGGCGGGACATCAAGCGGAGGGAGCGCGAAGGACGGTTTGCCCGGCGAGCTGCGCTCAAAAATCAGAGCTTCCCTCTGCGTGAGGTGCCTTCTGGCTTTCTTTATATCTTTATCCGCCATGATTGGTTCCGTTTTCCGTCCGCAGCCGCCTTCCGTGCCGGACCGTCTCCATCTTATTTCGTGCGCTTATTTCGTGCTGACGCCCACCAGTTTGTCGATCGCTTCGCGGCTCGCCTTCTCCGTAAAACAAAAAAGCACATCCCCTGCCAGCTCCGGGTAGAAACGCCCCAGATCGAGGCCCCCGATGATTTTCTCCTCCAGAAGCCGCTCTGTTACCCCCTGCCGCTTCCCGATGCCGCTTACCACCAGTTCATTGAAATAGGGGCCGCGGAAACGCAGAGAAGCGCCCGCCGCCTGGAACCGTTCTCCGGCATAGTGCGCCTTGGAGAGGTTCTGCAAAGCCAGTTGGCGCAACCCCTGCTTGCCGTATGAAGAGAGGAAAATCGATGCCATCAGAGCGCAAAGAGCCTGATTCGTGCAGATGTTGGAGGTCGCTTTCTCGCGGCGGATATGCTGCTCCCGCGTCGCCAAGGTCAGGCAGAAGCCTCTTTCTCCCCTCACGTCGGTGGTTTGGCCGACGAGCCGCCCCGGCATGTTGCGGAGATATTTTTCCCGGGCGGCCAGAAAGCCGACGTAGGGACCGCCGTAGCTGAGGGGAACTCCGAAAGACTGCGCTTCTCCTGCGACGATGTCGGCCTCTGCCGGGGGACGCAGGATGCCGAGCGAGACCGGCTCGGCGATCATCACAATCAAGGCCGCTCCCGCCGCCTGCGCTTGAGCCGCCGCCCAGGCGGTATCCTCCACCGTTCCAAAAAAGTTCGGAGACTGCACCACTACAGCAGCCACGTCGGTTCCGAGGCGGTCGGGCAGCGCGGCTCGGTCCAACTCTCCGCTCTCGGCAAAAGGAACTTCCTCAATTCCCAGGCCTTGATGCTGCAAGTATGTGCTCAGCACCTGCCTGTACTCCGGGTGCACCGAACGCCCCACCAAAACCCGCTTTCGGCGGCTTGCCCGCAGCGTCATCATCACCGCTTCTGGCAGGGCGGTGGACCCGTCGTAGAGGGATGCGTTGGCCACATCCATCCCGGTCAACTGGCAAATGAGGCTTTGATACTCGAAGATCGCCTGCAACGTTCCCTGGCTGATCTCCGGTTGGTAGGGGGTGTAGGCGGTGGAAAATTCACTGCGGGAGACGAGCGCATCCACTATGACGGGCTGGAAGTGATCGTAGACTCCGGCCCCCAGGAAGCTGGTGAAGCCGCGGGCATTCTCCGCAGCCCACTGCTCAAAGCATCGAATAATTTCCGGCTCGGACTGTCCCGGTTCCAGTTTCAGCCCGCGCCCGAGGCGCACCTCGGAAGGGATGCCGGCGAACAGTTGTTCGACGGCGTTGCAGCCGATCTCGGCGAGCATCTGCCGCCGCTCCTCGGGCGACTTGGGAAGATAACGCATCGGGGTGGAGTTCTCTCCGCACTGTGTTGTTTTTCTCCGCTCGAGCGGCTTTACTCTGCCGACTCTTTCCGGAGATATTCTTCGTATTGCTCGGCGGTCATCAACCGGTCCAGCGGGGCGGGGGCGCTGAGGGAGACCTTCATCATCCAAGCCTTGCCGTGCGGGTCCTGATTGATCCACTCGGGAGTTTCAGCCAAAGCGGTGTTGACTTCCTTCACTTCACCGGAGACAGGCGAATAGATTTCCGAAACCGCCTTGACCGATTCCACCGTGCCGCAGGCCTGGCCGGCCTCCACCTTGTCGCCCACTTTGGGCAGCTCCACAAAAACGACGTCGCCGAGTTCTTTCTGCGCATGATCGGTGATGCCGACCGTGGCCGAGTTATCCTCTGCCTGGACCCATTCGTGTTCCTCGGAATAACGAAATTGTGCAGGATACATTCGCGCCCCTCCCCAGGGTGGTTTTAGTTCTTCGGCTTGCGGTAAAACGGCGTGGACACCACCTCGGCGGCAGGCCGGTTCCCGCGAATCTCAATCAGTATCCGCTGCCCCGGGCTGGCGAACTCGCTCGGCAGGTAAGCCAATCCGATGCTTCGCTTCAGGTAAGGAGTGTAGGAACCGCTCGTGACCTTCCCCACTTGCCGGTCCTCTACCCACACCGGAGCCTCATCGCGCGCGATGCCACGGTCGGTCATCTGGAAGCCCACCAAGCGTCTTTTCACGCCTTCCTGGGCCTGCCGCGCCAAAACCTCGCTGCCCAGAAAGGGACCCTTCTCCAGCTTTGAGATCCACTTCAAATTCGCCTCGAGCGGCGTCGTTTCCTCATCGATATCGTGCCCGTACAGATGCATTCCTGCTTCCAGCCGTAGCGTGTTCCGCGCGCCCAGTCCGCAGGGGAGAATCCCTTCTTCTTTTCCGGCCTCCAAAATCTCGCTCCAAACCCGCTCCGACTCAGACGGCGGCAGATAGACTTCAAAACCATCTTCGCCGGTGTAGCCGGTGCGGGCCACCAGGCTTTCGATTCCGCAAACCTTGCCGTGCGTAAACCAGTAATACTTCAGCGCGCCGAGGTCCACCGCCGTCAGCCGTTCCAGAACATCCTTGCTGCGGGGACCCTGGACAGCCAACTGGGTGTAGTCATCGCTCACATTTCGCACGCGGGCTCCCGCATCGTTTTGCTTTGTGATCCAGCCGAAATCCGCTTCGCGGCGGGAGGCGTTGACGCAGAGCAGATAGCGATGGTCGGCGATCTTGTGCACCAGCAGATCGTCCACGAATCCGCCCTGCGAATTCATCAACCCGGAATATTGCGCCTGATTGTCCTGCAACCGGGAGGCGTCATTGCAGGTTATTTTCTGCAGCAGGGGGAGCGCCCCTTTTCCTTCCACCTCGATTTCTCCCATGTGGCTCACGTCGAACAGGCCCGCGCGAGTCCGCACGGCCATGTGTTCCGGCACGATCCCGCTATATTCGAGCGGCATGTCCCACCCCCCGAACTCGACCATGCGAGCGCCCATCTTTCGATGCATCGAATTCAGGGCAGTCTTGCGGGACGCCGCGCTCTGCGCAGGGGTATTCGCCAACCAGGAACCTCCGGCGGGGAAAATCGGAAAGCTAAATTAGCATAGGCCCCTGAGGCAGTCAAGATGAGCTATATCCAGGTAGTGTCTCAGTTTGAAATCGGCGGGGGGATTTTAAGGGTTGGTTCTACTCTGATAGCTGTCCGATGAGCAGGTCTCCTAAATATTGCGCCATTTCGTTGACATTAAAGTGACCCTCGTTCCAAGCCCTATCTGCCGATTTAAGGGCTGCAATGTATGGATCTCTATTATCTCGGATGCGTTCTGGTACGATTTTCTCTCCGCCCAGCAGCTTGCCTTGTTTCAAGCAAATTAGCAAATAGCACGCAGCCCTAGCTGTCCTTCCGTTGCCTTCAATAAACGGATGAATCCAATTTAGCCTCCATAGCGCATAAGCCGGAAGAAGAGTTGGATGGTCGTGAATCTCCCAGTTCTCATGGATCATTGAAAAGAAACGATCCATTTCGTTGGGAACTTCTTTGAAGTGCGGAGGGTAATGATCTCCTATGTAGATGGGTTCTTCGCGGTAGCGTCCACCAAACTGTGCGATGTTAGATACGGCTGCATAGTTCAAGGACCACAATGTGTACTTATCGAAAGCTTCAATCCCCTTCTTCAATCCAATTTCTACGCAATTCGACAGCAGGTCGTATTGGCGCAAAAGATTTTGCTCTTGAATCCTTGCAAAGAAGACTGAATCATCTTTTTCTCTTACAGACATGGAATGTGGAAGGCCGAAACTTCAGCAGGCTAGAATTACTTAAGCAGACGAATATTTTTTGATGCGTACCGCACGCTATCTTTGGTAATCAACTTGGCGTTTGCGGGGGCATTGCCAAAAGCGAAACTGATTCTTTGCTCGCGCAATTCATCTTCTGTGACCGGTTTGTTCTTGGCAGCTGCCAAAATATCCAACAGTTTTGGATTTGGAGCTTCAACGCCAAGAAATTGTTTACGATCTGCCATAATTGACCTCTCTCCGCAATGCTTTGGTTCGGCAACGATATGCTACCAAGCTTCCCCTGTCAATCATTTTAGCGCAATTTGCTGTTCGATTACAGTTCCAGGATTGGCACGTCAAGCTAAACTCTTCTTTTTGTACAGTCCACGCGGTCCCGGCCTTGTCGTGGCCCGGTCTACCATCTCAATGATTTCTTCGACCTGTGAAAATAAAAAGGGCTGGCGCCGCCGCCAGCCCCGGTAAGCCTAAACTGAAGTTCGTCCCCCCGGCGTTCCTCAGTTCCGTCTTACCCCGTGAACACTTCACACAATAAGGCATGCGCGCTTTCGCGCCAATAGCGCAAAGGTAACTTTCTCGATGGGACTTTTGACCTAGGAGCAAGTGGCTGGTTGATTGGGCCGGGATGGGGTGACCGAGTAGCGAGGCAGGTAAATCAACCGAGGCGCGAGTCTTCCGGCTGATCCAGCAGCGCCTGTTCGCGGCCTCGTTTTTCGTCCACCAGGAACATTCCCAGGAACCCGGCGACAAAAAAGACGAGAACTCCCAGAAGCGCCGACCGGAGGGACTCGGAACGGTAAGCGATCCAGCCGAAACTGAGCGGCCCGAGGGCGTTGGAGAGTTTCCAGAAAAGTCCCCAAAAGCCGAAAAATTCGGCGCTCTTTTCCAAAGGAGACAGCATCCCCACCAGAGCGCGGCTGGCGGCCTGGATCGATCCCATCCCCAGCCCCACCAGGTTGCCGAGCAGAATAAACCATCCCGAACCCGGGAGCCAATACAGCCCCAGAATCGTCAACACCCAGAGCAGCAGGATCGCTTGCAGGGTCCAGCGGGTGCCCCAGCGGTCCTGAAAGTGGCCGAACAAAAAAGCGCCCACAGCCGCCGAGAGTTGGGCCTCAATGAAGAAACCCATCAGTTGCGCGGAGCTGAGACCTCCTTCTTGTTGCGCGTAAATCGCAGCGAATACGACGCCGGCAGCCGTGCCGCAGTTGAAGATCAGGAAAACGACCATGAACTTGGCCAGCTCGGAGTGCCGTTTGAGCAGGCGCAAGGTGGAGAGGATGCGCCGGAACCCGATTCCGATGTAGGTGTCGCCGGGCGAAAGCGATTGCGCCTTCTGGCAGGAGCGCAGCCAAAGGAACGTGGGAATTCCGGCCAGCGCAAAGAAGCCCGCAATGATGGGGTAAACCCACCGGATGCGCTCCGCGTGCGCCGCGTCGAGGCCCGTGCTGATGAACGGGTAGCAAAGCACCAGGCTGAACAACCCTCCGAAATACCCGATGGCCCAGCCATAACCGGAGATGCGCCCCATCTCCTCCGGCTCGGCGATCTCCGGCAGAAAACTGGCGATGAAGTTTTCGCCGATGGCAAAGGCGATATTCGCCAGGATAAATAAGGCCAGCCCGGCCAGGATGTCGCCCTGTCCCACAAAAAACAGCAACGCCGTGAAGATCACGCAGGCCAGGTAGGAGGCAAATAGAACCTGCTTCTTGCCTGCCGAGTAGTCCGCTATCGATCCGAGCAGCGGAGAGACGAGGAAGACAAAACCGTAGGAAATAAAAGTGCCGATCGACCACAGGAACGGCGCGTCGGGCCTCCCCGCAGCCACAACATTCACAAAGTAGACGCTGTAGACAACCGTGACGATGACGGTGGCAAACGCGGAGTTGGCGAAATCAAACATGCACCAACCCGTAAGCTCCCGCCGGCTTGCTTTTTTAGATGAAAACATGCTCTCCCGGAGTAACCCTAGACCTGTTTTGCAGCTCGTATATCCATCATTGCGCTCTCGTCAGGGCACGGTTTTAACCGTGCCGCCATCCGGATCACGCCAGCGGCTTCAGCCGCTGAGGTCGGGATTAAATCGCTGAAACACGCAGAGTTCAAGACTCACCTCAGGCGCTAAAGCGCACTTGGCTGGAGAGCGTTTCGGCACGGCTGAAGCCGTGCCCTGACGGGATACATAATTCGTAAAAACGGTCTAGCTATTGTCCTGGATGCCGCTAAAAATTCCGCCAAAGCATTTGTTCCGAACAGAAGATACAGGCTGATAGAATCTAGCACGAATCGACAAATGCTCTGAATTCGTTTTAGCCATTCGGCAGAGAGAAGGCGCACGGAATGGAAAACTGGCTGCTCTTCGACGCGGATGACACCTTATGGGAAAACAATATCTACTTTGAGAAAGCCCTGGAGGAATTTCTAATTCTTCTGCAGCCCGTCACCCGGGACCGCCTGCGGGTCCGAAACTTGCTCGACGAAATTGAGAGAGAAAGCATTCCCCGGCGAGGCTACGGCAGCATGAATTTTATCGGCGCTCTGGAGGAAACCTTCCGGCAGATCTATGAAGGGAAAGACGGCGTGGCTTATCTCGATGCCATCCGGCGGATCGGGAACCGGCTGCTGCATCATCCTATCGACCTGCTGCCCGGCGTTCTCCCCACGCTGCAACTTTTGCGGCGCTGCCACCGGCTGATGCTGTTCACCAAGGGAGACGCAGAGGAACAATCAGGCAAACTGAACCGCTCCGGCTTGCAGAGCTGCTTTGACCTTGTGGCAGTCGTCGAAGAAAAAAATGCCGGAGCCTACCGGGAATTGATGCTCCGCCACTCGCTCCACGAAGACGCCACCTGCATGGTCGGCAACAGCCCGCGCTCCGATGTTCTGCCGGCTCTCGCAGCGGGGCTTTGGGCCATCTTCATTCCCCACCCGAACACATGGGAGCTGGAACACCAGGAAGTCGAGCCGCACTCGCGGCTCCTGCACGCGGAGTCCATTCAGGAGATTCCTTCCCTTTTGTCCCGTAAGGGTATTTTTCTTGCGGACAGGGCCGTCCCCAGGCATGACGATCCTTTTTGAGTCCGGTGAGCAGTCTCGCGGCGCTTTTGTTTGTTACCCAGGAACCGGCTGCCCTCTCAGGCGGCGTGTCCCCTGGCGAACCCGATGACTTGGGGGCGAACCAGGCGGGCAAAATCCGCATACTTCATGCGGATGGTGTCCTGATGCGTTCCTGCGTTGAAGATGATCTCCTCGTCCTCGGTGAGGGACTGCTCCACGTATACAGGCAAACCGTAGAGATTGCCGAAGGGCGGCATGGCGCCGACCTCGCAGTCCGTGAACAGCCCCGCAAACTCAAACTCCGTCGCCAGCCGCAGGTCTCTGGCCCGGAGGGATACTTTCAGCACCGGTACGTCCACCCGCGACGGGGCGGGCAGAACAGCCAAAGCGAAAGTGTTATCTATTTTAATGACCACGCTCTTCGCTACCATCTTGCCGGGAATGTGCTCTTCCGCTGCAACTTCCTGAGAGGTGTATGCCGTGCGGTGCGTCTGGTGGTGGTAGGGAGCCTTTTCTTGTTCCAGGTAATCCTTCAGACGGGTGATGGGAAACATGAGACCTCCTTTTTCCGGCGTGCTGCCGAACTCTATCAGGTCTGCCTGTATATATAAATTTTACCTCACTAAATGCTTTTTTCTACGGGAATCGTATCTGTTTCAACCTGTTTTATTGGGCGCTGTTTCGGCAGGCTGGCCGCTGGCAATCTCCTTGCGGATATGGTCCAGCAACCCATTAATGAACTGTACGGAGACCTCTTCGCTGAATTTCCGGGCCAGCTCCAAGGCTTCGTTGATGACAACCACGGGCGGGGTTTCGCTGTGATGACTGATCTCGTAGATTCCCAGCCGCTGTGATCCCAGCCGAAGAATATTCCGGTCGACTGCGGCCATGCGCTCCAGTCGCCAGTGCTCGGCATGATCGCGGATCAGGCGGTCGATCTGCTCCACGTCATCCACGGTGCCGGTGAACAATTGACCGGCAAAGGAGCGCTGCGGGTCGTCTTCGTTCGGAGGGGAGGCTTTCTTCTGCGTCTTCTTTAAGTTGATCTTGGAGGCCTTCTTGCTGGAGGTCTTCCTAGCCGTCTTTTTCGGACTTTTCTCTGGAGCTTTCTCCGAGAGCTTCCCAGCGCTCAACCAGAACAACTGCTCGACTGTTTCCGGGGAATCCTTTCCCAGGTCCCACTGGTAGAGCATCTGCAGAGCGAACTCGCGCGCTTTTCTTCGGGAACCCATAGGAGACTCACGGGCGCTCAGAGGAGAAAACTGTCGGCGACAGCCCTACTTCCGGGAACGTTTGCCCGCTCGCCGGGAAGGAGAGCCTTTCACTTTTTTCAGCAGGTTGGCCATCTCCACCGCCGTCATGGCGGCTTCAAACCCCTTGTTGCCGGACTTCAATCCGGCGCGGTCCACGGCCTGCTCCAGGTTCTCGACCGTCAGAACGCCGAACGACATGGGAATGCCCGAGGTCAGCGCCGAGGCGGCGATTCCCTTGGAGGCTTCCGTCGCGATGTGTTCAAAGTGCGGTGTGTCGCCGCGTATGACAGCGCCCAGGCAAACGATGGCGTTGTAGCGGCCCGACTCGGCCAGGTGCCGGGCCGTGACGGGAATTTCAAAGGCTCCCGGCACACGGACGACGTCGATGGCGCCGGCGGCCGCACCGGCGCGGTGCAAGGCGTCCAACGCCCCGTCGAGCAGCCGCTCGGTGATGAAGGCGTTGAAGCGGCTGACCACCAGCGCAAAGCGCAAGCCGGCGGCGGTCAGCTCGCCCTGAATCTCCCGGTATTTTTTGTTTTCACCCTTAGCGTTTCCCATCACCCATCACCCTGCCTGTGCTGAAATGGATTTCACCGCCCGGCGAAGCGGGGAGCGCGCTTTTCCAGGAAAGCGCGGGTGCCCTCCCGCATGTCCTCGGTCGCAAAGCTGATTCCAAACAGCGTGCTTTCCAGAAAGAGCCCTTGATCGATGGACATATTGAGCCCCTGTTCGACCGCCTCCATGCAATATTGGACGGCCAGCGGCGAGTTGGCAATGATTTTCCTGGCGATCCCTTCCGCGGCGGGCAGCAACTCCTCCGGCGGCACCACCTGATTCACCAGCCCCCATCGCAAGGACTCCTCTGCCGAGAGGGGGTCGCCACTCAGGATCATTTGCAGCGCCATCCCTTTGCCGATCAATCGCGGCAGCCGTTGCGATCCTCCGTAGCCGGGCGTGATGCCCAACTTGACTTCCGGCTGCCCGAGCCGCGCCGCCTGGCTGGCGATGCGCAGCGTGCAGGCCAGCGCCAGCTCGCAACCGCCGCCGAGGGCGTATCCGTTGATGGCGGCGATGGACGGCTTGCCCAGGTTCTCGATGCGGTTCAGAACGGCTTGTCCCTGGATGGAACACTCCTTCGCTTCCTGGGGGCTATAGGTTGCCA
Organism: Terriglobia bacterium; assembly: GCA_963666975.2. Taxonomy (GTDB): domain Bacteria; phylum Acidobacteriota; class Terriglobia; order 2-12-FULL-54-10; family 2-12-FULL-54-10; genus JADFGZ01. The sequence goes on along the minus strand of CAXVYR010000004.1, from coordinate 1,395,726 downwards.
GTTCTTTGATGTCGGCTCCGGCGATGAAAGCCTTCTCACCGGCGCCGGTGACAATCACCGCCCTCACGTCTTCGTCCTGCTGGAGAGAGCGGAAACAAGCGTCCAACTCTTCCACGGTTTTCCGGTTCAGCGCATTCAGCACCTTGGGCCGGTTGACGGTTACTGTGGCGATGTGTTCGCACGTTTCGACCAATAGGTTTTCATAGGACATGTTGGGTCCACCTTTGCTGGTCCGGTCAACAGCCGCCACTCCATTCACCGGAAATTTTCCGCCCCTGGCAACAAACAGGGGGCAGAGTTTGAGGATTTACTTCTCGATGGACGGGCCGGAGCGCCCGTCGCTACAGGGGCTGAAACTGGTCCAAGGGCTTCGGGGCCTTTGGGTCGGAATAGTCGTAGAAGCCTTTCCCCGTCTTGCGCCCGTGCCAGCCCGCCTTCACCAGCCGCTTCAGCAGGCCGGGAGGCGCAAAGCGCGGCTCGCGAAACTCGTCAAAGAGGATGTTGGCGATGTAATAGGTTGTATCCAGGCCCACGAAGTCCAGCAACACGAACGGACCCATCGGATGGGCGCAACCGAGCTTCATCGACTTGTCGATGTCGGTGATGGAGCCTGCGCCTTCTTCCAGGGCCCGGATGGCATCCAGCAGGTAAGGAACCAAGAGCCGGTTCACAATAAAGCCGGCACGGTCCGAGGTGCGCACCGGCGTTTTACCCAGCTTCTGGGTGAAAGCGATCGCCGTTTCATAAACCTGCGGGTCGGTGGCGACGGTCTTCACCACCTCCACCAACTCCAGCACCGGGACGGGATTAAAGAAGTGCATGCCCACGAAGCGCTCTGGGCGGCTGGTGGCGATCATCATTTCCGTGACGGAAAGCGAGGAGGTGTTGCTGGCCAGAATCGCCTCCGGCTTGAGAATCCCGTCGAGCGACCGCCACAACTTGGTTTTCTCCTCCAGGTTTTCTATGATGGCCTCAATGACCAAGTCGCATTTTGAAAGCTGGGATGGATCGGTTGTGGCCCGCAGACGCCCCCGAATCGCTGTCTTTTGCTCCTCCGAAAGAGAGGCTTTGCGGACCAGACGCTCCAGCCCCTTTTCGATATTGCTGATTCCGCGGTCGCACAGTTGCTGATTCGCTTCCACCACGATGGTCTCAAAACCTGCTGTAGCAACCACCTGGGCAATTCCCGAGCCCATTAACCCGCATCCCACGACACCTACTTGACGGATTTCCATTCCAAATTAGCCTCTTTATTCTCCCGCCCGTATTTTCCCCGTCTGTTTAGCTTGAAATCCCTGGCGGCTCCAGAAGTTTGCTGCCATTGTCGCCCGACTGTTTCGCATCTTCCAAGGCGCATTCCAGCCGGTTAATCAACTCGGTCACAATATCGGCGCCGTCCATCTCCGCCGCATCCACGGCTTGTCCAATGCCGGCAAGCATCTGCGGGGGACCATTGGCGTTGGGCAAATGAATGGTTGACAGTGTCTTCCTCAGCTTTTCTATCGCCGAGACAGCGTTCTTCCCGTTGGTGCCGGGCATAATCAACGCCAGGGTGTCTTTGCTGTATTGCACGGCAATGTCGCTTTGCCGGAGCTGAGAGGCCAGCGTGCCCGCGCATTCCTTCATGAATTGGTCCAGAATTTGCTCCCGTTGCTGGCGCGACAACTGGCCCTCTGCGGAAAACTGGAGCAGGGCCGCCGTCAGCGCCGTCTTCTGCGCCGACATCCGTTCGGCTTCCGACAACAAGCAGGTCAGGTAGGAGTCGCGATGGAGCAGGCCGGAACGCTCATCGGTAACGGCCAGGGTTTTCATCAGACTGCGGAGGCGCGCGTTGGAGAGAGCGAGAACAACCTGCCCGGCGATGGCTTCCAACCCGGCCAAGTCGTTCGCTCCCCAGGAACGGGGCTTGCTGCATTGCTCAAGAATCATGATGCCGATGAGTTGGTCGGCGTCCCGCAACGGAATCGCCGCCAGAGATTTCACCTGCGAGGCGGCGAGCAAGCTCTTCAACTCGGCGAGTTGCGGAGCCTCCGCTGCGTTCTCGGCAGCCAAGGGGTCGCTCTGGTCTTTGATGATCTGCTGCAGCCCCATCACCAGCTTCCCCAGCGATCTGGGATCGGAGGGCTCAATGGATGGCGAGATGTATTCCAGCGCCATGCTGGGGGGGCGGCCAGGAGCCCCTAAGCCGACCACACAGCGGTCTGCCTGCCAGAGCCGGCCCACATCATTCACTGCGGCAAAGAGCACGCTCTTCACCGTACCTTGCCGGAAAAGATTGCGGTTGACCTCCGACACACGGCTCAAATCAACCCCAGGGCGCGCCGGCTCCGCTGGAGCCGCTTTCGCGGGCAGGTCCGGATATTTGGGGGCGAAGCGGGCCTGCGTGAACAGTCTCCGCAGCCGCTCGTTTTTTTCTTCCTCGCGCGGAAACAGCTTGGCAATGCGCTCCAGACGCTCCCGGGCCTTGGCGTCCAGTTTATATTGCACGTAGATTTCCGCCTGGAGGATCAAGTCGTCCAGCACATTCCCTCCGTCCTCGCCTCCGGTTTGGCCGGTGGCAACTCCTGTAGCGGACGCCGAGCCTGTGGCAGAACTCCCGGCGGAGGAGGGACTCTTTCCCAATCGAGCCGCAAGATCGTTCCAGGCTCCCGGATCCGCCTTTCCTTTCAGCCGGTCGAGTTTAGCGGCGCACTGCGGATCGTAGGAATCCAAATCGATCAGCCGGTGCAGCACGTTGATAGCCTTCGGGAACTGCCCGGCTGCGAAGTAGAGATCAAAGAGGCCGTTCAATGCATTGGACAGCGGGCTGTCGTAGTGGAGTTCTTCCAGCAAACCGCATAAGAACTCCAGGAAAGAAATATTGGTGTGTGAAATACGGCCCAACTTATCGGCGAAGGCGACCAGGTCGTTTTGCCGTCCGCGGGCTGTGAGTTCTTTCTTGAGGCTATTCAGCAATCGGAGCGCCGGGGGAATGTTGTCCTGGTGGATGTACCCCAGCGCGATCTCAAGCAAAGGATCAATCGTTGCGGGGGATTTTTTCAGCAGTTTCCAGTAAATGGCCTCCGCTCGCTCCAATTGTTTCCCGGCGCGGCAGGCATCTGCCAGCACTCTTAGCAATTCGGGGTCATCGGATTTTTCCTCTGCATTTCCCAAAAGCTCCAGTATGGACTCAAACTTTCCCGTCTTCGCGTAGGCCTGGGCGAGGGAAACCTGCGCAGCCGGATTGTTCCCCGACAGCCGGTAGACCTTCTCCAGAGCCTCTACTGCCTCGGCATCCTTTCCTTGCTGGCTCAGCATCTCCGCTACCTTCTGGTAGGCGGAGGATGCCAGGGCCGTGTCGCCCGTCTGCGAGGCCAAAGCGGCAGTCTGCTGCTGGACCTCTAAAGAGTCCGGTTGCAGTTTCGACAATCCTTGCAGGCATTTTATGGCAATCTCTGGACTCTGTCCGCCCGCCGTGTCCAGGACTTGGCGGTACAGCCCGGTCGCTTCTTTGGGGTTCTTTTTTTCCAGAAACTGGGCGCAAGCCAGCGAGCGCTTGGGCTCGACCGGCCCCAGCTTCTTCATCTTCTGGAAGATATCGACCGCCCTTGCTCCCTCCTGCCTTTCCGCGTACTTGTCGAACAGATACCCGTAGCACTGCCGGCATTCCTTCAGTTTCTTCTGTTGATGGTAGAGTTCGGCCACCGTCTGGACGAGGGTGTCGTTGTCCGGCTCCTCTTTCCAGGCGATCAGGAACTCCGCAAGGGCCGCGTCCACTTTTCCCTTCTGGAGGAGGCGTTCGGCTTTTTCAATATGTTTGTTGATCGAGGCCATCGTCAGGATCTAGGAGCCGACAAAGATGCGGCGAAATAAATGGGACCTTATATTGTAAATGAAAAGGCTGTGGCTGTTAGCAGCAATTTCTTATTTCCGTTGATTCCCCGACGGAACTATTTCCTGCTACACCGGGGGCGGAACTATAAAGCAGCCTCATCCAAACCTGGCCGGCCAGCTTGACCAGGCAATATTTGTTAAAATAGCTGGAAAGCACGGCACGAGTATGTTAGATTTTGCTTACAGATGTCGAAACACAAAAAGGCTCAAACCTCCTCCAGCTCGCGGCGCAAAAACGCCAAGGTTTGGTATGGAGCTGTAGCCGGGATCGTGCTGGCAGGAGTGGTCTTCACCTATTTTGGCGTCAGCCAGGAGTCTTCCGGGGCCGGGCAAACGTCCAGCGAACCGGCTCAGACCGCCTCTTCCGCAACCGATTCCACGCTGAGGAATCGCTTGGTGTTGCCCGCTGGGCCGAAAACCCCGCGCCCCGTTAGCCTGAGCCCGAAGGGCTTCTCCGATCCCGAGGTGTCGCGGTCCTATCAAGTAGCCAAGGACATCCCGGAGGTCCTGGAACACATGCCTTGCTATTGCGGCTGCTATGGCACTTCCGGGCACCGCAATAATCTGGACTGCTTCACGGACAACCACGGCGCCACCTGACTGCTCTGCCGCCAGATTGCGCTGGAGGCGCAACGACAGCACAACACGGGGGTCTCCAACCGGCAGATTAAACGCATCGTGGATCAGAAGTGGTCTCCGCGAATGCGGTAGCGTCTCCTCCCTCAACGTGTCTCCACATCCTTCTTCGCCGGCTTTTTCCTCCTCCGCTGATTCCCCCATCATCACCGTCTTTGGAAGCTCTCGCTCCACCGAATCGAGTGAGCCCTACCGGCTGGCCCGCCAATTGGGCGAAGCGCTGGCTCAAGCCGGGTTCGCCGTGGCCAGCGGCGGATATGGCGGCGTGATGGAGGCCGTCTCGCGCGGCGCGGCGGAAGCGGGAGGGCACGTGGTCGGAGTACTGGCCAGTTCCTTCTCCAGCAAACCCAACCGGTGGGTTCAGCAGGAAATTGTGGTTGAAAACTGGGAGCAGCGGCTGCGGAGGTTGATCGCGATCGGCGACGGCTACGTGGCCTGCCCAGGAGGGACAGGAACGCTGGTGGAGTTGGCGGTTGCCTGGGAGATGATGCACAAACGCATTTTGCCCCGCAGGCCGCTGGTTGTCCTGGGAGAATTCTGGCGGCCGGTGGTGGAGCAGATCGAGACCGCCGACCCAAAATCCCAGGGAGTGGTCTTTCAGGCAGACTCGGTTCCGGCGGCGCTGGAGGTCTTCCGCCAGCAGCTTTCACCGAAATGATAGAGCAGGGACACGCGGTTGATTAGACGGCTAATTTCTCATTCGTATCAACGAGCCGCTCCCAGGCAACCCGGATGTGGCCGGGACGAAACATACGCTGCTTGCGTTCACTCCACCGTTGAACTGCCTGGACTGCATCCTCAACATTCTTGGGAGGAAATTCCAAATGAAAAGAAACCCAATGTACAGTAGCCAGAAGTTCCATTCCGTATGGTGTTTCAAACCCTTCGATCAGGTTAGCAACTTTTTCCAAGCGTTTCCGAGAATCCCGATGGTTCTCAAGGTATGAATCTGCCGCTTCCACAGCTCCAGGAAGTAATTCAATTTCGACATCCGGCGCCTGACTGTCGCCATAGCCCCGGATGAAATGGCCCTCCAGGGTTTCCAACACCTTGTTGAGATTATGTGCATATGGCCCGTAATGGCCGGCCTCGAATTTCAGCCGTAAAGGCTCTCCAGCTTCCTGGAGGAAATAAGCAAGTTTTTGAATCTCAAGAAGCGTTAGCCGATAGTCCAATTCGGAGTATCGTTGCATGAGCTTCACTAGCAGAGCTCGGGCAACCGTCATCTTCGGCTGTTGTGTGCGCACGGGCATCCTCTTGGGTTCAGGAGCCCCAACAGGCTCGTAGAGCAAAACCTGGATATCCGGCAATTCCGAAAAAGCCCTTTCAATCATCGGACGAACAATATTCCACTCCAATCCACCAAGCCCACATCCCAAAGGCGGCACAGCAATTGACCGGATGTTTCGCTTTCGGATTTCCTGAATCAGAGCTCTGAGTCCGGCTTCTATTTCCTCTGCCCGCGATTTCCCTCGCCAATGGCGTTTTGTGGGGAAATTAATGAGATATCTCGGATTTACCAAAGAACTCGTATCGAAAACAAACATTTTCCCCGGCTGGACTTCTTTCCCTCGGCAGGCTTTCTCGTAAGCTTTGAAATTCTCAGGAAAGGCCTTTTTGAACTGCAAGGCAATCCCCTTTCCCATGTAACCCACACAATTAACCGTGTTGACCAAAGCTTCGGCATCGCCCTCGATGATGTTGCCCTTCGTAATTGTGATCATGGAGTATCTCCGCTTATGAATAATAATACCAATCTGGTTTTACGCGGACCACCCGTTGTAAATCGCTTGAAAACTGGCTCATGATATCTTCGACGACTCTCCTCATCCTATCATTCAAGACTCCAATTTCATGGATCACCCGCCAGTCACAGAACCTGTACACCAGGAACTCAGCTTGCTTGCGGCGCTTGCGGTCCATGTCGTCCACGGTGTCCGGCCAGTATCGTTGATAAACCATGTCCCAGTCCACTTTATCGAGATCCGCCAAGTCGTCATACCAATCCGTGAAGGCCGCGATGCCGTGTCCGTCCGAGAACACGAAGTTTACCTCTGCGTCACGGACCGCTTGCGCAGTGGAAATCAGATAAATCAAAGGCTCCTGACCTTCGTTGTAGCCAGGCACGCGTTCCGTTTTAAGCTGAAGAAGCATGGGGGAGAGGTATCCAAAGTAGAAAGAAACATAATCATGGATAACGCCCTGCGGTCCACATGGTATATACGTGACCCGACGCGCTGCCTGAATATCTACATTATGGATCGTTTTGTAAACTAATCCGTCATCAGACGTATGATTCGGTGCATGCAATCCACTACGCCTGAGACAGATGTGGAGACTGTCTACATGGATGAGGCGATAGATCGGCGTCGGGTTGGGCACCGTCATTGGAAAACCGTGTTGATTCTAGCATCAGTTCAACTCGCGTTTTGAACTTTGCACTACAATTCCTTTCCACGATGTGCACTCCTCCGCTGCCGTGTGGCCTCGAACAACACAATCCCGGCGGCGACGCTGACGTTGAGCGTGGAAATCTTCCCCTCGGCAGGGATGCGGACCAGAAAGTCGCACTGCTTCTGCAGCAACTGGTGCAGACCTTTCCCCTCGCCTCCCACCAGCAGGGCGCAGTTGCCGCGATAGTCCACTTGGTGATAATTCTTATCGCCGCGTTCATCCAGGCCAAAGACCCAGAAGGAGTGCTCCTTCAAGGTCTCGACTGCCCGCGACAGATTGCCGACCCGGGCGACCGGCACGTGCTCGACCGCTCCGCTCGCCGCCTGGGCCACCGCCGGGGTCAGGCCCGCCGACCGCCTTTCCGGCAGCACCACGGCGTCGGCCCCGGCGACGCAGGCCGTGCGGATCAGCGCCCCCAGGTTGTGCGTGTCTTCGACGCCGTCGAGCAGCAACAGCAGCGCGTTCGAAGGCTCCGGCTCCAGAAGACTCTCAAGACTCACGTATCCGTAGGCTCCCGCGACGGCGACCACGCCTTGATGGCGCCCGCCTTGAGCCAGCCGGTCGAGCGCGCGAACAGGATCGAACCGCAGAGAAATGCCGCGCGAGCGGCAGTCCCGGACTAATTCCAGCAAGCGCGAGTTGCGCAAGCCTTCCTGAAAATGCACGTGCTCGATGGGCCGCTTCCGGCTCTGGATCGCTTCCCGGACGGCGTGGATGCCCCAGATGGTATCCAATGACTGATTCATTATGATTTATCGATCAATAATTCGCTATTGGCGCCCGGCTTTCGTCTTGGCTCGGCGCGCGCTATCTCTGCCACGCCTGCTGGAACTCCATCAGACGCTGGCGGCAGCTCTTCACCGGCGTGGGCAACTTCAGCCGGCTGCCCGCTTCGAGCAGCGGAACCAGCCGGTCCAGTTGGCGGCCGGAGGGCGAGCCGGTGAGCGCGATGCGAACCGGGTGGAACAAGCTCTTCCCCTTCTGCCGGGTTGTTTTCTTCACTTGGTCGAGCACGGCTCGGAACCGCTCTACGGTGAGTTCTCCGTCCTGCTGCGCCAGCTTCGCAAACCCCTCAATCACCTGGCGTGCGCTGGGTTCCGCCAGCACCTGCTGATTCTCCTCGTTCGCGATACTGGCTGCGGCGTCATAGTTAAATATTACCCCAGCCTGTTCGGGAAGCTGGCTGAGGTCGTCCACAGCAGGCAGCAACAGGTCCACCACCTCCCGCAACCACTGCCGCAAGTCTTCACCGGGTGACTCGCCGATCTGCCCGACGGCGCGGAAAATAGGGATCGCCAGATCGAGAACCCGCTCGGGATCGCTCTGCTTCAGGTAGTGGCGGTTCATCCAATGGAGCTTGACGGAATCAAAGATCGCCGGGCTACGCGAGACTTGCTCCAGGCTGAAAGCCTCGACCAGCTCCGGGAGGCTGAAGATCTCCCGGTCCCCTCCGCTCGGCGCCCATCCCAGCAGCGCCAGGTAGTTGGCCAGCGCTTCCGGAAGAACTCCCCTCTCCCGGAAGTGCGCCAGCGAGGTGACGCCGTGCCGTTTGCTGAGCCGCGTATGGTCCGGCCCCAGGATGGTCGATAGATGAGCGAACTGTGGCAGCCGCCAGTCGCAGCCGTCGGTGGCCGGCGACGGCAGGCGGGCCAGGGCCTGGTAGACGGCCACCTGGCGAGGCGTGTTGGAAATATGGTCGTCGCCCCGAATGACATGAGAGATTTGCATCAGGCCGTCATCAATCACCACGGCGTAGTTGTAGGCGGCAGTGCCGCTGGAGCGCAGCAGGATGGGATCGCCAATCACATCCGGGGAAAACTCCACCATACCGCCGACCAAGTCGTCAAATCGAAGCGGCTCGTCGGGTATGCGCAGCCGCACGGAGGCCGTCTCGCCGGCTTTCTTTCGCGAGATTGCCTCAGCAGGAGGAATCACCCGGCACTTTCCGGAGTACTTCGGCTGGCTGCCCGCCGCCTGCGCCTCCAGGCGCTCTTTGTTCAGATCCTCCGGTGAACAGAAACAATAGTAGGCGCTTCCGGCGGCGATCAGTTCCTGAGCGTAATGCTGGTAGAGCCCCAGCCGCTCCGACTGCCGGTAAGGTCCGCAGTCTCCGACGCAATCCGGCCCCTCCTCCCAGTCGAGGCCCAGCCACTTCAGATCCTCCATCAACTGCCCTTCGTATCGCGCCTCGGAGCGCTCCACATCCGTGTCCTCTATCCGCAAAACGAACACGCCCCGGTTCCGGCGCGCGAACAGCCAGTTGAACAGAGCGGTGCGGGCGTTTCCCACATGCAGTTCTCCGGTTGGGCTGGGAGCAAAGCGCACGCGCACTGGCATCGGTTTTCTACCTCTTTCGCTTCTCTCTTCTTGGCAATTTCACTTTAGCATAGCACCGCGCAGTCGGTTTTGAGTTGCTCGCGCAGTCTGTATGCAGCCAGCTTCGGTTCGGCAGCTATAATGGTTGATTCGATTGTCCGGATCGGACATCCGAACAACCAAACAGCGGAGAAGCAAGTTTTTGGACGCTCCACAACAGACAACCGGCAGCAAGCCCAAGCAGCCTTTGTCGTCGAGATGGGGGGGGGTCACGCGCGCCCTGCGGCATCGCAATTTCCGCTTGTTTATTGGCGGACAGTTGCTGAGCCTGACCGGCACATGGGTACAGATGGTGACGCAAAGCTGGCTGGTCTACCGGCTTTCCGGCTCCCCGGTCATGCTGGGACTGGTAGGTTTCGCCAACCAGATTCCCTTCTTGCTGCTGTCTCCCGTGGCGGGCGTGGTGGCCGACCGGGTCAACCGTCGGCGGCTGATTACCGTGACGCAGATCCTGGCGATGCTCCAGGCCTTCCTGCTGGCCGGACTGACCCTGGCCGGGGCGGTGGAGGTCTGGCACATCTTCTGTTTGGCTTTGCTCCTGGGCGTGGTCAGCGTCTTTGACATGACCGCGCGGCAGTCCTTCCTGGTGGAGATGGTCGGCAAAGAGGACCTGATGAACGCCATCGGCCTGAACTCCAGCGTCTATAACAGCGGACGCATCCTGGGACCGGCCGTAGCCGGCGTGCTGCTGGCCGCCATCGGCGAAGGCTATTGCTTTCTGCTGAACGGCTTCACGTTTCTGAGCGTGATTATCGGCCTGATGATGATGCGCCTGCCCCCGCCCCCGCCGAGCGAGCCGCACCCCTCTCCGTTTGAGCACTTCCAAGAGGGTTGGAACTATATCCGCCATCACGCCCCCTCGCGCGCGCTGCTGCTGCTGCTGGGAGTGGCGAGCATCATGAACTATCCCATCCTGATCCTCATGCCGGTGTTCGCCGAAAGCGTTCTGCACGGAGGACCCAGAGCGCTGGGCATTCTGATGAGTTCCATGGGCGTGGGCGCTATCCTGGGTTCCATCTACATGGCGGCCCGGCCGGGCATGCGGGGACTCAGCCGCATGATTACAGCCGCGACGCTTAGCTACGCCGTGGCCTTGATCCTGTTTTCTTTCTCCCGGAACTTCTATCTTTCCGCCCTTTTCCTGGTGCCGGCGGGATTCGGCATGACGGTGCAGATGGCCGCGACCAATACCACGCTTCAAACCATTGCGCCGGACGCTCTGCGCGGCCGCGTGGTGGGCTTCTACGGAATGATGTTCATGGGGATGACGCCGTTCGGCAGCCTGATGGCGGGATGGCTCGCCGATCAGATGGGGGCTCCGTTCACGGTGGCGATGGGGGGCGCGGTCTGCATCGCCGCCGCGCTGGTCTTCCTTCGCCACCGGCCTGTTGTGAAGGCCGCGCTGATTCAGGCCATGGAGCAGAACATCGAGACGCTGCCCGTGCCCATTCCGGGGTTGGTCGAGAAGAAGCCGTGAGGGGGGAGAGCGTCAAAGCCTAGTCTGCTTGACAGGTCCCATACAGCCCGGTAAGCTTGTGTTAGAAAGATGAACTGTTGAACTATTCATCTGTCCAACCAACTGGGAGTATACCTTTATGCCTCTTGTCTCGGTCAAAAACAAATACCAGATTGTCATCCCCGCCAAGGTGCGCAAGCAGGCGGGAATCAAAGTCGGCGATCTGCTGGAGGCCAAGGTCGAGCGGGGGAAGCTGACCTTCGTACCCAAGGCTATTATTGATCGAGGAATCGCTGAAAGTCTGGAGGACTACAAGAAAGGCCGTGTTTACGGTCCTTTTGACACCGCCGAGGAGATGATTGCTTCACTCCACCGCAACGTGAAGAAGCTCCGCCGGGCAAAGAAATTGAACCGTGCCGGGCGATGAAGCTACTTTATTCTCAGCACTTCCTGAGAAGATTCAAGGGATAATCCGGCCAGAGGAGTGTTCCATTTCCAGCGTCGCCAACAGCTCGCGGGCGGTAAAGAGGGCATGAAAGGGACAATGCTTCTCGATGTTTTCTCTGCCTCCCTCTTCCCGGTCCACGATACAAACAGCCGCGATCACCTGAAAGCCGGCCTCGCGCGCTTGCTCGATGGCCTTCAGCGTTGACCCGCCGGTGGTGCAGACGTCATCGACAATCACCACCGGATCGCCCGCCTGACCCTGGTAGCCTTCCAGATATTTTCGTGTGCCGTGTTTCTTCGGCTCTTTGCGGACCAGAAAACCAGCCACCGGCGGGCCGCCTTGTTGGTGGCTCAGCGCAGCCACCACGGGCACGATGGGATCGGCCCCCATCGACAATCCTCCGATCGCTTTCGGATAAGGAGCGAGCGTTTTGCAGACCTCCAAGACCGCCATCCCCGCGAGAAGGGAGCCTTCCGGGTCGAGCGTCGTCAGCTTGACGTCGGCGTAGTAGTCGCTCTTCTTCCCAGAAGCGAGGGTAAAAGTACCCCCTTTGCGGATCGACTTTTGGCAGAGGATTTCCTTCAAACGTTCGCGGTTTTGCATTTTTAGAGTACTTTCACAGTTCTTGTATAGTCAGAGCCGCGCGCGTAAGCAAGCGGTTTCCGAACGCTGGGTGAGCAAGTAAAGCTTGGTTGACCGCTCCCTCACGGTCGCGGCTCGGAAACGGCCAATTCTACACACTTACTCGACCGTTACGCTCTTAGCCAGGGGTCAGGCCAGCCGGTTCCAAAAGTCCAGCGTGATCTCAGAATCAATGATGGCTTCCACTCGCTTACAGGGAGTCCACCGGCTCATGCGTGGGTTCCTTGTTGAGGTCGATACCCTCGATGACCGGCAGGGGATGCCCGAGCTTCAAACCGACGATCACCCAATCCTCCAGTGTGGAGCGCAACTCGCTGGCGCATTCGCCCAGCGTGGTTCCGAAGGCAATCACACCCTTACACCCCGGAATGCGGCCGGTGAAAGTTCCGTCCTCAAGCTTGTCAAAGTCCGCCTGGGCAATCGCCCTTTCTAAGTATTCACTGAGAACGTAGCGGATCGGCATGGCTACAGTATTGAGTGAGGAAAGCCACGGCGTCAAGCATTACCTGCTCTCCCCGCTTGCAGGATCGTTGCTCGGAAATGCCTACTCGACGGTGACGCTCTTGGCCAGGTTGCGCGGCTGGTCCACGTCGCAACCGCGTCGCACGGCGATGTGGTAGGCGAGCAGTTGCAGAGGAACAATCTCCAGAATCGGCGCGAGCAGGTCGCAGGCGGCGGGAATCTCGATGATGTGGTCGGCGCACTCCTTCACGTCGCGGTCGCCCTCGGTCACGACGGCGATCACCACGCCCTCCCGGGCATTCACCTCTTTGATATTGCTGAGGGTTTTTTCGTAGCAGTTCTGGCTCGCCTCGTTGCCCTGCTCGCGCGTGGCGATCACCACCACGGGAAGATCCTCGTCGATCAGGGCGTTCGGCCCGTGCTTCATCTCCCCGGCCGGATACCCTTCGGCGTGGATGTAGGAGATTTCCTTCAGCTTCAGCGCGCCTTCCAGCGCGATGGGGTAATGGATGCCCCGGCCGAGGTAAAGAAAGTCTTTGCACTTAAATAAACGCCGCGCCATATTCTCTAGTTGGCGGCTGAGTCCCAGCACCGTCTCTAGCTTGCCGGGCAGGCTGGTCAGCTCCTGAACCAGGTACTCGGACTGCTTGCCGGAGAGTTTCCCGCGCGCCTGGCCCAAATGAACCGCCAGAAGGAACAGCGCCGTCAGTTGCGACGTAAAAGCCTTTGTGCTGGCGACGCCGATCTCCGGGCCGGCATGGGTGTGGATGGTGCCGACCGCTTCCCGCGTCGCCATGCTGCCGACCACGTTGCAGATGGCGAGCGTCTTGGCGCCCTTCTGTTTGCACTCCCGCTGGGCGGCCAGCGTGTCGGCGGTCTCGCCCGACTGCGTCACCACCACGGCCAACGTGTTCGGGCCCACGATGGGGTCGCGATACCGGAACTCGGAGCCGTAGTCCACCTCCACGGGAATCCGCGCCAAACCTTCCATCAGGAACTTCCCGGCCAAGCCCGCGTGCCAGGAGGTGCCGCAGGCGACGATCTTGACGTCCTGAAAGTCCCGAAAATCCTTTTCGGTAAAACCCCAATTGTCATCGTCCAGGTTTACTTTTCCTGTCCCCTGATGGATGCGGCCCAGGGTGGTGTCCTGCACGGAGCGCGGCTGCTCGTGAATTTCCTTCAACATGAAATGCTTGTAGCCGCCCTTTTGGGCCATGATGGGGTCCCAGGCTACGTGCTGCACCTCGCGACGGACCTCCCGCCCCTGGAAATCCATCAGCCGCACTCCGCCGGGCGTCAGGGTGGCTATGTCGCCATCGGCCAGGAAAAACATTTTTCGAGTGTGAAACAGAATGGCGGGAATGTCGGAGGCCACAAAGTATTCGTTGTCGCCCAAACCGACCACAGCAGGAGGTCCCGAGCGCGCCGCTACGATCTTGTTCGGGTCTTTGGAAGAGATGGCGGCCAGAGCGAACACTCCCTTGAGCTGGACGATGGCCTGCCGCACCGCCTCCTCCAGGCTGACCTTTTTTCCGGAGCCGTTCCCGGCCATCTGCTTCTCGACCAGATGCACGATGATCTCCGTGTCGGTCTCGGTGACGAACTTGTGCCCCTCCGCGCTCAGGAGCCGCTTGAGCGCCATGTAATTTTCAACGATGCCGTTGTGGACCACCACGATTTCGCCGCGGCAATCGCGGTGGGGGTGGGCATTCTCTTCGGTGGGGCGGCCGTGGGTGGCCCAGCGGGTGTGGCCGATCCCGTAGGTTCCCTCCAGCGGCTGCTCCCGGACCGCCTCCTGCAGGTTGATCAGCTTGCCGGAGGCGCGCCGCACCTGCAACTGCTCGCTGCCGTTGCCCACGGCGATCCCTGCCGAGTCGTAGCCGCGATACTCCAGCCGCTGCAACCCCTCAAGAATAACGGGAACCACCTGCTTCGTTCCCAGATAACCTACAATCCCGCACATTTCTTTTCTTCACCCCTTCTGCCGTAAGTCTGCCCTCCGGCGCTTTCATTCAGGAGGGCCTGCCGCCCGGGTTTTCTCCCCTATTCTTCTTCCAGCCGGTAGCTGAACTCCTCGATCACCGGATTGGTGAGGACCTCCCTGGCGATGCGCTCCACCTGCTCCCGTGCCTGTTCGGGGCTGAGGCCGTCGGCCAGTTGAAGCTGGAAATGCTTCCCCTGCCTCACCGCTTCCACGCCAGTGAAGCCGAAACTGCGCAGGGCGGAACGGATGGTTTCTCCCTGGGGGTCGAACACCGTCTTTTTCAGGCTGACATAAACGTTGGCTTTCATGGGAGGGAAGCCCTATGATACCAAACCCCTCGCCTCATTCCTATCACGAAAAGCTCCAGATCACACATGCTACAATCGGCTCCCCCATGCCGCCACTGAAACTGATCTATTCGGACCGATACGATCTAAATCTGGGGCAGCACATCTTCCCCGCCGTTAAATATAAACGGGTCCGGCAAGCGTTGCTCGAAAAAAAGCTGGCGAGCGAGGCGGATTTTCTGGAACCGGAGGCGGTCCAGGACCGGGATGTGCTGCTAGTCCACTCGGCGGAGTACGTGCGCAAGCTGAAGACCGGCACGCTCTCGGAGTTGGAGATCGCACGCATGGAGATTCCCTACTCGCCGGAGATGATCCGGGCCGTGTGGCTCTGCGCCGGAGGTTCCACGCTGGCGGGCCGGCAGGCGTTAGCCGACGGGATTGCGGTGAACCTCGGCGGCGGCTTCCACCATGCCTTTCCGAGCCACGGCGAAGGCTTCTGCGTAATCCACGACGTGGCCATCGCCATACGCAAGCTCCAGGCTGAAGAAGCGATCGGGAAAGCAATGACCGTCGATCTCGACGTGCACCACGGCAACGGCACCGCCGCCATCTTCACGCGCGACGAGTCGGTCTTCACCTTCTCCATGCACCAGGAGAGCAACTACCCGTTCGAGAAACCGCCGGGCAGTCATGTCTCTCCGATGTGAGGAGTACCTCTGCTGCGCGACGGATGCGGAGATGAGGAGTACCTCCGCCTGCTGCGGCAGAATCTCCAGCGCGCGCTATCGGATTTTCAACCCGAGTTGATCTTCTACCTGGCGGGAGCAGACCCTTACTGCGAGGACCAGTTGGGCGGGCTTTCGCTCACTCTGGCAGGGCTGCGGGAGCGGGACCGAATGGTTTTTCAGATGGCCCGCGAGAAGAACATTCCCGTGGCGGCGACGCTCGCCGGGGGCTACGCCGCGCGCGTGGCCGATACGGTGGCTATACATGTGGGAACTGTACAGGCAGGCCGGGAGGTTCTGGCCGCCGCGAGCTAAAGGGCTATTTCTCGCGTCTGCTAATATTCTGGTATTATTGATGTGCCATGAACCGAGTGACCATCGTCGAAAAATCAACGACTCTCCACATCGGCAAAGAGCCGGTCGTGGTGGTGCCATTAAAGCTGTGGCGGCAATTTGAGGACTATCTTGAGGATCAAGAGGCCCTCGCCTCACCGAAATTCCTGCGTAAAGTTCGGAAAGGAAGGAAGGACGCAGCGAGCGGCAAGCTGATTCATCCTTTTCGCTAACCGATGGAAATCGCCTTTACTCCGGCCGCATGGCGAGACTGGAAGAAGCTCCCACAGAAGATTCAAAACCCGGCTGGAAGCAAAGCTCCGCCTCTACGCCCGTGATCCATTGCGGCACGCTGTGAAATTATTCGATCCTCCGATCGGCCAATACCGGTTTCGTGTAGGCGACTATCGAATCGTCTTTGATCTGACCGAGAGCACAATTGTCGTCTTGGCCGTCGGTCACCGGAAGGATATCTATAGAGGATAGCCCGCCGCCGGAAGGAGGAATCTCCAACCCGCACGCGAAACAGGCCTTACTTTTCACATTTCTTCTTGGGCACTTTGTGGATTTGAAAGGCGATCCAGAAATTGAATGGCTTCGTCATTCATCCTTGCCAACCAGAACATGAAGCGCATCAATTCTCCAACAACATACTCAAACGTGCTCTCAAGGAGCAGACCCGCTGGTAAAGCCTTCCAAATTTCGCAGGTCTTCCTTTTGTCTTCGTTTGCATGGGCTAGATCGCCGTACAGGAATGCCTCAAGAATCACTCGATGTGTGACCTTCTCGCCATCGACACGAATCTCAGGAGTGCCTGTGCTTTCTAGGAAAGCGTGAAGACCCTTTAGATTCTCAGCAACCCAGTATTTGTCTTCGTCTGGCAAAGGCATCTGTTGATACAAGCTCTCGATTTGTTCCAACTGGATGCCATCTCGTGGTTGCAGAAAGAGACGAAGAGTCAGGTCAAGGGCATCAGTAGATTCCTTATCCGCACCCCGCTTCTCGATCATCGCTCGTCTATGTTCAGAAATGTATTGCAATGTGGCGCCCGCACCTTCAGAGAAAGCTTTGCTGGCGAAAGACAACCGGCTCAATTTCTCGGCTTTCTCATTGAACAGTCGCAACCGGTGTATGACTTCTGCCACACTAATTGGTGTCTGCTTTGCCATGACCAGCTAACGGGATTGCGTTTCTACAGCACTTCGTTCAGCGAGCCGGTGCGGTAGCCTTCGAGATCGAGCGTCACGTACTTATACCCCAGCCGCTTGAAGATCTCCCGGAACCTCTGCGCCATCTGAGGATCAAGGGCCTTGGACAACTCCTCCGGTGCGATCTCGATCCGCACCAAGTCTCCGTGATGCCGCACGCGGAACTGACGGAAGCCGAGCGCCCGAATTTCGTCCTCGCCGTTTTCAACCATCTTGATATTCTGAATCGTCACCGGAGTTCCGTAAGGAATCCGGGAAGAAAGGCAGGCCGAGGCCGGGCGGTCCCAAACCGGCAGGCCGGCTTGCCGCGCCAGCTCCCGAATCTCCGCCTTGGTGAGTCCCGCTTCGAGCAGCGGACTGCGCACGCCATGCCCTGCCGCCGCGCGATGTCCGGGGCGGAAATCGCCGGTATCGTCCGCGTTCACCCCGTAGACAATCGAATCAAAACCGCGCTGCCCGGCGATTTGCGCGAGCTTTTCAAACAACTCTTCTTTGCAGTGAAAGCAACGGTCCGGGGCGTTGGCCGAGTAGTCGGGATTGCGAAACTCCTCGGTGCGGACCAGCTCCAGGGGAATCCCAAAGCTGCGTGCGAACTCGATGGCGTCTTTTTTCTGGAACCCGGCCAGGCTGGGCGAATCGGCCAGCACGGCCAGCATATTGTCGCCCAGCGCCTGCCGCGCCGCCCAGGCCAGGTAGGCCGAATCCACTCCGCCAGAATAGGCCACCAGCGTGGAACCGAGGCCGACCAAGTTTCCGGCCAATTGTTCCGCCTTCTGTTCCAGAATTGTTGTGCTCATTATGATCGGGAAAATTTCACTGAATCAGCGGCGGCTTCTCCTCCCCGCCGTTCTCTCCGTTGCCCCCGTTCCCATTGACCTCCGGGATCAAGCAAGCGGCGGCGATGCGATCGCCTTCCTCCAGGCGCAGCAGCCGCACGCCCTGCGTGCTGCGCCCCGCCGAGCGGATCTCGTTGGACTCGATGCGGATGACCTTGCCCTGCTGGGTGATGATCATCACTTCGCTGTCTTCGGCGACACGGATGACGGCGACCACCCGGCCCTTGCTCTCGGTGGTCTTCAGGTTGATGATGCCCTTGCCGCCTCGGGACTGCACGCGATACTGTTCCAGCTCCGTTCGCTTGCCGAAGCCGCCTTCCGTGACGGTGAGGATCCATCCATCCTCGGTCACAGCCTCCATTCCCACCAGGTAGTCCTTGGCGGCTAGGCTCATGGCGCGGACGCCGCGTGCCTGGCGGCCCATGGGCCGGACGTCGGATTCCGGGAAGCGGATGGCCTTGCCGTCGTGAGTTCCCAAAAATACGGACTGGTCGCCGGTGGTCTCGCCCACCGCGATCAATTCGTCGTCCTCGTCGAGCGTGATGGCGATGATGCCGCGCGCCATGGGATTGTCAAACTCCGACAGGCGGCACTTCTTGATGACTCCCTGGCGGGTGACCATCACGGCGTACTTCTCCTCGGAAAAATCGCTTACCGACAGGACAGCCGCCACGGTCTCTCCCTGGCTGAGGTTGACCAGGCTCACGATGTTTTTGCCTCGGCCAGCCGCCCCCACCTCAGGAATCTCATAGACCTTCAGCCAGTAAACCTTGGCGCGGTTGGTAAAGACCAGGATGTAGCTGTGAGTGGAGGCGACAAACAGATGCTCGACGAAATCCTCCTCGCGCGTGCGCATCCCGATCCGTCCCTTGCCGCCGCGCCCCTGATGGCGGTAGACGGCCACAGGCGTGCGCTTCAGGTATCCCTGGCGGCTGACGGTGACGGCCACGTCCTCGACGGCGATCAAGTCCTCGAGCTGGATCTCGGCCTGCTCGTCGGTGATCTCCGTGCGCCGCTTCACGCCGAAATCTTTCTGAATGTCTCGCAGTTCCCGGATGATGACTGTCTTGATCGCCCGTTCGCTTCCCAGAAGATCGGTGAGCTCCTGAACCCTCTTCCGAATCTCCTCCAACTCTTCGAGAATCTTTTCTCGCTCGAGCGCGGTCAGCCGTTGCAGTTGGAGGTCCAGGATGGCGCGCGCCTGAATCTCGGTCATCTCGAAGCTCGTCATCAACCCCTCGCGGGCCACCTTCGGGTTCTCGGAAGCGCGGATCAGTTTGATGACGGCGTCCAGCTTGTCGAGCGCCTTCCGGTATCCCTCCAGAATATGCTCGCGCTCCCGGGCCTTTCGCAGCTCGTACTCCGTGCGGCGGCGGACCACCTCCAAGCGGTGGTCAATGAATATCTGGATCGCATCGGCCAGCCCCAGCTCGCGCGGCTGTCCGTGGACTACCGCCAGCAGGATCATGCCGAAGTTGGTCTGCATCTGGGTGTGCTTGTACAGATTGTTGAGCACGACCTCGGCCGGCTCCCCGCGCTTCAGCTCGAAGACGATGCGCATGCCGTCGCGGTCGCTCTCGTCCCGGATGTCGGAGATGCCCTCGATCCTCTTGTTCTGCACCAGCTCGGCAGCCTTCTCGATGAGGCGGGACTTGTTCACCTGGTAGGGAATCTCGGTGACCACGATGTGCTCCCGGTCCTTGCCCATCCGCTCGATGGCCGCGCGCGCGCGCATCACGAAGCCCCCGCGCCCGCGGCGGTAGGCGTCCACGATGCCGCTTCTGCCGTAGACGAACCCGCCGGTGGGAAAATCCGGGCCGGGAACCATTTTGATCAGGGTTTCGACCTTGGCGTCCGGGTGCTCGATCTTGTGGACCGTGGCGTTGATCACTTCGCTGAGGTTGTGGGGCGGGATGTTGGTGGCCATGCCCACGGCGATCCCGGAAGCCCCGTTCACCAGGAGATTGGGAATGCGGTTGGGAAGATACTCCGGCTCCACGCTGCTCTCGTCGTAGGTGGGACGGAAGTCCACCGTCTCGCGCTCAATGTCGTCGAGCAGCCGCTCGGCGATGGGGGCCAGCCGCGCCTCGGTGTAGCGCATCGCCGCCGGCGGGTCGCCGTCCACCGAGCCGAAGTTGCCCTGCCCGTCCACCAGCGGATGGCCCATGCTAAAGTCCTGAGCCATGCGAACCAGCGTGTCGTAGATGGCGACATCGCCGTGCGGGTGGTAGTTTCCCATGACCTCGCCGACAATCTTGGCGCACTTGCGGTAGGGGCGGTTGGAGCGCAGCCCCGCTTCGTACATGCCGTAGAGAATCCGTCGGTGCACCGGCTTCAGCCCGTCCCGCGCGTCGGGCAGCGCGCGCCCGATGATGACGCTCATTGAGTAAGCCAGATACGACCGCTTCATCTCGTCTTCGATGTTTACTGGTGTCTGGTTTTTGGCGATGGGCAACTCCTGCTGCGAGCCGTCGCCGGGAGGGGTGGTCTGATCCGCCATGAAGTCTCGTGGGTCCTTTTATGAAAATTGGATAGTTGTTGCCGCTGTTCGGGGAGCCGGGCCTGCCGCTCTTTTACCTATCTTCGGTTGGTACTGCGGCTGGTTACTGCAATCTTTAATTATAGCTGCTTGCAGCCGAAATTTCACTAGAGTTCCGGCCTTCGGATGGATCGAAAACCGCCTGGAAACGGCGAGGAAGAAACATGGGGCTCAGCCCTTGTTTCCGTCCGGCGGAGCGGCTACACTGAGTTGATTTCAAAGACCATGACACCGCCCCACCGCAAAGAAATCAATGAAAGACTGATCGTCGCCCTCGATGTTCCCACCCCGGCAGAAGCCAAAAAGCTGGTCGCCGAGTTAGCCGGCGTGGTTTCCTTCTTCAAAATCGGCATGGAGCTGCAACTGGCCGCCGGGCCGGATTTTGCGCGGCAACTGATTGCGGAGGGGGAAAAAGTTTTTCTGGACTCAAAATTTCTGGACGTGCCGGAAACCGTGAAACGGGCGGTGGAGCAGGTGGTCCGCCTGGGGGCGACGTTCCTCACCGTGCACGAGAGCGGCAAGACCGTTCCTGCCGCCGTCGAGGCATCGCGCGGCAGCAGCTTACAGATACTTGCCGTCACGGTGCTCACCAGCTTCGACGCCGCCGACATTCAGAGTTTGGGTTTGGAGTGTTCCGCAGAAGAGCTTGTTCTCCGCCGCGCCAAAAAAGCGATGGAGGCCGGGTGCCATGGCGTGGTCGCCTCCGGTCTGGAAGCCCGGAAAATCCGCAAGATGGCCGGAGACCGGTTGCTCATCGTGACGCCGGGAATCCGCCCGGCGGGCGCATCGACCGACGATCACCAAAGAAGCTCTACTCCCGCCAATGCCATCCAAGCCGGAGCCGACTACCTGGTGGTGGGCCGTCCCATCCGAGACGCCGCCGACCCCCGACAGGCGGCACAGCGCATCCTCACTGAAATGGATGCGGCCTTGAAAACAGTACAGCCAGCCTGAAATAAACTCTTGCCCTGCACGTCCGCCCTATATATTCCTATACATTCAGGTTCTTCCCGTCGAGGGCGTTTTCCTCGATGAACTTGCGGCGCGAGCACTGCTTACTGCTGATATCCTAGCTTAGGGTCTTCCGCGGCCACTTCTTTCCAGCTTCGCAACGCGGGCTTCCAGGACGGCGAGTGCATCCCAAACGGTCGTGCTCGGGAGAGAACCCCTAGCATCCGCGAACTCGGCTCTCATGCGTTTCGTAATCTCGGTCTCTTTCGCGACCCAATCACGCAAAGCGATCAGCCGTTCTTTCCGACTCGGCTCCGGGACACAATGTTGCGTCTCCTCGTTCAGTTCCATGGCGGGAGATTATATGACAAAGGCACTGCGCGGTGGCAGCGAAAAGCAGATCCCTCGTCGCTGTGCTCCTCGGGATGACAGCACGGGGGGGCGTTCAGGGCGGGGCTAAACGTCCAGGTTCTTCACGTCGAGGGCGTTTTCCTCGATGAACTTGCGGCGCACCTCGACGTCGTCGCCCATCAAGGTGGAGAAGATCTGCTCGGTCTCGGGAGCGTCATCCAGGCGAACCTGCAGCAGAGACCGCGTCTCGGCGTTCATGGTCGTCTCCCACAGTTGGTCGGCCCGCATCTCTCCCAGGCCCTTGTAGCGCTGCACGGTGAACTCTTTTTTTCCCTGCTCCATAACAGACTCCAACAGTTGCTGGGCGCTGGGATGCTTTACTTCGGACCCGTTCGTATCCACCACAAACGGCGGCTGGTCCAGCGGGATGATATTTTTGGCTAGCGTCCGCAGGCGCCTGTACTCCGGCAGGGCGGCGAGATTCCAGTTGATTTTATTCGTCCCGGAGCCGTTGCCGAAGACCAGCTCGTGCAGGCTGTGCTCCTCGTCGAATTCCACGCTGGCGCTGGCGCCGGTTGCCTTGATCTCTTTGGCCAGCCGCTGGAGCTTCTCCGGGGAACCGAAGTCCGTTTTTTTCTCCAGGTCCGACTTGGACAGCAGCTCCACCACCTGACGGTTGCGCAGGCGCTTTCCCAGCTTTTCAAAGAGCGTGAAATAATCCCCCACATCGCTGAGAAACTTGGTGAGCGCACGCCCCTCCAGGCGCTGGCCCGCGCCGTTGGTGATGAGGCGATCCTCGGTGGCGCGCCGCATCACCTCGCGGGTGAACTCCTTCTCGTCCAGAATGTACTTCTCCGACTTGCCCTTTTTCAGGCGGTAGAGCGGCGGCTGGGCAATGTAGACGTGGCCGCGCTCGATGAGCTGCTTCATCTGCCGGAAAAAGAAGGTCAGCAGCAGCGTACGGATATGCGAGCCATCTACATCGGCGTCGGTCATGAGGATGATCTTGCCGTAGCGGAGCTTGGCGAGGTCGAAGTCGTTCTTGCCGATGCCGGTGCCGATGGCGGTAATCATGTTGCGGATCTCTTCGTGGCCCAGCATCTTGTCGTAACGGGCCTTCTCCACGTTCAGAATTTTTCCCTTGAGCGGCAGAATCGCCTGATAGCGCCGGTCGCGGCCCTGCTTGGCGGTGCCGCCGGCCGACTCTCCCTCCACCAGGAACAGCTCGCAACGGGCCGGGTCCTTCTCCTGGCAATCGGCCAGCTTGCCGGGCAGGGAGCCGGAGTCGAGCGCGCCCTTGCGGCGCGTCAGCTCGCGCGCTTTCCGCGCCGCCTCCCGGGCGCGTGCCGCCTCGATCGCCTTCTGCACGATCCGGCGAGCCATCGAGGGCGTGCGCTCAAAGGCCTCGCTTAATTTCTCATTGATGAAGGCCTCGACCATTCCCTTGATGTCGCTGTTCAGCTTTCCCTTGGTCTGCCCCTCGAATTGCGGCTGCGGCAGCTTCACGCTGATGACCGCCACCAGCCCCTCGCGCACATCGTCGCCCATCAGGTTTTCCTTGACGTCTCGGAACAGTCCGGCTGAAGAGCCGTAGTTGTTGATGGTGCGCGTCAGCGCCGAGCGCAAACCCGACAGGTGCGCGCCGCCGTCCACGGTATTGATGTTGTTGGCGAAGCTGAAAACGGTTTCCGAATAGGAATCGTTGTACTGCAGGGCGACCTCGATCTGCACCTCGCCTACGGCGTCCGCGCTGCGAGCCCCCTCAAAACAGATCGGCTTGTCGTTCAAGACGCTCTTGCCCTTGCTCAGGTGCTTGACAAACTCGGCGATGCCGCCCGCGTAGCGGAATTCGTGCCCCTTATCGGTGCGCTCATCGCGGAGCATGATCTTGAGACCCTTATTCAGGAAGGACAGCTCCCGCAGGCGTTGCGAAAGGATGTCAAAGCTGAACTCCAAGCTGTCGAAGATGCTTGAATCGGCCAGGAAGGTGATCTTGGTGCCCTGCTTGCTGCTTTTGCCCGCCTTTTTGAGCGGCTCTTTAGGGATTCCCCTCTCGTAGGACTGCTCCCAGGTGTAACCGTCGCGCCAGATCTCCAACTCCAGCCACTCGCTGAGCGCGTTGACCACCGAGACTCCGACGCCGTGCAGTCCACCGGAGACTTTGTAACTTTTGGTGTCGAACTTTCCGCCGGCGTGGAGCACCGTCATGACGACCTCGGCGGCCGACCGCTTCTCTCCTTCGTGGTACCCTACCGGGATGCCGCGTCCGTTGTCGATGACCGTGACCGAGTTGTCGGTGTGAACGGTCACCTCGATGGCGGAGCAAACTCCCGCCAAGGCCTCGTCCACGGAATTGTCCACCACCTCGTAAACCAAACGATGCAGGCCGCTGATACCGGTTGAGCCGATATACATGGCGGGGCGTTTCCGCACCGCCTCGAGGTCTTTCAGCACCTTGATGCTGTGAGCTCCGTAGCCCCCTTGCTCAGACTCGACCGTCCGCGAGGCATTGAGTTCCTTATTAGCCATTCTTTATTTTTACTCCGTTGTTCTATGCTCTACCGTCCTGCTGGCAACAGCACAACCCCGCTCATATCCTCATAGGCATAATCACGTAGCGGTATTTAAGGTTTTCTTCCGTGACAGGCCTCATCTGACCGGCGCTCTGCTGGTCTTTGAACTCCATGGAAATATCCCCCCCCCCGGAGGCAGCCAGAAAATCCAGCAGGTACTGCCAATTGAAGCCGACCTCCAGCTCCCCTCCCTCGTAATTTACCGGCAGGGACTCCTCCGACTCCCCCACCTCCGACCCGGAGGAGGCGAATTTCAACTCATCTTTATTCAGATGACACCGGATGCTATGCGTCCGCTCGTCAGAAAATAAGGACACCCGCCGGACGGCAGCAGTAAGCAGGTCCCTGTCCAGGACCACCTTCTTATCATTTCCCTTCGGCAATACAGCCTCATAGTTCGGGAATTGGCCGCTCAGCATGCGGCAGACAAGCAGGCGGCCTCCCACTTGGAAAAATAGATGGTTGTCGTCCTTCCCAAAATCGATCCCTTCGTTCTCCTTCGACTCTCCCAGAAGGCGAACCAACTCCGCCATTGCTTTCCGGGGAACCAAAATTTTCATCTCCCCACCGACGCCTCCATAACCCTTTTTTGCCAGTGCAGGGTCGCTTTCCACATGAGCCAGCCTGTGACCGTCTGTGGCAACCATTGTCATTGTCTCGGGCTTCAACAACAGCAACGCCCCGTTCAGCGTGTATCTCGACTCCTCGCTGGAAACGGCGAAGATCGTGCGGTTGATCATCTGCGAGAACATCTCCGAGGGAAGCACAGCCAGCTTCCCGGGAAAATCCGGAAGAACGGGGAAATTATCTTTCGCGATCCCGGGCATGCGAACATGGGAATGCCCGCAGTTTAACTGTAAGTTTCCGCCTGATGCGGAATCTTGAACTTTACATTTGATCTCTGCCTGCTCCAACTGCCTTACATAGTCGAGCATCTTTTTGGCGGCAACGGTGGTGGCCCCGCCTTTCTTCACCTTGGCAGGACACGAACTGCGGATCCCCAACTCTAAGTCTGTCGCCGTTATACGCAGAGAGTCCCCGGAAGCTTCAAGAAGAATATTCGAGAGGATAGGTATAGTTGTCTTTCGTTCCACAACTCCCTGGGTTAGGTTCAACTCTTTCAGCAGGTCAGCTCGTTGTACGGAGAATTCCATCTAAATTACCTCTGTGAGAATCTCTGTTTCATGTATCCCTCTATCATAATCATCAGTAAGCGCATTCTGTGGAAAAATCTATATATAATTGATTCCTATAGAGAAAAGACAGTGAATATCCGTGGACGAAGAAACTAAATCTCTCCATATTCTAAAGAAACTTTCTAACAGCCGGCTTACCTCTCTGAAAAATTCCACGCGTATCCACAACCAATCCACAGTTAATCCACAAAGGTGTTAAAAATCTCTCAGATGTCCGACATAAAGACTTTACTACTGAAGCAGGTCGCTCAGCTTGTGAATCAGCCGATTCATTTCTTTGTCTGCTTTTCTGGCTCCCCTTATTTTCTCAATCGAGTGCAAAACCGTCGTGTGATGCTTGCCCCCGAAAGAGCGGCCGATCTCGGGGAGAGAGGCACCGGCAAGTTCCCGGCATAGAAACATGGAAACTTGCCGGGGGTAAACCACTTTCCGGGAGTTATTTTTTGCTTTCAGATCAGCAACTTTAAGATGGAACTCATCTGCTACCGCTTTTTGAATCGCATCGATGTTTATTTTCTTTTCCTGGGCGGCCAGGGTGCTCTTCAGAACCTGCTGCGCCATTCCCAGGGTGAGATCAACGCCCGTAAGAGAGGAGTATGCCAGCAGCCGGGTCAGGGAGCCCTCCAGTTCCCGAATATTGGTGCGGATTTTTCCGGCGATAAATAAAGCGACATCATCTGGCAATGAAGCGCCCTGCAATTCGGCCTTCCTCATCAATATGGCGATCTTGGTTTCCAGGTCCGGCGCTTGAATGTCGGCCATCAGTCCCCACTCAAAGCGAGACCTGAGACGCTCTTCCAGTTGTGGAATCTCATGAGGGGGCCTGTCGCTGGTGATAACAATCTGCTTTTGAGCCTCGTAGAGTGCGTTGAAGGTATGGAAAAACACCTCCTGAGTGCGCTCCTTGCTTCCCAGGAAGTGGATGTCATCTACCAGAAGCGCGTCCAGAGTGCGGTAGCGGTCGTGGAAGGAGACCATACGGTCGTACCGGATCGAGTTGATCATCTCGTTTACAAACTGCTCGCAGGAAACATACGAGAGCCGCTTGCACCCATTAGCCCGCAGAGTGTGTCCAATGGCCTGCATGAGGTGAGTCTTTCCCATGCCCACTCCGCCGTAAAGGAACAGCGGGTTGTACGCCTTGGACGGGTTGCGTGCGACAGCGTCGGCAGCGGCGTGCGCGAACTGGTTCGACACGCCTACTACAAAAGTGTCAAAGGTGTACCGGGGGTTGAATTGGGCCAGGGAGGAATCGAAATCAAACCGGGTCTGCGAGGCTGTTTCCTTCCGAGGTTTTTCGGCGTCGCACACGAGTTGAATCTGCTGGACTCCAAGCTGCAGCGTTTGCAATGCGTTTTGCAGCAACCCGCTAAAATTTTGCTCATACCAGCCGCGGAATGTCTCATTAGGGACGCGAACGAAGAGGGTGGCGTCCTCTATGTGACTAAAACGGGCCGGCTTCAACCACGTAGAGTAGCTCTGTGAGCTTACCGTTTTCTGTAAATGATCCAGAATCTTTTCCCAGGGATTCATCTGCGCTGACTTTCTTCTGCGGATGAAGGGCAGTCCAACGTGATCGAGAGGAAAGAAACTAGGAGAGGAAATCGGAGCTGTCTTTCCACGAAAATCACAAAATATATTTAAGCTTATGTTAACAGAGAAGTTAGCAATCGAACAAAAACTTCCAATATTGCGCTCGGAGGTCGGGCCGAGACACTGGCTGCTGCTTTTGCTTCCCGATTTGCTCCGCTTCCAGCCATGAGGCAACCCGGAACGAGCTACCCGCTGCCCTCATGTTTTTGACATGCAGATTTTAGCACAGCAGCCGGATTCTCTCAATGAGTAAAATCGCCGCCGGGGTGGAATCCTTGACAGCAATGAGCAGTGCATTTATACTCGGATTTTCCGGGCCGCACGCACAGAAGTTCATATTGCAAAGCCCCCGCAGCACAGCATGCCTAAAAGAACATACCAGCCAAAGAAAAGGAAGCGAGCGAAGACGCATGGCTTCCGGGAAAGAATGAAAACGAAAAGCGGCCGCAAGATCCTGTCCAGAAGACGGCAACGGGGCCGGAAGCATCTTTCGGTATCCTCTCGCTGAGGGGCTGGGTTGGCACGGCAAGGCACTTCGGAAGGCTCCAAAATCAGGCTTGGCTTCCCGAAGCAGGTGCGCTTGCTGCGCGGAGCCGATTATCGTAGAGTGTACTCGAAAGGGCGGCGCCGCAGTCTGGGTTTCCTGGTGACGTTTTCCCTGGCAAATGGAATGTCGTTCAGCCGCATTGGGCTCACCGTGCCGCGCTCTCTGGGGGGGGCAGTCGAAAGAAACTTCCTCAAGCGACGGTTACGCGAGGCCTCGCGGAGACACCTGCAGGAACTGGGGCCGGGCTGGGACATTGTCTTCAATCCCAGGCATGCGGCAAAGTCTGTGAGCTTCGCCCGGCTCGAGGCGGCTGTGGAAAGTTTTTTCCTGGCCTGCGCGCGGGCGGCGAAGGCAGACAAGGGAGACTCATGAAAACCTTCCTGCTGGCGCTGCTGGGGTTTTACCAACAGGCGATCTCTCCTGTCCTGCCCTCTTCGTGCAAGTTCTATCCCACCTGTTCCAGCTACGCGGCAGACGCGGTGGGGAAGTACGGTCCGGCAAAGGGGCTTTGGATGGCGGCGGCGCGCTTGCTTCGCTGCCGCCCCTTCCATCCCGGCGGGTACGATCCCGTCTCATAGAGTAATTCCGCCGGCGGGTGGAGCCGGCAATCCAGACCACAAACTTTCTGCATACGGGTTTGAATCCCGCGCTGCTGCTCATGGCTAAGAAAGAACTTTCCCCGGAACTGCGAGTCTTGCTGGCCTTCGGCCTTTCCTTCCTGGTGCTGTTGTTGTCGCGCTCGCTGTTGGTGCAGTCGCCTCCGCCGGGAGGCAGTGACGCGGGCGGCGACGTGAGCGGCGAAGCCGGGGAAATTGCCGGTGAGCAAGAGCCGTCCGAGCCCCTGCCCTCGGCTCCTGTGGTAATAGGAGAAGCGCCGGAGTCACCAGCGCTCCAGATGGCGCCGACAGCGGGAGGATCCGAGCAGGAAATCACCGTGGAGACTGATCTCTATCGGGTCGTCTTTTCCACGCGCGGGGCGGTGGTGAAGAGTTGGACCCTGAAAGACTACCTCGATCCCGAGGGCAATCCGCTGGAGTTGGTGCATACCGAGGCGGCGGCTCAAGCGGGCGATCCCTTCTCCCTGTGGGTTTCTGAACGGGCCCTCCGGGAGGAGATCAACACAGCTTTGTTTGTCCCCTCTGCGAGGGGCCGGTTGCGTGCTCCCGTCACCTTGACGTTTGAGTACAGCAGCGGCCGGGTCGCCGCCCGCAAGCAGATCGTTTTCTCCCGCGACAGTTATGTGGTGGAGACCGAGACCGCGCTCTCTCGCGACGGCAGAGCCATCGGCCACGGGATTGCGTGGCCGGGAGCCTTCGGCGAGATGCGGATTGCGGGGCCGCGCATGGGAGGGATACGGGTCCTGTACCGGGAGCCGGAGGGCATGGTGCGTCTCGACCCCGGCGATGTGGAGGGAGAGGAAACTATAGCCAGCGGTCCGTTTCGATTTGCGGGAATTGAGGACCATTTTTTCTCGGCTGTCTTTCTGCCGCAGCAAGGCCCGCTCCGGGTGACCGCCTTCCGGCACGAGATCAGACTGCCCGGCCAGGACGAGATGAGCCCTGCGGTAGGGGTGGCCGTAGGGAGCGGGAATTCTCCGGAGAACAGCATGCGGTTATATGTCGGGCCCAAGGCGACCGACGTGCTGGCTAGCGTGGATGCCCTTCTGCCGGAGTTGGTGGACTATGGATGGTTCGAGTTCATCGCCAAGCCCTTGTTCCTGGGATTGCGGTGGGTCCACGACAACATCGTCAGCAATTACGGCTGGTCCATTATCCTGCTGACGATCTTCATTAACATGCTGCTGTTTCCGCTGAAGCTCAAAAGCCTCCGCTCGATGATGAAGATGCAGCGGTTGCAGCCGCAGATCAAGGCCATTCAGGAGAAGTACAAGCAGTACAAGCTCAAAGACCCGCGCAAGCAGGATATGCAGCGCGAGACCATGGCCTTGTATAAGAAGAACGGCGTGAACCCTCTCGGGGGCTGCTTGCCGATGCTGCTGCAGCTTCCCTTTTTTATCGGCTTTTACAGGGTCCTGATCTCCAGCATCGAGATGCGGGATGCCCCATGGATTTGGTGGATACAGGACCTTTCGTCGCCCGAATCGTTTTCCATCAAGGTGCTGCCGCTGCTGATGTGCGGCACTCAATTCCTGTTGCAAAAGATGAGCCCGGCCACCTCGCCGGACCCGACGCAGCAGAAGATCATGATGTTCATGCCCGTGATGTTTTTGTTCTTCTTTTGGAGTTTGTCGAGCGGCTTGGTGCTCTACTGGCTGACGGGCAACCTGGTGGGGATCGCTCAGCAGGTGTACATTAATCGCACCGAGATGAAGCATTTGGTTGAGGCGAAGCGAGCTGCCTCAGGCAAAAAGAAAAAGGCTCTGGAGAAGAAATAGGATGGGAGCATTGGATCTGGAAAAAGTGAAACCGCAAGTGGAGCAATTGCTCGGCCCGCTGTTGCAGCAGGCCAGGTTCCACCTGCAATTTCAAATGCAGGCGGGATCGGAGAGATATCGCGACCTGGGAAGTCCGGAGTTGGTGGTGAATTTCTCCGGCCCCGACACCAATCTCCTTTTGGAGCGCGGCGGCGAGCTGCTGGAGGCGCTGGAACAGATCGTCACCAAGGCTCTGCGCCTGCCGCTGACCGAGCAGGGCAAAATCGTCTTCGACTGCCAGGATTTTAGAACATTGCATCTCGACGAGCTGCGGCTGATGGCCGAAACGGCAGCCGAGCGGGTGGCCCACGGCCGCATGCCCTTTTCTCTGAGTCCTATGACCTCCCGCGACCGGCGCATCGTCCACCTGGCCCTGAAGGAAAACCCGGCGGTACGCACCGAAAGCGAGGGCGGGGGGCCCTACCGCAAAGTGGTCATTTATCCAGCGGACAAAAAATCCGAGCCGCGACCGTGAGGGAGCGTTCCCAGATGTGTGCCCGCCGATCGTTCCCATGAACACCGACGATACCATTGTTGCCATCTCCACGCCCGCCGGGCGCGGCGGCATCGGTGTCGTACGTCTCTCCGGGCCTGACGCCCTGCGCATCGCGCAAAAGATATTGCGACGTGCCGGCCGAAGTGCCAGCCGACGTGCCAACGGAGTTGCGGAAGGAAAATCATCGGCACCGCTGGCGCTCGCTCCCTGGCACGTTGTCTATGCCGAGTTGCCGGACGAGAATAGTAATGAAGGGGGTCATGCCGGGCAAAGCGCAGCTATCGACCGCGTCCTTGCTACATACTTTCCCAAGCCCCGCTCTTACACAGCCGAAGACGTTATAGAGGTCAGTTGCCACGGCTCGCCGGTGGTCCTGGAGTTTTTGGTCCAGCGGTGCCTCGATGCGGGAGCGCGCTTGGCCGAGCCGGGCGAGTTCACGCTGCGCGCCTTCCTCAACGGCCGCATCGACCTCACCCAGGCCGAGGCGGTCAACGACCTGATTGAGGCCCGAACGCTCTACCAGGCACGCGTCGCCGCGCAGCAGGTGGAAGGGGCCGTCTCCCACCGCCTGGCTCCTGTCAAAAAGCAACTGGTTGACCTGATCTCGCTGCTCGAGGCCGGGATCGACTTCGCCGAAGATGATGTCAGCGTTCTTCCTGCTGCCGAGATCGGCTCGCGCATGGAACCCGTAGAAGAAGCGCTGGCACAGATGGCCCAAAGCTTTCAGACGGGCAAGCTCATCCAGCAAGGGCTTATGCTGGCCATTCTTGGGCGGCCAAACGTCGGCAAGTCGAGCCTGTTTAATTGCCTGCTCGACCAAGACCGCGCCATCGTCACCGCCGCGCCGGGGACAACGCGCGACCTGGTCTCTGAGACGGTCGATCTCGAGGGCATCCCGTTGCGCTTTGTGGACACGGCCGGCGTGCGGCGTGCCTTCGAGGAGGCCGAAACCATCGGCGTGCGCAAGTCTTATGAAGCAGCGGCGGATAGCGACATGGCCCTGCTGGTGCTCGATGGCTCGGAAGAGATGACGGCGGAGGACCGCGACCTGCTCGAACGGCTCTCGGCGCTCGGCAAGATGCTGCTGGTGGTCAACAAGTGCGACCTGCCGCAGCAACTAGACAGGCAAGTGCTGGCAGCGCAGGATGGTCGCCCGGTCTGTACTGTTTCCGCGTTGAAACGGGAAGGGATCGAAGAGCTACGCCAGGCGATCCTGGAGACGGCAGCCCCGGCGCTGGCCGGAGACCGCGAGTCGCAGTTTCTCACCAACGTGCGGCAGGAACGGCTGGTCTGTGAGTCGCTCGAGGCGCTGGCGGCCGCCCGCAAGAGCTTAGAAAACGGCGTCCCTCACGAAATGCTGCTGCTCGATCTTTATGGTGCCCTGCGCCCGCTCGACGCCATCACCGGCGAGACAACAGTCGAAGACATCCTGAATAACATCTTCTCGACGTTTTGCATCGGCAAGTAGCGGGTCGAAAAAACCAGGGACGGATATGGCTACAGTAGTCTATGATTGCAGCCACGGGATTGACACTTACGGATAGAAAGCCAATTCCGATACCCAAGGAGGGCTTATGAAGAAAAAATTCCTGTTTATTCTTGCGCTCCTGGCTCTGGCGGGATGTGGTCAGAGACCTCCGGATGCAACGACCGTCCTGGAGAATGCGGCCAGAACGATGGGCGCCACGAACCTGAAATCGATCCGGTATTCGGGCAGCGGCTACTACTTTGCTCTGGCCCAGAGTTATAACCCTAATGAGCCATGGCCGAAATTCAATGCGAAAAGCTACGTGCGGGTCGTCGACTACGACACCGTTTCGTCCCGGGAAGAGCTGGTTCGGACCCGCGAAGATCCGCCACGCGGCGGCGGTTTCCAGCCGCTCATCGGAGAACGGCGCGAGGTGGGCGTGGTGAGCGGGGAAGCCGCCTGGACCATTATTGGAGACGACCTGAGGCCATCGCCGGAGGCTGCGGCTGAGCGACGCCTCCAAATCTGGCTGACGCCGCACGGCTTTGTCAGAGCGGCAATGGCTGGCAACCCGACTGCCGAGTCGCAAACCAGAGAAGGCAGAGAGGTGACCGTCGTCTCTTTCGCGCTGGACGGCAGGTTCCGGGTGAATGGAATTATCAGTGATCAGAATCTGGTCCAGAGTGTGGAAACCTGGATTGCAAATCCTGTCCTCGGGGACATGCCGGTCGAGATCGCCTACTCGAACTATCAGGATTTCAACGGCGTGAAGTTCCCCACGAAAATCCTTCAGAAGCAGGGTGGCTACCCTACGCTCGACCTTACCGTGGGCGATGTCCAGCCGAATGCTGCCGCCGATATAGAAGTGCCCGACGCCGTACGGCAATCGACTCCGCAGCCCGTTCGGGTGGAGTCAGAAGAAGTGGTGGACGGGGTGTGGCATCTGACCGGAGGTTCCCATCACAGCGTGGCCGTAGAGTTCCGGGATTTTGTGGTGGTGGTCGAGGCTCCCGCCGGAGAGGAGCGGTCTGAGGCCGTGATCGCGGAGGTGAAAAAGCTCGTTCCCGACAAACCGCTCCGCTACGTGGTAAACACCCACCACCACTTCGACCACTCCGGCGGGCTCCGCACCTACGTTGCCGAGGGCGCGACGGTCGTCACGCACGAAATGAACAGAGCGTTTTACGAACGGGTCTGGCAAGCCCCGCGCACCTTGAACCCCGACAGGCTCTCGCAGGCCCCCAGGCCGGCAACCTTTGAGACGGTAACGGAGAAGCACGTCCTGACCGATGGCGAGCGGACGATGGAAATTCACCACATTCAAGGCAGCGGGCACAATGAAGGAATCATCATGGCGTATCTGCCGGGGGAGAAGCTGTTGATTGAGGCCGACGTTTACTCGCCTCGGCCCGGCGAGGCCCCGCCGCCGATTCCCAACGTCTTCACCGTGAACCTGTACGACAACATCCAGCGGTTGAATCTGGACGTAGACCGAATCGTGCCGATCCACGGTATCGTTGTGCCGCTGGCGGACCTGTTGCAGGCGATTGGAAGGAAATAAGGAGGCGTCGAGCCCTGCGGCTGCTCCTAACTAACACTATTCATTAAGGCCTTACGGTTTGACCAGGGCTAGAGCAAATTCATAGTTGCTGTATAGCTTCCCAGAACGCTCGTGAAGCCCCAGAGGGGCGCAAGAGTTTAGCCCACGGCGCCAGCCGTGGGTGGGAAAGGCCACGCCGGATCAGCCCCGGAAGGGGCGAAAGAAGAGGGCCGGAGCGTCTTTCGCCCCTCTGGGGCTTGAGGTAATATTGGTCCCCGTTGTCCCAGGGCTGGCGCCCTGGGCTAGATTCTGCCGCCCTTGCAGGGCTGTGAAGCACTCTACACCAACTCTGAAATTGGTCTAAAGCCACTCGGCCCCTTGGTAAACAGCGAAGGTTGCTGTTCATAGCTTCCCCAGCGTCTCTCGAAACTGTTCCGGTGTCCATTCGATCTCCCGCAGAATTTCCCGGACGAGGGGCCGAGCAAGGTCTCTTCCAGGGTGATTGGGAACGGTTGTTGTTCGGCCATCCGGATGACGATAAAAAACGTGGCTTCCTTTTTGGCGGACGGTTTGAAATCCCTGTTGTGACAAAACTTTCTCCATCTTCCTGAAATTGACGACAGGAAGGCGACTCACATGGCTACCTCAACCTGTTGAAGGCCCACAAAACGGGGCAATGACTCAACAGGACCCTTGTACTCTTCCAGGCAGAGTTCCACCACCTCTTTGAGGTTCTGGTGAAGCTCGTCCAAGGTCGCTGCCTGCGTGTGGGCTCCGGGGAGGCCCGGAACAATTCCAACATAGAGTTTAGTATCGGGATCAAACTCAATATAGGCCGTAAAGGTTTTCATGCTTTGTCTCCGTGCGATTTAGCCTGATGAAGGATGCCGCGGGTCCTGACGGAGGTTGGCATCGCACTTCTTCCCCTCTTGCGCTTTGAAAACTTCCTGGTGGTTGACCTACGCCACAACGATGGCGTGTTCGCCGCGCGCTGTGACGCGACCGACGAGGGCAACTGGAACGCCGGCTTCGCGGAGGGCGGCCTCCGCCTCTGCTGCCGCCGGAGACGAAATGGCGATCAGCAGGCCGCCTGAGGTTTGGGGATCATACATCAAAGACTCGATCTCCGCCGGGACACCTTCCGCAACCGAGACGGAGCAGGAGGCGAACTCGCGGTTGTTCTTTATTCCTCCGGGCAGGAAGCCCTGGCGGATGGCGTCGAGCGCGCCGGGTAGCGCGGCCACGCGGGAATGATCCATCTCGATGGTTACCTCGCTCGCCAGCGCCATCTCGCGGGCATGGCCGAGCAGGCCGAAGCCGGTGATGTCTGTGATGGAGTGGACCGCGCCGCTGGAGGAAGTTCCGATCCGCTCTAAAATCTCGCAAGCCGCCCGGTTGAGCGACTTCATCGACTCCACAGCCGCAGCGACACTCTCCTCGGACGCCTTGCCCTTCTTGAGGGCAGTCGCGATCACGCCGGTTCCCAGGCGCTTGGTCAGCAGCAGCGCGTCTCCGGCACGGGCCGAGGCGTTCGAGAGCACGCGCGCCGGGTGGATGGTGCCGGTGACGGCGTAGCCGAACTTGAGCTCCTCGTCCGCGACGCTGTGGCCGCCGATCACAGCGCACCCGGCCTCTTGCATCTTCGATAAGCCGCCCAGCAGGATTTGCTCCAGGATTTCCGTTTCGCCCTTGCCGGGGAAGGCGACAATCGAGAGCGCGGAGACGGGCTTGCCGCCCATGGCGTAGACATCGCTCAGGGAGTTGGCCGCGGCGATCTCTCCGTAGGTGAACGGGTCGTCCACGATGGGCGTGAAGAAGTCCACCGTCTGCACCAGCGCCAAGTCGGGGGCGATGAGGTACACGCCGGCGTCGTCGGCTTTGTCAAAGCCGACCAGCACGTTTTCGTTTTTTTGTGGCGGCAGCTTCCCGAGCACGGCGTCCAAAACCTTTGGACTCAGCTTGGAGGCTCAGCCCGCCGCTTTCACCGTCGCCGTCAGGTTCGTCTTGGTTGCCATAATGTTGCCATAGTCACACTCGATTCTACCAGGAAGCCGCGATCAAGGAATCGCATTTCCAGCCATTTCTACCGGCGAAACTTTAGCTTACGGCCCCGTTTTACCGCGCCCACTTCTGGAATTCTACGAGCGGCAGTCTGGCGTCCCGGAGGATCTTTCGCAGCAGTGATCGATCAATGCTCTTGTAGTTTGGAACGGTAACAGGCTTTCTTCCCGGGCAGCTCAGGCGGATATGGCTTCCCCGTTGCCGTACCTCCCGGTAGCCAACCTTTCCCAGAATTCGGACCAGTTCTTTTCCGGAAAGGATCGGCAGGGGCTCCATCTCATAAGGTGAGCGTGTGGAGGCCCATCTCGGTAGGCTGGTAGGACTCCAGCAACGCGCGCGCTTGGTCTTCCTCCAAAAGCAGCTCGATCACTTCCCGAATATTTCGCAGCGCTTCGTCCAGCGTTTTCCCCTGAGTATAGCAACCCGGAAGCACGGGGCATTCCACGACGTAATAGCCGTCCTCACCTCGTTCGACAAGAACAGGCAATTGCTTGCCGGAAAACGGGCTGGAGCGAGTCTTGCCTCGTTTGGCGGTGACTGTCTTTCTCATGGCTTTCCCATTCTAGCAGAACTGCACAGGTTCTCTCCTTCTTTGCGGGAGCTTGGACGCTCAGCCGGCCGCTTTCACCGTCGCCGTCAGGTTCGCTTTTGTTGTTGGCATAATGATTAGATTTTATCAGGGAATGCGGGATTCGAGATTTTTTTCGGCGGCGCACGCAACTGTATTCGTGACGATTCCCCATTCCACAAACCCGTTGACCCTTCCTGACCCCTCTGCCAGAATGATTGGGACAGGAAAGGTCAGCGGAGTTGCTTCTCTCCCGTGTTTTCAGCCTCAAACGAGATCATCGCAGCCACGGAATTTTATGGAATCGCGCCCTTATTTTCTTCTCGGTGACATCCTATCGAACGCCGCTCTGGGCGGCCTCGCTGGCATGTCGTGCGCTGGGTTGGTGGGGGAAAGCTGGAACATGCTTCTCGCCATGCTGGCCGGCATGGTGCTGGGTATGGTGCTGGCATTGCCGGTCCAGTTCATATGTGGGGTCTTTTTTGGCGCGTTTGAGGTAATGCTGCCGATGATGCTGACCGGCATGACAACCGGCATGATCATCGCCGCGGTCGCGGCAACCCGCGAGCTGCCATGGG
Organism: Terriglobia bacterium; assembly: GCA_963666975.2. Classification (GTDB taxonomy): domain Bacteria; phylum Acidobacteriota; class Terriglobia; order 2-12-FULL-54-10; family 2-12-FULL-54-10; genus JADFGZ01. The sequence continues at coordinate 1,359,111 of CAXVYR010000004.1, read as the reverse complement.
ACCGCGGCGCTTTGTGGGGGGCCGGGCTCGGTGTGGCGGTGCTGGCGTTTACCTACCTGGCCAACGCCGTTCTTCAAGGCGAGGTGCGGCAGGAGAACCAATGAGCCGAAGTAAATGGGACGCTGCCGCCGCAGGCTACGATTTTTTCAATTCTCGCGGACCGGAGAAACGCTGGGCGCCCCTCAAGCGGGAGTTTTATGCTCCGATGCGCGGACGTGTTCTGTTCTTGGCGGTCGGCACGGGTCTTGATATACAGTTTTTTCCGCCGCATCAGGATGTCGTCGGCATGGACATCAGCCACAAGATGCTGGAAAGGGCGCGGCCTCGCGCCGAGCAATACGACGGGAGAATCAAGCTGCTGGAGATGGACGCGCACAACCTGGCTTTTCCGAACCATTGCTTCGACCAAATTTTCACCTCCTGCACCTTCTGCTCGGTGCCCGACCCTGTGCGCGGCCTGCGGGAGTTGCGGCGGGTACTCAAGCCCGAGGGGGAACTCAGAATGTTTGAACATACGGGCAGTCGCTGGTTTCCCTTCAGCATGGTGCTGCACCTGATGAACCCCATCAGTAAGCGGCTCGGCCCGGAGGTGATCCGTGATACGGTGGGCAATGTGCGGAAGGCAGGCTTCCAGGTTCGCCAAGTTCGCAACGTCTATCTGGATGTGGCCAAGTTCATCGTGGCAGTTTAGTATAAGCGTTTAGTATTAACAGGAATGCCAAGGACTGAAGAAAAATTCGATGTGATCGTGGTCGGCGCCGGCCACTCCGGCTGCGAGGCGGCTATGGCGGCGGCGCGCATGGGGCTGCGCACGGCTCTGTGCACCATGAACCTGGACCTCATCGCCCAGATGTCTTGCAACCCCGCCATCGGCGGCATCGCCAAGGGCCACTTGGTGCGCGAGGTTGACGCTCTGGGCGGAGTGATGGGCGAGGTGATCGACGCCACCGGCATACAGTTCCGCCTGCTCAACACCAGCCGCGGACCCGCCGTATGGTCGCCGCGCGCCCAGGCCGACAAGAAGCTCTATCGCGTCCGCATGCGCCAGGTGCTGGAATCGGAGCCCAACTTGAGAATCAAGCAAGCCGAGGTGGTGGACCTGGTCATTGAGGATCCGAGCCGCGACCGGGAGGGAGCGGGGAAAGCGGAACAGCAGATCCCTCGTCGCGTTGCTCCTCGGGATGACAGCGTGGAAGACGCCGGTATCGGGAGGCGGCGAGTGCGAGGAGTAAAGCTCCGCGACGGGAGAACCATTCAAGGTAATACCGTAGTGGTTACTACGGGGACCTTTCTGAACGGCCTAATCCATTGTGGTGAAAACACTTATTCCGCTGGAAGGAGCGGTGAACCGGCAGCCATGTACTTGGGTGAAGCCCTAAAGCGCATAGGCCTGCGGCATGGCAGGCTCAAGACCGGCACTCCGCCGCGCCTGGATGGGAGGACCATCGACTGGAGTAAGTTCGAGCCGCAGCCGGGCGACCCCGTGCCGACCCCCTTTTCGTTTCGAACGAAGAAAATTTCACAGCCGCAGGTGGTCTGCCACATCGCCTACACCAACGCCGAGACGCACCGCATTCTGCGCGAGAACATGCACCGCTCGCCGCTCTATAGCGGACAGATCTCCGGCATTGGGCCGCGCTACTGTCCTTCCATTGAAGACAAGGTCGTGAAGTTCCCCGATAAGCTGAAACACCAGATATTCCTCGAACCCGAGGGGCTCGACACCAACGAAATCTATGTGAACGGCATGTCCACCAGCATGCCCATCGACGTGCAGGCCGAGATGGTCGCCTCAATACCGGGCCTGGAAGAAGCCGAGATGATACGGCCCGGCTATGCCATCGAGTACGACTTTATCGATCCCACCGAGCTGGACCATACGCTGGAGACTAAAAGGATTCGGGGACTATACCTCGCCGGGCAGATCAATGGAACCACCGGCTACGAGGAGGCCGCCGCACAAGGCATCATGGCCGGCATCAACGCGGGCCTGCGAGTAAAGGGCTCCGAGCCGGTCTTGCTCGACCGCACGCAGGCATACATCGGAATCCTTATCGATGATCTGGTCACCAAAGGGACCGACGAGCCCTATCGCATGTTCACCTCGCGCGCCGAGTTCCGCCTCCACCTCCGCATCGACAATGCCGACCTGCGGCTGATGCCGATCGGTCACAGGGTGGGCCTGATTGGAGAGGAGCATTTCCAGGAGTTCCAGCAGAAGTATGAACGGGTGCGCCGGGTGAAGGAATTTTTCGAGCAGTGCCGTCCCGACCCTTCGACACCGCTCGGCGAAGCTCTCTATTGCAAACTTCCCCAAGCACCTGCCGACAGGCCTGCCCTGAGCCAACTGTTGAAGCGGCCGGAGATTTCACTCGATGACTGTGAGCCCCTGCTGCGAGAAAATCTGCCCTTTGTGCCCACCCGGATCGAGCTCGATATCGCGGCGATCGACATCAAGTATGGAGGCTACCTGGCCCAGCAGCTTCAGCAGATTGCGCGGTTGAAGAAGGCCGAGAGCCGCCACATCCCGCAAGGCTTCGAGTACAAGGGCATTCCCGGTCTCTCCCGAGAGATGGTGGAGAAGCTGACACGCGTCCGTCCCCGAACTCTCGGCCAAGCCTCCCGCATTCCCGGAGTGACCCCGGCGGCTGTCTCCATCCTCCACGTGTATATGGAGATGGGTGGCCGCCGCCAAGCGAGTGCGCAACCCTGAGGCATTCGTGAGGCATCCGTGTACGATATACGGCAATTGATCCCAAACACCCTTTCATGAAATCCTGGTATGAGAAGTTGCTGCGCGAAGCGGCGTTCGGCTTGGAGCTTGATCTCAGCGACCGCCAACTCGATCAGCTCACCACGCATTTTGCTTTGCTGGTTCGATGGAGCCAGAGGGTGAACCTCACCGCCTTGCGCCGTCCAGAACAGATCGCCACGCGGCATTTTGAAGAGTCACTGTTCCTGGCAAAGTTGTTGCCGCAGGCTACGGGCATGATGCCACCGGCAACGAGATTGATAGTGGATGTCGGCTCCGGGGCAGGATTTCCGGGGCTGCCGCTGAAGGTGGCCCTTCCTGCTGTGAGGACTGTCCTGCTGGAACCAAACAAGAAGAAAGCAGCATTTCTAAAGGAAGTGGTCCGTAGTTGTGCGCTCGAAGGAATGGAGATTCGAGCGGAAAGATTGTCGGAAACGGCGCGAGGGAAGCTGGCAGCATGCGCGTCGTTGGTCACCATGCGCGCTGTCGCTGCCACCGCCGATGTGCTGGACGATCTAGGTAGGCTCCTGCAAAAGGACGGACAGATAGCCTTGTTCGTAGGCGAGAATGACGCCGCGAAGCTGGCGAAAGCTCCCGGCTTTCATTGGGAGGAGCCGGTTGCGATCCCGCATTCCGAGCGCCGCGTGATTCTGACAGGGCGGCTTGCTTCAGCCGTTAATGAATAGTCTGGGGCAATGTTCCACGTGGAACATTGCCCCAAAGCCCGCCTGCCGGAAAAGTCCTCTTTACTTGTCTCTGCACACCTGATAGATTCTACACAATATTTGGTATAGCAGGCTCCGGTGAGGCCCTAGCGGTAGAGCGATCACCGTAGAGTGCGGTGTACTTTTGGGAAAGATCATTGCCGTAGCCAATCAAAAAGGGGGGGTCGGCAAGACCACTACCTCCATCAATCTGGCGGCATCGCTGGCCGCTGCGGAACTCCGCGTGTTGCTCGTGGACTGCGATCCGCAATCGAACAGCACCGCCAGCCTGGGCTTTCCCAGAGACCCCGCGCGGCGCTCCCTCTATCACGTTCTTGTCAACGATCCTCAGCAACTTCGTGTTGAGGAGCTTGTCAGCACAAACGGCGATTCACAATTGAGCCTCGCCATACAACCGACATGCGTCGAAGGCCTCTTCCTGCTCCCTGCGGACCGTGACCTGGCCGGGGCCGACATTGAGTTGATCGCTCGCGAGGGAAGGGAATTTTGGCTCCGGCAACTCCTGGAGCCGCTGAAAGCGGAATATGACTACATCTTTCTGGACTGCCCTCCGGCGCTCGGCCTGCTGACGGTATGTGCTCTGGTCGCTGCCGACTCTTTTCTGGTTCCCATTCAGTGTGAGTATTTGTCTCTGGAGGGCGTGTCGGCGCTGATGGACACCACGGAGCGGATTCGTGCCAGCTTCAACCCGCGAATTGAGCTGGAGGGAATCCTCCTGACGATGTTCGACGACCGCACCATCCTGGCGCGGCAGGTGGCCGAGGAGCTGCGCCGCCACTTTCCGAGCAAAGTGTTCGAGACGGTTATCCCCCGTAACATCCGCCTAGCTGAGGCCCCCAGCTACGGCCAGCCCATACTGCTCTACGACGTGCGCTCCCGCGGCGCCGAGTGCTACATCCGTCTCGCCAAGGAGGTCCTCTCCCGGAACATGCAAACTGGGGAGCCTCAACTGAGTGAGGCAGCAGCCGGAGAGTCACTAACTAAGGGATCACCAACCGAGATTTGTCAACCGGGGGAGTCACTCAAAAGATACATTCGCGGAAATTCACCCTGAAGGAGGCCTGAACGATGGACTCAAACGCATCTGCAACCCCTAAAAAGGCAGTTTCTTCCACTCCGAGAAGAGGATTGGGGCGAGGTTTGGAAGCATTATTACCCCCTGCGTCCTCCGTCGAAGGAGTGCGACAGATTGAACTGACGCGTATCGACCCCAGCCCTCACCAATCCCGCCGACATTTTCACCCGGAACGCATGGCCGAGCTTGCCGAGAGCATCAAGCTGCATGGGGTGGTGCAGCCTGTTGTGGTACGTCCCAACGGACAACGATATGTGATGATTGCCGGGGAGCGCCGCTGGCGCGCTTGCGCCTTGGCTGGCATAACGACGGTTCCGGCCATTGTACGGAATGTGCAAGGCAATGAGTTGCCAGAGCTGACCCTGATTGAGAATATCCAGCGCGAGGACCTGAACCCCATTGAGATGGCCGTGGCCCTCTCGCGCTTGGGTCGCGAGCATCAGTTGAGCCATGAGCAGATCGCCAGCCGCACCGGCAAGGATCGCGCTACCGTGACGAATGTGTTGCGTCTGTTGAGGCTGCCGGACGAGGTGCGCCGCCGTGTGGCCGCCGGGGAGCTTTCCATGGGCCATGCCAGGGCGCTGCTGGCCTTGCCGGATGAGGCCGCGCAAAAGGCTTTGGCCGCCCGCATCGTCGCCCAGGGCCTCTCGGTGCGGCAAACCGAGGCGCTGACCAAGTCGCACAGCGCCAGGAAACCGAAACCCATTGCGGTGATCCCGGACCCTAATATCCGCGAAGCGATTCAGCATATGGAGCGGGCACTCGGCACCCGCGTGCGGATGGTCGGCAAAGGCAAACAGGGCAGAATCGAGATCGAGTTTTATTCCCAGCAAGACCTCGACCGCATCTACAGCGTGATTGTGGGACAGCAGTAAAATCCGAACCGCAGATGCTTCACGCTGGGAACCAAGGATCACACAACCCAAGTGATGAGAAAACGAGAGAAAGCATTGGGTTTTTGGGACCGGGAGCGTTGCGAATACTGTCGCGGAGTCATCCGGGAAAAAAAGAGTGATCTGTCCCGCAGAGTCAAAGGAAAATATATCGTCATCGAAAACGTTCCCACCGGCGTCTGCACGGAGTGCGGGACCCGATACTATTCGGCCAACGTGCTCAAGACCATCGAAGAGACCGTTGCCGGACGCCGGAAGGCCAAGCGCGAAGTTCGCGTGCCTGTCTACTCTCTCTGAAGCCTTCGAGTGATCCAATAACAGGACGGGACTCTTTGCTCGGCACCCGCGTGCGGATGGTCGGCAAAAGCACCCGGGGCAAAATTGAGATCAAATATTATTCCCAGCAGGACCTGGACCGCATCTACAGCGTGATTGTGGGACAGCAGTGAGGACACTGAATGGTTTTCCATTCGCGGGATGAAATGGACCGGATTTATGATGCAATGGTAGGGAGTAGAAGTTTCCCGGACGGCGAAGGGAGAGCCTATGAAGATCAAAGAGTTCAACGTAGTGATCGAGCGCGATGCAGAGGGCTACTATGTGGCTTCTGTCCCTGCTCTTCCTGGCTGTCACACACAGGCGAAGTCCTTAGATAAACTGATGGAGCGAATCCGGGAGGCCGTTGAGCTCTACCTCGAAGTGGAGAAGCAGAGTACGGAGCCACTGGAGTTCATTGGTGTGCAGAAGGTCACTGTGGCACGATGACTGATAGGCTCTTTCCTTGGTGCTTCAGCAAATCATGACGGTCGAAACACAAAACCCCGTAAAACTCCCCATTTGACATGCCCTTCTTACGCCCCTAGAATATGGCGCGGGGCGGCCTGCCACCCTCTTTTCCGTTCAATCGGCATGCAAGCTCGAAAGGAGATCGTCGCACTTTCATGCGTCCCTTCCTGCGCAATCAAGACAGCCCCTTCTGGAACCGTTACTACGAGACAATGCCGCGCGAGCAGCTTGACCGTCTCCACCTGCATCGCGTGAAGGCCGTGCTGGCGCACGCCTACGCAACCAGCGCCTTTTACCGCCGCAAGCTTGACCAGGCGGGTGTCCGCCCGGACGACATCCAAACACTTGAGGACTTCAAGCGCAAGGTGCCGGTCACCGACAAATCCGAGTTCATCCTGCTGCAACAGGAGCGGCCGCACTACGGCGACACCCTGTCGCTGCCCGCCGACCATATCGCGCATCACTGCGAGACCTCGGGCACCACCGGCGTCCCGCTCGGCATCCCTTTCACCACCTACGACACCGAGCGGTACGGCGAGTCCTGGAACTACGGCTTTTGGGCCGTGGGCATACGGCCCCGCGACAGCTTTTACTTCGCCTTCGGCTGGGGCCTGTTCTCCGGCTTCTGGAGCGCCTACTGGGGCGTGCGCCGCTTGGGTGCGACGCTCTACTCCGGCGGCGGCCAGAATTCGGAAGGCCACATCAAGATGATCCAGCGCCTGAAGCCCACCGTGCTGGTCTCAACGCCCACCTACGCCCTGCACCTGGCCGAGGTGGCGCGCCGGATGGGCGTCGACCCGGCCGGGCTTTCGCTGAAATACACATACCATGCCGGCGAGCCCGGCCCGTGCGCCATTCCGGCGATGCGGAAACAGTTGGACAAGGAATGGGGCTCTATCTCCGGCGAGCTGCTGGGCGTCGCTGAGGTGCACGCCTTTGCGCCCGGCTGTCCCACGCGCGAGGGCGTCCACGTGGATGAGACCAGCGTCTATTCCTGGAGCCGCGACCCGGCCACGGGCAAGGAAGTCGCCGAGGGAGAGATCGGCGAGAACATCCTCACCACCTATGTCAACAGCGCACAGCCGCTGCTCAACTATCGCACGCACGACTTGGTGGAGCGCCACAACAGTTGCGCATGCGGGCGGACCTGGGCGTTTCTGAAAGGCGTTGTGCTGGGGCGGACCGATTTTATGGTGACGATCCGGGGCACCAACGTCTATCAGTCGGCGGTCGAGAACGTCATCGGCCAAATGGATGGCGTCAGCAGCCACTACGAGCTGGTGCTGACGCGCGTCAGCGGCATGGACCGCATGTGCGTGCGCGCCGAGCCGCAGACGGACCTGCCGCAGGACCGTTACGGTGAGCTGTCCAGCCGAATCGACGAACGGGTCCGTGATGCATTGAAAGTCCGGCTGGAGGTGGAGTTGGTCGCGCCGGGCACGCTGCCGCGCTACGAGCTGAAGACGCGCCGGATTGTGGACCAGCGCCCCAAGGAAGTCCGCCGTGCATTGGACCGCGAGTAAGCAATCAGAGCCGCGACCGCAAGGGAGCGGACCAACACAGTCGAGCGTGATTAAAATGAATCCGAGCCGCGACTGTGAAGGAGCGGGTGCTTTACGTCAGGGCACGGTTTTAACTGTGCCGCCATATGTGCGAAAAGAAATCAGAGCCGCGACCGCAAGGGAGCGGACCATCTTTCAGGAGGAACAACCGTGGAACGGGAACAGATGCTACAGCGCATCGCTCAGGCGCGGGCCTTGCTGGGCGAGGTGATCGAAGGGACCGACCTGCCGATGATCGAGCGCACGCTCAAGCTCGCCGACATGAACCTGCACTGGGCGCAGTGGAACCTCGGCGAACCCGTCGCCCTGATGCCGGAGATGGAGTGACGCCGGAGATGGAATGATGCCGGAGATGGAGTAGGGCCTGCCGCCAAAGCAATTTGCACTGCGGGAATTGGCGTGAATGGACGTTGTTACGCAGTCCGCTGCCTCTCTTCTCCCTGATCCTCCAATGTGCCTTGCAATGTATCTTGCAGGGCGGCCTGGGCCGCTGCGAGGCGCGCAATGGGGACGCGGTACGGCGAGCAACTCACGTAGTCCAACCCCACTTGATGGCAGAATTCGACCGAGCTGGGATCGCCGCCGTGCTCTCCGCATATACCGACTTCTAATCCAGGCTTGCTGCGACGGCCTCGCTCCGCAGCCATCCGAATCAGTTGGCCGACGCCCGAGCGGTCCAGCACGGCAAAGGGGTCATGCTGCAAGATGGCTTGGCGGGTGTAGGCTTCGAGGAACGTTCCGCTGTCATCACGGGAGAAACCGAAAGTAGTCTGGGTCAGGTCGTTGGTGCCGAAGCTGAAGAAGTCGGCCTCCTGGGCAATCTCATCGGCCACCAACGCGGCCCGTGGCAACTCAATCATGGTTCCCGTCATGTAGTCCACGCGGGACTTTTGCTTCTCGAAGACTTCTCCGGCCACCCGGTCCACGATCTGTTTTTGCAGGCCCAATTCCTGGCGGCTGCTGACCAGGGGAATCATGATCTCTGGAATCACCTTCTTCCCTTCCCGTGCAACGGTGCAAGCGGCTTCAAAGATGGCGCGGGCCTGCATCTCGGAGATTTCCGGGTACAGGATTCCCAGGCGGCAACCACGCAGTCCCAGCATGGGGTTTAGTTCATGGAGCTGTTCCACTCTGGCCAGCAAAGCTTCCCGTTCCTTGAGCTTCTTCGAGCGCGGAGTTTTCTGCTTCAGCAGAGCTACCTCCACCATCAACTCTTCCCGCTTGGGTAAAAACTCATGCAGAGGAGGATCGAGCAGACGAATGATGACCGGCAAGCCCTCCATCACGCGGAACAGTCCCACAAAGTCTTTGCGCTGCATGGGAAGAAGCTTGGCCAGGTAACGCCGCCTTTCTTTCTCTGTATCCGCCAGGATCATGGCCTGCATGTGGCGGATGCGGTCCTCGGCAAAAAACATATGCTCGGTTCGGCACAATCCGATTCCCTCGGCTCCGTAGCGCCGTGCCACCTTGGCGTCGCGCGGTATGTCGGCATTGGCGCGCACGCCCAATTTGCGAAATTCATCAGCCCAGCTCATGAACTGGGCAAACTCGCCGCTGGCGGGGTCCGGGTCCACGGTGGGCATCTTTCCCAAGATCACGCGGCCGGTGGAGCCATCGAGCGAGATCCACTCTCCCTGCTTGAGGACCCGCCCGTCCACCTTCATCCTCTTGTTTTTCTCATCCACCTGGATGGCTCCGCAGCCGGCGACGCAGCACTTGCCCATTCCGCGCGTCACCACCGCTGCGTGGCTGGTCATGCCGCCCCGGGAAGTCAGGATGCCGGCGGCGGCCTCCATCCCGTGAATGTCGTCCGGCACGGTCTCGGCCCGCACCAGGATGACCGGGGTTTTCTTTCCGAGTTGGACCGCATCATCGGCCGTGAACACCACCTCTCCCACAGCAGCGCCGGGCGAGGCCGGCAGTCCACGGGCGATGACCTTCACGGAACCCCTCTCATCAAGAATAGGATGCAACAGTTGGTCCAACTGCGCGGGCTCGACGCGCATGAGGGCTTCTTGCTTGGTCAGCAATCCCTCGTTCATCATGTCCACGGCGATTTTGACCGCTGCCTTGCCGGTGCGCTTGCCGTTGCGGGTTTGCAGCATGTAGAGTTTTTTATCCTGGATGGTGAACTCAAAATCCTGCACGTCCCGGTAGTGCAGTTCCAGACGCGAAGTGGTCTCGCGCAGTTGGTCATAGACCTCCGGCAGAAGCGACTGCAACTCGCCAATGTGCAACGGCGTGCGGATGCCCGCCACCACGTCCTCGCCCTGCGCGTTCATCAGGAACTCTCCGTAGAACTCCTTCTCTCCGGTGGAGGGATTGCGCGTGAAGCCGACGCCCGTGCCGCTCGACTCCCCTAGATTCCCAAAGACCATAGTCTGGATGTTCACGGCGGTCCCCAGCGTATCGGGGATGTTGTTCATGCGCCGGTAGTGGCCGGCCCTGGGGTTATACCAGGAGCGGAACACGGCGTCCCTCGACATGGCGAGCTGCTGCCGTGCGTCCTGCGGGAAGGGCGAGCCGGTTTTTTTCTGCACCAGCTTCTTATAGTCCCGGATCACCTCCTGGAGGGCCTTCGCATCGAGGTCCGCGTCGGAAACAACTTTGCGCTTTTTCTTGATGCCTTCGAAGATGCGGTCGAAATCGGCTTTGGAGACTTCCAACACTACATTGCCGAACATCTGGAGGAAGCGGCGGTAACAGTCGTAGGCAAACCGGGGGTTGTGAGTCCTGGTGGCTAGCGTCTGCGTCGTTTCGTCATTCAGCCCCAGGTTCAGGATGGTGTCCATCATTCCGGGCATCGAAAATTTAGCGCCGGAGCGAACACTCACCAGCAGCGGATTCTCCCGCGAGCCGAGCCGCTGCCCGGTCACCTTTTCCAGGCGGGCGATGGCCTGGCTGGTCTGTTCATCCAATTCCGGGGGCAGCTTTCCTTTCTTTTCAAAATACAGGCGGCAGACGGCGGTGGAGATCGTGAAGCCGGGAGGAACGGGCAGGCCGGCGTTGGTCATCTCGGCCAGTCCGGCTCCTTTGCCCCCCAGTACATCCTTCATCCGGCCGTGGCCATCCGCCTTGCCCTCCGCAAAAAAATAGATAAATTTTTCGCTCATCTTTATTTAAGCTCCTTCTTTCAGCTCCCTCCGCTTCGGTTTCAGACCCGGAAGAACCGGTTAGTGTGATCCAGCTTTTTTGGGTTCGGCAGTCACGATCTCTGAAAAATCGGCGATCGTAGAAAATTCGAAAAAAAGATTTCCCAGCAAGGTCAAACGATTTTGGCGGACTTCCTTTTGCGGAGACATCACCAATATTTTGTCGAAGAAAAGGTCCACGTCCGGCCGCAGGGAAGCAATCGCCTCAAGCCCTGCCAGGAAGTTTCCCGATTGTTTGTGCTGCGAAACTTCGGCAGATACTGCTTGGTATCTTTTGAACAACTGGGATTCAGGACCCTCTTCGAGCAGCTTCCGGTCCAGTTCCCGCCTGGAAACGGGAAAGGTATAGTTGCCCTGCTGCAAAATATTTTTAATTCGCTTAAAAGCGGCAGCCAGCGGCTCAAAGTTCTCCGTCGGGCGAACCCGCGCCACCGCCTCCAACCGTTTCAGGGCATCCACTACTTCATCGTCACCAGCGGCGAGCACGGCATTGACTTCGTCGTAAGTAAATCCGCGCACCTCCCGCAGATAGTACCGCAGGCGGTCTACCAGAAATGCTTTCAGCGAATCCCCGATAGCTTTATCCTGCCACTCCGGAGTCTGTCCCTCGGCTAACCGCTCCCGGTAGGTATCGACCGTCACGCCCACCAGAACGCTGAACGGCAACCGCAGCGAGTGCTCGACGAGAATCCGAATCACCCCTTGCGCCGCGCGGCGCAGTCCGAACGGGTCCTTGGACCCGGTAGGAGCGAGGCCAACCCCGAAGCATCCCACGAGAGTGTCCATTCGATCCGCCAGCGAGACGAGGGCTCCCGCCAGTGTTCGGGGAGCGGCGTCCTCCATGCTCTGCGGCGCATAATGGTCGTAGATGGCCGTGGCGATCTCTTTGGATTTGCCTTCGCGCTCGGCATATAAGCCGCCTACCACGCCCTGGAGTTCCGTGAACTCCTTCACCAATTCCGTGGTCAGGTCGCACTTGGCAAGCCGTGCCGCCGTTTGAATATCGGCGAGAAGGGACGTGCTACCGCTCTTGCGCACTAGCTCGCCGGCGAGTGACTCCATTCGCTTCGCTTTCTCGAAGTAAGAACCAAGCCGCGACTGGAAGGTGACGTGTTGCAGCATCTCCAGACGCTGTTCCAAAGAAATCTTGCTATCGGTTTCCCAAAAGAAGCGGGCGTCATTGAAGCGCGCGCGCAGGACGCGCTCGTGGCCGTGCTGGATAGCGCCGCTACGGTCTTTTTCCAAATTCATCACGGCCACAAAACGAGGCGCCAGCGCCCCCCCCTTCCGCTCGACGGAGAAGTACTTCTGGTGGCCGCGCATCACCGTAACCAGCACCTCTTCGGGAAGCGACAGATACGAAGCATCAAATTGTCCGGCCACGGGGGTGGGATACTCGGCAAGATAAACCAAAGTATTCAACAGCTCTTCGTTCTCCTTCAGGCGCAAGCCATTCCCGGATGCAAGCAACCTCTGAATCTCTTTCAGGATTTTGGCCCGCCGTTCGCTGGCGTCGAGCAGAACATAGTTTTGCCGCAGCGTTTCCATGTAGCCCGCAAAATCGCGAACGCGCAGCCGGGGCTTGCCCAACTGCCTGTGGCCGAAGGTCCAAGCGCCGGCATGGACGGTTCCAATCCGGCAAGGCACCACGCGGCCGCCGAACAGCACCAGCAAGGAACGAATGGGCCGAATGAAGCGCGGGCCTGATTTGCCTTCCCAGTACATGCTGCGCGGAAACGGGATGCCGAGGACCGCCTGCGGAACCAACTCCCGCAGGATTTCCTGGGTCGGCCGTCCCCGATCTTTTTTCCGGAAGGCCAGATACTCGCCTTTGGGCGTGGTCACCGATTGCAGCTTTTCCGGCGTGGTATCCATTTTGGCGGCAAACTGGATCGCCGCCGGGGTCGGCTTCCCCTGGGCGTCAAAGGCGATCCGCTTCGGCGGCCCTTGCACCATCTCGACGGAGTCGGGCTGGCGCGATAGCAAGCCCGGACAGAAAGCCACCAGCCGCCGGGGAGTGGCGTGCATTTGGAAGGAAACCGGCTGCTCCGCCGAAAGGCGGGCACGTTCTAATCCTTCTTCGAGCAGCCGCTTCAGGCTCGCCAGCCCAGGTTCAATCATCCAGGCGGGGATCTCTTCCGTGCCGATTTCGAGCAGAAACTCTTTTTGTTTTGATTCCACTGTCAAGGGTCCGCTTAGGAGGCAACGACTTCCGATATCTTCTCGCCTGGCTGCGAGGCTTCCGAGGAAACGCTGGAGGAGTCAGGCGACACATCCGCTTGATCGAGATATGCCGCGGCCACCCCGCAGGCGAGCGACCGCACCCGTCCGATGACGGCGACGCGTTCGGTTACGCTGATGGCTCCGCGCGCATCGAGCATGTTAAACAGATGCGAACATTTCAACACCAGATCATAGGCGGCCAGCACCGGGAACCGCGCCTTTTCGGCTGGCGCTTTCAGTTGCCGGTAATTCCCCAGCAAACGGCGGCACTCCTGCTCGTTCAGCTCCAAAAGTTTCCACAAGGTGGCGACGTCGGCCATCTCGAAGTTGTATGTCGAGAACTGCTGCTCTTCGGCCTGGCGCACCTCGCCGTAGGTCATTTTCTCGTTCCAGCGCATCTGGTAAACGCTTTCCGTATCCTGCAAAAACGAGCTGATGCGCTCCAGTCCCAGGGTCAGCTCCACCGAGACCGGGTCCAACTCCACGCCCCCGCACTGCTGGAAGTAAGTGAACTGAGTGATCTCCAGGCCGTCCAGCATCACCTGCCATCCGATTCCCCATGCGCCCAGCGTGGGCGCTTCCCAGTTGTCCTCCTCAAACTTCAAATCGTGGTTGCGCAGCTCGATTCCAATCTTCTCCAAACTGGCCAGGTAAACATCCTGAATGTCGGCGGGAGCAGGCTTGAGAATCACCTGCAACTGGAGATGCTTGTATAAGCGGTTGGGATTTTCTCCATAGCGGCCGTCGGCGGGCCGTCGGCTGGGCTGCACGTAGGCCACCTTGTAAGGCTTCGGTCCCAAGACGCGAAGAAAGGTTTCAGGACACATCGTCCCGGCGCCGACTTCCACGTCGTAGGGCTGCTGGATGAGACAGCCCCGCCCGGCCCAAAAATCAGTGAGCCGAAAGATCAGTTCCTGGAATGTCTTTGCCGGTTTCATTCGTTTCTCGGCCGTTTCTCGGTTCCTACCAAGCCAAAATTTCACAACTCGCCGGACTACGGTCTGGACTACGGCAGCGCTTCCAGTTGTGGGCGTGTCACCAGCCTCCGTTCGATGTGCCGTTCGATCTGCTGGCCCAGAAATTTTCGCAGGTCTTCCGCACGGTTCTTACTCCATCCCTCCGGCTGAACCGCCTCCAAAGTGGACGCGAGCATCGTGCGGGCCAAAGCCCGTGAGTCGGCGCTGAAACGCCAGCTTTCCTCGTCCCGGCAAGCCTCGCACCCCAACCCCTCCCATTCGGGGCGAAACCACGCCTGCTCGCCAAGCTCAAAGTTTGCGCCACAGCGGCAACAGACATCCAGCTGGGGGAGAAATCCGGCCAGCTTTACGGCCCACAGGTCGAAGTAGGTCAGGGACTGCCAAATCTGTTCGGTGCGGCGGATTTGGTTTGCGACCAGCAGGACCAGCCGGAAGAACGGGTCATTCGCCTCGCCTTCGGGGAGCAATTGCTCGCAGACTTCGGTGATATAACAGAACCCGACGCTCGCTTCGTAATTCCGCTGGGTCTCAAAAAAAGATTGCAGCAGTTCGCAGGAGTCCAGCCGGACCAGATCGCGGTTTTCTTGCTGGAAGTATCGCAAGCGAACGTGCGACAGAAGCTCCAGGGCCGCTCCAAAACGCCGCAGGCTGCGGCGCGCGTTCCGCGCCACTCCCCGCAGGCGTCCCGCATCCCGCGAAAAAAAACTAACGATCTTGTCGGCTTCTTTCAGCGGATAGGTCCGGAGGATGATCGCTTCCGTCTCACGAACCGGCATTGCCTCCGGAGATTTTTCTCCTGCTCCTCTTCTCTCGAAAGTCTTAAAAATCAAAAGGTAGCATAGAACCGCTCGGCAGGGCAAACCAGGCGCGGAAGTAGTAACGCCGGACTGACTAGCTAAAATTCAGGATAAAAAACAGAAGGGGTCAGAAGGCAAACCGGCGGGCTGCTTCACGCCAGCTTCGTGTCTGCCGGCAAGCGCACCAAGGCAACCGCCATCCAAATGCCAGCCAGAAATTTTCCAAGGTCTAAAATGGAATAAGCGGCGTGCAGCCTGCCAAAGGAGGCCATGCCGGGCGGAGACGGCTCGCGGGGCACAAAATCAAGGCTGCGGCCCACCTCGATGATCTCAGGCGTAATATAAAACGCCATCACGGCGACCACGGCCAGCATTGAAGAAAAGCCTATGACGAGTTTCTTCTGCTTCAGTTTTAGAGCGGCGATGGCAAAACAAACCGCACCCAAGATCAACTGCACCCATCCCCAAACATAAAAATAAAATCGATTCAATTCCGAGGCCAGGTAACGCAGCATCGCGCGGGCTTCTCCCTCGGGCAGCCGGGCGACGTTGTTTTGAAAAGAGCTATGGGATGGAGAATCGAGCAGGCGGTCGATCCGGAAAAAGTTTTCGGCGGCGACGCCCCCCATCAGAAGCGTTCCCAGCAACCATCCCTCCAGAAGTAGCGCAATCAGAGTTCGCACAAGTTCCACCCCTGCTCGGATGTCAATCGAAGGTCCGGTTGCCAGCGAAAGGTTCCGTAGGAGATCGAAGACGAGACTCCCTCGCTGCTGCAGCGGAGCCTGCCCTTCCGGGCTGGCATCCATACCAGCCGGGCAACTAACAACGAAGTGGCTTCAATTACCTATTTTTCCTTCTTTGGTTTCTTCCCCCGACCTCGGCCCCCGTCGTTGCCGTCGTCATCGTCTTCGTCATCGTCGTCCGCGTGCAAACCCTGCTCCCCGTCGCCATCCGGCCCATGCCCTCTTCCATGGCAGCCTACGGTCACAATGCTGTCGGAGGCCTGGAAGGACTGTCCGTCGAAGGTTTCACCGGTTAGGGTTGCTTCTGTGTCGCCACATTGGATTCCTGTTTCCTGCGTTCGGAAATGAAGCATCAAGTCCGTGTCGCCATCCAGATCAACATCTTCGAAATGCCCTGACCTGTGCGCAATGACCGCCTCGTCGGGGCCAAATCGCTCTGTGCCGGGAGCAACGGTAGATGCATCGAAATCATCCGTGGTGAGAATGGCCACAGGGATGACGCCTCTGCTGCGGGGATTGACGCTTGGCTTGACGTCGATCACAACGCCGGTTCCGCCCGGTTCCGCAACGCCCGTGGCATTAAATGTGACAGGGCTGCCAGCCAAGGTCCCGGAAGTGGCTGTGACGGTGTTGGCTCCCGCGCTGGGTCCCAAGGTCAAAATGCTGGAAACCACGCCCTGATCGTCGGTATCGGCTTGGGTGAGAGAAAGCGTTCCGCCGCCCTCCGTGACGGCAAACGTAACGGTTACTCCTGCAACCGGGACGCCGTCTGCATTGGTGACCACCACGACAAAGGGATGGGCCAAAACTTCGCCCACAGCCCCGCTTTGGTTATCTCCGCTCACCATAGCGATGGTTGTGGCAGGCGGCGCGCCCCCGCCCTCGCTGGTGCCGGTGGGCTGCCAGGAAGCGCCCCCATCCGTGCTCTTGAAAACACCATCAGCGGTCCCCGCATACAGCGTGCCGAGGTTGACCGGATCGACGGCCAACGGCATATGAGCAATTTCAGCCAGCGTAGCGGCAAGGGTCGAGTTGAGTTCAGTCCAGCTTGCTCCGCCATCCTCGCTCTTGAAGACACCACCGCCGTCTGTTCCCGCATAGAGCGTGCCAATAGCCAAGGATACAACCTGAGTGTTCGTCAGGCCGGTGTTGACGGCGATCCAGTTCGCTCCGCCATCCACGCTTTGGAAGACACCGCCGCCGTCCGTCCCGGCATAGAGCGTGCCGGGGTTGGCCGGATCGACGACGACAGAGCGAACCATCGTGTCGGTCAGGCCGGTGTTGATGCCAGTCCAGCCCGCGCCCCCGTCGGTGGTCACGAAAACACCGCTGGATGTGCCGGCATAAACCGTGCCGGCGCTGGCCGGATCGATAGCCAGCGAGAAAACAAACGCACTCGGCAGGCCGGAGTTAGCAATGGCCCACGTTGCGCCCCCGTCGGTGCTCAGGAAGACACCATCGCCGGGGATGAACGCGCCGGTCGCCGTCCCGGCATAGAGCGTGGAGGGGCTGGCCGGATCGATGGCCAGCGAGAGAACAATCGTATCCGTCAGTCCGGAACTGGCAGCGCTCCAGCTCATCCCCCCGTCGGTGCTGGTGAACACACTATCCACATTGCCGTTCAATCCGGCATACAGAGTGGCAGTGTTGGCCGGGTCGATAGCCAGGGAGAACACACCCACGGTCGGCAGGCCGATGTCGGCAGCGAACCAACTCACGCCCCCGTTGGTGCTCTTGAAGAAACCGCCCCCGGCGGTCCCGGCATAAAGGATGGCGGGGTTGACAGGGTCAATGGCCAGCGCCGTAATCCCTCCTCCCGGAGGGCCACCGACCGGATTGACCGTTGTGGTTTGACTAGCCTGATTGTTGTCCGCAGGACCTTCCTCCGTGGAGGTGGTAACCGTGGCCGTGTTCGTCAGCAATGTCGAGGCCGCCACCGCCGGGGCAGTGACCTCAATCGTGACTACCTCGCTTGCTTGAGCCGCCAAAGTGCCCAGCAGCGCCGTCACGATTCCTGCGGCCTCCGAGCAGCTTCCGGTCGACGCCGTGCAAGAGACGAAAGAAACGCCCGCCGGCAAAGGATCGGTTACCGTCACATCGTCGGTGGCGAAACCAAGAGCCAAACTAGTGAGGTTTTCGACGGTGAGGGTGTAGGTCAGCGCCCCGCCGCTCTCCACCGGGTCGGAACTGTCGGTTTTGGTGATGGCGATATCCGCGCAGGCCGTCACTTCGGCTGCCGTCTTCGCTGCGGCGGCAATGAACTGCGGGCGGTGAGGATTCGCCGGAGGCCCCACGGCCCCAAACCCAGCCGAACCGCTGATGGTTCCCGTGCCGGTGGTGGCCGCGCCCGTGAGGGCGATGAAAAAAGAGATGTTGTTGAACTTCGCGGGCGAATCCGTCGCCGTCACCTCGTAAACGATGGTTGCCGTCCCGCCTGTAACGGTTATGCGGTCAAAAGAATTCGCAACCGTTGTGCCGAGGGGCGCTCCGCCGGAGCCGTCGGCGGCCGCGCCGGTAACCCGCGTGAGCGCCAGAATGCTTGTCGACGGCGCAAATGATCCGGTCGATGGATCGAGCAAGCCGGTGGCATTGAATTCCTGCGGGGCATAGGGCGTAAAACCGCTGGGAATGTTCGTGAGGGTAACCAGGAAGCGAGTTCCATACAGGGGCGCTCCGCCGGTTCCATCATCGCCGGTGCCGGAAATTCCATCGGGACCGCTTGCTCCGTCCTCAGAAGCTGCGTCGTGCCACGCGGTTGGAAAGTTTTCCACCAGGTTTACCCGGAGGGAGTTGGCGGCAATCAGAGACGCGTCCGGATTGCCGGCGACGGTTGCGGGAGATCCTGCCGGGGTTGGAATGGCCGGGGCGCAGGAGGAAATGTTAGGAGGGGAAACAAATCCGCTGACACTCGTCAGCCCGAACCGCGCAAAAGCCACTGTCTGAGAGGGATTGGTAAAGGTAAGCTGGCCAGGACCTGTGGGCGAGACGGTCAGTAAAGAGGTGACTGATACTCCGCCGGAGATCCCCGAAGCGGCGATATTCGCACGGATGCCGGAAACGGTAAAGGTCTGAGCGCCCGCGCCGGGCGTGAAGCTGAAGCTGACCGTGTTATCGCTCCCGCTTGTGGATATGGATACTGTGGGAGCTGCGGCAGCTGCGGCAAAGGAAACAGTAGAGGTAATTGTCGGAAACGGGAACGTGCTGATGTGGTCCGGGCTGGCAGAGGCCGGAGCGATTTTGGCCGTGACTGGGGAAATTTTAACCGTAAGGGTGACCGGAATCTCCGTGACCCCGGAGTCGCAGACCCAGTTGGTCTCGCCGAGGAATTCAATGGTGCCTTCCGACCGAACCCCAAGCGGCGCGCTGCTGCCGGTGCAGCTTTGCGCAGCGGCAGTTCGCGGTCCAAGCAAAACCATCGGAACTGCAATCGCCAGCAATAAGAATACTTTTCTCATCCTCTACCTCCGGACTTGCGGATTACTCCATAGATCATTAGACCAACGCATCAGATTATCTCAGCGGGAATGGCCCAGGCACAATAGGACTTTGGTACTGCGCGTTGTCTGCTCTATAGTACTGGGCTCGCCACGGGTCAATGTCGATGCGGCAGCAATTTCAAACAGTTATCCATATATCTATTATCTACCGCCTCCTGCCCGAGTCTCGATGTATCGATTCGGTGAAACCGTGCGGCCCAGCACACAATAGTTCTATGCTACATTGAGGCCGAACTATGCTTTTCCTGGACCGAAAACAATCCCATGCGGAGAATCTTTCACAAAGCGCCCTCCGGCGGCTTTCCCAAGCCGATCCGGCCTTGGGCAGTCTCATCCGTCAGATAGGCCCTTGCCGGTTGGGGCGGGCGGGTCGCAATAACCATTTTGCCGCTTTGGTGGAAGCCATCATTTATCAGCAGCTCGCCGGGAAAGCTGCGGCGGTTATTTTCTCGCGTTTCCGGGCTCTTTATTCCTCCCGCCGGTTTCCCACCCCCGAAAAGCTGGATCGCACCCCCGAAAAGCAACTTCGCTCGGCGGGGCTTTCTCCGCAAAAAATCTCCTATTTGAAGGACCTCTCCCGGCGCCTTTTGGACGGATCGCTCAAGCTGCGGAACCTCTCGCCGATGGACATGGATGATGAGGAGATCATCGCCCATCTGACCCAGGTCAAGGGCATTGGCCGCTGGACGGCGGAGATGTTTCTGATCTTCTGTTTGGGTCGGCTGGACGTGCTGCCTGTGGGCGACCTGGGCATCCGCAAGGCCGTACAAAAGGCATATAGATTGCGCGCGCTGCCG
Organism: Terriglobia bacterium; assembly: GCA_963666975.2. GTDB lineage: Bacteria > Acidobacteriota > Terriglobia > 2-12-FULL-54-10 > 2-12-FULL-54-10 > JADFGZ01. The sequence continues at coordinate 1,339,132 of CAXVYR010000004.1, read as the reverse complement.
TCCCCTGAAAGGCTGGAGCAGATGGGCCGGCGATGGCAGCCCTACCGCTCGGTGGCCTCCTGGTATCTGTGGGCCAGTGTTGACGGGAAATGAAGGGAAATGATGGAAAGTAAAGCTTATACTCACCGCAGGAACAAAAAGGCGCCGGAAGGACACTCCATGCTTTGGATGCGTGCCGACCTTATATTACCAACCCTACTCGTCTCTTTTTTTCTTGCAGTTGTCAGTGCTCCGGCTGACGTCATCATCTTAAAAAACGGCCGCCGTATCGTCGCCGACTCCGTCACGGAAGCGGGAGACAAGGTGATCTATGAACGCTTCGGCGGCGATGTAACCATACCGAAGTCATTAGTCGACCGGATCGAGAAGGGAGGCTCTGCGCTGCGTAGGTCTTCTTCTGCGTCGCGCCGGCGAACGGGCGATCTCGATCCAGGAAAGAATCTCCCCACCGAGATCCGTCTGCCCGACATGGACATCGGGTCCATCGTTCGAGACGGCGCAGTGGACGAGCAGTATTTGCAAACCCTGGCCAGAACGGCCAACACCGGTGAGATGGAAAGGCAAAACGCCGTGAATGCACACCTGGTGGCCGCTTCCTTTGAAGCCCGGAAGCAGCGGTTCAACCAAGCCAGCCATTGGGCGGAACAGGCGCTGCGGTTATCCAGACGCGACTTCAACGCCTTGCTCTTGGCCGCTCAAATCGACATCATCCGCCAGCAATACGGCAAGGCGATCGATCACCTGCTGCTCGCTGAGCGCATCGAGCCCAAGTCCCCCGACGCGCTGACCCTGCTGGGTCATGCCTATTACTATTCCGAAGGCCCCGAGAAAGCCTCCCGCTACTGGAAACAAGCCCAGGCACTGCGCCCCGATGAGAAGCTTGCCCAGAAGCTGCAGGAACTCATCCAGCAAGCTGAACGAGAAGATCAAGTGGAGGGCGGGTTCGCCAACGCGCGAAGCGGCCAGTTCATATTGAATTGGGAAGGCTCGGAGGTTTCAGACCTCTTCAGCCGGGAGATTCTGGCGACCCTGGAACAGCAGTACCGAGAGCTGGAATTTGCGCTGGATTATTCTCCCCGCGAACCTATTATGGTGATTCTCTATACTGCGCGGCAGTTCATGGATATCACCCAAGTCCCCGGCTGGGTGAGCGCCCTCAACGACGGCAAGATTCGTGTGCCTGTGGCGGGGCTGAGCAGCGTCACCGGAGAACTCGCCGGCGTGCTGAAGCATGAAATGGTTCATTCTTTCGTCTATCGCCAGGCACAGGGCCGCTGTCCCACATGGCTCCACGAGGGACTCGCCCAGATGGAAAGCGGGGATCGTCTTTCCCGCACCGGGCCGGCGCTGGCCAAAATTTATAGCGAGTCCCGGCATGTTCCCTTGGCGGAACTGGAAGGGTCGTTTATGGAGCTTGATTCTTCCCGTGCTGGACTTGCTTACGCCGAGTCCCTGGCCGCCGTGGCCATGATCCGCGACCAATACGGAGCTTATCAGTTGCCGTATCTGTTAAAGCTCCTGGGACAGGGCAGCTCAATCACAGCAGCGATCCGAAGCGCCTTGCGGACGGACTACAAGGACATGGACGCCGAATTGGGAAGTTATTTGAACCGACGCTACGGACGCTAACCGCACCGGCTATTCCCGGAAGTTTGAAGTTCGTTGACAGCCACCGCGAATTGGCGACTCCTAAGCGACTAAAATGGCGGCGTCTCGAAAGCAACCGGATCATAAGTTGATGGAAAATAGTTGAAGGAAAGCTGATGGGGAAACCGTCATGAAGGTCATCTTAAGTCTGCTCTTCCTTGCCATAACCAGTTCGGCAGCCAGTTCGGCTCTGGCACAGGATCAGGCCGAACAAGGCCGCAAACTGCTCCACCAATCCATAGAAGCCCTGGGAGGCGAGGCCTTTCTGAATCTGGAAAGCGCCAAAATGGAGGGCAGGGTTTATTCTTTCCGGCGGGACCAGCTCACCGGCCTGTCAACCTTTGTCTCCTACACCCGTTACCCGGACCAGCAGCGGGAAGAATACGGCAAGAACAAAGAAACGATCATAGTCTACAGCGGCGACCATGGCTGGGAGATCGACATCCATGGGGCGAAACCCTTTCCCCCGGAAGAAATGAAAGCGCACCTGGAACGGGAGTCGATGAGCGCCTTCTACATTCTTCGTTACCGGCTGGGGGAGCCGGGCATCCTGCTGGAGTATGCCGGGAGGGACTTCCTGGGCGCGCAGGCAGTGGATGTGGTGAACTTCATCGATGCGGACAATCGCGTTGCCACTTTCTATTTGGACCGGCTATCCCATCTGCCAGCGCGGGTAGTCTGGATACGCCGCGACCCGAAGACCCGCGAGCGAATTGAGGAGGAGGAGATTCTTTCCAACTACTTCACCGGGCAGGGCGTCACCGCGCCCCGGCAGATAACGCGCCAGCGGCACGGCAGAAAAATCTTCGAAGCCTTCATCCAAAAAGTCCAATACAACCTTCCGTTGCAGGACTCGCTCTTTGTGGCCTCGGAGCAATAAGCTTTGCCCAAACAACTTCCCTCTCCCCCCTCCCTGCCTTTCCGTTCCTTTGTGCTTTGCTGCAAGCGTGATAACCTGAACCTGCCAGCATGTTCCTAACTTCTACTTTTCTGCCCGGTATGGCTCTCTCCATCCGGGTTCCCATTCGCTCCGCCGCCGCAAGCGCCCTGTTGGTCCTTGTTCTTTTTCTGCCGGGTCTGGCGGCGCACGGTCAGGTTCCGCAGGAAAAACCGCAGGGCTACATCAACGACTTTGCCGGCGTCCTCAGCGCGGGGGCGCGGCAGCAGTTGGAGGGCTTGGCGGCGGAACTCCAGCAAAAAACAGGCGCTCAGATGGCAGTCGTGACGGTGCCGTCGCTGGAAGGCGAGTCGCTGGAACTTTTCGTCAACGACCTGGCTACTCGCTGGGGAATCGGGGATCAGCAGGACCGCGGCATCCTGCTGTTTCTGGCCATCGAGGACCGCCGCAACCGCATTGAGGTCGGGTATGGCCTGGAGCCCATCATCACCGACGGCCGCTCGGGCGACATTCTGCGCGCCATGACCCCGCACCTGCAAAGCGGCGACTACGACAACGCTATCGCCCTGGGAATGGTATCGATCGCCCAGGTCATTGCCGAGGACTCCGGCGTCACCCTCAACGTACTCTCCGGCGTCAGGCCCCAAGACAGAACAGGCGTCAGCTCGCGAGGCGGTTTGAGACGGCTCCTGCCAATGTTTTTTCTCCTCCCCTTTCTGCTTTTTCGCCGCCGGGGGCGCCGCGGAGGCGGCTGGTATGGAATGCCGCTTTATGGCGCAGGCATGATGGGACGCGGCCTGGGAGGCTTTAGCGGTGGCGGAGGAGGCTTTGGAGGATTTGGAGGGGGAGGTTTCGGAGGCGGCGGCGCATCCGGCAGTTGGTGAGGGCGGTTGGCAAGGTCAGTTGAGGAGGAAAGCCCGGCCCGTTCGGCATCACTCGTCTTCCGTCTTCCGTCTTCTCCGGCGGGAAAAACTGGGAAGGAAAAACTGAAGGATCATCTCAATGGAAAAAGAACAACTACTGGAAGAGCTGGTGAAGCGGCTGCGCGAGGCCTACGGGAACGACTTGGTGAGCGTGGTCCTGTACGGCTCGGCGGCCAGCGACGATTATCAGAAGAAATATTCCGACCTCAACGTGCTCTGCACCCTGCGCCAGGTAGGGGTTTCCGAATTGCGCCGGGGAGAGAAGGCCATTGCGTGGTGGATCAAGCAGAAGCAGCCCGCCCCGCTGCTGCTCTCGCTCGAAGAGACCAAAAACTCCCACGATGCCTTCCCCATCGAGTTCCTGGACATTCAGCAAAGCCATCGCATCCTGCACGGGGAAGACTTGGTCGCCGGGATTCAAGTCGACACGCGGCACCACCGCCGGCAAGTAGAGCACGAACTGCGCTCCGACTTGTTGCGTCTGCGGGAACGGTACTTGAGGTTGCAACGGCACGAAAAGGAAGTGACACGGTTGATGGTGGAGTCTCTGCCGGCCATCGCCACCATGGCCCGTCACGCGCTGATCCTGGCTGGAATCACCGCTCCCGCACGGAAGCGGGAGACCTTCCAGGCCGCCTCATCCCATTTTTCCATCGAAGCGGCCCCGTTCCTCACCGTGCTGGGAATCCGCGAGGGGACCGAGAAGCTGCCCTCCAGCCACGTGCATGACTTGTTCGGCTCCTACCTGGAGCAGGTCTCCCGGCTGGCAGTGGCCGTGGACCAAATGGGAAAGCGCCCGTAGAGGCCGGTGCGGTTTCCGGTGTACTATAAAGAGGCGCGCTGTTTACTGGGATTTAGTTTGACGGTTAGCGTTAGCAGGTTGTTGAAAAACACCATTTACCCGCTCCCTCACGGTCGCGGCTCGGAATCGGCGTGCTGATTGGGCTGCGCTTACCGAGCCGAGCGCGCCTGTCCCGAGCGAAGCCGAGGGGTTAGCAAGCGGACCATTCAACAACCTCTTAGAAGCGCACAGCGCCGTGGGAAGCATGCAGAGAGCAAAAGAACGGTAACAGAACGGTAACAGAACGGAGGAGCAGGAGTGTCCAAAGGCTTGAAGATATTCGCCATTGTAGCCGCCGTCATCGTCGGGGTCGTGCTCGTGGTGGGCATCGCGCTGTTTTCCACCTTCATGGGCCATCGCAATGAAATGGTTCGCCAGAAAGAAGCGATCACGGGCAACTGGGCTCAGGTGGATGTGGTGCTCCAGCGGCGGGCCGATCTAATCCCCAACCTGGTGTCAACCGTAAAGGGCTATGCCGCCCACGAAGAAGAGATCTTCACGCGGCTGGCCGACGCGCGCGCGGCGCTGGCCGGGGCACGCACTCCGGGAGAGAGCATCGCCGCCAACCAGCAAATCGAATCGGCTCTTTCCCGCCTGCTGGTGATCGTCGAAAACTATCCCAATCTGAAGGCGAATGAAAACTTTCTGCGTCTGCAGGATGAACTGGCAGGAACAGAAAACCGGGTCGCCATCGAGCGCCGCCGCTACAACCAAACCGTCCAGGGCTACAACACCTATATCCAGCTATTTCCCAACAACCTGGTGGCTTCTTTTTCCGGATTCGAGCGGGAAGATGCCTACTTCGAAACCACCGAAGAGGACCGCGAGGCGCCGCAGGTCGAGTTTGACCGCTAAGGGCTGCCGCGCAAGCTGATCGGCGCGAGCGCGCCACCCGGAGAATCGCCATCCACCGATGGCAACCCTCTACTGCTCGCGGCTGTCCTTGGTAACCAGCGGGCCTCCAAACGTTCTTCCGAAAGTGACGTTGAAGCGCTTGATATTGACGTCATACTGGGTGCTGATCTTGAACGTCGATGTCGCGCCGGCAGCCAGCGGGTCCGTATCCAGGTATCCTCGCTCGACGCGTATGCTCTCGCCGTTTACGTTCTGGAAATCACAATAGACTTCCACTCCGCTCACTTCCCGCGGAGAGATATTCTTCACCTGACCGTCGATGTTGAAGGCCGTCTGCGTGGCCGCAATTTTTGCTTCCAGCAGTTCCATCTGCGGTTGTAATCTCGCCTCAGCGCCGCTAGGCTCGGCTTCTACAGGTGCTTCCGTCTGCACAGATGGCTGTTCCTGTGCTGGTCCACACCCAATAAGGACAATGCCGATCAATAACAAAAAAACTACCATCCGGTCCATGTATTTCGACATCTTAATCCCCCTCTGCAAGAATTTCGGGAGTTTATTCCCCTCCATTACCCGCGAACTGCTTCTGGTTAGCGGGATTTGTCGACTTCCAATTTCGCTCGGCTCCAGATTATACGCCAGCGGCCCTATCATCCCAAGCTCAGATCTCCATGGCCTCTTTGGGGTGGCATCGCGGCTCGATCCTGTTAAGAGAGAGCTGAAATGGCTGATTTTGTTTCTCACCCACTGGGTTTGGACCCCCTGAATGCCAGATTGACGCTGGAACCAGCATGAGTATTGGCATCGGAGGTCGGCATAAGGTTAGCTTTGGAATTTGAAAACGGAAATGAGGGGTCTAAAGCCTTCTAAAGTGGCCGAAGGTCTTGCTTCCAGCAGTTCCATTGAGGGCTTTTGTGCCGCGCTCTCCACCGCGGCGCGCAAATCCTAGACACCGAAACAAGTAGCAGACTGAAACTCCGAAGAGGCGTTCGTCTCACCGTTCCACCTCCTATGCCGGGTATTTCTTTCTTTTGCGTAAAAAATTATTGCCTTCTGTTTTGGCCGGACAACTCACTTTTCTCTGCCGATTGTCCCCAAACCGGCTGAACAGAAAATCCGGCCTGGCACCTCATAAAAGCTTCGGCAACCCGCTCTTTCCTCTTGGGGTCGCGAATCGTTTCGGCTAGAATGAAGCCCCCATCTCATAATCCCAGAGAGGATACCAACCGACACTTGGATCAGGTAAGCTCTCAGCCATCTCTACAGCGTTCCGTCGGAGCCGTCACCGCAGCCTCCGTGGTGATAGCCAATTGTATCGGGGTCGGCATCTTTACCACACCGGGCTTTCTGGCTCGGGACCTGGGAAGCCCTTTCGCGATACTGGCGATCTGGGTCCTAGGCGCTATTTTAGCACTAGCCGGGGCGCTCTCCTATAGCGAATTGGGCGCAGCCTTTCCCGAAGCGGGGGGAGAATACGTTTACTTGCGGGAAACCTATGGCCCCCTGTGGGGCTATTTGACCGGCTGGACATCTTGCGTCATTGCTTTCCCAGCGCCGATCGCCGCCGCCGCCATCGGCGTGGCCGCCTATCTGTCTCACTTTGCTCCCCTGCTGAGCCCCGAAAACATTTTATGGTCGGTTCCACTCGGCTCCCTCCAGATACAGTTGAGCGGAGGCCAGCTTTTTGCATTGGTCATTGTGTGGTCGCTCGCCTTGATTCACATCTCCAGTGTGCGGCACGGCAGCCGGTTGCAGGTGGGGTTGACTTTCATTAAGATCGCCGCCCTTGTCGCCGTGATTGTGCTGGGCGTGGCGCTCGGAACGGGCGATTGGGGGCATCTCCAATCCGGCCCGGAGGGGCTTGTTCCCGTGGGCGCGCTGCGCAACGGAGCCGTCTCGCTGATTTTTGTTTTGTTTTCCTTCAGCGGTTGGAACGCAGCGGCATACATCGCAGGGGAAATGCGGCAGCCGCACAAAACCATCCCGGCTTCTTTGCTGGCCGGGACCGGCGTGGTGGCCCTGCTCTATCTCGGCCTGAATGTAGTGTTCCTCTATGGCCTGGGCATCTCGGGGATGAGCGGGGTGTTGCAGGTGGGAGAGAAAGCTTCCCTGGCACTTTTCGGCCCTGTGGCGACTCATGTGGTGGCGGCCTTCATGGCGCTTTCCATCCTCGCCTCAGCCAGCGCCATGATTCTGGTAGCTCCCAGAGTCTATTATGCTATGGCCACCGACAAACTGTTTCCCATGCGGCTGGCGGGTATCCATCCCCGCTTCCGGACCCCTGCGGCATCGACCTTTGTCCTGGCGCTGTGGACCTCCGTGCTGGTTCTCTCGGGAACATTTGAGCAGTTGATTGTCTACTCCGGATTTGCCATGGTGTTTTTCTCCGCCCTGGCGGTGGGCGCGGTGATTGTTCTGCGGGTGCGCCGTCCCAAACTGGTCCGTCCCTTTCGCGTGCCGCTTTATCCCTTTATTCCGCTCCTTTTCTTGGTATTCTCCGCCTGGATTTTGATCTTCACTTTCCGGAGCCGGCCGACGGAGTCACTGCTGGGTATCGCTACTGTCCTGCTGGGCTTGCCGCTGTACTTCTACTGGCGGCGGCGTAACCTTGCTTGATACTGACCCACTACATGAAGTTGGCCTGAGAGCTGATCGGCTGCCGGAGAGAAAGGCATTGCCCCGGCAACAGCCAGACCTTATTACCGCGACTTTTGCAGGCCTTTTCGGGTTTACAATGAAGGCAGGTTAGGTGTGTCTGTCCCGATCCTGGGAGACCATTCGATCATGCGAAGCTTTTTGCTCCTGATTGCATCGCTGCTGGTGACGACCGCAGCCTGGGCACAAACCGAGACGCTGAAGGGTCGCGTGCTTGACTCCACCGGGGCCTTGATCCAGGGCGCCTCGGTCACGGCCTACGCAGGCGAAGCGGTTGTGGCGGAAACCCGGACCGGCAACGGCGGGGAGTTTGAACTTTCCCTTCCGCCGGGGGAGTACCGGCTTCATGTAGCTGCTCCCGATTTTGAGCCTTACAGGGAGGTCATTGCGGTCCAAGCCGGCATGTCCGCTTTTTCGGTAACCCTTAACCTGGCTCCCATCCGGCAATCGGTGGATGTGGAGGAAGACCCTTACACGATCAGCCTGGAGCCGGATCAAAACCTGACGGCCATCGTGCTCGATGAAGAGGATTTGCGCGACCTGCCCGAGGACGAAGAAGAACTGGCAGAGCTTCTCCGGGAGATGGCCGGGCCCGGAGCCGACGCCACCGGCGGAACGGACTTCATCGTGGACGGCTTTTCCGGCGGCCAACTGCCTCCAAGGGACCAGATCCGGGAAATCCGGATCAACCGGAATCCCTTCAGCGCCGAATACAGCCGTCCGGGGCGCGGCCGCATTGAGGTGTTCACCCGCGCGGGAACGGACCAATTCCGCGGCAATCTCAGTTTCAACTTCCGCGATGAGGCCCTGAATGCGCGCAATGCGTTTGCCGACACAAAACCTCCCTACCAGCAGCGCTCTTTCCGCGCCAACCTCAGCGGTCCGATTCTCCGGGAGCGGATGTCGTTTTCCCTCTCTGCCAGACGTTCCACCGCGGAAGACAGCGATACCGTGCAGGCGATCACCGCCGACGGACCGTTTTCCACCGCCATCGTTCACCCCAACCGGAGAAACGAATTGATGGGCCGCAGCAAGTACGAGCTGTCCCAAAATCATTCCCTGAGCCTGATGGCGAGATATTCCACGCGCGACCGAGAAAACCAGGGTGTCGGCGGTTTCACGCTGCCGGAGCGGGCTTCGCAATCCGAATCGAACAACTTTACTTTTCAGGTCAGTGAAACTTCCACCCTCTCGAATGCAATGGTTCACGAGACCCGCTTCCGGTTCCGTCGGAACCGGTCGAACAGCGAGCCGCTGGGAGAAGGCGTGGCGATCAACGTCCTGGACGCCTTCCGGAGCGGCGGCGCCACAAACCGGAGCCGGCAGACGGACCGCAACTACCAGTTCGGCAACGCCCTGATGGCCACCTTGGGCAGCCTCAGCCTCAAGACGGGTCTGCAGGCCGACTACCAGCAATACCGCAGCCTTTCGGAAAACAACTTCCTGGGAACCTTCGTCTTTTCCAGTCTGGAAGCGTTTCAGGAAAACCGCCCGACAACTTTTACCATCAACAGCGGGGACCCGATGCTCGACACCAATCAGTTGGAGTTTGGCGCGTTCCTGCAAAGCGATCTGAAGCTGAAGCCCAATCTGACGCTCTCTTTCGGCCTCCGATACGAGGCGCAGACCCACATCGGCGACAAGAACAACTTCGATCCGCGCCTCGGTGTGGCGTACGCGCTCGACCGGACCACTGTCTTGCGCGGCGGCGTGGGACTGTTCCACCAAAGGCTGGCGACGGGGACGGTGGCGTCGCTGCTCCGCCTGGACGGCACCAGGCAATTGCAGACCGTAATCCGAAACCCGTCGTATCCGGACCCGTTCGTTACCGGAGGCGGGGTGGAGGCCATCCCTCCCACCTCGCTGCGCGAGCGCGCCGGGGACCTGGCTTTACCCTACACGATGAACTCCTCGGTTTCTTTTGAGAAACGCCTGCCGAAGGGCCTGTTCGCGGCAGTGACCTATGACTTTGTTCGCGGCATCCACCTGTACCGCAGCCGGAACCTGAACGCGCCGCTCCCCGGCGAAATCGAGGTTCCCGACCCGACCCGTGGCAATGTCAACCTGCTGGAATCGACCGCAATGTCCTCTTACCACTCCCTGGGAGTTCGAGTGAACGGGCGGATCGGCCGCACCTCCATTTTCGCTCGCTATACCTATTCCAGGAACTACAGCGACACCGACGGGCCCTTCAGCCTCCCGGCCAACAACCACAACCTGCGCGCCGATTGGGGACGCTCCTCGCAAGACCGGCGGCATTCGGTCTTCACCGGCTTCAACCTGCAGCTTCCCTGGAATCTTACGGCCAATACACGGCTGCGGGCGAACTCCGGACGGCCTTTCAATATCATCACCGGGAAGGATGACAACAACGACACCGTCACCAATGACCGTCCTGCCGGCGTCCAAAGGAACTCTGGCGAGGGGCCGGGATTGTTCAATATTGACCTAACCCTGTCGAAGACGATCTCGCTGAAATCGAACCGTAACGGCCAGCAGGGCAGAAACTTTCCCGGCGGCTCGCCTCCGCCGGGTGGGATCGGCGGGCCCGGCAGAGGCGGGGGGCCAAGTAGCGGAGGTGGTAGAGGAGGCGGTGGACGCGGCGGCGGTTTCGGGGGACGAGGAGGAGGCCGAGGCCGGAGTGGCGGGCCCGAGATGCGCATCTTCGCAAACCTGCGGAATGCGCTGAATCACACCAATTTCACGCGGTTCAGCGGCGTTTTGACGTCGCCGTTTTTCGGACAGCCCAATTCCGCCCGCAGCCCCAGGGAAGTCGAACTGGGCGTCCGATTCAGTTTTTAAGGAGTGAAGAAACATGAAACGTGTTGTATGGATTTCGCTGGCCTTGCTCATTTTCCTTCCCTTGCTGGCCCAGCGCGGAGAAGACTTCCGCCGCCGAAACCCGCTGGAGCAGGTTCAGAACATGCTGGCGGAGGCTGGCGTTCCCCTGAGCGACGAGCAGCAGGAGACGCTTCAGACGATTATGGAAGAACAGAGGCGTGCCTTCCGGGAGCAGTTCCGCCAGCGAAGGCAAGAAGGCGGCGGAGAGCGCAGGCGGGAACGCGGAGGGGAACGCCGGGGAGCTTTCGGCGGCAGAGGCCGCTTTGGCGGCGAGATGCAGGAAAAAATACGGGGCGTGCTTACGGCGGAGCAGATTGAGGTTTGGGACAATTACCGCAACGAGCAGATACGCCGGCGGGGCGGTTACCCGGCGCTACGGTTGATGTTGGAAGAAGTCGGGGCTCCTCTCAGCAGCGAGCAAGCAGAGCTGCTGCAAACCGAATTCCGCGAATACAACCGGCAACGGCGTCAGCTACGCGGAGAGGGTGGACAGGCAGACCCGGCAAAACTAGAGGAACTGGAAGGCCAGCACCTTTCCAAGGTAATCAAGTTGCTGGATGCGGAGCAGCGCCGCGCCTTGATCCAGTCGCGACGGAAAGCGAGGGGGCAATAATCAGAATAAATTTATTTCGCCGGCAGATCTTCCGGGCCAGTGATGCTGATTTTCAGCGACTTCAAAAACCGGGCGTCTTGGGGCGTAAGGAGTTCGCCTGCGGGGCCTTGCGGCCGCGTTTGCCCTTGCGGCGAGATCTTCCGCCGGCAGATCTTCCGGGCCAGTGATGCTGATTTTCAGCGACTTCAAAAACCGGGCGTCTTGGGGCGTAAGATTGAGTTCGCCTGCGGGGCCTTGCGGCAGTTGGATCTGGGCTTCCTCGCCTCGCTTGTTGAAACCGATGGTGGCCTCCAGAACCAGGAACACATCATAGCCGGCGTCCTTGATGCTGGCGATTGCCTCGGAGATGGGCTCGGAGTTCGAGAGCGATTCATTGATCGCTGTCCCCAAATTCTTAGTCAGTTGTTTGAGATTGTCATTGAGTTCCATACTCCCCCTTCCCGAGCAACCCAGCCATTCTCCACGAACATCTTGGAAAGACCTCCAGAGACACGAAGTAAAGCCGTTGCCATCTTCACTGACCATTTTATGAGGCCGTGCAGCATGTGTCAATGTATCCCGCTTGGGGTGGGAAACAGCAGGACGCCACAACTTTATCTTCCGCTGGCCGCGCGATTACGGCAACTCGGAGAGGTTAAACAAGGCGGCGGTGCTGCGCTCATCCGACGCAATAACGATCACCGTCAAGTCGCTCGCCGGATCGATCCAGCCCAGGGGAAGCAACACCTTCAACTCGGCCCCGTCAATGCGCTCGGGAGATGGCTGGGCGCACTCCAACCCCCCGCAAAGCAGCTTGCGCAGAATCTGCCTGCCGGAGTAGCTGCGGCGCACAGGACGGCCTTGCGGGTCCGTGTAAACAATCAGAATAGAATAGCCGCTGAAAGGCGAGACAATCGAGGCGGGGATGGCCTGCGGTGAAAGCGAAATCAGCGCAACGACCTCGACGACCTTGTGATTTTTTCCACGGTAGTCTCGCTCGGCTTGAAATTCGGTGTAATAGTTGCCCACTTGCTGCTGCGTGCGCGCCCGCAGCAGCGTCCGTGTGAAGTCGGTTGTGAGTTCGATCTTCTCCACAAACTGCGGAGCGCGGAAAGGGTATGTGCGGCGGTAGTTTTCCAGCCAGGAGTCGTCTTCGCTCGCCCGCACCATCGCCAGCGCCCGGCGAATATCGGGAGGTTTCAGCTCCGGCAGGACTGCCGGTAACGTGGCAGGAAACAATAGGACAAGAATCGCCAAGCTCGGCACCATGCGCATACTTACATTTTAGCGCAGTTATGGGGTGGGAGCTGGGGCAGCCGCGACGGTACAATTACTTTCCTTCCGGATTTTTCTTCTGCGGTTTTTCTCGCGCGATGATTAGCCAGGAACCGTTCCAGACCGCAAGGTTTCAGGGCGGGAAAAGCCAGCCGGACAGCGCAAAGCCTGCCACGCCGGCCAGCACGCCCAGGATGCTGTCCGCCGCGTAGTGATAACGGCCGAATACCGAGCCCAGGGCAATCCCTATTGCGATCACCAAATACAACGCTCCCACCAGCGGCAGGACGCGCGACAACGCCAGGGCGGTCGCCGTCGCGGCGGCCACGTGGGCGCTGGGAAAGATGGTGGACTGAATGCTGCCATATTTTAAGACCCAAAGGTTCACCCTGCGGAGAAACAAACTCTTCCCCGGCAGGTGCAGGCCGGGAGCGCTGCTGCGAGGAGGCAAAGAAGGGAAAAAAGGCGACACGCCGTAACAAAGCAGGACGGCGGGCAGCACCGCGCTCCAGAACTGGTCGACCAAATCTTGTTGCCGGGCCAGATATAAAATGGGGATGGCCAGCGGGACCACGAGATAGCATAACAAGTAGGCGCCTTCCCCGAACTGTTCCAGCCAGCGCGCAGAGGCGCGCAGCCGGTGCAGCCAGCTTTTTTCAAGCAGGGTCTTGTCCCATGCCAGCAGCCTCTGCTCCCAGGCGTGGTCCCGGCGGGCGGAGATCAGCAGCCCCGCCTGGTAATACGCCGACAGAATCATCAGCAGCGGCAAGCAGTCGCGCGCCACCGGCAGGAACTGCGGCGAGGAGAGCCGCTCCCCGTAAGGAAGCAGCAAGAGCAAGGCTATCAGCGCCGAGCTGGAGAGCAAAACCAAAATCCGCCGTCGCCAGGCGAGGCTGGAAAAAAACAACAGCAGGATTACACAGAGAAAATAAACGATTGCAATCCATTCCGAGACGCGCATGATCCGATTTTAATCCTCGATCCCATCGAGACAATTCAGAACGGAATAGGATTTATTGAGATCAATCTGATTCCAGATCGCCGGAGCGGAGGGTATCGCCACGGAAACTCGATGGCGCTGGCGGGCAAGCCATTTCTCCAAGATCCGCAGGTGCCGCCGTGTTGCGTAGGTTCCTTCGGCCACGACCAAGTGGACGTGCGCGTCGGTCGTCTGGAGGTAGGTGAGTATCCCGGCAGCGAGGCGGCGCGCGCTGGCCCGGTCCATGGCGCCCTCCAGCTTTACCACCGTGGGTTTCACCATGGATTTCAGCGTGGGTTTCAGGGCGCGTTCGATCTCCACCCGCAGCGAGCCGATCTTGCCCGGCCGGAGAGCCCAGCGCGAACAACGGTAGGCGCGGCGCTGGAGCCGGGGGTGCTTGAAAGCGGTCGTATTGCATCGTGAAGCGCGTCCAGGCGGCGGCCAGCGGCGCTGCCAAGGCAAGGCTGCGCCGGGCGAGGCTGGGCGGGCCGAGCGTGGCTTTGATGTCTGCCAGCAGACGGGCCGCGGCTTCCGGGTTTGGCCCCCAGCGCCTCGCCACCTGAAAAACCGGGTACGCATGCCAGATGTCCTCGGCCCAGCGCGCTGCTTTGGCGCGCAGGTAGGCGGAGTCGGCGTCATGGTACCGCTTCCACCCCTGCAGCCAGACCTCGGCCAGCCGCAGAATGGTGGGGCCCTGGACTCGGAAGTCGGTATCAAAACATTCGCGCTGCAAACGCTCGATGTCGGTCGCAGTCAGGCTCGGATGACGAACCATGGCCGTGAATCCGTCGCACGCCTTATAGTAGCGTTCCGGATCCCCGGCCAGTTCGGGCTGGAGGCTTCCCTGTTTCATGACGCGCTCGAAAAAAGGCGTGCCCGGGGTTGGGCCGTAGATGAGGAACTGCGCCAGCGCCGGCTTCAGCGCCAGAAGTTGCGAAAGTTCCTCGCGAACGATGTCGGAGGTCTGGTAATCGAATCCCAGGATCATCGAGGCCAGAACGCTGATGCCGTGGGACCGCAAATCGGGGATCAACTCTTCCAGCGGCCGGCCCTGCTGCTTGGCGAAGCCGGAGCGCTTGCCCTCAAAGCCGATCCAGACGCCGTCGATGCCGGTCTCCAGCAATTCCCTCGGAGTGATGCGGCTCAGCGCCTTCACCGTGGCGAAAGCGAAGATCGAAAGCGGCGTCCCCCGCGCTTGGACCAGTTCGCGCAGGCGGACCGCCCGGTCCCTGGCGACGAGAAAATCTTCGTCAAGGATTGTGAAGTGCATCTTCGGATCGATTTCAAGATACCGCTCAATGACCCGGAAGATGTCGTCGCCGGTGGGGAGCAGACGAATGTGCCGGCGCTGGAAGAAGTGGGAGGTGCAGCAGAAGTCGCAGCCGTGAGGACAGCCCAGTCCCGCGAAGATCATGCCGGTCCGGCCCGCGGGAACCGAGAAGACCCGCAGGGTGCTCACCACGAGCGGGTGGTCGTAAGGCAGGGCGCGTGGCGGCTCGCCGAGGAGTGCCCGAAAAAAACCGACACCCTCTTCCCGGCAGATGTGGTCCGCGTAAGGCGCGAGCGTTTCATCGTCCAGCACAGTGCCGTAGCCGCCCAGAACCACGCGGGCGTTCGGAGCGTGCTTCCGGATCAGCCCGGCCATCTCCTTCATGCGGTGAAACGTCGCCAGCACGAACGCCACGCCGACAATCTCCGGCTGCTTCCGCAGCTCCCGGATCAGCTCCTTCCGAGACGGATAGTGGAGGACAACGGCTGGCGCGTCCAGGTTGGCGGCAATGTAGTCCAGGGCGAAGGTGTGGTGGGTGGCGCGCGGACTGAAGATGCCTTGGGCCCGTGTGACCTGCCCGTGCAAAAGCTCATAGCCTACGCTGGGAGCATCACCATGCGCAGGGCCGATCGGGCGGCAAATGCTCGTCAGCAATACCTTCCCGGCGCCACGGGGCGGAACCCGGCGCGACTCAGGTGTGGCGTATCCTTCTCCGGTATATCTTTCTCCGGCACGTCCTTCTTCGGTATATCCTCCGCTCAGTACGCGGTCGGATGGCGATTGCTTGTCCAACATCACCTCGGCGCCTTCCCGCCAACCCGCCGCCAAAGGCGCTTTATCTTACTATGACCGGCGGCCCCACTCCATCTTTTAGTTTCGGATTCAGGATCAGGATACGGTTAGCCTGCCCAATCGGGCCATTCGCCAGAAAGATAGTTGCTGACCTCGGCTTGGATTGCGCGATCCGTTCCGAAGCCTGAGAACCACCGCACTCCGGCTTCCTTGCGAAACCATGTCATCTGCCGTTTGGCATACTGGCGCGTCTTGGCTTGCGCTGCGCTGAGGGCTTCTTCCATGCCGGTCTTTCCCTCCAGATATTCCAGCGCCTCGCGATACCCGATGGATTGGAAGGGGGAGACGGTCTTGGGAAAACCTTTGGCCAGGATGCCGCGCACCTCCTCGAACAAGCCGCTCTCAAACAACGCCCGTGTCCGCTGGTTTATCTTTTCGTAAAGCTCCGCTCGGGGAGGGTTCAATCCGATCTTCAGGACATGATAACCCTGCAAGGAGTCCCGCCCTTCCCGAAACAACTCAGAGAGGGAACGCCGCGTTTCGATGCACACCTCCAGCGCGCGGATCAGCTTGGGGGTGTCATGGGGATGAATCTTCTCCGCCGAGGGCGGATCCAGACGCCGCAGCAGACGGTGCAGGTAGCCCGTGTCTTTTTGCCCGGCCCGCAGTTGCAGCCGTTCCCGCAGCTCCCGGTTCCGTGCAGGTCCGGAGAACAGCCCGTCCAGCAGCGCCCGCAGGTAAAATCCAGACCCTCCCACGATGAGGGGCAGTTTGCCTTGACTTGTTACAACAGCGAGAATCTCCTTTGCCCTGCGCGCAAACTCTCCCGCCGTAAACTCCTCCTCGGGGCTCAGGATATCGAGCAAATGGTGGGGAACGCCCTCCCGCTCGGCCACCGATAGCTTGGCGGAGCCGAGATCAAAGTAGCGGTACATCTGGAGCGAATCGCAGTTGAGGATCTCGCCCCGAAACTGTTTGGCCAGATGGATTGCCAGAGAGGATTTGCCGCTGGCGGTAGGGCCTGCAATAGCCAGCAGAGAAGCGTCCTTGTTCATCTTAGAATTGGGCCATCCGCAGGTATTTCCACCACACCAGCAAGACCAGGAAGATCAACAACAGCAGAGTACCCAAAAGCTGGTGGCGAGAAACTTCCATGGGCGCGATCAATATTCAACCGGCAAGTTATACAGGTAGGTGAACTGCATGCGGATGTCGGCGCCGGGGAACTCCTGCGGCAAGGCCGGAAAGGGGTTCGACAGGCGGATGCTGGCCAGGGCCGCCCCATCGAGCGAGCGGGTGCCGGAACCCTCCGCCAGAATCAGGTCCGGCACAGAGCCGTCGCGCAGGATGGAGAACTGCAGCACCACCCTCCCTTGCCTTCCGAGGCGCGCGATCTCCGGGATTACGGCATACCAGTTGCGGCGCACCAGCGCAAGCATCCGCAACAGATACGGACGAAAATCGACGCCCATCGTGTCGGAAAGGATTTGGGGTCCGGGAAGGTAGAGGTTCGGATTCTGCGGGCCGGTGCCGGGAAATCCGCCCTGGAACGATTGTCCTCCGCCACCCGAGGCGCGCTCCTTCGCCATCCCTTTTAAGATGGCGTCTGTTCCCCGGCTTGGCGGAACGATCTGGGACAACGTCAGCTGGGCATCGGTTGGAGGCGCGGTTGTTTCGGGAGGCAGCACAGGCTCCAGCGCCGCCCGCTGGCCCTCGTCCGTCTCCTCTGGTGGCGATTCTTCCGGAACCTCTGAGAATTCCGGGAGACCGATCTCCGGCAGTTCTCCCATGGCTCTCTCTTCCAGATCGCGCTCCAGGACAGAAGGCGGAGGGATCGGAGGCCGGTACTCCAATGGAGGCTGGGGCTCTTCCACGCCCGGCTGTGCCCTGCGGTTGCTGTCGGAAAGCACCGGCGTATCCGGAGGAATCTCCACCTCCGGCAGGTCCGGCGGTTGATAGAGCAGCGTCACGTCCTGCTCCCTCGGCGCGGGAACGAGTACCTCCGGGAACGCCCTGCGGAACAGATCCGGCATCGTGATGACGACCAGAACGACCACCAGATGGACGATAACGGATAAAAGAAAGGTCTCCCTGCGGCGCGATGAAGTGCGCTCGTTTTCCAGCTCCAGCTCCAGCAACAGATGGGGTTCCCAATCCGTCATGGTTCCCGGCTGCCCCTTGGCAGGATGTCCTCTCTATGCGCCGCAGGCAAAAAAATCAGCGGCCGGGGCTCCCCCCCGCCAGGGTGGGAATGGAGGAGGCTTGCGGCCCCGCTGTCCTCAGCCGGTCGGAGTGGCTGCCGATCTGCTGAAGTATCTGATGCGCCAACTGCAGCGCGCGTCGCCCTTCTTTTCCCCCCACGGCAGGAGCAGTGCGCTGGCGCACATTCCTGAGAAAGTCGGCCAGTTGCAACTGGAGCGGCTCCGCACGCGGCGGCTCCAGGCGGCGGTGCGAGAGCACGGGACGGCCGCTGGAAATATCAACCGTTGTGACCGCCGCGTCCTGACGGGCGTAATCGAGTGAAACATATTCGCGCGGCTGAAACCAGCGCAATTTGCGAATCTTCTCCGGGCTCACCCGGCTGGCGGTGAAATTGGCCACACATCCATTTTGGAAGGACAGCCGTACGTTGGCAATATCAATCTTCGGGCTCAGCACGGGAAGGCCCACGGCCCGAATCTCCTCCGGTTCCGAGTCGACCAGCGAGAGCACGATGTCCAAATCATGGATCATCAAGTCCAAAACCACGTCCACGTCGAGGCTCCGCTCGGTGAAGATGCTCAGACGGTGGACCTCAAAGAACAGCGGCGAGCCGAGAATCTCGCGCACCGCCTGAACGGCCGGGTTAAAGCGCTCCAGATGGCCCACTTGCAGGATGCGGCGATGTTTTTCGGCTGCGGCGATCAGCGCGTCCGCTTCCGGCGTGGTGCGAGCCAGCGGCTTTTCCACCAGCAGGTCGATTCCGCCTTCTAAGAGCTTTACGCCAATCTCGGAGTGCAGTTCGGTCGGCACGGCCAGGCTCGCCGTCTCCGCCTTTCCGAAAAGCTCCTCCAAGCTGGAAAACTTCCGGCAATTGTACTCTGCGGCTACAGCGGCGGCTTTTTGCTCGTCGATGTCGAAGACGCCCGTCAACTCCGCCTCCGGCAAGTCCCTGTAGACACGGGCATGATGACGGCCAAACTGCCCGACCCCGACTACAGCGACTTTGATGGCTTCATTCATTTCTTTCTCAATAGAGAAAAGCCCACGGCGAGATAAAGCCTTCGCCGTGGCTACCCGCTTTGTCCGCTCCCTTGCGGTCGCGGCTCGGATTGGCCCGCTTGCTTACGCGCGCGGCTCGGATTGGTGCGGCTCGGATGGGGCCACGCCGACAATGGTGATGCCCGCCTCATCGGCCCGGCGGATCAACTCCTCGCGGTCAAACAGCAGCGTCTTCCCGGCGTCCACGCTCAAGGCTGTAGCGCCCGACTCCTTCATGACGGCGATGGTAGGCAACCCCACCACGGGGACGTCAAAACGCATATCCTGACCGGGCTTTGAGACCTTGACCACGCTCAGCGGCTTGCCTTGCGAAAGTTGCGCGGCCCGGCGAATAACCTCATCGGTCCCCTCCATCGCCTCCACGGCCACACAGGCCTTGTCGCCCACCACAACCGTCTGCCCGATGTCCCAGCGGGCCAACTCCCGCGCCACCTTCCTTCCGTAATCCAGATTGGCCTGCTCGTCCGCGCTGGGCCCGCGCCGGGTTAGCACGCCCTCGCCGGCCAACAGCGGTTCCAGAAACAGCGTGGACTCCTCCAGGACGATGCCCTCTTCGCCGAGCACCTTGGCCACGCCTCCGATCAGCGAGTTGGTGTTTTTCTGAGGGAGCGACATCAGCACCTGCAACAACTTCCAGTCCGGGCGAAGGGAAGAAAATATTTTGTTGTGTTTCACCTGCCCGGCCATCACCGCGCGGCTGACGCCCTGCTCCTTGAAGATTTGAATCAGCCGCGAAAGCTCGCCCAGCCCCAGCCAGTAGCAGCAACCGGCGCGCGACTCCAGCTCCGGGGCGGCCTCTTCCCGGATGGCGGCCACCACCATCTGGATGCCCCGGCTGCGTGCGGCCTCCAAAACCAGCAACGGAAACTGGCCGCTGCCGGCGATGAGGCCGTAGCGCGGCAGGCTGCCTGCGGCGGCGGTCATTTGATCACTCCCCGCTCGGAGGATTCAATAAAACGGATCAATTCTTTAATATCTTCCGAGTCTTTAATGTCTTCTGAGTCCTTCACGTCCTCCGACCCGGCCAGCTCCTCGCGAATCTTTTCGAGCGCCTGCGTGGTGTTCAGCTTGGAGGAGAGCAGGAGGCGAAAGGCGCGGCTCAGGTTTCCACGGCGCTCGGAGGAAAACCCATGCCGCTCGAGACCCACCGTGTTGACGCCGTAGGTGTGAACCTTCCTCTCCGAGACGGTCTTGGAAAAGGGCAGCACGTCCTGAGTAATCACGCTGTAGCCGCCGACCAGGCTGTGGCGTCCCACGCGGCAGAATTGGTGGACGCCGGAGAAAGCGCCGATCACGGCGTAGTCCTCGATCACCACATGCCCGGCGAGCGTGGTGCCGTTGGCGAGGACGGTATGGTCGCCGACGAGGCAGTCGTGCGCGATGTGGGCGTAGGCCATGATGAGATTGCCGTCGCCGATGCGTGTGAGGCTGCCGCCGCCCGCCGTCCCCCGGTGCACGGTGATGAACTCGCGGAAGGTGTTCTCCCTGCCGATCACCGTCTCGGTGCGCTCCCCGCGAAACTTCAAATCCTGCGGCACGACGCCAATCGAGGAATAGGGGAAGAAGCGGTTGCCGGGGCCCACGCGCAAAGGGCCGTCCATGTAGACGTGCGCCATCAGCTCGCAGCCGTCCTCGATCTCCACTTCTTCGCCGAGAATGCAGTAGGGGCCCACGCGGACGTTCGCGCCCAACTTCGCGCCGGGATGGACGACCGCGCTGGGATGCACCCGCTCCAGATCGACTCCGCTCATCAAGACTTCTCCGGTGTTTTGTCCGCTGTCTTTTCTGCTGGCCTTTCTGCTATCTTGCACAGGATCACCGCTTCTGCGGCCAACCGTTGGTCAACCCATGCCTTGCCCTGCATTCGGCAGAAGGTGTTCCGCCGCGTCAGGACCTCCACCTCCAGGCGCAATTGATCGCCGGGAAAAACGGGCCGCCGGAATTTGGCCTCCTCGATGGCGGCGAAAAACACCAGCTTCGAATCCGCCTCCGGCACGTCGCGCAGCACCAGCACGCCGCCCGTTTGCGCCATCGCCTCCACAATCAGCACGCCCGGCATTACGGGGAAATTGGGGAAGTGGCCGGCAAAGAACGGCTCGTTGATGGTCACGTTCTTGATTCCGACAATTCGCTTCTGCGGTTCCAGTTCCAGGATGCGGTCCACCAGCAGGAACGGAGGACGGTGCGGCAGGATTTTCTGTATCTCATTGATATCGAGGGTCATGGTGTTTTATTCTAGGCGCTCCATTCTGCGAGACTCCGCGGGCATTCCGGTATGGTAACAAAAAGGCTGCTGATCTCCGCTCCCCAGATGAAGCTGCTTTCAGGGGTTCTGCTCGGAACATGCCGCTTTGTTTCCGGAATCTAGTTGATTATATTCGAATTGATGTGTGATTCAGAAGGATTCTGGAGTAACCTCGATGGATTCCATTTTGCGCACCCTCCAGGCTCAACAGGGCGAGATGGTGAAGATGCTCCGGCGATTGGTCGAGGCTGAATCCCCCAGCACGGACAAAGCCGCTGTTGACCACTTCGGGGCGATGATAGGCGGGATTGCTCGCCGGATGCAGGCCCGCGTCCGGGTTTTCCCTTCCCGGCAGACCGGCAACCATCTGCGGGCGGAGTTTCGGCTGGGGCCGGTGCGAACGTCCGGCCAGATCCTGCTGCTGGGACACATGGACACGGTCTGGGACTGCGGCACGATTGCCCGCATGCCGTTCCGCGTGCGGCAGGGACGCGTTTATGGTCCGGGCGTGTTCGACATGAAATCGGGAATCGTCGCCGCCCTGTTCGCGCTGCGCGCCCTGCGGACACTGCGCATCCCTGTGAAGAAAAAAGTCGTTCTGCTGCTCACCTCCGATGAGGAGACCGGAAGCCTCGCCTCCCGTCCCCTCACGGAACGCGAGGCGCGCCGCAGCGACTGCGTCCTGGTGATGGAGCCGGCCCATGGATTGAAGGGAGCGTTGAAGACTTCCCGAAAGGGTGTCGGCGAATTCGAAATTCAAATAAAAGGGCGCGCCGCTCATGCCGGGCTGGACCCGGAAAAGGGGGCAAGCGCCATCGAGGAACTGGCCCGGCAGGTTTTACGAGTGAAGCAATTCGCCGACCGGCGCAGGGGCATCACCGTAAACGTGGGAGTGATCTCCGGCGGCACCCGCTCGAACGTCGTCGCAGCGGAGGCCTCCGCTGTGGTGGACGTGCGCGTTGCCAGGATTCGGGACCAGCGGGAGATTGAAAGGAAGATTCGGTCGCTCCAACCCGCCGACCGGCGAACGAGCATGAAAGTCTCCAGCGGGAAGAATCGCCCGCCGCTCGAACGAACGCGGCAGGTCGCCCAGCTCTTCCAGCGGGCGCGCGCGCTGGCCCGTCCGCTGGGCATTGAGCTGCTAGAGGCCGCCGTGGGAGGCGGCTCGGACGGCAACTTCACGGCTGCCCTGGGAGTCCCCACTCTGGACGGGCTGGGAGGCGTCGGCGAAGGCGCGCACGCGCCTCACGAAAACATCCTGCTGCGGGAGCTGCCCCGCCGCGCCGCCTTGCTGGCGCATTTGATCGCCAGCCTCTGAGGCCGGACAGCTCCTATTGAATTTCGCATAACATAGCGACAAGGAGAGGAATCGTCAGGGCACGGTTTCAACCGTGCCGCCAGGAGGAGTTCACAGAGCGGCTTCAGCCGCTGAGGCCTGAGCCATCCCACGGGGCAGCACCGGAAGGTGCACCTCAGGCGCTAAAGCGCACAAAACGCCACGAGGTAACGGCACGCCTGAAGGCGTGCCCTGACGGAAAGCATCGCCACTATATGATGTGATCTTCAATACGTTGCGCACTCCAATGCATCGAATGGTTTTTTTGCCTTGCCCCCTGCGCCTGTTGCGGTAAACTGACCGCTCCCAAAAGCCCTGAAAGCCCGAAAAGCCTAATGACCAAAGCGACCAAAAACATTCCACTCCCGAAAGGTTTTCTTTTCGCCGCAGGCGATGGCGGGCTGCGCACGCACGGTCACGGACCGGATGTGGCCTTGATCTACTCGATGGTCCCGGCGCGCGTGGCGGCGCTGTTCACCACCAACCGCCTGCAGGCCGCGCCCATTGAGATTTCACGAGACCATCTACGGCGCAACCGCGGCGCTGCGCGGGCAATCCTGGTCAACGCGGGAAACGCCAACTGCGCCACCGGCGCGCAAGGGGCGCGCGCGGCCCGGCAGTGCGCCGCGAAGGCCGCCGAACTTTTCCACATCCGCCCGGAGCAGGTGCTCGTGGCATCGACCGGCGTCATCGGCGTGCCGCTCGAGTCGCGCCGCATCACAGGGCTGCTTCCGGCGCTGGTTCGCCGGATGCATCCCCAGGCGGTTCACGCCGTATCCCGCGCCATTCTGACCACCGACACACGGCCCAAGGTGGTCTCCCGCACGATTCCTCTGGCAGGCCGCCGCATCACGATCCTGGGCATGGCAAAAGGCGCGGGGATGATCCATCCGCGCATGGCGACGATGCTGGGATTTTTCTTCACCGACGCGGCCCTCGATCCTCGCTTCCTGCAGGCGGCGGCGCGCCGCATGTGCGCGGCCAGCTTCAACCGCATCTCCGTGGACGGCGACACCTCTCCGAACGATACGGTCTATCTCATGGCCAACGGAATGGCCGGGAATCGGGCCATTACGAAAAAAAGTCCCGCCGGAAAAAAGTTTCTCCAAACATTGACCGAGATCGCGCAGCAGTTGGCCATCGCGATGGTCGCCGACGGCGAGGGCGCGCGCCGGGTGGCGGAGATTCGCGTGGAGGGAGCGGCATCGGAAAAACAGGCGGAGGCGCTGGCCCGTGCGATTGCTCTTTCGTCGCTGGTCAAGACCGCCCTGGCCGGAGCGGACCCCAATTGGGGACGGATTCTTTCCGCCGCGGGCAACGCCGGGGTGAAGTTTGATCCGCGCAGCGCCGATATCTACCTGAACCGAATCCGGGTCTGCCGCCAAGGAGGAGCGACAAAGTTCAGCGAGGCCGCCGCACAGCGCCAACTGCGCGGCAAGCAAGTGCTCATCCGAATGGTGTTGCCGGGAGGGAAGGCTACAGCGCGCTTCTGGACCTGCGACTTCACGGAAGAGTACATCCGCATCAACGCGAGCTACCGGACGTGAAGGCTTGCATCATAAAATCTCGCATCAGTGACAGGTGAAACAAGAGGACCGATGAAATACGCTGTGATCATCGAGAAAGGCCCGAACAACTACTCGGCTTATGTTCCCGACCTTCCAGGTTACGTCTCTACGGGAAAGACGTTGGAAGCGGTCGAGCGCCATATAAAAGAAGCGATCGAACTTCACTTGGAGGGCTTGAGAGAAGAAGGGCTGCCCATCCCCGAACCCTCCACGCACTGCCAGTATATAGAGACTGCCATTTTGTAGCTTGAACTGGGGTAGCGGCAAACCGACTATGGCGGTGAGGGGGGATTCAACCCACGGACCGTCAACGGTTTTCAAGGCACCAAGCGAATGTGCTTGCCAGGTTCTTAATTGACCATGGTCTTTGACCATAGTACAATCTATTTGGAGAACCGGTACTATGGAAGAAATAGCCATTTCCAAATTTAAGGCGAAATGCCTGGCGGTGCTGGAAGGCGTGCGCCGCACGCGGAAGCCTGTTCTGGTGACCCGTTTTGGGAAGCCGGTTGCGGAAATCGTTCCGCCACCGCCACCGGCCCGCCCTAAGCGCTGGCTGGGCTGCATGAAAGGCACAGCGCAAATTCGAGGCGACATCGTCTCACCCATCGGGGACGAGCAGGATTGGGAGGCGCTCCGCTAGTGAAGCTGCTGCTGGACACCCACATCTGGATTTGGAGCCTGATTGAACCGGAGAAGCTAAGTGCCCATGTGCGTAAGACTCTGGGAAATCCGGATAACGAATCCTGGTTGTCGCCCATCAGCTTATGGGAGTTGCTGATGCTAGGGGAAGCGGGGCGGATTGCAGCGAATGTCGGAACGGCGGAATGGATCAGACGGGCGCTCCAGGAAGTGCCGCTCAAGGAAGCTCCGCTCACTCACGAAGTGGCGCTGGAAATTCGGCGGGTTCAACTCCCCCATCGAGACCCAGCCGACCGGTTTCTCGCAGCCACGGCCAGGGTCTTCGGGCTGACGCTCGTCACGGCCGATAAGCGGCTCATCGGGACCAAGGGTCTTCCGATTCTCGCCAACCGCTAAAAACAACGAGCTGCAACCGCTGAGACCATAGTGAGGCGATGAAGGCCTTCCCTCGCTTTGTGCACTCTACAATCTGAGCGCCGGAGGAAGGTCGCGAACTGGATGGGTTAGATTCGACGGTGGCGGCGTAGCGGGTAGCCTGCGTCCGGCGAAGTATCTCGCGCTCATTCCTTGAGAGGCTGCCCTTTGGCATCTTTGTTCATGGACCCTGTCAGAATCAGAATGCCCTCAATAAATCCCCAAATCGCGCCGAGGCCGAGCGTAATGATTGTGACGATGATTTGGACGATTCCTAAGCCGACGTATCCCAGGTAGAAGCGGTGCACTCCAAACGCGCCTAGGAATATGCCGAGAAGCCCCGCCGTCAATTTGGATTTTGCATCCGCAGGCACGGCGACGGCGAGTTTGACGCCGCATTTTACGCACACATCGGCGGCGGGAGTCGTTTCGGCCCCGCACTGCTGGCAGAACTTCTTCCCGTCTTTCGGGGGACACCCACAGGACACGCACATCACAGCTTGCTCGGGCACTTCTTTACCGCAATTTCTGCAGAACATGGATTCACATCCTTTCCTGCCGGCCTTGTTTCCGACGGGGGCTTCGTCTGACAGGTTCGAGCCCTGACAGGCACGAGCTGAGTGTATTTGAAAACATTCTTGAGAGCGCGGCAAACCGCAAAGCCGAAAGAGATTTTCCAGCCGCGATTCTACTACGATAGGGCCGGAGGGCCTACTCCTCCCTGCTGAAAATGCGGAGAGAATTCTGGCGGCGAGGGTGGGATTCGGCCACCACCAGCCAAAATCCTACCCCCTTCCAATTCCACCCTGCCGGAGAGCTTCTTCCAGGTTCCCGCCCCGAGGGGGCTGGAGTGGGGTGATCCACCGCACGAGCATCTTGTGGAGGGCGCGACGGGAACCGATCAGAAACTGTTTTGCTGAATCAGCGTACTCGTTCCCCGTGGTATCATAGCGGGAAGTACCTGGCCAACTTTGCTTCATCGCTGAATCAGCGTACTCGTTCCCCGTGGTATCATAGCGGGAAGTACCTAAGGCCAACTTCTGCTTCTCTCTAGATGACGGAGGCTCGATGGCATCGCAGATTTCGGGATTGATGAGCCTTCTGAAAGAAGACCAGTGGCGTAACGAGGTCGGCTTTACTCCCGAAGTTAAGAAAACGCTTGCAACGGTATTAAATCCCGCCTCTCAGGATGACTCCATCGTCAGTGAACTAAATAAGTGGCTGCAAGTGCACCAACCTTGTTTATTCGGTCGGGTTGCAGCCAAAAAAGGGCTTATAAGTTATTGCCTTTTGAAAGAGAGTGATCTTCTTGGTCCTGACGAAGCAATGGAAAGGAAGATCCAAAAGTCGCGGCGGGCATGGAAAAAGATGGCCTTCGATGGCATTGCGAGCGGATTTATTACCGTTCTGCTTTCGGAACGACTTGTCAATGCAGTACCTGATCAAACCGTCAAGGAAATAGCATTGAGGATTTGCTCTCTTTATTTACATGAACAGATAGAGCCCGACGGGGTTTACACGGATCGAATCAAACTCGAACAACCGGGCTCCCGTCGTACGACATGGGAGTGGCTCGCTGGTGTCAACTATTTCTCCTCGCAAGGCGACAAGCGTTGGTGGCAGGATCATCGATTCCCAGCAGGCATCGCATTCTCTGTAAATTCCGTAGGTCATATGGTGAAATCGGGAAAATTAGCAAACGCGATGCGCGACCTAGAGGAGGTGATGGGGACGGCGTCCGATGAGTTCCAAATCCCGAAGATCGACTCCCTTGAAAAAGCTCTGGAACTTGCTATGCGGACAATTGCGCTAGCATCAGAAGGCCCGTCCGGGAAAGCCACGCGGTTGATTCCCCTGCCTCCAAATTCACGAGACCTGCCTAAGTGCCCCGTCCAACTCCCAACCATATTGGCCGACAAGAACTATTGCGAATACATTGGTCGTTATCACACCGACGTCACTGTCCCCTCGGAATACTTTCACCCCGATATTAAGCGTCCGGAAAATCTGCCGAGGCACAGGCTCGATTTTACGTACTTATTTGACCAATCCCTCGACAATTTTGATTTCAACCGAATGGGGGAGGGCGAAATTATCCGGGCCACCGCTAAACTTGCCACTGCTAATGAGGCACTCGAATCTTACCGCTATGCGAAACGGCTTCGGGGCGTGGAGACTGAAGTCGAAATCGATGAGAGTCTCGGCAATTCCGATATTCAATCCTAGCTAACTATCACCGGGCAGTCATAGTGCTTTCCCAAAAGAGCGGCCATCGCAGCAGTATTTGGCTGGGAGTTTCCGATCCGGACAACCGCAAGCGCAGTGAGATTCCTTTCCGTGCTCGTCGTGTCGAGAAGGACATCGATTGGGTCTAGATCGTCCGCCCGGATTCTGACCAAAGCCAGATACCGGGAGAAACAAACCGCGGCACAAAGTCTCTCGACTAACAGGTCAGACACCCTTTGCTCACCAAACAAAAGAATCTCCTCTACGTAATTGTGCGCTCTGATGATCCGAGAATCCCAGGAAATCACGGTTTCCGGAACGTTCATGACATTGGCCCGGAATGAATGAACTGACCGGACCACATGAATGGCTGCTTTCCGAAGATCGCCAAACGACAGGCGTATCTTGGCGTGCATTGGGATGAGAATGTGCGAGAGAAGCCAGGTCTCGGATTTAAGTGGAGGTGGAAACGGCACATGAAGCAGTAATCGATTCCCATGCTTCTCAATCTGAGTGGTGAGATAAGGTCCGAACCGGTCGTCATGGATGTACAGCCCCGCCATGTCGTTAGACCGAGCATCGATCAGCTCTATAAGGAAATCCGGCTCATGCTGTTTTCTAAGCTTTATGCCAGCCACCGCAACTGCATGTTTAAGGCTCTTTTTTGATTGCTCCAAAATCAGAACGGGAGAGATTCCCGAACGAACCGTGGCGTACAGAACGCCCCGCGAAGACTCGAAATCTTCCGCACGGAAGAGAATTGGCGCGTAACCAAAGGAATGCACTGCCTGGCACATCTGGTCGACAGATAATCCTTCTGACGGCATGGCTCTGCCGGATGGAAGCGTAAACTGAGAAGCCCGAAGCGTTATTTGCGCTGGAGTTGCGGTCCCACTTTCTTCGAGTTCCCGGGCTCTTTGTAGTGCGGACCAGAGGGCCGTTGTAGCACAGGCGCTAACGCCAAGATCTTGTTGCTGAAATGGAAGGCCGGTTACGGAGAGCGGAATGCCGAGCAAATGAGCTTTGTTTCTTAGGCAAACGCATTTGAATTCTCGTTGATAGTCCGGTGAAGCATCTTCTGGGAAAGGCCGCAAGACCGTGCGCCCCACCGGACACCCTGGTAAGGGTTTGATAACACTAAAGCCTAAGTAGTGCCTCGTGGAAAATTCTTCGCACTCTGACTGAAAATCTGCCTTATCACGGATACCCCGGAGCCGCCTAAATTCACCTTTTAGGTCTTTCCCTTCCATCCTAAAGAAGTGCAGGCGTTGGCACCAGTTGTGATACGGGACTAAGTTCTTGGAATAAAAAACACTGTGTTCCTCCATGTAGTCCCGGTCCACATAACGATTCTCAACAACCGTTAATTTTGCCCCTAGCTCGCGGACGTGCTTCTCGACAAACGAAAGCTGACGGTGCGCCTCCCCCCGTTCCATGAAAGGTGGCGATTCGAGCTGGAGGAGTTCCGCGAGGGGCTTTTCACCTAGCTTCCAAAAGTCAAGTTTTTGTTCGAGTTTTTCCAAGGGCGTGGGCCTGGCCCAAACTTACGCTTTGGTATTGATCCTGATGGCGAAATCGTTCTCGTCGAGTCGCTCAGCTGACTGGACGGCGTCAATTAGGGGTTGGGTTTTTTTTGCCCACCGGTCCATAGACTTACGAAACTCCCGCTGAACCTGCGGATTGTCAAATCTGGCAAGCGCATCCTGTGGGTCAGTGTATGCGCGCCGCTTCCCTCTTTTTTTCTGCGGTGCTGGCATGCGTCTCCTCTCTGGTATTGGCAAAGCAGTAATGATGCCACAGTTCAGCCGAACTGTGCTAGTTCCGCTTTGCATCGTCGATGCCCCAATCTCGTCGCAGTTTTTGGATAGAGGACCCAAGAGCCATCCACCGCTTTTTGGGTCCCATTTTCTTGCCTTTCAGCTTGCCTGAATTGCAGTATTCTTTCACCGTCGCTTCGGTGACTTCGCGCTCCAGAAGTTCGACGGCCTCTCTTGCGGTATACCAACGTTCGGGTGTAATCGTTTTCATGAATGTTAGCAATGATAACCATCTACACCCCGGTTTGTAAACAATAATCTATAGGAACCCATAGATTCCCACTCAGACCCCCCCCCACCGCTATCAGGAATACCACCACCTGGAAGGCAGTCAATATCGCGCACAGGCGGGAAAGGTATTAGAGGCGGTTTCGTGATATGCTGCCCCTACGGATTCCTCTGCGGTGACAGCAGAAACAAGCCTCAGAGCAGACGAACATGAACCGGAATTAGTTTTTTGACTCTCCGGCGGTTGACAGTATACACACGATTCCTTCCAACCGACTCCTCCAAGAAAGATTCTTTTCCCAGACAGTCCCACAGACTCTCAGCCGCCCTTTTCCGGGTCCTGAAAACCCTTCGCCCCGGCATCCAGAATCAGCTTTTTCAGACATCTGTCCATTCCTGGAGGATATCGAAATCCGTTTCTTGGGTGCCGCAGTCTCGGCTATCCCGACGGAAGCGGCAGCTTTCTATCCGCCCCAGCATACTGGCAAACAGTCGCTTCACCGATTACCCGCGAGTAACGCCACTTTATTTACCGATTTCTGCGTCACTTGGCCGCAGAGTCGGCAAATGGGAAACTACCCACTACCCCCATCATCTTCCTCCTTTTCTTCCTTGCTCTTGCCCCCGGAAATGGATAAACTTTGCCATATCAAATCCCGTCTCTGCGGGGGCGACTTAAATTCACGCAGGGCATTCGCACATTCAGGAGCTGGCCATGATTTTTCTGAACGTCAATGGAAAGCAACACGAAGTGGACGTCAGCCCGGACACCCCTTTGCTGTGGGTCATCCGGGAGACGCTGGGAATGACCGGAACGAAGTTCGGCTGCGGCATAGCGGAGTGCGGCGCCTGCACCGTGCATCTGGAAGGCACTCCGGTCCGCTCTTGCAGCACTCCAGTCTCGGCGGCTGCCGGGAAGAAGATTACGACCATCGAAGGCCTCTCGGCCGATTCCACGCACGCCCTGCAACTGGCATGGATCGCCGAGCAGGTGCCCCAGTGCGGCTATTGCCAGTCTGGACAGATCATGTCGGCGGCTTTCTTGCTGGTCCGCAACCCCAACCCCACCGACGAGGACATCAACAGCGCCATGTCGGGCAACATCTGCCGGTGCGGGACCTACCAGCGCATCCGCCGTGCCATTCACCGCGCGGCGCAGACGATCCGAGCGGAGGCGTAACATGGCACAGGCAATGAATCTCACCAGACGCACATTCTTGAAAGTCGGGGCTGCCGCTGGCGGCGGTCTCCTGATCGGGCTTTATTTGCCCGGCTACCTCGGAATGAATGAGGAAACGACGGCTGCTTCGGAGGTATTCGAGCCGAACGTGTGGATCCAGATCGGCACCGACGATACTGTGACGATCACTCTCACGCAACTGGAGATGGGCCAGGGCGTGATGACCTCCATGCCGATGTTGATCGCCGAAGAACTCGACATGGACTGGCAGAAGCTGGATACCGTTTGGGCGCCTGCCGACCCCGCCTACGGCAATCCCGGTTTTGGCGGATCGCAGTCCACCGCCGGCAGCCGCAGCGTCCGGGGTATGTGGAAGTTGTTCCGCGAGGCCGGCGCTACCGGCCGCGCCATGCTGGTCGCTGCCGCATCCCAGACCTGGGGCGTCCCGGAAAATGAATGCTCCACCGAAAAGGGAGAAGTCATCCACTCCTCCACGGGCCGCCGTCTGCAGTACGGCCAGCTCGTCGAAAAGGCCTCGACTCTGCCGGTCCCCGAACAGGTCACTCTCAAGGACTTCGACGAATTCCGTCTGCTCGGCCAGCCCCTGGCGCGCCTCGATATTCCAGAGAAGGTCAACGGCAGCGCGGTTTTCGGCATAGACATCTCGCGGCCCAATATGCTCGTGGCGCGGGTCGTCCGCTGTCCCGTCTTCGAAGGGAAGGTCAAAAGCTTCAACGCCGACAAGGCCAAAGCCGTTCCCGGCGTCCGTCATGTCATCCAGATCAGCTCCGGTATTTCCGTCATCGCGGACAATTACTGGGCCGCCACAAAGGGCGTCCAGGCCCTGGAGATTCAGTGGGACGAAGGCCCCCTGGCCGGATTGAGCAGTTCCGACATCAGCAAGCAACTGGCAGAACTCGGCCAGAAAACGGGCGCCGTGGCGCGTAACGACGGCGACTTCACCGCTGCCATGTCGGGGGCTTCCCGCACTTTCGAGGCCACCTACGAAGTCCCTTACTTGGCGCACGCCTGCATGGAACCGATGAACTGCACCGCCGATGTCCGTGCAGATGGCTGCGATGTTTGGGTTTCCACCCAATCCCAGACCAGCACTCACCGCGCAGCGATCGAGATCACCGGTCTGCCGCCGGACGCTGTCAAGGTCCACACTCTCTATCTGGGCGGTGGCTTCGGCCGCCGCGGCCAGACCGATTTTGTCGCCGACGCTGTGGAATCCTCCAAGGCTGTCGGCCGCCCGGTGAAGGTGATCTGGACCCGTGAGGACGATATCCAGCATGACTATTATCGCCCCGTCTCTTACGCACGCTTTTGGGCTGCTCTGGATGAGTCCGGCATGCCCGTTGCCTGGATGCAGCGGCTCGTGCAGCCCTCGCTGCGCGCCCGAGGCAACCCTCGCGGTCTGGATTCAGCGGGAGGCGTTGACCGCAACTCTATGGAAGGCGCCGCCGACCTGCCTTACAACATTCCCAACGTTCGCGTCGAGTATGTGAGATTCGAACCGGGCATTCCGGTCGGTTACTGGCGCTCGGTCGGTAATTCCGTCAACGGCTATGTCACGGAGTCTTTCCTCGACGAAATCGCCGTCATGGCCGGCAAGGACCCCTTGGAGTTGCGTCGGCAACTGCTCGACAAGGCTCCCCGCCACAAAGCAGCTTTGGAATTAGCCGGCGAGAATGCCGGCTGGGGAAAGCCATTGCCCAGCGGCAGGGCACGGGGTATCTCCGTGCATGAATCCTTCGGCAGCATCATCGCCCAAGTGGCGGAAGTTTCCGTCGGCCGGGACGGCGAGGTTCGTGTGCACCGTGTCACGGCGGCGGTGGACTGCGGCTGGATCATCAACCCCGACACAATCAAGGCGCAGGTGGAAAGCGGCATCGTATACGGGCTGACCGCGCTTCTGAAGGGCGAGATACTCATCGACCGGGGCCGGGTCGTCCAGTCCAACTTTCACGACTACCAGATGCTGCGGATGAACGAGATGCCGGAGATCGAGGTCCACATCGTGCCCAGCACGGAAACCCCCGGCGGCATGGGCGAGCCAGGCACGCCCCCGATCTTCTCAGCAGTCGTCAACGCCATCTACGCCGCAACAGGCAAGCGCATACGCCGGCTGCCCATCCGCCCGGCAGAACTGAGCACGGCCTGATCCGGCTACATCTTGGCAAGAATGCTTGCGGCCCCGGCATTCAGGGCCGTTTTTTTTTGCAGATGAATTCCCTTGCGGATTTCTTCTATGAAATGAATCATATTCGACCGCACTCAGCGCTCGGTACAGGCCCAGGAAGTTCCCTGCACTCAATTGATTTACCCTCTTTCCTCATGTAATCTTTCCCCATTATTTTCAATCAGGCGGGGGCCATAGCGCGGCGGTTTCTCCTGGAACTCAACTTGGCGCTTACGAAATACTGAGTCCTTCTGGTTTCGGTGGCATCCAACATCCGAATGTAGCCACGGTGATCCGAGCTAGAGCGTTTTCGCAAATGGTGTAAACCACAACGCGTTGTCATTCCGAGCGCAGCGAGGAATCTGCTTTTCGCCGGGTAAGGGCCAATCCCCTTGTACAAAAGCAGATCCTTCGCTTCGCTCAGGATGACAGCCAAAGAGGTTGCCTGGTTCCGATGGCGGAGCGGTCTACACCATTTGCGAAAACGAGCTAGAGTTGTCAGGGAGGCGGGGAAACTCAACCTGAAATTCAGTTCACATCATTAGTTAGTTAGCACCGCTCTTACGAGCAGCTTTGTTTGTCACCCTACAAGCATGAACACAGAAGCCGGGAAGAATAAAATCTTGAATTCCACCGGCTCCCCCGGCCCAGGGGAATGGGGGGTTCACAACTTCCGTGTTGCATTGGCCCAGCATTGGCCGGAGTATCTGATGGAGGCAGCCGGGCTCGGTATATTTATGGTCGCCGCCTGCGTGTTCGGCGCCTTGTTGGAATACCCACAATCACCCCTGTACGAATCGATTGAGAACCCGGTAGCGCGCCGCGTCCTGATGGGACTGGCAATGGGGTTAACCGCCATCGGCGTTATTTATTCTCCGTGGGGCCAACGATCCGGGGCGCATATCAATCCTGCCATTACCTTGGCCTTTTTCCGGTTGGGAAAGGTGAAACTACCCGATGCCTTCTTCTACGTGGCGGCTCAGTTTTTTGGCGCCGTCGGAGGCGTATTGCTCGTTAGGGGCCTGCTCGGGACGTGGCTTTCCCACCCGGCGGTTAACTTTGTAGCAACCGTTCCAGGTTCACGAGGCATAGAGATAGCATTTGTGGCCGAGGCGGTCATTTCCTTCGGACTCATGCTT
This sequence comes from Terriglobia bacterium, assembly GCA_963666975.2. Taxonomy (GTDB): domain Bacteria; phylum Acidobacteriota; class Terriglobia; order 2-12-FULL-54-10; family 2-12-FULL-54-10; genus JADFGZ01. The sequence goes on along the minus strand of CAXVYR010000004.1, from coordinate 1,305,326 downwards.
ACGGTCCTTGTGGTATCCAACCGGCGGTCCGTTGCACGGTTCACCGGCTTGTTTGCAGGCTTGTTGGTAGCCACTTACATTACTGTAGAAGCGCCGATTTCCGGGATGAGTATGAACCCGGCACGTTCGCTCGGATCGGCACTGCCCCCGCAGCTGTGGAACGCGCTCTGGCTCTATTTCACCGCTCCTCCGCTGGGAATGCTTCTGGCGGCGGAAGTCTACACCCGGGCGATGGGGGTCCAAGCCGTTCTCTGTGCCAAGCTGCATCACCACAAACTCAGCGAGCTTCTTTATGCGCACCGGGGCAATCGCCAGGCGGCGCGCATCAGCGACCGCACCTGATTCGAAGCGTTGTATCTTCAACTGCTGCTATAGCGAATTGGTGCCCGCCGAGCCGGAACAAATTAGCTGATCAGGCGGGTGTTAGGAAGCACGGAGTCTCAAATGACCAAGTACCTGTTAAATTTCACTCTCGACTTTAAGCGTTCTCGGGACCTGAGCGTTCTGCTGAAACGTGACCCTGGAGTGCTGTGATGCCATATCAACCAATCGAAAACTACGGGATGATCGGTGACATGCATACTGTGGCTCTGGTGGGGATGAACGGTTCGATTGACTGGCTTTGTTATCCCCATTTCGATTCACCCAGCGTGTTTGCGGCTATCCTCGATGACAAGAAAGGCGGGCGATTTCATATTGCTCCCACTGTGGGTAAAGTCACCCAGAAGCAGTTATTACTGGCCGGGTACCAACGTCCTCGTGACGCGGTTCCTTTGCCCTGAGGGAGTCGGCGAGGTTACCGATTATATGCCGATTGGCCGGCCTGCCAGCGGGCACGGGCATCACGAACTGATTCGCCGGGTTACTGTGGTTCGCGGGTCGCTCCCCTTCCGCATGGATTGCCGGCCAGCCTCCAGAAACTCCTTGCTCCAGTGGTAATACTGGTTCTGGTGCAGCCCCTCGCGGCGGCACAGCTCCGCGATGCTGTCCTCGCCGCGAAGTCCCTGCAATACAATGCGGATTTTGTCTTCCGGGCTGAACCTGCGCCGCGTCCTGCGTTTGATCTCCCGGACGGCCTTCTCGACCGCCCCCCTGTCGTCTTGTTTTTGTCTCATCTTCGTTCCTTTCAGTCTCTACGATGAGCCAAAAACATCACCTTAACTATTACCCTCTACCTGTCCAACAAGCCCTGACGGGGCACAGTCCGTCGCCAAAACCGGCAAGAGGCACGAGCTGGCAAGCACGCAGAGTCATCACACATTGAGCGTTCCGCACCACCTCGCCATCGGGAATGCCGAGCCCCGACCCATCGTTCAGGAAACCACCTTGCCGGAGTTTCTGAAGGACCCCGCCGCCGGGGGGCACAAACATCACGTCCAGGAAGAAGATCTCTGGCCACGGGATCATCCCTTCCCCGGCCATCGCTGGGGCATGGCGATTGACCTGAATGCATGCACCGGCTGCTCCGGTTGCGTCATCGCCTGCCAGGTGGAGAACAACGTCCCCGTGGTCGGCAAGGACGAGGTGCGGCGAAAGCGCGCGATGCACTGGATTCGTATCGACCGCTATTACTCAGTGGACGCCGATGAAGCTGAAGTGGATATAGTGCACCAGCCGATGCTCTGCCAGCATTGCGAGCATGCTCCCTGCGAGACCGTCTGCCCGGTGCTGGCGACGGTCCATACCGAAGAGGGGCTCAATCACCAGATCTACAACCGCTGTGTCGGCACGCGCTATTGCGCCAACAACTGTCCGTACAAAGTGCGCCGCTTTAACTGGTTCGATTACCCGCGCGAGGACCGCATGGCGAACTTGGTGCTCAATCCGGACGTCACTGTGCGATCCCGTGGCGTAATGGAAAAGTGCTCTTTCTGTATCCAGAGAATTCAGGATGCCAAGAGCGAAGCGAAACGGGAGGGGCGACCCTTAGCAGATGGTGATGTGCAGGCGGCTTGCCAGCAATCCTGCCCAACGAAGGCCATTGTTTTCGGTGATGTGAACGATCCGGCCAGCAAGGTGTCGCTGCTGCTGCAAAGCGAGCGCGTCTACCGGGTGCTGGAAGAGATTAATGTCCGGCCTGCGGTCGGGTATCTGCGGTTGGTTCGCAACCGGCCTGAAAGCGAGGATGGAAATCACCATGGCTAGTGCCGACGTGGTGCTTCAGCAACCCCTGATTCAGGGAAACAAGCAGCTTTCGGAGGTGACGGAGGACATCTGCGTGCCGATGGAGCGCAGGCCGACGGCGCTATGGTGGGCGGCATTTCTCGCTTCGGTTACGGTTCTTTTGGTGGGGATGGCTGCCGTCACCTACCAGGTGTCTACAGGGATCGGAACCTGGGGGCTCAACAACACCGTTGGCTGGGCTTTCGATATTACAAATTTTGTGTTCTGGATCGGCATCGGGCATGCCGGAACGCTGATCTCCGCCATCCTGTTCCTATTGCGCCAGAGGTGGCGCACCTCGGTCAACCGGTCCGCTGAAGCAATGACGCTGATTGCCGTAATGTGCGCCGGGATTTTCCCTCTCATTCATATGGGGCGTCCCTGGCTGGCCTACTGGGTTTTCCCCTACCCCAACTTCCGGAGCCCCCTGTGGATTAATTTCCGCTCGCCTCTGGCCTGGGATGCATTCGCCATCTCCGTCTATTTCATCATCTCACTGATGTTCTGGTACGTGGGGATGGTCCCGGATTTGGCGACGGTCCGCGACCGTCTGAAACCCGGATTGCGCCGCCGCCTCTTTGCTTTTTTCAGTTTGGGCTGGAACGGCTCCTACAGGACGTGCCAGCACTATGAAACGGTCTATCTGCTCCTGGCGGGTTTGGCCACACCCTTGGTGGTCTCCGTGCACACCATCGGCAGCTTCGACTTTGCCACGTCGATGATTCCCGGCTGGCATACGACCCTCTTCCCGCCCTACTTTGTGGCGGGAGCCATCTTCTCCGGCATGGCGATGGTCCTGACGCTGATGATCCTCGCCAGGAAGCTGATGCGGTTGGAGGACTACATCACCCATCGCCACGTCGGCGCGATGTGCAAAATCGTGATTGCCACCAGCGGCATGGTGGGGCTCGCCTACTTGACGGAGTTTTTTACCGCGCTCTACTCCGGCAACCAATATGAACAGTTTGCGTTTATGAACCGCGCCCTGGGCCCGCTGGGCTGGGGGTACTGGATCATGGTGGGATGCAACGTGCTCATCCCGCAGTTGCTATGGTCAAAGCGAGTCCGCTCCCACCTGGGGATCGTGTTTGTCATTTCAATTTTGATCAACGTGGGGATGTGGTTCGAGCGGTTTGTCATCATCGCCGGATCGTTGCAGCGGGATTATCTGCCATCGAACTGGAGCGGATATGTTCCCACATCGATTGAATTGGCGACTCTGGCGGGCAGCTTCGGACTGTTTTTTACTTGTTTTTTGCTCTTCTGCCGCTTCCTGCCAGTCATCGCCATGGGCGAGGTGAAGGGAGTGTTGAACGACGGCAAGCCCAAGAAGGGAGCACAGGGATGAGTCGCCGACTGCTGGCCGCAACCTTTGAACACGAAGAAGACATCTTGGGCGCAACCCGCGCGGTGCGGCTCCGGAGCTTGAAAATTGTGGATGTCTACGCTCCCTACGCCGTGCACGGCCTGGACAAAGCGATGGGCCTGTCGCCCTCGCGGTTGCCCTGGGTCTGTTTCCTGTTGGGATTGTTCGGCGCCGCCGCCAAGGTAGGGTTCGAATACTGGGCCTCGGCGATGGACTGGCCTGTTAACGTCGGAGGCAAGCCTTGGGACTCCCTTCCGGCGTTCGTCCCGCTGACCTTTGAGATTATGGTGCTGTTTGCCGGCGTGAGCACCGTGATCGCATTTTTCGCAGTGAGCCGGCTGCTTCCCGGAAGAAAGGCAGTGCTGGCCGCGCCCCGGGTGACCAACGACCGCTTTGCGCTCATCCTGGAACAAACCGGCGGCGATTTTGACTTGGCCAAGGTGCAACAGTTACTGGGAAACTTCAACGCTGTTGCAATTGAAGAACGCGTCGAATAGGAATCGATCGAATAGGAATCGAATGAAAAGCTGAATCACAGGAGATTTTCGGATGTCGCTTCGCGGTGTAAACATATTGCTTCTCTGCGCCCTCATCGCCTCCTTCGGTTTGAACTTCGGCGCCGGGCAGGACGCTTCGCAACCCAATCGCGAATTTCTGCCCGAGATGGTCCATTCCATCCCCTACGACGCCTTCTCGCCCAACCTGAACTTTGCGGACGGGAAAACCCTGCAGATGCCGGTGCCGGGCACCATCCCGCGCGGTGCGCTTCCCCTGCAATACGCGCCCACGCTGGAGGACGCCCTCCGGGCAGGACAAGAATTGGTGAACCCATTTTCTTTAGAAGAAGAACCCTCCGTGGAGCGGGGAGCCCGGATGTACGCTACTTTCTGCGTGCCCTGCCACGGCGTTTCGGGAAAGGGCGACGGGCTGGTTGTCTTGCGGGGCTTTCCTCCGCCGGCGTCGTTGATGGAAGAAAAAGCCGTCCGCATGAAGGACGGCCAGATGTTTCAAATTCTCAGCTTTGGCCAGGGCAACATGCCTTCTTATGCCTCGCAGCTTTCCCGGGAAGACCGTTGGAAAACTATCTTGTACGTTCGTTCGCTACAGCAGCAGAGCGCGGAAGAAGCAGAGACACGATGAATCCAGAGATCAGGAACCTAGAGACCAGGAACCTAGACACGGCGAACCTCAGCGACTTTCGGCCCTCCGCAAAGACGGTGCGCCAGATTCAATCTGTGGCCATCCTGGGAGGCGCGATTCTTTTGGCAGGCGCCATTCTCGCCCCGGACCGCTTTTGGCCGAACTTTCTTCTGGGCTGGTACCTTCTGGTGGGAATCGGGTTGTCTGCCGTATTCTTCGTGGCCTTGCAATACGTCATCGGCGCCAGTTGGAGCGTGGCCCTGCGGCGGGTGCCGGAGGCGATGTCGGCGGTGCTGCCCGTGGCCGCTTTGGGACTGGCAACGGTTTTCCTCCTCCAGCCGTCGATGTATTCCTGGGTTGGAGGATCGGAAGGCGCGGAACCTTTGGCGGGCTTTAAGGCAGCCTGGCTGACTCTTCCATTTTTTTGGATTCGTTCCGCCGTGTATCTGCTTCTTTGGATCGCGCTGGCCTATGTGATTGTTCGTACCTCCCGGCGTCAGGACCGCGACGGCGATTTCAGCCACACCCGCAGGAACGTGCGTTTTTCTGCGCTGTTTCTGGTTGTTTTTGCGGTGACGTTCTCGCTGGCCAGTTTCGATTGGATCATGTCGCTCGAGCCAGACTGGTACAGCACCATTTTCGGCGTGTATAACTTTGCCGGCCTGTTCTCGGGAGGATTGGCCGCGCTGATTCTTTTGCTGATCTGGTTAAGAAGCTCCGGTCCGCTGCGGGACTTTGTGAACGAGGAACATTTTCATGATCTGGGCAAACTTCTGTTCGTCTTCAGCACCTTTTGGATGTACATCTGGTTCTGCCAGTACATGCTGGTTTGGTATGCGAACATTCCCGAGGAGACCATCTACTTCGTTCACCGGCTCCACAAGTTCTGGGAACCTGTTTTCCTTCTGAATATATTTCTCAACTGGGTTATTCCTTTCCTGGTGCTTCTGCCCCGGTCGGCCAAGCGAAATCCAGCGGTATTGGGCAAGGTCGCCATCGTCATCCTGGCGGGCCGGTGGCTGGATGTTTATCTCATGATTTTTCCTCCGACGGTGGGTCCGGTTCCGGTTTTTGGAGTTTGGGAGGTAGGCGCGATTCTAGGAGCAGTGGGGCTGTTCTTAATTGTGTTTCTTCGCGCCGTGCGGCAAGCGCCCCTGGTTCCGGTAAATGATCCCTATTTAAGGGAAAGCCTCCAATATCATAATTAAACTCGCTGGAGGAAATATAAATGCGAAAATACGGAACCCGGTCTTGAACCGGTGCCCAGCCCTGTTCCCATAGGAACCTGACTAGAGCGGTTCTCGCGATAGTGTAGACCAAGGTTCACCGGAAGCCGAGCCAATCCGAGCCGCGCGCGTAAGCAAGCGGTCACAAATGCTGGTCGGTTGAGTTATTTTTGGACCCGCTCCCTCACGGTCGCGGCTCGGAACCGGTCTATAACAACTGGGGATCCGCTCTAGTGTCCCAGGCAGCTTCGCCTGGAAACTTGCGCCTGTGGGGGATGCTCCATTCCAACTTGATCCATCCTAAGAATGAGGCGAAAATGAATCACCCAACCTGCTGGAAGCAATTTGCGATTTTTAGCATCTTTATATTTATCCCGGTCACTGGTTTGTTTACCACCTCCGGGCTGGCGCAGGGCAACGAGAACGATATGGAATCCCTGATCCAAAGGCTCGCCCAATTGGAACAGCGGCAGGCTGCGCTCGAACAGGAGAACCAGAGCCTGAGGGACCGCCTGGCAAGTCTCGAAAGCGCCGGCCCTGCCGGGAGCGGGTCTCCGCCGCTGCAGGCAGCCGCAACCGCCCCAGCCGCGCCGACGGAAGCTCCTCCGCAGCGGGTCACTTTCGGCGCGCAAATCAGGTTTCGTCCCGAGTCCCGCAGCAACTTCACGGAAACCAATCCGGTGAATAACGTCGTGCTGCAACGCATCCGGCTGAATGCCCGCCTCCGGCTGAGCGAGAACCTCTCCGGCCTGGTTCAGTTGCAGGACTCGCGCCTCTGGGGTCAGGAGGGCTCTACGGCGTCGAACGAGTCCAACATCGACCTGCATCAGGCATACTTCCAGGTGGACGAGTTTCTGCATCCGCGGCTGAGCCTGCGGCTGGGCCGCCAGGAGGTGAGCTACGGCAACCAGCGGCTCATCGGGGCGTTTGGCTGGAACAATATCGGCCGGTCATTTGACGCCTTGAAGCTGACCTATGCCGCGCCGCAGTGGTCCTCGGAGTTTCTTTTCAGCCGCGTGACCGACCGCCGCAACTCGAACCGTGGCGACGGCAGCCAGGATTTGATCGGCTTGTATACCCGAATCGGTCCCAGCGCCTCCGGAATGGGTTTGGAACCCTATGTGTTGTATCTCCGGGATGGGCGGGAGATTGGCGGCGAAGCATCTGCGTCTCTCCCGGAAGCAACACGAATCGTCACGCTCGGGTTCCGGCACTTTGCCGCTTTTCAAAGCGGTTTTAGGTACGACATGGAGAGCGCCTACCAAGCGGGCCAGCGGGGTCCCGATACGCACCGTGCCGCAGCGGTGGCTGCCAGCGCCCGTTACCGGTTTGCTGCGCGCTTCTCGCCGGAGTTTGGTTTTGAGTATGACTTTGCCACCGGAGACAGCGACCCGCAGGACGGCCGTTCTGGGGAGTTCCACAACCTTTTCCCCACCAACCATCTTCACTATGGCTATGGGGATTACATGGGGTGGCGGAACATGCAGGATTTCAAACCCTACTTCGCCTTCCTGCCTCGGGCCAACGTCCGCACTCAGGTAAGCTATCACCGCCTGCTGCTCGCCGAGGAGCGAGGCGCTTGGAAGAACGCAGGCGGCAAGGTGCTGGGAATTGATCCCACCGGCCTGCTCGGCACCGACCTGGGACACGAAATTGACCTGACGCTTGCCTTTCCTCTTTATGAGCAGGTCAGGATGCTGGCAGGGTACTCGGTGTTTCTGCCGGGAGAGTTTGCCCGCGGCACCCAGGGGTCACAGGCCTCGCAGTTCGGTTACTTGCAAACTTTGGTGACGTTCTAGACTTTCACGGTTCGTGCATAGTCAGAGCCGCGCGCCCTTCGGCAATCCCTCGGCTTCGCTCGGGACATGGCTCAGGGCAGGCTCTAGCAAGCGGTCCCCGAACGCTAGGGGGGCAACCAAAGCTGGGTTTACCGCTGCCTCACGGGGTCCCCGTCAAACCGCGCCCTGACAAGAACTCAATATGGGATACATGAACTCTAAAACAGGTCTAGTCCCAGATCACTCCCCCCCAGTCGCCTACTGTTTAGGAATGGTTCTCTGGCCTCAGGGGTCGACCACTGGACGTACAACGGCCGCACCTATCCATCGCTCGTGTTCGCTCTTCTGTTGAATCGGTGGAGTTCATCGGCGCAAGAGATCTGAGTAGGTTCGATACTTCCCGGCTGAGAAGTTCGCGAGCAATTCATCGAGATCCTGCACGATCGACGCGCTATAGTAGCCGGGCGCCGACACGGACCGCGCCAACCGGCCGAAGATCGACCGGATAATCACGCTTCGATCGGTATGAGGGAAGCGGTTCAGGTTTTCCATATACCGCCCAAAGTTGCCGTTGCGGAACAGATAATTCTCCACGTTCGATACGTAGAAGGCCGACAGGCGCTCATCGTGCTCCGTCATCCAGCGCCCAATCGCAGCCAAGGCGTGCGTCCCGCCGAAATCGCCCACAACCGGAATTACGCCGTCGCGTCGCTGCAGGGAGCGGACAAACTGGAAGTCGTCTTCTGACGCGAGGTAGCTCAACTGGCGACCCTCCTGGTCGGTCTCGGTCAGCAGCTCGCGATAGGTTGGGTTGTAGCTTTGCGTTGGTCTCCCAAAAGACTGAAACCGAAGCGACAGTCCCGAGTTGACAAAAGCCGCATGAAACTGGTCGATGGTCGCATACTCCTTGACCGATACCGGGATGCCGAACCGCTGGATGACGTCATGGAGCCGCCGGTCGAGCGCGAGCGTGGCCGACGGCCTTGTGCCATCAATGTAGGCGACGATCCGGTCGATGCTGGCATCGCGCCAGCTCTCGACACCGTCGGGAACGGGCCTGCCGGTCAGCAGGCTCAAGTATTCCATGCGGTTTCGCGCTGTCGCGAATAGAGCCTTGAACAGCAGGTGCTGCAGCAAGTTGTCGCGCCGGATGTCGACGATGAACGCGACTGTGGGGCGGATGCGAGCGATGTAGGAAAAGTTCTGATCGGGGCCAACGCCGATGTAGATGCCGCCTATGATACCGCGCTGCTCGAGATGCGGCATGACGTGCAGGTACGATTTTTCGTTTGAAATGAGATTGTCGGTGTCGAAATATCCGCTCGGCTCGGAGAGTTCCTCGACGAGCTTCGCGAACGGCACCGGAGTCGGCTGGATTTGGAGCCGAACGGCCGACACTGCCATTGCGGCGACGACACAAATAGTGAAAACGACGAGGCGCGTCCGGCGGTGGATTCGGTAGATCATCCCAGCATCACGGCGATCAGCCCCATTATAGGTGATTATGGGTGGTTCCGCCTGACGACGATCTATGCCAGTTCCTGAATCAGCTCAAGGTCACGCACCGCCAAGTGATGAGGGACTGGCGCCGATCCATGCCGCCAGTGTCCGAGATGGAGACTACACTAAGACTCCACAGGAATTAGCTGCCAGACCGGAGAGAACTGCGGCGTTAGGTGACTGTATTCGTTGGCATCCAAGGAAGGGAACTGGTTCGGCGAGATCCGTGGCCATAACTCGCAGGTAGAGCGGGTGTGTAGTTATGATATCCTAATCCAGAAATCTCTTAGTTTGAGGCCCGAGGAGGAATACAAATGACAAGTTATATTGCTTTTGCGGCGCTCGCGCTGCTCACCGTCGTACCACTTGTCGCTCAGACCCCGGTCGACTGGATGTTGCGCGTCGATCGCAGCACGAGCGCGTCGGACCCCGACGCTGCGGGCGACATCAAGTTCGTCACGATGGGCACGGGCTTCCATGCGACCAACCCCCAGGCGGCCGTCTACTGGAACCCGGCCCATACGGTCACAGGGAATTACTCGCTCAAGGGAACATTCACTCTCATGAAGCCGAGCGACCATACAAACTACTACGGCCTCGTGTTCGGCGGGAGCGATCTCGAAGGTTCGGGGCAGAACTACCTCTATTTCATGGTAGCGCAGGATGGGACATGGCTCATCAAACGCCGAGACGGTGACTCCTCAGCGCCAACTGTGACGGCGAAAACGGCCAGCGACACCGTGAAGACGCCCGACGCTGGTGGCAAGTCTACCAACGCGCTAGAAGTGCGCGTCATGGGCGACAAGATCGATTACGTCGTCAACGGCAAGATCGTGCACACGACGCCAAAGACCGGGCCGACGGCGAAGACCGACGGCATCTATGGCATCCGGGTCAATCACCACCTTGAGGTTCATGTGGACGGGTTCGCGGTCTCGCAGATGTAGCCCGCACGTCACGTGATTGCACCTCAGATTTGGCAGATCGGTCCTCCCTTGTCGCCTAGAATTTACCTAACCTCAATCACTCATTGGAACTTCTGTCTAGGAGGTGGAATCTCACAACTGTTGGCAACTTTTCGAACCAGTCGGATTGTGCGAGGAGGGACCATATGTCGGAATTACTCATGAGAAGGCTCACGCTGTTCGTGGCGGGAACTGTGCTGTTTTTGACAGGACGCATGGCCGGGCAAGTAACGGCTACTTCTCAGAAGACCCTTATGCACGACTTTGCTTACACGCCGCTGGAAAGCGCCACTCCAGAAGGCTTTGAAGAGTTTAGAGCAAATTCATAGTTGCTGTATAGCTTTCCAGAACGCTCGTGAAGCCCCAGAGGGGCGCAAGAGTTTAGCCCACGGCGCCAGCCGTGGGTAGGAAAGGCCACGCCGGATCAGCCCCGGAAGAGCCTGCCCTGAGCTTGCCGAAGGGGGCGAAAGAAGAGGGCCGGAGCGTCTTGCGCCCCTCCGGGGCTTGGGGTAATACCGATCTCCGTTGTCCCAGGGCTTACGCCCCGGGCTAGATTCTGCTGCCCTTGCAGGGCTATGAAGCACTCTACACCAACTCTGAAATTGGTCTAGAAGGAAAATCGCAGGGCAAACTGGATCTGGCGCGCGGTGGTGGCGGTGCCATGAAGCCTTCCCGCGCTGGGATTGAGGCGGCCAGACGCACCCGAGAAGATCAGGTTGGAACCCCCGATAATGCGATCAAAACTTGTATGATTCGGCAGATTGAAAAATTCCGCTCGAAATTGAAGCCGCCGCTTGGCATCCAGGGAAAATTCCCGCTGTAGGGAAACATCGACGTTGAACACGTTCGGTGCGATCAGGGTGTTGCGCCCGGCATTGCCAAGGGTGCCCTCCTCAGGCACTTTATACACGCAGGGATCAAAATACAGCTCCGGAGTTCCCAACTCCCGACCTGGCTCTACCACAAACTTGCCGGTTATCGGATCAAAACCGCAGCCGGCAGTAACGCCCTTTATGGGGTTATTGCTCCGACCGGAAAGCAAATCAGGCCGGTTGGCGGCGAACAGGAACCCGGGAGTGCGGACTTTGGTCAGCGGGATGAAAGGGATCCCAGTGCGAAACGACAGGATGCCTCCCAGCCGCCAGCCTCCAAAAATGTGCGAAAGGACCCCGGAATTCCACCATTGCTGCCCACTACCCAAGGGGAGAGTGTAAAAGTAGTTCAGCACCAGGCGGTGGCGGATGTCGAAATTCGATAGGCTCCGGTCCAAAGCGCGCAACAACCCGTACTGGCCGGAACCCGAATCCGAAAAGGGAACGGAGGCGTCATCCACGGATTTGCTGTACGTATAGCTGGCCTGCAAAGAAATTCCCTGGCTGAGGCTCTTGTTGGCGGAAAGCTGCAAAGAGTTATAAAAGGACTGCGCATCACTGCTGACAATATTAATCCCTCCGAAAGCGGGATTCACCGGACCGGAATTCGGGGAGAAGAAGAGCGACCCGTCGTCCCGGGTGATGGGAACAGGAAACAGGTTGGCTTCGTAGCCACGAAACAAATGGTTGCCCCTGGCCCCCACATAGGATGCTCGAGCTCGCCAGTCTCCGGGGAGCTGCTGTTGGAGCGTGAAGTTGTAGCGCAGCACCATCGGGGTGGTCGTGTTCCGGTCCAGGGACTGAGCCAGGAGGGGTGTTCCAGTGCCGGCCGCCACCGCGTCAGGGAACGTCCCGGAGGAATCAAAGTTGGGTTTCACTGCTATCTGGGAAAAAGGAGCCGTGCTTTTCTGCCGATCCACCACATGCTCGAGCAATTCATCGTAGTAAATCCCAAAGCCTCCACTCAGCACCGTATTCCCGCTGCTGCCGGGAGACCAGCGAATGCCCAGGCGGGGAGAAATATTGCGCAGCGAAGGATTGTTCTCCAGAAGGCGTCCGACCTCAATCGCTGAGTCCCGCACCGGGTCGCGGAGGAAAACGGTTTTGCCGAATTTATCACTGATGACCGTGGCAAATTCATAGCGAAGGCCCAGGTTGAGCTGGAGATGGGGGTTGACCGTATAGGCATCCTGAACATAAAAGCCTGCCAGGGTCTGGCGGTAATTCCGCCTGTTGTCGGATCCGGGCAAAGCAACCTGCAAGGTGGTCCCGCTCGGTCCCGCCTGGAGAAAGCTGTCCAAACTGTTGAAAGACCATTGGCCGGATGTCAGAAAGTTCGAGACCATGTCCCAGCGATAGCGATGGACTTCGAATCCGAACTTTAGCGCGTGGGCTCCCCGCTGGACCACCATATCGTCTGCAAATTGAAAGGTGTTCATAATATTCATATCCGGTTGGACGAAAAAAGGACCGAAAGCAGTCATGCCGGGAACATCAATCCACCCAAACTGGGGAGCATCAGGCAGAAAGAACAGCGAACGCGGAATCTCAATAGAGGAGAGACTCTCGGAGGCATCCACCGGCCGGGTGTACCCCAGGCGGAGCGAGTTCAAAAGACGGGAATTAAAAATGTGTGTGTCCACCAGGGTCAGATACTGCTGGCGGCTGTTGGTCAGCGTTGAGAAGACAACGGAGGGCGATCCGCTCCGGCTGCTGGCGTCATCAAAGGTATAGCGAGCGAAAAGGCTGTTCCGGTCCGAGACCTGGTGATCCACACGAACCGTGAAATAGCTTTCATCGGACGGCAGGAACTGGGGGGCGGCGTTTACACCGACTCCCCCCCCCAGCGGGACCGAGTTGGGTAGAGGATAAAGCGCCAGGTAGGGTTTCACGCTCGGGGCCACCGGGACGGTCCGAATCTGCTTTCCGGCTTTGTCCGTGATGATCCCCTGCCGGGCCAGTTCGTCTGGAAAGAAGTCGATCTCCGTCTTGGCCAGCCGGTCGCGCAGCCCCTCAAAGCTCCCCATAAAAAAGGTCCGATCTTTCATCACCGGGCCGGTGAGCGTGAATCCGAACTGGTTGCGTTTGAAGGGAGTCGGCTCCGGCCCAGGGTCAAAAAAATTACGGGCATCGAGCTTGCTGTTGCGAAAGAACTCGAAAAAGGTGCCGTGGAACTCCGGGGTTCCGGAGCGGGTAATAGAATTCAGGATGCCGCCGCTGCCACGGCCATACTCGGCCGCATAGTTGCTGCTGAATATCTGAACCTGGAATACCGCATCCGAGCCCAGTTGCCCGCCTGCCGCACTGCGCGGGACCCGATTCTCGACATTCATAATGTTGGTCCCATCCAGCAAGAATACGTTTGAGGTGGAGCGTCCCCCGGCGACAGTCAGGCCCCCGCTGCCGCCCCCTCGTTGGGCCGAACCGCCAAATGGATCGCTGATCCCGCTTTGGAGGGTGGCCAGTTGGCTGTAACTCCGGCCGTTGAGAGGCAGTCCCGCCAGCTGGCTCTCGCTGATTCGGTTCGCCGTGGCGGTGGAGGAAGGCTCTGCTGTTCCCTCGCCAGTAGCTTGGGCCATCCGCTCTTGGGGTCCGGGACCTCGTTCCAGGACAAAGTCCAGGCTGACCGGCTGCCCAGCCCGCAGTTGCAATCCTTTCTGCGTCCGGCTGGCAAAGCCGGGCCGGGAAACCTGGACTTCATAGCTGCCGGTGGCCAGCTGCAGAATTTCAAACTGTCCTTCCGTGTCGCTGGTAACTGTGTAGTTCTGCCCCGTCTCAAGGTTTTTTGCCGTCACTGTCGTTTCAGGAATGGGGGCCCCCATGGGAGTCTGCACCCTGCCGCGCACCGTCGCAGCGGTCTCCTGTGCCGGTAACCCTGTCGTTGGCAAGAAAAGCAGCGTGACCAAAATTGCTGCCGGCAAAGTCAAACCTGGCCGTTCCACTTCTGCTGCAACCCGCCTCCAGAACAATCTCATGAAAGTATACCCATCGAGCGGGAGGCCCTGGAGCAACTCGCGATTAGGATGTTTCTTCAGGTTCCGGGTTTCGCTTGGGTTGTTTTGCTTGGCGCCGCCGGATAGCCGATCCATCATAAACTCCACAAACGCCGGATACAAAGGATCACCCCCACCAAAAGAATTCCCGCTGAGTCGGCCTTCCCGGCCTAGTGTCCGCTCCCCGCCGAACGGGTGGCCATGGCAATCTTCACCGCCGAGAGAGCGTGCCTTTTCGACGATCTACTATAACATCAATAATGAGGTCCACTTTAAGAAGCATCTCTGTTGGCTGGCTCTGTTGGAGCTCGATCTACACCGCAGTGATCGTGGCATTCGGGAGGGTATTCACTAAGGGGTCGTCCACGGATTCCTCCGTCCCGGTTTTAACCGGAACTTCCATTTGGAGCTTTCCCTTTACCAGAAAACTTATGCCTCCTACTCTGTCGTGTCAACCGCAAATCGCCCGGGCTAGTTTGGTGTGGTATGGCGGTTCAATTAGGAAGATTTATACCCTGGGAAACCGCCACATTGTTGCCCCCGCTTGGAAGGAAATATCAGCGAGAGATTACACGAGGGGAGAGGGGAAATCAATTAGGGACAGGATTGAGGCCTTGCAACAAGAGAGGCGAAAAGAGATGGAACCGATAACGGGGGAGCGTATACTTTGTACTCGGAGCTTCTGGATTAACCTGCTAACAATAGTCGAGGGGGCGAATCATGAAAAGGCATTGTGTTTTGCGAGTTGTGCTGATGGTATGTGTCATTTGGGCTGCAACAAGCCCCGGATACCATTCTCTATAATGGACCTCCTGTGGGCTTTGGGCAACAAGCCCCGGATACCATTCTCTATAATGGGAAGATCGTTACGGTGGACAACCATGAGGTTAATGAGGATTTAGGCACCCTCGCTCAGGCTCTGGCTATCGGAGGCAATACAATCCTGGCCGTGGGAACCAACGCCCAAGTTCGAGCATTGGCCGGCCCTAATACAAAGAACATTGACCTGAAGGGCCGGATGGTGACTCCGGGCTTTGCGGCTACCCACGATCATCCGGATCAGTGGAACCTCATCAATCCGTACATCGTACCAAAAGTGGTGACGGATGATATACACATAGAGCGGTTCCTGAATGATCCCCCAAACCAGCAGATCCAGCAGTTTCCCAGAGTCCTGGACGAGGCGGTAAGGAAGGCCAAGCCTGGGCAATGGATTCGGATTAGTATGCTTTTTGGAAAGGAATATAGGTGGGGAGACGAAATTATGGCGTTTTTCGGACGTCAGATTACAAAGGATACGTTAAATCTGGCAGCTCCTGACAATCCAGTGATTGTTCGAGGCGGTTTTACGGGGGCGGTGGTGAATCAGCGGGCTCTGGACGAATTAAGAAAACATTATGGAAAAGAGTGGGATCGGTTCGGGGCGGATTCCAACCCCTTGGAAGCGGGTGTGGGGGATACGGCAGAGCGAACTTTGAGGACCGGGGTGTGCAGTGTCTGCTATCGGTATTTTGAAATGGATGTAATCTATCCCACCCAGGTACTTTCCGAAATTTACCGCCAAGGTCTATCATGGCTCGCAGGCTACGGGCAAACTCTCAATGCCTCCAATATGTACACAGCCGGATCGATGGCAGCATACACCCGACTGGATCGATTGGGTCTGCTACCGATTCGGTTTGCATACACTTGGTACTGGCCTCCAGGAAAAGACCTATTTTAAGACACCTTTCTGAGCACCTTCTTAGCAGGGCTTGTGGGCCAAGGGTCCGATAAATTTTGGTTCATTGGAGTAAATCCAGTTTCGAACTTGGGAGCGTGCACCACGTTGCCAGGGACTTCGCCAGAGATAAAAGAAAGGGAGAGGCGAGGGAAGTGCATTTTTGCTCCCGACCAGGAACGAAATCGGGAAATTCTAGCCAATTGGATCCGGGCAGGCGGTCGTTTTGCCGGAGACCACACCGGCGGGGACGCCGACGTTGACTACATGATGGATGTAATTGAGCATGCAAGCAAGGAAGCGGGCATGACTATGGAGGAAATTAGGGCCAAACGGCACGCGTACGACCACATGGCATTAAGCCCCCGCCCGGACCAAATTCCTCGCATCAAGAACCTCGGCATGATGACGGGCGGAACCGATCTTCGGACTTGGGAGGGTGGCACTGAGCAGGTATTCCGGAATTATGGGGAACAGGCAGTGGAATGGGTAGTGCCCCGGAAAAATCTCCTTGATGCTGGGGTGATGAATAGCGTTGAAATCGATCGCCCCATTGGCTACACGAACCTAACCTATTTCCACGTTCTGTACACTGGAATCACTCGAAAGGACGCAGACGGGAAAGTTTGGGGAGCCAGACAGTCGGTCAGTCGGGAAGCTATGCTGAAAGCCGCAACCATTTGGGGTGCCCATTATGCCATGCGAGAGAATAAGATGGGTTCGCTGGAACCCGGCAAATTGGCAGACCTTACGGTTCTAGACCGAGACTACTTGACCATTCCCGTGGATGACATTCTGAATATCCGGGTGTTGATGACCATGGTGGGCGGCAGTGTAGTCCATCTGGTTCCCTCCCTGGCCCGCGAAATCGGGATGCAACCGACCGGGGCCCAGGTGGAACTCGGCGGACCAGCGGCTCAATGGTAAAAGATGCGCCGAGTTTCCGCTTCCTTCGTGGGGTAGGCCATCTGACAAATAGGGATCTGCTGGGACAAACGATCAGCAATTTGAAAGCTTCGTCTCCGCAGACCCTGTAGTGGGTGCAGTGACTTGTGAGCGGTATGAGAGGAAGGGCCAGAGGCGACCTGGCCTGGGTCCTCCAGGGTATCCCCCCCTGACCGGCCCCCGGTTTTTTGATCCAAGTTGAGAGTGAGTTTTGCAGCAGAATCTAATACCAAAAGAAGGGGGATATGCCGTGAAACAGAAGCGATTCAGCGTGGAGCAGATTGTAGGGATACTGAAGCAGGCTGAGGTGGGGGCGCCGGTGGGGGAACTGATCCGGAAGGTAGGGATCTCGGAGCAGACGTTTCGGGAGGAGTGCCTGAATGTACATTGGTTCAGAACACTGGGAGAAGCCAGGCAGATCATCGAGGCTTGGCGGAGGGAGTACAATGAGAGCCGTCCTCACAGAGCCCTGGGGAGAGGACGCCGAACGAGTTCGCCTTTCCGATTGCAGCTAGCTGCAATCGGAAAGGCCTGGAAACAGCCCAAAACTCACTCTGACTCTGGTACAAAAATCCAGGGCCCCTCAGTGGTGTAGACTCTCTCAGTCACTCTGGTACAAAAGATCGGTTTGGTCGCCCAGGATATTCCCCTTGAGAGTGGTTATCGATAAATTAGCGTGCGAGGGATACGGCAAATGTGAGCGAATAGCGCCGGACCTCTTTAAGATGGATGAAGGGGGGGTTGCATACGTGCTCATTGACAGTGACTTGAAGCCAGAGCGCCTGGAAAGAGCGAAAGCAGCGGTCAAGCTCTGCCCAGTCAAGGCGATTCATTTAGTCGATATGGCTTCGGGGTGGAAAGGCAGTGAGTGATTTGACGACACCTTTTGAAAAACATGTGTTTGTTTGCACATCGGGTGAGTATTGTCCAATGCTCGACGGCGATTCCAAGAAGATTCACAAGGCTTTCAAAGAGCAAGTTGCTCAAGCTGGGCTCAAGGGGAGGGTTCGCGTCAACAACAGCGGCTGCTTAGATCAATGCGGTCATGGCCCGAATGTAGTCGTCTACCCTGAAGGCGTCTGGTACTCTCATCTGACGGTAGAAGATGTGCCGGTAATCATCGAAGATCATCTGATCGGCGGTCGTCCTGTCGAGCGATTGCGGTATCATCCTCCCAAGAAGGGCGCAAACAAGCTGGAGCGCGATCCGGATGAACGGCGGGTGGCAGGTCAGGTGGATGGTTGCCGTGCCGACTGGCCTATGATCCCCCCCGATGATCCGCACGCCGGTAAACCCGGCTGCGAGTAGTCAGCGTATTGTGAAAGAGTCATTCCCGCTCATACCGTTGTGTTCCCCTCCATAGCCCCAGCAGCCGGCAGGCATGCCGTTCCGATAGACTGGTTCTCTCGTGTATGCTCCACCGCACAACGTCGCCGCTTAGGGCTTGGCCCGCATTTCCATTTTGAAGATGAAGCGGCAATCTTCTGAATGACTCCAACGTCAATATTGATGCGGGTTCGATCATCAACATTGCCGTCCTCGGTGACGATGACGCTGCCTCCGATATTGACACGATGCCGGCCCGTGAATTACAAACCGGCTTCACCAAAACTAATACGGATACCCGTAGTCAGCAGAACATCGTTCTTTTTTACTGTAGGGATGGGATTGCTCAAAAAGCGGTCGCTGAGGGTGAAATGCCACGCCAGCCAGCGGCTCAGCTCCGTACTGAGGGTGGAGTCGAACTGAACACGATATTCACCGGTTTCACTCAGATTGGGATAAAAGGAGAGCTTCTCTGAAATCGATGTGGATTCTAAGATCTTGTAAGTCAACTCCTCGCCGAATACGACCTCACCCGATCTGCGAGTGACATCCGTGGAGAAGAACTCCTGATTGAACGAGCCGCCGGAGTAAAAGTCAAAGATGACTCGTCCGGAGTCTTTGACGTGCCAGCCAAGCCCGCCCCCGATCACATTGCGAAGATCCAGGTTCTGAAATTCGTCAAACTCCAGATCGAGGAAGCCGAAGGTGAACAGATTTCCGTTCAGGTTGATATCGTACCGGGTCCCGCCACGGATCGCGTTTGCCGTAGTCTCCGATACGCCCGTCGTGCTGTTGTGTGCAAACAGCGAGTTCGCATAGACACTGATTTTGTCTCTTGAGGTCTTCCGTTCTGTTTTCACCGCTGCCGAGAAGTTATTCGTCTCCGCGTTGCCCTCGGAGAAGCTGAGTCCAACATCGACAAAGCCGCTCCAGAAATCGAGCAAATTGGGGTTGCGCAAGCGTTCGATTTTGGCCTCATAGGAGGCCTGCTCTTCTGGGGACCGGACAGACGCAACGGCGGCCTTGCCGACGGGAACCGTGCTGCCTGGAGCGGTTCGGACGATGAATTCGCCGCCACTGGTCGATACGGATCCAACCAGGACTTGCCCGTCTGAGGAGGTGACGAACAACTGCTCCTCAGAGGTAATCTCCTCAATCGCATCCCACTGAATGGTCACATCCCCCAAAAACTCCGTTTTCATCGTCATGCTTTCGCGATTCGAACTCACGATGCTGCCGGACAATCGATCACCGTTTCTCAGGCTGACCTGGTCTGCAAAGGCCCCAGCCACGGCAATAAAAATAGCGAAGAAAATCGATGACGCTCCTTTGAACATAAACCTCACCTTCTCGTGATTCTTAAAAAACACCTTCGGCTGATCCCACAAGTCCCGGTTCCGTGAGAGAGATCCACGGGAGGGCTGCGGGCAATGGCCCATCCGAATCCGCAGCGTTACGAACTAAACCGGAATATCCATTTTGAGCTTCCTTTGACCCGAAAACCTATGCCTCCTACCCTGTCGTGTCAATGGCAAATCGCTCTGGCCTCTTTGAGGTGGTAGTGCGGCTCGTTTTGGTTGTTCAGTGGAGTCGCTGTGCGGGTTTTGGCCGCCTAGCCTGCCTCGCCGCTGACACTTATCCGTCTGACCACTTCTGAAGAGCTAAATTCCCCTCTCTGCTGGGTCGCTAGCCGTCTGGCAGCGGCAGAGCTATTAAGACGCCTCCTGTCCACAATTGCTTTTCCCTCTCCCCTCGTGTAATCTTTCTCCATTCTGTTCAATCATGCGGGGATAATCTGTGCCCGTATCCCCAGGTGCCCGTCTTGGCTCGTGCGAGGCCCTCAGCCCGCTAGGTGTGGGCGCGCGCGGCATAGGGTGAAGGGTAGTACAAGGCCAGAGACACCCGCCTGGACCGCACAGTAGCCATCCAGGTTCTGCCCTCTCATCTAGACCATCTATAACGGCGTCGGCGTTGTAGATGGCTACCGGATTTACTCCATCTGCTCTGTGTAGTTGTTAGAATTTCAATGGTAAGCGATGGGTTCTGGCCAACTGCCATGAGCGTGGAGGAAACTTCTCATTGCGCGACATGCTCCTGAGAGCGAAACTGGAACGGACAACGGAGTGGGTGAGCAAATGCTAAAACCGTGATGACGCTCGCGGCGACGGTCCGGCCTAAACGTTGAACTCTGGCGCGGCGCCGCTTTCAGAATGTTGGTTGGGGTTCCAAACGCACAGTTGCAACGGCCCGCCTAAAAGAACCGCCGGTTCTTGTTTTCGTCGGGGACATCGAGGCCGAGCTTGGCGACCAGCGGGTTGACGTCGTCGATGAACTGCCGGCGCAGCTCGCCGTTCTGCCGTTTTTTGAGGCCCCAGCGGATGTATTCGTGCTGGCGTCTGGATTCGGACCGCCCGAACATATCGAGCGCCGCCGGGTACCACTTCTCCATGGCCCGCTGCGCTTCCTCCCTGCCTTTGGCCGATTCGCAGACCCGCTCCAGCCGGTCATGACCCATAGTGGTGTGGCCCCGTTCGTCCTTGACCACCAGGGGAGCTATCTTTGCCAGAACAACGTAGCTTGAGTTGACCCACTCGTTGGCCTGGTACATGCCCACGCGGTCGGTCAGGAAGTTCACGGCGGCGAGCTCGGTCCAGGTGGGAAAGTCCATTTGAAAGGCGTATTGCGTGACCGGCAAGTCTTCGTTGGCCAGCTCCGGGTCCAGATCATAGGCGATGTTGTAAAACATCTCGCTGTGGCCGACCTCCTGCCAGCAATAGCTCGCCGTCCGCACCCGCTCGAAGGGCGAAGGAGCCTGGTAGGTTCCCACCGTCCAAACCTTGCTCAAGAAGTCCAGGATGGCCGTGCGCGAGATCATCTCGATGCCGTGCTCCACGCAGCACAGCTTCACCAGAAGCTTGCGGTAGTCTTCCGGCATCGGGTCGTTCAAATCGAATTTCTGAATCTCAGCGTCGGTAGCCATTGGTGAACCCTCGCATTTTGATCAACAGTTCGGTCTAACGGCGAGGGGCCTGAAAAAATCTTGCAAGCCCCAATAGAACCGCGCTCCTTCTCCGGCGGCTCACGCCAGCGGCCTTTTTTCCTCCACAAACTCTTCTGCAGAGGGTTCCTCGAAGGGCTGCGGCAGCGTTTCTTCCTCCGGCTGGGATTCTGCGGTCAGCAGGCGGAAGTCGCGGTAATGTTCCATGCCCGTGCCGGCGGGAATCAACCGGCCCATGATCACGTTTTCTTTCAGCCCGCGCAGGTGGTCCACCTTGCCGCTGATGGCCGCTTCGGTCAGCACGCGCGTGGTTTCCTGGAAGGAAGCCGCCGAGATGAACGAGTCGGTGGAGAGCGAGGCTTTGGTGATTCCGAGCAGCAGCGGAACGCCCGTGGCGGCCTTGCCGCCCTCCGCGAGCACCCGCTCGTTTTCTTCCCGGAACCGGAACTTGTCCATCTGCTCGTCCAGCAGGAAGGTCGTGTCCCCCACTTGTTCCACCTTCATCCAGCGCATCATCTGGCGGACGATGACCTCGATGTGTTTGTCGTTGATATTGACGCCCTGCAGCCGGTACACCTCCTGGATCTCATTCACCAGGTAAGACTGGAGTTCTTTTTCACCGAGCACGGCCAGAATGTCGTGCGGGTTGCGGGGGCCGTCCATCAGCGGCTCACCGGCGCGGACGAGCTCCCCTTCCTGCACGCTCAGGTGGACGCCGCGCGGCAGCGAGTATTCCCGTTCAGTGCCGTTTTCATTGGTGACGAAAACCTTGCGCTGTCCTTTGGCGACATCCCCGTATTTTACGGTTCCGTCAATCTCGGTAATAACCGCGGTCGCGCGCGGCCTGCGGGCCTCAAACAGCTCCACCACGCGCGGCAGCCCGCCGGTGATGTCTTTGGTCTTGGTGGTTTCCCGGGGGATTTTGGCCAGCACGTCTCCAGGGAATATCTCATCATCCTCGCTCACCATTAAGTGGGCCCGCGTGGGCATGAGATACTTCTTCGCGGCATGGCGTCCGCCGGCCTTCTCATCGCGGATGACGATGGCGGGCTGGCGCTTTTCGTCTGACGGGTCCGTCACCACCCACCGGGACAGTCCGGTGATCTCGTCCACCTCTTCTTTCAAGGTCATGTCCTTCTCGAGGTCTTTGAACTGCACGGTGCCGCCCACCTCGGTCAGGATGGAGAAGGTGTAGGGGTCCCACTCGACCAGGATTTGCCCCACCGTAACCGGCTGGCCCTCGCTCACCTTGAGGCGCGCTCCATACACCACCGAATACCGCTCGCGCTCGCGTCCCTTTTCGTCGACCACCGCCAGGTCGCCGTTGCGGTTCATGACAATGTGATCGCCCTGCTTGTTGCGGACGGTCGTGACGTTGATTAACTTCACAAAACCGTTGTTTTTGGCGTCCAGGGTGGACTGCTCGGAGATGCGGCTGGCCGTGCCGCCGATGTGGAAGGTCCTCATGGTCAGCTGCGTGCCGGGCTCGCCGATCGACTGCGCCGCGATCACGCCCACCGCCTCGCCCAGCTCCACCAGGCGACCGGAAGCGAGGTTCCGCCCGTAGCACATGACGCAAACGCCCCGCCTGGCTTCGCAGGTCAGCACCGAACGGATCTTCACCCGTTCAATGCCGGCTCCTTGAATCGCGCTGGCGAGGTCTTCGGTGATCTCGTTGTTGATATCCACGATCAGGTTGCCTTCGTAGTCTTTGATCTTCTCCAGAGACACCCTTCCGACAATGCGGTCCCGCAGCGGTTCGATGATCTCGCCGCTTTCCACGATCGACCCCACGTAGATGCCGTCCACCGTCCCGCAGTCCATCCTGCTGATGATGACGTCCTGGGCGACATCGACCAGACGGCGGGTCAGATAGCCGGAGTCGGCGGTCTTCAGCGCCGTGTCGGCCAGCCCTTTGCGGGCCCCGTGGGTGGAGATAAAGTATTGCAGCACGGTGAGGCCCTCGCGGAAATTGGCGGTGATCGGCGTTTCGATGATCTCGCCGGAGGGTTTCGCCATCAGGCCGCGCATGCCGCTGAGCTGCCGGATCTGCTGCTTGGAGCCGCGGGAGCCGGAATCGGCCATGATGTAAATCGGATTGAAACTTCCGCCTTTCTGATCCATCTCCTGCATGGCATGGAACATTTCATCGGCGACTTTTTCGGTGATGTTCGACCAGATCGCAATCACCTTGTTATACCGCTCGCCGTTGGTGATGGCGCCGTCCAGGTATTGCTGCTGCACGGAGATCACTTCCTTCTGAGCCTGGTTGACCAACTGCGCCTTGCCGGACGGAATGATCATGTCGTCGATCCCGATGGAGATGCCCGCCTTCGTGGCGTAGAGGAAGCCGAGCTGCTTGATCTCATCCAGCAACTCAACCGTCGTAGCCAAGCCGAAGCTGAGGTAGCAATAATTAACCAACTGGCCCAAGCCTTTCTTTTTCATCAGGCCGTTGATGTACGGCATTTCTTTCGGGAGATGATCGTTCAAAATCACCCGGCCCACCGTGGTTTCCAGCATCTGGCTCTGGAAGGTCACCGGTTGCGTGCGCATGATATCTTGATCGTCATAAGCTTTGGTCAGGTCAATCACAGGGCCGGAAAGCCGGAGGCGAATCGGCGTGAGGGTCTCCACCTCTTGGGCCTCGAGCGCCAGCATCACCTCCTCGGGCGTGGCAAACGCCCGGCCTTCTCCCCGGGTGCCATGCTTGGCCTTGGTCAGGTAGTAGCATCCCAGCACGATGTCTTGCGTGGGAACCGTGACCGGCTGCCCGTTGGAGGGGGAGAGGATATTATTGGCGCTGAGCATCAGCACGCTGGCCTCAATCTGAGCCTCCGGCGACAGCGGGATGTGGACCGCCATCTGGTCGCCGTCAAAATCGGCGTTGAAAGCCGTGCAGACCAGCGGGTGAATCTTGATGGCCTTGCCCTCAACCAGAACCGGCTCAAAAGCCTGGATTCCCAAACGGTGGAGGGTCGGAGCCCGGTTAAGCAGGACGGGGTGGTCGCGAATCACCTCCTCCAGGATGTCCCACACCAGCGGGTCCTGCTGCTCCACCATCTCTTTGGCCTGCTTGATGGTGGTGCACAGACCCTTCTGTTCGAGCCTGTGGTAGATGAACGGCTTGAATAGTTCGAGCGCCATCTTCTTGGGCAGCCCGCATTGGTGCAGTTTCAATTCCGGGCCCACCACGATCACCGAGCGGCCGGAGTAGTCTACGCGCTTGCCCAGCAGATTCTGGCGGAACCGTCCCTGCTTTCCCTTCAGGGTGTCTGACAGCGACTTCAGCGGGCGGTTATTGGCGCCCCGCAGCACGCGTCCGCGGCGTCCGTTGTCAAACAAGGCATCGACCGCTTCCTGCAGCATCCGTTTTTCGTTGCGGACGATGACATCGGGCGCATGCAGCTCCATCAGCTTCTTGAGCCGGTTATTCCGGTTAATCACGCGGCGGTACAGATCATTCAGGTCCGAGGTGGCGAAGCGGCCGCCGTCGAGCGGCACCAGCGGGCGCAACTCGGGCGGAATAACGGGAATCACGTCGAGAATCATCCATTCCGGCCGGTTGCCCGATTTGCGGAAAGACTCGGCCACCTTCAGCCGCTTGGCGAACTTCAGCTTCTTCTGCTGGGAGGTCTCCGTTATCATCTTCTCGCGCAGATCGATGCACATCTGCTCGATGTCGAGCCCCTTCAGCAGTTTCTTGATGCCCTCGGCGCCCATCGTGGCCGAAAACTTTCCGGGATACTCCTGCTGCAACTGGCGGTATTTTTCTTCCAAAAGAATCTCGCATTCCTTCAGCGGAGCTTCTCCCGGGTCCAGGACCACGTAGGCCTCGAAGTACAGGATGCGCTCCAACTCGCGCAACGACAGATCGAGCAATTGGCCGATGCGGCTGGGCAACCCTTTGAAGAACCAAACGTGCGAGCAGGGGGCGGCCAGCTCAATGTGGCCCATGCGCTCGCGGCGGACGTGCGAAAGCGTGACCTCGACGCCGCACTTGTCGCAGATCACCCCGCGGTGCTTCATGCGCTTGTACTTCCCGCAGAGACATTCCCAGTCCGTCACCGGGCCGAAAATGCGGGCACAGAACAGCCCGTCGCGTTCCGGCTTGAAGGTCCGGTAATTGATGGTCTCCGGTTTGATGACCTCGCCCCGGGACCAGGAACGGATTTTTTCCGGCGAGGCTAAACTAATACGAATGCTGTCAAAGTCCACGTTGGGTTGGGACCGGTCATAAGGACTGCTTCGGTACAAAATATCCTCCTCGGGAGGTGCAGAATCTGTTGGTTAGTTTGGGAGCGGCAGCGCTGTTTTCCTGATGAGCTGGCCCGCATTCTCCTGCGGGCCGGCGGTTAATCCGCGGCCGCTTCTAATACGTCTTTCGATTTCTTAAGCAACTCGACATCCAGACAGAGGCTTTGCAGTTCCCGGATGAGCACGTTGAACGACTCCGGGATGCCGGGC
Organism: Terriglobia bacterium; assembly: GCA_963666975.2. Lineage (GTDB taxonomy): Bacteria > Acidobacteriota > Terriglobia > 2-12-FULL-54-10 > 2-12-FULL-54-10 > JADFGZ01. The sequence goes on along the minus strand of CAXVYR010000004.1, from coordinate 1,279,867 downwards.
TCCACGGCCGCCTCGCCTTTCACGATCGCTTCGTAGATTTTGGCCCGTCCGGAAACATCGTCGGATTTGGCCGTCAGCAGTTCTTGCAGAATGTGGGCGGCCCCGTATGCTTCCAGCGCCCACACCTCCATTTCTCCGAAGCGCTGCCCGCCGAATTGCGCCTTGCCTCCCAGCGGTTGCTGCGTAATCAAGGAATAAGGGCCGATGGAGCGCGCGTGAATCTTGTCGTCGACCAAGTGCGAAAGTTTCAGCATGTAGATGTAGCCGACCGTCACCTGTTGCTCGAACTTCTCCCCGGTCATGCCGTCATAGAGAGTGGTTTTGCCGGAGAGCGGCAGGCCGGCCTGCTGGAGCATTTCCTTGATCTCGGGTTCGGTGGCGCCGTCAAAGACCGGGGAGGCAAAATGCAGCCCCAGGACCCGGGCGGCCCAACCCAGGTGGGTTTCCAGAATCTGCCCTACGTTCATTCGCGAGGGCACCCCGAGCGGGTTCAGCACAATCTCCACGGGCGTCCCGTCGGGCAGGTACGGCATGTCCTCCTGCGGAAGGATCCGGGCGATGACGCCCTTGTTTCCGTGCCGTCCGGCCATCTTGTCGCCCACCGAAAGCTTCCGTTTCATAGCGATATAGACCTTCACCAGCTTGATCACGCCGGGAGGGAGTTCGTCTCCCTTTTTCAGCTTGCCCACCTTCTCGTCTGTGATCTTGCGCAGCACGTCGATCTGGCGGGATGTCATTTCCTCAATCTCGTCGATCTGCTCGTTCAAGCGCGGATCGCGTTTCTCCTCCAGACGCATCCGTTTCAGGTCGCGAGCTTTCAGGTGACGGATGGTCTCCGGAGAGAGAACCGTCCCCTTGGTGAGCAGCCGTTTGTTGGTGCGTTCGTCATGCAGGTCGGCTTGCAGCGCCTTTCCGCTCAAAATGGCTGAGAGGCGTTTGACCCGCTCGTCATCGAGGATCTGGATCTGGTATTCCAGATTTTTCTCGAGCCTCCGGACCTGCCCGGCCTCAATACTTTTGGCGCGCTCGTCTTTTTCCTGGCCCTTGCGGGAGAAGATTTTCACGTCGACCACCGTGCCCTCAATGCCCGGCGGGCAGACGAGCGAAGCGTCGCGGACATCGCCCGCCTTTTCCCCGAAGATGGCGCGCAGCAGTTTTTCCTCCGGGGTGAGCTGCGTTTCGCCCTTCGGCGTCACCTTTCCCACCAGCACGTCGCCCGGGGTGACCGCGGCGCCGATGCGAATGATGCCGCTCTCATCCAAGTCCCGGAGGAAAGATTCGCTCACGTTCGGAATGTCCCGGGTAATCTCTTCGGGCCCCAGCTTGGTGTCGCGCGATTCGATATCCAGCTCTTCAATGTGGATCGAGGTGAAATAGTCCTCTTTGACCATCGTTTCGCTCACCAGAATAGCGTCCTCAAAGTTGTAGCCGCGCCAGGGCATAAAGGCCACCAGAACGTTGCGGCCCAGGGCCAGCTCGCCCCGGTCCGTGCAAGGACCGTCGGCCAGCACCTGTCCCTTCTGCACCACATCCCCTTCCCGAACGATGGGCCGCTGGTTGATGCAGGTGTTCTGGTTCGAGCGTTTGAACTTGGTCAGCGTGTACACATCGGCATGGATGCCGGCCGACATGGTTCCCGGCTCGCCCTCTCCTGCGGCCCGCACGATAATCCGTTCGCTGTCCACCTTCTCCACCTGTCCGTTGCGGCGGCAGATCGCCACGGCTCCGGAATCGCGCGCCGCAACCTTTTCCATGCCCGTTCCCACCAAAGGCGCCTCGGACTGGAGCAAAGGAACGGACTGCCGCTGCATATTGGAACCCATCAGAGCGCGGTTGGCATCGTCGTTTTCCAGGAAAGGAATCAACGAGGCTGCCACGCTGACCAATTGCTTGGGAGAGACGTCGATGTAGTCGACCTGATCCCGTTGTTTCAGCACAAAGTTGCCGGCCTGGCGCGTATTCACCAGGTCCGGAATAATGCGGCCGCGGTCGTCCAGCTCCACGTTCGCCTGCGCGATGACGTGTTTATCCTCTTCCCAAGCCGACAGATAAAAGGAATGGGGCTCGGTCTCCGCCGGCTTCTTGTGACGGGACTTGATTTCTTGATTGACGCTTTCCCACTCGGATAGTTCCATATGGTCGCCGGTTTTGAGCTGCGTGTCGCCGGGATGGGTGATGGTCACGTAATCGACCGCCCGTCCTTTAATCACCTTGCGGTAGGGGCTTTCGATAAAGCCGAACTCATTGATGCGCGCATAGCAGGAGAGCGAAGAAATCAGGCCGATGTTGGGGCCCTCCGGGGTCTCAATCGGGCAGATGCGGCCGTAATGGGTGGGATGCACGTCGCGCACCTCAAAACCCGCCCGCTCGCGGCTCAGGCCTCCCGGTCCCAGAGCCGAGAGACGGCGTTTGTGGGTGATCTCGGAAAGCGGATTCGTCTGATCCATGAACTGGGAAAGCTGGCTGGAGCCGAAAAATTCGCGGATCGCCGCCATCGCCGGCTTGGCGTTGACCAAGTCGTGCGGCATCGCGGTGGACATCTCCTGATAGACCGACATCTTTTCCTTGATGGCCCGCTCCATGCGCACCAAGCCGATTCGGAACTGGTTTTCCAGCAGCTCGCCCACCGCCCGGACGCGGCGGTTTCCCAGATGATCGATGTCATCCACCGAGCCGATGTTCTTGCGGAGCTGGAGCAAGTACCGCAGCACGGCACAGAAGTCTTCCATGTCCAGGGTCCGCTGATCGAACGAGGTATCCCGCTCCAGTTTGATGTTGAACTTCATCCGGCCCACCCGGGAAAAATCGTACTTGCGGGGATCAAAGAACATGCCCTGGAACAAGTTGGTGGCTGTGTCGAGCGTGGGCGGATCGCCGGGCCGCAACTTCCGGTAAATCTCAATCAATGCTTCCTGGGAAGTCTTGACGCTGTCCTTCTTCAACGTTTGATTCAGCACGATCCCGACGTCTTCCCGCTCCGGAAACGTGACGCGGATCTGCTGGATGCCGGCTTCAATAAAGCGTTCGATCAGGGCGGGGGAGAGTTCGTTGTTGGCCTCGGCCAGCACCTCGCCGCTCTGCATGTCCACAACGTCGGCCATCAGCCAGGCCCCCTCCAGGTCGTGCGGAGACACCTCCACCCGCTCCACGCGCGCCTTGGTAATATCTTTGTAGAGAGAAGGAGTGATTTTCCGGCCGGCGTGAACCAGTTCTTCCTTCGTCTTGGGGTGCACGATGTGATGGGAAACCTTCAGCCCGATCAGCCCTTCGGAGATTTCCCAGTAGAGCTTCTTGTTCTGGAGATGAATGGTCTCCGAGCGGTAGAATTTTTGCAGGATTTCCTCTTCGTTCTTCAGTCCCAGGGCGCGCAGAAAAATGCTCCCCAGGAACTTCCGTTTGCGGTCGATCCGCACGTAGAGTAGGTTCTTGGCATCGTACTCAAATTCAACCCAGGAGCCGCGGTAGGGAATGATCTTGCCCAGGAAATACGTTCGTTGCTTTGCGGTCTCGAAAAAGGCCCCGGGCGAGCGGTGCAGCTGGCTCACGATGACCCGCTCGGTGCCGTTGATGATGAACGTTCCGTTCTCCGTCATCAGAGGGACCTCGCCGAAGAACACTTCCTGTTCTTTGATGTCGCGAATGGCCTTGGCGCCGGTCTCAGGGTCTTTTTCGTAGAGGGTCAGCCGGATGGTCACCTTCAGAGGCGCCGCATAGGTCATGCCGCGCTCCTGGCACTCGGCAACGTCGTATTTCAGTTGCAGGTCGACCGGGTCGCCGCACTTGTTGCAAAAATCCACCTGACTGCGGTTGGGAGAGCCGCACTTGCCGCACAGGATCTCGCCCGTGTGATACGGGCTGGTGATGATCCCCGCGCCGCACTGCCGGCAGGGGGTGCGCAGGTGGTGCAGTCCCTTCAGATTTCCGCACTTGCATTCCCAGTTCCCAATGGAGTAATCCACGAAGTCCAGCTGGGAAACTCCCCGGAAGTCCGTGATGGGAAAGATGGAATTGAAGACGGCCCGCAGGCCCACATCCTCCCGCTCGCTCGGCAGCAGATTCATTTGCAGAAATTGGTCGTAGGACTGTTTCTGCACCTCAATGAGATTGGGGATTTTAAGCGGGGTGCGAATCTTGGAGAAATCAATTCGTTCCCGCTCGGCTCCGTTCACTTTCTGATCCATCAAGTGCTCCTGATTGTTTCTGGAGAGAAGGGCGCTCCGGCGACTCTCTCCGAGTCAAGATAAAGAACCACCGAGGCGGCTTTCCCCTAGATTGTTCCCTCAGAATGCGGGCGGAAGTTGAGGCTCGGGATGCCCGCTGAAAAACAGGTGCTTCGCAAGAGACTTTTCCTCTTTCTTGCGGGTCCTCTTCCTTGCTGGAACAGCGCGGAAGAGAGATTCTGCCGGGGAATCACCGCGTGGACACGACGCCTCTCGGGGCGCGTTTTAGATTCCCGGCGCCGGTCCGGCGGTTTTATTTGACCTCGACCGTTGCTCCTGCCTCGGAGAATTTTTTCTGAAGCGATTCTGCCTCAGCCTTGGAAACTCCCTCTTTGATCGGTTTGGGAGCGTTGTCGACCAAGTCTTTGGCCTCTTTCAACCCCAGGCTGGTTACTTCCCGGACTGCTTTGATGACGTTGATCTTGTTGCCACCAATAGCCGTCAACACGACATTAAACTCCGTTTGCTCTTCGACGGGCGCCGCTGCGGCCGCTGCCGCTCCCGCCACCATCATGGGGGCGGCGGCGCTGACGCCGAAGGCGGTTTCCATTTCCTTGACCAGTTCCGCCGCCTCAAGCAGCGTCAGGCCTTTGATCTCTTCCAAAATAGTAGCGACCTTTTCAGACATATCGGTTCCACTCCTTCTCTCTCGGACAGCCGAAAACCCTGTTCCGCAATCGGCCGGTTTATGATTTGAATTTATTTTCCTTTGCCGCCTGATCCACCACCGAAGCGATGTTGCGCATCACCGCTTGCATCGCGGAGGCAATGCCGCGGGCCGGAGCATTGACCAGGTACATCACCTTCGCCAGCAACTCTTCCTTGCTCGGGAGAAGGGCTAGTTCCGCAAACTCTTGCAGGGAGACAACGCGGCCTTCCACGATGCCGGCACGGAAGGTGAAATTCGGATTGGCCTTGGCATAGGTGGTGAGGGCCTTGGCCAGGGCGACTGGATTGTCATCCGTCAGAGCCATGGCTGTGGGACCCTCCAGCGACTCCAGAATCGGCTCGGCTGGCGTTCCCTTTCCGCCCCTCCGAACCAGAGTGTTTTTCACCACGCGATACTGGCCCCCGGCGGCCCGCACCTGCTTGCGGAGCTCAAAATCCTCTACCACGGGCACTTTCTGAAAATTCAGGAAAAAGACGTTCTGAGCCGCGGCCAAGTCCTGCTGGAGCCGTTCGACCTCTTGTTTCTTTTCGTCTCGATTCAATCGTTCCTCCACTCTCTTTTTAGACGTACGCTTCAACGGCAGCCAGATGGATCGCAATTCCGGGCCCCATCGTGGAAGAAAGCGTAATGCCTTTCACATACTTTCCCTTGGCCGCCGCAGGCTTGGCCTTGGCCACGGAATCCAGCAGCGCCTGCGCGTTTTCTACCAAGTGTTCGGCGGAGAAACTGAGCTTGCCGAGCGGGACGTGAATCAACGCCGTCTTGTCAACGCGGAATTCCACCTTGCCGGCTTTGATCTCCTGAACGGCGTTTTTCACCTCAAAGGTGACCGTCCCGGCCTTGGGGTTTGGCATCAGGCCGCGCGGGCCGAGAATCTTACCCAAACGGCCTACCAGTTTCATCATGTCCGGCGTGGCAATCACGGCCTCGAAATCCGTCCAGCCATCCTGAATCTTTTTTACCATCTCCTCGCCGCCGACCAGTTCGGCGCCGGCCTCTTCGGCCTCACGAACTTTCTCGCCAGCCGCGATCACCAGCACCTTCTTGGACTTGCCGAGTCCGTGAGGCAAAACCAGCGTTCCGCGAACCATCTGGTCGGCTTGCCGGGGGTCCACCCCCAGCCGAATGACGACCTCCACCGTTTCGTCAAACTTGGCATAGCGAACCTTCTGGAGGAGCGGGACCGCTTCGGCGAGATCGTAGGGCCTCTCTTCCACGGCTTTCCGCGCGTGATCGATATTTTTCCCTTTTTTTTGAGCCATTCGCTTTTCCTTGTTCGCTTCGCTAGTTGACGACCTCGATCCCCATGCTGCGGGCCGTGCCGGTGATGCTGCGCGCCGCGGTCTCCAGCGAGCTTGCGTTCAGGTCCGGCAGTTTGGTGCGGGCAATCTCTTCCACCTGTTTCGCCGTCACCTTTCCCACTTTGTCGCGGTTGGGCACTCCGGAACCTTTTGCGATCCCCGCCGCGCGTTTCAGCAGCACCGCCGCCGGCGGAGTTTTCGTGATAAAGCTGTAGCTGCGGTCCCCATAGACGGTGATCACCACCGGGATGATGAGACCTTCCAGTTCTTTCCCATCCGTCTTGGCGTTATAGGTCTTGCAGAAGTCCATGATGTTCACGCCGTGCTGTCCCAGCGCGGGCCCTACGGGAGGCGCCGGAGTTGCTTTGCCGGCCGTGATCTGGAGTTTGATCTGTCCTACAACCCGTTTGCCTCTCGGCGCGGGATTTGCCATGTTCGACTCCTCAGTCCCAAAACTCGCTATACAGGCCCTGGGTGAAACCGCAGCCCGAGAGCTTCAGCGCACGGCTTACAGTTTCTCCACCTGCAAAAAGTCCAGCTCCACCGGGGTCGAGCGCCCGAAGATGGTGACCATCACCTTCAGAGTGTTCCGGTCCATATTGATTTCGTCCACCACGCCGGTGAAATTGTTGAAGGGGCCGTCTACAATCTTGACAGTCTCGTTTCTTTCAAAGCTCAGCTTGGGCGTGGTCCTTTCCCCCGCCGTGGCTATCCGGTTGATGATCTGATCCACTTCCGCTTCCGACAGAGGCGAGGGGTTCTGAGCGCCGCCGACAAAACCGGTGACCCTCGGGGTGGCCTTTACCACGTGCCAGACGTTGTCATCCATCTCGATTTCCACCAGCACGTAGCCGGGATAAAACAAGCGGGATGACTCCACCTTTTTCCCGCCCCGCATCTCCACCACGGTCTCGGTGGGGATCAGGATTTGCCCGATTTTTTCCTCCAACCCGAACGCTTTGACGCGGCTTTCCAGGCTCTCCTTGACTTTGCGCTCAAAGCCGGAATAGGTGTGAATGATGTACCAATTCTTTGTCATGTCCTGCCTGCTCGTGCGCGAATGGCTGTTCCCAGCCGCCGTTCTTAACCCGCCACGCTTACCCTAAGAAGCGGAATAAGCGGCTGACCGCGGCGCTGACAATCCCGTCCAGAATCCAGAAGTAGACACCGAAGAAAAATACCGTCAGGATTACCACCACCGTGGTGGCCTGGATCTGCTGCTGGCTCGGCCAAGTGACCCGTCTGAGCTCCGACCGAACGTCTCCGAGGAAGACCTTCGTTTGGCCCGGAAAGGACCGGATGGAGGCGAGGGCCCCCCCGGCATCACTGGCTTTGCCGGTTCTGCCGACGGGCCTGCTTTCGACATTCGCTTCCTTCATAAAAAACTCAATCCACGCCCTCTGATTTCTCTTTCCATGCCAGGGCTCCGTTAGGGCCAAGCTTCACCAGGAGAAGAATTGGCAGGGGTGGAGGGATTCGAACCCCCACATCCGGTTTTGGAGACCGGCGGTCTGCCGTTAAACCTACACCCCTTGATTTGGGGCTTGGCGCGACGGGCTGGTCCGGAAACCAGCCCTGCGCCTTGAGCCCGGCATAACACCTGTTTTCCCGTGCTCTTGGTCCCGTGCCCTTCGTCTAGTGTCTCGCTTTGGAGCAACACTTTGGTCTGGCACTTTGGTCCAGCACTCGTCCCGGCCCGTGCCGCTTTCCTGCCTTCTCTCATCCTGCCGGAGAGGAATAACGAACTGACCAGCCTACTTCACCTCGCGGTGCAGGGTGTGGTGCCGACAAGTCTTGCAAAACTTCTTCTGTTCCAGTCGGGCGGTGGTCTTTTTCTTGTTCTTAGTGGTCGAATAATTTCTGTTTTTGCAGTCCGAACACTGTAAGGTGATTATATCACGCATGCTTCAACTCTGGAAATAAGGTTTCGTCTTGGGAAACAGCTCTTTCGATTCGGAAAATATCGCCGTCTGCGCTCCGCGTTATTCGATAATCTCGGTGATGGTGCCGGCGCCGACCGTGCGGCCTCCCTCGCGGATGGCGAACCGCAGCCCTTTCTCCATCGCAATCGGCGTGATCAGGTCCACCGACAGGTTGACGTTGTCGCCCGGCATCACCATCTCGGTCCCTTCCGGCAGCGTCGCCACTCCCGTCACGTCCGTCGTCCGGAAATAAAACTGCGGCCGGTACCCGTTGAAAAACGGCGTGTGCCGCCCCCCCTCTTCCTTCGACAGCACATACACCTCGGCCTTGCACTTCATGTGCGGCGTCATCGAGCCCGGCTTGGCGACCACCTGCCCCCGCTCCACATCATCCCGCTCCGTTCCCCGCAGCAGCAATCCGACGTTGTCTCCCGCCTGCCCCTCGTCCAGCAGCTTCTTGAACATCTCCACGCCCGTCACCACCCGCTTGAAGGTCGGACGGAAGCCCACAATCTCCATCTCTTCTCCCACCTTCAACTTCCCGCGCTCCACTCTTCCCGTCACTACCGTTCCCCGTCCCGAAATCGAGAAAATGTCCTCCACCGGCATCAGAAACGGCTTGTCCACGTCCCGCTCCGGCAGCGGGATGTAGCTGTCCACCGCCTCCATCAACTCCGTGATCTTCCCTTCCCACGCCGCTTCTCCGTTCAGCGCTCCCAGCGCCGACCCCCGCACCACCGGCATCTCGTCGCCCGGAAATCCGTAGCTCTTCAACAGCTCCCGCACCTCCAACTCCACCAGGTCCAGCAACTCCTCGTCCTCCACCGCGTCCACCTTGTTCATGAACACCACCATCGACGGCACCCCCACCTGCCTCGCCAGCAAGATGTGCTCGCGGGTCTGCGGCATCGGCCCGTCGGTCGCCGCCACCACCAGAATCGCTCCGTCCATCTGCGCCGCCCCGGTGATCATGTTCTTGATGTAGTCGGCGTGCCCCGGACAGTCCACGTGCGCGTAGTGCCGGTTCGGCGTCGTGTACTCCACGTGCGACACCGCGATCGTGATCCCCCGCTCCCGCTCCTCCGGCGCGTTGTCGATCGAATCGAACGACCGAAACTTCACCTTCGGGTCGCTCTTCCCCAGCACCTTCGTGATCGCCGCCGTCAGCGTCGTCTTCCCGTGATCGATGTGCCCGATCGTCCCGATATTTACGTGCGGCTTTGAACGGTCAAATTTTTCCTTCGCCATCGCTATTCCTGCTCCCTGTTCCTGAAGTCCGTCGCCTGGAGGTCACCGCTTCGCTTTGCGGCTGGTTCGGCGGCGGGAACCTAAGAAAGAATCATGTCCAGGAAATCCCATTTCATTCAGATGCCTCTCGCTGTCTTGTTGCAGCTATGTATCGCCATTCCTGAACATCACTCGAAAGGACCTTACGGCAACCGTTGGGACGACCTGGAAAGCTGTCATTCAGATCAAAAGCTGGTGGACAGGGGAGGATTCGAACCTCCGTAGCTCGCAAGGAGCGGCAGATTTACAGTCTGCTGCCATTAACCACTCGGCCACCTGTCCCCTCAATGCGAACCACTGGATGTCGATGCCGCCCAGATCAAGCCGTCCTTACAGTTCGTCGCGACTTTCCCGGGGCGCTGCTGAATCACTCCACGCGGGTAAAGCAAAAAATCCTTTTCGCTACGCTGCCAGCCAGCCTCCACTGGCCGGGCCAAGAGCCTGCCTGAAAACTAAATCGGTCTTGGAGCGGGAGACGGGGATCGAACCCGCGACCAACAGCTTGGAAGGCTGTGACTCTACCACTGAGTTACTCCCGCAGACATCAAAAAATTTCTGGAGCCGACGACCGGGATTGAACCGGTGACCTCGTCCTTACCAAGGACGCGCTCTACCAACTGAGCTACATCGGCTCATCGGTATCACTCCAAGGCGCGCCGACAATCCTGCTGCGCCTTCCGGTCGAGAAGGAGACACTCCCGGCGCAACGCCTGCCCGGCGGCACCAATCAACTGGAGCTGGCGAAGGGATTTGAACCCCTGACCCTCTGATTACAAATCAGATGCTCTGCCAACTGAGCTACGCCAGCCTTCTCAAAAACCTATAAAGTATCACAAAAGAGAGCTGTCAGCAATCGAAAGAATTATCTTAACCTTTCCAATAGTAACAGAAAGGGAAGACGAATTGTCGCAGAATATTTTGACATTTACGGCCCAGCTCTCCACACTTCGACTATTATAGCAGCCGGGAGCTATGACCGAAAGCTATGAATTGTCCAGGGATTTGCGATTTTCTCAAGGCAAAGCAGCACGAAACCGGATACAGCAATATGAAGATGAGCAAAGCAGCATGGACATGAAAAGGAGGAAGATATGGCTCATTGGTCTGCTGGCCGGATTGCTGGCTGCCGCGGCAGCGGTGCTGTTTTTGGTTCCCGGCAGCAGGCCCGCACGCACGGACCTGGACCCGCGTCTAGCCCTGCTGCGGCTCTTGCCCGCAGAGTCGGACCTATACGCGGTGGCCGATCTGGAATCCCTCCAGGCAAGCCCGGTTGTCAGAAAACTGCTGACCCAAGCGCCCCGGATGCCCCGCGAACAGGAGTACGAGGACTTTGTGCGCGCCACCGGATTCAGTTATGGACGGGACCTGAAGCGGCTGGCTCTGGCAAAATCGGGACCGGACTGGGTGGGCGTAGCGCAGGTCGCTTTGGACCGTCCCCAAATCACCGCTTACATCGAGTCGCAGGGCGCCGTTGCAGCAAAAGAGCTGGGACAAACCGTGTTTACCTTCGGGCAGTCGAGGCCCTTTCGTCTTGTCTTGCTCGATCATGACCTCGATCCTGATTTGGTCGGCTTTTCTGTCGGAGGAGACATCAACGCCATCCGGCAGGTTTTGCAAAGGCATTCAGGAGACACAGCCGCTTCCGCCGCCGCCGAGATCGAGGAGGCCCATGACCTCGACCACATACTGGCCGGGAGCGGCGTTTGGGCAGTGGGAAGACTGAAAAAGCTGCTGAATGCGGAGGGAGAGCCGCCGCCGATTGGGTCGTTTGAGCTGGGAGGGAGGTTCCTCGAAGGAAGCAAGACGCTTTATCTATCGGTTTATCCGGTTGATCCGGTTTATCTGCCGGACGAAAACGGCCCTGCGCAGCTTCGCTTTCAGGTGGAAGCTCAATGCGACAGCGTCGCCGCTGCCGAGCGAATTGCCAATTCGGTCGAAGGAATCCTGGCGCTGCTCAGATTTTTACCCTCCGGCGAGTCCGGGGAGCCGGAGAAAAATTTCTCGTCGCTGCTGGCAGGGATATCGGTCGAGCATCAGCAGGAGTCGGTCTTTTTGCGGTGGGAGTGGGATGAGAGCGTTTTGAGCTTCCTGGAGCCGGACGCTTCCCCGCCAAGCTCGCCGTAGCCCGTCTTTAGTCCGTCTTTATAGTCCATCTTTAGTCCATCTTGGTCAACCGTGCTCCGCGCAGCGTCATTACCCAATCATCAGTAGCAGATAGTTGCCAGTGAAAAGAGAACCTAGCAGCGAAAGACAATTCGTAAACCTTCTGCGGCGACGGGCAGCGCAACACGCCGCCCGCCTAGGGAAATCCTCCGCGCTGCGCCGTGGCATCGGGGAGGATTGCGCCGTTATCGCCGCCTCCCGGCAGAAGGACCTCCTGATTACCACCGACCTGTTTCTGGAAGGCGTGCACTTTCGGCGGCAATGGCAGGAGGCGGAATCGGTGGGCTACAAGGTGCTGGCCCGCGGGCTCAGCGACATTGCAGCCATGGGGGGCGTGCCCCGGTATGCCTTTCTCTCCTTGGGGCTACCTCGGCGATTGCCCTCAGGCTGGGTGGACGGTTTTTGGCGCGGCTTTTTTCGCCTCGCGGCAGCGGCGAAGGTGATCCTGGCCGGCGGAGATACCGGGGCTTCCGCAAGCGGCGTTGTCGCCGACATCATGGTGATGGGGGAGACGCCGCGCCACCGCGCCATCCTGCGCAGCGGCGCCCGCCCAGGAGATGAAATCTGGGTGACCGGAAAACTCGGGATGGCGGCCAGCGGCTTGCGCGCCCTGCAAGGAAAAAAATCGCCGGTTCGGAAGGAGTTTCTGCAAGCTTTCTTTTACCCTCAGCCGCGTCTGCGCGCCGGACAATACCTGCGCGAGCGAAAGCTGCCCTCCGCCATGATCGACATGAGTGATGGCCTCTCAATCGACTTGGCGCGCTTGTGCGAAGAAAGCCGGGTGGGTGCGAGCATTATAGAAGCATCGCTTCCCCGCTCTTCCCGGACATCGATGGATTGCGCCCTGCACGGCGGCGAGGATTTAGAGCTACTGTTCACAGTTCCCGCACGGCGGTCGCGCCGGCTTCCCGGCAGCATAGGCGGCGTGCAGCTTACCCTCGTCGGGCATATTATCTCCGGCCGCAAACTATTGCTGGTGCGGGGAGAAAAAGCACACCCTCTGCCGGTGCGGGGCTTTCAGCACTTTTGAGGGCTGCTTGCCCGCAGCCCCGCCCCGCCGGAAATTCTGCCACTCAATTTCGGAAAAGGGCATTAGCTAGGAACTGAATTCTTGTCTGGAAGGGCTATTGCGTAAGATGTTCGAAGCTGACTGGCTGCCTTCTCCTGCCGGGGTAGAGTTGCTCTTGCAGCCGACTACTTCGGCACCGTGCGGGCCCAAAAAGCAAAACGGCAACCCCAAGAGGGCACATGCCCGGGTTGCCGTCGGCGGGTTTCAGGAACGGTCTGCCTTGATAGGATCGCTCATTCGCTCTGGCGCAACCGCTGCTGATCCAACCGCTGCTGATGGCAGAGCGGCGACGTAGACTATTTCAGCTACCGACACATTCTTAGCAAAATACTCCCTGGACTGCTCACGCTCCCGGTGAAACTTCCGGAGTTCACGTCCATCGATGTCTCCTCCACCCCATACCTGGGTGAGGAAATACTCATCCCCATAACGGTTAAAGATGAGCTTCGGAGAATGATCCACTATCGATTTGGCGGGCACGGTGTTGGACCAGAGCAACGTCCGTCGGCTTTCGTCTTCTGCAATGTGTATCAAGAACGCACCCTGCGGCTGGGTGTACTCAACCGCGTAGCTGCCGGCCGGATACGTTTTATTCCCGACTATGAAATCGAAGGGGACATCCGCCCGGACTTCGCTGCCAGGGTCTGCATAGGCGGAGCCAACTGCCAGCAGGACAAAGAGACTCGCCATCGAAACAACCGTTAGAGCTTGCTTTTTCATAGTAACCTCCTTAAGGTTTTGTGAAGGTGTCGGTCGAAGCGGACTGGCCTTCGGTTTCAGTTAGGTGGAATTGGGCTTACGACCAACTGCTTCACCACCGTGGGTTTTTAGATCGTTGGACATCAGCGCCAGGGGTTCTCATTACACATTAAGCCGTGGGAATTGCCTCTGTCGCAGGTGCTGAGTGGTGCCCGCGCGTCCGGCTTCGGAGCCACGTGTAGCTGATTCCCAGGATCGCACCGTAGATGAGATGACCGAACAAGCTGGGAAGCATTTGGGTTGCCGCAGTGGCATTCCAATTCACACCCAGGCCCATGCCCATCATCAACGGCATCAGCGTCAGCGGTCCTAGAAGCCACCAGACTCCACCGTAGAGCAGGCCGTAGCCCAGCCCGCTGCTTTTGCCGTGGACGAAGCGATCGAAAAGGGTCGCAAACGCTGCGCCGATCAGGGCGCTATTGCCGAGGTGAACGAGGAAGCCAGTGATCGCCGAGGGATGTCCGACCATCTGGCCGATCATGGGCAGCATACCCATCACTGCCATCATTGCTCCGAAGACCACACCGCCGGCTAAACCACCGTAGGCGCCAAGTTTGATGTTTTTTACGTTCATGTTAAATTTCTCCTTTTTCAGGTTTCTGGTTTTGGGTCAGTTCACACCGCACTCAGATCCAGCGGGCTGTGGACTCATCCTTGGCTCGCTGCACAGCCTAGCTGCCTGACCGTTGCAGGCCGACCCGTTTTGCCTTTAAGATCCGGGCGTCTCCACCGGGAGGCCTGATCCTTTTCCGGCCTCGGTAGTGAGTGCAGCGAGGAGGCGAATTGTTACACCCGGAATGGGGAAAGATGCGGGGAACCACCGAGAGCAAATGGGCAAAAACGTCGCTAAGCGAAGACCGTCTCTGGTCTCCGCGGCGGATGGAGAGGGGTTCTGTTTAGTATCGCGTCCACATCAACCTCTCGTGGGCGGGAAAGAACGACCCAAGCAACCCGGGGACGTCGTTTTCAGATGCGGATTGCCTGGGTCGAGTTCGATGAGGAGTCTACTGTTTGGATGGATTTAGCCCTCCTTCGTCGTGTTCTCTACACGCAGGTTGTTGGTCACCGAGAAGATGCCGGGGACAGTTCTTGCCACGATGTAGGCGACGTCACTATCTGACTTCCGGAGAACGACGCCCTCGAGGGTCAAATGTCCATTCTTCATGATGACGTGGATATCGGATCGGTTAGAGAGCAGGCCGAAAGAAACCCCCGGCCGCACGTATTTACGCAATACCGGATGGGAGAACAGGGTCCTCGCCGTAGCCAGGCGAAGGCGGTCGTCGTAGAAGGAGGTCGGTAAGACCTCGATCTGGTTTTCGACGCTCGTGACACCCTCGATGTTGGCCACGACTCGCTCAGCGGTGTTCTTCAGGTTCGGCCACCAGACCTCTCCCAAAAGGATGACCTTAGGACCATCGATCCGGTAGGCCAGGTTGTCGAAAATGCTGTAGTAAGGCTGAGTCACCAATTCACGGCGGATTTTGGTCGCCAGTTGGAACGCCTCCGAGCCCTCAGTGTTCATGGCTGCTGATGCGACGGCAGATAACGTGACGAACCCGACGACGAAACTTAACACTAATTGTCGAATGTACCTCGTCATGGTTGTTTCCTTTCTTGTGTTAGATCATTCGGGACTTGTGAGCCCACCCGTTTGCCCGTTAAGATCGGAATTCCGGGTAGGATCTGGTCCCGGCTTCGTTAGTGAGTGCACCAAGGAGCCGACCTATTACACCTTGAACGGACAACTGGCCCAGATATCATCCGGAACAACGCTCTCTAAGACTTGCTTATGACAGTGGACGATCCTCAATTCGCAGCTCGGATTCAGGCGGGCGAGCCCGCCGCGCTCCAAGCCGTTGTGCACGCGTACCTGGGCCAGATCCTTCGCGCCGCACGGGCTGCCGGTCTGGACCCCCAGCGTGCCGAAGATGTGACCCAGGCTACCTTCGCCACCTTCATCGAGAAAGCGGGACAGTTCGAGGGGAGGTCCCATGTCCGGACATGGTTGTTCGGCATCCTTTACAAAAAGATCGCTGAGGCTCGCCGCGAATTGCAGCGAGAGGGGAAGATGGATGACATCGACGACGTTGTCGAGCAACGGTTCAAACCCGATGGGACCTGGGTCCGCCCACCCGAGCCCGCCGACGAGCAGTTTTACCGCACGGAAGTCAATAAACATATCGGGGACTGTCTTGAAGTCGTCCCCATCCAGCAGAGGATGGCCTTTATCCTGCGCGAAGTGGAGGACCTCGACACTGATGAAATCTGTAAGATTCTGGAAGTGACGCGCACTAACATAGGAGTGCTCCTGTACCGGGCACGGAACCGTCTCCGGGAGTGCCTGGAAACCAAGGGTGTAAGGGGGTAGCCTGATGCTCAACTGTAAAGACGTCACACGTAAGATCGCTAGCGGTGAGTTTCGAGAGGTAGGGTGGAGAGAACGGCTCTCAGTCCGTTTCCATCTGCTGTTGTGCCGCCTCTGCCGGCGCTACGCGGCGCAACTGCGCGCCATCGGCGCTGCGACCCGGGAACTCTGCGGCCCTCCCGCTCAGGACCCGTCTACCCTCGAGCGACTAGAACGCCAAATCCTGGAGCGCTCTCGCCGCGGGGCACAGAACCCTAACGGGACCAGCGAGAGGCAGAGCGGTAATGTCGATCCCCATTAGTTTTCCCCCTCAAGAGAATGTCTTCTCCGTGCCTAACGGGAACGAATCCACCATCAGACAGCGACCGGGATTCTTGCCTGCTATTTCTGTTTGCTAGAATGAATCCAGCATGGGACAACAGAGGATCATAGTTTTGGGAGGAGGGCTGGCAGGCTCCGAGGCGGCCTGGCAGGCGGCGCGCCGCGGAGTGCCGGTGGAACTTTATGAGATGCGCCCGTCGGTCCCGACCCCGGCCCACACGACCGGCCAGCTTGGCGAACTGGTCTGCAGCAACTCCCTGAAAAGCGACCGCGAAGGCTCCGCCCCCTGGCTGCTGAAAGAAGAACTGCGGCGGGCCGGCTCCTTGTTGCTGGAGGTCGCCAGGGAGTGCTCCGTTCCGGCAGGCCAGGCGCTGGCGGTTGACCGCGAACGGTTCGCTGCAGGCGTCACGGCGGCCATTGAAGCAGAGCCTCTGATCGAAATTCGCAGAGAAGAGGCGCACGCCATTCCCACCGAGGCTGTCGTGATCGTAGCCACCGGCCCGCTGACCTCCGACGCGCTGGCGCACTCCATCCAGCAGTTGACCGGCAGCGAGCGGCTGTTTTTCTATGACTCCATCAGCCCCATTGTCGAGGCCGACACGATTGATTCCGGCAAGGTGTTCGCCGCCTCCCGCTACGGCAAGGGAATCCGCGCGGCGGATTCCTCCGGCAGCGGCGGCAACTCCGCCGGGCAGAATGGCGATCAAGAAGGTAAAGGAGAAGGTGAAGGCGACTATCTGAACTGCCCGATGAGCAAGCTAGAGTACCAATGTTTTTATGAGGCGCTCGTCTCGGCTGAGTCGGTGGCGACGCACGAGTTTGAGAACTTGAATTACTTTGAAAGCTGCCTGCCGATTGAGGAGCTGGCCCGTCGCGGCCCGGACACGCTGCGGTTCGGCCCGATGAAGCCCGTGGGCCTGCGCGACCCCCGCACGGGCAGGATGCCTTACGCCGCAGTTCAGTTGCGGCGGGAAAACCTCCGCGCCGACAGCTACAACCTAGTGGGCTTTCAGAACCATCTGAAGTTCGGCGAGCAGAAGCGCATCCTGCGGATGATCCCCGGCCTGGAGGCCGCCGAGTTCACACGCTACGGCCAGATGCATCGCAACACCTACATCAACGCTCCGGCGCTGCTGGCTCCCACGCTCCAGTTGCGCGCGCAGCCCAGGATTTTTTTCGCCGGGCAGCTTTCGGGCGTCGAGGGTTACGTGGAATCGATCGCCACGGGCCTGATGGCCGGAATCCACGCGGTCCGGATGGCGCTTGCGGAAGAAGCTCCAGCGGCTCCGCCCCGTGCCACTGCTTTTGGGTCTCTTTGCCATTACATCTCTCATGCCAATCCGCGCGGCTATCAACCTGCCAATATCGCCTTCGACCTGCTACCGCCTTGGAGCGATACAAACCTGAGTGATACAAACCTGAGTGACACAAGCCCTGCCAAGCTCGGCAAGAAGGAACGCCGCGCCCGCCAGTGCCAGTTTGCCTTGCGGGAGTTCGAGCAGTGGCTGGGCGCGCAACGGGAAACAGCCGTATGAGAGGCCGGCACCGACTCGCCCAATATCTCCTCGTAACTTTTTTTGGACTTCATTTTGGATTTCAGGACTGAATCGTCTCCTACTCCGGGAAATTCTGGAATAGAGTAGCACAGGCATGCTTGCCTGTCGGTTCTGCGCGAATCAATGAATCGGTGAATCAATAAATCCATGAGCCAGACGCTGCATCCCGCTGCCGAACAATTCCTGGAACACCTGCGCGCCGAGCGCAACTATTCGGTTCACACGCTGCGAAACTATCGCAGCGACCTGGAAGCTTTTTTTCGCAGCGTGAAATCTTCCGGAGCTGAGGGCGCCGCTGCCTCCCAAAAGTCGCGGTCTTCGATTTCGGTCGATTATCTCGCAGTTGATTATCTAAAGATCAGAGAATACCTGGGGCAGATGTACGCACAGCGGCGGAAGCCGGCCACCGTTGCCCGCAAGCTGGCCGCTCTGCGTTCCTTTTATCGGTACGCATGCCGGGAAGGTCTGGCGAAGGAGAACCCCGCCAAACTGGTGGCGAGTCCGCGCCTGCCGCAGACGCTTCCGGACGTCATGACGGCGGAGGAAACAAACCAGCTCATTGACGCCGTGGGCAAAATCGCCGCATCCAGCAAACCCGGCGCGGCGGCGCTCGTGGCACGCGACCGGCTGATCCTGGAGCTTCTCTACGGGTCCGGGTTGCGCGTGAGCGAGCTAGTGGGTTTGAACCAGGACCAAGTGGACATGGCGGAGACCGTGCTGCTGGTGCGGGGAAAAGGAAAGAAGGAGCGCATCGTTCCGTTCGGCTCCAAGGCCTCGGCAGCGCTGGAGGACTACGCCCCTCTGCGCCGGGAGTTGCTCGATAAAAACGGCATCGAGACCGAGGCGCTGTTGGTGAACGCTCGCTGCAGCAGGCTCACCACGCGCTCCGTGCTCCGCATCGTAAAAAAGTATTCCATCCTGCTTCGGGGCGATTCCACGCTGCACCCGCACTCCTTGCGCCACGCCTTTGCCACGCACCTGCTGGGCGAGGGAGCCGACCTGCGCGCCATCCAGGAGCTGCTGGGGCACAGCAGCCTGTCGAGCACCCAGAAATACACCCGTATTTCCATCCGCCAACTGATGGAAGTCTACGACAAGACTCATCCCAGGGCGTAGGTGTCGGCAGCCACAGAGCCACAGAGAACGCGGAGCCAGAGGGACACGCCCCTATTTTTTCTCTGTGGACTCTGCGACTCTGTGGCTAACGACAAAATTCTCTGGACCATGCTGTTCAGGCCGCCTGCGGCTCAATGGCTGGCCGAGCCGCTACCGGAAGGGGAAAACAAGCGGTGGTGGATGGCGTAGAGCGCCAGTTCCAGCCGGTCGCTGACGCCCAGCTTGTCAAAAATAATCCGCAGCTTGTTTTTGATCGTCTGCTCGCTGAGGTACAGGCGCGCGGCAATCTCTTTGTTGGGAAACCCCTGGGCGATCAGGCTGATGATCTCCATCTCACGGGCCGTCAAGCTCCCTTCCGCCTCCTGCGGCGGCGGGGAGCGGAGTGAATCCGCCCCCGGCGCGCGCGGGCGGGCCTCCAGGTAGGTTTCGCCCCGGTGAGCTTTGTGCAGTACGGAGATCAACGTCTCCGGCGGCGCTTCTTTGGGCAGGACGACCCGCACGCCATTCCGGATTGCCGCTATCATCTCTTCATCGGTTGTGGCTTCGCTGAGCAGCACGGCGCGAGTCTGCGGATGAATCTTCCGCACCTCCCGCATGATGTCAAACGGATGGCGATTGGAAAGCTCCCAGTCCAGCAAAAGCAGGTCCGGGCGGAATTTCCGGACCGCTTCGGAGACTTCCGGTCCGCTCGCTACTGCGGCCACCACGCGGAAATCTTCTTCCACCCCCAGCAGCCGTTTGAGCCCCAACCGGTAGATAGGCTGAGCCTCGGCAACCAGGATTGTGATTTGGACCTGGGAAGAAGACTTCATAGAAAAACTGCCAAAGCGGCTCTAGGACGATGGTATGCGGAGGAAAGGGCTAAGTCAACACGGAGGCCGGGCTGTCAGCGGATGGAGGATGAAAACGAAGGCGGGAAACTTCGGAAGGGCTGGGGCTGGCCCGTACACCCAATGCCCTCAAGGCGTGGAGTCTCCGGCCGGCGAGTCTATTGGAGAAATCTGGTATTGGTCGATCACCGCTGCGAAGCCAACGCGCCGGTTTTCCAGTTCTTCACGCCGGACCAAATGCCCTTTCCCGCGCAACACAACCCCGGCTCCCTCAACGATCTCGGCAGGCAGCTTTATTTCAAACTCGATCCTTGCGCCTGGCTGGTTCTGAGACTCCGCCAGCAGGTACAGGCCGGAACTGCTCATATTCCTGGTTTGCGTATGCAGGGTGCGGGTCTGATTGTCTTCCACCCAGCGGACTCGAGTGGGTAGCTCCAGGGGAAAACGAAGGGAACTGCGTCTGCTGGTTTTTTGGCTGCGGCTTCTTCTTGGTGGCATGCGCGTCCTCAAGTAACGGGGGAAATGGTTCGGGAGGGAAGCCATCTGATATTCCATGTGGCTATGTCAAAGATACGGTTTCCCCGGGCCCCGCTCCATAGCGGAAAGGTCATTTTTTGTATGGTGCTTTCGTACTGGTCCCTGAAATGGGTCGTGCGGTCGCGTGCTGCACCGGTTCCAGGCTTCAGGAAGACTGTGGATCGATAGCGTTGTTATTGTTTCTCTGCCGTGGCGAGCATCTCACTCACCTTGCTTCTCAGCGCATCCCGGGTGAGCGGCATGGGAAGAGCGTCCGTTCCCGACTCGGAGATGCTGAAGTAGGCTGTGCCATTTTCGGTGCAGCTCCACATGTAGAGAACCTTCATCTCGGGGCGCTCGGACGCCAGGCGCCGTGCCAGTTCCTGCCCCTTCATCGCCAGCAACACCACATCGGTCAGCAGCAGGTGGATCGGTCCTTGATGTTGATCTGCAATCTGAATGGCTTCGGTGGCGTTGCTCGCCTCCAGGACGCTATAACCGCTCGTCTCCAAAAGCTCGCGAGTTGATTGCCGGACGTTCTTGGCTTCTTCCACCACCAGAATAGTGTCGGCGATAGTGCCGGCAATGGCGTCAACCACCCCGGAAGACGTGGCGTTGCTTTCGCCCGGCTGGTCCGTCTCCGTTTTCTTTTCCGCCCGCGGCCAGTAGATTGTGAAGTTTGTGCCCTGGCCCGGCGTGCTGTCCACCCAGATGGAGCCGCCGCTCTGCTGAACCACCCTATAGACGGTCGCCAGCCCCAGGCCGGTGCCGCTGTCTTTCTCTTTCGTGGTGAAAAAGGGTTCGAAGATGCGTGCTTTCGTCTTCTCATCCATGCCGGCTCCGGTGTCGCTTACCGATAGCATGACGTAAGGTCCCGGGAAGACTCCGCTGCTCCGGCTGGGAGCGATTTCATATGGCTCAAGGTTGGCTGTTTCCAGCGTGAGTTTGCCGCCCTGGGGCATGAAGTCGCGGGCATTGACTGCGAGATTCAGAATAACCTGCTCCATCTGCCCCCGGTGTGCCTCCACCTGCCCCAGTTCCTTTCCCGGAATGGTTACGATGCTGATGTGCTCGCCGATCAGCCGTCGCAGCATCGTCTCCATCTCGGCTATCAGCACGTTCAAATCTATTGCCTCAGAAGCCAGTTGCCGCTTGCGGCTGAAGGTCAGCAGTTGCCGGGTCAGTGAGCCGGCGCGCTCCGCCGTCTGGTGGATTTGCTCAATGTAGCGGCGCAGCGGGTCGCTTCCGCCGAGACGATCCAGCGTCAATTCGCTGTAACCCTTGACCAATGTCAGCAGGTTGTTAAAATCGTGTACGATTCCCCCAGCCAGCCGTCCCACCGTCTCCATCTTCTGTATTTGCTGGGTATGCACCTGCGCCTCGCGGATGGCCTCCTTGGCTTTGCCGGTAAGCTTGTCGGCATAGAGCGCCTGGTCGGCCCGTTCCAGCAGTTGTGCGGGTGTATCCTGGGACTGGTAGGAGGTCCAACCGGCCGCGAAGGCGACCGGAATCTTTTGTCCGTGGAATTCCACTTCCTGTCCCGTCAGGCGGGCCAGCATGTGTCCCACCTGCTCGGGGCTGCATTCGGGAAGCAACAAGAGAAATTCATCGCCGCCCATGCGGACCAGCATGTCCGAGTTGCGGATCGCTTTTTTCAGCAGGTTCGTGAATTCCTGCAACACCAAGTCGCCGGCAAGGTGGCCGTGCTGGTCGTTGATCCGCTTGAAATCGTTGAGGTCGAGCATCAGCACGGTGAGGTGGTAGCCCTGCCGCTGGGTACGGGCCAGTTCCGTCTCCATGTATTGCTCGAGAAAACGACGGTTGTAGATGCCGGTGAGGGGATCGAGCATGGCCAGCCGGCGAGCCCGTTCCGCTTGGATTTCGAGCTGGGACCTTGCGGCAATGTGCTCGGCCGTTTGGACACGGAGCCGTTTGACCAGCGCCTGCTGGTAGATGGTATAGATGCAGAACACCAGGATGAGAGCCAATAACCCGCGCGCGCCTTGCTGGAGGTGGAACCGAAAGAATGAGTCTCCTCCTCCCACAAACAGGGAGGGCAGGGAGAAGGAAAGGACTGCCAGGGTCAGCAGCAGGATCACAAAGATGGCCGTCAGCCAGAGCCACCAATCCTTCCGTTCCACTTGTTGCAGCTTTTCCTGAATCTCTCGCAGGCTGGCCTCGGCGGCCTCTATACGCGACTCCTGTTCCAATGTGCTCCTCCGATCTCAGTCAATATACTGATCGAAAACGAAACCGATTCGAGTGAGGTTTCCTGAACCTATTTCGGCCCTGCTGGCGCGGGTACACGCATCACTGCGGGCCTCTGCGCGAACATCTGCCGCAGTTCGGCGAAGCTGTGCGGGTCCCACCAGCCCTTGCGGACCTCCTGCTCCATCGTCGCCAGCGCCTCCTCCAGCGACAGCGCGCGCCGGTACGGGCGGTTCGTGGTCAGCGCGTCGTAGATATCCACTAGCTGCAGCACGCGCGCCGTCAGGGGAATCTCCTCCCCCCGGAGCCCGTCCGGATAGCCCGACCCGTCGAACCGCTCGTGGTGATGGCGAATGCTAGGCAGCACCAGGCGAAACGATTTCAGCGGCGCGCAGATGCGCTCGCCCACGACGGGATGCTCCCGCATAATCTTCCATTCCTCCGGCGAGAGCGGTCCCGGCTTCAGAAGAATTGCGTCGGGGACGGCCACCTTGCCGAGGTCGTGCACGATGCCGGCCCGGCGCAAGGCGGTGATCTGGTCGGGCGGCAATCCTATGCGTTCGCCCAGGCTGGCCGAGTAACCCGACAACCGCTCACAATGACCCTCAGTGTAGGGGTCTTTGCCTTCGATGCTGTGCGCCAGGGAGAACAGGACCGATTCAGCCCGCTCCAGTTCATCCGTGTAGGATTTCAGCTTGAGCAGGGAGCGCACGCGGGCCAGGAGTTCATTCCGGTCCACGGGTTTGCTTAAAAAATCGTCAGCGCCGGCTTCGATTCCCCGAATCCGGTCTTCTGTGTCCGTAAGCGCGGTGACCAATACCACCGGGGTCAGGCGGCTTTCCGGATCGGACTTGAGCCGCCAGCAAACCTCGAGACCATTCAGGCGGGGCATTTGTACGTCCAGCAACACCAGGTCGGGATGGCGAGACGTGAATGCTTCCAGGGCAGCAATGCCATCGCCCGCGGTCACTACTTCCATTCCCTGCGCGGTCAGCAGCTCAGCCAAAAATTCGCGCATGGCTGCATCGTCGTCGGCGAGCAAAATCGTTGCGGGCATTTCTCTCCTCGATGCTGATCCAGCTATAAGCCTATGCTAGACCGCAGAAGCGATCAGAAATGAAAGTTTTTTCTTCTTGCTTGGTGGCCTGGAGGGGGTGACCATAATGGTACATTGTCACTCAGTGCGTGGTGAAAGAGGAAAGCAATAGGGGAGATCGGGAGGTGAGCTATAATGAAAGCAGCTCCCCAGACTGGCTCTTCAAGCGGGTCTTAGCCGATAGAGAACCCCAAAATCTTGTGTATTTATTTGTAGCTGATCTATATACTGTATTTTCTTTCTGGCAGCAGACCGCTCGGAGCGGGTCAATTTATTAGGGGGCTGTCCTAGCTAAGCAGATTGCTTAGGGATAGGATGGCGATATGTACGAACGGCGTAGTCGGCTGAGCAAGGCGAAGCGGGATCGGTTGGTGGAGCACTTCGTTGCCGGGACGACGGCACGGGCGGCGGCTGAGCTTGTCGGGGTTCATCGGAACACGGCCGCTTCGTTCTATACACGGATTCGCACGGTGATTGCCGAGGAGACCCAGAAAGCCTCTTCGGTTTGCGGCGAAATCGAAGTGGACGAGAGTTACTTCGGTGGTCGCCGCAAGGGCAAACGCGGTCGTGGTGCTGGCGGGAAAGTCCCGGTTTTCGGGCTTTTGAAGCGTGGAGGAAGGGTCTACACGGTGATGATCCCCAATGCCCGTACGGACACGTTGATGCCGATCATGGAGCGCCTGATCCAGCCCGACAGCATCGTCTACACGGATGGCTTTTCGAGCTACGATGCTCTGGATGTGTCGGACTTCCACCATGTTCGGATCAACCACTCGGAACGGTTCGTCGACGAACGGAACCACATCAATGGGATCGAGAACTTCTGGAACCAGGCAAAGCGGCATCTTCGGCGCTTCAACGGGGTGCCCAAACAGAGTTTTCACCTCTTCCTGAAGGAGTGCGAATGGCGCTTCAATGGCGGTAACCACCGGACACTGCTTAACCAATTGAAGACATGGATCAAATCGAGACAGAATCACCCTTAGCTAGGACAGCCCCTTTATTAGTTGTACTAATTAAGGACATGTGATTTCCGGCGTCCTGTGGCTGATTGGGACTTCCGGATTTTCCCAGGAGAGGTGCAAGTTGTTAAGACTCCAACAAATAGAGTTGTTTGGATTTAAGTCGTTTGCGGATCGTACCCGGATCAGTTTTGACGGTGCCGGCATTGCAGCCATCGTAGGCCCGAATGGTTGCGGCAAGAGCAACATCAGCGATGCGATCAGCTGGGTGCTGGGGGAGCAATCCGCCAAGCAGTTGCGCAGCGACCGCATGCAGGATGTCATCTTCAATGGGACTCCTGGCCGCAAGGCCACCGGCATGGCGGAAGTTCGGCTGACCATCGTCGACCCGCAGGCCGCCGCAGCGGCTCCCTCCGACTCGGCCGGGCAGTCCCCGACGAACGGACATTCGAAGGCCTCCCGGCCTGGTGAGATTTTGGTCTCCCGCCGTCTGTTCCATTCGGGCGAGAGTGAATACTTGATGAACGGACGGCTCTGCCGGTTGCGTGACATTCAGGAGCTTTTTCTGGGAACCGGCCTGGGCGCGGACTCCTATGCCATTATCGAGCAGGGCCGGATCGGACAAATCCTCAGCTCCAAGCCGCATGAGCGCAGAGCCTTGATCGAAGAGGCGGCGGGAGTCACCAAATTCAAAGCCAAGCGAAAACTGGCATGGGCGAAGCTGGAAGCCTCGCGGCAAAACCTGGCGCGGGTGCAGGACATTCTGGAGGAGGTCACACGCCAGGTGAATTCGCTCAAGCGGCAAGCCGGGCGGGCGCGCCGTTTCCGGGAGATGCAGGAAGAGATGCGGCGCCAGCTCCGGATTCTGCTGGCGACGCGCTTCCAGGAAAGCGAGCAGGAGGCGGTGCGGGTTGCCCTGGAGTTGAGCATGCGGAACAGCTCTCTCCAGGAACAGATCGAGCTGACCCGGAGCCGGGAGACGCAGCAGCGGGAGCTGCATCACATCTCCGAGCGCGATGAGGCCGAGCTGCGCCGGGGTGTCGAGGAGCGGTCCGGGCTGCGCCTGGCCGCCGAACGGGCCCGCAGCCAGGTCACCTCACAGACACAAGAGATCACCCACCTGGAGAGCAGGATGGAGGAGGCGCTGGAGGAGCAGCGCCAGTTGCGTTCCCGGTTGGAGCATTTGAAGTCGGAGCGGGACCTGCACGCAGCCTCTTTAACGGAGATCGACACGGAGGCGGAGGCAGCAGCCGGACGGTTGCGCGAATGTGAAAGCCAGTCGCAAGCCTGTCAGAACGAGATGAAGGAGAAAGAGGCGAGGGTCGGGCAGTTGCGCCAGGAGATGCTCGAAACCGTGGACCAGTGCGCCACGCTCCGCAATCAAGTGGTTCAACTGGAAAAATTCCTCGGCGAAACCGAGCGGCAGATCCTGCAAGAAGAAAACGGCTGCTCGGCGGCGCAGGCGGAGTGCGAAGCCGCCTCCTCCCGGCAGGGAGACCTCAGCGCGGGCATGAACCGCCAGCAAGCGGAACTGGAATCCATCGCTGCCCGGCGCGCCTCGTCGGGGGAAAGTTTGCGCGACGCCCGGGAAAAAGAGTCGCGGCAACGAGCGGAACTCGAACAACTGCGCGTGGAGCTTTCGGGCCAGCGCGCGCGCCGTTCCTCGCTGGAAGAGATTCTGGCCCGCCGCGCCTACAGCACCGAGACGGTGCGCCGCCTGTTCGAGAAGCAGGCTCCGGCGGGCAACGGCAACGGCACAGACGGGCAGCCGTTGGCAATGCAGGAACAAAACAGCCCGGAGCATAACAGTGAAATAGCGCAACGGCGCGGCTTCGAGCCCGTCGGGGTTCTGGCGGACTTCATCGAAGTCGAAACCGCCTGCGAGCACATCGTAGAGGAATTCCTGCGGGAGGAGCTCGACTACATTGTAGTGAAGGATTGGGATTCGGTGAGCGAAGCCATGCACCTGCTGCGGACGGAGATTCCGGGACGCGCCACTTTTCTGCTGCACTCCGCATCCTCATCCTCGGCGCCTTCCAGCGGAAACGGAACCGCCGTGGCGGAAAGCTGCGAGTCCCTGCCCGGAGTGCTGGGGCCTTTGGAAGCCCACCTGCGTTTTTCAAACGGGCTTTCCGGGCAGGCGAGCGCGTTGCTGCCGAAGCTTCGCCACAGCTACCTGGTCGCCGATGTGGAGGCTGGCCGGGCTCTCGCCCAGCAGCACCGGGACTCGTATTTTTTGACACCCGAGGGAGACTGGTTCCATGGCGGCCTCGTCACGACGGGTAAAGCCGATCTTGGCGGCCCCCTGGCCCTGAAGCGGGAGCTCCGCGAAATCACGCGCAGCTTGGCGGAGCGCGAACAGACCATGGCCCGGACCAGCGAAGAGATGGCCCGGACGACGGAGGAGATCGACCGGTTGCAGGCCGCTGTGCAGTCGCTGGCCCAGCAGCAGGGCGAGGCGGAGAAGAGCGCGGTCGTTGCGGAACGGGATTGGAAAGAGGCACAGGAAGGGCTGGAGCGCGCTGCGGAGCGCCTTTCCATATTCAACTTGGAGGTGGAGCGGTTGCGCCGCGAAGCCGGGCGCGCCCGCCAGCAGCATGCCCAGGACACGCAGGAAATTTCCCTTCGCGAGCAAAGACGGGTGGAGATTGAAACTGAAACCGGCCACTTGGCCCGGACCATGGCCGATCTGGAGGCTGCCCGGGAGCAGGCCAATACGAACGCGATGGAGATCAAAAGCCGGCTGGCCGCGTTTCAGGAGCGTCACCGGGCGACGGCCAGCGCGTTGGAGCGTGTGGAGCATACCATCGAGGAAATTTCCGTTCGCGCCGAAGAAGTCAGCCGGCAACGGGAGGAGTGGCGGCAGCGGCGGGACAGCGCCGCCGAGGAGAATTCCCGTCTGGAGCAGAAAGCCGCGCAGGCCGAGCAGCGCGCCGAGCAGTGGGGCGTCCGGCTGTCAGAGCTTGAGAAAAATTGTGAACAGTACCGGGAGCGACTGGCGGTTTTGGAGCAGGAGCTCGAACAACACCGCCAGAAACTGGAGGAGACAAGGAACGAAAAAACGGCGGCGGAGGTCCAGTTGGCCCGCGTGGAATCGGAGATGGCGCACGTGAAGGAGGCCTGCCGCAATGAGCTGCAGATGGAGGTGGAGGAGCTGACGGCGGAAGAGTTGCCCCGGTTGAATGCGGAGGAGATGGCCGCTGCCGATGAGAATTACCGGCAACTGAAGGGCAAGATCGAGGCGCTCGGGCCGGTCAACATGATGGCTCTGGAAGAATTGGAGGAGTCCCAGCAGCGGTACGATTTTCTAAACCTCCAGAAGCAGGATTTGTTCGACTCCATCCGCGACACCACCCAGGCGATTGCGGAGATCGACGCCATCTCCAGCAAACAGTTCTTGGAAGCCTTCGAGCAGATCAACACGCATTTCCAGCAAACCTTTGAAGTTCTCTTCAACGGCGGCCAGGGTTTTCTGCGCCTGACGGACGCGGAAAATATCGCCGATTGCGGAATCGAGATCGTGGCGCAGCCGCCCGGTAAGCGTCTGCAAAATGTCCTGCTGCTCTCCGGCGGGGAAAAGGCGCTGACGGCCCTGGCGCTACTGGTGGGAGTCTTTCGCTACCGGCCCAGCCCGTTTTGCATTTTGGACGAGGTGGATGCTCCTCTGGACGACGCCAATATCGGTCGCTTCACCAATCTGCTGCAGGAGATGAGCCGGGAGACGCAGTTCATCATTATCACCCACAGCAGAAAGACCATGCGCGTCGCTCCGGTTCTCTACGGCGTCACCATGGAAGAGGCGGGCGTCTCCAAGATCGTCTCCGTCCAGTTCAACGGCGCAGCCGCGACGCCCGTTCCGGAGCAGAAAGCGGTCGCCGCAGCTCACTGAACGCGGAGTGGAGGGTAACTACGGACAACTGGGTCATCCTCGTCGCTGGGATCGTCGCGGCCTTTTCCGTATTCTCCCTGCTTCGGTACAGTCGCCGCCGGGCGATGGAAACGCGGCAGAGGGAGCGGGAGCGGATGGAGAACGAAATGCTCCAGAGGGTGCATCTGGAAAAAGTGCGTTTGGAAAGAGAGCTGGTAGAGAAAGTGCGAGTGGAAGGCGAGCGGCTGCAACAGGAGCGACTGGAATGCGAACAGTTTCGCCAGGAACTGGAGGCGAGGGAGCGGGAGTTGGAGCGACTAGAGATCAAGCTGCTGGAGAGCGTGCATCAGGTGATTGGACGGGCGGAGAGAAACCTGATGGAGAGCGAACAGATTCGCCGGGAGCTGGAAATGCGGCGGATGGAGATAGAACAGTTGGAAAGCGAACGGGGGAATGGAGATGCGGAGCGCTCCGCCCCGCGATTTGGCAAGCTGCTGCCGCGCATCGTCGTCCCCATGTAAAAGCCGCGCTGCGAGCGTGAGGGAGCAACCCCGCAACTTGGCTCCATGGACCAGCGTTTGGTGCCGCTTGCTTACGCGCGCGGCTCGGAATCGGGTTGACGATCCTGACGGGTAGAACCCGTCACTACATTATGCGATCCGCAATTAAGGATGGTTAGTTTCTCGCGGTCTTCCTATCGGCAACCGCCTCAACCAGAACACCATCAACTTTAGGCAATCCCTTGGGTGGGATTCTGACAAGAACAACCCCATAGTTTCTCCGATTCGTGAAGTCGTGATGCTCGAATGAGTACCTCTCTCCAAGCCTCTGTTGGGCTTCCATAAGCATTCGGACCCCATAGAATTCGTACGATTTGGGAGGGCGATTGGTGATGGGACTGGTGATCAGTTGCTTGAAAATTGTGTTGCCCCGGCGCTTGATATCCGTGTGCCCACCGATGTGAACATCCCCTCCAAGCACCAAGAGTTCTCTTTCGTTCTTCCTGGCTTCTTTCCAGTATCTAAGCAGTCTAATCATCTCTACTTGTTCTTTCCTGTGTGACCCGTAAGACCAGTGGTCCATGAGGTCGTCCATCAGGTGACTGCCGACGCCCGAAATCTTGCCGCTTAGAAAAACTAAGGGTACTGGAGTAACAACCAGTAGAGCCCGGACCGATGGATTAGCAAAAATACCTTTAGACCCGCTAAGGGCGTTCTTTATTTCGTCCCACTGTTTTGTTCCAAGGTAAGGCCTAGCCGAGTCAGTTTGGAATGATCTCGGCCCTCGTTGGTCCAAGAACAGAACGCCAATTGGCCCCCAAATATGAAAGTGGTGATCAAGTTCAGAAGCAGGCCCTGTGTCAGGGTCAAAATCGTCCCAGAGTTGCCGTTGGTACTCTCGGTACACGCGTCGGGCCAACGTTCCAATGTAGTATTCCACAGCGGAGGATTTTTTGTCAGACTCCAGGCTGCCCCAGTCATCGCGAATTTCGTGATCGTCCCAAATCATCAGGTTAGGCACGCTGGCCAGAACTTCTTGCGTGGCGGTGTCGTTCCAGGCCCATCGGTAGAGTCGCCGATAGAGTTCCAATATCTGCTCCTCCTGACGCTCTGTTGCCCGGAGTCTTGCCGTTCAGAATTAACTGAGCTTCGGCAAATGCAATATCTCCGTAAACCTGATCGCCGTAGACCTCCGCTTGGCAAAGGCCGCGTATATGGAGAAGCAAATCGATCTCGCCCTGCTTGACATATCGGTCTCTTAAGTCCGCCCAGAGGTCAGTGTCGCCTCGCTTGGTGGTATAGTTGCAACTTACCGCTCCCACGTTCATTCGGCTGGGGTTTAGCTCAAATGTCTTCAAGGTACCTGTCAGAGGCGTATTAACGCCATCGAATTTGATTTCGTATCTGGTGTCAGGCTTAAGCCCGGTCAGATGAAAAACGGAAGCGCGATTTTTCCTGAACGACATGGTTTGCCGCACTCGTTTTCCTTTGAGGGGAGTTGCGACACAGGTCACTTCGGCGTTTTCATTCAATTCAAGCAGTACCCTTCCACGGTTATGGGTCACCTTTCCGATGACGGGCCCAACTGTGATCTTTGCCATGATGGTATCCTTATCATAAGGCAGCAGCTACCGAAGTCCTGGGAATATGGCCGAAGAAAACCGGTCCAATCTGGCCGATAGCGTAGTGCACTGAGGTGCAATTGTAAAGAAATGCCGCCACCGGCCCGGGGATTGGATCATTGCTGGCATAAAGTGATTTCGGCGTATATCCTCCCAGTGTATTGAGGAGGCGCAGGACCGCAACTTGGTAGGTAAGAAGAGCAAAATAAACGATCCCGCCAAAACCCCTTGCAGTTCCCGCCGCACATCAGGATAATCTGAGGGTTAGAAGGACAACGAATCTGCCTGCTGCCAGCTTAAGACGGTTTCTTGCTGGAGAAGAGGCTTGGCTGTAGAAGGAGAGACATGGTTGGCAAGAAATCGAACGAAGTTGCAAGCAACGCTCCCGAACCGGTGGGCCGGGCTGTGGATGAATTGAGCCTTTCGGAGCGTTTGGAACACGCCGGGAAGTGGGTGGCCTTTCGGATGTACACTCCTCCGGGAAAGGTGAGCCGGGAGGGAGTGGAGTACGTGGACGTGCGCCTGCGAAAGATCGAGGCTGCCGGAAGCAGTTTCGAGGAGTGCCACTCCCAGCTCCGCAGCCGGAATCTCGACCCGGCGGAGTTCGAGTTGACCCTCTTGAATCCCCCTTATTAGGAGCGAGACCGGAAATTCCCTCCGGCGCAACGGGCTTGCAGAATCCCGGCTGCCGTAGCGGATGCCTTTGCTGGGCATGGTTTCTGAAAGGCGTGGCCTGTTGTGGGATTCGCTTGTGATGGGTTTAACTGGTTACGGCACTAACTTCTTATGGAACTAACTATGGAACTAACTAGGGACGCGCTGGAAATTCCGGAGGCCCTGAAGGGGAAATACGAGCCGGTAATCGGCCTCGAAGTTCACGTCCAACTGCGGACGCGCTCCAAGATTTTCTGCGGCTGCTCCACCCGTTTCGGCGATCCGCCCAACACCAACTCCTGTCCGGTGTGCTTGGGACTGCCCGGCGCGCTTCCGGTGCTGAACCGGGAAGCGGTGGCGATGGCCGTCAAAGCGGCGCTGGCGCTAAACTGCCGCGTAAACCCGTTTTCCCGCTTCGCCCGCAAGAATTATTTTTATCCCGACCTCCCCAAGGGCTATCAAATTTCCCAGTTCGACCAGCCGCTCGCCGAGCACGGCTGGATTGAGATTCGTTCCGGAGATGGACAGGCTGAGGGCGGCCCTCAGGAAAAGGGTACAAAGCGAATCGGCATCACACGCCTGCATATGGAAGAGGACGCCGGGAAGAGCATCCACGACGGCTTCCCTGACTCGAAGGACAAAAGCTACGTGGACCTGAACCGCAGCGGCACGCCGCTGGCCGAGATCGTCAGCGAGCCCGACATGCGCAGCTCGGCCGAGGCCTACGATTATGTGACGCGGCTGAAGCAGATACTGGAGTACCTCGACGTCTCCGATTGCAATATGGAGGAAGGCAGCCTGCGCTGCGACGCCAACGTCAGCGTGCGCCCGCGCGGCCAGCAAGAGTTAGGCGTCAAGGCCGAGGTCAAGAACCTGAACTCCTTCCGCTACCTGCAAAAGGCGCTGGACTATGAGATCGCGCGGCAGACGCAGTTGCTGGAGCGCGGAGAAAAGGTCGCCCAGGAGACGCGCCACTGGAACTTCGAACAGCAGAAGACCGTCAGCATGCGCAGCAAAGAGTACGCCCATGATTACCGCTATTTCCCGGAGCCCGACCTGCTTCCGTTGATGGTCAGCGATGCTTGGCAGGAAGAGATTCGGCAGACGCTGCCGGAGCTCCCCGATACGAAGCGGCGCCGATTTGTCAGCCAGTACGGCTTGCGTGAGTATGACGCCGAGGTGCTGACCGCTTCCCAAGCTCTGGCCGGCTACTATGAAAAAGTGACGGCATCGGGCGCCGAACCGAAGATGGCGGCAAACTGGGTGATGGGTGATTTGCTGGGCGCTCTGAAGGCGGCAGGAAAGCAGATCGGCGAGTCGCCCGTTTCGCCGGAGGCGCTGACCGGGCTTTTGGTGCTCATACAAGACAAGACCCTCTCCGGCAAGATGGCCAAGAGCGTCTTTGAGACAATGTTGAGCACCTCGGAGAGCGCGAAGGCTATTGTCGGCAGGATGGGACTCAGTCAGATTACCGATTCCGATCAGATTCGCGACACAATCCGCAACGTGATCGCCGCCAACCCGAAGCAGTTGGCGCAATACAAATCCGGGAAGACGTCGCTGATCGGCTATTTCGTGGGCCAGGTCATGAAGGAGACCAAAGGTCAGGCCAATCCCCAGAAGGTCAACGAGCTGTTAAAGGAAGAACTCGGAGGAGCTTAAAGTATCCGGATGCCTTTGCCGGCTGATCCATTGCCGGGAAGGAGGCCGGGAGAGATCTGCAATCGGCGGCTTTCGATTGCAAGACGATATTTCCACCTAACATCTAATATCCACCATCTAACATTTACCACCCAACACCCAACACCGAACACTTGAATATTGCGAGGAAACTATGCTCGAAGCAGGACAACCAGCACCAGGCTTTCAACTGACGAACGACCAAAACACCACGGTAAACCTCACCGACTACCAGGGACATCCTCTGGTCCTTTTCTTTTACCCCATGGCCGATACTCCGGGGTGAACCGCCGAGGCATCCGGGTTCCGTGATGCAATCGCTGATTTTCAAAAGCTGGGAGCCGCCGTGGTTGGCGTGAGTCCCGACACTCCGCTGCTGCAAGACCAGTTCAAGCAGAAATACTCCCTGCCTTTTCCGCTGTTGTGCGATGTGGACCGGAAAGTGGCCAAGGAATACGGCGTGCTGAAGGAAAAAAACATGCACGGGAAAAAGGTTCTCGGCGTGGAGCGCACCACATTCCTAATTGACGCTTCCGGGAAGGTCCAGAAGATATTTCCAAAGGTGCATGTCGAGGGCCACGTTCAGGAAGTGCTGGCGGCGCTCCAACCGTGACCGCCAGAGCAGACAGCAGCGCGAGGACCTTTTTCACCGGGATGAGCACCCTGCCGCTCCCGCCGTGCACATTGCCGGTGCCGAACGAGCTTTTCCTCTTGGCGCCCGCTTGCCGAAAAGTTTTCTCCCAAGTCCAAAAACTAGGGGAAGCGTGTGACACAATGTGACACAAAAAGATAACTCCGGGTTCCTTGCACAAAAGGGGGGAGCTTGTTGACGGGGTTGTGCGGGTACGGTAGAATCCGCTCAACTGCTTCATAGCTCAGGGGTAATAAGGATTTTTCCCATGTGTGGGGCGAGCAGAGAAGCGGGGGAAGGGATCGCTAACGGGAGTCGATATATTACAGGTTGGTTCCTACTGGATCAAAACCCCATCGGAACAGCCTATTTGGCCCGACAAAGCCGAGGCTATCTTGCGAGTCCTTTTCGGAGTGCCGCCAGCCATCTAACAGGGAGTGAACCAAGACGCCGGAAGGCGGTATCGAAACGGAAGTGAATTAGCGGTGAATTCTGCGCCGGAAGCCTGCCGGAAGGCGGGGGTGCTCGGATTTATCGTTTACCGGAGGCTGTTTTGCGGGTTGCAGTGGGAGCGAAAACGGACCGGGGAATGGTCCGGGAAAACAATGAAGACGCCTTTGCGGTGGACGAGTCCCTGCAGTTGTTTGTTCTTTGCGACGGAATGGGCGGCCAAGCCGCCGGAGAAGTGGCCAGTCAGATGGGAGCAGACCTCATAGTGCGACACATGAGGGAGGCGGCAAGCAATCCCGCCCTGGAAATGGTGGGCGAGTACAGACCGGAATTTTCCCAGCAGACAAACCGGCTGGCCAGCGGCATTCGGCTTTCCAACCGGGAAATTTATGATGCCGCCGGGCGGCAACTCGCCACCAGCGGCATGGGGTCCACCGTGGTGGCGGCGCAGCTTTCGGGCAATATTCTCAGTATCTCCCATGTGGGCGACAGCCGGATTTATCTGTTGCGCAGCGGGGAGCTCCAGCAGCTGACGCAGGACCACTCCCTGGTCATGGAGCAGGTTCGCAAGGGCTTGATCAGCCTGGAGGAAGCGGAGCAATCGGAGCTGGCGAACGTCATTATCCGGGCGCTGGGCGCAGAGCCTGACGTCAATGTGGATATGGATGAACTGTGGATGAAGGAAGGAGACCAGATTTTGCTCTGCTCCGACGGCCTGACCCGCATGGTTTCCGATCCGTCTATCGCGCAAATCCTGGCCGACACTGAAACAGCACAACGGGCCTCCGACCGTCTGGTAGAGATTGCCAACGACAACGGAGGGGAGGATAATGTGACCGTAATCGTTATCCGCCTGAATGTGCCTCCCCCCCGAAGGGGGTGGAGGAGATTGCTAAGATCTCTGTTCGGAGGAAATCGGGCATGGCCAAATTGATCCTAAAGTATGAGGCCTCAGTTCTGAAAGAAATTTCTCTCCAGAAGGCTGCTATCAGCATCGGTCGCACCCCCGGCAACGACATAGTCATCGACAACCTCGCCGTGTCCGGGCGCCATGCCAGGGTCGTATTGGAGCAGGGGTATTATGCGGTAGAAGACATGAGCAGCCTGAACGGCACTTTCCTAAATAGCCAGCGAATCCGCCGCAGCCCGCTGAAGAACGGCGACCAGATTGTGATCGGGAAACACACCTTGATCTTTCAGGATGAGGGCGGGCAACCGCCGCCGCCGCCGGAAGGAGAAACCGCCGAAGCTACGCAGCCGTTGTCGAAAATGGAAGAGACATTCGTGCTCGATACCAAGAGCCGGCGGGAGTTTCTGGCCAAGGCCACCGCCATCGCTTCCGAGGGGGGCGCGACTGAAACCCAGGAAAAAATCGGCTGCCTCACGGTGCTCCGCGGCAAGACCGACCAGCGCGAATACATCCTCACCAGTAAACTGAGTGTGATCGGCAAAGACGCGATGGCTTCGGTGAAGCTGAAAGGCTGGTTTGCTCCCAATGTCGCCGCCGTCATCAATCGCAAGGAAGGCCAGTACACCATTGCTCCGTCAGAAAAAATCGGCGCCACCAAGGTTAACTCGGAGCCGCTCACCGCAGTCCGCGAATTGCGGGAAGGCGATGAGATCGTAATCAAGGGAATCACGCTGCAGTTCCATTTCCGGGAATAAAGTTTCCCGGCGAAGGGCGTGGCCTGCTCTCTTCGCGGTGCCAGGGCTTCCCGTTCCGCTTTCGGAGCGAATCCATCCACGCTCAGGCTGAGTGGGCGCAGCAGCCCCGTAAAGCCAGCCTGGCTGTGTGGCTTCCTCTATTTCGGAGCAGCCAGGAATGGGAAAAGGAGCAAACTCTCCCTTCACAACGCTGCTTTTCTTGCAGCCATGCCCGGCTCAGATTTTCCGTCTGCAAAAAAGAGGATATTCAATTCGCTTTCCCAATTCCACGGCCGCTCCGAGCGGGGCTGAGTTCGCAGTGCCTCGCTCACATGGGGCAATGGAAGCTGGGGCGATGCAAGAATTCCCAGGGGGTAGAGGACGAGAAAAAATAATTTATGCTGGACGGCTTTCCGGACAGTTATTCTTTGCGTTGCGCTCCTGACAGGGGCGACGCAGGCGGGCGAGGCCCAGTTCAGACGATCCGGCCGCCGGCCATTCCCCCCGCTCCCGGATATCTCAAACCTGCCGACGCTCGAGCAGCAACTTAATCGGCGAAGACTCAAGGCCAGCTATGAGCAGGTCGTGAAAGAAGTCGAACAGCTCTTTGAGTTGTCAGCCGCGCTCAAGGAAGAAATGAGCAAAGCGAATGAAGATGTCCTGTCGGTTTCCGTCATCCAGAAAGCCGAGCAGATTGAAAAACTCGCCAAGAAGATCCGAAACCGCATGAAGAACCTGTAGCCGGAGAATCGCTTC
Source organism: Terriglobia bacterium (assembly GCA_963666975.2). GTDB lineage: Bacteria > Acidobacteriota > Terriglobia > 2-12-FULL-54-10 > 2-12-FULL-54-10 > JADFGZ01. Next base: position 1,243,698 of record CAXVYR010000004.1, on the reverse strand, counting down.
CGGGCGGCTGGGATTATTTCAAAATCCGGATATCACGAATATCGGGTTCCGCCGAAGCCCTGAGTTATAATGGTGCCGTCGGTTGGAGGGATGCGATAAGGTCTTCTTGTTGAGGCAGGCGGGATTCCTTCTGATAGGATGAGGCCCTGAGGGGGCCGTTTTTTTCTTTGCCAGGGAGGCGAATCATGAAGCATGGAATGAGAAAGGTTTTTCTCTTTTTGGCGGCAGCAGGATTGGCGGCGGTCCCGGCGAGCGCTGCCGAGGGGTTCGTGGAGGAACTGAAAGCCCAATGGGAGTCTTCCCGGAGGCAATTGGTGGCGGTCGCGGAGGCCGTGCCGCAGGATAAGTATAATTACAGGCCGACGCCCGAGGTGCGCACCTTCCGTGAGATTATCGTTCACGTAGCCGGTGAAAACCTGAGCTGGATGGAGATCGTGGGCGGAGTGCCCCAACCCGGAGAGCATACACGATTCGAGCATCTCACGGCCCGGGAGGATGTGCTGCAGGCGGTCACGGAGTACTTTGATTACGGAACCAAAGTGCTGGCCGGCATGACGGACCAGGAGGCGATGGGAACCGTCATTCAGCGCAACAGGCCCACGCCGCGGTGGGTGATTGTGGTGCAGGCCATCGGCCACAGCAAAGAGCACTACGGGAATATGGTGACCTACTTGCGTTTGAACGGCATGGTGCCGCCCTCAAGCCAGCCCCGGCCGCCGCAGTAGGAAGAAGCCCAGCCTTCCAGCGGGGCTGGCAAGACTGTACCGGCGTTATTCACAAAGGCCGCTGATTGCGGCCCATCAACCGTTAGAATTCATTGCAGGGGGGGAGAAGATGAATCGTCAGAGAAGGAAGCAGATTCTTTTTTTAGCCGCCGTTCTGGTGGCAGGGATGCAGACAGCCGTCGCTCAAAACCCGATCATCGAGGAGCTTCGGAAGCAGTGGGAAGCTACGGGAAATCAGATATACACGATGGCTGATGCGGTGCCGGAGGCCAAATATGATTTTAAGCCTACGCCTGAGGTGCGCTCATTCCGTGAACAACTGATTCACCTGGCCAGCGAAAATTATATGTTTATGGGGTTTGCGGCCGGAACCGGCAGCCCGGTGGACCGCAACAGCTTGAACGATCTCCGGAGCCGCGCGGAGATACTCCAGGCGCTTACGGAAAGCTATGACTACGGCGAAAAAGTTTTGGCGGACCTGAACGACCAGAAACTGTTGGATATTGTCCCCTATATGCGCGGGCGGCAAGTTCCCCGCCTGGCTGCCATCATGGGGAACTTTAAGGACAACCACGGGCACTACGGGAATTTGGTGGTTTACATGCGGCTGAACGGCCTAGTGCCTCCCCGGTCGGCTCCCCGGCAGCGACAGCGGTAAGGTTCCCAACGCCGGCAGCGGGGCCGGAAAGCCTGCCCCCTGTTGCGGAAGCCCGCCGGTTTCACCTGCTTAATTATTGGGTGTTTCCAAACTAAGGAACGCGGCGATGGACCCGCGGATCGAACAGATGGACCCACGGATCGAGCAGATTGTTAAAAGCTATCAGGAACGGAAGATCAACCGGCGAGTTTTTTTTGAGCGGCTGATTGCCGTGGTCGGCGCCTATCCACTGGCTCACCATCTGCTGGAGACCAGTGGCTGGGCGATGTCGGTTCTCTCGCAGGTCGAGTCCGAGGCGGCCAGCATCGCATCCACGGCGGTGAAGTATCCCGGCGAGGGGGTGACGCTGGAGGGCTATCTGAGCCGGCCCAAAGGGACAGGACCTTATCCGGCTGTGATCGTGATCCACGAGAACCGGGGATTGAACGATCACATCCGCGAGGTGGCCCGCCGCTTGGCCTCGCAAGGATATGCGGCGCTGGCCGTTGACCTGTTGTCCCGGCAAGGCGGGACAGGCTCCATGGCGGACCCGGACGCGGCCCGGGCTGCCTTCCGAAACGTCTCCAACGAAGCCGTAGTGCAAGACCTGAATTCCGCTTACAACTACTTGCAGTCCCATGCCATGGTTCGGCAGGGCCAGACGGGCGTGATCGGCTTCTGCTGGGGCGGAGAGCGTTCCTTCCTGTACGCCACGGCGAATCCGAATCTGAAGGCTGCGGTGGTTTTTTACGGCACCACACCGGAGGAAGCCGCTATGGCGGACATTCAGGCTCCCGTGCTGGCCAACTACGGCGAAACCGATCAGCGGATCACCTCGCGGGTTCCCGAAACGGAGGCGGCCATGCGGCGGCTGGGCAAGAGCTACGATTTCAAAATTTATCCCGGCGCGGGCCATGCCTTCTTCAACGATACCGGCGCCCGTTACGACGAAACGGCTGCCGCGGACGCCTGGACCCGGACACTGGAATTTTTCAAAAAGAACCTCGGTTGAAAAAACAAAAAATCAGGTAAGGGTAGTTGCAGAAATCAAGCGCCAGGCATTTCTTGAGATGTCCGGCGCTTTTCCATCTTTAAGCTTTCTTCCAATCGGAATTCCTGCCTGATCACTCTTCATACTCACGGAAAGCAATGCATCGCGGACACGAATCAGCGTCCAGAATAAACCTTACTGGATTCCCGCAACTTCCTTGCCACAAGCTGTGTTTAATAACTTAGGGAGTAGAATCGACTCGCGCCACGAAAGGAGTTTAGTTATGAGGCTCTCACAACAAATATGGTTAGCCGCAGCGACGTTCGCTTTTTGCCTGACCGTGGCAATGCCCGGACATGCCCAGCAACCTTACGGGGCCGCCCAGCCGCCCTCGCAGCTCCTGCTGCCGGCCGGTGTATGGATCTCCGTGCGGGTGGACCAGCAGCTTTCCAGCAAACACAACCTGCCGGGAGATTCCTTCCTGGCGTCGCTGGCGCAACCGCTGGTTGTCGGCGGATTCGTCGTCGCGCGGCGCGGGCAGACCGTCGGAGGCCGTGTGGCCGTAGCGCAGAAAGCCGGGCGCAGGAGCGGGACGTCGCGCCTGGGCCTGGAACTCACAGAGATCAGTCTGGTGGATGGCCAGCAATTGCCCGTGGTGACGCAGTTGATGGAGTACGCCGGAGGCGCATCGGTCGGCGAGGACGCCGCCGTGATCGCAACGGCAACGGGCATGGGAGCGGCGATCGGCGCCGTTGCCGATGGCGGACGCGGCGCGGGAATTGGAGCCCTGTCGGGAGCCGCTGCATCCATCATCGGGGTGCTGGTTACGCGGGGAAAGCCTACGGAGGTGTATCCCGAGTCCGTGCTGACGTTCCGCACTCTGGCGCCGCTGACGATATTCACCGGGCAGTCCGGCCCGGCCTTCCAGCCGGTCAGGCAGGGAGACTACGACCTGCCGAGACTACAGCGCCGCGCAGGCCCGCCGCCCGCTCCGGCCTACTATCCCGAGTACCGTTACTACAGCCCATACGGGTACCCGTACCGGCGCTTCTCCTACGGAACCAGTTTCCATTTTTATTCCGGGCCGCGATATTACGGCCACCACCGAAGAGGATTTTACCGCCCCCAGCGATCAAGATTTGGCGCAGGATTTAGCATTCATCTTCGTTCCAATTCCCACAAGGGCCGTCGTCATCGGCGCCGGTAGCGCCCTGAGCATGTAGCCAATGGCCCGCCGGACGGCGGGCTCTGGGCCTATTCCGGATTTACGAACCCACAGCGAGATAACACCTTCGCCGTGGCTCGCTCCAATCAAGGAATCGGTGAGCTCCATGCCAATAGAGAATGAATCCGGCAACGATAAGGGCGATCCCAAGGGGAAGCGGCCCGACGAGAGCGAGGTAAATCCCGTAAACCAACAGGCACATCCCAGCGATACCAATCAAAACTCCGATGGCAGGAAATCGTTGACTCGATATGAATGGTGGCAAGTTGCTTTGACCATAATCGGAGCCTTTCTCGCCGCTGCTGGTCTCTTCATCCTGCATCAGCAGAGCGAACTCATGAGCCGACAGACTAAGATCATGGACCAGTAAAATAAACTGATGGAGCATCAAGCCAGCGAATCCATCGAATCGAGTGCGGTTCAAAGCCGGGCTGCAATGGAATCGAGTGCTACCCAAAGCAAGGCTGCTCTTGATGTCAGCATTGAAGCATTCCGCTGGAGCACGCTGACGCTTCTGGGAGCGATGAGCACCGAGGGATGGTTGGCGACCCTGACCATGGAGTCGCCCACCGACGGAGAGGTCTTTCTGGCTTACCTGAAACACGTGCTGTGTCCCCGGCTGGAACCGGGCCAGATCGTGGTCATGGACAACCTGGGGGCGCATAAAGTTCAGGGAGTCGGAGAACTCATCGAGGCCACCGGAGCCCAACTGCGGTACTTGCCGCCGTACTCGCCCGACTTCAACCCGATAGAACCATGCTGGGGGAAGGCGAAACAGAAGCTCCGTTGGCTGAAGGCCCGCAGCGTGGACGTGCTCGAGCAGGCAATCTCCGAGGCCATCGCCACGATCACCCCCAACAACGCCTCCGCTTGGTTCGCCCACTGCGGCTATGATCTACACTAAGCGGAGAAATGCTCTAGCTCTGTCTTTAACCCGGCCTCTAACCCTGCCGCTTGACTCTACAATGCCCCGAGAAATCCTCAAACAACCTGCCGCAAAACGCGAACGAACTCCATTGCAACCAAGTGCTTGCAGCAGCCTTTCCCTCGCCGAAGCCCAATTGACTTATTGTCCCGTTATCGAAAGCGCCGGTGGTTACCGCCATTGAAGCGCCATTCGCACTCCTTCAGGAAGAGGTGAAAACTCTGTTTGGGCACCCCGTCGGAAAAACGTCTGCCCCCTTCCCCACCTCACTGCACCGAGGCGCTCCCGAGCAACGCTAACGACTAGTCAGGGGTTATTTCCCACAACACCGTTTATGTCCAACTACACTACAGCGTCGCTCAAGGGTAATCGTGGCAAATTTGTCCGCTGACGGCTATTCTGCTGGGAAGCCGTATCTGAACAGGGGGTGAATCATCTGGGGGGTGGTTACAGGAAGCTGCTGATGGGAAATTCTCGGAGGCTCCGGCTCTGATTATCGTCCAGTCGGCACCCGCTGCTTCAGCTCTTCCAACCAGTTCAGGCGCACATTGATTTGCATTACTTCGTCCTTCGGGCAGCCCTTAGCTACCCCATGCCCTTCTGTGCGTCCAACAACTCCCGCACTTTCCGCAATAGAGTTTCTGGTTTGAAAGGTTTCGACAGAAAATTCCTATTCTTCGCCGTTAAGCGGTTTTGGACCAAGGGGTGGGCCGCATAGCCTGAGATAAAAAGCACTTCCATGTCTTTGCGATGTACTGTTAGCTGCTCGGCCAATTCTGGTCCGCTCATGCCCGAACCGCATTCCGTCCAGGTAAATCACCAGAATCTCGACCTCCTCCCAGCGCCGCGCCAACAGTTCTTCCAGCCGCCGCGCTCCTTGCTCGGCAGACTTCGACACCCCAGCGCTGTTGGCCATCTCCGGGATCACCTCGCGGTAGTTACCCATGCCATATCGGACAGAAGCAGGCGAATCGGTTGTTTGCTTTTCTTCGCAATCTGAAGAGCAATCTGAAGAGCTCAGCACCGTTGCTGGCTCCCAAGACAGTGTATCCATTCTTTTTGAGGATGGAACTGATCATTTGCCGCACCTGGATTGCGTCTTCCACCAGTAAAATGGTTTCAGTGCCGCGGGGGGGCTCCTGTATCTCGGCAGGCGGAATGTGCTCTGGGATGGTCCGGCTGACCCTCGGAAAGTAAATCTGAAATTTCGTACCAATTCCGGGATCGCTGGAAACTTGGATATAGCCGCCGCTTTGCTTCACAATTCCATAAACACTGGCCAGCCCGAGTCCGGTTCCTTTACCCACCTCCTTTGTGGTGAAGAAGGGTTCAAAGGCGTGGGCCAGCTTTTCTTCGTCCATTCCACTGCCCGTGTCGCTCACGGAAAGCACCACATAATGGTCAACTGTTGCACCCAGCTGTCTCTCCACATCACCCTCTTCTATTTCCTTGTTCTCCGTCGCAAGGGTGAAACTTCCCCCCTCGGGCATGGCGTCTCTAGCGTTAGTTGCCAAGTTCAGAATTATTTGCTTGATCTGGTCTGGATCGACTTTGGTTTGCCCCAGTTCCGGGTCGAGGTTGGTCACAAGTTCAATGTCCTCACCGATCATCCGATACAGCATGTCCTCCATCCCGGTCACAATTTCATTTAGGTCGATTACCTTGAGTTGCAGCACCTGCTTTCGGCTGAAGGCCAGTAGCTGGTTCGTGAGAGAAGCGGCCTGCTCTCCCGATTCCCTGATTCCCTGCACCATCTTGTCGAGAGGATGGGACCGCCCTAATTCCTCCCGCAGGAGGTCGCTGTAACCAATGATGCCCGTGAGCAGGTTGTTGAAGTCGTGCGCCACCCCGCCCGCCAACTGCCCGATGGCCTCCATCTTCTGTGCCTGGCGGAGTTGCTCCTCTTTCTCCCGCAGAGCCTCTTGCATTAGTGCCCGCTCCGTGATGTCTTCCGAATGAACCATGAGCAAATCGGGTGGAATAAACGTACCGGTAACTGCGAAACGCTTCACCTTACCTGTGGTGCGCATTGGCATAACGTATTCCCGCTTGAAGGGTGTCTTTTCCTTATAGGATCGCCACATTTCCTCGACAATGTCCGGCCTGTCCGGGAAAATTTCTCTGGCAGTTTTTCCTAGAAACTTAACGATACCGCCATGTGTTATTTCGCGTGCAGCATCGTTGCAGTCGATCAAAACAAAATCGTCACCGGTCAACTGCCAGGAGTAGGTGGGAAGTGGAATCCCTTCATATTGGGATCGGAACCGCTCTTCGCTCTGCTGCAACTGTGCTGTGCGTTCATTGACGCGCTGCTCGAGTTCATGGCTGAATCTTTGGATTTCTGCTTCCGCCCGCTTGCGCTCGGTGATGTCGCGCACGATGATGATCGCCTCGTTCTCTCCGGAAACGGCAAACCGGGCCTCGAAATCTTGCGTCCGGCCGTTTGCCGGAAGGCGGTATTCAAGGGTTTGTGTCTTGTTCGTTTGCAGCGCCCGATTCAAGGAGCGCAGGGCCGATTCGGACACATCGGGCGGCAAGACTTCCGAAATGTGCTTTCCTAAGAATTGCTCCGGAGTCACAAATAGCCCGACATCTTTTGTTCCTTTCCAGCTGAGGAATACGCCGTCTTTGTTGATCTGAAATATCGTATCCGGTGTCGCGTTGAGCAGGGCCCGGTTGTGTGCCTCGCTCTTCTGGAGCTGCTCTTCGGCCCGCTTCCTAGCGGTGATGTCTAGGATCACTGCGGTGATGCCTTTCACACTGCCGTTTTTCGACTTGAGCGGGTAGTATTCAATCAACCAGACTCGTTCTATTTCGGGCTCAGACGCTTTGGGGCCGTAAATTTCTAAGTTGAGCACTGGCTCACCCGTTTCAAGCACCCGCCGGAGCAAGGGTTCCACAGTCGGTGCAATTTTCGGGATAACCTCTCTGACAGTGCGACCTATATGCGCCGACGCCGGCTTACCGTTAAAAGCAGCCAGTCGCTCATTAATGCGAATGTAACGGAATTCGGTGTCGATGAAACAGAGGCCGACTGGGGCTGTTCGGTAAATCTGTTCGAGTTCCGAAAGCCGCTTCTGAATATCGTCCTCGGACTGCCTCTGTCTTGGGGATTGGATTTCATCTTCCATGGTACTGTATCCAACCCGCACCTAGCGGGCTGAGGACCTCGTATGAGCCAAGACGGGCACTTGGGGATATGGGCACGTTTTAACCCCGTCAAATTGAGATTATTGGGAAAGGTTACATGAGGTGAGACGGGAAAGCAATTGGAGACAGGGTTTACTGGGCTTATAGCCGGACGCCGAGTGCGGTCGAGGCGGACAAGTCCCGGATTACTCCCCATAAGTCGCGTTGTGGGAAGTGTGGGGAGGACGGCAGTCGCCAGGATAGATCTTGAGTAACGGCGTTATATTTACTAATCCTGCCCGCCGGATAGGTAAACGCTAGGAGACTAGGCAGGACCGATCTGCCAAATCTGAGGTAAACCCTGCATGTTTCATAGAATTGCTTCTGCGGCGATCCTCGACCATTTGACAGGCGAGTTCAACGGTGGCTGGACCGCTGCCGACAGTTGGCGGGAATAGCCGTTCTTGGCGGAGAACCTTTCAGGAGCTAGGGCATTTCTCCCGTAGGTGTAGAGTTTCGGCAGCCACGTAGCGCCAGCGTCCTCGCTGGCCCATTGGGCCGCCAGAGCTTGCCCCGAGCCAGCCGAGGGGATGGCGGTGCTACATTCCTCCTATACACTATCGGGAGAAATGTTCTAGCTCCGCTCGCGACAGTGTTCCCAGAAGCGGACTACCTCAAACACATGGTTCGGGCGGGGGTGCTCTTAATTGAATTTCACAATTAACCCGAGCTCATTCGATTTCTCTCCTCGTAACAAACCAAGGAGCCGGATCTCTTCCGCCCCAACGGCATGGGTGGTACTTCCGGCAGGCGACGGGTTGACGACTTCCACCGGGAAGACCCCTCCCTTTTCCAGCAAATCTGCGGGAATCCTCGCTTTCAGTTGAAACAGGTTAATAAACTGGTTAATAAACTGGGTGGGCACCGGCACGCCCTTAAAGTGTACGACCGACTGAGGGATCAACCCCGTTCCATTGATAGTCAGTTCCAGCGGGCCGCCACCTTCCGTTACAACTTCGGGAGAGAGGCTTTTGATCAATGGCATGGGAAAGCTATGGCTCGAGCTCAGCATCGGCCTGGTAGCAGGAAAAGGGATGACGTAGTCCGGATGGTAACTGATATCCATGACCTTGCCTTCCTTAAAAACCATCTTTACCTTGCGCAAGTTTCGGATATCTTGCAACGGATTGTCCTCAACAATGAGCAGGTCGGCCAGCTTGCCCGTCTCGATTGATCCAAGCCGATCCTCCACGCGCAAAAACTCCACAGGATACTTAGTAACAGTCAAGATCGCCTGCATGGGCGACAAACCAACCTCCTCGACTAGTATCTGAAGTTCCTGGTGCAGACTTAAGCCATACGTGGATAATGTATCGGTTCCCGAAACGATCTTACCCCCCGCGTCAACAAATCTCTTAACAAATTCGAGGATGTTTTTGAGAGCTTTCCGCTTCATCTCCTGCTCGGAAGGGGAGAATTCCGCGAATGGCTTGTAACTCCGCGCCCAATAGATGGACAACTGATTGTACTCATTCACAATGGACATACGAATACCCAGTGGGATATAGGTGAGCCCTGGATTGTTGAACAATAGGTCAAAGTCTTCCTTCTGGAACTTCTCTTTCCAGGCCCAGCCCCACTCCGATCTCAGGGTAGGATTTAGAAAGATTCCATCTGCAACCATATCCGCAATCAGCCGGTCTGCCTCTTGGAAGTCCATATAGGCATTGAGATCAGCCGCATTGTCGACACGGCGAAGCACCTCCGGATCCTTGATGGTTCCTCGGGCAATGCCCTTGGTGTGAACGATCATATCGTACCCAAAGGCGACGGCCTCGCGAGCATTTCTTGTGTGGCCAATTTTTCGCATCCCATGACGGTCTGCGACTCCGAAAATAGCTTTTATCATTGGAGTGGCGCCGTCGTATACCTTGATCCATTTCAGGCCAAGCCTCGCCCCTCTCTCGACAATTTGCATTGCTTCCTCAACGCTGGGGACCTTGCTTTGAGGCGTGGTGGAGTTCGGGTTTTCCTTGAAGTAGTATGGATCGTCTAGATGGAAGAACGGATCATCGGGATTGACAGGTCCGCGGATGAGTCCAGCGCCAGAAAAAATTCTAGGTCCTCGGATTCTTCCCTTCGCAATGCCATCTCTCAGGGCCAAGGACCATTCACTGCCTCCCCCCGGCTCGATGATCGTCGTTACCCCATGTGCCAGGAGCAGTTCCAGAGCCCATTCCATTCCGTGCACATGGCCGTCGATCAAGCCGGGCAGCACATATTCGCCCCGAGCATCGATAATCTTGGCCCCTTGCGGGTATGGCACAGAGCCTCTTTCGCCCACAGCTTGAATCCTGTCGCCCGCAATCACCACCACGGAATCCGCAAGAGGGGACGCGCCCGTGCCGTCATATTACGCCGTCGATCAAAGTGGCTCCCTCGATCACCGTTAGTAGATCCTGCGCCGGTCCTTGGGTGAATCCCGAATTGGGCCTCATGAGTAGCGTGAGGAGAAGAACCCCAGCAGCGACGAACAGAGAGGCTACCGTTAGCTTTCGCATGATCTGGCCCCTTTCAATTACAAAACTGAAAATCGAGGTTGACGACCGGCCACTGCAATCCAGTAATTTTCCAATCCTATCAGCATCAAACCTGGAGTAACAGGTGGCTTAGGAGACCGTTAGAGAACATGGGAGCCTGGGGGGAAAAGAGGGGCGAAGTGGCGGAGATTCTCCTCCGCGAGGCCGGAATTCGCGTCAAAAGGGAACGTTACGTGAGGAACAGTTTAATGGCAAACTACCATTGTGCAGCCGGGCCACCCAAGGTAACCTGGGATCCAGCGGGTTGCATCCCGGTTTCCCGGGCCAGCGACGGGACCAAGTGCACTACCTTGCCTCCAAGCATAGTCATCAATACTCGGATGTTTGGAATGTCATCCACCGGAATGGTCAGATAATCCCTATCCAAGACAGCCAGGTCAGCAAGCTTTCCTGGTTCCAGCGATCCCAACTTTTCTTCCCGCAGCATGTAATAGGCTCCATTCAGGGTGGCCGATTTTAGCATGACCTCCCGACTGACAGCCTGCTGAGGAGCATTCACTCTTCCCTCCTGATCCTTTCGGGTAATGCCCGCATAGAGAACAGTGAAAAAGGTCAAGTCTGTGTATCCAAGAGGCCGATCGATTTCAACGCTTTGCCTCACACCAGCCTCGAGCAAATTTTTCCGCGGAACCACCCATTGAGCTGCCTCTTCGCCGAAATCCAGCAGTACCTGGTGCGCTCTTCCTTCCCATACATACATGTCCCAGCCACCTAACATGAACCCGAGATTCTTAATCTGCGGAATCTGGTCCGGACGTGGGTTATACGCCAGATGGTCCCACGTATGCCGTTTGGCCCGAATCTGATCCAGCGTCATCCCGGCATCTTTACTTGCCCGCTCAACGATTTCCAACAAGTAATCCATGTTTTTGTCGCCATCTGTGTGAGCACCAGTCAATCTTCCCCCGGCCCTTATATAGTTGTACAATGCCTGCCTGTTCCGCGTTCCCGTGACCGGATCCAGCTCACAAGGAGTATCCTTAACAAACTGTTGCGCTTCTGGAGTAATTCCCGGCACTGAAATACATCTGCTTCCCACTCCAGGCGGCCAACCCCCTGCGAGCCACAGGTGATCAGACCCTTTGCCCATCATCGCGTTCACAAGAAGGAGATTGTAGGTATTCGACGTCATAGGTTGATCGGGCAGGCTTCCCTCCGTAACTCTCCACGTCCAGGGGATTCGGATCTCTAATTGTCCCTTTTGGTCAAGTTCGTTATACGCAGTCAGCGCACCTCCTGTATACATGGCCGTGGAATTCAGCGTGATTCCGTAACCTGCCCACCAGGATCCGCCCAGACGGAGAATCTCCTTCAATACGTCCGGGGAATATAGTATATTCCGCTCGATTTTGCGGTAATTCGTACTGCCGACTCCTGTTTGCGGGTCTCCTCCAAGTAGACTTGCCAAGTGGCTCTCTTCTGTTATCCCCCATTCTCTCCAGTAGTCGTAGACCACCTCGATGGCCTTTTGATTCACCAGTGTCCCCACGAAACCGGCGCGAATCAGTACCGGGTTATTCGGAGCGATCAAGTCCAGCATCTGCTTGGTGAGCTGTCTTCCAAAGGACCCTTGAATTACCTCTCGTCCCTTGTATTGTTTTCCATACAGCATGCTGATCCGAATCCATTGCCCGGGCTTAGCTGCCCTGACTGATTCCTCCAACAATCGCGGTAGCATTAGCACCTGCTGCTCCGGCGGTTCTTCCCACAAGAACCGCTCAATATGTATATCGTCATTTACCACCTTTCGGACGATGTACGGATTTAGCGGGTCCCAATCTTGCGGATGATCATGGGTGATCGCCAGGCCTGGGATTACCATCCGGCCCCTCAAGTCAATACTCTTCGTGTTCGAACCGGCCAGGGCGCGAATCTGCGCATTGCTACCAACGGCCAGAATCGAATCCCCTCGAATCGCAATAGCTTCGGCAATTGTGCCCAAGTTCCCATTGATCCCGTGGTCATTCACCGTTACCAGCTTTCCGTTGTACAGGATGGTGTCCGGTGTTTGTTGTTGAGCCCACAGCAAACTGCTCCACCACAACAGCCCACCTAATAGCAGCAATGTATAGGTCCCTTTTCTTTTCATGCTTCCGCCCCTCCAGATAACTTATTGAAACCGTTCTAATTAATGAGAGTTAAAAGACTTTTGGTGCGCCTTGTGCTGCGGGATAGCCCTCTCCAGTCAAGGGCAGAAACAAAAAGAATTGGCTTCAGAAGCTCTTGCGATGAGTCTTTGTGAACACCATTCTTCCTCTTGATCGGAATTTCCGATATTGACCTTTCCCTTCGCCAAAAAATATGCTCCAGCCCCCCCCCGGTGTCAAGTAGAATCGAAAAGGCCTGTTTTGGAGTGGCTTGGCGGCTCGTTTTGGCCCCGCCAGCGACTTCAGGTGGTTTGTTTCCCGCGCTGCATTCCGAGCAGGGCAGGAAGGACTGAACCAGGACTGAACTATGTACCGACCCTCCTGTTGTTCCTGGCGGCGGGGCGCTACGAACCCGCCCGTTCCAACCGCAATATCCGCATTTTCCTTTTCAAACCTCCGGCATAGCCTCCCAGCGACCCATCGCTGGCGATGACGCGATGACAGGGAACGATGATCGCCACCGGGTTGTAGTGGTTTGCCATGCCGACGGCGCGGGAAGCACGGGGATTGCCCGCCGCTCTGGCGATCTGCTGATAGGAGCGCGTCTTCCCGTAAGGAATCTTAAGCAGAGCCCGCCAGACCTTCATCTGGAAGGGGGTGCCCTGGAGGTCCAGAGGCACTGTAAACCGTTTCCGGCGTCCAGCCGCATACTCCTTCAGTTCGGCGACGGCGCGGCGAGCGAGGAGTGCCCCATTTTCTTTATTGAAACGGCTGGCGCGGAGCCGCTGCTCCTCGGCACTTCCAGCCAGGCGGTGCGCGCCATTCCGGCGGCCTCGCAGTTTCTGCCGGGAGCCCAGCGACAGCTCGCGCAGTCCCTGGCCGGAGCAGCAAACCATGATCTTTCCGAGCGGCGAGTCGAACGTCTCCCAGTAAAGTGTCTGCTTCATTCGTGCATCTCCTTGTTCGCAATTTCTACCCTGCTTCGGTTGCAAATGCAAGGAGCAAATGCAGGGAATTGTTGAGGACGGTCCGGAGTGGCGTCGATTCTGTCGCTGGGTTCCGCATTGTTCAGAGCGTAAGACTCCGGGTAGGCACGGGCGCGGTTCGCGAGGTAGACTATGAGCATACCGACTGAGTCCGAACTGGAGGAGAAAAGCATGGCCACCCCCCAAAGCAGCGCGTCCAGCCAGAGCTTCAGCCTGGGGAAACTGCAACCCGGCGTGGAGGCAATCTTGCAACGCTGGCAGGCGGAGAAGTTTGCCTTGCGGCTCTGGAAGAAGGACCACACTCTCTGGTCACCGCAGCCTGCCCCGGAGCTCGCCGACAGGCTGGGCTGGCTTGCCCTGCCGGAGACCATGCGCGGACAGTTGGACGACATTGCGGCCTTGACAGAGAGCGCAAAGGCTGAAGGTATAAGCCATGTAGTGCTGCTCGGAATGGGCGGATCGAGCCTGGCTCCGGAGGTGTTCCAGCGAACTTTTGGAAATGCTCGCGGGTATCCGGAGCTGAGGGTGCTGGACAGCACGCACCCGGAGTCGGTTCGTGCGGTCGAGGCCGCGGTCGATCTTCCCCACACACTGTTTCTGGTTTCCAGCAAGTCGGGCACGACTACCGAGACTCTCTCCTTCTTTCATTACTTCTGGCAACGGTTGAGCCAAACAGGGTCGGGAGAAAAGACAGGCGCGCCGGGCAGGCACTTCGTCGCCATCACCGACCCGGGAACGCCTCTGGAGAAGCTGGCAAGCGAGCGGAGCTTTCGGCGGGTCTTTTCCGCGCCGGAGGATGTCGGGGGACGCTATTCGGCTCTTACTGTTTTTGGTCTCGTCCCGGCGGCGCTCGTAGGGGTTGATGTGCGCCGATTGCTGGAACGGGCCGGGCAAATGGCCGGTGCGTGCTCGTCACCGCCTGCCCATGAGAATTCAGCACTAGCGGAGAAATCAGGACTGGCGGAGAATCCAGGACTGGCGCTGGGCGCCGCTTTGGGGGAAGCGGCTCGCGGCGGACAAGACAAGCTGACCTTGCTGGCATCTCCCTCGCTCGATGCCTTGCCCCACTGGATCGAACAGCTCGTCGCGGAAAGCACCGGCAAAGACGGCAAGGGAATCATCCCGGTAGTCGGTGAACCGCTTGGTGCGCCGGAAACGTACGGAACGGACCGCCTCTTCGTCCGCCTGTGTATGCGGGGGGAGGAGAACGCGGCGCTGGAGACTCGAACTGCTGCGTTGGAGGCTGCCGGCCATCCCGTGGTCCGCATCAATTTATCGGAAAAAGAAGATCTGGGTCAGGAGTTTTTCCGATGGGAGGTGGCGGTTGCGGCAGCAGGCGCGGTTTTGGGAATCCACCCCTTCAACCAGCCCGATGTGCAGTTGGCCAAGGAATTGGCCCGCGAGGCCATGGCCGCGAAAAGCGGACGAGCCAAGGGATTGGGGGATGAACGAGTCAGGGAACTGTCGGTGGAGCGCGGCGAGGAGATCAAAGAGGCGCTGGGGTCCTGGTTGAAGGAAGCTCAATCGGGCGACTACCTTGCCATTCATGCCTACGTGGCTCCTGCGGCGGGAACGGCCGCCGTCCTGCAAAAGCTTCGCGTGAGGCTCCGGGATCGCCTGCATCTGGCGACCACGGTGGGGTTCGGGCCCCGTTTTCTGCACTCCACAGGCCAGCTTCACAAGGGCGGGCCGAATACAGGCCTTTTTCTGCAACTGGTGGACGAACCGGCCTCTGATCTGCCCGTGCCGGAAACGACCTACTCCTTCGGCGCGCTCATCCGTGCCCAGGCTCTGGGAGACTTCCAGGCCTTGCGGCAGCGAGGCCGCCGCGTGTTGCAAGTTAGCTTGGGGAACAACGTTCCGGCTGGACTCAGAGGGCTCCTGGCGGCGCTCGATGGCTGAAATTAGTGCGCTCTTTTGGGATGTGGGCGGTGTGATGCTGACCAACGGCTGGGACCGCGAGGGTCGCCACCGTGCCGCCGAGCGGTTTCATCTGGACTGGGAAGACTTCCAGAACAGGCACGAAATGCTCAGCGCGGACTTTGAGACGGGCCGTCTCACGCTGGAACAATATCTGGACCGGACCATATTCTGCCGGGCGCGGCCTTTTTCCAGGGACGAATTCAAAGCCTTCCTGTTCGCTCAATCTCAGCCCCGACCGGATACGCTGGCCATTGTGGAGCGGCTGGCCGGTTCCGGGAAGTACCGGATGGCCACGCTGAATAACGAGTCGCTGGAGTTGAACCTGTATCGCATCGAGCACTTCCGCCTGCGCAAATACTTCAGCGCCTTTTTCAGTTCTTGTTTTCTAGGCGTGAGAAAGCCGGATTGCGCCATCTATCGCCGGGCATTGCAGATTACGCAGCGTCCTCCGGAGGAGAGCCTGTTGATTGATGACCGCCCACTCAACCTGGAGTGTGCGCAACTTTTAGGCATGCGCACAATCCACTATCAGAACACCGCACAGTTGCGGAATGAGCTTCTGCGCAACGGCGTGGAGGTCGAATCGCAGTAACATCGCAGTAACATCGCAGTAACATCGTAGTAACCGGGAAGAATTCCATCCCACTGGAGAGGATGGGCGGATCAGAATTGGCGGCGGGTAGCGGAAGGGGTTATAATATTTCAGGGTGATATTCTCTCCACAGGCAAGAGGGCGCCATCCGCGATCAGCGCGGAGCCAACAGACAATGCATGTGGGGTCGTCAAAGCGAATGAGCCCGGTTCCATAAAAGAAAAAGGCACACAGAAAAGGTATAGCGATGCTCAATATCTTTCGGCGCAAGGACATAGTCACCCGCTTCGTGGTGGGGTCGATTCTGGTGTTGATTGCCGTCGCCATGGTCATCACGTTGATCCCCGGCATTATGGACACCTCCACTACGGGCGCCATTCCCAACGCCGTGGTGGCGGAGGTGGGCGGGGAGGAGGTCACTTCCTGGGATTTGCAGCGAAGGCTGTTTCAGGTCAGCCGCCAGAGCAACATTCCTCCGGAGATAATGCCGATCTATTACTCCTCCATTCTGAACCGGATGATTCTGGAAAAGGTCACCATCCAGGAGGCCGGGCGGCTGGGGTTGGAAGTCAGCAGGGACGAATGGCAGGCGCGGTTGCAGCAGGACCCCAATTTGTTTCCCGACGGGAAGTTTGTCGGCCAGCAACAATATGAAGATATGATTGCGGCAAATGGCATGACCGTGGCCCAGTTCGAACAGGGCTACCGGGATGCTATGCTGAACGAGAAGCTGCGCCAAGTTGTGACCGACTCGCTCACCGTCACGCCGGAGGAGGTCAGCGCCACCTTCCATAACGAAAATGAGAAAGTGCTGTTGGACTATGTTTTCCTGAATCCAGCTTCATTCCAGGACGAGGTCAGCACGAGCGAAGACGAGCTAAAAGCTTATTTCGAGGAAACCCGGGGAAGCTACCCGGTTCCGGAAAAAAGGTCCGTGCAGATGCTGTATGTGGAAAACCAGAAGCTGCGCGAAGCGACAACCGTCTCTGAGGAAGAAATTCAAGAATACTACGATAGCAATAAGGATAATTACCGGATCGAGGAGCGCGTCCAAGTGAGCCACATCCTTCTGCGAACTCCCGACAAGACCCCGGAGAAGGTGGAGGAGGTCCAGAAGAAAGCTTCCGGTTTGCTGGAGCAATTGAAAGAAGGGGCTGATTTTGCGGCTCTGGCGGAAGAAAATTCCGAGGACCCGGGGTCCGCGCCCAACGGCGGGGATCTGGGATGGATTGTCCGGCAGCAGACTGTGCCGGAGTTTGAAAATGCGGCCTTCACCCTGGAGCCGGGAACCCTCAGTGATTTGATTGAGACCGTTTACGGGTTTCATATTCTCAAGGTGATGGCGCACGAGCAACCCCTTCTGCGGACGCTGGAGCAAGTGAAGGTGGAGATACAGAGTGCGCTGCTTGAGGAGAAGGTCAACTCCGGGATTTTCCAGATGGCCGAGCAATCGGCCACAGCTTTACGGCGCGCTCCGGAGGATATCGAGTCCTTGGCGGAGCAATATGGCGCAGTAGTTCTAGCCCCCCCTCCATTTGTTCGCGGTGAAACGCTTCCCCGCATCGGGAATTCGCCGTCTTTTATGGAAGAGGTTTTTGCGCTGGAAAAGGGCGAGGTGGCCTTGCCGATCCAGGGTCCGGACGGGTACGCGGTCCCGCTCCTGTTGGACGTGTTTCCCGGTCATTCGGGGGAATACGAGGAGGTTCAGGAACAGGTCCGGATGAATTATGTTTCTGTGAAATCTCGGGAAATGGCCCAGACCAAAGCCGATCAGCTAACTGAGCGCCTGGATCAACTGGAGAAGAGAGATCTCAAACAGGCTGCCCGCGCGTTGGATCTGGCGGTCGAGGTCACCGAGCCGCTCACCCGGCAGGGAGCCATCCCTTCCTTCGGAAATATGAGCGAGCTGGGGCCGAAGCCGTTTAAGGCGGAGGTGGGAGAAGTGGTTGGGCCGGTACTGGCAGGAGGAGGCCACATTTTCTACCAGGTAGCCTCTCGTGAGCCGGCCAAAGAAGAGGATCTGGAACAGCAAGCAATGGCGATCCATCAACGGTTACTGACAAGAAAACGGCAACTCACTTTTGAAACTTATCAAGATAACCTCAAAGACAACATGGCCTCCGCCGGCGATCTATGGATTAATGAAGACGCCATAGCGCAACTCACGACCATAGCTCAATAACCCGGAGGTTATCCCTCCGACCCAAGAACACTCCGGAATACAATTCCGTTACTTGCACCTTTGAAATCGGCTGTATTTTTCCCGCCTCCGGTTGAGGTGAAATTCCGTCCGCAGCTTCCTACCGAGCGGCTACCGCCGCCCGGGCTCTGAGTACGGGCGGAGTGGCCGCAGGCATCCGAATGGAAGTCGGCAGAAAGTGATAGGGCGGCCACGGGCCACTGATCCGGAGGTCACAACCTTTCACCTGTTCTGCCGCGCTCCGACGTAACTTTTGGTAGCTGGCCACTCTTTTGTTCTCGATCAAGTGGGCGCAATCCACCAGCAACTCGCTGCCCGGATTCATGCGACAGCGAACCTGCTGCTCCAGAGGATGAAACATCCCGCGTGCCCAGACGGCTAGTTGCTCGGCCAGTAGGCGGTTCCTTGCGTCCATCGGAGCGTCCGCTGGCTTCCCGGCTCCATTCCCGTTCGGACGGCGCTTTCCAGCCTCCCGGGAATTCGGAAGAGATTTCTTCGGGCTTTCTGGGTTCTGAACGTCCGGAGGCAGGAGCAACTTCAAGCGCATCTCGGCCCTGCCACGCAGCCGACAGAAAGCTTCCAGCAGTTCACTCCGGTTTTCCTGAATCAGTTGAGCGATTTGTTTTTCGGTTTGGAAAGAGGTGCCAAAACGCATCGGCAGCACGGTGTGCGTTTCAAAGGCGCGGCCGATAACCTGGCCGTGCTGCACGATGGACCGGGGAGTAAATCTGTAATTGCGGTCCAAACGGCTCAGCAACATCGTGTACTTCCCGCACCGGAGCGGGAACACCGGATGGTCGTCAATCCCTTGCATAACGGGCCAGTCCTCCTCTGCGGGCAGGCGAAGGAGGCAGTAAGCGTAAATAGCCATGAGAATGTCATCCTTTCGAGGGAGCCTTGACGGAGCCTCGCGAGGGAGCCAAGGCGGATTCGTGACCAATACCGCTTCCGTTATGTTCGTGTATAAAGATATTTCTCGGGATTTGAGAAGGGTAGGCCATTCCGAGCTGGGGGCAAGGTAACATGGCAAAATTGTACAATTAAACACACCTATGTTAATTCATTCCACCCGAAAATCCAAGACGAAGTTTGAGAGAAATTTGGCAGAGGAAAAGTCCGAATTCGGCAATGCCTGTCCTGGCTCGCCTTACTTGATCCGCTTGCGCGCGCGAACCTCGTATTCCATTCCCTCCTCCAGCTCCGGGGCAGGGGACAAGGGTCTGAGCTTTCCTGCTTCCACTACTGCCGAAAAAGAATGCACCGGAAGGCGCGGAGTGGACTTCCCGTGGTCGAGAACTTCGTTGACCAGCCGGTCAGCCTGTCGGTTTTGCTCCCGGGGCACATGCTGGATGGAAAAATGGTCTAGTTGGCTGGCCAATTCCCGTGCGCGCTCGTATAGGGGGCTCAGCTCAGGGCTCTTCACGCGGTAGCGTCCCTGCATCTGCTTTGTGACCAGTTCGGAATCGCAGTAGATTTTCAGCCGCTGGAGCTGTTTCCGACCGGCGTACTCCAAAGCAGCCAGCAGGGCCTGATATTCAGCGACATTGTTGGTGGCTTTTCCCAGGCGCTTTGACAGCGTCTCGATCGTGCGGCCCTGCGAGTCCTGAATGACTACGCCGTAGCCGGCGGGTCCGGGATTGCCCCGGGAGCCTCCGTCAATGTAGGCCACCCGTTCCGATGACGAGGTGGGCAGGGGCGGTTTGGATGGGGAGGACATGGCTCTGCTTTACTCGGACGGCGGCGGCGCATAATACAGGATGCGGGCGCAGCTCTCGCAGACGAGAATCTGCTGGTTGGTTTTGACGTCGTTGTAAGCCTGCGGGCGGAGCCGCACGTAGCACGACTGGCAGGCGCCATCGGATACGGGGGTGACCGCCACCTTGCGCAGGGCGGCAATCCGCTGGTAGCGCGCGTAAACGTCGGCTGACAGCCGTTGTTGTGCCGTTTCCCGGCGGGCCTGGACCTCGCTCAGTTTTTTCTCCTCTTCCTGTTTTTGCTTTTCGGCGGTTGCGATTTCCCGTTGGGCGCGAGAGCGCTCCTCGGCCAGACTTTGCTCTGACTCTTGCAAGCTTTTTTCCAAAGACTCGGACGCTACCATCTCGGCAAGAATTTCATCCTCCAGCTTGCGGATCTCCGTTTCATGGAATTCAATTTCATGGAGGAGCGCGCGGTACTGCTCGTTCGTTTTCACGTCCGGCGTTTGGTTCCGGTAGCGGCTGATCTTCTCCCGCAGGGCGGCAATCTCGTTTTCCCACTTGCGGCGCGCCTGTTGATTTCCCGCCAGGGCTTGCTGGTCGGCCTCCCTTTTTTGGATATGGGCGGCAAGCTGTCCTTCGATCTCCGCAATTTTCTTCGGCAGGCGTTGCATCTCGGCCGAAAGGCCTCCTATGGCGCTGTCCAGCTCTTGCAGTTCAACGAGTAGTTGTAAGTCCGGGTTCATGGTTGGAACCGAAAGCGTATTCTGCTGACCGCTGAAAATTTTGCTCATTATAGCATGGCCTTTCGGGAAACGCAGGAGCGGGGCCCGCACGGGTGAAAGAGACTATTGCACGGCGATGGTGACGGTGTTGCTCGGGACGCCGCTGATGATGATTTCCAAGTTCTGCGTGCCTGAGGGAACCCCATCAGGCACCGGAACGCTCTTTCCAGTCCGGCGAGCATTGACTTCGCCTTCCGGTTCGGGCGATGATGAGCCAGCCGCACCTGCGGCGGAGGAATTATGACTGCCCCATCGCAGCAACCGCAAATTCAGATCACACAGACCGGAGACTACCGCGAAGGGTACTCCAACAGCGTGCAGATCCGCGTCAGTGTTTGGGATTTTCTTCTCCTGTTCGGGACCATGTCGCAAACGGCTCCCGATAAGATGAATATCGTCAACTTCCAGGGCGTCTATCTGAGCCCGCAACAAGCCAAGGCCCTGCTGAATATTCTGGGCCAGAACGTTTCCAACTACGAGAGGACCTTTGGGGAGATTAAGCTGGACCCCGGTTCCGGAGCGCAGCTCGCTGTCCAGTAAGCTGGCTTCTGGCGGCAGGCTCGCGGCAAAAATCCGCTCGCAGAGCGATTCGGCGGATGAGGATTGACTTTGTGAAAAGGCGCTGCTTATAGTGGGCATTCCACGACAGCTCCGGCAACGCACAGCAAATCCGGCAACGGTGGTTACTAAACAAGGGTGGCTTAGGGGTTACTTCGGGGTTACTCAGTCGCCGGTTTCCTCCGCAATCACACATTAGGCAATCGCAGCGCGGTATAATAGCTAGTGACAGTGCCAGGGGCTTGGTACGGAACTGTTCCCATAAGCCGCCCAACACCCCCATTCATTGAAAGAGGTCAAATTCCCCGTGTCAGAGAGCTGCCGTCGGGTAATGGAGATAGAAATCCCTCCAGAGGTGGTGAAGAAGCGGTTGGATGCGGTTGCCATTCAATTGCAGCGCCGCGTTCGGCTGCCCGGCTTCCGGCCCGGGAAAGCTCCGGTTTCTCTCATTCAACAGAAGTTTCGGGACGATATTCGCTCCGAGGTGTTGCAGGAACTGGTGCCCGAATATGTCCGGGTCCGGGCGCAAGAGCAGAATTGGGAGCCGGTCGGATATCCTTCAGTTACCGATGTGCAGTTCGCCGACGACACCGCCCTCCGGTTCAAGGCGACGGTGGAGGTTCTGCCTGAGTTTCAGTTGGAAAATTACGAGGACATGTCTGTACCGCTGGAAGAGTCGAAGGTAAGCGAGGAAGAGGTTGTCAAAAACCTCGACCGTTTGCGGGAACAGGCTGCCACCTACGTCAATTTGGAGGACAGGCCCCTGCAGGAAGGCGACTTTGCCAGCATCGGTTTTGAGGGGATCTCTCCCGGCAGGGACTCCACGCCGGTAAAGGTCGAGGAAGTGTTGTGTGAGATCGGCGGCGCCAACACAATGAAAGAGTTTACGGAGAATCTGAAAGGCGCTCAACTCGGCGAGGAACGTCGATTTGAGATTGCCTATCCCCCGGAGTTTAACGACCCGCGTCTGGCCGGGAAAACCGTCGCCTACAAGGTGAAAGTGTTGGGGTTGAAAAAAAAGATTCTGCCTGAGTTGAACGACGACTTCGCCCGCGAGATGGGCGAGTTTGCCTCGCTGGATGCGCTCCGCCAGCGGGTCCAGGACGAATTGGGGAAGGCCAAGCGCGAGGAGGCGGAGCAGAAAGCCAAGAACCAGCTCCGGCAGAAGTTGGTCGAACTCCATGACTTTCCCGTTCCGGAGAGCATGGTCGAACGCCAAATGGAAAGGCGAGTGGAGCGGCTGCGGCGCCAACTGACGGCGCAGGGCGTTGATTTGAAAAGCCTGCAGATGGACTGGAAGAAGCTGCGTGCTTCCCAGCAGGAAAGCGCTCTGCAGGAGGTAAAAAGCGCTCTCATCTTGGAAAAAATTGCAGAAAAGAAAAAGATTGTAGCCGAAGAAGCCGATATTGAAGAAGAGATAGGAAAAATCGCGGCAGCCAGCCAGCAGACGGCGGCCATGATACGGTCTCGCTTGACAAAGGAGGGGGCGCTGGATAAGATCAGAGCTAGGATCCGCATCGAGAAAGCTCTCGAGATTATCTTTCGTAAGGTCAGCAGACCAGCTTCATAGTGGGCGAGGTGAAATCTTGCCCCGGACGAGCATTCAGTGGGAAGGCCGGAGAGCCGGGAAGCTCCTAGAGTGGAAAGGGAGGTGGGTGGTTTCGTTATGGCACTGATCCCAATGGTGGTAGAACAATCCAATAGAGGGGAGAGGGCCTATGATATTTATTCCAGGCTTCTCCGCGACAACATCATCTTTATTGGCACTCCCATTGACGATAGCGTTGCCAACGTGGTTACAGCGCAGCTCTTATTTCTGGAGGCCGAGGACCCGGAGAAAGATGTATACCTTTATATCAACAGTCCCGGAGGGTCCATCACAGCCGGTATGGCTGTTTATGATACGATGGAATTTATTCGTCCCGATGTCTCCACCATCTGCATTGGCCAGGCTGCCAGCATGGCGGCCCTGCTGCTGGCATCCGGGGCGCCCAAAAAGCGCTTTTCTCTTCCCAATGCGCGTGTGCTGATCCACCAACCTTCTATGGACGGGCTTTCCGGGCAGGCCACCGACATCGACATTCAAGCACGGGAAATTCTGCGCATGCGGGAGGCTACCAATAACTTACTGGCGAAACATACCGGCCAGGATTTGAAAAAGATTGAGAAGGATGTGGAGCGCGATTTCATCATGAATGCAGAGCAGACGAAAGAATACGGGATTGTTGATGAGATCATCTCCAAACACAAATAAGGGAATCAGCGTCGGAAAACAAATCTTCAGGAAAGAAATTATCGCGCCCTGTTCCGAGTGACGTTTTGAGAGTCGAACCCTGAGAGTCGAACCGCCGTTTGGAAACAAGGCAGCGAGAAAGGCAAAAAGTGAAACGAGGCGCATCGGACGAGAACCTGAAGTGCTCCTTTTGCCATAAGGAACAGGAGACGGTGGGCAAGCTGATTTCCTCGCCTAGTGACTATCCTCGCGCTTACATTTGCGACGAGTGCGTGGCGGTCTGCAACTCCATCCTGGAAGATGACCACGCAGCTGCCCCTGCATCGGGCCTGCACTTATTGCCCAAGCCCAAGGAAATAAAGGAATTTTTAGGTCAGTACGTCATCGGGCAAGAGAAGACCAAAAAGAAGCTGGCGGTAGCCGTCTATAACCATTACAAGCGGATCCAGATGTCCCGTCAGCGGAACCCTGAAGTGGAATTGACCAAGAGCAACATCCTGCTGATCGGCCCCACCGGAACCGGCAAGACGCTGCTGGCCCAGACGCTGGCCCGTCTCCTGGAGGTGCCGTTCGCGATCGTGGACGCTACCACGCTGACCGAGGCCGGATACGTCGGCGAGGATGTGGAGAACATCATCCTGAAGCTGCTGCAGGCCGCCGGAGGCGATGTGGCGCGCGCCCAGCAGGGCATCATCTACGTGGATGAGGTCGATAAAATCTGCCGCAAGGATGAAAATCCTTCCATCACGCGGGATGTCTCCGGAGAGGGAGTCCAGCAGGCCCTGCTGAAAATTTTGGAAGGGACGGTGGCCAACGTTCCCCCGCAGGGAGGACGGAAACATCCTCATCAGGAATTCACTCCGGTGGATACCACCAACATCTTGTTCATTTGCGGCGGGGCCTTTGTCGGATTGGAAAAAACCATCCGCAAGCGGATCGGGAAAAAATCGCTCGGATTCCATGCGGAAGCCCCGGCGCGAGAAGCTTCGCGTTGCGATATTGACATGCTCGATCAGGTCCAGCCGATGGACCTGATCCGGTACGGGTTGATTCCGGAGTTTGTGGGACGCCTGCCCGCCATCGCCGTCCTGGAGGATTTGGACAAAGCGGCCCTGGTGCAGATTCTCACAACTCCCAAAAATGCACTGGTAAAGCAGTACCAGATGCTGTTTGAGTTTGAGAATGTGCGGCTGCGTTTCGCCGAAAAGGCTCTGGAAATGATCGCTTCCAAGGCTCAGGAACGGAAGGTCGGCGCCCGCGGACTTCGCATGATTTTGGAAGATTTGATGCTGGATTTGATGTACCATCTACCTTCCCAGAGGAAGGCAAGAGACTTCCTAGTGACTCCGGAAATGGTCGAGGACCAGGAAATCAGCATCAAACTTTTAGAGAAGGCCGGATAGCAAAGCTGGACGGCGTGAATACGGACCACGCCAGCCCGGCAGGAAATGGAAAGAGGAAGAATGCTCATTAGCCAGGAAAAGACCGAAAGCCGCAAAATGCCCATGCTCCCGATCCGGGACGTGGTGATCTTCCCCTACATGATGACTCCGTTTGTGGTCGGGCGGGAAAGCTCCGTGCGAGCGCTGGAAGAGGCGATGGCGGGCGACAAGAGGATCTTTCTGGCGACCCAGCACGATGCTTCCGTTGATGAGCCCAGTTCCAACGATATCTATCAAGTAGGCACCATCGTGACCATCGTTCAGAGCCTGAAGTTGCCGGACGGAAACATCAAAGTGCTGGTCGAGGGAGTGGAGCGGGGCAAGGTTCTCAGCATGAGCGATGAGGATGGTTTCTTCCGGGCTGTGGTTCGCCCCGTCCAAATCAAGGCGGAGACGAGCCCCGCGCTGGAAGCCCTGGTGAATCGCGTCACCGCGCTGTTTGAGCAGTACGTCAAGCTCAGCCAGAGCCTGAACTATGAAACGATGGTTGCGGCTGCGCGGGTGGATGACGCCGCCAAGCTCAGCGACACCATTGCAGCCAACCTGCAGTTGAGCATGGAAGAGAAGCAGGAGTTGCTGGAGATCTTCGATCCCACGGAGCGTCTGAACCGGATCGCCAACATCCTGGAGCTGGAGATCGAGAAATTGAACGTGGACCGCAACATCCAGGGCCGGGTCAAGCGGCAAATGGAACGCGCCCAAAAAGAATACTACTTGAACGAAAAGATGAAGGCGATCCAAAAGGAGCTGGGCCGGGGCGAAAAGAGCGAACTCGATGAATTGAAGAGAAAGATCGAAACGGCCGGAATGCCCAAGGAAGCGAAAGAAAAAGCTTCCCAGGAGTTGAAGCGGCTGGAAATGATGCCGCCCATGTCGGCCGAATCCACCGTATCCCGCAACTATCTCGATTGGCTGCTGGCGGTTCCCTGGAAAAAGAAGACCAAAGAGATCAAAGATATGGAAAGGGCCGAAAAGATTCTCTCAGAGGATCACTACGGCCTGGAAAAGATCAAGGAGAGGATTCTTGAGTTTCTGGCGGTGCGCCGCCTGGTCAAAGATCCCAAAGGCTCCATTCTCTGTTTCGTCGGTCCTCCCGGAGTGGGGAAAACCTCGCTCGGGATGTCCATTGCCCGCGCTACCGGACGCAAGTTCGTGCGGCTCTCGCTGGGGGGCGTTCGCGATGAGGCGGAAATCCGCGGCCACCGGCGCACCTACATCGGCGCGCTTCCCGGACAAATTCTCCAGATGATGAAAAAGGCAGGGACCAAGAACCCCGTGTTCATGCTGGATGAAGTGGAGAAGATGAGCATGGATTTTCGCGGCGACCCCTCGGCCGCCTTGCTGGAAGTTTTGGATCCGGAACAGAATTTTATGTTCATGGACCATTATCTGGATGTGGAGTACGACCTGTCGCAGGTCTTCTTTATCTGCACGGCCAACGTGATGCACACCGTCCCCCCGGCCTTGCAGGACCGGATGGAGGTGCTGCGCCTGTCCGGCTACACGGAGCTTGAAAAAGTTGAGATCGCCAAACGCTTCCTGGTGAAAAAGCAGCAGAAGGCCACAGGCTTGACCGAAAACAACGTCAGCTTTTCCGATGAGGCGCTCGCCGCCATCATCCAGTCGTATACACGGGAAGCCGGGGTCCGCAACCTGGAGCGGGAGATCGCGAACGTCTGCCGGAAGGTGGCCCGCAAGGTCGTCAAGGAAGGCCGCGACCTGGAGGTTTCCGTTGTTCCGGATAACCTGGGGGATTACCTGGGGGTCGTCAAGTTCCGGGATACGTTGACTGAGAAAAATAATGAGGTGGGGCTGGCAGTCGGCTTGGCCTGGACGGAAGTTGGCGGCCAGATTCTGTCGACCGAAGCCACTTTGATGGATGGCAAGGGAAGGCTTACTTTAACGGGAAAATTGGGCGACGTGATGCAGGAGTCAGCCCAGGCCGCCATGAGTTATGTGCGTTCCAGGAGCCACCTGCTGGGACTGGACCGGGATTTCTACCGCCGGTTGGACGTGCATATTCACGTCCCGGAAGGCGCCATCCCCAAAGACGGCCCCTCGGCGGGAATTACCATGGCTACGACTCTGGCCAGCGCCCTGACCAAAATCCCCGTGCGGCGGGATGTCGCTATGACGGGCGAGATTACCCTCCGCGGAAAGGTTCTCCCGATTGGCGGATTGAAGGAGAAGTTGCTGGCGGCTCACCGTGCAGAAATTCGCACGGTCATTATGCCAAAAGACAACGAAAAAGACATGGCGGATATTCCCGACATCATTCAGCAAAACTTAAAGCTTCATTTTGTCGAGACCATGGATGAGGTGTTGCAGATTGCTTTGGAACGGCCCCTGCAGCCACTGGCGCCGGATGCGCCCATGGCCGCCGACTTTCAACCCAAGGACATTTCTGGGCAGGGGTCGCTGACGCAATGAGAAAGGCGAGCATTTCCCTCCTTTGAGTCTTAGAATATTCTTTCCGACCCGATTCGGAAGGAGGCTGATTTCATCCCCTGGCGATAATTTTTTCTGCGGGGGGTTACATTCCGGTGGATTCCCGCAGATCATTTCCCGCGACGTGATTATTCTATCCTGATTATCCATGAAGCTGAAAAGAGGAACGTTGTCCGCCCCGGTTTCTTCTCTCTGCTGAGGAAGGGAAGAAAACGCCAAATTGCTGGGAGCCAGATGAGTGGGAGCCAAATAAGGGAGCGATGGTTTCGAGGCCTCATCGCCTGCTTGGGCTCGCAACCGGGGCAGCGGTGAAATTGCTGGAACGAAAGTAGGGGAAAGGGGGACGCTGGCCTGCTACGTTCGGCTGCGCGCCAGCAGCGCGAATGAGCGGAGAGCGGCTCTTCTTTGCTTTCCACGCTTAGTCCCTTACACGAATCCAAGAAGATGTCCGGGAGTTGGTATGGATTTAGCAGAATTAAAAGAATTGAATATCGCCAAATTGACGCAGGTGGCCAAGCAGTTGGACGTTCCAGGAGCCACTGCGTTGCGGAAGCAGGAGTTGATCTTCAAAATTCTGCAGGCGCAAACGGAAAAGGATGGTTTGATCTTTTCCGAGGGGGTGCTGGAAACCTTGCCGGATGGCTTTGGGTTTCTCCGCGCTCCGGACTACAACTACCTGCCCGGGCCGGACGACATCTACGTCTCCCCCTCGCAGATCCGCCGCTTTGACCTCCGCACCGGCGACACCGTCTCCGGGCAGATTCGGCCTCCCAAAGATGGGGAGCGCTACTTCGCCCTGATCAAAGTGGAGGCGGTGAATTTCGAGTCGCCGGAGGAGTCGCGGAACAAGATATTCTTCGACAACCTGACGCCTCTGTATCCGCAGGACCGGCTCCGGCTGGAGACCGACAAAGGAAGCCTCTCCGGGCGGGTGATGGACCTGATGACGCCGATCGGAAAAGGCCAGCGGGGCCTGATCGTCTCTCCGCCGCGAACCGGCAAGACCATGCTGCTGCAGTCCATCGCCAACTCCGTCACCACCAACCATCCCGAGGTCACCCTGATCGTGCTGCTGATTGACGAGCGCCCGGAGGAAGTAACCGACATGCAACGGTCGGTGCAGGGCGAGGTGATCAGCTCGACGTTTGACGAGCCGGCGGCGCGTCACGTGCAAGTGGCCGAGATGGTGATGGAAAAAGCCAAGCGGCTGGTGGAGCACCGCCGGGACGTGGTGATTCTGCTGGACTCGATCACGCGGCTGGCAAGGGGCTATAACGCGATTGTGCCGCCGTCGGGCAAGATTTTGAGCGGCGGCGTGGATTCAAACGCCTTGCAGCGGCCCAAGCGCTTCTTCGGGGCGGCGCGGAACATCGAAGAGGGCGGCAGCCTGACGATCGTCGCCACGGCGCTGATTGACACCGGCAGCCGCATGGACGACGTGATCTTCGAGGAGTTCAAGGGGACGGGCAACTGCGAGATCATCCTGGAGAGGAAGCTGGTGGACAAGCGGGTGTTTCCGGCGATCGACATCAACCGCTCGGGGACGCGCAAGGAGGAGTTGCTGCTGCCCAAGGATGAACTGAACCGTGTGTGGGTGCTGCGGAAGTTGCTGAATCAGCTGTCGCCGACCGAGTCGATGGAACTGCTGCTGGACAAGCTCTCCAAAACCAAAGCTAACTCCGACTTCCTCGCCTCCATGAGCGCCGGGTAAGGCCGTTCTAAACGTCCGGCAGGCAAACAGTTGGATGAATGGTTCCGCTTCTTTCTGGCACGAGCATCTTTCTTGTAGCTTGCTTTTGGGTTACACTGGCTAACGGCTGGATGATGGCATGATTAGCTGGTTGCTTCCCTTCACATCCGCTTCCTTCGGGGCGGCGTAGCTCAGTCGGCAGAGCGAGGGTCTCATAATCCCTAGGTCACTGGTTCGAGTCCAGTCGCCGCTACCAAACTTCTCAATAAATTACGGATATTCCAGCTATGTTGCAAAGTGGCTGGTGCTAGTAGGAGGGTGTTTCTGTCATTGGGTGTTGCTGGAATGGGCTTATCGCTTTAGGGCGCAAGATATTACAGCCGATTTCGGCGTCATCAATAATTCTGTTTTGCTTCAGATCGGGTATAAGCGCCTTCTTCAGAAGGAGATGGGGGCGAGTCAGCAACAGTAGACGGAGGAAGCACCCAATCGTTACCGTACCGTGAGGCAAAGGCCTGCGCCCCAGAGTGGGACCGTTCGCGTTGACTTGACTGAGGATGCGGCCTAATGAAGACTAACTACCCCGTACGATCTTCCTTATCATGAATGGAAAATCCGTATTGGTGGAGAGTAAAATAGTTAACCGAGACGTCCGATCAGGATAGCGGTAACAGGAGGAATGACTGAGTGTCCAATCGCTCTTCCCGACAACACGCCAGCCCCGGATCGTCAACTGACGAACGCCCGGTTCCAGAGCCCTCCTACGCTGAACGCGCACGCACCTTGGTGCACCTCGGTCGCACTGGAAGCTTGTCAACTCTTTCCCAGAAACGACCGGGCTGGCCGTTCGGTTCGGTGATGCCCTACGGGTTGGATCAACTCGGCAGGCCTTCCTTTCTCATTAGCACCATGGCCATGCACACCCAGAATATTTTGGGTGACTCCCGCGCCAGTCTGCTGCTAACCCACCCCGACGCGAGTCGGGATCCGTTGGGCGCCGCCCGGCTCACGCTTATGGGAAAGACTGCAAGAGTTCCGGAGGAAGAGGTGAAACAGGTGCGAGACCTCTATCTGGGCCGGTACGAGGACGCCAAGTATTGGGTGGACTTCAAAGACTTCGACTTCTATCGAATGGAGATCGTCGATGTCTACTACGTGGGTGGTTTCGGCGTGATGGGTTGGGTGGCGGCTGATGAATACGCCCGAGCAGAAGCCGATCCACTGGCCGACACCGCATCTGAAATCATCCAGCACATGAACGCTGACCATGCTGATGCCCTGGTTCTTCTGGCCCGGGGCTTTGCCGGGGTAGAAGCGGAGGAAGCTACGATGACGTCAGTCGATCGCCTCGGCTTTCACTTACGGATGAAAACGGCAGTCCGCGTGCACGCCGTCCGGATCCCGTTCACCCGTGAAGTGGGAAACTCACAGGAAACGAGAACGGTTTTGATCGAGATGGTACAGCACGCGACGCCACGGGTTTGACGTCATCCCGTCTAGAGCATATTTCAAATTGGTGTATCGAGGGAGGCTGAGATCTGCGTCAAAATCTCAAACCCGGTTATTTTTCTATGGCCCTCTCCTGGTCTGCCCGGCAGACGCGGCCTTCTGCCTCCATGCATGAAACTACGGACAGCTTGCCTCTCCTCCGTGCCTCCGGTATGATAGCAAACGTTTCCTAACACTTCGTACTTCAGAAAAGAAGGAGGTTCCGCATGCAAGTAAAACGGGCCCTGCTAGTGGTTCTGTGCGGCTTGGCGGGAGTCGTAGGAACCAGTGGGCAGCAAGCTCCGCCGCAAGCATTTGACCCTTCCGGCTCAGACGCCCGCGCCATTCAGGTCGCGGATGAACTGGCGCAGGCTCTGGGCGGCATGGATGCCTGGAGGCGCGCTCGTTTCCTGCGCTACGACTGGATCGTGGAGCGGGATGGCGGGACTGTTCGCAACTATCAACATCTTTGGGATAAGCACACCGGGCGGTATCGCGTGGAGGGCATGAATGAAGGAAAGCTGCTGACGGTCCTGTTCAATGTGAACTCCAAACAAGGCACGGCTTACTTGGATGGACAGCCGGTTTCCGCCGAAGACAATCAGAAATGGCTCGACTTCGGCTACGGGCGCTTCATTAACGATGGCTACTGGTTTTACATGCCTTTCAAGTGGAAGGACCCCGGAGTCAGCCTGAAATATGAAGGGGAGGAACAAATTGAGGGCCAGGCCTACGACGTGGTTCGGTTGACCTACGACAATGTCGGCTTGACTCCCGAAGACACCTTTTGGGGTTATGTCAACAAGCAGACCCGCTTAATGGACCAGTGGGCTTACGTGCTAAAGGGAAGACAGGTGCCGCGCACATTCATGAAGTGGTCTGATTGGCGGGATTATGGTGGCGTGCAGCTTGCCGCGGACCGAATTTCCCCGAGCGATCCGAGCCGAAAAATACTGCACCGAAACATCGGCATCTACGCGGAAGTGGAAGACCGCTATTTCACCGCGCCCGAGGCGACCTTGTCTGAGTTCCGGGCGGGGCCCTAAGTTCGTTTCCCGTTGCAGGCATGGGATCGGAACACATGATTGCAACTACAGGACGGCTGGGGTGTGCTTTTGGGCGAAGGGGAAGGTCAATATCGGAAATTCCGCTTTAATCACGGTTTCTTAGCTGGTATTGCATGACGCAGGATATACAGTCAGCTGTGTTTGGAGGCGGATGCTTCTGGTGCATTGAGGCGGTATTCGAGCGGTTACAGGGGGTCACATCCGTTCTGCCGGGATACGCGGGCGGTCGCACGGCTGATCCGACCTATCAGCCGGTCTGTAGCGGCGACACGGGGCATGCGGAGGTAATTCAAGTTGAGTTTGACCCGTCGCAGATCTCCTACAGAAGCCTCCTGGCAGTGTTTTTTGGCACTCATGACCCGACAACCCTGAATCGGCAGGACCATGATCAGGGCACGCAGTATCGGTCCATCATTCTCTATGCCAATGAAGATCAAAGGCGCGAAGCCGAGGCTTTCATCGACGGCCTCCAAGAATCACATGCCTTTTCCAATCCCATCGTAACGGAAGTAAACCCGCTAGAACATTTCTACCCGGCTGAACCATACCATCGGGAATACTACAAAAACAATTTTGAGCAGCCTTATTGCCGATTTGTAATCAATCCCAAGGTGGAGAAGTTCGAGAAAGAATTCGATGACCTCCTGCGGGGTCGTAAATGATGCCAGCCGTGCCTATGACGCCATCCCGGTTCAGGGAACGGGGAAATATTGGCGGCATCCATGCGCGAGCAGAGCCGTTCGAGGTTTCGCTGACAATCGCAAATTCAGTCTCAGGCAGGAGGTTTCTATGCACCGCGTAAATTCGGAATCGCGCCATGTGAAGTTCCTTGCGGGTCTATTTTCTATCGCCGTCTTCTTGTCGACGGGTTGTTCAACGCCAGAGACGGTCGAGTCACCGCAGGCGACAGCCGTGACGGTGTTCGAGGGGGCGCGGCTCATTGTCGGGGACGGCAGCGAGCCCATCGAGAATGCCATATTCATCGTTGAGAATAATCGGTTCACCGCTGTCGGCCAAAGAGGGCAGCTCGACGTTCCGGCGGGCGCGGCGCACGTGGATCTAACCGGCAAGACCGTCATGCCGGCGGTGATTGACACTCACAAGCATATGAGGGGGACTCGAGAGGAAATCGTCGATCTGTTGCAGCAGTTGGCGTACTACGGGGTCGGCGCAGCGATAAGCCTCGGCCAGGATGAAGGCGATCTGGCGTTCCATCTGCGGGAAGAAACGATCCCCAACGCCGCGCGATTGCTCACCGCAGGACGCGGCCTTACGGGGCCGGAGCCGGGGCGTTCGGAGGTCCCGTACTGGATCACGAGCGAAGACGAGGCCCGGACGGCCGTCCAGGAACTGGCCGAGAGGAGGGTCGATCTGGTCAAGATCTGGGTCGACGACCGAAATGGCCAGTACGAGAAATTGAGCCCAACGCTGTATGGCGCGATCATCGACGAGGCCCACAAGCACAACCTCCGCGTCACGGCCCATATCTTCGTGCTCGAGGATGCGAAGGGGCTCCTCCGGGCGGGCGTCGACGCATTCGCTCATGGAGTCCGGGACAGGGATATCGACGAGGAGATCGTCGAGCTGTTCCGGGAGCGCCCGAACGTGGTCCTCGTGCCGAACCTTCCCGATCGAGGAGTGGCCGTGGACATGAGCTGGCTCGGCGAGACCGTCCCCGCCGAAGAGTTGCAGCAACTTCAGGAGGCGAGCACGGACCGCCCGGCCGTCCAGGAGACGTTCGGAATCCAGGCACGCAATCTGGCAAAGCTCCATGCGGCGGGCGTTCGGATCGCCTTTGGCACCGACGGTAGCATCCCTTGGGAGCCGCATGTCGAGATGGCGAACATGGTGGCGGCGGGAATGACGCCGGCTCAGGTCATCACGGCTGCGACCCGCAACTCGGCCGACCTGCTGCAACTCACTGACGTCGGCACGGTGGAAGCGGGCAAGAGCGCGGACTTCATCGTGCTGGACGCGAATCCGCTCGACGACATCACGAATACGCGGCGAATCGCCGCAGTCTATCTCCGCGGAACGGAAGTTGACCGCGCCGCCTTGAGGGCACGGTGGACCGGCGAGACATCGCAGTAATTACTGGCGAGGTTGATTTTTCTTTCGAGTCTGGCGGCATAGGTGAGGAGTGCCAGACCCCGGAGGGAAAAGTCCAGGACCGTCGGGGCGCTGAATTCGGCCCTGCGGCGCAAATCAACGATCTGTTTCCGGGCAAGAAATGGCGCTAGCAGTCCTGAAGTGCGGCAAATACAGAATAAGCCACTTTGTTTGTTGGAGATAGGCAAGCCTTAACAACACTAGATTGCGGAAGCACGCTCACAATTTGCTTAATGACTCTTAAAGTCCGTGGACATATCAACAGCAAAGTGCCGAACAAAAAAATCGTATGAAGAGAGTCCTATTGTTTTCTCTCAAGCGTCGCGTCAACAGTTATGATACTGCCGGGATTTACCGTTAGGGTACGCCGCCACATCCAATTGACAGGGATTCTTTCTTTCCCGACCCCGACACTTCTCAGGCTTTCCTCTTTCTTTTGGACTACAATTTCATGATCTCCGGGAGTCAGTTGGAGCGTAGAGGGAGTGCTCCCGACAAAGTTCCCGTCAATAGTAATTTCCGCCCCCTCTGGTGTGGACTTGATAACCACGGTGGCAGGCTCGACCCGCTGCGCACTTGAAATTAGCGAGACGGAGGCACCGCCAGTATTTGTAGGAAAGGAACTTCTACGCTCTTCTCTTAAAACCACAGGAGCACTAGCAACGGCTTGGCAGGCATCTTTTACTGCATTGCCGAGACTTCGGGTTGATCCGCTGTGGATCATATCGCCATCTCTGTTAAAGACAGCAACCTTGTTGTCCCTCATAAGGCCGCCCTTACCCCCTTCATGATCGAGAAGCACTACGTAGTCTGCCTTCTCTTGGTTTATCGTAACTGTAATTCCAGGACAACGCTCTCCAAACGTCTTCATGATTTCTCCGGTTTGGGGTCTAGCCCCGCCCCTGGAAGCACCAGCGCCTACCCCATCACTCGTAGCGAATCCTCCCGACATCTCCCAAGAATCGCTGTCAGTAATAAAGACCCGAGGTTTTTCGGAAGCATTAAGGGAAGAAAGCAGAAAGAGTAGCGAAAAGAGAGCTCGGGACTGAATTTCACGACCCACCTCCGATTGTCAATTGTGTAGCAGACATTGTTCCGTATCTGCAGTGAGCAAGGCGAAGCGGGATCGGTTGGTGGAGCACTTCGTTGCCGGGACGACGGCACGGGCGGCGGCTGAGCTTGTCGGGGTTCATCGGAACACGGCCGCTTCGTTCTATACACGGATTCGCACGGTGATTGCCGAGGAGACCCAGAAAGCCTCTTCGGTTTGCGGCGAAATCGAAGTGGACGAGAGTTACTTCGGTGGTCGCCGCAAGGGCAAACGCGGTCGTGGTGCTGGCGGGAAAGTCCCGGTTTTCGGGCTTTTGAAGCAGAAGGGTCTAGGTGAGTCCCCAATGCGAACAAGAGGAGCGCCTATCCAGCCCGAAGCATCGTCTACACGACTGAATTTGGATGTGTCACGTTCGGATCCCACTCGGAACGGTTCGTCGACGAACGGAACCACATTGGGATCAGAACTTCTGGAACCAGGCAAAGCGGCATCTTCGTAGGGGTGCCCAAACAGAGTTTTCACCTCTTCCTGTGCGAATGGCGCTTCAATGTAACCACCGGACACTGCTGCATGGATCAAATCGAGACAGAATCACCCTTAGCTAGGACAGCCCCATGTCCATAGACCGTCTCGTTCGAGGACTGGACAAAGGCATATATCGGCAACAGACATTCCAAAGTTTAGCCGCGTCTGCCCAGCCCGATATTTTGTACCAGTGACAGTGAAAATCTACATCACAGCTTGGGGCTGTGAAACTGGTTTTAGGGGAAGGGATGGATTCCAGGCCTCGGAGGCAGTTGGCCTCCTCAGGGCTAAACTGCGGCCGGAGTTTTTGACAGGCGCACTAGTCAGCCAACTCGCGAAGGAGTCTGTTGCCATCTTGGAGACGCGCGGCAGTCATTTTCAGCAGGGCTTCCTCAAATTCCACGACGATCTCAGGCCGCTCCGTCTTCATCCTCGCCATCGCGGTCCGCGACAGCCGATAGGCCGTCATGTTGGTGCCGGCGATCACCGAGGCGGTGCGCCGAATACCGAGCAAAATGGCCACCTCGCCGACCACCGTGCCCGCGAGATACTTGCGCAGCCGAATCCGGTTGCCATCCGCGACCTCCAAGTACACAGACACCTCACCCTCCTGGACCAGAAAAATATCGTTGGCCTCCTCTCCTTGCCGGACCAAAAAATCTCCGGAAGAGAAAGTGCAAGTTTCACAGTAGGAGAGTAAGGCGTCATAGATCGCCGCCGAGGAGAATAGATCCTTGAGGGAGCTTCCACTTCCTCCACCCGTCGGCCCTTTGGCGTCCCGCACCGCAATTTGCCTTTGTTCCACCCATTCGAGGGAGCGGTCCATGTCGGGGAAGAGTTCGACGTGCTGCGAATCAGCGTTCCGAATCCCGTGTTTTGCGAAGCGGGTGGTGAGTTCCGGAGAACAGTGGGAAAGGACGAGGAGAAATCCTCCGGTCTCTGCGTACTGCACGATCTTCTGGAAATTGACCATCGCAGAAGAGTCCAGGCCGTCCACTAGATTGAAATCGAGCACCAGATAGTCCAGCGGGGGCAGTTCCGCCGCCGTCATCTTCGCGCGCACCCTGTCGAGCAGTCTTCGCGCGGTTCCAAAAAAAATGAACCCTTGCAGTTTGAATATGACCGTGCGCTCACCGACGCTCTTCAGGTAGTTCCGGTCTTGTTCCGGGTGCTCGACATTGCTGAACTGGTAGGCTCCCGTGGTCGCATAGCGTACAACGGGCAGGCTGCTGTAGGTCAGCACGAAGAAAATAAATCCCAGAACAAGGCCAACGAAAAATCCCTCCATGAACCCGAAGACGATGACGACAAAGAAAACCGCCAGGATCGTCGCGTAGTCAACTTTCGAGACTTTGCCGTAGGAGGAATAGAGCCACTCGCGCATGAAGTCAATGCCGATGTAGAACAACAATCCGGCAATGGGAAACTTCGGCAAGTACGATATCGTTTCCGCCCCGAAAAAGAAAACGAGACTGCAGCACGTTGCCGAAACCAGGCCCACAATGCGGTAAGGAACACGCGCCCTGGCGACCATGGTCGTGGCGCTGAAGGAAGCTGCTCCCAGAAATCCGCCGGCCAGCCCGCACAGAATGTTTCCGGCACCGGCAACTTTGATCTCGCGATTGGGATCGATGTCCTGCTTCACGGCCAGTTCCAAGCTGCTTGCATCCATCAGCGCAGGAATCAGAACGAGCAGCAAGACCACCGGAATTTTAGGTATCTCCCAAAACAAGGCGAACCAATCGGCATTGGCCAGCGCTGCAAAGTTCTGTGCCGGTGTCCAGAAGCGGCCTTCCGGAAACGGTCCCAGAAGCCAGCCCCCTTCCCGTAACTCCCCCGGCGTGATGCCGAAATACCAGGTAATCACCCAAAAGCCAGATGTCACCGCCGCCAGGATGAGAGGGATGTTGTATTTCGAGGATCCAGCCATTTCAGCAGTCCATATCCAGATGCCGACCAGAGCGACAAGCGAAATCAGCAGCAGATCCCGGTTGGAGAGGAGAAACCGAATGCCGCCGGCGTCGAGCGAAGCGATCCGGGCCAGGCTAAAATCGGCTGAGAGCCCGAAGGAAAGCGAATTCTTTACCAGGATGATCCCCAGCCCGGCAATAAAGCCGCCGATCACGGGGTACGGCACGTATTGCCCGATCTTGCCGAGATCGAAGACCCCGAAAAGGTACATGGCCAGTCCGGTAAACAGTCCGGCTGCCATGATGGAAACGAAAATGGTCGGCAGGAGTTGGTCGCTGCTCACCGTGGAGGCGAGCGAGGTGGCAATCACTCCAAGCGCAATGGCAGGCAAGGAGATGATGCCGCCAATCGTACCGGGATAGGTGCTGAAACAGGGAATCACTACGCTGAGAATGACGGTCCCAAGCAGCGCAAGCCCGACACCGGCCGACGCATGGGCTGCCAGCGGCCCCGGGAAGACGAGCCCGCTAAAGGAAATGCTGAAGGTGATCACAACCGTGGCGGCGATGAGTCCCGTCAGTAAAACCGGTAGGATCAGGGCGGGACTGAATCTCTGCGAAGGGAGACTGGAGCTTCGCTGAGCCACGGGGACTAAAGGCGGCATGTTGACAGGTTTCTTATCTCAAAGGGAATTACCGATTCCAATATCTGCACGGGGCGCGATTCTACACCTGTGGCCCCGTCGACTCAAGCCCAGATCATTTAGGGGTGATGTCAAGCTGCATGTGTAAAAAGGTGGAGGGTACGGTTTTTCCGTTGTGGGTTCATGCGGTTAAAGATCGAGAACACGATTCGCTCCACGCTCTGAACATTGACAAAGCAAACCATGGGTCGGGTACGGCGCCGTACCTCCATGAAACAGCGCTCGATGACGTGGGTAGTGCGCGGCCATCGGCGTCTTGCTGTACTATGGGCCCATCAAGGAGGCCTGTGTATAAGCGGCCTTGAGCTTATATTGCGCTTTTCGGCAGATTCGCGCACCGTGGTGCATGAGACCTATAGAGGGTCTCATAATCCCTAGGTCACTGGTTCAAGTCTAGTCGCCGCCACCAAATTTTTATTCAACGGAAAATCGATTTCGACAGGAATCCCGGCGGCTTTGCATGGATCGGCGGGCCCGGCAGTGAGTGTTTCCTGGCTGCCCTGGCAGGGCAGCAGAGTTCTCAAAGCCGGACCTGAAAAAAACTACAACACGATCCGTTGTTGACGTTGTCCAGACCCCGGTCTTCTTCCGAGAAGAAGGGTGCCTCCGGGATCTCCGGACCGTCGTACCGTTGCTGGGCGAAAGGCGTGCTCACTTGCAAAACTCGCCTTTCCTGGAAAACCGGCACGGCATTCCGGGACAGACGGGCGCTTTGGGGGGGGAGTTGAACGGGCGGCTCCCGCCATAGTCAATGCTTGCGGTTCGAGCCACTGCTACTTCTTTTTCTTCTTCGCTTTCGGCTTTGCTTTGGTCGGTGCAATGGCGTCCTTGGCTGCCTTGGCAACCCGGAACTTCACCACGGTCTTGGCAGCAATCTTAATGGCCTCCCCGGTGGCCGGGTTTCGTCCCATGCGAGCCTTGCGGTTTGACTTGACCAGCCGTCCGATGCCGGGCAGGACGAAGACGCCTTGCTTCTTGGTTTCATTCAGTGCGGTTTCCGCCAACGCCTCCATAAACTGACGCGCTGTTTTATTGCTTAGCTCGCAACGCTCGGCTAGAAGCCGAATCAACTGCGTTTGAGTCATCCTTTTTGTAGCCATAATCCTC
Organism: Terriglobia bacterium; assembly: GCA_963666975.2. Classification (GTDB taxonomy): domain Bacteria; phylum Acidobacteriota; class Terriglobia; order 2-12-FULL-54-10; family 2-12-FULL-54-10; genus JADFGZ01. Next base: position 1,204,867 of record CAXVYR010000004.1, on the reverse strand, counting down.
CTTTAGGGAGGGTGTCCCATACATAGTTGAAGGTTGAACGGCGGTTCGGCCCGAATCGAATAGAATCGGGCCAAGCCTAAATCCTATAGAAGGAGAACCGCCGAATGAAGGGAAAATATCACGTTTTGGAACTGGGTTCCAAGGGAGCCGAAGAAACCATCCAGAAGTTTTGCCAAACCAACGGACAGATGCTGTTGCCGGTGGTGGATCTGATCACGGAGGCGCGTCTGGCGGTGGATGAGGTGATTGATCGGGCCGGGCGAGGTTTGATTGAAACGATTCTGAGCATGAGCGCAGAGCAAATCGCGGGGCCAAAGAGTCCCGGGAAGGCGAGCGGAGAGGTGCGCTGGCATGGCCGGCAATTGGGGAGGGTGAAACTGGCCGATCGCCAGCTGCGGGTGGAGCGGCCCCGGCTGCGCCGGAAGGGCGGAGGGGAAGAAGCGGTGCCGGCCTACGAAGCACTGCGGAAAAGCGAGAAGACGGGCGAGGAGATGTTCGAGGCACTGTTGAAAGGGGTTTCGACGCGGAACTACCGCGAGGTGATCCCGGAGATGGCCAACAGCGCTGGGGTGTCGAAGTCTCAGGTGAGCCGGGAAGCGGCCGAGCAAGGAGCGCGGCGGCTGGAAGAACTGTTGGCGCGGCGCTGGGAGGAGGTCGAGATTCTGGTGATTTACCTGGACGGAATGCGGTTCGGCTCCCACCACGTCATCAGCGCCGTGGGCGTGGACATCGAGGGCCGCAAGCATGTGCTGGGGATTCAACTGGGCGCGACCGAAAACGCCGCTGCGGTGAAAGACCTTCTCACCCGCCTGCGCCAGCAAGGTTTGCGCACGGATCAGCGCTATCTGTTTGTGATCGACGGCGCCAAAGCGCTCCGCGCGGGGATCGAGGAAGTATTCGGCAGCAATCAGCTGGTGCAGCGTTGCCGTACTCATAAGCTGCGCAACGTGGCTGAGCGGTTACCAAAGGGCGACAAAATGCTGGCGAATCAGGTGCGGTCGCTGATGCGCGCCGCCTGGCGATTGCCCCAAGCCGAGGAAGGCATCGTGCGCATAAAAAAGCTCGCTGGGATGATCGAGTGCGATCATCCGGCAGCAGCCGCCAGCTTGCGCGAAGGGTTGGAGGAGACCTTTACGATCAATCGAGCCGACGTTCCTCCCAGCCTCCACCGCTGCCTGGCAACCACGAACCTCATCGAGAGCCCGCAGTCGGGCGTGCGGAAAAAGACTGGCAATGTTTGCCGCTGGCGCGACGGCGAGATGAGGCCTGGCAACCACGAACCTCATCGAGAGCCCGCAGTCGGGCGTGCGGAAAAAGACTGGCAATGTTTGCCGCTGGCGCGACGGCGAGACGTTGCGCTGGGTGGCAGGAGCGTTTCTGCTGACCGAGAAGAATTTCCGGAAGATCATGGGTTATCACGATCTCTGGGCTTTGGCATCGATTCTCGGCCGAAGTCCAAACGCTGCTTCCTCTCACAAGGAGAAAGTGGCGTAATATGAACTCAACCCGCCGTCCCAACCTGCAACTGAGTTTGGGACACCTTCCCTTTAGGAAAAAATTTAGTCAAATTCAAAATTTCAGGTTTCAGTCATTGTGAGTGCAAAGCATACGCTGCCCGCTCTTTCAGTGCAATCCCTTTTCGCTTTTCTTGTTTCCTGGGGGTCTCCTTCCTGCGTAGCAATTGATTTGCCGTTTCACCTCCTGTAATCTACCAGCAGTTCCAATCAGGCGAGGACGATAACGTGGTTGTTTTTCCAGTCCAGCACTTGGGCGCTTACGAAATCCTGAGCCACTTATTGAGGTTTACATAATATCATTGCTGTCCGGTTAAAACTCGAACAGAATCAACTGGTTGGGATTTCTGACTAAATCGTCTGGGGAGCCCGATGCTTCCAAGGCCTGTAAAATGGGTACTTTCTCGAAAAGAGTAACACTGAGAATCTGTAAAATTTGGTAAAGGCTGGCTTCCAAACCGAGACGCTTCCGGACAATGGCCACGAGTACATAGATCGAAACGGCGATCCAGATTTGAGTCTTCACGGCGTTTTGGCTGGTGCCATAGAATGCCTTGATTCGCAGGTGCTGCTTGATCCATTTGAAGAACAGTTCCACCTGCCAGCGGCACTTGTAGATTTGAGCGATAGTGAGTGCGGGTAGCACGAAATTGTTGGTAAGAAACTTCAGGCGCTTGTTTGTTTCTGCATCGAAGTACGTAACGCGCCGTAGCGGATCGGGGTATGCCCTGGCCGAGGCGTTCCCGGTCAGGATCACGGTATGATCGGATCGCAAGCCGCTGGTTCTGTCTGCTGGATGAGAATAGCGGCGTTGGAGCAAGACGTTCTCTTTCGTCCGCACGACGAAAAATGCGGAGCAGAGTGTGAAGACAAAGAGTCGCTCGAAGTCGATGTAGCCGCGATCCATCACGTAGAACGCGCCCGCTTCCGGAACGATCTCGTCGAGGATGTTGACATCGTGCACGGCACCGGCCGTGACGCGGAGAAACGTGGGGATGTTGCCATGCAGGTCCAGCAGCGTATGCAGTTTGACGGCAGCCTTGTGTTGGCGGAATCGTGCCCACGGAAACAGCGAGAGGCAGAGGTCGATGGTGGTGGAGTCCAGCGCGTACAGGCTCTGATCCAGATCGACGCCGATCGGATCGCGCGCATACAAAGGCCGTGCGATGCCGATCAACACCTGGGCGAAGTCCGCGTAGATGCGCCAGTCGTGCGACTCGTTGGCATCGGCCAGTGTCGAGCGCGCCACGTTGCCGCGCAATCCGATGTGGTAGAGTTTGCTGGTCATGGAACGCAGACACGCCTCGATGTCGCGGAGACTCTCGCGGTAAGTCAACTGAGCGAACGCCATCGCCAGAAACTGGTCCCAGCAAGAAAAGCTTCGCAGATGATCGTCGCCACGGTAGCGCGTGACGCATTTGTGAAACTCGTACGAGGGCACGTGATCCATAAGCTGAGCGAAAACGGTGCGACCGATGTTCATGCACTCTTCTGTCGCCTACCCCAGTCTTTACGTTCAAAGCCATTTTTCGCCCTCGCGGATTTCAAATCGAAAAATGCTCCAATGCCCGTAACCTTTTGCTCTCATGAGACTTGTTGGCTGTTCTGAAATTTTAGCCGGACAGCAGTGACATAATATAGTGACACTTAGATTCGCTGGGCGGCCTTCTATAGGGCTTTTGTAGCCTGTGGAAATGTCACTATATTATGAAATGTTCAATAGGCTCGGGCGGCATGGGTGAGGTGTATCGCGCGCGGGGAAGGTGTCCCAAACTCAGTTGCAGGTTGGGACGGCGGGTTGAGTTCATATTACGCCACTTCCTCCTTGTGAGAGGAAGCAGCGTTTGGACTTCGGCCGAGAATCGATGCCAAAGCCCAGAGATCGTGATAACCCATGATCTTCCGGAAATTCTTCTCGGTCAGCAGAAACGCTCCTGCCACCCAGCGCAACGTCATCTCGCCGTCGCGCCAGCGGCAAACATTGCCAGTCTTTTTCCGCACGCCCGACTGCGGGCTCTCGATGAGGTTCGTGGTTGCCAGGCAGCGGTGGAGGCTGGGAGGAACGTCGGCTCGATTGATCGTAAAGGTCTCCTCCAACCCTTCGCGCAAGCTGGCGGCTGCTGCCGGATGATCGCACTCGATCATCCCAGCGAGCTTTTTTATGCGCACGATGCCTTCCTCGGCTTGGGGCAATCGCCAGGCGGCGCGCATCAGCGACCGCACCTGATTCGCCAGCATTTTGTCGCCCTTTGGTAACCGCTCAGCCACGTTGCGCAGCTTATGAGTACGGCAACGCTGCACCAGCTGATTGCTGCCGAATACTTCCTCGATCCCCGCGCGGAGCGCTTTGGCGCCGTCGATCACAAACAGATAGCGCTGATCCGTGCGCAAACCTTGCTGGCGCAGGCGGGTGAGAAGGTCTTTCACCGCAGCGGCGTTTTCGGTCGCGCCCAGTTGAATCCCCAGCACATGCTTGCGGCCCTCGCTGTCCACGCCCACGGCGCTGATGACGTGGTGGGAGCCGAACCGCATTCCGTCCAGGTAAATCACCAGAATCTCGACCTCCTCCCAGCGCCGCGCCAACAGTTCTTCCAGCCGCCGCGCTCCTTGCTCGGCCGCTTCCCGGCTCACCTGAGACTTCGACACCCCAGCGCTGTTGGCCATCTCCGGGATCACCTCGCGGTAGTTCCGCGTCGAAACCCCTTTCAACAGTGCCTCGAACATCTCCTCGCCCGTCTTCTCGCTTTTCCGCAGTGCTTCGTAGGCCGGCACCGCTTCTTCCCCTCCGCCCTTCCGGCGCAGCCGGGGCCGCTCCACCCGCAGCTGGCGATCGGCCAGTTTCACCCTCCCCAATTGCCGGCCATGCCAGCGCACCTCTCCGCTCGCCTTCCCGGGACTCTTTGGCCCCGCGATTTGCTCTGCGCTCATGCTCAGAATCGTTTCAATCAAACCTCGCCCGGCCCGATCAATCACCTCATCCACCGCCAGACGCGCCTCCGTGATCAGATCCACCACCGGCAACAGCATCTGTCCGTTGGTTTGGCAAAACTTCTGGATGGTTTCTTCGGCTCCCTTGGAACCCAGTTCCAAAACGTGATATTTTCCCTTCATTCGGCGGTTCTCCTTCTATAGGATTTAGGCTTGGCCCGATTCTATTCGATTCGGGCCGAACCGCCGTTCAACCTTCAACTATGTATGGGACACCCTCCGCGCGGGACAATATCGCCATCGCCGATGAGTTGGAAGCCGCTGACGGAACTTAGAAGCGACCCGATTGCGAACTAAGGTTAAAAGATTAAAGGAGGAGGAACTGACATGGCGCAAGCATCTTATTTGCGACGGAAGGCATTGCTGATTGCAATTCTCGCAGTGACCGGGACTCTTGCCGGATTCGTGCTATCCAGCGGGGTCACCGGCGAAAGGCTGTCGGTCTTGGCTCGGAGGCCTACTGGGTCTCCTCAACTGATCTCCGTGGAGCCTTTGCCGGCGATGGACGGGGTAATGTGCGAGTGGGTGCCCGCCAGCACCGGCACTACGCTGCTGGCCGCCATGCGGCAGGAAAGGCTTTCCGCTGGCAGCGGGGCACGGACTGTCGCTCAGAACAGCGGCGAGGAAACCGCCCCGAGAGCGCCGCTTCGGGTCATTCGGGATCCCTATTCCTCCTACAGCGCTGTTGCGGTGGACCCGGTGCGCGGGGAAGTTGTCATGACGGACGAAAGCTTCTTCAACATTATGGTCTACGACCGGCTGGACAATACGCCCCCCAACGCGGCCATGACCGAACCAAAGCGCAAGATCGGGGGAGAACACACGAGAATCGAATTTCAGTGCGGCCTGTATATTGACCCGGCCAGCGGGGATATATACGCCGTCAACAACGACACGGTGGACACACTGGTGATTTTTGACCGCCAGGCCAACGGGGACGTGCCTCCGACGCGGCAGCTGGCCACGCCGCACGGGACTTTTGGCATTACGGTGGATGAACAGCGGGAGGAGCTTTTCCTCACCATCCAGCACGACAACGCGGTGGTGGTATACAACAAGATGGCCGAAGGCGACGATGCCCCCATCCGCCTGCTTCAGGGAGATCGCACTCGCCTGGCGGACCCCCACGGCATTGCCGTGGATACGAAGAATAATCTCATCTACGTCACCAATCACGGCTCGGTCCGGCAACATCGCGCGGACGCCGACGGGGAGGGAACTCTCGGAAGAGCCAAAGGGAAAGCGAATTGGCCGAAGGGCGAGGACGTAGCGATCCCCGGTTCGGGCACGACGGTGCCGCCTTCGATCACGGTGTACTCCCGGACCGCGAGCGGGAATGCTGCTCCGTTGCGGGTGATCGAAGGTTCCCGGACCCAATTGAACTGGGCGGCGGGAATTGCCGTTGACCCGGAGCGAGGGGAACTGTTTGTTGCCAATGACCAGGGAGATTCCGTCCTGGTCTTCCGCGCGACTGCCAATGGTGACGTGGCTCCCATTCGGGTGTTGAAAGGCCCCAACAGCGGCATCAAAAATCCCACGGGCCTGTTTTTGGACACTAAGAATGACGAGCTGTGGGTGGCCAACTTCGGCAATCACTCGGCGACCGTCTATAAACCCACAGCGGAGGGCGACACGCCGCCTCTGCGCACGATCCGCAGCGCGCCGATTGGCGAGCCGTCTTTGATGATTGGCAATCCGGGCGCTGTAACCTATGACACCAAGCGGGCAGAGATACTGGTGCCCAACTGAGTGGCCCACCCGCAGATTGCGGCTTTCGCCAGGCTGGCGGAAGGGGGAGCCACAGCGAACCGGAAGATTGAGGGACAAAAAACAATGTTGGGCCGGACGATGCACGGCATTTTCTACGATGAGATCCATGATGAAATCACGGTGCCGCAGCCGTTCTCCCAGTCGGTGATGACGTTCCGTGGAGGAGCCGATGGGGAGGAGTCCCCGATCCGGGTAATCCAGGGGCTCCGCACGCTGTTAAGGAATCCCGACAAGGTGACGGTCGATCCGGTGCACAACGAGATTTTCGTTCCTGAGGCGGGAGGGGCAAGCCGGGTCCTGGTTTTTGCGCGGGAGGCAAATGGAAATGCAGCGCCGGTCCGGATCCTGGAGGGCCCCGGCACGCCGTGGAGTCCCACCGAGGTCGCCGTGGACCCGGTCCACAACTTGCTTGTCGTGTCGGCGAGCTGGGAGGAAGGAGGAGACAGCAGAAGGGGTCTGATGATTTTTAACCGCACCGACGAGGGTAACGTGAAACCGAAAGCTGTGATCAGCGGCCCCAAGACAGGTATCACACGAACGCAGCGAATCCAGGTCTATCCGCCCCGTGGCTTGGTCCTGGCGGCTGTCCCGGGTCCGGGGTCCGGGCCGGGCGAAAGACTTTCGTCCAATGAGGCCTTTGTGGGCGTATGGAGCATCCTCGAGGACAACGGGGACGTTCCGCCGCGGTGGAAGATTGGAGGGCCAAAGGGGATGTTGCGCCAGCCGCGCGGGGTGACTTTTGACGCCAAGAACAAGACCGTCATCGTCTCGGACAAGTATCTCAATGCCGTGATGACGTATTATTTCCCGGAAATTTTCTAACGCGGCTGCGGGTACCGGCGAGTGATAGGACGAGGCATCAGACGCCCGATAATTTATGCAGCGATTCAGGTGCTCATTCAAGTGTCCGGGGGAGGAGAGACGATGACGCGACGATTGCCGGGAGGATTGCTTTTTTCCACAGCAGTGTTTTTCGTCGTGTTGGCCTGGAGCGCGGGCGATGCGGCGGCGCAGCAAAGTCTGGGAGGCCACGGATCGGAAGGCAAGAACATGCGAGTCGTGGGTTTTCATGATCTCCAGAGCCGCTCCGCCTACCAGCCCGTCATCCTGCAGCAGGGTAACCGCTGGATCGCCTATATCGGCTTGCTGGGTGGCAGCTCCTTTAACCCCGTGAGCGGGACGGTCGAGCCGAACGGCACGATGATCGTGGACGTGACCCACCCTCGGAACCCGCAGGGCCTTTCCCATATCCCCGGCGATGCAACAATCACCAGGGGGAGCAGCGGCGCGCAGATGAACCGCGCCTGTATGATCGATGGGAAGGCCTACCTGCTCCGCAGCATCGGCTCGGCGGGGCACGAGCTCTGGAACGTCACCTCTCCGAGCGAGCCGCAATTCCTGAGCAAGGTAGTCGACGGGATGAAGAGCATCCACAAAAATTGGTGGGAGTGCGATACCGGAATTGCTTACATTGTTTCCGCTGACCCGGATTGGCGGGCCCGGGGAACAAAAATTTTCGACTTAAGCAACCCGGAGGCGCCGGTGTTGATCCGGGACTTCGGTTTGGTTGGCCAAGAGCCGGGTTCGCAGATGGAGAAGGTGCCCACCGACCTTCATGGACCCATCGTGCTGGACGACCGCGTCTACTTTGGTTACGGCTCATCGAGCGGCGCTATTATCCAGATCGTAGACCGGGACAAACTTCTGCGAGGGGCTCCCGAGCCGACGCCGGAAAACCTGCTCTATCCCCAAATCGGCCGCATAGACATGAATCCTGCATGGGGAGGGCATACTACCTTCCCCGTCTTGGGGATTGAGATTCCCGATTTCAAGGACAACCTGTATGGAAAAGTTCGGGACTTCATTGTGATGCCATCGGAATCCACCCAGAATGAGTGCCAGGAGTTCCGTCACGCTGTATTCTTCATCGATATCACGGACCCAACCAAGCCCACGCCTGTATCGACCTATCAGGTGCCTGAGTCAGAGGGCGAATTCTGCCAGCGGGGCGGGCGCTTCGGCCCGCACGCCACCAACGAGTCCTTCACGCCGATCTATTACAAGCGGATCGTTTTTGTCTCCTACTTCAATGCGGGGGTCCGCGCGCTGGACATTCGGGACCCCTTCCACCCCAAAAGAGATCGCTTACTACATACCGGCCACCACCGCGAATACGGACCGGCGTTGTGTGACAATGGACGGGGAGGAGCGGTGCAAAGTGGCCATCCAGACCAATAACGTTGAAGTGGACGACCGCGGGTATATTTACATAGTTGACCGCGCCAACACCGGCATGCATATTCTGGAGTTAACAGGAGAGGCCCGAAGTGTCGCGAACTTTCCCTAAGGAACGCCGAGCGCTTTTAGGAAGCATCGGATGAAAATGACAAACCAAGGGACTAACCATTTAGCCGTCCGAGGTTTTTGCGTCCAGAAAGCACGCCTGGGCCGGCTGTTCGGATTGGTACTCGCCTTGGCAGCTTTATCCGCCTGGGCCGGCGGCCGCCTCGCTCCGGCGGAAATTGATCTAAACATTACGCACGAGGCGCGCTCTCTGCAGCCGGGCGAGGTGGTTCTGATGAGGGTTGCCTCCCCCTTGCCGCTGGAAAAGATTGAGGCGAAGGCGTTTGGCAAAACATTTCTTTTCTTCCCGGGCGAAAGCGCGAGGGCCTGGAGCGGCTTGGTGGGGATTGACCTGAATGTGGAGCCAAAGAATTACCAAGTCCGGTTGTCAGTTACCCGCCGGGATGGAGTGAACTTTCAAGCCGACTATGATCTCGCCGTGAAAGACAAGCAATTTCCTACCCGGCGGCTGACGGTAAAAGAAGGGTTCGTGAATCCACCGGCGGAACAACTGGAGCGCATCCGGCGGGAGTCGCGGCAGGTTGCGGCGATTTTCGCCAAAGCCTCGCCGGACCGGTTCTGGAGCGGGGCCTTCTTGCGCCCGGTGCCCGGCGCGGCCACCAGCAGTTTTGGCAAGCGAAGCATTCTGAACGGGCAGCCGCGCAGCCCTCACAGCGGAACGGACTTCCGTGCCGGGGAAGGGACGCCGGTACAAGCGCCCAATGCAGGGAAGGTCATGCTGGCCGCCGAGCAGTACTACTCGGGAAATGTCGTGATCCTGGACCACGGCATGGGGATGTACTCTTATTTTGCCCATCTTTCCAGCCGGGCAGTTTCGGAGGGAGAGCAAATCGCGGCGGGAGAAATAATCGGCTATGTGGGCGCCACGGGGCGGGTCACCGGACCCCACCTGCACTGGACGCTCCGTTTGAGCGGAGCGCGTGTGGACCCCCTCTCGCTGATGGAGGTCCTCGCGGGCGAGGGCGGCAACGAGTAAGGCCGCAACTCGTGTATCGTCAGAGCCGCGCGTCCTTCGGCAAGCTCCCTTCGGCTTCGCTCAGGGCAGGCTCTCGCGGCTCGGATGGATTCGCCAACAACGTAACTTTACACCGACTCTACACCAACGCTGAAACGGGTATAGCCAAGGTTCCTAGTAACAGCTATCCTAAACAAAAGTTTTGCGGAATTGGCCTGAAATTCTTCGGAAAGTCTGGGACCCGGATACGTCATGTTACCTTTCACTCCGGTCATAAAGGTTGTGCTGGAATGCCGAGGGAGGACGGTGTGCTCTCGTGGTCATATCCGGACAGCTTAGGTGAGGCTGGCCCTGCGAGCATGTGCCCACTGCTTTGGCCAGTGTTATTTGGAGGGTCCAGCCGGAGACGTTTTTTCAGGAGAAAGCGAGTCCAAAAAGAACAAAAAATCCTTCTCGTTCATGTGCAGAGATGCACGGGCATGCACCTCCCAAGCAATCTTCTTTTCCACCCATTGGGCCACTCTTTCTCCGTAAGGCTCGGAGGTGGAGCCCACGCCTAGGGTGCGGTTCTGCAGTTTGACCCTTTTCAGTTGGATGCCCATCCGCTGATCCAGCCCGGGCGAAATCCAGACGAGCTTTTCGGTTTCTTCTCCCACGGCCCGAAGCCAGATGTTGTCGGTCAAATTGTCCTGATGGCGGAACAGCAGTTGGTATTCCCAGTGGTTGCTGGAGCGTTCGTGACGGGTGCCTAAGGAGTCAAAGGCGTAGGAGGCGGGGAACTGGCGCGGGTAGTAGATCTGTCCTGGCTGGAAGGCGTTCTGCAATTCTTGCCGTTGGGCACTCCACTGGCAGCCGGTTACCAGATCGTTGTTTACAGGGCCCGGGTTGGGTCCCTTCCGGGCATAGTAGCTGATTTGGGCGAAGGGAAGCGCCCCGAGTTTCCGAACCGCCTCGGGGACCTGTGGCTGCAGGTTCTCAAAAAAAGCTGTAATCTCGTCCGCCTGGAAGCGTCCATTGGTCACCGAGAGTTCTAACAGGGCGCCGAAACGGTGCGTGCAAGCCGCTTCCTGGCCTTTGTAGTCGCGCCCCAGGTAACCCACGATCCCGGCTGCCACAAAAACCGTTCCCGGAGCGGTAAGGTTCATGTCCGATGAGGTGGGAAGCCACCAGTCCATGTAGAACTGCTTCAGGCGCATCGAGCGCCCTTTGCCCTCTACGCTCATCCGAAGGCTGCTCGGATGCCGCGCGGTTTCCGGGCGCACGGAAACTTTCCCCAGACGGCAATCGGGAGGGAGCCAGTCCGGACGGAGTACAACAAAATTGCACCAGTCCTGGGCTTTCTCCCATGTGCATTCGAACGGCTCTGTCGGGGTGGCGGAGGTCGCCGCTGCAACCCCAGCTGCATGCTCCCAGAAACGTGTCATAGTTCCCCTCAGCCTGCAACCAAGTTTCCTTCTTGCTTCCCGTATGAATGCCCCGTAGGAATGCTAAGCTAAAACGCGCGGTTTGTAAAATCAATCATCGGGAAGACGATGTTCACTCCTTGCTGGAAGCCGGATGAATCTCTTGTAAAAAAGAGATGGAGCGATACCCGGTCTGGAGTATCATAGCCGGTCTGCGCCCGTTTGCAGGATGTCCCGGTGGCAATCCCCTGTCTCTGAGGAGGATACAAGAGCATGCAAGCTTGGTTGCTGGTGTTGCACTTGCCGGCCATGGTTTTATGGATTGGATCGTTGCTGGTTGTAACTTTCGTCTTGACCACCCACTGCCAGGAGGCCGGTATGGAGGCGCGCAAGGCCCTGGCGCGCCTGGAGAATAAAATCTTCAAAGGAATCGTCCATCCCGGGGCGGCCCTGATGGTGATCACGGGAATCCTGCTGGTTCTCACCGATCCCGGATTTTATATGCGGGCGCCCTGGCTGCACGCCAAACTTCTTCTGGTTGTTTTTTTGGTGGGGCTGGATTTGCGGATTTACTTCCGGGCAAAGGCCTTTCAATCGGGCAAGGTCGAGATGCAGCGAGGCGAGTGTGTTGGCTTGCGCGCAGGCGTGGCGGCGGTTTTTCTTGGAATCTTGATCTTGGTAATGATCAAACCCATCTAACGCTTCTGGCCGCTTCCGGGCACATCGGATTCTTTTCGCAACAAGTTCCCGGGCGGGCGGAATCGGTTATTTCCACTGAGTGCGGCCGGCAATCCTGGAATCCCTAGCTATAAAAAAAACTGCTAACGGGGGGACCCCGGTTCTTCCGGGACTGCGATCAGGGGAATACGGTGGAGAGGAATTGGTTGGGGAGAAATGGCTGAGGGAAAAAAGGTCGGCGTTGTGCTGTTTCAGTTGGGCGGACCGGATTCCCTGGAGGCCGTGGAGCCTTTTCTCCATAACCTGTTTTTGGACCCGGATATCATCGACTTTCCGCTGGCCAGGCTGGCTCGTAAACCCCTCGCCCGGCGGATGGCCAAAAGCCGTGCCCAGAAAGTTCAAAAGTTATACGCTGCCATCGGCGGCAAGTCTCCCATCGTGGAGTGGACCCGCAGGCAGTCCCGTGCGCTGGAAGAAGCGTTGCAAAAGTCCATTGACGCCCGCGTGGTTGTGGCGATGCGCTATTGGCATCCCTTGACGGACGAGGCCCTCCGCGAGTTGGCCAAAGATGACTGGAGCGAATTGATCCTGTTGCCCCTCTATCCGCAATACTCCAAGACCACCACCGGCAGCAGCTTCAATGAATGGGGAAGGCAGTTTCCAGCTTCCTCCTTCTCTAATGTTCCCGTCCGGAAGATTCAAGACTTCCACGACGATCCGGGATATATCGATTCCGTGGTGGAAATAATAAACTCGAGCGTGGGAAAGTTTGCCGGCTCATCCGCCCATCCGGGCGGGTTACACATGATTTTCAGCGCGCATGGACTGCCGATCAGCGTCATTAAGGCCGGAGACCCCTATCAGGAACAGGTGGAAGCCACGGTGCGGCTGCTCCTCGAACGAGGCCGCTGGCCCTTTCCTCATACGATCTGCTACCAGAGCAGGGTGGGAGCAGGGCGCTGGCTGGGTCCCACTCTGCACGCGGTCATTGCACGGCTGGGCGCGGAGGGAGTGAGGAACGCGCTGGTTGTTCCTGTCTCGTTCGTATCGGATCATATTGAGACGCTGCATGAGATTGACATCGAAGCGCGCGAGGAGGCGCTACAGGCCGGCTTCCGGCAATTTGAGATGATGCCCGGACTGAACGATTCGCCGAAGTTTATCCAGGCCATGGCGGATTTGGTTTTGAAGACGGTCGGCGCAGAAGTTCCCGGGTGACATTCCCAGCGAGGCGCGCTCTGCTCCTTTCCCTTTCCGTTCCACCTGGCTTTTGTCTTTCCCCATTCCCCTTTCTTTTCACGGGGTGAATCGCTAAGCTAATTCGGGCATCTCAGTGAAAGCGGCCGTTGAGAACAGGAGAAAACTCATGAGAGGGCCGAGAAGCTTGCGTCTTTCTATTTTGTGTCTTGCCGCAGTTTTCCTGACTGCTGTTTTCCTGATCAATCCTTTTGCTGCGCTGGCGCAGCAATCCCCAGCGGACCCGGACCGCCCGAGCGGCGCGCTGTTCAGCGAGCAGGGACCCAGCAGCCAGCCGCTGTCGCCGGCATGGCTCATGCTCGGAGTTTACGTCCTGGCCGGGTTAATCTTCGCCGGAGCCTGCGCGCAAGCAGCGGTGCATAAGGCTCTATCGCCGATTCCGTGGTTCTTTCTGGGGTTTTTTCTGAATGCGGCGGGCTATCTGATCCTGCTGACTCGCGCACCGGGCGATGCCGGACAATTTCCTGCCGGCATTCCTCGCGGCCTTCGGAAAGTGCCGTGCACCCACTATTCCGAGGAGTGTTCCCACTGCGGCTACTACAACCACCCTTCCGGGGACGCTTGCCTGGGCTGCGGCGGACAGACGATCCCGGCGTTTGAATCCGAGGCCGTCCGCTGGCGCAAGCAGCAGTTCATCCAATAAAACACAATTCAGCACAATGCTCACCAAACTCCAGCGGTGGTTCGAGGGAATCTTCGAAACCGCCAACATGCCCACACGACGGCCGCAGATGGACTCCAAACGAGAATCGAATCTCCGTGGCCTGTACGTGATCGGGGACTTGGCTGGGGCGCCGGTGATTAAGCTGGCGATGGAACAGGGCGTGGAGGTGATCGAGCAAATCATTGGTCAGTATGGCGGTCAGCACGGCGGTCAGCAAGGCCGCCAGCGCGACACCGGATCGAACGACACGGAGGCCTATGACGCCGTCGTGGTCGGCGCCGGGGCGGCCGGGCTGAACGCGGCGCTGGCGGCCACCGACAAAGGCCTCCGGTGCGTGGTCCTCGAAAAAAACAAAATCGCCAACACCATTGAAGACTTCCCGGAGGGAAAGTGGATTTACGCCGAGCCGGACCAAGTCCCGCCCAAGGGCAAACTCTGGCTGGACGGCGCCACCAAGGAAGACCTCATCGGGCGCTGGCACCAGATCATCCGCGACAACGGCCTGGATGTCCGCACCGGAGATGGGTTGAAATCCCTCACCCGCAACAAAGACGACAGCTTTACCCTCACGACCGAGCAGGGAAAGCAGTACAAGGCCCGCAACGTCATCCTCGCCACCGGGCAACGGGGAAACCCGCGCAAGCTGGTCGTACCGGGCGAGGACCAGGAGCGAGTCTATCATCGCCTCTATAGCCCCAAGCAGTACCACGACGAGCGGATTCTGGTGGTCGGCGGGGGAAACACGGCCGCCGAGGCCGCCCTCACCTTGAGCCAGCGCAACCAGGTTACGCTCAGCTATCGCGGCCAGCAGCTCTACCGGATTTTCAAAGACAACGAGCGACAGCTCCAGGAAGCGATCGGCAGCGGGTCTATCAAGCCCCTCTTCAACTCCCAGGTCACTGAGTTCGGCGACCGAGAGGCCACCCTCCAAATCGAAAAAGACGGCAAGCAGACCACCGAGAAATTCCCCTATGACCACGCCTTCGTGCTGATCGGCTCTGAAGTTCCGACCGCGTTTCTGAAGTCGCTGGGGTTGAAGATGGAAAATGAATGGTCGGGCAGTATGGCCCGCTCGGCCCTATTGACGCTGGCCACCTTGCTCGGCCTGTGGGCGCTGGGGGGCAACGCTTCGATGGAGTTGGTACAGCAGATCCCCCAGTGGCTTGGCGGCGTGGTGGCGGCGGGGGCCTTCGCCGGTCTGTTGGCGACGGCCGTGCGCGGCCAACGCTGGGCGTGGTTGGGCACGGGCTTCTTCGGCTTTTATTCCCTCTACGGCATCAAACTGGGTGCGGGGCAGGAATTTTGGCCCTACACCGGTTGGGCTTACGAGCTATTTAGATTCGCCGACCGCCCCTTGCAATTCTGGTACACGGTGTTCTACACCGTGGTGATGACTTTTTTCGGAATCCAGGCGCTCAAGCGATGGGGCCTGGACCGCCGGGACAAATTCCAGATCTGGCGCTTCTCCAGCCTGATCAGTTTTCAGTGGATTTTCTTTTTTATAGTGCCGGAATTTCTCTTCCGCTGGGCGGTTGAATACCGCTGGGTGGGCGAGCGCTTGGCCACGGACCCGCAGTTCGCAGAGCAACCCTGGCGCGCCTACGGCATCGTCTACGCCTGGCCGTTGTTCTTCTACACGTTCTTCTATGACCCTCATCAGATCTGGATTATCTGGGGGGTTGTGCTGGCCTTTGGGATCATCCCGGTGATGGTCGTCTGGCACGGCAAACGCTACTGTTCGTGGATCTGCGGCTGCGGCGGGCTGGCCGAAACGCTGGGCGACCGCTGGCGCCACTTGGCGCCGAAGGGAAAAGCCAGCCATCGCTGGGAGAAGAAGATGACCTTGGTGGTCTTTATCGCGGCGGTCCTCATCACGGTCATGATGCTGGGCCGGGACGTGTTCGAGGCTCTCCGTACGCCCGCCGAACGGGGGCTATACGCTTATCGCATTGTCGCAGACATTTGGCTGGTGGGCATTCTGCCGCTGACGCTCTACCCGTTCCTGGGCGGGAAAGTCTGGTGCCGCTACTGGTGCCCGCTGGCCAAGATGATGGAGCTGCTGAGCCACCTCTACGAGAAGCTGCGGTTCAGCCAATACCGCATCAGCGCTAACGAGAAGTGCATCGCCTGCGGCGAGTGCAGCCGCTACTGCCTGGTCGGCATCGACGTGATGAGCTTCGCGCTGAAACAGGAGCCCATCACCAACGCCAACTCCTCCTGCATCGGCTGCGGCGTCTGTGTCACCGTCTGCCCCATGGATGTCCTGAGCTTCGGCACAGTCCGCGCCGAACCGCAATTGGTGCAGATCAGTAACGCCCGATCTGCTTGAGCCGCTGGTAGGATAAAGCAGGCTTTTTTATTTTGGTATCCTGTCGAGAGAAGAACCCAGGGCAAGAAAAAGCGCTCACCGTGACTACCGACATTCAGGGGTCTTAATGAAAAAAGTTGCGCTTTCAGAGGTCAAAGACGATTTGTCCAAGTTTCTGCGAGCGGCGGAAAAGGAAGAAGTGGTCATCACGCGGCACGGCAGACCGGCAGGAGTGCTCATTGGTTTTGAGTCCGAAGACGACTGGTTTGATTACCGGTTGGAAAATGACCCCCGATTTCTGGCCCGGATTGAATCAGCGCGGCATAGCTTGCGGGAAGGCCGAGGCGTCAGGATAGAAGACCTCGACACCACGCCTAAACGGTCGTTGCAGCGGGCCGGCAAAAAGCACTAGCTCTGCGGCATCTTTCGATCCGGTATAATTGCCCGTAGACGCTGCCCTTCCGTGGCGGTTTCGTCTTACGCTGACCGGGACGGATTTTATGAGGATCAGCCTAAACAGGAGCTAGACCGACGGACAGGAAGGTGGGCAAGGGTCTTAGTCATGAGTAGTCGTAGTTATAAGTTTGGCGCTATGAGCGCCGTGCTTGGTGCTGTACTTCTCTTTGCCGGAACCTCGCTACACCCAATGCAGGCAGATCCGAACGACTCTGTTGCTGCTTTCTCGGAGTACGCGGCCGATCGACATTGGGTTGCCAGTCATTTAACACAGCTCGCTGGAGTTGCTCTCATTGTTGGCGCGCTCTTAGTGCTCGCCAACGAGTTGGACTCCGGTGGCCGAGCGGGTCTTCCCCGCATCGCCTCTGGGGGAGCGATCGCTAGCTTGACGCTGACCGCCGTTCTTCAGGCGGTGGATGGCATCGCACTTAAAGTGATGGTTGACGCATGGGCTGGGGCGGAGTCCTCGGAAAAGGCCGGTTTGTTTCATGCAGCATTCGGCGTCCGTCAGGTCGAAGTCGGGCTCGCCAGTGTCATGAGTATGTTCTTCGGCCTCACAGTTACGCTGTACGGAATTGCGTTATGGAACAGCGGACACTATCCCCGCTGGGTCGCAGTACTTGCCCTGCTGGGAGGTATCCCCACTTTGGTTGGGGGAGTTGTAATGGCGTACACTGGTTTTTCGAGCTTAGCCATGACGGTCAATATGCCCGCCAGTTTACTGATCCTCGTTTGGGTTATTTCCGTGGGTGCTCTTATGTGGCGCCGTGGCACAACTGTCGGAGGCGGCCTGGCAACCGCTTGAGCCGACGGCCGGCTCACGCCGTCCGCAGCTCAACGCACCGTTCGCCCGCCCTTCCCAACGTCACTCGGAGCTTCGATGTGAAAGCAGCCTGGTACGAAAAGCAGGGGCCTGCCGCTCAAGTGCTGATCGTCGGCGAGATGCCAGACCCTCAGCCGGGACCGGACGAGGTGCGCATTCGTATGACCGCTTCCGGCGTCAACCCTGGTGATGTGATAAAGCGCCAGGACACTTTTGGCGTCGGGTTGCCCTTCCCAAGGGTGATTCCCCACAGCGACGGCGCGGGTAGGATCGACAGGGTTGGCGAAGCCGTTCCTGCACGGCGTGCAGGCGAGCGGGTGTGGTGCTTCGGCGCACAGAGTTACCGGCCGTTCGGAACGGCAGCAGAGTATGTGGTCGTGCCGTCCGACCAAGCCGTTCCGCTTTCACCTAAAGTTTCTTTCGATCAAGGCGCGTGCCTCGGCATTCCCGGAATTACCGCCCATCGTGCCGTGCATGTGGCCGGTCCAGTTGAGGGGCGCACCTTGCTCGTGCAGGGCGGGGCGGGCGCCGTTGGCTCGTGCGCCATCGGACTCGCCCGGTACGGCGGGGCGCATGTGATCGCGACCATCCGATCGGAGCGCGGTGCAGCCGTGGCAGACCGGGCCGGCGCACACGAGGTCGTCCGCACCGATGGGATCTCTGCCGACGAGGTGGTTGAACGTATCCGCGCCCTCGCCCCCGACGGCGTCCATCACGTGGTCGAGGTTGCTTTTCACGCAAACCTTGCGACCGACGTGGAACTGCTTGCGCTGGGTGGCTCCATCGCCACGTACGCGACAGGAGATCCGTCGCCGTCAATCCCGTTCTGGCCGCTCGTATTCAAGAATATCCGCTTGTTCTTTCTCGGAAGCGACGACTTCGCGACCGAAGCGAAGACCGTTGCCGCAGCAGGGCTGACTGCGGCGCTTGACGGGGAATGGCCAGGTTTTAAGATCGCGGAGCGGTTTCCGCTGCGCTCGATTGCTGAGGCCCACGAGTGCGTCGAGGGCCAGCGTGCAGTCGGGCGGGTGCTGGTGACATTGTAGTGTTCATTCACCGACGGTCCAATCAGGCGATGCGCCTGACGATCTGCTTCACGGATCGCAGGGGATCGCCAGACGTTAAGCCGCTCGTATCAGAAAGTGCCCAATGAACATTCGCCCAATCCCAGCAATTCTGCTTCTCACGCTTTTGCTATCCGGTTGCGGCACGCCCGTTCCGGCGGACAAAGCTGACTACGTCGGCGTGTGGAGATCACCGGAAATACGTCTGTCCATTACGCAAGACGGGAGCATAGATTACGAACGGCATAGGGGAACCGCCAGAACGACAATTGATGGGCCGCTCCAAGAGTTCCAAGGCGATGATTTCGCTGTTGGCATCTGGTTTATTTCCACCACCTTCGTCGTCTCCCAGCCGCCTTACCAGGAAGGCGGCAGATGGGAAATGGTTATGGACGGTGTGGAACTGACCAAGGATTGACTAGCACGGCAGTTGGATCAAGCTGCCGGAGCTGTGATAACCTTGACCTCTCTGCACGCAGGGTTGTCTGCACCCGCCCAGCTATAGATCACGATAAGGAAACGCTTCTCTTGTTGATATTCACTACCGCATTCCTGTTAGGCATCCTCCACGCCTTTGGCCCGGACCATCTGGCGGCGGTGAGCACCTTTGTCAGCCAGCGGCGGCGGCTCTCCTCCGCCCTGATGGTGAGCCTGCGTTGGGGAGTAGGTCATCTGGCGGCGGTCTTGCTGCTGGGCGTGCTGATCGCTGCCTTGGCTGTCCCCGTCCCCGAACGGTTTGAACCGTATGCGGAATTTTTAGTTGGCTTAGTACTGGTCTTTGTGGGGGGCATCTCTCTGCGGCGCTCGTTCCGGGCCCGGAAGCTGCACTTTCATCAGCACCGCCACGGCTCACTGGTCCACTCTCATTTGCACTCGCACGTCCACGGCGAGGAGCATTTCGACAACCACGCCGCCACCGTCACGGGGGCCATCCACGGACTGGCCGGGGCCGTGCCCGCGCTGGCTCTGCTCCCCATCGCCGCTATGGAGTCGCCATGGCTCATGGGAGCCTACCTGAGCGCTTTCGGTTTGGGAGTGATGCTTGGCATGGCGGGCTACTGCCTGGCCTTGGGTGGGCTGATTCGGACTTTCTCCGACGCGCTGCTGGAAAGATGGGTGCAGCCGGTGATTGGGGCCGGCTCTTGCGCTCTGGGCGTGGTTTGGATGATCGGGACCGGCTTACTGGTTCCGTAGCGGTCACAAACCGCCGCCTGTGGCGCTCATCGGTTTTCAGCTTTCTTCTTTCAGCTCTCAGCTTTTATCTTTTATCTTCCATCTTCCAGGATTCCGGCCAGCTTGGTATGGCTGTAAAGCATTTCCCCATTCTCGTCATAAAATGTGAACTCCGCTTGCGCGCCGTTGTCCTCTGGCCCCGGTCCCACCGTGAGGATCAGGAAGCCACCCGTCGGCCGGTTGTAGTGATAGGGCTGCCGGATTTTGGCTTCCGGATCGGACGAGCCCGGGTCGCCGGGGAGTATCGCCTGAAAGGCATTTTGGTCGACCAACGCTCCTGTAGAGAACTCCTCAAAACCGGCAGGATGAATCGAGTGATACTGCCAGTGCCGGTCGCCGCAGATAATATAAAAGTTCTTGGTTAAGAACCCTTGTTGTTGGAGCCAGCGGAAGAACTCGTCTCCTTCCTGCCGGAACCCTGCCGGGTTGACGTGGTTGTCCCGCTTATCCGTGCTGTCGGGCCCGACCATAGGCGTGGGTGAAAATAGGATTTTGAAGGTCGCGTCACTTTCGAGAAGCGTTCGTTTCAGCCACTCTTTTTGCTCCTTGCCCCAGATGGATTTCTCCGGACCGTCCACCATCTCATTCGGGCTTCGGTAGTCCCGCCCTTCTACGAACCAGACCTGGAGCAACCGGCTCACCCGATACGTCCGATAGGTTGCCGCCTTCTCCTCGTTTGGATCGACGACCGGCAGTTGCTCCCGGAAAATCCGGATGCCCAATTCGTGCGAAGGTTCATATCCTCCGGGATCGGGGAAAAGGTTAATGGGATCGGCGTCATTGAACCGGTAATCGTGGTCATCCTTCATCCAGTACGTGGCTACTTCCCGAAATAACTGAATAAATCTTTGCTGGGAATACTGCTCATGGTGTTTCTTTCTCAACTGATGTTCTGTTACCGCGCGGCCGGCAGCGGGGGTATCGTAGTAGACGTTGTCCCCCGTCCCCACGAAAAAATCGGGTTTCAGCTTGCGAATGGATTCGAGCGCCGGGTATCCGAGATGTTTATCCGTCCCGCGATAAGGCGGGTCGAACCGTCCCCCCATATAATGGAACCGGGAGTAGTTCATTCCAGTGACCACGGCAAAACGAATCTCGCCGGCCGCTTCCCTTCCGGAATGCGTCCGAAACGTGCCCGTTTGTGATTCTCGAATCCTCGCCTCATCGGGACCGTACAGCAGACGGTAGTAATAGCGCGTGCCCGGTTGCAACCCCGGAACTTTGATCTTGACGATGTAATCGTATTCCGGAACGGCTTCCATCCATTCTGTTAGGAAGGAACCTCTGAAATCCGGCGCTGAGGACACTTCAAAGCGCGCTACCCCGGGACTCCCTGGAATTCCCGACCAGCGGCTGTCCACCAGCGGATTAGCGGAAGTAAGCCGCGATTGCATGATGGCGCTGGTTTCCGTCACCTCGCCCGCCATCACTCCTTGGGATAGCGTAACTGGAAAATCACTGCTTTGCGCATAGCCTGCGGATACCGCTGTGAAAACTAACAGCGCCAGCAAGGAAATGAGCTTGGGGGAGGAATTTGTGGACTGTGGCGTCTGCGTCATGTGGTTTCCTCTCATATTCTTCTCGTTGCACATAGTACCAGTGGACCGGTGGATTCGCGTTACCCTCCAGAACTATGTGCATTCGGGGACGCTGGAGGCGTTCCTTGGGCCAGAAATTCCCGCACCAGGGCGGCTTGGCGGCGAGGCAGGATTCGCTGGAGATCTTCTTCCGAAGCGGACCGGATTCCTTCCAAGCTACCGAAATTCTCAAGCAACTTGCGAGCCGTTTTCTCCCCCACGCCGGGAATCTCGCAAAGCTCCGAGCGCAGCCTGCGGGAGTCGCGGCGCTGGCGATGGAAGCTGACGGCGAAACGGTGCGACTCGTCCCGGACTTGCTGCATGAGATGGAGCACCGGAGAGTGCGGGTCAAGCCGGATGGGGTCGGACTCCTGCCCGTGGACATAGAGAATCTCTTCTTTCTTGGCGATACTGGCCAGCGGCTGATTGATGATCCCCAGCTTCTCCAGGGCCTCTGCCGCGGCGTGCAACTGGCCCACGCCGCCGTCGATCAGAATCAGCCCCGGCAACGGCTGACGCTCCTCCTGCAACCGGCGGCAGCGGCGTTCCACGACCTCCCGCATGCTGGCGAAATCGTCATTTCCCTCCACCGTGCGGAGGATGAACTTGCGGTACCCTGCCTTCTTCATCTTGCCGTTTTCCCAGACCACCATCGAGGCCACCGTGTCGGTTCCTTGAAAGTGGGAGACGTCGAAGCATTCAATCCGGACGGGAGGCTCGGGCAGGCCCAGCGCCTCCTGCAACGCCTCCAGGATGGCGCGGCTGGTCGGCTTCAAAACCCGGAAACGCTGGTCAAAAGAGTGCGCCGCATTTTTTTCCGCCAGCTCCAGCAGCGCCCGTTTTTGTCCCCTCTGGGGAGTGAGGATCTCCACCTTGTGGCCGCGTTTTTCCGAAAGCAGCTCTTCCAGCAGCGAGCGGTCTTCAAAATCGACCGGGATATGGACAAACGCCGGGATGTATTGCTGCTCCAGATAAATCTGCTTCAGCAAGGAGGAAAAAAAATCGCTGGCGTCAAACATCTCCTGGTTTTCCCAGAAAAATTCCCGGCGATCCAGCACGCGGCCCCTCCGCATGTGGAATACATTCACGGCCACCAGGGGGCCTTCCTGGTGATGGGCTAAGACGTCCCGGTCATCGCCGGCTGCTGCTGCCACCTTCTGTTTCTCCTGCAACTGCTCCACCGTAGAGATCAAGTTCCGGCAAGCGGCGGCCTCCTCGAAACGCTCGCTATCGGAAGCCTCCTGCATTCGGTTGCGAAGAATCCGGACCAAATCGCCGTGACGGCCCTCCAGAAACATTTTCACGTCCCGCACCGCCTGTGCATATCGCTCCTCGGTGGTGAGTCCGGGCACACAGGGTCCCTGGCAGCGCTGAATGTAATATTCCAAACAAGGCCGGGGATGCGCCCGCGCCAAGTCCACCGTGCAGGAAGGCACCAGAAAATACCGATGGATCAAGCGGGCAATGCGGTAAGCTAGGCCGCCCGGAAAATACGGGCCATAGTAAGCTGACCCGTCTTTCTTCAGCCGCCGTGTCACATAAATGCGAGGGTATTTTTCCGAGGCTGTCAGCTTGATGTAGGGATAGGTTTTATCGTCCCGCAACAGGACGTTGAACCTCGGCTGAATCTGCTTGATCAGGTTGTTCTCCAGAGCCAGAGCTTCGCGGTCGTTGTCGACAAGTATCGTGCTGACCGCAATGGCTTCGCGGACCAGGGTGTCCGTCTTCGCCTCCGCCGCTCGCGCCTCCAGAAAATAAGATCGCACTCGTTGCCGCAGGGATTTGGCCTTTCCCACGTAGATTACTTCCCCAGCAGCATTGAGAAATTGATAGACGCCCGGGGCGGCAGGCACTGTGGCGAGTTTTTCTGCGGGTATCATCGTATCATCCCGAAAAAAGGTTACCAGACCCGGCAGTCCCTCGCCAGCAGTGTTCTCTGGAAGCGGCTTATCTAGCAAGCGTTCTCTTTCCCTGGAGGCGCGCATCCCGTGTTAGAATAGCTCCGCATCCCGCCGGGAGCGACGACATGGCGGGGAGCGACTATGCCTGCCTTTCCGTTTTTACGCGTTTTAACTATTGTCCTCCTGGTGCTGGCCAACGCCTTTTTTGTGGCGGTGGAGTTCGCCCTGGTGAGCGTCCGGCGAACCCGGTTGCAGCAAAGGGCTTCGCAGGGTAGCGCACGGGCCGAGGCTGCCCTGAAGCTGATTGGAAATCTGAACAGCGTCCTCAGCGGGACACAATTGGGCATCACCTTGGCGAGCCTGGCTCTGGGATGGATTGGTGAAATCACCCTGGCGGCGATGATCCAGCCTGCACTGGCCTGGTTGCACGTAGATAGCCCGGTGCTGACCCACAGCCTGGCCCTGGCGCTGGCATTCCTTATGATCACTTTCCTCCATGTGGTCCTCGGGGAGCTGGTTCCGAAGCAGGTGGCCCTGGAGCGGGCCGAGCGGCTGTCTTTAGTGGTTGCCTGGCCCATGACCTTCTTCATGAAGTTCGTCCGCGGGCCTCTGGCGGTCCTGGACGCCTGCTCCTTTTTCCTGGCCCGGCACCTGGGAGCCACGGCTGGGGGGCCTCAATCCCACTCCTACACCGGAGAAGAACTCAAGATGCTGGTCACCGCCAGCTATCGCAGCGGCGCTTTGCCCGCCTATCAGCAGGACATGATTCACAACATCATTGACCTGAGCCAGATCTTGGTGAGGGAAGTAATGGTTCCCCGGCCCAACATCGTCTCGATTTCCGTGGATTTGTCTCTGGGAGAGCTGCTGCGGATCGTCACCGAGGACCAGTACTCGCGGCTTCCCGTCCACCAGGACTCTCCCGAACAGATTATCGGCGTTCTCTACACCAAGGACCTGCTGAAAGTCGCCGAGGAGCAGCAGGCGACCTGGGAAGCAGGCCGCACACCACGGGAATTCGTATTGCGCAGCCTGTTGCGAGAGATTCAGGTCGTGCCGGAGACCAAGCCGATTGACCAGCTTTTGCAAGACTTCCAGAAGCAGCGCAGGCACATGGCCCTGGTGGTGGATGAATTCGGCAGCACGGTCGGTCTGGTGACGGTGGAGGACGTGCTGGAACAGATCGTCGGGGAAATCGAGGACGAGTATGACTGGGAGATGCCCCCCGGCCTGCGTCTCGGGGAACGCACGCTGGTGCTGGACGCCCACGTCAACATCCTGGATTTGGAGGATCAATACCAGGTTCAACTCCCCCGGGACAAGGGCTTTGAAACCCTGGCGGGGTTCGTGCTCCAGCAACTCGGCCACATCCCGCAGGGAGGTGAAACCTTCGTTTATGAAAATCGCAAGTTTACCGTGCTGGAGATGGAACATCGCCGCGTGGCGCGTGTGAAACTGGAAATGCTGGAGTGAAGGCTGGAAGCAGCAACCCAACCCACAGAGGCTCCCCTTTTCCAGCGACCCACCATACCGCAGCCGTTCTCTCACTCGATACCTTGCTCCCGGAACGCAAGCAAGGTGGTTGCTCTTCCCACGCTTTTTCGAGTACATTCGTGCGTATACGCGCCTCGTGACCGGAAATCGTTCGCGGGCGCAATCAAACGCCGCAGGAGCCTTAGAGCCCTATGGAGATGATGGATCAGAGACAGTGGCTTTCCTGGCTGATCCGCGTGCGGATTGTCATCATCACCTTCCTGCTGGGCATCGAGCTCACCATTCAGCAGATGGCGCAGTTGCAGAACCTGACCGTTGTGCAGGTTCCGATGAAGTACTTTCTGGCCGTCCTGCTGTTCTGGTGCGTGCTGGATCTGATCCACCACATCCTGCTGAAGATCAAATTAGACGCTACACAGCAAGCCTATATTCAGATGATTCTGGATACCTCCATGGTGACGCTGGTGGTCTACTTCACCGGCGGCCTGGATAGTTACTTTTACTTCCTCTATCCATTAACGATCCTGATGGGAAGCATTGTCCTCTCGCGGGGAGGCGCGTTCCTGATCGCCAGCCTTTGCTTTATTCAGGCGGGAGTCATACTGGAGCTTCCCTATTACAACATCATTCCCGCCTACGCCCTGACCCAACCGGACCTGAAAAGCCTGCAAATCAATATAGCGGCCAACCTGGTGGCGTTTATGGCGGTGGCGTACCTGGCCAGCAAGTTGGCGGTGATTTTGCGCAAGACCGGCGTCGAACTGGAAGACAAAAAGGAAGAATTAGAGGATTTGCAAGCTCTGAATCAGGACATCCTGGAAAGCATGCGCGGCGGGCTGATTACGACCGACCTGACCGGGCAGATCATCCTGTTGAATTCGCCGGGAGCGGACATCCTGGGGCTTCCTTTTTCCTCCCTCAAAGGCAAGACCATCGAGACGCTCTTCCCGCAAGTTATGGCGGGAGGACAGCCCGATCTTTCCAAAGCGCGGCAAGAGATTTGTTATACGGGCGCCGGAGGGAATGAAAAATTCCTGGGTCTGAGTGTTTCCCCGTTAAGCCGCAACGGGGAAACAGTAGGCTATGTGTACGGCTTCCAGGACGTCACCCCGATGAAGAACCTGGAACGGGAGGTCCAGCTCAAAGACCGTATGGCGGCCATCGGGCGGATGGCGGCGGCCATCGCGCATGAAATCCGCAATCCGCTGGCTTCCATCGCCGGATCGGTGAAGCTGTTTTCCGGCATGGCGGACTTGGATTCGGACCAGCAACGCCTGATCGGGATTGTCCTGAAAGAGTCGGAACGGCTGAACGCGATCCTGACGGATTTTTTATTGTACTCGCGGGAAAAAACCTATCAGTTCAAACCGGTCAACGTGGTGGAGATTTTGGAGGAGACGCTGACGCTGCTTGAAAACCGTCCGCAGTTTGCTGCCCGCTACCGGGTCGAAAAGAAGCTTCCCCGGGAGCCGGTCCTTTCCCCGCTGGACGCCGACCGCATGCGGCAGGTCTTCTGGAACATCGGGGACAACGCTGTAAAGGCCATGCCCAGCGGCGGCACCCTCTCCGTCGAGGTCGTTGCGGGGGAACAACACCTGCAAATTCTTTTTTGCGATACAGGCAACGGGATGTCTCCCCGGCAGGTGGAGAAACTGTTTGAACCGTTTCAGTCCAGCTTCGAGGGGGGGACGGGGCTGGGCCTGGCTATTGTCTACCAGATCATCCAGGCGCATAAAGGGACCATCCACGCCGAGTCCACCGGGGACGGAACCGTATTTCGCATCGTGCTGCCCTCCCTCCCCCATCTTCCGGAAAGCGAGGCCCCCACGGCAAAAGCCCATGGCGAAATTATTAGTGGTCGATGATGAAAAGTCCATCTGCGAGATGCTGGACATCACCTTCCGGAAGGCGGGCCACCGTGTGGATACTGCCAACAGCGTTCCGGCGGCGCTCCAAAAGATCGAGGGCCAGATCTACGACCTGATCATCTCCGACATGAAAATGCCCCAGGCCAGCGGGCTGGACCTACTCCAGCACGTTCGCGAATCCCAGCCGGATGCGCTGGTGATTCTGATCACGGGCCACGAATCGGTCGAGACAGCCGTCCAAGCCGTTCAGATGGGGGCCTTCGACTATCTGATCAAGACGCCGTCGCTGGTGGATGAGCTGAAATTCAAAGTCGAGCTGGCGCTGGAAATCCACCGGATCAGACAAGAAAACGTCTCTCTGAAGCGCGAGTTGGGGAAACAAGGGGGCCTGGAGAACATCGTGGGACAAAGCTCCCCGATGAAGACGCTCTTTGAGTTGATCCTCAGCGTCGCCCCCGCCAACAGCACGGCCTTGCTCCTGGGAGAAAGCGGAACAGGCAAGGAACTGGTGGCGCGCGCCATTCACTTGCACAGCATGCGCAGCAAGCAGCCTTTCGTTT
This sequence comes from Terriglobia bacterium, assembly GCA_963666975.2. Lineage (GTDB taxonomy): Bacteria > Acidobacteriota > Terriglobia > 2-12-FULL-54-10 > 2-12-FULL-54-10 > JADFGZ01. The sequence goes on along the minus strand of CAXVYR010000004.1, from coordinate 1,177,990 downwards.
CCATCAATTGCAGCGCATTTCAAGAGACGCTGCTCGAAAGCGAGCTGTTCGGATATCTGAAGGGAGCCTTTACCGGAGCAACCACGAACAAAAAAGGCCTGTTCGAGTACGCCTCCGGGGGAACCCTCTTTTTGGATGAAATCGCGGAGATGAGCCAGCCCATGCAGGTGAAGCTGCTGCGCGCCCTGCAGGAACACAAGATTCGTCCCGTAGGGGGCAACGAGGAGATTGACGTGGATGTCCGCGTGATTGCCGCTTCCAACCGGGACTTGCAACAGATGGTCGAGGAAAAAACGTTCCGCGAGGACCTGTTCTATCGCATCAGCGTGATTCCCCTGGACATTCCACCCTTGCGAAACCGCCCCAGCGACATTTCCTTGCTGGCCTTCCATTTCCTCGAAAAATTCAGCGGCCAGATGGGGAAATCCATTCACAAGATCAGCAGCGAATCCATCCGCCTGATGGAGAATTATCCCTGGCCGGGCAACGTGCGGGAACTCGAGAACGCCATCGAACGGGCGGTGGCCTTGGAAAAAGGAGAGGAAATAATTCCGGATTCGCTGCCCGAACGGGTAGTCCACGAAATAGACGTCAAATCCAACCGAAGCATTCTGTCGCAGCTTCCGGAAGAGGGCCTGGACCTGGAGCAGTACATTCAACAAATTGAGCGGGGAATGCTGGGGGCCGCCCTGGCTCGCTCCCTCGGGGTCCGCACCAAGGCCGCCGAGTTGTTGCAGATGAGTTATCGCTCCTTCCGCCACTACGCCAAAAAACACGGCGTCTGATCGCTCGTTCCGCCGGAATGCAGTCGCCCCGGCGATTACCCCTGAGTTTCCGCGACCTCTTTACTTAACACACCGGTTTCCCCCTCTGTCTTTGCGATAATTACAGCTCCGCAGCTATCGCTGAAGACATTCACTGCGGTGCGGCACATATCCAGGATGCGATCTGTGACTAAAATCAGCCCGACACCCTCAACCGGCAGGCCGACCGCGCCCAAAATCACGATGATCGCCACCAGACTCGCCGCCGGGATGCCCGCTACCCCTATGGAGGTGAGCAAGGCGAGGAACACGATGGTGAATTGCAGGCCAAAGCTCAACTCGATCCCGTAGGCCTGCGCGATGAACATCGCCGCCACGCACTCGTATAACGCCGTCCCATCCATATTGACCGTCGCGCCCAGCGGCAAGACAAAACTGCTGGTGCGGTTGGAAACACGGGCGTTCTTCTGCACGCACTTCAGGGTCATCGGCAGCGTCGCGGAAGAGGAGGACGTGGAGAATGCCATCAGCAGAGCCGGGGACATCGCCCGAAAATGCAGCCAGGGACTGACACGGCCCGCCAAACGCAGCAACAGGGGAAGGGTGACCAATGTGTGAATCGCCAGCGCCAGCAGCACCGTCACGAAGAAGGAAAGCAAAGGAACAAAGCCCTCAAACCCTGTTGTGGAAACCGTCATCGCCACCAGCCCGAACACACCAACAGGCGCAAAGCGCATCACCCATAGAGTGATCTGCATCATCGTCTCAAAGATGCCATTCCATATCCGCTTCAGTGATCCCGCATAGTCCGGCTGAATGCGGGTCATAAAGTAACCGAACAGCAGGCTGAAAAAAATCAGCCCCAGCATCTGGCCCTCAGCAGCAGCCGCGATGATATTGGGCGGCACCATCCGCAGAAAGACCTCTGCAATATCGCCGGCTCCCCTGCCTTCGACACCTTGCAGCGCGGCCTCTGTACCCTCTGCCAGGCCCAGGCGCAGGCCCGCCGGCTCGCCATCCACCATCCCCGGCGCGATGGCGTTGACAAGCGCCAAGCCCACGAGTATCGCCAGCATGCTGGTTAGCATGTAATAGAGAACGGTTTTTACACCGAGACGCCCCAGGCCAGTCTCGCCGCCAATCCCTGCTATTCCGGTTATGATGGCGGACAGGATCAGCGGCACAGTAATCATCTTCAAAGCGTTAAGAAACAGTGTGCCGATGAAATCGTAGGCTTGGTAATAGGTGACGCCAAAAAGTCCCGCGTCAGTCCCCGTGAGCGTTCCGGCAATACACGCCAGCGCAATGCCGATGAGGATTTGCCAATGCAGTTTCAGCCTGCGCATGATGGATGATTTTTCTCCCGTCTTCGGGGCACGCCGCCAAGCAAAAATCAGCCGGCTGTTTTCGCGCCCCGGAGTGAGTCTACATCACGGCCGGGAACTGTGAAACGGATTTTGGGAGAGGGAAGGAATTACCGGCTGCCGGCGCCCGAACACTCTGCGACACCCACAGCAACCGGATGATTTGAAGCTCTCTGCAAAAATCAGCTATGCTAGCATACCACCACGATGCGGGCCCGGCAACAAGACGCCAACTCTAGCATGCAATCACCAGCATGCAAACGCGAAGATGCAAACACCAAGATGCAAACACCAGGAAGAATATTGAATACGAATCATTTTAATCCTTCCGGAAAAAACAACGTCTTCGCCGTTGCTCCCTGGCTCGGCACGCGCTTTCAGCAGGAGCACCGCATATGACCGCTGCGCTGCTGGGATTTCTCGCGAGCGGCGCCGTCATCGTCGCCGCCGGAACCGTGCTGGCGAAAAGCGGTGACGCCATTGCGGAGCACACCCGCCTCGGGCGCGTCTGGATCGGGTCAGTGCTGCTGGCCGGGGCCACCTCGCTTCCGGAGTTGACTACCGATGTCGCGGCGGTGCGCCTGGGCGTCCCGGATCTGGCTGCCGGAGACCTGTTCGGCTCGAGCCTCGCCAACATGCTTCTGCTGGCCCTGCTCGGCCTGCTGTCGCCGGCCGGACGCGTCTTCCGCGAGGCGTCCTCCGATCATGCCATGGCCGCCTGTCTAGCCATCATCCTGAACGGCCTCGGGACCCTCTTCGTGCTGACACACACTGAGAGGACGCTGCTGGGCGTGGGTCCCGAATCCGCCTTGCTCCTGATCGTCTTTGTGTTCGGGACACGCGCGGTTTACCTCCATACGGTTGTTAAGCCCGGCTCCCCGGCAACGGAGGCCTCCTCTCATCACGAACAGGGCGCGAAGACCTCACTGCGCCGCGCGCTGGCGGTGTTCGCCCTGGGCGCGGCAGGCATTTTTATCGCCGCCCCCTATTTCGCCGCATCGGCCAAACAGATCGCCGAGCTATCCGGACTGGGAACGACCTTTGTGGGAACTTTGCTGGTGGGACTCTCCACCTCGCTGCCTGAGTTCGCCACCTCTTTCGCTGCGGTGCGGCTGGGAGCCATTGACCTGGCGGTAGGGAACCTTTTCGGCTCGAACGCCTTCAATATGGCGGTCTTTTTCGCCATGGACCTGGCGCATCCGGGCGGCCCGATCTTCGGGGCGCTGGAGCCCATTCACGCCGTCACAGGCCTGTTCGCCGTTGTCTTGACGACTCTGGGTCTTGCCGCTATCGTCTTCCGCAGCAAGCGGCGTTTTCCGCTGTTCGAGCCCGGCAGCGTCCTCATGCTGCTGGTCTACTTCACAGCTATCGGGCTTCTTTATGCCTACACGAGCGGAAGCTGAGGGGAGAGTCAAGCCGGACCCAGGGTCTTTACCGTCCTTGCCTGGGCTGGTTCTCGTCTTCAAACTGGAGGGGTTGGATTTCCTGCGGCTCACCGAGGCGGCTCAACTCGTCTGCGAATTTCTGGTAGTCGCCTACGACGAAGATCGTCAACTGGTCCGGGCGGAGATAGTCCCGGGCCACGCGTTGGATGTCTTCCGGCGTCACCGCCTGGTATCCCGCAAACTGTTTTTGCAGGTAGTCGGAGGGCAGGCCGTCATACTCCACCTGCATCAGCGCGGCCAGCGACCGAGCCGGATCGGTGTAACGAAAGACATAGCCGTAGAGAAACATCTCCTTGGCGGTGTCAAACTCATTCCGGGAAACCCGCTCGGCGCCGATCTTGCCGACCTCGTCCAGAATCGAATCAATGGCCTGAACCGTGGACTCCGTCTTGGTTTGCGCAGCGGCCAGGAAAAAACTGATGTCTCTTTGGCTGGTCGGGAAGGCGGTGCCGACGCTGTATGCCAATCCCTCCTCGGTGCGCACGCGCTGGGAGATGCGGGAGCTGAAGGCCGACCCGCCAAGAATGGAGTTCATCAAACTGATGGCGAAGCGGTCCGGGTTGTCCCGGTTCGTCCCCCAGTGGCCGATGCGGAGGTTCGATTGGTTGACCTCCTTGGGAATGTAATAAACACCGGGCTTCGGTTGCTGATTGGCCATGGGCAGCAGGGGGAGGCTGACTTCGCCGGATGACCAGTCGCCCAGCAGTTCCCGCAGCTTTAGGAGCATCTCGGTTTTGTCGAAATCCCCCGTCAGGCCCAGCATGATCTGGTTCGGGTGGAAATACCTGCTGTGAAACCGAATCAGGTCATCACGGCTGATCTGGCCGATGCGCTCCGGTGTGGGAGTGCGTCCGGAGGGGTGCTCCTCGGTATAGAGGAGCCGCGAAAACTCCCGCCGGAGCATGGAGCCGGGAGTGTCGTTGGAGCGGCGCAGGGAAAAGATGGTCTGCTGCTTGGCCAGCTCCAGGAGGGATTCATCGAAGGCCGGGTATCGCAGCACGTCGGCCAGGATGCGGAGAGCCTCGTCGGCATCCTTCTGCGGCACGTTCAGCGAGACGTTCGCCTGCTCCCTTCCCATCGAGGCCGAGAGTTCGGCGGCGATGAAGTCCAGCCGCTCCTCCAGTTGCTCGGTGGGATAGTTCTTGGTGCCGCCCGTGCGGAGCAACTCGCCTGCCAGCGCGGCGGTCCCCAGTTCGCCGGCCGGTTCGTAGTAGCTGCCGGTCCGCACCAGCACGTTTACATCGAGCAGCGGAAGGCGATGGTCTTCCTGGATATAAACGATCATGCCGTTATCGAAGACCACGCGCTCGATTTCCTTGCCCACCTCTGGAAAGGTGGGAGCGATCGGAGGACCCTTCAACTTCATGGCTTGGTCCCAGCCTGCCGAATGGCTGTCGCCGCGGGTAGCCGACGCTCCGCCATGCTCGCCCATCTGAGCCGACAGAGCGCCCACGGCAATCGCAACCGAGAAAATAATTAAGAGGAAGCGTTTCATTATTATTTGTTCTCCAAATCTCCGGGTATGCCCTGCGCGGGTGTGCTCTGCAAACGTCCGGCGGAAGCAGGAGGCGGCGGGGTCGCCGCGCCGCCCGGCCGGGACTTCGATTTGAGCTCCGCCACCGCGCGGTTCTCCTCCGCGAAGTATTTCTTCGCCACGTTCTGCACATCCACCGCAGTCACGGCCTTCAGCTTTTCCCTCTCCTCCAGCACGTAGCGCCAGCTTCCGGCCAAGTGCTCGGAGGCGGCAATAACCCTGGCAATGCCGAAATTCGACCGCAGCGAACGGATCGCGGAGGCATCCACGGCGTTGCGGACGCGGGTCAGTTCCTCTTCGCTGGGAGGCTCTTGTTGCAGTTTGCCGATCTCTTCGTAGATGGCCTCCTCCAATTCCTGGGAGCTTTTTCCCCGGGCCGGGGTGGCGGAGACGACAAACAAGCTGGGATAAAGGCTGGTCATGGGCCCGGCGTCGGCTTGGAGGGCCACTTTCTTCTCCAGGACCAGGCTCTTGTAGAGCCGCCCGGTGCGTGATTCCCTGGAGACGCCGGAGAGGAGCTGGCCCAGAACGTCCAGCGCGTAGCTGTCCTCGTGGCCGATCTGCGGAATGTGATACCCGATATGCATCTGCGGCTGGGCGTCCAAGGAAATCGTCACGCGCCGCTCGCCCTGCTGTTGCGGCTCCTGGGTGATGCTGCGCCGGGGAAGGGTTTGAGCCTGCAACGGCCCGAAGTATTTCTTCATGATGGCCATGGTCTTGTCCGGGTCGATGTCGCCCACGATGGCCGCGATGGCGTTGTTTGGCGCATAAAAGGTCTTGAAGTATTCAAGCACCTCCTCCCGCGTCATGTTGTCCAGATCGCCAGCCCACCCGACGACCGGATTGCGATAGGGATGCGCCTGAAACGCCGTGGAGTTGAAGACCTCCCAGAGCAGGCCGCTCGGACGCGTGTCGGTCCGCATGCGCCGCTCTTCGTGCACCACGTCCCGTTCCGGATAAAACTCGCGGAAGACGGGGTTGGCAAGGCGGTCCGACTCCAGAAAGGCCCACACCTCCAGTTGATTGGAAGGCAACTGGACGAAGTATTGGGTGGAGTCCTGGCCGGTGGAAGCATTCAACCGAGTCCCGCCCAGCCGCTGGTAGGTCTGCCAGAGTTCATCCTTGACGATGTATTCCCTCTGCTGCTGCAAGGCATCCGCCATCTCTTGTTCGAGCTGACTGAGCTTGGCTTCATCCGGCTCCTCAAAGGCGGAACCGCGTTTGCGGCGCTCGCGGTCCAGCTCCGCATAAGCGCGGTCGATCTTCTCCATCAAGGGGACCTCTGCTGGGAAGCCAGTGGTTCCGTAAATTTTGGTTCCCTTGAACATCATGTGTTCCAGCAGATGCGCAATGCCGGTTCGTCCCTGCGGATCATCGACGCCCCCCACGCGGAAACGCAGATAGAGCGCAACGGTGGGCGAGTCGTGCCGTTCGACCATCAAAATCTTCATGCCGTTACCGAGGGAGCGCTCGATGACGTCGAGCCCCACGTTTTGGGCGCTCAAGGCGACGGGGATGAATAAAAGCCAAATCGCCAAGAAAAGCTTGCGGAAATTCCTCATGCTAGAACCCTTTCATTTTCATGCTTCCGTTTTGAGTGAAGGCCCCGACCCCGCATCCGCACCGGATTGGTGATCGCCTGCGGCAACCCTGCCTTCCGTTGCAACCCTATCGAAGGAAAGGGCTGTCCGCCCTGTCTTCCCATTTACACGATCATAGTGGAGAAAGAGGCATCTTTCCAAATCAATTCCATTGGATGCAGGAAACAGGCCCGGCGTTGGCAAGCAACCGGGGAAGATCACGCTGCCAACACATTGCCGCGATCCCGCCAACTGTGCTAGCCTGAGCCTGTTTGCAGCGGCCCAAGCGCTGTGAAAACGCAGGGTGTCTTGCTCGCATCAATGACCGTCGAGTGTTGGAACAGATGAAGCCACCTCTCTCAAAAGGAACGCTGGTTGGGATCGTATTTGGAGTGCTGTTTCTGCTTGCGATTATCTTTCAGACCATGGGCATGCGGCAGTATGAATGCGAGGTTTGCGTCGAGATCGACGGGAAGACCAATTGCATGACTGTAAAAGCAGAAGATGAACAGCTGGCGATCCAGACCGCCAAGGACAACGCCTGCTCCGTCCTGGCCGGAAACCGGGCAGAGAGCTTTCGCTGTTCACAGTCGCCTCCCACCAGCATTCGTTGCAAACCGCTTTAGTTTCTGTATTCACCAATCCTGAACTTGATTGAATCCGCACACAGAAAATAGTTGGAGCCACAACCACAGTACTGTATATTTGGCAGGCCCCCCCCCCTATGCAGTAAAATCCAATAATGGCTATGCAGTAAAATCCAATAATGATCGTTCCTTGTCTGTAAGGGAATTCGTGTAATTAGCATCCGTCTATCGTCTATGATCGACAAAAAACAATTAAAGGCACAGGGTTTGGCACTGGGGCGTTCCCTGCAGAGGGCTTATAAGATCGCGCTCCTGTATTCGGCGGAGCACCCCGCGGCAGAGAGGCCCTTACAGCAAACTTACGCCTCGCTGAACCCGCTGCTGAAGGAAACCACGCGATTTACCCTCGGCTTCCTGAATCAGCGCGTCCTGCTCAATAACATCCTCACATCCGACAACTCTCTGGCTCCTATGGAGGTTGAGTTCTCCAAGCGGGGCATTGCAGCCGTCTGCTTTTCGGCGGGGATCACTTTTAAGGAGTTCAGGCGAGGGTTGGGGCTTCTCTCCACAAAACCAGAAGCCATTGAACAAAATGGCGGGATCAAGGCGTTGCTGAATCGAAATCCCATCGAGGGAATGCAGGTTTTGCCGGCAGGAAGGAAAGGAGGCCCGGACGAGGACACGGTGCTGGAAATGGACGCCCAGTCCTACCTGATGGCGCAGGCAATCCTGCCGCCGCAGCCCGGAACCGGCGTATCCGGTTTGGGTCTGGAGATGCTTCTCCAGTCGGCGGGAATGGAAAAGCCGTCCGGTTTTGCCGGGAGCACCGGCGAGATCTACGACCTGGCAACCAAAGCCATCCAGGCCGCCTGGGCGGACCCGGAGCGGAATCCCGGCGAAACAGTGCTGGCTTTGGCCCGCCTGCTCGAAGAGGTCAAACCGGATTCCCTGATTTCCTTGCTGCCCGTCGGCAAGCAGAACGAGTTGCGCGGCCGCTCCCCGCAGGAAGTGGCCTCCGATCTGGCGGAAGATATGGCCGTCGAGTGGTCGGTGCAGCGATTATCCGCCGCTCCCGCAGGGGCGGCTGTGGAAGAAGAAGTGATCCGAGTCCTGACGCGAGCTATGCAGACCACGCGGATGGCGCAGCGTTTCCTGCTGAAGTTATCGCAGTTTTTCGAGGCGGCGAACCTGTCGGCAGAGGTCACAGATCGCATCCGGAACGAACTGATGTGGTTTTCGCTCTCCCCGGAGGAGAAGCATGCTCACCTGATGAGCTTGCAACGCTTCAGCAGCCAGGAATTCCGGTATCTTGTCCAGTACACGGAAGAGATGCGAAACGAGGGAAACTTCGGCGAGGTTACCGAGGTCGCCGGGCACTACTTCTCGTTGCTGGAGGCGGCTTCGCCTGATACCCGGATCAAGGAACTGACCAGAGCGCCGGAGCTTCTCCGCGCCCTATCGAGCCTCCAGACTCTCGAATTTCTGCACACGGTTGCCGCCCGCTTGGGCAGAGAACTGCTGGAGCCGAAGCAAATGGATTGGCAGTGCCACCCGTACGTGGCGAACTGCCTGACGGGCGCGGTGCAGGTTATGGCCCTGTACGAAGATTTCGAGGCGGTCCGCCAGATCGGGATGGATCTGGAGCGCTCTCTCGCAACAGACCGCGCGCAACACGCGGAGTGTTGCGGCAAGGCTCTGGAAAACCTGCTCACGCCGGCCTCCATTGAGCGTTTGATCGAATTGTATCTTCAGAAGCGCGACGACCCCGGCTGGCTCCGGACGGTGACTTCCTTGCTGAAGTGGGCGGGAGCGCAGGGGGCGGAGGCCGCCTTCCAGCGGATCGAGGAGGAACCCTCAGCCGCCAACCGCATGCGGTTGATCCGCCTGACCGGGCAACTCGGCTCCCACTCCATCGAGCCGACACGAAAGAGACTGAGCGATGAACGCTGGTACGTGGTGCGGAACGCCTGCTACGTTTTGGGAGACCTGGGCGACCAGGAACTCCCCCAGCAATTGATAGGAGCTCTTTGCCATCCAGACGCCAGGGTGCAACAAGCGGCGGTCACATCCATGATAAAAAGCCATGCTCCCGGTCTTGGGGAGATGCTGGCCAAAGCCTTGCCGTCTCTGCAGGTGCATTTGCAGGAGGTCGCACTGGATGAATTGATCTTTCGGAAAGATCCCGCAACGGTTGCTCCTCTGGAGCAATTTATCTTTGAGGGAAGCAGCGACAAAACGCCCATATTAGAAAAAGTCGTCATGGTGCTGGGCGCTATTCCTGCCAAGAACGCTGTGACGGCGCTCGGGAGGATTCTGCCGGATGGCAGCAAGATCCATGCTGTGCGCAAAGCGGTGCTCCTCAGCCTGAGCCGCAGTCCTCTTCCCCTTGCCTAGCAGCTTTTGTCTGAATTCGGCCGCAATGCTCCTCCCGACGATAAACTTATGACAGAGTGCCAGAATGAACTTCAGGCGGCTTATTGGGCATCCAGGGAAGGAGCGGGACTGTAGAGTCTGTGTGGCTCTGTTGACATCCTCGATACGTTGTTGCAATAGGTAAGGACAGAGAAGCGATGATAGTGTTTGCCAGAGAGGCAGGAGGGAAAACGCATGAGGTCGGACTCCTGCCGTTTGCCCGGGTGGCGATGAAGGTAGCCGCTATGTGTATCACGCCAGCGTTATGGCGGCTCAGATTTCCCGTCTTTGTATTATAATTAAAGTATGCCACTCTATGAATACCAGTGCCGTTGCTGCGGCACCAGCTTTGAAAAGTTGCGCCGGATGCAGGATGCCGACAGGGAGATGAATTGCCCTGGATGCAACTCTGAGGAGGTCGAGCGGATGCTTTCGGCCTTTTCCACCGGCGGATGCGGGACATCGGCTTCCAGTCGGTTTACCTGAGCGCGGTAGAAGGCGGCTGGTCAGCCGCGAACGTTAACTTCCAACATCAGCTTTCGACATCGAGAGAAAAGCATTCAGGCAGTAACCATGTTTTCTTCTGATTTCTGACTGCTGGCTTCTGTCTCCTGCCTTCTACTCAAACGGATTTTCATCGGCGCTCGGGCCGTAGATCGAAGGCACAGGAACATCGAGCAAGCGCAGGTAAACCGAAAGCTGGCCCCGGTGGTGGAACCAATGGTTCAGCATAAAGGACCTGAGCAGCGCGATGCGCGGCGCCGCTATGATCTCTTTGCCGTCCTTCACCAGCTTCCATGTCCCCATGGCTTTTTTGTCGTCGAAGCCGCCCGCCACCCGTTTGGCGGTTTTAATACTTTCCTCCAGCGCCGGGATCAGTTCGGCAGCAGAGTTGGCCGCAGGCTGCGTGCGTTCAGGAAACTCAAAAACGTCCTCGGCGAGAAGTTCTGAGACGGAACCCGGAATCGTGGCGACGTGCAGGGCCAGTTGGCCCAGCGACATCGACTTCGGGTGAGGCTTCCAGCTTAGCTTGTCGTTCGGAACCCTTTCGAGCACCCGCTTGGTCGTCTCGGCTTCCTGCTCCATCTCCGCCAGCAATGGATCGATCATGCGCGCCATAATGATTTTCTCCTTTTAGTCATAGTTAGTCGTAGGAAAACGTGTAGAGCGGTTTTCCTGTTGCTGTATCCTGCACCGCGCCTCTGAGTATGTCATCCTGAGGGATCTGTTTTTCCTCCAAGCGGTGGGTCGTTCCGAAGAGAGAAAAGCAGATCCCTCGCTGCGCTCGGGATGACAGCCAGGGAGGATACAGCAGTAGTAAAACGCTCTAGTCATAGGAAAATTTGGGATACCAATTTTCCCCGCGGCCTTCCGGAGTGAAGTCGAACAGGTTCCACATTGGCCAGATCATATCCAGGTGCCGGGGATGTTGCCCCTTTTCAGGGGTGGTGTAAAACAGTTCGGCATTATACCAGTGATAAATGCCGCCTTTGGTCTTGCGGAAGACGTTGAGCGCGGGCATCTGGGAGCCGTTGGGCGCTTCCGCAAAATAATCGGAGTTGTAGGTGTTAGCCCCCGATGACAGCAGCCTGAGGTTCTGCCATCTCCGGCTCTTCGCCCAGCGGCGGATTTTTTGAATCGGAGCTTTGGCGACGACGACGAGATTGACACGGTCCCGGACATGCGGGGCGGCGCCGTTCAGGCTGTCGAGCAGCGAGGTGCACATCGGACACGGCGTTTTTGCATCCGGAGAGTACATGAAGCTGTAAACGATTAAGCTTCCTTTGCCTTTTTCAAATAGCTTTGAAAAGCTGATGCGATGAGCCTTCTTTTGGTCGCGTAAATCGGCCCCGCCCTCCTCAAACAGATAGTCTTCTTTCAGTTTTCCTCCCAGCGGCAACTTCCTGCGCAAGGCCGCGACTGCCTGTAATTGGCGGCGCAGCTTCACTTCCTCGGCAAGGAGATGGTCGCGCACGGCCCGGTATTTCCTGCTTTCGCCTGGAAAGGTTTTGTCATGAAATTTGCCCGGCATTTTTTCCTCACAGAGTTTTCCTTGCTGAGTACCATCAATGAAGCTTCACAGGAGTTTGGCCAGTTTATCCAGACAGCCGTTCCATCCCTGATTGTGATGCTCTCTCACTGCCTCATCGGGGAAGAGTTCGTGTTTTAAAATAACCTCCGTGGACGGGCCCGCTTCGCGGAATTCAATAGTCACCAGCGTTTCCCCCACATCCATAGAGGCTTGCTCCCAGGCCCATGTGTACACCAACCGTTCCGGGGGAGAGATTTCGCGGAAGGCGCCGGAAAGATAGAAGACTTCTCCGTCCGGGAGCTTCCTCATGCCCAGCCGGTACCGTCCGCCCACGCGCAAATCCACTTCGGCTTCCGGCGTTCCATATCCTTCCGGTGCCCACCACTTCTTCAGTGTTTCCGGGTCCATCCAGGCATGGAAGACTTTTTCGCGCGGGGCCTGGAATGTCCTGCGGATCGTGAGAGTGGTTTCGGGTGTGGCTTGCGGGGTTGCCATGAAAATTCTTCCTCCTTTTTGGATTCTGCCAGATATCGGGCGAGCGAGTCGAATTGCTTTTCCCAGAAGAGCCGGTAACGGGCAAGCCATCCGGCTGCATTCCTCAATGGACGGGCAGCAAGCCGGCAACGCTGCATCCTTCCCTCTTTGCGGCGGGTGAGGAGCCCGGCGTTCCTCAGCACGGCGAGATGCTTCAGAATCGCGGGAAGGGAAACGTCGAACGGCTCCGCCAGTTCCGTTACGGATGCATCGCCTTGCGCCAGCCGGGCCAGGATGGCCCGGCGTGTCGGATCGGACAGAGCGGCAAAAGTTCCGTCCAGCGAGCCTGGAGAATAGTTAACCATATGGTTAACTATATACGGGCCGACGATCACCGTCAAGCGGAAAATGGGAACGGGAGCAGCAGGCGATGAAAAAGTTTATTCGGGGTTCTGAGGCCGGATGGTTTGGACTTTCCCTTGGATCGGCAGGCGGAAAGTTTTCCCCGGCAGCTTTCCATTCACTGTTACGGCGGTATAGCGGGCGATCAGATAGTCGCCGCTCGGCTCAAAGAACTTTTGCTGCAAGGGCTGCCAGCTTTCCGGTGATATCCAAAGCTCGATGCGGTCCAGTTGAGTGGAGACCTTGGCGGAGTTCGGCAGCAGCTCCAGATGGTAGGCTTGTTGGCCGTCGAGCATCTCTTCACCAAGATAAGAGATGCGATAGGCTTGTTGTATTTCCTCGCCGCCCGTGCCGAATCCCAGCAGTAGAAATTGCTCCAGCAGGTCCTGCCGGTTCGAGAGTTGATACTCCTGAACTTGCGCGATTTTCGGCTGGTACAAGAAAACTTTTCCGTCGGCGAAGAGGGCATATTTTTCCGCAGGCTCCCGAAAAGCGATCATGACCCGGGTTTGACCCTTCGACTTCTCGAAAAAGATATCGCCGCTCTCGGTGGAGTGGTCATCGACGATCACGGTTACTTTGGTGTAGTCCAGGTGCCCGGCCATGCTGGAAAAATTGGCCGCGGCCCGGTCCATGCCGGAAAGCACTTTCGCAAGCTTCCCCACACCCGCCGGCGATTCGTTTTCCGAGGAATGGCGATGGCTGGATGCCCTCGCCGGGGAAAAGCTCCCGAGCAACAATCCTATCCAAACTGCGCCTATCCAAACTGCACCCATCCAAACCGTTGCCGGAAGCGCAAACCGCAGGAATGTACTCCGTGCTGTTTTACTCTCGCACCCAAACGGCATAGCTGACCACCTGTCCTTGAGAGTCCCGGGTTGGCTCAATCCGGGTAATTTCCAGTGCCTTTCCTGTATAGTCTCGCAAAAACTGCAGCGCGCTTTGCTCCAGCGTGCGGTCCGCCAGGGGATTGAGCAAGGCGGCGCGGAGCTGATAGACCTTGTGCGTCGCGCCGTTTTCCAGAAGCACTACGTCAGAGGCCGGCTCCGTGGCGGGGACCGGTCTGTCGTCGAACCAGTGGCGGGGTGTCAGGAAGATAAAGGCCAGGATCAGAATGGCCATGATGTCGTACTGCCAGCTTCCGCGAATATGCGCCCAAAAGACTCCCCGGTAGATGGCCCGGCCTAGTTTCCTCAGCATAGCCACAGTTTACGCGAAGAAGCGTCCTTTGGGTAGAGGCAGAGCGAGAACCCGGAGGGAAGACCCCCGGCCGGTCCTCCGGAATGCTCCGGCTTCCATGGTTGCCGCTAAGGGACGCTGTTATAGGTTCTGGGTTAATGGTCGAGGACGTGCCCGTCCCTCATGTTCACGATTCGGTCGCTGTAGGTGGCGACTTCCGGATTGTGGGTAATCATCAGGATGGTTTGCCCGAATTTGTGGTTCAACTCCTTGAGCATGTTCAGCACCAGCTCGGAGTTTTGCGTATCCAGGTTGCCGGTGGGCTCGTCGGCCAGCAGGATTTTGGGGCGGTTGACCACGGCGCGCGCGATGGCGACCCTTTGCTGTTCGCCTCCGGAGAGCTCGCCGGGACGGTGCTTCAGGCGGTCCTGCAGTCCCAGCATTTGGACCACTTCAGTCATCTCGTGTCGCGTCGTGCCGTTGAGCGTGCCCGCGATATCGCTCGCCAGGGCGATATTGCCGAAGGCCGTCAGGGTGGGAAGCAGGTTAAAACGCTGGAAGATGAAGCCGATTTTTTGTTTCCGAAGCTCGGTTCGTTGTCCCTCCTTCAGTTCTCCCAGGTCCACGCCATCCAGAATCACTCTGCCGGAGGTGGGTCCCGTGAGGCCGCCGATCACATAGAGGAGGGTGGATTTTCCGCATCCGGAGGGGCCCACGATGCTCACGAACTCCCCTCCCTTGACGCTGAGGTTCACCCCCCGCAACGCAGGCACGTCGACGCTGCCGAGGCGGTAAATCTTCCGAAGGTTTTCTACTTGAATCATTTCACTCATGAACCGTCAATATGCCATGGCAGCGGTGACAGGGCCGCTATCGAAAAAGATCACTCGTAGGCGAGGGCCTGAATCGCATCTTGCTGTGTTGCCTTGAGGGCGGGATAGCTGGCGCCCAGCAGGCTGGTCACCATGGCAATCAGGCCGGCCCGCAACATCCATTCCCCCGTAAGCAAGATAGTCATGGTTGGGAAAGTATGCACGATCAGGCTGCGCACCAGGTAGCTGAGTCCGATGCCGGACCCGATACCCAAGACCGTCAGCAAGGTGGTTTCCCGAAGCACCAAGTTCACGATGTATGTCTTGGAGGCGCCCATCGACTTGAGAATTCCGATTTCCCGCGTCCGCTCTACGACGGTGGAATAGATGGAAATGAAGATCACCAAAAGTCCGATGGAGACGGCCAGCCCGATCATCACGTTGATAAAATTGCCGAGCCCCGGAATGTTGCTGGAGGTCATCAGCGACAGGTATTCTCTCATGTCGCGCAGTTGATAGTTCGGCAGGATTTCCCGAAATTGCGCCAGGACGTTACCCGTATGGTTCGGGTCGCTCAACTTGACGAAAAAGACGGAGGCTTTGCCCGCGCTTCCCATCATCTCCTGCAGCGCATCGATTTTCATAAAGATGCGCGCGCCTTTGCCGTGTTCTACAATGCCCGCCAGCCGCAAAGTGTGATTCAGCAGCTCCAGGTTCTCGCCCGCATGCAGACCCTGGGAGCGGGCGAAGATGTCATCGACCAGCACATCGCCGGGTTGCTCCAGGCCGCTTCCCTCCAGAAACCGGAAGCCGCCGGTGACCTGGTCAAAACTCTCCACGTCGATTCCGTAAATCAAATTGACGCCGCCGACGGAACTCATCTGCAACATGACAGGGGCCACCGCCTCGACCTGCGGCACCTGGGCCAGCCGGTCCCGGATCTGAATGGGCATGGGCGCTCCGGTGAATCCCATGAAAAGGGAAGTGGTCTGCGGCTGCACCATGATGTCGGCGCCGACTCCTTGCGTGCGCTTGGCCACCTCCTCCAGCAGGCCGCTGGTGAGTCCCACCACCATCAGAATCAGGACAACCTCCACCGCCACGGCTATCACCGCTACCAGCGTCCGCACGGGACGCGTGATCAAGTTCGCGAATACTATTCGGTTAACCAACGTCTGTTTCTCCCTCCGGCAGCGATTGCTGTTCCAAGTTAATCATTTCTGTGCCCGGCGGCTGTTCCATGGAGAATTTTTCTTCGCCGAGCGGCCGGTTGAACTCCATTTTGGAGATCGACAGATTTAATCCGTACCGGTCTTTGGGCCGGTCCAAGGTGATTCGCCGGGCATAAGAGATGCCGGAAAACTCGGCGTGGTTGGAGTAACGCACGTCGCTCGCCACCTCCGCGCTTTCATCGTATATCTGCAAACGCGCGAGCGACAGCCCCTGCCGCTCAAACCAAAATTTTCTGGCCAGCGACAATTTCCCGTCTGCGTCTGTGCGGAGAACGTGGACGATGTAGAAACTGTTCCGGACCTCCGATGCGACTTCCAGCACCGCCTGTTCCCGTCCCGGCTCCGGCCCGCTCACCAGCAGAGCGTCCAGGATGTGCTGCGGGCGCAAGTTCTCCAGCGCTGATTTGGAGCGCCGCCCTTCGCGGCTCTTTCCAATAATAAACCGGTTCTTGGAGGGAATATAGAGGCGGAACATTTCTCCGTCGGAAGCCATATCAAACGCCGTACTCCGCACAACGGGATACTGTCCGATCATCCGAAGAAAAGCAGGCTTGCGGATCAGAATAAAAGCCCGGACATCCCGGTACTGCACAATTTCCCCCTGGTCCGGCGATGTGACCGAAGGCGCGAGCTCCACAGTTGCTTCCAGTGTCTGGATTGCATCCTGCTGGATTTGAATCTTCTCCAGCAACTCTTCCAGCGTTGCCTGTTGCAGCGCAGGCGCCTGTATTGCATCGGGCAGCCGTTGTCTTCGTTGCACCGCGCAGCCGGAGGTTGCCAGCAGCACAAGCAACAATACGGGCAATAAGGCCGGCAAGCGGGCCTGCAACCGGCCTGCGTCTTTGCCGGTGGGACACGAGCTTCGGCGAACGAAAGGCGTCATTGGATTCCAGTGGGGATTCCAGTGGCGCGAAAAACCGTCATCGTAACTAAGTTTCAATGAATGACCCATTCCTCGATCATGCGGCCTCTTGCTGGCCGCCAGGTTAGCATCTCCGGGAAGCGGCCCGGGAGGAAACTCTCATTGGCTCCAGCCCTTCCGGTAGAGGCTGACCGCCTGGTTGTGCTCTCCCAAGGTTCTCGAAAAGGTGTGCCCTCCGTTGTGGTTCACCACAAAATAAAGGTAATCGCTGGAGGCTGGGCGCAGGGCAGCGCTCAGGGACGCCTTTCCCGGATTGGCGATCGGGCCCGGCGGCAAGCCGCGGTGCCTGTACGTATTGTAAGGAGACGGCGAGTTTAAGTGCGACTGCCGAATCTTCCCGTCGTAGCGGCCTTCGAGCATCGCCGCATAGATGACCGTCGGGTCGCATTGCAACAGAATGCGCCGTTCGAGGCGGTTATAAAAAACTGCCGCAATCAGCGTCCGTTCTTCCGGCTCATTAGCTTCTTTTTCCACCAAAGAGGCCATCGTGACGATTTCGCGGATCGGGCGCTTTTCGCCTGTTGGCGCCAGGCTGGAGTACACTTCGCGGAACCGGTCCACCATGGCCTGAACCATCCCGGCTGCCCCGAGCCGGGGAGAAAAGTGATAGCTGTCGGGGAACAGATAGCCCTCGAGGTCGGTGGCCTCCGGGTCTATGTCCGCCAGCAGGCTTGCATCCTCGCTCGCCTCCAGGAATTCTTCGCGCGTCGCCAGCCCTTGAGCCGACACAGCGCCGGCAATCTCGAAACGATTGTACCCTTCCGGAATCGTCAGCAGATCGTAAGCGACATCCCCCCGAATCAGCTTCCGCAGCACCTCCAGTGTCGAGACGCGGCCAGGGAAGGCATATTCACCCGCCTTCAGGGTTTGACCCGGCCGCAGGTAGTGCAGCCAAAGGAACGTCTGCGTGCTGCGAATCACCCCCGCTTCCTGGAGTTGCCGCGCAATCTGCGATATGCCGGTTCCCCTCTGAATCTCCACTTGCTTCGGGGCCTTCCCGCGCAGGTAGGGCCGGGTGCCGTCGGCCAGAATCCACATTCCCCACAACAAGGCCCCGGCCATTGTGGTCCCCAAGATTTTGGCCCTCGTTTGGGTCATGCTTCACTTTCTGTCTTGCGCTCTGACTTGCGCTCTGGATCCGGCTCGGAATCGGGGGATGCGGAAAGCCGGGAGTGCCGCTGCGAGTCCAGGAAATTTTCCAACAGCAACACCGCCGCTATCTGATCTACGGCTTTTCCCCTTTCGGCCGTTCCCGCTCCCGATTGCCGCAGCACGCGAGTGGCTTCCACGCTGGTCAGTCGCTCGTCCCACAACCGCACCGTCACTCCCAGGTTTTGGTCCAGCAGGTGCTGCTCCAGTTGCCTGGCGAAATCCTGCACCTTTTCCGATTGCGCGCCTTCGCTGCCGTCCATCTGCAGGGGGTTGCCCAGGACAATCAACGAAACACCGTACTTGCGCACCAACGACTTCAAAAAGTTCAGGTCCTGCTTTTTGTTCCTTCTAGCCATCGTAGGCAGGCCCTGCGCCGTGAGTCCCAAAGGATCACTGACGGCCAAGCCCATTCTTTTGGAACCCGGATCGATGGCTAGAATCCGTGTCTCTGCCGATGCAAAAGCCGAAATAAGCGTTTCCCTTCCGGGGCTTCCGGCTGGTCCCGCGGCCCCGGCCTGTTTTCCATTGCTTGAAACTATAGATTTTACCACAGAGAGAAAACGGAAAGTGGATGCCAGCAGTTTCCCGCTGTTCTGCAACCGAGGGTGCCGTTGAACGTCAGGCTAAACCGGAAACCGCAGGCAGCAACCTGTCAATCCGCGCCCGTTACAGGCCGCGGGATTGCAGGATGCGGATGGCGCGGCTGGCCTCCTCAGCTACTTCTGCGTTGGAGTCGTCCAGGAGAACCTCCAGGTAACTGATGGACGAGCTGGTCCCGGATGCCGCGTACACCATGCAGAGGTTCTTGCGGATGTCGGCGTCGGTGGAATACAGGTGCGGGCGCAGCGCCTCGCGAATGTGCTGCTCGCGCGCCAGCTCGATCAGGTAGGGACGGGCCTCGCCTCGCCGCACGCGGGAATCGAGTTCGGAAACCACATTTTCCAGATAATCCATGTTTCCGTGCGCCACCAGAGCAAAATCGAGCGCCAGGCGGACGCTGCGGTCTCGTTCCATTTGCCGCGCCTGCTCCAGGGCGCCGGGGTAGCGGAGTTCTTTGAGCCTGCCGAGACCTAAAGCCGCCGCAGCACGCAGCAGCTTCTCTTTGTTCTCTAGGTATCTTAAAAATACAGGTCCGGTTTCTGGCTGGGGCATGAAGGCTAAAGCATCCAGCGCCGCCACACGGACATCCTTCTCTCCGGTGGTTTCGAGCAGGTTCTGCAGTTCCGGGATGGCCGATTCGGTTCGCAGCAGTCCCAGCGTGACGGCTGTCGCGCTCTGTACGCTCTTTTGCGGATAGTTCAAAAGGAAAGAAATTCGCGGTCCCACGGAGGTCTCTTTGATTTTCTGGAACGCCCGCAAGACCTCCAGGATGAGATCCACATCGTCGGCAAAGGCGGCTTCGATCAGGTCCGGAACGGCCGCCTTCGCCCGGAGGATTCCTAGCGCCCGCGCGGCCTGAACCCGTGTTTGCATATACGGAGCGCCGGTCACGGTTTGGCCGAGCGTCCGGACCACCTCTGCGCTCGGCTGCACGTCGGGATCAACCACCACCGTGTCCACGTCGGAAAAAAAGTCTCCCACACGCGCTCGCATCGAGCGGAAAAAGCCTCTGACTCCCGTGTCCACGTATCCGGGAAGATAGAAATTCACCAGTCCGTTGATCGCCCAGTCACGGATTTCCGGAATCGAATCCCGCACCGCCAGCAAGAGCGGCTCCAGGCTGGCCTCGGTTCCCAGGCGGATCAGGGATTTCACCACCGCCATGCGCACTTTTTCATCTTTATCCCGGACGGCGGTTGCCAAGACCGTCACGTAGGCGGGATTGCCTCCCTCGCCCAGCTCCTGTGCGGCCCGCTCGCGCACTTTGGGCTCGGGGTCCTTCAGGTTCTGCTCGGCTTGGACATTCGCCAATGCTGAGTTGGCCAGCGCCGTTACGGCCAGCAAACACGCTAAAACCCCGCAAACCAACCCGCTCCATTTTCCGGCATGTAAGTTCCCGGTATGCAAATTCCGGGTATGCAAATTTATCGTGGAGCCCGTCACGGTGGTGCCCTCCTGCTTCTCTGCGTTCCGTTTTCTGTTCCCTTACCTTACCAAAGATTGAACAAACAGGTCGATGCTTTCTTTGCCTTTTGCCATGCGCACGGCAGACAGCAAGGAATTAGATGGCGCTTGGAGCGGTTGCGTTGTGTCGCAGGGGTGTGAGAGAGGGTCTAATGTGGGCCCGCACCGATCACGGCAGCATATGGATCGTGACCGAATTGCTGGAGGATCCCGCGACCTCGACAACGACCGGGACAACGCCCGGCACGCTGCCGGAAGAGGGCCTTGCGGGGACGACGAAGTTTATCTGATAGAGGCCGATCCATCCGGGTGACAAGCCGGAGAAGAGCACCTCGGCCGGGATGCCTCCCACCGTGACAACCGGCAGGTTCGTGGTTTTGGCCAGCGGAGATAACGGAGCAGGAAACCCGTTGGCAACAGCAGGCGCCACCGCGCCCAGCCCGCCGCCGAAAAGGACCAGTATCTCTCCAGGCTGAGCGGGAGCGGCTTCGGAGATGCGCCTGCCGTCGCCGTGGAAAATGCTCCCCTCCGCTCCGCTCTGAAAAATTCCGGGGCTGGCAGCGGCCAGAGGAATCCTGACGGAAGCTTCTCCGCCTTCGTTGCGAAGCTTCACCTCCGCCATCGGTCCCTGGATGTCGTACGGCACCAAAAGGTTTACCTGGCCGGGAGAGACAAAAAACAGCGGCGCGGAAACGCCGTTCACCGAGGCTGCCACGCCGCCCAGCACAAAGGGAATAGGGAAGGGAACAGGAAAGGGAAAGGGATTCGCCGGAGAGGCGGTGGTAGACGCCAGATTCGACCCGAACAGCGCCACCGCCATGCCCGGCGCCAGGGGCCCGCGTTCAAAGCCCGCCGCATTGAGTATCGCGCCCAGATGGGGCGCGCTCCGGGCAGGCTCTCCCCACGCCAGCCCAAATGCGCTTCGCCCGTGTGTGGCGGCGACCATCAGGCCCGTGGCGGGGTTGATGGAGAGTCCCAGCACAATGACGTTAGGCATTCCTTGGTTGAACGGGGACCATGTGCCGTCTTCGGCCAGAACAAAAACGCCGATGTCGGTTCCCAGGTACACCGTCTGCGGCGCAACCGGATCGATCAGCACCGCATTCACGGGGATGTCGGGCAGGTTGCGGCTGATGTCGATCCAGTTTCCTCCGCGGTTTTCCGTGCGGAAGACGTGGCCGGTGCCGAAGCCGGAGAGCCCCACAAAAGCGCGCTGCGGCGACTGCGGGTCCACCGCGATAGAGGTCACAAAACGGTCCGGGAGAGGGGAGGAGGGAGACCAGCTTCTTCCTCCGTCTCTGGAGATCTGCACCCGACCGTCGCTGGTGCCCACATAGAGCACTTGAGAACCGCTGGGAGCCAGAGTCAAAGCGCTGATCGTGGCCGAGCCGCCGCCGGTCAGGTCTCTGGAAAGAGGTGTCCAGTGGTCGCCTTGATCCCGGCTTTGCCATACCCGGTGAGTGGCAAAGTAGAGCAAGCCGGGCTGGCTGGAATCGGCCAAAAAGGGAGGATAAAACAGGACACGGTCGGCAGGATCGAGGCCTTCGGAGATGGAATGGAAGGTCTGGCCCCCGTCGTCGGAACGCCGCAAAGAGAGTTTGTTGGCGACCGTATAGATTGTTTTGGGATTGGAACTTTCATAGAAGGCGGCCCCGGAGTCGCCTGCCCGGCCTTGGTCCCATGCGAAGCCGCCCCGGTACAGGATTGTGCCGTTATCCTGGGTTCCGCCTACCGCCAGGCTGGGGTTGCCGGGGTGCAAGCCTACGGTTTGAAATTGTGTCACAGCCAGCGAGCCGTTTAGGTTGGTAAAGCGCTGGCCGCCGTCGGAGGAGCGCCACACGCCGCTGTCGTTGATCAGGTAAAAAGTCTGCGGGTCGGAAGGATCAAAAACAATGTCCCGCTGGTCCTCGTGCAGCCCGGCCGCCGTGCTGAGGTTCTGCCAGCTTGCGCCGTGGTCGGTGGATTTCCATAGGTCGATCCCGCCCACATAGATCACCGCGCCGTCGGTTGGATCGACTTCCACGAAGAGATTGAAGAGGCCTTGCCCCCGGCCGGCTTCCATAAAGAGGTCTTCCGGAAGGCTGCCGAGCAGGCTCCAACTATCTCCGCCGTCGAGCGAGCGGTACAGCCCGTTGAGATTGAAGTCGCTGGATCGCACGATCAGCGCGTAAACGATGGAGGGAGCCGTCGGATCGGTGGCCAGCGCAATGCGTCCCATAGTGGCCTGTTCCGGCAGCCCTCCCCCCAGGCGGGTCCAGGTCTCGCCACCGTCGGTGGAGCGGTAGACTCCGTTTTCGGGGCTTCCGGCAAAATTTCCGATCGCGGCGTAGCCGATGGAGCTGTCGATGGGATGGAGAAGGAAATCCGTCACGACCCCGAGCAGGGTTGAGCGCCAGTTCTGGCCGCCGTCGCTGGACTTCCACAGAGCCGAGGAGCGCCCGATGAACAACGTTCCCTGGTTGCGAGGGTCAAAACGAACGACGGAGGTGGGCGAGGAAAGAAAGCTTTCCGGGTTGACGCGGTTCCAGGTGGTCCCGCCGTCCGGAGACCGGTAAACGCCCGCTCCGTAGAAGCAGTCGCGGCAAAAATTCAGTTCCCCGGTCCCGTACCAGACCTCTCCGGAAAAGGGGTCCACGGCAACTGCGCCGGAGGCCGGGGAGGGAAGCTGGTCCGTCAGGGGAGTCCAGTTCTTTCCGCGATTGGTGGACTTCCAAACTCCTCCCGCTGCCGCCGCCAGGTACACGGTGGAGGGATTGAGGGGATCAATGGCCAGGCTGGGAATCCGGCCGCTCACCAAATCGTTCTTGAGGGAGTTGATCCCTACGGGGCCGATGCTGATCCAGCGGTTGTCGTGGATTTCCCTTGGCCGCAGGGCTTCGAGACCGTAGCTTGAACCGTCCCGTTGCGCTACCGCACTGGCCAGGGCATCATCCGGAATATATCCCAATCCATAGCGTCTTTGGCCGAAGAACCACTCTTCCCATCCGGAGGACGGGCCGGCCGTGTTCTGCGGCGGTGCGGTTTGTGAAAAAACAAGGGAGGGCGCAAGCGCCAATACAGCAAGCAGGCACGCAATAACAACTCTGGCAATACGCGGGGAACGCCCCGGCATCCAACTGCCCATCAGGTGGCTCTTTTAGATACAGATTTGGGGGAAGCTCGTCAAATATGGGTTACGCGGAAGATGCTAGTATATCCGAGGTATCGCGATAAAAACAAGCAAAATGCCCGCATCTGGAACTGTATTCGGGACTGCATCAGTGACTGCATCTGGGCGGGCGCAACAAGGCAGGGAAGAGGTGGCGAGAATAAAAATGCGCCGATTGACCTCCGCACAGTGGGAGCGTAAGATTTTTCCGTAGGTTGGGACGCCGAAAGGAGAGACTTTTATGAGAACAATGCTTCAAAGCTTACTCTGCCTGGCTGGGCTGATCTGGTTCGTCATCACGGCACAGGCCGGGGTGGTTGTCCGGCAGGTTGAGCGGGAGCCGGGCAGCCAGAATCCTGCCCAGCAGGTCACTCTGTATATTGACGCGGGCAAACTGCGCATCGAGGGCAACAGTTCCGGGGACGAAGACTTCGTGATGATCTTCGACCAGGGCAGGCAAACGGTTTGGATGATTCAGCCCGGCGAAGGCACCTATATCGAAATGACCGCTGCCGATATCCAAAAAATGAAGCAGAGCATGGACCAAGCCATGGGCCAAATGGCAGAGGCCATGAAGCAGATGCAGTCGGAACTCGCCAACATGCCGCCCGAGCAGCGCGCCATGGTCGAACAGATGATGAAGGGACGGATGCCGCAGTCGCAGAGCGCGCCGGCCCCGAAGGTGACGGCCGAGGTCAAGAGCCGAGGGGAGCGAGTAGGCCCCTATACTTGCACCCTCTACGAAGTGCTGACCGACGGCCAGCGCACCAGCGAGGTCTGGGTAACCCCTCTGGACCAAGCGCAACTCCAGCAAGCCGAGTTCGAGACGTTCCGCGCCATGGCCGAGTTTTACGGGCCGCTAAGCCGCAACAATCCGGAGGCGAAATGGGGAATGCCCGGAGGCTTGCAGATGGACGGGTTCCCTGTGCGCTGGCGGAACTACGAGGGACAGAATGTGACCTCGGAATGGGAGATGGTGGAAGTCGAGCGGCGCTCTCTGGACGGGAACTTATTTACGCTGCCGCCGGGATTGCAGAAGACCGACATGATGATGCCGCAGCGGTAGGCCGCATTCGCTGCCGATTCCAATGCACGTAAAAAACTTTTAACCGTCTCCCACCCGGATCAACTTCATCAGGTTGGTTTGGCCCGGCTTTCCGGGAATCCCGGAGACGACAGCCAGGATATCACCCCGCGAGACCAGCCTCCGGCTGAGCAGTTCCGCTTCAGCCTGAGCGAGGGTGGCATCTGCGTCCATCTCCAGAGGCATTGCGAAAGGAACCACGCCCCAGTAGAGCGCGGCGCGGTTGCTGATGTGCTCTCGGTGGCAGAAGGCATAGATAGGGCAAGGCGGGCGGTAGCCGGTAGAGATCAGCCGGGCCGTCGATCCGCTCTGCGTGAAGACCACCACCGCCTTGACGTTCAGCATATGAGTGACATAGACGACGCTTTCGCTGATGGCTTCGGCGATGTTGGAGGGGCGGTGTTTGCGGCGGAGAAAAGTTTCCTGCGTGCTGCTGTCGGCCTCTATGGCGATGCGGGCCATCATTTCCACAGCCTGGGTGGGATAGCGGCCCACAGCCGTTTCCCCGGAGAGCATGACGGCATCGGTTCCGTCAAAGATGGCGTTGGCCACGTCGCTGGCCTCGGCGCGGGTGGGCCGGGGATTGTCCGTCATCGACTCCAGCATCTGCGTGGCGGTGATCACGGGAATTTGAGCCGCCGCGGCCTTCCGGATGATTTTTTTCTGGATCAAAGGAACCTGCTCGGGAGGCATCTCCACGCCCAGATCGCCCCGTGCCACCATAACGCCGTCGCTCGCTGCCAGGATGGAGTCCAGGTTCTCCACCGCTTCCGGCTTTTCGAGCTTTGCCACCACCGGTGTCTGCGCCTTTTCCCGCGCCAGAATGTCTTTCACCCGGCGGACATCGGACGCCTTCCTGACAAAGGAAAGGGCCACGTAGTCCACCCCCAGCCGGAGCCCGAAGCGCAAGTCGGCTTCATCCTTGCGCGTGAGCGCGTCCAGGCGCAGCCGCACGCCGGGCAGATTGACGCCTTTGTGTTCTCCCAGGAGGCCTCCGTGGATCACCTCCGTCTCTACGTTCTTTCCCGAGATTCCGAGCACGCGCAACTGAATCAGCCCGTCATTCAGCAGGATGGTATTCCCCCGCCGAACATCTCTGGCCAGCCCCGCATAGCTGATTGAAATGCGCTGGTTTGAGCCTTGCACGTTGAGGGAGGTCAGCAGGAGCTTCTGCCCTTGCTTCAGAGTAATGGGCCTGCGGTTTGGGGTCCGTCCCGTGCGAATTTTGGGGCCGCACAGGTCCTGCAGCAGGGCGACGGGGCGGCCCAGTTCTTTCGATGCTTCCCGCACCCAGCGCGCGCTCATCGCATGCTCCCGATAGGTGCCGTGGGAGAAGTTCAAGCGGGCCACGTCCATCCCGGCCCGGATTAACTCCTGGATGGCGTCGCGGCTGTGGGTGGCCGGACCCAGCGTGCAAACGATCTTTGTTCTGCGCATATGCCGATAGTCCCCCCGAAAAGGGGCTCCTCGCCTTATGGATGCGTCTGAAGCGCGGTGGCTTCAACCTGCCTGAATTATACAGGCACCGAATGACAACAATCCGCATCTATAGTAATATGAGCCAGGGGCACCCACGGATTCTGTTGTAGTCTTCATCGTTTGTCGTTGAGGTTCCCACTCCCTTCGTGGCGTGCATATCCCAGGGTCTGGGGGCGTTCAACCGGCCCTCTTTGCTTAAAGGAGCCTTATGCGAAAACGAACCCGCCTTTCCATCTTTTTGCCTATTTTCTTGCTGTGCTTTTGGGCGCTGCTCATAACTTTTCCGCCCCATGCTGCGAGTCAATATTCTGAAGAACCGGCAGCCGAGGAACCGGAGCAGGCCGGGCCACGGGAAACAGCTCCCATCAACCAGGGAGGGCCGCGCAGAAGCGTAGGCGAAACGGTGGTGGTTCCCCGCAAACGCCCCACCAAGCCGCCCCGGGAGCCTCTGGAAAAGGAGAGGGGCGCCGACCCCGCCGACGGTTTCTACCTTCGCTCGGACGTGCAACTGGTGAATCTGAGCGTGGTGGTGCAGAACAAGAAAGGCTTCTTCATTCCCAACTTGCAAAAGGGGCATTTCCGGGTCCTGGAAGACGGAGTGGAGCAGCAAATCGAGCGCATGGAGGCCGCCGCGGCGCCCATGACGGTGGCCATGGTGATCGAATTCAGCGATCTCTACTGGCAGTTTTTGTGGCAGACGATGGAGGCGGCCTATGGCTTCGTCAACTCCTTGCAAGAGGAGGACTGGGTAGCCGTGATCGCCTACGACATGCGCCCCGAAATTTTGCAGGACTTCACGCGGAACAAAGCGGGAGCCTTCCAGGCGCTGAACCGGATGCGGATACCGGGGTTCAGCGAAACCAATCTGTTTGACGCCTTATCGGACACCCTCACGCGGATGGATGACATTGACGGAAAAAAAGCCATCCTGCTGATCTCAAGCGGCGTCGACACCTTCAGCAAAACGCGCTACGACAAAACGCTCAAGCTGGTCGAAAGCTCCGATACGCCCGTTTACGCCATCGGCACGGGCCAGGCGCTGCGGATGAGGTACGATGCGCGGGGATACATGGGTTCCTCGACAAATATCGGCTTCCTGCAAGCCGACAATCAGCTTCGCAGCTTCGCCAAGCTCTCCGGCGGCAAGTCCTATTTCCCGCGCTTTGAAGGCCAGTTCCCGGAGATCTACCGCGACATCGCCGCTTCGCTGCGGAACGAATACAACCTCAGCTATACCCCAACCAATACGAAGCGCGACGGCAAATTCCGCAAAATTAAGGTGGAGTTGGTGGGGCCGGACGGCAAGCGTTTGAAAGTAGTGGACGAAAAACGCAAAGAAATCAAATACGAAATTCGGGTGCGAAAAGGCTACTACGCCCCCCGTGCCGTCGATTGAGCCGCGCCAGCCTGCCTGGCTGCGGTTGTTTTTCATCCACGGTCTCTAACAGGTTGTTGAAAAACACCATTTACCCGCTCCCTCATGGTCGCGGCTCGGATGGATTCACCAACAACGCACGTTACACCAACCCTGAAACTGGTCAAACGGTTGCAGGCTGCCCGGTTCCCGGCACACACTTGCTCCCGTCACTCACAAGCTTCCCCGCAGTCACTGCCAATCCAAGTTATTTCATGGAGCCAGGATGGGAGAAAAGAATTGAGAAAAAGATGCGAGTGGGTGGCCGATGACCCGCTCTACATTGCTTATCACGACCAGGAATGGGGAGTCCCCGTCCATGACGACCGTGTGTTGTTTGAATTCCTGCTGCTGGAAGGCGCGCAGGCGGGTCTGAGTTGGCTGACGATCCTCCGGAAGCGCGAAAACTACCGCAGAGCGTTCGCCCGTTTTGACGCCCGCAAAATCGCCCGCTTTGACCGGGCAAAGGTGAAAAAACTGCTCGCGGACCCCGGCATCGTGCGAAACAAACTGAAAGTTGCCGCCGCCGTCGGGAACGCCAAAGCTTTCTTGCAGGTGCAGGAGAAGTTCGGCAGCTTTGACGCCTACATCTGGCGGTTCGCGGGCGGTAAGCCGAAACGAAACGCGTGGAAGTCGCTCCGCGAGATTCCGGCCAAAACACCGGAATCGGAAGCGATGAGCAAAGACCTGGTCAGACGCGGCTTTAAGTTCGTCGGCTCGACGATCTGTTATGCCTTTATGCAGGCGGTCGGGATGGTTAATGACCACACCGTGGATTGCTTTCGCTATCGGGCGGTGCAGGCGAAGCGGGGTGGCTAAATCGGTTCGCCCACCCGCTGCTGGGCACACAAGAAGTTCAGAAAAAAAACCGCGGTCTCCGAAGAGACCGCGGTGCGAACGAGCGGAGAACTTTGCGAGTCGTCGGGGATTATTCCCTGGGACCGAAGACCCACATCATGCCGAGGGTAAGCGTGTCTTGAGAAGTGTCGAACCCGCCCAAGGCGCCACGGCTGAAGAAGTCTGGGACAGTCGACCATTCGCGACGGTACTCAAAGCGCGTAATGAAGCGTGGTTCTGGAGCGTATTCGAACGTCAAGGTGTACTCCCTGAGGATTTGCTCCTCTCCGGTTGATCGGGCTTCTATGTCGTCGAAGTACTCGAAGCGCTGCGCGATGGCAAACTTGTCGGCGGGGGCGAAGCGGGCATACCTGCTGAGGCTGCGACGGGACGTTGCGTAACGGGTCCGGCGATTCCATAACGATGAAGCTCTCTCAGGACAACTTTGCGCATCAAGTCGACGCAGTAGGCATGATACACGTGGCCACAGCCCAACAGCTAACTTGGCCCTGCATCGCCGCAGAGTAATACCGGCAAAAAGGGTCAATTCGCTAAGTCATTTCTGTAGTGCTTAGTAGCGGTGGGTAATTGGTAGCGCTACCGGGAATCGAACCCGGGTTTTGAGATTGAGAATCTCACGTCCTCATCTTCCTATCGCCGCGGAACGCAAACTCAGGCAGATCATTGCCAGGACCCGTCTTTTCATCATCGTCCTGCTCTTTTCCTCATTCTTGCTACTGCCCGTGGGCCTGCTCAGCCAGCCGCCTGGCAGAGATTCAACTCATAACGCGGATTCAAGAACCGGAACGCCACAACGACCGGGGAAGCGGTGCCAGAGCTCTCCAGCCGGCGGACTGAAAACGCCGTTGAGCCCGCTTCCTTCCTCTCAGAACGTCAGGCTCATGGTAATGCCACCCCACACCGTGTCGGCGAAACTTCTGGGAGTTCCCGAGGTCCCCAGAAAATCGGTCCGGGGATCGGAGTACGCGCCGTCGCGGTAGTCCCCAAGCAGCGCGCTATAGGTGATGAAGGCGCCAAACGACCAGTTGTCGTTGATTGCGATGGGAGCCGAGATCGAAAAGCTGAAGTCATGCGGGCCGCTATGGTCCAATCCGTAGTAAAAATTCCCAAAACCACTGTTCGCGAAGGCGATTGAGGCCGACAGGTCCAAGGAAGTGAATACGTCGTTGCCGGTTGCGATGCTGTGCCCCGCCCCTAGCAGGAAATAGACGCCCATGTCGCCGTCTCCGGCGCTGGTCTCGTCGACATCTATGTAGAGCGTGGCGCTTGGCGCCAGGGGAACCGAGTCGAAACTGATTGACCCGTAGATCTCCTCAGTCGTCGCCAGCGTCGAAGAACGCTGGGGGAAAGTATAGAAGATGACACCACCTCCGAGGGAGACGCTTTCAAAAGAGTGATCGTAGGAGAACGTATAGTCCACCTCACTGAATTGGCCTCTCAATCCATTGTCGTTGTCTCCGGGAGTCACAGCCGGATCCTCGGGAATCGTGATCCCGTCGGCCGGGTTCACCGCAGTGAGGTCCATGGTGCCCCATGCATTGAAGGCGAAACCTCCTTTGCCGACCGTTAGCGAGGGTTGAAAACTCCAGTCGTTTGTCAGTCGCTGTCCGCGCCAGATATATTTGCTGACAAATGCGGTATCCACACCCGCCGAATACTGGGCTCTGGCAGTACCCGCAAATCCACCCCACACTACAATCAAACCTGCAATCAGAACAGGAATCCTTGATTTCATTAGACTTTTCTCCTTATCAAATCAAGTGTTCGTTGACGGTTCATCCGGCAAAAGATGAGACTCCTGATCCGCCGAGGGTGACCGGTTCGTTCTTCTCGAAATCTCCGCTCAATCCTCAGACTCCCACTTCCCGGGATGCTCCCATATCCCGCCCGCCAGGCGCGGCGGCATGCCGTACGACCTGCTTCGCCGATGCGCCGTGAACATACGTGGCCCGATCATTGCAGCAACGGCCGGCAAGAGCACAATCCCATTGGCAGTTCGTCGTCTCAGCAGCATGGCTCCGGCCAGAGCCACAAAACCTCCCACAGCATGCGCCACGCCGGAGCCGTAAAATCCGCTACTCCCACGCCGCCCTTTGGAAACCAGCGTAGGCCTCCATGCCGTGTTCCCCGATATCCAATCCCTCCTGCTCTTCCTCTTCCGAAACACGGATTCCCATCGTGGTTTTCAAAAGGAAGAAGATCAACAGGGCTATAGAAAAAGTGGCAACGCCATAGGCTGCCACGCCGGTGAGCTGTTTCAGGAAGGTGTGGTCCGGGTCCGTGCTGAAGAGCCCGACGGCCAGAGTCCCCCAGATGCCGCATACCAAGTGCACGGAAATCGCACCGACGGGGTCATCGATCTTCAATTTCGAGTCGATGGTGATCACCGCCAGCACGACGAGGGCGCCCGCAACCAGACCAATGATTACCGCGTGCATCACGGACACGGTATCGGCGCCGGCCGTGATGCCGACCAGACCGGCCAGGCAGCCGTTTAACACCATCGAAAGGTCAGGCTTCTTCTGCAACAGGCTGGACGCGATGTAGGCCGCCACGATGCCTGCTGCCGCCGCCAGACAGGTCGTCACCAATGTCCTCGACACGAGTTCGGGATCCGCCGACAGCACCGAACCGCCGTTGAATCCAAACCAGCCCAGCCACAGGAGGAAGACCCCGATCGTCGCCAGCGGCATGTTCGAGCCAGGTATCGCACGCACCTGGTTCCCCACGTACTTCCCGAGCCGGGGGCCTAACAGCAACGCGCCGGCAAGGGCGCCCCAGCCGCCAACCGAGTGGACCAGCGTCGATCCGGCAAAATCGTAGAAGCCCATCTGATCCAGCCAGCCGCCGCCCCACTTCCAGCTGCCGACCCAGGGATAGACAAAGCCCACGAAAAAGAACGTGAACACAAGAAAACTGCGGAGCTTGATGCGCCCTGCGACAGCTCCGGAAACAATGGTGGCGCCGGTGGCCGCGAACATCGCCTGGAACAGAAAATCGGTCCAGTAGGTGTATCCGCCGTCGGCATAGGCAATCAAGCCGGCCGCGCCCTCGGGCGAGCTGATACCAAAACCCGCAAATCCCAGCCAGTTCCCGCTAAAGAATTCTCCGGGATACATCAGGTTGAAGCCCCACATGGCATAAGTCAGCAGGCCGATGGCCACGATCATTGTGTTCTTGAACAGGATATTGACCGTGTGTTTGGCCTGGACCAAACCCGACTCCAGCGTGGCAAAGCCCAGATGCATGATGAACACCAGAAAAGTCGCCACCATCATCCAGATGTTGTTCGCCACGAACACGGCGTCATCGCCGGTGGCCTGGGCGTGGGCATAGGAACTCATACATACGACCACACCTGCCAGCATTATCAATCTACGAGTCCAACATGTAATGAGCATGCTCCTCCTTCTCGCTCTCACTCTCGCTTACGAGGTTAATCAATTGACACTCGACGTTTGTGGCCCGGAACCGGTCGGGACTCCGTGCCACAACCGCTCCGAACGCAAAAGCCCAGGCACCGAAGCAACCGCCCGCCTATTTTGTTGCCTGCATAAATCGTTTCCATCCGTACCCCCTGCGCATTTAAGTCTATTCAGTTAAGCAGGTGACCTATCATCTCAGTGGGTCGGCTCGCCACAACCGATAACGGGGTGTAGATTAGAGGGGAAAGCGGGGCGTGTCAAGGGTAAAATTGAAAATTGCTATAATAATTTTGCATATAGTGCATAAAATTATCTATGAATTTGTATTTTATTGGTATTTATTGTAATTATGACATTATTCTACACCCTGTTTGCATTTATAAATAGATCATTCGCATTCGCACGCCAATGTAAAGGTTTGAAAGGCTTAGACTTGTTCTCGGTGTATAACTCATTTTATATCAATAAAATGAATATATATAACGCTTCACCGGATGCTTGACTGGATGAGGCTGTGTGGGAGGAAATATTGGGAGGAGGGATAGATAGGAGGAGGGATAGATAATAGATAATAAATAAGGGATAGAGTGGATGCCGGTATTGGGGCAGCTTCCACCTCAGGGCACGGTTCATGCCCAGCCAAAACATGAGGCTTGATTCCTGCACTTTGAGGAAATGATCGGCTCACCGGATCCAGGTCCTCTTCATTTACAGCCTCTCGCGACTGAGTGAACGTTTCAGCCCTCGCCGTTCCTTCATCCCTATAGACACCGGGGCCGCAGAGTGTATTCCTGGGCGGGGCTTGATGCCGGGAAACCACATTGGCATCTCAATCAGGTATAATTGGCCACCGAAGCGAATGGTCTCGGAGGTTTGAGATGAATAGCCGAATCTTGATCTTCGGCCTGATCTTTAGCCTGGTCTTGGCCGCATCCGTGTTACCGTCGCTCGCCCAGAGCAACCCGGTGTACGCGCCATTCTCACCGTGGTCCCCGTTCTCATCGCCGCAATGGGGGCGCACTACTTCATTCGAGACAACGATATCCACTATGAGGTGGCGGCGAGCGACGATAAAGACTTCGTCATCATCAGAGGGCGCCACGCACGGGATCAGTCCGTGTACCGCGTGTGAAACCTTTCCCCGGGCAATATTCCAACAGCGCGAGGAACTTTTTCGATTACGTGACGATGTGGATCAACGAGCGGTTTTGAACCGGCGGGGGTGCTGACGCTAAATCCCGTTCCAAACGAAAACTGGAATTGGAAATTTCTATTGGACCTTTTAAACTTTCGGCAAACAGGAGAAGGCGGAACCATGCGAAACCCGGATGTACGGCACACACAGGATACACGGCATACAGTAGTCAGCCATATGGAGCTTTGGGTTTTATCGCTGGCCCTTGTGCTGGTGCTGTTCGGAAACTGCAGCCCGGCGCAGAGCCCTGCCTTGGTCGTCGAGGGAGGGACGCTCATTGACGGCACAGGAGCACCCCCCCTGCAGGATGCCGTCGTCGTGATCGAGGGGAATAGGATTACCGCGGTGGGTCAAAAGGGAACCGTCTCCTATCCACCCGGCGCACAGGTCATTTCGGCAGAGGGGAAATTCATCCTGCCGGGCCTGATCGATATGCACGTCCATTGGTATGATTGGGCGCCCGAATTATTCCTGGCCCACGGGGTTACCTCGGTCGTAGATTTGAGTTCCGGGGACTGGCAACTGGAGCAAAAAGAACTGATTGCCAGCGGGCGGATCCGCGGGCCTCGAATGTTTAACGCGACCGCCACGACGGGTGGGCGGCTGCTCTGGGATACTCCCCCAAACCAGCCGGTGGACTCCGTCCCGACGGCACGGCGGCTGGTGCAACAGGCCGGCACGGGCAGGAGCCCATTTGCTCTGACGAAGGCTTACACGGAACTGACCGCTGATCAACTGCAGGCCATGGTGGAGGAATCCCACAAGGCCGGGCGCAGCGTCATAGCCCATCTGGGGAGTATCGACGCCCGGCAGGCAGCCGAGCTGGGGGTGGATGCGCTGGCGCATGCGAGCGGCATTGCGCTGGCAACCATCTCCGACCCTGCCAGGGCTGCGGAGTTGCGAGCCTTTGCTCGGCTGGGAATCGCGGTGGATTATCCGCTGTACTTGCTGTACCACGCCTTCATGGAGCCTACTCGGATGGATGAATTGGTCGCCTTGCTGGTGGAGAAAAACGTTCGTTTGGAGCCGGACTTGGTGAATATAGCCCGCTGGGGCAGCCCGCGCCGGGAGGTCTGGATTACTGAGGATCAACGCTTGTTGGAGGACCCCAACCTGCAGTATGTCCCCGCCGACAACCGGGAAAAGGCATTTTACTCAAAACCCCTGGAACGGCTGAACAGCGAGCAGCACGAGCAACTCCTTCGGGGATATGAAAACCTGCAAAGTTTTATCCGGGAGTTTGTCCAGGCGGGAGGAACCGTGCTGGCGGGGAGTGATACCACATCCTTCATCTTGCCCGGCATCAGTCTCCACCGGGAACTGGAGCTATTAGTGGACGCCGGGCTGACTCCGATGCAGGCGATTCAGGCAGCTACTCAAAATAATGCCGAGTTTTTGCAGGAGAGCGAGCTGGGCACGGTCGAGCCCGGCAAGCTGGCCGACTTGATTATCCTAAGAGAGGACCCCCTGGCTGACATCCGCAACAGCAAGACGATCGACCGTGTGATTCAAGACGGAGAGGTGATCGACACCAGCTATCACGCGGACTTCACCAATCCCGATCCGCGCCCTCCGCGGTCGGTCCGTTTTCCTCATCCCAAGCCATTTCTCAGGGCTCTGGTCCCGATCACCGCCAAGGGGCTGAACCAAGAGGTGACCCTGACACTCGAAGGACGCAATTTCATGGATGGGTCCGTGGTGGAATTCGATGGCGTGGCCCTTCCGGCCACTCCGGACGAAAACACCCTTGTGCCGGAAACGGTCTTCCAGCCGGTTTATTCGCGGCTCACGGCCATAGTGCCCGCCCGGCTGCTCAGCCGGACCGGCACCTACCGGGTGGTCGTGCGAAACCCGTCGCCGGAAGGGGGAGATTCTGAGGTCCAGAATTTTTTTCTCGTTCCTTAGTCGGAAATGAACGCCCGGCAAGCCGTTTCAAGAACTAAAAACCGTCTATCCTTAAGTGATTTTTCCACCCATGGAGGGACATCATGAGAAGGTCTACTTATTGTTCGCTCGTCTATTGCCTCTTGCTTCTTTGCTGGAGCATCCTATTCTCCGTTCATGCAGCCGCCCAAGCAGAGCAGCCGGTCACCCTGGTGATCGAAGGGGGAACCCTCATTGACGGCAACGGGGGAGCGCCCGTTCCGGACGCGCTCATTGTCATCCGGGGAAACAGGATCGAGACCGTGACTCGGCGAGGACAAGCATCCTACCCGGCGGGAGCCAGGGTCCTGCGCGCCGATGGAAAGTTCATTCTTCCCGGTTTGATGGACGCGCATGTTCACTACTCGGGTTTTATGGCGGAGCTGTTGCTCTCGCACGGCGTGACATCTGTTTTTGATATCGGCGGTCGCGGGCCGTCGCAGTTGGTCCGCCGCGAGGCGATTGCGCGAGGAGTGATCCCCGGTCCCCGGCTCTTTGTAGCGGGGGAGAGTTTGCTGGCTCCGGTCAAACCCGGACGTGTCGTCTATAGCCGGTCCAGAGGCCGGGAGGTGGAGCCATTTACAGTGGAGAAGGCAAGAGAAGTTGTCAGGCGCACGGCAGCCTCCGGGGCCGATCTGATTAACATCCGGCGCGGACTCTCGCAGGCAGCTTTTGAGGCAGCCGTCGCCGAAGCTCACAGAGCAGGCTTGCCCGTGGTAGCCCAGCCGATTGGGCCCGCGGTATACGGGAGAGAAGCCGTCCTGGCAGGGGCCGACATTTTGGAGCATGCGGCGGGACTCAACATCTCGATGGCCAATGATCCTTTCAAATGGGAGGGCTGGGGTGGAATCGAGCTGCACTCGCTCGACACAAGACCTTTCGCAGACATTGACGAGCGCAAGGCGGCGGAATTAATCCAGTTGATGGTGGACCGAAACACCTATCTGGAGCCGGACCTGATTGCCGAAGGGCGGGGGCTGTTCCGGCAGCGCAAGGAGTGGGAGCTGGAGGACTATGAACTTTTGGAAAATCCCGACCTCGCCTATATCCCCGCCGGGACTCGCCATAAGTGGATGTCGAACTACACCGAGTTTGACGCCTGGGACCTCGCAGACCGGGAGCAGATGAAGCAGGGCTTCGAGAACATGATGCGCTTCATCGGGCAGTTTGTGCGGGGTGGAGGAAAGGTGATGGCGGGGACCGATACAGGGGCGGTGGGCTGGGCCGTGGCCGGCATCGGAATGCATCGCGAGATGGAGTTGCTGGTCGATGCGGGGTTGACCCCAATCCAGGCCATCGTGGCAGCGACACGGAATTCCGCGGAGGGGTACCGCGTCCTCGACCGTGTGGGAACCATCGAGGCCGGGAAGCTGGCCGATCTGATCGTCGTCAACGCCGACCCCCTGGAAGATATCCGGAACACAAAAAAGATTGCGTGGGTGGTCCAGGATGGGAAAGTAGTTGACAGAACCTATCACCGGACCTTCACCGATCCATTCGCAGGCGACGAGGTGCGGTCGCTCGAGTGGGTCCATGCCCTGAAGCAGGCAACCGCACAAGGGGCTCGGACGATTGCCGGGTTGACAGACCCGACCTGGTCCTTTGGGCAGCCGTGTCCGGGGATTGAGTCACTTTCTCCGCTGGTGGTGACGGCGGAAAGTTCAGACGTGACCCTCACCATCCGCGGAGTGAACTTCACCAGCAAGTCTGTGGTCTATTTCGGACGGAGGCCCGTCCCCGCGCAGTTGGTGAGCGCTTCGGAGTTGAGAGCCACGATCGATGCGGGTTTGATTGCGCGCGCCGGAATCCATCCCATCACCGTTCAAAATCCGGGACCGTTTCTGTCGCAAGCGCAGTGGGGTTCGACGTCGAACACGGCGCACTTCGTGGTGGATTTCCGGTAAGAGGCAATGGGCATTGTATGCGGCGGCGAGAGGGTGTCTTTATGAATTGCAGAAACCTGGCGAGCAGGGTGGTCAGCCTGGGCATGGGGGCGTTGTTGTGCGCGGGGTATTAGCCGGAATTAGTTTTTTGGCCTTCCGCGGTGAGAATACGGTCTTCCTTCAATGCAGCCCTTCCAGCGCAGTGTTTTCTCCGAGATGCTGCCTGCGGCTCGCAGCCGGCCTTTTCGGGTCCCCGAAAACCATCGGCTCCGGCTTCCAGAACCAGCTTTTTCAGACAACTCTCCATTCCTGGGGGATATCGGAATCGTTTTCTTGGGTGCCGCTTGAGCGCCCGACGGAAGCGGCAGCCCATCGATCCGCCCCAGCATACTGGCAAACAGCCGCCGAGTCAGATGGTTCTCTGCCAAAAGCAGCCAGTAATAGCGCGCATGCTTCACCAGCCGTCCTCCCGTTTTCACCAACCGCTGCTGCAGGCTCGTCAAGGACCAGTGCCCGATCCTCTGCGGCAATACCAGCCGCCGCCACAGGTTGCCCAGGTTATAGGCGATGATGGTGAGCCACAGCCGCACCTCGTTGGATCGAAACCGATGGCAACTCAGCCGCGTCATCTTCACTGCCTGCTTGCCCTCTTTGATCCATTGCTCAGCCGTCCCGCGCTTGTTGTAGAACCGTCCACCGCCCGACTCGGCAGGGTCAGATTCGTCACGATGAAACCCACTCGCGGAAACAGCTCTCCCTGGTGATGTTCCACCTTGGCAACGACCCGTCTCGCTTTGCTCCAACTCGCTGCTTGATAGAGAAAGCCCTTGTACTCTACCAACGTCTTCACACTGGGTCTTCCCACCGGACGCGGCAACAGTTCGGCGATATCCCGTTGCAGGTTCTCGTTCGCGGGTATGCGGATGGCGTACTTCACGCTCCGCTCTTCCAGGGCCTCGAAGACCTCTGGCTTGGCAAAGGCCGCGTCGGCCCGAACCGCGACTTCTTTTCCCATTCGCTGCTGCCGTTCAATCTCCGGCAAGAGGAACTTTCCCATCCCTCAGCACTGTGAACGTTGCCAGGACGGAGCTTGCCCGCCAGACAATCGCCGCCTCCATTGAACAACAGCAGCGGGTGATAACAGGTGGACTCAAAATGCCCGTGGTAGGCGCTATCCTCCTGTTCGCCGTAGACCGGAATCTCGGTCGAATCCATGTCCAACACTGTTCGGTGCGGCGAATCGATCCCTTCTGCCTTGCCGATCAGCTCCCGGTTTACCCGTGCCAGCCCCGCGAAGGTCCCCTCCTCAGCCAGGAGTTCCGTCTCGAAGGTTTGCAACCGGGATGGCAGTGCTGCCCCTCGATCCCAATTCTTCTCGGAACCGATCAGCCGGAAGGTCGGACCTTGGGAGAGTTTCTCGGCATCGTTCACATCCTCGTATCCAGCCAGGCGACTGTACACGGACTGCCGTAGCAGGTCCGCGAGGGGCAACCGTGTGTTCTTCCCCCGAGGATCGGCTAGGTGCTGCTTGATGAGTTCACCGAATCCCGGTCGTTCGTCCAACTCCCGCACCAGAATCAACCCTCCGTTGGAGGTGACCCTCGATCCGTGGAAAGCGACCTTCAACGCAGGCATTAAAAGTGAGTTGAAATGGCTGATTTTGTCTCTCACCCATTCGGTGTGAACCTCCGGAAGGGAATGTTGCTGCTCGAACCAGCATCAATATTGACGTTGGAGGTTAGCAGAAGGTTGCTTCTACGATTTCAAACTGGAAATGCGGGATTAGGGTAGCGCATCGCTGATGCTTCCTCACAGGCTGGCGCAAGGGGGAGATTGCTTCCCTCGCAGGGGGCGATGTTGACCTGCTCGAAAAGGTGATCCGGCTCCGGCCAGAGAACTCAAAGAACGGACAAAGTAAATTGCTGGCGCTCGAAGGTGAACTCCTCCAGATCATCGAGCGCCAATGGAAATTGCGCGAGCACCGGCGCCCAGAGGGAACGGTTGCCTTCCCGCTATATGTGTTTCACTGGAACGGCGCTCGCATTGGTGACATACGCAAAGCCCGCGTAAGGTATAAAAAACCGAAACCGGTGGTCGGTCGGAAGCTCCCGCAATTTTTGATCGAAGCTTTGGATACAACTCTCCAGCGCGAGTGATTCACGTCGTGTATAACGTCAGACGGGCTTGCCGTTACGATCAGCTCAGACGTTCAATTTGGGAGGGTTCCCGGTTAACGAAGCAAAGGAAGAGCCGCAAGACAAACCGTACGCTACGCTCTCCTCAAGCCGCTTCGCGATAGTAATAATTGAGCATGCCACCCAGCCGCTGTCGCCGTTGCACTGTGCCGGAGCTTTCTATCGTCGTGTCCATGGGAGTGATCAGGCGGTTTTCCAGTCCCTGGTGGTTCCGTTCCAAATGATAGTGCGAAAGAAACTCTGAGATGGCGGTCCGCAATGACCCTTCGCCAAAGAAGATCATGCGCTCCAGACAGCTTTCCTTGATTGTTCTCACAAACCGCTCCGCGTATGCGTTCAGGTTGGGTGACCGAGGTGGTAGTTTTACGGACTTCACGCCAACGTCCGCAAGCATGCTCAGAAACTCTGTCGTGTACAACGGGTCTCGATCATGGATCAGTAACGCTTCCCGAGGAAGTAGCCATCCACAGCGTCGGTGAGATTACGCGTGATCTGGCTCATCCATAACCCATTCGCGACCTTCGCGATTCCCCCGACCTTCACCCTCCGCGTCGAGAGTTCAATAAAGAAGAGCACGAGAAAACGCTGCAATCCCGTCCGAGTCCACACTTCAATCGTGAAGAAGTCCGTGGCCACAATCTGTTCCCAGTGCCGGGCGAGAAACTCCTTCCATGTCGTCTTGCGAATGCGCTCTGGCGCTGGCTCGATGCCATGTTGCTTCAGAATATTAGCAATGGTGCCGTGCGAGAGGTCGTGTCCCAAGTTCGCCAGGGCTCCTTGGATCCGCCGGTAACCCCATTCCCGATTCTCCTGGGCCATCCGAACGACTATGGTTTCCATCTCCGCAATCTTCCGAGGTCGTCCGGGCAGGCGGTTCGCACTGCCATCATATTTCTTGGCGATCAACTTGCGGTGCCAGGTTAACAAAGTTTCCGGAGTGACAACGGTTGCAATCTGAGCCAGCAATTTTCTTCCCAGTTGCTTTCCCTTGGCTGCTAGCCGACGACGCTGGTCATCGTTGAATCGCAATCGCCTACCGCCGAGCTGTTCTCGAAGAACGCGATTCTCCTCCACGAGATACTCGATGACATGCTGTTGGTGCTGGTTCATCCAGCCAGCGACGGCGACCACCACAAATCGAAATGGATCCAAATCCGCTCTCATTGGTGAATTCTATCACCCCGGCGAGCTCAGCAACTCTCCCCCAATGGTTTCAGTCAGATCGAGTTTTTGGACCGTACGGCATCTGTCCGTTGGTTTGGCAAAACTTCTGGATGGTTTCTTCGGCTCCCTTGGAACCCAGTTCCAAAACGTGATATTTTCCCTTCATTCGGCGGTTCTCCTTCTATAGGATTTAGGCTTGGCCCGATTCTATTCGATTCGGGCCGAACCGCCGTTCAACCTTCAACTATGTATGGGACAACCCTCGAAACTCGGACAGTTTTCGGACAGTTTGCACAATTATTGTGCATACCGACCTTTCGGACAA
The DNA here is from genome assembly GCA_963666975.2 of Terriglobia bacterium. GTDB lineage: Bacteria > Acidobacteriota > Terriglobia > 2-12-FULL-54-10 > 2-12-FULL-54-10 > JADFGZ01. The sequence goes on along the minus strand of CAXVYR010000004.1, from coordinate 1,137,942 downwards.
CACCCTTGATTTCCCACAACCGCATAGATAATATGTGGTTACAGACATGCGCGCCCGTAGCTCAGTTGGATAGAGCGTCGGACTTCGAATCCGCAGGTCGCCCGTTCGAGTCGGGCCGGGCGCGCCAGAATTTTCAGCTATCAATCCCGGCGATTATTCCTCGTGGGGATATTGCTCAAGACCCTGTCTCTGAAGGGGTTAGAGCATTATCGAGAGTTGTCCGAATTAACTCGCTCAAGACGAAAATAGGGAACACACGATAGTCCCCGGAAACTTTCGAAATAGTGCTTGTGACGCGGGTGTGACCGGAATCCAACTTAAACGAGCGCCGGTTGAGTGGTGGCCGCAAGGTGGTCGCGGCTCGGACACGGTAGATAGCAACTGGAGAACCGCTCTAGTACAAAAGGCACAGGTAAAAAGTGACCTTCGGGCGATTGTGTGCTTTCTGAGATTCGGTAGACTGAGACAAATACATTTCACCTTGATCCACAAAAGGGGCTGGCACCGCTCGCCAGCCCTCCCTTCTAACCGAAACAACGGGCTGCCTGATTTCAGACTCATCAGTTCCCTGTAGGCACCCGCTGCTACAGCTCTTCAAACCCGTTCAGCCCGACGTTGATTTGGGTCGAAGATTCCTGTTGCTGCTCGCTGGGCTGGACCATCACGAACCGCTGGCCGTCGGGTGTGACGTCGTAGTCTGCACGTTACTCATGGGGAATCGCCGAAGACACGCCCGCTGAAGGATAATTCCCGCCCTCGACAATATCTGCATCCATCGTGGTGGGCCGCCCGGGGAAGCGTACTTGGACGGAGAAGTTTGAGTGCCCCTGGCATGCCTGGCAGTTCAATCTGAAGATCGTCTGCCTGACCGTGAACCCTCGCGAAAAAGCTCCCACTTAGGAATACCACTGGCGAGCGATACCCTATTCGCACTGTGTCAGTCAGCGGCGAAGCAATAAAAGCGTCCAGCGCCGCCAGTGTCGTTAAACGCCGCTAGGCTACAGCCCGCGGTCGAGTGCGATGAATTCCACGATGTATTCCAGCCACTCATACGGTCATGGTGACCGATCATGGCATGGGCATCGGGGCTATCGGACGTCCAGTTGTTGCAAGTGCGGTCGTCGCCTTGGTTGGACAGGCCTGGCGGAAATGCCCGACCATGCGAATCCGATCCCGTAAGTATGTCGTGTTCTGACGGGGTGCCCTCGGCACGACCGAACCCGTTCACAAGCTCGCCAGCTTCCGTTACCGCAGTTCTCACATTGATGAGGTTGCTGCCACGCTGAAGATCGCCATGCAGATCTGCGAGGCTGGCCGCTACCATGATTCCGTTGGCATTGTACCAAGGTCCGTTGCCGATACGATCACGTGCGTTGACGGCCGGCACGGCTTGGCTGCCCTGGGTGCTGAGATAAGCGCGCCAGGTGCGATTGCCCGCGCCGACAGCGCCCGCCAGACGTTGGCACTCGGCGTCGGCACCGGCGAGGCCGCCGAGATTGCCATTATGTGTGGTGCTCGTGACAAAGAAACCCAGCGGTGGCTGCGATTCCTGGCCCTGGGCAAAAAAAACGGCCGAACTCAAAGCGATGGCCGCGACTGCGGCAAGAATGATGTGTCTATGGGTCACGACGCGTCTCCCCTGTTCTTTGGTTTGATACCCACCAACGACCCGGTGCGGGCCGGACCGACCCCCACCGGGCGGTCCAGCCTAGATGTTAGCTTAAAGATCGCATTTGCGCCACCGGTGTGACCAGACCGATTGTTAGTACCAGTCTCAGTGAGAGCGTTATATCACAGTCCCAGCCCCAGGCTGTAATGTACCCTCTTTCACTGGCGGCGCTACAAGGTATCGGCCTGGTCAGTACCTTCCTCTGTAATGCGCGCGATACGCATAGATCACCGCAAGTAGGGGAATCGACAGCAAGATTCCCCAAACATTCAGGAAGATGCCCAGCACTAGAGGCGTGAGAATCGAAGCCCAGATTGGGACTCGAACAGTTCGCTTGATCATATATGGCTGCAGCAGCAAGCCATCTATCGCGGCAATCAGGACATAAAGGATCACCACATACAGCGTCAATTCCAACTCGCCGCTGATCGCCGTGGCCGCCGCAGGTCCCACCAGTGCAAGCACCATTCCGATGACAGGGATAAATTGGAAGAGGGCCCCGAGCAATGCCCACAAGGGTGCAAGGGGAACGCCAAGGACTAGCAATCCAACCAGCCAAAGCAGTCCCACAGCCAGCGCATCGTAGGCTTGGGCGATCAGCCAGCCTTTCAGGGCCGTCCCGGTGATCTTTAGATGTTCCTTGATTTCCATCTTACGGTGATGGCTACTGTGCGGTCCAGGCGAGTGTCCCTGGCCTTGTAGACTTCTCCCATACCACCCGCACCTAGTGGGTTGAGGACCTCGTAAGAGCCAAGACGGGCACCTGGGGATATGGGCACGCTTTAACCCCGCCAGATTGAATAGATCGGGAAAAGATTACACGAGGGGAGAGGGGAAATCAATTAGGGACAGGATTGAGGCCTTGCAACAAGAGAGGCGAAAAGAGATGGAACCGATAACGGGGAAGCGTATACTTTGTACTCGGAGCTTCGGGATTAACCTGCTAACAATAGTCGAGGGGGTGAATCATGAAAAGGCAATGGGTTTTGCGAGTTGTGCTGATGGTGTGTGTCATTTGGGCTGCACAGGACCTCCTGTGGGCTCAACAAGCCCCGGATACCATTCTCTACAATGGGAAAATCGTGACGGTGGACAACCATGAGGTTAATGAGGATTTAGGCACCCTCGCTCAGGCTCTGGCCATCGGAGGCAATACAATCCTGGCCGTGGGAACCAACGCCCAGGTTCGGGCCTTGGCAGGCTCCAATACCAAGAGCATTGACCTAAAGGGTCGGATGGTGTTGCCAGGCTTTGCGGGTACTCATGATCACCCGATGGACTGGAACCCGCTGAATCCCTATATCGTAAAGAAAGTAGTAACTGACGACACGCATATCGAGCGGTTTATAAACGTTGCCCCGGATGAAGTGTTACAAGAATTTCCTGGGGTTTTGCAGGAGGCCGTCCAAAAGGCCAGGCCGGGCCAATGGGTTCGGATTAGCCTGCTGTATGGGAGAGAATTTCTGTGGAGGGATGAGATTCAGCCCATGTTGGGGCGGCAGATTAACAAACAGATGCTGGATCTGGCCGCTCCCAATAATCCGGTGATTGTCCGAGGGGGTTTTGTGGGAACCTTGTTTAACCAGCCGGCAATCGACGAGTACAAGAACCACTACGGGGACATGTGGCAAAAGTTCGTCTTTCCGCCCATAACGGAACGGGATGAGGAAACAGGAACCTGTCCTGTCTGCTATCGGGAGGTGGAACAGGAGGTGATTTACACACCGGATGATTTGCGAGAGATCTACCGCCTGGGGCTGTCCTGGATGGGAGGGTATGGGGTCACTCTGAACTCTTCGGGTCTCTACACAGGCTCCGCTATTGCGGCTTACCGCACACTGGACCAGAGGGGACAAATGGCGATTCGAGTGCCCTGGACTTGGCAGTGGAGGCCCCGCCCTGATTTATGGGTCGACCCCTATCTTCCGGAGGCTGCGTCCGCCTTGGTAGGGAAAGGGTCGGACTATCTCTGGCTAGTTGGACTATGGCCGACTGGGAGCTCTTTTAATTGCTCCACATTGCCTGGCACCACCCCAGAGGTGAAACAGCGGGAACGGAGTTGCATTTTTGCTCCAAGTACTCCGAATGAGCTAGCCTTGTATAATATGATCAAAGCAGGCGGACGTTTAACAGGGATCCACACCGAAGGCGACAAGGACATAGATTACATGCTGGATATCATCGAGAGAGCCAGCAAGGACGCTGGGCTGACTCTGGAAGAAATTAAAACCAAACGGCATGCCTACGATCATATGGGGATGAGTCCCCGACCGGATCAGGTCCAGCGGCTCAAGAATCTGGGCATGATGGTAGGTGGGTACAACATGTTCCTTTGGGAAGGGAACGCAGAACGGATATTTAATGATTACGGAGAGCAGGCGGTGGCATGGATACAACCACGGAGAAGCCTGCTGGATGCCGGGGTGATGAGTAGTGTGGAGATTGACCGGCCTATTGGATACACCGATCTGACCTACTTTACCGTTCTCCATATTGGGATTACCCGGAAGGATAAAAACGGTAAGGTCTGGGCACCAGGTCAAGTAGTGAGCCGGGAGGTAATGTTAAAGGCGGGAACGATTTGGGGAGCTTACTACGCCAAGAAAGAGGATCAGCTCGGCTCTCTGGAGTCCGGCAAGTGGGCCGACTTGGCAGTGCTCGACAAGGACTACCTCACAGTTCCTGTAGACGATATTCCAAAGCTACGGGTTTTGATGACCATGGTGGGCGGCAAAGTAGTCCATCTGGTTCCATCTCTGGCCCGCGAGATCGGGATGCAACCGACCGGGGCCCAGGTAGAACTTGGCGGACCGGCGGCTCAATGGTAAGCTTCGAGGTGAAAAACACCAGATTCAATTGGCGCTGAAGGTTTGAGTTCTGAAAGGCTGAAGAGAGACAGGGGTGCTTTCGCGACGGGCGGTACCTTATTTGGGGTGCGCTATTTCTGGAAGCGCCTTTTTGCTTGGAAAGCTTTTTGCTGAGGAGATACGTGAGATGAAGAAAACATTGACTATAGCTTTTGCGGTAGTTCTATGCAGCGTGTGGGGATGGGCACAGCAAGTAAATGTGGCGGCCCGACTGGGCTATCCGCAGTTGATTGTTTACAACGGCAAGATCGTGACGGTGGACGATACCTCGTTTGAGTCCCGTATCGGAACCATTGTGCAGGCACTGGCTATCCGTGATGGGAAGATTCTGGCGACCGGGAGCGATACGGAGATTCGAGCGTTGGCTGGGCCACAGACCCGGTCCGTTGATCTGAAGGGAAGGACCGTACTGCCGGGCTTCATCATGACCCACGAACATCCTACCGATTGGGCTTTTCAGGAGCCGCGAGGGATTACCCACGTTCTGCCCAATGACGATGTGATCATTCACCGTTGGCTGCGAGGGGGTCCTGCGAATGAGCAGTTAGCACAATTTGAACCGACCATGACGGAGGCAGTAGCCAAGGCCAAACCCGGGCAGTGGATTCAGATCAGCTTTGCTTACGGCACGGATTACCAGTGGTCGAAAGAAGTTAACGAAATGTATAACAAGAGCATCACCAAAGCCTGGCTCGACCAACTAGCTCCCAACAATCCGGTGGCGGTAAAAAACGGGTTTATCACCTCGATACTAAACCAGCGAGCCATTGATGCAACGCGTGAAGTGCATCCCACGTTTTCCGTGATTACCGATACTGTGGAAAACAGCATGTTGCCTCTCGACCGGTGGTTAAAGGAAGGGCGCGGCTTTAATCGGCATATCCCAGCAGACATTATGTTCAAAGACGATCTACCGATACTGGCTGCGATTCTCGGGGCGCAATTCGAATTGTGGGCCAGCTATGGGATTACAACCCATGGTTCTTCTCCTTACGCCTATGGGAACTTGAAAGCGCTGGATTACTTGGATAAGAGAGGGGAAATGCCTGCGCGGTTTGGCTGGGGGTATACAGGACCGAACTGGGCAGTAGATACTTTACGGACCTTGGCGGCGATTCAGGGTCATGGGACTGATCACCTCTGGCTCATAGGGGCTTGGGGCAGATCTGCGTACAACTGTATGACTATTCCCCACCGACAGCAGTGGATTGAGCAGAACGGACAGCAAGCCGCAGATAGCGAGGCAGCACGATGTATTTTTCAACCGGGAAGTCAGTATAGAGAAAGGATGAAAGACATCATAAAGGCGGGGTTGCGGATTGCCACGATGCACAGCGGTGGGGATAAAGACATTGACTATCTCATGGACATTATTGAAGAGGCTAGTCGGGAAGCTGGCCTGACTTTGGAGCAAGTTCGCGAGAAGCGCCATACATTTGACCACGGCGCGGGTGCTCCTCGTCCGGATCAGATTCCGCGGATCAAGAATTTAGGAATGATGGCCAGCCAGAATAACACCTATTTGTGGGCGGATAACGCAAAGAATCAAGCCGAGAAGTATGGAATTGAATATGCTAATTGGACGGCCCCACGCAAGAGCATGACGGAGGCGGGGGTGATGACCAGCGCCGAGATTGACAAGCCACGGCCTGAGAAAGTGTTCCTTTTCCTTCACAAGGGAATGACTCGAGTCAACAAAAATGATGGACAAGTCTATGGGCCGGCGGAGAGGACTGACCGGATTATTCAGTTGAAAGCGCATACCCGTTGGGGTGCCTACTACATGCTGCGGGAAGACCTGTTAGGTACGCTGGAGCCGGGTAAGTTTGCGGATTTCATGGTGCTGGACCGGGATTTTCTGGCGATTCCGGATGATGACATTCCGAATATTAGAGTGCTGATGACAGTGGTAGGAGGCAAGACGGTGCATCTAGGGGATTCGTTGGCGCGCGAGGTGGGGATGCAACCGGTGGGGCCTACGACGTGGAAGGAATCGATTCCGCCGGGTTGGTAAGTGTAGACAGAAGAAGACAAGATAAGAGAGTCAGGAATTGGCGAACTACTTAACCCACACGAAATGGGAAGGGAGGGTCCAATGACAAAGAAAATAATCGTGTTTGCTTTGCTGGTAGTAGCTGGAATGTGGTGCGGTAGCGGGATGGGATGGGCTCAGCAACAGGCTCCGGATACGATTTTGTACAACGGCAAAATTGTCACGGTGGATAACCACGAGGTGAACGAAAACCTGGGGACCATCGCTCAGGCGCTGGCCATTCGGGAAGGAAAGATCGTGGCGGTAGGAAACAACGCGGGTGTCCGTCGTCTGGCTGGGACGAATACAGAATCAATCGACCTGAAAGGGCGGACCGTCGTTCCTGGTTTTATCGTGACGCACGATCACCCGCAGGATTGGAACACACTGAATGAAAAAATCGTCAGTAAAGTTGTCAACGACGATAACAGCATTCAGCGGTTTATAAATGTCTCGCCCGATGAGGTACTGCGGCAATTTCCCCGAGTGCTGGAAGAAGCAGCCTTAAAGGCCAAACCCACGCCGGAAAAATGGATTCGGATTGTCCTTCTCTACGGAAAAGACTACAACCCGGATTGGCGAATCGCAATCTCCGGGTATTCAGGGAGGCAAATTAACAAGCAAATGCTGGACCTGGCTGCTCCCGATAATCCGGTGCAAGTTCGCTGGGGATTTACGGGTTCGATTGTGAACCAAAAAGGCATGGAGGCAATGGATAAATTCTATGGAGAGACCCTTAGCAATTTTCCAGGGGCGACCACTAGAACTTTCTATACGGGCAACGGTTATCGGTATACTGAACCGGGTGTGGTGTTTACTCCTGAGCAAATCACGGAGATCTACCGTCTGGGCCTGTCGTGGTATACAGGATATGGGCAGACGTTGAACGGTACGTCATTGTACGCGCCAGCGACGCTTCACGCTTACCGTACGTTGGATCGGCGAGGTCAGCTGGCCATGCGTTTTGCCTGGTCCTGGTTCTGGCCGTTTCGGAACGACTTCTTTGTGGATTCCTATTTCACAGAAGCTTTAGCCGCGATGGTGGGTTCGGGTTCGGATTATTTTTGGTTTGACGGAATCGATCCGGAACATGGCGGCGGATGCAGCAAGCTCACGCCGACTGCGGAGGGGCAAGAAAGGCATGACCGGGCCTGCGCAAATATGCGTTATGATCTGCCCGCTGTTCAAAGGGCTCTTTATGAATTCATCAAGGCTGGCGGAAGGATGTCGGGAAATCACATGACGGGGGATGTCCAAGTTGATACGATGCTCGACATCATTGAGAAGGCGAGCAATGACGCGGGCATGACGCTGGAGGAGATTCGAGAAAAGCGCCATATTAGTAATCACATGGGGATGTATCCCCGCACGGACCAAATCCAGCGGTTCAAGAACCTGGGCATGATGACCAGCGGGTATGACATCACTTGGTATGACGGAGGTGCCAGGAGTGTGATGCGGAATTATGGAGAGCGGGGCGTGGCGCAGGTCGTTCCTCGGAAGGCTATGTTTGCCGCTGGCGTGATGAATAATTTCGAGAATGACCGTCCCATTGAATACACTGATTTGACGTTCTTCGATATTTTTTACGCGGCTCTCACGCACAAGGATCACAATGGAACGATTTATGCGCCTGCGCTGGCGATAGACCGGCAATCGATGTTGAAGGTGGCGACTATTTTTGGGGGCTATGCCACGAAGCGGGAGGATATGCTGGGCTCGTTGGAGGTGGGCAAATGGGCCGACCTGGTGGTGATGGATAAGGATTACCTGACCGTTCCTTTGGACGACATTCGCACGATCCGCGCATTAATGACGATGGTGGGGGGCAAAGTAGAACATCTGTCGCCGTCGCTGGCCCGCGAAATCGGGATGCAGCCGACGCATTAATGACGATGGAGCTCAGGTAGAGCTTGGCGGACCGGCGGCTCAATGGTAGAAATGCCCGCAAGGTGGATCAATTAGCTTTTAGCAGGTTGTTGAAAAACACCATTTGCCCGCTCCCTCACGGTCGCGGCTCGGAATCGGTATGCTGATTTAGCTGCACTTACCGAGCCGCGCACGTTAGCAAGCGGACCCATACACCAGTTTTTCAACAACCTCTTAGCAGTCCTGCCAAGTCGGGAAAGGAAAAGTTTGATACGAATCAGAGCAAAGAGAAGGGAAGAGGATTGTCTCCTCCCTTCGATCTTCCGTTTAACACAAATGGTTCTGGATAAGCTTAGCCACCGCTGAGGTGGTTGTCGGAAAGAGGAGATGAATATGCAGAGGAGAATGTACGCTTACATGCTGTTGGTAAGCCTTGGGGTGCTTTGGGTAGGAGCCGGTGATGTTCGAGGGCAAGCGACCCCAGAAATGATCGTATACAACGGGAAGATCGTGACGATGAGTGATAAGAGCTTCACCTCGAACCTAGGAACGGTAGCCCAAGCGATGGCCATTCGGGATGGCAATGTTGTGGCAGTGGGGACCAACGCCCAGATTCGTGGGCAAGCGGGCCCGAATACCAAGCAGATTGATTTGGAAGGCCGGACGGTCCTGCCGGGGCTGATCGTAGTGCATGATCATCCTTACGATTGGGCGCCCCAGAATCCCTACGCCATCAAGAAAGTGCTGACGGACGATATTCTGGTCACGCGCTATATGGAGGGGCCACCGCAAGAGCAGGCTCAGGCGTTTCCGGGAGTGTTGCGGGAAGCGGTCGGCAAAGCCAATCCAGAGCAGTGGGTTTTCATCGTCTTTTCGCTGGGAGACAAGTACGAATATGCGCTCAACAGCGAAAGATATGGAAGGGTGTTAGATGGGGAGATGATTCCGCTTGGTTTGATTGACCAACTGGCTCCGAATAACCCCGTGTTACTGAGAGATCCGTTCACAGGTGTGATGGTGAATACAAAAGCCATGGAGGCAACGCGGAAGATCTTCCCCCACGAGGACATGCTGAGTTACATCGACAAGGAAACAGGGCTAGGGGGGGGAGGCAGGCCAATGGGCTTCATGCGTTGGGGATTCCATGAAGTGATCATGCGAGAACACTACCAGGCACTGCGGGAGATTCATCGCATAGAGCTGAGTTGGTGGGCGAGTCTGGGAGTTGGTACATTCGCATCGAGAGCCTATACGCCTTCCAATCTGAAGGTGTACCACGATATGTCGCAAGCCGGAGACATGCCGGTGCGGAATGCGTGGACCTGGGGCTGGAGGGAAGCGTTTTTTGATGCTGACCCGTACTTGTTCAACACAATCGTTTTGTTGGAAGGGACAGGAAATGACTTCTTCTGGAACGCCGGAGGATGGGGAGTTGAGCGCCCTGGCAGTGGTTGCACCACAGCCCAGCCACTCATCGAATTACCTCCCGGATCGAACAGCTGTGCGTATGCCCCAAGTGATCCCAATTTTCGACGACTCGTTGAATTCGTTAAGGCTGGAGGCCGCGTTGCGGCGCTTCATATGGGCGGGGACCTGGATGTCGATTATCTAATGGAAGCGATTGAACAAGGGAGCAAGGAGGCTGGCTTCACACCAGAACAAATCCGGGCGAAGAAACATGCCTGGGACCACCTGACCATGTCCCCGCGGCCGGACCAGATAGAACGGATCAAGCGACTGGGGATGGCTGTCGGCGGCTCTCCTTTCTTTTATATGCAGAATGCTCCCAGGATATTCAAAACTTACGGGGAAACTGCTGTCCAGTGGAGTGTGCCGAAGAAATCACTGATCGATGCTCAGATTCCCACCGGTTTCGAGATTGACCGGCCATTGGCAACCACTTCGCTGACTGTGTTTTGGACCTTAGCACGGTTCATCGATCGTAAAGCGGCGGACGGCAGGGTTTACGGTCCGAATCAACGGATCAACCGCGAGTTGGCTCTGAAGTCGGCAACGATTTGGGGAGCTGACTATTTAATGAAAGAGGACAAGCTAGGTGCTTTAGAACCAGGCAAATTTGCCGATTTCCTCGTGCTGGACCGGGACTACCTCACTATCCCGGAAGACGACATTGAGAACATAAGGGTTCTGATGACTGTGGTTGGGGGCAAGGTGAGGCACTTGGTTCCTTCGCTGGCCAGGAAATGGGGGATGCAACCGACTGGAGCCCAGGTGGAACTCGGCGGACCAGCGGCTCAATGGTAAAAGATGCGCCGAGTTTCGCCTTCCGTCGTGGGGTAGGCCATCTGACAAATTGGGATCTACTGGGACAAGCGATCAGCAATTTGAAAGCCTCGTCTCCGCAGATTCTGTAGTGGGTGTAGTGACTTGTGAGGGGGTATGAGAGAAAGGGCCGAAGGCGGCCTGGCCTGGGTCCTCCAGGATACACCCTCCCTAGATACGCACTACAGTCACTACTGACTAGACCGATCTTTTGTACCATTGACAGTGTGATTAGCTGAGGTCGTCGTGGCCAGGCTGCTGACGCTATTGTCCACGGCCATATGCGGTCTTCCCCCGCAACCGCCGCCTCATTTTGCATCCATAGGAACCCGCCCCCGCCGCACGTTGCGTTAAAATCGGTGCGTATATATGAACTTTGTCGAAGCGCGCCGGTTTTCTGTCCGGAACCCAAGCTCCGGATCGTCCAGCCAGTTGTGCGTGTAAACGAAGTAGAGGTCGTTGCCCGGCCGCAGAATCCACCGGAATCGTCCCTGCCAGCCCAGCACGCGGCTCTCGCTGTCATACTGGAAGATGTTTACGAGCGACACCCACGGGCTCCACTGCACCTCCGGGGTGAAACTGTACACCCGTGTCTGAAACCTGCCTTCGGCGAGCTGGACGCGGTTCCATTCCGCTTCGCTATAAAGGATCACGCCGGGACGCACCCGCACCGTCAGCTCCAGCCGATACTCCTGCCGCGCCCCGGAAAAGAAATTTCCCCGTTCCATGCTGGCTTCCACCGCCAGCTTGCGCCGGTTCGCCGTGCGTCCCTCCAACTGGTACCGCGTGAAGCGGTATTCCCTGCCTGCGGGCAGCACGATGCCGTCGCTGATCTCGAAATCCTCCTCCAGCCGCTCAAACTGCGGCGTAATGTCCACCGAAAAGCTGTCGCCCGAGTGGGCCTGGAGTTGAAACACCCGGAACTGCCATTTGCGCGTCAGCGTGCTGTTCTGCGGATCGGTCTGCCAGTCCAGATCCGTCCCGAAGGAAAACGACCGGATCCAGGGGTGCTGCCGCGGGCGGGGCGAATAGAACACCCGCGGGCTGTAGCGCCGGTAAGCCCTGCGGGCCACGAAGCCTACGGCCGGGTCAAAGTTCCGCTGCACGCCCCGGAAATTGAGCGTCAGGTCCCAGGGGTCGTTCGGAAGGTCCAGCACCATCCCGTAGGCCATCCGGTTCCCCGATTCCCCTTCGTGGTTCGATGCGCCCAGCAGAAACGCGCTCCACTCCAGGTTCTGCGACCCCAGAAAATTTCGCGTCGCCAGCAGCGCGTCCAAGCCCATCGTGTAGAGCGCGTCCCCGCCGCCTCGCGGGCCCCGCCGCGTCAGCATCCCCCCGACGTACGACTGGCTGAAAATCCGGCGTTTCACCCGCGCCACCGTGAAATCGTCCCCTGCTTCGTCCTCGTGCGCGCCGGTGCGGACGTGCAGCACCCCCACATCCTGCTGGCCGATCTGTCCCGTCAGCTTTGTTCCGAAATCGATCTTCTGCGGCTCGCGGTCCTCGCTCAATCCGATCCGGCGGCTGAAGAAGGGAAACACGCGGACATCGCGCTCGAAACCCCGGTTCGACCGGAAGTCGAAAAAGCCAGCTCCTTCGAGAAAAAAATCGCGCTTCTCATCGAAAAACAGGGAGAAGCGGGTCAGGTTCACCTGCCGATCATCCACTTCCGTCTGCGCAAAGTCCGTATTCAGCGTAAAATTGGCGCGCAGTCGCGGCGTCAAGCTGTAAAAAACGTCCAAACCCACGTCGCCCTGGTAGGTGGCGCCCTGCTGGCCGGTGCCCGGTGATGCGGAGGCAGTCCCCAGCAGATACGGCTTGACCTCCAATCCCTTTCCCTGGCTCGTCTCGCGGAGACCCTCCAACCGCCCGGCGTTCGTCATTCGCCGCAGCCCTTGATTGCGCGCGTATCCGGTCCACAAACTCTCTTCGCTCTTGCGCCGCACGGTACGCTGAAAATTGATCCCCCAGGCCGGCGCGTCCGGATCGAAATTGAGCGTGCGAAAGGGAATCTCAATCTCCGCCACCCAGCCGATGTCGGTGCGCCGCACCTTCGCCGTCCAGATGCCGTCCCACTGACGGTTGTTTCCGTTGCTTCCCATCAGCGAATCGCCCATCAATCCCGACGGGTTGATCTCGAAGAAGTAGCCTCCCCGCGTGTCCAGGTAGGTATCCATCGTCCACATGAAGCGGTCATCGGAGGAGAGAAATTCGTCGCGCCGCCGCTGGTAGCCCAGCAGCCGGTCCGGCTCCGAGTCGTAACAGATCACCCCCATGTAGAGCCGCTCCGGGGTGAAGACGATCCGCACCTCGGTCTGCTCCGTGGCGGGCTGGCCGAAGGCGGGGTCCTGCTGGATGAAACCAGTGGCCGGCTCCGCACGGTCCCACACAGCTTCATCGAGAATTCCGTCCAGCTCGATCCGCTCTCCTTCGTCTAGCGGGATGGCAGTCATCGTCCTTTGTCCGTTTTGCTCCTCCTGACCCGCGGCGACACCGGGCCCTAAGACTCCAACTAGCAGGAAGAGGAAAATTGCTCTCGCAATACGCATAGGAATACAATATTAGGAAATTCCGGAATCTCCCAGATTCTCGCACGATTCAACCACTTCGCGGATTTAATCGGAATTAGTTTGTTGGCCCTTCCGTCTCGTGAGTATACACCCGTTGGCCTTCAACTGAGCCCTTCCAGCGCAGTCTTGCTCTCCGGGGACTCCGAGTGGCTGTATTTGGCTCTCACCCACTGGGTTTACACCTCCGGAAGGCAATGTTGACGCTCGAACTCCCATCAATATTGACGTTGGAGGTTAGCAGAAGGTTGCCTACGAAAGTTCATAAAGGAAATCCGGGATAGAGCCCGAGTACGCCGTCAACAGACCATTCCGGGCGTATGGTCGCCCACTCGGAAACTATGGTGCGGCCTGCCGCCTTAGTCGTCTGCGGTCCCGATACGTCGTTCGAGGAAACCCCTAAATTTCAAACCCGCCACTTTTGTCCGGCGGTGGACAAACCGCCCCCCGGCAGGGGTGAGGATCGGCGTCCGGGTTTTCAGCTTTTGGGGTTAAGGGCCGCTGCTCCATCCCGGCTTGGCAGTTCCGCAGGTCAGTCCCGGCTCAATCCCGGCAGTCTTCTTCCGGCTCGACCGCCATCATCCGGCACTAGCGGCCTCTTGTGCTGCACTTTCCCTTACTGCCTAGTCTCCCACACATCAAAATCGCTGAAATCCGGTCTCACAGGTCTTCCATCTCCACCACCTCTGTCGCCCGGATGAACGCGCGATTGCGCTGGAAATAGACGAAGGCCGAGGCAACCCCCAGTCCGAAACCGATGGCGTGGACACGGTAGCCGACGTTTTCCTGAAGCGTCGTCGGAAACAGGACCAACAGGGCGATGACTACAGCCCGCATGATCCGCTTTCCAAGAGCCAAGCTGCGGTCCACCAGCAGGTACATGCTCAGCCAGAAACCCGCCATCCAGTAGACCAATCCTGACGCCCCCACGAGGCTGACCTCAGGAGGATAAGTCAGTAGCGAAAGGTAGTTGGTCAAACCGGCCAGGGCCAGACCCAGAACCGGGAAGACCCAGAAACCGAAGTAGCCAAAGAGCAGATAGGGAAAGAAGGCGAGAAAGAGGGCATTCGAGAAAAAATGCACAATGTCCGTATGCACCGCTACGGCCGTCAGCAGTCGCCAGTACTCCTGTTCCTTCAGAGCCCCTTGTGAAGTGGCGGCAAGAGTCGGCAGGAGGGCAGCTCCGTTCTGCCAGGCCAGCAGGGAAATCCCCAGGATCGTCAAGACGGAAAGTGCCGCCACTTCCATGCTGTACTCCCGCGGTTTTCGCGACAGCAGAGTCTCCCGGACGCGGTAGTGTGGAAATTCTTCCATGGCGTAATCTTACCGCAGTGAAGGCGGAAGTTGCAGTCGCGGTCCGGCTCCCCCAAAGGTGGAAACTTCGTTTATGCGCTCCGGTTCTTCCTCTGGCTCCACGGGGCCAGCAGTTCATTGCGCCACGAGATGAGCGCCTGACCCGCTACCGTCCGCATACCAATCGCGGCCAACCCTTGCACCTCGACCTTAGCACGGATTTCCTTTATGAACTTTTAACTGCAATCTTCTGAATGACTCCAACGTCAATATTCATGCGGGTTCAAACATCAACATTGCCTTCCGGGGTTGTAAACCCAATGAGTGAGAGCCAAAAACAGGAATTTCAGATGTCGTTCAACAGGTTTCTGCGAGTCGGGCTTCAAGGATCGCGAGTGCAACAGTTGGTGCTGGAAGCCCCGGAGACTGGTTTTCAGGACCCATGGATGGGTTGTTGGGGACCGCTTGGAGATCCAGGGAAAGAAAGCCGCTCTGGATGAGCTCGGTTGGAGACAAACGAGTGTAATCTTCTAATCGCCAGGAGACCGAAAACTAATTTCAGTTGACGGGTTTCGGAATCCGTCTCAAGAATTAGACCGGCCCGGTTGAACGGAAGGAGTGGTGTATAATTTGTTTCAGTTCACAAGAAAGAACGCTAATCCTAACCGGTGATGAAGGAGGACAGTATGGATCGATGGGTCGGATTGGTTTTTCTCTCGGTTTTTGTCGTCTCAGTTTGCGCTGCCCAGGAGAAGAAACGAGTCGCGGTTTTGGACTTTGACTATGCAACCGTCCAGGATTCCGTCTCTGGGGTGTTTGGAACAAACGTGGATGTTGGGAAGGGGATCAGCGACTTGGTGGTCAATAACCTGGTCAAAAGCGGCGTGTACTCGGTCATCGAACGGGCAGCACTGGAGAAAGTTCTGGCGGAACAAAATTTCTCGAACAGTGACCGGGCGGACTCCACCACGGCGGCCCAGTTGGGGCGCATATTGGGAGTGGACGCCATCATCCATTGGAAGCATCACGCAGTTTGGCAGAGATGATAAAGCCACCAGCGTGGGTGGCGGAATGCTTGGGGGAATTACTGGGCGTTTTGGCATTGGAGGGGTCTCCAAGCGAGAGAGCAAGGCAGTCGTGGGCATTAGTGCAAGGCTGGTCAGCACGGAGACGGCGGAGATCCTTACCGTCGCCAGCGGAAAGGGAGAATCCAACCGTTCAGGAACCTCATTGCTCGGTGCAGGCGGCAGCAGCAGTGCGTCGGGAAATGCTGCATACGACATGAGCAGTTCGAACTTTGCCCAGACCATTTTGGGCGAAGCCGTGCACGAGGCCGTTGGCTCGCTCAGTCGGGAACTAGATCAGAATGCGGAACGCGTACCCGCCAAAGAGCTGAAAATTGAGGGGCTAGTTGCCGACGCGACTGAAGGCACGCTGATCTTGAACGTGGGCACGAACACCGGTGTGAAAGTGGGGGACCGTCTGGAGATTCGCCGGGCGGTGCGGGAAGTAAAGGATCCGGCCACGGGCCGAGTCCTGCGAAGAATCGAAGACACGATGGGGGAAGTGGTGATCACGGAGGTAGATGAAGTATCCTCCGTCGGGACATTTACCGGCAGCTCTCCGGCCCAGGTTGGGGACACGGTAACGAATGCACAGTAGAAGGCCGCGGAGAACACCGCCCTGGACCTGGTGCTTCCCTGGCGGTTCAGGCGCAGGAGATCGACCGGTCGCAGTGAATAACATCTCGCATCATAGAAACCAAGATCGCTTACGAGCCTGTTGAGACGCGATGATGGACTTCAAACTTGGAGACACAGTTGGCGATTACGAAATTGTGAGCGTGCTCGGTGCCGGGGGCATGGGGCGGGTTTACAAGGTCCGCAATATCCTCTCAGACCGTCTTGAAGCGATGAAGGTCTTGTTGACGAATTTGCCGGAGGCGCCGGAGCAGGCCGAACGCTTCCTCCGAGAAATCCGATTGCAGGCCAGCCTGGAGCACCCCAATATCGCCGCCCTGCGAACGGCCCTGCGTCATGGAGACCAGATGGTGATGGTCATGGAGTTGGTGGACGGGACTGCCTTGCAAGCCCTGCTCGAGGGTCGGCCTCTCCCGTTGCAAGAGGCCATCTCCTATATGGTTCAAGTCCTGGCGGCCCTCTCTTATGCGCACGGCCGTGGGGTGATCCATCGTGACATCAAACCAGCCAACATCATGGTGACCCACAAGGGGATGATTAAACTGACTGACTTCGGAATTGCCAAGCTGCTCCATGATCGGAAGCTCACCGCGACGGGTGCCACGATGGGCTCGCTCTATTACATGTCTCCCGAACAGGTAAAGGGAGATACCGACTTCGACACCCGGTCGGACCTGTATTCCTTGGGTGTGACTTTCTACGAAGCCGTCGCAGGGCAGCGCCCCTTCCAGGGTGAAACTGATTACATCATCATGTCGGCGCATCTCAGCCAAGCGCCTGTTCCTCCGGTGGATCTGAACCCCGGCATCCCTTCCGAGTTGAACCGGATCATTCTGAAGGCGCTGGCGAAGGAACCCTCGGAGCGTTTCCAATCGGCCGATGAGTTTCTTACAGCGATCCAGGGTGTTCCCGGTTTCGCAGAGGAGCAAACGGTTGCGAAAACTCTGGCGGTTTCAAGCGTTCCTGCTCCCAAACCAGTGCCAGAAGTCTTGTCCCGGCCCACGACGCCCGGTTCGGTTGCTCCCGCGCCAAGCACTGCGGCCAACATGGAAATGGCTTTCGTGCTGTTTATGGACTTGGTCAGCTACTCGACGCTGCATATGGATCGCCAAAGCCAGCGGATTCAGCAACTCCAGGAGATTGTGCGGAACACAGAAGAGTTTCAACGCGCCCAGCAAAGCGGCCAACTGATATCCTTACCCACCGGCGACGGCATGGCTCTGGTGTTTTTCCAGAATCCGGTTGCTCCGGTGCAATGCGCCACAGAGATCTCTCGCGCTCTGCAGAGTTATCCGGAATTGAAGCTACGCATGGGTGTACATACCGGTCCCGTCTACCGCATCGCCGATATTAACGCCAATTGGAACGTTGCCGGCGGCGGGATCAATCTGGCGCAGCGGGTGATGGATTGCGGAGATGCAGGGCATATTCTGGTTTCCAAGACCGTTGCGGATATCCTCAGCCAGCTCAGCGATTGGTCGGGTCATCTTCACGACTTTGGAGAACACGAAGTCAAGCACGGCGTGATGGTTCAGCTGGTGAATTTTTGTACGGGTGCGGTCGGCAATCCGAACCTCCCGCAAAAAATCAGCCAGAAATTGCCGGTGATTTCGGCCACACCGCAGCCACCGGTCGCATATCTGGTTCCGGCTGCGGCCTCCAGCCGCAAACTGTACTGGTTGGGGGGAGGCCTCGTAGCAGTCGCAATCGTCGTTTTGGGGGTTCTTCAATTCGCCCGAAGGGACACGGGCCCTGAAAGTCGAACTCCAGCGATTCCGGCGGCGGTGACTCCCGCAGAACCTTCTTCTCCCCCTCCGCCACCCCCACTCACCGGCACAACTGCCCCGGCCCCGCCGTCTGGTTCCACGCCCACGCCAGCAACCTCCGCTGCCTTTCCTCAGCAGTTCCCGGTGGATGTGGCGCCACAAGCGTCGGCTCCAGAAGCTCCGCGCCAGCCCTCCCCGCCAGCGGCGGTAGTTCCTCCACAGAACAGGACGGAATCACAGCCGGTCCAGCAGCCGCCTGCAACCGCGGCAGCAACCGCTCCAGCACAAGCATCGCCTAGCTCAGTCGATCGGGCATTGCTTCAGGAACTACGGGAAAGGATGCTCTTTCTTGCGGCACGGGCGAGCGCCGTTCGCGGCAGCGTTGCGACCCTGGAAAACCAGCAACGTCAGGCCGGTCTCTCGCTGCGAGGGGACATGGCCGCTGCCAAGCAAAGCGTGGAATATCTGATGGGGGAAGCCGACGCTTCTCTGGCAGCAGGAGATGCCGCCACCGCCAAAAGAAACCTCGACCTAGCCGAACAAAACGTGGAAAAGCTGGAACGTTTTCTGGGCCTGTGACCCTTCCAGCCTTTATGTGTAGGGTCATTCTGAGAGCCTGCCCTGAGCTTGCCGAAGGGGGCGAAAGACGAGGGCCGGAACGTCTTGCGCCCCT
Source organism: Terriglobia bacterium (assembly GCA_963666975.2). Taxonomy (GTDB): domain Bacteria; phylum Acidobacteriota; class Terriglobia; order 2-12-FULL-54-10; family 2-12-FULL-54-10; genus JADFGZ01. Next base: position 1,119,223 of record CAXVYR010000004.1, on the reverse strand, counting down.
CTAGGGCTTGGGGTAATACCGGTCCCCGTTGTCCCAGGGCTTACGCCCTGGGCTAGATTCTACCGCCCTTGCAGGGCTGCGAAGCACTCTACACCAACTCTGAAACAGCCCTAGTCCCAACTGGGCTCGAAGGCGGCTTCCTTGCCGGCGATGTAGCCCTGGGTGGTGCATCGGCCCTGGCCATGCTGGCTGCATCCGCCGGCCGACTCTCCTCCGCAGTAGAGGCCCTGTATGACCTCGCCTTTCGTGTCCATCACCTGGCACTTCATGTTGATCCGGAGTCCCGCATAGGTGTCGTGCACCACGGGCGTGGCCCAGGCAGCGTAGAACGGCGGCGTCTGGATTTTGTATAGGGGTTTGGGCTTCTCAAAATCAGGGTCGTAGCCGAAATCCACAATGGAGTTGTATCTGGCCACGGTCGCTTCCAGGTTTTTCGCAGGCATCTCGGTTTTCTGATACGGATTTTTCTTCAGCTTCTTCGTCAGCTCCGCCAGCGTGTCAGCGCTGAAAAAGTAGAGAGGATCAATGGCAGGCGGCTCGACTTTCCATCTTTCCCGCTTCACCGCCTCGGCGTCAAAGATGGCCCAGGTTGGCCCGGCGCCATAGTCTGGAGGAACCGAACCCTCGTTCATAGCCACTGCGGCGTCGAGGTAGTTCTGTGGATTGTATTCGATTCGTTTGGGATTGCGCCAATCCCCTTGGACATACGGGTCCAGGAACCCATGATGAGTCCCGTAAGGCCAGTTCCCTGCCGTCTCATCGTAGAATCGCTGGCCCACTTGGTTCACCAAAATCAAATCCTGCCAATTGCGAACGCCCAGGCCGGTGGCGCGGGCCAGAGGGAATACGGGGCTTTGGGGGGTCCACACAATGTAGAGATACTGCGCTCCAATCCGGGGACGCTTCCGGAAGAAGCCGTTTCTTTCAAACGTCTGGTTTGCCGTGCCCCAGAGCGATGATCCAATAGCCATAGCGGCCAGCTCTCCGCTGGCGTCCTGGTGGGAGTAGGGGTCGCCGGAAAGTTGGAACTCCTCGGTCATTCTTGGATCAAACATCCTGCGGAAGTTGACGTTGCCCGTGCTCCCGCCTGTGGCGATGATGACAGCCTTCTTCGCCTTGACGGTGATGGTTTGGGTGTCCATTTCGATGTTGCCATCGGAACGGAAGCCCTGGAGAGGAGTGCTGGTTCCCGGCAGGATTGTGGGCGTGTAGCTTGCCTGGATGCCAACAACCCTCCCCGATGTGGAAGTCTCGCGGAAAATGACGTCCATGTGGTAGTTCAGCAGGAACTGGACGCCTTTCTTCCTGGCGCTGGCCTCTAGTGGACGATAGATGCTGGTTCCGCCTCCGCCCCTGGGACTCTCGAGGCTCTGTCCTTTTCTCCAGATGGCGTAATTTTCTCTCGGTGCGGAGATGCCAATGGCGTGGCCGCCTGCTACGCCCGGGGCTCTGTCCGCGAATACCACCCCATTTTCCAGCAAAAATTCAAAGGTCGGAGCCTCGTTGTCGGCCAGGGCCCGCTGGACGCCTCGGTCGTTGTACCTGTATTCCGGCATGCCGTTGGTTTCCACTACCGACCAGTCGGTGAGATCCTTGAATAAGATGTCGGGCGAATCCTTGATCTCATATTTCTTCTGAGCACTCGTCCCGCCACCCAGAGGGACTTGCCCTCCATTGAGCAACCCGTGTCCTCCGATGTCGTAATTGGCTTCGACGACGAGAACGGAGACGCCTTGGTCTGCCGCCCGAATAGCGGCGGGCATTCCCGTGGCCCCGGAGCCGAGAATGACAACGTCTGCCTCCAGGTCCCATTCCGCTGGAATCGCAGAGGAAGCGCGCTCCTGCGCTTCTGCCTGGACAGCGACAGCGGGTAAAGCGCCTGCGCCGGCTATCGCCGCCGCGCCCACGCCCGCCCCTCGGACGAAGTCCCGGCGGCTGATCCTTTTTTGCTTTTTCTCGCTGGGATTCATAATGTTTCCCTCTCTGCTTTGGATTGTTGCTTCCGCCAACTATGGGCCAACTATGGGATGATCTGACCGGGGTTTTCTGTGCCACTCGGAATGAAAGTCTACCTCATAGCCCCTGACTGTGAAAATGGAAAAACTTCAGCGAAAGGGGTGCCGGCCCGTCTCCTCGCACAATTGATTTGTCCTCGTCCCTCATGTAATCTCTACCCAATATTTCCAGGCGGCGAAGGGCGCCGGCATGGCGGTTTCCCGGAGTAATGACTGTGGTGTAGACTCTGCCAGTTGCAAACAACGGCCCGGCCTGCCGGTCTATTTTCGGCAGACGTAAAGTTTCCGGCTATGACCAACATCCGCTTCTACCGCGATTTCGATTTCGAATACGGCGTTCTCGAAACCGTTTCGCCTCTCATCCGGCGGATCGTCGCCCGGAATCCGGGGTCCTTCACAGGTCCCGGCACAGGGACTTACGTCATCGGCCATGGGCGAGTGTCTCTCATCGACCCGGGACCGGCGCTTTCCAGCCACATTGAGGCGATTCTTCATGCACTGCGCGGCGAGACCATCGAGCACATTCTGATCACCCACACCCATCCGGACCATTGGCCGGCAGCCGAGTCGATCCAACAGGCGACCGGGGCGAGGACCTATGGCTTCGGGCCCGACCGAAACATGCCCGCCACCTCCGGCGGGCGAGTCGCAGGTTACGGCTCCCTCCACGACCAATCCATGCGCGACGGCGACGTGCTGGACGGACACGGCTGGCAGATCGAGGCAGTGCACACCCCCGGCCATACCTCCGACCATCTCTGTTTTGCATTTCCCGGGGAGCATGTGCTGTTCTCCGGCGACCATGTGATGGGATGGTCGACCAGCGTGATTATCCCGCCGGACGGGGAGATGGGCAACTATATGCGCTCGCTGGAAAAGCTGCTCGACCGGGACGAAGCAATTTATATGCCGACCCATGGCCCGGCCATTCCCGACCCCAAGCAGCACGTCCGCGCCTTCATCGAACACCGGCGGGAACGAACCGCGGCGATCTTGCAGCGGCTCGGCAAAGCAGATGCGACTATCCCGGAGATCGTAGAGGCCGTCTATATCGGCCTTTCGGCGGGATTGCGCGGGGCGGCGGCCCTTTCTGTGGAGGCTCACCTGATCGAGCTTGTCAGCTTGGGACAGGTCGAATGCGACGGTCCGCCCGCCATGGGGCTGCACTACCGCCTGCCTCGCGGCTCCAGCGCCGGAAGGAAGCATAAGTCCTGCTAAGAACCCCAGCCGTGGCGCTCCAAACTAGTTGGCGCGCTTTCGCCCGCTGGCCGGCGGTTCCTTATGATTCAGGAAAGCAAGGAGGCAGCGATGCAAATCAACGTCGTGCTGAACTGGTTTGAAGAACTGAAGCGGCGCGTGCCGACACAGTAATCCGAGCCGCGACATCATCCGCAGATTTCGCAGATTTCACAGATACCGTTCTGCGTAATCTGTGCAATCTGCGGACCCGCTTGTTGATCCCTCGGTTTCTCCCTCGGCTTCGCTCCCTTCGACTCCGCTCAGGGCAGGCGGGACAAGGCTCGGGGCAGGCAGCTGGGTTGGAAGCGGACATGGTGGTTTTGGACCAGGGCTACCTGACCGTCCCGGAAGACGAGATCGTGGAGATCAACCCTTTGTTGACTATTGTGGGAGGACAGGCGAGGCGTCTCCAGCAAGTTGCCACGTCACACCGGACGGCATATGGGTTTTGGCAACGGGGAAGCTTCAATCGGAAATTCGCGCTAGCATTACGCAGCTTGGAATTATTCATCAGGGACCTGTAGAATCGATCTGTTGGGTTGGAGCAGCTATTCGGTAAAGTAACTATAGAAACTAACTATAGAAAGTTAATATGGAAAGCAACTATGGGGGAAAACCCAACCTTAAAGGACTTACGGCGCAGCACGCGGGTAGCGTGTTCCATCCCTGTTGAAGTTTCCGGTCTCGATGCCGGCGGGCAGGAAGTTCATGAGAAAACAACCTCCAACCTGGTGAATAAGCACGGGGCTTGTATTTCCGTGCAGCACCAGTTTTCTTTAGGGTCCGAAGTCGTCGTCAAAGTTCCGCGCACGGAGCGGCAGCAGCGATGCAGGGTGGCCTGGATCAGCGGCGGGCCCCACGCTGGAGGCATTTACCAGATCGGAGTGGAGATGGAGCGCGCGGAAAACATTTGGGGAGTTCTTTCCCCTCCGGAAGATTGGGGCGCCTCCTAACCGGTTCCGCTCGCGGAGAAAACCGCCCAGCCCGCCCCGTAAAGCAGGCTGCGCAACCACACTGCTTGTATCTTGTCTTGCATCTTGCCGGCATGTATCTGGCCGGCATTTGATTTGCCCTGGCGCATCGTGTAATCTACCGCAGCTTCCATCATCAGCACTTCTATCCTGGCGGAGATCATTCACGGGGCCGCATGGCCCCGCTCTGCCATACATCGTAAGGAGTTAAAATGAGTCGAGCGCTACCCGTCATGCAGGAAATCACACCCCACCTGGCAGACCTCACCACAAAGGTGCTCTACGGAGACGTTTGGGAACGCCCTGGTTTGTCCAAGCGCGACCGGAGCCTGATCACTGTAGCCGCACTGACTGCTCTCTACCGGACCGATCAACTCCAAGTCCACATCCGCCGGGCGGTAGAGAACGGGGTAACGAAAGAGGAGATCTGCGAGGTCATCACTCACATGGCCTTCTATGGAGGGTGGCCCACGGCAGCCAATGCTGTCCAAGTCGCCAAGAAAGTTTTCGACGAGCTGAAGCTCTAAGAAGGTGCAACTCGCGCCTCCTGGGCGGCGAGGCTGGATTACTGGGCGTTCGGCGTCACCTCTTGGTTTGTTGTCGCAGGAATCCGGCGAACTCCGCATGCAGAAAATGATCGAGATCAACAACGCCACGGTGTATCGCGGGGAGACAAAAGTATTCCATAACCTCTCGCTCGAGATAACGCGGGGCTGCAATACCGCCATCCTCGGCCCCAACGGCGCCGGCAAATCCACGCTGCTGAAGCTGCTGTCCTGCGAACTCTACCCTGTAGCGCGCGACGGCAGCTCTGTGCAGTTGTTCGGACAGAAACGCTGGAACGTGTGGGAGCTGCGCTCGCATCTCGGCATTGTTCGCGGGCTGATGCAGGCAGGAAAGACCGTCATCCTCGTCACCCAGCATATTCACGAGATCCCGCCGGAGATCTCCCGCGTAGTGCTGCTGAAAAATGGAAAGGTGGTTTCCGACGGCGAGAAGGCTGCTGTTCTCACCCCCGAGAGTCTTACCCGGCTTTTCGATACCCCCATCCAGCTATTGCAGGTCAACGGCTTCTATCAGGCTGTGCCGGGCAAATCCGAGGAGGATAAACAACAAGATGACTCACCGGATTGATCAAACTGCAAACCGCAAGCCAGCCTCAAAGGTGCCATGGTGAGGTGAAGTGATCCGAGGTTGAATTGACAGGGTAGCTAGCGTACTCTTTTGTGCCAAGAAGGGCGTCGAATAGAAAATCTTGGATTGAATTCGTTGATATTGCTTTTTCCGGGTTCAGGCTATTAGAGCAAATTCATAGCTGCTGTATAGCTTTCCAGAACGCTCGTGAAGCCCCAGAGGGGCGCAAGAGTTTAGCCCACGGCGCCAGCCGTGGGTGGGAAAGGCCACGCCGGATCAGCCCCGGAAGGGGCGCCAGAAGGGGTGAAAGAAGAGGGCCGGAGCGTCTTTCGCCCCTCTGGGGCTTGGGGTAATACAGGTCCCCGTTGTCCAGGGCTTATTATGCCCTGGGCTAGATTCTGCCGCCCTTGCAGGGCTGTGAAGCACTCTACACCAACTCTGAAATTGGTCTAGTCCCGCGGGAACTGGTCAGATGGATCTGCTCTTGCTTGGCCTGTTAGTCGTTCAGCAAAGGAATGTCTTTCACCGCCGGCGGCTGCGGCAACGTTCGCAGAAAGGCGTGGATGTCTGCCAGCTCCGAGTCCGATACCACCTTGTCCGTGTAGGGCGGCATCTGGCCCCTCGGATGGCGGATGTAGCGGACAAAGGCTGTAAACGAAATCGGGTTCGGGCCCAGCCGTGGTGCGGCCCCCCCCTGTCCTACACGGCCGTGGCACTGATAGCAGCCGTAGCTGGTGTATATCCGCTTCCCGTTTTCGGCGTTCCCCGCCGGAGCGGCGTTCGTTTTCGAAGCCGAGCCCGAAGACTGGGCTCCTGCCTCCGGGCTCGCGAGCATCATGCAAGCCACCACCATCAGGGCAGCAACACTTCCTGCACAGCGGATTGCAACAGGCCGGTTCATAATTTCCTCCTTAGCGTCCTCTCTTAGCGAGGCTGCGTGACAACGTCGAGCAGAGCCGGCTCGCCTCGCTCGACCACGGCGATCGCGCGGCGAATGGCCGGACCCAGGTCTTTGGGGTCTGAAATCGGCCCCTCGGCATACCAGCCCATGCTCTGCGCGAGCTGGGCGTAGTCGATGTTGGGGTTGTCAATCGTCGTGCCGATATTGACACTTTTGTCGCTAATGCCGCGGTTGTACCGGTTCGCCATGCGCTGGAGGTGCATGACCTCCTGATGATATGCACGGTTGTTGTGCATGATGTTCAGGAGCGGGATGCGGTGATGCGCGGCAGTCCATAGAACGCCCGGAGCGTACATCAGGTCGCCGTCGTTCTGGAAGTTGACCGACAGCCGCCCGTGTTTCCGGTTCGCCAGCGCCGCCCCCACCGCAGCGGGAGAGCCGTAGCCCACGCCGGCCGCCCCGGAGCCGCCGATGCATTGATAATACTTTTCAAACGACCACAGCCGCCGCGCCCATCCGCTCATCGAGCGGGAGGCGGAGACCAGCGACCAGTCCTTATTTTTGATCTGCGCCCAAACTTCGGCGGCGACACGCGCGGTGCTGACCGGACTCGCGTTCCATCCGTAGGTCGCGTTGGTCCGTAACCGCTCTTGGGACCGCTCGTGCGCCTTTGCCAGCTTGGCCCCGCGATTCTGGAACGCCCTCTTCCGGTCGCCATTGGCCAAACGCTTGACGGCCTCAATCAAAGACGGCAGCGTGGCCTCTGCGTCGGCTGCCAGCGCCATGTCAACTTCCGGATAGCGTTGGAAGTCCTGATAGTTGCTCCGGCTAAACAAGTCTTGGGCTGTAATGCTGATGAGCTTCACGCCAGGCTTGGTACGAGACCGCGATGAGCGGTGCAGTTGATCGCGCATGGCATTGATGTTGCCCCAATAATCCCCCAGCTCCAGGCCCAAGATAACGTCCGCATTGGCCAGGAACGCGCTGCTGCCCTCGGACTGGTTGAGTGGGTGCCGCGTTGGAAAGTTCATCCGCCCGGCCCGGTCGATGACCGAGGCTTGAAGGAACTCGGCTAGCTCGGTGAAATACTTCTTGCCGGCTTCGGTGCGCGCGACGCGGTCGGCAATCAGAACAGGATTTTCCGCCTCCACCAGCAGCCGCGCTGCTTCGTTCACCGCCCCCGAGTCGCCTTGCGGCGGCGACGTCAGCGTCAGCTTCGGGATGCGCAGCTTGGTTCCTTTCGCAATCGGTTTTTCCTGCAATTCGCTGTCGGCTACCAGCACCACCGGCAGCATCGGCGGCGTCATCGCTATCTTATACGCCCGCACCGCCGACTCGGCAAAGTGCGGCAGCGAGACCGGCATGTCATCCCACTTCGTATAGTCGCGCACCATCGCCGCTGCGTCCTGCACGCTGTGCGCCCATTCCGGTCCCGGTCGCCGCTGCGTCGCATCGAACGAGTTCCCCAGAATCAAGTAAACCGGCACTCGGTCGCCAAACGCATTGTAGATCGCCATCGAGGCGTGCTGCAGCCCCACCGTCCCGTGCGCCAGCACTCCCATCGGTTTGCCTTCTATCTTGAAGTAGCCGTGCGCCATGGCGACTGAGGACTCTTCATGGCAGCAGGTCAGAAACTCCGGATTCCGGTTCCCGCCGTAGTTGACGATCGATTCTTGAAGCCCGCGGAAGCTGGAGCCGGGATTAGAAGTGATGTACTCGATATCCAGCGACTTGAGGACATCGACCATGAAGTCCGCGCCCGGACGCTCTCCGGTCAAGACCTCCACTCCCTCCGCCGCGGCGCCGGACCCGGCAGTCGCGGCAGCCGTGGATTGTTGTGCGCTCGCCGCCTTAGCGGTGGCAACCAATGCCGCCGCGCCTCCGGCGGCCACCTTCATGAAGTTGCGTCGCCCCATCGATTTTTTCTTGGCCTGTTTCTCGGTTTTTTTCATAGTGTTTGCCCCAATCCAACGGTTTGGAAATGCTGCGGAACCACATCCCGCCCTGTCCATCCATTACTGGAATCACCCATTGTTTGAACGACCCACTATCCCCGCTTAACTGGACACGATCCTACTGCAATCTCTCCAGGAGGTCAACAGCCGTGTAATCAATGCCTTGCACACAATTGCCGGGCAAGAAAGCAACCCTCAAAATGTTAGAAATTTGTTTGTGAAATCAGGCTACTTTTAGCTTGCTTACTTCTTCGTCTCTTCTTTTTTCTTGTAGGGTACGTTGACCGTGGCTTCGCCTTTTAGAAACTGGATACCCTTTTCCTTGCAGGTGGCGGCGATGAAGATGTTCTCCTCGGACAATTCGCTTATGCCGGCTTCGGCCAGTTTCTTTTTGGCGGCTTCGGCGCCTTTGGCCGGGTTCCGGTCGTTGATCGCTCGCGGGTCCTCCGTGGTCGGTTCCAGATGGAGTTGATCGCTTGCGATTTTCACGATTTCCGGGTCCGGGGCAACCGGGGTTCTGCCGAAGTAACCGAGCACCATCTTGCCGTACCCTTCAGCAATTCTCTTCCAGTCGCCGAACATGAAGTTGTTGAAGGCTTGCTGAAAGTAGAACTGGGAGACCGGCGTGACGGAGGTGCCGAAACCGCCGCGACGGACGCATTCCCCCATCTTCGCAAAGATTTTGGGATACTTGTCGAGAATGCCGAGGTCCCGCAGCATCTGCGTGTTGGTGGTGAGAGCGCCGCCCGGCATGGGAGCCCACGGAATCAACGGCTCGACCAAGCGGTCTTCCGGCAAAAGATGATACTTGTTCATACAGTCCTTGAAGACCTTCTCCACCTCAAGCACCTTGTCGATGTCGAACCCGAGGTCGTAGTCGGTGCCGCGCAGAGCGTGCCACATGGTGACGATATCCGGCTGGCAGGTGCCGCCGGACATGGGCGCCAGGGAGAGGTCGATTCCATCCACGCCGGCATCGAGCGCCGCCTTGTAGGTCAGCACGGAGGTGCCGGCGGTTTCGTGGGTATGCATCCGGATGTGCATGTCCGGGCCGAGCTTCCGGCGCGCCTGCTGGATGGTTTCGTAGACCGTTGCCGGTGTCGCTGTTCCCGATGCGTCTTTGAAACACAGCGAGTCGAATTCCACGTCCGCGGCAAGAATTTGATCCAGCGTCTTCATGTAGAAGGCCGTGTCATGGGAGCCGTTGCAGCCGGGCGGCAATGCCATCAACGTGATGCAGATTTCATGTTTCAGCCCGTATTTCCGGATCATCTGTCCGGAGTAGACCAGGTTGTTGACGTCGTTCAGGGCGTCGAAATTACGGATGGTCGTGGCGCCGTGCTTCTGGAAAAGTTTGGCGTGCAGCTCGATGACGTCGGAGGGCTGGCTGTCCAGAGCCACCACGTTGATCCCGCGGCCCAGGGTCTGGAGATTTGCCTCGGGACCCGCGGCCTGGCGGAAGGCATCCATCATGTCAAAGGCGCTCTCGCCGCAGTAGAAAAAGAGGCACTGAAAACGGGCCCCGCCGCCAAATTCAAAATGGGTGATGCCCGCTTCTTTGGCGGCCTCTACCGCCGGGAGAAAGTCCTTTGTGATTACTCGCGCTCCGAGGCAGGACTGAAATCCGTCCCGGAATGCAGTGTTCATGACTTGAACTGGTTTCTTGGCCATTTTTTTTAATCCCAATTGCTATGTCCACTCCCGGTGCTTGCCAGCCGCTCGAAACGAAACTTCGATCGCGGGTCCGGCCGCATCGGAGAGCAGTGAAATTACCGCCGTTAGCTTATCCCTTTTTCCAGCTCCCTCTTTTCAGCTTGCAACAGAAGCAGGCCTTTTAAGGTTATTTTTCCTCAAGCTGCTTTAACGCTTCCAGGATGTCTGCATTCTCCGCCCGAATGCGAGCATTCGTATTGGCGAATCTCCAGCGCACTTTCCCGGAACGGTCAATAACGAACACGGCCGGGTGCGGCACCGTTCTCCCCCGAAACAGCTCCGGATTGAGCAGTCCATATCTGTCGATCACCTTGTGATCCACATCCGCCAATAGCGGGAAACCGGGCGGCGCGCCAGATTCCTTTGTGACGCGCTCCACCATTTTCGGTCCGCCATCAGGGTTGTCCGGGCTCAGCGCGAGAATTTGAGTGGAGGATTCAGCCTCCCCGTTCAGCAGATCTTTCAGCTGTCCCAACTGATTGGCGCAAGCTCCTCACCAATGTCCCCGGTAAACGACCAGCACAACGTTTTTTACCCCCCGATACTGGGAAAGCTGGCGGACGACTCCTTGATCGTCAATCAGACGGAAATCCGGGGCGATTTGGCCCGCTTGAACGCGATCCAAATCTATCGGAGGCAGCCCTTCGCCGTCCAGCGGGCCCAGCAACGGCAACTGTGCTCCTAAAAGAACAAAGAGGAAAATTCTCAGCATAAAAAAGCTCCCGAATATTCACGCGCTCAACATCTTGCATCGAAAGTCTATTGGATCGGCTAGTGGCAGGTCAACAACAAGGATTAAGGATTGACGGATTGGGCGGCCGCAGCCGAGCCAGGAAAGCATCCGGTAAGCTGCTCCGGGTGGCGGGCGGATTGACATGTTTCAGTTCCGTTTTCCTATTCGTCGCGATGCACGATTTCGGGGCTGAACGCCGGCACACACACAGCAACGTATTCCGCCCCGCCTTCGAGCGGCGTGCTGTATCGAACCCACTCCCCTTTCGGAGCAACGACCGCCTGGCCGGTTTTGACGTCGAAGGTTTGCCCGCCGGTTTCCACCCGCAGCGTGCCGGAAAGGACGACGGTATATTCATCGAACTCCGGAGTCTGCGCAGGCTCCTCCCAACCTTCGGTGCTGCGCATCCTTGCAATGCTTACTTGCCGTGTTCCCGAGTTCACACGTCCGACGAACTCCTCGATGAGCTTCGGCTTATTGCCGCAAGCTTTGATGGTCGTAGGGGACTGGATCAGTTTAGCCATGGGATGGTTCCTTTCCCGGCCCGGCGCTGGAATGTGCGGACCTGTAATCCATCCTACAGCGGTCCGGTTTGCATTTTCCTTGCGCCCAAAATCCTATACCCGCCGCCCCTTCGCTTCAAGCCCCGATGTGACCCCAATGCGACCCAGGTTCCCCAACCCCTAATCCGCTGAAGCAAAAATGCACAAGCGAAGCTGTGCAAGGTGGCGAACTGCCAGGTAGCGGTGAGCCTGCACTGGTCCAGTTCGGAGGCCGGTTGTCCGATCCTGTGGCGGCTCTACCTGCCGAAGGAATGGCTGGAAGACGCCGAGCGGGCAGCGGAGGTCAAGTTGCCTCTCGGAACGAGGTACCGCAGCTAGACGGAACTGGCCCTGGAAGGGATCGATCAGGCTCTGGGGTGGGGGTTGCCCTGCCTGCCGGTAGTGGCTGATTCCTATTACGGCAACGATTTTGGCTTCCGGCAGGCCCTGCGAGAGCGGCGTCTGTCCTACGCAGTGCAGGTGGAACCGACGACGGTGATTTGGACCGAGGATCCGAATCGGCCCTTGCCGATCCCGAAGCAGAGAGGTCGGTCACGGCAGTATCCTCCGCTGGAGACTCTGCCGCGACCGCAGAACCTGCGAGCGCTGGCCGGGCAGTTGCCGGCCTCGGCCTGGCGAACCGTGGCTTGGCGTCCAGGAAGCCGAGGCATGCAGCGCTCGCGCTTCGCCATGATCCCCATTTGGGCGGCTCACGGTTGGCGAAAACAGCAACACCCGGCCCGGGTGGTGGAATGGCTGCTGGTGGAATGGCCAAAGCAGTCCAAAGAGCCCACGAAATACTGGCTGGCTCGGCGCCCGGCCTCCGGGGGTGAGGCGGCTGGTGCGCATCGCCAAGGCTCGCTGGCGGGTGGAGTTGGATTACCGCGAATTGAAACAAGAACTGGGACTGGATCATTACGAGGGCCGTCAGTGGCTGGGCTGGCACCATCACGTTTGCCGGGTCAGTTTCGCCTATGCGTTCCTTCGCTCTGAACAGGCACGCCTGAAAAAAAACTTCTGGTGTGACCTTGCCGATGGTGAGGAAGAGGCTGCCAGTCATACTCATTAGGCTTGTGGGACGCTGCCCCTGGTGTCAGACTCGGTTCGATGACTCATCATGATTACTTAACTTAGTATAGTTAGTCTCCCTGGGCCTGCCCCGGCGGAGGCTCGATCCGCGCGTCCGGCGGCATCTGGAGTTGCGATTCGTCAAACGGTTTTCGGTAGGAAATATCCGAAGCCCATGCTTCGTTCTTGAACTCGCCTTTCTTGCCGTCCTCGAACCAGTATCCATCGAAGTGCGTCGCGACCTTCAGCCCGTCCACCTCGACGTAGTCCTCATAATAAAACAACGTCGCGCGCGGACCGCCCGGCCGCTCGCGGTCGTAGTAAGTGACCGTGTAGCGAAGCGCGCCGACCATGCCGGTGTCCTTGTTGACGTACAGCGTGTAGTTGTCGCCGGGCGTGTCCCCCACGCCGGAGCCGAAAGAGCACTTCACCATGTCGTGCGGAACGCCGTCCAGTTCTTCGTCGGGCAGCACTTCATAGGAAATTCCCGGGTCGGCGAGGACGAACGGCATCTGCTCGAAGTAAAAGCCGGTGGCGGCCCAGAACCGGGGGTTGATTCCTTCGACGTCGGGCGGGCTGATCCATGCGTTCTCGCCGTCCCAGGCGAAGCTGCCCTGGAAGGGCTCGGTCTTCTCGGGCGTTCCGAGCGTTTGAATCTCATGGTAGATTCGGCGCGTGGCGTTGTCGGCGACCAGGAACGTCTTGAACCGCCGGTTGGAGCCGACGTTGGAGTATTCCCAGGCGTAGGAACTGGTCGGCGCGCTGTACCACGCCTCCAAACCGCCGTGGGCCTCAATCGCCCGCAGCACGATCTGGCCGCCTTCGCTGGCCGACAAACGGGCGCGCGCCTCCCCGGTTTTGACCTGGGCCTCCGTCATGCCGGCGTCCGGTTGCGCCGGTTGCTGGTTGCAGCCCGGTAGCAGGCAGACGGCCAGCACAAGCGCCGCAGCATACCCTGGGAAAACAGTTGTCGTGCGAATCTTCTGAAGGTTCATTGTTCCTCCTCTACTTGCCGGTCCCGGAAAATTAGCCTGGAATTTACGGTTTTGAGCGCCTGACGGTGGTATTGTACACGGCAGCCAGCCGGGTCGCAAAGCTTTCGCTGAAGGGAAGCTGAGCAGAACATCCCCGTACGTTTTCACTCGCGCCCGGGGGATTCCTTCTCCAATATGACCATGTGCTCACCACGGCTGACCATTCCTGCCACAACATATCCGTCCGCCTCTGCTTCCGAAATTTCATTTTGCAATGTTCCAGTCCTACTTGTAGCGAGAAGCTTGTAGGAGTAGCGTTTGGTTGCGTTCGGCTCCCGTTCCAATATGACCACAATTTCCTCGTCGCCAAACATCCGATCTTTCGCAATCATGGTATTTGGTAGCAGGCGAAACCCCTCTGAGGCAGCCTCATCGAGTTCTTTCTGCATGGTGCTCGTGCGAGTAGTCGCGAGCAGTTGGTAGGTGTAAATTTTTGGAGGTGCGGGTGGGTCACCCGCTCGAGCAGCAATGCCATTTCCTTGCCACTGGTCGGCGAACCTACCACGACCCTGAAACCTTGCGAGGAGGCCTCATCGAGTTCTTTCTGCATCGTGGATGTTTTTGTTGTAGCAAGTAATAAGTACTGTTGATCAGGCTCAATCTCTTGAGCGTAAGCAACGGGTACCAGAGCAATGAGTAAGCCGGCTAAGATGGATGTTCTCATCGCGTTCATTGTTCCTCCTAATGAGGAATGTCCAATCTTACTTTCATGTGTCCCCGAAACATTTGGGAGATGGCTCATCGGTCAATCCAAGATTGAATGAGCCATGGGGGTGCCATGGCGGTTGGTTTGCCAGGATTATTCGCTGTGTCCTCCCGCTGCTAGCAAGTGTACGCCATTGGCCTGAGTTATAGCCACATTTCTCACCGCTTGGCACCGGCATCCCCAGACCAGGGGGGTGGGGTAACTTCAGGGGAGGTATTGTGCTCACCCCCGCCAAACGGTTGCCTGCGGACCCCGATTTCCTAGACTGTAATGATGTAGCAATTGGCCATCGATTCTGGTGGCCGAAAGGCAATCAGGCCCTTTGAGAATTCGCAAATTCCCTCCTATCTTCTTGTATGGCTTTGTGTTGTGGCTGGGGGCAGTGTCACCGGGAGTGGTGTCGCTGCAAGGGCAACAACAAGGTATAGTCGCCGAGCCGAACCTGCAACTGTTCACGGTGCTGGCAGCAGGCAACGTCGCCTAAATGCCCACGGCGAAAAAAGCGCTCACCAGCCTGCGGTCCAGAGGACCTTCGGTACGGCGGGCCGTTGCTATCCGCTTGCAGGGTTGACTTGAAGCACGCCCATCGCCTAATCTCAGATTCTTTGCTTTCGTGGTGAGACAAGGTGCCGGCAGATGAATAATTTTCTCCCCTTGGCGCAGCTTCCCGCTGGTGCGTGCGTGCTGGACCTGGGATGCGGCTCCGGCACGGTGTCCTACACCCGCTTTCCGCAGCTGCGGTTTTTCGGCACGGAACAGTTTGCGCATACGGAATCCGGCTCATGGCCTCCCAATGCCTGGATCGTCCGGGCCGAAGCCGAACAACTGCCCTGGGCCAGTTCCGCCTTTGACGCGGCCATCTGCGGTTATGTGTTCGAGCATTTCCGCGATCCGCGTTCTGCACTGCGCGAACTGAATCGAGTCATACGGCCCGGCGGTCTGCTTTACATCGCCATCCCGCGATCCAGCAGCCTGGAGGACCGTCTTTACCGATTTACCTTCAAAGGCGGCGGGCACATTCAGTTATATGGGTTCGATACATTCATCTCGCTGGTTTACCAGCAAAGCAGCTTCAAGCTGGAGGGAATGGGGCTTGCGCCAGGCGGATTCACATGGCTGCGGGACGTTCCTCTCGGCAACTTGATCCGGCGTCTAATCTATCGAAGTTTTCGGACATGGCGCCGGGCCACGGGAAACAATCCGCTGGAGGCGAACGACTATCTTCTGCTGTTCCGCCTCGGAGAACAGCGGGGCTATCAGCAGATTCACGTTGTCTGCTCCCAATGCGGCGCCCCGATTTCGGAATATTCCGCTGGATCGAATGGGTTGTGGAAGTGCCCTGTCTGTTCCTTTGATAACATTCTGGTGGCGCCCTGACATGTTTCCAAACTTTCGCTACACATTCCAGGGTTCGCCATTTGACCGGTGGTCTGGAAAAGGCCTGATCATCGAATCTGCTTCCGCCGATACGGCCTCCTGTGCTTACGCCAAGTTGCGGGATGTATTCCCGCTCCTGACCTTCGACCTGCTGGCAAAGACGGCGCGGTCTGGATTCGGGTTCCGCAACACTTTCCGGGTAAAACGCTTGCTCGGCGGTCTCCGTCTCGAGTGGAAAGCGCGAAAAGAATATGATTTGGTTGTGATCTTCGCCACAGGGGAATTCAAATTAAGTCTCTGCCGGGCCTTTGCTTTGCTGGTGATGCGCCCCAGGCGTTTTTTTGTTTTCAATGAAAATGGTGACGGGTTCTGGCTCGACCAGGAGAATCAGGCGCACCTGCGGGCGCACCTGGAATTGCGCTACCACACAATCAGCTATCGCTGGGTGAACCACGTCACACGCTACCGCTGGGCGAAACGGCGTGACCGCTTTGTTGCCGATCTCCGGAAACTCGAACGGGCTTTCGTCTGGATGGCTTGGCTGCCGGTTCGAATTCCGCAGATGCTCTATGCCGGGCTTCTTTTCCTGACAGCGCTGCTCTTGCTGACGCTCATGCGGATCACCTACGACACCAAAAACTACCGCTTCCGGCTCTTCGGCAAAACCACCGCAGCGCCGCGAAGATAATGAAGATAATTGGGAGAATCTGTAGAGCGCCGGATAAAAATTCCCCACCTGCCTTATCACAAACTGAAACTGCAACGGTGCCAGCAACTCCGGACAGCATCAATTCGGTTTGCCATCCGGTTTTTCCTATGGGCAGCCCGTCGCGTTCCCAAGCACATTTCCTCCGTAGCCCAAAGCAAGCCTCCCGAGTGACAATAGGTGACCTGATTTTAGCTGCTGCAAGGGGGGTGGGCTAACAATCGGGGGGTATAGTGCTCACCCCCCCCCCCCCAAATGCCAAATGGTTGATGGGGTAGGCTATACAAAAGGAAAAAGTGCTACCCCCCTGTTTCTGGCCCACACCCCCCTCGGGAGCAAGACGGGTGTATACTGGCGACCGCCGGAGAGTCAAAAAACTAATTCCGGTTGAGACTCGTGGGCCTCGCAAGGTGAGGTTGGGCCATGAACGAAAATGGCCTGGCCGGGGATTTGCCATCAAAGCGAAGTTACAATAAGAAATAAGGAACGACATTGCAAAAAACACCAATCCTAATTTATGACACAACGTTGAGAGATGGAACCCAAGGCAATGGCATCTCGTTTTCCGCCGACGACAAGGTGCAAATAGCCAAGAGGCTGGATGATTTGCGCTTCGATTATATTGAGGGCGGATGGCCCGGTTCCAATCCGAAAGATATCGAGTTTTTTCATCGAATAAAAGATGTTCCAATAAAATACGCTCGGGTTGCGGCTTTCGGGAGTACTCGCAAAAAAGGCGTTAATCCGGAAGATGATGCCAATTTGAAGTTGCTCATTGAAGCTGACACGCAAACTGTAACCATCTTCGGCAAGAGTTCCACATTCCATGTCAGAGAGGCTCTACTAACCAAGCCGGAGGAAAATCTGCGAATGATTTCCGATTCCATTGCATATCTGCGAAGCCGCGGGAAAGACGTGATTTATGATGCGGAGCATTTTTTTGATGGCTTCCAATTGGATCAGGACTACGCCATCAGCACGTTGCATGCTGCGCATTCGTCGGGAGCCCAGCACATAGTGCTATGCGACACAAACGGCGGAACGGACTTTCTTGCCGTCGCGGACATGATCCGGCAGGTAAAAAAAGAGTTGCCCGATGCGAGGTTGGGAATTCACGCGCATAACGATATTGGCTACGGGGTGGCAAACAGCCTGGTGGCGGTTTATGAAGGCGTGGAGATGGCGCAGGGCACTATCAATGGCATTGGCGAAAGGGTCGGAAATGCCGACTTAATCACCTCCATCGCCAATTTATTTAAAAACGGCACCCCAACGAAAGGAAATATTGATGTATCGGGATTAAGGGCGCTGGCAAGATTCGTTTATGAGATAGCGAATTTGCCGGCGGCCAGCCAGCAGCCTTATGTTGGAGATTCCGCCTTTGCCCATAAAGGCGGAGTTCACGTGGACGCCGTCCTGAAAAACTCCGGATTATATGAGCATATCAATCCGGAAGTGGTAGGGAATAGAAGACAGTTTCTGGTTTCTGATTTGGCTGGGACAGCGCATATAGAAGCCTTGGAGGGATTCGGCATTCGAAAGGGAGATTCGCTTGCCCGCAAGGTGGTCAACAAGATTAAAAGCCTGGAGCACCAGGGTTACACGTTTGAGGCGGCGGATGCGTCGCTGGATTTGCTCGTAAGGAGCATCAAAGGCGAACATACGGAAATATTTAACTTGTTAGAATATCGCGTTGAGGTTGCCAGAAAAGAATCAGTTAGCTCCGAGTCGTGCGCTATCGTCAGGATCAAGGTCGGCGGCGAGGAAGTTACAAAAATGGCTTATGGAGATGGTCCTGTAAATGCCTTAGACCTAGCCTTAAGGGCAGCGCTGGTGAGCAAGTATCCGGAGCTGGGGGAGATTAAGCTGGAGGACTATAAGGTCAGGATCATTCCAGAGCAAAGGGGAACGGCGGCAAAGGTAAGAGTGCTGATTGAATCGGTGATCGGCGAAAAAAGCTATGGAACAGTTGGAGTCGATGGGAATATCGTCGACGCCAGCTGGAAAGCTCTTGTGGATAGTTTTACCTATGCACATTTGCTGATCACTTCAAAGTAAACGCCGCCGAAAGACCCAAGGCGAGACTTGTCCCGAGCGAAACCGAGGGAGAAGTCGAGGGAAAAACGCTCACCAGCCTGCGATCCAGAGGACTTTCGGTTCGGCGGGCCATGGCTGCCACGCTACCGAGTCGCTTCCGGGCTAGGCGAACTCCGATGGGGTGTGCGAAAAAGGAGGGCATGAAGCGTTCATTTGCTGCTACCGTCTGGCGCGAAGGAGACTGGTTTGTCTCCCAGTGTTTGGAGGTCGATGTAACGAGCCAGGGAGAGACGGAAGAAGAAGCCCTCGCAAACCTGCAAGAAGCGCTGGAATTGTACTTTGAGCCGCCACAAGCCACACGCCCTCCAAAGGTTCGCATGGTCGAGGTTGAGATTGGGGCGGCTTAAGTGGTAGCCACGGCAAATTTGCAGTTCAATTTGCCGTGGGTTTGTAAATGCCGAGGCTCAGGCCCGTCGGGCAAACACACAGCGCCGCCATGCCGCCGCACAGCGCACCTGGAAAAAGTCTGGATACCCCGCCGGGCTTACTGAAAAGGAATATCTCGAACAGATACAGCCCCGTCTTGCAGGGGTCACCCTCTCAATCTTGTCATCAACACTTGGGGTCTCTGAGCCTTACGCCGTGACTATTCGTGCTGGCAGGCGGGTTCCGCATCCACGGCATTGGCAAACGCTTGCGGGGCTTGTTGGAATCGAGCCAAAAGGAAGCTGAAGAAATGCTCACGACGAGTAAAGCTCTCACCGTGGCTACCCGCTTCGCAAAAAATCTTCCGCCTGGTGATTGAGGATCATTTCGGTAAATCCACCAGAAGTCGATGAATAATCCCCTCTTATACCCTGATTTTTGAGATTTTGAATTACCTCTCGTGCAGATACTGGATTTCCCGCGACAACCATCACCCGTAGATTGTTTTGAATTTTGCTCGCAAGTAAGCGGAGAAAAGCTTCGTCTCTTGCACGCCACCCGATCACCATTAATTTCGTTACATTTGGAATAAATTCCTGCAATACATCTAGGTGCTCCGCTGGACATGCAAAATCACTTTTAGTCACGACTGGTAAAGCCAATGCGGGGAAAAGAGCATATTCCCTTGTTTTCCAATTGGGACCACTTGGTACTATGCGGTTGTGCCCCGTCAGGGCTTGTTGGACAGGTAGAGGGTAATAGTTAAGGTGATGTTTTTGGCTCATCGTAGAGACTGAAAGGAACGAAGATGAGACAAAAACAAGACGACAGGGGGGCGGTCGAGAAGGCCGTCCGGGAGATCAAACGCAGGACGCGGCGCAGGTTCAGCCCGGAAGACAAAATCCGCATTGTATTGCAGGGACTTCGCGGCGAGGACAGCATCGCGGAGCTGTGCCGCCGCGAGGGGCTGCACCAGAACCAGTATTACCGCTGGAGCAAGGAGTTTCTGGAGGCTGGCCGCAAGCGGCTGGCGGGCGACATAGACCGTGAGGCAACCAGTGGCGAAGTCAAGACTCTGCGGGAGCAGGCCGTACAGCTGAAAGAGGCCCTGGCCGAGGCTATGCTGGAAAATCGCCTGCTAAAAAAAAGCGTGATCGGGGATGGGGAGGAACATACATGAGATACCCTGCCTCGGAGAAGCTGGAGATCATCTGCACGGTGGAGCAATCTGCCCTGGGGGTGCGCCGGACGCTGCAGCAGGTTGGCATTCCCAGATCGACGTTTTACAACTGGTACGACCGCTATGTGTCGGAAGGCTTTGATGGGCTGGAAGACAAAAAACCCGATCCTGGCCCTGTCTGGAACAAGGTGCCGGAGGAGATAACTCAGCAGTTGGTGACGTTAGCCCTGGCCGAGCCCGATCTGTCGTCACGCGAGCTGGCGGTGCGTTTTACCGAGGAAAGGCGGTATTACCTTTCTGAATCGACGGTTTACCGCGTCCTGAAAAGCCATGACCTGATTACCGCGCCAGCCTTTATTGTCCTGAAAGCGGCGGAACGGTTCGCCAACCCGACCACGGCGGTCAACCAGCTCTGGCAGACCGACTTCACCTACCTGAAAGTCATCGGTTGGGGCTGGTTCTACCTGTCCACGGTGCTGGACGACTTCTCGCGCTATATCATCGCCTGGCGGCTGTGCAAAACCATGAGCGCAAGTGACGTCTCGGCCACGTTGCGGGATGCTTTGCAAGCCACCGGCCTCGACCGCGTGGGCGCCCGGCACAGACCTCGCCTCCTGAGCGACAACGGGCCGTGCTACGTCTCTTCCGAACTGCAATCATGGCTGGCAGAAAACAGCGTGCCGCATACTCGCGGCAAGCCCTATCACCCCATGACGCAGGGCAAGATCGAACGCTGGCACCGAACTCTGAAAGACCGCATCCTGCTCAACAACTATTACCTGCCAGAAGAGCTGGAGCGGCAGATCGATGCCTTCGTCAACCACTACAACACCAACCGATACCATGAAAGCCTGAACAACCTGACACCGTATGACGTTTTTACAGGCCAAGGCAGTGCCATCCTGCAAAAACGGGATCGCATCAAAGAGAAAACTATGATCTTAAGAAAACGGTTGCACTTCAAAAGAAGGGCAGCCTAACATCAACCCAGAGGAGCCTGAGAAGGTGTCCCAAACTCAGTTGCAGGTTGGGACGGCGGGTTGAGTTCATATTACGCCACTTTCTCCTTGTGAGAGGAAGCAGCGTTTGGACTTCGGCCGAGAATCGATGCCAAAGCCCAGAGATCGTGATAACCCATGATCTTCCGGAAATTCTTCTCGGTCAGCAGAAACGCTCCTGCCACCCAGCGCAACGTCATCTCGCCGTCGCGCCAGCGGCAAACATTGCCAGTCTTTTTCCGCACGCCCGACTGCGGGCTCTCGATGAGGTTCGTGGTTGCCAGGCAGCGGTGGAGGCTGGGAGGAACGTCGGCTCGATTGATCGTAAAGGTCTCCTCCAACCCTTCGCGCAAGCTGGCGGCTGCTGCCGGATGATCGCACTCGATCATCCCAGCGAGCTTTTTTATGCGCACGATGCCTTCCTCGGCTTGGGGCAATCGCCAGGCGGCGCGCATCAGCGACCGCACCTGATTCGCCAGCATTTTGTCGCCCTTTGGTAACCGCTCAGCCACGTTGCGCAGCTTATGAGTACGGCAACGCTGCACCAGCTGATTGCTGCCGAATACTTCCTCGATCCCCGCGCGGAGCGCTTTGGCGCCGTCGATCACAAACAGATAGCGCTGATCCGTGCGCAAACCTTGCTGGCGCAGGCGGGTGAGAAGGTCTTTCACCGCAGCGGCGTTTTCGGTCGCGCCCAGTTGAATCCCCAGCACATGCTTGCGGCCCTCGATGTCCACGCCCACGGCGCTGATGACGTGGTGGGAGCCGAACCGCATTCCGTCCAGGTAAATCACCAGAATCTCGACCTCCTCCCAGCGCCGCGCCAACAGTTCTTCCAGCCGCCGCGCTCCTTGCTCGGCCGCTTCCCGGCTCACCTGAGACTTCGACACCCCAGCGCTGTTGGCCATCTCCGGGATCACCTCGCGGTAGTTCCGCGTCGAAACCCCTTTCAACAGTGCCTCGAACATCTCCTCGCCCGTCTTCTCGCTTTTCCGCAGTGCTTCGTAGGCCGGCACCGCTTCTTCCCCTCCGCCCTTCCGGCGCAGCCGGGGCCGCTCCACCCGCAGCTGGCGATCGGCCAGTTTCACCCTCCCCAATTGCCGGCCATGCCAGCGCACCTCTCCGCTCGCCTTCCCGGGACTCTTTGGCCCCGCGATTTGCTCTGCGCTCATGCTCAGAATCGTTTCAATCAAACCTCGCCCGGCCCGATCAATCACCTCATCCACCGCCAGACGCGCCTCCGTGATCAGATCCACCACCGGCAACAGCATCTGTCCGTTGGTTTGGCAAAACTTCTGGATGGTTTCTTCGGCTCCCTTGGAACCCAGTTCCAAAACGTGATATTTTCCCTTCATTCGGCGGTTCTCCTTCTATAGGATTTAGGCTTGGCCCGATTCTATTCGATTCGGGCCGAACCGCCGTTCAACCTTCAACTATGTATGGGACACCCTCGAGCCTGAACGCCACATCTTATCTTTTTATGCTCTGTGTCCAACATTATCTGACGACGTACACTATGCGGTATCTTTGGCTAATTACAAGTTTGTCGGCCTTTGCAATCAACTCGTGTGCAACATCAAATCCGTGATTTGCATCGATTACCGTTTCGACTTCGCGGGCCCAGTTGACGGAGCCGTGCAGCTTAATCAGTGTATAATACTCGTCTGCAACGTAATCATGAATATCTCTTACTTCAATGTTAATAGTGTGTAGAACTGCTTCAAGCAAAGTGTCATAGTTAAAAGTAACCATGCAGATTCGCTCTTCTTTTCTACGCAAACGTTCAATGTCGTCTAATAATACGTTGTAATTCGTTATGCCCTTAGCAACATCTTCATTCCACCTGTCTTGACACTGCGAAAGCATGTACTGGAGATAAAAACGGACAGAAGCCAGTTGTCCATGTCGCGCTGGGTGCTCCCTCGACTGTTTCTGTAATTTTTCGAGTTCTTGCTCCAACGTAGAATCTTCGGGGATAGCCCGAAGGTTGGGAATGATGGGGTGGATTTTCGGAAAGAGGGACATCGGTTCAGCAAACTCACTCCTGTCCGCAAACAATTCATCCACAAGCGGTGGACGGTGTGGAAGTGGGAACTTATTCGGAGGACGCGAAGGGACTGAGTCATAAGAGGCACCAGCCCCGAATACCACCATCAACATAGTAGCTCACCTCCTAATCCAAATATGAGCCCGATTATGGTCCATTAATTGCGTGAATAGTGTGGTAGAAAAATCATGCTAAAACGTGTTGGAACCAAGCAAGACTAATCACCAATATAGCACTCTGGCAATCGTCTAGGGAACCAGCCGCCCTCAAAGAAGCCACATAGACTCAGCCGGAGAAACCTCGATTTTCCACAGGGGGGTGGGCCAACTTCAGGGGGGGTATAGTGCTCACCCCGCCAAACGGTTGACTGCGGACCCCGATTTCCCTAGACTGTAAAGAGGCAGAAAATGGCCGTCGATTCAGGTGGCCGAAAGGCAAACAGGCCCTTTGAGACTCAGAAAATTCCCTCCTATCTTCTTGTATGGCTTTGTGTTGTGGCTGGGAGCAGCCTCACTGGGAGTGGTGTCGCTGCAAGCGCAACAACAACGACAAGGGCAACAACAAGGAATCGTCGCCGAGCCGAACCTGCAACTGTTCACGGTGCTGGCCGCGGTCAACGCCGCCGGTTTCGACGTGGGCGCAGGCAGGCCGGAGCTGGCGCCGATGCGCTACGCTGTGCGAAAGGAGTTGGCCGCAAAGGACATCCCCAGCCTGCCGGCGTTGCGGGTGTTCTATGGCGATCATCAGCTTTTTGATCCCTCCCGCGACCTGGGCCAGTATGTTTCCCTGGCCTTGCTTCTGTCCGGTCCGCCCTCTTTCGAGTTGCAAGTGAGCCCCGCCAACCTGCCTCCCGACGTGGTGGACCTGCAAGATATGGTTCCTCTGATCGCCGCCTTTTACCAGGAAGCCGGCATCCAATCTATGTGGGAAAAATATCTGCCGGCAATGGAGCAGGAGAGCGAGCGGTATCAAAAAGCGCTGGCGCGAACCATCGTGGAGACCAACAGCTACCTGCGGGTGAACACGCCCGGCTACTGGAATCGCCGCTTCGCCATTTATATCAACCCGCTGGGAGCGCCCAACCAGACCCACGCGCGCAGCTACGGGGACGACTACTTCATCGTGGCAAGCCCCTCGGCGGAGATTCCCGAGCAGGAGATTCAGCACGGGTGGCTCCACTATCATTTCGATCCCTATCTTTTGAAATACGGCAGGGAGGTGGCGGCGAAACAGGAGCTGCTGAAGATCACCGAGCAAGCTCCCGCGCTCGATGTTGCCTTCCAAAGAAGTTTCAGCCTGCTGCTGACCGAGTCGCTGATCCAGGCGGTCCAAGCGCGCCGTTCCCCTGCCGATTCCAAGGCTAAGCTGCGCGCCGTGGAGGACGCCGTCGAGGAAGGATTTTTTCTGACAACGTATTTCTTCGAGGCGATGGAGGTATTTGAGCAGCAACCGGTAGGCATGCGGCGGTATTATCCGGAGATGATCGAAGCCATCTCTGTGGAAGAGGAACAAGAGCGCATCGCGCAGGTCCAGTTCCGCGCCCAGCCCGCCGAGCCGAGGAGTGAACTCCTCTGGTTTTCCTACGAACAGATGGCCCGCCGGGGAGAGGACAGCATTGGGCAAGGAGATTATGAGGGCGCGCTGCGCATCTTCGAGGGCCTTGCCAAACAATATGACTCGCGCCCGCGGACGCTCTACGGGCTGGCGATTGTCGCCACCCGTCAGAACAAGCCGGTGATGGCAAAGCAATACTTCACGCAGGTGGCGGCTTCGAACGCAGACCCTCATTTGAAAGCATGGTCTCATATATATCTCGGACGCATGCTGGACATGGAGGGAAACCGGGAGGCGGCGCAGGCCGAGTATGCCGCCGCCCTGGCAGCCGGTGATTCTTCCGCCGAAACGCGCGCCGCAGCCGAAAAGGGCATGCAGGAAGAGTTCGCACCGGCTGGCAGAGAGAGTCCGCCGCAGGAAATTCCAAGGGAGGAAAGAAAGCCCCGGCACGGTGTTCCCCTGGGTTAAGAAGGGCAAGATCAGCTTCCCCCCCCGGCAGCATAGCAATAGAGTATTGCAAGAAGGAGTACGTACTCATGAAACGATTATGGTCTGCTTTTGGCATTCTGGTGCTGAGCGCCATGGTAGTCCTGTCTCCAATTCCGGCTGAGGCGGCTGCCCCGCCGCCGCAGGCCGCTCAACCACAGGTCTCTCAACCACAGGACGCTCAACCGCAGGCCCAGGAAGGAGGACCGCCGCCGGTCCCGGAGGCGAGGTCGCAAGAGGAGTTTGCAGCCTACCAGCAGTTCATGCAGGAACAGGACCCGGATGAGCAGATACGCCTGGTCGAGGACTTTCTGCTGGAGTATCCCCAATCAGAGTTAAAAGAACACGCCTTTCAAGCGGCCACGCAAGCCTATCAGGCGAAAAATGACTTTGCCAGGGTGCTGACCTATGGCGAATTGACTCTCTCGGAGAATGAAAACAACCTGGTGGCGCTGTTGATTCTCGCCTCGGCGATTGCGGAAAGAACCAGCAGGAGAGACATCGACTATCAGGAAAAACTGGTTGAAGTGGAGAGATACGCCGGGCGTGCCTTGCAGCAGATCTCGAATCTCCGGAAGCCGCCCCATTTCACCATCGCGCAATGGGTTGCCACCAAAAAAGACGCAGAGGCAACCCCGCGCGCGGCGCTGGGTTTGATTGCTTTGATCCGCGAGGACTTTGCCAGAGCGGAGGCGGAGTTTAAGATGGCCACGACGCTGGCCTCCCGGCCCGACCCGGTGACATGGTACCGGCTGGGCCTTTCCTACTCTTACCAAGAGAAGTACGATCTGGCTCTGGAAGCGCTGGAGCAATCGGCGACTGCCGGAGGCGTGCGGGTGCCGTCTCCAGGCGGAGGAACCAGGGACTTGGTCTCGGAGGCCAAAGAATTTGCGCTCAAGTCGAAGGCCGTCTCCCGGGTGCCTGTCTCCGGCTCTGTTCTGTTCCAGTCCCCGATCAGTCAAGAGGAGAGAAGTGAGGATTCCGGGGCCGGATCATTGTAGTTTGCCAGATTGTAGTTCTGCTAATCGCAGTTCTGCAAATTATTGTTCTGTAAATACAGCAGAGCGGCCAGGGATGCTTGCGAGACACTCTTTCTTCCAGCAGATGGGGCCGGGGGAGATGGGGAAAGAGGCATGAAGTCGGCTGCGCTGCTGGAGTTAGAAGAAAAAATCGGGTACTCCTTTGCCCAGCCGGAGCTGCTGCTGCAGGCTCTCACGCACAGCTCCCACGCACAACATTCCGGGGCGGGGGAGGAATGCTCCAACGAGCGGATGGAGTTTTTAGGAGATTCCATCCTGGGTTTCCTGGTGAGCGAGGTTTTAGTCGGGCAGTATCCCACACATTCCGCCGGGCAGCTTTCCAAGCTCAAGGCTCATTTGGTCAGTGCCGCCCATCTGGACCAGGCTGCGCGCGAGATCCATCTCGGCCGTTACCTGCTTCTGGGCAAGGGGGAAGAGGAAAGCGGAGGCCGGACCAAAAGGACGTTGCAGGTCGACGCCCTGGAGTCTTTGGTGGCGGCCCTGTACTGGGATGGCGGCGTAGAAGCGGCCCGGGATTTCATCCGGCGCTCGATTCTCAGCAAGATCGACTGGGAGCAGATTCAGACCGGCGATTACAAGTCGGAGTTGCAGGAATGGTTGCAAGCCCGGCGGGCGCCTCAGCCCCATTATGTGGTCGTTCAGGAGCGAGGCCCCGAGCACAGCAAGGTCTTTACCGTCCAGGTCCGTGTAGGAGCCGACCAACTGGCGGAAGCGGAGGGAGAGACCAAGAAGGCAGCCCAGCAGGCGGCTGCACGGATGGCATTGTCTAAACTGCGAGAGGACCCATTTGGCAGTGAAAACAGAGAGACCGGTTGAGAAGGACCTCGAGTCCCAGCCTGGGAGCGGGAAATCGACTGCGCGGGAATATCTGGAATCGCTGGTGGTCACCGTGATCCTGGCTTTGTTCGGCACCACGTTTCTCATCCAGGCGTTCAAAATTCCCTCCAGCTCCATGGAAGATTCCCTGTTGATCGGGGATCATCTGATGGTCGACAAGGTGGCTTACGGGCCCGCCTCATTTTGGGACCGAATCGTCCCCTATCACCCGGTGGAGCGCGACCGGATCATCGTGTTTCGCTATCCGCTGGACCCGAAAATTTATTTTGTGAAGCGGGTGGTCGGCGTGCCGGGCGACCGAATCCATCTGGAGGACAAGCAGGTCTTCCGCAACGGGGAAGCGCTGGAGGAGCCCTACGCAATCCACAAAAGCACCCGCATGCAACCGTACCGGGATAATTTCCCTTCCCCGCCTTCCGGAACGGTGTTTTCCGAATGGGCCGACACTTTTCAGGAGCACGTTCAGGACGGCGAAATCGTGGTTCCACCGGGCCGGTATTTTGTCATGGGAGACAACCGCGATTTCAGCTCCGACAGCCGGTACTGGGGTTTTGTGCCCAGGGGAAACATTGTCGGCCAGCCGCTGTTGATCTACTGGTCGTTTGAGTCTTCCAGCGAGGAATACCGCCAGACGGGCGCTGTGAATTTTGTGAGGAGGCTGCTCGATGTAGTCATCCACTTCCCGCAGAAGACGCGCTGGAAGCGGATGTTTCATCTGATCCGGTAAGCCGGCGCCAGCCGGGCCGGATGAGAGAGGAAAGCTGCGATACGAGAGTTGGCATGCTGCGCCTGCGTTGGGCTCGAACCATCTTCTGGACCGCGGCGGCTTTGCTGTTGCTGAGCTTGCTGCTTCCCCTGGTCGTCGAGGTCAATTCCTGGCAGGAAAAAATTACCGCTGCTCTCTCCCGGGAGCTGGGTCGGCCTGTGCGCACGGGACAAATCCGATTGAAGCTGCTGGGGGGACCGGGATTTGAGATCGAGAATGTGGTGGTCGGGGAGGACCCTCGCTTTGGCATCGAGCCGTTTGCGCGCATGGAAACCTTGCAGGCGACGGTCGGCCTGCGTTCGCTCTGGCAAGACCGGATGCAATTTTCCTCTCTGGTCTTTGTGCGTCCCAGCCTGAATGTTGTCCTCAACGGAGACGGCCATTGGAACCTCGAAACACTTGGGGAATCGCTAGGGGAATCACTCGGAGCGGTTGACGGCGGCCCGGCTTCGTCCATGCTGGAGGCGGCGAGGCTAGAGACAGGGAGTGTGGAGCCGGCGAGCGAAGAAGAGTCTCTCCCGTCATTCCCTCCGTTCCGCTCGTTGCCGGAAATCCGCGTGGATTCCGGCCGGATCAACTTCAAGTCCCAGAACCAAAAAAAAGTGTATGTCATCGATGCGCTGGATTTGGAGTTGCTTCCGCCCTCCTCCTCGGGACAGCCCTGGAAACTGTGGTTTGAGGGAACTCCGAACCGGACCGACTTCCCGCTCCATCCCATCAGCAGGGTCCGGGGGGAGGCGGAGTTTGGCCCGTTGGATTTTGCTTCGGGGATTCATGCCGAGACGGGCACGCCCTTGCGCCTGGACCTGGCCGCTGAGAACGCTCTGCTGGGAGACCTGCTCAAGGTCTTTACGGGAAACGATTACGGGATGCATGGGGAGCTCAACCTCCGCTTCCACCTGACGGGCACGACCTCGCTGCTTCGTTTGACGGGCGAGGTCGGAGTCGAGGACCTGCATCGCTGGGATTTATTGCCGCCCGCCGTCGCCTCCACCCTCCGCGCCCAGATCGCGGGAATCCTGGATGTGCAGGGAGGGTCCCTGCAGCTTACTTCCATAGCCGTTCCCCTGGCGGAAGGCGCCGTGGTGATTCGGGGAGAGGTTGAAAGTCTGTTTCATGATCCCCAGCCGGACTGGAGCGCGCAATTCCGCCGGGTCCCCTTGGCGGTGATCGTGGACATCGTCAAACAGTTCACCCCGGATCTCGATACGCAGTTGCTTGCCGAAGGAGTAGTGGACGGCCGCCTTCACATGGAGGGCGCTGCCCGGAGCTGGGTTGGCAGCTTGAGCCTGTCGGAAGGAGTTCTTGAGGAAAAAAGATCAGGCCAAATCGCCCGCCTCGCCGATTTTCGGGCTGTTTTTGAAGGGAAAACCGGGCGGGCCGAACCCGTGACCGTGAGCTTCGAGCAGGGCGGCGATCTTGAGGCCGCTGTGCGCTGGGACCTGGAGAATTGGGAAAGCACCATTCAGCTTCGCGGCGAGACGCTTCCGACGGCTTCCTTTTTGCAATGGGCCCGGGCGTTTGGAAGCCGGTGGGGCGAAGCGGACCTCGCCGGGGGGGACCTCTCCTTCGAGATCGGCGTTGCCACGGCAGCGGGAAAGCCTCCCCAACTCACCGGCTGGGCCGAGCTTTCCGGCGCAGAGTTGAAATCAAGGGCGGTCAACCAGCCAGTCCAGGTTTCCAGCGCCCGGCTGGAGTTTCAACCGGGTGAAGTTCGCGCCGGCCCTTTTGTCGCCGTGCTCGGAGGAATGGAACTCACGGGAAACTTTTTGGCGAAACCCGGTGTGGCGGGAAAGAACAACCGGCTGGAGGTCGAGTTTGACTTCCATGCTTCCGGGATTGACATTGCCGAGCTGGACCAGCTCCTGAACCCGCGCCACCGGCCTGGAGCGTTCTTCGGGTTTGGAAGAGGCAGCAACCGCGGCTCCCCGTTTTTCGACGGCTTATCAGCCAGGGGCACGCTCCATACCGGCTGGGTCGGGCTTGGCGGTACGGGAATCGAGAATTTCGATGCCGCTGTTGATTTCCGCGACCGGCTTCTCACGATCGAGCATTTCAGAGGAGAGTTCGCCGGAGGCACTCAAATTGGCAGCGCCGCCATTCGCTTTGATTCCGATTCACCGGCCTTTCATCTGGAGAGCCACTACGCGAACATGGATTTGGACAGGCTCACGGAAGCGTCAGCGGGTTGGGGAGGATTTTTTTCCGGAAAATTAAATGGCAGCCTCCGCCTGGAAAGCTCCGGAGGGAATTTGAATGAAATCCTAGACCGCCTGGAAGGGTCCGGGGAAGTTGCCGGGAGCGATCTGGTGCTCCATGGCCTGGACCTGTCGGGCGCGCCGTCGCCAGCCGATCTGAATCCTGTCACCGGGTTTGCCTCCTTATCGGCCAGCTTCCACATAGGCGGCAGGGAAGTTCTGCTGGAAGAACTCAGGGCGGTTACGGGGGCCGGCACAGTGCGAGGCAGGGAGAGTGCGCCGGAGTTGCCTGCGCTGATCGTGACCGGCTCGGTTGGTTTTGATCGCACTCTGGACCTCAACGTAAGAAGGGAATCCGGAGGGCATCAATACCACTGGGCGGGCACGCTGGCCGAGCCTCGCCTCACGGAGACCGTCGCCTTGCTGCTTGATTCTCACAATTAATGTGTCCACTCATTTCGTTCATCCAGTCATTTAATGCATCCAATCAGCGGATGTCCGCCTCTAAGCAATGTAAGAGCAAAAGTGGAGGGGATGACGATTGTGAATGAGAGAGCGATTTGCGCGTTCGCAAGCCGGGCGGGAATGAACTGCCTGGTTTTTGCGTTGCTTGGTTGGGGGGGGCTGGCTCAAACAGGCCGTGCGCAGGACGGTGAGTTGCAACAACGGCTTTCCTGGGAGGCGGCGCAGTCAGCGGCCCGCAAGTTAGAGCAGGTCCGGGAGGCTGCCGGTCAGGGACGTTCCTTTGGCTCGGTCCGGATCAGCGAGGTGGAAGCGAATTCCTATCTACAATTTGAAATGCTTCCTTATTATCCTCCGGGTGTTTCGCGGGTTCGCCTCCAGTTCCATCCGGCGCGTACTCAAGGGTCCCTGCAGGCGGACTTTGGTAAATTGAAAGCAGCTTTTGGCGGCTCGGGAAATCCTCTGATCGATTATTTTTTGCAGGGCGTGCATACGCTGGGAGCGGACGGGACCTTCACCAGTTCCGGCGGAATCGCCCGGTTCGCGCTCCAGACGGTCACGCTGGATGGGGTGGCTCTGCCCCGCATGGTGGTGGATTTTCTGATCGAGCGGTATCTGAAGCCCTCCTTCCCGGAGGTCTCCATCGACCGGCCTTTTCGGCTGCCTTTCTCGATCGACAAAATGAGCGTGGAAGAAGGAAACGTTGTGCTCATGGGCGCACCGCCCGATCCGTTGTAGAAGAGGACCGCATCGGCACGGCGCAGACATCCCCACGGGCATCCGCACCTGCATTCTGCGCGTACATTCCGCCCGTATATTCTGCCAGTATATTGTTATGTTCTGTTGTGGAGGGTTCAGCAATGGCTGACTACGATCTGATTGTGCTGGGAGGAGGCTCGGCCGGGCTGACCGCGGCCGGGGCCGCCGCCCAATTGGGGGCTCGCACTCTATTGGTGGAGCGCCACAAGCTGGGAGGCGATTGCCTGAACACGGGCTGCGTTCCGAGCAAGGCGCTGATCCGCTCGGCCAACGTGGCGGCGTTGGTCGCGCGCGCGGGCGAATTCGGGATAGACGGCGCACTGCCGGAGGTGAATTTCCCCAAGGTAATGGAGCGCGTCGCCGGAGTGATCCGCAAGGTGGAGCCGCACGACAGCCCGGAAAAGCTGGCCCGCTACGGGGTGGAAACGCGCTTCGGCGAGGCCCGGTTCCTCTCCTCCCGCGAATTGCTCCTCAACGGCGATACGCTGCGCAGCAAAAAGTTTGTCGTGGCCACCGGATCGCGGCCACTGGTTCCGCCGCTGGAAGGACTCACCGATTACCTCACCAACGAGACCCTCTTCGGAATTCGCACCCGGCCCCGGCATCTTCTGATCATGGGCGCCGGGCCGATCGGCGTCGAGATGGCGCAGGCCTTCCGGCGGCTCGGCAGCGAGGTCACGCTGATCGATATGGCTCCGCGCATTCTCCCTCGCGAGGACGAGGAGGTCTCCGCGCAGGTCACTGCCATTCTCAAGCGGGAAGGTATCCGCGTGTATGTGGATGCGGCGGTTAAGGCGGACTCCGTACAACATACCCATAAAGGTCTGGAACACACCCTGACGCTCGATCACCATGGGACGCCGGAGACCGTTTCCGGGGACACTCTGCTCGTGGCGGTGGGCCGCCGTCCGAATGTCGAGGAGCTGGGTCTGGACAAAGCCGGCGTCGCGGTGGAGCGCCAGGGCATCCGCGTGGACAGCCGTTGCCGCACCACGGCGCGCAACATCTACGCCTGCGGGGACGTGACCGGGCACTTTCTGTTCACGCACACGGCCGAGTACCAAGGCAAGGTGGCCATCACCAACGCCATCCTCCACGTTCCGATGAAGCTCAACTACAAGGCCGTTCCCTGGGCGATTTTCTCGGACCCGGAGGTCGCGCGCGTGGGCCTTACCGAAACCGAGGCCCGCGAGAAACATGGCTCCGTCAAGGTGCACCGTGTTTCATTCCGCTCTGAGGACCGCGCCATCACCGACAGCGAGCGCGTGGGCTTGGTGAAGCTGATCGCCACCCGCTGGGGCGGGAAGCTGCTGGGGGCGCACATCGTGGGGCCTCACGCCGGCGAGCTGATCATGGAGTACACCCTGGCTATGAAGCATGGAATCAGCCTCGCAGGACTGTCGGATACCATCCATCCCTACCCGACTTTTTCGCTCGCCGGGCGGCACGCGGCCGATTTCTACTGGATGGAGAAATCCACCGAGGGGCTGGTGCGCTGGATTCAACGCATCTTCGGCTACTCGGGCCCCATCGCGGAACGCTACAAAGGAGAGCAGGATGAGGAAGAGTAAGCGCCGGAATCCACAACGTGCCGGGCTTTGCATACAATATAGGGATTATAATAAATGGCTTAGAATTGACGGCTAGGAGGCTTTTCCCATGCTGCTGAATCGTGCGCGGGCGTTCCTCGCCGACAACTTCAGGCAGAATACGGCCCTGGGATACGTGGCGATCCTGCGCATTATGGTGGGTTACCACTTCCTGTTGGTCGGCTGGCGGAAGCTGACTGGAAGTTTTTTAAGCGGGGAATCGCTGGTCCGCACGCTGTCTGGGGTTGCAGACGATCCCATCTCCTGGCACCGCGATTTCATCCTGGGCGTGGTCGTCCCCAACGCCGATGTATTCAGTTATCTGGTTTGTTTCGGCGAGCTCGCCATCGCTTTTTCCCTTCTGTCGGGATGCCTGGTCCGGATCGCCTCTTCGTTTGGAGCCTTCTACAATCTCAACATCTACCTCGCCGTCGCCATCCCGGCCGGAGGGGCGCGGGTGGGGATCAACCGCATTTTTATCATCCTGCATCTGGTTTTCGTGGCAGTTTCGGCGGGCCGTGCGCTGGGGCTCGACGGATACTTAAAAAAGAAGTTTCCCCGAAGCCGGCTTTTCTAACAAGCTACGGAAGCGCTCTGGAACTGACCAGTCGCTCGCGGCTCGGCTAAAACGTGTGGGGACCAAGTCACAACTTTCCCGGCACGGTTTTTTGCCAAAGGATGCTTTGCCCTTGACCAGCAGGTTGGGAGGCAGTCTAATTGAGCCATTCCTGTCGTCTGCGCGAGGGTTTCCTGTGAAGGATAAAGGATAAAGGATAGGCGTCATGAACAAGTCCATCGCAGACAAGGGTTAGGCTTGTCCCGTCCGGGGAAAGCGGAAGGGCGCGTGAATGCCATTGAAACGTACAAGCCCAGACCCCGACAAGTTGGACCCGGTCGTCGCGGAGACCCGCCGCATCCTGGAGCAGCGAAATCAGGGCTATCGGGAGCAGGCGCTCAAGCTCTACCCCTGGATTTGTGCCAGGTGCGGACGCGAATTTACCCCTAAGAATCTTCGTGAGCTCACGGTCCATCACAAGGACCACAACCACGACAACAACCCGCCCGACGGTCGCAACTGGGAACTCCTGTGTCTCTATTGTCACGATGATGAGCACGGTCGTTATTGGAATGAAGGGGGAACTGATGAGGCAACACCAATCGGCGAGAAAAAGCAACCTGCCACTTACAAGCCGTTCGCCGATTTATCCTCCTTGTTGAAGGACAAGGAGTAGCCTCTTGGTGTCAACCTTGGTTGCCTCAGATGACGTCGACGGCGCTGGGACTCGATGGATACTCGAAAAAATGGATACTTGAAAAAAAAGTTCCCGCGATGCTGGCTCTTTTAACAGATTGGCAAAGTGAATTCCCTATTGACTGGCCTTAGGCAGAAGGGGAAAATATATAGATGCGCGGGAAATCCCATCTTCGCCGGATCATGTGCTGCTGTTGCTGTTGTTGTGTGTAGCTCCGGCGGGTGGGGGATGGCTAGTCCTTAACAAGATCATTCAGAAATAATCTTTACAAGGAAAACCCACCACGGAAGAGCGCTCCGGGGTGGGTTTTTTGTTTTTCGCCACAAAGGGGAATAAAAGGGGGGAGTAAATGAGCGAGCAAACTGCATCGGTACCCGCAAAGCAAGCGGAGCGGTGGCAGCATCTGCCACAGGCGGTCCGGGAAGAAATTGACATCTATGAGACCGAGTTGCGCCGCGTGCAGCAAGGGCAGATGCCGGAGAAGGTCTTCCTGGAGTTTCGCCTCCGCCACGGCGTTTACGGACAGCGACAGGCGGGGGTGCAGATGCTGCGCATCAAGATCCCGCTCGGCATACTGACCACACGGCAGATGGAAGAGCTGGCGAACCTCTCCGAGGAGTACGCCGACGGGATCAGCCACATCACCACCCGGCAGGACATCCAGTTTCACTTTGTGGACATCAACGACACGCCGAACCTGATGCGCCGGCTGGCGGAGGCGGGCATCACCACGCGCGAGGCCTGCGGCAACGCGGTGCGCAACGTCACCGCCTGCCCGCAATCGGGCGTCTGCTCGGACGAGTCCTTTGATGTAACCCCCCACGCACGGGCGATGGCTTATTTTCTGTTGCGCCACCCCGATGCCCAGAATTTTGGGCGCAAATTCAAGATTGCCTTTTCCGGCTGCCGCCAGCACCCCTGCGGGCTGGCCATCATTCACGACATCGGAGCCATCGCGGCGGTGCGGGAAGAGAGCGGAAAGCTCCAGCGAGGATTTCAAGTCTACCTCGGCGGCGGGCTCGGGGCCATTCCCCACCAAGCCAAGCTCTACAGCGATTTTGTTCCCGCCGGGGAGATGCTTCCCGTGGCCCAGGCCATTGCCCGCGTATTTGCACGGCTGGGCGAAAAGAAAAACCGGGCCAAGGCCAGGATGAAGTTCCTGGTGGCAAAGCTCGGCATGGACGAGTTCGCCGCTCAAGTCCGGGAAGAACGCAAAAAGCTCCCTCACGATCCGCAGTGGACCGAGCACCTATCGGAAGCCGGAGCCGATCAAGAGAAGCCGCTGAAGCCCGGCTCGCCGCTGCAACTGACCGGCACATCGGACAAATTCCAAAAGTGGATGCGGATGAATGTGCGTCCGCAGGCGCAAGAGGGCTACTCGATGGTGACCGTGTTTCTTCCTCTGGGGGACATCACGGCCCGCCAGTTGCACTCTCTGGCCGGGGTGTGCCGCAAGTATGTCAACGATACCGTCCGCACCACTGTGGACCAGAATCTTCTGATACGCTGGGTTCCCACGGGCGAGCTGCCGGCGCTCTATCAAGACCTGGCGGCGCTCGATCTGGCGCAGCCGGGGGCGGAGGGCATGGCCAACATCACTGCATGCCCCGGCACGGACTCTTGCAAGCTGGGGATTACTTCCTCGCGGGGCCTGGCAGCCGTCCTGCACCAGGATTTTCAGAACGGGATGGGAGATCTGGCGGAGCGGAAAGATGTTCGCATTAAGATCAGCGGCTGCTTTAATGCTTGCGGGCAGCACCACATAGCCCATATCGGCTTCTTCGGGTCCAGCCGCCGTAAGGGGCAGCATGTCGTGCCGATTTTTCAGGTTGTGTTGGGAGGGAAGCCGGAGGGCAATGCCGCCTCCTTCGGCCTTTCGGTGGGCAAGATTGCCAGCAAGGACGCTCCGGCGGTGGTCCGGAAGCTGACGGGTCTCTACACGGCGGAACGGAGCGGTTCAGAAGGTTTCACCGAGTTCACCAACCGGCTGGGCAAGGCCCGCATGAAGCAGGAACTGGCCGAGTTCGAGCACTTGCCGGAGTACGACGAACACCCGGAATATTACCGGGACAACCGGCAGGATTGGGATTACTTTGTGTCAACCGGTGTGGGCGAATGCGCCGGGGAGGTGGTGGACCAAGCAGAGTTCCTGCTGGAGGATGCCGACCGAATGGAGTTTGAGGCCTCGCTGCACCTGGAAGCGGGACGCCTGGGGGAGGCAGCCGGCACCGCCTTGCAGGCCATGAAAAAGGCGGCCGATGGACTTCTTTTCACCCGCGGGCTGCTGCTTTCCGACCGCTATGATACGGTCGAGGAGTTCCGCAAACACTTCGGCGAAAATGGCAAATTCATTCCCATGATCGGCGAGTACTTTTTCCGCGCCGTCCGGGAGGGACCCGAGAACCTGAGCGCGGAAAAAGCCCATCAGCGCGTGGAAGAGGCGACACTGTTTATTGAGGAAGCTCACGGCGTGTACAGCCGCATGGGAGGCGCGCTGGCCTGAGGGGCTGCACCGGCAGTTCACGGTTGTGGGTGCAACTCTGCGCCGTACTATTCGCCATGCTTTGCGTACTCCACTTCTTGTCTCAGGAAAGCTTAGGATTCCGAATTTGATCCAAGACTTGCAGCGGCTTCAAATCAGAATCGGCAGCGATGCGCCTGCGTCGCTCAGCCTGGATTCCTTCATTACCATCTTTGGCCGCTGGCGCAAACAAGAGGGCCATCCCGCCGATTGGGTGGACATGGCCGACTACGCGCATGTCTCGCGGGGGCCTGGGATTGTGCTGATTGGGCAGCGCTGTAACTTTTCCTTTGACATGGGCGACCCCGGCCCCGGCATTTTATACGCCGCCAAAAAAGGCTTGACCGGCTCCCACCCGGCAAGAATTCTCTCTGCCATCGAGTGGTGTCTGGCGCTGTCCAACCTCCTGGTGGCGGAGAAAGAGTTTCCTCCAGGCGTCCGTCTCCGGACCGACTCGCTGGACCTCCGCTTCAATGACCGTCTGGAGACTCCCAATACTCCCGCCACGGATGAGCAACTGCAACCCGCCATTCGGCAAGCTCTGGACGCGCTGTTCGGCCAGGGAGGCTACCAATTGGTTCCGCAAAGCGACCGGAATCAGCTTTACGGCGTTTCGGTTCAGGCAAGCAAGGCGGAACCTCTGAGCGTGCTGCTCGACCGTCTCTCCCACACCTCTGATTCATAAAGAAAAATCCCTTTCAGGTTTCCCCGCCATTTGCCGATAGATTAGGTTGAATTGCAGAACTCATCTGCACGGCGTAAACCTATGGGTGAACAATTAATCAAGCTAGGTCTTGCTCAGACGAGACATTCCGGGGATGAGCCGGTCGTGCTGGCGTGGCTCCTGGACCGCCTGTTAGCCCTCATCTCTGAGGTTCCCTTGGAAGCAAAGGACCTTGGCATTCAGGAATTCCGGTCCAAACTGGAACTTTACCGGGCTCGCATCACTGGTGTTGATGCTGAGGCCGGCAACCGGGAGTCCATGGAAGCAACAGCCCAAGAGTGTCTGGCTGCCTGCAACTTATATTTCAAACAAGTTCGGATGTTCCAGTCCGAGCGGGAAGCGGAATATGGGGAGGTCATCGACATCTTGAGAAAGGCCGTGGCAGAGGTCGCAGGGGAGGCGAATACCTTCCACACGCGTTTGCTGGGCGCCTCGGAACGCTTCACCCGGCTGAGCGAAATTGAGGACATCCGGGAGTTGAAAAAACAAATCGCCCAGGAGGTCTCCGGTCTCCAGGATTTGGTGACGGAAAAGAGAAAGCAGGATGAAGCTCTCTGCTCCAAGCTCTCGCAAACGATCGAGGGACTCCACTCGGAGCTCAACCAAGTTCGGGAAGAGGCAACATTAGACTCCTTGACAGGCGTCGCCAACCGGGGGAGTTTCGACAGGACGCTCCGGCACTGGGTAAAAGCTTACGGGGAAAACGGAAAATTCTTTGTTCTCGCCATGATGGACGTGGACGATTTCAAGCGCTTGAATGACACGCACGGACACCAAGTCGGCGACCGTGTTCTGGTTACTCTGATGGAGCATCTCGGCGGATGGCTTCGCGATACCGATTTCTTGGGGCGCTACGGCGGCGACGAGTTTGTCTTCCTGATGGGCAATGCGAGGCTCGCCGAGGTGAAACCCCGATTGTCGGATTTGCTGGAGAAAGTTTGCGCTCCCGGTTACCAGTACGGGGAAGGCGAACAAGCCAGCCTGGTGCGGTTCACGGTTACTTGTGGGCTGGCGGAGTTTACTCCCAGGCAGAGCCCGGAGGATGTCATCCGGCAGGCCGACGAGGCGCTCTATGAGGGAAAAAAGCGCGGCAAGAACCGCGTGATGGCCAAACGAAAACCGTTTCTGAAAACCCTCGCTGGTTTCATGCCGGTTCCTGTGTCTGCCCAGCAGAAAACGAATGGCTAAGCGACGGACCGCTCGGCATGCTCTTTGCCGGCTGACAGATCTGCGCGGCTCTCGCCCATGATCTCCTTCTGCCGACGACATTCCTTATTCCTTCCCGGCTCATCCCTTTCCATCTCATCTGGGGGCATATCTGCTTTCCGAGGGACCACTTTCCTTTCCGCTTGCGTATAATGAGGGTTTACTACAGGGTCTTGAGTGCATCGCCGAATGGATCGCCGAATGAATGTTTAGTCCGGCTGGACGAAGCCGGGCGAATTCGCTTTTGGCAGGTTGGAGTCTACGCTGACTGCCGAAACGTACGTCTTATTCATTGGAGACACGGAATGCAGGTGGAAGTTGCAGCAAAAAATGAGGGAGGCATCCGGCGAAAAGCCCGCCGTCGCCCCGGTGGCCGCATGGGCGTTCTCAGTTTTCTGATCTTCTTGGTTTGTTTTGCAGGGTTGGCGCATCCGGCTGGCTTGTTCGCAGCGGATTGGCCCTGGAGCAAACCCGATGAGGTCAGCGTCCAGTGCACGCTGGAGCAAGAGAAGATCGAGCAGGGTTCGGAGGAGTTGCTGGGCGTGAAGGCAGAGGCCGCCGACTTACGGGAACACGACCTTGCTTATGCGTGGTCGGTGAACGGGGGGCGTATTGTGGGTGATGAAAGCAATGTTCCGGAAGTGAAGGTTGATCTCAGCGGTGTAAACCCTGGTGTCTATAGCGTCCGGGCGGTAGTGCAGGATGCCTACAGCCATTCGGCCAGTTGCGTGGCGCATTTTCAAGTCGTGCGACCGGCGGACATCCTCACCATGTCCTGCGCTTCCGATCCGTCCGTGGTCGCGCCGGGAGAGGAAGCCGCCATCACGGCGGAGGCCACCGACAGCTTGGGCCATTCGCTCCGCTACCATTGGTTTTCCAATGCAGGCCGGTTGCAAGGACAGGGACAAGAACAAGGAGAAGGTCGAGCAGAAGGAGCCGAAGGTCAGGCAGTACGGCTCCATACCGAGGGGCTTTTGCCGGGCGTCTATACGGTCACCGGCCGCGTAGAGGATGGCTGGGGCGGGGCCTCGGACTGCATCACGTCGGTAAAGGTGGAAATTCCGCCTCCCCCTCCGCCCCCTCCCACGCCGCAGAGCATGGCACAGATAATTTTTGGCGTGAATCACCAGACTCTTGAGCCCGGCGCGAAAGCTCAACTGGAAAAGGTTCTCGTTCGATTGCGGGAGGAGCCTGAGGGGATCGTCTCCATCGAATCCTATTCCGGGCCGGAAGAGCAAAACCCGCAAGCTCTGTCTGCCGCGAGAGGGGAGACTGTGAAGCGGTATCTTTTGGAAAAAGGCGCGGATGAATCGCGCCTCCGGGTGCTGGTAGGAATCGGCGGAGGGCGGGGAGGACTGAGCAACCGCACGCTGGACGTCATCTGGCTTCCCGTGGGTTTCCAGTATTGAGTTTCTATGGAGCACAAATATGAGTGCTATGGTTAGTTGTGCAGTTCAACTCAGAATTCAACTTCGGAAATCAACGTGACAAAACAAGAAAGCGGACAAGCCCCCTCAACGGAAAGGGATTCGCGGTGGAGCGGACTGCGAGGCGAGCTCAGAGCAGGCAGCGGTTCGTTGGATCTGGTCCGGGTATTGCAGCATTTGCTGAGCCTGTTGCAGAAAGTGGCTCCGGATCATGCGGCGGGAATCTTTCTTCTCGATGAGCAGACACGAACCATCCAAGGCCAGGTAACCGATCTGTTTGATCAGGAGCTGAGCACCGGCGAGGGAGCCTTGCAAGCCGCCCTGCATGCCACCTCCTCCTTTATGATTTCAAACCTGTCCGGCAACCGAAGGAAGACCGACGCAACGGAGAACGTCCGTTCGCAGATGGCCGTCCCCTTCCGGGCCTCGCCGCAGGTGCGGGGCGCGCTGGTTTTGAGGTCCTCCCAAACGGGCGCGTATTCCGAGCAGGATGGGGAAGCGCTCTCCGCGTTTGCCATCCAGGCCTCGGGCCTTATCGAAAGCGCCCTGATCCATCAAAGGATGCTCCGGGAAGGAGATGGGGAGATGGAACGGGATTTGGTCATGGCCAAAGAGATCATGGCCCGCTTGATGCCCCGAACCCCTCCCAATATCCCCTGTTTTGACTTGGGCAGTATCACCATTCCCGCCAAGATGGTGGGCGGCGATTTGCTGGATTTCATCGTGCTGCCCGATGATCATTACGGGTTTCTGGTGGCGGACGCTTCCGGAAAGGGCATTCCTTCCGCCCTGTTGATGACCGGATTCCGCGCACTGTTTCGCGGGCTGATTCAAAACGATTTCAACATCCGTTCAGTCTTTCGCAAGGCCAACCAGCAGCTTGTGGAAAGCACCGCCACCCACCAATTCGTGACGGCCTTCTATGCGGCGCTGGACTGCAGCACGCGGCGGCTGATCTATGTGAACGGAGGGAACGTGGCGCCGCTTCTCTACCGCCCGGGGAAGAAGCCCCGCCGGCTGGAGACGGGCGGCCCGGTGCTGGGAGTTCTGCCGGAAGCATCATTCCATGAAGACTCCATTGTGCTCCGCCCCAATGACATTTTGGTTTTTTTCAGTGACGGCCTGAGTGAGTCGGAGAACCAGGCAGGAGATGCTTTCGATGCCGAAAAGATTCTCGGAGTGGTGGAAAAAAACAGGGAGAAGTCTGCAGCTGCCATTTGCCGCTCCTTGCAGGAGGAAGTTGCGGCCTTTAGTGGATACAACTTCCACGATGACCTGACGATCTGCATTCTGAAACACATGTAAATAGCAGTGAAGGCAAGTCCGGGAGCCGGGTTCGAGGCGGCTCCAAACAGTGCTTCTATGATCCTCTATGCTCTGCGGTTCCTCTGGACGGCGTCGGCCGGATACCGGCTGCGGCCCTGGGAAAGTCCCTATCTGCGGTGGCGTCTGGAGACCTTCTCCGGCATCCCGGCGGAAACGATTACCCGCAGCGTTTTCTGCAAATTCCTCTGGAGAGAACGGAAGAGTATTGGGCGTTTTTTGAAATGGGGAGTCGAGATGCGGGCGCTCGAAAAACGCCTGCGCCGGGAAGCGGATTCTTCTTCCCTGTGACCATTGGGCAAAGCTTCCGGGCCTTACAAGAAAACCACCGATTGCACCCCGGAGACCTCAATGCGTTTGCGGCAGCGGATATTTTTGCAGGAAACAAGGTCGTCCTTGCGAACCATGTAGGGCTGGGCGCGGGCGAACTTCTGGCGGTCCTGTTCGGTGGCCCGGGGCGGCAACGACTCTTTTTTCCGCCGGACGACCCAGCGGAGATCATAGCTCGCTTGCTCCCGGCAGGAGGGGCACTGGAGCGTTGCCGGGCGGAGTTCTTCTTTTTCTGTGAAAAAATCTTTCTCTTCCATGCTGGACTATTATACCGGACTTCCGAATTTCAGCCGAGAATGACTCCCACCTCGGCGCCTTTGCCCACGCCCAACGACTGCGAGGCCGAGGCCCGGTTGGCCGCGATTTCCAGGTATCCGGTGCTTCCTATGATGGCGAAAACCTCGCCCGGCGCGCCTTCCGAATAGCTTGCGTTCAGCTCGGTAATTTCGGACTTTCCCACCAGAATCTTGATGGGCGGAGGATTCTCTGCCGACAGTTGCGGCAGGTCGTCAGGCGTCAGGTTCGTCAAAAGAGTGCCAAACCGGTCCACCCGCAGAACCACCCCTTTGAGGAGCCGCTCGTTGACCTTCTTGGGCTGCGGCGCGCTGAAGCGCGCGAAGTCGGTGATGGGCTCTCCGAACTTGCCCGGCTCCACGTGGCGGCTCAGCCAGCCTGCGACGGGCGCAAACACGTCTCTTCCATGGAAGGTGTTGCTGACCGACTCCAGGAAGTAATGGGTCGCGGTGATGTGATAGACCGTCACCTCCTCGCGGGCGAAGATGAGCGAGAGCACGCCGTTGTCGGGCGCTACGAAGATTTGCTTGACGGTGGTGACGAGCAAGGGCCGCCGCGAAGAGCCCACGCCCGGGTCCACCAGCACCAGGTGAATCGTCCGGGGGGGGAAGTACGGATATGCCTGAGCGATCGCGAAGGCTCCATCCAAAACGTCGTAGGGCCGGACGTCATGGCAGATATCCACCAGCTTCGCTTCCGGATTCACGTTCAGGATGGCGCCTTTCATGGCGCCGACATAATGATCGGAGTGGCCAAAATCCGTTGTCAGAGTTACAATACTGCCTGCCAAATCAATACCTCGCTGGGAGAATCAGTAGCGACACTATCGAAGGGTTTCCCGGTTGTCAAGCATGTTTGCTGGCAGGGGCCGGCTGGGAAACGCGTTTCTCCGTAATCGTCCATAGCATGGCGTGGCCGGCGAGGGCGACGATTCTCTCCGAAATCTGAGTCATCGGACGCGTGTCTGCATCTAAAATCTAGGCAGGGGAAACCTGTTTTGCAAAGTCTGTTCTTTCAAAGCCCGTCTTTTTTGAGGAGGATCATTGGGCTGGCTGGTTGATTATTACCAACAAGCAATGGAATTGGGGGCCCGGCACGGGGTCAATCCGCTGATTTTTGACGGGATTTATGTGGGAGCGATTCCGTTCTTCTTTGCCAGCGTGTATTGGATCGTTCGCAGCTATCGGCAGAAAAAGTCGCTCGCGCTGCCGGCCAGCCTGGCTGGTTTCTTTTTTTGCTCGGCCTATTTATATCTGGTTCTGTTCGGCCGGGACTTGGCGTGGTATGTTTACGCCATCGTATTTACCTTCCTGGGCGTGGGCGCGGCCCGCGCCTACAAGCAAGTACGCGCCAAGATGTCCGCCGCGGAAGAATCTTCGGGATCCTGAGAAATACATCCTGCGGAACATCGGGACTTCGGCCGGAAGCCGCTTTCTCAGTTTCCTGCTTCCCAGGGAGGTGACGATATGAATCCGAGTGCTCGCAAACCGGTGATCGCCGGGAATTGGAAGATGTACAAAACGATAGCCGAGACGGAATCGTTTTTCGCGGAGATACGCCCTTTGGTGGCCGGCTCCGCGCACTGCGACATGGTGATCGCCTCTCCCTTCACTCTGCTGCGCCGCGCGGTGGAGGCGGCGGAGGAGAGCGGCATCGCCATCAGCGCCCAGAATCTGCACTGGGAAAGCGAAGGGGCATGGACGGGGGAAGTCTCTGCCGCGATGATTCGCGACGCCGGGTGCCGCTTGACGCTGATCGGCCACTCCGAGCGGCGGCAGTTTTTCGGCGAAACCGACGAGGGAGTCAGCAAGAAGATTCGCGCGGCTTTGGATGCGGGCCTCCAAGCCATTGTTTGCGTGGGGGAGAGCTTGTCGGAACGCGAGGCGGGCGAGACAGAAAAAGTGCTCGAACGGCAGTTGAGCGGCAGTTTGGCCGGCTTGACCGGGCAGGACTTCTCCCGTATCATAATGGCGTACGAGCCCGTTTGGGCGATTGGAACGGGCCGCACGGCGACACCGGAAATTGCTCAGCAGGCCCACCAATTCATTCGGTCAAGCCTGGGCCAGGTAGGTCCGCCTGAGGCAGCCGCCCGGATGCGCATTCTCTACGGCGGAAGCGTGAAGCCCTGCAATATTCAAGGATTGATGGCGCAGCCGGATATAGACGGAGCTTTGGTGGGAGGAGCCAGCCTGGAGGCAAAATCCTTCGCCGCCATCGTCAACTTTCCGGCGTGAATTGCCGGAAGCCTGAGTGAGTCGATCCCCATGCTAACTTTGCTGACAACAATTCATGTGCTGGTTGCGGTGGTCTTGATCTTGATCGTCCTGGTGCAAAGCGCGCGCGGGGCCGATGTCGC
Source organism: Terriglobia bacterium (assembly GCA_963666975.2). Classification (GTDB taxonomy): domain Bacteria; phylum Acidobacteriota; class Terriglobia; order 2-12-FULL-54-10; family 2-12-FULL-54-10; genus JADFGZ01. Next base: position 1,075,316 of record CAXVYR010000004.1, on the reverse strand, counting down.
GGCGGCTTTCGGAGGAATGGGCAGCCAGGCGGCCTTCGGCCCCCGCGGCACGGCCACCTTATTGTCCAAGTCGACCACTGTACTGGCCATCCTTTTCATGCTGACTTCGATGTCGCTGTCTGTTCTCTCCAATCGAGCCAGGGGAGGGGGAGAGTCCATCCTGGGCAACCAGCAGGAGACCCAGGAGGCGGCACCGGCGACAGCACCGGCGCCAATAGGCATAGGAGTCGAAGGGCTGCCAGCGGGCGTTGGAGTGCAGACTGAGATCATACCAGCCCCAAACCCGAACGAGGCACAAACAGACTCTCCAGCACGGACAGAGACGACACCGCCGGAAGCTCCAAGTCAATAATCATCGCCCGCTGCGGGAGTGGTGGAACTGGCAGACACACCATCTTGAGGGGGTGGCGCCGCAAGGCTTGGGGGTTCGAATCCCCCCTCCCGCACCAATTATCATTTTTAATTATCAGAGACCTACAGGCAGGAAATGCTCCGCGTACAAAATACATACCAAGATACGACATGCCGGAGTTCCCGGCGCAACAGCAATTGACCGGGCCACCGGCGTTCGAGTCCCTCCAGTGCCTGCAACACTGCATCCATCGTAAGCGGTCCAGGCGGAAGCTGCGCTTGCTCGCGCATCCGGGTTAACGCTTCGCGGGCTGGCTGACTGCCGTTTCAGCTCTTCTAACCATTTCAGGACAACGCTGTCGTTGCTATCTCCAGCCGGACTGCCTGACCGGCAGCGAAAGCTGAGGCTTTGGCGATCTGAGGTTGGGTGGACTGGAGATCGCAACAGAAGCAGTTGGCGTATAATTCTTTCCGCCAGGAGTTCAAAAAGGAGATTCTGGGTAGAATAAGCTGCGGCTACATTCATGGTACTGCGGTAGAAATTTTTCCATGTCACACGTCTCTCATAAGCTGAACAACTCGTTTGAAGGCGCGCTCGCCGGCGGTGGCGATCCAGCCACGTCTCCTTTGTACGTTTTCGGTCCTTTTCTGAAGCTGATTGTGGTCGCTGGCGTAGCCAATGTGACCTTTGGGGCGAGCATCTGGCTCGTCGTACTGACCGTTGTTGTGGTATCAACCATGTATCGCCTAGTGATGAACTGGGTGACCGACGGCAGCGGCGGCAGCGGATTGAACGAAGAGGAGTTTGGAAGCTGGGCCGTAAAGATCAATGCGGGGATCACATTCGTCGAGTACACTCTCACCTTCCTGGTGAGCATAGCCGCATTGGTTACCTTCCTGGCGGACCGGTTTCCGGTATTTAACCAAACGTTCCTGGGATTTCAGTTGCGGACCTACGTGGCTATCTTTCTGAGCCTTGTAACCGGCTGGCTGGTCAATCGGGGTCCGAAGATGGCAGCGCGGACTTTCGGTCCAGCTACAGCCGGAGTCCTGCTATTGCTTTGGGCCATGGTGATTGCAAGCGTTTGGAAGCTGGGTTTTCAATTGCCACCGCTGGACCTGCGCGCTTTTAGCCCGGAATATCTGCCCTTCACCTTGGGAGGGTATGCCCGTATTTTGGCTCTCATGACCGGCATTGAAATCTTTGCCAATCTTGTAGCGGCCTATGGGGGAACACCTCAGCAGAAAAGCAAAAAGTCATTTGGCAGTCTTCTGATTATCATGGGAACCACCTCCATAACGATGCTAATCGTTGGACCGGCCATCTTGCAGCTCTCAGACCCATCCAACGAGCATGTCTCCGTATTTACCCAAACAATGGATCAATTGCTGCCGCAACCGCTAGCCTACTTGGGCACTCTGGTCGGGATTGCTGTGTTGCTGTCAGCGGCGGCGGCGAGTGCCCAGGGGTTGCAGAACCTGGCGCTAGGACTGAGATACCGCCACTATCTTCCCAGCCGGATCGGCCAGCGGAACCATTTTGACGTGGCGGATATACCGGTTTGGATTCAAGTTACGGTAGTTTCCTTTTGTTTTTTGGCTTTTGGAACCAGCGAGGAAACCTATTTAGCAATTTACGCCGCAGGGGTGTTTGTCTTATTGAGTCTCACCGGTTGGGCGGTTAGCAAACGGCTCCTGCGGGAACTGAGGGCGAAGTTCTCTGTGGCCTGTTTGCTCTCCCTGACCGGGACGATTGTGGCGGCTATATTGACTTCCGGGGCCACGGTGCTCATCTTTGAGGAACGCTTCGTGGAGGGCGCCTGGATGTATTTCCTTTTCATCCCAGTTCTCTACGCAGCTTTTAGTGTGACTCGTTCAGCGATGGGAGAGCCTACATCTCTCGAGGATCAGTTGGGGCGAATGTTTGTCGGCAGGTATTTGCTGCCCTACGAGAGAGAAGGGCTGCCGGAGGACGAAGCCACTTTTGGAAAGATCGCCATTCCGCTGGATGGCTCCCAACTGAGCGAGTATGCGCTTCCCACTGCGGGGGCGCTCTCCCGTGCTTGCGATGCCGAGTTGGCGCTTGTTTCTGTCGGGCGGAAACAGAGCCGCGAGCGGTCTCAGGAAAATCAGCTGGTTGGGGACAATAAGGACCTGGAAGCCTATTTGAACCATCACACGGGACAGTTGCAGGAGGCGGGGTTGAATGTTGACTTCGTCTTCGGTTCTGGCCCGGTCGCACAGGGAATCAACGCGATGGCCCAGGATTTGGAAGCAGATCTGATCGTGATGAGCACCCGCGCGCGGTCCGGAGTCAAACGATTATTTCTCGGGAGCGTGGCGTACGATCTCACACGGTTGACCAGCACGCCGGTGTTGCTGTTGCGGCCCACGGAGGAATGGAAGAGCCGAATGTCGCAGTTTAAGCGGCTGTTGGTGCCGCTGGATGGCTCGGAAAACGCTGAACGGGCGCTCCGTTATGTTAGGCAGCTAGCCCCACGGTTCGAGAGCCAGGTTCTGCTTTTAGCAGTGCCGGACAGAGAACAAGACGCTCCCGTGCTAAAAGCATATCTGGACAAGGTAGGAGCTGCCCTCCGCGAGAGAGGCGTGAAGACCGATACCCTGGTGAGGGGCTCGGGCGCCGCCCAGACCATTGTGTCTGTTGCCGAAACCGAGGGCGCGGATTTGATTGTGATGGCTACGATGGGACAGGGCAGCTTTACCCGGCGCATGATGATCGGCAGCGTCGCCTACAGCGTGGTTCGCTCCACTCCCTGCCCGGTTCTTCTGGTGCCGGTCCGAAAAAGCTCCAACCAGTGAAGGATGTCCCGTTGCCATCCTAAGAGGTTGTGGGAAAACGGGTGTATGGGTCCGCTTGCTAACCGGGAACTTCTGCGCCTGCGGTTTTCACGGATCACGTTTCAACCCGAGCTTCCGAATTGCGGCGATCAGTAAATAGGTTGCGCTCTTCCAATTGCTCTACCAAACCGAGTAAATAGGTTGCGCTCTTCCAATTGCTCTACCAAACCGCACCAGACAGCTTCCAGAACTTGCATATCTCCCTTGGCGTGAGAATTGGAAGCTTCACCGAGTTTCCGCAGCAACATTTCCGGAGTCACCGAAGCGTCTTCGATGACGATCTCAGCGGACTCCGGCTCAGCATCGGGATTGGAAAAGTTTCGTCTCCAGAAATCATGGACCGACAAAATTTCGACGCCGGTTTCCAGAGACGCCGGCACGGAGACGGACTTGGTTTGCCAGACGACCCGGCAAGGAGCCTGCTGGCCGGAACCCAACTGGACCAGGACCCCCTTCCAGTCCGCTTCGAGGGTCCGCCGTCCCCTGAGCCGGGCCCCGTGCTGGGAGATTTCAACAGAGGTGACGATTTCTTTCAATATTACGGCTCCGCTGGGCCCAAGAATGGTCAGCAGCAACTTGTGCGTTGTCGGAACGCGCTCGCTCCGGCGGTCTTTCCGCGAGGTTCTCATCTGCTGAGCTTTTCCTTGACCCCGGCGAGCAAATTCTGCACATCCAGGAGCCCTTTCTCCTGCAGAAGCAGCAAAACTGCGGCTGCGCCCACCGTCAGAAGTAAAGGACGCCGGGAGGGAGGGAACTGCCGCCACACCTGGGATACCCCTTGGTCAGTGGCCAATTCCAATGCAGCGGCCATCCGCTCCGCAGCGAAAGCTACTTCTTCGGGGATCGCTTTGCGGGTTTGCTCAACGGCTGGTTTTTCCTCCGACTGCGCGGCCGGGAGCTGCTTTTTCAAAAAGCTCAACTCCAGCTCAAAGTAGGCGGGTTGCTTCCGGTTCCGAGCCGAGGCCACGACCCTGCAGGCGGTGATGCCTTTCAAAAAGGGAGCAAAGATATTCAACTGAAGCCCCCTTTCAAAGTCCTCGGACGACAAGACCCGCAGGGAAGAATCGTCGTAAGCCAAAGCGCGCGCGCCGTAACTGACGGTCATTCCGTTCGAGTATCGGCAACTCATCCGGATCGGGACCGGCGCTGAATGGAAATCCTCGCTCATGCTCTCGCAACCGCCCTGTAGTTTCGCTACCGCACAGCTACTCGCATTATGAACCCAAAAAGCGGAAATCCAAACTTCTGATCAGGTAGTGGAATGACGGCTGAGACGGATCAAGAGGATCATCCCATGGCTATTGCAAATGAACGCCATATTTGCTGCCATGCCGGTGGTGGGGTTTCTGATTGCGGTGGGGGTGATTTGAGACTGCTATCTTGGGGGGGCGTGGAACCGCTGCGCTTCTGATCCGAACGGAGAGCACTAGAGCAGTTCTCGTGATAGTGTAGACCCCAGTTCACCGGGAGCCAAGCCAATCCGAGCCGCGCGCGTAAGCAAGCGGACACCAAACGCTGGTCGATTGAGCCATTTTTGGAACCGCTCCCTCACGGTCGCGGCTCGGACACGATAGATAGCAACTGGAGAACCGCTCTAGTTAGTATTAATAACCAATTGCATGAAATAATCCCAATCCCAGTTCAGACCAGGATCTGTCTTTTTACTGCGTGGGACTTCACTATGCCCAATTATATGCTTCCTGTCTAGGTATATATCGTCGTGCAGCGCTGCTAAGCATCTGACCAATTTGGCTGTCGCTTCATATTGGAGTCGAGTCGGCCAACCTGAATCAGCATCTAGATAGGCTTGCGAAGCGCCATCTTCAAGTTCTATACCGATGCTTGATTGGTTGTTGCTAAAATCACCACCAGCATGGTAGGCAACGTTGTCAAGGGAAACCATCATGATGATTTCGCCTTTACTACTAACAAGAAAGTGCGCACTGGCCTTACTCTCGGGATCCTTGAACCATTCGATAGTTCCTTCGAAGGTGTCCCAAACTCAGTTGCAGGTTGGGACGGCGGGTTGAGTTCATATTACGCCACTTTCTCCTTGTGAGAGGAAGCAGCGTTTGGACTTCGGCCGAGAATCGATGCCAAAGCCCAGAGATCGTGATAACCCATGATCTTCCGGAAATTCTTCTCGGTCAGCAGAAACGCTCCTGCCACCCAGCGCAACGTCATCTCGCCGTCGCGCCAGCGGCAAACATTGCCAGTCTTTTTCCGCACGCCCGACTGCGGGCTCTCGATGAGGTTCGTGGTTGCCAGGCAGCGGTGGAGGCTGGGAGGAACGTCGGCTCGATTGATCGTAAAGGTCTCCTCCAACCCTTCGCGCAAGCTGGCGGCTGCTGCCGGATGATCGCACTCGATCATCCCAGCGAGCTTTTTTATGCGCACGATGCCTTCCTCGGCTTGGGGCAATCGCCAGGCGGCGCGCATCAGCGACCGCACCTGATTCGCCAGCATTTTGTCGCCCTTTGGTAACCGCTCAGCCACGTTGCGCAGCTTATGAGTACGGCAACGCTGCACCAGCTGATTGCTGCCGAATACTTCCTCGATCCCCGCGCGGAGCGCTTTGGCGCCGTCGATCACAAACAGATAGCGCTGATCCGTGCGCAAACCTTGCTGGCGCAGGCGGGTGAGAAGGTCTTTCACCGCAGCGGCGTTTTCGGTCGCGCCCAGTTGAATCCCCAGCACATGCTTGCGGCCCTCGATGTCCACGCCCACGGCGCTGATGACGTGGTGGGAGCCGAACCGCATTCCGTCCAGGTAAATCACCAGAATCTCGACCTCCTCCCAGCGCCGCGCCAACAGTTCTTCCAGCCGCCGCGCTCCTTGCTCGGCCGCTTCCCGGCTCACCTGAGACTTCGACACCCCAGCGCTGTTGGCCATCTCCGGGATCACCTCGCGGTAGTTCCGCGTCGAAACCCCTTTCAACAGTGCCTCGAACATCTCCTCGCCCGTCTTCTCGCTTTTCCGCAGCGCTTCGTAGGCCGGCACCGCTTCTTCCCCTCCGCCCTTCCGGCGCAGCCTCGGCCGCTCCACCCGCAGCTGGCGATCGGCCAGTTTCACCCTCCCCAATTGCCGGCCATGCCAGCGCACCTCTCCGCTCGCCTTCCCGGGACTCTTTGGCCCCGCGATTTGCTCTGCGCTCATGCTCAGAATCGTTTCAATCAAACCTCGCCCGGCCCGATCAATCACCTCATCCACCGCCAGACGCGCCTCCGTGATCAGATCCACCACCGGCAACAGCATCTGTCCGTTGGTTTGGCAAAACTTCTGGATGGTTTCTTCGGCTCCCTTGGAACCCAGTTCCAAAACGTGATATTTTCCCTTCATTCGGCGGTTCTCCTTCTATAGGATTTAGGCTTGGCCCGATTCTATTCGATTCGGGCCGAACCGCCGTTCAACCTTCAACTATGTATGGGACACCCTCTTATATGCTTCCTGTCCTGCAGTGCTACCCGACGAGTGGCCAACCTGTGGATCACGCCAATTTATGATGCTTGACCTTATTGTCATCATGATGGCCTTTATACTAACAAGGTGATCCCTCTCGCCTTGATTCTGTTCATAATTTTCCGGGATCATGAGCAGGTATAAAAGGGATGCACTCGAGGCTACAGTTATTTAGGCAGTCTTGACCATAAACAAGACTTCCGAGCAAGAGGTAAGTGAGCAGGAGGACAGGGATCACTGTTAACTCGCCGTGCGTATACGTTTACTTTCACTTCTTTACTTCTTGTGAGGCCCAGGAACCTCTATAGAATTCAAGAGAAGTTGATGATTGAAAGGGGCTTCATTGGCAGTTCGAGTTGCTTTGAAATGCAGTATTTCTCCGTCCTTGCTCCACCAAGGCTGAAACACCTCAGCAATCTTTTCACCATCGCCGGACACCTGTGGTAGCGTCGCTATGATTTTCTGGTCCGTTGAATCTATAACGAGGATAGTGCGGATACCGCTTGCCGGAATGGCCTCGGCGGCCAGGTAGTGACCGTCTGGAGACCAAGAAAGCTCTCCAGCATCGCCTCCATAAAGGAAGCTTATCTCCGTCACATTCTTTTTTTGAATATCGTAGAGCCCCAGCCAGTCGTGTGTCTTTCCCTTCACTGAGAATGCGACAAGGTTCCCTTGTGGTGATAGAGCCACACTATGGAAGGTCGCATTTTCGAGATCGAATGGGGCAATAACACTTTCTGTAGGCAAGCCAGACAAAGTCAGAATAACGTCTTTCTGGATGAGTACGATCTCTTTCCTCTCTACTCCCACAACAACTTCCTGGCTGCCTTTTTCTGCGGCTCTTACGAACCCTGCGCTCAAACCGAAGCTAATGATTGCGGTTGCTAAAACGACGATAAGCCAAACCTTCACGACACCCCCCCCCCATATCACTGCATGGGCGTGTGGACTAGACTCCATATTTTTCTAGGAAAAAAAGCTGGGCGCTTGTTCACCTTTTCGTCCTGAAACATAGAAGAGGGGAACCTTCCAGGGTTGAAAGCTATATTACAACAACGGTATGCAAATGGCAATATGTTTCCATGTAATCAATGTGATTCAAACAGCCGAACCGGCTACTAAGTTCATAAGAATAACAGTCTCCAATTGGAAAGCAAGCGTTTTTTGAGAAATTTCTTACCTTTTTAGGACTCCCCTGCCGGTGGCGTTTGCTACAGGTGCCGGATTGGAGCCAACAGCCGGGTCTGCCCGCCAGAAGAAGAAAGTGAAATCTCCCGTCTTGCCTGTTGTGTCAATCTACGCTGGGTCAACCGTGGAAGCTCTCAGGCAGGGTGGTTTTTGCTGCCAGCACCCAAATCCCGCGTAACACCCGTGTAACACAGGTATGGTGCTTGGTGCGTTCCATGCACACAGTGCCTACCGAGAATCAGTAAGTTACAGGGCTTCAATATATGGAAAAGACCGAATCCCCCCTCCCGCACCATTCTATCCGCCAAGCTGTGGCTATCCCGCTGCTCGGCAATTCTTGCAAACCTCGGCTATCGCTGCCCTTCGACGTTGCAGAACGGGCAGGCCATCGTTGAATGGCTGGTCCAGAAATAATACTCGGTGTCGCATTCTGCGCCTTCGGTTTTCACGGATTACGTTTCAACCCGATCTTCCGAATTGCGGCGATCAGTTCGGCGTGACGCTGCGAGTTCTTATCCAGTGGGTTCTTCAGATATAGCCCGTTGCCGATGTCTAGCCCGCGACACGCCCTCTCTCATTCTTCCCGGCGCGCCACAGCTCCCTGATAGCCGATCACGGAATCGATGATGCCGATCTCCACACGGCGGTTTTTTGTTCGCGCCTGCGGATCGGTTCCCGGCGCCACAGGGCTGGATTTCCCAAACCCTTTGGTGGTGAAAATGTCCGGGTCAATGCCGGCTTCGATCAAGTAATCACGGACGGACTGAGCGCGTCTTTCTGACAACTCCAAATTGTATTTCTCTGAGCCGACGTCATCGGTGTGGCCGAAGACCTGAACCTTGTACCCGTTGGAAGTGAGCAAGACGCCGGCGATTCTGCTCAGCAGCTCGCGATTCGCAGGCCGCAGGGCTGCCTTGTTGAAATCGAACTGAATCGAGTCGCTGTCCAGGTTCATCACCAATCCCAGGGCGGTCCTGCGTGTTTCCGCGATTCGGCCCAGGGCCTTCTGCAAGCGGGCCATTTCCTCTTCCCTCTGCTTGCGGATGCGCGCGGTTTCCTCCTGAGCCAGCCTGGTTTCTTCGCGAGCCCGTTCCGCCTCCTGAGCCGCCACCGCCGATTCCTGCCGAGCAAGCTCTGCCTCTGTTTGGGCTGCCACTTCGGCTTGTTCGGCCTGAATCCTTCCGCGAGCCGCCTGCAGCGCGTTCTCTTCGGCCTGGGAGGCACGGGAGAGAGCGGTATCCGACCGTTCGGCGGCGTCTGCGGCCTTCTGCACGGTTTCTTCGACTTGTCTGTTGAGCCGAGCCATCTGTTGCTCTATATCTTCGAGACGGCTCAAAAAAAAGTAGCCGGCGATACCGAAGAAGGCGAGCCCGAAGGTTATGAGCAGGACAATTCGCAGCGCAGACAACCGCTTCGCGGGCCTGTCTGGGGTTGATAGAGGAGTTTCATCCAAATCATCTGGTCTCTTCATGACCCATCACCTGACGGCGGAATACCGCATGATCCAATACTAAAGGAAAAGGACAGAAACGGAAAGCGGGCAGCTTTCAAAGGGTGACGGAGTCAGCGCCGGTTAAGCGGAGGCGGGGGATAGTGCCGGAGATGCTTCTCATTCCGCTGGCCGCCCGGCGCGTTGCCGGCGGCATGCTTCCTGAGTGCCGGTACGCGCGTAGAACTCGGCAGGATAGCGGTCCCGAACGGGCCCTTCCTTTTGTGCCAGAGCCAATATGCAGTCGCCTCGCCAGGCGATCGAGTGGCCGGACCTCACTAACTCCCGCAGGACCGAGCGGTTAGGAGCGCCGATGCCTCCTGCTGTTCGCAGCGTGAGGATGCCGAACCCGGCAGCCTGCGCCAGCCGCACCACTTCGCCGGGGGTGTATTCCCGGTTGTGGTGGTCGGTGGGCAGTCCGCCCACTTCGTATTGTCCCCAGAAGTAAGGGCTCTCGCCTCGCAGGACGGCCTCAACGCTTTGTGCGCTGATAATGTTTGGGGTGCTCAGCAGCAAGCGGCCGCCTTTTTTCAGCACACGGTTGATCTCTCCCATGACGCGCATCGGGTCCGTGCTCAAGTGCTCCAGCAACTCGCAGAACATTACCACGTCAAAGGATGCGTCGGGATAAGGCCAGGGAGTCTGCTGGACATCGAAATTGTCCACGGGGAAGATGTGTGATTCGTCTCCGTTGCGGTTTACCACAGTTTGGTTCAACTGCTGCGGTCCATCCCAGAGGTCCGTGCAGCGTACGTCGTAACCCTTCCAGCGCTTCAAAGCAGGTGTTTGGTGATGGTAGGAAGCGCCCACCTCCAATAGCCGCTCACCCGGAACGGCGGGCGGCAACAACTCCAGGGTGACGAGATAACGGCTCAACTGATTCTGAAAGTACCGTTGAGACTGTTCCTCCTCAGCAACAAAGTCACCTAGATAGTTTGCCATGGTCTGTAGGGTCGGCTCCCCGTGCTCGCTCTGCTTCCGGCGGCACTCGGCCACGAGCTGCTTCAGTGGTTCTTGCTCCGGCTCATTCATGGAAGGTATTCCCATTTCGAGTAGTCCAATCGCCTCTTCCAACCTGTCCATGTTCACAAGCAGATTCCCCAGATTGACGAGAGCATGGCCATTCTTCTCGTTCAGTTCCAGCGCGCGCGTGTAACCTTGCTCCGCTTCCGCCGGGTTGCCACAGTGGAGTTGGGCGGTCGCCCAATCATTCCAGGCCTCGCTGCTCTCCTGCTCCCCGATGGCAAAAGCGAGCATGCGGACGGCCTCCGGAAATTTACCTTCGTCATATAGCCGGCGTCCCCGCTCGTGTGCATTTTCTTGCGGCATCCTCAATCCCCCTCCGGCGGCAATTTCGTTTCTCCAATGGGCAGAAGCTGCCCAGCAACCTTGCTTTTTGCAGTGCTTGGCGGACTGCTGCAACCACCATGTAGCAAACCTGTGGCCACTTGGCGTTCGGGGTCCGCTTGCTAGACCTGTTTTAGAGTTCATGTATCCCATATTGAATTCTTGTCAGGGCACGGTTTTAACCGTGCCGCCACCCGGATCACGACAGCGGCTTCAGCCGCTGAGGTCGGGGTTAAGTCGCTGGAACAAGCAGAGTTCAAGACTCACCTCAGGCGCTAAAGCGCACTTGGCTGGAGAGTGTTTCGGCACGGCTGAAGCCGTGCCCTGACGGGATACACAATTCATAAAACCGGTCTAATCCCTCGGCTTCGCTCAGGGCAGGCAGGGCAGGCGGGAGAGGCGCGAGCGGCTCTGACTATGCACAAACTGTGAAAGGTTACGCTAATCCGTGGTGGATTTTGCTGCAGGCGTGCTGGAGGGCGTGGAGGAGGCTTCCTTGCTCGGCTTGGTTTCCTGCGAAGTTGCTGCGGGTTTCTTTTCTCCTTCTCCTTTTCCATCTTCCCCTTTTCCGTCAGCTTTGGTTTCAGCCGCCGACGGGGATTTCTTGGCATAATCGGTTACATACCATCCGGTGCCTTTGAAATGGATAGCAGGAGGAGAGACTAAACGGGTCACGGGCCCGCCGCAATGGGTGCAGACGGTTACAGGATCGTCGGAAAATTTTTGCAGGACTTCAAATCGCTTTTTGCAATCGGAGCACTCGTACTCATACAGTGGCAAATCTTACCTCGTCTCCGGCTCGGAATAAGCCGCCAAACTAATATTTTTATTTTAAGTTGTTGCTTTTGGCGCGTCAAGGCAGGTTGCCGGAACAGGGTGCTACAATTCATTCGAAACGCAGGCTTTTCAGATATTTCCGAAAAGCGTCGCCCAGGTCCGGATGACGCAGTGCAAAATCAACAGTGGCTTCCAGGAACCCCAGCTTATTGCCGGTGTCGTAGCGTTTTCCCTCAAAACGCCATCCGTATATTTCTTTCTGTTGGAGAAGCGTTCGGAGGCCGTCGGTGAGTTGAATTTCACCTCCAGCACCGGCCTGCGTGGCTGCCAGCACCTCAAAAATCTCCGGTTCCAGGATGTAACGCCCGATGATGGCCAGGTTGGAAGGGGCGGCTTCCTTGGGAGGCTTTTCCACCAAGCCGTCCAATTTGTACAACCGGTCTTCGGTTCCATTGTAAGCGACCGGATTCCCGCTAATCACACCGTATTGGGAGATGGATTCAAGGGGTATTTCTTCAATTGCCACGATAGGAGCGGAGTATGCTTCATAAACGTCCAGCATCTGCCGCAGGCAAGGGGTTTGTGCATGGATAATATCATCCCCGAGCATCACAACGAAGGGTTCATCCCCCACCAACTCCCGCGCCATCAGGACGGCGTGGCCCAGTCCCAGCGCCTCTTTCTGCCTTACAAAACTGATATGGGCCAGGCTGGAGACCTTATGAACCGTCTCCAGCAGGTCTTGTTTGCCGCGCTTGCTTAACAGGTCTTCGAGTTCATAGGAAACATCAAAGTGATCTTCGATGGCATTTTTGCCGCGCCCGGTGATGATGATGATGCTCTCGATACCCGAGTCCACGGCCTCTTCGATGACGTATTGGATGAGGGGCTTGTCCACCAGCGGCAGCATCTCCTTGGGCTGGGCTTTGGTGGCCGGCAGGAAACGCGTCCCCAGCCCGGCTGCGGGGAACACTGCCTTGCGGACTTTTCGTTTCATGAAGCTTGTTTCTCCTCTCCGCCGGGTGCGGTTCCACCCTGGCAAACTATGGCACTTAGGGACAGTTCCTGTTTGCGGGTGTTTTGAAATCATTACGAGGGAAAGGCGTCCTCCCACGGTGGAACACGCTATCTGGAGGCAGGGATCACGACCCGGTCACCAATCTGCAGAACACGTCCCAAATGGCTGTTGGTGCGCTTCAAAACTTTCACTGAGGTGTTGTAGTTGGTAGCGATGATCCACAAGGACTCTCCCTTGCGGACTCGATGCACCACCCTTCCCCGCGACCGCGACGTGGCAGAGTTGTTCCTCAAGGCGTTGGGCTGGGCGCTGCGCGCCGTAGTGCTGGAGATAGTGCTGGAGGGAGAAGAAGCCGAGGCAGGAGTCGAGGTCCCCACGCGCAGAGTCTGCCCAGGATGGATGAGCGCGCTGCTCAGTTGATTCCATGCCATGAGCTGCGGGACGTTTACCCTGTAACGCCCGGCAATGCGAGAAAGAGAATCGCCCCGGCGAACCCGATAGGTTCCCGATCCGGGTGGAGGCGCAGTGGGCGGCCCCACGTGCAACATGCTGCCCGCCCGGATGACGGTGCTGTCCAGTTGATTCCACATCATTAGCTGGGCGACCGATACGTTGTACCGGCGGGCAAGGACGGAAAGCGTTTCTCTCGGGCGGATCTGGTGGGTTCCTCCGGGCGGCTGCTGCCGCGTAACCGGGATCACCAACTCGGCTGCTTCCTGGAGCCGCTCGTCGGCGTCCAGGTTGTTGACCTCGGCGATGGCCTTGACGGAGGTTTTGAATTTCTTGGCGATGCCGGTAAGCGTCTCCCCATAATGAACCGTGTGCCAGCGCCACCACACACGCTTATCCGGAGGCACCATGGCGATCCGCCTCTGGAAAAGGCTCTGGGTGGCGAGCGGGATCTGCAGATTGAACTTCGGAACGTTGGGCGTGGTCATGCGCAGCAAACTGGAATTCAGTTCCCGGATGGTCTTCAGGCTCGACCCTACGATCTCCGACACCAAGCGGAGGTCCACGGGATGTTCCACGGCAATCGTGTCATATGCCAGGGGAGGTTCCGGCAAGATATCGCCCAGCCCGTATTTCTCGGGGTTTTTATTGATGATGGTGAGGGCCAGAATGATCGGAACATAGGTCCGTGTCTCCCGGAACAATGCGCGGCGGGCGGCAAGCTTCCAGAAATCCCTCGATCCAGTGCGTCGAATAGCCCGTTTAACGTTCCTCGGCCCAGTGTTGTAGGCTGCCATGGCCAGATACCAATCCCCGAACATCTCGTAGAGGTCTTTCAAATGCTTGGCGGCCGCCCGTGTGGCTTTTTCCGGGTCGAGGCGGTTATCTACCCACCATGTGCGTTCCAGCCCATACAGCTTCCCGGTGGACCGTATGAACTGCCAGAGGCCGACGGCTGCGGCGCGGGAGCGGGCTGTGGGATGAAAGCTCGATTCAGCCTGAGCCAGGTAGATCAGGTCCTGCGGAACTCCCTCCTCTTTGAGGATCCGCAGAATCATATCGCGGTAGCGCCCGGAACGCCGCAGCCCCCCTTCGAGGGTTTCCCGACCACGGCGGGTACAACAGAAATATTTGATGAGCGCGGCTACGCGTCTGTTGACGACCAGCGGCAGATCGGAGACGGTGTTGGCGAGGTCTTCCTGAGCGATTTTTTGCAGCTCTGCAGCGCTGATATCTTCAGGAATAGTAATCGTCGCCATCTCATCGAGCGGCGCCGGTTCGTAGAACTGCTCAGTGAACCCATCGCCCTGTTTGAGGGCTTCCAGTTCGTAGGCATGAATACGGGCCACTAAAAAGTCGAGCTTCTTGAGCAGCCGCTTGTCTGCGACTACGGGATCGGGAGCCTGCAAGAGCCCCTGAATGGCCTGATTGAATTCCTCTTTGGCCGCCTCCATATGGCCGGCGTTATATTCTCTTTCTCCCCTGTGAAAAGCAGCTTCCGCCTGGACGATCACCTGGACTACCGGGTCCAGCTTTGCCTGCGATAGGCCTTTTATGGCCGGGGGAATGGCGGTGTGAGACAGCGGGAGATTCTGCGCCAGGGAGGGCGCTTCTCGGGGCGTGGGCGGAACGACAGCTACAGGTTTCCGTATGATGGAGCAACCCGAGATACCCAGAAGGGCGATTACCAGCAGCAAAGACTTTACAACATTTTTAATCGGCATGCTTGGAGTCTGCCTTGAGTTGATCTGCCGTAGGTCCCTAGTTTTGATCTTTAGTTCTTAGCTTTAGTTCTGAGCTTGCTGGTCGCCATCCTCCGGGCGGCAATCCTGTACAAAACCCTCCCAGGGTACCCTAAGAATCTGCACCGGGTCAAGTTAATTTTGTCTAACCTTATTCTTATGAAAGGATTACCGTAGCTACCGGAAAAAACGGGGAGCGATAACCTACACGGGCACAGGCACATCCCGGCGGGCAAGGGAGCCCAGGCCCGAATCGGGTTTCATCTGCCGGGCGTGCCTTTCCCGAAGACAGGCTTGCTATATCCCCAGGATTTCGTTCTTCCAGGTTTTTGAAGCTTGCTGGTGCAGAATTGTCCTCACTCCTCTGCCGGCGTTTCTTCTCCGCTGCGGGCTGCTTTGGCGGCAGCGACGATTTTTTCGCTGGTCTGTTGCGGAACAACGTCGTAGTGGGAGAACTCCATGGAGAAACTGCCTCGTCCCTGAGTCATGGAGGTCAAATCCGACGCGTAGCTCAGCATCTCAGCCATGGGCACCTGCGATTTGATCACCTGCCGGTCGCCTTGGGAGTCCATTCCCTGAATGCGCCCGCGGCGGCCATTCAAGTCACCGATCAAATCGCCGGAATAGGCGCTGGGAGCGTAGACATCCACAGTCATGATGGGTTCCAGCAGAACCGGCTTGGCCTGTTCCATGGCTTTTTTGAACGCCATCGAACCGGCGATCTTAAAAGCCATCTCCGAGGAATCCACCGTGTGGTAGGAGCCGTCGTAGAGGATCACGCGGAAATCGACAACCGGAAAACCTGCCAGAAATCCCTTCTCGGCTGTGTCCACGATCCCTTTTTCAATGGCCGGGATATATTGTTTGGGGACCGCGCCGCCATGGATTTCATTGACGAACTCAAACTTCCCTCCTCGCGGGAGCGGTTCGAGCTTGATCCTGCAATCGCCGAACTGGCCGTGCCCCCCGGTTTGTTTCTTGTATCTTCCCTGGACGTCGGCCTTGCCGCGGACCGTTTCCAGGTAGGGCACCTTCGGAGCCTGCAGGGTGACATCCACGTTATAGCGTTTCTTGAGACGGGAGACGATAACCTCCACGTGCTGCTGCCCGGCTCCCGCCAGCAGGAATTCCTTGGTTTGGGGGTTCCGGTAAAACCGCAAGGAGATGTCCTCTTCGAGAATCTTGTGCAGGGCGGTGCTGAGGCGGTCCTCGTCTCCCCGCGAATTCGGCGCGATGGCAAAACTGATCGCTGGCTCCGGCAGCTTCACGGGCGGATAGAGAATGGGCGAGGCCTTGTCTCCCAGGGTATCTCCGGTCAAAGATTCTTTCAGCTTCGCTACGGAACCGAGGTCCCCGGCATGCAACTCCGGCACGGCGGTCGCCGTCCGGCCCTGCAACAGGGAGATGTGCGCCAGCCGCTCGGAGCCCTCTTTGTTGAAATTGACCAGATGGGCATCGTTTGTCAGGACGCCGGAAAGGACCTTATAGCAGGTGACGCGACCCGCAAACGCATCCGCTATCGTCTTGAAAATGAAAAGAGAGATGGGTTCTTCATCGGAGATTTTGCGTTCCACCGTCCCGCCTTCGGGCAGGGTTCCCTGGGCAGTGTTCCGGGCAACCGGAGAGGGGAAAAATTCCGTCAGAAAATTCAACAACAGGTCAATTCCCGCCATGTGATAGGCGGAGGCGCAAAGAATCGGAAACAGTTTTCCGCCTGCAATGGCCTCCTGCAAACCCTGGACGGCATGTTCCGGCTCCAGGGTCCCCTTGTCGAAAAACTCTTCCATGTAGGCGTCATTGCCTTCCGCAATCGCCTCGATCAGCTTTTCGCGGGCCGCCTCCGCTGCGGCGGAAACCTCCTGCGGGACCTCGCCGGCCTTTCCCTTCCCGTTGCCATTGGATTCGTAGGTGTGGGCTTTCATGCTCAGGAGGTCCACTACGCCGCGAAAACTTTTCTCCTCTCCCAGCGGCCACTGAATGGGGATGGCGGTGCGGCCAAAGCTCTGCTGGATGGACTCCACGGCGCGCTCAAAGCTGGCGCGCTCCCGGTCGAGCTTGTTGACCACCAACGCGCGGGGAAGGTTGAAGCGGTTGGAGTAATCCCACACCTTCTCGGTTTGCACCTCGACTCCGGCTACGCCGTCCACGACCACCAGGCTCGCGTCGGCAGCCACCAGGCTGGCCAGGGTGTCGTTAATAAAGATGTTGTAGCCCGGCGTGTCCAAAAGGTTGATCTTGGTTTGATTCCATTCTAGATATGCTAGCGCGGTGGAGATGGTGACCTTTCGTTCGATCTCTTCCTCATCGTAGTCGGTGGTGGTGGTGCCCTCGTCCACGCGGCCCAGACGGTTGGTCAGGCCGGCAGCGTGCAGGAACCCGGCCACCAGAGAAGTCTTGCCGCTGTCGCCGTGGCCAACCACGCCGACGTTGCGAATGTCTTTTCCGGGATAAACCTTCAAAACAAAGCTCCTTTCTCCCCCTGGGGGCAGAAGCGCAGTGCAGGATAGGCGATGAGAGATGCAGATGGTATCACACAGGATTCCGTGGTTTCAATGGAGGCGTTAGGGGGGTAGCCTCTCAGGCCAAATCGGCGGCGAGTTCTTCGAGTTCGGCTTCGCGGAGCGCCCTCTCGGCGCGATAGCTGGGGTGGTCGGCTGCCAGTTTCGCACCCTCCCTCCACCGGCGGATTTGTTCCGGTGAAAGCTGGAATTTGAGGTACTGGACCGAGCTGATGCAGTCGCTTGCGATTTGCCGGTTGTCGAAACGAGCCGGGATGGGAGGCGTATCGGCCACCACCAGCCGGATGTGGTCTTCCAGGCCGAGCAAAACTCCCGCAGCTTCACATCCCGCTCCTCGGCTGAGGAGTATTCAATTAGCTAGGAGCATGTCGGATTGATGGTCAGCACCTTCTTGGCACTGGAGACTGCTGTTTATTTCGGGAGGCGAGAAGAAACCCTAAAACGGAGGGAGGGGCAGAAACAGACAACGACCCGCTACGGGTTCTGTACAATCCGGGCCGCTCTTACGAACAACCACGGGTTGAACTAGATGGCGAACTGTTGCCTGTTCCCAGCTACTCGTTAGTCTCCGAGGTGCTGAAGGCCCACACCAAAAGAAGTTGCCAAAAGGACGCGCTTCCCGTCATCAGGGATGAAGGAACTTCGAGACGTAGGGCGAATTGCGCTCCATTCCCGTCCCCGACCGCCGAAAATGACCGGAGGGGCCTTCACCCAGGAATTCCGAGAACCAGGCTTCGTGCTCGATCTCCTCGTGCAAGATCGCGAGCGAAAGGTCGTACGTCCGGTGGTCCTTTCCTGCTGTATAGTTGCAGACAGCCGTGTAACCATTCACTGCGCATCGCTCCGCTTTGACGAGTACATTGAGCATGGCTTTGATGTCGGTAGGTTTGGGGGGCAGCGATGCAGGCGGGCAGGCCGAAATGTCGTGAAACGCCTTCATGTCGCCCGGCAGCTTACCACCCAATTCGTAGATGCGCGGTACCAGCGCCTCAAAGTGATTCCGGTCTTCGATCCGGGCATCTTCCGTGATTTCTTTGAGGCCTTCACCATCCATCCCGATCAGGTTAACTCGCAGGATGGTGTAGTAATAGTAGGTAGTCAGTTCCGCCGCTGCGTTCCTCACGAGCATGTCCAGCAGTTTGTCAATATCAATGCCAGCTTTCTGCACCATTTCCCGAGCCACTTGAGCCATAAATTTTCTCCCTTTCATTGACGACGTTTTGACCGGGATTTCCGTTTTGGATTCCCGGGGGACCGATAGTATACACCGGTCCATCTAGTCTTGCACGTATTTGAGATGGGGAATTGCTTTGCATCCGATTTGACCCATTTCGCCGGGGCCGGCCCAGGTTGTTTGGACTAAGCCCTGGTCGTGTCCTCATGCAATGTTATGGGCCTTTTTGTATTCGGCCCAGTGGCCCTTCAGGTGTTGGAACTCATCGAAGCTATTGCAGAGCAGAAAAGGATTGCTGGCGGCCTCGTAACCGATTGTAGAGGAGGGCTTCGCGCCGTAATCATGTCCCGGCCACACCACGAGCGCCGGGTCCAGCTTTTTCAAGCGCTGGAGGCTTTCCCATTGCTGTTTCGGGTCGCTGCCGGGGAAGTAAGGGCCGGTGCCGCCGACCTTGCCGACAAAGAGAATATCTCCGGTCAGCAAATTCCCCTCCGTCTGGATACAGAGGTGGTCGGGGATATGTCCCGGCGTGTGCAGGAACCGCATCTTCAGGCTGCCCACGGCCAGTTCTTCGTTGTCGGTGACGCGCAGACTACACGGGTGCGGGGTGCTTTCGTGCAGCACCTCGACGGCCTGAGTCTTCTCGATGATATGGGCGTTTCCGGCGATGTGATCCTTGTGGGAGTGCGTGCTGATGACGTAGCGCACCCTCAACCCGTGGCGCTCGGCCTCGGCGAGGGCGCGTTCGGGAGCGTAGGAAGGATCGATGATCGCCGCCTCGCGTGTGTCGGGGTCTCCGACAAGGTAGGCAAAATTCCTGTCGCCGCCGGCGTGAATCTGCTCGAAAATCATGAGGTGCTAGGTCTCGTCTCCCACCGATGGATTGGATAGGCGGACTCCATTATAGGCATCGGGCTTCGGCCCGGCAAGCGGCGTCAGGAAGGCCGGGATTATGGGGAATCGCTGTCGGCGGAGGGAACACACGCATAAGCATCCATAGTTATGGCATCCATAAGTTTGACAGCCTCGCCGCAGCCGAATAGTATGAGAATCTTCTCAAACCCGATAGGGGGCCGCATCAGATGATGGATTTTCAAAAGATCACCTTGGAGACCGCCGGCCAAATCGCCACCGTCACGTTCCGCGTGCCGAAAAAACTGAACGCCTGGGACGGCCAGATGCTCGAAGAGGTGAAGACGGCTCTGGACGCCATCGGCAAGCAAGACGATGTCCGGCTGGTTGTTTTCACCGGCGAGGGAAGGGCGTTCTCCGTCGGCGCGGACCTGAACTGGTTTACCCCGGACACGCAGACGCATCGATTTCGCATCCAGGCCCGGTACGCTCACGATGTGTTTGACGCTTTGGAAGAGCTGGAGAAGCCGGTTCTCGCCGCCATCAACGGCGTATGCGTGGGCGGCGGGCTGGAGTTTGCCATCTCCTGCGACCTGCGCGTCGCGGTGGAGGAGGCGCGCTTCGGCTTTCCGGAGGTCAATGCGGGCATCATACCGGGCTCGGGCGGATGCTCCCGACTGGCCCGGCTGGTGGGGGTGGGAGTGGCCAAAGAGATGATCCTGACCGGAGAGCTGATCTCCGCCGCCGAGGCGAAACAGATCGGGCTGATCCATGCCGTGGTCCCCGCCGGTCAGATGCCGGCCAAGATAAGAGAGTACGGAGAAAAGATCGGCAGGCGTGCGCCGCTGGCGGTGGGCATGGCCAAGCAGATGATCAACACGGCTCTCAGCGTCGATGCGGCCACCGGCCGGGCGCTGGAACGCCTGGGGCAGAGCATCCTGCTGCAAACCGAGGATGTTCAGGAAGGCTTCCGGGCCTTCCGCGAGAAGCGGCCTCCCAAGTTCTCCGGGAAATAGGAGATACCGTCTTTTACTCCCGCTATTGGCCTGTGATAGCAATCACAGATCACAGAAGCAGTTCTCCAATGCCTCCCCGACCGCGCGTACTTACGGCGCAGAGATTCCTGCGTCAGCGCTCCAACACATGTCAACCACTTCTTCGCCGACTTCGCATGATTCTCCAATAGGCGGCAGAAGAGCCAAATCTTTGGTCTTCCCATTCGCTCAAGCGCATACGCTGGCCGTCTGGTCGGTTCAAGCCCGGTTCGCCATGGCCTCTTTTGGGATGCCTTCGCAGATTTACCGGGCGCTTTTACCGAGACTTTCCACGATGGCCGCAACCAGCGCGGGGGTGGTGTATTCGCGGGCCGCCCTGGACCCTGCTCCCGGCTCACAAAGCGATGGGTGTATCTTGACAGCGCCGACGCCGTTATAGATGGTTAGACCGGTTTTATGAATTGTGTATCCCGTCAGGGCACGGCTTCAGCCGTGCCGAAACGCTCTCCAGCCAAGTGCGCTTTAGCGCCTGAGGTGAGTTTTGAACTCTGCTTGTTCCAGCGACTTAACCCCGACCTCAGCGGCTGAAGCCGCTGTCGTGATCCGGGTGGCGGCACGGTTAAAACCGTGCCCTGACAAGAACGCAATATGGGATACATGAACTCTAAAACAGGTCTAGTCGCTTCCCATGCTTCTCGCACGGAGTTCTGCTGATTACAGGGAGCTATACCACTCGCGCAGTTCGGAACCGATCCAGTGCGGATTGTCTTCTTGCAGGAAGTGAATACCCGGCCCGAGATCCACTGTTTTCAGGTTTTTCAGGTTCTGCTTGCACCATTCCACCATCGGCGCTGGAGTAATTGCTCCGGGAGTGGCGTAAAACAGAAGCTTGGGCATGTCTGATTGTTGCAGATGAGCATTATAGGTCTCAACGATGCGGACCACGGCGGCTGGCTCGCCTTCAATCGGGATTTCGTTAGGCCAGCGCCAGACCGGCTTGCGGCTGGCTGGCTCCAGGAATGGCTCCCGGTAGTGGTTCATCTCCTCTTCGCTGAGTTTCCGAAGCACTCCTCCGGGCAGGGTGCGCTCCACGAACACGTTCTTGTTCACAATCATGTCCCAACCGATCCCTGCCGTCCGGAAGGCCTGGAAGAGTTTTCTAAAATCAGGAGGGAACATATCCCAACTGGGCACAGGGAGAACAATCGCCTCCAGGAAGGCAATCGCTTTGACGTTGCTCTCGTGCCGCGCGGCGTAATGGAAGCCGAGCGCCGAACCCCAGTCGTGCACCACCAAAGTAATGTTCTTCAACCCCAGCCTTTCGATGAAACCGTCGATGTACTTTGCATGATCTGCAAAACGGTAGTCGATGCCAGGCTTGCCCGATTTTCCCATCCCGATTAAATCCGGAGCGATGCACCGTCCCTGGGAGGTCATGTGCGGGATGATATTGCGCCACAGGTAGGAAGAAGTGGGATTGCCATGAAGGAACAGAATCGGGTCTCCCGACCCTTCCTCCAGGTAGTGCATCTGGGAACCGTGGACCTCGGCATAGCGCGGCTGGAAAGGAAATTCCGCTGAGATGTCTTGTGTTGCAGCCATGCTCGATCTGTTTCTCCCTTCGTTAGCAGGTTGTTGAAAAACACCATTTGACCGCTCCCTCACGGCCTGCCCTGAGCGAAGCCGAAGGAGTCGCGGCTCTGAATCGGGTTGTCAATAGCCAGACTTGTTATATACCTTCACGGAAACAGGTCCAGCGCAGCCCATTCCCTGTGGCACTACCCACCAAGGTTTGGCGCCGCCGTCTTGCATTATTGTGGCGCTTCGCCCTCCGGGGTGGGGCTGGAGGTATCGAGCACCGCATCTGCGGGCATCACCATCCGCGATTCATCGAAGGATGCGCTAAAGGACCAGTTGCGTACCTCTCGGATGCCCGAAGACGAACCGTCTTTTCTGTAGGAAACAGCCTTGGTCGGAACCGTCAACCCATCCACCGTCGTGTAATCTTCGTAAACAAGCACTCGCGGCTCGCTTGCTTCTGCGCGGCCATAGGTGACGGTGAACTCGGTTGCGTGCAGGCGATAGCTGGTCGGGTCAATATACAGAAGATAAGTGTCCTCGGGCGTATCTCCCACGCCGGGTTCAAAGCTCATCCGCACGGTGATATATTCAGTCGGATCGTCCAGGAGCGTGCCGGTTTCGGGCTCGCCGAGGATCACGCCGGGGTCCGCCGTCAGCCAGGGAAGATTCATAAAGTAGTAATTCAGCAGCGCGGCAAACCGGGGAGACTGACGGCTCGTCCAATTCTCGCTCCAGGCTTGGTTGCCGTCCCAGGAGAGCCGCGTATCGGTCCCTGGAAAATCATGGTAGGCGCGGCGCGCTCCTTGTTCCACCGTCACGCGAGTAACCGCCCCGGAGGGTTGCGGCGCGACCTCAAAGCTGACCGTGGGCGCGGACTGCCATCTCTCCAGCCCGCCATGCGCTTCAATCATCCTCGTTGCGACTTCCTTGCCGGGGTCGGGCGGCAATACTTGCTGCTGGCTGGGGGGAGCTTGCGAGGAACAGCCCAGAGCGGCCAGCAACGCAAGCAAAAGAAATCCGGCTCGTGCTCGGATAGTGGAGCAAGCTTGCCGCGTATTGGAAAAACCAACCGGAGCTTTCCCATAGCCGGCCAATCCGGGGCCGCCATAAAAAGAAGTTCCTAGCCTGCGCATGAGTAATTCTCCTTGAGTGGGTTTGAGTCCGCTCCCTCCCCCTCAAGGGGCAGGATCGTCAAAGCTGGAAATCCGTCCCCGCCTTCGCAGGTTTTCAATACATGGTATCGCGGATGCAAGCCACCCTGCTGCTGCCGGCGGCGTCTCCGTTACAGACTGTCGGCTCTGGCTTGGTCACCCGATTGCGGGTCGGCGTAATAGCCGGTGCGGGTGCGAACGGAAAGTTTGCCGTATTTTCTCGGGGCGCGGAGCTTTACTTCCACTTTGCGAAAAGCTCCGTCCTTGACCAAAGCGGTGGGTGTGTACGCCAGGACATATTGATTTCGAATATCGGCGGCAATGTTGCTGGCGATGCTCTGAACCTCGCTGAGACTTCCGGGGAAGTAGGCCTTCCCGCCGCTCGCTTGAGAGATGGCCTCCAGCGCCCGTTTGGTTCTCCGCACCGAGCGGGAACTTTCGCCGCTGAGCAGCCCCACCGTGTAGATGACGGCATCGGAGCGTTGCACGGCCTGGACGATCTCCTCTAAAGACAAGCGGCTGGCGTTGTCCTCTCCGTCGGTTACGGCCAGCAGGACTTTCTTGTCCCGTGTGCCTTTTTCGCTCAGGTGCTTCAGCGAGGCGTCAATCGCGCTGTAAAGCGCCGTGCCGCCGCGCGAATCGATTTTTTCCAGGCCTTCCTCCAGCAGCTTGAGGTTGTCGGTGAAATCGGTGTCCAGGAACGGCTCATCGTTGAAGTTCACTATGAAGACTTCATCCATAGGATGGCTCGACCGGACAAACTGGAGAGCCGCCGCGTTGACCCCTTTTCGCTTGTCCCGCATGCTGCCGCTGTTGTCCACGAGGATTCCCACCGAAACGGGAGTGTCCTCCTGTTTGAAGACCTTCAGTTGCTGCTCCACATTGTTTTCGTAAACCTGGAAGTGGTCCCGGGTCAGCTCGGTAACCGGCTTCCCCATTTTGTCGAGCACGGTGGCGTGCAATACCACCAGGTCCGTTTCCACGCGCAGGCGGAACCCTTCCTGCTGGCTGGCATTCCGGGCGGGCGGAACCGAGTCCGGGGACTTTGCCGCTCGTGTTGCGTCATTGTTATCGGCAAGGTTGTCGGCGAGAACCGCATTCGCTTGCTGTCCTTGCGCCCAAAGCGCAGCCGGCAGCAGGAACAGAAGGGCGCAAAGCGAGGGAAAGGCTTTTCGGGCAAACCCAGGAAAAAAGACCTTGGCAGGCGGTCGGTGAGCTTTATTGCAACGGCGCATAATACCCGGATTTGTTATAGAGGTGGAGCGGCGGCAGTCCCCTGGGCGGGTTCAATTTGACCTGTATCTTCCGCCACTTCCCATCCCGCTTGGCATTGCTGGGGGCATATCCGACGACGTAGAGGTTCCGCAGCTCCCGTCCGATTTTCCGCGCGATGTCCGGCAAGTCGTTCAGGTTTTCCACCGGGAATTGCCGTCCTCCCGTCATCTCCGCAATCTCGGTCAGCAGGGAAGGTCCGGCAAGCTCTTCCGGCGTGCGGCTGCGGCTGGAGTACGGCTCATAGATCCCTACGGCGTAAATCTGCACATCGGCTTCCCGCACCACGCGCTTGATATCCCGTTCCGTATACCGGCTGTGATTATCGCCTCCATCGGAGATGACGAGCAGCACTTTGCGGGTGTGTCGTGCTTTGCGCATTTCGTTCAACCCCAGATAGATGGCGTCGAGCAACGCGGTGCGGCCCTTGGCCTCGGTAAAGCTCAGCTTGCTCTGGAGCAAATCCACATCCGGGGTGAAGTCGACCACGTGGTGAGGCCGGTCGTTGAAGTCTATCAGGAAAAATTCGTCTTCCTGGTTTGAGGTGCGAAAGAACTGCTGCACCGCCATCCGCGCTTTGTCCATTTTGCCGGACATGCTTCCGCTGGCGTCAAAGAGCAGACCGATCGAGATGGGGACGTCTTCGTTGGAAAAGTGCAGAACAGGCTGTTTCTTTTTGTCCTCGAAGATTTGGAAGTGTTCTTTTCCGAGGCCGGTGACGAAACGGTTGTAGGGATCAATGACGCTCACGTTGACCAGCACCAGCTCCACGTCCACGCGGATGGGACGCTCTCTGGTTTCGGCGACATCGGTCTGCGAGCGGAGATCACCGCCGGAGAAAACCAGCAACAGGAAAGCCGCCACGCATCCGATCTTGCGGTTCTGGACCATCGTAGTCCTCAGAGGGAACGTCCATCTCAGAAGCCTTCATCATATAACAGGCCACTGAGCCTAACAACCTGTAACGATTCTACTATAGAACAACGCCATGTGATAAAATGACTTTTTTACGGGTGTCGGGCGGGTCCAAGCCCTGCCGGAAAACCTGCAAAGGGAATTGCTTCAAGGGCTTCCCCGGATTTACTGGATTCGCTGGTTTTTTCACCGCGCCT
Source organism: Terriglobia bacterium (assembly GCA_963666975.2). Taxonomy (GTDB): domain Bacteria; phylum Acidobacteriota; class Terriglobia; order 2-12-FULL-54-10; family 2-12-FULL-54-10; genus JADFGZ01. The sequence goes on along the minus strand of CAXVYR010000004.1, from coordinate 1,049,980 downwards.
GTTTAGAAATGTCCACCTCGGTTGAATGCTCGGAATGCGCTGGGGCCAGCCAGGGTTCGGGGACTGCCGTGGGAGCCGCCGTAAGAACCCAGGCTACTTTGTTCGAGGAGGTTTGATGCCCCCCAAGTACATATTTGTTACGGGAGGGGTCGTCTCCTCGCTCGGCAAGGGATTGGCGGCAGCCTCGGTGGGCTGCTTGCTGGAGAGCCGGGGCTTGCGGGTGACTCTGCAAAAGTTCGATCCGTACTTGAATGTCGATCCCGGCACCATGAGTCCCTTTCAGCACGGCGAAGTGTACGTCACCGACGACGGCGCGGAGACGGACCTGGACCTGGGACACTACAGACGGTTCACACACGCCCACCTGACCCACGACCACAATTGGACCACCGGCCGCATCTACGAATCCATCATTACCAAAGAACGGCGGGGCGATTACCTGGGAAAAACCGTCCAGGTGATTCCGCATGTGACGAACGAAATCAAGGCCGCCATCAGAAAGGTCTCCCAGGATGTGGACGTCGTCATCGTGGAGATCGGCGGGACCGTAGGCGACATTGAATCGTTGCCCTTCCTGGAAGCCATCCGCCAGATGCGGCAGGAACTGGGGCGCAGCAATGCAATCTTCCTTCACCTTACGCTGGTGCCCTTTATCCAGGCGGCGGGAGAACTGAAGACAAAACCCACCCAGCACAGCGTCAAACAACTGCTGGAGATCGGAATTCAGCCCGACATCCTGCTGTGCCGCACGGACCGTTACCTGGACCCGGATTTGAAGGCCAAGATCGCCCTGTTCTGCAACGTGCCGAGCGAAGCGGTCATCACGGCCAGAGACGTGGGCTGGATCTATGAAGTTCCCTCGGCGCTGGGCAGCGAGGGGCTGGACGAAATCATCCTGCGGTGCCTGGAGCTTCCGGCCGGTCCGCGAAAAATGGAGGAGTGGGAGGATATGGTCCTCCGCCTGCGCAACCCGTCCGGCGAGGTGACCATCGGGATCGTCGGCAAGTATGTGGAGTTTGAAGAGTCTTACAAGAGTCTGAAGGAAGCGCTGGTGCACGGCGCTCTGGCTCACGGCCTCGGCGTCGATATCCGCTGGATTGAGGCCGAAGGGATCGAGGGAAAGGACGGGAGCCGGGTGCTCGAAGGCCTGGACGGCGTGCTGGTGCCGGGCGGTTTTGGAAACCGGGGCATAGAGGGGATGGTCCGGGCGATTCAGTACGCGCGCGTGTCCCAGGTTCCCTTCTTTGGCATTTGTCTCGGGATGCAATGCGCCGTCATCGAGTTCGCCCGCAACGCCTGCGGGCTGGAGGGCGCCCACAGCTCGGAGTTTGACCCGGCCACGACGCACCGCGTCATCTACAAGCTGCGGGAGTTGCGCGGGGTGGACGAGCTGGGAGGAACGATGCGCCTGGGCGCATGGGACTGCCGGCTGACGCCCGGCAGCCTGGCGCAACAAGCCTACGGATCGCTGGAAATCTCCGAGCGTCACCGCCATCGGTATGAGTTCAACCGCGACTATGAGCAGAGGTTAGTGGCTCAAGGATTATCTCTTTCCGGCTCCACGCCGGATAGCACCTATGTCGAGATTGTGGAGCTGCCCGGTCATCCTTGGTTTCTCGGCTGCCAGTTTCACCCGGAGTTCAAATCGAAGCCGTTGGAGCCGCATCCCTTGTTCCAGGCCTTTGTGGGAGCCGCCCATCGGTGCCGCCGCAGCCGTCTGCAAGAAGGGACGGGAAAGAATCCGCAGGAAGCGGTCCCGGCCGGAAGCGAGCCGGTTTCCGCCCCGGCTACCAAAAAATAACAAATCACTCAGTCACTAAGACAGACGGGAGCAGCCCTGGCGGGCCGGATCGCATGAGCGAACACCAACCCATTTTCGTGGGGGGCTCAGTGGGGGGCGTTCCGGCAGGAGGGGGATCTTCCCTGTTCCTGATTGCCGGTCCTTGCGTCATCGAAAGCGACGAGCACGTCCTCCGCATGGCGGATGCCATCTCGAAGATCACCCGCCGCCTGAAGCTTCCGCTGATCTTCAAAAGCTCCTTTGACAAAGCCAACCGCACCAGCCTCCAGTCCTATCGCGGGCCGGGCCTGGAGAAAGGCCTCGAAGCTCTCCGGCGCGTGAAGCAGGAGACAGGCGTCCCCGTGCTGACCGACGTCCATGAGGTTTCACAAGTCGAGGCCGTAGCCGGGGTCTGCGACGTCATCCAGATTCCCGCCTTCCTTTCCCGGCAGACGGACCTGCTGGTTGCCGCCGGACGCAGTGGGGCCGCGGTGAATATCAAGAAGGGGCAGTTCGTCTCGCCGCAGGAGGTGCGGCACGGCGTGGAGAAGATACGCAGCACGGGCAACGAGAAGATACTCGTTACCGAGCGCGGTTCTTCGTTCGGCTATAATAACCTGGTGGTGGATATGCGCTCGCTGCCCGTTCTGCGGGGCTTTGGCTACCCGGTGGTGCTCGACGTCACCCACAGCGTGCAGTTGCCGGGCGGAGCGGGCACGGCGAGCGGCGGCCAGCCGGAGTTCATTGAACCGCTGGCCCGCGCCGGCGTGGGAGCGGGAGTGGACGGCCTCTTCATGGAGGTGCATGACGATCCCGCCGCTGCGCTATCGGACGGCGCCAACGCCTTGCCGCTTTCGCAACTCGCGCGCCTTCTGGAGCGTTTGCTGGAGATGGACCGCGTGGTGCGGCCCTGGCTGTAAAATAGGCGTAAAGACAGTTGTATAAATAGTTGAATAAATAATTGTGACAAGGGTTGTGACAAGGGCTGTAAAGATGGCCGGGAAGATTGTCGGGAGAATGATTCTGCCATGGCTGTGAGAAAGACAAAGCGCCCAACCGCCGTCAAGAGAACGGTTCCGCCAAGCCAGTCTGGGCATTCCGTCTCATCGAGGCAGCCGCTTCCATCCGGTTCCGCTGTACTCGATACCGCCCGCAAGGTGCTCGAGACCGAGGCGCGGGCAGTCGCCGCGCTGGTCGAGCGGCTGGACAGCAGCTTTGAGCAGGCCGTGGAGTTGCTCTCCGGCATCAGCGGCCGCGTCATCGTCACCGGAATGGGCAAGTCCGGCCTGGTGGCCAAGAAGATCGCGGCCACGTTTTCCAGCACCGGCACCCCGTCTTTTTTCCTGCATCCCGCCGAAGCCATCCACGGGGACCTGGGCATGATGGTCCGGGGCGACGCCGTGGTGGCGCTTTCCTACAGCGGGGAGACGGAAGAACTCATCCGGCTTTTGGAGCGCGTCAAGCGGCTGGGCATTCCGTTGATCAGCATGACCGGCAACCCGGAGTCCACGCTGGCCCGCGCCAGCGACGTGATGCTCGACGTCAGCATTGAAAAGGAAGCCTGCCTGCTGAACTTGGCCCCGACGGCCAGCACAACGGCTTCGCTCGCCATGGGCGACGCGCTGGCGGTGGTGATGCTGGAGCGGAAGGGTTTCCAGGAGAAGGATTTCGCCGAACTGCATCCGGGCGGGGCGCTGGGGCGCAAGCTGAAGCGGGTGGAGCACCTGATGCACGAGGGGGAGGCTGTCCCCGTCGTGCGGCCCGAAGACCCAATGGCGAAGGCCGTCGAGGAGATGTCGCGCAAGGGATTCGGCATGACCATGGTTGTTAAGGATGTGGTCGTCAAGGACGGGGTTGTCAAAAATGGGGTCGTCGAGGACGGACAGAAGCTTGTGGGTGTCATCTCCGACGGCGACCTCCGGCGGCTGCTCCGATCCAAGGAAAACTTGATGACTGCTGTGACTGCCGGCGAGTGCATGACGCGCAATCCGCTGAGCATCGGCCGCAGGGAGCTGGCCGCGCGCGCGCTGAACCTGATGGAGTCCCGGAAAATTACCTTTCTCCCGGTTGTAGACGAACAAGGGCGTCTCGAAGGCCTGCTCCAAATCCATGACCTGTGGACTACGCAGATGTTCTGATTCCTGTCTCCTGATCACCTATGACTGAAGCCTATCGCAGCCCTTATTACAGTGCTGACGCAGAAGAGCGTGCACGGCGCGTCGAGTTGATCCTGATGGACGTGGACGGCGTGATGACCGACGGGCGCATCATTCTTATCCCCAACCAGCAAGGCGAGCCGCAAGAGGTGAAAATGTTCGACGTGGGCGACGGCGTAGGCATCACGTTTGTACATCGCGTGGGCCTGCGGACGGGGATCATCACGGGCCGCCGCTCGGAAAGCGTCACGGCGCGCGCCAAAGAATTGGGTATGGAAATTGTCGAGCAGGGAAGCTGGAACAAACTCGAAACCTACGAAAAAGTTCGCGCGGCGGTGAAGCTGGAGGACAGGCGGATCGGGTATATCGGCGATGACCTGCAGGACCTGCCCGTTTTAAGGCGTGTCGGCTTCGCCGTGGGACCTGCCAACGCCCAGCCTGAAATCAAAGAAGTTTGCCACATGGTCACCCGGCGGGAAGGCGGCCGGGGCGCGGTGCGGGAGGCGCTCGATTTCATCCTCCGCGCTCAGGGCAAGTGGGACAAGATCATGGAGCGGTATAGGGCGTGAAACTGGAAGGAAATTGGCAGCTTCAATTTGCCGTGGATTTTTCACCTACCCTCTCGCCCGCTCCACCGCCTTGAACAGCGACCGGGCCGTAAACACGGTGGCTAAGTCCTTGCGGTATTCTTCTGAGGCGTGGATGTCGCCGAGCGGCTCCACCCCGTCGGCGGCGAGCGCAGCAGCCTCGCGGATTTCCTTGCTGCCTGCAACTCTCCCGCGCAGCCTCTCTTCTACGCCCCTCGCCCGGTAAGGCCTGTCCGCAACGCCGGTGACTCCCACACGGACGTCCTCCACCTTGCCCGCTGCATCGAGCTTCACAATCGAGGCCACGCCGACGATAGCAAAGCCGGAAGCCTGCTGGTGCAGCTTGACGTACGCCGAGCCGCTGCGCGCTCCCTGCTTCGGGACGGCAATCGAGGTCAGAATCTCATTGGGGCGGAGCGCGGTCGTCATCAGGCCAGTAAAGAAATCCTGCGCTGCAATGCTCCGTTGCCCATCGGTGCTTGAGGCCGTAAGCCGCGCCTCTAGCGCCAGCGCCGCCGCCGGAAAATCTCCCGCCGGGTCGGCGTGGGCCAGGCTGCCGCCGAAGGTGCCGCGATTGCGCACCTGCACGTCGCCGATCTCCGAAGCCGTCTCCGGCAGCAGCGGACAGGCCCGCGCCAGAAGCTGGGAGCGTTCAATCTCCACGTGCCGCACCAGGCTGCCGATCTGGAAAGAATCGTCCGTCTCCCGGATTTCCCGCAGTTCCGCCAGCCGCCCGATATCCACCAGCAATTGGGGTTCCGCCAGCCGCAGCTTGAGTATCGGGATCAGGCTCTGCCCTCCGGCCAGAAGCTTGGCGTTCTCGCCGTGTTCACTCAGCAGGCCGAGCGCCTCTGAGATGTTCGCGGGGCATCGATACTCAAAATTTGCGGGGAACATATTTCCTTTCCGGTTTTCCTCTTCGGCTTTCCCTCTCCGTCAACTCCGCACCGGCAGTTTGAAAAAACGGCTTAAGTGCCCGCTTGCTCGCGCGCGCGGCTCAGACTATCCACGAATGGTGAAGCCGCTTTAGAAATCGTCTTGGAACATTTCCAAATTTACAGGCCCACGGCAAATTGAAACCGCCGATTTGCCGTGGCTACCCAGCACTTCGCACTAGCAGCCTGCAACACCCGCGCGGCTGCTCCGCAGAATCTTCCAAATTTTTTCCGGCTTCAAAGGCATATCCAGATTCCGGACCCCATAAGGGGCCAGCGCATCGACCACGGCGTTGACCACCGCAGGCGTCGATCCGATGATTCCGGCCTCGCCCACGCCCTTGGCCCCCAGGGGATTCACGTCGGTCGGCGTCACGGTGCGGTCGCAGAGGTACTGCGGAACCTGTGTGGCTTTGGGCATGACGTAATCCATCAAGCTTCCGGTCAGCAGTTGCCCGTTCTCATCGTAAACGGTCTCCTCATAGAGGGCCTGCCCCACCCCCTGAGCGATTCCTCCCTGCACTTGGCCCTCGACCAACAATGGGTTGATGACCTTGCCGCAATCGTCCACGGCCACGTATTTTACAAACTTCACCTCGCCCGTCTCCGTGTCGATCTCGACAACGCAAACGTGCGCCCCGAAGGGAAAGGTGTAGTTCGGGGGGCTGAAATAGCTTGTGGCATCCAGACCCGGCTCCATACCACGCGGCAGGTTTTTACCCATGTAGGCTGCCCGGACAATTTCATGGAACGTCTTGAGCTTCCTGGGATTCGTTTTGGAAACGAGCTTCCCGTTCCGCCAGACGACGTTTTTGGGGCGGACGCCCAGCAGGTGTGCCGCCAGGATTTGCATCTTTGCCTTGATCTTCTCCGCCGACATGAAAACGGCCGCTCCCCCCACGGCGGTTGTCCGGCTGCCGAACGTTCCCGTTCCCTGCGGTCCGGCCGCCGTGTCGCCGTGCAACACGGTCACGTCCTCGTAGGGCACGGCAAGCTGCTCGGCTGCGATCTGGGCGAAGGTGGTCTCACCGCCTTGTCCATGCGGAGAGGAGCCGGTGAGGACGGTGACCTTGCAGGAGGGACTGACACGGACGGTGGCGCTCTCCCAGCCTCCTCCGGCGGGGCTGGCGCTGGCCGGCCCTATGGAGCACATCTCGACATAGCTGGCGATGCCGATGCCCAGCAGCCTCCCTTGCTTGCGCATCCGTTTCTGCCGCTCGCGCAGCTTCTGGTAGCCGGCCAGGGCGAGCGCTTTTTTCAGCGAGCGCTGATAATTGCCTGAGTCATAAACCAAGCCGGTGGGCGTGGTGTAAGGGAACTCCGAAGGTTTCGGGAAATTTCTGCTCCGGACGACCGCCGGGTCGAGCCCCAGCTCGGCGGCTGCCGAGTCGATGGCCCTCTCCAGAATGTATGTCGCTTCCGGACGGCCCGCGCCGCGATAGAGGTCGGTGGACATTTTGTTGGTGAACACCTCGGTCAGCTCCATGGAGACGGCGGGAATCTTGTAGCATCCCACCGCCATGGTGACCGTCGTCGAAGGAATCAGCGCCGTCAACATTTGCAGGTAAGCACCCACGTCGGCGACCGAGCGGCACTTGAGTCCCAGGATTCGGCCTTTGCGGTTGAGGGCCAGCTCGGCATAGTTGATCTGACCCCGGCCATGGAAGGTGGCGAGCAGGCTTTCGCGCCGGGTTTCGATCCACTTGACGGGACGCCCCAGCCGCATCGCCAGAAAGGGCGCCAGCCCGTCTTCGGGAAAAACATTCATCTTGCTCCCGAAGCTGCCGCCCACGTCGATGGTGATGACCCGAACCCGGTCTTCGGGTATGCGAAGCAACCTCGCGATGCGAGCCCGCTGGGAGTGGGGTCCCTGGGTGGCGGCCCAGACGGTCAGCAGTTTTTCCCCCTGCTGGTAGCTGGCCTGGACGGCGCGGCCTTCCAAGGGGGCGGGAGAAAGGCGCTGGTTGACCAGACGGATCTTCACTACCCGGTCCGCCTCGCGGAAAGCGCGCTTCACGTCGCCCGACTCCAGCTTGTAGGTGCCGGCGATGTTACTGTCCCACTGTTCATGGATCACCGGTGAGCCGGGTTCGAGGGCCTTTTCCGGGTCCGTCACCACGGGCAACGGCTCGTAGTCCGCCTCGATCAAATCGAGCGCGTCCCTGGCGATATAGGCGTTCTCGGCCACCACCGCCGCCACAGGCTCGCCCACATAGCGCACGCGGTCGATGGCCAGCAGATAGTGGTCCGGAACGCGCAGATCGGGAAGGGCCACCGCCGAGGGAATCTTCCCAAGCTTGCCGCGGATGTCGGGCCCGGTCACGATATCCAGAACCCCTTCGAGAGCGCGAGCGCGGGAGACGTCCAAACGCAGGATGCGGGCGTGGGCATGGGGGCTGCGCAACAGCGCCATGTGGGCCGTATGGGGAAGGTGAACGTCATCCACGTAGGCGCCTTTTCCGGTCAGCAGCCGAGGGTCTTCCTTCCGCAGCACTTTCTGTCCGACATATTTCGCCTGCGACATGGGGCTATCTCCTTCCCCGCGAGGAGGCCGCAGAAGGCTTGCCCGCCCTCATCTGCTTGCCCGCGTTCTGGATGGCTTTCACGATGGTTTGGTATCCGGTGCAGCGGCAGAGATTGCCGTTGATCGCGCGCTGGATTTCCTCGGTCGTGGGTTGGGGCGAACGGCGGAGCAGGTCGTGGGCGGCCATCAGCATGCCGGGAGTGCAGAAGCCGCATTGCAGGCCGTGTTCCTCCCGGAATCCGCGCTGCACCGCGTCCAATTCGCCTTCCACCGACAACCCCTCGACGGTTTCGACGGCGCGGCCGTTGGCCTGCACCGCCAGCATCATGCAGGACTTGACGGCTTCTCCGTCCAAAAGAACCGTGCAGGCGCCGCACAAGCCCGTCTCGCAGCCGACGTGCGTGCCGGTCAAATCCAGCACATCGCGCAGGTAGTGAACCAGCAACAGGCGGGGCTCCACCTCCGAGCAATGCCGTGTGCCGTTGACGGTGATCTCAACCGGAATCTTCACGGATTTTCCTTGTGTTTGCAGGCGGTGGCCTGAAAGCTCAAAACCGCGCGGATTGCGGGCCTGCTCAACGCTCCGCCGCCTGCGGTTGCTTGGCTAGCAGCCGTTCTTTGCGATAGATCAGGTCGGTGACGTTGTAACTGGCGAGTTCAAATTCGTGCCCGTGGGTGATGGCGTCGGTGGGGCAAGCCTCCACGCAGTAGCCGCAAAAAATGCAGCGGTTGTAGTCGATGTTATATACATCGGCGTAGCGCTCTCCGGCGCTGATCTGTTGCTCGGCGGTGTTGTCGGCCGCTTCGATGTAGATGCAATTGGACGGGCAGGCCGCCGAGCACAGGAAGCAGGCTACGCACTTTTCCAGGCCCGCCTCGTCCCGCTGCAAAACGTGCAGGCCCCGAAAGCGATTCTGAAAGTTCGGCGGCTCGTCCGGGTAGTTCTCCGTGACCGTGGGACGGAACATCTGCCGAAAGGTGACCTTGAAGCCGGAGGCCAGCGCCACCGCCGTTTCCACAATGCCGCCGAGAATGGATGCCATACGCTTGCCTCAAACCTAAGCCCGCTCGCCGGGCAGGGCGTCAAATCTGAACTCCAGTCTAACGAAACGTGCCCGATGAGATCAATTAAGATCAATCACATCCACAGCGGAAGTAAATGGACCAGAAGCACGCCGCCGTCTCGTCGGCTCCGGTTATTCCCACTCGATGGTGCTGGGGGGTTTCGAGGAGATGTCGTAGACGACGCGGTTGACGCCCTGGACCTCGTTCACAATGCGGTTGGAAATCCGCGCCAGCACCTCGTACGGCAGCTTGACCCAGTCGGCCGTCATGGCGTCTTCGGAATGCACCGCACGAATGGCGGCGGTGTAGCCGTAGGTTCGCTGGTCGCCCATCACTCCCACGCTGCGGATCGGCAGCAGCACGGCAAACGACTGCCAGATGCTTTCGTACAATGACGCCTCGCGAATTTCCTCGTCCACGATCTCATCGGCCGCCCGCAGCATTTCCAACCGTTCGCGGGTCACCTCTCCCAGGATGCGCACGGCCAGCCCCGGACCGGGAAACGGCTGGCGGTTCAGGATCTCCGGGTCGAGTCCCAGATCGGCTCCCACGCGGCGCACTTCATCTTTGAACAGCTCCCGCAAGGGCTCCAGCAGGCGGAGCTTCATGGTTTCGGGCAGGCCGCCCACGTTGTGATGCGTCTTGATGGTGGCCGAAGGCCCGCGCACCGAGACCGATTCGATCACGTCGGGGTAGAGCGTTCCCTGGACTAAATACTCCACCTCGCCCAGCCGGGTGCTCTGTTCCTCGAACACATGAATAAATTCGTTCCCGATGATGCGGCGTTTTTCTTCCGGGTCGGTAACGCCCTCGAGCTTCCGGAGGAAGCGCTCGGAGGCATCCACCCCCGTCACGTTCAGCCCCAGGCGGCGCAGCATGGCGGAAACTCTGGAGAACTCATTCTGCCGCAGCACTCCATTGTCCACGAAGATGCAATGCAAGCGGTCGCCGATGGCCCGGTGGACCAGCATCGCGGCAACGGTGGAATCGACGCCTCCGCTCAAAGCGCAGAGCGCCCGCCCCTCGCTCACGGTTTCGCGTGTGGAGGCGACCGTCTGCTCGATGAACGACTTCGGGGTCCAGTCAGCCGGAGCCTGGCAGATTTCAAAAAGGAAGTTGGCCAGGATTTCGTTCCCGCGCGCGGTGTGGTGGACCTCGGGATGGAACTGCAGCGCGTAGATGCGCCGCTCCGGGTCTTCGATGGCCGCCACGGCGGTTTCGGTCCGGCCCGTCTGGCGGAATCCGGGCGGCAGCTTTACGATCTGGTCCCCGTGGCTGTTCCACACCGGCAGCGGCGAAGGCAGGGAGCGGAACAGGCGCGAGCTGTCCGAGCCACCTGAGCCGACGATGATCTCAAGCTGTGCGCGCCCGTACTCCCTGTGCGGCGCGGGGCGCACCGTGCCGCCCAACTGATGAGAGATCAACTGGAGTCCGTAGCAGATGCCGAGAACCGGCGTTCCCATCTTCAGGATGGCCGGGTCGGAGCGCGGCGCGTCGTCGTCAAAGACCGAGCTAGGGCCGCCGGAAAGGATGATGCCGGCGGGGCGGAGCTTGCCCAAATCCTTCGGGCTGATGGTGCAGGGAACAATCGTGCTGCGGACGTGGTGCTGCCGGATGCGGCGCGCAATCAGTTGCGTGTACTGCGAACCAAAATCCAGGATGACAATGCCGGTGGCAGTTTCCATGTTGTCGGGAGCTTTCCGGTTGGGCCGGTTAGGGCGGCAAAAAACTCAACATTCAGTTTACCCGGATTCCGAGCCAGCGCCAATCGTCCTTGCTTTGGCTGGCAGCGGTAGCCACGGCAAATTTGAATTGCAAATTTGCCGTGGGTTTGTAAACGCCGCCGAAATGCCCACGGCGAGAAAAAACGCTCACCGTGGCTACCCCGCTATATGTTGGGGAAGTGGCTGTTCGACGTAAATATTACCGAGCAATTCCCGGTTGGCACGCAGACGGGGGAAGGTGTGCGCCATCCCAACGTGTCAGTTCTTTTCGTCGCTGAACTTGATGGACCAGTGGGTGCCGTCGCAAAAAGGCTTGTTCTGGGACGCTCCGCATCGACAAAGTGTATAGTGTTCTTGGGACGCTCCTTCGGCCCACCCTACGCCAGCAAAATCCGGTCTCCCCGTCACAACATAGGGACCGTCCTTAGCCACAGTGATGGTCGGTTCCCGATCTTGGTCCCGCTGCTCAACACCGCCGATTGAATAGCTCAAAGCCCCAGAGGGGCATTTCTTGACGGTGGCGATGATCTGGTCGGCGGAGGCGCCATGGGGGTCGATCCACGGTTCCTGCCTCAACTGAAAGACCTTCGGAAGCCCGTCGGTACAAACACCGGCATGGGCGCAAATGCCCCGATTGTCGTGGACGGTCACCTCGGCGCCTGCGAAGCTTTCTCGTTTGTCCCCCACCCTGCCTTCGAGCTTGTCATCGGAAAAACCGATCTTCGAGTGGGCGCCGTCACAATAGGGCTTATTGGCTGAAGCCCCACATCGGCACAGAGCGAAGGCCTCTTTGGTTTGAAGTTTTTCGCCTCTGGAGTTGCGCAGGTTTTCCAGACCCTTCACAACGTAGGGCCCGTTCCCGGCTGGAGTGATAGTCGGTTTCGGAGATTTGTCTGCGCTCATAGCCTTCCTCTCATCTTATCCGGAATAATTTTGGGGCCCTCCGGCAGTCGAAAGTATATATGTATCTTCCTTCAAACTGGCTCCTACCAACGCAGTTTTGCTATTGGGGGATCCGAGTGATCCTCTCCGGCTCCTGACAACCGAACAGCCCGCAATCCAGAATAACCTCGGCGGTAGTGGACCCCAGGCCCAAGGGTGGCAGTTTCAAAACCTCCTGTCTCCTATCCTGCCAAACGGTTGACTGCGGGCCTCGATTTCTCTAGCCGTGGGTTTGTAAATTCGGAAAATGCCCACGGCGAGGGAATTCACTCGCCGTGGCTACCCCCGCGCCCGGTCCAGCAACTCCACCACGTGCAGTACCTGCTGCCCGTTCCCATAAAGCTTTGCCCCGGCGCGCAGTTGCAGGATGCAGCCTGGATTGGCCGTGGCGACGATCTCGGCGCCGGTGCTGTTCACCGCCTCCATTTTCTTTTCGAGCAACTGCATAGAGAGTTTTGTTTGCGTGATGTTATAAATTCCAGCGCTGCCGCAACAAATGTCCGATAGCGGCATCTCCACAAACCGCAACCCCGGCACAGCCTCGAGCAGCGTCCTCGGCGGCTTGCGGACCTTTTGTCCGTGCGCCAAGTGGCAGGAGTCTTGATAGGTGACCGTCGCAGCAAACGGGCGCATCTTCTGCACCAGCCCGATCTCGACAAGAAACTCGGTGACGTCTTTCATCTTGCTTACGAACCCTGCGGCTTTCTCCGCCCATGCCGTGTCGCCGTGGAGCAGGTGGTCGTACTCCTTCAATGTTGACCCGCAACCGGCGGCGTTGGTCAGGACGGCGTCGAACGGTTCTTTCGAGAACGCTTCAATATTCCGGCGCGCCAGATCGCGGGCCAGCTCGCGCAGCCCGGCGTGCGCCGGCAAGGCCCCGCAGCATATCTGTCCAGCGGGAACGACCACCTCGCAACCGTTCTCCTGCAGGACGCGAATCGTGGCCTCCTGCAAGCGGGCAAAGGCCAGGTTGGCGATGCAGCCCGCATGGAGGCCCACGCGGTAGCGCCGTTGCCCGCGCGCCGGGAACACCTTGCCGATCTGCGGGAAAAACGTGGGGGATTCGATCTGCGGCGTCAGTTCTTCCAGCGCCCCCAAGCGGCCAAACGGTTTGAGCAGGCCGCTCCGCCGCACCAACTTCTGCAAGCCGGACGCCTGGTAGCAGCGCAGCAGAAACCCCGCGAGTTTCAGGTTGGAGGGCTTTGAGATTAAATGATAGAAGGCCAGCCGCCGCAGCGCGCGTTCGAGCAGTGGCCGCCGGTAGTGCTGCTCGATCTGCGCCCGCGCCGCCTCCACCAGCTTCCCGTATTCCACCCCGGAGGGGCATGCCGTCTCGCAGGCGCGGCAATCCAGGCACAGGTCGATGTGGCGGACAAAGCTCTCCCCCAGCGGGAGGCGGCCCTCGTCCACCTGAACCATTTGATAGATGCGCCCGCGCGGCGAGTCCATCTCCACGCCCAGCTCCCGGTAGGTGGGACATGCGTTCAGGCAAAGGCCGCAGCGGATGCAGCGGGAATAATCTTCCCGTTCGGGCCGGTCGATGGCAGAAAAGCCGCTGGGCGCTTCTGTGCGCGACTCCGTTGGCTGGGAATCATCGGAAAGGGAGATGGGAAATTTCGGAGCGCTCAATGCAATGTTCCCCTCATATTCCCCCATAGAACCGGCCGGGGTTCAGAATCGTCTGCGGGTCAAACTGCGCCTTCAACCGCTGCATCACAGGGAAGTCGTCACGGAGCGGTCCCCACAGGTTCGCTTTACCTTTTACTTCGGGGGGAGCCCATTCTACAACGGCGCGGCCCCCGAGCCGGTCCGTCTCATTCAGAATATCCTCGCAGGCCTTGGCCGTGTGTTCGGCCTGGGAGACGCCATTGGTTTTGGGCTGTGGCAACAAATAACAGTACACAACGCCCGTGCCCGCGCGCGCCAGCGTAGCAAGCGCCATGCCGTTGCGGGATGTAGATTGTCGCGCTTGTTCCATCATGTCGCCGATGTGGGAGAGCAAGACCGAAGCCTTTACGACCGTGGCTTCCGGATGGGCGCGAAGGACGGTGGGGGTAAGTTCCTGGATTTTTCTCCACAGGTTCATCTCGGCCTCGGCCGCAAGCTCTGAATGCCTTTCCCCTCCATCAGGGCGAACCAGCGGGGGCAGCTCGCGGCGTGCCCGCTCAATCACCGGCTCCGGCCCTGCCATCGCCACCAGCAGGGTAAAGGGAGCAGCGGACAAAACCGGCTCCCCCATGAGCGAACCGGCCGCGGCGTCCACCAAATCCAGGGCCTGCGGGGCGAACGGGGAATTCAGGATGCGGTGTCGCGCCTGCAATGCCTGCCGGGCCGTGGTGAACCCTAGCAGGAGAGTCACGCTGGAGGGCGGAACAGGGAAGACCTTGAAGGTGACCTCCCTGATGACGCCCAGGGTGCCGAAAGACCCGAGCAGCATTTTCCCCATATCGTAGCCCGCCACGTTTTTGACCACCTTGCCACCGCTTTTCACCAGCTTCCCCTCAGCCGTGACAAAGCGGACACCGAGCAGCATGTCGCGGGAGGTCCCATACTTCAGCCGCCGTGCCCCGCTCCCGTTAGTGGCCAGCACGCCGCCGACGGTCGCCTGGGCAGCGAACGGCGCATCGAACGGCAGCATCTGTCCTTGGGCGCGCAACGCGGCATCCAACTCGCGGATTGGAAGTCCGGCCTGGACGGTAACCGTTAAATCGGCTGGCTGATAGTCAGTGACGCGGTTCAGACGGTCGAGCGAGAGAATCAAATCGATCTGCCGGGGAACTCCGCCCATACGCTGTTTGGTCAAAGCTCCGGCGGGCGATACCTTCAGCCGTTCGGCACAGGCTAGCTTCATGACCTCGGCGACTTGCTCCGGGCTGTGAGGATGCACGATGGCTTGAGGCAGGGGACCTTCCCAGCCGCGCTCCCGCAGAAATTCGGTGTCGAAGGTGAGATGCTCATCCCCGACGATCTCAGCCAGCCGCTTGCGGTAGGATTCTTGTTGCACGAGGCAAGTTCTCCAGTTCAGTCCAAGAAAACAAAAATAGACTCGATCCTGTCCGCCGTTGTCACTGTTGTTGTCGTCAGTGTTGCTGTCGTCAACGCCCGACCTGATGGCGGATGCGAATTTCGCCGCACCCTTTGGAGGTCGGAAACATTTTGGACGGGTTCAGCCGCCCGCTCGGGTTGAAGACCGTTTTAAGCTGTCTCATGGCGGTCAAATCGTCCTCGGTAAACAGCAGCGGCATCAGGTTATTTTTTTCCGTGCCCACGCCATGCTCTCCCGTGATGGAGCCGCCCAGCTCGACGCAGAAGGCGAGTATCTCCGAGCCCGCTTGGACCACTCGTTGGTACTGCTGCCGGTCGCGCGCGTCGAACAGGATCAGCGGATGCATGTTGCCGTCCCCTGCATGGAAGACGTTGGCGATTTTCAGCTGTAATCGCTCGCCCACCTGCTGAATAAAGCGCAGCGTCTCAGGGATGCGCGTGCGCGGGATGACGCCGTCCTGGACATAAAAGCTGGGCGAGATGCGGCCCATGGCCCCGAAGGCGTTTTTGCGTCCCGCCCACAATAGCTGCCGTTCCGCTTCTGACTGTGCCAGGCGCACCTCGCGGGCGGCGTGGTTCCGGCAGACTTCGCCGATTTGGGTGGCCTGAACATCCACTTCTTCGGAAAGCCCTTCCAGTTCGATCAGCAGCACGGCGGCGGCGTCACGGGGATAGCCGGCCTTCGTGGCCGTCTCCACCGCCTGAAGCGTCAACTGGTCCATCATCTCCAGGGCTGCGGGCGTGATGGCGCGCGACGTGATCTCGGCCACCGTCTCGGTGGCGTCGTCCACGGTCTCGAAGATGGCCAGCAGCGTCTTCACCGCCTCGGGCAGCCGGATCAGCCGCACCGTGATCTCGGTGACGATGCCGAGCGTCCCTTCCGAGCCGACCAACAGGCCGGTCAGGTCGTAGCCGGGCGAGTCGGCCACTTTGCCGCCAGTGTGCAGCAACTGGCCGTCGGGCATCACGACCTCCAGGCCCAGGACGTGGTTGGTGGTGACGCCGCAGGCGAGCGTGTGAGGTCCGCCGGAATTTTCCGCCACGTTGCCGCCGAGCGTGCAGGCCTTCTGGCTGGAGGGGTCGGGCGCATAGTAGTAGCCGCTGGCGGCGACGGCGAGTGAGAGGTCCAGGTTGACGACGCCCGGTTGCACCACGGCCCGCTGGTTGTCGGTGTCGATCTCGACGATCTTCTTCATGCGCGAGAAGCCCAGGATCAGCCCGCCCTCGACGGCGACTGCGCCGCCGCTCAAACCGGTTCCTGCGCCTCGCGCCACAATGGGAAGATTTTTTTCGTTGGCCCAGCGCACCAGACGAACGACCTCGTCGGTGGTGGTGGGGAATACGGCGGCTTCCGGCGCGGCGCGCTCCACCGACCCGTCGTACTCATAGAGCATCATGTCTTCGGACCGGTGAAGCACGGCTTCCGGGCCGACGATGCTTGCGAGTTGGGTTATCCATTCTGTCTGCATGATTTTTCTGAGGCGAATCCCGTTCCGATTTGTGGCGCTCTGTCTCCTACGTCCGCGAGGCGCAAGCGGCCTCTACCGCTTATGTTATAATGCCTGATTCAAGTTGCGACAAGATTTCTGTTGGAAAGGAAAATATGGCTGGAGCCAGCACAGATGTGAGCCGGATTCTGGAGGCCTTGCGCCGCGTACCCGAACCCGAGCTGAACAAAGATATTATCACCCTCGACATGGTCAAGAACGTTGTGGTCAAAGGCGCCACCGTCTCGCTGACCTTCGTGCTGACCACCCCGGCCTGTCCCCTGAAAGAGGAAATTGAAAAAAGCATCCGGGACGAGTTGCTGAAGCTCGACGGCATCGAGAGCGTTCAGATCAAGATGGAAGCCTCGGTGCCGCAGGTGCGCGACATGCAGGGGCGCGCGGGCATTCCGGGGGTAAAAAATATCGTCGCCGTAGCTTCGGGCAAAGGCGGCGTGGGCAAGACGACCGTCGCAGTGAATATTGCTGTGGCGCTGGCGCGTCTGGGAGCCGCCGTAGGCCTGATGGATTCCGACATTTACGGCCCCAACGTGCCGCGCATGATGGGGATTCAGGCAAGTCCGCAAGCGGTGGGAGAGCGCATCCAACCGCTGGAAGGTTCCGGCATTCGGCTGATGTCGATGGGATTTCTGAATCCGGGGGACCGGCCGCTGGTGTGGCGCGGCCCGATGCTGCACAGCGTGATCCAGCAGTTTCTGCGCAATGTGGATTGGGGAGAGCTCGACTATCTGATTCTGGATTTGCCGCCTGGAACCGGCGATGTGCAACTGAGTCTGACACAGTCGGTGCCGCTCTCGGGAGGCGTGGTGGTCACCACGCCGTCGGATGTGGCTCTCGAAGACGCCCGCAAAGCCATTGAGATGTTCCGGCAGGTGAAGGTGGAGGTGCTCGGAATCGTAGAGAACATGAGCTACTTCGTCTGTCCCCACTGCTCGGAACGGATAGAAATTTTCAGCCACGGCGGCGGACGAAAAACGAGCGAGGATTTCAGCATTCCGTTCCTGGGCGAGATTCCGCTTCACCCGGAGATTCGGGCCGGCGGGGACTACGGTTCTCCGCTGGCGGCTCGTGGCCCGGAGTCCCCCGAGGCGGCTGTTTTTTACGAGATCGCCAAGCGAGTGGCGGCGCGAGTCAGCGTCGTGAATTTGACCGCAAGCCCGGAGCAGTTGATCACCATCCGTCCTTAGAGGCGGACCGCCGCCGTCAGGAAAGTTTGTCGCGCCGACCTGAATATTCTTTTTCTTTCATCCCCTTCCCAGGGACAGGGATTCCCAAATTTGGAGGCTGATTGATTCATGTCTAAGCAAGGAACGCATTACGTAGCCATTATCGGAGGAGCCGTGGCCGGCTCGGTGGCCGCCGAGATTCTGGCGGAGCACGGAATTCGGGTGGTCGTTTTTGATCAGAACACAAGGCCGTATGGGAAGATCGAAGACGGCCTGCCGCGCTGGCACCTGGAACAACGCAAGCAGGAATACGCCCGCATCGATGCCCGCCTCAAAAAGCCCGGCGTAACGTTTCTTCCCTCCACCAAGCTCGGCAGCGATCTGGATTTTAAGGAGATGGTTGATCAGTGGGGTTTTTCGGCCGTCATCCTGGCCAACGGCGCCTGGAGGGACCGCGGCGTGGGCGTGGAGGGCGCCGATGAGTATATCGACAAGGGCCTGATTTACCAAAATCCCTTTATCTACTGGTACAACCACAAGAATGAAAAAAGCTACTCCGGCCCCCGCTACGAGGCTCCGGACGAGACCCTGGTCCTCGGCGGCGGGCTGGCGTCGATTGACGTGGTGAAGGCTCTGCAACTGGAGAACTACGAGCGGGCGCTCCGGGCCAAGGGCGTCGAGACCGATATGCACCAGCTTGAAAAGAAGGGCATCCCGGCCATTTGCAAGAATCACGGCATCGACCCCAAGGACCTGGGCGTCAAGGGATGTCTGCTGATCTACCGCCGCCGCATGCAGGACATGCCGCTGGCGCAACCGCCCGACAACGCCACCCCGGAGCAGTTGGCCCGAACCGAGGGCATCCGCCAGAAACTGCTCAGCGTGGCGCAGGGGAAATACCTGTTTCGCTTTCAAGACCGCAGGCTGACGGGGGGGCTGATTGTCGAGAACGGCCGTTTGGCAGGGCTGAAGTTATCTGAAACTCACGTCGAGGGACGCAAAGCCACTCCCATCCCCGGCAGCGAGCACGAACTGCGCTCCCCGCTGATTATCTCCTCTATCGGCTCGGTTCCGGAGATCATCCCGGGCATCGCCATGAAGGGCGAGTATTACACTTTCAAGGACTGGGACTTCGGCTACTACGCCGGCTCGGACCGCGTCTTCGGCGTGGGGAACGTGGTCACCGGCCAGGGAAACATCCGGGTCTCGCTGGTTCATAGCCAGAAGGTGGCCCATCACCTGATTGAAAATTACATGGGCGTTGGCGAAAGCGGTGATATTTCCGGTTTCACCGCGCCCGCCGAAGGCCGGGCCGCCGCGCAGGCCGAACAGGTGAAGGAGAGGATTCAATCGGTAACGCCCCTGTCGGAGGCACAGGTTAAGGCCCTCGAACAGCGAATCAGCGCCGCTCAGAAAAAAGCCGGCTACGGCGGAGACTACGACGCATGGATTGCGAAAGTGACCCCGCCCGACATGGAGTAACGGGGCGACATGGAGTAACGGCCCGACATGGAGTAACGGATGGTGTAACGGGGCGAGCCGCCCGGCTCGGCATCTGCGCCGATTGCTTGTTTTTGAAATCCAGATATGGATGACGGAGGGAGGAATCTGAATTGCCAGCACGCATCCTGAGCGGCACTGCCATTCGCGACCAAATTCAGGCCGAAGTGACCGTGGAGATAGCGCAACTCCGGGAAGCGGGCGTCCGGCCCGGCTTGGCGGTGATTCTGGCGGGCAACGACCCCGGCTCGGAGATTTATACACGGAACAAGGTGAAGACCTGCGAAAAATTGGGGATTCACAGCGAGCGGCTGGTTTTTCCGGAGACGACCACTACGGAAGAATTGCTTTCGCAGGTGGAGCTTCTGAACGGCCGCAACGAGATTGACGGAATCCTGGTGCAACTGCCCCTGCCCTCCCCTGTTGACTCCAAGCGAGTGTTGCTGGCCGTCGATCCGCAGAAGGATGTGGACGGCTTCCATCCTATGAACGTGGGGAACCTGGTTACGCAACGGCCCGGATTGGTTCCCTGCACGCCTGCCGGCATCCTGGAGATTCTGAAACGCAGCGAGATTCCGATCAAAGGACAGCGGGCGGTCGTGATCGGCCGCAGCGACATTGTTGGCAAGCCAGTGGCGCTGCTGCTGATGCACCATCACGCCACGGTGACGGTCTGCCATTCCCGGACGCAAAATCTGCCCGCTGTTTGCCGCGAGGCGGACATCCTGGTGGCCGCGCTCGGCAAGGCGGGCATGGTGACGGGCGAGTTTGTCAAACCGGGGGCTGCGGTCATCGACGTAGGCATCGGCAGGATCACCACGCTGGAAGAGGTGGAACGATTCTTCCCCGGCGATTCCAAGCGCAGGAGCCAGGTTGAAACCAAAGGGTCCACGCTGATCGGGGACATCGATCCCTCTACGGTTCTCCCCGTCGCCGGCGCTCTGACGCCGGTGCCCGGCGGCGTCGGTCCGCTGACCATCGCCATGTTGATGGTGAACACGGTTCGGGCAGCGCGTCTGCGGCGCTCGCACCTAGCGGCCTACGTGACTACCTAACGTGGCCACATAAGCGGTTGCAGGCACTCTCGGAACAAAACTTCATCGCAAAGCCGCCTCAACAATAGCGTCATGAGGCGTCATGAGGCGTCATGACAGACGGTGTAATAGAACCAGGCAGGACTGTTCAAGCGAAGGTGGCTTACTCCGGCGTAGTGGGGACGAGCCGCTTTTCGAATACGTAGAGCGTCAGCTCCAGCCGGTCGCCCACCCCCAGCTTATTGAAGATGGCGGAGAGATGGTTTTTCACGGTCTTTTCGCTGATGAACAGCCTCTGGGCGATGTCGCGGTTCTTGTAGCCCTGGACAACCAGTTGGATCACTTCCATTTCGCGGCGGGAGAGTTCGCTCTTGCCATTGATCTGGCTGCCTGCCGGCTGGCTGCCAAAGGCGGTCAGCACCGCCTCGGTCAATTTTCCGTTGAGCCAGATTTCTCCGTCGTGGACTTTGCGAATGCACTTGAGGAACAGGTCGGTGGCGCACTGCTTGACCAGAAACCCGCGCGATCCATAACGCATGGCCTCGACTACATCTTTTTCAACTTCCATGCCCGTGACCGCAATCGTTTTGCAATCGGGGCTGAGGTTGGGCAGCTCGGGCAGCAAGTCCAGGCCGCTTTGTCCGGGGAGTCTCAGGTCCAGCAGCAATATGTTGGGCTTGCTTTTTCCGATGAGGCTCCGGGCTTCCGAGACCGTCCCAGCCTGGCCTACAATTTCAAAGTCCTTTTGCAGGTTCAGTACCGCGATCAGACTCTCGCGGAATATGGCGTGGTCGTCTACGATGAAGATACGGATGGGAGGAGAATTCATCACAAAAAAACAACTTAGTATAACAAATTAAAGCTGTGGCGGCGAAACCAATTCCTTCCAGGCGTTCACTCCGGCTTGGATGCCTCCCGGCCGGATCGGGATGCAGTCTTCTGCTTCAGAAGCTCCGCCTGCGAGACGCCTTTCCTGATTGCTGAGGCCCCATGGCGAGAGTATAATATGAACCCAGGGAAGCTGAGCCGCTCCGCTCCCGGTACACACCTGAACGTCCCTGCAAGCGGGCGCGCGAGAGGCCGCACAGGCCAGTCCAAAACGACGGCACCCACTGGCCGGAAGGGGAGGCGTGATCGAAATGCTTCTGCGGATCCAGACAGTTTGGAGTCACTTTCCTGCCTTTCTCGCACTCTCTTCCAGAACTCTCCGAACTATAATAGCAACGGAGTTTTTGTCATGAGAACCGCCTGTCGGAAACGCTTTTTTTTGAGCCGGAACCGGTTTTCCCTGCTCCGGGCCATCGGTGCGGGAGCTATATTCTGCCTGCTTTGCATCGCAGGGGGAAGAACGGGCAATGCGGCGGCCTTGTTGGTTGCGCAGAATCAGGAGCAGACTGGCGAAAACTTTGCGGAACTTTCCGAATTCGAGCGGTTGGAGCGTCGCGGGGATATCTACATGGCGCGGAAGTATTATCCGGAGGCCGTTGAGGCTTACCGGAAGATGATTGAGCTTCAGCCTGCGAACGCCCAGTTCCACAACAAGCTGGGAATCGCCTATCACCAATTGATGGATTTCGGCGCCGCCCGGAAGGCTTACCAAAAAGCGATTCAATTGGACCCGCAGTACGCGCAGGCCGTCAACAACCTGGCGGCTGTAGAATATGCCCGAAAAAAATATCGTTCGGCGATCCTCACCTACCTGGATGCTCTAAAACTGTCCCCCGGCGACGCTGTTATATACAGCAACTTGGGCACGGCGTATTTCTCCTACGAGCGCTACGAATACGCCGTGAACTGCTACCGCTATGCCTTGATGCTCGACCCGAAAATATTTGACCGGGGTGGCCGTTCCGGAAGCATTGTGCATCAGCGCGAGTCGGAAAACACGGCGGCATTCAACTTCTATTTGGCCAAGAGTCACGCCAGCCTGGGGAACGTGGAGGAAACCTTGCGGTATTTGGTGAAGGCATGGGAGGAAGGGTTTGCCGATCTGCGCGAGGCCCTGCAGGACGACGTGTTTCTCTTTCTGGCCGAAGACCCCAGGTTTGTGGAACTCCTCGCTTTGGTGGACCCGAAAACCCCCGCTGCCAGCTAGCCGTCCCCGAGCCATTGCCGGGCGATTGTCCGGCAAAACGGCAAAGCAATTCAAAAAGTACCTTCGAGGAGCCGTCTCTCGGAGCTGTTTTTATTTCCAATTGCCTTGCCACTCCCCATTCTTGATATAATGCAAAAGTATCTTCCCCCCCCTTGATAACTGGCTTTCGCCTCAAGAAGGCATATGGAAAGCAGAGCGAATTTGTCGGCCAGGCAGCCAGCGCGGCGAAGCGTTTCCGAACCTTCCCCTGTGCCGGCGTTCGCCATGCTTCCCGCCAGTTCTCCCTTTTGGCGTTTTTGCTCCAATCTGGCCGCCTGCATCTCGGCTCCTCCGAGGAGAGTCCCGTCCAGATCCTTTGCGGTGATGTTCCGAAGCGCCTACCTGAGGGGCGGTTTTCCGAGGCAAGCGCTGCTGACTTCCTTGCTTTTGCATGTGACGTTCGGGACATATCTGGTGAGCGGGCCTGCTTTACCGGACTGGCAGCAGGATGCCGGCCCGGAGAAATTTTCCAGGAGCAATCAAAAGATCGTCTGGTATACCCCAACCGACACGCTTCCGCCCGTTGCCCCGCTGGAGGAAAACCCTCCCGCAGAAGAAAAGGCGGAGAGGGGAATAGAGGAAAAGGCAGAGAAGAAAATAGAAAAGCAAGCAGCGCCGCCAATCAATAAGCAGAGCCCTGCCATTCATCTTCATCCTACGCAGGAGATTGTCTCCAAGCCGCCGGCCCCCGACAACCGGAGGCAAACCATCATCCAGCCGAAGGCGCCGGAGCTCCAGCTACAAGCGGAAATCAGGCTGCCGAACATGATTTACTGGAAGCCGGAGATCGTGCCTCCCGCGCCTTCTTTGACAGAGGTGCAAAGACAACTGTCCCAGATTGGGTTGCCGGATTTGCCCGTTCCGAAGGTGGCTGCTCCTCCTCCCCCGGAACCTCCTAAATTGGCTGAGCTGAATCTCAGGGTCTCCGAGATACAGATAGCCTCAACGGCGATGCTGCCGTTTCCTGAGCTTCCCGTCGCGCCCGGGGTTCCCCCGGCGGCTCCGCTGGAAGCGAAAAAAATGCCGAAGGTTCCAGTTCCCCCGGTCCTCTCCCCGGAGGCCAACCCGTCAACGCTCCAGAGCCTGATTGCCGTGAGCGTGGCTCCCGCGCCGCCTCCCCCGATTGAAATCCACATCCCGGCAGGCAACCGCTCCGGCGCCTTTGCGGTGTCGCCCGAAGGCAGCCCGGAACCGGAGATCACCTGGGATGAAGCCGCAGATATCAGTCCGCCGGTGCTCGACGGAAGCGAGATGGCGGCGATTCGCGCGCCGCATCTTTCCATTTCCTCCGTTTCGGGCGGGAATCCGCTGGACTTCCCGCCTCTGGTCGTCCAGACCGTTCCCGAACCGCGCCGCTCCCCGCTGGCACGGCGGCCTGCACCACCGCCCCCGCGGCGAGACCTGACGACACTGCTTGCCAAGGCCACCCGGCCTTCTTTTCTGCCGGAGATGTCGCGCGGCCAGCAGGTGGTTGCGGCTCCGAAATTTTTCGGAGCCAAGCGCGTCCACACCGTAACCATCAACATGCCGAACCTGACCAGCGGGTCGGGAAGCTGGGTTCTGCGGTTTGCGGAGCTCAATGGCGACGGCACATGGCACGAAGAAGACGAAGGCGACCTCTCCGCCCCCGTGGCCTTGAGGAAGGTGGACCCGAAGTATGCGCCCTCGGCGGTCCGCGACCGGGTGGAGGGCACGGTGCTGCTGGCGGCCCATATCCTCCGCGACGGCACGGTATCGAACATCGAGGTTTTGAATACCTTGGACCCGCGCCTGGACGGCAGCGCCATGGATGCCCTCACCCGATGGGAGTTTCAACCGGCAACAAAAAATGGAATCCCCATCGATTTGGAAGTCCTGATCCAAATCCCTTTCCGCTTGCCAGTGTTTTGAATTGGGGAACTGCGTCCGAAATGGTTTTCCAGGTTGCGGAAGGTTTCTCCCGCCGTGGGCTGTTCCCATTCCCCTATCCGCAGACGCCTCTTGGACACCAGCACACATATTAGTTAACATCTAGTGGAGACCCGATCTAATGGGGAACACGCGGCTATGATCGCTTTGCTGATTTTTTGCTTCGGGGTTTTCTTCAGTCCTGTCGTTGCTGCGCAGCAACGGGCGGACCCGGAGTTGAAAGAGGAACAGCAGGAAGAACTGGAGATTGCCGAAGTTCTTTTTGAGGACTACGACGGATGGATCGGACCTCGTCTGGATGTGGAAGCAGGGAGCAATGTGGTGCTCTCTTTTCGGGTGGAAGGTTTCCGGCGCCTGCCGGTGCGGACCGGGAGCGGGCTCAGGGAACATCGCGTGCATCTCAGCCATCATGTGGAGCTGCGGGACCCGCTCGGGGTTTTGGTGGCGCCGGGAGAGGAAGGGGGGATCGACACGATCTTGGGACCACGGGACGAAGAGTGGCGACCCAAGATCAACTGGTCCGCCACCGTGCCCTCTTCTGCGCCGGGAGGCGACTACAACGTTGAGATCCGCGTGACCGACCGGATCGCGGAACGCGATATCCGCCGCCGCGTTACCTTTCGAGTGCGCGGGGAGGAGGTCCAGCCCAGCGACACGCTGGAGATTCAGCGGCTGGAATATGCCCGCTCGGAGCGGGGGCCTTGGTTTCCCAGCCGTACGTTCTCGGTATCCGACCGCGTTTGGGCACGGTACAAGATCGTCGGCTACCGCGTATCACCGCAGAATCAGGTCTGGGTGGAGCAGGACCTGGCGGTCTTGGATGCGGAAGGCAATGGGGTGATCTCGCGGGTCAATGCCTCTGTGCAAAGGGATCAAAGCTTCTATCCGCCGCGTTTTCTCCCCACCGTTTTTGAGGTGGAGTTGGAAGCCCCCCAGTCCGGCGAGTACAGGCTGCAAGTAACCATCCGCGACCGGATTGGACAACAAAGCAGTTTCCGGGAGTCGAAATTTTCTCTCCGACCCTAGCGTTCCGGTTGGACGGGTGTGAGCATGCCGAGACAATCGATCTGGTCCAAGTTGCTTCTGACAGCGATCTTAGGCGCTGTCACGGGCTGGTGGATTTGGCAAAGACCGCAGGTGAACAACGCCGAGCCGCCGCCGCAGACTGCCCCGAAATCCACGCCTGCCGCGGCCGCTGTTCCTCCGGATGTATCCAGCATCTCCGATGAGCGGAACAATATCCAGGTTTACAAAGCTGTGAGCCCGGCGGTGGTCAACCTGACCAGCACGACCATCCAGTACGATTTCTTTTTCCGTGTTTTGCCCTCGCAAGGCAGCGGCTCGGGCTTCCTGATCGATGCCGAGGGCAACATATTGACCAACTACCACGTGGTCAGCGGAGCGCGTTCCGTGGAGGTCACTTTGTCGGACCATAGCCGTCACCCGGCGAAACTGATCGGGCATGACCGCCTCAGCGATCTGGCCGTCATCAAAATCGATGCCGGAAGGGACTTGCCGTACGTCAAGCTGGGCAGTTCGGAGAGCCTGCAAGTGGGGCAGAAGGTGCTGGCTATCGGGAACCCCTTCGGGTTCGATGGGACGCTGACCACGGGCGTCATCAGTTCCCTGGGGCGGAATATTCAAGATCAAGAGGGACGTTTGCTGGAGGATGTGATCCAGACCGACGCTGCCATCAACCCGGGCAACAGCGGAGGGCCGTTGCTGAATGCTCGCGGGGATGTGATCGGGATCAACACGGCCATCTTCGGCCAGGCCAGCATTGGAATCGGCTTTGCCATTCCGGTGAATACGGCGAAGAGCATCCTGACGGACCTGTTGCAGGAAGGTCGGGTGAGGCGCGGATACCTGGGCGTGGTAGGGAGAGAGATCACGCCGGCGCTGGCGGAACTGCTGGACCTGCCTGCCTCCCAGGGCTTGCTGGTGGCCCGCGTGAGGCGCGGCGGGCCAGGCGACCGGGCGGGCATACGGGCCGGACGAAGGCTGGCCATGATCGGCAATGAACAGTTCGTCATCGGCGGAGACCTGATTGTAGCGATTGATGGGAATCCCATTGAAAGCTCCGTGGACCTGTCCCGGTACGTCATGAGGATGAAGCCGGGAGAAGTGATCCGGGTTACGCTGTATCGGGGCCGCGAGCGGATGGAGATCGAGGTCGAACTGGGAGAGCAGCCCGAGGCAGGTTAGGAAAACGCTGATTAGGAGAATGCTGGGTTGGCGAATGAAAACACTGAAATGAAAAAACCGCTCTCCCCAGATGCGACTCAGGATACGGCTCAGGAGCAAACACGGGACCTGGCCCGCCGCTGGACCCAAGCGATGTGGAATGACTCGCTATGGAAGCAGGTCCAGTGGCTGGGCGTGCCGGTCTGGCAGTGGCCCACGGACCTCGTGATATTGCAGGAACTGATGGCCAAGCTGCGTCCCCGCATGATTGTCGAAACCGGCGTGGCGCTGGGAGGGACGGCTGTTTTTTATGCTTCCATCCTGGAACTTTTAGGGATTGACGGACGCGTGGTTTCCATTGACATACAGATCAATCCTGCCGCGCGCAACAACATCGCCGCATTTCCCTTCAGCCGCCGAATTCATTTGATTGAAGGCGACTCGACGTCAGACGCCGTCCACAGCGAACTCCAAAAGGAGCTGGCGGGGGAAAGCAATGTTTTGGTCTGTCTCGATTCAGACCACAGCTATACCCACACCCTGGCCGAGTTGCGGCTGTTTTCCCGGTATGTTTCCGTGGGCGGATATCTGGTGCTGTTTGACACCATCTGCCAGCAATTGGCCGGCGTGCCGAATGGCGATCCTTCCTGGAGTCACGACAACCCCATGACGGCCTTGAAAGAATTTCTGGCGGAAAATCCCGGCTTCGCGAGCGACCCGGATTATGAGAAGTATCTGGTGACCTTTTCCCCGCAAGGTTTCCTGGTCAGAAGAAAGTGAGAGGCCGGAGCCTTTGTCCTCGGAAGCGGGCAACCTCCCTTCGGAATAAGAAAACGCGGCAGTAAGACAGAAATCCATTTTGAGTCTGCCCAGTGGAACTCTCTGCCCGACGACAATGTGGTGGAGAGCTAGGATGATTGGCAGGTGAGCTACTTTTCCCAACTTGTTTTCTGGCCGCTGCGCTGAGCAGCCTCGTTTGACTGTACAATTTAGCTTAATCTATGCCATTGCTTTCCAGCGTAGTCATCGTGGGGCGGCCGAACGTCGGCAAATCCACTTTGTTCAACCGCATCACGGGCGGGCGGAGGGCCATTGTGGGCGACGAGCCCGGCATGACGCGGGACCGCATCTACGGCTGGGCGGAGTGGCTCGGCAAGGAATTTGAAGTGGTGGACACCGGCGGAATGCTGGTGGGGGACTCCGCAGAGATTCCGGAGCGGATTATTGTCCAGGCCCGAGTCGCCATCGACCAGGCCCAGCAGGTGGTGATGGTGGCGGACGGGAGAAGCGAAATCACCGCATCGGACCAGGAGCTGGCGAGGCTGCTCCGGCGCACGGGCAAGCCGCTGCTTTTGGCGGTGAACAAGGTGGACAGTCTCAAGCAGATGCCGCCTGCCGCCGAATTTTACGCTCTGGGCATTCCCCGGCTTTTCCCCATCTCGGCTGAACATGGCGTCGGTTTGGATGATCTGCTCGACGAGATTACCGCCGCGCTTCCCGCCACCACCTCCGAGGTCGCCGAGAAAAGGGACGAAATCAACGTCGCCATCATTGGCAGGCCGAACGTGGGAAAGTCTACGCTGCTGAACCGGCTCGCGAGGAGCGACCGCTCGATTGTCTCTGAGACGCCGGGAACGACCCGCGACGCCGTGGATACGCTGATGGAGCAGGACGGAAAATCCTACCGGCTGGTGGACACGGCGGGCATCCGCCGCAAAGGCAAGACGAAGCTGCTGGCCGAAAAACTGAGCGTGGTAATGGCCCGTCGCCACCTCCGGATGTGCGACGTCGCCTTGTTTTTGATCGATGGGACGGAAGACATCGCAGCCCTGGATGCCACCATCGCGGGTTACGCCCACGAGGACGGCAAGTCCATAATCATCTTGGTGAATAAATGGGATCAGGTGCAGGAACGCGGCGTTGCCCGGAAGAAGCTGCTGCAGGAAGCCGTCCGGAAATTCAAATTTTTGGAGTATGCGCCGAGGCTGTTTATCTCGGCCAAGACCGGCCTGGGAGTAGGGAAGATATTTCCGGAGGTGCTCCGGGTTGCCGAGTCGCGTCGTTTGCGGATCACCACTGCGGGACTCAACCGTTTTCTGCAGAAGATCGATCTCGACCGAGCCACCAGCCCTGCCCGCCTGCGGCCCAAGATCTACTACATGACGCAATCCACCGTCAGCCCCCCCACCTTCGTGCTGTTCACCGACAAGAAACACCGGCTGCACTTTTCCTTTGAGCGGTTTCTGATCAATCAATTGCGCAAGCAGTACGGGTTTCAGGGAACTCCCATCCTCATCAAGCAGCGGCACCATCGCGCCTGAGCGATGTTAATCGGTGCGGCGCTGACCAGCAGAGGAGAAATTCCTCCTCTCGCTTCACCGTAATTTCCGATACAATTCTCGAAGCCGGGAGCGTAAAAAAGGGAAGGGGCCTCCCTGACCGGCTGGATTGGGATAAGGTATATGGCATACGAAGAATTTTCTGTTTCCTCTCCCGCCGGCGGAAAAACATACCACTGCCGCTTCTCCACCCTGACGACCGGAATCGCGCCGCGCCATAGCGATACCGTAGATGTGAAGTTTCTGGTCGACGGGAAAGGGGTTGTGATCGCCCTTCCGCATATCGCTTTTGCCGAGCACGAGCGGCGCACCGGACGGACGCTGACCGACGCCATGGCCATCCAAATGGCGGGCCTTTTCCTGAAGGAGCTGCTCGAAAAAGGAGAGGCGGTTCAAGAGCCGTTTCTCACGGCGGCTCCGAAGCGGGCCATCGAGCTGGCCGGGCAGGCTGAGTCGCTGGTTTCCGGGTAGGCGGAAGCTTGCCAGGAAAGTCCGCTAACTAACGCCGGGACAGGGGCCGGTTGCGTTTGGGAAGGGTGCGGGTGCGGGTGCGATTGCGGTGAGTTGCGCCGGGCGGCGGGGCGTCGTCTTCGGCATTCGTGGCCGGTCCACCCGGCATTCCCGCCATCACCGAAGCCAGCACCTGCTCGTAAGCGGAGAGCTTCGGTTTCTTTTTTTGTCCGCCCTTGCCATGCCGGAAATTGTGCTCGTAATTACAGGTGCGGCAGCGCACCTTTTTTACTTCCTCGCCAATCAACGCCACGACGGAGTGGTCTGTCAGCAAACGGCAATGCGAACAGTGGTCGTCGATGGTGTCTCCCAACCGAATGGCTTCCATACTTTCCTCCCTCAAGGGGTTCGTTCTGCGGCAAAATGAATTCTGCCTGGCCGCGACCGGCCGGACTTCCGATGATGGACCGATTGTGCCACAAGAAAATCCGGAAAAACAAGCCGCACCCGGAGCGTCGATTCCTGGCTCCCGCCCTATTCCCCGCTATAGGAACGGAGAAGCTTTAAGCAACTCCGCCCGCCAGTTCAAACTGATGCGCCAGGCAAAGTAGCCGGGCTTCGTCAAAGTGCTTGCTCAGCAATTGAAGTCCTACCGGGAGTTTTTTCTTTTCGGGAGAGCTCCCGCCGCCTTCCGCTGAACTCCACCCGCACGGGACTGAGATTCCGGGGATTCCCGCCAGGCTGCCGGGGAGGGTGTAGACATCCGACAGGTACATCTCCAGCGGGTTGGCCGTTTTTTCTCCGATCCGGAAGGCGGGCGTGGGAGAGGTAGGCGCCGCAATCGCATCCACCTTCTCGAAGGCTTCCCCAAAATCCCCCGTTACCAGATGGCGGACCTTTTGAGCCTTCCGGTAATAGGCGTCGTAATAACCGGCGCTCAAAACATAAGTGCCCAGGATGATGCGGCGTTTGACTTCCGCGCCGAACCCCTGGCCGCGAGTCTTCTGGTACATCTTCGAAAGCGAGGCAGCTCCCGGCGCCCGGTAGCCGTAGCGGACGCCGTCATAGCGGGCCAGGTTGGCGCTGGCTTCGGCGGTGGCGATGATGTAGTAGCAGGCGGTGGCGTACTCGGTGTGCGGCAGCGTGATGTCCACCATCTCGCACCCTAGTTTGCCGAGCGCCTGGAGGCCCGCTTCCACTTGGGTGCGAACTCCGGAGGAAAGGCCCTCGGCGAAGTATTCCCGAGGGACGCCGATCTTGAATCCTTTCAGATCCCCATCGAGCTGCGCGGCGTAGTTCGGGACCGGGACGGCCGCGGAGGTGGAGTCCAAGGGATCGTGACCTGCGATCGCCGACAGCAGCACGGCCACGTCCTTGACGGAGCGCCCGACAGGGCCGATGTGGTCGAGCGAGGAGGCATAGGCCACCAGTCCGTACCGGGAGACTCTGCCGTAAGTGGGCATCAATCCCACCACGCCGCAAAAAGAAGCCGGCTGGCGAACCGAACCCCCGGTGTCGCTGCCAAGCGCGACCACCGCCATGCCGGAGGCCACGGCCGCCGCAGAGCCGCCGCTGGAGCCTCCCGGCACGCGCTCTAAATCGTGGGGATTGCGGACCGGCCCAAACGCCGAGTTTTCGTTCGAGGAGCCCATGGCGAACTCGTCGCAGTTGGCCTTGCCTACCACGATGGCTCCCGCCGCTTCCATCCGCTCGACGGCGGTCGCCGTGTAGGGCGGTACATAATTATCCAGGATGCGGGAGGCGCAGGTGGTCCGGACCCCTTCGGTCACGATGACGTCCTTGACGGCCACCGGAACCCCGGCCAGCGGAGGCAACTGCTCCCCGCTGGCTGCCATGCGGTCGATTGCAGCGGCGCGAGCCAGGGCGCGCTCTGGGGTGACGGTGATCAGCGAGTTGTTCTTGGGGTTCTCTGCGGCGATCCGGGCAAGGCTCGCCTGGCAGATTTCGGTGGCGGTGGCCTCGCGCGAGCGAAGCGACCGCAGCACGTCATCGATTTTCCAGTTGCTGATGTCCAGGCTCATTCTTGAATCACCTTGCGATCACCTTGGCAACCTTGAAGTGTCCGGCCCCGCTCTCCGGAGCATTCCCGAGCGACTGTTCCTGGCGGAAACCCTGACGGTCGCGGTCCTCCCGGAGCGCGGTTGGCTCTGCGGCTTCATGGAGCACTTGCGCCATGGGTTCCACGGTGGAGGTGTCGAGCTGATTCAGTTTTTCCACGTAGGTTAGGATCGAATCGAGCTCCGCCACATGCTGCGCGGTTTCTTTTTCCGTGAGATCCAAATGGGCCAGGGCAGCCACGTAGCGAACGTCTTTTTCGGTGATCTTCACCTTAGGTTTTCCTCCTGAGGGCTTTCCTCCTGCCGGGCAAGGTATTTGCTTGCGGATTGAACAATGAGCTTCCGGAGGGAATCATCGGCCACTGTTGCAGCGGCTGGCAAATCTACAGGGGGCGGTTCCCGGAGCGGCTGGGGACGCTTGTTCCGTTGTTCTTGCGGTGGAGGGGCCATCCGGGGGTCTTCGAAGAACTCGATGGAGTGACAGACAGGCTCTCCCCATAAGCTGTTCACGGCGTCCAGAATCATTTTCTCTATATCCACAGACCCCAGCGATGCGCGCCAACTGCGGTCCGGCACAGCGAGGATCAACCGGCCGTTTTGTATCCCCTTCAACCGCGTATTGTCCGCCAGCCGCCGGCCGACAACAACAGGCCACAGAAGACGCAGGCTTTCCTCGCGGCCCACTTCGCGCTCGATGTTTTTTAGGAAATTCGCCGAAAGGCTCTCTCGGAAAGACTTCATGGGTCAGACCACTGTGCTTGGGCCACTACGGGATTCTCAATGCGCGCATTGTAACATAACTCTTGTAACATACCCTGCTACGCGCTATTTCCGTCAAGAGGACCGTAAAGCATGATACCGCCGTTGTCTTTATCTGGACGTTCACCATCCGGGTTTCCATTCAAGAACAGCCCGGCGAGAAAAATCATCCTGGCCTCGGCCTCCCCCCGAAGAAGCGAAATCCTACGGGCTGCCGGAATCAATTATAAGGCGATCCGCACATCCATCCGGGAGCGGCAGAGGAAAGGCGAGCCCGCAAGCAAGTTCGTCGCCCGAATGGCAGCCGAGAAAGCCGAAGCTGCCCTGGCGCGGCTTCCACAACCTTCCCTTCTCCCCATATTGGGGGCCGATACGGTGGTTGTGCTGGGACGGCGAACGCTGGGCAAACCGGCTTCGGTGGAAGAGGCGCGGCGGATGCTCCGGTTGCTCTCCGGAAAAAAGCACAAGGTCCTGACCGGGCTCTGCCTCCTGTGGCCTTCATCGCAAGGGGCGTTGCAAGGAGCGTTGCAGAAGTCTGCGCCACGGCCCGCGCGAAAACTTGCGCACAAGAAAAACGTGCGCGTAGTCGCGACCACCGTAAAATTCCGCCGGCTCACCGAACAGGAAATTGAACAATACGTCGCCACCCGGGAACCGCTCGGCAAAGCAGGCGCTTATGCGATTCAGGGCAGAGCGTCAAAGTTCGTGGAATGGGTCCACGGCTGCTACTTTAACGTGGTAGGGTTGCCCGTCTCGGTGGTCTATCTGATGTTGAAGAAAATCGAATCCGCGCGGCAAGACAAGGGGAGCGGCAACAACCCGTGAGAGCGTTGCAGCATCATTGCAGCTGGGAAGAGCGCACAGGAGGTCAGATCGGCTGCTTAGGAAGAGGGTTTCGTAGGATTGTCCCCTTCCACGGCCTTCTCCTCTTTCGAACTGACGGCGCTCCGGAAGTTGCGGATGCCTTCTCCCAAACCTTTTCCTAAATCCCCGAGGCGCTTGCCGCCGAATACCAGCGCGGCAATTA
Source organism: Terriglobia bacterium (assembly GCA_963666975.2). GTDB lineage: Bacteria > Acidobacteriota > Terriglobia > 2-12-FULL-54-10 > 2-12-FULL-54-10 > JADFGZ01. The sequence continues at coordinate 1,017,138 of CAXVYR010000004.1, read as the reverse complement.
TCCCAATGATGACCAGTTCCATCGGCCCGACGGGCCCGATCATAAACATGCCAATAGCTTGTTCCATTTCAATCCTTCGCCTCCGCCTCTATTCTAGGCCTCTCCTAGCCCTGATACAACAACAAGATTGAGGAGATTCTTTGCTTTGGAGAGAGGGGGTTGCCAAGCGGCTTGGAGGAGTAGAGGAGCGGCAGCGGGCTCACAGCAGGATGCGCTCATCGCCGGCCCGTCGTGTGACGTGTTCGCGGTCCAGATATTCGAGCAAGGGGATGGCATATTTGCGGCTGATTTGCGCCAAGTCCTTGAAAGCGCCGACCTTGATGCGGTCGCTCGTGGTTTTGTACTGTGCCAGCGTTTGGCGGAGCTTGCCGATGGCGTCGGCGTGGAATACCAGATCGTCTGAAACCCGTATCAACAATTTTTCCTGGAGCAGAATCTTGAGAATTCTCTCCGCCCGTTGCCGCTCCAAGGGGAGTTTGCCGAGGACATCTTTCACGGCGGGGACCCTCAACCCGGCCCGCTCAAAGGCGCGTGCGATCTGCTGCTTGGCCTGCTGCTCTTCGTCCTTCAAGACGATTTTGTGGCCTCCCAGCTTTACCAGCTCTCCGGCCACGGCAATTTTTCCGAGATCGGCCAGCTTCTTCAGGACAGGCTCGGCGAGGGCGGGATAAGCGCGGGCAAACAGCTTGGTGCGGAGCGCTTCCTTGGACATGCCGGGCAGAAGGGGATTTTGTTTGTGGAATTTTTCCAGCGTCTCGACGGTCCTGCGGCGCAACTGCTCCAGGCGGGCTTCCTCCGCCACCAGCAGAGGTTTTTCCGAGAGGACAGATGCCTTGCCCTCCTTCTGTAACTGCTGTGCCGTTTGGCTGCATTCGGCCAGCAGCCATCCCGTGCGGGCAATCAAATCCTCCGCGCCCAGGCAGCCCCCCGGACTGTTGCGGAGCAGGGTCTCCAGGATGCTCTCGCGGTTTTCGCTTTGGAGCACCCGCAGGGCTTTCATCACGTCTTCGCGCGCCATCCGGCGGAGCGAATGGCGCGGGACCCAGTTTTCAAGCACCCTGCCGCCTCCAATCGTAATCACCGGAGAGACCTGGCGGATGATAAAGCGGTCGCCGGGCAACAGCAGCACCGGGTCGCGCAGGCGGAACTGCACGCAGGCGCTTGTGCCCGGTTCCATTTTATTCTCCGTGTTTTTCTTCACTCGGCTTGCGGCCCCATTGCCCGCCGGCTGCTCCAGGAGAATCGCCTTGCCGATTACCTCAGTGGTCGCCGAGTGGAAATGCACCGAAGCGCCATTTTTGAGAGGCCGCGCCGAGGGCAGTAGGTGCAGCAGGCAGTCGGCGCGCTTGGTGGCCAGGAAGCGGCCGGGGTCCGACAGCGTCATGCCGCGAGCAAGCTCTCCGGTCTCGGCGCCGCTCAGGTTCAAGGCCGTGCGCTGCCCGGCGGAAGCCGTCTCCACCGCTTGGTTGTGGACCTGAATGCCCCGCACGCGCAGCCGCTTTCCCACCGGGTGGACCTCCACTTCCGACTCTTTGTGAATCTCGCCCGAGATGAGCGTGCCCGTCACCACCACGCCGAATCCTTTCATCACGAAGGCACGGTCGATGGGCAGGCGGAAGTGGCGGGAAGAGTCCTTGGCGGGCGCCTCGGCGGCCAGGCTCAACAACTGCTGTTTCAGCGCGTCCATGCCCTGGCCCGTGCGCGAGCTGACGGCCAGGATCGGCGCACCCTCCAGGAACGACCCGGCGGCGAACTCCTCCGCCTCCAGTTTGACCAGCTCCAGAATGTCCGGCTCCACCAAGTCGGCTTTGGTGAGCAGGATGATCCCCCGGCGCACTTCCAGCAGGCGGCAGATGTCAAAATGCTCGCGCGTCTGCGGCTGAATCGACTGGTCGGCGGCAATCACGAGCAGCACCATGTCAATGCCGCCGATCCCCGCCAGCATGTTCTTGACGAACCGCTCGTGGCCGGGAACGTCGACGAAGCCCAGGCGGTGCTCCGCGTCCAGGTCGAGCGTGGCAAAGCCGATGTCGATGGTGATGCCGCGCCTTTTTTCCTCTTCCCAGCGGTCCGGGTCGGTTCCGGTCAGGGCCCGCACCAGCGCGCTTTTGCCGTGGTCAATGTGTCCGGCTGTGCCGACAATAATGTGTTTCATCAATGTGGTTCAGCGAGCAGAAGTCTCCGAAAGACAATACTGCTCGGCCCGCTCGGTTTTCAAGGGTCAATTCCGAATCCTTCATTGCGGGTTCTGCATTCCGAGTTGTAAGGTTCAGATGGGATGGTCCGTAGGCAGATCAGCCGGCATATCGCCGGTCTCTGTGGCCCCTCTGCGGTAGGACTCCAGGCTCCATTCATCGGACGATTGATGATACTTCAAGATGTACAGGTTCCCGTCGCTTGCCTGGACTTTGAAATAAACCGAGTCGGGTCCGTACCATTGGTCGAGCACTCGTTCCACCTGATATTCGTGGCCGTCGAGCGCAAATAAAAGCGGCCTTTCATTCGCCTTATACCCACTGTAACTATTTACCGTCAATTTCACGGGCCACCGCCAGCCTCCCGGACGTCATCCCGACCGCCATCCGCGTGCATCATCCGGGGCTTCATTATCGCCCGAAAACCTCCATTCGGGCGGGGAAACATCTGGCGGGCCGATTTGCGCCATGTGCTTTTCCGCTGGCCGCGCAGTGGGCGGATTCATGCTATGCTGCCCGGCAGAAAATAGAAAAAGAGGAATCGCATGAAAGCAGCTTATCTTGACATCGAGACGAGTTATCTCGGCCGGCTGCCTTTTCCCAAATTATGCAGGGATTTCAAGAATCATAAGATCACTGTGCTTGGAATTCGGGTTATGGATAGCACCCGAGTTATGGATAACACCAATGACTCTTTTTATCAGCTTACCGGTGAGGACATCTCTAAAGACCAATTGATGCAGGTGCTCGATGGAGTCGGGCGCATCGTGACCTACAACGGCCGCTCCATTCCTGACAGGATCAATCACCGCATAGGATTCGATTTTCCCGTGATAGCCGCCCAACTCGGAGTTGTGCTTGACGAAGTGTTCAAGCACGTTGACCTCGTGCCGCTGTGCTGGGAGCATGGCCTTTATGGAGGTCAGAAAAAGGTGGAAGAAACCCTGGGGCTCAAGAGGGAACTCCCCGGCAAAGACGGGGCCTGGGCCAACGAGACTTGGAAGAAATACGAGGAATCCCGGGATGCGCGCTACCTGAACGAGCTGCTTACTTATAACAAAGAAGATGTGTTCATGCTGCACCGCATCGAAGAGGCGCTGACGAAGGGTAAGCAGGTAGATACAAGCCACGGAGAAAAGGTCTTTCGTCATGGGCTTTTTTGAATTTACGAACACTAGAGCATTTCTCCTGTTAGTGTAGATCATAGCCGCAATGGGCGAACCAGGCGGAGGCGTTGTTGGGGGTGATCGTGGCGATGGCTTCGGAGATCGCCTCCTGCAGCGCGTCCACGGTGCGGGCCTTCAGCGAACGGAGCTTCTGTTTCACCTTCCCCCAGCATGGTTCAATCGGGTTGAAGTCGGGCGAGTACGGCGGCAAGTACATCAGTTTCGCTCCGGTGGCTTCGATGAGTTCTCGGACTCCCTGAACTTTATGCGCCCCCAGGTTGTCCATGACTACGATCTGGCCCGGTTCCAGCCGGGGACACAACACGTGTTCCAGGTAAGCCAGAAAGACATCTCCGTCGGTGGGCGACTCCACGGTCAGGGTCGCCAACCATCCCTCGGTGCTCATCGCTCCCAGAAGCGTCAGCGTGCTCCAGCGGCCGGCGGGCGTAGCTTCCCGCACCCGTTCCCCGCGGGGCGCACGACCGTAGCGCCGAGTCATCTCCGTGGTCGCGCCGCTCTCGTCCACAAACACCCATTGCCGGGGATCCATCAGCTGGCTCTGCTCCTGCCACGCCTTGCGGCGCTCCCGGTTTTCCGGCGTGTCTTGCTCCTGGGCGCGGAGCGACTTTTTTTAGCGGCAAGCCCATCCGCCGGAGCCGTCGCCACAGATGCTGAATACTGAAGTGCACCCTCTCGGCTTCCCATAACCCCTGCTGCAACTCCACCAGCGTGCGGTCTGGCTGCTCCCGCAACAGGCGGCGCGACGGGCGAGCAGGCGAGGAACAGCATGGGGATCAGGACGGGAATCAGCGTGATAAGCGCCCCTGGCAACACGCGCTCTCTTTGCAACAACTGCCGAGCGGTTGTTTGCATGCTCCGTTTCCGATTGGCTGGTAAAAATTCGGCGGCTCTCATTTTCTCCTCTCTGGCGGTGAGCACTTCTCGGTGGGTATTCTCAGCTTATAATCCGTTAGGGAATCTGTTTGGGAATCCGTTTGGGGAACCAATTGGCTCGGCCTGCGCAATTCCCCGCTATGCGGGCAACCCTTACTCTCCATCGTTTACTCTCCGTCGTTCTTTTACCGTACATTGCTGTCACGGCAAGGCGAAAACACAAATTGGATTGTGGCCGCGCGGAGAACTGAGTCCGGGAACCTGCCCGTAGGGACCGCGCGTGCTCCGCCTACTGCGCTGCCAAACCGCGCCTTTTCGGCAAGGCGGGTCTGTTTTCATTTGGCTGGATTCTGCTGCGCGTGCATGGCACGGATGGCTTTGGCGCGGGCCTCCATTTTCAACGCCTCGTACTCCCGGTTCGTCTTCCGTAGCAAGGCGGCGTAGCTCTCCAAGGTCGCAGTCACCTTGGGATGGTCCGGTCCCACGGCCTTCTCGATGATCGCCAATGCCCGCCGATAAAGCGGCTCGGCCTCGGCGTACTTGCGCTGGTCATGGTAGAGGAAAGCCAGGCTGTTGAGGTTTGTGGCCAGGCTGGGATGATCCGGCCCCATGGCCTTCTCGTCAATCCGCAGAGCCCGCCGGTAGAGCGCCTCGGCCTCGGAGTATTTGGCCTGGGCGTGGTAGAGTACCCCCAGGTTGTTGAGTTCCGCAGCTACCTGAGTGTCTTCCGGCCCCAGAACCTTTTCGTCAATCTCCAATGCCCGCTGGTAAAGTGGCTCTGCGTCGTTGTATTTGCCCTGTGTGCGGTAGAGTGTTGCCAGGCTGGTGAGGCCCTGGCCAGACGACGGTCCGCTGACCCAAACTTTTCCGCTTCTCGCAAGGCAGCTAAGAATTGCTTCTCCGCCTCGGCATACTTGCCCTGCTGATAAGAATGGTTGCCTTCTTCGTTATGCGTTTCCCAGAGTATTTCCTGGGCGGAGGCCTGTGTTGACAACAACACCAAGCATAAAATCCCAAACAACAAATAACGCAAACAAGCGCTCATAATGCCTCTCTCTTGCTTTATGACCTTATACGTCCTATTGCAGGACAGCAGCTTGGTGGCCCTGATTATAGCAAACAGGACTGCTGCACAGGCCGGGCCGTGCCAAAACCATTACCTCGCGTTCCGTCAAGATTGCGATTCCCTATATGGGGCTGCGGTTCATGTCCTGCCGGATGGTTCAAAGAGGGCAGAGTGTTCTCGCAGCCACTGCACGAAGAACAACTCGGTCAGTCACGCCAGCATGGCATCATTAGGGCAATTTCAGGGTTGGTGTAAAGCGCCATGCTTGTAGATACATGTTTGTAGATCCATCCGATAGGCCGTTCTCCAGCGCTTGTGACCGCTTGCTGATCCCCTCGGCTTCGCTCGGGGCAGGCAGGGCAGGCGGGACAGGCGCGCACGGCTCTGACTATACACGAACTGTGAAACCGTTCTGGTTGGATTCGGTGGGACAAAACCGCACGAATTTGTTACGTGCTACTCGACCGCAATAGTCACGGCATTGGAGGGGACGCCGCTGATGGTGAGTATCAGGGGGACCGCCGGGCCAGAAGAGACTTCCTGGGGAATCACCACGTTCACCTGATAGAGCCCCACAAAGCCCGGCGCCAGCCCGGAGAACGTTACCGTCGCCGGAACGCCTTCAATCGTTACGCCCGGGGTCGCCATCGTCTCCGACAGCGGATCGCCTGCTGCCGCGGCTCCGCTCGCCGGCGGGTTCGTTACCGCTCCCAGTCCAGTGCAGAAGATCGAAAGAAACTCCCCGCGGTTGGCCGGCCGCATCGACCGCCACGCCCTGGGGATCGAGCGAGGCGGCGGTGGCCGGGCCGCCGTCTCCCGCGAAGGAGAAATCCCCGTTGCCCGCCACAGTGGTGATGATTCCATCGGCGCCGACTTTGCGGACAAGGTTATTATTCCGGTCAGCGATAAAAATGTTGCCAGCCGCATCTACCGCCACACTGGTAGGGCCATCCAGCGAGGCAAGTATGGCCGGACCGTCATCGCCGAAAAAGCTCCAGGTGGTGCCCGCCGCCGTGGAAATGACGCCCTGCGCGCGGGACAAGGAAGGAACAGCCAAACAAAGAAGCGTTATTAGTCCGAAAATGACCGCCCGGCACAGGAGGCTGCCGGCGGCGATTTTAAGGCGAGGTAGCGTAATCAGTGCGGATAAGTGCGTCTGCCACAGGGGCATCTTTACAGTCCTCAGTCATTACAACCCAGGATGCGAGAACTAAAACTGCAAAATAGCAGACTGGAGGCGTGCTGTAAAGAACAACACCGAACAGAAGATCACGAATGTCCCTCTTGTCAAGCTTGCAGAAGAGATTTATTATCAATAGATATCCCCCCAGGTGGGGAAGGCTTCGCCGTCGATTCAGAGCCGTTCACCGCCGGAGTTCTTTATGCCGATAGATGGCCAGCCAGACCAGAAGACCCCCAGCGACCAGGAGCAGACCATTGCTGCTGACGCCGCTACCGAAGTTGCTGCCGGTGGCGCCACCGAAGCCACCGCCGCCGTCACCCCGGAAGCCACTCAGGTCGTCAACACCGCGCCTTTGCCGCAAGAGAAGCCGTACGGCGGAGCCAAAATCAAAGACCGCTACCGCATTGAGCGGGAACTGGGGCGCGGGGGGTTTGGCATAGTCTATCTGGCGCGGGACGAGCAACTGCACTCCCGGTTGGTGGTGATTAAGGTCCTGCTCGAAAAACAATCGGCCGACAGCGCCTGGTTCACCAAGAAATTCCGCCAGGAAAGAGAAGCTCTTTCGCGCATCGACCATCCGGGAATTGTGGGCGTGCTGGACGCCGGAGAAATGCCGGACCGGAAGCCCTTTCTGGTGATGCAATACGTAGACGGGCTGACGCTGCGGGATGTGATGAAGAGCCAGCAGGTTTCCCTCTCGCGCATTGCGCAGATCGTGCGAGGGATCGGCCAGGCGCTCACCGCCGCGCACGACCGCGGCGTTTATCATCGCGACCTGAAGCCGGAAAACGTCATGCTGCAAAATTTGGGAGGCGGCGAGGAGCTGGTGAAAATCATCGACTTCGGAATCGCCACGGTGATGGAATCGCAGGCGGCAGCGGGGTCCGAGGCCACGCGGGTTGCCGGGTCGGGCTCCTATATGGCTCCGGAGCAGCTCCTGGGGCAGCCCATTAGCGCCAGCGATATCTATTCTCTCGGCGTCATCGCCTATGAGATGGTCACCGGGCGGCGGCCATTCAACCCGGACTCGCCGGCCCAACTGTACGTCCTGCAGCAGGAAGGGGTCAAAGCAAAGCCGCGGGACTTTCATTCCAGCCTGCCTCCGGCGGCGGAGGATTGCATTTTGAAGGCGCTTTCCTTCGACGCCAAACAGCGCCACGCCCGCGCACGGGACTTGGGAGACGAGTTCGCCCGCGCCGTGACCGGCGGGGCAGAAATGCTGCAAACCCTCCCGAGGGGGACCTCTTCCGATCCGAGCGCCTTCGCTGCGACCACCCCCATGCAGCATAAGACGGTTGCCGCCTCCTCTGGTTCCAAAAAACCCGCCTTGGAGATGGCCCACATCCTTTTTACGGATATCGTAGGCTACTCTCTGCTGCCGATGGACCTCCAGACGCAATATCTCCAGCAACTGCAGGATGTGATCTCCAGCTCGGAGGAATTCCAGCGCGCGCAGGAAAACGAGGAACTGATTAAGCTGCCGACCGGAGACGGCATGGCACTGGTGTTTTTCCGCGATCCAGTCGCGCCGGTCAAATGCGCCACCGAGGTCAGCCGCTCCTTAAAGGACTATCCCAACATCAAGCTGCGTATCGGTGTCCATACCGGACCCGTGTACCGCGTGGCGGACATCAATGCCAACAGAAACGTGGCCGGTGGCGGGATCAATATGGCCCAGCGGGTCATGGACTCGGGCGATGCGGGGCATATTATTATCTCCCGCTCCGTGGCGGAGGTCCTGGCACAACTGAGTGATTGGTCATCGCATCTCGAGGACCTCGGAGAGCAAGAGGTCAAGCACGGCGTGCGGGTCCACCTTTTTAACCTCTGCACGGAGGATGCAGGCAACCGGGAATTACCGCAGAAGATGCGCTCCGGCGCGGCAGGCCGGAAGGCCTCCACCCGGGGGAAGCTCCCTGCCGGAGCCGCCGAGGCCAGCAAGAAGAAACCGGCTCTCATCGCGGCTGCTATCGCCGTTGCTGTATTGCTCGTGGCGGGAATCGGCATTGGTATTTTCAACCGGTCCTCCGATCAATCCGCCCCATCCGAGCTTGCTCCGCCTGCCGCAGTTTCCGTGCCGGATCGCATGTTCAGTTACTCCATCATCGTGCAGCGGTACCGGGACGGAGAACCCTTCCGGGAACCCTTCCCGCTGCCGGGCGAAATCATCTTTGAGGCAGACTATGCCATTCGCCTGGTTATCAGTAGCCCGCAAGCCGGATATCTCTACATACTCAACGAAGGGCCGGTGCTGCAAGCCGGAATGCCCAGCTACAACGTCATGTTTCCGGGCGAGGGCCAGCCGGCTTTGCTGACTGCGGATCAGAGGATTCAGATACCCGCCGAACAAGAGTACTGGATACAGTTTGACGAGCAGGCGGGGACGGAAAAATTATGGATGATCTGGACCGCCAAAAGCGTTGCCGAACTGGAGGCCGTCAAGGAATTTGCCGATGCAGAGCATATGGGGGTCGTAGACGACCCGGACCTGACCAGCTCGATCCAGGCGCTTCTGGAGAAATTTAGTGAATCGCCCTCCGTTGTGGAACGAGATGAGGTGCGCAAGCAGACAAACGTCCAAGGGAACGGCGATATTTTAGTCAGGTTGTTGAATTTGGAGCACCATTGATTGGATCCCCCAATGATTGGAAAACCAAAAAGAGGCATAGTTATGACAAACAAACCAAGCTTTGTTGATTTCGGAACCTTGGGACTGGCGGCGTTCGTATTGCTATTGGTATGGGGACATTCCCCCGCCGCAGCCCAGCAAACGTCCTCGGGAGACCGCACGCGGCAACTGTGGAACACGGCGTTTCGCGCCAAGCGGCCCGCTGAGCCCAAACCGGCCTCCGCTTCCCCTTCGACTGCCACGACGGCGCCGATGCCCCCTGCGGCCTCGCCGCCACAGCTGGGCGCAGAAGACCCCGGCGATTCGTTGGTGGGCATCACCATCTGGCTCCTGCGCGCCTCCCTCCCGGAAGACGACAAAGACATTCGCATCTCCGACCTGGACGGGGGAGGGGAATTGACACCGGAGCGCGTCGAGGCTGAGACCCCGCTGCTGGAAGGACAGAAGGTCCGGGTCAGCATCGAGACGGCCCGCTCCGGCTACCTGTATGTGATCGACCGGGAGCAGTACGCAGACGGCACCTTCGGCACACCCTTGCTGATCTTCCCCACTCTGCGGACGCACGGCGGCAATAATGAAGTGGTGGCCGGACGTCTGATTGAAATCCCCGCCTGGGACGACCGCCCGCGCTACTTCTCCATGCGGACGAGCCGGCCCGATCAGACAGCGGAAGTGCTGACCATTCTGGTGACGCCCGATCCCCTGCCGGGCCTGAGGATTCGGCGCGACCCGCTCCGGCTGACACAGGACGAGGTCTCGGCTTGGGAGAAACGGTGGGGCTCCAAAGTCCAGCGCCTGGAGGCGCGGGGGCAAACGGGCAAGTCCTACACGAAAGCAGAGAAAGCAGCCGCCACGGACCGGACACGCCTGCTGACGCACGATGAGCCCCTTCCGCAAACCATGTATCGCTTGGAGACCAAGCCGGGCGAACCGATGCTGCTCAATATTCCGCTGAAGATTCAGCAGTAGTCTAATCAAGAAACAGCCTGCAGGCTGGCCGCGCATGAAAGGAATTCGCGGCCCCTGCCGGCACAGCCCAGCCACACGGAAGTCAATTCCCCATTCTGTTCACAGAATCAGCCAGAGAGTAAGTAAGAAAGACGGCAAGCGGTCTTAGACGGCGACGTCCAGGGCGGGAGCCGGATCGCCGTCATCGGGCGCGGGCTCAGAGGAGGGCTCCGTGGTAGGAGCGAGTTCCGGGAGTACGGGATGGCGTCTGGAGGCCACGTTGAATATCTGCTTGAGCTGGTTCGACGCTCCTGCCGAACGGTCGCTGATCGGCTGCGGCAAGCTCACCGGCCAACTCCACCGCCTCGGCAAGCAAGGCTTCCACTTCGGCGACTGCCTCTCCATCCAGACCGTCCGTGAGGCGATCGTGCAACTTGTAGAGCGCGTTGCGGGTGCTCGGCGAGCGGAAACCGGCAGAAGCTACGTGTTCAGCGAAGCTTAATGGCTCTTCGCCCAGGTCTTCTGCTTTCGTGGGTGCTTCCCCGGACGACTCTCCGCTTTCTTCCACTTCCTCTGTGAGAAGCTCGGCTTTCACAGGCCCTTCGGTGAGCAGGATTGCTTCCGTATTCGGGCGAATCAGGAATGAAAACTCCAGGCTTGTCGCCGAGAATGAAATACTAATCGCCATCTCAATAACCTCACTTGGTCTATCGGCAAGCGCCTGAGCCGTCTTTAAGAGGTTGTTGAAAAACTGGTGTATGGGTCCGCTTGCTGATCCCTTGGCTTCGCTCCCTTCGGCTTCGCTCAGGGCAGGCAGGGCAGGCGGGACAGGCGCGCGCGGCTCGGATTGGCGCGGCTTCCGGTGAATCTTGGTCTGCACGATCACGAGGACCGTTCCAGGTGACGCTGGAAGGCTTTTGTTGTTTCAGGCCGGCTTGCGAAGTTACGGGCTGGTTGGTCCCTGGATATGGGGCAAGCCGGCAGATCGGGACCTTCGCGGATGGAGTGGTGAAAAAGTGATCTGTCCCGCGAAGGAGGCGTCCCACCTCCCTGGAATCTTTTTGCCGCAGGAGGAGCAAGAGCCTGAGGAGGATATATGGTAGCTCTGAATGCGATACCCGCGCCGCTCAATCAACAGCGCCTGGCAATCCGGGCAGCGGGTGTTTTCCCAATCGCCCGCTTGCGCGGGCAGATTTCCCGCGTAAACATAACGCAGGCCCGCTTTCCGTCCGATTCGAGCGGCCCGCAGCAACGTTTCCGGGCTGGTGTTCTCCGGATCGGTCATCTTGTAATCCTTGTGAAACGCCGTTACGTGCCAGGGAACGTCGGGAGAAACGCTCGCCAGAAACTCCGCCATCCGCTTCAGTTCGTCGTCCGAGTCGTTAAAGCCCGGAACCACCAGGGTGACGATCTCAACCCATATGCCCATCTGGTGCAGGCTGCGGATTGTCTCTAGAATGGGCTGCAACCGTCCGCCGAGCTTGCGGTAGTGGGCGTCGTCAAAGCTCTTCAGATCCACTTTGTAGAGGTCCACCCACGGCCCCAAATATTCCAGCACCTGCGGGGTGCCGTTTCCGTTGGAGACAAACGCGGTCGCCAACCCCGCCGCCCGCGCCTCCTGGAAGACGGCCTTGGCCCATTCACTGGTAATCAGCGGCTCATTGTATGTGCTGACAACCACTTTGGCTCCCTCCCGGAGCGCCTCCCGGACCATTGTTTCCGGCGTGGCTTGGATCAGGGAAGCCACGGCGGCGGGATCGCGCAGCGCCTGCGAGGTGACCCAATTCTGGCAATAAGCGCAGTGCAGGTCGCAGCCGAGCATTCCAAAGCTGTAGGCCAGCGCTCCGGGATAGGCATGGAAGAAGGGCTTCTTTTCGATAGGGTCCGATTGCACGCCGCCGACATAGCCCCAGGGGACATAGAGAGTCCCGCCCCGGTTGATTCGCACCTTGCAGACCCCGGGCTGGCCTTCCGGGATCGGGCAGCAATGCCCGCAGGCAAAACAGCGCACGCGGTTGCGGTCCAGCTTTTCGTAAAGCTCTCCCTCGCGAACCCTTTCATCGACAATGTCCCGCAAGGTTGCCATCGCTTCTTTCCCCTGTTCCAACCTCTCTATTTCTATTTTACTCCTTCCGACCAACTGGTTTACGGCTGTATTGACTGAAGTTTTGCAGTCAAACGATCTGGTCGGGCATCTTAATGTTTGTCGGAAACACGCGAACTATGTAAAAATCCCAGTCAATTGATTATTGACGCATGCGTTGCCGTGCCGATATGTGCTGAAAGTACAGGGAGTTCAAGCGGCAAGAAATGTGCTCCAACTCAGGCCCATGTGAATATCATTACAGCAGCCGGAAGGCCATACTGGAATTTTCGATTGGAAATGTTTCTTAAGAAGTGGGGTTACGCGGTGATTAGTGCATGCAACAGTAAGGAGGCTTGGCAAACCCTCCAAGAGGAGGAGGCTCCCCGCTTGGCAGTTCTGGACTGGATGATGCCAGGTATGCAAGGTGTTGAAACATGTCGGTGGATCAGAAAACGCACTAAGTCGCTGAGCATGATTCTCATCCTCCTGCTCCTGCCGGTGGTCTCTTTGGCTCAAGAGGGCACGGCGATCCTCTCCGGCCACGTGCTGGATATCACCAACGATTCCCCGATCGGCTTCGCGACGGTGGTGGTCGAGAACGCCGAGTCCGGAGAGACGCTGTCCGGCGTGCTTGCCGGCGAAGACGGTCGCTTCCTCGTGCAGGGTTTGGCGCCGGGCGAGCACACGATCCACATGTCGTTTCGCGGGTTTTTCCCTGCGGAGTTCGACGTGCTCGTCTCCGAACTCAACCAGTCTTACGACCTCGGTGACATCCGCCTCGTTCGTCAGGAGATCCTCGAGCAGGAGATTACGGTTACCGCAAACGCAATCCGGGTGGCCGGGATCGACACCCAAGTTGTGCGGCTCGACGAAGGACCTGCCCAGTCGACCGGATCGCTGCTCGATGCGATGAAGAGCCTTCCGGGCGTGACGGTCGATCAAGAAGGCAAAGTCTCGCTTCGCGGCAGCGATCGTGTCGCCATTCTCATCGACGGCAGGCAGTCGAGCCTGACAGGTTTCGGAAGTCAGCGAGGACTCGACAGCGTGTCCGCCGCCAATGTGGAGGCGATCGAGATCATCCACAATCCCTCCGCAAGCTTTGACGCCGCCGGAATGGCCGGGATCATCAACATCATCTACAAAAAGGAGCAAGAACTGGGCTTCTCGGGAGACGTCGGCCTGTCCTTCGGCTTAGGCCAGTTCTCCAAACAGCGCGCCGATCTACCGACCGAGCTCGGCAGCTTTTCCAACAACGAGAAGATCATCCCCAGCGTGAGCCTGAACTACAACACGGAGAAGGTGCGCAGCTTCGTCCAAGCGGAGGTCCTCGTTCAGGACGATTTGCCGAACAACGAGTTCACGACTCGCTTCTATGACGATGGTCGCGTCATCGAGTCGCAGGTTCCCGAGAACCGCGAGCAGACCCACTACATCGTCAGACTCGGCTCCGACTTTAGAGTCGGCGCCGCCAACACCCTCTCGATCTCAGGGATCTACGACTTTGAAACGCATACCGACCGTGCGCAGGTCCCCTTCATCCTGGCGTCCACCGGCGAACGAGAGCGTTTCTGGTTCTGGCGGGAGCAGGAGGATACGGGCTTTGCCAACATCAGCCTCGACCTGAAGCGTGAATTCAGAACACCTGGGCACGAGCTGATCGTCAATCTCCAGTACACACGCGGCTGGGAAGACGAAGCCTACTTTCTCAACGAGGTCTCGAGGGTCCGCGAAGGCACGGACATGACCCACTTGGTGGCCAAGGAAAACACTTTGCCGCTGAGCATCGACTACAAACGCCCGTTAAGCAGCGGTCGGATCGAGCTCGGCACGAAGCTTCAGCGGCGCTGGCTGCCCGTCACCTATGCGGTGGACCGTGGTGTGCAAAGCGTAATTTACGAAGGTCTTGGTGATTTTTCCGACTGGAACGAGGACATCGCTGCCCTGTACGGCAACCTGGTACAAGTGAAGAACTCCTACACGCTGGAGGCCGGCGTGCGCATCGAGCAGACGGGCGTCTCCTACACAGTTCCAGACGATAACATCTACTACGAGGGCAGCGACAAGTACGACTACTTCGAGGTCTTTCCCAACGTCAAGCTCACCTATCGGCTGAGCGACAAGAATCGATTGATCGCCGCCTACAACCGGCGAATCGATCGGCCGGGCGAGCCCGAACTGCGCATCTTTCCCAAGTACGACGATCCGGAGATTCTCAAGGTCGGCAACCCGTTTCTCCGGCCGCAGTTGACCAACGCGGTCGAGCTCGGCTTCGCTCGCTCGTGGGAGCGCGGATCGATCAGCACGGCTCTCTACCACCGGGACATCAAGGACTCGTTCCTGCGCGTTTTCGCCATTGACGACTCAAACCCGAACTACGACATCGTCAACCGGATCTTCGAGAATGCCGGCAACTCCGCCCAGACCGGGATCGAGGTTCTCCTGGAACAGCAGATCAGGAACTCATGGCGTTTGTCCGGCAGCGCCAACTGGTTCAAGAATAATATCGACGCGCTTGAGACGACCTTGTTCTTCCCCACGCGGCGACCGTTCGCGCTGGCCGCCTCGAAGGACGGCACCTGGGATTTCAAGATCAACAACCAGATCCGGTTACCCCGTGGGATGGAGCTTCAGTTGAGCTACATCTACTACGCGGAACGCAACGTTCCCCAGGGCAGGGAGCGCGCACGCTCTTCGCTCGACCTCGCCGCCAGTTGGCCGATCATGAACGATCGCGCTGTATTTCTGTTCACGTTCACCGATATCCTCAACGACTTCGCGGTTGAGCATGAAATCGACGGGCAGGGCTTCACGGCGCTTTACCAGAACTTCCTAGAGACGCAAGTCGCCACCATGGGCCTGAGATTCCGGTTTTAAATCCTTTTACGCGACCAATTACAGTTCATCAACTTTCAAGGCAAACCATTTCCCTTTGGGGGGACTGAACAATCCTTCTCACGTGTGCGGTGACTTTCAAGCGCGCCCTATCGAGTAAATCTCGGGTTATATGTCTGTCGGAAAAACGCGAACTATGTGAAAATCCTAGTCGATTGATTATTGAAACATGGGTTGCCGTGCCGATATGTGCAGAGAGCACAAGAAAGGAAGAGCAGCATGGAACTAGGCATGATCGGACTGGGGCGCATGGGCGCCAACATGGTGGAGCGGCTTTTGCGTGGCGGACACCGGATGACGGGCCATGACCGGGATGCGGCTGCGGTTCGCCGTATACAAGAGAAAGGCGCGGTTGGGGCCGATTCCCCGGAAAAGCTCGCCCAACAGCTTACTTCCCCGCGCGCCGTGTGGATGATGGTCCCGGCGGGCGACCCTGTGGATCAGACGATCCAGGCGCTTGTGCCCCACCTGAGCGCGGGTGATGTGATAGTGGACGGCGGAAACTCCAACTACAAGGAGACCATGCGCCGCGCCATGGAGCTAAAAGAGCAGGGGTTCGGTTTCGTCGATGTGGGCACGAGCGGCGGCGTCTGGGGTCTGGCCGAAGGCTACAGCTTGATGATCGGAGGAGAGAAAGAGTTCGTCGAGCGGCTCCGCCCGGTCTTTGAAACGCTGGCCCCCGCTCCCGACAAAGGCTGGGGATACGTAGGGCCAAGCGGCGCGGGTCACTTCACCAAGATGATACACAACGGCATTGAGTACGGCATGATGCAGGCCTACGCAGAGGGATTTGCCCTGATGCAGAGCAAGGCGCAATTCAGTCTGGACCTCCATCAGGTAGCCGAGATATGGCGCCACGGCAGCGTGGTTCGTTCCTGGCTCCTGGACCTCACCGCTGATGCGTTGTCGGAAAATCCGGGTCTCGATGGCATTAAACCCTACGTGTCCGATTCGGGCGAGGGGCGATGGACGGTGGCGGAGGCGATTGACCAGAACGTTCCGGCGCCTGTGATCACATTGTCGTTGCTGGCGCGCTTGCGCTCCCGCGACCAAGACTCTTACGCCGACAAGCTCCTGGCCGTGATGCGAGATCAGTTCGGCGGCCACGGGGTCAAGCGGAAGGAAAAGGAGAAGGAGTAGTTATGTCTGAAACGAATGCGGAACCTCACATTTTCGTCGTGCTGGGGGGGACGGGCGACCTCATGCACCGCAAGCTTCTCCCGGCACTCTACCGCCTCGCCACCCAAGGGCTGTTCCACGAGAAAAGCCTGATCCTCGGCTGCGCCCGGAATGCAGAACTGAACGACGCCAGTTTCAGAACCCAGGCGCGCGAAGCGCTCGGAGAGGCTGGACTGCCTGCAAAAGAACGGGTGCCCAGTTGGTGCGACAAGTGCCTCTACTACCAGACCATCGGCAAGGGCGGGACGGAAGAGTACCGGACATTGGCGGCACGCATCGCGGAGCTGGAGCAGAAACACAACCTGCCCGGCAACCGCGTGTTTTACCTGGCCCTGCCTCCCGCCGCCTTGCCGTCGATCATCCATGGATTCGGAGGGGCCGGGTTGAACCACAGCGCCGGCTGGACGCGGCTGATCGTTGAAAAACCGTTCGGCCACGATCTCTCCTCGGCGCAGGAACTGAACCTCCTGGTCCATGAGCGCTTCACCGAGTCGCAGGTCTATCGGATTGACCACTATTTGGGGAAGGAGACGGTGCAAAACCTGTTGGTTTTCCGGTTTGCTAATCCCATCTTTGAGACCCTTTGGAATCGTGACCGCGTCGAGAACGTCCAGATCACCGTGGCAGAGGACCTGGGGATTGAGGACCGGGGCGGGTACTACGAACAGTCCGGTGTCTTGCGAGACATGGTGCAGAATCACCTCACCCAATTGCTGACGCTGGTCGCCATGGAGGTTCCCGGAACCTTCCAGGCCGACGCCATCCGCAACGAGAAGGTGAAAGTGCTGAATTCGGTCCTTCCCTTAGGTCCGGAGGATGCCGTGTTTGGCCAGTACACCCAGGGGCAGGTCGATGGCAAGCATGTGCCCGGCTACCGGCAGGAATCCCGCGTGGCGCCGGACACCCCGGTCCCAACTTTTGCTGCTCTGAAGCTCAGCGTCTCAAACTGGCGCTGGCAAGGGGTTCCCTTCTATCTGCGCACCGGGAAACGCATGCCTCGCCGGTTGACTCAGATTGTCGTCACTTTCCGCTGTCCTCCGGTATCGATCTTCCAGTCGACCGATGCCCACTTGATCCACTCGAACGTCCTGGTCATCACCATCCAGCCCGAGGAGGGGTTTGATCTCTACTTTGAGGTGAAGGCCCCCGGCCAGACAATCACGCTGCAAAGGCATTCGCTGGATTTCCACTACGGGGACGTGTTTGCCAAGCTCCCGGATGCCTATGAAACCCTGTTGCGGGATATCCTGATGGGAGACCAGACCTTGTTTGTGCGCTCCGATGAGGTGGAAGCGGCATGGGGACTGTATCGTCCATATCTGGAAGCGTCCCAACAGCCGCACTCCTACGAAGCCGGAACCTGGGGGCCGCCTGCGGCAGATGGTCTGCTCGAGAAAGACGGCCATGAATGGTTTCCGCTATGAAATCCCCCAGAAAAACCTCCTGGATATCCGATGTCAACTCCAAGGCAGACTCCGGCCCTCGCGACCTGCGCATTTTCCCGGACGTGAAGACGCTCAGCCAGGCAGCAGTTCGCAGCTTGGTTGGCCGGATCAAAACCACCCTCGCAACGCAACCCTCTTTTTCCCTCGTCCTGGCAGGCGGCAGCACACCGGACGCTCTGTACCGGTTGCTGGCGTCGGAGTATCGTGAACAGGTTTCGTGGGCGCAGGTTCACCTCTTCTGGGGGGATGAGCGCTACGTTCCTCCGTCGGACCCGCGCAGCAACTATCGCATGGCCCGCGAGACTCTGCTCGACCATGTGCCGATTCCGGAAGCAAATCTGCATCCGATGCCCACCGAATTCCCCGAAGCAGAGAAGTCGGCAACGGTCTATGAGAACTTTTTGCGGAAGCATTTTCCTGCTGCCTGGCCGCGGTTCGACCTTGTGCTGCTGGGCATGGGGCCGGATGGGCACACCGCTTCCTTGTTTCCGGATACGCCGGTCTTAGATGAGCAAGAGCGATGGGTGGCGGCTTCCCGTGCGCCGGTGGAGCCGAGGCAACGGCTGACGCTCACCCTGCCCGTGCTCAACCATGCTGCACAGCTTTATTTCCTGGTAGCGGGTGATGAAAAGTTCGGCGCGCTGCGGCAGGCGCTGGCTGGCAAGACGGATGCATCTGACGACTGGAAGCGTTGCCCGGCAGCGGCAGTGCAGCCGATTCAAGGCGCCGTTACTTGGTGGACGGACCAAGCGGCTGCGAAGTGGATCGAGACATCGGTTTAAGGGGGAGGGTAAATCAATCGGGTGGAGGCCCTAACTTTGGGCGGGAACGAGCGCCACGTCCACGCGAAAAACGGGAACCACCAGGCTCGGGTCCGTGGGCAGGAGGCTTTCCATGACGACGGCTCCGCTCGGGGCCTCCGCGCTGGGATTCTGTTCAGCAGTCACCAGCAGTCCGAACACCCGAAAGGGAGCCTGAACTTTCCATTTTGCGTCCTTCCCATTCAAGGGAACGAGGCCTAGATTTACGCTGCGTTTCTCCGAGTCGATCGCCCAAAGGACATATCGCCGTCCGGCCCAGTTGATCTCGCTGGCAGCGGGCAGGTCTTTCACTTTGATCTCCAGGGAAGCGGACCCATTCTGCCATTTCACCTTGCAGATTCCCTTCGTGGTCAAGGTTTTTTCCGTGCCGCCGAGCGCGACCAAAACGTCGCGGTCGGGAGGATAGGCCACGGTCAGCAGCTCCCAGTGACCGCCCGGCAGCTTTCCGGCGGGGAGGCTAGCCGCCCCCAGCAGGGAAAAACACAGAAAAACAAATATCAGCGTCCGCATATGAACCATACGCATCCTTAACAATCCCAAGAGGCGCGATCCTTGACCTTTTCCTTCTTCATGCCGGCCATATTCCTTGTCGTTAAATTCTACCGGGACCTGCTCCTTCCGCCAAGCCTCTTTTTCCGGAAGTGTCGCTTGCCCTGCAAGGTACACGAGCAGCTATCATTTATCGCGGACTTTCGGCTGTGACGGCGGTTGCGGCAGGTAACGCGGCTCAATGCTATGCTGGCAGAGTTTAATGTGTGAGTAAAATAAATGTCTAGTGTGTGAGCGAATAGATGAAGTAATTGATGCCGAACCGAAGCGCTTCGGTGGAGGGTTCCAGCGGATAACGCGGCTGATCGATCCACTCCCAGAAGTCGCCGATGTCGTTGTTGTGGTTAATGATCATGCAGAGCCGCCCGTTGTCATCGAAATACCCGTAAAATTTAGGAGGACCTGCCCTGTACTGATAAGGAGACTCGACATCCAACGTGGGCATCTCATAGAAAGTGTGGAATATGGGGTGCTCTACGGTCAGCTCTACAAAATCACGCCCTGGAAAAACCATTTTCATCTGTGAGGCGAACCAGTCCAGGGAATACTGGCTGTCGAAATCGTCCACCATGACAAACCCGCCCCGGTTCAGGTACTCGCGCAGGACCTCCACCTCGCGCTCGGACATATTCATCTCGCCCACCTCGCTCATGTACGAGAAGGGGTAACGGAACAAATCCTCGTTGTCCAGCCGCACTATGACATAGGACATCTTGTGCAAGTTAATCCCGGTGGCTTCATTGGCGACTTGCAGGATGTGCTCCTCGGCGTCCGGATAATCGTGGGCCCAGCCGGCTCGCCTGCTGAAGTTGCTAAACCCGCGGCCACTGGAAAACCAAACACGGGCGAAGATGAATTCCGTGTCTTTCGGCTCCTCGGGAAGAGAATAACCGCGTTGTCGTTGGCGTTGGTTCCCCAGCGAGAGGGTCAGGGAAAATATGATTAGTAAGGAAGCAAGCACCAGCTTCTTCACCATAAATTCTCCCGAGCCTCCTAACAGATATCTCGCAGCAGCCGGGTGCAAATCCAACCGGGCGCTCCGCGCCTGGATTCTTTCCCACCGTCAAGCGATTTAACAACACCCTAATCCAGCCGCAACTCGGTTGTCAATGGGTTGTCAAAGGGCTGTGCATTGGAATCAGCTTTTCAATTGTGCGAGGATGTTGCCGGGCAGGTCATCCGTGTGATTGCGGGAAGTTGCCGCCTTCCGTTGCCGCTTTCAAGGGCTGACCTGCCGGAGCGGATTTCTGGCCGAGACACCGATCGCCGTCAGGAAGATCGCGCTTTTGCCGGAGGCGTGCGGCGAGAAAAACTCCGTCACTTCGTCATCAAAAAAAGTCAGGCCCGTTGCGCCCAGCTTCTGCGCGTAGGCGGCGAGGTAGAGCTTTCCTCCCAGGATGCCGGCCTCGATCTGCGCCGCGCGATATCCACGGTTTCCAAACCGCTCCAGTGTGGACTTTAAGTCGGCCAGAAAGAAAACAGCAACGCTGGCATCGGCGGGCAACTGCTGCTCCAAGCCCAGGCGGCCCGCCTGCTCCCGGAAATCGCCCTCTTTCAGAAGCTCCAGCTTCCATGCGTCACGGTGGAGGAAGTAAGCCCCGGACGGAAGGCCTTCCACCGCATTCACGATCAGGTACAGGTCGTTGAGCCTCGATCCTGCCGGGTCCAGAAAATCTGCGGGAACCCCGCGCGTTGTTCGGGTCAACAGTGTGGAAAGCTGATCGAAGCGAATCGGCAGGCGGGCAAACTGTCGCGTGGAGCCCCGGCGCAGGATCACCTGCTCGATGTTGGGGTGGGGCAGCCGCTCGTCCGGGAGAGGCTCCAGAAGCACTGTCCGCGCACCCGATGCAGCGGGCCGTGCCGCAGGAGTTTGGCCCTGCCATGCCTTCACCTGTTCCGCGCTTTCGAGCGAGGTCGCCGCATGGACGCTTCGCATCAGCGGGTAGTCAATCTCTTGTTTGGACGGCGTAACCGTCTTCAAAGCCAGCGGGGCGATCTCCGCTGGAGCTTCCGGCAGCGGCGCAGAACTTGTTCCCAGCGCTACCAGCGAGATCGACACCTCGCGGTGGGTGTCGAGGTCCAGAAGGCGGTTGACTTCTGTGTCCACAAAACCCATTACGATACGTGACGGCATCCGCAAGGCAGCAGCCATGGCCAGCAGATTGGCCAGCATGGTTCCGTTGTCCCAGAAAAAATGGCGGTATGTCCGCGCCTGGTATTTCCATGCGTTGCGCCAGTAAATCCCCGTGCAAACAATCGTTACCGGCGCGCTGGCGATGGACGTTTCATTTCCGGAAGCGGTTGCGAGGACGCTGCGATAATCGCCGTCCCGCAGCTTGCGAAGAGCAAAATCACCGGGATTGAAGTGATAGACGCCCGCGCCTAGTTCTGGAAGGCGGCCGCAGACCAGATACAGCTCCACCTCGTAGAGAGCGCCCGTGCAGGCCGCCGCGCGGAAATAGAGGTCTCCTCCCGGGAAAGTCCTGTGCCGTGTGACACCGGCGGAATGAAACAGAATCGCGGCCAGCGTCTTCAAATCCGGCACGGCCTCTGTTGTGGTCGTTCCCGGTGAGGCGACCACGGAGAAGGCATCGGCGTCCGAACCCGCCCACTCCCGCGGCAAGGGAATCGGATCGAGGTCCGAATAAATCTTAAAAGGAAAAGGATAGTTGGCCCAGTCCAGGTAGTGCGCATTGGTTCTGACACTCTGGTAGGAATGCTTGGTGGTGTTGTGATAG
Organism: Terriglobia bacterium; assembly: GCA_963666975.2. Lineage (GTDB taxonomy): Bacteria > Acidobacteriota > Terriglobia > 2-12-FULL-54-10 > 2-12-FULL-54-10 > JADFGZ01. The sequence continues at coordinate 995,347 of CAXVYR010000004.1, read as the reverse complement.
TTCCAGAGGGCGTCTAAATCCCGATTGTGCATATCAAGGCCGGGCATGGAGGGCTGTCGTATGAGATTAACAACCTGGAAAACAGGCCGTCCCCAGCTTCTGAGTCATCAGGAGGCGGGTTTCGAGCGCAATCGCCAAAGTCTTCGCAGCGGCCTGCCGCGCCCGTTGCTGGGCTTCCGGGGTGACGGCATATTTCTCAAGCAGCGCCTTGCCCAAATGGTGGTGGTGCAATTCGTCGGGTTGAATCCGTGTCTGATAAAGCTTTACGGTTTCGTTCTCGCCCAGCCGCTCGCAATATTTCATGAACTGCTCATTCACCTGATAAGCAATGGACTCCAATGTAAACAGGTCGCCTGCGACTCTCTCCACCGTTGTGGCCAAGCTCTTCAGGTAAGCAAACAGCGGATTGCCCGGCGGCGGTTGGAACCCGTCGGTCAAGAATCCCAGCGCGCGCATGCGGCCTTCCACCAGGCTGAAGTGGGTCGCCTCATCACCCACTTGCTGGGCCAGGGCAAGCTTGACGTCCATCTCCGGGGTGGAGGGCACCCAGGCCGCCGCCAACTCGCTGACGTTGATCTCATTGACAAGGGCGATCTGGAGCAGTTGTTTGATTTCGACATCAGGAGCTTCTCCGCCGGAAGGTTCCAGCTCTGCAAGCTTTGCTAGCTGCACCTGATTGGAGGCTTCCAACTCTTTTACAAATGTTTGACTATCCATTGCCTTTGCTGTTCCCTCAGAATGTTATTGTGCTTAGATGTTAGTCTTCCCCCAAAATCGAGTCAATCGAATCCGCAGAGTTTAACTGCTGCACGGCAGGGACCCATTCGGTGTAGGTTATAAGCAGCTACTATGGAACACAAATTCACGAACCGCCTCATCGACGCGACCAGCCCCTATCTGCTGCAGCACGCGCACAATCCAGTGAACTGGAATCCCTGGGGGCCGGAGGCGCTGCGTCTGGCCGCCGGCGAGAACAAGCCCATTTTTCTGAGCATCGGTTACGCCGCCTGCCACTGGTGTCACGTGATGGAGCACGAAAGCTTTGAGGACGAGGAAGTGGCTCGTTTCCTGAACGAGCACTTCATCCCCATCAAAGTGGACCGGGAGGAGCGGCCCGACCTGGACGAGATTTATATGAACGCTACCGTCCTGTACACGCGCGGGCACGGCGGATGGCCCATGAGCGTTTGGCTCACGCCGGACGGCAAGCCGTTTTTCGCCGGAACCTATTTCCCCCGCGAGGACTACTACGGGCGGCCCGGATTCAAGTCCGTGCTGGAGCGGCTGGCCGGGCTCTGGCGGGAGAAGGCAGGGGATTTGCTAAACGACGCAACCCAGGTTGTCGGGATACTTGGAAACTTCCACAAAACCGCGAAAGGGGAGATGCTTTCGCGGAAAGCAGTCTCCGAAGCTGCCCGGCAAATGCTCCATGCCTACGATCCCCGTCATGGAGGCGTCGGCAGCGGAACCAATAAGTTTCCTCCCAGCATGTCGATGGAGTTGCTGCTGCGGGAGCACCGCAACGGCGGAGGCCCGGAGATGCTCGAAGCCGTGGAACTCACTTTGGAGAAAATGGCAAGCGGGGGCATCTACGACCACCTGGGCGGCGGAATTCATCGCTACAGCACCGACCCGCAGTGGCTGGTTCCGCACTTTGAAAAGATGCTCTACGACCAGGCTCTGGTGAGCGCCATCTACCTGGATGGCTACCTGGCGAGCGGAAAGAAACTCTTTGCGGAAGCGGCCCGGGGCATCTTCGAATACGTGACTTCGTACCTCCAAAGCGAAGAGGGCGGAATCTACTCCACCGAGGACGCCGACAGCGAAGGGATGGAGGGCAAGTTTTATATCTGGACCCTGGAGCAAGTGCAAGAGGCTTTGGGAAAAGAGGAGGCGCGCTTGTTCGCCTCCTACTACGACGTCACCGAGCAGGGCAACTGGGACCATCCCGGCGACGCGCACGTGCCGTCGGGGCCGAAGAATATTTTGCGAATTCTTCAGCCGCTCGAAGCAGTGGCCCGGCAGCATTCCATTGATCCGCAGGAGCTAAGAAAAAGGCTCGCCGCTGCCCGGAGCAAGCTCTTCGAGGTCCGGCAAAAGCGGGTCCGGCCCGGCCTCGACGACAAAATCCTCGCAGCCTGGAACGGTTTGATGATCGCCAGCCTGGTGAAAGGCGCGGCAGTGTTAGAGGAACCGAACTATCTCGATGCGGCGACCCGCGCCGCTGACTTCGTCCTCGCGCGGATGCAAAAGGACGGGCGGCTCCTGCGCTCCTATCGCGGAGGTGTTGCGAACCTGACGGCCTATATTGACGACTATGCTTTCTTCATCGACGGGCTGACAGGGCTTTTTGAAGCGACCGGCGATCTTCGCTGGCTGGCGGAGGCCGAACGGCTGACCGACACCGCCATCGAGCATTACTGGGACCGGGAGCAAGGAGGTTTCTTTTTTACCGCCGGCGACCACGAAAAGCTGATTGTTCGCAGCAAGCTCGCGAATGACAACGCTATTCCCTCGGGCAACTCCGTGATGGTCTCCAATCTTCTGAGGCTCCACCTCCTGCTGGGACGAAACGATCTTCGCGACAAGGCCGCGGAAATCCTCAGCCTGTTCAGCGCCAGCGTTGCCCAGTCCTCGTTCGGGCACGAGCGTTTGCTTTGCGGCATGGAAGCCTTCCACGAAGGCTTCCGGGAGATCGCCATCGTGGGTGAATCTCAAGACCCTAAGATTCAAGCATTGCTCCGAACGATTTCCGGCACTTTTCTTCCCAACAAGGTCGTGGCCCTGCTCGACCCGGGCGCTCCGGACGCGCCGGAACGTATTGCGCGCATCCCGCTGCTGACGGACAAGCAACTCCTTGACGGCAAACCTGCCGCCTACGTCTGCCGGAACTATGCATGCCAAATGCCCACCTCTGATCCCCAGGCGCTCGCCCGGCAGTTAGCAACAGCAAGCTAGCCGGGGGCTCGGCCCGCAAGCCCGGCCCGCGAAGTTCTGCGTTATACTAGTTGGTTCCTGAATCTGCCGCCTATTCCGCTGGAAGCAGTAGCGAAGGTAGAAAGCCCCGAGAACCGCAGCCGGGGCCGCATTCAGGGTCAAAAAAGTTGAGGTGCCAGATGAAGACAGCGCGCAAGGTGAAGACAGACCGTAAAATGAAGCACCGGAGCTGGCAGGTTACCGAAGGTCCGGAACGCGCGCCCCACCGCGCGATGTTCCACGCCATGGGTTTCACCGACGAGCAGATTGCGCGCCCGCACGTCGGGGTGGCCAGCAGTTGGAATGAAGTGACCCCGTGCAACTTTCATCTGAACCACTTGGCGAAGAAGGGCAAGGAAGGCGTCACGGCCGCCGGGGGCACGCCGTTTGAGTTTGGCACCATCGCGGTGAGCGACGCCATCGCTATGGGTCACGCGGGGATGAAAGCATCCTTGGTCAGCCGGGAGGTGATTGCGGACTCGGTGGAATTGATGGCCCTGGCCGAGCGGTTCGACGGGTTGCTGACGATTGCCGGTTGTGACAAAAGCCTGCCGGGGATGCTTCTGGCTCTGGCCCGGCTGAACATTCCTGGCGTGTTCCTTTACGGCGGCAGCATCCTTCCCGGCGAGCACGAGAACAAGCCGGTAACGATCCAGGATGTTTTTGAAGCGGTCGGGGCGCACGCACGGGGAAAAATGTCGCTCGAGGAGCTGAGCCGCCTGGAGCACAGCGCCTGTCCCGGCGCGGGGTCTTGCGCCGGTCTTTATACGGCCAACACCATGGCCTCGGCCATTGAGGCCCTGGGAATGGCCTTGCCGGGAACGGCGACGGTGCCGGCGGTGGACGAGCGGCGGCAGGAGGCCAGCTTCCGCTCCGGGGAGGCGGTGCTCGACATGCTGGCGAAAGGAATCCGTCCGAGCGATATCCTCAAGCCGAAGGCTTTTCACAACGCCGTCACGGTGGTAGTGGCCAGCGGCGGTTCCACCAACGCCGTTCTGCACCTGCTGGCCATCGCCCAGGAAGCCGGTGTCCGGCTGACTCTGGAGGATATGGACCGCATCAGCCGCCGCACTCCTCACATTGCCGATATGCGTCCGGGCGGAAGATTCGTCATGGCGGACCTGGACAAGGCGGGCGGGGTGCCTTTGCTGATGAAGATGCTTCTGAAGGCAGGGCTGCTGTATGGAGACGCCTTGACCGTCACCGGGAAAACGGTGAGGGAAAATCTGAAGGGTTGCAAGCTGAACGGCAACAGAGAAGTCATCCGGGCCCTCTCCTCGCCCATCTCGCCCACCGGAACACTGGTTGTCCTGAAGGGAAATCTGGCGCCGGAAGGCGCTGTGGTCAAGACGGCCGGTGTCGAAAAGCTGCGGCTCAAAGGACCGGCCCGCGTCTTCGACAGCGAGGAGGCCGCCATGAAGGCGATCCTCAAAGGGAAGGTCAAGGCCGGTGATGTGGTGGTGATCCGCTACGAGGGGCCCAAGGGCGGGCCCGGAATGCGGGAGATGCTGGCCGTAACCGGGGCTCTGTACGGCGAAGGATTGGGAGATCATGTCGCGCTGCTGACCGACGGACGGTTCTCAGGAGCCACGCACGGCCTTATGGCGGGCCACGTGGCGCCGGAGGCGGCGGTGGGAGGACCGATTGCCGCCCTGAAGGAAGGTGACATCGTCACCGTGGATGCGGAGCGCCGCGTTTTGTCCGTCGATTTGCCGGCCAAGGAGATCAAGAAGCGGCTGGCCCGCTGGAAGCCGCCCGCTCCGCGGTACAAGTCGGGCGCCTTGGCGAAATACGCACGGCTGGTTTCCTCGGCCTCCAAAGGAGCGGTCTGCGGGTGAGGCAGCTTTTTTAGGAAGGAACGGGAACGGCGGCTTGCGGAAACTGCGGTTGCAGATCGATATCAGCGGGACGACAGGAAACGAAGCCTGGGAAAGCCTGCGCCATTTTTCTGAGATTCAGAGCAGCCGTTGCAGTCCGGAAGAGGGAAGCAGCGGCTCTTGCTTGCACGAGCCGAACGCGCCTCATCCCGCCGGGGAATGGCGGGGCGCCGTCGTAATCCTGGAGAGCTTTCTGGCCGAGTATGCGTTGCCTCACTATTTGAAGCAAGCGCGCGTGATCGACGCATATATCGACGCAGACACCGGTGAAACGAACCGATAGCGGACCGCTCCTGTTGACAATTTACAGGGCGCATGTAATCTAGTGGCCGGGTTCATCATGACGGCACAGCGGATTTCCGGAGATGAGGCAAAGAATACTCCAAGCAGGCGTCTCGCGCTCACGCTGGAGAGCACGCTGGAAAGTGTAAATTTGGCTGAATCGTTCGTCCTGCAGTTTTCTGAAGCGGGGGGGTTCAGCGAGCAGCAGCGGGAGGAGATCGGGCTGGCTGTCAGAGAGTCGCTGGCGAATGCTGTGGTTCATGGCAATTGCGGCGACCCGGGCAAAAAAGTAGTTCTGAAGGCAGAGTTGAGCGAAGCCGGGGTAATGGTCGCCATTCAAGATGAGGGAAAAGGGTTCGACCCCGGCTGTTTGCCGGACCCGCGGAATCCGGAAAATCTCCTGCGCCAGTCGGGCCGCGGAGTTTTTCTAATGAAAAACTGCATGGATGAAGTTATCATGCGTCGGTTGGCTTCCAGTGGCATGGAGGTCAGAATGATTAAACATCTTTCAAATACTGCCCTCCAGGAGAACAGCAAAGTGAGCATAAAAGCAAGCAGTCGGCAAGTGGATAGCGTGACGATCGTAGACCTTAGTGGCCGAATTACTCTCGGTGAAGCGACCAGCATCCTGCGGGAAGCGCTCCAGGACTTGGCCGGCAAGGGCCAAAAGAAAATTCTGTTAAACCTGGCGGATGTGAACTACATCGACAGTTCCGGTCTCGGCGGACTGATCAGTGGATACACCAGCCTCACCAATCAAGGAGGACAACTGAAGCTGCTGAATCTGACCAAGAAGGTCCACGACCTTTTGCAGATCACAAAGCTCTACACTGTTTTTGAAGTTTTTTCGGACGAAGCCACGGCGATCAAAAGTTTCAACTAAGGGGCCGGGAGTTGCGGGCCTTCTGAGCGGCAATGCATGGAGAGGCCAGCAGGTCCGCGCCGCACGCAATGTTCCTCTTTCTCGAACCGCTCTCTCTAGCCGCTCTTTCGAACCGCTTTCTCGAACCGAATTAGAAGAGTGCAGACATCAGAGGCGGGTGCGCCCTTCGGGGGCCGCGTGCCGCCTCGAAGAACCGCAACCTTCCTCGCCTGGCCCCCGTGCCGATGTGCGGAGGCATGTGCCTGCGCCGCGACTGTCTCTTTCTGCACTGAGGCGATTATTTGTCTTTTCTTAAAAAGTTTGGCGAGTGGGCACAGACGGTCCTGCTTCCCCTGGGAGGCTGGGGGCTTTTTACAGCCGCAGTGCTCGATTCCTCCTTCCTTTCCCTGCCGAACGTAGTGGACCTGTGGGTGATTTCTTTATCCGTCCTGAATCCCTCACGGATGCTTTTCTACGTCTTTGCCGCCACAACCGGTTCCCTGATAGGATGTTTGGCGCTGTACTTTGTGACCCGCAAGGGAGAGGAAATATTACGCAGGAAAAACCCCAACTATTCCGGCTTGCCTCGCGTGCGAGGCTGGGTGGAGAAATACGGGGCGCTGGCTATCATTACCGCTTCGGTGCTGCCTCCTCCTACGCCTTTCAAGCTGTTTGTGATTGCAGCGGGGCTGGCGCAGTACCGCCTGGAGCGGTTTGTCCTCGCTTTGTTGGTGGGCCGTGGAACCCGTTATTTTGTGGAGGGATGGTTGGGAGTCCGCTACGGACAGCAGGTGTGGGACTGGTTCATCGACTCAGGGCCCGCCTTCGCCGGGGCCGTCGCGTTAGTCATTGTCCTGATCCTGTTGACCCTGAGATTACAGCGCAAGGCTCCACCGGCGGAGGATTAACCGCCGCAACACTGTCCGGAATGTAATAACTTACCTGCAACCCCGCCGAGAGTTACCGGGCGGGAGCGCTTTTTCTCTTACCGCCCCCGGTCATAGCCCCAGGTCCTTCCACTTTGCGTCTACCAGAGCTTTGATCCTGGGGTCCATGCGGATTTCATCGGGCCAGGGTCTCTGGAAGCCCTCCGAAGGCCACTTGCGCGTGGCGTCCACGCCCATCTTGGAGCCGAAGTTCGCCAGCCGGCTGGCGTGGTCCAAAGAATCGACGGGCCCCAGCACAAATTGGATGTCCCGCTCGGGATCAATGTGATTCAGGGCCTTCCAAGCCACCTCGCCCACATCCTGCACATTCACGTCCTCGTCCACCACCACAACGCACTTGGTGAACATCGCCTGGCCCAGCGACCAGATGGCGTTCATCACCTTGCGGGCATGGCCGGGATAGGATTTGCGAATGGAGACCAGCATCAGATTGTGAAAGATTCCCTCAAACGGCATGTGAACGTCCACGATTTCCGGAAGCTGGAGCTGCATGAGGGGGAGAAAGATTCGCTCAATGGCGCGGCCCATGTGGCAGTCTTCCATGGGAGGGCGGCCCACCAGCGTGGTGGAATAGATGGGGTCTTTGCGGTGGCTGAGGCATGTGGCGTGGAAGACGGGGTATTCGTCCGCGAGGGAGTAAAATCCCGTGTGGTCGCCGAAAGGACCTTCGGTGCGGCGCTCGGCAAGGTCCACGTACCCTTCGATCACGATCTCGGCCGTGGCCGGGACCTCCATGTCCACCGTCCGGCAACGCATCATCTCCACCGGCTTGCCGCGCAGAAAGCCGGCGAAGAGCATCTCATCCAGATCGGGAGGCAGCGGCGCGATGGCGGAAAAAGTAACCGTGGGATCGGTTCCGATCGCCACGGCCACCTCCATGCGCCCGTTGCCGGCAGTTTTCCCGGCCCGCCGGAAGTGTTCGGCACCCTGTTTATGTATCTGCCAGTGCATGCCGGTGGTGCGCTCGTCATAGACCTGCATGCGGTAGAGGCCGCAATTCCGTTTTCCCGTCTCCGGGTTCCGGGAAAATACGGCCGGAAAGGTGATGGTTCTGCCGCCGTCTTGCGGCCAGCACTGCAAGACGGGAAGCTCGAGGAGTGAAAAATTCTCCTCCCGCACCACCTCGCGCGCGGGACCGTCGGTGACTTGCTTCGGGAAAAACGCGCCGATCTCCGCCATGCGGGGGATCATCTTCAGCTTGTCCAGCAAGCCCTCGGGCGGCTTCGTGTTCAAGTACTCCCGAATCCGTCCGGAAATCTCATCAAGAGACTCCACACCGAGCGCCAACTCCATCCGGCGCGGGGAGCCGAAAGCATTGATGAGCACCGGCATACTGCTGCCTTTGACGTTCTCAAACAGCAAGGCCGGGCCACCGTTTTTGGAAACGCGGTCGGCGATTTCGGAAATTTCCAGGATCGGGTCTACCTCCGCTGCGACGCGCTTCAGTTCGCCCGCCCGTTCCAGCGCGCGCACAAAAGCCCTCAGGTCTTCATATGGAAATGTATCTGCCAAAGTTCAGCCTTTAGAAAGAGATTAGCTGCCGATTATAGTACAAGTCACTCCGCTAGCCGACCGAAGGCCTGAACTACAGAATCAGCATGCAATCGCCGTAGGGTTTTTTTCGGTATGGCGCTGCAAAACCTTCCTTCGGGTCTGGGGTGGTGTACGAAGTTGGAATGAAAGAGTGGTATCCTAACAGGTATGGCAGCCATAGACATTGCCAGTCTTAGCCCTGAAGAGCGGCTCCAACTGTTGGATGATCTCTGGGAAAGTCTCTCCACGACCCCGGAGGCGGTCCCGCTGACCCACGCGCAACGGGAAGAACTGGACCGGCGGCTCGACGAGCTGGACCGAGAGGGGCCAGCCGGCATCCCCTGGGAAGAGGTACTCCGCCGAATTCGCGGGCGCGCCCGGTGATGCCCCCCGTTCTCCGTCCGGCGGCTGCCGCAGACATCGAGGAAGCGTTTCTGTGGTATGAGCGGCAGCGTGCTGGCCTGGGAGAGGAGTTTTTGGCGGTCGTTCAATCCGCGCTTGACCACATCGTTACGCATCCGACCAGGCATCCCTTGATTCATCGAGATACGCGGCGAGCGCTAGTCCATCGGTTCCCATATGCAATCTTCTACCGCGTGTACGAGGAAGTCGTTGTTGTCGTCGCATGTATGCACGGGCGGCGTGATTCGATTCGCTGGAAATCGCGCGCGTAATGGCTACCAGACTTTTTCCCTCGTACTATGAGTTTTTCAACAGCGGGTAGCCCCACGGCGAACGGGTTTTCCCCTCGTCTCCGCCCGCCCGTTCCAGCGCGCGCACGAAAGCTCTCAGGTCTTCATATGGAAATGTATCTGCCAATGTATCTGCCAAGGTTCAGCCTTTAGAAAGAGATTAGCTGCCGATTATAGTACAAGTCACTCCGCCAGCCGACCGCAGCCCCGCATTACAGAATCAGCATGCAATCGCCGTAGGAGTAAAAGCGGTACCGCTCGCGGACAGCGTGCTCGTAGGCGGCCAGAATCAGCTCTCTTCCAGCAAAGGCCGAAACCAGCATCAATAGAGTGGTTCCCGGCAGGTGGAAGTTCGTCAACAGCCCCCCCGCCACGCGGAACTCATATCCCGGCAGGATGAACAGCCGCGTTTCGCCGTCTCCCGGTTCAATGCGCCCGTTGTGCAGGGCAGCTAGATGCTCCAATGTGCGGACGGTCGTTGTGCCCACAGCCACGACGCGGCGTTTTTGCTCCAACGCCCGGTTCAAACGGTTCGCCGCTTGAGGGGTCACGCTAAAAGTCTCCGGGTGCATGCGGTGTTTTTCAATCTTTGTGGTATGGATGGGCTGAAAGGTGCCTAAGCCGACGTGCAGGGTGATCTCCACCCTCTCGATGCCGCGCTTTTCCAACTCGGCGAGCGTCTGCTGGGTAAAGTGCAGCCCGGCGGTAGGAGCCGCCACCGAGCCGGGCGGACGGGCATATACGGTCTGGTAGCGCAGCTTGTCTAATTTCTCATCTGGTTTCTCATTTGGTTTTTCATCTGGTCGCTCGTCTTTTCTCGTACCCTTTTTCTGGCCTGGGCGGTGGATATAAGGAGGAAGCGGGACGTGTCCTATTTTCTCGATCATCTCCGGCAGGGGGGTTCCCGGCGAGATTACATCCGTGAAGCGGAGCGTCCGCAGACCGTACTCGCCTCTTCCGATAACCTCGGCTTCGAGAACCGGGCCGGTTTTCCATCCTTTTTGCCCTTCCTCTTGTCGTTCACCGGAGGTTCCCGCACCGGAGGTTCCCGCAAAGATCAATTTTTCTCCGGTTCGCACCTTTCGGCCCGGCCGCACCAGCGCCTCCCATGTGCATTTGTCCAATTGCCGCGCCAGAAGAACTTCAATGGGGGCGGTGAGATGCTCGCTGAGCCGGGGAGTACGCCTGCCAATGGGTTGAGAGCAGATTCCCTTCCTTCGCCCATAAAGGCGCGCCGGCAGTACCCGCGAGTTGTTCAAGGCCACGAGGTTTCCTTCTTCGAGGAATTTGGGAAGTTGGCGAAACTCTGCGTCTTCGAAACGTCCTGCGGCGCGGTCGACGACCAGCATCCGTGCATCGTCCCGACGAGGAGCCGGCTGCTGGGCCACCAACTCGCTCGGCAAACGGTAGTTGAAATCTTCCAGTCTCATGCCGGGTTCTGCCATACGGATTGAACGGAATGATGGGGTCGAGGTCGAGGTAAAAGAGGGAAGGGCGTAGCCGGTTTGAAGGCTGTCAAAAGGCTGCCCTGCGTGGGCTGGCGGCTCTCCGCTTAGGGTGTCTGTGGCGACGGCAAAGCGGTCTCGTCCCGCAAAACTTCTTGCAGGATTTTTCCGGCGCCTTGCTCCAGCAAGTTCTCCGCGACCTTTCTTCCCAGCGCTTCCGCCGCTTCCATCAGGCGCCCGCCATCTCCCTCCGCGATCCGCAGCGGGGAGCATTCCGTATCCATGCACCACTGGCTTCCGTCGGGGCGGATGACGATGGCCGTCAGGCAGATGTTCTCCTCTTGCCGGTGCGCGTAGGCGGCGATCGGCACCTGGCAGCCTCCTCCCAGCCTCTGCAACAAAGACCGCTCAGCGGTGATGGTCATGCGGGCCCAGGGGTCTTCGAGCGCCGCAAGAACCCGCAGAGTATCCTCATCGCCGGCGCGCGCCTCAATTCCCAAAGCGCCCTGGCCCACCGCCGGACACAGGGTCTGTTCGTCAAAATACTCTGTGATCTGCTCAGCCAGTCCCAAGCGCCGCAGTCCCGCCGCAGCCAGCACAATGGCGTCCAGCGGTCCTTCCCGCAGCTTGCGCAACCGTGTGTCGAGATTCCCCCGCAAGGGCTCGATCCGCAGGTCCGGGCGCAGGCGCTTCAACTGCGCGGCGCGGCGCACGCTGCCGGTTCCCACCTGTGCCTCCTTGCCTAACTCACCCAGAGGCCGGCCGCTGCGGCTGATGAGAACGTCGCGTGTGTCTTCCCGGAGCGGAATGGCTGCCAGGGTGAGGCCTTCCGGCAGCTCGGTCGGCAGGTCCTTCAAGCTGTGAACGGCAAAATGCGCCCGTCCATCGAGCAACGCTTCTTCAATTTCTTTTGTGAACAGGCCCTTGCCTCCGATCTGGGCCAAAGGAGCCTGGCGCATCCGGTCGCCGGTGGTTCGCACGCGCAGAATTTCCACGCGGCAACCGGCCACCAGGCGCTCAAGCTCTGACCGGACCCAGTTTGCCTGCTGCAAAGCCAGGGAAGAGGCGCGGGAAGCGAGAATGAATTTTGAGGTCTGCAATGGATTAGGGAAAGCGCCGTTTCCGAGCGCCCCAGCCTTTCCTGGTTCAAGAATGGTTCAAGAATCTTTAATCTTTCAAGTTAAAAATTTTCCGTACGGTCTCGACCACCTTCAAGCCGTCAGGCTGCTGCGCCAGGTTTTTCAGATGGCTGATCGGAAAGTGAACGATCTTGTTGACCAGCCCTTTGGTGAGAGCCTCAATGGCTTCTTCCTGCCGGGGAGTCAGCTCGCCGAACTCAGAGCGCAGGCGTGCAATCTCCTGCCGGCGGATCTCGTCCATGTGCGACTGCAGGTCGATAATGGTCGGCACCACGTCATGGGTTTTCAGCCGCCGCAACAACTTTGCCACCTCTTGCCGCGCAATCTCCTCGCCTCGCTGCGCCTCGCGCATCCGTTCCTTGAGATTGGCATCCACCACATGCTGCAGATCGTCAATGTCATACAGGTACAGGTTGTCCAGCTTGTTAATCCCCGGGTCGATGTCGCGGGGCACGGCGATGTCGATGAAGAACATGGGACGGTTCTTGCGCCCGGCCAGCAGCCGCCGTCCGTCTTCTTTCTTGATGATGTAGTGGGGGGCTCCGGTGGAGCTGATGATAATGTCGGACTGGCCCGCGTATTCAAAAAGCTGCTCAAAGCGAATCGCCCTGCCGTTTAACAGCGAGGCCAGTTCCTGAGCGCGCTCCGGGCTTCGGTTGGTGACAAAAATGGAAGAGGCTCCGCTGTGCAGCAAATGCTTGGCGGCAAGCTCGCTCATCTTTCCGGCGCCGATCAGCAGGATGTGCTTGTCTTCGAGCGATCCAAAGATTTTCTTGGCCAGCTCCACGGCAGCATAGCTGATGGAAACGGCGGAAGATGCGATCCCTGTCTCGGTGCGAATCCGCTTGGCGACCGCAAAGGAGCGGCTGAGGACTTCCTCCAGCGCTCCTTTCAACGTTCCCGTGGCATGAGCCACAGCGTAGGCGGCCTTGACCTGCCCCAGTATCTGCGGCTCGCCCAAGATCATGGAATCAAGACTCGCAGCCACGCGAAAAACATGGTGGATGGCGTCCTGTTGCCGGTATTGGTAAAGATAGGGCTCGATTTCGGAGAGGTCCCGGTGGCGGGTGCGAGCCAGGAATTGCGCCAGGATAGCATCCATGTTCCCATCGTCTGATCCGGCGCGAGTAAAGATTTCCACACGGTTGCAGGTGGAGAGGATAAAGGCCTCGCAGATGCCGGGCAGGGCAGCCACCTTTCGCAGCGTTCCGGGGAGTTCCTCGTCCGCTATCGCCAGCCGTTCGCGCACTTCTACTGGTGCAGTTTTATGGCTCAGACCGACCAAGCAAAAGTTCATGGCTTTCTCTTGTGCTCGGAACTGCGCTCCGCGTGAAATGAATCAATGCATCGGTGGCAGCTCCCGAAAATGCTTCAGGGCGACACGAACGAGTGCAGGCCGCTATTGGTGCCCCATGTGATCAGCATGGCGGCAAATCCGGCGATGGCGAAGTAGGCGGCCTTGCGCCCGCGCCACCCGGCTGTCCAGCGCGTAAACAACAGCAGCAGATAAATCAGCCAGGTGACGAAGGACCAGGATATTTTCGGATCGATGGGCCAGGAGGGCCCCCAGACGGCATTGGCCCAGAAGGCTCCGGTGATGATTCCCAAGGTGATGAAAGGGAATCCGACGGCCAGCGACTTGTAGGCCAGGTCGTCAATGGTGTCGAGCGGCGGCAGCCGGTAGTAGAACGCCCTGGGCTTTTTCGATTTCAGCTCGCGCTCCTGAATCAGGTACATCACGCCTGCCACGAAGGTCACAAAGAACGCGGTGTGCCCCAAGATGATGAGCGAAACGTGCAGGTACAACCACGCCGTCCGGAGCAGCGGCAGCTCCCAGTAATGCGTGCTGCTGTCCATCGCCGCGGTGAGGGTCAGCACAAAAACCAGCGGAAAAATAAAGACGCTGATGGAGTGAAACTGATACCTCCAGTAGACCAACAGGAAGGCGCAGGCGATGAGAAAGGCAAACAGCGAGGCGGCTTCTTGCAGGCTGGTGACGGGGAAATGGCGGAGCGCCAGGCCGTCTTCCACCAGGGCGACAAAATGAAAGACAACGCCCAGTGAGATGGCGCCCAGCGCTATCCGGAAGAGCCTCTGCCGGCGTTTGACGACGGTCAGCACGGCGTGAAGTAAACCGAGCGAGTACAAGGCCAAGGCCACTCGCAGCCACAAATGGTTCATGTCTCTACCCGAATCTCGTTCGACCCTCATTATAACCGATATCCGGAGCCGTTTGCGCCTTCAGGAGAAACCGTTGCATAATACGGTCTGTTTTTGAGCGGATTTTCTCTGCCGGAGTCTCATGCACGGTCGCGAGTATCTCCGAAGCCTTGCCGGGCGGGACCAAGATGCCTGAAGCCTCGACGCCGCTGATGCGGCAGTACAATTCCATCAAGCAAAAATATCCTCAGGCGCTGCTGTTTTTTCGTCTGGGGGATTTTTACGAACTGTTCTTCGAGGACGCCATCCTGGCCGCCCGCGAACTCCAGATTACATTGACGTCCCGCAACAAGGAAAAGGGAGTGGCCGTGCCCATGTGCGGGGTTCCGCACCACGCCGCCGACACCTACATCTCGCGCCTGATCCAGAAAGGCCACAAGGTGGCTGTTTGCGAGCAGGTGGAGGACGCGCGGTTCACGAAAAAACTGGTGCGGCGCGAAGTCACCCGCGTCATCACGCCCGGCACGGCTTCCGACAGCCGCCTCCTCTCGCCGCGCGAGAACAACTACCTGGTCGCTGCCTGCCGGTCCGGGGAACGGATCGGGTTGGCCTGCGTGGATCTCTCCACCGGAGAGTTTCGCGCCACGGAGATGGGAGGCGCCGGCCGGGAAGCCAAGCTGGCCGAGGAGCTCAACCATCTGGGAGCGCGCGAGTTGCTCTCCCCTGCGGGCCAGCCGTTGTTCCCGGAGCCGGAGGGGCGGCTGGCCTTTGTAGAACCTCTGTCCGGCCCCCTGCGCCTTACCCGTACCGACCTCGACGAATGGGTCTTTGGCTATGAATACGCCCTGCGGATGCTCACGGACCACTTCCGCGTGCATTCGCTCGATGGATTCGGGCTGGAAGGCAAGCCCCAGGCTGTCTGTGCCAGCGGCGCGCTGCTGCATTATTTGAAGGAGACGCAGCAAGGCACTCTGGCTCACCTGGACCGTATCCGCTTTTACGACCGGCAGGAGTGGATGGTGCTCGATTCGGTCACTGTCCGCAACCTGGAGTTGGTGGAGCCACTTTTCGCCGGGGAGCCGGAGGCCACGCTGCTGTCGGTTATAGACCGTACGGCAACCGCCATGGGGGCCCGCTTGCTGAAATCCTGGATGCTGCGGCCTTCGCTCAGCCAAGCCGTGATGGAGGCACGCCTGGATGCGGTCGAGCAGTTGCTCCAGCAGTCGATGACACGGGCACAGATCGCCAAGGAGATCGCCTCGGTCTACGATCTGGAGCGGCTGCTGAGCAAAGTCACGATGGGGACAGCCACCCCGCGCGACTTGGCCGCCATGCGAAATTCCCTGGCTCCTTTGCCCGCGCTCCGCTCTTTGGTCGGGAGCATCGAGTCGCGCCGTTTGCGGGAGCTTTGGGAGCAGTTGGATGAGCTGGCCGACGTGCACGGCCAGTTGGAAAAAGCGCTGGTCGAAAGTCCGCCTCTCAATCTCCATGAAGGTGGGGTGATTCGGGAGGGGCACCACGCCGAGTTGGATGAGTTGCGCAGCCTGAGCCGCAACGCGAAACAGACCATCGCGCAGATGGAGGCTCGGGAGCGGGCCGAGACCGGAATCGGGTCTCTGAAGATCAAGTTCAACGATATATTCGGCTATTACATTGAAGTGTCCCGGCCCAACCTGCCGCTGGTTCCCGAACGCTACGAGCGAAAACAAACCTTGGTGAATGCGGAGCGGTTCACCATAGGGGAGTTGAAGGAATACGAGCGCAAGGTGCTCGACGCCGAGGACCGTATGCTCGAAATGGAGCAGGGCCTCTTCCTGGAGCTGCGCGCCGCAGTGGGAGAGCATGCCGCCCGCATCCGGCGCACGGCAGCGGCGGTGGCCGAGGTGGATGTGCTGGTCAACTTTGCCGGTCTGGCGGCAGACTACAATTACTGCCGCCCCCAATTTTCCGCCAATGGGGAGTTTGAAATCGCAGCGGGCCGCCATCCCGTGCTGGAACGGCTCGGCGAATCGCAGCAGGGCGAGCGCTTCGTTCCCAATGACCTCTACATGAACGCAACCGGGGAGCGCATTCTGATCATCACCGGCCCCAACATGGGAGGCAAGTCCACCTACCTGCGCCAGGTGGCCCTGATCGCCATTCTGGGCCAGATGGGGAGTTTCGTTCCGGCGGAGCGCGCCCGCCTGCCGGTCTTTGACCGCATCTTTACGCGCATCGGCGCCAGCGACAGCCTGGCGCGGGGCCGCTCCACCTTCATGGTGGAGATGACCGAGACGGCGGTGATCCTCAATACCGTCGGGCCGAACAGTCTGGTGATCTTGGACGAGATCGGCCGGGGCACGGCCACCTATGACGGGCTGGCTATCGCCTGGGCGGTGGTCGAGTACCTTCATTCCCGAACCACAGCCAAAACTCTCTTCGCCACCCATTACCACGAGTTGACGGAACTGGCCGACCATCTGCCCAGCGTGAAAAACCAGCACGTCTCGGTGAAGGAATCCGGGAGCGAGATTATTTTTTTGCGGCGGGTGGAGCCGGGCAAAGCCGACCGCAGCTATGGAATCGAGGTGGCGCGTCTGGCCGCCCTGCCCGCCGATGTGATTGAGCGGGCCCGCGAAGTCTTAGCCTACCACGAGCAGAGCGAGCACGGCCTGAGTGACCGCCTCAGCCCAGGCGAGGAGCCGCCCGGCGCGTTGCAGTTTACCCTGTTCACTCCATCTAACCAAGCTATCGTCGAGCGCCTTGCCGGATTGGACCTCGACAGTCTGAAGCCGCTCGACGCCCTGAATCTGCTGGCTGAATTGAAGAAGCAAATTGAGAAGGGGTGAAAGGGGAAGGCGGAAGGCCGAGCCGCAAGCGCCTGGTAGAGGGCGGGGGGCCGATCTACCGAACAGGCTCTCGATCCTTGCGAATCGGGCCTCTGCCACGGGCGGCCTCCCCGCCGGAACAACACCTTTGACCCATGCGGGTTGTAACACGAAAATCAAGATACAAGCCACGGCAAATTGGCGGTTCAAATTTGCCGTGGGTTTGTAAATTCGTAAAAAGCCCACGGCGAGAAAAAGCGCTCGCCGTGGCTACCAAACGGTCGCGGCTCGGATAACGCCACTTCACAGCCGCCCTTATTGTGCCGTGGTTGTCACCGGCGCTTTTTCAAACGTCATCACGCCCTTTTCGAGGTCGGCGTTCACCAGAACGGTGTCGCCCGGAACCACCTCGCCGTCGAGCATCTTCAGCGCCAGCGGGTCCTGGATCAGCGTCTGGATCGCACGCCGCAGCGGCCGCGCGCCGAAGTTCGGATCATAGCCGCGTTTGAACAGCAACTGTTGCGCCGCCGGTTGCAGCTCGATGCGGACTTTTTTCTCCGCCAGCAATTTTTTCAGCGTCTCGACCTGCACCTCGATGATCTTTGAGATGTCCTCCTCGCTGAGCGGGTTGAAGTGGATGATGTCGTCGATGCGGTTCAGAAACTCCGGCTTGAAGGTCTGGCGCAGGGCCTCATCCAGCCGGTGCCGGATGTCGCGCACCTTGTCCTGGCGCTCCGCCAGGGGGCTGAAGCCGATCCCTTTCAACTGGTCCAGGTAGGAGCTGCCGACGTTGGTAGTCAGAATGATCATGGAGTTTTTGAAGTCCACCGTGCGGCCCTTC
Organism: Terriglobia bacterium; assembly: GCA_963666975.2. Classification (GTDB taxonomy): domain Bacteria; phylum Acidobacteriota; class Terriglobia; order 2-12-FULL-54-10; family 2-12-FULL-54-10; genus JADFGZ01. The sequence continues at coordinate 977,786 of CAXVYR010000004.1, read as the reverse complement.
CCGTCGGTCAGCCGCCCATCGTCCAGGATTTGCAGCAGCGCGTTGAACACATCCGGGTGGGCCTTCTCGATCTCGTCAAACAGCACCACCGAGTAGGGACGCCGCCGCACATGCTCGGTCAACTGGCCTCCTTCCTCGTAGCCGACGTATCCGGGAGGGGCTCCGATCAGCCTCGCCACCGAATGCTTCTCCTGATATTCGGACATGTCGACGCGGACCAGGGAGCGCTCGTCGTCAAACAGAAACTCCGCCAGGGCGCGCACCAACTCAGTTTTCCCAACGCCGGTCGGGCCCAGAAAGATGAACGAGCCGACGGGCCGGCGGGGATCGGCCAGCCCGGCGCGGCTGCGGCGCAAGGCGTTCGAGACGTGAGCCAGCGCCTCTTCCTGCCCGATGACGCGCTCCCGCAAACGGTCCTCCATATGGACCAGCTTGGCGACCTCGCCCTCGAGCATTCGTGTCACCGGAATCCCGGTCCAGCGGGCCACGACCCGCGCCACGTCTTCCTCGTCCACCTCTTCCTTGAGCATCCGAGGGGACTTCTGCACCTCCGCCTGCCGCTCGCTGGCGTCTTTCAGTTCCTGTTCCATCTGAGCCAGCGTGCCATAGCGAATCTCTGCCACCTTGCCCAGGTCTCCGTCGCGCTCAGCTTGCGCCTCCTCCAGCTTCAGCTTGTCGATTTTTTCTTTTAACTCGCGCGTCTTGCCGATCGATTCCTTCTCGGTCTCCCAGCGCATCTTCAGGGCGCTGGCCTTTTCCCGCTCCTTCGCCAGCTCCTGCGCGAGCTGCTCCAGCCGCTCGCGCGAGGCCGGGTCGTTCTCCCGCGTGAGGGCATGCCGCTCGATCTCCATGTGCCGGAGGTGCCGCTCGATCTGGTCGATCTCCACCGGCATGGAGTCCACTTGCACGCGGAGCGCCGCGCCCGCCTCGTCGATCAAGTCCACGGCCTTGTCGGGCAGGAAACGGTCGCTGATATAGCGGTGCGACAGCGTGGCCGCCGCAATGATGGCGGCGTCTTTGATCCGCACGCCGTGGTGCACCTCGTAGCGTTCATTCAGGCCGCGCAGGATGGCGATGGTGTCCTCGACGGTCGGCTCTTGCACCAGCACCTGCTGGAAGCGCCGCTCCAGCGCGACATCCTTTTCGACGTATCGCTTGTATTCATTCAGCGTGGTAGCGCCGATGCAGTGCAGCTCGCCGCGCGCCAGCGCCGGCTTGAGCATGTTTCCGGCGTCGATGGCTCCCTCAGCCGCTCCCGCGCCGACCAGGGTGTGCATCTCGTCGATGAACAGGACGATCTGCCCCGCCGCCTCGTCAATCTCCTTCAACACCGCCTTGAGCCGGTCTTCAAACTCTCCCCGGAATTTCGCTCCGGCCACCAGCGACCCCAGGTCCAGGGCCACGACGCGCTTGTTCTTCAGAATCTCGGGGATGTCGCCGGCGACGATCCTCTGCGCCAGGCCCTCGACGATGGCCGTCTTGCCGACGCCGGGTTCCCCGATCAGAACCGGGTTGTTTTTGGTGCGCCGGGCCAGCACCTGGATGACACGGCGAATCTCCTCATCGCGGCCGATCACCGGGTCGAGTTTCCCGCGATGAGCCAGCTCGGTCAGGTCGCGCGCGTACCGCTGCAGCGCCTGATACTTGTCCTCCGGGCTGGGATCGGTGATCCGCTGCGTTCCCCGGACGCTGGCCAGCGCCTTCAGAATTGCTTCGTGCGTGACTCCGTTTTTCCTCAGAACCACCTCAGCCGGGTCCTCCTTCAAGCGGGCTACGGCCAGCAGCAGGTGCTCGGTGGAAACGTACTCATCTTTGAACTGCTTGGCCTCCTCGAACGCCATTTGAAATATCCGGTTGAGAGCCGGAGAGACGTACTGCTCGGCGTTTCCGGAGACCTGGGGGATCGCCCGCAAGGCGGTCTCGGCATCCATGGCGACGCGGTCCGGAGGAATTCCCATTTTCTCGAGCGTCGGGCCGACCACTCCCTCCGGCTGAATCGCCATTGCCAGCAACAAGTGCAAGGGATCAAGCGACTGATGGTTGCTTTGAAAAGCCTTCTGCTGAGCCTCCTGCAAGGCCTCCTGCGCTTTTAATGTGAACTTGTCAAACCGCAGCATGGGGTTTCTCTTTTCTTCTGATTTCTCTTTTCCTTTGAAATTGCGGCAATCCGCTCCGGACGCCAGCGGCAAAAACGAAGGGCGGCTCCTTGCGGGAGCCCCCTCCGTCCGCATGCCGAGGCAACATTGCCCGGACCGGCTTTACTTCTCGCTCTCGATTTTTACTTTGACCTGCTTCGGCTTGCTTTCCTCCCGCTTGGGCAGAGTTACCTTGAGCACACCCTGAGAGAAACTGGCATGGATTTTCTCAGGATCAACCGTGTCGGGCAAGGTAAAACTGCGGGTAAAGCTCCCGTACCGGCGCTCCCTGCGGTAATAGCTGTCTTCTTTCACCTCATCATCCTGCTTCCGCTCGCCTTGGAGCGTCAGAGTATTCCCTTGCACGGAGATCTCCACATCCTTCCCGTCCACTTCAGGAATTTCGGCCTTCAGCACGATGTGGTCCTTGGTCTCATAGACATCCACGGAGGGATTCCAGAGTCCCACGGAAAGGTCCTCATCGATTCCGCAGCTACCCCGACCAAAGAAGTTGCCAAATATACGGTCCAGGCGGCCCGGGAATGATGGCACGCTCCGGAATGGCTCCCAACGAATCAACGCTGACATATTGCACCTCCCAAATTTTGATGTTCTGGCACCCAGATGATCCTTATTTATATAAGTGTTATTACATAATATAATATGAGCGTATTAATGTCATGAATTATATTTTGTTTATTATCAACAAAATAGACAGAACATAAATTCTCCCACTTTATTTTGCTGCTGCCAAATCTCTACCCTGGCATACATCCGGCTTGAGAATCAGCCCTGAGAACTCGGCGAATAACCGAGAGGAGGAAAGAATGCAACGGAAGGATTACAAGATGTCGATCATCGTGCAATACAATGCAACGGCTGTTCTGGATCGGCATCTAAAAGTCGAGGCCTAATCCAGGGGTGATCTCCGATATTTGGAAGGCTAAGGTCGAGAGTCAAGCAGAGCTTTGAATCTAGGGTGGCAAAGAATCAGGCAGCAGGCAGCATGACCGGACAGCGGAATTCGCGCAACCGAACCGCACCGGCTGCCGCACGCAAGTGCAAGCGGAAAGGCAGCGTCGCAGTGCAAATCACGGCCGGTTTTCTCGCAACAGAAACCGTCTTTTTCCTTGACTCCTTCGGGGACAGCTACATACAATAACTAAAACTAGCCTAATGGGTTTAGAGTAAAGAGGGGAGTTGGATATGCAGGGCATGCTGGGTCGCTGTTGCTCGTTGAGCGTTTTGATTTTTCTCGCCGGTAGTTTTATTTTCCCCACCCTTCTTCCTGCGCAATCAGATCTCGAATCACCCTCGGAACTCGTAGAACAAAGCGATGCGCCGGAGCTCTCCGAAGGGGAGCGGCGGCGAAGGGAAGAAGCTCTCGAGCGGGAGTTAGCGGGCGCCTTCAAGAAGTGGATTGATCAGGACGTCTCCTACATCATCACCGACGAGGAGCGGGACGTTTTCAAGAATCTGCAAAACGACGAGGAACGGGAGCAGTTCATCGAGCAATTCTGGCTGCGGCGCAATCCGGACCCGGAATCGATGGACAACGACTACCGCGAAGAGCACTACCGCCGGATCGCTTACGTCAACCAGCATTTTGCCAGCGGCATTCCGGGCTGGAAAGCCGACCGGGGACGCGTTTACATCATGTGGGGCCCGCCGGATGAAATCGACGCTCATCCCTCGGGCGGACACTACAACCGTCCCATCGAAGAAGGCGGCGGATCGACTTCCACATTCCCCTTTGAGACGTGGCGCTACCGATACATTGAGGGGGTCGGGCAGAACATCGAGTTGGAGTTCGTCGATCCCACCCTGACGGGCGAGTACCGTTTGACCATAGACCCGTCGGAAAAAGACGCCCTGCTGCACATACCCGGCGCCGGTCTTTCGCTGATGGAGCAGATGGGGCTTTCGAGCAAGGTGGACCGTTTCAACCGCACCGACGGAACGCATCTGCCCCGGCGCACGACAGACAGCAGCCCTGGCGGCCACACCATGGGCAAGGGAAACCAGTTTGACCGCCTGGCATTGCTCGCCAACATCCAAAGAGCTCCCGCCATCAAGTTCAAGGACCTGGAAGAAGTCGTCACCACCAACATTCGCTTTAACTCGCTGCCTTTCCAGGCGCGCATGGATTTCGTCAAGCTTACCGAGGACACCGTGCTGGCCGGCGTAACCGTATCGCTGACGAACAAAGACCTGACGTTTGAAAACAACAGCGGCGTCCAGCAGGCGGTGGTGAACATTTTCGGGCGCGTCAGCACGCTGACCCGCCGGGTGGTGCAAACCTTTGAGGACACCATGTCCCTGGACATCCCGGATTCCTTGCTGGAACAGACCTTGGAAAAGCCTTCCGTTTACTGGAAGTCGCTTCCGTTGCGGCCGGGGCTGTACCGCCTGAGCCTGGCGCTGAAGGACGTCAAAAGCGGCAATATGGGAACCCTGCAATTGCGGATGGAAGTGCCTCGTTTCGAAGAAGACCAGCTCTCCACCAGCACCTTGATTCTGGCGGACCTGATCCAGAAGGTTCCCAGCAAATCGATCGGGATGGGCCAGTTTGTGATTGGTAGCACCAAGGTCCGGCCGACGGTGACGGATTCGTTCAACAGGGATCAGAAGCTGGGAATTTATTTGCAAGTCTACAACCTGAAACCGGATGCCAGCGGGCACAAGCCGACAGGCACAATCGAATACAGTCTTTTGAAGGGCGACGAACCGGTCTTGCAGTTTGAGGAAGACGCGGCGACGCTGCCGGAGGCTTCTCCCTATCAGGTGATCGTCGAGAAGATGCTGCCTCTCACCTCCCTGGAGCCGGGCCGGTACACCATGCAGGTGAAGGTCACCGACAATATTACGAAAAAGTCGATCGCGCCTTCTGCCGAATTCACCGTGCGGTAGAGCGCACAAGAGGCGATGTCATGAGTTCACGAAGCTGGAGCTTACCTCTCATCCTGGGTTTGTGCGGGAGTTTGTGCGGGCTGGGTTTGTTCCGGCCGGCAACGGTTGCGGCCGAAGGCGTTCCAGCCCAAGCGGCCGCCGCGGGCCGCTACGGCACGATAGCGGGACAGGTAACCGATCGCAAGGGCGTGACGCAATCGGGTGTTCCTGTTACCGCGACGCACCGGGACGGCCGGATCACCCGCAAGGTATATACCAACGGCGAAGGGCGCTTCACCCTGTCCCGCTTGCTGCCTGGCAATTACGCGGTCGCCATCTTCTTGCCGAGCTACCTGCCCTTCTGGAAAGCTCCCGTAAGCGTCCAGGCCGGGAAACAGGCTTCGATGCATATCAACCTGTGGACATTGGCCGAGTCCCTGGAGGTCGGCCTGCCGGAGAACGCCAGCAGGGCGCGCGAAGAATGGAAATGGATTCTCCGCAGCGCCGCTCCCACGCGTCCCATCTTGCGCTTCCTGGAGGAAACAGAAAACGGCAAGAACTCTTCGGCAACGCTTCAGGACCCGCGTGAGCGGGCCTTGCGGGGGACGGTGCAGGTCTCGGCAGGGGCCGGGTCTCGCGGATTCGGCAACGACCCGGGCCTCCATACTACCTTTGCCATGGAGTACGCTCTGACGGGCACTGACACCGTGGGGCTGGCCGGCTCGGCGGGCTGGGAGCGCGGCACGCCGGCCTCAAGTTTCCGAACCGCATGGAACCGCCGCTCCGCCAGCGGGCCGAACTCCTCTTTTTCCGCCACCGTGCGACAGCTATCTTTTCCCGGTGAGTACAGGCCGGGAAGCGTGCAGACGGGAAAATCCTCCGGCGAGCGAATCCAGTCGATGACCATTGGCTACGAGGATGAGACGGCGCTGGCAAACAATCTCCGCTTCCATTATGGCATGCTCTTCGACACGCTCCACATCGGCGACCGAGTAAGCCGATGGAGTCCTTTTGCCCATATCACCTATGCGCCTGCGGAACAAACGCGGTTGCAGTTTGGATTTACTGCGGCGGCTCCCAGGGTTTTGCCTTCGGGGTTGGAACCGGACCGGGACGTGATGGAACAGATGCTGGCCATCCCGCAAATCAGCAGCAACGGCGCTTCCAATGCTGTCCTGGAGAGAGGACGGCATCTCGAAGCTTCTCTGGAGCAGGAATTGGGGGGCCGTTACGTGTTGCAAGCCGCAGCCTTCCATGACTCTCTCTCCGACAGGGCCCTCTCCATGGGGGTGCAAGGCGCCGGGAGCGTGCTGGCGGGCTTGCTCCGCGATCCCTTCTCGAACCGCTATTTCCTGAGCGGGGGCGATTACTCCTCGGCGGGTGCGCGAACTGCCGTTGGAGCCAAACTGTCGGAAAATTCGCTGCTCGTTCTGGGTTACAGCTACGCCGGAGGACTGCGGGCTGTTTCCGATGATTTGGCCGCCGAGAATTCCCGGGCTTTGCGGGACTTGGTGGAGGCACATCGCGGGCACGCCCTCGTGCTGAAGATGAGTACAACCGTTCCTGCGACAGAGACGCAGGTCAGGACGTCCTATAAGTGGGTCCAGAACAAATTCCTCGTGCCCATTGATCCCTACGACCGGGGTCTGGCTCAGGCTTATCCTTACCTGAATGTAGTTGTTTTGCAGCCGCTTCCTTCTCCGGGAATTCTGCCGGTCCAAATTGAAGCTCTCGCCGATTTCCATAACCTACTGGCGCAGGGTTACATGCCGGTTCAGACGCCTAACGGGCCAAGCTATGTATTCCCTGCCGAACGCTCCTTCCGCGGCGGCTTTACTGTTATCTTTTGAGCAGCCTTTAACTTTCTGAATATAAAGGCCTGCTGGATATTTCCGACCAGTTTCATGGATGCTGTAGACTTGTGAAAGCCGATCCGAGCCGCGACCGACAGGGAGCGGGTCCGAACTCTGTTCAATCGCCACTCCACACGACGCCGCCTCCGCTTTGATTTTTCCAACTGCGGATACGGTCTACAGAAACCATGAAACTAACCTGATGAATCGTTGTCCACTACCTTGAAGTAGGCCAGCGGTGTGGCGAAAAGAAATGGGTTTTGGCAGCCCCACTGCACCCGCCTCAAAAGTGACGACAGCTCTCACGAAAGCCCTCCACTCTTCGAGCTTCGCAGGGAAGCCGTTGCCGCGACAGTGTGGTTGATGTATGCTGCTTGTCCGGGAGAAAAGTTCAACAAATGGGAAGATTGGTTGATATGGCCATCAGGATGGAGTCCCGGCTGGGCAGCAAGTGCATGGATGAGGATGACCTTTGGATCCCCACAAGGACCTCCAACTGCACCGGGGACATCCCTCAACGCATCGGTCCCGCGGCTATTCGGCCCAGAAAACAATGTATCCCAGATAAAGTAGAAGCGATCGATAAGCTAGCTGTTTTGCAAGTAGGCACCTTGAATAAAGCTATCAGGCCTGACCAGGGGTATGGCCCGGTCGAAACAGTAATCTGCAATGTTGACAAAGGGCTAGCCTCGGCGGGGCATCGCTCCATCGTGGCGTGCTCCGCTGACTCCCAAACCGTGGGAGAAAGGCACGTGACGGTTCGTCAAGGTTTTGGCGGCTATTGCCAGGAGGATGGCCAAGAATCAGAGGAACTACTGCTGAGCCATCTGACTCACACCCTGAAACGGGCGATGAGAGGGGATATCGACGTCGTTCATATGCACGAATGGGTGCGTCATTTATACAATGGTGTGTTCAACCCTCCCCTCCCCATCGTCGTCACCCTGCACGTGCCCGCGACGCAGAGCGGCCTCGATGAAGTCTCTGAGCACTGGAACGGGATACGAGCCGCAGCCTTCTGTATATTTCATTGCCATTAGTGAGCATCAAAAGCGAGAGTACTCCACGCTGGTAAATATCTATCGAGTGATTCACCACGGAGTCGACGTGGAGACCTTCCCCGTGTCGACTGCACCGATTGGAAACGGTTATCTATTCACGATCGGGAGAATTACCCCCGACAAGGGACAAGACAAGGCCATTGAGCTTGCCCGGAAAAGCGGTTGCAAGCTTTTCATAGCCGGGTCTGTGCAAAATAAGGTGGAAGACAAAGCCTTTTTTGAATCCCTACGGGGTTCTATCGACTTGGTTGTAGATGTCAGCAAGTTTGAGGTCGGGAAGAACTATTACAGCTCAGTGATCAAGCCCCTTGTCGACTGCGATAAGCAGGTTATTTTCATTGGGGAATTAAACACCTCTGCAAAGAAGCATTGGTACCAGCATGCCATAGCCACTCTGTTTCCAATTCAGTGGGGAGAGCCGTTTGGCTTGGTCTCGATCGAATCCATGGCCTGCGGAACCCCCGTTTTGGCGATGAAGAGGGGCGCCCTGCCGGAAATTGTGGTAGACGGAGAAACCGGCTTTCTGGTAGATTCCCTGGATGGCATGGTCGCCTCGCTGGAGCGGCTCGATACGATCGACCGGCGCGCGTGCCGCCGCCATATCCAACAAAACTTCTCCCTCGCCAGAATGGTTCAAGATTACATTGACGTTTATCGGCAAGTTATCGAGGAACACCAATTCAAGCATCATCCTCTTGAGCCACCGTCAATTCCCGTGCCAGTAATGTAAGGAGCTTCCTGTGTCGCGCTAGAGCATTTTTCAAATTGGTGTATAGATGGAAACTGAGATCTGCGTCAGGGCACGGTTTTAACCGTGCCGAAAAAAGCAGGGGAGGCAGAGCGGCTTTACAGGCTGCTGAAAAAAGGCTCGAAAGGATCAAATCGGAATTTTGCCGAATGACGATTCAATAACTTACGAGCCAACGTTTCGGCGAAGAGCGCCAAAAGTTACCACTTTGGTTCTTTTTTCAGCAGCCTGTTTAGCCGCTGAGGTTCATATGTTTCTATCGGGTCCCGTCAGGGGTTAAAACCCCTAATGGCTGGCCTCGTGCGGCACGACTGAAGTCGTGCCCTGACGAACCCCTATACATCAATCCGTAAAATGCTGCAGACTTCCTCCCAAAGCTAATGCCTAAAGACATTCCCGTCAGCAATGGCTCTCTCCTTCTCAATTTTGACTCCGACTACCGTCTGCGCGACATCTATTTCCCGTACATTGGCCAGGAAAATCAGTCGAATGGGCATCCTTCCCTATTTGGAATTTGGGTGGACGGCCAATTCTCCTGGATAGGAGCCGGATGGCAGAAGAAACTTCGCTACCGGGAAAACTTCAGCTCCGTCACTGACGTAACCCTCAAAAACGAGGGCCTGGGTGTGGAACTCCGCTGCCACGACGCGGTGCATTTCGATCTGAACGTGTACCTGAAGGAAATCCATATCCTGAACCTCCACGAAAAAGACCGGGATGTGAGGCTTTTCTTTCATCACGATCTTCATCTTTACGGAAACGACATCGGCGACACCACCTATTTTGATCCGTGGACGCGCTCCATCGTCCACTATAAGGCCAACCGGTATTTCCTCATCAATTGTTGCGTCAATGGAAAATACGGAGTGGAGTTTTTCGCCTGCGGGCCCAAGGAGCTTTCCGGCGAGAAGGGGACTCGGAAGGACGCCGAGGACGGGGAGTTGAGCGCTAATCCGATAGCCTGGGGTTCGAGCGATTCGACGATCGCAATCCGCTTGCGTTTGCCTCCTGGCGGTCGATCGGTAGCCCACTACTGGATTGCGGCAGGCACAAAATACAAAGAAGTGGTTCAGCTCAATCAGCGCGTAGAGGAAACCTCTCCGGCGGAAATCATCATGAGGACCTCGGACTACTGGGTTACATGGGTCAATAAAGATTCCAGGTCCTTCGCCGACCTGCCCCCAACAATTATCAACCTTTTTAACCGGAGCCTGCTTGTCCTGAGGACTCAGATCGACAACCAGGGAGCGATCATTGCGGCGAACGATTCCGACATCGTGCGATTCGGAGGTGATACCTACTCCTACATGTGGGGTCGAGACGGCGCCTTTGTCGCCGCCGCTATGGCCAAGTCGGGGTATGCCGAGGTGTGCAGGCGATTCTTCAACTTCTGTTCTTCCGTCCTCTCGGACGAAGGCTATCTATTTCAGCACTACAATTCCGACGGCTCCCAGGCCAGCAATTGGCACCCATGGATACAGGATGGCAAGGTCGTCCTGCCCATTCAGGAGGATTCCACCGCCCTGGTGATATGGGCGCTCTGGATGCACTTTGAATGCACCAAGGACATCGAATTCATCAGACCTCTGTACACACCGCTCATTACCAGATCCGCAGACTTCCTGGTTACCCATCGGGACGCCGAGACCTTGTTGCCTATCGCCTCCTACGACCTTTGGGAAGAGCGTTATGGAGTGCACACATTTACGGTCGCCGCGGTGATTGCGGGGCTGCAGGCGGCAGCAAACTTTGCTAAGACATTTCGGGATCACACTTTGGCTACGGCCTATGAAGCGGCAGCTGTCGAGATCAAGAATGCTCTGACCAAATATCTATACCATCCGAAATTGAAGCGTTACGCCCGTTCGGGTTATCGGAAGAACGCCGGATACGAGCTTGACGAAGTGCTGGACGTCAGCCTCGCGGGCTTGGTGTCCTTGGGCGTGCTCGACGCCCATGACCTTAAAGTGGCCCAAACCATGGAGGCCATCCGCGAGCAATTGTGGGTCAAAACCCCTGTGGGCGGGTTCGCGCGATACCAAAATGATTCTTACCAAGCCACTTCCGGCAACTCCAAGGATTTCCCGGGCAATCCCTGGGTAATCGCCACACTTTGGGTTGCGGAATATCTTATCGCGCGAGCACAAACCGTCGATCAGCTTCATGAAGCCATACCCTACCTTGAATGGTGTGCTAAAAATTCCCTCACCTCCGGAATTCTTGCCGAACAAATTCACCCGATGAACGCCAGACCCCTCTCTGTTTCCCCTCTGACATGGAGTCACTCGGCTTTTGTGTCGACCGTGCTTCAATATGTGCAAATATTCAATTCCTTTCAGAAGTCGCCGGCATGACCAACCACCCAAAGACATCATGATCAGCGCTGACAATTTTACCCGTTTCATCGTTGGTGTAGAGCACATTGCGGCGCTTCGGAATGCTGCCTTTCAAAGGGTTCGGCTTCGGTTCCTTGGGATTCCATGGCTACACCTACTGTGAAACTAGTCGAACGGATAGAGGCAGCTTCCATTTTACATATTCCACCTACCATTTTTAATAATTAATTTTCTTCCAACCTCCTTTTGCTTTATAATATACTTTCAAATCAATGAGATAGATGCCTGCATTAGCTTCTATAATTGGAAATCCACGTGCTATATGGATAGTCGCTAGGCGTAGTGTCATTGTGTAGTGTCACCCTAGTGACCTGAGTTCAGAAATTTTAACTTTATGCGATCTCTCCGGGTTGATCTCCAACTCATTGTGCTGGTTCTGCTGACGCTGGCAGGGGTCCTGGCAGGAGTTGTGAATCTATGGCAGCAACGGGAATACCGGCTTCCTGATGACGGTGTCGTCTGGGTAGATTTCCAGAACGGGGTCTTGGCTCGCGATATCGCCGCCGGGAGCCCGGCCGCCGCCGCCGGACTGCAAGTGGGCGATCTGCTGCTCAGCATCAACGGGCAGTCTGTCGCAACCACTGCGGAGGTAAGCCGGCAGGTGTTCGGGCTGGGCGCTGGAGCCCTCGGCCGGTATCAAGTGCTGCGGCAAGGGCAGAGCGCGCCGATGGAGATCGGGGTAATCCTGGAAGCACAGCAGCAGGCGGCTGGCGTTCGCAGCTACTTGCAGATCGTTGGAGTGCTGTATCTGCTGATGGGTCTTTTTGTGTTGTTCCGCCGCTTTACGGCTCCGCGCGCAACACACTTTTACTTGTTCTGCCTGACCTCCTTCATCCTGTTCGCGTACTCTTACACGGGCAAACTGGATACCTTTGACTGGTTCATCTACTGGACGAGCGTAACGGCTCTCTTGCTGCAACCGGCTTTGTTCGCTCATTTCTGCCTGGCTTATCCGCAGACCCAGCACGGGGGCGGCAGGAAACAACAGCACGGCAGCGGGCTGCAGCATCCGAACCGGATATTGGCCCCAACTTTAGCGTGGATCTATGGACCTGCTGCGGTGTTGTGGACGGCGCATCTCGCCGCAGCCTCCGGGCTGCTGCGCTTCGCGGCGCCGCTGGTGGAGGTCCGGGAGCTGCTGGACCGTCTGGCAATGGGCTACCTGGTCGTGATGTTCCTGGCCGGCATCGGCCTGCTGGCGGCAGCCCATCGGAAGGCGCACTCCGTAGTGATTCGCAAGCAGATGCTTTGGGTGCTGGGAGGCTCCGTGCTGGCGATAGTGCCCTTCGCGGCGATCTACGCGGCGCCGTATTTTTGGGGAATCATACCCGGCAAGTGGATGAACCTTTCGGCCCTGTCTTTGATCTTTTTGCCCCTCGCCTTTTCCTATGCAATGATCCGACACCGGCTGCTGGACGTGGATGTCATCCTGGGAAGAGGAATAGCCTGCACGCTGGCGACAGGAGTGCTGGTGGGCGTTTATCTGGCTGTGGCGGCGCTGGCGGGCGACTTCTTCCGCACGAATTTTCCGGCTGCGGGCACTCTGGGGCTGGTACTGGCCGTCATCGCGACCGGCCTGTTGTTTCAGCCGCTCGCCAGCTTGATTCGCGCCAAGCTGGAGAGGTATTTCCTCCGGAACCGGTATGACTACCGGGAAGCGTTGCTGGCCTTCGGACGCGAGTTGAGTTCGGAGACCGACCTGGACCGCATGATCGGCGCATTGCTCGATCAGTTGATCCACACCCTGAAAATAAACCGGGCGGCGGTCTTTCTGCCGGCGGCGAAGGGCTCCTTCGCATTGCACAAGTCTGTGGGGCTCGCGGCGCCGGAACAGCCCGACCTCGGTTTTCTTCAATTGCTGGACAAGCCCGGCTCCCCGGCGGAGAAGACCCGGCCGAACCGGCTGTTTTTTGGCGACTGCGGGCAGAGCGGGCTGGAGGAACCCTCCTGGCAGTCCGCCGTCTCCCGGATGGAACTGCACTACTACTTTCCGTGCCGGGCCAAGAACTGCACGGTGGCCGTGTTGGGGCTGGGTGAAACGGAGGAAGGCGGGCTTCTTTCCGAAGAGGATGTGGCGCTGGTGGAGACGCTCACCGGCTATCTGGCCGTCGCCGTCGAGAATGCCAGGCTGTTTGAATCGCTCGCCGCCAAGGCAGGCGAGTACGAGCGGCTGCAGCAGTTCAGCGAAAACATCCTGGAATCGGTCAACGTGGGACTGCTGGCAGTGGACCTGGAAGACCGCGTAGAGGCGGTGAACACGCCGCTCGAGATGATCTATCCCATCTTCCGCAAGGACTCCCGAGGCAAAAAATTAGCGGAGATTCTTCCAGCGGAGCTTGCCGAGCAGCTCGACCGTCTCCGCGAGGACGAAGGCATTCACAACCTGCATCAGCACCGGGTGCGCGGAGCAAACGGCGAGGAGCGCGTGTTGAACATCGCCATCGCGCCGCTTTTGTCCCAGGACTGCGAATCGATCGGGCGGCTGATTGTCTTTGACGACGTAACCGACCGAGTGCAACTGGAGATGCAACTGGCCCAGTCGGAAAAACTGTCCTCGGTCGGGCTGCTGGCCGCCGGAGTGGCGCACGAGGTCAACACTCCTCTGGCTGTCATCTCCACCCAGGCCCAGATACTGGCCAAATATTTGCGTCCCGGCGACAAGCATTCCCGGATTCTCGAAAAAATTATCAGCCAGACGTTTCGCGCCTCCCAGATCGTCAACAGTCTTCTGAACTTTTCCCGCACCAAGGGCGCATCCTTCTCGGCGCTGGAGATCAACCAGATCATCCGGGAGACGCTCCTTCTGCTGGAGCACCAGTTCCAGCCTGCCGGAATAATGGTGGAAAGCCATCTGGAGCCGGACCTGCCCCCCATTACCGGCAACAGCGACAAACTGCAGCAGGTCTTCCTGAACCTGTTCCTGAACGCCAAAGACGCCATGCCGGAGGGCGGACGGCTCCGCATCACCACGTGGGCGGAAAACTCCTCGCTGCGCATTGAGATCAGCGACACGGGGATTGGCATCCCTCCGGAACATCTGAAACGCATCTACGATCCTTTTTTCACCACCAAGAGCACAGGACGCGGAACGGGCCTCGGCTTGGCCGTCTCCTACGGCATCATCCATGAACACTCCGGGAAAATTCAGGTGGAAAGCCCGCAGGGGCTGGGCACTCGATTCCGGCTGGAGTTCCCGATTCTGAGGAAAGCAGTGCATGCCTGAATCGAAAGGTTCTCTGCTGCTGATCGACGACGAGCCGGAGATCCGGGAAAGCCTGGAGACGCTGTTCTCCCTGGAAGGCTTCGAGATTGAGTCCGCCGCAAACGCCGGCGAGGGATTGCAGTGGCTCGAGCGGAAGCCGTTTGACGTGGTCCTGCTCGACGTCTCCCTGCCGGACAAAAGCGGGCTGGACCTGCTCCCGGAGCTTCGCGCCGCCGATGCCTCGCTGGCCGTGGTCATGATTACGGCCTACGGGTCGGTGGAGAACGCCGTCCAGGCCATGCGCCTCGGCGCTCGCAATTACGTCACCAAGCCCTGGGACAACGAAAAGTTAGTGGCGGAAATCGAAAGCATCGTAAAGCAACAGCGGCTGACGGAGGAAAACCACGAGCTGAAGCGAGCCCTCAAGCAGCGCTACAACTTTTCCCAGATTGTGGGAAAAAGCGACCCGATGCTGAAGCTCTTTGAACTGGTCACGCAGATCGCGCCCAGCCGGGCGACCATCCTCATTCAGGGCGAGAGCGGCACGGGTAAGGAACTGATCGCCAAGGCGATCCACACCAACAGTCCCCGGGCCGAACAGCTTTTTGTGCCGGTCAACACGGGCAGCATGCCTGTGGACCTGCTCGAAAGCATTTTGTTCGGGCACGTGCGGGGAGCTTTCACTAGCGCGGTGGCTTCCAAGAAGGGTTTTTTTCAGCTGGCGGACCGCGGCACCCTGTTTTTCGACGAGATCGGAACCGTCGGCCTGGATACCCAAACCAAGCTGTTGCGGGTCCTGCAGGAGCGGGAGTTCATCCCCCTGGGCAGCACCGAGACCGTGAGGGTGGACGTGCGCATCCTGGCCGCCACCAACGTGGACTTGCTCCGCCTCGTCCAGGAGGGAAAGTTTCGCGAAGACCTGTTCTACCGGCTGAACGTCATCAACCTCCAACTCCCTCCCTTGAGAGAACGGAAGCAGGACATTCCTCTGCTGGCAGATCACTTCCTCCGAAAATACTCCGAGGAGAACGCCAAGCCTCTGCGAACCTTTTCACCGGAAACAATGAAAATCCTGATGGACTACGACTGGCCGGGCAATGTTCGGGAGCTCGAAAACGCGGTGGAACGGGCCGTGATTCTTTCTCCGAACGCCGAGGCAGGTCCGGATATTTTGCCGGAAACCATAGCCCGCAATGGCAAAAAGGCCTGGCGTTTTTCTCCCGCGCCGGCAGGTCAGCCGCAGGCTCCGCTGTTTCAGATTATCGAGGACTGCGAGCGGCGGGTTATTAGTGAAATGCTGGAGACAACCAGCGGCAGCCAGACCGAAGCCGCCGAGCGCTTCCAGATACCGCTGTCCACCCTGAACCAAAAGATCAAACGCCTGAACATTGGGATCAAAGGCAAGAAGAAGCGGGAAGCCAGCCAGCGTTGAGGGAAGGAAGCCGCTAGTGGAGTTTCTTGGACGAACGGCTAGCCGCCCTTTTGCAGTTCGGCCAGCACGAGGCGGGAGATTTCCTTGAGCGTCTCGAAGACCCCGACGCCCTTGTAGGCCACCGCCTCGAGCACCGGCTCGTCTTTTCGGCAAAGCTCTTTTTTCAGCTCTTCGACGGACAGGATGTTGGGCAGGTCCCGCTTGTTGAGTTGCAAGGCGTAGGGCATGGTCATCAAATCGTATTTGTGCTCTTTCAGGTTTTCCTCCAGGTTCTCAATGCTTTCCAGGTTGGCATCCAGCCGCTCTTCCTGCGAGTCGGCCACGAACACCACTCCATCCACGCCCCGCAGGATCAGCTTGCGGCTGGCATCGTAGAAAACCTGTCCGGGAACGGTGTAGAGATGGAAGCGCGTTTTGAACCCGCGCACAGTGCCTAAATCCAGAGGCAGAAAATCAAAAAACAAAGTCCGGTCCGTCTCGGTCGCCAGCGAGATCATCTTCCCCTTGTTGGGAGACATCTCGAAGACTTTCTCCAGGTTGGTGGTTTTTCCGCCGAGACCCGCCCCGTAGTACACCAGCTTGCAGTTGATTTCCTTGGCGGCAAAATTGATAAAACTCAAAAGTCCCCCAAAAGCGGGCAATTTCGCCCACTGGCCCACTGACGCACGAAATGAACCCTTTTATATCATGGACTCGCAGCCGGGACAAGAGCAAGGGAAATGCCTTGTGCGCATTCAGTCAATCCTCCCGGCAGCCTGTGCAGGCAGCCCTAAAAAGCGCAGCAGCGTTCTACCGGCAGGTCTCCGGAGAACGTCACCGCAGAGAACCGGCAGGTTCCGATTCCGCATTGCGGTTGAAAACTACAACGGGGTGGAACAGACCCTCTCCGGCACGCTCCGCAATGCTCAGCAATTTGCCGGAGTCGTGAAGCAGCCTCACCCACGGAGAAGCCGACTGGATCTCCAGGCTGTTTCCATGCAATACCCGCCGGGCGGCCAGCGGTTCCAGGGCAACGGCCGGAAATTCCGGAAGCAGGTTCTCCGGCGAGATCAGAAAGTTCCTGCCCTCACCTTGCCGGACTCTGTCCTCCAGTTGGGCCAAATCAGCCGCATCGGCAACGGCAAACTCTCCCACGGCGGTTCGCCGCAGCTCGGCGAGGTGAGCGCCTACTCCCACTCGTTCTCCCAAATCGTGCGCCAGCGAGCGGATATAAGTCCCCGAGGAAACGCGCGCCCGAAAGGCCGCCAGCGGACCCTCGACGGAAAGCAACTCCAGTGCGTGAACGCATACACGGACCGGTGACAGCCGCGGCTCCTCCCCTTTCCTGGCTAAACGATAGGCCCGGACGCCGCCGACCTTCTTCGCGGAAAACGGCGGAGGCTGCTGGTCGATGGCTCCGACAAACTCCCCGAACAGGCGGCGAAGCTCACCGGCATCGAGGCATGGCTCCTGCCGGGGAGAGGTGGGCGTCCCCGTGCAGTCGAAACTGTCGGTGGAGTAGCCAAACCGAATGATCCCTTCATAGCTTTTCTCCCGGTCCCGGTAAAATCGGGCCAGACGGGTGGCGATGCCCGCAAGCAGGACTAGAACGCCCGTGGCAAAAGGGTCCAGCGTTCCTAAATGACCGATGCGGGGTTCCGACAGCAGACGCCGCGCGCGTTGCACGGCGGTATGGGAGGTAATTCCTTTCGGCTTGTCCAGTATAACGGCGCCGTCCATAGAGTAGCAGCCCCCTAGGATTCATCCCGCACGCGCCGGAGCAGTTCTTCGATCCGCTCCTCCGATTCCAGTGTCCGGTCCAGTTGAAACTCAACTGCCGGGGTGTGCCGCAGGCGAAGCCGATGTGACAACTGATAGCGCAGGAAACTCTTCGCCGCCGCCAGCCCTTTCAGGCTCTGTTTCCTCTGCTCTTCGTCCCCCAGGATGCTGACAGATACGCGGGCCGTGCGCAGGTCCCCGGAAAAATCCACGCCCGTGATGGTGACAAAGCCAACTCGCGGGTCCTTCAGCTTGTGCTCCAGCAACTCGCTCAGTTCCTGGCGGATGAGATCAGCCATTCTCTCTGCGCGTCTGGTGCGTTCTTGCATTGCCGATCCTTGTTTCCGGCCTCCGCATGTCCTGTCGTTGCTTCAGAAGAAACTCAACTCCGTTCCCACCAAGTCGCCGCCCAGCACCTTCTCCGATTCGCGCTGGACATCCTCCATGACGGTCTCCAGGTTCTGCTGGTCACTGGAGATGGAGACCACGCCCACGACGGCCCGCTGCCACAACTCCTGATGATCCAGCTCCGCCACGGCCACGTTAAACCGGGCCCGCAGGCGGTCCTTGATCTTCCGCACCACAACCCTTTTTTCTTTCAAGGAGTGTGCGTATGGCAGATGAATTTCCAGGGTGAGTATCCCAACTGGCATCTTCTCGGAAGGCTCGCGCGGAAATTCCGGCCGGATTCCGGGCCGCAGAAGCTGGAGCCTTCCTATACCAGGACCTCGGCAACAACTTCTTCCAGTATAAAAGCTTCAATGACGTCGCCCAATTTGACATCGTTGAAGTTCTCCAGCATGATGCCGCATTCATAGCCGTTCTTCACCTCGGCCACGTCTTCTTTGAAACGGCGCAGCGAGGAGATGCGGCCTTCATGGATGACCACATTGTCCCGCAGCAACCGTACGGAAGCGGCACGGGTCAGGCGGCCTTCCGACACCTGGGATCCCGCGATCACCCCCATCTTGGCAATGCGGAAGGTTTGGCGAACCTCGGCTTTGCCCAAAGTAACTTCCCTGTGAGTCGGTTCCATCAATCCCAGCATGGCCTTCTTCATTTCGTCTGTCACGTTGTAGATGACGGTGTGGAGGCGGATATCCACCTTTTCCTGCTGCGCCAGCTCGGTTGCTTTTTTCTCCGGCCTCACGTTGAAACCAACGATGATGGAATTGGAGGCGGATGCCAGCAACACGTCGGAAATGTTAATGGCCCCCACGCCTGCGTGAATCACTTTGGTCTTGACCTGTTCTCCTCCGAGCTTGGTCAGCGATTCCGACAAAACCTCCACCGATCCCTGCACGTCGGCCTTCAAAATCAGGGGCAGCTCCTTCACCGTGCCGGTCTTCAACTGATCGTGCAAGTGCTCCAGAGTCAGGCGGGATGACTTGGCGAGATTGATCTCTCGCAGTTTCCCTGCGCGGTAGAGGGCGGTCTGCTTCGCTTTGGCGAGATCGGAAGCCACCTGAAAGTGCTCTCCCGCCCGGGGCAAGGATTGCAGGCCGAGAACTTCTACCGGGGTGGACGGCGGCGCTTCCCGCACGGGCATGCCCAGATCATCCAGCATGGCGCGAACCTTCCCGAAGACAGCGCCCACCAGAAATGAGTCTCCCACTCGCAGGGTGCCGTTCTGCACAAGCACGCTGGAGACCGGGCCGCGGCCCTTGTCCAGCTTCGCCTCTATAACGGTTCCCTGGGCCGGACGCTCGGGATTCGCTTTGAGGTCCTGCAAATCGGCCACAAGCAAGATCATTTCCAGCAGCAAGGAGATGTTCTTTTTTTCCTTGGCGGAGACCTCGACCGTGACGGTGTCGCCGCCCCAATCCTCGGAAACCAAGCTGTGCTCGGAAAGCTGTTTTTTGACGCGGTCCGTCATGGCGTCCGGCTTGTCCACCTTGTTGATCGCGACCAGGATCGGCACCTTGGCCGCGCGGGCATGGTTGATGGCCTCGAGCGTCTGCGGCATCACCCCGTCGTCGGCCGCGACCACCAGCACCACAACGTCGGTAATCTTCGACCCGCGAGCGCGCATGCGGGTGAAGGCTTCGTGTCCCGGCGTGTCTACAAAAACGATCTTCCGCCCGTTGGTTGTGACGGCATAGGCGCCAATATGCTGCGTGATCCCTCCGGCTTCTCGCGCCGTCACATTCGTCTCCCGGATCGCATCCAGCAGCGAAGTCTTTCCGTGATCCACATGTCCCATCACCGTGACCACGGGCGCGCGCGCCAGCAACTTTCCAGGAGTTTCCTCCAACTCCACCTGCTGCATGGCCTCTTCTTCATAGCTGACGATGGTGGTTCCAGCCCCGAAGCCCTTTGCCACCTGCTCGGCCAAGCTCGGGTCCATAGTCTGGTTGATGGTGGCTAAGATTCCCATATCCAGCAACCGGCGAATCAGGTCGCGGGCTTTGAGCCCCAGCTTTTCCGACAAGTCCTTAACCGTAATGCCTTCGGTAATCGTAATTTCCTTGTCGATGACTATTGGAGGCGGAGGCTTGGGAGGCGCCACCACGCGCGGAGAACGATCGCGAGATTGCTGTGCGCGGCGCTCCCGCTCTCCCCGCGTCGGCGCGCCCGGAGGGCGGCCTCGGACCGGATGCATGCCACGCCGGGCCGGCTCCCCTTGCATTGGGGGCCTTCCCGGCGCAGGAGCCCCGGAGGTTCTGGAGGGCCGTCCTGCAGGATGGATCGGGCGCTTGGAGTAAATAGGCTCTCCCGGCTTGGCCGGCCCCAAAGGAGCGCTTCGTTTTCCGGCCACCTTGCCGACGGCGGCTAGCCTTTCCGCTGACCCGGGCGGCGCGATGCCGGGACGACCGACAGGGCTAGGCGGCGGCTTTGGCTCCAAAATGGTACGGCCAGGAGGTGGCTGTACAGGTTTCGGCGCGCCTTGTGAGCGGATGGGAGGGCGCAAAGGGGTTCGGCGTCCCGGGGCCGCTTCCGTGGCGACCGGCTTCCGGGGTGGCAGGGCGGTCCGCGCTTCACCCGGGACCTCCCGTGGCTGGATTGCTTTGGCTGGTTCCACCGGAACGGGCGCACTCGCTTCGGGAGTTACCGCCTCAGGAGCCTTGGGAGCCGCTTCCGGTTCGGGGGAAGCCGCTTTCCCAGCTTCTTCCTCTTTTTGCTGAAAGTGGGCTTTTACTTTTTCGGCCAGATCACCCTCAATCGAACTGGAGTGTGATTTTTTTTCCTCGACTCCGGCCTCCGCCAGGTAGTCGATGATCGCTTTCGCTTTGACCTCCAGCTCCCTGGCCAATTCATTAATTCTCATCTTCGCCATTCTGACGCCTAGTTGTTTCTCGTGCAACTAGGGTCTTGAAAACTTGATCTATTCGCTTTTTGCTTCCCCGTCGCCGTCACCTGCGGGAAGCCGGGTCTGTTCCTGCTCCGGGCCGGAATCGGGTGTCCCGAGCCCGGACTCTATGCCGCCCTCATCCTGATTCGCTTCTTCTAGAATCGCTTTCCCGGCTTCATCCCCCACGGACGCTGCTGCTTCTTCAGCCGGCGCAAGAGGCTCCTGCTCCGCTTCGGAAGCGGCTTCTGGAACCGGCGAGCCGGGATCGGGCGATCCTCCGGCTCCCTGTTCGGCGGCTGTCTCTGATGCATCATCAAACTGCGAGTAATAATTAATCACTGCCAGCCGGATTTTTTCTACCATTTTTGGACCGATTCCGGGTATTTCTTGCAATTGTTCCGGCGTCATTTCGCCCAGCCGCTCCACGGTGGTGACATCATGTTCCATCAGTTTGTCGGCGGTCTTTGCTCCAATGCCCTCGATCTCAGAGACGGAGGTTCCGCCGGCCACCAATTGCGCCATCTGCGATTCCACTTCCTGCCGCTTCTCTTCCTCGCTCTTGATGTCAATCTTCCAGCCGAGCAGCTTGGCAGCCAGGCGAACGTTCTGCCCCTTTTTCCCGATGGCGAGCGAAAGCTGGGTATCGTCCACGACTACTTCCAAGTGCTTTTCGGCCGCGTCAATCACAGAGACCCGGTTGATTTTGGCCGGGCTGAGGGCGTTGGCGGCGAAGGTCACCGGATCTTCGTTGTACTCGATGATGTCAATCTTCTCTCCCCGCAACTCCCGGATAATCGACTGGACCCGCATTCCCTTCATCCCCACGCAGGCGCCTACACAGTCCACGTCCCGGTCCTTGGAAAGGACGGCGACCTTGGTGCGCTCTCCCGCCTCGCGGGCCGTGGAACGGATCACGACCGTACCGTCGTAGATCTCCGGGACCTCCGACTCAAACAGGCGGGCGACCAGATTCGGATTGGCGCGGGAAACGATGACCTGGGGTCCCTTGGCGGACTTTTCCACCTGGATGATCACCACCCGCGTGCGCTCTCCGACCTGAAAGCTTTCCAGTCTGGACTGCTCCCGGCGGGGCAGCCGGCCTTCGGTTTTTCCCAGCTCCATAATAAGGTCCGACCCCTCGGTTCGCCGGATGGTGCAATTCACGACTTCACCGATCCGGCCGCTATACTCGTTGTAAACGTTCTCCCGCTCGGCTTCTCTCACCTTCTGAAAGATGACCTGCTTGGCCGTCTGTGCGGCAATCCGTCCCAGCACATCGGTCGGCTTGAAGACCTTGACCTCGGCTTCGAGCACAGCCTCCGGGTCCAGCTCCTGCGCATTCTCCAGGGTGATCTCCCGGTTTGGGTAGAGGACATCGTCCACCACCTTCTTCAGGGCATACACCTCCACTTGGCCGGTCTCCCGGTTCAGCTCGGAACGCAACTCTTCCCCTGCCTTAAAATACTTCCGCGCCGCAACCAAGATGGCGTCTTCCACCGCGCTGATGATAATCTGCGGTTCGATGCCTTTCTCCCGGCTCAACTGGTCGATGGATTGTAACAACAAGCTGGACATCTTTTACCTCGAATCCATTTCTTTCCCGCTGGTTGCGCCCTGCCTGCCGAAAAACTCCGCAACTAAGTTTGCCTTCTCAATCTCGCCGTACTCGAAGCTCACTACTTGGCCGTCTCCAATATCCACCCGGACGGCCTCCTTCTCCATCCCCAGGAGCAAGCCTCGGAAACGCCGCCTTCCCTCGCGGGCCACCTTGAGCGCCAGGTTGATCTGCCTGCCGGCAAAACGCTGGTAATCGGCTGGCTTGACCAGCTTGCGGTCCAGGCCCGGCGAGGAAACCTCCAGCGTATAGCGGCTATCGAGCAGGTCCTCGACGTCAAGCAAGGCTCCGACCTGCTGGCTGACCACTTGGCAGTCCTTATGGGTGATGCCCTCCGGCTTGTCCAGGAAAATACGCAAGGTGGTAGCAGGCCCGCGCCCGTGCAACTCCACGTCCACCAGTTCCATTCCTTCGGAAGTGGCCACTCGGTCCACCATCTCCCGGATGCGTTCGAGCAAACTCATTCTGCCCCAATAAAAAAGCGGGCTTCCGCCCACTCTACTGCTCGCCAGCTTCACCTTTCCTACTATACTGCTATTGCCACGGCATGACAAGGGGGGAAGGTGGCGGGAACTCTCCCGGTTCTCCGTGATATCATAGAAGTTTGGTTTGCGACTTCTGTTGCGGTCCAACCTTCATGCGAACGAATCCTGAAAGCAGTCTCCACCCGGCCTATTGTATCGACTCGGACGCCAAGCCCATTGTTCGGAAGGCATCCGAGTTGACGGCCTCCATCCGAAGCGCGCCGGAAAAAGTCCGGCGGATTTTTGGCTTTGTTCGCGACGAGATCCCCTACAACTTCGCCCCGGCGGTCAGCAACCGGAGTCATTTCCGGGCATCGCACACGCTGGAGATGGGAACCGGTTTCTGTATGCAGAAGGCGGCCCTGTTCGCGGCGCTCTGCCGGGCGAGCGGCGTGCCCGCCCGCATCGGTTTTCAAAACATCGTAGACTACAAGATCGTAGGGTCTTTCCTGCGACTGATGGGCACCAATGAGCTGACCCATCACGGGATGAACGCGGTTTTCCTGAACGGGCGATGGATCATGGCGGACTGCACGCTGGACAGCGGCTTGGTGAACCGCAAGCGGTACCGGCTGGTGGAATTCGACGGCTACCACGACGCCCTGCTGCCGAAAACCTCCCGCACCGGGAAGCCTCACTTCGACATCCTGAAACAATACCGTTTTTACAATGACACGCCGCTGTTTGCGATCCACTCCATGCTCAAATGGGTAAAGGAAATCCCGCAAAAAGAGTGGCACCGGCTGGTGCATCGGAAAGACGGCTCCATGTAGGGCACGACCCATCCGAGCCGCAACCCTGAGGGGTCCCCAACACTCCGCTTTCAGCGCGTTGGGGCGCCCCTTCAGGGAGCGGTCCCGACCGCCGTTCACGCCAAATTTACATTGACGCTTTTGACCTGCGTGTAGCTCAGCAACCCGGAAATACACTTGCGCACGTACAACTCTCAGGTAGGGACTTCTACGTAATCCACCTGGCTGGCCGGCTCTGGAATCGGCAGCCCGTCTTCCCGCATTCCGCGCAAGTGAAACTCGATCGCTTCGCGAATTTGCTGCTCCGTTTCTTCGACCGTTTTGCCGGTTGCTACGCACCCCGGCAGGTCCGGCACGTAGGCGGCATAATTGTTCTCCGCTTTTTCAATCACAATGGCATAACGCATCTCAGCGTCTCCTCATTTCTTCAAGCCAGCCTGTTTCAAGATACTATTCAAAGTGCCCGGCGGCAAGTCATCGTTTGGTTTTCCGGGCACTGTTACGCGGCCTGTCCTTCTTGGATGTTTGAATTGCCGGTGACTCCCCTCGGTCGCCGCCAAGTACCAATCATCGTTCCTGAGTAAGGCAAGCACGTCACGTACTTTCATCGCCCGATATCCATTCGTATGCTCCTGCCCGCCCATCGGCGGAGCATCTCGCCGCGATGTATGTTCAAGCCAAGTTCACGTTCACGCTCTTGACCTGCGTATAGCTCAGCAGGTCCGCCAGACATTCTTCGCGGCCCAGTCCGCTCTGTTTGTAGCCTCCGAAGGGGACCCCGGCGAAGTGCCTGCTGCTGTCGTTGATCCACACGAAGCCCGCCTCCACCGCCGAAGCCATCCGGTACGCCGTGGGGAAATCCCGCGTCCAGATGCTGGCCGTCAGCCCGTACATCACGCTGTTGACCATCTCCAGCAATTCGCCCTCGTCCTTCCATGTGAGGACCGACTGCACCGGGCCGAAGATCTCCTCCTGCGCCAGGCGCATCTTGTAGTCCACCCGGTCAAAGACTGTCGGCTCGACAAAAAAGCCCCGTTGCAACTTGGGGTCCGACGGCTTGCCGCCTCCGGCCACCAAACGAGCGCCTTCCTTCTTGCCGAGTTCAATGTAGGACATTACCTTGTCGAATTGTTGCTGCGAGACCAGGCAACCCATCTGGGTCGCCTCCTCGTGCGGCAACCCCATGCGGACGGCCTTTACCTTCGCCACCAGACGCTCCAGGAACTCATCGTGCAGGTCGCGATGCAGAAACAAACGCGAGGTCGAGCCGCAGGACTGCCCCTGCGACCAGCAATAGTTCATGCCGTTAAAGGCGGCGTTCACGGCCTGTTCCAGGTTCGCGTCCGGAAAGACGATCATGGGGTTCTTGCCGCCCAGTTCCAGGGAAATGGTCTTGAGGCCGTCAGCCGCCGCGCGCATGATCTCGCGGCCGACCTCGACCGATCCGGTAAACGCAATACGCCGCACCGCCGGGTGCTTTACCAGCGAAGCTCCTGCGCGCGGGCCGTCTCCAGTAACGATGTTGACCACGCCGGGAGGAAAAATTTCTTTCACGTCGTAACCCATCTCCAGGGCCGAGAGAGGAGTCTGCTCGGGGGGCTTCAGAACCACGGTGTTGCCCGCCATCAGGGGGGCGGCGATCCGGGCGGCAAACAGAATGGGGTGATTAAAGGGAATGATCCGGCCCACTACCCCGAACGGTTCCCGCAGCGTAAAGTGCAATGACTGGGAGCCGGAAGGAATCGTCTCTCCCTTGATCTCAGGGCCGAGACCGGCGAAATAGTCGATCTGTGCGGCTGTGCTGGCGACATCCCGGCGCATGGCCGTCAAGGGGCTGCCACAGTCGAGGGCATCGAGCGTGGCATAGACTTCGGCGCGGGCGCGCAGCCTTTCGGCGAACCGGCGGCAGATGCCGCCGCGCTCGGCTGCCGTCATCTTCCGCCATTGCGGAAACGCTTTTCGGGCGGCCTGAACGGCGCGGTCGATGTCGCGCTCGTCCCCGTCGGGAACCTCGGCCAGCTTCTCGCCGGTTGCCGGATTGCGAGTAGAAAACGTCTGGCCGGACGCAGCCTCGGCCAGCTCGCCTCCTACGAGACAGCAGTACTTTCCCCGCAGATTCGGCGGCTGGGTTTTCGCAGCGGACTCGACAGCGCGGCTCATCGGCTGACTCCTCGTATAGTGTATAGTGCTCAGAATCGTCCGGCATGGAACAGGAAGCAAATAGAAATATTGCCGCCGGCCAGAGAATAATAGCACGGGGCGAAAAGGAGAAGGGCGAGGACTTCAGGAAAGCAAGAGAGGAGGAGACAGGAGCAACCCTCCCGGAAGGCATGATGCAATGACCGACACGATCCGGAAAATCGAGCGAGAGATTCCCGGCTGCACGCGCTGCGACCGTCTGGTGGAGTACTGCCGCCGCGTCGCGCGGGAAAAACGCCGCGCCTACCGCGACTGGGAATATTGGGGCCGGCCCGTGCCCGGACTTGGCGACCCGCAGGCGCGCTTGCTGATCCTGGGGCTTGCACCAGCCGCCCACGGAGCCAACCGCACCGGCCGCATATTTACCGGAGACCGTTCCGGGGACTTCCTGTTCCGCGCCCTGCACCGGGCGGGCTTCGCCAGTCAAGCTAGCTCGGTCTCCCGCGACGACGGCCTGCGGCTGCTCGACACCTACATCACAGCAACCGTCCGCTGCGCTCCGCCCGCCAACAAGCCGCTGCCCGCAGAGTCTCGAAACTGCCGGGAGTATCTGGAACGCGAACTTGCAGCGCTTCCGAATGTGACGGCAGTGGTGGCTCTGGGGAAAATCGCCTTTGACGCTTATCTTTCCATCCTCAAAGATCGGGGGCACATCGCGTCCCGCAACGCTTTTCCCTTTTCACACGGGGAGCTCTACCGTTTCCCTCCCCCGCTGCCCACCTTGATTGCCTCCTACCATCCCAGCCAGCAAAATACCCAAACCGGAAAGCTGACCGAGGGGATGTTCCGCAGCATTTTTAGCAAGGCGAGGAGATGCCTGACATCAGAAGCTTTCCCTGCCCCAGATATCAGCCTTAACGCTTGACGTTTATCGTTTCACGTTATAAACTCACAATGTGATCAAGTCCTTTCGGTCAAAAGAGACGGAACGACTCTATGCCAGGCAGCGTGTCAGGCGGTTCGGGGCTTTTGAGCGCGCAGCACAGCGCAAACTGCGCCAGTTAGATATTGCGACAGAGCTACGCGATCTAGCCGCTCCGCCAGGGAACCACCTGGAAGCGCTTCGCGGCGACCGGCGAGGGCAGTACAGTATTCGCATTAACGATCAGTGGCGCATCTGCTTTGTCTGGCGCGATGGGGATGTCTACGAGGTTGAGATTGTGGACTGCCACTAGGAGGAAAAATGGGCAAGTCTAGAAAGCTTTTGCCGCCGATTCATCCCGGCGAGATTCTAAGGGAGGATTTCCTGAAACCGCTCGGTCTCAGCATGAACAAGCTGGCGCTCGATCTGCACGTGCCGGTGACGCGGGTTGCGGAGATTGTCCACGAACGCCGCAGCATCACCCCCGACACAGCCCTGCGGCTCGCCCGCTACTTCCACACCAGCGCGCGTTTTTGGCTGAATGCGCAGGCCGCCTACGACTTGGAGGTCGCCGAAGACGAACTTCGGCGCACCATCGAACGCGAAGTGCGGCCCGCAACCCTGGCTCCGGAAAGTTCACGCACCTGACTTTTCTACCAGTTTCAGTGAAAGTGTAGACCGAGGCTTATCGAAAGCCAGCTCAGTTCTGAGCCGCGCGCGTCAGCAAGCGGTTAGAAAAAAGCTCGGAAGTAAGAAATGCAGGAAGTGTTGTGGGAAGGTAAATCTGCTCGATGAACGGCCCGGACGATACCGCTCTAACTTATCTGCTTTCTTTTAGCGACGGTTGTGCTTCTTTGTCTTTTAGTTTTTTCTCGGCGTCGGCCTTTGAAGAGAAAGACTCTCCCGCTAAAGGCCCTCGGTGGCAATGATATCCGCCTCGCTTGCGATCGTGGTGACAACCTAGCGAGTCCAATCCCCCACCATGCGACAGGACAGCAGTAGGCGTGAACATCAACGCAAGCAGGACCACCGGCAAAATGGCCTTCATCTAATGTTCTTTACCAAGCCACAAGTTCCCGCAAGGTGTTTTCCAGGTCCTTGGCCTGGGGGAGGATTTCCTTTTCCAGATTGGGATGGTAGGCGACGAAGGTGTCGAGCGCGCCGATCCGCTTTACGGGCGCGTCCAGATCGTCGAACAGTTCATCGGCGATGCGCGCTGCGATCTCCGCTCCAAAGCCCCACGAAATGCTGTCCTCGTGAGCCACCAGCACGCGGCTCGTCTTGCGGACCGACTGGGCGATGGCCTCCCAATCATAGGGGTTGAGCGACCGCAGGTCGATGAGCTCCACGCTGGCGCCTTCCGACTCCAGCTTCTCGGCAGCCTGCAAAGCCCGCTGCACGACGGCGCCGTAGGTGACGACGGTGACGTCGGTGCCCTCCCTCACAATGCGCGCCTTCCCGAAGGGAACCATATGCTCGGGGCCAGGGTACGGGCTGCGGTTGTAAGGCTGCCGGTAAAGGTGTTTGTGCTCCAGAAACAGCACAGGGTCGTCGCACCGGATCGCCGTGCGCAGCAGGCCGGCAGCGTCGAGCGCCGTGGAAGGGAGGACAACGCGCAGGCCCGGCAGATGCGTAAAGATGCTCTCCCCGCACTGGCTGTGGTAAACCGACCCGCCGTTCAGGTACCCTCCGTAGGCCGTGCGGATCACGACGGGACAACTGTAGTTGCCGACCGACCGCCAGCGCAGAACCGCCATCTCGTTCCGAATTTGCATCATCGCGGGCCAGATGTAGTCCAGGAACTGGATTTCCACCACCGGCTTCAGTCCCCGCAGGGCATAACCGATGGCGCGCCCCACGATGTTCGCCTCGGCGATGGGAGCGTTGAAGACCCGGCGGCTGCCGAACTCCCGCTGCAGGCCGTGGGTCACTTTGAACACTCCGCCTTTGCCCTTCAACCGGCTCAGGTTTTCCGCGTGGCTGGAGTCAGCCACGTCCTGTCCGTAGAGCAGAACGCGGGGGTCCCGGCGCATCTCATCCCGCAGGCATGCATTCAACTGGTCCACCATGGTGCGAGGCTCGCCGCTCAAAGCCGCTGGTTTGTCAAAATCAGCGGATGTGGGATCGACCGTGGGAGAATAAACGTGCAGCCGGGCGGAGCCCGCAGAGGGGGCAGCAGCTCGCAGGGCCTGCTCGGCAGCCTCATTGACTTCCCGCTCCGCGGTGTCTTCGATACTTTGCAGCTCTCGCCGGTCCATGATCCCTTCTTCCAGAAGAAACTCACTGTATTTCCGCAATGGGTCGCGGGCTTGTTCGCCCGCCTGTTCCTGCGGGGTTTTGTACAGCTTCTGGTCATCCGACACTGAATGAGGGTGCAGACGGACCACATGGCCATGCACCAGAGCGGGTCCCCGCCGCTCGCGGCAATGGGCCACAGCCCGCCGGAGGGTCTCTACGCTCGCCAGAAGGTCGGTCCCATCCACTTCTTCGCGGAACAGGTTGGGGTATCCGGAAACCAACCGGGAAATATTGCCGCCCGGCGTCTGCTCCTCTACCGGCACGGAGATGGCGTAACCGTTGTCTTCAATCAGGTAGAGCACGGGAAGCCGCGCGTTGCAGGCCGTATTCAGCGACTCGAAGAACTCTCCCTGGCTGGTGCTTCCGTCGCCGCCGGTGACACAAACCACCTCATCCTGCTCAAAGCGGGCTTTTGTTTGCCGGGACGCGGGCATTCCTCTGTAATAAATTCCCGCCTCGGCACAACCGACCGCCTCCACCCACTGAGTTCCAGTAGCGCTCGATTGCGAAACGATGTTGAGTTCCTTGCCCCCCCAGTGGGAAGGCATCTGCCTTCCTCCGCTAAAGGGAGCCTCCGCCGAGCCTACGGCCTCCAGCAGCAGTTGCAGGGGAGTGAGCCCCAAGCCGAGCACCAGAGCGCGGCTGCGGTAGTAAGGAAAAAACCAGTCGGAGCCCGGCCGCAAGACCGAGGCGGCCGCCAACTGCAGTGCCTCGTGACCGGCGGAACTGACCTGGAAAAAGCTGCGACCCTGGCGGTGGAGTTGAATCTCTTTTTCATCCAACCGGCGGGAGAGAAGCATCGTGCGGCACAGCCAAACCAGGCGCTTTCGATCCAAGCCGCTATACTTTTGAACTCTCAAAGGCGATGTCCCAGCAACCATACGGTTCATCCTTTTGTCGTGGATTTTGTGAGAATTGGGCAAAGGCTTGAAATGTTGCCGCTCGGATTATCTTGGTAATGTCGCTCCAGCATCTTTAATTTTAATTTTACCGCCGCCAGCCGCGGCAGTAAACCTATAGCTTGCATGAGGAACCTTCCCGGTCTACAAAAACGGGCCACTCGCC
Source organism: Terriglobia bacterium (assembly GCA_963666975.2). Lineage (GTDB taxonomy): Bacteria > Acidobacteriota > Terriglobia > 2-12-FULL-54-10 > 2-12-FULL-54-10 > JADFGZ01. The sequence goes on along the minus strand of CAXVYR010000004.1, from coordinate 947,705 downwards.
AGCGCGGATAGACTCTCCCCATCATCAAGTTATCCTCGCCCTGCTATCGTCGCCTTCCGGGACCGGTTTTTTGTTTGTGCTACTTTTGGTGCTGCTTTCCCTGCTGCGGTTATGGTTTGCAGTTCCTGAAGTTCAGAGCGCCCTGACGATCACCAAGCCTTCCAGCAACTGCCGGGTTAGCGCCTCACATAACTTGATTTCAGTCTATTAAGAGTAACGATCCGGGGAATAAAGATGCCATCCTGAAAGGTGAGTATTTTGGGAGTCAAAGGATGCCATTTTCAGGCTGCAGGGATGCCAGAAAACCGGCTGAACCAGCCCTCAGGATCGACTACTGGTTTGAAATGAATGCGATGAAAGGATTACCCCCTCATATCTCCACTCCCAGAGGCCGCTGCAAAACTCTGCTGCCCTGTTGACCATTCTGGAACTTCCACAAGTTCCGCTGGGAGAGTAAAGCGAACTCAAATTTTTTCCGTAGGCACGGAAGAAGTGGCAGCGGAATTGGATTGGCCGTTCCGCTGTTTCTTATATCGCTTGTGCGGTTTGACCACTAGAATCAGCAGCGCCAAAGCCGCAACCAGAAACACCAGATGTGGCAAACCATATTGCCGCTCGATAACAATGGAAGCGGCCGGACGTTCCGCTCCTTCCACTACTCCAGACCAGGAAAGTTCCGTCCCATCTGCAAAGACCTGGAGAGTAGGAAAAAAGTATTTCCCCGGCTCATCTGGGAGCTGAAACGTAAGCAGGAATTGCTTCGAGCCGTCGGGCGGGATCGACCCATCTTCAAAACTCACCTTTGTGATCCACTGTTTGAGCAGTTCGTTCTGGATTTCCTCTTCCTGCCGTTCCTCCCCGGTCGTCGCAGTCTGCGCTTCCCTTCCGGCTCGCTGCTCTAATTCCCGGCGATAAATCTCCTCCGGCTTGTCCTGTTTTTCGATCCTGACTTCCCATCCGGCCGGATGTTCCACGCTCCGCAGGCGGCCGCCCTGCATCCGAAAGGCTTCCGGCACTTCCAAGCTGATCCGCGTGACCGGGACGTGACGTTCGTTGGGCACGACCAGACTCAGCGTCGCCGAAAAGCTTCCCGGCCTCAACGGTTGATTGGACCGCAGCGTGACATGCGCCCAGGCGGGTCCCTGAAAGAAAACAATTCCGCTCAAAAGGGTCCAAACTAATGTCCAAACTGCGGCAGCGTGAAACCATTTTATTTTCATGTTCACTCTCCTAAAACCGTCACGAAGTTTGAGAAAATACCCGAACCCACGGCAAAGGACACGATGAGCCTCCATCAGTTTTCATGGGAATGCGGCGGGCCGTGGCCGTCAGAAGTTTGTTCGGAGTAATGGCTAAACGGAAACGTAAAAAGCTCCGGTTTGGCATCCGGTGGCGAACCCGGCAGACGGAGCAAAAGGGTCAGGGTGACGGGGAATTCCACTTCCTGACCGAACGCCGCTTCCAGTCTGTGCGCATCTTCATCAACCGCCAAAAGCGTTTCGGGAGCGCCGTCGGAGTCTCCCCATTGCACAACCCCGCTGGTTTGGTGGAGTTCTGCGTGACCCAGGGGCTGCGTGTGGGCATCGTAGAGATAGACGCAGAAAGTACCCGACGGAAGAAGCACGCCTTCCAGGTGGTGTTTGTTGTCCAGCGCCATAAAAAACGTCCCGCCGTGCTTGGGATTGTGGTCCCGGTGTTCTCCGGGTTGGATCTGGCGCACCGGCTCGGGAATGGAAACGGGCGCTGCCCCAGAGGATTCGGGAAGCTGCCCCGCCGGGGAATCCGAGACCTGCGTCGCGGATGGGTTTTCCGTGCTGCAAGACATCAAGAGCAATCCGAGCATCGGAATCAAAAAGAAAATGCTTCTAACCGTTAGCCTTCTCATAGTCTCCTTCCCGCCAATCCGATGATGATGAGATTACAGAAACCCCCGGCAACCAACTTCGCAGGGTCCAAACAGTTTACCCGAAGACTTGCAGCCCCGGTAAACACATCGTGTTATTTGTTGCCGCACCCTCCCGGCCGCTCAAAAATGGATCTTCATCGAGCCGGAGAAGAGCCGCGGAATGTAAAACTCTCCCGGCGAGAAGACGCTCGGCGCCGTCTTCTGGTAGAGGTTATCGGTCAGGTTCTCGATGTTGAATTGCAAGCTAAGCCGGGGCTGTTCCCCGTCGCGAAGCAAGTCCCAACCGACGGTCAGGTTCTGGGTGAAATGCTGCGGCACGCGCGCCGTCACTTCTTCCTCGTCCGCGTGGTCCATCGCCGCTTCTTCCTGCCCGTGTTCCATCATCGGGTCTTCCATTCCGTGGTCATCCACGTGTCCCTCCTCTCCATGCGAAGGAACGCCGCTGCCATATTCGAAGGCCATGCTAAACCACAAGCCGGACCTGGGATACCGATAGGTGAAACCGGCAGTCAGTGTGTGCGTCTGATCCATGGGTGCAAGGAAAGCGGCATCGTCCTCCAGGTGATCGGAGTCCTCGAGAAATCCTGCCACAACCGGATTGTAGAGATAGACGCGGCTCAGTGCGTAGTTCAGATAACCTCCGAGGCCCACTCGCTCGAGGGTCGGCACTTCCAGCTTCGTCTCCAGGCCCCACGCCTTTGCTTTGTCGAAATTTGCATAGGTGTAGATGCGGGAGTCCGGGAGCAGGATGCTGTGGAGCTGATCGTTGCTGATGCGATAGTACCCGGTCAACCCCAGCCGAAGGTTGCGATGGAAGGGGTGCGTAGCCCCCAACTCGAACTGGTTCTCGATCACGGGCCGCAGCGGCGGCAAAGCCTCATCGACCTCATGGAAAAAGCGCGAAAGGCCGGCGCTCGACGCTAAAACATTCTCAATCGCGGGCGGCACAAAGAAGTGGTTGTAGGAGCCGTGCAGCACCGTGTCGGTGCTCAAGAAGCGATAGGCGACGTTGAGCCGGGGGCTGAAGTGGAAGTCCGAGCGGGCCAGGCTATAGCGGTCAAAGCGGAGGCCGGCATCCACCGTCAGACGGTTTGTCAGTTGCACGCTGTCCTGAAAGTACAGGCCGATCTGTCCGCCGGTTTTCCGCTCCGCAAACGAAATGGGGCCGCTCACCTCCACCGGGGAAAGACCCAACCGATGCGCCAGAAGGTTAAACCCCTCGTTGTCGTAGAAAAGTTCCTCGTCCGGACGAAGCAACACAAGGTCCAGCCCGGCCTTGACGGTATGCCGTCCGAGGAATCGCGTCAGATCGCTCTTGATGCCCGTGGTATGCAGGGTCCGTTCCGAGCGGGCCGCGGTTGCCAGCGGGTCGGCGGCGGGAAGCAGCCGCGAGCGGGACCAGCGCTGGTAGAACGAGGTGTCCAGCAGAGCGTCGTTGGAGAGGATATGGCTCCATGTGAACATGGCCGTCTGGGACCGTGTACGCTGGAAGGCGTTGGCGTTGGGCCGGTGCTCATCGTCCTGGGCAGTTTTGGGAATCTCGAAATTGGTCCCGTCGCCCATGAGGACGAGTTTCAAAAAGTTCGTGGGATTGACGTTGAAGTCCAACTGGAGGAAGTTGCGCACGCCCCGGCCGGTGTTGTGGATCGAGCGCGTGTCCGGAGGGCTCAAGAAACGCGACGACTCGAAAGCGGAACTGAACAGATAATAGGCGGCCTTCTCCGTGTGCCCGCCGTACTGAACGCCCAGGTTGTGGCGGAGAGAAGTGCCAAGCCCCAGGGTGAGGGCACCCTCGTTGTCCATGGAAAATCCGGACTTGGTGACCACGTCCAGGATTCCCCCAAAGCGATTGCCGTATTCGGCCGGAAAGCCTCCCGTCATGATGTTCATGGACTGGATCAGGTCGGGACTCAAGCCCGGGGAAAACACCGAGTGCGGATTTTCCCAGAAGGAAACGCCGTTGATGAACGTGTTCAAGGCAAGCTCGCTGCCCCGCACGTGGACAAAATCATCATGGCTACGGATCATCCCCGGCGCACTAGCGGCAATCATGTCCGGGAGATTGGTTCTCTGGCCCAGAGGGAGCTTTTCCACGTCTTGCTCGTGCAAGACCGTGGAACTGGGCGAATAGGTCCCGGCAACGGACACCGCTTCCGTCGTCACCTCCACTACCTCCGCCACGGGACGGAGGGCAAGCTGCAAGGTGATGTTTTGGGCCTCGCGGGGTTTCAGCGTGAAGCGGATCCGTTCTTCCAGGAAAGCTTCCTGGGTCACAACCAGCAAGTAATCGCCGGGGACCAGACGCTGAAAACCGAAATGCCCATCTCCGCCCGTAGCTGTTTGAAGCGATACGGAAACTGTCAGGCCTTCCAACACGACCTTTGCATTGAGGATTGCCGAGCGGTCCGCTTGCGCGATCACCGCGCCGTGGATTGCCCCTTCCCCTTGCGCATGAATCAAAACAGTGAAGCTCAAAAACGCGCAAAATAAACTGAGCAAGCATAAACAATACTTTTTCATCTCAACCTCCAACCTTCCCGCCAACGGCGCACATGGTCACCCTCGGAAGGCTTTTAGAAGCTGGCGGCCTTGCCTCACTGCTTCTCGACGGAGAAAAACAGGCGACGGGCAGCCACAACTTCAAAAAATCAACGTCGCACCATCACACGCAGGCGCAAGTTGATCTTTTGAGAAGAAGCTAGCTCAGGTTTCGCGGTGGTTGGAAGGGTGGAGGAAGGTAATTTTCGAGAGGCTGGAAGTTCGCGCTTGGAGGATTTTTCCAAGCGGTTTCCGGCGGCTGATAGGAAACTGTTTCGGGCGCTCCCTGCGGCTGGACCGGAGTCAGGCCGGCGTCGCCATAGGTGTCCTGGCAATGCTGGAAATAGTGCTCCCCGTCGTGACTGTGCGAAGGAGCTTGCTCGCCCTCGCGATCATGCTGATGCCCGTTATCTGCATACGAATGAGAGTGCGCAGTGGCATCGTGCGTGTGGCCGGGCTCGAAACATTCGATGACGCCAAGCTGGACAATGAGAAAGAAGCGGCTGAACTGAAAGCTGAACAGAACCACCACACACAGGGCGATTGCCCTGCTATGAGAGCGGTGGCCAGTTTTGCTTCCAAACCGCATAAACGTCTCCGTATTTCATTAGATGCCGTTTCTCCGCTCAGGTTACAGGTCTTTATCGAGAAATGTCAATCTTTATTGAAGTTCGGAGTCCTTGACCCCGAATTAGGTTAGGATATAGGTTTTATGCTGTCCAGCCGGTTTCCGTTATGAATGAGCATTCCTCGATTTGCGTCCGCGTACCCGCCAGCAGCGCCAATTTGGGACCAGGATTTGACACCCTGGGGTTGGCGCTGAGTCTTTATTTGCGGTGCACTCTCCGCAAGTCTAGCCAGGGATTACAAATACAGGTTTCCGGGAGCGACAGATCGGAAATACCGCGCAACCGGTCCAATCTCATTTTTCGGGCCTTTTCCAGCCTTGCCAGCAAGGAGACTCAAGAGGCGGTGAAACTGGAGATCGCGAATGAAATACCTTTGGGAAGGGGTCTCGGCAGCAGCGCGGCGGCTATTCTGGCAGGCCTCGCTCTGGCCAATGAATGGGAGGGGTTGAACCAAAGCAAGGAGCAGCTCATCCAGATGGCTACGGAGATGGAAGGCCATCCGGACAACGTGGCGGCAGCGGCACGAGGCGGGTTGGTGGTAAGCTGCCAGGCGGAGGACGGCGCGGTGCTCTCCGTGAACAGCCCGTTCAGTCAGAAATTGGAAGTGGTGCTGGTTGTTCCGAAGTGCCGGTTGTCAACCGAAGCCGCTCGCGCGGCGCTCCCGGAAAGTTACTCCCGGCCTCACGCCATTTTCAATGTGCAGCGGGTAGCGCTGTTGCTGGCTGCGCTTCGCGAGGGCAGGGCCGATCTGTTTGCCGAAGCCCTGCAGGACCGCCTGCACCAGCCCTATCGTGCCTCTTTGATTCCTGGGTTTGCTGATATCCTGAAGCTTCGCAACATCAACATCCCCGGCCTGCTGGGACTGGCTCTCAGCGGAGCAGGCCCCAGCGTGGTGGCATTTTGTGACGGCCCTGCGACTGCCGGGGCCGGAGAAGCCATCGCGGCTTGTTTTCGCGAACAAAAGGTAGCCGCCAAGATACACCGGCTTCAGGTCGATCCACACGGGCTGGTAGTTGAGAAAGCGTCATGAAGAAAACTGTAGCCGGACACCCACTGCGAATATGACCACTGCTTCCTTACGTTGTTTTGAAGAAAAATGCAGGGCGCGGTATCCCATCACCGGCGTCAAACCGTTTTGCCCCGCTTGCGGAGGCCTTCTGGAGGTCCACTATGAGTGGGGCGATTGGGACCCGGAGGCCCTGAAACAAACATGGCGGACCCGGAAGATGTCCACCGACCCGCAGGACATGAGCGGGGTTTGGCGCTTCCGGGAGATGATTCCGTTCCTGCCGCCGGAGGCCCGCATTGTGACCTTGCGGGAAGGAAATACTCCGCTACTCGATGCGCCGCGGTCGGCTGCCTATGCGGATATGGAAAGGATCCAGTTCAAGCATCAAGGCTTCAACCCGACCGGCTCCTTCAAAGACAACGGCATGACGACGGGAATCAGCCAGGCAGTGGCCCTCGGCAGGAAGGTCGTGGCTTGTGTGAGCACGGGAAACACCTCGGCCTCGCTTGCCGCCTTTGCCGCCACCGGCGGTTTGCAGGCAGTCATCCTGATCCCCGCCGGGCAGATCGCCACCGGCAAGCTGGCGCAGGCGCTGGAATACGGCGCGCTGACCATCCAGGTGGAGACGAACTTCGACGGCACCTGGAAGCTGCTCTCCCGCCTGGTGGAAGAGGCCGGAGTCTATCTGCTCAACTCAGTAAATCCGTTCCGGGTGGAGGGGCAGAAGACGATTATCGTTGAAATGATGGAGCAATTGGAATGGCAGGCGCCTGACTGGATTGTGCTGCCGGGCGGCAACCTGGGCAACTGTTCGGCGTTTGGAAAAGCGCTGCGGGAGATGCGGCAACTGCGACTGCTCGACCGCATGCCCCGCCTGGCTGTGATTCAAGCCGAGGGCGCGGCCCCGCTCTATCAACTGTTTCAACGGGCCGCAGCCGAAAATAAAGCCCCGCAGGAGCTTTCTCTCTGCCCGGTGGAAAATCCAACAACGCTGGCTACCGCCATCAAGATCGGCGCGCCGGTCTCCTGGAAGAAAGCCCTGCACGAGATCGAGGCCACCCGGGGATTGTGCGAAAAAGTCAGCGAGCAGGAGATTGCCGACGCCAAGGCAGTGATCGGCCATTCGGGTATCGGCTGCGAGCCGGCCTCGGCGGCCACCCTGGCGGGCATTCGGAAACTGGTCGCGAGCAATGTGATCCGCAAAAGCGACCGGGTGGTGGCGGTGCTGACCGGAAATCTGATGAAGGACCCCGATTACGCGCTGGCCTACCACCAGGGCACCCTCGCCTTTCCCGGCGCCGGCAAGCAACGCCCCATTGAGTCCCGCTTCGCCAACCGGCCCGTTTCGGTCCCGGCCGACGTCGAGAGCATCAAACGCCTGCTGGTCGAGGGATCGAAATAGTCCTTTGCCTCTGCGTCCAGCCTGCTCGCGCTGTCTTAGCGCAACTACGCTATAGCGCCTTCCGAGAACACCGGGATGGGCTCGATGCGCATATGGCGGAAATCCTGTTCAAGCTGCCCTAACTCCGCCGCCGTCATAGGGTGCAGGAACTGCTCGTTGCGCTGGCGCAACTCCTGCACGCGCATCTCGGCGATCTTCTGCTTCGCCTCCTCCAGATCATCCAGCGACGGAACGGTTTTGGCCAGTTCCTGAATCAGCTCAGGGCCGTGGTGCAACTCATCCCGGGCGACGGTGCGCTCGTGCCGGGTAAACCGCTCTGCAAACTCATCGGTCACGGGGAGCTTGCTCATGACGGCATGGAAGGCGACGGCGGCTCCTTCCCGGTTGCTGGAGACCACCTCGCTCACCCAGGAGGAGCGAGCCGCGCGCGCATGCCGCTGCGCCATATCCAGATAGCCGTAATGCTCGGGCCAAAGTGATTTGTTTACGCCCGGCCCCGGCCCGCCCGCATCCGGAAAATCGCCATACCCCCACATCTGGGGCACTTCGCAAGGCTTGCCATCCAGATACCAATCGAGAATCTCCCGGTAGCCCCAGTAATGTTCGGCCTCCTCAAAGCTGTCGACGCTCGACTTCCGGATGCTTTCCAGCGGCTCCATCTCCTTTGCCTTTCGCCACATCAGGCGGGAGTGAAACAGCATCGCCCCGTATTCTTTGGCCGCCTGCAAAGCCAGCCAGTGGATGTCCCGCTCGCGATTCCTCCGCTCCGCATACGCCAGCGCTACACGATGGACGGCCCCGGTATAGATATCCATTAGCCCGGCCAGCTCCTCCCGGACCCTTTTCGCATTCTTCTCATGCTTCTCATTCTTTTCATTCGATGACACGTTATAACCCCCTGCACAACTTTGCGGTATCATCCGGCGAAAAGATTCCATCCTTTCCGGAAATCCGGGAAACAAAGGCTGAAGCTTTACCGGAACCTTTCAGAAAAAAACGCTGACGGCCCCGGAATAAATCCGGGTAAGCCAACGTCGTGAGGCAGAAAAATCTTTACTCTATGGTGCGAAAGGAGGGACTCGAACCCCCACGCCCTTTCGGGCACCAGATCCTAAGTCTGGCGCGTCTGCCAATTCCGCCACTCTCGCACATTCCGCATTGTACATCACTTCATTGAACTTAGGCGGCAGCGGACCTGTCCACTGAAACCCTCTCTAAAGTGCCGGTGTCAGTAGTGGTGTCAGTTGGTCTCTCTGTAAGGCGGCTCACCGCGTCCAGGAGATGGGCCGGGGACAGGTGAGCATACCGCACGGTCATGGAGATTGTTTTGTGTCCCATCAGCTCTTGAACGGTCCGGAGGTCAACCCCCCTCATCACCAGGCGGGAAGCAAAGGTATGGCGCAGGTCGTGCCAGTGGAAGTCGGGAATCTTGGCCGCATCAATACACTCTTCCAGCCAGCGTTGGCTGTCACGGTGCCGTGGCCCTTCCAGGCCAGGAACTATATACACCCCCGTCGTGGCGCTCAGAAGGCGCTCTATGGCGCTGCGTGCAACGTCATTGATTGGGACGTGGCGCTTCTTTCCGTGCTTGCTGCGGGGGATCGTGATAACCCCCAGGCTAATGTCTACATCTTGTCGGCGCAGACGGAACTGTTCCCCTCGGCGCATTCCAGTATGGAGGGCCAAATCAAACTCCGGCTCTCTTTCAGGGAAGTTGGCGCAAATATGCTCACGCAATGTCGTTTCTTCTGAATCGCTCAGGAAGCGCACCCTCTCGTTGTTCTCTTTGCGGCGGCGGACGGAACTGACTGGACTGGCAGGCACCTTCTTATTTCTGACTGCAAGGGAATACGTGAGGCTCAAGAGTGCCCAATAACGGTTGACCGTGGCTGGTGCACGCCCAGCCTCGGAAAGCTCTGCCAGCCGCCGCTCTATTTCCTGGGCCGTAATCTCGCTGGCTAGACGATCCTTGAACCACTCCGACAGCAGCGCCATATTCCAACGGTCGTTCCTGAAAGACTCGTGCCCCTTGTTTCCCCGCGAGTAGTCTAGTGCATCCCTAGCAATCTCTTCAAACCATACTTGGCGACTCCGCTTGGCCTTTTCAGGGAAAAACTTCCCTTCCCGCACTTGGGTTTCCCTCTTTCCATAAGCGGCCAAGGCTGCACTCTTCATCCCGGCCTTTTCCCGGCGAATCCTCCCGGTGGAGTCGGCATACCTGATCCACCACACGCCCGACCCCGGAACTTTCTCATATAATCCGCGCTGTCTCCTTGCCATCACCTCACCCCTTTCTTTTTTCTGAGCGCTTTCGCAGCCTTTTGTTTCATTCGTTCCCGCCGTGCTCTTTGGTATAGCGCATCCAGACTTACTTCTTCATCTGATAGTCGGGGCCGTCCACCCCGCATCCCGTTGTGCCTGCTACTGCGGGCCTTGCGCACACTGGTAACAGCTCCCCGGCACGCTGGGCAGAAGCAAACTAAATCAACTTTGTGGACCGGGCACTGCATGACCATAAGAATAACCTATCACGTTAGAATAGTCAAGCGCAGTTCCAAGCCTCTTGCGTTCATTTCTGGATTCGTCTATTGGTCTCGATGAGGTCTATCAGTAGCGAGTGGCGAATAGGTGGGTCAACTTACAAGTAAGATGCCCCCCTTGTCCCCTCCGACAGGATTTGAGCCGCTCAACCCTTTCTTAGCAGTACAAGGACCAGTTAGTGCAGCCCCTTAACCAAATAGGGAATGGCCCGATTATTCGGCAGCTAACCTCTGCTGAATGTGAAGCATAGGCGAGAGGCTTCCGTCACAGGGGGGGTGAGGTGGCGAGTGATAGTATCTGCCCCAACACAAAAAAGCGGATTCGGTTGCAACCCAAAGCCTTGGTCATTCCACTTTCAAGTTAACCCTCTAAATTCCTTTGGGTCAACGACATATAGGCGATCCACTTGGCTAAGTTTTTGTTGTTTTTGTGCAAAGGTGCTTGCTGATTCTAAATGGGATAGGCGGGCTGGGTGGGCGTCTTGGAGGGAGGTAGGGAGGGCTGGGGGATAGGGTTCGGGCAGGCCGGGGACCTATCGCGCTGTCTGGAAACGCCTTTCACAACCCCAGGCTGTGATGTTAACTCTTCGCCTTCGCCCTTATCGATGGTACAAAAATCCCCGGTCAGGTCAGGCCCCCTTAATCTATTAAGCAAGGATTCCCTTTTCTTCCCGGGTTCGCTGTTTCCAGTACACCCAAATGTAGGCAATCACCCCAATCGCCAGAAAAGTCCCAATGATGTAATCAAATCGGTGGAAGTAAACTTGCAACGTTTGCCAATGTGCACCCATTTTGTAGCCGGCATAGGCCAGCCCAAAGCACCAAGGGAAAGACCCCAGGAAGGTATATACGTTAAACTTCCAGAAATCCATCCGGGCCACACCGGCCGGGAAGGAAATGAAAGTCCTGATTATAGGCAGCAGACGGCTGAAAAAGACCGTCCATTGGCCGTGCCGTTCAAACCACCGGTCAGCTATCTCAACCTCCCGACCGGAAACCAAAAAATATTTTCCATAACGCATTAGGAATGGCCGTCCGCCGTAGGCTCCCAGATAGTAACCAACGATGGAGCCGAGGTTACATCCCAACGTGCCCATCGTAGCTACCCACCATATGTTGAAATCTCCTGTCCACACCAGGTATCCGGAAAAGAGCAGGATGACCTCCGAGGGCAGAGGAGTGCAGGCGCTTTCGATGGTCATCAATAAAACGATGCCTGGGTATCCCAGGATGGAAATCACAGCAATGATGTAGGAGCTGAGGAGGGTCAGTACGTCTGCGATCATGGCGGCGTTGAATAAGGTCCAGAGACTTAAAGTTTCCTGGAGCTGCCTCTTGTGGATCGTCTAAACTGGAATTAGTTTTTTGGTCCTTCCGACTCGCGAGTATACACCCCTCACCCTCCAACTGAGCCCTTCCACCTCAATCAGGAACACCACCACCTGGAAGACAGCCAATATAGCGCACAGGCGGAACAGCTAGGGCCATTATCTAACCTCCTGCTGTGCTTCTTACCCTGCTTGGTTTATCGAGCATAACTCCACGGTTAATCCCGTTCTCCAGTAACAGTGCGATATTGGGGCAAGAAATCCCAATTGAGGTGTCAATGTGTCTGTCACGAGCGGTTGTTACCAGCGTTTCTCTGTGGCCGGTAGAACACTGTTCCGAGCGGAGTCAATGGAAACTACCGGCGAACTGATCGATATTTCGAGGGGTGGAGCTTGCATTCGCAGCAAAGTCAAGCCTCTTGAAGGAGAGGAGATTGCAGTCCGTTTCTCGGTTCAGAGCCACCTGGAAGTGTTCATAGTCAGCCGGAATTAGTTTTTTGGCCCATCCGACTCGTGAGCATACATCCGTTGGCCTTCAATTGAGCCCTTCCAGACAAATATTTTCTCCGAGATACTGCCAGCGGCTTCCAGCCGCTCTTTCCGAGTCCCCAAAACCCATCGCCTCGGCTTCCAGAACCAGCTTTTGCAGACACCTCTCCATGCCTGGGGGATATCGGAATCATTTTCTTGGGTGCGCCGCAGGCTAGGCTATCCCGACGGAAGCGACAGCCCATCTATTCGCCCCAGCATGCTAGCAAATAAACGTCTCGTCAGATGGCTCTCTGCCAGCAATAGCCAATAGTAGCGGGCATGCTTAATCAGGCGTCCTCCGGTTTTCACCAACCGCTGCTGCAAGCTCGTCAGGGACCAGTTCCCGATTCTCTGTGGCAGCACCAGCCGCCGCCAAAGATTTCCCAGATTATAGGCAATGATGGTCAGCCACAGCCGTACCTCGTTGGAGCGGAACCGATGGCAACTGAGCCGCGTCATCTTCACCGCCTGCTTGCCTTCCTTAATCCACTGCTCTGCTGTCCCTCGCTTATTATAGAAACGCACCACCGCCCGACTCGGAAGGGGCAGATTCGTGACAATGAACCCCACTCGCGGGAACAACTCCCCCGGATGATGTTCTACCTTGGCTACCACCCGTCGGGCCGTCTTCCAACTCTCGGCTTGGTACAGAAACCCCTTGTACTCCACCAACGGCTTCTGGCCCGGCCTTCCTACCGGAAGTTTCAGCAACTCCTCGATGTCCCGCTGGAGGTTCTCGTTGGAAGGGATGCGGATGGCATACTTCACACCCCGCTCCTCCAACGCTTCGTAAACCTCCGGCTTGGCAAAGGCCGCGTCAGCCCGAAACACGACTTCTTTCCCCATCAACTGCTGGCGTTCGATCTCCGGCAACAGAAGTTCTTCCCAGCCTTCGGCACTATGGACGTTGCCGGCACGGAGCTTGGCCGCTAGACAATCGCCGCCTCCATTGAACAGAAGCACCGGATGATAACAGGTGGACTCGAAGTGCCCGTTGTAGGCGCTTTGCTCCTGCTCCCCGTAGACCGGGATCTCAGTCGAGTCCATGTCGAGCACTACCCGGTACGGCGAATCGATTGCTTCTGCCCTGCCGATCAGTTCCCGGTTCAGCCGTGCCAGCCCTGCGAAGTTTTCCTCCTCAGCCAGCAACTCCGTCTCGAAGGTTTGCAACCGGGATGGCAGTGCTGCCCCTCGATCCCAATTCTTCTCGGAACCGATCAGCCGGAAGGTCGGATCTCGTGAGAGTTGCTCGGCATCGTTCACATCCTCGTATCCAGCCAAGCGACTGTACACCGACTGCCGTAGCAGGTCCGCGAGGGGCAACCGTGTGTTCTTCCCCCGAGGATCGGCTAGGTGCTGCTTGATGAGTTCACCGAATCCCAATCGTTCGTCCAACTCCCGCACCAGAATCAACCCTCCGTTGGAGGTGACCCTCGATCCGTGGAAAGCGACCTTCAACGAGGCATTAAAAGTGAGTTGAAATGGCTGATTTTGTCTCTCACCCATTCGGTGTATACCTCCGCACGCCAATGTTGATGCTGAAACCAGCATCAATATTGATGTTGGAGGCTAGTCGAAGGTTGCTTCTACAGTTTCAAACTGGAAATGCGGGGTCAGCGGAATTTGGTGCGTGTTCAATCGTCGTGGGCTATGTTGTTCTTTGAAGGACCGTGGGATTGGCGAAGCTACTGCGTTCTCTGGATGAGAAGGCCCAAAAGCATGGCCAGTCCTATCGGCACATAGCCCAGCTCTCGCCGCCGCTCAGACAAGTCCAAATCTTTCTCAGGGGATAGATTGTTGGCGACGTGCAGCTCAATCAGGATTTCGGTGGAAGATTCGTGTTCAATCGGACTCGTGGGCCATGTTGTTCTTTGAAGCTTGTTTAGAACCGTGGGATTGGCGAAGCTACTGCGTTCTCTGGATGAGCCCGGAAGGCCCAAAAGCAAGTGGCCAGTCCTATCGGCACATAGCCCAGCTCTCGCCGCCGCTCAGACAAGAACAAATCTTTCTCAGGGGATAGATTGTGTGGCGACGTGCAGCTCAATCAGTTCCTTCGATTTCGGCGGAAGATTCAGAAATTCCACACCCATAAACAAATCTGGCACCTCGTGAACCACTTGTGCTTCGAGAGCTTGTTTAGAACCGTGGATTGCGAATTCCACGATAATCTTCTGATTTACTGGGAATGTCTTCACCGCCCGGACTAAGAAAAGTCCGCCAACACTCACATTTTCGGCCATGCCTTCGACCTTCGTCTGGCCCCGACTGGCATAGTACCGGCACGCCTAAAGGAACACGCTCATGCTCGCGCTTTTTCACAGATGCTTGGCCTCTCTTTTTCTAATTCGAAGAGTATACCCCGAATGTCCGATTTGAGATGCAGAACCGCTGTGCAGAAATCAAGCTGCGGGCCGAGCACCTCTCAACCGATTACGTGTTTGTAGTGACTGTAGTGGGTATATAGGGGGGGTATATGAGGAGGACTCAGGCCAACTCCTCTCCCCCTTTTCCTCTCATACCCCCTCACAAGTCACTACACCCACTACAGGGTCTGCGGAGACGGCCATTCTCGCCGACCGGCTGACCCCTTGGACAATGCCTAACCGTCACCGCTAGGACCTGCCTGAACCAATTGCTTTCCTCTCTCCCGTCGTGTAATCTTTTCCCGATCTATTCGTCATCCGAGAACCCGAGCCGCAAAGTGAGCAAGCTTTCCCTGATTCACGCCGTACCGAATCTCGATAGGCTGGCAGCAAACCTCGCAATCCTATACGTAGGTTTGCCTTCGCACGGACGTGTCCAGCACCATTGAGATGGTTTCTCCGCAGTACGGGCAGGTAAAGAAATGTTCCACCGTGTAGTTATCGTGATGCTCGTTAGCCCTCAATCAGCGCCTGTTGTTTGAGCGTCTGATCGAAGGCGTTCAGTGCAGCTTGGCTCAACTGGAGGGGTCCCGGCCTTTGTTCATCTCAGCATCACGGGATCTTCCCGATTCTTAGTCATCCAAGTGGAAGCCTATTTTCACTGTGACCTGGAACTGATTCACCTTACCGTCTTTAATCGAGCCTCGCATCTCCACCACTTCAAACCAGCTCATATTGCGGACTGTTCGGGCCGCCCTCGCCACAGCGTTGTTGGTGGCATCAGCAAAACTCTTTGCAGAGGTGCCAACGACCTCACTCTTCTTGAAAACAGGGTCCATGATCGTCCTCCTTTGAACTTGTAGAATCCTACTTGAATTGCTTCTGATGGCACGCTTTTTGGCAGCACGGGCGTTAGTCACGGAGCCTTCCAGAGCACATTCTTGTCCTTGTCGAATAGCACCACAGAGGCGGCAGAGGTCTTGTGGGTTTCAGCTCGGACGGATGGGAACTAGGAGTTACTGCACGGCGATGGTGACGGTGTTGCTAGGGATACCGGTGACCCGGTGCAGTTGTCACAGGTTCCGACCGAACGAGGTGAGGCTGTGGCTGACCATCATTGCCTATAATCTCGGCAACCTATGGCGGCGACTTGTATTGCCACAGAGAATAGGGAACTGTTCGCTGACGAGCCTGCAGCAGCGGTTAGTGAAGACCGGCGGACGGGTCCTTGGTTTCGAATCCGTTCTGGAATGGCACATGCGCCCGACAACGTTATCCGCACACCGGTCAATAGCGCACGACGACCACGTACCCGCGATTGCGGTCGGCGCCCCAGACCTCTCCCGGGATGCCACCCAACTGGGCGACTCGCAGCGGCGCGGCGCTGGTCACAGTGGTGAAGGTCTCGGTATTCGGGTCGAAGTGCACGAGCGTGTCGTTGCCGCCCCCCGCCCGCGAGCCCAAGGCGTGGTCGCTCAGCCAGACATGATCACGGCTATCCACATATATACCGTAGGGCCGCGGCTGCTCGCCGGGGAGCCGCCACTCGGTCCACGCACTCGTCTCGGAATCGTAGCGCGCCAGTTGGCCAGCGTTGTATTGCGAGACCCAGACCTTCCCCTTCGAGTCCACCCAGACTCGCCTCACCCCGGAGTTCGGGGTCGGCGGGTCGAGCACGGTGATGGCACCATCGTCACCGTCGACCCTTCCTAAGTAGCCTCCGGCCAGCGACGCATAGTAGACCGTGCCATCCGGCGCGGTGGCTATCCCGTAGGGGCCTCGACCACGGGGAGCGTCGAACACCTGCATCTCTCCTGTCGCCGGATCGAGGCGTCCGATGTAGCCCGCAGCGCCGGTAAACCAGTGGATGCCCTGGTTGTCGAAGGTTGCTGTGTTCAGATTCACGACTGGGCCGGGAACTTTGTAGAAGGTCGTCTCCCGCGTCGCCGGATCCACGCGCACAATCGCGTTGAGACCCGAGTCGGTGACCCACACGCCGCCATCAGGCCCCATGATGACTCCGTGCGGTGAGGATCCCTCGCCCAGCGGCACCAGCACGTTCTCACCCGTGGCAGGGTTGATGCCGCCTACCGACCCGCCGTTGGGAGATCGAGCGGTGTACCAGACCCAGCCATTGCCATCCGGCACGGCGTCGTGCAGGCGAACTCCGGGAGCTGCCCGATACTCTTCGGCGACCATTGAGCCAGAGAGCGCCGACGAAGCGCTCGAAAGCACCAAGGCAACGGGGATGCCCACTATGAGAGCCACCGCCACCGCTTGTCTGACCATTGCAGCATGACGTAAGGAATACATGAGACGGCCTCCTTCCTCGCACAGGGTTGTTTTAGGGCAGGCAGTGTTTCCGGGCGTTTCCGCCCAGCCTACGGGAAAGGCTACCACGGGCCTGTGTGTGGGTCAACGACTTGCACCATCGCGTCTGGTCAGCACACCATCCGGGACCAATTGAGAGGTAGTGAAAAGACATTAGCGCCCACAAAGCTGAATGAAACACGCCATCATGAAGACCGGGCTGACGCTACTGCTCCTACCGCAATCCAGTGACATGCACCATCTGTAAATATTTTTTGGCCCGCACACACCCAACTCCCCTCAGATGGGACCCACGACCTGACCTCCCTGTACAATTGCCGCGCTCTCCGCTCCAGAGCAGACCATCCCACCGCATCCGGTACCCCGAAAACGGTTTCACAGCTCCAGGCTGTGATATAACTCTCTCACTAGTAGTGGTACAAAATATCGGTCTGGTCACACCTGCAAGAGGCCGAAGTGGGCGCGGAACGGGGTAGGGGCGGTTTCGGTTACGGTGTCTATTTCTCTCCCCGCCAAATTTTCCAAAAACCGTGAAGCGGGCAAAGGTGGGGTGGGAGGGCACTTCTCACTGGCCCGTGCCTGGAGGTGGAAAGTTGCCGTTCAAGATGCTGCGGGCGATCTTCCAGGAACCATCGGGCTGTCGTTGTAGGATGCTAATGCCTTTGCCGTTAATGTGGGTCGGCTCGCCGTCAGCCTTCGATGTCGCCATGCCGGTGTAGGTATAGCGAACGAAGGACCAGTCACCAGCCACTACGACCTCCTCAGAGGACCTCGTGATATTCATCATGTTCTGATCGAAGGCCGCCTGCCGATCAGCCTTAATTGCCTCCCGCCCAATAACTGCCGGACGATTTGGGCCACAAGAATACAGCGTCCCCAGTCAGGAGAGCTGCATAAGCTGCTGCATCGCTGGCGTTCAACGCGTTCACATGTTCGTCTTGCACCCGGTTGATAGCCGCCACGTCCGCTTCAGTGGTGGCCGCCGATGCAGGTCTCGCCTGCTCTGTCGCTGGGCCACAACTGGTGACGGCGAGAATAAGGCAGAAAAGGGTAACCAAACTCAGGTGGGATATCATAGTTCACTTCCAATGTGACTAACTCTATCACGACTTTGGCCTCGTATAGCACCGTCGTACCGAGGGGTGAGGTTGACCTGATCGATTTTTGTATCAGTGCCAGTGAGGAGGGGTTGCGTAACAGCCTGGGGTTACGAAACCGGTTTCGTTGACGGGAGAAGGCTACAGGCCAAGGAAACCCCCTATAACATTGCTTTCCCCTCTCCTCTCGTGTAATCACTGCTGTCCGGCTAAAATTTCAGAACAGCCAACAAGTCTCATGAGAGCAAAAGGTTACGGGCATTGGAGCATTTTTCGATTTGAAATCCGCGAGGGCGAAAAATGGCTTTGAACGTAAAGACTGGGGTAGGCGACAGAATAGTGCATGAACATCGGTCGCACCGTTTTCGCTCAGCTTATGGATCACGTGCCCTCGTACGAGTTTCACAAATGCGTCACGCGCTACCGTGGCGACGATCACCTGCGAAGCTTTTCTTGCTGGGACCAGTTTCTGGCGATGGCGTTCGCTCAGTTGACTTACCGCGAGAGTCTCCGCGACATCGAGGCGTGTCTGCGTTCCATGACCAGCAAACTCTACCACATCGGATTGCGCGGCAACGTGGCGCGCTCGACACTGGCCGATGCCAACGAGTCGCACGACTGGCGCATCTACGCGGACTTCGCCCAGGTGTTGATCGGCATCGCACGGCCTTTGTATGCGCGCGATCCGATCGGCGTCGATCTGGATCAGAGCCTGTACGCGCTGGACTCCACCACCATCGACCTCTGCCTCTCGCTGTTTCCGTGGGCACGATTCCGCCAACACAAGGCTGCCGTCAAACTGCATACGCTGCTGGACCTGCAGGGCAACATCCCCACGTTTCTCCGCGTCACGGCCGGTGCCGTGCACGATGTCAACATCCTCGACGAGATCGTTCCGGAAGCGGGCGCGTTCTACGTGATGGATCGCGGCTACATCGACTTCGAGCGACTCTTTGTCTTCACACTCTGCTCCGCATTTTTCGTCGTGCGGACGAAAGAGAACGTCTTGCTCCAACGCCGCTATTCTCATCCAGCAGACAGAACCAGCGGCTTGCGATCCGATCATACCGTGATCCTGACCGGGAACGCCTCGGCCAGGGCATACCCCGATCCGCTACGGCGCGTTACGTACTTCGATGCAGAAACAAACAAGCGCCTGAAGTTTCTTACCAACAATTTCGTGCTACCCGCACTCACTATCGCTCAAATCTACAAGTGCCGCTGGCAGGTGGAACTGTTCTTCAAATGGATCAAGCAGCACCTGCGAATCAAGGCATTCTATGGCACCAGCCAAAACGCAGTGAAGACTCAAATCTGGATCGCCGTTTCGATCTATGTACTCGTGGCCATTGTCCGGAAGCGTCTCGCTTTGGAAGCCAGCCTTTACCAAATTTTACAGATTCTCAGTGTTACTCTTTTCGAGAAAGTGCCCATTTTACAGGCCCTGGAAGCATCGGGCTCCCAAGACGATTTAGTCAGAAATCCCAACCAGTTGATTCTGTTCGAGTTTTAACCGGACAGCAATGTCGTGTAATCTTTCCCATTATTCTCAATTAGGCGGGGGTAATCCGCGCCCGTATCCCCAGGTGCCCGACTTGGCTCTTACGAGGTTCGCAGCCCGCTAGGTGCGGGTGCTATGGGAGAGGTGTACTCCGCCCGTGATACGAAACTGGGCCGAGAGGTGGCTATTAAAGTCCTGCCAGATACCTTCGCCCAAAACCCGGAACGACTGGCCCGGTTCAAGCGTGAAGCGCGCCTGCTGGCTTCCGTGAATTACATTGCTAACGGGACAAAGGCGTCGGATTAATACCTTTCCGGGACACACGACTTTCGGTTGCACGCCTTTTTGGTTGACTCGCTGGTGGCCTCGTTCTATTTTGAGCTAATCCTGCTGGGAAAGGAAAAAATGACACATTCCACCTCTCCGGCCAGGGCAAGCCGGCCCAAAATGCAGCGCAGCGCGCAATTACAACCGGCCCATTGGATGGCCATCGCGGAGGCCAGCAAAATCCTCAACTCCACCTTGGATTTGGACCGGTTGCTGGAACTCATCCTTGAGGTGGCCACGAAGGAACTGCGGACTGACCGGGGCACCGTCTATTTATTTGACAAGCAGGCCGGGGAACTGCGGGCGCGCATCAGCCAGGGTATGGAATCACGGGTGCTGCGCTTGAAAGTGGGGGAGGGGATTGCCGGCAAAGTGGCAGAAACGGGAGAAACCATCTTTATCGACGATGCCTACCAGGACACCCGCTTCCACCGGGAATTCGATACCGCCACCGGATACCGTACCCGGAGCGTCTTATGCATCCCTATCCGCAACAGGACCGGGGAAATCATTGGTGTCATCCAAACCTTAAACAAGTTGGAGGGACTCTTCACCGTAGAAGACGAAATTTTCCTCCAGGCGCTGACGGTGCATATTGCCATTGCTCTGGAGAACGCCAAGCTGCACGCTGCGTTAGTGGATCAGCAGCGAGTCCGCACCGAGCTGGAGCTGGCTCGGAAGATCCAGCAGAACCTGCTGCGTCCCCCTCCCGAACGGTGGCACAGCTATTGTATGGCGGCTCGTGCCGATCCCTGCTTCGAAGTGGGCGGTGACTTCTACGATTTTCTGACTATCTCCGAAACCACCATGTGGGCGGTGATTGCGGACGTGTCCGGGAAGGGCATCGCCTCGGCGATGGTGATGTCCACCTTGCAGGCTACGCTCCGTGCCATGCTGTTGAGCGTGCACTCCTTCGAGCGGCTGCTCGAGCAGCTGAATGGCGTGATTCACGACATTGCCGGTGGCAGCAAATATGTGACGTTGTTCTTGGCTCTCCTGGACGGTGAGAAGGGCAAGTTGCAGTACATCAACGCTGGACATAACCCTCCGGTGCTGATGCGTGCCGACGGCCGCTTTGAACTGCTGGAAGAAGGAGGCACAGTGCTGGGTTTGCTGCCTGACGTCAAGTTCAACCGTGCCCAGACCGATATGCAGGCCGGTGATGTCCTAGTGCTCTACACCGATGGATTGTCGGAGGCCACCAACTCCGCCGACGAAATGTTTGATGTGGAAGGCTTGGTGCGCAGCGTCAGGGCTGCCCAGCCTGGCGAGCTTCCCGAAACAATCTTGGCGCGTATCCTGTCCAATGTCAGGGAGTTCTCCGCAGGAGAACCGCCGGACGACGATCAGACGTTAGTCGTTATTTCCCGGTAAAGGCGGCGGTGCGTGAGGGAATAACGTGGCGACGTAAGGTCACGGCCCACCGCCCGGAGGTTCTGGCCCGCAGGGTGGGAAGTGGCAGATCAGCGAGGAGGCGATCTGGTCGCTCAACGGGCGGGAGCTGTTCTACCGCAGCGGTAACAAGATGATGGCAGTTGACATCACCACCGGGCCAACGTTCAGCGCAGGCACACCCATGCTGCTCTTCGAGGGGCCATACTTGTCCGGGCCCGGCGGGCTTCGTACAAACTACGATGTCACACCCGACGGCCAGAAGTTCGTGATGCTCCAGGAAAGTGAGCAGGCAACGACTCAAATCAACGTCGTCCTGAACTGGTTTGAAGAGCTGAAGCAAAGGGTGCCGACGGGGACCCGATGAGCGGCGGTAGTTTATTTTGGGTGAAGGTGAAGCTCATGATGGAAATTCCGGTTGAAAGGATTTTTCTTGCGATTTATAGCGACCCGCCTGATGGATAAGGGATTCATGGCCATCTTTTTCCTGGCCTCTCGGTGGACATTGCTTCCGGTCGCAATTTCCGTTCCCCTTACTGCTGAGCGATCTGCCCTTGTGCAGAACCCTGACAGCAACGAAATGATTTTCATTCCTGGCGGGGTGTTTGTCATGGGCAATGATACTGGCCCGGAAGATGAAAAGCCTGCCCATCGGGTGGAACTCTCTGCTTTTTTGATTGGCCGCACTCCGGTAACCAACGCGCAGATCGCTTCCTTCCTGAACGCCAAGGGGGTCCAGAGTGCTGCCGGAAAAAACTACTACGAGGCAGAAGATTCCGACGCCCGAATTCACCGCCGGGGGAATCAATGGGTCGCTGATGCAGGCTTTGAAAACCATCCGGTAGTTGAGGTTACCTGGCTAGGAGCGCGCGAGTATTGCACGTGGGTGAGGCAGCGTCTTCCGACCGAGGCCGAATGGGAGAAAGCTGCGCGCGGCTCTGACATCCGCAAATATCCATGGGGAAATGATCCCCCGGACCGGAGCCGTGCTCAGTTCAGATCGGGATGGAATGAGACTGCGCCTGTGGGTAGCTTCCCCAACGGCGCCAGCCCTTACGGGGTTCTGGACTTGGCTGGCAACGTATGGGAATGGGTCAGTAGTGCCTATAGCCCGTATCCTTATGACGCGTCGGACGGACGCGAGAGCCCTGAGAGCCGGCTGGCCAGACCCGGCCCCGTTCGCTCCACGCGCGGCGGTGGCCATGACTCCTCCGCAGAAGGGCTCTCCAAGGGCTCTCCACCACACAACGCGGGCGCAACCTTTCCCGTAATCCCGCCTCCGGCCACCACAATATCGGCTTCCGCTGTGCCGAGACGCCCACCATTTGAACTTAGACGGAGCCAATCGTAACACTGTCTCAAACGTAGCCCCTCTTTTCCCCCCTGGCTCCGGGCTTCCCAGCTTTCCGCCATAGTTAACTAGACTCCGAGCACAAATTTAACCGCCCTACGATGAACCCACTCGCCCCCAGGGCAGCTCCCGAATGTATCGACTCCCTGCCGCCGGAGCCCTACCTCCTACGATGGATTGAGTTGGGCCACCTGAGATTGCCCCGACAGCCGCGCAGGCCCCGCCAGACCCTCCTCAGTCCATCGGACCTGCTGGTCCTCTACCTCGTCGTAGGCAGGGTTTTTAGACAGACAAGAAAACGGTCCTTGTAAGTCGGCGTCTGTCACCGGAGCGGAACCCTGCCAAGAAACCGCTGACCCGGATTTTGTACACCGGCTGCATGACGCATGACCTGAGATCCTATCTGTCTAAAAACCCTGCCTAGTTCAAAGGCTACTTAGTAAATGCCTCCCTGCATCCCAACCTATCCTCTGTCTAAAAAACCGTCTCTCTTTTACTCCCCGCTAAAACCAAGCTGACCCTGTGTACAGTTCCGTTGCGCCCGCGAAGCGAACTGTTGCGTATTACATACGCAACACAGTTCGTTCGTTTTCGACGGCACGGCGCGAACAACTAGGCGAACAAGATAAAATATTAAGTGCTTGCAAACAAAAGGGTTAGCCATAAAAGCGAACAACTCCAAATGTGTTCGCGAACTGTTCGTTCCGTTGCTGCGAACAAGCCGCGAACAGGTTTCATACAATGTCACGCTATTCCTCACCCTCCGTCGGACCCTTGGCTTCCTTGAGAACCCTCTGCACATACCGTTTTCCAGCCCCCACTTGCTCGACAATCTCAGCCGCAGTCGCATCCGGGCTCTCTTTGTGCGCGGCCAGGATTGCATCCTTCTTCGACCCACCGCCCGACCCTCCCCCTGCATAAACCAACCTTCGCACATTGCCAGGGTCTCGCAAGTCAGCTCCTTCGGTAACCAGCTTCAAGCTGAAGTCAGTCTCCTCCGCGCCGACCTTGCTGTCCACAGTCACACGGGCGAATGTCTCGCCGGTCTTAGGGTCTCTTTTCTTCTCAAAATGTATCGCGGTCAGAAAATTGGCCGTCTGCGTCACAGTTCCTGCCGCACGCTTCGCCCGTTTATCCCAAGGTGAGTGTGTGACCAATACAACCGGGCACTCTCGCGATAGCCGAATAATCAAGGCCATGATGGGTTGCATCTCCTGCTGGCTTAACCAATCCCGGCCAGCAAGGAGATTCTGCAACGTGCTTAAGACGATGAAGTTGAGCTGATGCTCTTTGATTAAGTTTCGGATATTCTTTTCCTCTTTGAGCAGGTCAAAGGGTCCAATGCAAGCATAGTAAAACCCAGGAACCGGCTCATCCTCGCCGATTCCCAAGCCTTTGGCCAACCCGCGAATCCGGGACTCTACCATCCAGTGCGGGTCCTCAGTCTCGATAAAAAGGGCATTTTTCACATTCGGAGCAGCAAAATATCCCCACACCTCCTGCTTCGTAACTGCCTCAAGACTTGCTGCCAGCCAAGACAGAGACTTCATAGAGTGAGGCTGCGCCGAAACGATTGTGGCGCTCTGTTCCATCAGCAAATCTTCAATCACCCAGGGCGGCTTTTCATCGGAGCCTTTCATGGCATCTTGGAAACCACGAACTTCCCAGATCGTCCCGGAAAGCACAGGTCGAGGTTGGACAAGTGACGTGGCAGTGCCGAGCTGCTCACCGTATTGGTTGCAGAGACCAGTCGACTGCGAGAGCGTAACGTCGCCTCTGCCAATTGGCTCCACTGTTCCGGAGGGAACATCTTGGATCGGTGGGTTATGGTCGCCGGGAGTTGCGGGCATTCTTTCCATATCTTTTTCCATTAACATTTCCATCCTTAGTTGCGTATAAAAACGTCTTCAGGCTCTTCTCAGCGGCAACCAGACTGTAGGCAGCCACAGCTTCGCCCTGGAGGTAGGCTAGGGAGGCCGCTGAAGCCTCTCCATCCGGGTCTGCAAACCTGAAGGCATATCGGCCTGCACCAGTAGGCGCAAGCCCCAGCAGGCGAAAGCCGCGTACCTGCAAAAAGGCGGCTGTGCCCAAGTCTTGTTCCATGTGATCGGTTTCCATGCAGACCTCCTCGTTAAGTGATTGATCGGTCACTGTGGCCCCCCTGCTGGATTGACCAGGAACGGATGCCAAGGAGCTTTTTCGGCCCGCGCCCAGTTGATCTCGAAAACATCTTTTGGACTTTCCCGCAGATATGGTTTCTGCTCATTGAGCATTTTGCCTCCCGTGCTGCCGTCAATTCCGAAACGCACTCTGAGGTCGGCCATCAGCTCCGCGAGTGATCGGGGGCCGTACTCCAAAACTGCAACAACCGGGGGCAGGGGGGTCAATCGGAAGCAAACCTGGTCAAACCAAAGACTGATAGTGTCGAGTTTACCTGGATGTAGCTTCTCGATATGCAGGCGAACCTCGTTTGTCCTTTGGACGCGTTTCATACGGAGAATGACGTCCGACTGTTCATTCCAATTTGGCACCCTCTCCAACTTCCGCTGGCGATCTTGTAGCACCACGAGTCGGGCCTGAACTGGGAGTCTCCGTAAGGCGGTGAAAAAATTGTTCACGACATCAGCGTCAAGGAAGCAGCTTCTCCCCTTATAGTACGAGGAGTCTCGCTTTGCCACCTCAATGCAATTATTCGCTGCGTCAATTATGGAAATTTCAATTGCTTGTTCCGCGATCCATCCTCCAATGAATTTGTCCGCCAAAGGTCCCCCCAACCAACCGATTAGTTTTTTATTGGTTAGAAACTGGATGTTGTCTGGAAGCTCCCTATTAGCGAACATCTTCGCCAACCTTACCCCCAATTCAGGAGGTTTCATTGTCGTCGCGATGACGCCTACCTTGCGGGGACGTGGCACACTCCACAACCTCAGAAGTGGGGTGGCCGAGGCCATACTCTCTGCGACTTGGAACGCAAAGAGAGACTTGAAGCTCTGTTCGGCTCCGTGGATCAGCATTATGCCGCCCTCGTTCAGCAGGCCCTCAATGACCGGGGTTGATGGTTGTTCGCTGGAAAGCCGAACCAGCTCAGCCGCCGTGAAAGATTGCATCACTTCACCTCCGTTGCGGAGTAGACGCCGCTTAGTCGCTCACCCCATAGTCGCGCCCAATTGACCAAAGATTCCCGACTGACGGTCAGTTCGCTGCCCTTACGTTGGCACGGAATTATTCCATGCGATCCGAGGGTGTAGAATGTCGCTGGTGGAAGGTCCACCAGGGCGGCCCCCTCGTACAGATTTAATTTGGCCGATCTATTTTTTTGCATCATTAAAGATCCTCCTGTTGAAAAGAAAATTAGGGTTGTTAATCAAACCACCACAGGCTGCGTCCCTCCGCAGACCGTGGCGCGTGCCCGAAGACATTTAGGACGAGGGGAGCGGCGGGGCACCATCTACCGCACTCCCTCCTTGCTCTTTGAAAACTGCGCGGTTTATCCGCGTGCATACTTTTCGATTGCGGCCCTGGGAATCAGCGTCCGCCTGCCACACTTGATCGCTGGGAGTATGCCCTTGGAGATTAGGTCATCCAATTTGCGCAGTGAGATGTCCATAGCCTTCGCGGTGTTTTGTCTCGACAGTAAAATTCGTTCCATTCAACCTCCGGAGCACACAATGGCGCTCGCAGGTAGCCAGTTAAAAAGGCACGTCAAAGCGCAATTACGCGCTCGACTCCGCGTCTAATTCTTAATTTTGATTTTTGAAAAAGGTGCAGGGATATAACCCTGCATTACGTTGGTCGTTTCGTTGCTCGTTTCGTTGTTCGTATTAGTGTCGGTCTCGCTGCCATTCACATGAACTGAGGTCTCTCCCATGAACACTTCCTACTATTATTGTACGTTTTGCCGCAGGGCTTGTCAAGGCATGTGAAGTGCGGATTGTAGGCGCAAGGCTGAGCCTTGAGAGGGGGTTTAGGGGATACGGGAAATAGTTACAGACAAGGTCGCCTCAATGGGAATATTGAACAGGAGGTCGGCGTTGGGTGCGGAGTGGTCAAAATCCAGGCAACCATTCTGAGGCATGGCGGCGAGGAGGAGCAGACTTCTTCGAGGCGGAATATGGCCTGAAATCGAGTGGAATCGGCTCAGGCTGCATTCCAGAGGAGCATTTAGATTAGAGGAAATCAACGATAGGCCGGTGTCAGTTCTGGTGTCAGTTGAGATTGTCGGTCCACGCTTCTCTGTGCGCGTTGGTGCTTTAATGGCACCTATTCGGGAGCCTTTGTTTAAGGGGCCTTGCACACTGTATGCGCTTCCTGGTGACGTGGTGCGCGTTGGTGCAAACTACCCTTAACCACATCCTAAGTCTGGCGCGTCTGCCAATTCCGCCACTCTCGCTTCCAGCTTGATTATATACCCTCGCCCGAAGAGGCGAGGGCCTGCCGTGTTGATTGAATAGGAAATGGTTCCGGGAAGGAGAGCGCACTGGAGGATTCAGCAAACTCCCAAGGCGGAATTTCTCGCTGAGCCTTTCACTGAACTATACTGCGAACTATACTGTGAATGAGGCGCCCACTCTAGCCGCCACTGGTGTCCTCGCCGGAATAGGTAGGAAATTGCGGGCCGGTGAAGCGAACCCCGACGATGTATTGGTCTTCGCCCGAGTTGTCCATCCGCATCACTTCGCCGGTGGTAAGAAATGGGGTCGCAGGCCTCCTGCCAGCCGGATGGCGATGAATCTCAACTTCCAGTTCCGCTCCGATGGCAACTTCGTTGGAAAGCTGGAAGGAGCACCCACCCCGGCTGACGTTGTCGGATACCACCTTCTCTTCAAAGGAAAGCCCGAAACGGTCCACACCCTTGATTCGAACGTCTAAGGCAACTCCGATCCGCCGTTGCCGGCGGCCTTGCTCTCCCATCGGTTTCCCTCCGATGCGGGTGATTCGCGCGAAAAATTCGCGCTTAGCTTTATTCTTCGCTATCCCTATCCCTCGCTGTCCGGAACGGCTTCCTCTTCGGCCGCGTCCTGCCGTGTGGCGTCATCTTCCCGGGCGTCCATGCCGGTCCTCCGGCGAAACTCATCGAGCTTCAGCAAAGGCCGTTCGAGCGAAGGGATATATGCAGTCCATTCGCCCTCCGCCGAACTCTCCCGGTCCAGTCTTGTTTGCATGCCCTGGAGCTTGGAGTCCAGATCGTCCAAATAGTGCAGCAGCAGAGCCTCCGGAAACATGGGAAGCTTGGGAGAACCGAACAGGTACTGGCCGTGATGGCTGATGATCAAATGTTCCAGCAGGGTTTGCAACGGGCGGGGAAAGTCCGGTATCTCCGCCAGCGTGCGGTGGAGAATCTCCAACTCCAGAATCATGTGCCCCAGCAACTGGCCTTCGGTTGTGTAACCGAAGGAGCGTGTATAGGAAAGCTCGTAGATCTTGCCGAGATCGTGCAGGACGACGCCGGCGAGCACAAGGTCCAAATCGATTTGGCTGTAGTTTTGGGCCACCAGCCGGGCAAGACGGCATAAGGAAAGAATGTGTTCCAGCAGCCCCCCGAGGTATGCATGATGCAGTGTCTTGGCCGCCGGAGCCAGCTTCAGCCGCTGGGCGATCTCGGGATTGGAGACGATCCGGGACAGAAGTGCTTTTAGGGACTCGTTCCGGAGCCCTTCGATGACCTGCTGTAACTCTGCCCACATCTCTTCGGGGTCCCGAGCGCTGCGGGGAAAATAATCAGCCAGGTCAACATCCTTGTCCTCCAGCCGTTTCAGTTTGTGCACGGTGAGCTGCGGCTTGTTGCGGAACAGTTGCACCGCGCCCTTCACCTTGACGAAATCATCGCGCTCAAAGGTGGAATGCACCTGGTCCACGTTGTCCCACATCTTGGTGTCAACCTCGCCGGTACGGTCCGAGAGGGTCAGCGCCAAATAGCTTTCGCCGGTCTTTTTTACGCGGAGATCTTTGGCTTGGACCAGAAAATTGGAGGTGATGACCTGGTTGGGCTGGAGATCGCTGATGTAGGTTTCTTTCATGTGCCTATGGCATGCGCCTATGGTTCTCGGGCGCTCGCCTGCTCGGTGGCCGCCCCGGAGTCCGAATACCCTGCTTTGACCGAGACGAAGCTCTCCCCGCGCAAGCGGGTCAAATATTCGCGCATGGAAGGCTGGATCTTCTGCAAATAGAGCCTTTCATGAATCGTGTTCTGAATCTCTGCCAGAGGCGGAACTCCCCCCTCGGAACGCTCGACTAATTTCAGAATCATCAACCCGAACCGCGTACGGATGATGTCGCTGATTTGGTCTTTCTCCAGCGCGAAGGCGACCTGTTCGATTTCCGGAGCCATCATGCCCCGCTCAAAAAAACCGGCATCGCCTCCATTGCTCGCCGTGGCATCCTCGGAATGCTTCCGGGCCAGCTCGGCAAAATCCTCTCCTGCGCGGGCCAGGGCCAGCACTTCCTCGGCTTTTTTCTCCACCGCGGGCAGTTCCTCGGCTGGGGTTTCCTCCGTAGAGAGAAGAATCTGCCGTATGTGGACTCCCGCCGGGCGGTCCAGCTCTTCTTTGTGCTCGTTGTAATAGGCCTCCAACTCATCCGGAGAAACCGTGATGCGGGAGCCCACATCGCGGCTGATCACCCACTGCGTCAGAATGCTTTCGCCCAGGTTTTGCTTGAAATCTTCATAGTTCAATCCCTGTTGCACCACGGCCTGTTCCAGCGCCTCCATGCTGGGCAGCTCCATCTGCTGGCGAATCTCGTCCAGCCGTTTGATGACTTCGGTGTCGGGGTTCAGGCCCAAATCGGCCGCCTTTTGCACCAGCAACTGCTGGTCAATCAAATCCCGCAGCACATCCTTGGAACGCTGGTTGAAAAGCCCTTCCAATTCCAGCCCGCTGGCCTGCTGGGATAGTTCCTGTTGGAGGGCTTCCAGGCTGCCATTGTATTCCGACAGCACGATCACGCGGTTGTTCACCTGCGCGACAATCTCTTCCACCACCTCTGCGGCGGCCGGAGCGAAGCAGACCCACGCCGCTAGCGCACAGGCACAAAACCTTCTTATTGCGTTTTTCGCCATCGAGCCAATCCTCACATTCTCTTCCAGATTAGTGAATTCAGTATATTTTACCGGGACGGTTTCCCGCAACCCGTTTTTGCCGCACAGCAGGCACAAGCTTACCTTCGGGCGGGACTGCCCCGCTGTCTTCGGGGGTACAACCACGGAAGGACTATTTTACTGTTTTAATTTGGAGCGAATCGTCTTGCGGGCTTTGGGGTCTGCCGCATTTTCCAGGGCGGACTCATAGGCGGCCCTGGCCTCAGCCGTGCGGCCCCGGGCCATCTCGATGTCCCCGAGCTGTTCATAAACAAGAGGGCTCCGCGGCTTCCGCTGCAAAGCTTCCTGGAGTTGTTCGACGGCATCATCGGGATTGCCGCTACGGGCCAGCAACCCCGCCAGAGCCATGCGGGCGCCGACGAAGTCGGGCTTCGAACTCAACACGGCCCGGTATTCCGCCATGGCTTCGGCCACCGCGCCCTGACGGTCCAGAGTCTCGGCCAACACGAGCCGGGAAGGAAGATACTGTTCCTGTCTGGAGATATTCTCGCGCCACAGATCGATCGCCTCCGGCGCCCGCCCCTGGTTCTCAGCAAGCAGCAACGCGAGGTTGTGGCGGGCAGCCAGCAGGTCCGGGTTCTTCTCTAATGCCTGGCGATAAAAGCCCTCGGATTGCGAAGCGCGGCCGCGGGAGGCGTAAAGCACGCCCAGAGCGTTATAGGGCTCGGCGAGGTCTGGCGTGAGGGCAATCGCTTCGCGGTAGGCCTCCTCGGCCTCGTTGCGTCGGTTCAGCCGCTGGTAGACCAAGCCCAGGTTGTAGGGAAGGTAGGAATATTGCGGAGCATTCACCATTGCTTCCTCGTAGGCGCGAATGGCGCCCTGGTAATCGCCGATCTCCGTGTAGGCAAGCGCCAGGTTGTGCAGAGGATACGCCCAGTAAGGGGCGCGGCGATTGGCGTCGCGGAAGGCCTGGATGGCGTGGCTGAAATCGGACTGCTCCAAATAAGCAATGCCCAGCGCGTTGTAGGAATATGCGCCTTTCGGGTCCAGGCGCACGGCCCGCTCCAGAAATTCAATGGCCTCGTCATATTGTTTATCAAAGATCAGCATGCGGCCCCGGGAAAAGGCCTCCCGGCTTTTCAAGAACGGCGAATCCGGCGTGAGCACTTGAGCCGCCCCAAAGTAGAGTGCCCCGGAGGCGAAGCTGGAGCGGGTTTGGGGAATCTGGTCGCCGCTCAGGTACCGCAGCAGGACCTGCTGTCCCCGGTCCTCCAGAGCGACGCGGAGCCGGTTTTCCAGGAGCAGAAAGTCTTCCTTCGACAATCTACGTTGCAGCCGGCGCAGGGGCTCAAAGGCGCTCTCGGCGGTTTCCGGAAGGACCCGCCCTGCTTCCAGAGCGTCCTCAAACAACACAATGTCATCGACGGTGGCCTGCCGGCGACGCCTCTTCGGAGCCGACATCCCTGCCGCATCCGGCAGCGTAACCGCAGCCAGGAAGCGGGTTTTTCGCTCGCTCTCGGGGGCAGGGGTCCAATCCGACAGCAAAATCCCATCTGCTTCGATGTCCGCCAGCTCCAGATCATCCAGAAAACTGACTCTCTCGGTGGGGTGCTGCTTGTTCCGGGTTGCTTCCCGAACTTTGTCGCGAACGTAGTCAATCACCTCGTTGACGCTGACAAATCCGTCCCCGTTTCCCGTTTCATTGATGTCGTCGGCGTCTCCATTCAGCGCTCTCAGGAGAAAATAAGTGAACGCCCCATGCCCGCCGCCGAACCGCGCGCTCTCAATCGAATATTCTTTCGGGCGGCTCGCCAGAAAACCAAACAGGTCGCCTTCCTCCTCAAACAACTCTTCCATGTTCCGGTTGACGGTGTTGCTCTTGATGGTGCCGATCATCCCTGCGCGGCAGACATCGACATACACCATGACCCGGCCGACCTTGCTCAACTGGTCTCGCATCAGCGCCTGGATGTCGGCCATCGGCAGAGCCGTGCTGGCCAAATCCTGCGGGTCGCTGTCGTATGTGATGATGAAGGCCTGCGGCCCGTCGGGGGTCTTTGCCACCGTTCCGTGGGCGGCCATAAACAGAATGAGCGTGTCATTCCTCCCCGCTCTAGTTTTCAAGAAGCTCTCGATTGCGACGCGGATGGCTGCCGTAGTCGCCTCCTGGTTGGTGAGTCTTTCGATGTTTTCTTCCGGCAACCCCCCGCCCCGGGGGCTCAGCAGGTACTCCTCAAACGTCTCGGCGTCGGCGTGGGCAAACTGGAGCTGCTGTTCCTCGGTCAAACGCTGATATTCAGAGATGCCCACCAACAATGCATAGGTTTCGCCGGGGCCGTCCTCTCCGGCCTCTTCCGGCTCCATCTCCGATGCTTCCTCGTGAACCAGCGCCCGAACCCAATCGGCGTCTTCCCATGCGCCGGAAATTTTTTCGTATTCCTCGATGGCATCCGCAGAAAGGCCGTATTTCTGCAATATGGCCGCGCGAGCCAGCCGGGCGGCTTGGTCATCGGAATCCTGGGACAATGCCTGATCGATGGGCTCCAACTCGGCGCGCAGGGCGTCTTGATCGGATGCCGGAAGTTCCTGGAGTCGGGACTCAAAGCTGGCGGTTTCGCCTTCTGTGATGTCGAGCGAACGGGTCAAGGTATCCCGGTAATGCTGCTGGCTGGCCGAGGGCGACCGCTCCAACTGGGGGAGGATGCAAAAGGAGACTTCTTTCCGGTCCACCAACTCTCCCTGCTCGACGCGAAGTTTATCCGCCTCAAAAACAACTTCGCCATCCTGGCTCAGCGTCTGCGAGGACTTCTCGGGGCAAAACAGAAAGGAGACCGTGCCGCCTTCCCCTTGCAGGGAATCGCCCGGAAACAGGATGTCACCCGCCTTGGCCTTCAACGCCAATTCGCTGTTGACCCGAACCAACCGGGCTCCATCCGATGACAGCACCAAGCCCACCGACTGCTCCTTTTCCTGGGCAGCCAGCGAACTCACCCATAACAATCCGATCACTGCTAATCGTAGCCACATCATGGCACTATTATAAATCCCGCAACGCATTCTTGCATATAGTACTTTGGTAACAAATTTTTCTAGTCCCGGGTTCACCATAGGGTACTAGGAACAGGTTACAAATGTGTGCCTCCGAATCCGCGTCCTTATGTTTGCATTTCGGCCTGCCGAAGGTAAACTTAAATGGTATTTATGGCAAAGCTGCTTTATTTTCGAAGGTGTCCCAAACTCAGTTGCAGGTTGGGACGGCGGGTTGAGTTCATATTACGCCACTTTCTCCTTGTGAGAGGAAGCAGCGTTTGGACTTCGGCCGAGAATCGATGCCAAAGCCCAGAGATCGTGATAACCCATGATCTTCCGGAAATTCTTCTCGGTCAGCAGAAACGCTCCTGCCACCCAGCGCAACGTCATCTCGCCGTCGCGCCAGCGGCAAACATTGCCAGTCTTTTTCCGCACGCCCGACTGCGGGCTCTCGATGAGGTTCGTGGTTGCCAGGCAGCGGTGGAGGCTGGGAGGAACGTCGGCTCGATTGATCGTAAAGGTCTCCTCCAACCCTTCGCGCAAGCTGGCGGCTGCTGCCGGATGATCGCACTCGATCATCCCAGCGAGCTTTTTTATGCGCACGATGCCTTCCTCGGCTTGGGGCAATCGCCAGGCGGCGCGCATCAGCGACCGCACCTGATTCGCCAGCATTTTGTCGCCCTTTGGTAACCGCTCAGCCACGTTGCGCAGCTTATGAGTACGGCAACGCTGCACCAGCTGATTGCTGCCGAATACTTCCTCGATCCCCGCGCGGAGCGCTTTGGCGCCGTCGATCACAAACAGATAGCGCTGATCCGTGCGCAAACCTTGCTGGCGCAGGCGGGTGAGAAGGTCTTTCACCGCAGCGGCGTTTTCGGTCGCGCCCAGTTGAATCCCCAGCACATGCTTGCGGCCCTCGATGTCCACGCCCACGGCGCTGATGACGTGGTGGGAGCCGAACCGCATTCCGTCCAGGTAAATCACCAGAATCTCGACCTCCTCCCAGCGCCGCGCCAACAGTTCTTCCAGCCGCCGCGCTCCTTGCTCGGCCGCTTCCCGGCTCACCTGAGACTTCGACACCCCAGCGCTGTTGGCCATCTCCGGGATCACCTCGCGGTAGTTCCGCGTCGAAACCCCTTTCAACAGTGCCTCGAACATCTCCTCGCCCGTCTTCTCGCTTTTCCGCAGTGCTTCGTAGGCCGGCACCGCTTCTTCCCCTCCGCCCTTCCGGCGCAGCCGGGGCCGCTCCACCCGCAGCTGGCGATCGGCCAGTTTCACCCTCCCCAATTGCCGGCCATGCCAGCGCACCTCTCCGCTCGCCTTCCCGGGACTCTTTGGCCCCGCGATTTGCTCTGCGCTCATGCTCAGAATCGTTTCAATCAAACCTCGCCCGGCCCGATCAATCACCTCATCCACCGCCAGACGCGCCTCCGTGATCAGATCCACCACCGGCAACAGCATCTGTCCGTTGGTTTGGCAAAACTTCTGGATGGTTTCTTCGGCTCCCTTGGAACCCAGTTCCAAAACGTGATATTTTCCCTTCATTCGGCGGTTCTCCTTCTATAGGATTTAGGCTTGGCCCGATTCTATTCGATTCGGGCCGAACCGCCGTTCAACCTTCAACTATGTATGGGACACCCTCTTATTTTCGGCGAGCGTTATTCTGTTTTCTGGTGTTTCTCTCTTTAACCACGATTAGCCGGGCACAGACGACTCAGGGTTTGATCTCCGGGCAGGTTGTGGACATGGAGGATGGCAATCCGATCCCCAACGCCCGTGTGACCTACCTGAGCCTGGCCACCAACACCACCGGCACCGCCCTCACCAGCCCCTTTGGCTTTTATTTTCTTCCTCTTCTGCCGCCCGGCAACTACCGCATTCGCGTGACCGCAGACCGCTATCAAGCTCAGGAGCTGCAAGAGTTGGAACTGTCGGTGGCCGCGTTTCTCGACGTGAACTTCCGCCTTCGTCCCGTGGCGGACGTATGGGAAGGAGGGCAATATCGCAGCGTGTTCCTGCCCGGCACCCGGACGGTCCTGACCTTCTTTGGGCCGGACGTGGACACCACGCATTCTAGCCTGATGGAAGGCAGGCGCGGAACCGGCGGCGGGCTGGAATCGACGGTCTCGCATGTGATTGACCCGGCGCAGGTGAGAGAGTTGCCGCTGGCAGGCCGCGACGTCTATACCATGCTGGTCACACAGCCCGGCGTCACCGCCGATACGGCCACGGCGCGGGGGCTGGGGCTGTCGGTTAACGGGCAGCGGCCTTCCGCTTCGAACTTCCTGCTGGACGGATTGCAGAACAACAACTTTCTGGTGACCGGACCTTTGACCGCCGTCGCTCCGGAAGCGGTGCAAGAGTACCGGGTCTCCACCAACAATTTCTCCGCCGAGTACGGGCGAACCTCTGGATTTCTGGCCAACGCCGTGACGCGTTCCGGCGGCGGCCAGTTGCATGGCCTCGGCTACTACTACCTGAAAAACGAGGCGCTCAACGCCAACGATTTTCAAAAGAATCTGGAAGGCCTGCCGCGCGTTCCCGCCAAGGAATCGCACATTGGATTTTCGGTGGGTGGCCCTCTCCGCGCCGGGTCCCTGTTTGCCTCAGGCTCCTTCGAGTACCGGCGGAGCCGCAGCCGCGGAGATACTCTGGAATTCCAGCTTCCCACTCCGGCGTTTCTGGCCTTCACCGCTCCCAACAGCATTGCCCGGCAACTGCTGGAGCAGTTTCCGGCGCCCGAGGTAAGCGACCGGAATCTTTTCACGGCCAAAACGAACATCGCCCCTCCGGTTTCGGTGAATCGCTATCTCGCGCTGCCCCGCGTCGACTACCAGTCGGTTGACGGAACCCACCGGCTGATGGCACGGCTGGCCCTGTCGAAGCTTGACCGTCCGGACTTCGTCTGGTCGCCTTACGAGGACTTTATTTCTCCGCTGAGCCAGAACACCATCAGCCTCGCCTTCCGCGCCATCAGTTCGCTGCGTCCCAACCTGGTCAATGAAGCGAAATTCGGCTGGAACTCGGACGACCTGGGCTGGGACCGGCCGCAGCCGCAAATCCCCACCCTGGCCTCCGGCGATGGGACCTCGCTTCCAGGCAGCCCGGTTTTTTACGAGTACAGCAACCGAAGCAGAAGCTGGGAGTTGATCGACAACCTGCTGTGGACCCACGGCAGGCACATCATCAAGGCGGGCGGCGGTCTGCTGCTGCGCCGCGTCGACGGCTTCCTGACGGCGGGCCGCGACCCGCTCGTTCTGTTCAGCGACATCATCAGCTTCGCGCTCGACCGCCCCGGTTTTATGGCGGCTTCCGTCTCGAGGGAAAACCTGCCGAATTTGGCGACCCCCGAATATGACCGCGAATACAGCAACAACCAGTTCTTCTTTTTTGCGCAGGACAGCTTTAAGCTGACTCCCCGGCTGGTTTTGAACTTCGGCATCCGTTATGAGAACTTCGGCGCTCCCCGAAACACGGGGTCCGTCAAAGACGGCATCGTGGAGCTGGGCGGGGGCGACTCGTTCCCCCAAAGGCTGGCATCGGCCAGCCTGACGTTCCCGCAAGGCGGGGACCAGCAGCTATACCAGTCCGACAGCAACGACTGGGCCGGACGCTTCGGTTTTTCCTACAGCCTGCGGGAGAACGCTGGAACCGTGCTGCGGGGCTCCTACGGTATCTTTTATGACCGTCCCTTCGACAACCTGTGGCAAAATCTCCGGGCCAACAACACGGTCCTGGGATCGTTTCGCTTAAGGGCAGCGTCAACCGATTATCTCCAGCCCGTCTCCAGCCTGCTGCCCGGCTTCGAGGGCAGCTCCTTTGCCCAGGACTTCCCGCAGATCACCGCATATCAGCCCGAGCTGCGCAACGCCTACGTCCAGAGTTACTTCTTAGGCTTGCAGCATGAATTAGGTGAGACGCTGACCCTGGAGGTGAACGGCCTGGGATCGCTCGGACGGAAATTGATTACAACCGACATCGTCAACCGGGAATTCAGCGTGCCGATTGACCCGGACAATTTCCTGAAAAACCCGTTCGGCAGATTCAACCCCAACCTGGGCCGGCTCTCCTACAGGGCGAATCAGGGCACCTCCAACTACAACGCGCTGACCGCGAGGCTCCGCCACCGGGGCAGGAGCAGCCAGTTGCAGGTTGCCTACACCTGGAGCCGCACCATCGATATTCAAAGCGAACCGCTGGCCGGGGACTTCTTCGACCTCAGCTTTACGCGGGTCAGCAGCGGCGCGGGCGGAAGCACGACGGCGGCCTTTGCGCGGCAGTTCGACGGACGGGGCGACCGCGGCAACTCCGATTTTGACCAGCGGCACAACTTGGTGATCCTCTCCATCTGGGATTTGCCGGACCTGTTCTCTTCCTCCCAGGCCGGCGTGCTGTTCCGCGACTGGCAATTCTCCCAGATGGCGGCCTTCCGCTCCGGCTTTCCTTTCACGGTCAGGGCTCCGATCCGGTTTTCTTTTGACGGGGAGCTGGTCATCAACAACCGCGCTGACTTGATCGACCCGGCGCGCGCCGACGCCGGAGAAACCGTCGCTGACGGCGGACAGCAACTGCTGAACGCGGCCGCTTTCCGCGAGCCCGCCGCCGGGACGCTCGGCAACTCCGGGCGGAACGCCTTTCGCGGTCCTGGGCTCTTCAATATTGACCTTTCGCTGAGCCGTTCCTTCCGCCTGCCCTGGCTCGGCGAGGCGGGCCGCCTGACCTTCCGGGCGGACGCCTTCAACGTCCTCAACCACGCCAATCTGAATAATCCGGATTCTTTTTTTACTTCGGAGACGTTCGGTCTGGCCCTGTTCGGCCGCCAGGGGCGGGATACGGGCTTCCCGGCGGTGACCCCGTTCAACGAGACAGCCCGCCAGTTGCAATTTCTTCTGCGAATCGAGTTTTAACAGGATTTCACAGTTCGTGTATCGTCAGAGCCGCGCGGTTTCAGAGATCATTGCACCGCGATGGTGGCCGTATTGCTGCTCTGCCCGCCGATTTGGATCTGGAGCGAAACGGCGTCGCCCACCGGCGCTGCTTCCGGTATTCGGACGTTCACCTGATAAAGCCCCACGAAGCCGGGAGCCATGGCCGAAAACGGCACTTCGGCGGCGATGCCCCCGATCAGCACCACCGGCGTCATCGTCGTCTCGTTGAACGGTGAAGTGCTGGCTCCGGGCTCGCCCGTCTCCACGGGTGGGTTGGTCTCCCCCAGCCCGGTGGCGAAGATGGAAATGAAATCTCCCCGGCTGACCGGCTGGGATGTACGGTCCGGTATGCTTCCAACGGGAGCCGCGATCACATCGGAATTCGCCAGCAGCACCGCCCCCTGTCCCGTTCCGCCGGGCGTGGCAGTGAAGATGCCCGGAACCTCCGGCGCGACGTTCACCGTCGCCGTCAGCCCGCGCACACGGTTTGACACCACCACCGCCTGCACGGTGGGTCCGGACACCTCAGACGGCATTTGGAAGTTGATCTGCGTTGGAGAAACAAAGAATAGTGGCACGGGGATCTCGTTCACCAGCACCTGCGTGTCGGCCAGGGTGGTGGGCAAAGGGAACTCGGCGGCAAGCTCTGTCGTCGTGGCCAGGTTGACGCCGAATAAGGAGGCGATCGAAGCCGGGCTGACCACCGCCTCTTTGGAGAAGCTGGCGCCGTTGACCACCCCGTCTTGCCCAATTGCGGGCGCTCCCACCGCCAACGTTACGGTCAGCACCTGCGGGCTATTGCTCGCGTTGACGCTGGGCAGTGCAGCAATTGTAATCGTGCCGGAATAGGTTGCTACGGGCAGGTCGGCCGAGTTCACCGTGACGGTAAGTGTGGAGGGGGCGGGCGCTCCCACCGCCAACGTTACGGTCAGCACCTGCGGGCTATTGCTCGCGTTGACGCTGGGCAGTGCAGCAATTGTAATCGTGCCGGAATAGGTTGCTACGGGCAGGTCGGCCGAGTTCACCGTGAGGAGGGGGCCACATCGGTAGCGGGGCTCGCCGAGAGCCAATCGCCGCCTGACTGTGTGTCCACGGTGGCTGTCCAGCCCACCCCCCCGCTGCCGGTATTCTGTACCTGGAAGCTTTGGGCCGGTGGACTGGAGCCTAAATTGGGGACGAACTGGAGGGAGCTAGGTATCAGGGCTATCTCCGGCGCAATGACCGGTGTGGCGCTCATTGTGAGAGGAACCTGCACGAGTAATGGGAGAGAGTTCGGGTTAGTGTCCCGGATCGAGATCGAGCCTGCGTAAGACCCTTCCGGAATGTCTGCCGGGGGGTTGATGGATATAGTGAGCCCACCCGGGGCGGTCGGGGCGGTCCCTGTCGCCGGCGACACCGCCAGCCAGTCCCCTCCATCCAGCGTGATGACAGCGGTCGTAAAGAGAAGCGGCCCGGGATGGGCTCCGGTAACTAAGAGTGTAATGTCCTGGGGTGGCGCTCCACCGCCCACTGTGGCGCCAAATGACAGTACGTTCTGACTGACTATTAGCTGCCGAAGTCCCCTTACGTCCACGGTAACCTGCACCGTTTGCGGACTGTTGCTCGCCCCTGGTGCGGAGATTGTGATTGTCCCGGTATAAGTACGAGTATTAGAATTACAAACACAGCTATCCGGCGCCAAGCCGGTCGGGTTGACCGATACAGTCATCTCTGTCGGCGTGGTGCCAGCGGTTGGGCTCACCGACAGCCAGTTGGCGCCCGCTGGTGTCGTTACGGAGGCCGTGGCCGTAAAACTCAGCGCTGCTCCATTGCTCGTACTGACGGTAAAAGTCTGAAGGATCGGAACATTTTCTGGAATGCCGATGGGGGGTAATTGGTGGAAAAAAGACAGCGCGTCCGGGATATCCACCAGCGACGGTGCTTGCGCCAGCCCGCTTAGCGGCGCGAGAAAAAGTATCGCGAACCCTTTCAGGACGTTGCGATGCCAGGCCGAAGAGAGAAAGCAAGTCCGCATAATGCCGACACTTTCGCACGGGTAGCCCAGGGCTGTCAAGCCGAGGCAGATTCCAAGCTACAAAACGGCCCGGCGAAGACGGCCGGAGCATAATCCTGCCTGGTTTAGGAAACCAGCGTGCTCAACCCGCCGCCAGAAATTACTCGACCGCAATAGTCACGGTATTGGAGGGGACGCCGTTGATGGTAAGCATCAGATGGTGAGCATCAAGGCAACCGCCGGGCCGGGAGTGACGCCTTGGGGAACCTCCACGTTCACCTGATACAGCCCCACAAAGCCCGGCGCCAGCCCGCAAATGCTCGGTCGAGGCATCGAAAATCCGTGTTGGGAACGGATGGACGTTTTTTAGATCGTCGGTACGGTCAATTTCTGCCGACCTAGAAGTCTCAAGAGGGAATATGAGAGCGGGAGGCTTAATTGATGAAGCAAGTGGGTCACAGCAGGCGTTTTGACCAAAAAAACCAGCAAGTGCGTGAAACGGATTCATCGCGTGTTTATACAGGGGGTAGCATAGCCGGGCCACCGGAGAAATGCAAACTGCATTGACCTTTCGGAAAGCCGTTCGCGCTTGTCAATCTGCAAGACGCGGTTTGAGCTTCAGGGCTACGGAATTGATGCAGTAGCGAAGCCCAGTAGGCGGCGGGCCGTCCTCGAATACGTGTCCGAGGTGGGCGTCGCAGGCGCTGCACAGCACCTCCGTTCGCTCGACCCCCAGGCTCCGGTCGGATTCGGGTTTCACGTTCTCCGCGCCGGCGGGTTCCCAGAAGCTCGGCCAGCCGGTTCCGGAATCGAACTTCTTTTCCGAGCTGAACAGCTCGTTGCCGCAGCAGACACAATGGTAGATTCCGTTCTCTTTGCAGGCGTTGTACTCGCCGGCAAAGGGGGGTTCCGTTCCCTTTTTCCTGCATACATGGAACTGCTCGGGCGTAAGCTGGTTTTTCCATTCCTGCTCGGATTTGGCAATCTTATTTTTCATTGATGGAGCTCTCCTCGCAGCAGTCCCGCAGGCCTGCTGAAATCCCGTGTTCTATAAAACCACGATCGGGTCCTGTGCGCGGATTACACCGGACTGGACGACGCGGACGCAGATTCCGCCATTACGGCCAAGCGCGCGGGTCATTCCCGGCTCGGTGATCGATTCGATATACTTGCAAGGCGGTCGCGGCCGGTCAAACTCGAAGATGGCTTCTCCGATCCGGAACCGCTTGCCCGCCAGCGCCTCCAGCC
This sequence comes from Terriglobia bacterium, assembly GCA_963666975.2. Lineage (GTDB taxonomy): Bacteria > Acidobacteriota > Terriglobia > 2-12-FULL-54-10 > 2-12-FULL-54-10 > JADFGZ01. The sequence goes on along the minus strand of CAXVYR010000004.1, from coordinate 907,225 downwards.
GGACGTTGCGCGTCACCAGATTGCGCCGGTGTTCGCCGTTCGCGACCCGGATGCCGGTTTTCGAGAGGATTTGCTCCAGGTCTTCCGATTCGATCAGCGTTATTTGACACTCATCCACTCCGGTCCAGTAGCCGGTCCGGCTGCAATAGCGGTCGCCGCGTAGCCCGCACCCGGCCTGCGCTTTCACCTCTTCTACTGCCTCCATGCGCGCCCCACCAACGGAAGCGATGAAAATCCTCTCGACCATTCCGTCCATATGGCCTGCCTCTCCCCCTGCTATTATTGTGGCGCAGTCTTCGGATGAGGTATTGCCGGGCTTCTCCGCAATCGATGCTCCGCCCGTCCGCCTCCATGAAGCTTTCGGGAAAAAGGTGAGGAGGAAGGACGGAAAATCGAGCAGGGCCCTCTCCGAGGCGGGTAGCCTCCTCTCCGTATACACCGGCTCTCTCGCTGCCGTGCAGCCTACTTGAAAGCGGCCACCAGACTCATGGCCATCTTCTTCGCATCGCCAAAGAGCATCAGAGTATTGTCGGCAGCAAAGAGAGGATTGGCAATTCCAGCGAATCCTGGGCTCAGGCTCCGCTTGATGACCACAACGGAACGCGCCTGGTCCACGTTCAGGATCGGCATGCCTGCGATAGGAATCGAGGGGTCTGATTCGCGGGCCAGGGGATTGACCACATCATTAGCTCCAATGACAAGCACTACATCCGTTTGCCGGAAGGTGGGGTTGATCTCGTCCATGTCCTTCAGCTTCTCGTAAGGGACGTTCGCCTCCGCCAGCAGGACGTTCATGTGTCCCGGCATCCGTCCGGCCACGGGATGAATGGCAAACTCTACCTCCACCCCTTTGGATTCGAGCAGGTTCGTCAAGTCCTGGACGGCATACTGGGCCTGGGCGACCGCCATCCCGTATCCGGGGGCGACCACCACCCGTTGGGCGCCCTCCAAGAGCATCGCCACCTCCTCCGGCGAAGCCGCCTTCACTCGACCGGAGTAGATATCTTCGCTCTCCGCTTCCGTGGCGACGGCAGCGCCTACGCCGGCGAACATGACGTTGAGGAGGGAGCGGTTCATGGCCCGGCACATCAGGGCGGTGAGAATGAAGCCCGCGGCGCCTACCAGCGAGCCGGCAATAATCAGCACACTGTTGTTGAGGACCCAGCCGTGACCGGCAGCCGCCAATCCAGAGTAAGCGTTGAGCAGGGAAACGACCACCGGCATGTCGGCCCCGCCGATGGGGATCACCACCAGGATTCCAAGCAGAGAGGCAGCCCCTACCAAGATCCAGAACGGCATGGAAGAGGTAGGCTCTACCGCCAGCCAAACACTCAGGCCCAGGCAGACCAACAGCAGCACCAGGTTTATTGCGTGGCGGCCCCACAGGAGGACGGGTCGCTCCTTGACGAGTCCCTGCAGTTTGCCAAAGGCGATCCCGCTTCCCGTGAGGGAGACGCCGCCGATGATCCCAGAGAGCGCCGCGGCTACGGTGAACTGAACCGAGATCTCTTCGACAAAACCTCCCTTGAGAGCTTCCTCCAGAGCGGCTCCCACCGCCAGGGCCGAGGCGCCCCCTCCGAAGCCGTTCAGGACAGCGACCAATTGAGGCATAGCGGTCATGGGTGTTCGGTAGGCCATCACCACCCCTATGAAGCCTCCCACAACCAGTCCTGCCACAATGACCTCAAAGCTGACAATGCGCCTGTCCAAAAGCGTAACCACGATGGCCAGGAGCATGCCCGCAGACCCCAGGAGGTTGCCCCGCACCGCCGTACGGGGATGGGACAGTCCCTTCAGGCCAAGGATGAACAGGACGGCAGCGGCAAGGTAGAAAAGGTCAATGAACGCTTTAGACATCCTTTGCCTTTCCTCGGAACATTCCGAGCATACGGTGTGTTACCAGGAAGCCTCCCACCACGTTGGCCGTTGCCATGGCCACCGCGATGAACCCGAGAATGGTAGTGAAGGTGGTTAGCTGCTGGCCCGAGGTCACCAACGTCCCCACCAGCGTGATGCCGGAAATAGCGTTCGCTCCAGACATGAGGGGGGTGTGCAATAGAGGCGGAACTTTGGTGATCACCTCGAAGCCCACAAAGAGAGCTAACACGAATATACTCAATGTCAAAACGAATGACTCCATCAGGAACTACTCCTTTGCTCGGTTGTCGGTACGGAAGCGGGCAGGCCTAGAAGTTCACGCACCTGGGAGTGGACCACCTGCCCTTGATGCGTGAGAAGGGTGTCCCGAAGGATCGGGTCCTCCAAGTTGAGGCGGAGCGCGCCATCCTTCACCAGGTTCTGGAGAAAGGCGGTGACGTTTCGGGCGTACATCTGGCTGGCGTGGTAGGGGACGGTGGAGGCAAGGTTGAGGGGCCCCAGGATGGTGACGCCGTCGGTTACCACCGTTTCCCCTGGCCGGGTGAGCTCGCAGTTCCCACCTCCTTCAGCCGCCAAGTCTAAAACGACAGACCCCGGGTGCATCCTCTGAACCATCTCTGCGGTGATGAGGACCGGGGATTTTCTGCCGGGAATCGCCGCTGTGGTGATGACCACATCGCTTTCGGCCACCACTTGTCCCATCATCTCCCTCTGGCGGCGGTAGAACTCATCGCCCATGGCCTGTGCGTACCCTCCCGACGCCTCAGTTCCATCCGTCTCCAACTTGAGTTCCAGGAACTTGGCGCCCAGGCTTTGCACCTGCTCCTTTACGGCTGGCCGGACATCGTAGGAGTGCACCACTGCGCCCAGGCGGCGCGAGGTGGCGATAGCCTGAAGCCCGGCCACGCCTGCCCCCACCACAAAGAACCGGGCCGGGGTGACAGTGCCAGCGGCGGTCATCATCATGGGGCACATCTTCTGAAGCGCCCCAGCGGCGAGGAGAACCGCTTTGTAGCCAGCTACCGTGGCCATTGAGGTCAAAGCATCCATCGACTGCGCCCGGCTGATGCGCGGCAGCAGTTCCAGAGCGAAGGCGGTGACTCCCCTTGCGGCAAGCGCCCGCGCGGCGTCGGGAACTCCCAAAGGATTCAGCAGGCCCAGCACCACCTGACCCGAGCGGAGCAACGCCAGATCGGCGTGGCCCGCGTCAGAGTTGGCGCCCGGACCGCGCACTTGGAGGAGCACATCGGCCGAGGAGAACAGTTGGATTCGATCCTGCGCCAGACGGGCTCCTTGCTCCTCGTATGCGGCGTCGGGGAAACCGGCGTTCTTACCCGCTCCCCGTTCCACAAGGACTTCCAGCCCGGCCTTGGCAAGGGTTGGGACGGCCGCAGGCACCAGGGAAACTCGCCGTTCATGTGCATGGGCCTCCACAGGTATGCCGACGATCATCTCCACCTCCAAAGTGAAACGCTATTTGTTAGGGCTTCCCGCTACTGTTGCCATTGTAGCGCAATCTTCCGCCAGCTTCTCCCCCCTCCGCACAACATTCTCGAAAATGCCAGGGGGCCAGTATAATGCCGGCATGCCCCCAAGCGCTGATACGGGAGCGTTCGACTCCGGCCAGGCGCGGCGTACCCGCGGCGTACCCATTGTCCGGTTGGCCCCCCCGCCAACTTTATGGTGTTTCTGCCTTGACGGATTGCCGCGGGCCTGAAAAAATAAGACAACTCGCGGGGAGAGGAAATTCTTGACTGATGGTAGAAAGCGTTCATCTCATTCTAAAAAATAAAGGGAGCCAGATCTGGTCGCTGGCTCCTGACGCAACCGTCTACGAGGCCATCGCCACGATGGCCGAGAAAAATGTTGGGGCTCTTCTAGTGGTCTCCGAAGGCAAGCTGGCCGGCATCATCTCCGAGCGGGATTATGCCCGCAAGGTCATTTTGCAAGGAAAATCTTCCAAAGAGACCCTGATCGGGGACATTATGACGAGCCCGGTGATCGCCGTGACTCCCGGCCATACTGTGGATGAGTGCATGCGAATCATGACCGGCAATCACATCCGTCATCTTCCGGTGCTCGAGGGAGAAAAGCTAGTGGGCGCGATTTCGATTGGCGACTTGGTGAAAGCGATCATCTCCACGCAGGCAGAAACAATCCAGCAATTGGATAACTACATTACTGGAAAATACCCAGCCTGAGAATGATGGAAAATTCATTAAATTACCAGGCTGCGGGCGTCGACACCGAACAGGAGGGCCGCGTCCTGTCCCTGCTCGGCCGGTGGGTCGAACAAACCTTCCGCCTGCGGCCGGGCCTCGGGGCTGTAAAGCTTCCCTTAGGCTATTTCGCCAACGTCATCGACATCGGCAACGGAAACGGGTTGGCGCTCTCCACCGATGGAGTAGGAACAAAGATTCTCATTGCCCAGATGCTTCACAAGTACGACACCATCGGAATAGATTGCGTCGCGATGAATGTAAACGACGTCCTCTGCGTGGGGGCCGAACCCTTGTCGGTGCTGGATTACATAGCGGTCGAGGCCTTGCATCCGGACCTGCTCGAACCGATTGCCTGTGGCTTGCACCGGGGCGCGGAGATGGCAAACGTGACCATCCCCGGAGGAGAACTCGCCCAGGTGCGGGAGATGATTCACGGTCTCCGTCCGGGCTACGGCTTTGACCTGGTCGCCTCCTGTGTGGGTCAGGTTCCCCTGGACAAAATTCTGACGGGCCAAGATATCCAGGAAGGAGATGTGATTGCCGGGCTGCGGTCGAGCGGCATCCACAGCAACGGCCTCACCCTGGCTCGCCGGATTTTCTTTGACCATCTCGGGTGGGCGCCGGACCGCCACCTGAAAGAGCTGGGACGGACCATCGGGGAGGAGTTGCTGGAGCCGACGCGAATCTACGTAAAGGAAGTCTTGGCCATGCTCCGCGCAGGCCTGCGGATCAAGGCGCTGGCGCACATTACCGGCGGCGGGTTTTTGAATCTGAACCGGGCGGCCGCCGATGCCGGATACGTTCTGGACCAACTGCCGGAGCCGCATCCCATCTTTCAGCTCATCCAGCATCACGGAAAGGTCAGCGACGCCGGGATGTTTGCCGCCTACAACATGGGAATCGGGTTCTGCGTTGTCGTCGCCCCGGAGGACTTCGGAGCTGTGCAGCAAATCGCGCAGGACCACGGCGTGGAATGCTTCCGAATCGGCTTCACAGTGAAGGACCCCCAAAAGAAAGTAACCATCCCGACGCATAGGCTGATTAGTGAGGATGGTAAGTTTTCCGCCGAAAGATGAGAGCTAGGGCGAGGAGACTATGTGCTCGCGGGCAGCAAAAGCTTTTCTGCGAGTTTTTATTTTAGGCTCAAAGAAGCTTGGGAACACCATTGGGCTGGGAAATACAGTGAGGCATTGGTGTCATGCCGGAAAGCTTTCGAACGGAAAGTTGAAAATCGAAAATCCCCGCTTGAATCTATTGCTCTTCTTGCTGCTGGCAGTGTGCGTCTCGCGGCTGTGGCTGATGCCTCTGCCGTCGAGTTTCTGGTTGGACGAGATGGCGACTGCCTTCGTCGTCCAGAACGGCTCTTCGCATCCGTCGCTGGCCGTCGCCCCGCAGGTGGCGGCAACCATTTACTATCTCTTGCCGCAGGGCGCCGATGCTCTATTCGGCCTCTCCGAAGTGGCCTACCGCTTGCCTTCAGTCCTGGTGATGGCCCTTGTCTTGTTTTTGATCGCCCGCCTGGCCGCTTGCCTGATTCATCCGCAGGCCGCATGGTTCGCGGTTTTTGGGTGTCTCGCGCTGCGCGGCATCAATTACCAGGCGGCGGACGCCCGGCCTTATGCCTTAGGCACCTGCTTGGCAGCGGCGAGCTTATTGTTTCTCATCCGTTGGCTCGATTCGGACGGCTGGGGCGATGCGCTGCTCTTTGTCCTTTTTGCGGGGCTGCTCTGGAGAGTTCATCTCATTTACTGGCCTCTGTACATCGTCTACTTCCTGTACGCGTTGGTGCGGCTCGCGCGTGGTGAGACACGCGTCGGCTGGGTTCGCCCTGGCGTTGTGTTTATGCTGCTCGGGCTCGTCCTCCTGCCTGTTCTACTCGACGCGCTGGCGCTGCTCCGCGAGGCCAGCGCCCACGCCTTCGCCCCGCTTCCTTCCTTCTGGGACCTGCAAGGTTCGCTCAAACTGGGGCTCCTTGCCGTTTGTGGCATCGGGGCGTGGCTTTTGAACTTGTACCCTGTATGGCGCTCGCCGCTTCCAGCAGTTGCTCGTGGCGCGCTGCCAGCAGTCGCTCGTGGCGCGCTGAAGGTTGCGCGTTCGCGGACGAACCGCTGGTTTCAGCGTCCGCCCGATGCGATGACACCCTCCTGGACATCCTTGACCCTCATTCTCGGCTTTTGGTTGTGTCAGCCTCTCTCACTTTTTGCCTATTCCGGCTTGACCGGCAACAGCGTTTTCTTGCCGCGTTACCTGTCCGTGGCGCTGCCGGGAGCTGTGCTGGCCGCCACGGTTGTGGCCGGGCTTTATCTCTCGCCCTCGGGCTGGAAGCGGGCGTCGCTCCTGTTGGCCGTGGGGGTGTTGCTGAATCTGGGGCAGTGGCGTGAACTTTGGCCGCGGCACGACAACTCGGACTGGCGCGCGGCGGTGCGCCAGATCAACGAACTGGCCCCAGGGCCCGAAACCCCCGTGATTTGCCCGAGTCCCTTCGTTGAGGCCAGGCCACCCGCTTGGCGGCCGGACTATCCGCTTCCCGGATTTTTTTACGCGCATCTGACGGTCTATCCGATTCCCGGGAAACCGTACCTGTTCCCCTTCGAAAGCTCTCCGGAAGCGGAACGGTTCGCGATGACTTTGTCTGAACAGACTCTTGCTAGCTCAGGACGCTTCGTGATCTACGGGTGGGATCGGCAAGTTCGCTTCTGGAATGCCTGGTTTGCCAGGCAGCCCGAACTCGCGGGATGGCGCCATAGGAGCCTCGGCCCGTTCGGCGACATCGAAGTGGTGGTATTCGAGGACGGGCGCGACGCGGGAACGCGCCCGCTCCGGTGAGGAAGTGCTGGATCGGCGCCCGCAAGCCATTTCGAATAAAATCTAAACGTTGCAACTATTGCAAAACTTCGTTAGGAGCACTCATCCCTCCGCGGCCCTGGGATCACAACCGTTTGCTTGGCTCACTGACTACAAAATCGGAAAACGATGCGCATTGGTGTGGATACCGGCGGGACATTTACGGACTGCGTAGTCCTCAAAGCTTCCCGCATTGAAATCCGGAAGGTTTTCTCAACGCCCGAGGATGCCACCGGAGGCATTCTGGAGGGAGTCCGCCGCCTGGCCGGGAACAGCCGGCGGCGCCGTCCGACGCTCATTCACGGCACTACGGTCGGCACCAACAGCGTGCTGGAGCGGCGGGGGGCTCCGGTGGCTCTGGTGACAACCGCAGGCTTCGAGGACTTGATTGAAATTGGCCGCCAGAACCGCCCGCGCCTCTATGACCTGAACGTCCGGCGCGATCCCGCCCTGGTCCCCCGGACGCTCCGCTGGGGCGCGAAGGAACGAACAGCCGCCGACGGGAAGCTTCTCGCGCGGCCCGACGCGGCGGAACTGGCTCGCCTGCGCCGGGCGGTAAAACGCTCCCGAGCGGAATCTGTCGCTATCTGCTTTTTATTTTCGTTTGCAAACTCCGCCAACGAGCGCTCCGTCGCACGGGCCCTTCGCGACCTCGGCCTGCCCCTTTCGGTCTCTCATGAAATTCTTCCCGAGTTCCGCGAATACGAACGGCTTTCGACCGTCGTGATCAACGCCTTTCTAGCTCCCCGGCTCGGCCAGTATCTGAGCCGTCTGGACCGGGAGGCAAAGAGATGGTTCGGGCTAGGACGTCCGCCCGCAGGCGGGAAGCAGCAGAACGCGAGGCAACAAAAAAAGAAAAGCAGCGCGCCCATTTTCATCATGCAGTCCAGCGGCGGCATTACGACCGCCGCGCGCGCGGCCCGCGAACCCGTGCGCACCATTCTTTCCGGTCCGGCAGGAGGTGTCGTGGCCACGCGCTGGCTGGCGGACCGGCTGGGAATCCGGCGCGTCATCAGTTTTGACATGGGCGGAACTTCGACCGACGTCTGTCTGCTCGACGGCCCGGCCCGCACCACTCACGAGACAACGCTGGGGGGCTTGCCCGTTGCCGTGCCTGTCCTGGACGTGCACTCGGTGGGCGCAGGCGGCGGCTCGCTGGCGCGGCTGGATGCGGGCGGCGCATTGCGCGTGGGCCCGGAAAGCTCCGGCGCCGTGCCCGGACCCATTTGTTACGGACGCGGCGGCACGCAGCCCGCCGTGACCGACGCCCATCTGCTGCTGGGGCGGCTGGACCCGGAGTGTTTTCTCGGCGGGGAGTTTCCGCTCGACGCGCAGGCAACCCAAAGGGGCTTCGAGAAATTTCTGCATGGCCGGGACGGAACCAGAAAAGGCCGGCGAGCCAGCCGGATGACTCCGCTGGAGCTTGCCCAAGGAATTGTCGCCGTTTCCAACGCCACCATGGAAAAAGCGTTGCGGGTAATCTCCATCGAGCGCGGGCATGACCCGCGGGAGTTCTCGCTGGTTTGCTATGGCGGCGCAGGAGGATTGCACGCCGCAGAACTGGCCCGGTCGCTGGGCCTCGAACAGGTGCTGGTTCCGCAAAATCCCGGCACGTTTTCCGCCATGGGTATTCTGCTCTCCGATATCGTCAAGGACCTCTCGCAGTCGGTGCTGCTGCCCGTTGCTTCCGCTGGAAAGCAAACTCAATCCAGCCGGCCGCAAAAACTATTTGAGAATCTGGAGCGCCGTTTCGCGCGCCTGGAGCAGGTGGCCCGCGCGGAACTTCGCCGTGACCAAATGCCGGACAGGCCGGTAAAAGTGGCGCGGCGGCTCGACATTCGCTACGCCGGGCAGAGCTACGAGCTTTCCGTTCCTTTCACGCGGCGGTTTGGCGAGCTTTTCCACCGGGAGCACGAAAAGGCTTACGGATACCGCGACACGGCGCGGCCGCTCGAGATCGTAAATCTCCGAATTCGCCTGGTGATCCCTACTCGCAAACCCCGGCTGCAACAGGAACGGGTTGCCAGGAATGCCGGAGGCGGTTTGATTGTGAAGAAAACGACCGCATGGTTTGGCGGCCGCCGGCATCAGACGCCATTCTACAACCGCGATGCTCTCCGCCCGGGAGCGCGGTTCCGCGGGCCTGCGGTGGTGGTGGAGTACAGCTCTACGGTTGTCGTTCCGCCCGGCTTTGTTTGCCGCGTGGACAAATACCATAATCTGGTCTTAACGCAACATGCACGTTGACGCCACAGAACTGGAAATTTTTAAGAACCTCTTCCACTCGGTGGCGGAAGAGATGGGGGCCGCCCTGCGGCGCTCCGCCTTTTCCCCCAACATCAAGGAACGCCGCGATTATTCCTGCGCCGTGTTTGACGGAAGCAGACGGGTGGCGGCCATGGGCGACCACATGCCGGTCCACTTGGGATCGATGCCAAGCTCGGTGGCCGCTGCCGTGGAAGCTTTGAACCCGGGCCCCGGCGACATTGCCATGCTGAATGATCCCTACGCGGGCGGAACGCACCTGCCCGACATCACGTTGGTAATGCCGGTCATGGCGACTGGATCACGGCAGCCGGTTTTTTATGTCGCCAACCGCGCTCATCATTCTGACGTAGGCGGCGCGCAGCCCGCCTCCATGGGGCTGAGCGAAGAGATCTATCAAGAGGGCTTACGCATTCCCCCGGTCCTGCTGGCGCGCTCCGGCAGGATCGCGAGGGACGTGATGGCGATGCTTTTGGCGAATGTCCGCACGCCACGGGAACGAGAAGGCGATTTGACCGCCCAGATAGCGGCCTGCCGGCTCGGGGAGCGACGCTTGACGGAATTGAGGGAAAAATACGGCAATCGGAAAACACTTTTTTACCTGGATGCCCTCCAGCGATATTCCGCACACCTGATGTCGGAAGCCCTGGGGCGAATTCCCGACGGCCTCTATCGCGCCGAGGATTGCCTCGACGACGATGGCTATAGCGACCGCCCCATTCCTCTGCGCGTGGCTATACGGATTCGCGGGCGGCGCGCTGCGGTGGACTTCGCCGGTTCTGCCCCGGCATGCCGTGGCGGGGTGAACGCGGTGCTGGCCATCACCCTTTCGGCTGTGTTTTACGTCTTCCGCTGCTTGCTGGAGGAAGACGTTCCCGCCTGCGCCGGACTGATGGCCCCCATCGAGGTGCGCGCTCCCGTGGGAAGCATCGTGAACGCGCAGCCGCCCGCCGCCGTGGCCGCCGGAAACGTGGAGACTTCCCAACGAATCGTGGACGTGCTGCTTCGGGCGCTGGCCCAGGCGCTGCCCGGCCGCATTCCCGCGGCCAGCTCCGGCACGATGAACAACCTTTCTTTCGGCGGGATCGATCCGCGCACCCGGCAACCCTTTGCGTACTACGAGACAATTGCCGGTGGGATGGGCGCTCGCCCCACGGCTGACGGGCTGAGCGGGATTCACACTCACATGACGAATTCGCTCAACACCCCCGTCGAAGCGTTCGAATCGGCCTATCCCGTGCGCGTGCGGCGCTACTCGCTCCGCAGCGGGTCAGGCGGCGCGGGCCGGTTTCGCGGCGGCGACGGCCTCATCCGGGAAATCGAATTCCTCACCGAGGTGCGCGGGACAATACTCTCGGACCGGCGGCGGTTTCCGCCCTACGGCCTGGCGGGAGGCCAGCCGGGCAAGACGGGGAAAAATCAGTTAAGTTTGCCGGGAAGCGATTCTGATCTTCCCTCGAAGACGGGGTTCACCGCATCGGAGGGAAGCATTCTGAAAATTGAGACTCCCGGAGGAGGCGGTTGGGGGAAACCTGCTGGCAGGAAGCGATCTCCGAAGAAACGCGCCCCTAATAAAAGGGGCCGGTGAAGGGAGCCGTCAGGGCTGGCCTGCAAATTTTTTGATGGTGATGATGGTGCGCTCGTGGGTGCCCTCGCCGATCTTCCCCTTTTCATTGAAAGCCTCCACGGCAAAGACGCACCGGCGGTCGTTGATCGCCTGCAGGGTGGACTTCGCCCGGACCTTGGCTCCGATCTCGGTGGAGGCAAAGTGCTTGATATTGACCTTCACGCCCACCGAGCCTTCGCCCTCTTCCAGGTAGGGCTTGAGCAGTTCGATGGAGGTCCGCTCCATCAGCGCAATCATGGCCGGGGTGGAGTAAAAAGCGGGAACCCCTTCGCCCAGGTGCCGCACGCCTTGGGCCTCGGTGCTGGTTTCGGCAAGCTCCGCGGACAATCCAACTTTGAATTCCGGTTTCAATTTCTTTCCCCTCCTAATATAGATGAACTCCCGATGCCCTCAGGATTCTATCTCTACGATCATTTCGACCTCCACCGCCACATTGAGCGGCAACTCATTGACGCCCACGGCGGCGCGGGCGTGCTGGCCCTTTTCACCCAGCAGTTCATGCAGCAACAAGGATGCCCCGTCCAGGACCTTGGGCTGGTCGTTGAAGCCGGCAGCGCTGGAAACGTAACCTGTGACTTTGACAATGCGGCGAATCCGGTCGAAGCTCCCCAGCTCTTGCTTCACTGCGCTGAGCGCATTCAAGGCGCAGTGACGCGCCGCCTGGACTCCTTCCTCAAGGCTTAACTCGCCGCCGAGATGGCCCCGGAACTTCAATTCCCCCTTTACGCGCGGAACCTGCCCGGAAACAAAGAGCAGATTTCCTGCGCGCATGCACGGCACGTAAGCCGCCACAGGTTTCGGAGGGTCCGGAAGCTCCAGGCCCATCTGCCGAAGTTTTTCTTCTACAGCACTCAAGCGCCGCTCTCCTTCCGCAGGTACTCGTGGGGATATCCCGCCAAAGTGGAGGCGACCAGCTCCAGCACGTTGCCGTCCGGGTCTTCAAAGTAAACGTAGCGGTCCTGGTCTTCTGAGTGGGTGAGCGGCCCCTTGAGCACCTTCACGTTTTTAGACTTCAAAAACTCCGTAGCGCGGTCGACCTCCTCGGCGGAGCTTAATCGGAAGGCCGCGTGGTTGAGTCCGGCGCGCTTGCGATAATTGTCCGGCAGACCGTGGGGGACCTGAAAGAGAGCCAGATCGTGGAAGGCCAGGCTGTCGTTCGGTTTGTACTGACCCATGTTCAGCCATGCGATGGCTCCGGCGACCTTTCCCGAAACATGGAACCCCATGATCTCAGTGTAGAACTTCTCGGACCGCTCCAGGTCCGTGACGTTTAGATTCACATGAGCGACTTGGATGGGTTTAATCATTATTACTTACTCCTGGTTACTTACTCCTGGGTTGCTAACTTCTGGTTGCTTACTCCCCGATCTTGCTTCCCTTGCTTTTCTGCCTAGAGCAGGGAGCGGACCACTCCGCCGTCAATCTGAATAGCGGTGCCCGTAATATAGGAGGCCCTTTCGGAGGCCAGAAAAACCACCAGGTCCGCAAACTCCTCCGGTTTTCCGGCCCGCTGCAACGGAATCTCCTGGGTACGGGTCTCGAGGACCTTTTCCACCGGCACGCCTTCTTTCGCCGCGCGCCGCTCGGCCAATGCGAAGTGCCGCTCGGTCTCGATGGCTCCGGGACAGACCGTATTCACCAGAATGTTGTGCGGCGCCAGTTCATTCGCCAGTGACTTGGCCAAGCCCAGCACGCCGGCGCGGGCCATGTTGGAAAGAATCAGGCCGTCCTGAGGCTGCTTGGCGGCGAAAGACGTAATGTTGATGATGCGGCCCCCTCCGGCGGCTTTCATGTGAGGAACCGCCTCCCGGCACAGGTGCAGCGTGCTGAGCAGGTTCAACTCCAAGGCCTGCTGCCAGGACTCCTCCGGCAGGTCCAGAAAATACCCAAAAGGCGGACCGCCGGCGTTGGAAACCAGAATGTCGAGCTTGCCGAATTGGGAGACTGTCTTTTGCACGAGCTTCTTGACCTCGGCGGGAACGCTTACATCGGCGATGGCGGCCAGGACCTCCGCGCCGGTTTCCCGGCGAATCTGCTCAGCCGCCCTCGCGAGCTTTTCCTCCGTGCGCGCGCATACCGCCACCCGCGCGCCTTCGCGCGCGAGGCCCATGGCGACGGCTTTGCCCAACCCGGAACTGGCGCCGCAAACCAGCGCTGTCTTGTCTTTCAATCCTAGATCCATCGCTTCACCCGATTATTTATTTCCGCAAACCTGAGTTTCGTCCAGTCACTCGGTCCTGCGTAACCACCCTTTGTCCCACAGCAGTTTCGCAAAAAATCCTGTGTGCTCCGCCACCGTTAATGAAAAAGAACGCCTATTATACCCAATCCAAGATTGCCCGGTTAGGAGGTTGTTGAAAAACGTCAGATTGAAAGTACGGTCGCTGCCGGTTTTTCTGTGCAACGCTGAGAAAGGCCGCTATGATAGCTGCTGCCTCCCGGCAGTGAAGATGAATATTTTTTCCAACTTGCCAAGAAAAGACAACATCCTGGCGTTTAGCGCCGAACTCTCTTCCTGCCAATACCGCCTTACTTTGGCCCGCTATCCTGCCATGGCGGACTTCATTCGCCGGGAAGCCCGAACGAAAAAGAAGGCCTTAAAACTTCTGGATGCCGGCTGCGGCGAGGGCAGGCTGATTCTCTACGGCCCTTACCCGGACGTTGAATTTAGCGGCGCCGATGTGAGCCATTCCAGCCTGGAGACCGCACGGCAGAGGGGCTATGCCCGGCTCGCCCGCGCGAACCTCGCCGACAGTTTGCCCTGGCAGGACGAATGCTTCGATATCGTCGTCAGCAGCCATATCCTGGAGCACTTGCAGCACCCGGAAAAGATGGCCTCCGAGATCCTGCGGGTTTTGCGCCCCGGCGGCCTGTTCATTTTGGGCGTCCCGATCTGCGTGTGGTTGACGCGGCTCTTGCGCATCTACCTGGTCCCGCTGCTGGTGCCCAAAAAACGCCCGGAAATGCTGGCAGCACGGTTCGGTCACGTATCCTTTTTCACCCTGCCCTCACTGCAAGCCTTGCTCAGAAACTTTCAGATCGAAGACATCCGCGGCTTCCGTTTTTTATCTGCCGGACGCTACTTGCCGCTCGAAAACTGGCGATGGTATTACCGTTTGAACGCCGCTTGGGGCAAGCTTTGCCCCCGGCTGACCTCGGAAGTCAACGTGGTCGCCCGCAAGCCTCTCGGAATCCCGGAATAAGCGGTCAGAGGCAGACAAGAAATACAGGAAAGCTCAGGGCACAGAACGAGATTTTCACCGGCGATTATGCTTCGGGACTTGCTTCTTCTGACCCCGCGGCGGGCACACCACCGAACAACGTAGCCGCCTTGGAGATCTGCTCCAGGGTTCCGAGCAGCATAACTACATCGCCCTCCGAAAAGACGGTGCCCGGATCGGGATTCGGCTGCACCTGCTCGTTGTTTTGGATGGCCAGCACCATCACTCCGGTTTTTCCGCGCAGGTTCGTTTCGGCGAGCGAGTGGCCTGCCAGCGGGGATCCCGGCTCCACGCGGTAGATCTCCATCTCCACGCCGGCCACGAACTTGCGAATGTCCTCCGGCGGACGGTGCCGTTCCCGCAAGCCGCGAAACACTTCGTAGCTATCCTGGCGAATCTCCCGCACGCTGCGCTCCACAATATCCCGTGGCACCATGTAGCGCCTCAAGACTCGCGAGAAGATTTCGATGGATGTCTCAAATTCCTCCGGGACAACATCATTGCCTCCCAGAGCAAACAGAGACTCCATTTCTTTCACGTAACGGGTCCGTATGATAATGTGCAACGCAGGATTCAAGCGGTGAGCCGTATCCGTGGCATAGCGGGTTACGGACGGGTCGGAGATGGCCAGGACCAGCACGCGGGCATGTTGCACTCCAGCCCGCTCCAGGATCTGCCGGTTGGCCGCGTCCCCGTACAGGATATGGGTGCCCTCCCGGCTCTCCGTGCGAACGATCTCCGGATTCATCTCGACCACGATATAGGGAATAGGAACACGGCGCAGCACCCGCGCCAGGTTTTTCCCATTCACCCCGTATCCCACAATGATGACGTGGTCCTGCAATTCGCTCGAAGCAGCCGGGCCTTCCTCAGCCTCCGGGGAACCGCCGATCCATGATGGCTGCCAGGATGTGAGCCATTGGGACAAGCGGGCCGACAATCCCCACAAGAATGGCGTGGCCGCCATTGTAACAATGGCGGCGCCGATAAAGAGCTGGTAAAGAGGTTCCGAAATGACCCCGGAGTCAAGTCCCACCGTCGCCAGAACGAAGGAGAACTCTCCTACTTGCGCCAGCCCCAGCCCCGTGATGAGCGAGACTCGGCGGGAATGGCCCAGCACCACGCTGACGCCCGCCGTGATCGCCGCTTTTCCCGCCACCAGAGCGGCCACCCCCACAGCGATATTCCAGGGCGCTATCAGCAAAGTTCGCCCGTCGAACAGCATCCCGACGGAAACAAAAAAGATGCCGAGGAAGGCATGGCGCAGCGGCAGAATTTCCCCCAGAGCCTGGTGACTGTATTCGGATTCGGAAACCACCAGCCCAGCCAGAAAAGCGCCGAGGGCCAGCGACAGTCCGGCCTGCGCGGTTAGCCAGGCCGTGCCCATGCACAGCAGGACAAGGCTCAGCAGGAAAACCTCCCGGTTCCGCGTGGCGACCACTTGGCGGAGGAACCAGGGAACGACGATCCGTGCGCCCAGCAGAGCCGCCCCCACGACCAAGACGGCCTTGCCCGCCACCAGGGCCACTTCCTCCACGCTAGCCGCTTCGCCGGACAAAAAGGGCGTGAGGAGCGTCATGGGCACGATACACAGGTCCTGAAAGATCAAAATCCCCAGCACCGTCTGCCCCTGCGGGCTGTCCATCTCACCGCGCTCAGAAAGCAATTTCAGCACAATCGCCGTGCTGCTCAGCGCCACCAGCATCCCCAGAAAGACCGACTGTTTCCAGGACGGCAATACCGGCAGAGCAACCAGCGCCACCAGCGCAACCGTGCAGACAACCTGCAGCGCGCCGCCCAGCCACAGCGTAATCCGCATGCGAAACAAATGCGCCAGGGACAATTCAATCCCGATGGTAAACAGCAACAAAGCAACGCCAAGCTCCGCCAAAACCTGGACCTGCTCCGTCCCTTCAATCCAGCCCAGGCCATGCGGGCCGACCAGCGTTCCCGTCGCCAGATAACCGATGACGGCAGGCAACCGCAGGCGGCTGAAGACCACAACAACACCGACCGCCAGCCCGAAGATCACAATCAGGTCTTTTAGATATTCCACGGCTTGCGCCCACCTTTTCCGGCGAATGCCAAACGCAGCTTATCCCAGGAAAAAAGCTTCACCAGCGACGCCAGCGCCAAGAAGCTGGCCACAAATGCAAGGCTCGCCGCCGCACCGTGAACCAGGGAACCGGTCATCGACTGCCAGCTCACAGCCTCCTCCAGCCGGCGCTCCAGAAGGAATGCGATTCCTCCCGCCACCGAAGATGCCGCGGTGGTCCGCAACAGGAAGGAGCCCAGGGGAAGGAATGAAATCTTAAGACGGCGGAACAATACGATGCCCAGGATAGCAGCGTATACCACGATGCCGAGCGAACTGGCGGCTGCCAAGCCCAGGTGTTGCCACCGCTCTGCGAACATCCCATAGAGTGGCAGCCAGACCACCGCCAGGCCGGAGCCGATCAGCGTAGGGGTGAGGGTATTGCGCAATGCGTAGAAACCCCGCGCCAGGATAGCCTGCCCTCCCCAGGCAAATGCTCCTGCGAGAAATATCACCATGGCCAGGGCGGTTTGCTCAATGTCGGCAAGCTGCAGGCGGGTGCGGGAGAAAAGCAGAAAGACGATCTGGCGGCTGAGGATCGCCATCAGGACCGAGGCCGGGACAATAGTCAGGATGACGTGCCGCAGAGCGTCCTGCAAGCTTTCTTTCATCTCCGGCCATTTTTCTTCCGCCACCAGCCGCGCCATCACCGGAAACGTCGCCACCCCGGCCGCCTGGCCGAATATCGCTACCACCACCCGCATCAGCGTCTTGCCGTAAAAGAGCCACGTGATGGAGGCAGGAACCAGAAAAGAACCGTACCACCGCATCGCCCAATCATCCACGAAGATGAGAGAAAACCCGAGCATGATGGGCACCGTAAGGCGGAGAAATTGGCGGAAGCCCGGATGCCGCAGGTTGAGGGAGAAACGAAACCGAGGAAAGAATTTTGATACGCCATAAACCTGCAAGAGACAGTTCCCGAGCAAAGATCCCGCAACCACTCCCCAGGAAAACGCTTCGATGCCCCAGCGGTCAGCCAGGAGCATGCCAGAGGAAATGATCATCCCGTTGTAGACCAGCGGCGCCAGCGACGGGATCAGAAAACGCCCCTGCGCGTATTGCACGGCGCTCAGCACGCCGCCGATATAAAAGAAGGCCTGCGCGGGAAGCATGATGCGAGTCATGTGAGTGACCATGCGGTGCTGCTCCGCCGTAAATCCCGGCGCTATCCAGTGCGTGAAGACAGGAGCATACACTTCGGCGACGACCAGCAGGATCAGAAGCAGAACGGACATGACGCTGAGGACAATCGAAAAAACGCGCCAGCCTTCTTCCTCCCGCCGGGAGGTGAAGTACTCCAGAAATACAGGGATGAAAGTAATACTGAGCGCGCCGCCCGCCAGCAGGTAGTTCAGGATGTCCGGGATGGTGAAGGCGGCGTAGTAGGCGTCGGTGGTGGCGTTGGAGCCGATGCGGTCGGCGATGGCCCACTCGCGCAAAAAGCCCAGCACCCGGCTGAGAAAAACGCTCGCCCCCACAATCGCAGCCGATTGCAGGAAAATCCGGCGGCGATGCACGGCGGCAGAGGAGGCGTGCGGGTCGGGGGTAGGAGTGTTCGGCAAACTAATTGATTACCGTGCTTTGATTTCCCTTTTTACAGGAGTCCGACCGACATTCTACCCCCGCGCCGATGGTCTGTGACGATGATTCAGCAGAAAGCCGTTTCAGGGATTATCGCAAAAGTGCGATAAACGGAGATGGGAAAGACAGCACGTCGCGCAATTCGAAAACCTCTCAGCATGTCATTCCGAGGGCCAACGCTTTCAAGGCCCGAGGAATCTGCTCGTCCAGCATGCTGCCGGATTAACAAGCAGATTCCTCGCTGCGCTCGGAATGACAGCAGAAGCGCAGGTCGTTCGGTAGAGGAAAACTTGGATTAGGAAACACCTTGTAAGAGGATTCGATGAGCACTCTAAAGCAACTCAAGAAACGATGGTTGCGCAATCCGGAATTTCGCCGGGCTTATGCTTCCCTGAAACCCGAGTTCGCCATCGCGCGGCAGTTGATCGCTGCCCGCAGCCGGGCCGGTTTGAGCCAGGCGGAGGTGGCCCGAAGAATGGGAACAACACAATCGACCGTCGCCCGTCTGGAGAGCGGAAAGCGGCTGCACAGCGTCAACAGCCTCAGCAGATACGCGGAAGCGACCGGCTGCAAAATTCAATTTCGACTGCTTCCGGCTAGTTGACTCTTTTGCGAGCCTTGTTCCTTTGCGAACTGGACCAGCGGCTGGGGCAAATGGGGTTGTTCTACATCCGCTACCTGGATCACGACAGCGGCTTCACCGGTTGCTGAAAAAGCACCTAGCCGAAACCGGGTGCATTTCCGGGGCAAGTGCGATATGTAAGTAGCATGCGCGGAGATGAAAACCAACAAGAAGCGATGTTCAGTTACGTCAACCTGGATCAGCGAGTTCCGACGAATCACCCGTTGCGGGCGATCCGCAAGATGACCGACGAGGTCTTGGCCGAGTTGTCTTTGCATATTGACACGCTCTACGCCCGGCGGGGACGGCCGTCGAAGCCTCCGGAGCAGTTGCTGCGGGCGCTGCTGCTGCAAGTGCTGTACGGGATCCGTAGCGAGCGGCAATTGATGGAGCGGACAAAAAGCAGTGTTCAGTGATAAGTGTCGAGTGACAAGAATGCTGCCAGCAGTATCATTGATTGCTCATCACTCATCACTAACCGCTTGGCACCTTCTTTGACCGCTTGCTTACGCGCGCGGCTCGGATTGGATTTACAAACCCACGGCAAATTGGAACTTCCAATTTACCGTGGCTACCCGGCGCGTGCGGCTCGGATGGAAAGCCATTCTGACTCCTGACTCCTGCCTTTTGCCTCCCTCCCCGCCCCTGCTAAGATAGGTCCTGCCGATACCTCCTGCGGATAACCGTTGAGATGCAAAAAAGCAACCAATGTCTCCTCCTGCAAAATCAATAAAACCAAGCAAGCCCGGCGGCGAGCCAGGCCGCAAGGGTTCCCCGCGCCCCGTCCGTTTGTTTCTGATCGACTCCATGAACTACATCTTCCGAGCCTACTTCGCTCTGCCGCGCCTCTCCACCCGCGCCGGGCAAGCCACGGGCGCCGTTTACGGCTTTCACAACATGCTGCGGAAACTTTTCCAGGACTACCAGCCGGAGTACGTCGGCGCGGTGTTTGACCTGGAGGGACCCACCTTCCGCCACGAGTCCTTTGCCGACTACAAAGCGAACCGGGAGGAGATGCCGGATGAGCTGGTCAGCCAGCTCCCCTACATCCGCCAGTTGCTCGAAGCCGTGCGGGTTCCTGTGCTGGCCCATCCCGGATATGAGGCCGACGACGTGATCGGCACGCTGGCCCGTCAGGCCGCAGCGCGGAAACTGGAGGTGCTGATTATCACCAGCGACAAGGACATGCTGCAGTTGGTGGGCGAGCGGGTGTCTGTGATCAACCCGATGAAGGACGACCTGCTCTGCGACCGTGACAAAGTGATCGAGATTATGGGCGTCGCGCCGGAGCAGGTCCCCGACCTGCTGGCTCTGCAAGGGGACGCGGTGGACAACATCCCCGGCGCGCCCGGCATCGGCGCCAAGGGAGCGCGCGAGCTGATCCAGAAATATGGGAGCGTCGAGGCCTGCCTGGAACATGCCGCCGAGGTCTCGCGGAAAACCTACCGGGAGGCCCTGACGAATCACCGCGACCAGATTCTGCTGAGCAAGCAACTGGCGACCATTGAGACCGAGGTGCCCGTCGAGTTGTCGCTCGATGCGGTTCGCGTGAGCGAGCCGGACCGCGAAAAACTGAAAGAGCTTTATCAGGAGATGGAATTCACTTCCCTGTTGCGGGAGTTTCTTCCCTCCGCCGACACCGGACGGAAAGATTACCAGGAGCTTTCTTCGGAAGACGCTGTGCGGGAATTCATCAGCAGGCTTCCTCCGGACCCGGCGACAGCTTTGGCGGTCCGCAGCGAGGAGTTGCTGGCGGCAAATCTGACGACGGCGGCCCTGTCAACTGCGGCGGGGGTGGGGCGCTCGATCCCCGCAGCGCTCACGCCCTTGCTGAAGCCCTGGCTGGAAGATACGCGCAGTATGAAGGCCGTCCACGACGCCAAGTCGGCGCATGCCGCCTTGGAGCGCCAGTGCATCCATTTGCAGGGCGTGCGGCACGATACCATGCTCTATTCCTATCTGCTCGACGCCACCGAGAGCAGCCACGAGCTGGCGAACCTGGTGGAGCGCCGCTTCGGCGCCAAACTTTCCGGAGACATTGCCGAGGAGGCCGACTGGGTCGGTCAGTTGACGCGAGTGCTGGAGCCGGAGATGGAAGCCTCCGGCCTGCGCCGTTTGTATGACGAGATCGAGCTGCCGCTGGCTCCCATCCTGGCGGAGATGGAGGCATGGGGCGTGAAGCTCGACGGAGCCCAGTTGCGGAAACTCTCGGTCTGGGTGGAAGGGGAAGTCGAGAGGCTGACGGGGGAGATTTACAAACTGACCGGCTCGGAATTCAACATCAACTCGCCGAAACAACTCGGCGAAGTGTTGTTTGAGAAGATGGGGCTGCCCGCTCCCCGAAAGTCCGGCAAGAGCAAGTCGTTCTCGACCGCCGTCGATGTGCTGGAACAACTCTCCGCCGTCCACGAAGCGCCGCGCCGCGTGCTCGAATACCGGCAACTGTCCAAGCTCAAATCGACCTACATCGACGCGCTGCCCCGCTTGCTGAATCCGGCGTCAGGCCGCCTCCACACAAGCTTCAACCAGGCGGGCACCGCCACAGGGAGACTGTCCTCGAGCAATCCCAACCTGCAAAACATTCCCATCCGCACCGAGCTCGGACGGAAGATTCGCGCCGCTTTTGTTGCTGAGAAGGGATATCTGTTGCTGGCCGCCGACTATTCCCAAATCGAGCTGCGGCTGCTGGCCCACTTGAGCGGCGATCCGCTGCTGGTGGAAGCGTTCCGCCAGGGAGAAGACATTCATGAGCGGACCGCTGCGGCGGTCTTCGGCGTGCCGCCGGACGAACAAAACGAAGACCACCGCCGCCGGGCCAAGGCCGTCAACTACGGCATAGTATACGGGCTCAGCCCCTTCGGGCTGGCGCAACAGTTGGGGATTTCGCAGGCCGAGGCGGCCGAATTCATTGACCAGTATTTCAACCGCTACCAGGGCGTGAGGAAGTTCATCAACAGTACTCTCGCCGAGGTGCGCCGCGACGGCCAGGTGCGAACCTTGTTCGGAAGGCTGCGTAAGATACCGGATATCGGCGGCAAGAACCCCTCGCTGCGGCAGTTCGCCGAGCGCACCGCCATCAACACTCCCATCCAGGGCGGCGCCGCCGACTTGATGAAGATCGCCATGATCGGGATCGACCGCGCCCTGCGGGAACAGAAGTCGGGCGCGCGCATGCTGCTGCAGGTGCATGACGAGCTGGTCTTGGAGGTGCCGGAGAAGCAAGTCCAGCAGGCCGCCGCCGTGCTGCGCGACGGGATGGAGCAGGTCTATGCCCTGGATGTGCCGCTCGTGGCCAACGTGTCCGTAGGACCGAACTGGCGGGATATGGAAGTACTGTGAAGTCAGGAGTCAGAAGACAGAAGTCAGGAGTGGAGCCACGGCGAAGGGTTTATCCCTCGACTTCGCTCGGGACAAGCCTCGCCGTGGGCTTTTGCTGAATTTACAAACCCACGGCAAATTGGGACCGCCAATTTACCGTGACGGACAGTTTCCGCCGTTCAGGTGGGACTGGAAATCTTCGGGGAACAGTTTCAAGGCGCTGAGCAGAGGCGGGCCCGGCATGTTGACCAGGCTGCAATTGCCCTTGCCTTTATTGAAATCGAGCAGCTTCGAAATCTGATCGAGCGCAGCCGCCGGCACCTGGCCTTGGTGGACCTTGCTCATCAGGGTGGCGAGCGCGGAGGTCTCCATGCGGCAGGCCGGACATTGGCCGCAACACTCTTTTTCAAAAAACCGGGCTACTTCCAAAGCCGCATCCATCATGCAGGTCCCTTCCGCGTAGCCTCGCATTACGCCGCAGCCGATGTTGGAGCCGGCTGCCTTCAACGCCTCCGGGCTCAACGGGCGGTCCAGGTCCGGAAGCAGAAAGCCGCTGGAAGGGCCTCCCGGCAAGATAGCGCGCAGCCGCGCGCCCTGCTTCAACCCACCGGCCAATTCCTCCACCAACTCCCCTTCGCGAGCCCCATAGGGCAGCTCGTAAACGCCGGGCCGCGCCCATTCTTCGTTCATGGAATAGAGCATGGTGCCGGAACTTTCCTCGGTCCCGAATCCGCGATACCACTGGGCGCCGTTCAAAATGATGGGCGCAAGATTCGCCAGCGTCTCGACGTTATTGACAACCGTAGGCTGGCCGAATAATCCGGCAGTCACCGGGTAGGGAGGTTTCTGCCGGGGAAGAGGGTCCTTTCCCTCCAGCACTTCCAAGGCGGCCGTGTCCTCTCCGGCAACGTATGGCGTGGGCGCGGGACGGCTCTCGACCATCACCCCGAACTTTGTTCCCAAGACCTGTTCCCCAAGCAATCCTTCGGCCTGGGCCTCTGCCAGGGCTTGCTCGATGCTTTGCAGGGCCTGCTGATAGGTTTCATTGGTATAAAAAAACGCGCGGGACGCGCCCACCGTGCAGGCGGCAAGCAGCATGCCTTCCAGCACGGCGTGCGGAACACGCTCCAACAGAATGCGATCCTTCTGAGAGCCTGGCTCGTCCTCGCCTCCGTTCGCCACCACATATTTTTGCTTCCCTTCGGCCTTGGCGCAGAGCGCCAGCTTTTGCGCGGCAGGAAAACCGGCCCCGCCCCGCCCGCGCAACCGCGCGGCCTCCACTTCCTGCAAGAGGGAAGAGGGATCGGATTGGGTGAGCGCCTTCCGCAAGGCTTCGTAGCCCCCGCGCCAGCGGTACTCGGCCAGATTCTCTCGATTGGCTGGAATCCCGGAAGGAAACAGGATGGTTTTGGATTGAGACATGAGCGCGTCTTTACTTATAAACAGCACTTAGGCATAGCTTAACTTGGAAACAGCTTCACCTGGGGCTGTCGTTACATGGAGTATAGTCACATGGAGCATCGTCACATGGAGTATCGTTACATGTGCTATCGTCAATAGAGGCCGGCGTCGAGCAATTGGAAAATCATCGCTTTCAAGTTGGGATCGATCGTATCCAACCTCCCCAACGTACCCGGCCTCCCCAACGTACCCGGATGGCCCTGCGGCTCGCCTCCCCGAAGGGAAGCAACGATCTCGGCAGTATCCTCCGGCTTCACGCCTGCGTACCAGACCTTGTCCGGGTAGACGACCACATTCGGTCCTTCGTGGCAAGCTCCGAAGCACATATAGGGGCGAACCTCCATTGACTCATCAGGGCCAGCTTCTTGTTTCAGCTTCTCCATCACTTCGGCAGCCTGGCGCACCCTGCAATCGACGTTCTGGCAGACGAAGATCAGTCTTTTCTCCACAACTCCACCTTAGCTCCACCTTGCTTAGTTCCAGCTTGCTCGCTGAACGGAATCCGCCTCTATGCAAAAAACCGTGGAAGACTGATCCCTTCTCGCCCTAGTGCGATCCTGATGCGAAGACCGGGAAACAAAATTATACTTGCTCAACGCCACTCTGGCCACCTCCGGCATTCCGCCGGATCGGCGCTAGCCGAAAAAGACCGATGCAGTGGCATAGAGTTCCGGATCGACCCGGCGGGGCTCGGCGACGGCCTCCGCCAGAGGGATCGCCACAATCTGGGTGCCGCGCAAAGCGACCATCTTGCCGAACTCCTGCCGGTCGATCAGGTTCGCGGCATGCACTCCGAAGCGCGTGGCCAGGATGCGGTCAAAAGCCGTGGGGTTGCCGCCCCGCTGGAGGTGGCCCAGCGTCACCACCCTGGTTTCAAACCCCGTGCGCGACTCCACCACGCGCGCCAGCGCCTGGCCCACTCCGCCCAAATGCGCGTGGCCGAACTCGTCCACGACCGCGCCCTGCTTGACCGGCTCTTGGGACCCTTCCGGCCCGGAGGGCAATTGGACGCCTTCTGCCACCACGACGATGCTGAAATACTTGCCCCGTCCATGCCGTTTCCGCAGCACCGCGCAGAGCTGATCGAGGTCCGCCGGCTGCTCCGGGATCAGAATCATGTCCGCGCCGCCCGCTATGCCGGAAGCCACCGCGATCCAGCCCGTGTCCCGTCCCATCACCTCCACCACCATGACGCGGTTATGAGCCTCCGCCGTGGTATGGAGCCGGTCGATGGCTTCGGTGGCGATGTTGACCGCCGTGTCGAAACCGAAGCAAACGTCGGTTCCGTTCAGGTCATTGTCGATGGTTTTGGGAACGCCCACCACCGCAACGCCGTCCTGGAACAGGCGGTCGGCCACGCCCATGGTGTCATCGCCGCCAATGGCAACGAGCGCGTCAATCGCGTTCTTCTGCAGATTGTCCTTGATGGTGTTGATCCCGTCGGGGCGTTTCACCGGGTTCGTCCGGGAAGTGCGCAGGATGGTGCCGCCCCGGTAAACGATTCCCGAAACGCGATCCAGGTCCAGCCGTTCCATCTTGTTTTCGAGCAGGCCTCTCCAGCCCTCCATAATGCCGGTAGTCGCATAGCCGAGAGGTTGCACTCGCCGCACGACGGCCCGGATCACCGCATTCAACCCGGGACAATCTCCGCCGCCGGTCAAGATGCCAACGGTTTTACGCATGGTTCCAACTCCTTTTAGGAATCCGGCATCCCTATTCCTGCGGAAAAGCCAGTTCCCACACCCGTCAAGCTGACAAGATTACCAGAACATTCCCGTTTGCAGGACACGACAAGACCGAAGTTGCCTGGAAGCTCATTGAATGACTTGCACAACCATGCTATGGCGTATTGTTCTCATCGGCAACTTGGGAGTGCGGCGGGCCCGTGCAGTCTGGCCGAATCTTGGAAAACGGCCCTATAATTTGATATGCTAGCCGCTGCCCAAATACCACTTAAATCAAAGGGGCCAAACTCCCAGCCGCAAGCGGAGCAGAGCGCTACTCTAAAAACGGCGGGCTGATCCTGAATCGCTGATCCTGAATCAAGGAGAAGGCGGCAACGCTACTCCTACAGGAAAAGCATAGCTGGTCTTTGATCTTCGATCTTTGCATGGAGGGTTCGGTGATAGAAGTTCAGGGATTGACCAAACGATACGGACGGACCGTAGCCGTTCAGGATGTCAACTTCTCTGTAAAGAAAGGGGAAATCCTGGGATTCCTCGGCCCCAACGGCGCCGGAAAAACCACCACCATGCGGGTGCTGACCGGCTTTCTCCCTCCCACGCTCGGCAAAGTGACGGTGGCGGGATACGACGTGATCGAGGAGCCGCTCCAGGTGAAGAGCCGCATCGGGTATCTGCCGGAAACACCGCCTCTTTACACGGACATGCGGGTGACGGAGATGCTTGCCTTCGCGGGCCGGATCAAGGGCGTGCCCGGCCGCGAGTTGAAGCAGCGCATCGCCGAGGTCTCGGAAAAAACTGCTGTTTCAGATGTCTCCCGGAAACTCGTCGGCCAGCTCTCCAAAGGCTACCGCCAGAGGGTCGGGTTGGCGGCGGCGCTGATCCATAACCCGGAGGTCCTGGTGCTGGACGAGCCGACGGCGGGCCTCGATCCCAAGCAGATTATTGAAACCCGCAAGCTGATTACGAGCCTGGCCGGCGAGCACACTATTATTCTCAGCACCCATATCCTGCCCGAAGCGGCCAATACCTGCGGACGGGTGATGATTATCAACGCCGGGAAACTCGTGGCCGAGGATACGCCGGAAAACCTGACGGCGCGGCTGCAAGGGTACGAGACGATGAACCTGGTTGTGGAAGGGCCGGAAGCGGAAGTGCGAGAGCGCCTGTCCCGTGTAACGGGAGTCAGCCGGGTCTCTCCCTCCCAGGCCGGCAACGGCCGCGCGGCCTTCGCCGTACAGACGGCGAAAGGCCAGGACGTTCGGAAGGAACTGGCCCGGGCTGTGGTCGAATCCGGATGGGGGCTGCTCGAGTTGCGGCGCGTGGGCTTGAGCCTGGAAGAGATTTTCTTGAAGCTGACTACAACCGAATCGGCGGACGACAGCGCCGGCGGGGATTCCGAGGAGACAGCCGCGTCATGAGGAACATTTGGACCATTGCCCGCAGGGAGCTGAACTTCTATTTCCGCTCGCCGGTCGGCTATTTTGTGATGGCGATGTTTGCCGGCGCTTTCGGGTTCTTTTTTTACGACAGCCTCTCCCGGTTTGTGATGCAGAGTTTTACGGCGGCCCAGTACGCTCAGATGTACGGCCAGATGATGCCTCCTCTGAACGTGAATGATATGGTGATCCGGGGCCTCATCTATTCGATCGCTGTGATCTGCCTTTTCCTGGTTCCCATGATCACCATGCGCCTGTTCGCCGAGGAAAAAAAGACGGGCACCATCGAGCTGCTGATGACCTCGCCGCTCACCGATCTCGAAATGATCCTGGGCAAATTTCTGGGGGCTTCTCTGCTGTATATCTCGCTGTTGGGGCTGTCCTTTTTTTACATGCTGATCCTGTTCCGTTACGGCAACCCGGACTGGAAACCCCTGCTGGTGGGGTATCTGGGACTGTTGCTGATTGGGGGCTGCTTTTTAGCCATCGGCATGATGCTTTCGACCTTAACCCGCAACCAAGTGATCGCAGGCAGCCTGGGCTTCTTCCTTTTACTGTTGCTGTGGGTGATTGGTGGGATCAGCGATTACTCCTCTAGCACGGTGGGTCAAATTGCAAACTATATTTCACTGAGGTCCCACATGGATAACTTTTCCAAAGGAGTCATCGATCTGCGCGACACGGTTTACTACCTTTCCGTCATCGGGCTGAGCCTGTTTTTGACGGCCCGTTCGGTGGAGTCCGTTCGTTGGAGGGCCTAAGGTGGAAAATGAGATGGAAAATGAGGCGGGAAAAAAGGAGATGGGAAAAGACGAGATGCCCAAGGGACTGAAGAGCCATCTCACCAGCCGGCAAGCGAAGTTCGGCTTGAATACGCTGATCTATACCCTGGTGGCGCTGGCCATTGTGGTGGCCGTCAACCTGATCGCCAAACAATTTGTCCGGCAAATCGATTTGACCGCCAACCAGCGCTACAGCTTGTCGCAGCAGACTGCGAACATTTTGTCCGGCTTGGATCGCGATGTCGAGTTGCTCTACTTCGACCGCAGGGCCAACTTCGGCAATATGCGCGATCTGCTGGAGCAGTTTTCGGTCCTCTCCCGGCGCGTCCAAGTCAGCTATGTGGACCCGGACCAGGAACCCGCCAAAGCCAACCAGTACAATGTGAAAACCTACGGGACGGTGATCGTCTCCGCGGGCGAGCGCAACGAACAGGCGAATGGAGTCGAAGAAGGGGATATCACCAATACCCTGATTCGCCTGCTCAAAGGCGAGTCCAAGTTGATTTATTTTCTGGAAGGCCACGGAGAGCGGGACCTGGAATCGAGCGAGCGGCTGGGCCTGAGCGAAGCGAAGGCGGCGCTGGAGGAGAGCAACTATCAGGTCCAGACGGTTTCTTTGCTGGAGGAGTCTCCGCAGGTTCCGGAGGATGCCAGCGTGCTGGTGGTGGCGGGACCGCAGAATGACCTGCTCGGCCCGGAGATCGACGCCATCCGCGAATACATTCAAGGGGGCGGGCGGGCCTTCTTTCTGGTCAATCCGCACACGCCGCCCAGCCTGACCGGACTGCTCGCAGAGTTCGGCGCGGACGTACAAAACACTTTGGTAGTGGACACCAGCGGCATCGGACGCCTGTTCGGAACCGATGAACTCATGCCCCTGGTGATGCAATATGAAGATCATCCGATCACCAAGGACCTCAGCAATGTCGCCACGCTGTTCCCTTTCGCCTGCGCAGTGCAATCCTCCAGCGACGCCATGCCGGGAGCGCAGTTCCAACTGATCGCGCGAACCACGGCAGACAGCTGGGCTACCACCCAGGTGAGGGCTTCGGAGGTGAGCTTCCGCGAAGGAGTGGACATGGAAGGGCCGCTGGCGCTGATGGGGGCAGGAACGTACAAATCACTCGATTCGGAAAATGGCGAGGAAGGCCGCTTGGTGGTTGCCGGGAGCACGGAGATGGCGGCCAATTCCATCTTCGGGTTTAACGGCAACCGCGATCTGTTCCTGAACACGATCAGTTGGCTCGCTTCCGACGAAGACCTGATCTCGATCCGCCCCCGCGACCCCGAGGACCGGCGCGTGGAACTCTCGCCGTCCCAAATGGATTTCGTTTTACTTTGTATGGTTGCCGTTCCGCTGGGAATCGTCCTCGGCGGTTTCGGAGTGTGGTGGAAAAGACGCGGGTAAAGCATGGCTCTCAGCTTTCATCCATCGGCCATATATCCCTTGCCGCCAAAACTGCTTCGTAAAGCGTCAGGGCCACCGCCCCCTGACGGCGTGAGCGAAAGCTGCTTTTGGCTGAGTGGCTGAGTAAGCGACAACGGCTATGAAAATTCTGCATACATTCATTGCCTTGGGAATTCTCCTTGTGCTGGGGGGAGTGCTCTATTATCTGGACAAGAATCCGCCGGAGAACGCCTCGGACGCGATTCCCAAGGAGAAACTTTTCTCCTTCCAGGCCGAACAGGTAGAGGAAATTTCGATTGAGATGCCGAACGAACCCACGCTGACTTCCCGCCGCCTGCCGGACGGGGAAAGACCAGAAGCAGGCTCCGAGGGAGCGCCGACGGTAGATGATCTGCAGTGGGAGTTTGTTGATCCAGAGGGAGTGGCGGCCGACAGCATGCTGATTCAATCCTTTGTCGAGTCGCTCCCCGGCCTTGAGTACACGCCCATAATGGAGCAAACGCCTCCGTCGCTCGTCGATTATGGTTTGGATGAGCCGCAGCGGGTTGTCACAATCAAGCTGCAGCAGGGAAAGACAGTAACGGTGTCGATTGGCGGGGAAAATCCCAGCGGCTATGCCAAATACGCCATGCTGAGCTCTTCGCCGGGACTGTTCTTGCTGGATTCGCCGGCCTTTTCTGTCCTGGAAAAGACCCTGTTCGACCTTCGCGACAAGCGGGCCCTGCCCGTCGCCTTGGATCAGGCGCAACTGCTGGAGATGGACAACCAGACCGGGAAAATTGTGATGACCAAGCTTACCAACAACAATTGGGAGCTGACTCAGCCGGCTGTGCGGACCGACTACGCCGGCGCCAATTATTTCCTCACTCGCCTGATCGGGGCTCTGATGAAGTCTATCGAGGAGGAGGACGCACGGTCGCTGGCCCGCTACGGTCTCCATCGCCCCCAGATTCGCCTGCAAGCGACCCTGCCGGACGGTGTTCACAGTCTGCTGGTCGGGAGCGACAATCAGGACGGCGAAGGCTACTACGCCAAGAATTCCGTGTGGCCGCATGTCTTTACTATTAACCAAGCCGTGTACGACCAGTTGAACGGCAGCGTGGACGAGTACCGCAACCGCTACCTGTTTGACTTCCAGACCACCAACGCCCAGCGACTGGAAATTCAGACCGACGAAACGAATTTTCGCTTCGACAAGCAGGAAGAGCGCTGGGTCCTGCGGGCGAATGAAGATGAAGCGGAAAGCGCAGCCGCAGGCCAGTCCGACATCGGAGAGGTCGACGTCTTCCTAAACAACATTCACGCCATGCGCATCCAGCAATACACCACCGACAGGCCGGGCAGGCTGGCACAGTACGGCCTGGACAACCCCTGGCTGAGGGTGCAGATCACCTTTGGCGAGGACAACCGGGAAGAAACCGTTTTGCTCGCGCTCCAAGACGGCAAGCTGTACGCCGCCCGGCAAGGCGAGCCCTCTGTCTACGAGCTGCGCGCAGACGAAAAAGAGAGGATTGAGGAGTCGCTCGGGAAATTTCCCTCCGCAGAAACGGGAACCCAGGAAACGCCCGTTGGATAAATGCCAAATGCCAAATGCCAAATGTCAGATGGCAGATGTCAGATGTTAGATATTTATGATCTTAGATATTCGATGTTAAATTCTGATACGCTTCCCATGCCAGCTTTCAACCAATATCTCTAGGACCGGATCACACATGGCTGCCGAAAAATCCCAAACCCTGTTTGAAAAAATCTGGAACCGTCACGTAGTGGTGGAAGAACCGGATTGCCCGGTGGCGCTCTACATCGACCTGCACCTGGTCCACGAGGTCACTTCGCCGCAAGCCTTCCAGGGATTGCGCGATCTCGGATACCAGGTCCGGCAGCCCTCTAAGACCGTGGCGACGGTCGACCACAGCATTCCCACCACCGACCGCTCGCTTCCCATCGCCGATCCCATGGCGGCCAGCCAGATTCGGCAGCTTGAAGTCAACTGCCTGGAGTTCGGCATTCCGCTGCACGGAATCGACAGCCCCACGCAGGGGATCGTTCACGTCATCGGGCCGGAACTGGGATTCACGCAACCGGGCATGACGATTGTATGCGGCGACAGCCACACCGCCACGCACGGCGCGTTCGGCGCGCTGGCGTTCGGGATCGGGACCACGGAGGTCCAGCACGTGCTAGCCACGCAGTGTTTGCTCCAGCGGAAGCCAAGGTCGTTTGAGGTCCGAATCGATGGGACGCTCCAGCCTGGCGTTTCCGCCAAAGACATCATCCTGGCGCTGATCGCCCGGATCGGCGTGGGCGGAGGAGTCGGCTTTGTGCTGGAGTACACCGGCAGCGCCATCCGCGCCCTCTCCATGGAAGCTCGCATGACGGTTTGCAATATGTCAATCGAGGCCGGGGCCAAAGCGGGGATGATTGCTCCGGACGAGGCGACTTTCCAGTACCTTGCCGGAAAACCCTACGCACCCAAGGCGGCTGCATGGGACAGCGCCCTGAAACAGTGGAAGCAACTGCCCTCCGATCCCGGCGCGCGGTTCGACCAGTCCGTCACGATGGACGCCGGTCAACTGGAGCCGATGATTACCTACGGAACGAACCCAGGGATGGGTTTGCCGGTCACGGCGCCGGTGCCCTCTCCGGATTCCATGCCGGACGCCGCCGCCCAGAACGCGGTTCGGCACGCTCTCGAATACATGGCGCTGGAGCCCGGAAAACCTCTGCTCGGCCATCCGATAGACGTTGTTTTCATCGGAAGTTGCACCAACTCCCGCATCTCGGATTTGCGCGCCGCAGCCGGCATCTTGAAAGGACGCAAGGTGAACCCGAAGCTGCGGGTATTGGTCGTGCCCGGCTCCCAGCAGGTGAAACGCGAGGCGGAACAGGAAGGACTGCCGGACATCTTCCGCGATGCAGGCTGCGAATGGCGCGAGCCGGGATGCAGCATGTGCATCGCTATGAACGGCGATGAGCTCGAGCCGGGCCAGTACAGCGTCTCGACCAGCAACCGCAATTTTGAAGGACGGCAGGGCAAGGGCGGGCGAACTTTTTTGGCCAGCCCTCAGACGGCTGCCGCCTCGGCCCTGCAGGGCTGCGTTGCCGACGTCCGCACGCTGCTCTAAAGGCCAGATACTGAGAACCCATGAGGAGCCCCTATGAAACCCATTACAAAAATCACCAGCCGGCTGGTGCCTCTCCCGAACGAGAACGTGGACACGGATATCATCGTTCCGGCGCGGTTTTTGAAGGTGACCGACAAGGCGGGCATGGACCAGTATCTGTTCCGCGATTGGCGTTTTGATGAGGACGGAAAACCCCTGCCGGATTTCATTCTGAATCAGCCGCGAGCCAAAGGGGCACAGATTCTTCTGGCAGGCAGGAACTTCGGTTCCGGCAGCTCGCGGGAGCACGCGCCGTGGGCATTGTTTGCCTTCGGGTTCCGGGCCTTGCTGAGCACTTCCTTTGCCGACATCTTTCAGGGCAACTCCCTCAAGAACGGGCTGCTGCCCGTG
This sequence comes from Terriglobia bacterium, assembly GCA_963666975.2. Taxonomy (GTDB): domain Bacteria; phylum Acidobacteriota; class Terriglobia; order 2-12-FULL-54-10; family 2-12-FULL-54-10; genus JADFGZ01. Next base: position 875,262 of record CAXVYR010000004.1, on the reverse strand, counting down.
GTGATCCCTCCCGATGTCCATGCCGATCTGTTCCGGCAGGTGGAGAAGGACCCGAATCTCAAGGTCTCCGTCGATCTGGCTACCCAGACCGTCACGCTGCCGGGCGGAAAGACCGTCAGCTTCCCGATCGACAATTTTTCCAAGCAATGCCTTCTGGCGGGAGTGGACCAGTTGGGGTATCTGCTGAAACAGGAATCCCACATCCGCGCCTACGAAGAATCCCACCCGCCCAGAGTTCAAACGACGATAGGAATCTAGCCCAGCGAAAGGCAAGCCTGCCAGTCCGTCCCGTTGGAAATTTTGCGAGCCGGATTGTTTCTCCGGCAACGGAAGCCGGGGGGAGGGCGAACTCTTGCATGTTGGACGCAGGTCAGGAAAATGTCCTTGACTATCGGGTGCTTTACCTGACCACAACGGGCCACCAGTCGGGGCTTCCGCGCGAGATTGAGATATGGTTCGTGGCCTGTGATGGTAAGCTGTATCTTCTCGCCGAGCACTTCCATCGTGCCTATTGGGTGCGGAACATTGAGTGCAATCCCCGCGTGCGCGTTCGCATCGGCGGCCGGGAGTGGAGAGCCATGGCGCGCGCCCTCGACGAGGAGCGGGACCGCGAATCGTGGCAACGGGCTCAGAAGCTGGCGCGCAACAGGTACGGCTGGGGCGACGGGCTGCCGGTTGAGATTACTCCCGAAGAGCCTTTCTGAGAAGCAGCAGGCTGAGGTGGCCGGTTTGAATCAAGCGCGGTATTTTTACATATCGAACAGCGCAGAAAACAATGGCGAACAAAAAATCTGACAAACATCCCGGCAAGCACTCGAACAACCAATGCTTGCGGCCGCTGGGCAACACCGGGCTGCGCTGCCACCCAATGGGTTTCGGCTGTTATCGCGTGGCGGAGGGCAATGCCACGCACGAAGCCGCCCTGCGCGCCTATCTGGAGCAGGGCGGAAACCTGATCGACACCAGCGCCAACTACGCCGACGGACGCTCCGAGACGCTGGTCGGGAAGCTCCTCCAGGATATTCCCCGGGAACAGGTGATCGTGGTAACCAAGGGCGGGTATATCCAGGGCGAGAACATGAAGCTTGCGCTGCAGCGGAAATTTCCCGAGGTGGTGGAGTACGGGGAAGGGCTCTGGCACTCCATCCATCCGGAGTTTCTGGAGACCCAACTCATCCGGAGCGCCGAGCGAATGAGGCAAAAGGTAATCGACGTTTACCTGCTCCACAATCCGGAGTACTACCTGGAACACCAGGCACACCACAAGATCATCACCGAAAAGGACCACCAGGAGTTCTACCGCAGGGTGCAGGAGGCATTCCGATTTTTGGAAGGAAAAGTCGCCGAGGGAAAGATCCGCTGGTACGGCATCAGCTCCAACAACTACGGGATGGCCTCCTCCAGCCGCACACAGACCAGCGTCAGCCGCTGCTGGGAGGCTGCCGAGTCGGTGGCGGCCGATCATCACTTCCGGGTGGTGCAGCTTCCCATGAATCTCTACGAAAGCGGCGGGGCGCTGGAGGCCAACAACAACGGGCAGACGGTGCTGGAGTTCTGCCGGGAGAAAGGCATCGGAGTGCTCCTCAACCGCCCGCTGAACGCATTTTTTAACCATCAGATGATGCGGCTGGCCGACTTCCTGAAGCCCGGCGAGAAGCTTCCGGGAAAGGAACAATTGCACTCGCTGCTCGAACCCCTGCACAAGATGGAGCAGGTTTTGGAGGATCAGTTCGACATCCCGCTGCTCTACGGCGATGACGGCGGCATTGCCCGCTACCTGGAAGTGATCGTTCCACAGATCAAGTCTCCCTCCCATTGGGAGGCGGTATTTGCGGAGCACATCGTCCAGCCCATTGAACGGTGGGCGGTGCAGTGCCAGCAGTTATACGGGGGCCGGAAGGAGTGGGATGAGTGGCTGCAAAAATTCGGCGATAGCCTTCCCCGAATCTTTGAACAGATTGCGCGGCACCTGGCGGCGTCCCAGCAAGGAGCCTCCGACCATTTGCGCAAACAGCTGCAGCAGGCCGGTTACCCGAAGACGGAAGAATCGCTCAGCCGAATGTCCCAGAACGTGCTGCTGCACCTGGACGGGGTCTCCTGTGTCCTGAACGGCATGCGACGCGGGGAGTACGTGGAAGACTCGATGGGGACGGTGGAGCTTGCGCCTGTCGAAGCCCTTTCTATTCTGTCCAAGTTCCACCAACTGAATCCGCAAGAGCCTGTTCGTGCTGTCCATTAGCGGAAGCCGATCTTTAGCTGCTCCATCGAAACCACCTGGGTCCCGTTCGGATTGGAACGGCCAACGGCTTTTTATTTCCCCAGTCGCGCCCGAATCTCCGCCTGGAACTCGGCGGCGGAGGGATGCAGCTCGATCAAGCTTCCTCCCTCCCGGGCTGCCAGGGGAATGCCGTCGCGGTAAAGGACGCGATTCCCGCCGACAGCCGCGATCTTCTGCCCCGGCGTTGTGATCCCCGCCAAATTCAAAGGGTCCGCCGCAGAGAGAACGAGAAAGTGGCCGGCGGCCTCTTTCCGGCGGGTTGCCCGTAACGGCGGGATGGCCTCCGGCAGGGCGTACTGTTCCCCGGAAAATCCGGCCACGAAACGTCCTCCGCGAATCTCGCCGCGCGCCTCGAGCCTCCGGAACCGGTTGAGCAGTTCCCGCCACGGCGGCAGCCCGTTTTCCCGCTCCAGCAGCCGGTGGAACACGACACCATACCGGCGCAACAGTTGCCGTGCCCAAAGCTCCACCGTGTCGATTTGTTTTTCGGAGTCATGTCCGGAGTCATGGTTCTCGCGCCGCAAAACCGACCAGCGGCCGGCCGTGGGCGGAATCACCGGCAGAATGCGAGGCCGTCCGTCTTTGTTTTTGGCAGGGCTGGTTCCCAAAGTTTTATCCGGGGCAATCACCAGGGCGCGCAGGCCCGCGAAGCCGTCTCCGGTCACCCATCCGCAGGCAATGAGTTCGCGCAGGGCCTCCTCCACTTCGGTCCGCAGCAGGCCGGTTCCGGAAACCAAGTCCTGAAAGAAACACGCCCCCCGAAGCTGCAAGTAATCGAGCACCTGTCGTGCGCTGCTGCCCATGCCCGCGCCATTGCCGTCCGGTGATCGCGCTCCGGCAGGCGACAGCCATGCTTCCATCTGTTCCCGGTAGAGCAGCGCGACGGGCGAGGCCCGGTTCGCGCCAGGGTGGCGGCCGTTGGTTTCAGCAGGCACAGAGAGCCGGACCCAGGCCAGCTCGCCGGACAAACAAAGCTGGTCAAGCCATGCCGGGTCATAACGCGCCATGCGGGAGGGCAGGACGAAGCCCTCCCAAGCCGCGGCGGGAATTTCAAACCCTTGGAGCAGGCCCACTACGGCAGAGAGGCCGAGGGGCCCTTCCAGGCGGGACTCCGTCTCGGCGTGCTGCCAGGCGAACAGGAAGCGCATAAACTCCGCAGCCGTCACCGGCTCGATCTCCTTACGCAGGCGGTCCAGCGTGGCGCGGTGAATGCGGGCCAGCAACCGCCGTTCGCACCACTCGACGGCCTGTGAGCCGGTGAAATGTCCACGCAGGGCAAAGCCTTCTTTTTCGAGAGCCGCCACGGCAGGCTCGACCTCCGCCGCCGCGAGTCCCATTGAACCCGCCACCGCCTCTACCGTTACTGGACCCAGCGTTTCCAGCCGCCCCCGCACGATCTCAACCAAAGCTTCTTCTTTGTTCCAGTCACGCGCCTGCTCGCGCGTTGGAGCCTGGATGGCAGGCTGGCAGACCGCTCCGGGATATAGCTGGTCGAACTGCGGCTTCCGCTCTGCGGCAATCCAAAGCGCCTGCGCCGTTCCCGTTTCGAGCCGCGCCGCCCGGCGAGCGCCGGCAAGCGCATGGAAGAGAGGCTCCCACTCCGGCTGCTCCTGTTCGCCCAGAAAACCCATCAGCATCAGCGCGTCGTGCAACTCATCGGGATTTTCCGCCTCCGGCCATGCCTGCTGCCTGACGGCTTCAATAGCCTGCGAATCGAGCCTGCCCAGTTCCTCGGCAGAACGGAAGTCGAGGGTCCGGCGCGTCTCCACCGCACGCGCCCTGCGCTCCTCCAGCGGCGCGTCATCGAGAAATGCGTAGGGCTTGGCGTTCAGAATTTCGTGCGAGAGCGGCGAAGGCTCGGTGGTGTCGCGGGCAACCAGCCGGAGTTTTTTCTGTTCTATCGCGCGAAGCAGCGCCAGGAACCCGTCGATGTCCATCGCCTCTCGCAGGCAGTCCCCCACCGTCTGCCGGACCAGCGGGTGGCCGGGCACCTCAATGGGGCCGGAGAGGTTCTCGGCGCAGGCGGCGCTGTCGGGAAATACGGCGACCAGAAGATCATCGGCACGCATGCGGAGAAAAGCGGCGGGAACTTTTTTCCCGCCTGCGTGACGCAGGATGGCCAGCGACCGCATGGCGTTCCACCGCCAGCGCGTCTGAAACATGGGCGCAGCCAGCAGCGCCTGGATTAGCAAGTCCTCCGCCGAGATCGTGTGCAGATAAGAGAAAACCTCCTCCAGCGGAAAGCTGTGCTGGAGGCCGAGCGAAAGCACGATGGCCTCCTCGCTGGCGGCGGCTTGCAGCTCGAAGTTGAAGCTGCGGCAGAAGCGCTTCCGCAGGGCGAGCCCCCAGGCCCGGTTGATGCGCCCTCCGAAGGGCGCGTGCACCACTAACTGCATACCGCCGGAGGAATCAAAGAACCGCTCCAGCACAATGGTCTTTTGCGTAGGCACCACGCCCAGGACTGTTCGCGCCGCACCCAGGTACTCGGTGATCTGTTCCGCCTGCGCCCGGTTGAGGCCCGCCTCGGCTTCGAGCCAGCGCAGGGCCTCCTCCGGCAGGTCCAATCGCGCTTCCACCTCTTCCCGCAGCTCGGAGACCTCCGCGGACAACTCCGCTGTGCGCGCCGGGGCCTCTCCCAGCCAGAAGGGAATCGTGGGAGACTCCCCGCGCGCATCCGCTACGCGAATCTGCCCCAGCTCCACCCGAAGGATTCGCCATGCCGAGTTGCCCAGCTGAAAAATGTCGCCCGCCATGCTCTCGATGGCAAAATCCTCGTTCACCGTGCCAACGAACGTTCCTTCCGGCTCCAGGATCACCCGATAGTCGGCGTTATCGGGAATGGCTCCGCCGGAGGTGATGGCAGCCAGGCGCGCGCCTTTGCGGGCGCGGATGCGCCGCCCCACGCCGTCATAGTGTAGATGCGCCGCGCTGCGCCCCCGGCGCGTGGAAAAGCCTTCGGCCAGCATCTGCACCACCTCGTCAAATTCTTCCCGCGTGAGGTTCCGGTAAGGGAAGGCGCCGTGGCAAAGCTCGTAGAGTTCGTCCTCATTCCATCCTTGGCTCCCTCCCTCGCCCCACTTCCCGTCCTGCTCCTCGGCCGCCGCCGCAGCGACAATCTGCTGCGCCAGGATGTCGAGAGGTTTCTCCGGAATGTTCAGGCGGTCGAGACGCCCCCGGCGGACGGCACGCAGCAGCGCGGCGCACTCCACCAGCTCATCCCGGCTGAGGGCGAAAATGCGCCCGCGAGGAACCGCTCCCCCTTCCTTGTTGTTAGGCGTGTGGCCGGAGCGGCCCACACGCTGCAAGAATGTAGCGATCGAGCGCGGGGAGCCGATCTGGCAGACCAGATCGACCGTGCCGATGTCGATGCCTAGTTCCAGCGACGCCGTGGCGACCAGGGCTTGCAACTCGCCTGCCTTCAGGCGCTGCTCGGCGCGCAGCCGTTGCGCGCGCGAAAGGCTGCCGTGATGCGAGGTGACTTTATCCTCGCCTAAGCGCTTGCTGAGGTGCATGGTAACGCGCTCGGCCAGCCGCCGCGTATTCACAAAGATCAGCGTCGTGCGCTCAGCCCGGACCAGCGCCGCGATGCGGTCGTAGATCTCCTCCCAGGTTTCATTCGAGCAGACGGCGGTGAGCGGTGAGCCGGGTACCTCGACGGCGAGGTCGAGCTTGCGGGCGTGGCCGGTGTCGATGATGGTGCAGCGGGGGTTGCCCGCGCCTTCGAGCCTCCGCGTGCCCACCAGGAAGCGCGCGACTTCTTCAATCGGCTTTTGCGTGGCGGAAAGGCCGATCCGGACCGGCTTTTCGCTGGCCAGCGCGTCGAGCCTTTCAAGCGTCAGCGCCAGGTGCGAGCCCCGCTTGTCGCGGGCGACGGCGTGAATTTCATCGACAATTACGGTGCGTACCGTCCGCAACACCCGGCGGCTTTTTGCCGCCGTCAGCAGAATGTAAAGCGACTCCGGCGTGGTTACCAGGATGTGCGGAGGCTTTCCGAGCATCTTCTGGCGCTCGTAGGCAGGTGTGTCGCCCGTGCGCACCCAGACGCGAATTTCAGGCGATAGCAGGCCCATCCGCAGCAGCACGTCGCGCACGCCGGTGAGCGGCACGGTGAGGTTCTGCTTTACGTCATTGCTGAGGGCTTTGAGAGGCGAGACGTAGACAACCTGCGTTTCGTCGGCGAGCGTGCCTTCAATTCCTTGCCGGACCAGAGAATCAATCGCCGCAAGGAATGCCGCCAGCGTCTTGCCGGAGCCGGTGGGCGCGGCGATCAGCGTGTCCTCACCGGATTGGATGGCCGGCCATCCCACACGCTGCGGCTCGGTGGGAGCCGAGAAGGTGGATTCAAACCACTCCGCGACGGCGGGATGGAAATTCGACAAGGGCATTCTAAGGGTTCCCTAGATACTGCTTGATTATACCTTGGAGAAGATGCCGCCAGCTGCCTTCAAGGCCGCTGCTGGCCTGGCTGGACAAATTGAGGTTGGTTCAATTGTGGCTGGGTAAATTGAGGCTGGTTGGGCCGGGGTTGGGTGGGCTGAGGGAAGCCCGGCGGAACCACGCCTTGTGGAAACAAGTTTCCAGGCACCACGCCCTGCGGACGGTTGCCCGGCTGCGGTATGCCCGGCTGAAACGTCCCCGGCTGGACCTGTCCCGGTGTCGGCACGCCAGGCTGAGGCACTCCCGGCTGCGCTCCGCCTGGAGCGCCGGGCGTAGCAGGAGGCTGTCCGGGGGCGGGAGGTGCAGGAGCCTGAGGTGCAGGAGGAGCCGGCGCGGCAGGCAATCCCGTCAGTTCCTTGCCAAAAAAGATGGCGCGGGAAGCGTACTGTTCGGCCACGGCCGGCCGAAGAATGCGAGGCCGGATGAGGATCAACATCTCTGTTACCCTCTCCTGACTGTCGTGTCCCCCAAACAACCGCCCCACCCAGGGTATCCGGGAAAGCAGGGGAAAACCGGAGCGCGATTTCCGCTCGGTGCGGTCCAGGATGCCGCCGATCAGATAGCTCTCCCCGTCCCGCAGGCGAAATTGGCCGGTCAGCTGGCGGTTGGTGATAACGGGAACTCCGTTCAGGGCCTCCCCGCCCAGCGCCCGCAGCGCCAGGTCCAGCTTCAGGGTCAGTTCGCGCCCGGCATGGAGGTATGGAGTGGCTGTAATCGTGACACCCAAATTCTCATATTGGATGGAGGGAAAAAAGCCTATGTCGGCGCTGGAAGGCTGCTGCGTGGTGTCGCCGGTGAAGAAGCTAGAGGTCAGAGAGGCGCTGATCACAGGGAATCGCTCGCCCGCCAGCAGGTTCGCCTCCTGGCTATGGGAAGCCCGCAGTTGGAGCTTCCGGAGGGAACGCACTACCGAGGAGGAAAAGCTCATTCGCACCTCAGCGCCCGGAAGGCCGACGCCATAGAAGCTCCGGCCCTGGCCGAAGGTGAGCAACGGCTCAGAGGACGGCGAGGCGTCTTCCCCCAAGAAGATCAGCCGGAAGGGCTGCGGCGGGAGGATTCCCAGCTCCCGCGCCCGCTGGTGGTTGAACTCTAAAATCTCCACCTCCAACATCACTTCGCCCTGCTGCTTCGCAAAGGTTTGGACAAACTCTCCGGCGGCAATCATCTGCCGGACACGTCCCCGGGCGCTGATTAAGTTGGAACGGGTGTCCTGGGCCACGCGGCGCAAGTCGAGCAGGCTCCGCAGGGCCGTTGTGATCTCGGTCAATTGCTCCGGCGTGGTTTGGTCGTCCATGTGGAAGGTCCGCAGAACCTGCCGCTCAAACTCTCCCCGCTTTTGAGGGGTGTCGGAGGCAATCACGCCCGTCCGCTCGTCGACGGGAGCCACGAACGTCTTGGAGATATTCTCCGCCGCATCCAGCGCCTCCCGGAGCGTGGCGTCTTGCAGGCGAAAGTCGCTCACGAGGTCCAGCTCTCCGAGGTCTCTGTCATAGATCAACCGGATTCCGTAGGCATCCGCAATGGCCTCGTAAATCGCCCGCAGGCTAGCCCGGCGCAGGTTGAAGCTGGCTTGCTCCACTTGGGAACGCAGCTCGAAGGCAACAGAGGTGGCGAAGGCCGGTCGTGCGCGCTCGGATACCTGCGCGGGGATCAGGGTGGACCAGGCGATGGAACCGCATGCCAGCCAGATTCCCGCTCCAAGAGCCGCTATGCCGAGGGCCTGGAAGCGCTTCTTTATCACCTTTTGATTGTACGCGGGCGGCGGCGGCAACTGCAAGATTTTCCACCCTTTCCTGCCACCCTTCCCACCGAGCCGGAACCCTTCAGGGAACCGCCGCTCGATGGCCGCGGGACAGGGCGGCGAGCTAGAGGCAAGCTCTGGCAACCCTAATGGTGAGTGCAATTTCTTGCCAGCAAAGAGTGTTCTCTGGTAAGATTCGGTTGCCGCTTTCCCGAATGGCTTTATGGATTAGGACCGGAACCGAGAACGCGATCCCGGGCGGGCTTGGAGCTTTCGGTTCTGGATGCCGTTCACGGGAATTCAGTCAGCCATGTTCACTCACCGCGCCCGGCTTCTGTGGTTGTTGTTTGCTTTTTCCGACCTGATTCTTGTCGCTGTTTCCTTTGAGGTTGCCTATCTGCTCCGAGCCCACATGCCGCAGATGCAGCTGTTTTTCCTTTCCTATGGAGTGACCGCCGGACTGCTGGGAACCGCGCTGGTGGTTTGGGCGGGCACCGGCCTGTTTCTGGGGGTTTACAGGCGACTCGAAAGCTTTAACGCCCGCTACATGATCCGCAACACCATCTACCAATCCTTCTGGCTGGGAGTGGCGCTGGCGACAGCGATTTATCTTTTTCAGCTCGGCGAAATCAGCCGTTCCTTTGTAGCATTCTTCCTGTTCCTGAACTTCCTGTTCCAGGCAGTTTACCGGCTCGCTGGCCGCAAGCTGCGCCGGGTTCTCCAGCGCGATCTGGCCGGCGGCCGTCGTTATCTGATCGTCGGGACCGGTCCCAAGGCGGTGGAAGTAGCTCGCTTGATCGAGAAGAACCAGGAGCAGGGCGATCAGGTTCTCGGTTTTGTGCGGGAACCGGAGGGGGCCCCGCCTGCCGAGGAGAACCTCAGCCACCGGTATCCTTTGCGGGAACTGGAGGAACTTCCCCGGTTACTCGAGGGCCATATCGACGAGATCATCTTCGCCGTTTCCAAATCCTGGCTGGAAAAAATGGAGGACCTCTTCTTGCTTTGCGAGGAGCAGGGGGTGAGGACGCGAGTGCTGGTGGACTTTTTCCCCCACATTCACTCGGAAATATCGCTTGAGAAGCTCGAGCACTTTCCCCTGCTTACCTTCAGCAGTGCGCCGGAAAACGAATATCTATTATTCTTGAAACGGGCGCTCGATCTTGGGCTAGCTGCCGGGATGTGTCTGCTCACTGCCCCGCTGCTGGTGATCGCGGCGGCGCTGGTGAGGGTCACCTCGCCGGGGCCGGCGATCTACCGCCAGCAGCGATGCGGCTTGAACGGCCGTAAATTTTGGCTCTACAAATTCCGCTCCATGTACCAGGACGCCGACCAGCGGCTGCATCAAGTGGCGCACCTCAATGAGATGGACGGCCCGGTCTTCAAAATCGCCAAGGACCCGCGGGTCACGCCGGTGGGAAGAATCCTGCGCAAGATCAGCCTGGACGAGATGCCCCAGCTGTTCAACATTCTCAAGGGGGACATGTCCTTTGTCGGGCCCCGGCCTCCGCTGCCTCAAGAGACCGCGCAATACGAAAAGTGGCAGCGGCGGCGGCTGCGCATGAAGCCGGGCTTGACGTGCCTGTGGGCGCTGGAAGGCCGCAACCAGCTCAATTTCGCGCGGTGGATGAAGCTGGATATGGAATACATTGACAATTGGTCGCTGGCCTTGGACTTCAAGATTCTGCTGCGAACCATTCCCCGCGTGCTCTCTGGTCGCGGAGCCAGTTGAAGAGCCGGCTGAAGAGTTGGTCATCCGAAGTTCCCGGATCGCAATAAGCAATTTCCGAAACCACAGGAAAGTAAAATCGTGCAGGCCAATATTCAGACGCGCATGGTGAAGTTTCCCCTGGAGGGCGGGACGGCAGCGGCTTACGAGGCGCGGCCCAGCGGCGCCGGAGACTATCCGGGTATCCTGGTTGTCCAGGAATGGTGGGGACTGAACGAGCACATCAAAGACATCACCCGCCGTCTGGCCGGAGAAGGGTTTGTGGCGCTGGCTCCGGACCTTTACGGAGGAAAGGTTACTTCCGACCCGAAGCAGGCCGGCGCCTGGATGGCGGAGTTGGACCGCGAAGCGGCGGTCGGAATTCTCCTGGCCGCACTTGGGTTCCTGCAAGAAAAAGAGCCGGTCTCTGGTGCGCACATCGCCGAGCACATTGGAGTGATCGGTTTTTGCATGGGCGGCAGCTACGCGCTGCTGCTGGCCTGCCGCACGCCTGCGATCAAGGCCGCTGTCCCCTTCTATGGCGACCATCCGGACCCGATCGACCAGGTAAAAAACATTCGCTGCCCGGTGCTGTTCTTTGGCGGCGGAAAAGACCCGTGGATCAACGCCTCCAAGACCGAAAAGTTGAAAGAAGCCTTCCAGCAGTATGGCGTGAACGGCGAAGTTCGCATCTATCCCGACGCCGACCACGCCTTCTTTAACGATACCCGTCCGGATGTTTACAATGCCGCCGCCGCGCAGGACGCCTGGACCCGTACTCTGGGTCTTTTCAGCCGGACGCTAAAAAGTTAGTCAGGGAACCCCAGGGGAGCAGTGCAGTTCCTCGCGGGTGATGCCGATCGGCTCCCTTGGAAATCGCCCCACGCTATCCCACTTGCGGTCCAAGCGTGACATTCATGCGCGGTCCCCTGAGGGGCCGTGGCTTTCTTTTCCCCGATGCTGAGGCAAGTAAACACTAATTAGGAGGTAAGTTATGGCTCAAGTGGAAGTAAAAAAGCTCGACGCGGGTGATCCTTTTCCAGCGTTGCAACTCAGGCTCGTCGATGGCAGTTCCCTGACCCTCCCCGATGCTGCCAAGTACAATTGGAGTGTATTCCTAGTTTACCGAGGACACTGGTGACCGTATTGTCGTCGGCAGTTGTCTGACTTCCAAGATCAAATCGGCGAATTTGAAAAGCGAAAGGTAAGGGTGGTTGCAGCCTCGGTGGACACGCTGGAGAACGCCCAGAAGACCCTAGAGCGGCACAAGTTAACCTTTCCACTGGCATATGGTCTGAACGCAAAGGAAGTTTCTGCCAGGACGGGCGCATTTTTTGATGCGGAAAAGGGATATATCCACGCCACCGGTTTTGTCATTCAACCGGATGGCAAGATCGCGGGCGCGGTTTACAGCACCGGCCCTACCGGCCGCTATACTGCGGCGGAGTGCCTCGGGCTGGTCGATTATCTTTCCAAGAAGACGGGATAATCAAGCGGAAATCAGGAATTTTCAGCCGGCGTTGAAAAGCTAGTCCGCTGTATACAGGTGACGAGTGTCTCCGCCCGGCATGACTACTGCTTTTACTCATCACTCGTTACTGGTTACATTTCACCGTTGGGCTGACCGACCCCTCAAGGTCGCGGCTCGGATTTGTCTCACCCCGGTTCATAGGGGGTGTCGGGGTCGAAAGCGCGGCTTATCATCTGGGAAACCTGCATCATCCGGGACGGAGAAAGAACGCGCCCTTCTCGCTGGAGCAAGCGGTTCTTGGGGAGGGTCGTTATGAAGTGGCCTTTCAGGTAGGAGGTCGCCGGTAATCCGGTCTCCCCCGGTTCCAAACGAAGAGTCGTGGGGCCTTCGTACCCAGAGCTGCCAAAAGGAACAATCAGGACGGAGTTTACGCGTTCGCTGGCATTTCGGGCGTTGAGGGAAACAATCAGCACCCAGTGTCGCGAGGGAGGAGTGCCCAGGTTCGCAGCCCAAATTTCTCCGCGCCGGGGAACAGGGCGAACCTGCCGGCCGGCAGGACGGCTACTCGTCAAAACAAACCTCGTCAACCGCCTCTGATAGAGCCGCTTCGAGCCGGGCTTCTTCACCAGCCACATTGGCAGGGAGGCTCGCAAAATACGCAGCCGTGTCGCGTTCGAGCCTGGCGCGGCTCTCTGCGCGCTGCGCTCTCCGAACAACCAAGTCAACCGCTTCCGCGATTGTGCCGGCGCGACCCGTCTTCACAAGATGCACCAGGTACTGGTGAGTGTCGCGGGAAACCGTAGTGGAGAGCTTTTGTCGTGAGACTGTTCCTTTCATAGTAGCTTCCGTTACCTGGGTTTCTCTTTTACAAGATACTTCACCAGATAACTATACTCTAATTAAAGGGATATTTAATAGGATGGTTTGGGAGATTTAATATCGTGCTATTGGGGGATTCCTGGCAGCCTCATAAAGCCGATGGCGTGCCTTTGGTGGTGACGGCTAGGGCTGAGGCGGTGTTGTCTGGCCCGGCGAGGCGGTCCCGATGCTGTACAGGTGGCAGGCGATTTGGTGGCCTGCGCCTTTCTCGATGGTGGGGGGCATCTCCGTCCGGCACACATCCATAACCTCGGGGCACCGAGTGTGGAAGGGGCATCCGGCTGGAGGATGGAGCGGGGAGGGCACGTCGCCGGGAAGCGTCCGGCGCGTCTTTTTCTCACGGGAGTTCTCTCTAGGTTCCGCAGAGGGGACAGCCGCGAGCAGCGCTTGCGTGTAAGGGTGCAGCGGGTTTCCAAACAGATCCTCGCCGGGAGCCTGCTCCACGATCTTGCCCAGGTACATCACCGCCACGCGGTCGCTGATGTGCTCCACCACGGAAAGATCGTGCGCGATAAACAGGTAAGATAAGCTCAGTTCCTTTTTCAAGTCAGCCAGCAGGTTGATGATCTGCGCCTGGATGGAGACGTCGAGCGCCGAGACCGGCTCATCGCAGACGATGAACTGCGGCTCCACCGACAAGGCCCGCGCAATGCCGATCCGCTGCCGCTGGCCTCCGCTGAACTCGTGCGGGTAGCGGTAGAAATGCTCCCGGTCGAGTCCCACCCGCTGAAGCAACTCCTGGGTTTTTTCCACCCGTTCCGCCTTGGAATAGAGCCCGTGGGCGATCATTCCCTCCATCACAATCCCCCCCACCGTCATGCGCGGGTTCAGGGAGCCGTAGGGGTCTTGGAAGATGACCTGCATCTGTTTTCGGATCCTGCGGAGTTGCCCGCCGGGCAGTCTGAAAACAGGGGTTCCGTCGAAGAAAACATCCCCCGCCGTTGGTTCCAGCAGCCGCAGGATGGTGCGCCCGACGGTGGTCTTGCCGCAACCGCTTTCGCCCACCAACCCCAGGGTTTCCCGGCGGCGGATGTCGAAGGAAACTCCGTCGACCGCTTTGACATGCTCGGTGACTCTGGAAAAAATCCCTTTCCGGACGGGGTAATACTTGCGGAGGTTCCGGACCTCGAGCAGCTTTTCATTGCGTTCACCGGATTGGATTGTTTCTGCCATGCATCATCAAATAGCCACGGAGGCACGGAGAGCACAGAGATTATAAACAACAGGACGTCAAAAAATCGCGCGGTGTGTGTTTCCTCGTATGTGTATCTCTGTGCCTCCGCGTGCCTCCGCGCCGCTGTGGCGTCTTCACGTTCTGGGAAGTTCCAACTGCCGCTTCTGCACCCGCAGGCAAGCCGAGCCGTGTCCTTGGGCTACTTCTTCCAGCGTGGCTGGAGTCTGCCGGCATTCCTCGGCAACGAAGGAGCAGCGGGGATGAAACCGGCAGCCTTGGGGGAAATCAATTGGATTCGGGACAACGCCGGGAATCACATCAAGCCGCGCTTTCTTCATGCCCAGCCGGGGCCGCGACTGGAACAGGCCGAGCGTATAAGGATGCCTGGGACTGGCAAACAACTCCCGCGTCGCCGCATATTCGGCGATCTGTCCCGCATACATGATCGCCACCGAGTCGGCCAGGTCGGCCACGATACCCAGGTCGTGGGTGATGAGCAGGATGGACATTCCGAACTCTTCCTGCAATTCCTCGAGCAGCTCCAGAATCTGCGCTTGGATGGTCACGTCCAGGGCGGTCGTCGGCTCGTCGGCAATCAGCAGCTTCGGACGGCAGACCAGCGCCATGGCGATCATCACGCGCTGCCGCATCCCGCCGGAAATCTGGTGAGGGTATTGCTGGATCAGCGTCTCGGGCGAAGGTATCTTGACCCGCCGCAGCATCTCCACGGCCTGCTCGCGCGCCTCATGGCGGCCCAGGTAGCGGTGGAGCAAAAGCGCCTCCATGATTTGATCGCCCAAGGTAAAGACCGGGTTGAGCGAGGTCATCGGTTCCTGAAAGATCATGGAGATTTGGTTGCCCCGCACCTGCCGCATCTCCTCTTCGGAAAGGCTCGACAGCTCGGTTCCTTCCATGCGAATGGAGCCTTCGATCATCTTTCCGGGCGGGGAAGCGATGAGGCGCAAGATCGAGAGCGCCGTCACGCTCTTTCCGCAGCCGCTCTCTCCGACCAGTCCCAAGGTGCTGCGGTGCGGGATGGTGAAGCTGACGCCGTCGACAGCCCTGGCAACGCCCCGGTCGGTGTAGAAATAGGTTTTCAGGCCCTGCACCTCGAGCAGCGGAGCTTTTTCTCCTTCGAGCGGCGCGGCGCCCGGCGACAGACTGGCCGGCATGGCTCCGGAAGCGCTCATAGCTTTAACCTCGGGTCTATGGCGTCGCGAATTCCCTCACCCACCAAATTGTAAGCGGTCACGGCGGAGAATATGGCCAGACCCGGAAAGATGGTGATCCACCAGTAGCGGAAGTTTTCCCGCGCTTCATTCAGGATGCCTCCCCAACTGGGAATCGGAATCTGGATGCCGAAGCCGAGAAAGCTGAGGCTCGATTCAATCAGGATGGCCGAGGCCACGCCGAAGCTGGCGGCCACCAGGACCGGCGCCAAGCCGTTC
The DNA here is from genome assembly GCA_963666975.2 of Terriglobia bacterium. GTDB lineage: Bacteria > Acidobacteriota > Terriglobia > 2-12-FULL-54-10 > 2-12-FULL-54-10 > JADFGZ01. The sequence goes on along the minus strand of CAXVYR010000004.1, from coordinate 860,129 downwards.
GGCAGGATGTGGCGGAAGATGACACGCGCGTTCGACACCCCCAGGCCTTTCGCCGCCAGCACGAACTCCTGGTCCGCCAGCCGCAGGAACTCGCCCCGGACCAGCCGCGCCTCGGTGGTCCATCCCGTGATTCCGATGACCACCATGATATTCCACATGCTCGGCTGGAGAAAAGCCAGCACGGCCAGGATCAGGAAGAAGCTGGGGAAACAGATAACGATCTCAATCACGCGCGATAAACCGATATCCACCCAGCCCCGGAAATACCCCGCCAGGCTGCCAATGAAAACGCCGATCACCACGTAGATGCCGACCGCCACGAAACCCACGGAAAGAGAGATGCGGGAGCCCCAGATCATCCGCGTCAGCAGGTCTCTGCCGTTGCCGTCGGTGCCCATCCAGTAGCGGGAACCCGGCTTTTGATACTTGTCCTCCAAATGGTCTTCATTGATCCCGTAGGGCACGGGCGGGAACAGCGCCAGGGTGCTCTCGATGCCGCCCTCTCGCAGTTGCTGCTTGTAGTCTATCGTCTCCAGAACCGAGGGCCGCAGCGCCCAGAATCCCGCCAGTATCAGGGCGGGGAGGAAGACCAGCAACGCCGAAGCTCTCCAGGCGTCGCGCAAGGCGGGTGGCAAGAAACGCCGCGTCAGAGGCAGGAGGAGGAGAGTTGCGGCCAGCGTGAGGAAAAAGACGTCGATCGCGGTCAGCGAAGAGAGGATGGGCCAGTAGAGCTTCTGCTCAAAGGTCACGGCTTCCGGGTCATATTGCCGGGCTATCTCCTGATAGTTTTGCTCCAGCCGGTGGAGTTGTGCGGAGTAGGCGGCGCGGTCCCCGGCGATGGCGGCCTGGGTAGCCTGCTCGTACTCTTCCAGGTAGCCAAGCAACCGCTGCGCCTCGGTCTCCGCCAACTGGCTGGCCAGATACCCCAACTGGTTGCGAATCGTCTGGAGGCGAGCTTCCACATCTCGACCTTGGCCATCGGAAGCTCCGCTGCCGTTGTTCTCGCTGGCCGTCTGCAAGGCCGCTATCATTTCGCCGTGGCCTGCCAGCTTCCATTCCTGGAGACGATCCCGGTAGGCGTCCCGGTAAGCTCCCTGCAGAACCAGCGGTTTGTTGTTCGCCAAAAACGGAGCGCCGATAGCGATTGAGAACAGCGCCAGCACGAAGAAGAAGGAACCCACGGCCAGCCGGTTCCGCCGGAACTGCCGCAGCACCATGTCCCAATAGCTTTCTCCCTTGGGCGGGCCCTGCAACTGGGTGGATGTAGTAACGGGGCTCCCCTCCATGGTCTTTTATTGAGCCTCCAGGGAGATGGTGGGGTTCACGATGGCGTAGAGGACGTCCGACAGCAGCAGTCCCACCAGCGTAAGGAAGGCGGCGATGGTTGTGACCGCCATCACCACCGGGTAGTCGCGCGAGAGGATCGCTTCAAACCCTAACTGCCCCATGCCGGGGATCGTGAAGATGCTCTCGATGATGATGCTGCCGCCGAGCATCGCCGGGAGCAGAAAGCCCAGCAGCGTCACGATGGGAATCAGGGAATTCCGCAGGGCGTGTTTGAAGATCACCACTTTTTCGCTCACGCCCTTGGCCCGCGCCGTGCGGATGTAGTCCTGGCGAATGGTCTCCAGCATCCCGGCCCTCATCTGCCGCGAGACGTAGGCCAGCCCGGCGTAGGTGAGACAGAAGACCGGCAGCACCAGATGCCAAAGGCGGTCCAGCAGCCATTCGGAGGAACTCATCTCCGCGGCCCCCATAGAACTCAGCGCCGTGATCGGGAACCAATGCAGGTGGTCTCCCCCTCCCAGATAGAGGATCAGCATGGTCGCCATCCAGAAGCTTGGCATCGAGTACAGGATGAACAGGAACAGCGTGACGGCTTTGTCGGAGAAAGAATACTGATGGGTGGAAGAGTAAATCCCGATGGGAATAGCGAACAAATAAACCAGAAAGATAGAGATGATGTTCAACTGCAAAGTGACCGGAACCCTCTCCAGGATTCTGTCGGTCACCGGGCGGTTGTCTTTGTAGGAGCGTCCGAAGTCCAGGGTGACGATCCTCTGGAGCCAGAGGAGATATTGCACCGGGATGGGTTTGTCGAGGCCGAACTGCGCCCGCGTCTTCTCAATGATCTCCCGCGCCAGTTGTTGCTCGCCGATGGTGCCTTGCGCGCTGCTGCCCACCCTCATGGCCGCCGGGTCTCCGGGCGCCAGGCGGATGATGCCGAAGGTGACGATGGTAATCCCCAGCATCGTGGGGAACATCAGCAGGAGCCTTTTCAGAATGTAGGTCTTCATGGAGCGGTCCACAGCGTTCGTGTCCGCTTGCTTACGCGCGCGGCTCGGACTTTGGCCCTTTCGCGGTTTTGCTCAAACAGAAGCATAGTTATGAGGCGGGACCCTCCTCCGGGAGGTACCATTCGGTCAGGTCGTAGCCGGGCCGCACCTTGTAGAGCTTCACGCCCCGAAAGCGCTTGTCATAAACGCCCAGGTTCGGGGCGGTGTAAAGGAAAAGATAGGGCTGCTGCTCGTGCTGGATGCGGTGCAGCTCAAAGAACAGCATCCGCCGGGCCTCCTCATCGAGCGTGACGCGCGATTGTTCGATGATCCGATCCGTCTCTTCGTTCCCGAAACCCACGTGGTTCGAGCCGCGGTTCTCCATCTGGGAGGTGTGCCAGATCTGGTAGGGATCCGACTCCAGCGAGGTTGCCCACCCCAGGTTGCAAGCGTCAAATTGCCGGTCGTTGATATTTTCGATGAAAGTGGCCCACTCCAGCTCGCGGATCGTCATCTCGATGCCCAATTTTTGCAGGTTTTCCTTCATCAGGGCGGCCCTCTGCCGCGCAATTTGGTTACCGGACGGCAGAAGCAACTCAAACCGGAACGGCCTGCCGTCTTTGTCTCGGAGTCCGTCTGCATCCCGGTCGTACAAACCGGCCTCCAGCAACAATTGCTTGGCTTTCTCAGGATCAAAGGGGTAGGGCTGGATGCTGTGGTCGTAGGCTGTTCCGTAATAGTATTGGCTTCCCGTTACCACAATGCCGCGCTGGTAAAGGACTTTTTCCAGGAATTCTTGACGGTCAAAGGCTCCGTAGGCCATCGCCAGGCGCACCTTGGGATCGTCGAAAGGCGGTCGGCGTGTGTTCCAGCCGATGTAATTGAAAGATTCCGTATAGTATGCCGCTTTGACAAATCCTTCCAGAAACTCCTCGCTGTTGGTTTCTTGCTCGAACTGCTCGGGGGTAACACCTGGCAGGAAATCCACTTCTCCATTCTTAAAGGCTTGCAGGGCGGCGACATTGTCACTGATGAACTTGAAGCCGATCCGGTCCAGGCGTCCCCGGCGCGGGGCGTCCCAATAGTCGTCAAACCTCTTCAGAGCAACTTGAAGGCCCGTCTCCCAACTCTCAAACTGATAAGGCCCGGTGCCGACGGGCTTGCGGTTATAGGGACTTTCATTGAACCGCTTACCAAAGGCCTCCGGGTCCTTTTCGAGCAGACCGTCGGAGTTGTACAGATGCATGGGAAGAACCGAAAATCCGCCAGCGAAGTCGCGCGCCATCCAGTATTGCTTGGAGTACGTCAGCCGCACCGTGTAGTCATCCAGCACTTCACAGCTTTCGAGGTCGTCATAGTAATTTCTCAGCGAGGGAGCATCCACGTATTCGTTTTTGATGGTCTCAAAGCTGAACTTCACGTCGGCGGCGGTCATCGGTTTGCCGTCGTGAAATCGCACGTCCCGGCGCAGATAAAAGGTGAAGGAAACACCATTGCGAACCTCCTCAACCTCCTGCCGGGAGACAGTGATAGTCTCCGAGGAGGTCTTGATCGTCAGTGGACCAGCTTCGCCTCGCGGCTCGGAAACAATCCCCCTCAACTGCTCTCCATCTGTCTTGACGACAATATCTTCTTCGATCCACTTCTCTGCCAGGCTTCCTTCCCATTCGAAGGTCTCCGAGTCTCGCCGCAAAAGAGAGTTGTATATGTAGCCGGTAATGTATTGGGAATAAGCCCCGCTGCCGCTCAACCACATGTTCAGCGAGTCGGGTTCAACCGGATAGCGAATCACGACTTGGCCGCCCTTGCGAGGGACTTCGTTGCCGGTGGCTTGGTCGTTGAATTCATCCACCTTGACCATGCCGGTCATCTCGAAGTCGCCGGGGGAGACGACTCTGCTGCCGTTTTCTCCCTCCGAGCTGGTCCCACCCGGTCCGCCCTGCTCCAGCGAGCAGGAAAGCGATACCGCCGCCAGCAGCACCAAGCACAGATACAGAGACAGATTCAGAGAACGATAGGAGCAAAGCTTTCCTCTACGCATCACCTGACCCTCCACAACTTTTCACAGAAATCCCGCGTATTCTACTATAACATTCCCGGCGGATGGCTATAGTTCCCATTAGTTGTCGTTTCCTTCACAGGCAAGCGTCCCAAAGCCGTCTCCGCTATAATTCCCTTGCAAAACACCATCTGCATCTCGCATGATTGCGGGTCACACGATTTCAGTTCGCGTCATTACGACTTCGCGACTTCTTAAATTCACTTGGTCTGAGGGGGCATGGCTGTGGGTTCCACAAATACTGGAGAGCAAATTCCGATCGAAGAGCCGCGCGGGAAGCTGGGCGTTTTGCTGCCGGGCATGGGCGCGGTCGGCACCTCCTTCATCGCCGGGGTCGAGGCGGTCCGCAGAGGGCTGGGGGAGCCGATCGGGTCGCTGACCCAGATGGGGACCATCCGGCTGGGCAAACGCAGCGACAAGCGCACGCCGGCGATCCGGGATTTCGTGCCGCTGGCCACGCTGGATGACTTGGTGTTCGGCGGATGGGACATCCGCGACGAAAATTCCTACCAAGCGGCGCTCGAGGGCGGCGTGCTCAAGCCCCAACTGCTCGACCAGGTGAAGGATTTCATGGAATCCATCCGTCCCATGCCGGCGGTCTTTGACCAAAATTATGTCCGCCGCCTGGATGGAACCCACGTCAAGAAGGGCAAGAACAAAATGGAGCTGGCCAAGATGCTCCAGGACGACATCGAGCGGTTCCGCGTGGAGAAGGGCGTCTCCCGCGTGGTGATGGTCTGGTGCGGCTCGACGGAAGTGTTTCTGAAGCCCCAGGATGTCCATCAAACCCTGGAGTCGTTCGAGCGCGGGCTAAAGGAAAATCACCCGGCCATCGCTCCCAGCATGATCTATGCTTACGCGGCTTTGCAGTGCGGGGTTCCGGTCGCCAACGGCGCTCCCAACCTGATGGTGGATGTTCCGGCCCTGACGGAGTTGGCACGGCAGAAGTCGCTTCCTGTCTGCGGCAAGGATTTCAAGACCGGCCAGACGCTGATGAAAACCATTCTCGCTCCGGGCTTCAAGGCCCGCCTGCTGGGGCTTTCCGGCTGGTTTTCGACCAATATTCTAGGCAACCGGGACGGGGAAGTGCTGGACGACCCGGATTCCTTCAAGACCAAGGAAGAGAGCAAGCTCTCGGTGCTGGAGCACATCCTGCAGCCGGACCTCTACCCGGCGCTCTACAAGGACTTCTACCACAAGGTGCGGATCAACTACTACCCGCCCCGGGGAGACAACAAAGAAGGCTGGGACAATATTGACATCTTCGGCTGGCTCGGCTACCCCATGCAGATCAAGATCGACTTCCTATGCAGGGATTCGATCCTGGCCGCGCCGCTGGTGCTGGACTTGGTGATGTTCCTGGACCTGGCCAAGCGGTCCGGGATGCGGGGCATTCAGGAGTGGCTGTCGTTCTACTTCAAGAGCCCCATGTGCGCCCCCACCGTCTATCCGGAGCATGACCTGTTCATCCAACTGATGAAGCTGAAGAACACGCTCCGGCACCTCCGCGGCGAGGAGCTGATTACCCACCTCGGTTTGGAATATTACGACTAGCCGTGTTTGACCTCTTGCTCGGATACCCTCACCCGGGCAGCCGCTTCATTTCCGGATTAAATCGTCAAGGGTAAGCTCGGCATCGCCTATGATCTGGCGCAGGAGTCCTTTGCCGAGATCGCGTTTGCCATGGATGGGAACCGTAGTCCGCCGCCCGTCAGAATGGATGAGGACGGCATGGCTTCCGGACTGCCGGTCCAAGACGAAGCCATGCTTCTTCAGAATAGAAATGACTTGGCGGGCGGTGAAGGAAGGAAGTTTTGGAGTCACACCGCAATACGAACCTTGTGAGATCGAACCTCTTCGGATATGGGCTCATTCCTCGCGAGACGGCTTTCAATATGCAGCCGGATCGCATCTTCGATGAGTTGCCGCGCTTCTTCCTCGGTTTCCCCTTCCGTGTAGCAGCCCTGGAGTGCCGGGCAGATGGCTACAAAACGGCCGTCTTCGTCCTTCTCAATCACTATAGTGAATTCATAGTCTCTCATCGTGTTTGTCGCTCCATCCAGTATTCTACTTTGGAAACGAGAATATTAGTCTGACAATTTACGCTCGGCGAGACCGCGAATCCATCACGTACCCCACCGTTTTGTAAGCCAGCTTGGAACAGAGAAAATCGCAGGAATGAAAGCCGGGCTGCGGGAGAAGCTCCACCAGGTCCATGGCGACGATGCGTTTTCGCTCCGCCACGGCCCGCAGCAGGGCCAGCACTTCGTACCATCCCAAACCTCCCGGCTCCGGCGTGCCCGTGGCCGGCATGATGGAAGGGTCCAGGCCATCGACGTCCAGAGTGAGGTAGACGTTTGCAGAAAGAGAGTCCACCACCTCGGGAATCCATTTTTCCGGAGGCCGCCCGGCGACCTGCGAGGCATAGAACAAGCGGGTGTTATTGATCTGCGGCAGCGCCTGGGCCTCCTCCTGCGACATGCTGCGTATGCCCACTTGAACCGCAGGGCAGATTTCCAGAACACGCCGCATGGCGCAAGCGTGGCTGTTGGGGGTTCCTTCGTAGGAGTCGCGCAGGTCCGCGTGCGCGTCGATCTGCAAGACCGAAAGTGACTCGAATTTCTTCGCGCAGGCCGCAACCAGCGGGGGGGTCAGCGAATGCTCCCCTCCCAGCGCCACCACAAACTTGCCGTCGGCCAGCAGGCCGTTCATAACGGTATGCACTTTCGCCAGGACCTGATCGAAGGACCCATCCTGCGTTTCCATCTCCGGCAGCGTGTGAATGCCGTGCCGGTACGGTTCGGTTTTCAACTCTTCGTCGTAAAGTTCCATGTTTCGGGAGGCTTCGAGGATTGCCGCCGGGCCATAGCGAGTCCCGGTTTTATAGGAAGTGGTTCGTTCCAAGGAGATCGGCCAGACGACCACGGCGGAACGGGCGTAGTCGGAAAGAGCGTCTTCTATGCCGCCGAAGTTCTGAGGGAGGCGGGAGGGATAGCTAGAAAGCATAGTTAGAAAGGATAGTTAGAAAGCATGGTCACCGAAAGTCCGCATCCGCCAGTGAGGCCGGCGATGGGAGCGCCGTCAATGGGTCAAATCAAATTTCTGGCCCATTTGGAACTTCGGAAGCCGCCGTTTTTTGATGAGGTCCGGGAACTGCGAAAGTCCCGTGACGAGCATGGGCATGGCGATGGTGGAGTCGCAGTGGCAAGTGACCATGCGGGCGTCCTTGGCAATCTTGCCCCAGCTTTGGGCCTCCTCGAAGGTGCATCCGGAAAGGCCTCCCCAGTGGGGGGAGTCGGTGATAATCTGGAGCGCGTAGCGGTGGCCCGCCACATCGCGCTTCATCATGATCGCCGTGACCTCGGCCTGCTGGATGAAATTTTTGGGCGTCCCGCCGCCGAAATAAATGACCCCGGTGTTTTTTGCCTTGGCCGTGATCCAGGAGGTTTCCACAACATCTTGAATCACGTCAAAGTTCATCTTGCTTTGGCCGAAATACCGGCTCTGGGCGATGCCGATGCCGATCGAAGAGTCGGCTATGGCTGGACAGTAGAGCGGGATGCCCGCCTTGTAGGCCGCCGTCACGATGCCCTCCGTTTTGGAGCGCGAGGCAACTTCCTTTCCCAGCAAGTACAGAAACTCCCGGGTCGTGTACGGGCGGGAGGAGTCGAGAGTTCCGGAGAATTCCCCGATCCAGGCGTCCTCTTCCCGGAACTCCGCCTCGTCGGCCAGCGTGTCATACATCCGGTCAATCAGATGTTCCTGCAGCATCACGTCATCGATGTCCGGGGAGTGCTGAAAATGTTTTCGCCCGAGGCTCTCATGAATATCGTGGAAGAAATTCGCGCCCGTGGATACCAGGCAATCAATGAGGCGGTTCTCGATCAAATAGACCACCAAGCGGCGCATTCCAGCCGGCACCATGGCTCCCGCCATTCCCATCATGATGACGCATTCGTCCTGGAGCATCTCGCGCCAGATTCGGAAGGCCTCGGCGAGAGAGCGGCCCTGGAAGGAGATGCCCTGCATTTTCTCAAGCAGCGCGGCAACGTCCTTGGCTTCGTCGATGACGACGGGCCGGGTCGGCTTGCTCAGCAGGTCCTTTTTTTCGCGGAGCGGTTTAGACGCTGGGGCCGCCAGCGGGTCCGCTGCCGGGCCGGGATGCTTTTTTCCAGTCATCGGAAGCTTCTGTCCTCCCAGGCAAATCGATGTGGCGAATTTCTTTGCTTCAAGTCACGGGTTTAAGTTGCAGGTTCAAGTCAAAAAGATGGCGGCGGTGATCACAGTGGTCCATTTGCTGCGCTTGTCCCCTACCGCAGACTGGGTGACGTTTGTTGTGCGGACGATCTTGTTGGATATCCGGTAGATTTCTTTCTTTTCATCCCAGCTTCGGTCTGGATCAAACGCCACATTCAAGGTGGTTGCGAGCATCTCGGCCGCCAACTCCTCGGCATACTCGCCCGCATCTTCATCGGTTTGGCCGAAAGAGTGATGCTCGGAAAGATAGCCATAGGCATTTTTGTCCGTGGGCAGAGCCAGGCCCAGGCTGGCGGCAATCAACCGGTGCGGCTCCCGCGTCGCATTTTCGCTCAAAACCGCGAAGACCACCTCTCCCGGGGACAGCTTTTTTAATCCAGCGGGCCGGCCAATCAGCTTGCACCTCGGAGGGAAAATACTGGACACTTTAACGAGATTACAGGCTGCGATTCCAGCCGACCGCAGGGCCAACTCAAAGCTGGAGAGCCGTTCCCGGTGCTTGCCGGCACCCTTGGTGAGAAAAATCTGTTTCGCCAAGAACATTTGTCTTCCTGAACATTCCGCCCGTTCCCATCCATACCCCCCCGGCGGGGAGGCCCTTCCCAATCATTGGGTTGTCCGGGTGAAAGATACTTCCCCTTGAAAGAGTCAGCGCGCAAACTTAACAGAATCATATCAGTCAGTCAAAGGTTTTTTGAGGGGTGGGACGGGGCGGGCAGCGGGATGCGTGTCCGTGCAGCAGAAAACAACGGCCTCATGCGGGTTTTCTTTCCCCGGAGGCCTAACCAGATTCAGGGCTGGTTTCAGAGGGTTTGCTTTCCACAGGAGGTCCGTGATAATGTGGCTACATCTTGCGGCTTCTCCAGGACGCCTGTTTGTATGGTTGACGCCAGTACCAGTCTGACCCAGCTAATCCAGAAATTGCTGATCTATCGGGGCAACCGGGATGTGAACTGCCGCGTCTTTCCGCCCACCCCAGGACACCGTTCCTACACCATCATCCTGGAAAAAGACCGTCATCGAGAGCAACTTTTTATGGATGCCAAGAAAGTAGAGCAGTTCGCGAAAACAGGGATCGAACTCTACGTGCTCACGGATATTCGCGTGGCCTTTCGGAACCTGGACAGGCTGGAGAGGCGAAAACCGTCTCGATAAGCGGGATATGCGCGTGTTTCGCTCTGAAAGCGGGGAGGGCGCAAACACTGCCAAGTTGCGGGGTTGCTTTTTTCTTATGAAGAGCTGCTGAGTCTCACGTTTCGAAGACCGCATTTGTTCAGCAAGGCCATCATCGGAGACCAGTTGGTAAACACGAACTGGAACAAGTTCAGTCCTGCAAAAGCGGTGAACAGCAGCCAGTACGGACTCACCCACCATCCCAGCGCCATGCTCGCCAGCACAAAGGCCCCGGCAATCAGCCGGCGGGAGATTTTTAGGGGGCCGTGGCTTTATTTTTGCGCCATGCATAAATGGCGAGGAACACGGCGAATACGAATAGAAACGAGTCTCGTGCCAGCGTCCGGGGGCTGATCGGTTCGCCGAAGCCGAAACAGCCGCAATTCGCCTCGATGCCCCTGGCATAGGTGATGCTCATCGCCAGGAGAAAGGTTCCCAGCAATAGGGCAGTGAAGGTCGCTACATATTTTAGTTTCCAGCCCCGCAACAACAGCATGCCGAGGACTATCTCCAACCACGGCAGAGAACGGGCCACGACAATCACTCCCACTGGCGGGAGCAACTGATAAGTGTCCACGGCCATTTCAAACAGGAAAGGGCTTCCCAGCTTGGTGTAGCCGGCGATGACGAACAAAGCCCCCAGCAGCAACCGGCAGATCCATTCCAGGACACGTAACAGCACGGCTCATTGCCCCAGCAAATGGTCCAGGTAGCGTTGCAGGACAAAGTATTGAACGACCCCAGCCACTTTTTCGGTCTTGCCCTGGGCGGTGACGAAGAAGGTGGGCGTTGCGGTGACGTTCCGTTCGCGGGCCAGCGCGATGTCTCTTGAGATGGCCGCTTCCACGGCGGGGTCTTCCATCCATTTCCGCAACCGGCCCATGTCTTCCTCCGACAAGACGCCAGCGACCACGGGCTCCAACTGGCCGTTTGCGGACCACTGGGGCTGGGATTGGTACAGGGCGTCGGTGACCAGCCGCCAGTAGCGCATCCCCAACAGCTGGGCGGCGTGAGCGTAGTGCGCCGCCTCGCGGGCATGTGCGTGCATGGTCAGTGGAAACTCCCGGTAGACCACGCAGACCTTGTCGGCGCTGGCGTAGTTGTCCAGCACCGGACGCATCGTTTCCATGTAGAACTGGCGGCAAGCGGGACACTGGTAGTCGGAAAATACCTCGATCCGAATGGGAGCGCCGGGCTTGCCGCCCATGCACGCCCCGTTTTCACCGCCCGGAGCCGTCTGCGCTCCTGCTGGAGCGGAGGAAAGCAGAAACAGGATCAGGAAGCTAACGATTATTCGCATGGCAATCACCGCGTTTCGGTTTAGGTTCAAAAATAATTATAGTCCTCGAAGCGCCCCGCGCGGCATACTTCCGGGAGAATTTTCGGCTGGAAGGGATGCTGCTTGCTCCACACCTTTTTGTTACAAACCCTCTTGCTCTGAACTCTCATCCCGGCGGGCCGGTATCCGGGAGGCTACAGAACATATGGCCCTCTATGGACTAGCAGGTGAAATCGTCAAGAAGCTGAAGCCGGAAACAGAAGCACATCCCGCCGCACTACTGGCCGAGATACTCATGAGTTTCGGGAATATCATCGGCCGGACGGCCTACTTCCAGGTGGAGGACACACGGCATTATGGAAACATCTTCGCAGTAAAAGTGGGCGACACTGCAAAATCCCGCAAGGGCACGGCCGCGGCCTGAATCGACGCAGTGTTTGACAAAGTCGATCCTGCTTGGAAGGCAAATCGCATAATTTCCGGACTATCTTCTGGCGAAGGCGTCATCTGGAAAGTACGCGATACAAACTCGAACGACGAGGGTGATACTGAAGTCCCGGGAGTTTCGGATAAACGGCTGTTTGTCTATGAAGGCGAATTCGCGAGTGCGCTCGCGGTCATGAAGCGGGAAGGCAATATACTCTCAGCGGTGATACGGAACGCCTGGGACGGCAGAATCTTACAGGTAGCCACTAAAAACTCACCTGCCAAAGCCAGCAATGCACACATTTCGATTCTTGGGGACATCACGCGAGACGAGCTGCACTCGGCGTTAGCACAAGCCGAACGGTCCAACGGCTTCGCTAACCGATTTCTGTGGCTGCATGTTGAACGGTGCGGCCCGAAACCATTCGGTGGTAAAGCTCTTGATTGGACCTCGGAGGTTATAGGCTTGAAATCCGCCGTAGACTTTGCTCGAAAGCAAGGCCGAGTTTATATGGATGATAACGCTCGCAGGATGTGGTATCGCGAGCGGAAGGGGGGCGCTACGTTGGCGCGTCTCGCTCTCCTGTACGCATTGCTCGATTCGTCAGACAACATCCGAAGCGAGCACCTCAAGGCCGCCGTGGCGTTCTGGAAATATGCTGAGGACAGCGCCAGGCTCATCTTTGGCGGATTAACGTTGTTAATGGGGCTGTCCTAGCTAAGCAGATTGCTTAGGGATAGGATGGCGATATGTACGAACGGCGTAGTCGGCTGAGCAAGGCGAAGCGGGATCGGTTGGTGGAGCACTTCGTTGCCGGGACGACGGCACGGGCGGCGGCTGAGCTTGTCGGGGTTCATCGGAACACGGCCGCTTCGTTCTATACACGGATTCGCACGGTGATTGCCGAGGAGACCTCAAGGCCGCCGTGGCGTTCTGGAAATATGCTGAGGACAGCGCCAGGCTCATCTTTGGCGGATTAACGGCCGAGCAGCGGCGAATTGTTAATTTCCTCGCCAATGGTCCAAAAACGAAAACGGAGATCAGCAAGGAGTGTTTCCAAAGCCATCGAAAAGCGGCTGCCATCAAGGATGATCTGGACGCTCTCCTGCACAAGCACATTCAGTCGAAGAAGGATCCGAAGGGAGTCGAGCGTTTCCTACTCCGATAATAGGCATCGCTTCTCGCGTCTGGCAAAGTTCGCAAAAGAATGCCTGTTTTCGGAAAGTCAGCCTTTACAGTCGATGGAGGATTCGCAATTCGCAATAACATTCTCATAAAGGTAACTAGTTGAAAACAGACACAGTTGGTATATCTGTTGGTCTTAAAACGGGATGGTTTTTGCGAATCGCAATCGGGTATGTCCCCCCATGTGTAAGTGTGCTGCGAACTGCGAAACGCTGTTTTCAGTGAAATGCGTTAACCAAAAAAATCCGGAATCCGGACAGGCAAGAGCCCGGTCTTCAACATCACTCGCGGAGGTGGTTCGACAATTGAAAGTTCCAAGGCAGGGAAATCAGATACGCTCAGGCATAACACATGTGTGGAGTGCGCGCTCGTCTCCGCCGCTACTTGCGGAGGGAGTACCTAGCCCATATGCGTTCGTTCTCGACGAAACTTTTTCACAGCAGTTTTTTTAGGGATTTTCAGAAAGCGGCCGTTTCAAAAATCCTGTGTACCGGAGTAAAACAAGTCCTGCGTAATCAGCATGATTCTTAGGAGAGAAGCTCGTTCCCAAATCAGTTGATTATGCAATGATTGTCCGAATCGCGTCCCAGCCGGCGCATTTAGTTAATTCAGAGTGTCGCTTTAGGTACGTCAGAGTGTCGTTAAGCTGCCGTATTTATTTATTTCCGCAATTATGGATTTTCTTGATTTCGGTCGGCTGTTGGCCAATCGCATGGGTTCCTTGCTGAAGCAAATAGGCAGATCTAACCTAGCAGGGAGGAGCTGGAAATTAAATTCACCCGAGACGAACAATGCGGCACCGGCCGTGACGGATCTGGTCCAAGGGGATCCTAAAGGCCGTTTTGAGTATGCGCCATACTGTGTCGAGCCCCCCGGCCCTCCCCCCTTTGGGGCGCAGAGCACCACGTAGTGTAACGGTCTTGAGGCAACTTGTTCAGAATCTGAATTATTAAAGAGGAAAGGAGAATGATGCAGTACAAACAAGCACCAAGAATGGCAATCGAGATTCTAAAAAGTAGGGACTTGCCTGCGGAGGATCAATTGAATCTCATCGGGATGTTTCAAGCCTACAAGTGGCCGAAGCTTGGACCCTTCAAGAAGAGAAGTCCCGCCCAGGTCCTCTGGAGGCTTGCCAGCGATTCAACCAGATCAGGTGCCGAAAGATGGGCAGCTTTGAAAAACCTCCTAGAGACCATGCGATCTATGAAAGAGGCTGAGCTGGATGACATACTGGGCCTTGTCCTGGCCTAGCGGCCTGCTTGAACGATATTAGATCTTTCTGAAGCAAGAAACGAACCGCCTGTTGCCAGACCGGCGGTATTGTCCGAGGTGGCACCGGCCATCAACCACGGCCGGGTTGCTAAGGAAAGGGTAGAGACCCCACCCGCAACGGCTTTTCATCGCGGGTTACTGGAGCTGGACGAACCCTAGGGTTCCCCGAAGATACGCCATCCCCAAGGAGGCGTGAAGGGCCCGGCGAATTCACTCATTCACGATGAGGTGAGTTTAGGTGACAACAGTATCGTCTATGCCTGTTTTAGTAGCGGGCGAGATCCAAAACGTGTTCGTGCATTCCGCGGCCCTGGTCGCTGTCGCTCCTGCACAAGTGTACGAAAATGGGATAGTAAATTACATCCACAATCCTTGGGGTGTGAACGTTGCTGAAGCAGTACCTCTAGCAGCGACCTTGCTGAACCGAATCCCCACTCAGGTTTTCTCGCTGCCGGAGCTGAATTACAAATCAGCAATCGCCATTGCTGCCAGAGCGAAGGATTCAAAGCATGGTAATATTCTGCCCGAGGCAAGCACCGGCGTTCCGCCGAAAGGAGATTTCGAGCGGATGTCACGCCGGAGATTCCAGGACCCGAAGCCCAAAAGGCGTGGGAACTGGTGGATTCTACAATATTGGCGCGAGGACTTCAGTACCGGGGTGCCCAAGCGGAAGAAGGCGTGGGCGAAACTGGCACTTGCCTCGATGCCACTACGTGAAGTGAAGAAGATCGCGGCCGAATTGTTGAGACCAATAAACCAGGGACTTGAGAGTATTGGATCCGCGACAAACTTTAACCATTACGTGGAAAACACGTACAACTCGGTCGTTATGCCGCTGTTTGCAAAGAGCACGCAAGAGCGTTACCAGGGAGTGATCGCGAATCACCTCCTGCCGGCGTTCGGTGATCTTTAGTTTGCGGGATTTAACGACGCTCACGATTCAGAAGTACATCTCATCCTTGGCGGCCTCGAAGCTCGCGCACGAATCGAGGGACAAGATCCGCGATGTCTTGTCTTCCATCCTCGGCTCGGCGCTTCAGTACGGGCTGCTTGTCAAAAACCCCGTCGAGGGCGTTCGGCTGCCGGCAGAGCAACGCGGAAAACGCTTCAGGAAGCCGGTGGTCAGTCCCGCGGATCTTGATCGCCTGTTGGCCGAAATTCCGGAGTCATACGCGACGATGGTCTACACCGCCGTGTACACGGGACTGCGCGTCAGCGAGTTGATCGCTCTTCGCTGGGAGGATGTCCACGACGATTCCATCACGGTCGATGAGCGGTACTGTCGCGGAGACTGGGGAGCACCGAAGAGCGACGCTTCAAACGCAACCATCGGTGTGAACCGCTGCGTAATTGACCGGCTTCACCGCCTCAAGCAGCTCACAGTTGATGTAAGGGCTGGTCGGGCGGTGCGGCGCTACAGAGTCTTCAAGTCGGATGGTCCGCACGACCTCGTGTTTCAGTCCGTCAGGTCGGGTGGCCCGATGCGCGATAACAACATCCTTGCCCGGTTTATTAAACCAGCAGGCCGCAAGCTCGGTCTGGATTTCGTGAACTGGCGATGCCTACGAACTTCGCACGCGACCTGGCTCAAGATGGCTGGTGCCGATGTGAAGGACGCTCAGGCTCAAATGCGGCACTCGCGAGCGAGTACGACGCTGGATATTTACCAGCAATTCGTGCCTGAATCGCAGCAGCGGGTGGTCGCACGGCTCAACCAGCCGTCACAAATGGTGCATTGAATTGGAAGCAAACGGAAGCAAAGTCGGTCGAAGGGGAAAGCTAAGTGCTTGAAATCATGGTGGCCAGGGACGGAATCGAACCGCCGACGCCAGCCTTTTCAGGGCTGCGCTCTACCAACTGAGCTACCTGGCCACGACTCAAAGATTCTACTTACCCGGTTCCGTTTCTGTCAAATCCGGCGTCGGTGGGGATGAGCCTGCTCACATCATATTCCCTCTCCAGCAGCGTTGTTGTGCATGAGCGAGAAGCAGTGGGGAATCTTGCCAGCAAATATAGGGGCGAGGAAACAGCAGGGAATCTGGGATCGCCGGCCTCCATGCTTGATTCTCCCGTCTCCTTCGGCACCATCGCGCAACTACATGCGCAACTGCATCTAGTTGTTATCATCTCGCAACTATCGTCTCGTAACTATAGTGATACTTGGCTTCTTTTGCTTGTGGCGCCATTGTTCCCAGGACTATTATTTCCGCAAAAGAACAACTGGATGACTGGCGGTTCCTTTTGGCGTTCTGAGGATCACACACGATGAGTTCGAAGAAAGCGGATCGGACAACCGAGATCAGCGGGGAGCGTCTCCACGACTGGGCTTCTCTGGCGAAGAGCGCCTATGCCGCTTGGGATCGGGCGGAGACAAGCATCAAATCCAGCGTCGAAAACCAGGACCTGAAGATTTTGTGCCAACCAGGCTGTGTCTCCTGCTGCTATTCGCGCAAAGTTTGCAGCGTGTCGGAAGCTGCCTCCATTGTGGAATGGATCGATCAAAACCTCGAAACAGAGCAGGCCGAGCAGTTCCGCATGCGAGTGGAATCCAGCGCTTCTTCCATTGCAAAACTTCGGTCCGAGGGACTTTGCGAATCCTCCAAGACTCTGTACTCAATTTCCGCTTTGACCCAGGCCGAACGCCCCGGGCGGGTAACTTTTCTCTACTCAGATCAATCGGCAACGGTAGCCGTCCCGGCAGGCGCTCTGGTGCGCCGAATTGTCTCGGCCATGTGATCGCGCAAACGTTTGAGCACCTTCAGAACGCGGGGCGAGGGCGGAGACTCCGGCTTCAAGCGGTCGAAGTACAAACCTCCCACTACGGCGCCATCCACCACCACGGGAAACAATCCGAAACTCCTGGGCCGCAGGATTCCCATTACTTTGGAATCTTTATAGGCGGGGTTGCCCGGCATGTCGGCAAACGTATCTTTCCTGCCGGTCAGCAAACCCGTGAGTGGCTCGCCGCGACCCGCCAGGGGAATCTCCAGCCGGTCGATCATGCTCTCGATATCTTCACCGAGCCCCAGCCTGCCCCGGAGCCGCGTCCGGTCGCTGTCGGCAAGAAAAAATATCACCCGATCAAAACCGGCCCCGCGGTGGTAAGCCTCCAGGACCATCATGAGGATTGAGTTCATTTGCACGGACGCGCCGGGCTGTATAGCGGCATCCACCTCTGCGGCCAGGCGGTCCAGGAGGTTCTCTTCCGCCCCGCCGACTTGCGTTGCCGCTTCCTCTTCCGGCTCCGGCGCTCCTGTTTCCAAGCTCCCTCCCTGCAGCGCGGCCTCTGCCTGGCGGCGGAGCTGGAGTCCGTCGAGAGGAATCTTCGCCGCCGCGAAGGTTTCCGTCGTCTCATTTACCGCAGTGGCAATCAGCGCTTGCACGCCGTCCGGACCGAGCCGCAGGCTGGAACCATATTTATCCACAATGAGCGCGACGGCGGCTTGCCGGTTACCGGGATTCCGGCGATAGATCACATCGGTCAGCTCGTGGCTGAAAGCCACCAGGGTTTCCATGACGTCTTTCCCTGCCCGTTGCGCCGACGATGACCCGGCCGATCCCATGGATTCGGTCACAGACTTCGGCATATGCCAGTGGTTCGCCATGCCCTGCCCCAGGTCTTCATAGGTGAACCCCAGCACCTGCAGGCAGGCCTTGGCTTCTCCTGAACTGTTTTCCCGCTCCTTCAAGATGCGGCTGTATTGTTTTCGAAGATGGGTGGCCACCAGCACCTCTCCCAGGTTCCGGAACATCCCGCACAAATAGGCTTCCTCGGCTCGCGGCAGCCGAATCTGGGCCGCCGCCTGGCGCGCGTGGCTGGCCGTCAGCAGAGAGAGCAGCAACAATTCCTTCAGCCCACCCGCCCGCTTGTTGTAGTGCTCGAACAAGATGAGTGTGGCTGCCAGGCTCCGAACCGCTTCGATCCCCAGCAAGGTGATGGCGTGCGCCACGCTGCAAATCTGCCGGTTCGAGCGGTTGTAGTAGGCCGAGTTGGCCCGGCGCAGCACGGCCAGCGACAGGCTGTAGTCCCGCAGGATGATATTGTTCAGATGCCGCAGCGACAGCTCCTCGTTTCCTATCACACCCATCACTTTTGAAATGTGATGCGAAAAGGCGGGCAGCTCCGCATCCTTGAGAATTTTCTCCAGGCAGGCCTGGACTCGCTCCTCACGGGTTGGAGGCCGCACAGGTTTATTTTCTTCGGAGGCTTTGGAGGCCGCAGGAGAAGGAACAGCCGGGGAGACGGCAGCGGAGGTTTGCCCGGCGCCGTTGCCGGCGTTCGGCTCCAACTTCCCGCCGCACATATTGCAAAACCGGGATTTCTCCGGCAGATCGGCCTGACAATGCGGGCAGGTCACTCCATCCTCCCTTGAACTCTCGTGGGTTGCCTGATGGTGGACAACTCCTATCTCCTGCGTGGTGATCTCCGAACCACCCTCGATTCCCCTTCGACTTTCTGGCTGCCCTCCATGGACAGTTCCATCCTTCTATATCTTTCGGCAAAAATACCTCCTCGCTTCATTCCTTTTTTACTTATTTGTTCATTTCCTTCCCCCGACCCCAGCCAGGAGCCGAAAACACGTCTACCAGGAAATAGAAAGACGGCTTCAAACAGGAAACCGGCGCGGAACCCGCCGCATTGCAACTAACCGCTCAACTTTCCATTACGTTTGCCGAACTATCTTTATGTAGCAGGTGACGTTGAGCGCAGCGAACGCCCTCATCATACTGTCTGCTGTTCGAGATAAGGCGGCAAAGCGGCCGCCCCGGTTGAACCCGGAGAGATGGCGAAACAAACACCGTCTTCTGGGGTACATCGGTTAGAAGCGGAAGACAGAAAACCCCCTCAGAAATCGCTGCATGTGGCCGGGAGTCCACTCCATACACCTGCCGGATCGACAGCAAGTGTGCGAACGGAGGGCTGGCCATGACCCGGAAGGAAAAACTTAAAAAAACGAATCGCAACGTATATCGACACCTAGCCTTGCTTCTGCTTTGGATGGCGGCGGGGCCGTTTGCTCAGAAAATCTTCGCTGGCTTTCCGCATTCATATTCGTCCAGCCAGGGATCTGTGGATGTAAATGGGCGGATTGTAACCGATAGCGGCAGGCCCCCGGCAAAGCCCGTATCGATTGAGCTGACCTGCGGCGTGAAGCCCTTGCAGGTGATCCACACTGACCTGGACGGATACTTCACCATTCACCTGGGCGCCGACCCGCAGAGCAACACAGATTTCAGTGCCAGCAGTCAAAGACCGATGTATTCAGCCAATAGTCGGAGAAACTTGCTGCGGCAAAACGGCAGTTCCTTGGCTGGCTGCGAATTGCAGGCATCCGTGCCGGGCTATTTTCCCTTGACTCATACCCTTACCCACTCCGCCGGCATGGGAAGGATCGAGGTCGGCACGCTGCGTTTGAGGCGCATAGGCGGCGTCCAAGAGGCCACCATCAGCGTCGCATCCCTGATGGTTCCCAGCAGCGCGCGCAAGGAATTTGCGAAGGGGCTCAAAGAAGTTCGCAAGCAGCGTCCGGAGAGAGCCAGGCAACACTTCCAGCAAGCCGTCGCTCAGTATGACCAATATGCCGCCGCCTGGAATGCCTTGGGCCGGATTTACCTCGCTGGCCGGGAAGCAGAAAAAGCCACCCGGGCTTTTGAAAAAGCCATTGGGATTGACCCGGAATACATTCCGCCGTACATGAACCTGGCCACACTGCAACTGCAAAACAAGCAATACCGGAACGCCGTGGAAACGGCCGGGAAAGCCCTCCGGCTGGATCCCAGCGTTGGCTTTGCCAGTTTTCTCCAGGCGGTGGGAAATTACAATCTCTACAACCTGGACGCAGCCGAAAAGTGCGCGCGCCGGGCGGAAGCCAATTCTCGCGGACACGTCCCGCAACTCCACGTCTTGCTAGCCGAAATCTTCCTGCAAAGACAGGCTCACTTGAATGCGGCAGTTGAAATGCGAACCTATTTGGAAGAGTCGCCCGAAGGGCGATTTGCCGGGCAGATGAGAGAAAGATTGGAGCAGATCAAACAGTTCATGGCGAAGAAGTGATCGATCCATACGGAACCGGCTGCCCCGGCGAGAGGCGACGGTATAGCCGGAATAGATGCCCTTTTCGAGATCCCAACTAAACCCTTCCGAGCCGAGCAACCGGAGAGGGATACCGAACGGCCTGCCTTCAAAGGTAAACAGATAGCGGGAACTGCGCAGCAGGTCGGGATAATCATCAAAGAGCCGCAGATCCATTGTGCAATGGTAATGGGTGTTCGGGAACAGCAGCGAGGTGCGGTTCATGCCGATCACGATGCGCCGGCTCAGCGGCGTCAGGTCCAGATGAGACAGCGAGGGACCGGAAGCCATCAGGAAGACCCGTTTCCCCTCGTGCAAATTCCGAAAGTCCCAGATGCTTACCATAGCAGCTCTCCGTTCTTTTCGGCTTTATAGCTGACGTATTTGATCATTCGCTGGTTATAGGTATAGACACCGTGAACGCTCCCCTTGTCGTCAGCCAGAAAACTCGGGTAGGAAACCTCTATCGGCAGGACTTCAATATGCCAGGGATCTGCCCAGGTGATTCCTTCGTCGCTGGAATGGGACAGGCTCAGCGGGTACCGTTGATGCTTCTCCGTGTGGTTATAGACCAGGGTAACGCGGTTCTGCGTGGTGAAGGCCGACAGGCCGCTCAACGGGTTGGGAAGGGAGGTTTGCATCGGGGGAGACCAAGTAGCCCCGTCGTCGCGGGAGTGGCTGCGCCTGTACGTCGTCAGATAATGTTGGACACAGAGCATAAAAAGATAAGGTGGCGTTCAGGCTCCTCTGGGTTGATGTTAGGCTGCCCTTCTTTTGAAGTGCAACCGTTTTCTTAAGATCATAGTTTTCTCTTTGATGCGATCCCGTTTTTGCAGGATGGCACTGCCTTGGCCTGTAAAAACGTCATACGGTGTCAGGTTGTTCAGGCTTTCATGGTATCGGTTGGTGTTGTAGTGGTTGACGAAGGCATCGATCTGCCGCTCCAGCTCTTCTGGCAGGTAATAGTTGTTGAGCAGGATGCGGTCTTTCAGAGTTCGGTGCCAGCGTTCGATCTTGCCCTGCGTCATGGGGTGATAGGGCTTGCCGCGAGTATGCGGCACGCTGTTTTCTGCCAGCCATGATTGCAGTTCGGAAGAGACGTAGCACGGCCCGTTGTCGCTCAGGAGGCGAGGTCTGTGCCGGGCGCCCACGCGGTCGAGGCCGGTGGCTTGCAAAGCATCCCGCAACGTGGCCGAGACGTCACTTGCGCTCATGGTTTTGCACAGCCGCCAGGCGATGATATAGCGCGAGAAGTCGTCCAGCACCGTGGACAGGTAGAACCAGCCCCAACCGATGACTTTCAGGTAGGTGAAGTCGGTCTGCCAGAGCTGGTTGACCGCCGTGGTCGGGTTGGCGAACCGTTCCGCCGCTTTCAGGACAATAAAGGCTGGCGCGGTAATCAGGTCATGGCTTTTCAGGACGCGGTAAACCGTCGATTCAGAAAGGTAATACCGCCTTTCCTCGGTAAAACGCACCGCCAGCTCGCGTGACGACAGATCGGGCTCGGCCAGGGCTAACGTCACCAACTGCTGAGTTATCTCCTCCGGCACCTTGTTCCAGACAGGGCCAGGATCGGGTTTTTTGTCTTCCAGCCCATCAAAGCCTTCCGACACATAGCGGTCGTACCAGTTGTAAAACGTCGATCTGGGAATGCCAACCTGCTGCAGCGTCCGGCGCACCCCCAGGGCAGATTGCTCCACCGTGCAGATGATCTCCAGCTTCTCCGAGGCAGGGTATCTCATGTATGTTCCTCCCCATCCCCGATCACGCTTTTTTTTAGCAGGCGATTTTCCAGCATAGCCTCGGCCAGGGCCTCTTTCAGCTGTACGGCCTGCTCCCGCAGAGTCTTGACTTCGCCACTGGTTGCCTCACGGTCTATGTCGCCCGCCAGCCGCTTGCGGCCAGCCTCCAGAAACTCCTTGCTCCAGCGGTAATACTGGTTCTGGTGCAGCCCCTCGCGGCGGCACAGCTCCGCGATGCTGTCCTCGCCGCGAAGTCCCTGCAATACAATGCGGATTTTGTCTTCCGGGCTGAACCTGCGCCGCGTCCTGCGTTTGATCTCCCGGACGGCCTTCTCGACCGCCCCCCTGTCGTCTTGTTTTTGTCTCATCTTCGTTCCTTTCAGTCTCTACGATGAGCCAAAAACATCACCTTAACTATTACCCTCTACCTGTCCAACAAGCCCTGACGGGGCACAGTCCAGAACTCCCACGTCAACCCGAATGTTGGCATCGGCCACGGCGGTCGTGCGGGACTCCGTCTGGGTATTCAGCGCCTGCATCACTTCCTTCGGATGCACGGTGCCTTTTTCGACCAAAATTTCCCCGAGGTGGCGCGGATCGCCTGCTTGCTGTTGCTGGAGCCCTGCTTCCACATCCTCGGGTTTAGCCTTGCCGCTCTCTACCAGAATCTCCCCGATGGGGGTTTGCTCCTCAGCTTCTTTTGCAGCGTCTTTTGAATCGGCGGCGGGAGCCTGACTGCTGTCTTCCTGCAGAGCCTTCAACTGGGCCGTCAGTGCCGAGTAGTCGCCGTCGCCTTCGTTTCCGCTGTTTTCAATGTTGCGCAGCATCTCGCGGACTGCATCCACCGTGGCGAGCAATGCGCTGGTGATTTCCGCATTGAGAACGAGTTTCCCGTCGCGCAACCGGCCGAGCAGGTTTTCCCCGACGTGGGCCACTCCCTCCAGCTTGGAAAAAGCCAGGAAGCCGCAGGTGCCTTTGATGGTGTGGATCGTGCGGAAGATACTGGCCAGTTTAGCCTGGTCGCTGGGATTGGTTTCCAGCACGACCAGGTCGCGGTCCAGTTGGTCTAAGTTCTCGTAGCTTTCAACTAAAAATTCTTTGACGATGTTATCCAGATCGCTCATGCCGGAGTTTCCTTTTGTTCTCTTTTTGCTGTCTCGATTGCGCACCTTACGGTACATTGGCTCTACCCAATTGCGTCTTGGTTTTCCAGCGACCCCTGAGGATGGCGAGGTTGGCCTCCAGCCTCCCCGGCGTCACATGGGCACCCTGCGCGGCGCCGCGTTTCCTTCAACACTTGGTGCGAGAACCGCCCTTGTACCCAACTTATCAATCGTCAGGTGGTTTGAAACCTTTAGGCGACAAAACCGATTCTGTGTTCTTTCAGAATTCCGCCAAGCAGTAGTCAACGTACTTTCTACTGCACACCAAGCAAGAAGCAATCGATCCGCCATTCCATCGGAACAATGCAGGAAAACTTTTCACCGTTAAGAATGTTTCTAATTAGCTTATTTGCTTCCACCTTCGCTGCATTCCCTCTTTTCGCCGTAACTCGAACCATATGGCATCCTCCGTGTTACGTGCCCGCAGGTGACCGGCATAAGAAGGTTCACATTAGTTTTTTTTAGAATTCCCTGGAGAAATGGCAAAGTGGAAAAACGCCGGGTGGCAGCAAGAAAAAAATCTACCGACGATCTACGCTGCGATGGTCCTAGTTTGCCTGTGTCTGTTTTTAGCTTATTGGAGCGGCGCTGACTATACCTTTTGGGTCTTCAGGAAGCCCGAAATGTACAGGTCCATTGTAAGATCAGTATCTGCTGCTCGCCGCTACCCGCAGGAATTCCTAAGATAGCCCGCTTCCTGATCGCTTGCTGGACGAACTCCTGACGTTGCATGGCATGCTCCATGTGAGCCCGTGTATGACCCCGTCCCCGCCTGCCGACCTAGAAATCCTCACCCAGGCTCTTGCAAAGCGGACGGATTTCTGCGAACCTATTCAGCCATACTGTTTGAGAATGACGACAATAGATGGTTTCTCATTGACCCTTCTCGTCATATCCGGTATACCCATGCAACGCCGGTAGGAACCCAACTGGTCGCATGGAGTTCTGTTTCAATAATTGATAGAGGATTACGCCGCCAGCCGGTTTCTCCATAAAAAAAGAGAACGGTGCTGTGCCGACATTGCTTATTCGTAATTTTCTAAAATATCTAAGGGGGGCTTAATGCTGAGCCTGCGCGATTTATTGAAAGAATCCGAAGCGATGGGGGAATTGAAAACCATCACTCAGCCCATTGACTGGGATGAAGAGATGGGAGCCTTGAATTACATGGTGGCTCAGCGCGAAAACTCGCCGATCTTGTGGTTCCAGAATATCCGGGACGCCAAGTACGGATCAAGCGCCGTGTTCAACCTGTTCAGTTCCGCCAAGAACCGCATTGCGCTAAGCCTGGGTCTGCCGAAAGACCTTTCAGTCACGGAATTGATCCGGTTTGCCAAGGATAATTTTGGGCGGAAAGTTCCTCCCCGCATGATCCCCGCCGAGAAGGCTCCTGTCAACGAAGTAATCCAAGAGGGAGCCGAGATCGACATCACCGGCTTCCCCGCCCCCAAGATTTGGCCGCGCGACGGCGGACGCTATCTCGGAACATGGGATGCGCTGGTGACCCGCGACCTGGAAGATGGCCATTTGAACCTGGGAACTTACCGGCAGATGGTCCACGGTCCCCGGGAGCTGTTCTGCTACTGGTCGCCCGGCAAGGACGCCCGTCTGCAAAGCGAACGCTACTGGGCACAGAACAAGCCCTTTCCCGTTGCCGCCGTGTACGGATGTGATCCCGTCCTGCTGACGGTGGCTTGCGTGACGCTTCCCAAGACCGAGTCGGAATATGACTATGCCGGAGGGCTGGTGAACGAGCCGGTCGATATATTCCATAGCGACCTGACCGGACTCGATCTGCCCGCCTCTGCGGAGATTATCGTGGAAGGCTTCATGAACCCCGGCAAGGAAGGGCTGGAAGGACCGTTCGGCGAATTCACGGGCTATTACGGGCGGCCCGAAGCCAACACCCCGATTATTGATGTGCAGCGGGTCCGGTACCGGAAAAACCCCATCCTGACATGCGCTCTGATGGCCGACTACCCGGCCAATGAACTGGGGCTTCTGTACTCCATAGTCCGTTCCGCCACGGTGTGGAACGACCTGGATAAGCTCGGCGTTCCGGGCATCAAGGGAGTTTACTGTTTCCCGGCGGGCGCCGGCGGGTTTGGCATCACTGCGGTCTCCGTCGAGCAGCGCTATCCCGGCCACGCCTCCCAGGTAGCCACGCTGGCTGCCCAGTCCCCGGCCGGGGCGTACTTCTCCAAATTGATCGTCGTGGTGGATGACGACGTGGACCCCACCGACATCCACCAGGTCCTGTGGGCTCTCTCCACCCGCTTCAGCCCGGCGGATGATATCGACATCTTGCGCAACACTTGGTCCACATGGCTGGACCCCACCAAGAACCCTCCCGAGGAGCGCCCCTGGGGTTCTAAGGCTATCCTCAATGCTTGCAAGGAGCACAAACACATCAAGGTTTTCTCTCCCCGGAACCGTGTACGCCGGGAAGTCTACGACCGGCTGGCTGCCCGCTGGAAGGAATTCGGATTGGACGGGGAGGCGCCCCGTTTGTCCTCCTATGAGGAGAACGGCGCAGCACCGCCTAAGCCGCCCAAAAAGAAGGCAGGCACAAAAAAATAACCCCGGCTTCTGTCCCGGCCTGAACTGGCCTTTTGCTGCCAACCCGGCCCTGCAGGACGAAGCTCAAACGCTCAGGTGTTCCTTGTCCATCCCATTTGAGGCGGGCCGATGAGTTGGAAAGACCTGCACGAACTGACCCCTCAGTTGACCGCAGGGGAAATCCGCTTTGAAAAAGCAAAGCGGGCAGTGGGGCTCTTTCTGGGGCCTGCTTGTTTTGTGCTGGCTTTGCTGTTGCCGCCTTTGCCGGAAGTCAGCCTGCTGGGGATGCGCACGCTGGCCATCTTTAGCTGGATCATCATCTGGTGGGTCACCGAGCCCATCCCCATCCCGGTAACCGCCCTCCTGTCCATGCCTCTGTTTGTGCTCTGCGGAGTCCTGCCGCTGCAGAAAGCCTTTGGTTACTGGTCGCATTGGGCTGTTCTGTTTCTGCTGGGAGCCTTCATCATCGGCCACGCCATGCAGAAATACGGGCTGACGCGGAGGTTCAGCCTCAAGCTGATGTCCTTGAAACTGGTCGGCGGCGATCCCTGGCGTCTTCTAGTGGTCTTTTTGACTGCCAACATTATGGTGACTGCCATCCTGTCCAATACCGTCACCTCCGTGTTGTTTCTCTCCATGGGGCTCGGACTGCTGGAAATTATGAAGGTTAAAACCGGAAGCGGTTACGGGATGGCCATGTTTCTGGGGGTGGCCTGGGCAAGCAACATCGGCTCCGTGATGACCCCCGGCGGCACGCCAACCAACCTGATCGCCATCGGTATCATGGGCGAGATGGAACCGATGGGATACCAGATCGGCTACGTCCAATGGTTTTGGGGCAATCTTCCCTTCACGCTCCTCCAGGCAGTGGCCATGTTCCTGGTACTCCGCCTGTTCCTCCGCCGGGAGGATTTGAACTATGAAGTGCCGCAGGAAACCATCCGGGAAGAGCTCAGACAGATGGGGCCGTTCAGCCGGGGAGAGAAGTTCGCCACGGGCGCGCTCTTCACCGCGCTGTTTCTGTGGATTCTGCCGGAGCTGTCATCCTTTGTTCTGGGGCGCGAACACGAAGTCGCGAAATTGATCTATGCTCGTCTCAATTGGGGGTTGGTGGGCTTGGTGGTTGCCGTGGCTTTGTTTCTCCTGCCGATTGACTGGAAGACGCGGAAGTTTGCCGTGACTTGGTCGGAGGCGGTGAAGGATATCGAGTGGGGAACCATGGCGCTGATTGCCGGAGCGCTCGCCGTGGGTACGACGGTCGGCGACAAAGAGGTCGGACTGGGCGGCTTTTTCTCCTATATCGTCAGCTCCTTTGCCGGGCCGGAAGTCTCCCGCTACTTATTCCTCCTGGGAACCATCACCCTGGCGGTTGTGCTGACCAATATGACCACCAATGTGGCGATCATCAGCTTCTTGGGGCCCATCGCCCTTTCGGTGGCGCCGATTGTCGCTCTCAATCCCATCGCGTTAACCGTCATAGTCTCTGTGGCCAGTTGCATCAGTTACTCGTTGCCGATGGCGAATCCTCCCTGCTCGATCGTCTTCGCCAGCGGCTATATTCGGATACTCCCCATGTTCGTAAGAGGGATGATCCTCTCCCTAATCGGCATTGTTCTGCTGTCCTTTGTCGGCTATCCGGTGGCGGACTGGGCCTTCCCTTGGCCCCTTCCCGGAAACTGACCTTCCAGGTGCCGACCGTTGCAAGCCCCCTCCCCGCTGATAACCATTCAAAAGCGGACAAAACTGGTTATTTCGATCACTTCATGTCGTTAATTAATTTATCTCTTTATTTATCAATAAATTAAATTTGATTTGAGTTGACTAAGGTTTTATGATTATGTTCCTAAAATTACTCTTGACAGCCGGGCTCAAAGTGGGCTAGTATTAGCACTCGCAGGTCGAGAGTGCTAACAAGTGACATAGTGATAAGTGATAAGTGATAAGTGATAGTTTGGTGAAAGCCTGCAGTACTTCTTCTTTAAAAAATTCAGGCTCTTTTCCACAAAGCAAGCACACCTGACGAGAAAGAACCTGGGTTCATTCAATCTACAGATATAGCGAAAGGAGCTAATTTATGAAAGTAACGCCTCTTCATGACCGGGTCGTGGTAAGAAGACTCGAAGCAAAGGAGGAAAAGAAGGGAGGAATCATCATTCCGGACACGGCCAGGGAAAAGTCACAAGAGGGCGAGGTCATTGCCGCCGGAAATGGGAGAATTCTCGAAAACGGAACTCGCCTCGCTATGGACGTGAAAAAAGGCGATCGGATTGTGTTCGGCAAGTATGCCGGCACAGAGATCAAGCTGGACGACGAGGAATTGCTGATCATGCGGGAAGAGGACATCCTGGGCATCCTGAGCGGAGCCGCGGAGTCGGCCAAGGGGAAAAAGTAATTCGAGCCGTCCCAGCTTCCCTTTTCTGAAATACAAACGAAATTCGGACAACTTTCCGCGCGCTGTCATCGGGATCATCCGTGTAAGGGGTCGATTCCAGAGGAAAGCCGCAGCGGAAACACCAAATGGAGGGTGTAAATGGCAAAGCAGATTGTAAGAGGCGAAGATTCTCGCCAGGAAATTTTGCGCGGCGTCACTCAATTGGCTGACGTCGTCAAGATCACGCTGGGCCCCAAGGGCCGCAACGTGGTCCTGGACAAAAAGTTCGGCTCTCCCACGATCACCAAAGACGGGGTGACCGTGGCCAAGGAGATCGAGTTGAAGAATCCGCTGGAAAATATGGGCGCCCAGATGCTTCGCGAAGTGGCTTCCAAAACCAGTGACGTAGCCGGGGATGGAACCACCACCGCCACCGTGCTGGCGCAGACCATCTTCCGCGAGGGCGTAAAGAACGTGGCCGCCGGGGCCAACCCCATGGCGCTGAAGCGCGGCGTGGACAAGGCGATTGAGGTGACTGTCGCCGAGATCAAGAGGCTCTCCAAAGACGTCAAGGGCGACATGATCGCTCAGGTAGGAACGGTCTCCGCCAACAACGACAGGACCATCGGCAACATTATCGCCGAGGCGATGAAGAAGGTCGGCAAGGACGGCGTGATCACCGTCGAGGAATCCAAAACCATGGAGACGCTGCTCGAGGTGGTGGAAGGAATGCAGTTCGACCGCGGCTACCTGTCTCCCTACTTCGTGACGGACGCCGAACGCATGGAGGTTGTCCTGGACGATGTCCGCATTTTGATCCATGAAAAGAAAATCAGCTCGATGAAGGATCTGCTGCCCTTGCTGGAGCAGACCGCCAAAACGGGCAAGCCGTTGCTAATTCTCTCGGAAGATGTGGACGGGGAAGCACTGGCCACGTTGGTGGTCAATAAGTTGCGGGGCACCCTGCACGTTGCCGCGGTGAAGGCGCCCGGCTTTGGGGACCGTCGCAAAGCGATGCTCGAAGACATTGCCATCTTGACCGGTGGCCAGGTCATCAGCGAAGAGTTGGGATTCAAGTTGGAAGATATCAAGATGGACCAACTGGGCCACGCCAAGAAAATCACCATCGACAAGGACAACACCACCATCGTGGAAGGCGCCGGTAAGCACTCCGATATTCAAGGCCGCGTGAAGCAGTTGCGCACGCAGATTGACGATACCACCTCCGATTATGACCGGGAGAAACTGCAAGAGCGGCTGGCCAAACTGGTGGGCGGCGTTGCCATCATCAAGGTGGGCGCAGCGACCGAGACGGAGATGAAAGAGAAAAAAGCGCGGGTCGAGGATGCCATGCACGCCACCCGGGCAGCCGTCGAGGAAGGGATTGTGCCCGGCGGGGGAGTCGCCCTGGTGCGCGCCATCCCCGCTCTCGACAAGCTCAAAGCCCCATCCGATGAGCGGGTTGGTGTCAGCATCGTCAAGCGTGCTTTGGAAGAGCCGCTGCGGCAGATTGTCTCCAATGCCGGGCACGAGGGCGCCGTGGTGTTGGAAAAGGTCCGGGCAAATTCCGATGAAGCGTTCGGCTTCAACGCCGATTCGGAGAAGTACGAGAACCTGATCCAGGCGGGAGTGATTGATCCGGCCAAAGTAACCCGCTTCGCCTTGCAAAATGCCGGTTCGATTGCCTCCCTGATGCTCACCACCGAGGCTCTGATCACCGACATTCCGGAGGAGAAGGAGAAGATGCCGCCCATGCCACCCGGAGGAATGGGAGGAGGGATGTACTAGAGCAGCAAGGCTGGCTTTAGAGACATCTCCAGAAGCCGGGCGGATTGGGGGGGGATTTCCCCCGATCCGCAAGACGCCCGGTTAAGGAATCTTCTGAATATAGATCGAGCGTTCAGGCCCGGACACTGCGGGTGTCCGGGCTTTTTTTTCGGGACTATTGATCTTTTGGCGGCAAGGGACTGGCTGCCGTTTGTGGTTCACTTTGTGGTTCACAATGAGGAACATAATACGGCTCAGACCCGCTCCGGCATTGATTTTTACGCGCCGGGTCGGTTACACTGTTAATTCGAGGCACCGAAGATCGAGAAATCGCCGCAGGCTTGACCCCTTCGCCGTCACTGCCTGGAGTCCGCCCCTCGGACACTTTATCCCCGGGCGTTTCTCTGAGGTTTGAAGAGTTTAATGGCAACCACCGAAGCCGCAGTTCCCAGCCGCCCGTTAGCATCCAAAAAACGAATCGTCAACGACATGAGCATTCAGGTGGCTACGGTCAACGGTTCCGGCAGCCAGACGGCGAACACGGTCCTGCTGCGTTCCATTTTCCAGATGGGAATTCCCGTCTCCGGGAAGAATCTTTTCCCTTCCAACATCGCCGGTCTGCCCACCTGGTACACTATCCGCGCCAATCACGAGGGTTATATCGCCAGGAAGAAAGAACTGGATTTTCTGGTGGCCATGAATCCGGAGACGGCCCGCGAGGATGTGCTCACCCTGCCTCCGGGCGCAGCCGCCCTCTATGACGAGCCGTTGAACCTGCAAGAGCTTCGCCAGGACCTTGAGTTTTACCCCGTGCCCTTCGACAAGCTCGTCACGCCGGTCTGTCCCGACGCCAGGCTGCGCCGCTTGGTCCGCAACATGATCTACGATGGCGTTCTGGCACGGCTGCTGCACATCGATTTGGCCGAGATCGAAAAGGCCCTGCGGAAGCAGCTTGGCAAGAAAGTGAAAGCCGCGGAAATGAATTGGAACGCCATCCAGGCCGGGTTCGACTACGCGGACAAGAACTTGCCCAAGACGGATCCCTTCCGTCTGGAGCGCATGAATAAGAATCAAGGCAAGGTCCTGATTGACGGCAACGCAGCCACGGCGATTGGGTGCATGTTTGCCGGGGTAACGGTTATGAGTTGGTATCCGATCACCCCCTCCTCTTCCGTGGGCGAATCCCTCATCGAATACATGAAGCGGTACCGTCTAGACCCAAAGACCGGAAAAGCCACCTTCGCAATTGTGCAAGCCGAAGACGAACTGGCCGCTGTGGGCATGGCTGTGGGAGCCGGCTGGGCGGGAGCCCGTGCCATGACCTCCACCTCTGGACCCGGCATCTCCCTTATGTCAGAGTTCGTCGGGCTGGCCTACTACACGGAGATTCCGGTTGTGATTTTTGACATCGCGCGCGTAGGCCCTTCCACCGGCCTGCCGACCCGCACCGCGCAAGGTGATATCCTCTCCACCGCTTTTCTGTCCCACGGGGACACGGCACACATCATACTTTTCCCCTCCTCGGCCGAGGAATGCTACACCATGGCGCAGGAGGCCTTTGAGCTGGCGGAAGAGTTTCAGACCCCCGTTTTCGTCATGAGCGATCTGGATTTGGGTATGAACAACTGGATGGCGGACCCGTTCGCCTACCCGGACAAGCCGATCAGCCGGGGCAAGGTGCTCGACGCCGAAGACCTGGAGCGCCTCCAAAAGTTTGAGCGCTACCGCGATGTGGACGGGGACGGCATCCCCTATCGCACCCTTCCGGGAACGGATCATCCCCTGGCGGCCTACTTCACTCGCGGCAGCGGACACAACGAGAAAGCAACCTACAGCGAGCGTCCGGAAGACTACAAGAACAATATGGACCGCCTGAAGCGCAAGTATGAAACTGCTCGCCAGCGGGTTTTGCCGCCTGTCGTGGACGAAGAGCCTGGAACGGAGGTCGGCATCATCGCCTTTGGCAGCAGCCACTGGGCGGTGGTGGAGAGCCGCGACCAGTTGCGGAAGGAGCAGGACCTTAAAACATCGTATATGCGTCTTCGGGCTTTTCCGTTCAATCAGCAGCTTCCGGAATTTGTAAAACGTTATAAGCGCGTCTATGTAGTGGAGCAGAACCGCGACGGCCAGATGTGCGACCTGATCCGCGCGGCTGTGTGGAGGGATTGCAACAAGGTTCGCAGTGTTCGCCATTACACCGGCATGCCCATCGATGCGCGAACGGTAACTGAGGAAATCGTCGCACAGGAATCAGGCAACTAACATGAGCACGGCCACCAAACCTCCGGCATCCTCTCCCCCCAAAGCCAACCGCATCGGATTGGAAATCGCCACCTACCGTGGCGGCAAAACCACGCTCTGCGCAGGTTGCGGCCACAACGCCATCACCGAGCGCATCATCGAGGCGTTCTTTGAGATGGGCGTGCGTCCCTCGCAGGTGATCAAGCTCTCCGGAATCGGCTGCTCCAGCAAGGCCCCGGCCTATTTCCTCGGCTCGTCGCACGGCTTCAACGGAGTGCACGGACGCATGCCGTCAATCGCCACCGGCTCGCTGCTGGGCAATCAGACTTTGATGGCAATCGGGGTCAGCGGAGACGGCGATACGGCGTCCATCGGGATGGGACAGTTTGTTCACTTGATGCGGCGCAATGTCCCTCTGATTTACATCATCGAGGACAACGGCTGCTACGGGCTGACAAAAGGACAGTTCTCCGCCACGGCGGATTTGGGCTCCAAACAAAAGAGCGGAGTCATCAATGACCTTCCCGCAATCGACACCTGCGCTCTGGCGATTGAGCTTGGCGCAACGTTTGTAGCGCGGTCTTTTTCCGGGGATAAGAAGCAGCTCCTGGCTATCCTCAAAGCGGCCATTGCGCACCGGGGCATCGCCATGCTGGATGTCATCTCTCCCTGCGTGACCTTCAACGACCACGAAGGTTCCACCAAGAGCTATTCCTACATGAAGGAACACGACAATCCGTTGCAGGAAATCGATTTTATTCCCTTCTTTCAAAACATTGAGGTGAATTACGATCCCGGCGAGACGCAGGACGTGCAGCTCCACGACGGCTCCCACCTGCGGCTGCGCAAGCTGGCCCCTGACTTCGACGCGACGGACCATCTGAAAGCCTTGCTGGCAATGGAAGCGGCGAAGGAAAGAAACGAGGTGCTCACTGGAATCTTCTACGTGAACACGCACAGGAAAGATTTTGTGGAGCTATTGAACTTGGTCGATGAACCCCTGGCCACGCTTCCCGAAGAAAGAGTGCGCCCCGGAAGGGAAGCTCTCGAAGAAATCATGGAAGAGTTGCGCTGAGACAGCCGGGCCTTGTTCCCGGACAGCCGCCTGCCACTGGACCCTCTCTCCTTTTCCCGCCCTACGCGACAACTATACCGTTTTCGCAAATGCTGTAGGCCGCTCCGCCATTGGACCAGGCATCCTCTTTGGCTGTCATCCTGAGCAACGCCGAAGGGTTCGGAATGACAACGCGTTGTGGTTTACACGAACTGCGAAACGCTCTAGAGCAAATTTATAGTTGCTGTATAGCTTTCCAGAACGCTCGTGAAGCCCCAGAGGGGCGCAAGAGTTTAGCCCACGGCGCCAGCCGTGGGTGGGAAAGGCCACGCCGGATCAGCCCCGGAAGGGGCGAAAGAAAAAGGCCGGAGCGTCTTGCGCCCCTCCGGGGCTTGGGGTAATATCTATCCCCGTTGTCCCAGGGCTTACGCCCTGGGCTAGATTCTGCCGCCCTTGCAGGGCTGTGAAGCACTCTACACCAACTCTGAAACAGGTCTAGTTGATCCTTCCACCGCGATTGGGTCTATAGTAACTATGAAACTGATGCTCTAAACCGCCGAGACGATAGCAACGCATCGAATGCAATGCTCCCGGTCATACTTTTCTCTGGCGCAGCGCTTCAACCGAAAACTCGGGATGCCAAGTGGAGTTCGCCCCAAGGCCCCGGCGCCCCATGTGCACATCCAGCAGGTAAGGCCTGCCCTCGACGTTAGCTCTCTTCGCTCGCTCCAGCGCCGGCCGGATCGCGGACGGGTCTTGCAGAGCCTCGCCGTCCACGCCGAACGAGGCGGCCATCTTCGCGAAGTCAACGTCGGGATCTCCTAGATAGCAGACCATGTCCCGGCCGGTTTTGAATTGCCGCCCGCCGGTATACCAGATCCGGTTCCGCTCGTTGTTATAGCTGCGGTTGTTCAAGACCATGATGGTCACCGGGACGCGATAGCGGGCGAAACTCCACAGAGGTTGCGGCCCGCTGAACAGGAATGACCCGTCCCCGATCACGGCCACCACAGGACGGTCCGGCTGCGCCAGCTTCACCCCGAACGCCGCCGCCAAGCCCCATCCCAGCGCCCGTCCGCTGTTGCTGAAGTATTGTTTGTCGTCCCCGCCGAATTGGATCAGCTGCTCCATGACCCGCCCGGAATCGATCTCCGCCACGAAGCATGTATCCTTCTCCAGAACGCTCTCCAACTCCATTCCCAGACGCTCCGCGCTGATCGGGGATTGGTCCCAGCGCTCGCGCGCAATCGACTCGCGGAACCGGCGCATCTTCGAGGTGAATTCCCGCGTCTTCGCCAGACGCGCATCGCGTATCTGCCGGAGCCGGTCTGCCGTGGCCATGCTTCGGACAGCAGCCACCAGATCGGCTGCGGCCAGCTTCATGTCGGCCACCATAGAAAGCTCGGTAGGATAGACACGGGCCAGATTACCCGGGTCCATCCGCACCTGGATCAGCTTCACATCTGCCGACACCTTCGGGCGAGAACCGGCATAGGGCATCCGGCTGCCCAGGTTCAGCATCACGTCCACCTTGCCCGGATAGCGCATCTCCTTTTGGAAATCGCCCAGGTATAAAGGATTTCGGGTCGGGAATGGCCGCGACCAGCCAAGAGACCCGGGAGCTTCCGTTACCGGCAAACCCAGCAGCTCGGCAAGCTCCAAAACTTCTTTTTGCCCTCTGCACCATGCGATCTCATCTCCGACGTAGAGCAGCGGATTTCTCGCTTCCAGCAGCAACTGCGCCGCCTCCTCCACCGATGCCTGGTCCGGCCGAATCTTCATCGGAACCGAGAACTTGGACTGCTCCATCACCTCCGCTTCCGCCACCTCGCTGAGTGTATTCTGCGGATAAGCTACAAACACCGGCCCGCACGGCTGCGTCGAGGCAAACTTGATTGCTCGCCGCGTGATCTCCGGTATTTTCCTCGTGTTCTCCGCCCTCCAGTGCCACTTCGTGATCGGCTGCGTCATCTCTCCCATGTGGTCGATCTCTTCAAATCCGTCCTGCCCCAGCCCGTCGATCCCTCCCAGGTCGGTCGCCACCACCATCGGAATGCGGTCCTTCCAGGAGTTGTACATCTGCGTCATGCAGTTCGGCAGTCCCGGTCGGGCGATCAAGATAAAAGGAGTCTTCCCGGAGGCCTTGGCGAACCCGTCGGCCATGGCCGCCAGCGCCCCTTCCTGGAGGCCTTCAATCAGGTGCAACTTCGGCTCGTCCACTAGGGCGTCGAAGAAGGGGGCTTGGCCCGAGGAAGGGTTCACGAAGATGTGCTCGATCCCGGCTGCCTTGAGTTGCGCCGCCAGCAGAGCGCCGCCCGTCCCGCGCACCTTCCGCATCCACGCGGGGCTGCCGTTGGCGGCGGCAGCGTCCGCCTCCTCGGCCATAAAGGGGGCCAGCGATCGCGCCATCGAGTTGGCTGCCACGGAGCTGAGGCCTATCGTGCCCAGTCCGGAAAGAAAATTCCGTCTGGAGATCCCACGGTCCAGGTATTGCTTGATCAAATCCCTCATAACCATCCCCCTAATTCTTTTCGTCCATTAACTCACGGAGCAAGCCCGCGCCTGGAATGCGAAAAATGCCAATTTTCCGGAACGCCATTGCCGGAAACCTTTAGCAAAATTCTCTGGATAGATGCCTCCCCTTATATCCCTATTTTGCGCCAGAGATCAACTTCTTAAGCTGCTGAGCGCTTGCCGGCCTCTCCGCCGCCCGGTGGCACTTGGTTCCGGCGGACCAATCTGGTAAAATTACTTTTTACCTCAGGAGATTCAGAATGGCTAGAGTCTGTGAAATTTGCGGAAAAGGTCCGCGCTTCGGAAATAAAATCAGCCACGCTCATAACGTCACCAAACGTCGCTGGAACGTCAACCTTCACCAAGTTCGGGCCATCGTGAACGGCGGCCATGCGCGGATCAAAGCCTGCGCTGACTGTATCCGTTCCGGCAAAGTCACCAAAGCATAAACCAAGCGATTCCGCCAGGGGCATGAGAGTGAGCTTGAGGCCGGCGCGGATGGGGAATCTCCTCCTGGTCCTCCGACAGACTCAATTCGGCGGCTGCATGCCATTTGCTGCGCAACGGGATTCCTCTCGCTAAGGAAAAAAAGAAACGTAGAATTTATGTCTTGTAGATGCGTTCCACGTCCCGGATGCCGCTGATCTTCCGTATGGCCAGAACCAGCCGCTCCAGGTGCTTTTTGTCGGTGATGTCCAGAGACAAAGTAACGGTCGCTTCTCGGGCAACTCCGGTCTTCGTCTCAATTTTTCGGATATTTGTCTTGTCGGAAATGGCCGCCGTCAATTCCTTCAACAGGCCCGGGCGGTCATCGGTGCGGATGACCAGTTGGACCGGATAGGATTCTTCGGCCGAGGAAGACCACTCCACTTCAATCCTTCGCTCCAATTGATAGAGGAGGTTTTGCACGTTGGAACAGGTCTTGGCGTGCACGGCCACTCCCTTTCCGCGCGTGATATAACCGATGACCGGTTCTCCCCGAATCGGCTCGCAACATTTTGCGCGGTAAATCAGCAGATCATCGTAGCCTTTGATCTGCAAGGCGCCGCTTTGGGAGATGCCCAGCGCCTTTCGGAACGTTTTGCCGAACGTTTTTTTCTCTGCGGGAGTTTCCGGAACCGAATCCGGGAACAACCGGGACACGATCTGATGGGCGGACAGTTTGCCGAACCCCACAGCGGAATACAAGTCTTCGACTTTTTGTATGCCGAGTCCCTGCCCGATCTTTCCAAGGTCCTCGGCCGAAACCCGCTTCCAGGAAATCTGGAACCGGCGGCTCTCTTTTTCCAACAGCCGCCGGCCCAGCTCGACAGCGTTAGCCCGCTCGTTGATGTTGATCCAATGCTTGATCTTATTCCGCGCCCGGGAAGACTTCGCAAAGGCCAGCCAGTCGCGGCTGGGATGGCTCCCCTTCTGGGTGAGGATCTCGACGATGTCCCCGTTACCCAGGCGGCTTCGAAGCGGCGCCAGTCTCCCGTTCACTTTCGCGCCCACACAGCGGTTCCCGACCTCGGTGTGAATGGCGTAGGCAAAGTCGATGGCGGTAGCGTCGCGCGGCAGGACCACGACCTTTCCCTTGGGCGTGAAGGTGCACACCTCTTCCGGATACAGGTCAATTTTCAAGGTGGAGAGCAATTCCACAGGATCGGACAGGTCCTGCTGCCAATCCACGAGTTGCCGGAGCCACGCCATACTCTGCTCATCAGCGGCGGAGGTGGGTCCGCCCTCTTTGTACTTCCAATGCGCCGCGATTCCCTCCTCTGCCGTGCGATGCATTTGGGCCGTGCGGATCTGCACTTCAAACGGCTGGCCGATGTTCCCGATGACGGTGGTGTGGAGAGATTGATAAAGATTGGGGCGCGGCATGGCAATAAAATCCTTGATCCGCCCCGGGACCGGCCGCCACAGGTTGTGGATCACCCCCAGAGCAGCGTAGCAGTCGTTCACGCTCTCCGTGATGATGCGAACCGCCAGCAGGTCGAAGACTTGATCTATGCCGCATTTCCGCTGCTTCATCTTTTGGTAGATGCTATAGAACCTTTTGATGCGCCACTCGACCTTCGCCGCGATTTCATTCTTGCCGAGTTCCGGCCGGATAGCTGCCACTACCTCTTTGAGGGAATCCTCGCTGGCCTGCCTCTTGCTTTCTACCGCGTGCCGAATTTCTTGAAATGCAATCGGGTCGATATAGGCGAACGCCAGGTCCTCGAGCTCTCCCCGGATCTTTCCCATCCCCATGCGATGGGCCAGCGGAACATACAGGTCCAGGGTCTCCTGAGCGATGCGCTGTTGTTTCTCCGGAGAAAGATACTGTAGCGTGCCCATGTTATGCAGACGGTCGGCCAGCTTGACGAAAATCACGCGCAGGTCGTCCACCATCGCCAGCAGCATCTTCCGAACGTTCTCCGCCTGCTGTTGCTCCTGGCTATAAAAATCCAGCTTCCGGATCTTGGTCACTCCCTCGACCAGGTGGGCCACCTCTTCGCCAAAGCTTTTGCGGATTTCCTTGAGGGTTACGCCAGTGTCTTCTACAACGTCATGCAAGAGCGCGGTAGCGATGGTGGGTCCGTCCAGCCGCAGATCGGCCAGGATGTGGGCCACTTCCAGGGGATGAGAAAGGTAGGGCGCTCCGGAAGAACGGACCTGCCGTTTGTGGTAGTGCGCGGAAAACCGGTAGGCCCGCCGCAGAAGCTCCAGGTCCTCGTGGGGCCGGTTCTGCTTGACCTTTTTCAGAAGGTCACGAAACTTGGTGAGCGTAAGAAGGTTGGTGGAGAATGCCTGCCGCAGCGTGGTCGGTAAATTGGACATCAAAAACCGGAGCTTCCTCCGGCGGGAAAGATCGCCGCCTCAGCTCCGAAATCGGAAAGGCTCCCCCCCCCCATGGTTGGAGCCGGGCAGGATTCGCCGGCAAAAGAAAAACCCTGGAGAGGCTTTCTTTGCCCTCCAGGGTTCTATTATAAAGCTGCCGATGCAGGAAACGGGAGGAAATTACCCCCCTGCCTGTGCCTCTTCTGCTTCAGCCCTTGCCTTCTTGATTTCCAGCGTTTTCTCAATCCAGTTGTCAGCGGTCACCAGAAGCTCTTCCCGCTCCTCTTCCGTGTCCACCAAATCGGCACTTTCCCGGTACAGCAGGTTCAGATAGGCCATGGCATCATCGTAATCAGGCCGGAGCTCAATCGCCTTATTCAGATTCTCCATGCCCTCCTCAATCAAAGGAAGGTTCCTTTCCGTCAACTCTTCCCTGAACTCCTTCCGTGGAAACGGCTGATCGGCCCGCAAGCCCAACCGCACCTTCAATGCCATCCGCGGCTGATAGGTCAAGGTCCAATCGATCACTCCGATCGCGTAGTAGGCTTCCGGATTGGTGGGATCTATGCTGATTTGCCTCCTGCGAAATTCCCTCGCCTCGTCCATTCGTTTCATATTGAAATACAACTGGGCTATGCCGGTAATGCTGTCCAGGTTGTTGGGGTCTTTCGCCAAGACGTTTTCAAATTCCTGAATGGCCAGCTCCCCAACCTGCAAATTTCCTTCCGTATCGATTCCCGGCACATATTGAACGGAATAGGCGGTTGCCAGGTACAGCCGGGCATTCACCAACTCGGGGTCAAATTCGACGGCGCGCTTGAAATGTTCAATAGCGACTTGGTAGTGCCTAGCCCGGTACTGCGACACCCCCTTATTGAGCTGATCCCGCGCCTTCAACTGATTGCAGCCACTCGCCGTCAGCATCAGGCAAACGGCGAAAACCAACCCTACCCAGCCAATCGTTGTTTTCGATTTCATCTTCATTTTCGCTCTCCGAACTAAAATGGCACGGGCTTCGACTCTTTAGTTCAAACCTACAGGCCAAGCCGCCCGGCCCAGACCCGACGGTTGATGAGGAAACCCGCTGTTCAATTCGCTTATTGACCTTCTTCAATCCGCGCGGTAATCAGGCCGATCTTGTCGACCAATGCGCCCTTGGCGATATCGATCACCTCAGCCACATCCTGAAAAATAATTTCCGGGTCGCCTCTGACGAACATCGTCCGGTCCGCCCTGGTCTTGAAGATCTCCTCCAGACGGAATCCCAGTTGTTCCTTGGTCACCGGGTCCTGGTTGATCTTCATATTGCGGTTGGCATCGATTGACACCACCACCGTCCGAATATCTTCCTCCAGTTGTTGTTCATCTTTGTTCGGATTCGGCTGCGGCACCAAAGCATCCAGACCCGTGGACACCGTCGGAGTAATGACCATAAAGATAATCAGCAGCACCAGCAATATGTCGATCAAGGGGACAATATTGATGTTCGACTTAGCTCCTCCCTTGGAGCCTCCCACATCCATTCCCATATCTGTTTCCTCCTGTCTGAATGGAGAAGAATTCCCGGCCCGCCCATCACGCCTGCGACTTCACGCGGCAGGGTTGGGCCTTCTGCCCTTCCCGGTCCGGCTCCACACCGCTCCGGGCGGTCGCGCGCCAAAAGGCTGCCTATGGTCTTCCCTCTATCACTCTATCTCTTCTGTCAGCAACCCGAGCTGGTCCACGCCGGCCGAACGCACCTCATCGATCACCGTCACGACCCGCTCATATTTGGCGCGGGCATCGCTTTTGACGAAAACGGTCTTGTCCACCCGAGTTGCTACGATCTCCTGCACCTTCGTCGACAACTCGTCCACTGCCGTCTGGGTAGAGCCCAGGAAGACGTTGCCGTCGCGCGTGACTGACACCACAACGGCGTCTTCCTTATCGGCGTCCGGCATCTCCCTGGGGTTGTTGGTCCGTACCAAGTCCACGCTGACGTCTTTTTGCAACATCGGAGTAATGACCATAAAGATGATGAGCAGCACCAGCATGACATCAGCCATCGGAACCACGTTGGGCTCCGATGTTACGCCCATCAGTTGCCTTCCAATCGCCATTATTTTTTGCTCCCTTTTGAGGTGCGTTTAATGAAATAGTCAATCAACTCGGACGAGGAGTTATCCATCTCAATGTCAAAGGCTTCGACATGGGTGGTAAAGAAGTTGAACATCCACACAGCCGGGATGGCCACGAACAATCCGATCGCGGTGGCTACCAGGGCCTCGGAAATGCCGCCAGCGACGGCTGCCAGTCCGGTGGCTGCTTCCGCCGCAATGCCTGCGAACGCGTTGATGATCCCCACGACCGTCCCGAACAGCCCGACGAAAGGAGCCGTGGCGCCGATGGTTGCCAGCCCGCTCAAGCCGCGCTTCAGATCCGCATGGACAATGGCTTCGGCCCGGTCCAAAGCGCGCTTGGAAGCATCAATTTCCGCTCCCGAGATTTCGGCGCTGGCCTGATGGGCCTGAAATTCCTGCAGCCCGGCCGTAATCACCTTCGCCAAGTGGGACTTCTTATGCCGCTCCGCAATATGGATGGCTTCGTCGAGCTTCCCGTCCCGCAACGCGCCCGCCACCAGCGGAGCAAACGTGCGGGACTGTTTCCGCGCAGCGGTATACGCGAGGTAGCGGTCAATCATGACCCCGATCGACCACGCAGACATTCCAAACAGGGTAATCACTATGATTCGGGCCGGCCAGCCCATTTGGTTCCACA
This sequence comes from Terriglobia bacterium, assembly GCA_963666975.2. Classification (GTDB taxonomy): domain Bacteria; phylum Acidobacteriota; class Terriglobia; order 2-12-FULL-54-10; family 2-12-FULL-54-10; genus JADFGZ01. The sequence goes on along the minus strand of CAXVYR010000004.1, from coordinate 819,152 downwards.
TCGACATGGGGTCCCATCCAACCGCTTCTTGCAACAACCACATCCCAAACAAAGTTATATCGGCTCCTGCCATTTTTGATTCTCCCTCCTAACAACGATGTAGTTCGATTTTTCTTTCACAAAATCTCATCCGGCCTCATCGCGCCAGAAGCCCGGATGCAATCTCGGTTCGTGCTCTTCCCTTTTGTGCCTTTCATCAGGCACTAAAGGTCTGTCGCTCCTATCGCATCGTGAAGTTGACGTCGATCGTGGTAATAACTTCCACAGGCACCCCATTCAGCAAAGTGGGCTGGTAACGCCATGTGCGCACCGCGGTCAAGGCCGCCTGAATCAACAATGGGTGGCCGCTCACGACCTCCAAATTCTCAATCGTCCCGTCCCTGCTGATGATTGCCTCCAGGCGGACCGTACCCTGTATTCGAGCCTGCCTGGCGAGCGGAGGATACACCGGCCTGGTTTGGTTCAACAACCTAGCAGACGCTACCTGGCCACCCACACGGATGGGGGCGGCGGGGGGAGGAGGAGGAGGCGGCGGCGGCGGGGCCGCGCCGATCATCCCTCCCAAAACCCCTCCAGGCCCTCCGAGAGCGCCGCCGGCGATACCTCCGATGACTCCGCCAACCGGACCCGGAGGTGGCCGAGGATCCTCTTTAATCATGGCTACCTGTTTGGGGATCGCCGTGGGTTGAACCATCTCTTGCGGCTGGGGCCTGGGCCTTACCTGCACCCTCGGTGCAACCTTCGGAGGCGGCGGGGGCGGGGGCGGCGGGGGCGGCGGGGCCATCAGAAAGGTCATTAACTGGGCTTGCGGAAGAGCCTCCGTGTAGATCAAAGGAATCAAGACCATGATTCCCAGCATGAGGCACTGTCCCAAAAAGGAAACAATCACCGTAATGGGTTTCTTTGTCTTTCCCCTGCCTCCGTAATCCAAAATACTGTCTTCAAACATATCTCAATGCTCCCTGCGTTCCCTGAAAGAGGGAACGTAAGTGTTTCCGTTCAAACCAATGGGTGGAACGGCGCGCAATTTACAGAACCAAGCCGTACATAATAAATGATCGAAGTGGCGAATTATACAACCGATAATTCTAATTGTCTTCATAAATAAAATTTATAGATGAAAACACATAACCCTACCCTGCATCCGAACAGGGGGAAACATGTTTCGATTTAATGCACACAGGGTACCTAAGTTTGCCCTCCATTTCAACCCCCCCTGCCACAATTTCTCCGCCCGGCAGGATTCATACCTTTGCGCCCGCTCCGAGCTTGGGGCGCTTTGCTTTGCCCCGGTCCCTTTCGAGGGCAACCGCCTTCCCCGGACGCCGGACACGGCTCCCATACTCCTGCCAGCTCACGACCAGCGTGCTTCCGATGGCGATGGAAGAATAGGTGCCCACCAGGACTCCCACAACCAAGGTGAAGGAAAACCCCCGCAGCACCTCTCCTCCAAAAACGAACAAGGCCAGCACCGTGATAAACGTGAGACCGCTGGTAAGAACCGTCCGGCTGAGGGTCTGGTTGATGCTCCGATTGGCGATCTCGCTAATCCTCTCCCGTCGCATCAACTTCACATTTTCGCGCATGCGGTCAAACACCACGATCGTATCATTCACGGAGAATCCTACCAGCGTCAGCAAAGCGGCGATCACGGTCAGGGTGATCTCTCTGTCCGCGAGCGACAGAAAGCCGACCGTAATAATCACATCGTGAAACACGGCCAGGACTGCTGCAACACCGTAAATCCATTCAAACCGAATTCCTATGTAGATCAGCATGCTGGCCAGCGCCAGCAGGGTTGCATTCAACGCTTGGCGCCGCAATGCGGCTCCGACTTTGGGGCCCACCAACTCGACATTGCGCACTTCAAAACCGGCTTCTCCTCCAAATTCCTGGCTCAGTGCGTTGATGATAGCGCTTCTGCCTGCGTCCAGGTCCTCTTCGCTGGTGGCCTCCAAATCCAGCCCGATCAGGATCTCATGGTCAGCTTCCGGCCCGTACTGCTGCAGCGTGCTGTTACCCAGCTCTTGCGATCGCAGGGCGGAACGAATGCGCTCCAGCGACGGCTGCTCCTGAAACTGGAGGTGGACCAGAGTGCCGCCCTTAAAGTCGATTCCGTATCGCGGGCCTCCCTTCGCAAAGAGCGAAACCAAGCCTGTCACGCTCAAAACAACGGAAAGGCCAAGCAAGGGCCATTTCTTGCCGATCCAGTTAATATTTGGGTTCCGAAATAATTCCATCTGGCGATTACTGGACCTGGAAAACTGCTTTACCCGCCCTGAAGCCGGGCTGTCTCCTTTTGTTTGGACACCGTACTATAGCCAAAAGTTCCGGCTCCTGCACCCTCTTTTTTTGCTGCTCATTCAAATACTGAGAGCAGCCTGACGCGGTTTGCGCGAAAGAATATAATCAAAGATCACCCGGGAAACAAAAACGGCTGTGAAGACATTCGCCACCAAGCCGATACTCAGCGTGACAGCAAAACCCTTCACGGGGCCGGTCCCAAACAAGAAAAGGAAGAAAGCCGCGATCAGGGTCGTCAGGTTCGTGTCGATGATGGTTAAAAACGCCTTGTGGAAACCTGCATCGACGCTGGAGACGACGGTCTTGCCGGTGCGCAACTCCTCCCGGATCCGCTCAAAGATCAGCACATTGGCATCCACGGCCATGCCGATGATGAGTATCACGCCGGCGATCCCCGGCAAAGTCAGCGTCGCCCCGGCATAGGCCAGCGCCGCCATCAAAAGGATGAGGTTGAGCAGGAGGGCGACAATGGCGTTGATCCCCGCCAGCCGGTAATAGATCAACATAAAGCAGATCACCCCCAGCAACCCCGCCAGGGAGGCCAGCAAGCCGGACCGGATAGAATCGGCCCCCAGCGACGGCCCTACCGTGCGCTCCTCCAAATAACGCATCGAGGCCGGCAGCGCCCCGGCACGGAGGACCAAGGCAAGGTCATTGGCCTCTTGCAGGGTATAGCTGCCCATGATGCGGCCGGAATCCGTGATGCGGCTTTGGATCGTCGCGACGGATTGGATCCTGTCGTCCAAGACGACCGCCAGGGGGTTCCCGATGTTATTTTCCGTAAAATTGCCGAACCGGACACCGCCGTCGCTGCTCAGAGTGAAGTCGACTTCCGGAAGGTTGTTCTCATCACGGCCCACCCGGGCATTGCGCAAATCCCGGCCGGTAACGACAGACGCCCGCGCTACCAGATACCACTCTTCATCGTCCGGACCGGCGCCTTCCGTCTTGACCGCAGACTCCAACAGTTCCGTGCCGGCCGGCAAAATGCCCGAGTTTTGCGCCAAACCCGCCTCGCGGGAGGGATACGGGCCGCTTCTCACCGCTTTGATTTCCAGCAGGGCCGTGGTCTGTATAATATCTTTCACACGGTTCGGGTCCTTTACACCGGGCAACTGCACCAGGATTTCATACTCTCCCCGGCCACGCTCCTGTATGGTAGGCTCGCTGACACCTAAACCATCCACACGGTTCCGTATGGTCTCTATGGATTGCCGCAAGGCCTGGTCGCGAATAACCTTCAATGCGGAAGCTCGTACAGTCATTTCGTAGGAGCCGGGCTCGACCTGCCGGACAGCCCAGTTCAGCTCGTTGAGCCCGACGGTATCACGGAAGGCGGCAGCCTGCTCCACCGGAATCCCTTGAACCAGGATTCCGCCGTCGTCCATCACGTCGGCGGCTGTTATGGGAGTGATCCCGCCGTAATCGATTTGCTCCCGGTCGAGAGCCGTTTTCAGGCGTTCAATGGTTTGGTCGGTCTCGGCGTTGACGGCGTCGTTCACCCTCACCTGCAGGACCAAGTGCGTCCCTCCCCGGAGGTCCAGGCCCAGGCGGATGTTATCCTGCAAATTCGCCTGCAACGATTCCCAACTAGTGGGCAAGCCAATGATTCCGAATATCGAGACCAGCACAACCGCCCCGATAAAAACAGCCTTCTTCCACAAATTACGGTTCATCTCTGGAATTTCCTCATAGACCCTATAGATCCTAATGGACTCGCTGGGCGGGGCTCAAAACCACTCCCGGCCCGCGCCGGTTCCTCTCACAAACTGGAGCAGCGTCTTGCTATTTTTGTTCCTCGGGTGGAGCCTGTTTCTCCGCCACCGCGTTGCGTGACAGTTCCAATTTCACTTGCTCCGGAGGCACCCGCAACACGACGACTTCGTCCTTAACACTTATGATTGTACCCCGAATACCGCCGTTGGTGACGACCCGGTCGCCGTTCTTCAGGTCCGCCCACATTTGTTGCTGCTCTTTTTTGCGTTTTTGGTTCGGCAAGAACAGGAGGAAGTAAAAGATCGCAAAAATCGCTATAATCGGCAGGAAACTCACCAGCGGATTAGTCGCCCCCCCTGCCTGCCAAAGAAAAATTGCCGTTGCCAACTTCATTATTATTATCCTTTATTCCCCATTATTATTACCCTTTATTCCCCTTCCCAGGCACGCACACCCGAACCACAACTCTGATATCGGTTACGGAGCGTCCCCTCGCAACCGTGAGCTGAAATCAAAAAGGGAAGGAGTAAAGTCACCGGACGCGATAGAATGCCGAATCCTTTGCATCGTGTCAAGATAAAAATAGACGTTATGGTAGCTGTTCAAAATCCTTCCAAGCATCTCATCCGTAACGAATAGATGGCGCAAATAGGCCCTGGAATAGCGGCGGCAAACCGGACAGCCGCAGGCCTCATCGGCGGGCCGAGTGTCGCGCGCATAGCGGGCCTGGCGGATGTTTATTTTCCCTTCAGAAGTAAACAAGCAGCCGTTGCGGCCGTTCCGTGTGGGCAGCACGCAATCCATCATATCCACGCCGCTGGCGACGTAGTGGGCCAGCTCCTCGGGCAGTCCTGCGCCCATCACGTACCGCGGCTTATCCTCCGGCAGGCATTCCTCCGAGGCCGCCACCATATCCAAGGTCTGTGGCCGGGCTTCGCCGACCGAAAGGCCCCCGATGGCGTAGCCGGGCAAATCCATCTCCACCAGCCGGGAGGCGCATTGACGGCGCAACCGCGCGTGAGTGCCTCCCTGCACGATGCCAAATAAAGCTCCCGCCGGTCCTTCTCCATCCGAATGGGGCGTGCGCTGCCATGCACGCTTGGACCGCTCCGCCCACCGGAGCGTCCGTTCCATCGACTTTTCCGCCTCCGCCGGCCCGGCCGGGAATTCGGTGCACTCATCCAGCGCCATCCGGATGTCCGATCCCAGGGCGTCCTGGATCTCCATAACACGCTCGGGGGACAAAAGATGCAGCGAGCCGTCCAGGTGCGAGCGAAACTCCACCCCTTCCTCGCTGACCTTCCGGAGCGTGCTGAGGCTGAATACTTGATATCCGCCGCTGTCGGTGAGAATCGGACGGTCCCAGGAAATAAACCGATGCAGCCCGCCCATCTCCCGGATCAGGTCCGGGCCGGGCCGGAGATAGAGGTGATAGGTGTTGGCCAGGATGATGGAGGCGTCCAGCTCCTCCAGGTTTTGCTGCGACAGACCCTTGACGGTTCCGAGCGTGCCCACCGGCATAAAGACCGGTGTCTCCACCGTGCCGTGGGGAGTCGTCAGAAGCCCGGTCCGCGCCTTTGTGTTACGGTCCCGGTGGATTACCCGAAACTCAAAATACTGCATGTTACGGGGTGGATATTCCTCCCATCGAAGTGCCCGGCGCGGACGGCGATTACCCCTCCGCCGCTGCGGCGTAGATCTGCAATACCCGCTCGACCGACCGTTCCCAGCTAAACCGTTCCAGTTGCCGTTTCCCCCGGCTACGAAGTTCCTCCCGCAGTCCCTCCTGCAGCAGCACCTGTTCCACTCCGCGAGCGATATCGAAAACATTCTCCGGGTGCACCAGCACAGCCGCCTCCCCGACTACCTCCGGCAGCGAGGAGACGTTGGAGGTCACCACGGGCGTGCCCTGCGCCATCGCCTCCAGCGGCGGCAGCCCGAAGCCCTCATACAGCGAGGGGAATACAAAAACCTCCGCCGACTGGTAGAAAACCCTTAGAGTCTCCACCGGAACAAAACCCAGGAAGCGCACGTCGTTTTGCACGCGCGTCCGAATGACGGTGCGCCGCAGATCGGGGTGCTCGCTCAACTCGTCTCCAATGATGACCAGCCGCAGGTCGCGATAGACGGGGTGATTCCGCAGCGTTCCCTTCAACACGGCAAACGCCTCGATCAAGCGCGGAATATTTTTTTGCGGTTTGACGTTGCCTACGTAGAGCAAGAACGGATAGTTGACCTGGTATCGTTCCAGAATCAGGCGCTGCTCATCCCGGCGGCCGCTCTGGGTGAAGCGCTCGTCAATGGCATTCTCCACAACGGTGATCTGCCGGGAGGGAATCTCAAACAGGTTTTCCAAATCCCTCTTGGTGGCATGGGAAACCGCCATAATGTGCCGGGCATGCGCCAAACCCCGGCGCACCATTCGCCACCGCAGATTCTGCTTCAGGCCCCCGCGGGAGTTGTAGAAAAAATCAGCGATGTCGTGAACGGTAATCACATACCGGCAAGGCACCAGGGGAGCAGCCCGCATATAAGGGATATGCAAAACGTCGGCGGGATGTTCCTGGAGCAAGCGGTGCAACTGCAGGTGTATCCGCCAAGAATCCCGGGGCTTATCCCAGTGCAAAACCTGGAAATTTTCCGGCAGGGAGACAACGGCGGAGGCTTTTTCTTCGTCTCCCAGCAGGATGTAGTAATTCTTTTTATCCTTGCCGGCAAGCGTTTTCACCAGGTTGCGAATGTAGGTGCCGACACCAAAGTCCTGAATTCTGCGGATGTCGATTGCGATCCTCATAAACGCCCTGCCTGGTTGCGACTGTGCGTGGAATGCAAGCATGCCCGCAGGCTGCGGGCACACTCTGTTACTGCGGGGCTCGCGCGAGGGTTGCGCCCCGGACCTGCGGAACATGCCACCGGTAAAGAGGAAACTCCCCGGCCAGTTGCAGCACCTGCTGGCGAAGCCCGGCGAGCCGCGCCTCATCGGCAGGATTCCGCAGCGCCTCGGCGATCCACGCGCCGATTTTTTTCATCTCCGGTTCTTTCATGCCGCGGGTGGTCACGGCCGGGGTGCCGACGCGGATGCCGCTGGGATTCAGCGGCGGGTTGGTGTCGAAGGGAATGGTGTTCCGGTTCACCGTCATGTGGGCGCTCTGCAAGGCGATCTCGGCCTCCTTGCCGCGGACGCCTTTGGAAAACACATCCACCAGCATCAGGTGCGTGTCGGTTCCGTTCGAGACCACGTGAAAGCCTTCCTGCATCAGCGTATCGGCCAGCGCGCGGGCGTTGGCGGCAATCTGCCGCTGGTAGTCGCGGAACTCCGGCTGCATCGCCTCCCGGAAACAGACCGCCTTGGCGGCGATCATGTGAACCAGCGGGCCGCCCTGCATTCCTGGAAAGACCGTCTTGTTGATCGCCTTGGCGTGCTCAGTTTTGCAAAGAATCATGCCCGCGCGCGGGCCCCGCAGCGTTTTGTGCGTGGTGGTGGTGACGACATCGGCGTGCGGGACGGGGCTGGGATGGACTCCGGCCGCCACCAGCCCGGCGAAATGGGCCATGTCCACCAGCAAAAGCGCTCCCACCCGGTCGCAGATCTGCCGCAGGCGGGGAAAATCGATGATGCGCGGATAGGCCGTGGCGCCGGCGACGATCATCTTGGGACGCTTCTCTTCCGCCAGCTTCTCCAGGCCGTCGTAGTCAATCGTCTCCGTCTCCCGGCTGACGCCGTAAGGCACGATGGTGTAGGTTTTTCCGGAAAAGTTCAAAGGATGGCCATGAGTCAGATGTCCGCCGTGGGAGAGGTCCATGCCGAAGATCATGTCGCCGGGCTGCAACAAGGCGGCGTATGCGGCCATGTTGGCTTGGCTGCCGGCGTGCGGCTGCACGTTGGCGTGCTCGGCTCCAAACAGCTCCTTGGCGCGCTCAATGGCCAGGTTCTCCACGCGGTCGGCCCACTCGCAGCCTCCATAGTAGCGCCGCCCGGGATACCCTTCCGCATACTTGTTGGTGAAGACCGACCCCATGGCATCGAGCACCGCCTGGGAGACAAAGTTCTCGCTGGCGATCAGCTCCAAATGAGCATGCTGCCGCTCGGTTTCCTGCTCAATGGCCTCGGCAACCTCCGGGTCAACCTCCGCCAAATGCCGGGACATGCGCGCCTCATTCTGGTTTTCTCCCACGAGTCCTCCCCAATTACCAAGCAGAAATTCCAATGAACTTTTCAGTATACACCGGCCCCGCTGGGCGGTTCCATCGAAAGCCTAGCGGGTAATGGGGTCTTTTGGCTTGAAAGGGGTTTTGCTTGGCGGAAAGCTACCCTTAATCCGGTCGGTTCTCTGTCCCGGCATTCTCAAAACCGGGTTTCAGTGTACCCATGGGCGAGCAACCTCAAGGAGTGTTGGATAAAACTGCACAAATGTACGCTCCACAGCCGTGTGCTTCGTGTGACACTCAACACATCCAGCAAGGGTTTCGCCGGAAAGGGGCTGCGCTAATCTTTGTTCCCAAAATTGAAGAATGCCCACCCATCGGGAAATGTGTTGGATAAAACTGCACAAATGTACGCTCCACAGCCGTGTGCTTCGTGTGACACTCAACACATCCAGCAAGGGTTTCGCCGGAAAGGGGCTGCGCTACATCTTTGTTCCCAAAATTGAAGAATGCCCACCCATCGGGAAATCGCGAATCTTTCACATTAGCTTCGAGGCCGTGAAGACCTGTCTGAAATCGCCCGGCCTTGTTAATGGACGCCTCGCTACTTGAGCCGCGGAATTCAAGGATGAAGACCGTTTTGTCCGGCCATTTGCCAGTTCGCATGAAACTACGATACGAGGATGGATTCACAAACACATTTGTGAACATCTGAGGCGCCGAAGACTGTAAACCGGGTGCCGGGTCATACGTCATGCCGAGCCCAGAACCGAGAAACGGCCACTCACGATAATCGGTCGGAAGAATAAGGTTTGTCCCGTCCGAATATCGCGGCTCGTCGTCCGATACTTGCTGGGCGGCGCGGGCGGGCAAGAAGAAGGCGATTCCAAACACCAGATACGCCAGACCACCAGCCACGGCTATTCTGTTCATTGAGGTCCGCCCTTTCAGCAATTGGGGGAGTATAGCAGAAAGTGGCGTCCCACCACCGGCGAGCGAAGCGTTATCCTAAATCTCTTGATCCGCAAAGCAAAGGTGATGCGAAATATGAAGCAAGGGACAGTTATCCTGCTATTTCTGTCGCTGTTCGGGTGTGCCGGCACAAACCCAACGGAAGGACCAAGCAACAACCGCCGCGATGACGGCAGCCGAGTGTTTTACTTAAGCAACGTCTCGGTTTCCGAAGGGAAGTGTACTCCCCCGAGTTGTGAGTTGCGCCTCTATAGCCCCGCGACAGGCGAAGAAACACTTTTCTTATCGCTGCCGGAAATTTCGAGGAACATCGTTTGGGAGCGTTATTTTGAGTCTATCTACTACCGGCTCGGCGGAATGTACTACCAAGCTCCCTGGCGGCAGGACGCCGCTCCTCGGGAACTCTTTCGTATGGAGAACGCTGTCTTCCGCGTGACCACGGCTTGGTATCAGCCTCTAAACCCCGGTATCTGCGATCCGCACTGCCGCGCGTGCGCTACCTCCTCGTAAACCTCGGGAGGCACGGATGGCCCCTTGCGGGTGCAATGCTGACGGAAAGCCTTCTCGAGCTCTCCCGCAATCTCATCGACATTCATGCGCTCGATGTGCCGCCGCTCGAGCGCGTAAACAAGCTTGCCGTCCTTGAACAGGGCGACTGACGGCGATGACGGCTGCACCTCGGGCATGCGCTCGCGGGCGTACTCGGTCGCCTCCCGGTCGACTCCTGCAAAAACGGTGGTCAAGTGATCCGGGATGACCGCGCTTTGGAGCGCGTGGGTAACCCCCGGACGGGCGGAGCCTGCGGCACAGCCACAGACAGAGTTCACGACAACAAGCGCCGTTCCAGGCATGGCCAGAACGCCATCCACGTCAGCAACCGTTTTGAGCGATGTGACACCACATTGCGCCAGTTCCTCCCACATCGGCCGAACGGCTTCCGGGTCATACAAAGGCTGCATATTCAATCCCTCCCTTTTCGTTCCTTCGCTTTCTTAAGCGTTCGGGCTCAGGCGCTCGGGCGGAACAGGGTCGAAACCTCCATTCCTGCTCGTGCCGCGCCGCGACCGCCAAGAACCTGTCCATTATGACTGTTTTGGTCGTCGTCAGGATATATTTTGTTATGGAATTGGGCGATTCAGGGGCTCAACAGGCTTCCAGCGGGATTGGGCTACGCCAGAGCTAAACTAGTGCTACACCAGAGCGACACCGGAGCTACAGTAGCATGGCGGCATCCCTGCTCGTAATCAGCACCGCAGCCGTCGGCTGCATGAGCCAACTGCATGAGGTTGTCAGGCAGCGCTTCACTGAGATGTCACGGGGAGATGTCGCGGGGAAATGTCACTGGGATGTCACCGGCTCCAGGCCGTTTTTCGTGATGGCGGGGACGGCGGCCGGCGACGACAGGAATTGGATGAGCGCTCTGGCCGCGTCCGTGTCTTTGGCTCCGACGCCGACTCGCTCGCTTTGGATTCTCTTGCTCTTTTCCTTGATCTGGTCGGCGATCCCGAGGCGCGGAAACATCTCGGTGGAAAGATAAGTGCCGCTGACGCTGGCCGAATACGCAATGGATTCGGCTTCGAGCAGCGTGCTGATCAGCGCCTCCACCGGTCAACCGTTGGTAGCCACGGTAAATTGGCAGTTCCCATTTGCCGTGGGTTTGTAAATTCGGGAAAAACCCACGGCGAAAAAAAGCGCTCACCCTGGCTACCCCTCATCCCGAAAAGTCGATTTATCGGAAACTGTCGCCTGGAAACGAGTTCTTCGATAACTGTCGCGAACAGCTCATGCGACCCCCTCACCCGGATCGCGCCTGAAAAACGTGCATTCCAAACGAGGTTGCATTCCAGAAGATGTTGCCGGGAAAAGTCCCTGAACTCCTTGCTATTGGGTAGCGGGTTAGTTTCAACGTCAGGGCACGGTTTTAACCGTGCCGATAACGAGGTGCCCAAAAGCGGCTTTAGCCGCTGAGGTTGATTTCCCTCAGGGGCTAAAGCCCTTCTGGAGACGGCCATCTAACGGCGCGGTTAAAACCGTGCCCTGACAAATCGTGTGACGCTGTGCCGAACGGAAACTGACCCACTACCTTGCTATTGACGGGGATGGCAATTGCAGGCTAAAAAGGCTAAGCGAAACTCTTCGCGGGAGATCGAACGATGACGCTGGTGGCCGGCTCTTCGCAAATTGCCTCAACTTTCCTGCTCAACTTGGCGCGGCGACGCGGGCTGATCCTGAACCTGGTGGTCCGCGACTTCAAACAACGCTACATCGGCTCCTCCATGGGCTGGCTCTGGGGACTGATTCAACCGCTGGTTCTGCTGGCCTGTTACACCTTTGTTTTTTCCGTAGTCTTCCGGGTTCGGCTCGGGCCGGAGGCCGGAACCTCCAACTTTGCCATCTTCCTGTTTGCCGGATTGCTGCCCTGGCTGCTGTTTCAGGAAACCGTGCAGCGCTCGGCTAACTCCATGGTGGATTACTCCAACCTGATCACCAAGTCGGTCTTTCCCGCCGAGTTGATCCCGATCGCCATTTTTCTGTCGAACGTGCTGAACCACCTGCTGGGGATGGTGATCCTGCTGGCGGTGGTGCTGGGGGTGACCCAAAAGCTCAGCGTCTTTCTGGTGCTGTTGCCGCTCTACATTCTTCTGCTGGGACTCTTCACGCTGGGTATCAGCTGGCTGGTATCGAGCTTAAATGTTTTTCTCCGGGACATCGCGCAGGTGCTGACGGTTGTGCTCACCTTCTGGTTTTGGTTCACGCCCATCTTTTTCACCGCAGACCGCCTGCCTTCCCAACTCCAATTTCTGGCCCGGATCAATCCTATCGCCGCAGTGGTCGGCGCTTACCGCAGTTGCATCCTGCTCGAGACCTGGCCCTCGGGCATGGACCTGGCGCTGCTGACGGCCATCTCGCTGGCCACCTTCATCGCGGGAGGAGTATTTTTCCGTCATAGCAAAAGGGCCTTTGGAGACGTGCTGTAATGGGGGCTGTTCACATCCGAGGCTTGTCGAAAAGCTACCCGATCTATGCGAACCCCTCAGACCGCCTCAAGGAACTGCTGAGCTTCAACCGGCGCTGCTTCCATCGCGATTTTTGGGCTTTGCGGGACGTCTCGCTGGAAATCGAGAAAGGCACCACGTTCGGCGTGGTGGGGGAAAACGGCTCCGGCAAGAGCACCCTGTTGCAGTTGATCGCGGGCATTCTGACGCCTACGACCGGCACGGTGGAGGTGGAGGGACGCGTCTCCGCGCTGCTGGAGCTGGGATCTGGATTCAACGGCGAATTCACCGGGCGGGAAAACGTTTTCCTGAATGGAGCGATCCTGGGCCTGAGCAACAAGGAGATCGAGCGGCTCTTCCCGGCCATCGAAGGCTTTGCCGAGATCGGCGAATTCATCCACCAGCCGGTGAAGACGTATTCGAGCGGCATGATGGTTCGCCTAGCCTTTGCCGTGGCAATCAATGTCGAGCCGGACATCCTGCTGGTGGACGAAGCGCTGGCGGTGGGGGACATTTACTTTCGCCAGCGGTGCATGCGCAAGATCCATGAACTGCACCGCTGCGGCGTGACCATCATCTTCGTCTCCCACAGCCCGGCGGATATCAAAAGCCTGGCGCAGAAGACGGCCTGGCTGGACCGAGGCGAGTTGGCCGAGTGCGGAGAGCCCGACCGGGTCGTCGCAAAATATATGGCCGCCATGGTGAACAAGGACTCCCGCTACCGGAAGGAGTCGGCTCGGCAGGCCATCGGCGAAGACGTCCCCGCTCCGCCGCCGGTAGTCGCGCCGGAGGTGGTCGAAAAAATTCCAAACATTGACCACCGGTACGGCAACCGCGACGCGGAAATTCTGGGCATTGCCGTGCTCAACGAGAATGGCGAGCCGCTGGCTTTGCTTCCGCAAAAGGAGGGCATCATCGTCCGCCTCAGTCTGCGCGCGCAGGCAGAGGTCGCCCTGCCGATCGTTGGAATCCTGATCCGCAACCATTTGGGAGTGGAACTGGCGGGAAGCAATACAGCTCTTGAAGAGACCGACCTGCCGGCGCTGAACCCCGGTGATGTGTATACCATCGACTTCCACTTCCAGCTCTCGGAGCTCTATCCGGCCCACTTCTCCTTCACGCCTGCCATCTCCAACGGAACGCTGGAAGACTACCAAGTGTGCGACTGGATTGATAATGCCGTCACCTTGCAGGCCGAAAAGGGGCGCCATATCTACGGTTATTTTCATTTCCCGTGCCGGATCCATGTCAACGCCGTCACCAAAGGCCGCGTCCAGGTAGAAGGAAGCCTGCCGTGAAGTTCACTGGAGAACGCGTGATCCCGGAAGAAGGGGATGCGGACCTGCTCAACGAGCACCGCGCCCGGTACTTGTTTGCGCAGAGATTCTCTGCGGGAAAAACTGTCCTGGACGTCGCTTGCGGCGCCGGATATGGAGCCGCCCTGCTGGGAGAAAAAGCCGCGGCGGTATTTGGCGTGGACCTTTCCGCAGAGGCGGCAAGCCATGCCCGCCGCCATTATGGATCGCCGAAGGTCCATTTTGCTCAATCCAACTGCCTGACCCTTCCCTTCCCTTCCGGACAATTTCATTTGGTGACTGCTTTTGAAATCATCGAGCATCTGGAGGACCCGGAGGCTTTCCTGAGCGAGTTGCAGCGGGTGCTTCACCCGGCGGGATTGCTGGTGCTCTCGACCCCCAACCGGCTCTATTACACCGAGGAGCGCGACGAGGTCAATCCCTTTCACGTTCGCGAGTTCTCTTTTGCGGAGTTGGAAGAAACCCTGAAACCGCTTTTCCCTCACCGCGCCATTTTGTTTGAGAACCATGTGGCCGGCCTGATGGTGTCCGGGCCGGATGCGGAAGCGAACTTCCAGGAGCACTCCGCAGATTCCATTCTCCAGGCGGAAGAGGAAGCAGAAGCAGAAGAGGAAAAGGACTCTGTAGCCGGCAGCAAAGAGAGAAAAGAAAAGAGGGAAAAGGCAGCGCACTTTTTTGTCGCGCTCTGCTCCAGCCGCCCATTGGACCCAACTCGCCCCCTGCTGTACTTGCCCTCCACGGGCAACGTACTGCGCGAAAGGGAAATTCACATCCATCTCCTGCAGGAGCATCTAGCTCAAGCAAGGACACAAGTGGGCGAGGCTCAGCAGCAAGCGCAAAAGTTGGAGCAGTTGCTTGAGGAACGCACCCAGTGGGCCCGCGAGCTGGACCGGCAGCTTTCCGTAAAAGCCGATTACATCGTCCAGTTGCAGGCTGACCATCACAGCAAGGTGCAGTGGGCGTTGAGTCTCCAGCAAGAGGTGGAACAGGCTCGAGCGGCGCTCCAGAAACTCCAGCAAGAATTCGAGGAACGCACGGCTTGGGCCTTGAATTTAAATAAGGAGCTGGAGCAACGCCGGGAGGAACTCCGGCTTTTGTACGGCTCTTTGTGGTACCGCATCGGCAAGAACCTGCGGTTGAGTCCGATCCCCGCCTCCGACCAAAAACCGCCACAGGCGGTCAAGCCGGATGATGCATGACTGACGCCTGACGCTTGCAAATTATTGATGATTAGAAAAATTGGAAAAGCAGTTTTTCTCTGCATGACCCCAGGGATCATGGCCCTGGTGGCTGTGGCCTTGCTGTGCAGCGATCTGCCCTCCCGCCTGAAGGCCCTGTTCCGCAGCATATCGCCTGAGCAGCTATCGAATCCCTCCCCAGCGGCAGAAAGCGCCGGGAAAAACGCAGAAGAAAACAAGGACTCACTGCCCGCCGGCCTGTCCTTCCAGCCCCCGCGGAATGCCAGCCTTGTCATCCCCAACTGGAACGGCAGAGAGCTGCTCGAAAAATATCTTCCGAGCGTTGTCGAAGCCTGCACGGCCGGGGACGAGGTAATCGTGGTGGACAATGCCAGCACCGACGGCAGCGCGGAGTTTCTCCGCCTCCACTTCCCGCAGGTGCGCGTGCTGCAAATGGAGCGCAACCTGGGTTTCGGGGGCGGCTCCAACGCCGGCGTCCGGGCGGCGCACCACCGGATCGTTGTCCTGCTCAACAATGACATGCGGGCGACACCCCGCTTCCTGTCTTCTCTGCTCGAAGGTTTCACCGACGAGTCCGTCTTCGCCGTTTCGGCTCAGATCTTTTTCTCCGATCCCCACAGGCGGCGCGAGGAGACAGGCTTGACCGTGGGAAAATTTGAGAAAGGCTTTCTGCGAGTCAGCCATAAAATCGACGAAAGCATTACAGTGCCTTTTCCTGCCCTCTACGCCGGAGGCGGCTCCACAGCCTATGACCGGGAAAAATTTCTGGAGATGGGCGGGTTTGACCCGCTCTTTGAGCCTTTCTACCTGGAAGACACCGATCTCTCCTACGGCGCATGGCGGAGAGGATGGAAAATTCTCTACCAGCCGGGCAGCCACCTTTATCACGAGCATCGCGGAACCATCGGCAAGCATTTCTCTCCGGAGGCCATCCGCATCTATTTGCAAAAAAATTATGTGCTGATGGTCTGGAAGAACATCCACCGCTGGCGGTGGCTGGCGGCGCATTTCTTTTATCTATATGGCCAGATGATCTTGCACAGCCTGGGCTGGGAGAGCGAAACACGGACTTCGATCGGAGCCTTCTTGCTGGCGCTCCGGAACGTGCCTGGAGCCTTGCGGTCCCGCAGCCGCGCGCTGTCCCGCGCCCGCGTGGACGACAGGGCTGTTTTCCAGCGCAACCGGCCCGCGGTTTTCCGCGACGTCTTCACTCCCCGGCCGGCAACCCCGAAAACCGGGAAACCGCAGGACGGTTCTGCCGGCCCTGACAAACATTCTGGTGAACGCTTCGGAGAAACCAACGCTCCCGCAAAAGAATCCCCGCCTTCCCCGGGCAGGCCGCTGAACATCCTTTTCGTCTCTCCCTACTCCATTTACCCTCCCTTGCACGGCGGCGCAGTTCTCATGCTGCAAGCCATTCAGCAACTGGCCCGGCGGCACAACTTCTACGTGCTCACTTTCGTCGATAGCGAGGAGGAAGTGGAATCCAACCGCTCTCTTGAAGGGACGGCGCGGAAGGTGGAAACCATCGTGCGGCGGCAGCCGCCGCGACGCCGTTTCAGTATCCACTCGCAAGCGGAGATGGCGTTTCAGGACCCTCGATTCACCGAGATGCTCGAAAAGATGGTTTTCCTGTACGACATTGACCTCATCCAGTTCGAATATACACAGATGGCCCAATATCACCTGCCGCTGGAGCATACGAGCCAGTGTCTGTTCGAGCATAACGTCTATTTTCAGGCGGTCCGGCGGGAATTGCTGACCCGGAAGGACGGGCCGCTGGTCAAGGCACGGGAATTTCTGGAGTGGCTGCGCGCCATGCGCTTTGAGGTGGAAGCGGCTGGGAAGTTTGACGCCGTCTTCACCTGCCACGACGAGGAACGGCGGCTTCTGGAGTCGTTCCTCAACGGCAGGCGGCCACAGATCATCTCCGGCTTGCGTACCGGCATTGATGTATCCAACTATCCGTATCCCGGCGGCCCCCGAAAGCCCGACTCCCTTTTGTTTGTCGGAAACTTTCAGCATACGCCCAACGTCGAGGGGCTGAAGTATTTCTGCCGCAAGGTTCTGCCGCTCATCCGCGCGCGCCGGCCGCAGGCGACCCTCAACGCAGTGGGGGCTCAGGCGCTGCCGGAGATCGAGCGGATGTTTTTGGGAGAAGGAATTCGCTTGCTGGGAAAGGTCCCCGACGTTCGCGAGCCGCTCTCCCAGCACGCCGTCTTCGTTTGTCCCATCCTGGTAGGGGCCGGGATTCGTGTGAAGATATTGGAAGCGTTCTCGAGCGGCATCCCCGTAGTCTCCACCTCCATCGGAGCGGAGGGGCTCGGGGCGACGCATGGCGCCGATATTATGCTGGCCGACTCGCCGGAGGAATTCGCCGCCGCAACGCTGCATCTGCTGGAGCACTCGGAAGCTGCCGCTGCCATGGCGGCGCAGGCGCACCGGCTGGTGGAAACCGTCTACGATTGGCAGGTTGTCGGCCGGAAGCTCGATCAGGTCTATTGTGAATTGGTGGCCTCCAAAACCGATTCCGAGCCGCGCGCGCCCTGTCGCCGAGACCCGACGTAGGCGAAACGCCGTCGTGAATCTGTTCGCCATAGTCGAGAATGAAGTTCACGACGCAGCTGTCCAGAAAGACTCGACCGGGAACGTCTTCTAACCTCATAGGTCCACGCCCTGCAGCGGTTGGTTAGACGACTCTACGGCAAGCGGGCAGTCAATCCGGAGTTAGGACCACCGGGAACACCTATCGCATCTTCGATCGTTACAAAGTCGTTCGTGCGAAGCGTGTCAAGAAGGAGGTCGCGAGCAATATGCGAACCGATCTTGGCTTCGGATTCTGGACGTGGCTGGCTGACCTGCTTGCCGCGGTAGATCACAAGAGTCGTGACGCCCGATTCTTTCGCACGCATGCATAGCCCCCGGAGATAGTACCGGTTGAACTCGCCTTCGGCGCGTTGCTGCGCCGCGTGCGGTTGGTTTACTCTACGTTCGCGGGTGACCCCAGAACGCGTGTAGGGCTCTTGGGAACGGACGAATCCTCGCCGAAGAAGTTCCTCGGTAAGCCAATCATCGTTGTGCGTGAGGATGGCTTCTTCAAGTAGAGCTTGCCATGAGGTTTGGCCTTGCTCTGTAAGACGTGGGCTGATGTAATGCCCGCCGAGATGCGATTCGTCAAGCATGTACTTTCGGGTCGTCTCGTCTAAGTTTTCATAGTGGATACCCATTGCAAGGCCTCCCGGATTCTTGGTCGCCTAACTCTTGCTTGGCCGACCCGCCTAAACCGCCGTGGCGGGCGGTGGCTACGAAACCGCTCCATTACTGTTCCCTCGACTGCCCCCTCGACTCCGCTCGGGGCATGGCTCGGGACAGGCGCGGCTCTGATTACAGGCACCCCCACGCGCGGTGTGGATCAGTTCGCACGCTAAGGCCCCGGCGCTCAGTCGCGAGCCGGCTTCGCCGCCCTGCGCTTCCTCTACAAGAGCACCTTCCAGAAAGAGTGGACTTGCTGCAACGCCGTGTTAGACGCCAACGTGTCGGGTCTGGCCACGCTGCACGAATGGTAAGACCTTAAGTAACTCGGGTACCAAACGGCGAAGATCGCTGAGGCGGTTACTGCGCGTGTTTAACACAATTACAGCCAAGTCGAAGTGCTCCACATTCTGCTGAAACGAAAGATTGCGGTCAGTCGTCAGGAAAACGTCGAATTGCGTTGCAGCCAGACCAAGAAGCTCTCCATTCTCCTTGCCTCGCCAACCCATTCGAGCCACCGTGCTCACTTCATGGTTCGCCAGGTCCCGCGCCAAGCGATGATCGACGCATTCGTCCAGGAGCACTCTCACCGGGCCTCGGTCAGCATCCGGGTCTTGGCTTCCTCAAGAAAGGCAATCACTTGCTCTCTAGAAACGGTTGGGAAGCCCTCAAGAAATTCGTCGATTGTGTCACCCGCTTCGAGATAGTCGAAAAGCGTTTGCACAGGAACCCGCGTGTTGGCAAAGACAGGAGCACCTCCCATCACTTGTGGAGAGTTTGTAATCACGGATTCGTTCATGACAAAAGCCTATCTTAGCAGCCTTGCTTGGGCAAGGGTGGCGTCTAACGGACTGGGCGATGACCAACGCTGAGGCGAGCGTTCTTTGCGAGCCGAGGGAACCACTGCACGCGCGTCAGTGCCGGAGGCGGCGGCGAGAAGATCGCCATTCTTCAACGAGGACCACCCCGCCTCTGGAACCGTTCGAACCTCGTGCCGTGGGAACTCCCGGCGTAACCGGCGCGGGACACGCTCATCCAGAAGAACCCGCATGCGTGAATACCGATTCCTTGGCCAACTCCAGAACAGCGACCGCGTGCTCGCGACTCACCGTCGGAAAGTCCTCCAAGAAATGATCGAGCGTATCCCCTTCTTCGAGGTAGTCGAGAAGCGTTTGCACCGGCACCCGAGTGCCCGCAAACACGACGGCGCCGCTCATCACCTCATCCGAACGTGTAACAAGATGTTTTGGCACAGTCATCTCACTCCTTAGGTTACCGCAACTGTAAGCCGGAAGCCCTTGAAAAGTGTGCCCAACTCTAGTTCAGGCCGGCCCGCCTAAACCGCCATGGCGGGCGGTGGCTACGAAACCGCGCCATTGCTGTTCCCTCGACTGCCCCCTCGACTCCGCTCGGGGCATGGCTCGGGACAGGCGCGGCTCTGATTACAGGCACCCCCACGATTGCGGTGTGGATCAGTTCGCATGATAAGGCCTCTTCTGCTTCCAACTGACCCACACTCCCGCCCCTCTGCAACTTGCCTCCAGAGAAACGCATATGTTAGGATTTTCCAGGACTTATTGGGACTCATCCCCTTCCTGGGAAGCCTTCCGGCAGAGGTCGAGATTGACTCAAGGGATGATGCCCTTTAGCGAGTGAGGAACTGATGTCTGGCCATTCCAAATGGGCTTCGATCAAGCACAAGAAAGCGATCACCGACTCCCGGCGGGGCAAGGCCTTCACCCGCCTGATTAAGGAAGTTACCGTAGCTGCGCGCGCGGGCGGCGGCGACCCGGAAGGCAATCCCCGGCTGCGCACGGCGGTGACCGCCGCCAAGGCGGAAAATATGCCGGGCGACAACATCAAAAAGGCCATCCAACGCGGCACGGGCGAGTTGCCGGGCGTCACCTACGAAGAGATCACCTATGAGGGCTACGGATGTCACGGGGTGGCCATCATCGTCGAGGTCGCCACGGACAATCGCAACAGGACCGTCTCGGAAATCCGCCACATGTTTGGCCGCAACGGCGGCAACCTCGGCGAGGCGGGATGCGTCGCCTGGATGTTCAGCAAGAGGGGTTCGGTCACGGTGCCCAAGCCCAGCGCCACCGAAGAGCAATTGATGAACACGGTGCTGGACGCCGGAGCCGAGGATTTACGCGACGACGGGGAGCATTGGGAAATTGTTTGCCCGCCGGCGGCTCTGGACCTCGTGGTGCAGTCCTTGAAAGAATCCAAGATCGAAGTTTCCTCCGCCGAAGTCACCATGCTGCCCCAAACTGTTGTGAAGCTGGCGGGAAAAGAGGCGCAGCAGATGCTCCGGATGGTGGAGGCGTTGGAAGAGCACGAAGACGTGCAGCACGTCTACTCCAATTTTGATTTTGACGAGCGCGAATTGCAGGAAGTGAGCGGCGGATGACAATAACAACAACAATGACCCGCGTTCTCGGCATCGATTGCGGCTCGACCGCCACCGGCTACGGCGTGATCGACACCGACGGACGCCGCTCGCGCGTGGTCCGCTCCGGCGTGATCCTGACCCGGAGCCGGTTCCCTTTTCCGGAACGTCTGAAACAGATTTCCGACGGCCTGCGCCAAATCATCGAAAGCTGCTCGCCCGATGTCGTGGCCGTGGAGGGGATTTTTGCCTCCATCAATGCAAACAGCGCCCTGAAGCTGGGACAAGTCAGGGGAGTGGCGCTGCTCGCCGCCGCAGCAGCCGGGTTGTCGGTGCACGAGTACTCGCCGCTGGAAGTCAAATCCAGCGTGGTGGGTTACGGACGCGCGGAAAAACATCAAGTCCAGCAGATGGTCCAGACGCTGCTCGGGCTTCAGCAGGTTCCCCCGGAAGACGCCGCCGACGCTTTGGCGGTGGCCTTGTGTCACGCACACAATTCACACACCCTGCAAAAGCTCTCGCGCGCCCAGTCCCGCACACGCCCCGGCACCCAAGCCCGCACGCAGCCTGCAGTATGAGACCTCGCGGCATGCGACAGCGCAGCATAAAACAGGGCAGCATGAGACAACGCCTTCCTGAATCGCATATCCACTATTATTTACATACTTGGCGCTTGCATACTCGGAAGGCGGTAGCCGGAGGCGGCGCTGCCATTCGCAAGGTTTCCCTGCTGGCGTTTTTTTTGCTTTCCCTGACGGCCGCCGGGCAAGCCGCCCAGACGGCATCCGATGCCCTTCCCCGCGTGATCTTCACCAAAGAGTTTCCCAACAGCAAGCCGGAATACTTTTCCGTGGTTGTGCAGGAAAACGGAGCAGCGCTCTACCGGACCGCCCCGGACGACGACGCTCCCCTGGAACTCCAGTTTTCTCTGGAGCAGACCGAAGAGATTTTTTCCCTGGTGGAAAAACTCAATTGGTTTCAGGACGGAAATCTGGAATCGGGTCGCAAGGTGGCCAGCATGGGCAAAAAAACGCTGGCTTACCAAAACGGAGCGCAGAGCAACGAGACCGCCTTCAACCATACGGAGATTCCCGAAGCGCTGGCGCTGTCGGCATTGTTCGAGAGAATTTCCCAGACCGAACAGCACTTCCTCCGGCTGGAATACCTGGTGCGCTTTGACCGCCTGGGTGTCATGAAAGAGCTGCTTCACCTGGAATCAAATCTCAATCACGGCCGCTTGCTGGGAGCCGAGCATTTGATCCCCTTGCTCGAAAAAATTCGCAAGGACCGCGCGCTCGTTCACGTCGCCCAGGCACGCGCCGCGCAGATCATCGCAAAAATCCAGTCCGGCAAGCAGTAGCCAGAAAGCTAAAAGAGAAGCCGCCCTGCTGGTGGAGTGCAACCGGCAGCAGTCTTGAATCCGCAATCCAAGCTCACTGAATCGCCAGTGTGACGGTGTTGGAGGGAACTCCGTTCTGGAACAATACGAGCGGCACTTCCGGCCCCGGTTCCACTCCTGCCGGAATCTGCACGTTTACCTGGTAGAGGCCCACAAATCCCGGCGCCAGTCCGGCGAACTGCACCGTCGCCGAACTCCCTCCAATCTGCGCCTGCACCGGAACCATCACCCTTGCCAGCGGTTCCTGGCTCGGTGCTAGCTGGCCCGACGGCACCCCAGGGTCCGTGTTGCCAAGCCCAGTGGAGAATACTTGAATCACATTGCCCACCACTTCCGGGTTCTCCGGCGAGTTGGGCGAGGAGTCCTGATTCAGGATCGCTCCTTGTCCGGTGCCTTGCTGGTTGGTGGTAAAGATGCCGGGCCGCGCCTCCGCTATGGTGATGGTTTCCGGAACGGTGATCGCATCCAGTCCGCTGTTTCCTATTTGTGTCTTCACCACCATTTGTACGCGGCTGTTGGGTTCCAAAGCAAAAGGAAGCTGCGCGTTGACCTGTCCGTCGCTCGAAAAAAACAGCGGTTGCTCAATGCCTCCCACAATCAGCGTGGTTCCTCCCAACGTTGTTTCCAGCGGCAGTTGCGAAGCAAAGTTCAGTCCCTGCGCCAAGTTGTTTCCAAACACGGAAACGATGCTGCCGGGGGCCAGAGCCTGTCCGGAAGCAAAGGTGGCAGCGTTCACGACACCACGCGAGAACAGGATCGGAGCTTCCGCATTGGCGTTGACTCGCCCGTTGGCGACTACTTCCACCGACGGGAGGGAAGGCAGGTCGGCCCGCACGGTGACGATGACCTGTTCGTTGGGGTTCACTGGCCGCCAAGTACCTGTGTACAGCCCGTTACGAAGACTTACCAAGGCTACCGGCGAGTCGCCGTTTGAGAATCGAGCAACCAGAATGGCGTCTGTGACCGGCCTGCCGCAGTCGTCCAGCACCAGGACCTCAATGGTGGTCGGCCAAGCTACCGGGGAGGCAAAGCTGTTCCCTAGGCTGCGGCCCCTTGCAATCATTCGCTGCGCAGTGCATCCCTCCCCGTTAATAGCTGCACCATATTTCGTCCGCGACACCAATGCAGTCCCTGCCGTGTTGGGGATCACCAGGAAAAGGATGTCCACCGGCTGCGACGGGCTTCCGTCGCTGAACTGGTAGGCTAACTGAGCACGGTAGGTGCCGGGCGGAAGTGTGCCCAAAGTCGGTTGAAGTACCATCTTCCGTGGGTCGTCATCGGAAATTACCAGGTTGGGCGGCAGTAACTCCAGCCAGCCATCATCATCCAGATAAGTTATTCCGCTGCGAGCCTCCACGCTGCCGGGCGTCAGCTTGGCCAGACGAACAAGTTGCGAGCCGGGCGAAAAGGTTCCGGCCACTGCGGTGTAGATTAAGTTCGTGGGCCGCACCAGCACACCCGGATCGCTGCCCGGCGGCAGCACGTTCAGGGTGACGGTCACAAACTGCGGCGAGTTGTTCGCCCCCGCTGAGCTGACGCGGATCAGGCCGCTGTAGGCACCGGCTGGCAGCCCAATCGCTCCGACCCCCACCTCTATCAACGGGACATTGCGCGATGCCGCGTCGGTTTCGCCGCTCACAGGCGAGACACTGAGCCAGTTGCCGCCGGAGAAGGTCTCGGTCTGAAGCGACCAGTCCATCACTCCCTCGCCGGTGTTCAGGATGCCGAACGTTTGGGACGGTTCTACCGCGCCGCCTTCGACGGCGACGAATTGCAGCCCGTTCTGGCTCACCAGTATGGTCTGCGTCGGCTGCGAGAGCAGCAGCGTCACCGCCACGGTCTCCTGCTGGCCGAGGGCTGAACTCTCTATAAGCACCGAGCCTGAGTAAACTCCCGGCTCCAGGTTGGCGGTGTTCACAGCAACCTCGACCGTCGCCGGGGAAACGGTAGAGGCCGAACCGGAAAAGGACGACACGTTCAGCCAGTCGCCGCCGGACTGCGTTTCGGCCAGCGCCGTCCAGTTGAGCGTCCCCCCACCGGCATTGCCGATGCGCAGCGTCCGCGCCTGCGGGTTGCCGGTCCCGGCGGTGATCTCGAAAGTAAGCTCGGAAGGCTCGATGGTAAGCTTCGGTTCCGGAGCGGCCTCGACAGTCAACGCGACGCTGACGGTCTGTGTAGAAGGAACGGCCAGAGGCGCTAGTACGGTTACCATCCCCAGGTAGGTTCCCGGCAGCAAGTTTGAGACATCCGCCATGACGGAAATAACCCCTGGCGCTGACCCCACAGCGGGTGAAGCAGACAGCCAGTTGCCGCCGGTCTCCGTTGTGGTTTGTGTGCTCCACATGAGGCCGGCGACGTCACTGGAGACGGTAATTCGCTGTGCTGCAACCACCGGCGTGTTGGCCTCGGCAGAGAAACTCAAACCCCGCGGGAAGGCAGAGTAGGAAGGCGGGGTTGCGAGAACTTTCCGGATGCGATCGTTCAATCTTTCGGCGATGTAGAGGTTGCCAGCCGCATCCACCGCGACACCATTTGGAATAGTCAGCGAAGCGCTGGTGGCCGGACCGCCATCGCCGCGCACGCTTCCACCGCCGGCGACAGTGGTAATAATCCCGTCGGCACTGACCTTGCGGATGCGGTTGTTAAAAGTGTCGGCGATGTAGAGGTTGCCAGCCGCATCTACTGCTACGTCCGCGGGATTACTTAGCAAGACACTGGTGGCTGGTCCGTTATCGCCGGAAAAGCCACCGTTGAAGAAGCCTGTATCGCCGCTCCCGGCCACGGTGGTGATGATTCCATCTAGGCCGATCTTGCGGATGCGTTGATTGTCAGAGTCGGCGATGTAGAGGTTGCCAGCCGCATCCACCGCGACACCATTTGGCATAGCCAGCGAAGCGCTGGTGGCCGGACCGCCATCGCCGAGATCGTCCGCGGGATCACCACCTTCGCCGTCTATCACGCCTGTCCGGATTCCGTTGCCGACCACGGTGGTAATAATCCCGTCGAGGCTGACCTTGCGGATGCGGTTGTTAAAAGTGTCGGCGATGTAGAGGTTACCGGCCGTGTTCACTGCGATCCCAAAGGGCACATTCAGCGAGGCACTGGTGGCCGGTCCACCATCGCCGTGCACGCTTCCACCCCCGGCGACAGTTGTGATAATGCCGTCGAGGCCGACCTTACGAACGCGGTTCGAATCGATAATGTAAAGATTGCCGTCCGTGTCCACTGCCACATCGAAGAGATTGGTCAAGGAGGCGTCGACGGCCTGCCCGCCATCCAGTGAGGAAAAATAGAACATTCCATTGCCGGCAATGGTGGTGATAATCCCGTCGGGGCTGACCTTGCGAACGCGGAAGTTGAACAAATCGGCGATGTAGAGGTTTCCGTCCGCATCAATCGCTATCTTCGTAGGGAAATTCAATGGGGTGCTGGTAGCAGGGCCTCCATCGCCAGAGAATCTGAACAACCCGTTACCAGCTATCGTGCTGATAGTACCATTTGAGGTGACCTTGAGAATGCGCCTGTTTAGGCTGTCACCAATGTAGAGGTTTGCCGACCATATCTACCGCAACCCCATGTGGAGCCCTCAGTGCGGCACTGGTGGCCGGACCGCCATCGCCCGGAAAGTCGCCCCCCCCCGGCGACAGTTGTGATAATCCCGTCGGCACTGACCTTGCGGATACGGCCTTTTATGACTTGGGCAATGTAGAGGTTACCGGCCGTATCTACCTCCACCCCGCTGGGTCTATCAAGAGCAGCACTTGTGGCCGGAACGCCATCGCCGGAAACGCCCCCCCCACTACAGTTGTGATAATGCCGTCGAGGCCGACCTTGCGGATGCGGTCGTTCTGCTCGTCGGCGATGTAGAGGTTGCCAGCCGCATCTACTGCTACGTCCGCGGGCTGACTTAGCAAGGCACTGGTGGCTGGTCCGTTATCGCCGGAAAAGCCACCGTTGAAGTAGCCTGTATCGCCACTCCCGGCCACGGTGGTGATAATTCCATCTAGGCCGACCTTGCGGATGCGTTGATTGTGAGAGTCGGCGATGTAGAGGTTGCCCGACGTATCCACTGCCACTCCCGAAATGGTGTCAAAAGTGGCGCTGGTGGCTGGACCGCCATCCCCGGAAAAGCCGTCTTCCCCATTTCCCGCTACAGTAGTGATGATCCCGTCTGCGCTGACCTTATGAATTCGCCTCAAGGTAGCTATGTAGAGGCTGCCAGCTGCATCCAACGCCACTCCCACGGGAACAGGCAACGAGGCGCTGGTGGCTGGACCACCATCCCCGGAAAAGCCGAGCAATCCATTGCCCGCCACAATGGTAAGAATCCCATCGGGGGAAATCTTCAATATCAGGAAATTGTCAGGATCGGCAACATACACATTGCCGGCCGAGTCCACCGCGACTCCCTGAATGGTTCCCAGGGGCGCATCGATGGCCGGTCCACCGTCGCCGCGAAATTGCCACGAGCCACCCGCCACCGTGGTGATGATGCTTTGGGGAGTGATGCCCTGGGCGGAAACAACAGTGACGAGTGGCGAGTGAAAAGTGAGGAGGAGGGAAATAAAGCAGATCCCTCGCTGCGCGCGGGACAGGGTCAGAATCCGAGCCGCGCGCGTAAGCAAGCGGGCAAAGGACAGAAGCCAGCCCCTCCTATGCCAAGGCTTCGGAGGGCGAGCGTCAGAATGAAAAGCAGATCCTTCGCTCCGCTCAGGATGACCGCCCGCAGGGCAGTCAATCCGAGCCGCGCGCGTAAGCAAGCGGGCAAAAGCAGATCCCTTTCCCGCCAAGGCGGGATCGGGATGACATCGTGGGGGTAAGGAGTCAGGATGAAAAGCAGATCCTTCGCTCTGCTCAGGATGACCGCCCGCAGGGCGGTCAATCCGAGCCGCGACAGTAATGGAGCGGTTGCTAGGGAGTAGAGCTTGTTTCATAACCTGTTCTAACCCGAATTTCTCACCAGCCCTCCTGACGGATCGTCCAGAAGAACTTGGTGGTCTGGGCGTTGTGGGCGATTCCGAGCCCCGCAGCGGGCGACAGAGTATAGCCCCGGGCGTGAGCCCGGGGTATGCGATTCCCAAACGGGATCGAGCCCCGGCAGGGGCGAAAGAAAACTCCCGCTGCGGCATTTCTGCCGCCCCTACGGGGCTAAAAACAATTGGCCTCTGTACCCCGGGCTCACGCCCGGGGCTAGTTTCTTCCGCCCCTGCCGGGGCTGGTGAGAAATCCGGGCTCAGCCCGTGTCAGGGTAGGGCATACGAGGGATGCACGATGGAATGGGGCCGTCCCAATTTTGTAACTTCTTGATTTACGGGAACATGTTGGCTTCGTTTCGCAAAAAACCACTTTTTCCAGCGGATTTCTCTTGCTGTGCGCTCCTCCCCCGGCCCAGTATGGACGGCTCCCAGGAAACAAGGCAAGGCAATTGTTCCGAGAAAACCGAATCTGCCGAGGGAGTCCGAAGCCACAATCCGAGCCGCGCGCGCAAGCAAGCGGGCAAAAGCAGATCCCTCTCCCGCCAAGACGGGATCGGGATGACATAGTGGGGGGAAGGAGTCAGGAATCAGAATCCGAGCCGCGCGCCCTTCGGCAGGCTCCGGCCCGCTTTGAGTTACTGTTCCGTTAGAGGCCGGCCGCGGAGGATCAACCGGAAGTCCCAGGGCCAGGGAGGCGGCTGGGCCCTGGTCAGCAGGGAGACGACCACGAGCAACGCGGTGGTCACCACGAGGCAGGGAACAACCGGCATAAACCCAAACAACAACGACTGGGGGAGCACGGGAAAGGGGCCGCCCGGCAGCAAGAACAGCACCAGGGTTCCGCCGGCCATCGCCGCCAAAGCCCCCTGCTTGGTGGCGCGCGGCCAGTACAGAGCAGCCAGGACGACCGGAAGCAATTGGACGAATCCGGTAAATGCGTACTCACTGATGCGCAAGATGCTGGCCGGCTGCTGCAGCGCCAGCCCGTAGGTGAGGGCCGCGATCAGGACAACAAACAATCTTCCCCAGAGAATTTGGCGGTTGCCGTCCATCTGCGCCCCCCGGCGCCATGCACCCAGAAAATCGCGGGCAAACAGCGTGCTCAGCGCCAGGATCTGAGCGTCGAGCGATGACATGATGGTCGCGAAGATGGCGGCCACCCCCAGCACAATCAGCACGTCCGGAAGATAGCGGACGATCATCATCGGCATGATGGCGTCGGAGGCCTGCCCCTCAAGCCCGGGAAACGCCAGCGCGCCCCAGGCGCCGATCATGACGACCGGAACCCAGCCAATAATGAGCGCCAGCGGATAGAGCGCGCTGGCGGCGCGGATCGACCGGTGATCCCGCGAGGCGAGCAGCCGGATAAATACATGAGGGAACATCACCGACGCCAGGGGAGCAACCAGCATGAAGCTGAACCACAGCTTGGGATCGAAGCGCGCAATTTCGTCTCGCGCCAGTAGATGCGGTTTTTCAGCGGCTAACTGTTGCGTGAGGGAACTGAGCCCCCCCATCTCCCCCGCGATCCAGAAGAACGCGATAACCAAGAAGATCAGAAACAGCACCCCCTGGAAGACGTTCGCCCATGCCGTTCCCCGCAGCCCTCCCAGCAGGACGTAGGCGAAGACGACGGCGAGCACCAGGAGAGCGCCCGCCCAGTAAGGAACGAGACCGTCGGTCATCGACTCGAAGGTCACGCCCCCGCCGATCACCCCGAGCACCAGATACGGAATCATGTAGAACGTCAGCAGGGCAAAGAAGGCCAGCGAAACGGCGCGGCTGTTCCAGCGGGCACCGAACAGCTCCGGCTGCGTCATGTAGCCATAACGCTTGCCGAGAATCCAGCAGGGATAGCCGATCAGGTAAAAGCAAAGGGGCGTCAGCAGAGCTACAGGCGCCGTCACCCAGCCGTATACACCAATCCCATTGTGATAAGCGGCCCCGGGAATGCCCATCATGAAGAACGCCGTCATATTCGTGGCGTACACTCCGATGAACAGGGCAAAGGTGCCGATGCCGCGTCGGGCGATAAAGAAATCCTCCGGCGTCCGGTACGAAATGCGGTAGCTGGAGGCGCCGATGCCGATCAGAATGGCAAAGTAGATGAGGACGCCCAACAGGACTATCATGCCGTCCGTCATGACCGCCGGCTTCTTTCCGAATGCGTTTGCTCAACCGGGGTCACGGGGGAAGCTGTGCCACGGACGGGAACCTCTTCGCCGGCTGCATCGATCTCGGGCGGAGGGTCCGGCCAAGCCCAGCGGCTCAGCAGGAACATGGCTAGAGTACAAAGAACGGTGTAGGCAACGTGATACCACAACACCACCGGCGCCCAGCCCCACAGCAGCGGCTCAATGCGGTCCCACTGCCAGAAATCGTGGTGGAGCACGAAGAGCGCCAGGATGAACAGCCAGGCGGCTGCGGGGCGCCAGTTCAGTGCGAGTCGGGTCATCGGTGGTTCAATCTCCATATAGCCAAGCAGACCGGCGGGAGACTGCCATGTTCTGCATAGCAGCCCACAAGACTCAGTTCCTCCAAAAAAGAAGCGGCGGCAATAACCCGGAACGCCACCCGCAGCCGGCGTCGTGTCCGCAGCAACCGCCCGCTTCCAGATTGTCCGCCTTCATTTGCCACAGGTTTTTTTCTCTCAAGAACCGGGGTACGCTTTTCTGCATCGGCGTCTATGCAACCTCCAGCCGGGTTATTCCGTCCGGTAAAGGAGCGTCATTTTACCATAATCGTTCAATTTCCGAGCTTGACAACACACTTAACATTGCACTCCATCTCGGTCCATATGTTCTGTAGCCTCCCGGATACCGGCCCGCCGGGATGAGAGTTAACCCCGCATTTCCAGTTTGAAATCGTAGAAGCAACCCTCGACTAACATCCAACATCAATATTGATGCGGGTTCGAGCATCAACATTGCCTTCCGGAGGTTTACACCCAATGGGTGAGAGACAAAATCAGCCATTTCAACTCACTTTTAATGCCTCGTTGAAGGTCGCTTTCCACGGATCGAGGGTCGCTTTCCACGGATCGAGGGTCACCTCCAACGGAGGGTTGATTCTGGTCCGGGAGTTGGACGAACGCTTGGGATTCGGTGAACTCATCAAGCAGCACCTAGCTGATCCTAGGGGGAAGAACACATGATTGCCCCTCGCGGACCTTCTACGGCAGTCGGTGTACAGTCGCTTGGCTGGGTATGAGGATGTGAACGATGCCGAGCAGCTCTCACGAGATCCGACGTTCCGGCTGATCGGTTCAGAGAAGAATTGGGATCGAGGGGCAGCACTACCATCCCGGTTGCAAACCTTCGAGACGGAGTTGCTGGCTGAGGAGGAAAACTTCGCGGGGCTGGCACGGCTGAACCGGGAACTGATCGGCAGGGCAGAAGCGATCGATTCGCCGCACCGGGTAGTGCTCGACATGGACTCAACCGAGATCCCGGTCTATGGGGAGCAGGAGCATAGCGCCTACAACGGGCACTTCGAGTCCACCTGTTATCATCCGGTGCTTCTGTTCAACCGGAATTAGTTTTTTGGCCCATCCGACTCGTGAGTATACATCCGTTGGCCTTCAACTGAGCCCTTCCAGACAAATATTTTCTCCGAGATACTGCCAGCGGCTTCCAGCCGCTCTTTCCGAGTCCCCAAAACCCATCGCCTCGGTTTCCAGAACCAGCTTTTTCAGACAGCTCTCCATTCCTGGGGGATAGAGGAATTGTTTTCTTGGGTTGCCACAACCTGGGCTTTCCCGACGGAAGCGGCAGCCCATCTATCCGCCCCAGCCTGCTGGCAAACAGCCGCCGAGTCAGATGACTCTCCGCTAACCACAACCAATAAGAGCGGGCATACTTGACCAGCCGCCCGCGGGTTTTCACCAGCCGCTGCTGTAGGCTCGTCAATGACCAGTTGCTGATCCTCTGTGGCAGCACCAGCCACCGCCACAGGTTGCCCAGATTATAAGTCAATGATGGTCAGCCAGCGCCTCACCTCGTTCGACCGGAAGCGGTGGCAACTGAGCCGCGTCATCTTCACCGCCTGCTTGCCTTCCTTGATCCACTGCTCTGTTGTGCCGCGCTTATTATAGAACCGCACCACCGCTGGACTCGGCAACGTCAGGTTCGTCACAATGAACCCGACGCGCGAGGACAGCTCCCCGACATGATGTTCCACCTTCGCCACCACCCGTAGAGCCGTCTTCCAACTCTCGGCTTGGTACAGAAAGCCCTTGTACTCCACCAACGGTTTCTTGCCGGGCCTTCCCACCGGACGTTTCAGCAACTCCTCGATGTCCCGTTGCAGGTTTTCGTTGGCCGGTATCCGGATAGCGTATTTGACGCCCCGCTCCTCCAGAGCCTCGTATATCTCCGGCTTGCCAAAGGCCGCGTCGGCCCGAAAGGCGACTTCCTTCCCCAGACCGCCTTCCAAGCGGACACTTCACTTGCTATTTCCACCGGACATATCATGTGCTAACGACAGGTTGTAAATAAGAACTTGACAAGGGGGAATGCCAGTGTTATGGTCCGGCTCATTAGGCACTGGAGCCACTTATGGCACGAACAGTCGTCGGTAAATCACTAAGAGCTATTTTTCTTTTTAAGATAATCAGTTTGGCTGAGGGCTTTTATGCCCGAAAACCTTTCTTTACTTTTTAGTGCGGATTTTTATTAACAGAGCTGGAACCGGCCTCGTTCAGTGACGCAAGTGTCCGTTTGCTTGCTACTGAGCAAGGCAGTTATCCCAAAAAGGAAGGGTATTCCTGTTGGGTGTTTTGCTGTGTCTCGGTAGAGTTCGGTTGGAAAGGTAATTACGGAAGTCAATGTCACGGAGAGGAACCTATACTTCGGAGAAGACCCGATCCAGGGGGTAAACGTACATGGGAGCTACTATAGAGCCTCCCAGCTAGGCCAGGGCAACTTATATATCTGGAACTGAAAAGGAGTTAGATCGATGAGGACATGCGGAACGAAAGGAACATTATATCTATTGATTCTCTTTTCCTTCCTAACGTGGGTTGGTGCGGTTCCGGTATCCCGGGCTCAATCCCGTGAGATGTCCGTACTGGAGAAGGTGGCGGTTTATCCTACTCTAATTGTGCACAACGGAAAGATCGCCACGATGGACAATAATTTGACGAATTACCAGGCCATGGCGATCCGAGATGACCGGATTTGGACGTTGGGCACGAACCGTGAGATTCGGGAATTGGCGGGACCGCAGACCCTGATGATTGACCTAAAGGGGAGGACGGTAGTGCCGGGTCTGATTGATGCGCACACGCACCCGCAGCTATGGGGTTGGTGGGCGTTTGGGGGGCAAATTCTTCCGGAACTGGAACCGGCCTATGCTCGTGGGAAGGACATTGAAGAGGTGAAGCTCAACCTTCGGCGGGTGATTCAACAGCGGATCCAAAAGCAAGGAAAGGACCAATGGGTGATTGCCAGTGTTCCCCACCGGATGAGCGCGGAGGTACAGCGCTATCCCCAACTGGGGCATTTGTTTCCTAACTATAATCCTTCCGGACAGTTTCGACGGGAGGAATTGAACAACATGGCACCGGACACACCAGTAGTGATCATCAGCGGTTGCTGCGCGGGGCTGGCCAATAAAAAGGCGCGGGAGTTGATGATTCAGGAACTAGGCTATGAGCCCTCGGCAGGGCCCCGGATTTCCTATGATCTGGTATGGGGGGTGATCCTGAAGGGAAAGACGGACAAGGCTGCAGAATTGGCGCGGCGGGAGATGCAGGAGGACTTTGTGAACCGTGGGGTGACCACGTTTGCCTCGCACGGGGAGACCAACACGGAGTTCTTCTCGGCTGTCAATAAACTGGATCGGGAAGGGAAGATGCCAATGCGGTTTGCCTGGTCGCATGAGGCGGGCTTTTTTGGGTCCAAGGACCCGGAGCAGTATTACCGGCTGCTGGGCAATTTTCTGGGTCAAGGAAGCGATTTCTTGTGGAATGTCGGCGTGGGCTGGGAGGCCTGGGGCGCTACTTCAGGAGGTTGCCTCTCGGAGATAGCTAAAACGGAAGAGTTGCAGAAGCGGCTTGAATTCAGGGGACGTCCTTATGAAACTTGCTTGCCTGCTGATTCGCTAGAGTATCGTGCACATCTGGCGGCGGTGGAAGCGGGCCTGCGACTGTACGACGTGCATAACTTATTCGGTGATAAGGTCTTAGACCGCGTATTTGCCATCGCCGAACAAGCGAT
Source organism: Terriglobia bacterium (assembly GCA_963666975.2). GTDB lineage: Bacteria > Acidobacteriota > Terriglobia > 2-12-FULL-54-10 > 2-12-FULL-54-10 > JADFGZ01. The sequence continues at coordinate 786,263 of CAXVYR010000004.1, read as the reverse complement.
CAAAAATGGAAGCCGGACTCTGGAGGACATCCGGGAACAGGGGTGGGAGTTTGACCATAACCCCTTGATTCGCCCCGACCAGATCCCGCTAATTAAGAAATATGGATTTCAGATGGACTTTCAGGGTTTCCGACTAGCTAGGGATTTGTACAATGCTCGTAACTTTTATAAGCCGGAATATGTGTCCTGGGTTACCCCTGTAAAGAGTCTGGTGGACGCCGGTATCTTGTTTAATCTCGGTACTGATGTGGGTATTAACCAGCTAAGTAACGATGCAGAAGACTTCCTTGTTAACTTATCAGCTCCCTTTCCTTACCGCGACTCCATTTGGCCGCACATCGGGGTTTGGGTGCAGCGGGTGACGGAAGTGGCCATTGGGGAATTCGGCAGCGGGGAGCGGCGGACGGAGACAGTAGCTTTGGGTCCGGAACAGAGGATTGACCGCATTTCCGCGCTGCGAGCGGCGACCACTTGGCCAGCAAAGATGTTGTTGAGAGAAGACCGTTTGGGCTCATTAGAGCCGGGGAAGCTGGCCGATTTTGTAGTGATCGACAAGGATTATTTCACGATCCCCGAGCCGGAAATAATGAAACTTAAGACTCTGATGACTGCTTTAGGAGGCAAGATTGTCTACCAAGCTCCGAACTTCTGATCCTCTGTTCGCACGAAAGTCATCAGGAGGCATGCAGGTATGCCTGCGGACTGCTTCGAGAAAATAAATCTACCGGAGCGTGTCCTTTTGCTAGTTCATTAAGTACCGATAGTATCAAGATTATGAATTTTCCATGGCAGTGGAGGAGAAGGACATCATGAAGAAATCAATTCCCGGTTTCACAATTTCTACTTGTCTAGTAGTGAGTGCCATTTTTTTGTTGACCTTAGGAAGTCTGCAGGCTCAATCTCCTTCGCGGGCTACATTAGAGAAGTTAGCGGTCTTTCCCACCCTGATTGTCTACAACGGTAAGATTGCGACGATGGATGAGGCTCTGAGCTTCCATCAAGCCATGGCTCTGCGAGGAGACCTCGTATGGAGATTGGGGACCGACCAAGAGATCAAAGGTTTGGCCGGGCCAGAAACTCAACTGGTTGACCTAAAAGGCCGGACGGTGACGCCCGGTCTGATTGATGTGCACACGCATCCGCAGATGTGGGGATTGTGGCATTTTGGTGGGGAAATCGATCCTCAACTGGAGCCCGTTTACATCGACGGAGAGACTCCGGAGGAGGTAGTGGCCAACTTTACACCAGCCGTAAAGGCGCGTATTGCAGAAACAGGGGTTGGGAAGTGGGTCTTCGCCTTGGTGCCCCATAGAATGCAAGACAAGCTGGTAACCTATCCCATCAGCTATGACTATGAACCGCGTCCTGTGACTGGGTTAATCACGCGCGATATGATGGACGAAATCGCACCCAACACACCTATAGCGGTTTTGTCCGGCTGTTGCTGGGCTTTCGGCAATACCAAAGCTAAAGAGATCATGCAGGATATGACAGGCTACGAACATGTTGGAGTTCGCGTACTTTACGACACAACTTTTGCTGTCGTTCTGGCTGGGCAAACTCGCAAGGCAGCAGACCTGATCGGACGTGAGATGCAGGAGTTTGTGGAGTATGGCGTCACCACAATTGCAACTCATGGGGAAGTGAACTCGGAAGTTTTTAACGCGATCAATCTGATGGAACGGGAAGGCACACTGCCGCAACGTTTTGCCTGGAGCCACGAGAGTGGATTTTTTGGGAAAGATCCAGCGGAGTTCTATAGATTGCTCGGTAACTTTGTAGGTCAGGGCAACGACCATCTGTGGAACTTTGGTGTAGGCTGGGAGGTCTGGGATGCTTTCGGGGATTGCCTGTCTGCACAACAGAACAATGAGAACTCCCAACAAGTTCAAGATCGACTGCAATACAATCCATGTATACCAGACGATTCGAAGAGCTACCAGGGACATTTGGCTGCCGTCAAAGCAGGTTTGCGTCTTGTGGATGTTCACGGGTTGACGGGAGACCTTGGGTATGATCGAGCTTTTTCTCTTGCAGAGGAGGCCATCCGTTCAGGAGCAACTACACTTGAAAATATAATCGAGCCAGGATGGGGCTTCGATCACAACCTGTGGACTCGACCAGATCAAATTGCTAACTTTGCAAAGTACGGTTTTTGGTTGAACTTTATGCCGTGCCATTTTGCAGGCCGCTGGTCAATGGTAGAAAATCAGTTCGGCACAGACTATCTAAAATGGATGGCGCCTCTCAAAAGCCTAATCGCCTCAGGGGTGCGAGTGGTTTTTGGAACCGACACACACGTCGGGACTCTTCCTGGGAAAGGCGAGCGTTTTTGGAACAACTTGGCTGCGGATTTTCCCTACCGTGATTCCGTGTGGCCATGGGTTGGCTGGTGGGTAACTCGTGAACTGAATGGAAGGGTCTGGGTGCCGGAGGAACGAATCGACCGAGTGACGGCGTTGCGGGGCTGGACCAACGAAGGCGCAAAGTACCTGCTGCGTTGGGATCGTCTGGGCTCGCTGGAACCGGGCAAGCTAGCCGATTTTGTGGTCCTTGACAAGGATTACTTCACGATTCCCGAGGCCGAAATAATGAATATTAATACTCTGATGACAGCTTTAGGAGGCAAGATTGTCTACCAAGCTCCGAACTTCTGATCCTCTGTTCGCACGAAAGTCATGGGTAAGTATACAGATACATCTGCGGACTGCTTCGAGAAGATAAATCTGCCGGAGCGTGTCCTTTTGCTATTTCATTTAGTACCGATACTACCGAAGGGTATGAACTTTCTAAGGCAGTGGAGGAGAAGGACATCATGAAGAAATCAATTCCCGGTTTCACAGTTTCTACTTGTCTGTTAGTGATTCCGTTTTTTTTGGTTACCATAGGCAACCTACAGGCGCAATCTCCTTCACGGGTTACCTTAGAGAAGTTAGCAGTCTATCCTACCCTGATTGTCTACAACGGGAAGGTGGGCACCATGGACAACAATCTGACGACCTACCAAGCCATGGCAATCCGAGGAGACCGGATTTGGACGTTGGGGACGGACCGGGAGATTCGGCAATTGGCGGGACCACAAACCCAGATGATTGATCTAAAAGGAAGAACGGTTGTACCTGGCCTTATTGATGTTCACACGCATCCCCATCTCTGGGCATGGTGGCATTATGGCGGTCAAGTCCTTCCACAACTGGAGCCGGCTTATGCCCATGGGAAGAATTTTGAGGAGGTTCGGAGGAACCTGGAGTTGGTTATTCAACAGCGGATCCAGAAGCAAGGAAAGGACCAATGGGTGATGGCCAGCATTCCCCAACGAATGCAGGGGGAGATGCCACGATACCCCCAACATGGGCGCTTATTTCCTGACTACAATCCTGGGGGTAGGATCAGACGGACCGATTTGGACAGAATTGCCCCGGACACGCCGGTGGTGATAGTAAGCGGCTGTTGTGCCAGCGTTGCCAATACCAAGGCCCGTGAGATGATGATTGAGACACTCGGCTACGAGCCCGCCGGTTCGGTTCGTATCCCCTATGATTTGGTGTGGGGAGTCATTCTTAAGGGTAAAACAGACCTGGCGGCGGACTTGGCAAGCCGGGAGATGCAGGACTTTGTGAACTATGGCGTGACCACGGTGGGGACTCACGGAGAAGTCAATACGGAGTTCTTCAATGCCTTGAATACGTTGGATCGGCAAGGGAAGATGCCGCAGCGGTTTGCCTGGTCCCATGAAAGCGGTTTCTATGGGTCGAAGGACCCTATGGAGTATTACCGGCTGCTGGGAAATTTTCTCGGTCAGGGCAGCGATTACTTGTGGAACGTGGGCGTGGGTTGGGAGGCCTGGGACAATTCCCAAGGCGCCTGCGTATCGGAGATAGCCAAAACGGAGGAGCTTCAAAAAAGGTTGTTTGGAGGCCCGGGTCCCTTTCCGACCTGCATCCCTGCTGATTCGTTGCAGTACCAGGGTCATTTGGCGGCTGCGGAAGCTGGCCTAAGACTGTTTGGTTTGCATTCGCGGCCTGGTGATAAAGTTTTGGATAGGGCCTTTGCCTTGGTCGAAGAAGTTATCCGGAAAGGAACCCACACCCTGGAGGACATCCGAGAACAGGGATGGTTGTTCGACCATAGTCCCTTGATCCGCCCCGAACAGATCCCTCTGATCAAGAAGTATGGCTTCACGCTGGACTTTCAGGGTGCTCGACTTGCCCGGGGGTTGTACAATGCGCGCAATTTTTATAAACCGGGACATGTGTCCTGGGTTTCACCGTTGAAGAGTCTTGTGGATGCGGGGATTCCATTTAACATTGGCACCGATGTGGGCATCTCCCAAATAGGTGATGATGCCGAGGACTTCCTCAATAGCCTCTCGGCGAACTTCCCTTACCGCGACTCCATCTGGCCGCATATAGGAGTTTGGGTTGCGCCGGTGACAGAAGTGGCCTTTGGGGAATTCGGTAGCGGGACGCGTCGGACGGAGATGGTAGCTTTGGGTCCCGAACAGAGGATTGACCGCATCTCGGCGCTGCGGGCGATGACCACTTGGTCGGCAAAGATTTTGCTCCGGGAAGATCGGCTGGGCTCTTTGGAGCCGGGGAAGCTGGCCGATTTTGTAGTCATAGACAAAGATTACTTCACGATTCCCGAGGCCGAAATAATGAAAATTAAGACTCTGATGACGGTCCTAGGGGGGAAAGTCGCGTATAAAGATGCGAACTTCTGATCGCAGCCTATGCCGACAGGAGAAGGGCTCCAAACGGACCGACTCGGCGAACCATAGATATATAATATGTTGTATTATTTAGCTTCAGAAATATTGATTTTTGTATTAATCTAAGGTTTTGAAACTTCCAAAGCTGTTAAACGGCTTTGTTTTGTTCACCTTGTTTGGGGTTGTCTTTGGCACATGAATTGCCAATAAATTGCAGCTCGGGAACAGAGTGACGAGGCAGGGATTATCCTTAATCGGGAACAATTAAGCACGTCCAACCTTACGGAGGGTGAAATGGTAAAACATATCTGGAGTGGAGTCTTGTTGCTGGTTTTTAGCCTGCTTACTGGCAGTCAGGCACTGGGACAGGTGACCACTGCAACAATCAGCGGAACTGTCAGCGATTCAACCGGGGCTGTCATTCCCGGCGCAACCGTAACAGTAAGAAATGTAGAAACGGGTATCTCACGGACAGTCACCACAAGCACCGAGGGACGCTACGCCGCTCTCCAGCTCGGGCTGGGTGGTTACGTAGTGACGGCCGAGACTGCTGGATTCCAGACCATGGTGCGCGCTGGAATTACTTTGACGGTTGGACGAGAAGCGGTGGTGAATATGACTATGCAGGTGGGGGCCGTGGCAGAAACGGTTACCGTCACCGGAGAGGCTCCCCTAGTGGAAACGACCAATTCAGCGGTCACCTCGCTTGTCGAAGGAGGGACCATTCGCGAAATACCATTGAATGGCCGCAGTTTCGATCAGTTGGTTCTTCTACAACCAGGAGTGTTTTTAGCTCGTCCTGCCGCAGGAGGCGTTCCTGGCTTTGCCCAATCTACTGCTTGGTTTTCTGTGGCTGGCTCGCGGCCCACTCAGAGCATTACGTTGTTAGACGGAACCAATATCAATAGTTTCTTCTACCGAGCTGGCTCGGGCGTGGGGGGGCGAAATCTGGGGGTGGACGCCATTCGGGAGTTTCGGCTGTTGACCAATAACTACAGTGCCGAATACGGAAGAACGAATGGAGCGGTCATCAATGTGGTCACGCGGAGTGGGGGCAACGCGCTACATGGATCCGCTTTCGAGTTTCTGCGGAACGCCGCGCTGGACGCCAAGAACTTTTTCGATGACCCCAATGAACCCACCCCGCATTTCGTGAGGAACCAATTTGGCGGTTCGATCGGCGGGCCGATTGTCCAGGACCGGACCTTTTTCTTTGGGGTGTATGAGGGCTTACGAGACCGCTTAGGGGTAACTAGAGTGGCTTTTATACCCTCGATGGCGGCACGGCAGGGCATCCTTCCGAACAAAACAGTAACAGTGGATCCAGTAGTGGAACCTTTCCTGGCTCTATTTCCAGTACCTAATGGACCTGAGATTGGGGGGGGGGTTCAACAGCACACAACTTCCGCCACTCAGCCCACCACTCAAAATTTCTTCCAAGTCCGGCTTGATCACCAACTGTCTGATAACCACAGCCTCTTCGGTCGATACACCCAGGATCGGGGAAACATGTCAGATCCCTATAATTCTTCCCCCCTTCCCGACTTCGGAGGCCCGAAAACCGCCGACAGCGCCAGCTATTTCACGACTCTGCAATGGACAGCTATTCTCTCCCCGACCCTCCTAAATTCATTTAGGTTTAGCAATACACGCATCGGGCATCAGGGGAATGGCGCTGAAGAGCCGGAAATTTTGCGGTTCGTTCCAGAATACAAGAGGATAGGCCTGATCAATATCGGCGGCGTAGGTCGCTTTGGAACTGGATCTTTTGCCAATAACACCGATACCCTTCGAAATTCCTTCCAGTTTAGTGACGACGTAACAATTAGCCGCGGAGACCACACTATCAAGATAGGTGCACTTCACGAACGCTTCCGGGACCGTTGGTTTTACGAATATCTGGTGACCGGTGAGTACACATTCGCTACGCTGGAAACTTTTCTCGACAACGATGCCCGGACATTTCGTGGGGCCATTCCGGGAGCTGACCCCAGAGCCAATTGGCGGCAATCGTTGTATGCCTTCTACCTCCAGGATGATTGGCGTCTGAACCAGCGGCTCACCCTGAACTTGGGGATTCGCTACGAGTTCCAAACCCAAGCTACAAATGCCAGGGAACGCTTCGACGGGTTGTTCGGTGTAGTGGAGGACCCAGTTAATGATGTCTGCTGTTCTGTGGTGAAGCATCCCTTCCGTGACAACCCGACTCTCGGGAACATAGCTCCCCGATTCGGAATTGCTTGGGATGTGTTTGGCAACGGGCAAACAGCCGTACGGGGCGGCTTTGGAATAGCTTATGAACCGGTGCTGGCCCACCTCTTTACCTTCTGGACACAGTTCCAACCTCTGACGACGAACGTGGTTACGTTTTCCCCGCCCTTCCCGAATCCTTTTGTAAATGGCATCCCGAGCAGCCCAATAGTTTCCTCTGTGGACGAGCCGAATGATTACAATGCTACCGCAGGTCCCAGCACGATGCAATTTAATCTAAATGTCCAGCACCAATTGCCGGGCCAAATCGCCCTCCAAATTGGTTACGTAGGCTCTTTGGGCCGCCATTTAGGTTTGGGGCGCGATGCCAACTATGCGGATTCAGTGATCTTGCCGAATGGAAGATACTTCGTCCCACCGGAGAATTTTGGAAAGCGGCACAACCCGAACTTTGGCAACCTCGGATTGCGGTACTTTGAGGCTAATTCTTCCTATAGCTCCTTGCAAATTTCTGCCCAGAAGGCTTTGTCCAGTGGTTTCGCGATGTCGGCGAACTATACATGGTCCAAGTCAATGGACGACTCCTCCAATATCCGTATAGGAGAAGCGGGTGGAAACCGAAGACAGGATATTTCCAATCCGGCCTGCGTGGCTTGCGACCGGGGTCTTTCGGATTTTGACCGACGGCATGTCTTTAACACAACATACACGTACGAGTTGCCGATAGGCCCAAATCGCGCCATCGGAGGAAATCTCACAGGAGTCGGGGCAAAGTTGCTTGGAGGATGGGAGGTTTCTGGAATTGTCACCCTGAATTCAGGTTTACCGACTTCCGCAAGTTCCTTCTTTGACAGAGCTGCGGGTTTAGCTGCGAGTATCTTTACGCCAGTCCGGCCGGAATTGGTTGCAGGGCGAAGCAATAACCCCACGAGCGGCGTTAGTGTTGGGTGCCTCGGTGTTCCCGCCGGTCAAAAGTTGGGCGATCCGGCTCGGTGGTTTGATCCTTGTTCCTTCGAGGTGCAACCTGCGGGATTTTTTGGAAACGCCGGGCGCAACACCATTATTGGGCCCGGCTTGACAAACTTTGATATTTCGTTTGTGAAAAATACTCGCTGGGGAGAGAGCAATAACATGCAATTTCGGGCAGAATTCTTCAATATCTTCAACCACCCGAACTTCTTCGAACCCAACCCGAATGTCTTTGCCTCTCCCAGCAATTTCCACTTGCCGATAGCGGGCCGGATCACTACTACGGCAAATACATCCCGGCAGATTCAGTTTGGGTTGAAGTTTACCTTCTAGTTCCATCACTAGGACGGGGATGGACGAAAACCCGAAAGGAGGCGGGGGAGGATGATAGGGGGCAGCCGAAACCGGCATGTCCGTTATCGAACTTCCCCCGTTCCTCAAAAAGCGTACGTCGGCTGCCCTATCGAATCAAGCTTCAATAAAAAGGAAAGGTGTTCCTGTTGGGTGTTTTGCTGTGTCACGGTAGAGTTCGGTTGGAAAGGTAATTACGGAAGTCAATGTCACGGAGAGGAACCTGTACTTCGGAGAAGACCCGATCCAGGGGGTAAACTTACGTGGGAGCTGCTATAGAGCCTCCCAGCTGGGCGAGGGCAACTTATATATCTGGAACTGAAAAGGAGTGAAAACGATGAGGACATGCGGAACGAAAGGAACATTATATCTATTGATTCTCTTTTCCTTCTTAACGTGGGTGGGTGCGGTTCCGGTTTCCCGGGCTCAATCCCGTGAGATGTCCGTACTGGAGAAGGTGGCGGTTTATCCCACTCTAATTGTGCACAACGGAAAGATCGCCACGATGGACAATAATTTGACGAATTACCAGGCCATGGCGATCCGAGGTGACCAGATTTGGACGTTGGGCACGAACCGCGAGATTCGGGAATTGGCGGGACCGCAGACCCAGATGATTGACCTAAAGGGGAGGACGGTAGTGCCGGGCCTGATTGATGCGCATACGCACCCGCATCTATGGGGTTGGTGGCATTATGGCGGCCAAGTGCTCCCTCAACTAGAGCCGGCTTATGCCCATGGGAAGGATCTTGAGGAGGTTCGGAGGAATCTGGAGCTGGTCATTCAACAACGTATCCAAAAACAAGGGAAGGACCAATGGGTGATTGCCAGTATTCCTTTCCGAATGAGTGGGGAGATGCAGACCTTCTTTCAGGATGGGCGATCATATCCTGGGGTCGATCCAGCCAGGATCCGTAAGGCCGATTTGGATAGAATTGCCCCTGACACGCCGGTTGTGATCATCAGCGGCTGCTGCAGGAGTTTTGCCAATAACAAGGCCCGGCAGTTGATGGTCGAGAAACTTGGCTATGAGCCTAACAGTTCGGTTCGGATTCCTTATGATTTGGTATGGGGCGTCATTCTTAACACAGCAGAGGCGGCGGATTTGGTGAGCCGGGAGATGCAAGACTTTGTGAACTACGGCGTGACCACGGTGGGCACTCATGGAGAAGTCAACACAGAGGTCTTCAAAGCCTGGAATATGATGGATCGGCAAGGCAAAATGCCGCAAAGGGTTGCCTGGTCCCATGAAAGCGGTTTCTATGGGTCAAAGGACCCAGTGGAGTATTACCGGCTGCTGGGGAATTTCCTCGGTCAGGGCAGCGATTTCTTGTGGAATGTGGGCGTGGGTTATGAGGCCTGGGACAATGATTCCGCGGGAAACTGCTTATCGGATATAGCCAAAACGGAGGAGCTTCAAAACCAGATTCAACGAAGCTGGGGTCCCTTTCCGGATTGTATACCTAGCGACTTGATGCACTACCAAGGGCATCTGGCAGCCGCAAAAGTTGGCCTGAGGTTGTTTGGTTTACATGCGCTGACCGGTGACAAAGTCATGGATAGGGCCTTTGCCTTGGCCGAAGAAGCTATCCAGGATGGAAGCCGCACCTTGGAGGATATCCGAGAACAGAAATGGTTATTCGACCATGCTCCCTTGATTCGTCCCGAGCAGATCCCTTTGATGAAGAAGTATGGGTTTGTCTTCGATTTTCAGGGAAGTCGACTGGCCCTAGGGTTATACAACGCTCAAAATTTCTATAAGCCGGGATATTCGTCTTGGGTCACCCCGCTGAAGAGCCTTGTGGATGCTGGGATCCACTTTAACATTGGGACCGATGTGGGCATCTCCAGACTTAGCGATAATCAAGAAAATTTCCTCAACAGCCTATCGGCCTCGTTCCCTTACCGAGACTCCATCTGGCCGTGGATCGGAGTTTGGGTTCAGGAAGAAACCGAAATAGCCCTAGGGGAATTCGGCAGTGGGCGTCGGACCGAGAAGGTCCGTTTGGGTCCCGAGCAAAGGATTGACCGCATTTCCGCGCTCCGAGGGATGACGACCTGGTCGGCGGAGATCCTGCTGCGGGAAGACCGTCTGGGCTCATTAGAGCCGGGGAAGTTGGCCGATTTTGTGGTCATCGACAAAGATTACTTCACGATTCCCGAGCCGGAATTAATGAATATTAAGACTCTGATGACTGTATTAGGAGGCAAGATCGCCTACCAAGCTCCGAACTTCTGATCCTCATTGCAGGATCAGCGTGCCCAGTTGGATGTACAACTGCTGAGAATATATTAGGACCAGAACCATGTTGGAGTGGAGGGCACCGCTTAAGAGTCTGATCGACGCGGGCGCGCGGGTGGTTTTTGGAACCTATACTCACGTCGGCCCTCTTCCGGACAAAGTGGATCGATTTGCGAAAGACTGGGCTGCGGGGTTTCCCTACTGGGACTCTGTTGGCCGTGGGTGGGCTGGTGAGTGACGCGGGAACTTGACGGACAGGTATGGGTACCGGAGGAAAGAATCGACCGGATTACTGCCCTGCGAGGCTGGACAAACGGAGGCGCACAGTACCTGCTGCGTTGGGATCTACTTGGATCATTGGAACCGGGCAAGCTCGCCGATTTTGTGGTCATCGACAAGGATTACTTCACGATCCCTGAAGGGGAAATTCTCAATATCAAGACACTGATGACAGTAATTGGGGGGAGGGTAGTCTTCAAAGATTCCGATTATTAATTTTCTCCACAGATTTGGTTTATCTGTAGAGCAATTGAATGAAATCACATTGCGTAGGAAGGTGAATTATGAAAAAAGAAGGAACTTTATCAACTGCTTCGACCTGGCTGGCAATTGTCATGATTTTTCTGCTGGCACCGGCAAAAGTTCAAGCTCAAACCCCATCTATGGCTACCTTGGAGAAGTTGGCGGTCTATCCCACCTTGATTGTGCATAACGGAAAGATTGCCACTATGGATCAGAATCTAGCCAATCATCAGGCGATGGCCGTCCGGGGTAATAAGATCTGGAAGCTGGGCACCGATCAGGAAATCAAAGAACTGGCCGGACCACAAACAGAATTGATCAACGCGAGAGGAAGAACGGTGCTCCCAGGGATGATCGACGCCCATTCACACCCTCACTTATGGGGTCTGTGGCAATGGGGAGGCCAATATGATGAAAGTCTCATCCCGCTCTATATTCCCGGCAAGACGATCGCTGAGGTGGCAGAGAAATTGGGACCGGCAATTCGACGCCGAATCCAACAGAACGGTCCAGAAAAGTGGATTATGGTTGCTATCCCTCACGAAATGGACGAGCTTTTGGTTGAATCGCCGGAAGGGCTTGCACGCGCGGATCTGGACCGAATAGCTCCCGACACCCCGGTGGCACTGACGGCAGGCTTTTTCACCGGGTATGCAAATTCCAAAGCTAAACAGATCATGCTCGACAAATTGGGATATGAGCAGACAGGACTTCGGATCTGGTACGACACTGTTTACGGCATTATTCTGGGGGCAGATCCGCAGAAAATTGGTGACATGTTATTGCACGAATTGAAAGAAACGGCATCCTTTGGAGTTACTACGATAGCTAGCCACAGCGAAGAGAATGTGGGAATCTACAATGCGTTAAACCTCTTGGACCGGCAAGGAAGAATGCCCGTGCGTTGGGCGTGGAACCACCAAAGTGGATTTTTGGGGAAAGATCCAGCCGAGTATTACAAACTGCTCGGCAACTTTCTCGGTCAGGGCAGTGATTATCTATGGAATTTCGGCGTCGGGTATGAGGGCTGGGCCAGCACCGGATGTCCGCCTACAGCACCTGCCAAGACTCCTGAACTCCAAGAACGAGACCGAAAACGTATTCAGGGTGCCTGCCAGGGGATTTTGCCGCAGTCCAAATATTATCAGGGGCATTTAGCGGCGGTGGAGACCGGCTTGAGGCTGGCCAATGTTCATGCGATGACCGACCGGGCTTTGGACGCCGCTTTTCGAATCATGGAAACGGCGATCAGAAACAAAAGCACGACCTTGGAGCAGATTCGAGATCTGAAGATGGGCTTCGATCACGCCAATATCATCAGGCCAGATCAAATTCCAATTTTTGCTCATTATGGCTTCTGGATGAATTTTCAAGCCACCCAGCTTGCGAGTACGGCACCCGGGGTCATTGAAGATTATGGAGAGCAATACTTAAAATGGGTAATGCCGGTTAAAAGTTTCTTGGACGCCGGCGCACGCATCTTCTTATCATCAGATGCCCACATAGGCCTGGCACCCGATGCCGACACCGAAGAAGTATTTATAGGTGAATCTTTGTGGTCCAATAACTGGCCGCGAAGTTACCGGAACTCTGTTTGGCCTTGGGTGGGTACCTGGGTGACCCGAGAGATCAATGGAAGAGTTTACAGTCCGGAAGAAAGAATCGACCGCATTACAGCTTTGCGGGCTTGGACGAATTGGCCCGCAGAATTCCTTCTTCGCGGCGACCGGCTGGGTTCTCTCGAGCCAGGGAAATTGGCTGATTTTATCGTTATTGATAAGGATTATTTTTCGATTCCGGAAAGAGAAATCGTCAATATCAACACCCTACTAACCGCAGTGGACGGTCGGGTAGTTTACCGCTCTCCGATCTTCTAGGAGTTTGTTGGAAAACTATTTGGAATGGCTCGAAATCAGTGTTTCCCGGTGTCCGTTGAACAAAGAATCAACAACGTGCAAGAATTGACAGTGTCTTGTGAGCCCTTTCGAAACCATTTTTCAACGAACTGTGTAGATGGGAAACGAGCCTTAGTGCTATTACTCTGGGTTGATTATTGATGGTAGGTCCCGAGACTCGTGGACCGAAAGACGTTTTGTACGCCTCACGGATCGCATGAAGAGAGCCTGGACGGTCCGGTGGCAGCTTCGTTCACATCGTCACCTATTGTACGTCGTCAGATAATGTTGGACACAGAGCATAAAAAGAGAAGGTGTCCCAAACTCAGTTGCAGGTTGGGACGGCGGGTTGAGTTCATATTACGCCACTTTCTCCTTGTGAGAGGAAGCAGCGTTTGGACTTCGGCCGAGAATCGATGCCAAAGCCCAGAGATCGTGATAACCCATGATCTTCCGGAAATTCTTCTCGGTCAGCAGAAACGCTCCTGCCACCCAGCGCAACGTCATCTCGCCGTCGCGCCAGCGGCAAACATTGCCAGTCTTTTTCCGCACGCCCGACTGCGGGCTCTCGATGAGGTTCGTGGTTGCCAGGCAGCGGTGGAGGCTGGGAGGAACGTCGGCTCGATTGATCGTAAAGGTCTCCTCCAACCCTTCGCGCAAGCTGGCGGCTGCTGCCGGATGATCGCACTCGATCATCCCAGCGAGCTTTTTTATGCGCACGATGCCTTCCTCGGCTTGGGGCAACCCTTCGCGCAAGCTGATTGCTGCCAATACTTCCTCGCGGCTGCTGCCGGATGATCGCACTCGATCATCCCAGCGAGCTTTTTTATGCGCACGATGCCTTCCTCGGCTTGGGGCAATCGCCAGGCGGCGCGCATCAGCGACCGCACCTGATTCGCCAGCATTTTGTCGCCCTTTGGTAACCGCTCAGCCACGTTGCGCAGCTTATGAGTACGGCAACGCTGCACCAGCTGATTGCTGCCGAATACTTCCTCGATCCCCGCGCGGAGCGCTTTGGCGCCGTCGATCACAAACAGATAGCGCTGATCCGTGCGCAAACCTTGCTGGCGCAGGCGGGTGAGAAGGTCTTTCACCGCAGCGGCGTTTTCGGTCGCGCCCAGTTGAATCCCCAGCACATGCTTGCGGCCCTCGATGTCCACGCCCACGGCGCTGATGACGTGGTGGGAGCCGAACCGCATTCCGTCCAGGTAAATCACCAGAATCTCGACCTCCTCCCAGCGCCGCGCCAACAGTTCTTCCAGCCGCCGCGCTCCTTGCTCGGCCGCTTCCCGGCTCACCTGAGACTTCGACACCCCAGCGCTGTTGGCCATCTCCGGGATCACCTCGCGGTAGTTCCGCGTCGAAACCCCTTTCAACAGTGCCTCGAACATCTCCTCGCCCGTCTTCTCGCTTTTCCGCAGTGCTTCGTAGGCCGGCACCGCTTCTTCCCCTCCGCCCTTCCGGCGCAGCCGGGGCCGCTCCACCCGCAGCTGGCGATCGGCCAGTTTCACCCTCCCCAATTGCCGGCCATGCCAGCGCACCTCTCCGCTCGCCTTCCCGGGACTCTTTGGCCCCGCGATTTGCTCTGCGCTCATGCTCAGAATCGTTTCAATCAAACCTCGCCCGGCCCGATCAATCACCTCATCCACCGCCAGACGCGCCTCCGTGATCAGATCCACCACCGGCAACAGCATCTGTCCGTTGGTTTGGCAAAACTTCTGGATGGTTTCTTCGGCTCCCTTGGAACCCAGTTCCAAAACGTGATATTTTCCCTTCATTCGGCGGTTCTCCTTCTATAGGATTTAGGCTTGGCCCGATTCTATTCGATTCGGGCCGAACCGCCGTTCAACCTTCAACTATGTATGGGACACCCTCGTCCCTGCATACAATGCGGAGTCGAACGCGCCGCGTCCTGCGTTTGAAATTTGGTCCATGGAGCCAAAAACCGTTTGGTCCCATTAGCCTAGTGGTTATAGAGTGTATCTGAGCCCCGGACCGCATGGGAGCGAACGCGAAATGGGATTCAGGTTGCCGAGGGCCGGACTCGCCCTATACCTTTACGGGAACGGCTCTAGTAGTGCAACTTGTGGTAACAACAGGTTATGTGTTTCTTGCAATAAAAAAAGGCGGCTGGCTGGTTGTTGACGGGCATCATTTCCATGAGACCCTGAGGGCAAGTGGGTACGTAGCTCAAAAGTTAGGATCTTTTGGAAGTTCAATTTAATGACTTAAGGAAGGTTAGAGGTGGAGTTATGAGGAAAGAAGGCGTGTCGACCATCACTTTGACATCATTGGCGATCTTTACAGTATTTTTGCTAGCATCAGGAAAAGTTCAAGCTCAAACCCAACCTAGGGCCGCCTTAGAGAAATTAGCGGTTTACCCCACCTTGATTGTGTACAACGGAAAGATTTCGACGATGGACCAGAACCTGACCTTTCACCAGGCTATGGCTATTCGAGATGACAAAATTTGGAGGTTAGGGACTGACCAAGAGATCAAAGAACTGGCCGGACCGCAAACTCAATCGATTGACCTGAGGGGCCGAACTGTGACACCCGGTCTTATCGATGTGCATACTCATCCGGAAGGTGTCCCAAACTCGCAGAAGGTGTCCCAAACTCAGTTGCAGGTTGGGACGGCGGGTTGAGTTCATATTACGCCACTTCCTCCTTGTGAGAGGAAGCAGCGTTTGGACTTCGGCCGAGAATCGATGCCAAAGCCCAGAGATCGTGATAACCCATGATCTTCCGGAAATTCTTCTCGGTCAGCAGAAACGCTCCTGCCACCCAGCGCAACGTCATCTCGCCGTCGCGCCAGCGGCAAACATTGCCAGTCTTTTTCCGCACGCCCGACTGCGGGCTCTCGATGAGGTTCGTGGTTGCCAGGCAGCGGTGGAGGCTGGGAGGAACGTCGGCTCGATTGATCGTAAAGGTCTCCTCCAACCCTTCGCGCAAAGCTGGCGGCTGCTGCCGGATGATCGCACTCGATCATCCCAGCGAGCTTTTTTATGCGCACGATGCCTTCCTCGGCTTGGGGCAATCGCCAGGCGGCGCGCATCAGCGACCGCACCTGATTCGCCAGCATTTTGTCGCCCTTTGGTAACCGCTCAGCCACGTTGCGCAGCTTATGAGTACGGCAACGCTGCACCAGCTGATTGCTGCCGAATACTTCCTCGATCCCCGCGCGGAGCGCTTTGGCGCCGTCGATCACAAACAGATAGCGCTGATCCGTGCGCAAACCTTGCTGGCGCAGGCGGGTGAGAAGGTCTTTCACCGCAGCGGCGTTTTCGGTCGCGCCCAGTTGAATCCCCAGCACATGCTTGCGGCCCTCGATGTCCACGCCCACGGCGCTGATGACGTGGTGGGAGCCGAACCGCATTCCGTCCAGGTAAATCACCAGAATCTCGACCTCCTCCCAGCGCCGCGCCAACAGTTCTTCCAGCCGCCGCGCTCCTTGCTCGGCCGCTTCCCGGCTCACCTGAGACTTCGACACCCCAGCGCTGTTGGCCATCTCCGGGATCACCTCGCGGTAGTTCCGCGTCGAAACCCCTTTCAACAGTGCCTCGAACATCTCCTCGCCCGTCTTCTCGCTTTTCCGCAGTGCTTCGTAGGCCGGCACCGCTTCTTCCCCTCCGCCCTTCCGGCGCAGCCGGGGCCGCTCCACCCGCAGCTGGCGATCGGCCAGTTTCACCCTCCCCAATTGCCGGCCATGCCAGCGCACCTCTCCGCTCGCCTTCCCGGGACTCTTTGGCCCCGCGATTTGCTCTGCGCTCATGCTCAGAATCGTTTCAATCAAACCTCGCCCGGCCCGATCAATCACCTCATCCACCGCCAGACGCGCCTCCGTGATCAGATCCACCACCGGCAACAGCATCTGTCCGTTGGTTTGGCAAAACTTCTGGATGGTTTCTTCGGCTCCCTTGGAACCCAGTTCCAAAACGTGATATTTTCCCTTCATTCGGCGGTTCTCCTTCTATAGGATTTAGGCTTGGCCCGATTCTATTCGATTCGGGCCGAACCGCCGTTCAACCTTCAACTATGTATGGGACACCCTCCTCATCCGCAGATGTGGGCACTGTGGCATCATGGGGGAGACATTGACCCACAGTTGGAGCCTGTGTACGTGGACGGCGAGACTCCAGAGGAAGTAATGGAAAACTATGCGTCGGCATTGAAAGCGCGCATACAGCAAGTAGGAGAGGACAAGTGGATCTACACAGTTGTCCCTCACAAGTTCGAAACCCAACTGCTCCCCGTCAACGAAGACTACACACCAGCTTCTGGCGGTATCACCCGCGGCATCATGGACGAGATCGCGCCCGACACACCAGTCGTCGTGATATCGGGGTGTTGCCGGGCTTTCGGCAACACCAAAGCGAAAGAAATCATGGTGGAGAAGCTGGGTTATGAGCAGACGAGCGTACGAGTGGAATACGATACCACTTACGGCATTATTCTGGCTGGGCAGACTGAAAAGGCGGCCGACCTGATAAGCCGTGAAATGAGGGAATTTGTCGAGTATGGTGTTACTACGGTTGCGACGCACGGTGAAATGAACGTGGAAGTCTTCAATGCTTTCAACATGATGGACCGGAAGGGTACCCTGCCGCAGCGCGTTGCCTGGACACACGAAACTGGATTTTTTGGCAAGGATCCGGCGGAATTCTATCGTCTTCTTGGCAATTTTGCTGGCCAAGGCAGCGACTATCTGTGGAACTTTGGAGTTGGCTGGGAGATTTGGGATGCATTTGGAGATTGCCTATCCGCCAAGCGAAAGAATGAGACGGCCCAGCAGGTAGAAGATCGGTTAAGGTACAATCTGTGCATTCCGAGAGAGTCGGTGAGCTACCAAGGCCATTTGGCTGCGGCAAAAGCGGGCTTGCGTCTGGCCGAGCTGCACGGTCTGACGGGAGACCTCCTTTACGAGCGGGCTTTTGCTCTTGCGGATGAGTTGATTCTTTCAGGAGCAACCACCCTTGAGAACATTCGCGATCCCGGATGAAGGTGTCCCAAACTCAGTTGCAGGTTGGGACGGCGGGTTGAGTTCATATTACGCCACTTTCTCCTTGTGAGAGGAAGCAGCGTTTGGACTTCGGCCGAGAATCGATGCCAAAGCCCAGAGATCGTGATAACCCATGATCTTCCGGAAATTCTTCTCGGTCAGCAGAAACGCTCCTGCCACCCAGCGCAACGTCATCTCGCCGTCGCGCCAGCGGCAAACATTGCCAGTCTTTTTCCGCACGCCCGACTGCGGGCTCTCGATGAGGTTCGTGGTTGCCAGGCAGCGGTGGAGGCTGGGAGGAACGTCGGCTCGATTGATCGTAAAGGTCTCCTCCAACCCTTCGCGCAAGCTGGCGGCTGCTGCCGGATGATCGCACTCGATCATCCCAGCGAGCTTTTTTATGCGCACGATGCCTTCCTCGGCTTGGGGCAATCGCCAGGCGGCGCGCATCAGCGACCGCACCTGATTCGCCAGCATTTTGTCGCCCTTTGGTAACCGCTCAGCCACGTTGCGCAGCTTATGAGTACGGCAACGCTGCACCAGCTGATTGCTGCCGAATACTTCCTCGATCCCCGCGCGGAGCGCTTTGGCGCCGTCGATCACAAACAGATAGCGCTGATCCGTGCGCAAACCTTGCTGGCGCAGGCGGGTGAGAAGGTCTTTCACCGCAGCGGCGTTTTCGGTCGCGCCCAGTTGAATCCCCAGCACATGCTTGCGGCCCTCGCTGTCCACGCCCACGGCGCTGATGACGTGGTGGGAGCCGAACCGCATTCCGTCCAGGTAAATCACCAGAATCTCGACCTCCTCCCAGCGCCGCGCCAACAGTTCTTCCAGCCGCCGCGCTCCTTGCTCGGCCGCTTCCCGGCTCACCTGAGACTTCGACACCCCAGCGCTGTTGGCCATCTCCGGGATCACCTCGCGGTAGTTCCGCGTCGAAACCCCTTTCAACAGTGCCTCGAACATCTCCTCGCCCGTCTTCTCGCTTTTCCGCAGTGCTTCGTAGGCCGGCACCGCTTCTTCCCCTCCGCCCTTCCGGCGCAGCCGGGGCCGCTCCACCCGCAGCTGGCGATCGGCCAGTTTCACCCTCCCCAATTGCCGGCCATGCCAGCGCACCTCTCCGCTCGCCTTCCCGGGACTCTTTGGCCCCGCGATTTGCTCTGCGCTCATGCTCAGAATCGTTTCAATCAAACCTCGCCCGGCCCGATCAATCACCTCATCCACCGCCAGACGCGCCTCCGTGATCAGATCCACCACCGGCAACAGCATCTGTCCGTTGGTTTGGCAAAACTTCTGGATGGTTTCTTCGGCTCCCTTGGAACCCAGTTCCAAAACGTGATATTTTCCCTTCATTCGGCGGTTCTCCTTCTATAGGATTTAGGCTTGGCCCGATTCTATTCGATTCGGGCCGAACCGCCGTTCAACCTTCAACTATGTATGGGACTGTGCCCCGTCAGGGCTTGTTGGACAGGTAGAGGGTAATAGTTAAGGTGATGTTTTTGGCTCATCGTAGAGACTGAAAGGAACGAAGATGAGACAAAAACAAGACGACAGGGGGGCGGTCGAGAAGGCCGTCCGGGAGATCAAACGCAGGACGCGGCGCAGGTTCAGCCCGGAAGACAAAATCCGCATTGTATTGCAGGGACTTCGCGGCGAGGACAGCATCGCGGAGCTGTGCCGCCGCGAGGGGCTGCACCAGAACCAGTATTACCGCTGGAGCAAGGAGTTTCTGGAGGCTGGCCGCAAGCGGCTGGCGGGCGACATAGACCGTGAGGCAACCAGTGGCGAAGTCAAGACTCTGCGGGAGCAGGCCGTACAGCTGAAAGAGGCCCTGGCCGAGGCTATGCTGGAAAATCGCCTGCTAAAAAAAAGCGTGATCGGGGATGGGGAGGAACATACATGAGATACCCTGCCTCGGAGAAGCTGGAGATCATCTGCACGGTGGAGCAATCTGCCCTGGGGGTGCGCCGGACGCTGCAGCAGGTTGGCATTCCCAGATCGACGTTTTACAACTGGTACGACCGCTATGTGTCGGAAGGCTTTGATGGGCTGGAAGACAAAAAACCCGATCCTGGCCCTGTCTGGAACAAGGTGCCGGAGGAGATAACTCAGCAGTTGGTGACGTTAGCCCTGGCCGAGCCCGATCTGTCGTCACGCGAGCTGGCGGTGCGTTTTACCGAGGAAAGGCGGTATTACCTTTCTGAATCGACGGTTTACCGCGTCCTGAAAAGCCATGACCTGATTACCGCGCCAGCCTTTATTGTCCTGAAAGCGGCGGAACGGTTCGCCAACCCGACCACGGCGGTCAACCAGCTCTGGCAGACCGACTTCACCTACCTGAAAGTCATCGGTTGGGGCTGGTTCTACCTGTCCACGGTGCTGGACGACTTCTCGCGCTATATCATCGCCTGGCGGCTGTGCAAAACCATGAGCGCAAGTGACGTCTCGGCCACGTTGCGGGATGCTTTGCAAGCCACCGGCCTCGACCGCGTGGGCGCCCGGCACAGACCTCGCCTCCTGAGCGACAACGGGCCGTGCTACGTCTCTTCCGAACTGCAATCATGGCTGGCAGAAAACAGCGTGCCGCATACTCGCGGCAAGCCCTATCACCCCATGACGCAGGGCAAGATCGAACGCTGGCACCGAACTCTGAAAGACCGCATCCTGCTCAACAACTATTACCTGCCAGAAGAGCTGGAGCGGCAGATCGATGCCTTCGTCAACCACTACAACACCAACCGATACCATGAAAGCCTGAACAACCTGACACCGTATGACGTTTTTACAGGCCAAGGCAGTGCCATCCTGCAAAAACGGGATCGCATCAAAGAGAAAACTATGATCTTAAGAAAACGGTTGCACTTCAAAAGAAGGGCAGCCTAACATCAACCCAGAGGAGCCTGAACGCCACCTTATCTTTTTATGCTCTGTGTCCAACATTATCTGACGACGTACATGTATGGGACACCCTCTCCCGGATGGAGCTTTGCTCACAATATGTGGATTCGGCCAGATCAAATTCCCAACTTAGTGAAATACGGATTTTGGTTGAATTTTCAACCGTGCCATTACTCACGATCAGCGGGGCTTGCGGGATGGGAGGACGTTGAGAATCTGTGGGGCCCAGACTATTTGAAGGAAGGTGTCCCAAACTCAGTTGCAGGTTGGGACGGCGGGTTGAGTTCATATTACGCCACTTTCTCCTTGTGAGAGGAAGCAGCGTTTGGACTTCGGCCGAGAATCGATGCCAAAGCCCAGAGATCGTGATAACCCATGATCTTCCGGAAATTCTTCTCGGTCAGCAGAAACGCTCCTGCCACCCAGCGCAACGTCATCTCGCCGTCGCGCCAGCGGCAAACATTGCCAGTCTTTTTCCGCACGCCCGACTGCGGGCTCTCGATGAGGTTCGTGGTTGCCAGGCAGCGGTGGAGGCTGGGAGGAACGTCGGCTCGATTGATCGTAAAGGTCTCCTCCAACCCTTCGCGCAAGCTGGCGGCTGCTGCCGGATGATCGCACTCGATCATCCCAGCGAGCTTTTTTATGCGCACGATGCCTTCCTCGGCTTGGGGCAATCGCCAGGCGGCGCGCATCAGCGACCGCACCTGATTCGCCAGCATTTTGTCGCCCTTTGGTAACCGCTCAGCCACGTTGCGCAGCTTATGAGTACGGCAACGCTGCACCAGCTGATTGCTGCCGAATACTTCCTCGATCCCCGCGCGGAGCGCTTTGGCGCCGTCGATCACAAACAGATAGCGCTGATCCGTGCGCAAACCTTGCTGGCGCAGGCGGGTGAGAAGGTCTTTCACCGCAGCGGCGTTTTCGGTCGCGCCCAGTTGAATCCCCAGCACATGCTTGCGGCCCTCGATGTCCACGCCCACGGCGCTGATGACGTGGTGGGAGCCGAACCGCATTCCGTCCAGGTAAATCACCAGAATCTCGACCTCCTCCCAGCGCCGCGCCAACAGTTCTTCCAGCCGCCGCGCTCCTTGCTCGGCCGCTTCCCGGCTCACCTGAGACTTCGACACCCCAGCGCTGTTGGCCATCTCCGGGATCACCTCGCGGTAGTTCCGCGTCGAAACCCCTTTCAACAGTGCCTCGAACATCTCCTCGCCCGTCTTCTCGCTTTTCCGCAGGGCTTCGTAGGCCGGCACCGCTTCTTCCCCTCCGCCCTTCCGGCGCAGCCGGGGCCGCTCCACCCGCAGCTGGCGATCGGCCAGTTTCACCCTCCCCAATTGCCGGCCATGCCAGCGCACCTCTCCGCTCGCCTTCCCGGGACTCTTTGGCCCCGCGATTTGCTCTGCGCTCATGCTCAGAATCGTTTCAATCAAACCTCGCCCGGCCCGATCAATCACCTCATCCACCGCCAGACGCGCCTCCGTGATCAGATCCACCACCGGCAACAGCATCTGTCCGTTGGTTTGGCAAAACTTCTGGATGGTTTCTTCGGCTCCCTTGGAACCCAGTTCCAAAACGTGATATTTTCCCTTCATTCGGCGGTTCTCCTTCTATAGGATTTAGGCTTGGCCCGATTCTATTCGATTCGGGCCGAACCGCCGTTCAACCTTCAACTATGTATGGGACACCCTCATTTGAAGTGGAGGGGACCACTTAAAAGTCTAATCGACGCGGGCGCCCGAGTAGTTTTTTCAACTGATACTCACGTCGGTACGCTTCCGGGCAAAGGGGAGCGGTTTTGGAACGACTTAGCGCAGGGATTTCCCTATCGCGATTCCATTTGGCCGTGGGTGGGCTGGTGGGTGACGCGGGAACTGAACGGAAGGGTATGGGTGCCGGAGGAACGAATCGACCGGATTACAGCCTTGCGAGGCTGGACCAACGAAGGCGCAAAGTACCTGCTCCGTTGGGATAGACTTGGATCATTGGAGCCGGGCAAACTTGCCGATTTTGTGGTCCTTGATAAGGATTACTTCACGATTCCAGAAGCCGAAATAATGAATATTAAGACTCTGATGACTGCTATAGGAGGCCGGATCGCCTACCAGGCCCCGAACTTTTGATCATTTGACCACAGTCGTTAAGGCCTGTATCCGCCCGAAGAGTGCCTACAGTCCTGGTTGTTGAGGGGGGCATATTTACTCAAACAGCTTGTTGAAAAACAATAGAAAACCGCTCCCTGGCGGTCGCGGCTAGGAACTGATGAAGTGACCTTCCCACCGGAGAGAACCGTTTCACTACCGGAACGTGCGGTGAGTTTGCCGGGGCTCTCTGATTCAGATCGGAGCGTTATTGCGTTGTTCCCGAATGGAGGGGATTTAGACCACTTTTTCAACAAGCTGCTAGACTAGTCGAGGAGAAGCACACCATAAAGAAATCGAAACCAGTTCTCCCGGCTTTCACCTGTGGAGGAATGGTATCGAGAAGAACTCAAACTGAAGCTAAGTCTGCTTTCAACATCTGCGCTTGGAAGATTGGAAATAGAGAAGGGAGGAAGAGAATATGTCAGCCAGAACTCTACCGAGCTTTTTGTTCGTTTTGGTTGTGTTTGCTGTAGGGGTTTCGCAAGCCCAGCAGTACAAGCCAGGGGAATATCCGGCTCCCCGCTACCCGAAGATCACCAAGAATCCAACCGTAGAGGATCTGATGCCGACAGCCCGGGCCATCGTAAAGCGGGGCGATATCGGAGCCATGTTCTATCCTGGTTACGCCATTACGTCAGGCGAAAAGGCTCTGATGGTGGTGCCTTTGGATTTCGACCCGCTGGTACTGGAGGCCCTCCAGCGAGCCATCCGGGAGGCCGGGGCCAAAGTAGATCTCCTGCTGGGCAATGATCCATATTTGTCCGGTGGGGACGGCGCTACGGAGTTTGAATACTTCACCCACATGAACGACATCATGGGGGCGCAAGCGGGTGGCATTGAGCAGGCTACTATCGTGGCGATGACTGTGGCAGGCAAATACGACCTTGCCATTTCCGGCATGGGGGGAGGCATCCCACCCCATCCTAGTGACAAGATGCGCTGGGTCTATATGCCGTGGGACATGGCGGACCAGTTCCTGGTGCACGGCGCGAGTATTCCGCCGGACTTGCTGAAGCTTATCGACGATACGGCCTGGGAGACGCTGACCAAGGCGGTGAGTGTCCACGTCACGGACCCGGAGGGAACGGATATAGTCTGGTCTACCAGGAAAGAGGACTGGGAAACCCCAGGGCGTCATACGGCGGGACATTTCATGTCTCATCCATTGATCGATCTGCCGGACGTGTCTGGCGCGACCG
Source organism: Terriglobia bacterium (assembly GCA_963666975.2). Taxonomy (GTDB): domain Bacteria; phylum Acidobacteriota; class Terriglobia; order 2-12-FULL-54-10; family 2-12-FULL-54-10; genus JADFGZ01. The sequence continues at coordinate 762,125 of CAXVYR010000004.1, read as the reverse complement.
GCGTGGTCGCAGGCACGTGGAACCATACTGGGCCTTATCCCCATATTCGGCTTTCCTTCAAGAACGACCGGCTGGAAGGTATCGAAGGAGGGGGCGCCTATGGACAAAGATGGCGCAACATCCGGGAGGAATGGAAGAGCGTGAACTGGCCTGGAAAGAAAGGCCCCGGACTGTTTAATTATTTGTTTGAAGCTTCGATCGGGACAAATCCGAAATCCTTACGTCCGAAGGGAGCCCTGGACCGCGCCATGGGCAACATCTGGGAAAGAACCCGCTCCGGGGTCATTCACTGGGGGATCGGCGGTGATGCGAAGATGGTGGCCTTCTTCCCCACAGAGTCGAGTGATTCTTCCGTTGTCGAATTCTTCCAAAAGAACCCGGAGACCCCAACCGGCCATGTCCACGTGCACAATTACTTTATGACGATGGTGTTAATCAATGCTGACGGGAGTCGGACCACCTTCGTGGACAAGGGCCATTTGACGACGTTGGACGACCCCCGGGTCCGCCGGCAAGCAGCAAAGTACGGCGACCCAGATGAATTACTGCAAGAAAGCTGGATCCCAGCAATTCCCGGGATTAACGTGCCGGGAGATTACAGTGCGGACTATGCCAACGACCCGGCGGCGTTTACTCGTAAGGATCTTGCTAACTGGCCGTACTAATTGCAACAGCCTTTCCCGAATTGCGGAAAGCCCACTTTTGAGCTAAGCTGTCTATGCATTAGATTCTGTCATAGTGCGGAGAATGTAGATATATCTCATTACTTGCTCCCATGAAAGAGGACATTTCTACATTGCTCCAAGAGGCTATCCACATTTTGCTGCTACACCTATGATTAGAAAAAAGTTGAATCCCTGATTTAAAGAGTTAAATTTGCTGCTGAGAGCGTAACAATATCGATGGTTTCCAGCAATGAATGTCTCACGATGAATGAGACTAGGCTGCTGGGCAAGGAAGGAGAGCGGGCGATGCATTTTGCCGATCTTTATGTGAAGGAACCCCTCGAAAAGGTTGCAGAAGATTTGGATCTCTTAGGCGAAAAGCTGATGCGGAAAATTTGTGCAGGGTTCGTCCCGGTAGGCGACAATATCTTCGGAGTTCGGCCGATCACTCATGAGACTCCGAACACGGTGGGTGCGAGCCGAGGGCTGTTGGACATAGTGAAAACGGCGAGGAGCTACGAGATCGGACCGAAAGGGAAGATCGAACTCGTGCGGGAGCCTTTCACAGCCGCAGTCACGGTCAGCGGCACCCCCCATCATGTCGAACACCTCTTCGGATACTGGCACATTAACGACAAGGACGAAATCGTCCTCCCACTGCCGCCTCCCGCGCCTGACGAACCAGGTTACTTGTTTGTGATCATGGGGGTTCCCAAGAGCAACGAGACCGACCGGATCGCCTGGTATTGCGAGCGTTGCACCTCTCTGGTTTTCCTGCGTGAGCTCCGTACTGGCCAGGTCAACTTCGAGAAATTCTGGCCCTGGGAACGCGCCACCGTCCGCGAGTACAACGGTGACCCAGCGTATCGGACCTGTCCGGAATGTGGATATGTGAACCCGATCGGCTTTTGCGCATTTCACACCTGGGATACTCCGGAAGAGCGAGACGCCCGGATGCAATGGTAAGCTATGCCGGGAATAAGAGGATGGAAAACGCATGACGCCTCTGTACCGAACCGACGATATGGAGCAGGTCGGGGGTAGTTTGCAAACAGCTGGACAATGGTCTGGAGGTGGCGGTGGTGGTGCTCCTGGATCCGATCGTAGTTGCTATTGAAAATTGGTGTCGCACAGAGGCGGTCCGCTCGCCTTAGAGAAGATCCAGGACGGCACTGTAGCCTGTCCCTGGCAGGTTTTCGATTAGATCTTCGCACCGGAAAGGCCTTGGGAATCGACCAGACCCTGCTCCGGGCGCTTGTGCTCAAGGTAACCGTGCGGGAGGGGCAAGACTAACTCATCCCTGTGATAATTCCTAACGGGTTCACTTCACAGTAGGTCATCCGGTGTGACCTTTCAGTCAGCCTTTTCGAGGAAATGCGGAGCATGCAAGCATCCAAATCAGTAATGCAAGGTTTGGCTCTTTCGGCAGTGCTTCTGATCACGCTGCTTTTCTGGGTAAGTGTGGGGGCGTTGGCACAGGGGAGCATGGTGACGCTGCGGGGTACGGTGCAGGATCAGTCAGGAGCGCCCCTCGCGGGGACGGCGGTGAGGGTGAAGAATCTGGAGACGGGATTGAGCCGTACCGTCAGCAGCGACGCAGAGGGACAGTTTGAAATCCAACAATTGGTTCCTGGTACTTACGAAGTCCAGACTTCCCAGGCTGGCTTTGTAAGCCAGTTGCAGGAAGGGTTGGAGCTAGGTGCAGAGCAGTTGGTGACTTTGGATTTGGTGTTGGAACGAGGTTCGGGAGATCAGGAACGAACGGCCCAGGGCGCGGGTACAGACAGGGAGTCCTCAGCCATCAATGCAGGCCAGATCAGTGAAAGCCAGCTAGTCGGACTGCCTCTCAACGGTCGGAGTTACAGCCAACTAGCGACTCTCCAGGCAGGCGTGAGCGATCCTTTTGCCGGTTCTGCCTCGCGGGGAGGCGGCAGCGGGGGCATGACGGTCGCGGGAGGGCGGTCCACCTCAAATGTTTTTTTGTTGGACGGAACAAACATCATGAATACAGAGAACCGGGTGCCGCGAAGTGCGGCGGGCGTGCAACTGGGTTCAGATGCGGTATTCCAGGTTCAGGTATTCAGCACAAACTACGGGGCCGAGTATGGCCGTGGCAGCGGTGGTATTCTGAACTCCATCAGTCGCTCCGGGACGCCCGAGTTCCACGGCACCTTTTTCGAGTTCTTTCGCAACAGCAAGCTCGATGCCCGGAATTTCTATGACCCCGGCCCGGAGCCCACCCCCTTCAAACGCAACCAATTTGGATTCACCCTTACTGGTCCGGTGGTGAAGGATAGAACCTTTTTTTTGGGCAGCTTTGAGGGGCTGCGCGACCGGCTGACCGAGACGAATATCGACTTCTTTCCAGACGAGTTGGCACGGCAGGGTATGATTACAAACACTACTGGAGAAGTTGTTCAGATTGTTCCAGTGGACCCAAGTGTGTCGCCCTATCTAGCACTTTATCCATTACCCAACTCAGTCCGGGTAGGCGGAGGAATAGGCGTCAACGCTTCGCCCCAGTTTTTGCCAACCGACGAAAATTTCTTCACCATTCGTTTGGATCATCAGGTTTCCGAGCAGGACAGCCTCTTCGCTCGCTATACCTTTGACGACGCCACTAGCCAAAACTCGGACATCACCTTTCTGTTCACGACGCTGAACAATAGCCGCCAACAGTATCTTACTCTGATGGAAAGCCATATTTTTAGTCCCCGCGTTCTGGGCTCATTCCGTTTTGGTTACACCCGATCGGTGGAAGCCGCAGAGAGTCTATCGGCTGTTGAGATACCCCGTTCATTGTTCTTTGTTCCTGATGCACCGCAGTTTGGGAAGATCAATGTTCCAGGTTTAAGTCCTTTTGGCCCTTTCCCCATCCCACCGAGCGCCAATCTCATGAATACTTTTCAATTTGCGGGCGACGTATCGGTTCAGATGGGAGCCCACGCACTCAAGTGGGGAGCCGAAGTTCATCGCTATCGCTGGGATGTGTTCTCCAGTTGGGATAAGGGCGCTCAGTGGTCTTTCAACAGCCTGCAGAGCTTTCTGCAGGGAGGGCCGGCGGGAACCAATATGGAGGTTACTTTACCGGGATCGGATAGCAGGCAGAATTACCGCCAGACTCTGGTGGGCTTCTATGTTCAGGATGCTTATGCGTTGAGTTCCCGTCTCCAGCTCAACCTCGGCCTCCGCTATGAATTTGCCACGCTCATCCATGACAAGTTTGCTAAAAGCGTTTTCCTCCCGGACCCGGCACAGGACTCCGAGGTCCAGATTGGGCCGCTTCTGGGGAACAACCCTTCGTTGCGCAACCTCTCTCCACGCCTGGGCATGAGCTGGTCTCCCGGAAGTAGTGGAAATACAGTGCTGAGAGGTGGCTTTGGCATATATTACGATCAATTGTTGCATTATGTGATGGGCTTGCGAAAAAGCACGGTTCCTTTTTTCAACACTGCGGTGAGAACTAATTTTGATTCATCCCCAGCCACGGGGCGAAATCGTCTGGGTGCGAGAGCGGGATTCCCCGACGCAGTGGCCACCGCCGCCGGCATACCCCTACAATTTCAAGGCCTGGATTACCGGCACACGACGACCCCGATGGTACTGCGCTACAATTTTGCACTCCAACACCAACTCCCTGGTGGCTGGCATGCCCAGGCGTCCTATGTCGGGGCCAGAGGCAACCATTTATCGCGGATGTACGAAGCCAATCTGTTCCCTGTTCCCATTACCCGTGCCGACGGGTCGCTCCTCTTCCCCCGCGATGCGGGCCCGGTCAACCCTGCTTTCGGTGCAATAAACCTTGTCAGTAGCGATGCACAATCCTTCTATAACTCTCTTCGGCTTTCCGCTAACAGGAGACTCAGCGATGGTATCTCTATGCAAGCGAGCTATACCCTCAGCAAATCTATTGATGATGCCTCCTCACAATTTTTCGACGTGCCTGGCTCCTCGCAATTTGGATTGATACGCACTCTAGATCGGGGCCTTTCGGATTTCAATGTCCGCCATCGCCTGGTTGTTAACTACTTTTACGCTCCCTCTTTAGGTAGCGGACAGCGCTGGTGGAATTCCGGTCTGCTTGCGCACGTTTTCGGAGACTGGCGGCTGGGAGGCATTCTGTCGTTTCGCACCGGGGTTCCTTACACACCAGTGGTCAGTGTTCGCAAGCCGGGCTTCCTGTTTGCCGCCAATCGGCCTAACTTGATCCCTGGCCGGAGCAATAACCCAATTCTGGGTGACCCAGAACGATATTTCGATCCCTCCGCGTTCAGCTTGCCTACCCCAGGCACCCTCGGGAATGTCGGGCGTAACACCATCATTGCGCCGAGTGTGTTCAATATGGATGTCTCCCTCCAGAAGGAATTTTCTCTGGATGTGAACCGGCGGCTTCAGTTTCGAGCGGAATTTTTCAACTTGTTAAACCACACCAACTTCGATCGTAGTTTCGGAGCATCCAACACGGTCTTCGTGGGTGCAACCGGCCGCCCCAATCCCATTGCGGCAAGACTTCATAACACCGCCACCACTGCCCGGCAGGTTCAGTTTGCTTTGCGATTTTCGTTCTAGCTAGTGTTGCGAATTGAAAATAGCTTTTCAACGATTCACCTTGGTTAAGATCTCTTCCAAACTAGCTGTCCAGACAAACGGTTTGCGCTGTTCGTGGAGAGGGTGCGTGGGCGTAGAGGGGGGGGCCTCCCCGCCTCTTCAGCCTCCCCGCCTCTTCCCACCTCATCCCCCTAAAAGTCCCAACTTGAGAACTGGAGGAACTCTCCCCTGGGTTCAACGACCCGAGCCGCGTTTCTACCGAACGCTTGCCGCGTGGACTTCCACCGGCGTTCAAACTACATGCCTTCGTTTTGAAGCGTCCCAGGGCTGCGGTCAGTTTAGGTGTTAGCGGAGAGTATCCCGTACGGCTTGGCAAATTCGGTCCTTATTGGGCAGGACATACTTTTCCAGAGGCTCACTGTAGGGAATGGGAACATCCAGTCGGGTAACCCGCTTGATAGGAGCCTTCAGGAAACCGAAGCCCTCGTCGGCCACCCCGGCGGCTATTTCGGCGGCGGCACCGCAGGTGCGGTGCGAGTCGTCTGCAATCACCAACCGTCCGGTCTTGGCTACGGAGTCCAAGATGGTCCTGCGATCTAAGGGAACCAGTGTACGCGGGTCAATGACCTCAACAGAAACCCCCTCCTGTTCCAGTATCTGCGCCGCCTCCAAGGCCGCGTCGACTAAGTGAAGCAGCGCTACGACCGTGACGTCCGTGCCTTCTTTCCGCAACGTAGCTTGGCCGAAAGGGACTGTGTAGTCACCTTCCGGCACTGAACCCTGTTTCCCCAGCAGGTTGATACTTTCCAAAACTAACACGGGGTCATTGTCTCGGATGGCTTGCTTGAGCAGACCTTTCATATCAAAAGTGTGCCCCGTCAGGGCTTGTTGGACAGGTAGAGGGTAATAGTTAAGGTGATGTTTTTGGCTCATCGTAGAGACTGAAAGGAACGAAGATGAGACAAAAACAAGACGACAGGGGGGCGGTCGAGAAGGCCGTCCGGGAGATCAAACGCAGGACGCGGCGCAGGTTCAGCCCGGAAGACAAAATCCGCATTGTATTGCAGGGACTTCGCGGCGAGGACAGCATCGCGGAGCTGTGCCGCCGCGAGGGGCTGCACCAGAACCAGTATTACCGCTGGAGCAAGGAGTTTCTGGAGGCTGGCCGCAAGCGGCTGGCGGGCGACATAGAGGCCCAGCCAGGCGGCGCGCATGTGAGGCAACCAGTGGCGAAGTCAAGACTCTGCGGGAGCAGGCCGTACAGCTGAAAGAGGCCCTGGCCGAGGCTATGCTGGAAAATCGCCTGCTAAAAAAAAGCGTGATCGGGGATGGGGAGGAACATACATGAGATACCCTGCCTCGGAGAAGCTGGAGATCATCTGCACGGTGGAGCAATCTGCCCTGGGGGTGCGCCGGACGCTGCAGCAGGTTGGCATTCCCAGATCGACGTTTTACAACTGGTACGACCGCTATGTGTCGGAAGGCTTTGATGGGCTGGAAGACAAAAAACCCGATCCTGGCCCTGTCTGGAACAAGGTGCCGGAGGAGATAACTCAGCAGTTGGTGACGTTAGCCCTGGCCGAGCCCGATCTGTCGTCACGCGAGCTGGCGGTGCGTTTTACCGAGGAAAGGCGGTATTACCTTTCTGAATCGACGGTTTACCGCGTCCTGAAAAGCCATGACCTGATTACCGCGCCAGCCTTTATTGTCCTGAAAGCGGCGGAACGGTTCGCCAACCCGACCACGGCGGTCAACCAGCTCTGGCAGACCGACTTCACCTACCTGAAAGTCATCGGTTGGGGCTGGTTCTACCTGTCCACGGTGCTGGACGACTTCTCGCGCTATATCATCGCCTGGCGGCTGTGCAAAACCATGAGCGCAAGTGACGTCTCGGCCACGTTGCGGGATGCTTTGCAAGCCACCGGCCTCGACCGCGTGGGCGCCCGGCACAGACCTCGCCTCCTGAGCGACAACGGGCCGTGCTACGTCTCTTCCGAACTGCAATCATGGCTGGCAGAAAACAGCGTGCCGCATACTCGCGGCAAGCCCTATCACCCCATGACGCAGGGCAAGATCGAACGCTGGCACCGAACTCTGAAAGACCGCATCCTGCTCAACAACTATTACCTGCCAGAAGAGCTGGAGCGGCAGATCGATGCCTTCGTCAACCACTACAACACCAACCGATACCATGAAAGCCTGAACAACCTGACACCGTATGACGTTTTTACAGGCCAAGGCAGTGCCATCCTGCAAAAACGGGATCGCATCAAAGAGAAAACTATGATCTTAAGAAAACGGTTGCACTTCAAAAGAAGGGCAGCCTAACATCAACCCAGAGGAGCCTGAACGCCACCTTATCTTTTTATGCTCTGTGTCCAACATTATCTGACGACGTACAACGGGGCACACAGCATCACTACATTCTTCATGAGAACAACAGACAAATTGGCAAAACGGTTAAAACGAGCTGCGCTGCCACGTCCATGACAATCTGAACTGGATATAAGAGGGTGGCCGGTATATGATCTGTGGAAGGCAGAGTTGAAAACGGCAATTCGGACTTAGGATGCTCCACTTCGTCCGGGATGGCGAGGGGGGGGGGATAACCATTTATCAGACTAAAAGAACCACCTTGCAGCCAGCGATGTTTGACAAGAATGAGACTCTGTCAGCGCGAAACACCAGCCTGCATCGATGGCTTCTTCTGTTTATCCTTCCGCTGCTTTCCGCACTTGCTGCATCCTCCAGTCACGCCCAGAGCAGTCTCCGGATTGCAGACGGGACCCACGGCAAAAAAACTATCACTGCGATTCAGATAGAACTGCCGGTGGAGGTGGACGGGAGCCTCGACGATCCGGCCTGGCAGCAAGCTCAAGTCTCCTTGGGATTCGTTCAGAAAGATCCGCAGGAAGGCGAAGCCTCCACGGAAAGGACGGAGTTCCGGGTCCTCTACACGGCCACGACCTTATACGTCGGGATCATCTGCTATGACACCGGCGCCGACGGGATACTGGCGACCGAGCGGCGGCGGGACAACAATCTGGAAAACGACGACACTATCACCATCGTGCTCGATACCTTTCACGACCACCGCAATGCTTTCCTGTTCCGCACGAATCCACTGGGCACCCAATATGACGCCATGATTACCGACGAAGGGAACAATGTGAACGAAAACTGGGACGAGAAGTGGGATGTAGCTTCCCAGGTGAGCCCGGCGGGCTGGACGGCGGAGTTCGCCATCCCCTTCAAGAGCCTGCGGGTGAGCGAGAAAGACGGGCAGGGCTGGGGATTCGACCTGGAACGGGTGATTCGGCGGAAGAATGAGTTTGCTTATTGGAACGGTTTCCGGCGCGGCTTCAATCTGGAAAACGTCTCTCAGGCAGGACATCTGGAAGGGCTGGAGAACATCGAAACAGGGCTGCGGTTGCGGGTGAAGCCGTTTTCGGTGGCGGGATTTCGACAAACGTCCGACCGGTCCCGGAGCACGCTGCGCAACACTTCCGACATCGGGATGGAAGTTTTGAAATATCGGATCACGCCGGGCCTCACGGCGGACATGACCTGGCGGACCGACTTTGCCCAGACTGAAGTCGATGATCAGCAGGTGAACCTGGACCGCTTCTCGCTTTTTTTTCCCGAAAAACGGGAGTTCTTCTTGGAAGGGGCGGGCATCTATGAGTTTGGTGTTGCCCGGACCGAGGGTAACCGGCAGGTAATTAATCTATTTCACAGCCGACAGATTGGCCTTGCCGGAGGACAACCTGTACCCATCGTTGCTGGAGGCCGCATCACTGGGAAGCTCCAAGGGCTCACGCTGGGCCTGTTGAATGTCCAGACCGAGGCTCTGTCGTCGGAAGGCGTTCCCGCTAGTAACTACGGGGTGATGCGCGTGAAACGGGACGTGTTGTCGCGGTCTACGGTAGGGGGATTCCTCATTAACCGCGAGAAAGGGGGGAGCAGCGATTTCAACCGGGTTTACGGCATGGACGCCAACTTTGTCTTTTTTAGACATTTTACTATGACAGGCTTACTGGGGAAATCCAGCTCACCCGGGGTAAAAGGTAACAACTGGGTGAGCATCGGAGAGGTAAAATGGGATAGTGATTTCTTTTTCCTGGGCACCCAGTATGTCGTCGTGGATCCCGATTTTCGAGATGATGTGGGATTTGTTCCCCGCAAGAACATTCGGAAGTTTTCGCCACAAATCGCGATTCTGCCGCGCCCCAACAGCCGGTTAATTCGCCAGTTTCGGATCGCTTTCCTCTCAGACTATACGATGAATCAGAAGAATGAACTCGAGACGCGCGTCAACCATTATACGTTTGGGGTCTTCTTTCAGAGCGGTGACACCTTGCTCTGGACGCCGCATACGCGCTTAGAACGGTTGAGGATACCATTCGAAATCCGGCCGGGTGTGGTGATTCCTGCAGGAACCTACAGTTGGTGGTATAACGGGATCCGCTATACCGCTAATCCCGGCAGAAAACTATCGGGTTTCTTCAATTGGAAGCGTGAGTACGGCTTCTTCGGAGGGGATCTCCACAATTTGGAAATCAACCCACGCCTGAAGCTTGGCGAGAAACTCTCTGTGGAGGCCGGATATCAACTGAACAAGGCTACCTTTCCGCAGGGAAAGTTCACCGACCACACCGTCAACACCCGCGTCAATTACAACTTCAACAATCAGTGGCTCACCAGCACCACAATGCAATATAGCAACACCGATTCCTTTTTGGGATTCAACTTCCGGCTAAACTACATTTTCCGGCCCGGCGACGATTTCTTTCTGGTTTATAACGAAGGCCGCCGCGATGAAATTTTCACAGAACCGGAACATACGGTGGCAATGCTCGACCGCCGAAAGGACCGCTCCCTACAGCTCAAGCTCACTTACTCGTTCGACTACTAGCGCAGGATGCTGCCTCTCGGAACGCATGGAGAAGGTTGTGCAAGATGGGTGCCTGGGGAAACGGCCACGTTCCTGCCCCCCCCCGGTGTTTGACATCAGCGGATATGGGAGTACTATGAGGCTGCGCTCCAGTTCGGCCACGTCGTCCATGACCGTAAAGACCATCTTTCCAATCGGCGTGCTGGTGTCTACTTGTTCTGATAGCGAAACGAACTCGATGCTGACCTGCTCCTCATAAATCGGTCCAGTTGGCAAATTAGAGTTTAGGGTTAGCACTGGACTTGGAAAGGGGGGAAGTATGCCGAAGAAGTGATACCCGGCCGAACAGATCATACGACATCTACGAGAGGCGGAAGTGGAACTGGCTAAGGGCCAGACAACCGGAGAGTTCTGTAGGAAGTTGGGAATCACGGAGCAGTTTCGAGACGAGTTTCTCAATGGAGAGATCTTCTACACCGTATTTCCTTTTTGAAAACACAGCTGCAACCATCTACTAACCTCCAACATCAATATTGATATGGGTTCCAGCGTCAATGCAGCCACCAGGAGGTAGAAATCCAGTGGGTGAGTGCCGCTTTCGGTTCTCCTTCACGAAGTTGCCATCCCGGAAGGGGCCATGGTGCTCTGGACTGGTTACAAGAGAGTGGAGGGTGTAGGATGTGAAGGTAGTTTTCATAACGGAAATCCCACCCAGTGTCCTTCCTAATTAAGTCATTGACAGCATCCTCCGGAGGTAGCAGAAACAGCGCAGTTCGCCTCTCAGAGGCTCGATTTCGCACTCAATTGTCCAACCACAAGTTCACCTGAGGCAAGGCCCAAGTTTCCGTTGGAAGGTAAAGCCCTTGTTCGCGGCCTAGGCAGCGGTCGGAAGGTAAAGCGGGTAAAGAAACCTTGTTCGCGGCCTAGCCCCGCATAAGCGTGGGGCAAAAGTCGGGAAGGGGCACGAAATGACACCCCGACAAAATCAAAAAGAGCCGACTCGTCGCAGGTGGTATCGGTAACAGCCATCAGTCGTGAGTCGGCTTTTTGTTTTCGGGAGACACTGAACACCTTGATTGCCCTAGGAGTTTGTGGTGGTTTTTCCGGGTACATACTGACAGCCACACGGGAACACAAAATGGAATTCCCGGCTAGAACTGGTCTCAAAAATGCGCGGAATGACGCAATTGGCAAAAACGAAAGTTACCTCAGGGGCTGAAGCCCCTGTTTTTCAAGGCTTTTTACGGCACGGCTGAAGCCGTGCCCTGACGGTTAACAGAAAATGGCCATTTTTGAGACCGGTTCTAAAGCTGATTCGGGATTGGCGTGCCATCTCCAGGCAACTAAGGTTAAACAGCCGATTAGGGAAGAGGATCTGCAGATCTCGGTTGTGGAGCGTCAGAAACAAATCGAAGTAGGAGAACAGGAAATCAAGCGCCGGGAACGGGAGTTGGAAGCCACCGTCAGGAGACCAGCAGAGGCTGAGCGTTACCATCTGGAAACCAATGCAGAAGGCAACAAGGCACGCGTTGTAGCAGAGGCTACCGCTGAGGCCGAAGGCACAAAACTGCGGGGTCAGGCTGATGCCGATGCTATACGAGCTCGCGGTCTCGCCGAAGCTGAAGCGATGCAACGAAAGGCTGACGCCTGGAAGGAGTACGGCCAAGCGGCATTGATCCGGCATCTGCTCGAATCGCTTCCTGAGGTTGTGAGGGCCGTAGCACAGCCGTTAGCCAAGACCGAACGAATTGTAGTGGTGGGCAACGGAGGAGGCGATTCCAACGGGGCTGGAACCAGCAAGATTACACGAGACATAACTCACACGATCGCTCAGGTTCCACACCTCGTTGAGGCGTTAACCGGGATAGACCTTCTTGCAATGCTGAAGCGTTTGCCCGGCGTCAATAACTCAGATGAACAGATTTCCGAAAAATCTGCCTCTGCAAAAGGTGCTACTGTCGGTGGAGTCGGCTAAGGAAAAACACCGTTAATCGCGCATTTCCAGTTTGAAATCGCAGCGGCAATCTTCTGAATGGCTCCAACGTCAATATTGATGAGGGTTCGAGCATCATCATTGGCTTCAGAGGTGTACACCCAAGGAGTGAAAGGAAATCTGCGCTGGAAGGGCTCAGTTGAAGGCAAAATGGGCGTATACTCGCAACCACCGGAGGGTTAAATAACTAATTCCGGTATACTTCTCGCTGCGTCTGATTTGTTCGTTCATAACAGGAGAGCGAGCGGGAATCTCAAAAACTATCAACGTCCTGGGAGGAAAGGCGGATGCGGAGCATTTTTGGCGGGATGATGGGATTGGTTGTGATGATAGGGCTGGTTGCCCTATCCGAACTGGCGGCGCAGGAGCCGCGCAAGGAGCTGATCGAGCGCGGTAAGTACCTCGTAGAACGGGTATCCATGTGTGTTGACTGCCACACGCCGACAGGGAAAGATGGGAAACCGGACCCCACGCGATCGCTGGAAGGCGCTCCCTTCCCCGGCGCGAGGAACAATCCGAATATGGCCGGCTATTCCCCACCTATCGCCGGACTTCCCGGCTGGACCGAGGAAGACGCGATTCGATTCCTGGAAATCGGGAAGCGACCGAATGGCACCGAAGCTAGACCCCCCATGCCGCCGTACCGCCTGAACCGGGAGGATGCGGAAGCATCGGTGGCTTATTTGAAGTCTTTGAAGCGCTCTTCCCAGTAGCCTCCTCGCCCGGCAGGATTATGTGCATCGCTGGGGGGGGTTATGACGCCCAGTTGGCTGCCATCAAGGGAGATATGGGGCTGGCTATAGTTCATGCCATCTTATGATGGGGAGCTGGATGGAGCCATTCACCTGGCAGATCAAGTGATTCAGGAAGGGGCCCTGACGCTCGAGCAAGTGTGCGAACTCGGATGGAGCTTTGATCAAGGGCGTCTTGTCCGGCCGGATCAGATTCCGCTGGCTGGGAAGTATGGCTTCTGGATGAGCTTTTAAGGTATCATGTTTGCCAGCGCCCTCGATGAATTTCTGCGCGATTTCGGAGATGAATATTTGCCGTGGATTAGCCCCGTAAACAGCTGGAAGAAGGCTGGGGCACGTTTCATTTTGTCCAGGGATGCACATTTCGGCTCGTTGGAGTCGGGCAAGCTGGCAGACTTTGACGTCATTGATAAGACTTACTTCACGATTCCAGAGAGGGAACTGGTAACCATCCGGAATCTCATGACAGGAATCGGTGGGAAGATCGTATACCAGTCATCGAATTTTTGATCAGCATGCCGACGGCACCCAAGAAAACCTACACTTCAGGGAGCCGGGATCCTTTCGGCAGTTTGAATGGAAGCGACCTGGTCCAAGGGACTTTTGAATTTCACTAGATCATCTGAATTGCCCGCGAGACAACGGGCGCAGGGAGGCAGTCCTATGGAAAAGATACAAAAATTGAAATCGTTCTCAATTTTGCTGTTTGCATTCACGGTCTGGCTTTTGCCCTTGCAGGTTGTGGAGGCTCAAACTCCGAGCCGGACAGTCTTGGAAGAACTGGCGGTCTACCCCACCTTGATTGTCTACAACGGGAAGATTGCAACGATGGACGCGAACATGACCTTCCATCAGGCAATGGCGATTCGTGCAAACAGAATCTGGAAACTGGGCGACGATCAAGAAATCAGGCAGTTAGCCGGGCCACAGACGGAATTGATCGATCTCAAGGGCCGGACCGTGGTGCCGGGCCTGATAGACGCCCACAACCACCCCCACCTTTGGGCATTGCCCCATCTGGGTCCGAAGTACGATGTCCAGCTCGCTCCGGTTTTTCTGGATGAAAAGAATTTAGAGGACGTGAAGCTGAAGATGGGGCCGGCTATCGAGGCAAGAATTCAAAAGGAAGGGTCCGACAAATGGGTCATCGTCAGCATTCCCTGGCAGTTGGCCGATAGCGCGATTGCCAGGCAGGGCATCACGCGGGCTGAGTTGGACCGAATTGCGCCCGAGACACCTGTCTTTCTTACCGCAGGCTACTTTGCGGGTGTCTCCAACACCAAGGCAAAGGAGTTGATGGAGGAAAGCTTTGGGAAGGAGCTGTTAGGTCTGCGGGTGTGGTACATGGTCCCATACGACATCATTCTTCGGGACAAAATCGGAACCATTGCCGACATGCTTGTAGAAGAAATGGAAGAAAATGTCTCGTTCGGCATCACGACATTCGCCAGCCACATCGAACCCCTGAACGTTTTTAGGGCCCTGAACCTGTTACACCGCGAGGGAAGGTTGCCCGGCCGGTGGGCTTGGGTCCATCGAAGTGGTTTCAGCCTGGCGAAAGACCCGGCAGAGTTTTATCGATTGCTAGGGGATTTTACCGGTCAAGGAGATAACTGGATTTGGAACTTTGGGGTCGGAGCGGAGAGCTGGGGACCGAGCGGATGCACGTCGGCCATCCCGCAAAGCGAAGAAATGCGTCAACAGTTGAGACGCCGCTCTATTGAGGGTTGTGCTTATGTGCCGGGCGTTTGGGGTTACGACGCTCACCTCGCTGCCGTCAAGGCGGGTCTTCGGCTGGCCATTGTTCATGCCATCTGGGACGGGGAACTGGATGGCGCCATTCGTCTGGCGGATCAAGTGATCCGCGAGGGAGCTCTAACCATGGAACAAATCCAGGAACCTGGGTGGAGTTTCGATCACGGGCATCTCGTCCGTCCCGATCAAATTCCGCTGGCCGGGAAATACCGCTTCTGGATGAGCTTTCAGGCGTCCCAGTTCGCCGGCGCCCTGTCCACGATTTCACCCAATTTCGGGGAGGATTATGTGCCCTGGATCATGCCTCTGAACAGTTGGAAGAAGGCCGGGGGGCGTTTCATCATCTCCAGTGATGCCCATGTCGGCTCACTGGATCCCATGGCCGCGAAGATGATTGATCAATCGCTGATCAAGGATTGGCCTTACCACGATTCGATCTGGCCCTGGGTGGGTTTTTGGGTGACCCGGGAACTGCACGGGAAAGTTTGGACTCCCGAGGAGAGGATTGACCGGATCACCGCCCTGCGTGGCTGGACGAACTGGGCGGCGGACAATCTGCTTCGCGGGAAAGAGTTGGGATCGTTGGAGCCCGGCAAGCTGGCAGACCTTGCCGTCATTGACAAGGATTACTTCACGATTCCAGACAGAGAGCTGGTGACGATTAATAACCTCATGACCGTTGTAGACGGGAAGGTGGCATTCAGAGCCCCAAACTTTTAGTGGATTGACTATGAAAAGACCAAAGACCAGTTCGATCTTACTGTTTGTATTAGTAGTCGGGCTTTGGCCCGCACAGCTTGCTGTTGGCCAGGCTCCGAGCCAGCAAGCCTTAGAACAATTGGCGGTCTACCCCAGTCTGATTGTTTATAACGCCAAGATCTACACAATGGACGAGAACCTTTCTTCGCGCCAAGCTATGGCGATTCGCGGAAACCGCATTTGGCAACTGGGAACCAATGACGCCATTCGGCGGTTGGCTGGTCCACAAACTGAAATGATTGATGCAAAGGGAAGGACCGTGCTCCCCGGCCTGATTGATGCCCACACCCATCCTCACCTTTGGGGGATGATGCATCTGGGATTCAAATATGATCCGCAATTGCAATGGCTCTACGTTGAGGGAAGGGATCTGAACGAAGTGAAGAGCAGGCTGGGCGAGTCAATCAATAGGCGCATTCAGCAGGCAGGGCCCGACAAGTGGGTGATCGCCTCTATCTCTCCCGCTTTCCGGCAGGCCATTGGGGAAGGAGGAATTACCCGGGCTGAGTTGGACCAGATCGCTCCTGACACTCCGCTAGCGGTTATGACAGGAATCGTAGGCAATACGGTCACCAACACAAAGGCCAAGCAGGAAATGGAACGAGTTCTGGGGACAGAGGTAGACAACCTTCGGATCTGGTATCTCGTGACGTACGACCTCATCCTGAAAGGGAAAACAGAGCAAGTGGCCGGTTTGGTTTCCGAAGAGATGGCGGAGAACCTGCCTCTTGGTGTAACCACGGTTATGTCACACATTGAAAGCCCTCAGGTTTTGCGTTCCGTGAATTACCTGGATCAGCAGGGGAAGATGCCGGTTCGTTGGGCTTGGGTGCATCGTATCGGGTATTCTCTCGCGAAGGATCCTGCGGAGTTTTATTCGCTGCTAGGAGACTTTGTGGGCCAGGGCAGCGAATATTTTTGGAATATTGGAGTCGGACAGGAGGGTTGGGCAAACGCTGCTTGCACCACCGCTGTTCCCCGAACCGAAGAGGCCCGCAAAGCGCAACGGGCAAGTGCTCAACGCTGCGAGATCACTCCCGGAACCCGGGGGTATGACGGTCATTTAGCGGCTGCTCGCAAAGGGATACGGCTGGCGAACTTGCATTTGTATACGGACAAGGCTCTCAATGCCGCTGTGGAGATTGCCGATAAGGTAATCCAAGAGGGCGTCATGACCTTGGAGGAGATCAAACAACAGGGGTGGGGATTCGATCATGGCACATTCCTCCAACCAGAACTGGCAAAGACATTTGCCCAGTATGGGTTCTGGATGGCTTTCCAGGCACGGTCGCTCACGAACGAGGAAACAGTAATGCAAAACTACGGACCAGAATACATTCCATGGGTACTTCCCGTGAAAGCTTTTGCAGATGCTGGCGCGCGGTTCACGCTGAATACGGATTCGCACCTCGTACTGGGCCAATCCCATGAGGAGATGATGCAGGAAAAAATGATCGGCAAGGCTCTGTGGGGAACTTGGCCGGACGAATGGCGCGACACCATTTGGCCGTGGCTGGGAGTCTGGGTGACCCGGGAAATTAACGGGAAGGTTTACAGTCCCCAAAACAAATTGGACCGGACCACGGTAATGAAGGCATGGACGAATTGGCCCGCGGAGTTCTTGCTCCGGCCGAACGATCTGGGGTCCCTCGAACCCGGCAAGCTGGCAGACTTCATCGTGATCGATAAGGACTATTTCTCAGTGCCTGAATCGGAAATCAACAACCTTAAGACATTGATGACAGCCGTAGGTGGACAGATCAGATTCCAGGCGCCCGGCTTCTGAATGCAGTTATATGGGAGAACCGGCGATGAGCAATAACAGGACGCGGTTCGGATAGCTGTTATCGGTTTCAGTGAAATTTCTCCACACCGGCACAGCGCCGGAGGCGCGAAAGAACATAGCCCAGGGCGCACGCCCTGGGAAGCGTGGGTTCCCACGCAGCAAGCCCCGGGAGAGGCAAAAGAAAGAACCCCAACCGTTCTTGCTTTGCGGCCGCATAGCCGAAAATGAGGTTGACACATCTGGATTTGTAAACTAATTTTGGTAGCGTGCCTGGATCATTGGCCTCCCGGCAGCTCCGCGATGGCGGCATGGCGCTGTGATCCGATTGTGAACAAGGAGGGCGGGAAATGCATTTTGCGGACCTCTATGTGAAGGAGCCTCTCGAAAAGGTCGCCGAAGACTGGGATTTCTTGAGCGAACGCCTGATCAAAAAATTTACCGGCGGGTTCATTCCGGTGGGCGACAATATCTTCGGCGTTCGGCCAGTCTCCCATGAGGCCGCGAATTCTGTCGGTTCGACCCGAGGGCCGTTGGACTTGGTGAAGACGCGGCGAAACTTCGAGATCGGGCCGAAAGGAAAGCTTCAGGTGGCTCGAGAGCCTTTCACCATCGCCGTAACCGTCAACGGCACCCCGCATCATACCGAACATCTCTTCGGGTACTGGCACATCAATGACAAGGACGAGATCATTCTCCCGCTGCCGCCTCCGTCGCCGAGCGAGCCGGGTTATCTTTTCGTGATCATGGGCGTTCCCAAGGGAAACGAAACGGATCGGGTTGCCTGGTATTGCGACCAGTGCACCACGCTGGTCTTTCTTCGCGAGCTCTGCACCGGCCGGATTAATTTCGACAAGTTCTGGTCCTGGGAACGGGCCGCCGTACGAGAATACAACAGCGACCCGGCGAATCGAACCTGCCCGCAATGTGGCCATGTAAACCCGCCCGGCTATTGCGCTTTCCACACCTGGGATACTCCCGAGGAGCGAGAGGCACGCATGAACTGGTAGCGCCTGGCGCTCGTTTCTTCCGCCACCCATGCAGAATCCACTGTTACATTACGTCCGCCGCATGACCGACACTTCCAGCCGATGGGAAAAAGTCGGTGACTATGCGGTCTGGGCGGGTCATCGCGGGAATGCGGAGCCGCCCTACGGGCTGCTGGAGATGACCGAAGCGGGAATTGTTCCCATTCGCAAGGATGCTCCCGGAACGCCTCTCCTGCATCGGATCGAAGCGGGGACTCCGCACCATATCACCCACTTGTTCGGGTTCTGGCACGTCAGCGATAGCGATCTGGTGTGGCTTCAAGCCGTGTATTCCGAAGCAACCTATTACATGATGACGATCGGGGGAATTAGCGGACGCCCCAGCCGCGACGCCTGCCAGTGGTACTGTCCCCGGTGTGGACATCAGCTCCACCAGGCGGACTTTGATACGGCCACCCTCGGTTTCGGGGGATTTCTCGCTTTTCAGTTGGAGGGCGTGCGGGAGTTCAATCGCGACCGAAATTTGCGCACCTGTGAGCGGTGCTCCTTCGTCCATTCCCTTGCTTATGGCTTTCACGCCGATGAGGATACGGATCCGGAGCGGGAGGCTCGCCAGGAGTGGTAGCCAACGGCCGTGGGAGGAGTGAAGAGTCACACATGACGCTTTTGTGCCGGCTGGAAGAGATCGAACCGAACCGGGTCCTTCACAAGCGATTGGACAATGGACTGGAAGTGGCGGTTGTTTCTCTTCCGGATGCGACCCTCGTCGCCATTGAAAACTGGTGTCCTCACAGAGGCGGCCCCCTGGCTTTTGGCAAGATCCAGGACGGCGTCGTCACCTGCCCGTGGCATGGGTTTCGCTACGATCTCCGGACCGGACAGGTCCTGGGGATCGACCAGACCCTCCTCCGGGCCCATGTGTTCCAACTGACCGTGCGGGAGGGGCAGGTCTACCTCGTGTCATAGCCTTTTCACCGCTCTGCGATTGGGAGTCTGAGTGGCTCTGGTTTCAACAACCCGTCGCCTGGATTTGAAGCTCATGGGCGATTGGGGGAACGCGAATTTTCATATTATTGCAGGGTGGATCGCCGCCAATCTACGGTGGCGCAGCGCTCCCGGTTCCACTTTCATCATCCATACGGGAACGGGATATCGCACCAATGTGGATGCGGTGGCCACAGGCCTAGTGGACTTGGCGGTTACCACACCGTACAACATCGCCCTGGAATGGGCGACGGCCGGCCGGCACTTCTTTGCGGGAACTCCTTATCCGCATCTCCGCGCTCTGGGATATATCCCGCAAGACGACCGTCTTGTCTTCGCCGTCCGGGCCGATACCGGGATCACCTCCTTTGCCGGTCTCAAGCAGAGCCGCCCTCCCTTGCGCATTGCCACAACCTGCCGCAACAGCGACAACTTGATGAGCTATGCGGTCGAAAAAGTATTTTTAGCTCACGGCATCGATCCACGGGAGATTGAAACCTGGGGCGGGAAGTGGCTGGAGCAAGATCATCCCCGCCGTTGTGTCCCTTTGGTCACTCGAGGCGAGGCGGACGCGGTTTTCCAGGAAGCCATCATGGTTCCTCCATGGCGCGAGTTGGTGGAAACGGTCCCGATGCGTTTCCTGCCCATGGAGGAAGGGGCGCTCCAGCAATTGCAAACGGAGTATGGCTTCCGGCCCGCCATCCTCCCTAGCGGACGTCTCCGTGCCGGCGCCGACATACCCTGCCTGGATTGGTCCCATTGGGCGGTCTTCGTCCGCGACGACATGCCCGAAGATCTGGCCTACCTGATCACAGCCGTAATGGTTGAGGAGCGGGCCGAATTGGAGGGGCGCTATCGGCATCTGCCGGTGGAGCACAGCCCCCTGACCTATCCGATCGATCCCTTCACCATGTGGCAGGGCCTCGGCGCGCCCCTTCATCCCGGCGCGGAGGGCTACTATCGCGAGCAAGGCTACATCGGCTAACAGGAACGGCAGAAGGCCGTCGTCGATGTCGAAATCTGTACCCCGTCAGGACTACAGCTGGTCTCAAAAATACCTCAGCATGATTTTCATGCATCCGAGTCGGACCATCCCCAAGAAATTTTCGATGTGGTACTCGTAGCGCGTGACCAGTCGGCGAAACACTTGCAGCCAAGCGAAGAGGCGTTCGATCGTCCAGCGCCGCCGGTAGCGGCGTAAGGGACGTCCGTCCTGCGTCGGGTGTACCCGGTTGCTGCGGTGCGGAGCAATCATCTCAATCCCGTAGCGTTTTTGCATTCGATCGTCTAACTTATCGCTGTCGTATGCTTTGTCTCCGATCAGTCTGGCCGGAAGTTTGTCCAGGAAGCTGTGACCGAGGGCCTCTTCGACCAGTTGGCTTTCGTGGGGCGAAGCAGCCTGGACACTGACGGCGACAGGTACACTGTCGCCAACGGTGATAGCCGTGATCTTCGTCCCCTTGCCTCGCTTGGTAGGACCAATCCCGAGGCCCCTTTTTTCGCGGCTGCGAAGGTCGCGTCGATAAAGGCTTCCTCCAGGTTCAAGCGGCCCTCGGCTCGCAACCGTTGCGCCAGCTTCGCAACGCCTTCGCCAGCGCCCCCGAACGCACCCACTGCTGAAACCGGCTCTGGCCGAGGCTATGCTGGAAAATCGCCTGCTTAAAAAAAGCGTGATCGGGGATGGGGAGGACCATACATGAGTTACCCTGCCTCGGAGAAGCTGGAGATCATCTGCACGGTGGAGCAATCTGCCCTGGGGGTGCGCCGGACGCTGCAGCGGGTTGGCATTCCCAGATCGACGTTTTACAACTGGTACGACCGCTATGTGTCGGAAGGCTTTGATGGGCTGGAAGACAAAAAACCCGATCCTGGCCCGGTCTGGAACAAGGTGCCGGAGGAGATAACCCAGCAGTTGGTGACGTTAGCCCTGGCCGAACCTGATCTGTCGCCACGCGAGCTGGCGGTGCGGTTTACTGAGGGAAGGCGGTATTACCTTTCCGAATCGACAGTTTATCGCATCCTGAAAAGCCATGACCTGATCACCGCGCCGGCCTTTATTGTCCTGAAAGCGGCAGAACGGTTTGCCAACCCGACCACGGCGGTCAACCAGCTCTGGCAGACCGACTTCACCTACCTGAAAGTCATCGGTTGGGGCTGGTTCTACCTGTCCACGGTGCTGGACGACTTCTCGCGCTATATCATCGCCTGGCGGCTGTGCAAAACCATGAGCGCAAGCGACGTCTCGGCCACGCTGCGGGATGCCTTGCAAGCCACCGGCTTCGTCCGCGTGGGCGTCCGGCACCGGCCTCGACTCCTGAGCGACAACGGGCCGTGCTACATCTCTTCCGAACTGCAGTCCTGGCTGGCAGAAAACAACGTGCCGCATTCTCGCGGCAAGCCCTATCACCCCATGACGCAGGGCGAGATCGAACGCTGGCACCGGACTCTGAAAGACCGTATCCTGCTCAACAACTATTACCTGCCAGAAGAGCTGGAGCGGCAGATCGATGCCTTCGTCAACCACTACAACACATGCAGATACCATGAAAGCCTGAACAACCTGACACCGTACGACGTTTTTACAGGGCAAGGCACCGCCATCCTGCAAAAACGCAATCGCATAAAAGAGAAAACTATGAAATTAAGAAAACAGTTGCACTTCAAAAGAAGGGCAGCCTAACATCAACCCAGAGGAGCCTGAACACCACCTTATCTTTTATCCTCATGTGTCTGAATAAATCTGGCGACGTACACTTATCAACTGGACCGATTTATGGGGGGCAGGTCACTTTAGCTAGGCAACCGATAGTAATCGAAACGAAGATGGTCCGGCTCGCGTTTCGGTAGCCTGAAACCAGCATCACGGCGCGCCCTGTAGCAAACAACAAATAATCCGTCGTTCCTGAAACGACGAATCTCCGCCTTCTTTCGGGGATCAAAAATAACGACCGGATCCTCCCACAAGTCGGGCCCGGGGGCACGTGAGGATTCACCAACCTGGAATGGTGACCATGACTGCCCGCGCCCACCCCCCGCTGTCCCTGTGTAAGTAAGGCCCGTTGCAATGCGCTGCTTGGTTCTTGCGAATACCCACTTCACTCCGTGAGCTGCAACAGCTGTGGGACTGGACAAAAGTCGGGTATTGTCTTGTTTTGTCCACTTACCCGCCACCCGTTAGCAGCCTTCCATGTTTTATGGTACACGTGGGTATCGGTTCCTCGAACGTATACGGTACAGTCGTTCGCGGCCAATGATGCCGTTGCGGGTGCTGATGTTCCTTGACCGCCCAGCGAATGCCAATTACCCCAACGTTCATCGTCCCACGAGATATACCAGACTGCCATATCCGATCCCACGGCGAAGATTCCGACATGCTTTGAATGTCTCGAGATCGCAACCGGATGAAATCGAACGGAACTGCGGCGACTCGTGTCATCAAGAGTTGGCCCCTTGAGAATGCCGCCCCGGTCACTCCACCCGGACCACCGTCCAGAGGAGAATGATTTCTGCCAGAGACTACCAGTCCGGCCGAATGCAAATACATCGAGGACTCCGCGTTTGCGGGAGACCGCAGTCGGCGCTGTGTACAGCACACCGTCTAGCCTCTGCCAACCGGGTGTGCTACCGTCCGGGGCCCAGAAATGGTGCCAATGTGCATTATCGCGCCCGCGGACGAACGCATCGATTCGTCCGCCCACCATATAAGAAACGGTTGGACTAGCGGTCATTAGTCCCCCCGTATTGCCGCCATGGAAGTAACCCATCCGCCGTGGAGCTATCTCAACCTCCCAGTACGAGCGAGTCTGCGTCGTTTCCAACCCTGAATGCACGAGTGCCGATGATAATCAGCGCAGCTTAGTTTTACCAGCTTAAAAAGTCATGCTTGGCCTGGGTGCGGGCCTCTCCTAGCATGGTACGGCGGCCACGGGCCGCCATTGGAAGTAACCCGCGATCCCTGGAAAGCGATCCGCAGTATCCGGTTGAATGGCAGTTGAAACGGCTGTTTTTGGTCCTCACCCATTGGGTGTTGCCCTCCTGAAGCCAATTTCGCTGCTCAAACCCGTATCAATATTGCCGTCGGAGGTTAGCAGAATGTTGCCGCTGCGTTTTCAGAATGGGAATGCGGGTTTAATGGATGAGATCGTGTCCGAGCTTGTGAGGCAAGCGCCGGGCGTTCCGCAGTTCTGCTTCCATTATGCTTCCAAAATTCAGGCACAAAATCGGCTCTTTAGGAATGCTAACATGCGTTGATTCAATAGGATGGCATTGGTAGAGCGCAGCCCTGAAAAGGCTGGCGTCGGCGGTTCGATTCCGTCCCTGGCCACCATTCTTTCAATAGCTTACAGCCGCCCAAAAACCAAACCTGTTCCATTCTGTTCCAATAAACCAATACAGACTCGCCGGGGTGTGTCTCAACCAAGGTGGAATGGCTGTCGAGGTAGAGCGCCTACGTGGTTCGTTCGCGCTCTGCAGGGAGATGGATGGTAGTCGTGGTCAACCGAGGTGCTGGCTCGGCACGCCAACCGCGTGCTGAGGGTAGAAAAGTTTCAAATGTTCACAGGAGTGGAACCTACAAAACCATCAAAACCTGTCCATCGGCTCAACGAGCGAGGTTGGCCCTGAGTGCGCCAGGCTTGCCCGAGGTGGGCAAATAGTTCATTGAGGGGAGCGCTCAGGGCGCCACAGCGCGGATAATACCCAACGATCTCAATGCCTTTCTGAGTTTTTGGGTCCTTCCTGGTCGAAAACGAGAACGGGTGGCGTGATGGCACAATATCGCTAGCGTCTCACCCAAAAAGAGGTAGCCGGTAGCCGCTGGTAGCCGGCGCAGTTAATCGTTTATAGTTGAGGGATGAAAGGTGTTGAAGAAACTGCGGAACTGGTCAGCCAAAGGGCTTACGCCAAACGTCGAGGTGTAACCCATAGGGCGGTTCAAAAAGCGATCCTGTCCGGTCGCATCCAAAAAAACCGAAAGGGTCTGATCGATGCAAAAAAAGCCGATGAGGACTGGATGCGGAATACAGCACCGCGGCCGGCACAGCAACAGCAGCGACCTCCGGATGCCGCGGCTGCAAGAAATGGAAAAAAGAAATCTACTAAACCCGGGCTGGCGCCGGCAGCTCCGCCGGCACCTACTGCTGTTGACGGCTATGCTTCACATAGGGCGACTCGCGAATATTATCTCGCCAGCATGGCGCGCCTCGACTACGAGGAACGGAATGGCGACCTGGTTCGGATGTCGGACATAGAACGGATCGCCTTTAATAAATATCGAACGATCCGCGACGGGATGCTGAACATACCGGAAAGAGTGGCGGCGCTTGTGGCCGCCGAAACCAGTCCTCGCAAATGTCACGATATTCTGACGACCGAAATCAGGAAGGCGCTCTTTGAGTCTGCAGGCGATCCCAAATGCTGAGGAAATCTACGCTGGCGCGGCCCCCGCGGGCTAACGTGAGGGGCTGAAACAAAGGATGCGTTCACTACGATTACTCCTGTGTAACGGCGTAGTGGCGGGTAATCCGCGCCCACCGGATAGGTCTACACTTGGCGACAAGGCAGGAGTAACTTCCCATAACGCCGTTTCTGGACCGCAGACGACTAAGGCGGCGGGCCGCACTATTGTTTCCGAGTAGGCGACCACTCGGGAGTTGAGAGATTTCGTTCTACACTACGGTGTTGCTCGGGAGTGTACGTCGTCAGATAATGTTGGACACAGAGCATAAAAAGATAAGGTGGCGTTCAGGCTCCTCTGGGTTGATGTTAGGCTGCCCTTCTTTTGAAGTGCAACCGTTTTCTTAAGATCATAGTTTTCTCTTTGATGCGATCCCGTTTTTGCAGGATGGCACTGCCTTGGCCTGTAAAAACGTCATACGGTGTCAGGTTGTTCAGGCTTTCATGGTATCGGTTGGTGTTGTAGTGGTTGACGAAGGCATCGATCTGCCGCTCCAGCTCTTCTGGCAGGTAATAGTTGTTGAGCAGGATGCGGTCTTTCAGAGTTCGGTGCCAGCGTTCGATCTTGCCCTGCGTCATGGGGTGATAGGGCTTGCCGCGAGTATGCGGCACGCTGTTTTCTGCCAGCCATGATTGCAGTTCGGAAGAGACGTAGCACGGCCCGTTGTCGCTCAGGAGGCGAGGTCTGTGCCGGGCGCCCACGCGGTCGAGGCCGGTGGCTTGCAAAGCATCCCGCAACGTGGCCGAGACGTCACTTGCGCTCATGGTTTTGCACAGCCGCCAGGCGATGATATAGCGCGAGAAGTCGTCCAGCACCGTGGACAGGTAGAACCAGCCCCAACCGATGACTTTCAGGTAGGTGAAGTCGGTCTGCCAGAGCTGGTTGACCGCCGTGGTCGGGTTGGCGAACCGTTCCGCCGCTTTCAGGACAATAAAGGCTGGCGCGGTAATCAGGTCATGGCTTTTCAGGACGCGGTAAACCGTCGATTCAGAAAGGTAATACCGCCTTTCCTCGGTAAAACGCACCGCCAGCTCGCGTGACGACAGATCGGGCTCGGCCAGGGCTAACGTCACCAACTGCTGAGTTATCTCCTCCGGCACCTTGTTCCAGACAGGGCCAGGATCGGGTTTTTTGTCTTCCAGCCCATCAAAGCCTTCCGACACATAGCGGTCGTACCAGTTGTAAAACGTCGATCTGGGAATGCCAACCTGCTGCAGCGTCCGGCGCACCCCCAGGGCAGATTGCTCCACCGTGCAGATGATCTCCAGCTTCTCCGAGGCAGGGTATCTCATGTATGTTCCTCCCCATCCCCGATCACGCTTTTTTTTAGCAGGCGATTTTCCAGCATAGCCTCGGCCAGGGCCTCTTTCAGCTGTACGGCCTGCTCCCGCAGAGTCTTGACTTCGCCACTGGTTGCCTCACGGTCTATGTCGCCCGCCAGCCGCTTGCGGCCAGCCTCCAGAAACTCCTTGCTCCAGCGGTAATACTGGTTCTGGTGCAGCCCCTCGCGGCGGCACAGCTCCGCGATGCTGTCCTCGCCGCGAAGTCCCTGCAATACAATGCGGATTTTGTCTTCCGGGCTGAACCTGCGCCGCGTCCTGCGTTTGATCTCCCGGACGGCCTTCTCGACCGCCCCCCTGTCGTCTTGTTTTTGTCTCATCTTCGTTCCTTTCAGTCTCTACGATGAGCCAAAAACATCACCTTAACTATTACCCTCTACCTGTCCAACAAGCCCTGACGGGGCACAATTCTAACTCTTGGCTCCTCACTTTTCTCATCATTTTTGACCGCTCCCTCACAGCCTGCCCTGAGCGAAGCCGAAGAGGTCGCGGCTCGGATTGACCGCCCTGCGGGCGGTCATCCTGAGCCCTTCGGCGTTGCTCAGGGTAAACTCCGCGAAAGCCTGCCCCGAGCCATGTCCCGAGCGAAGCCGAGGGATTGCCGAGGGGGATCTGCTTTTCATTCTGACTCCTGACCTCTGCCTTCTGTCTCCTCTTATCACTTTATCACTCGTCACTGCGTTCATGCCTTCCAAGCCAATCCAATCATGAAAATGCCGAGAGATATTATTAACCCCGCATTTCCAGTTTGAAATCGTAGAAGCAACCTTCTGCTAACCTCCAACGTCAATATTGATGCTGGTTCGAGCAGCAACATTCCCTTCCGGAGGTTCACACCGAATGGGTGAGAGACAAAATCAGCCATTTCAACTCACTTTTAATGCCTCGTTGAAGGTCGCTTTCCACGGATCGAGGGTCACCTCCAACGGAGGGTTGATTCTGGTGCGGGAGTTGGACGAACGATTGGGATTCGGTGAACTCATCAAGCAGCACCTAGCCGATCCTCGGGGGAAGAACACACGGTTGCCCCTCGCGGACCTGCTACGGCAGTCCGTGTACAGTCGCCTGGCTGGATACGAGGATGTGAACGATGCCGAGAAACTCTCCCAAGATCCGACCTTCCGGCTGATCGGTTCCGAGAAGAATTGGGATCGAGGGGCAGCACTGCCATCCCGGTTGCAAACCTTCGAGACGGAACTCCTGGCTGAGGAGGGGACCTTCGCGGGGCTGGCACGGGTAAACCGGGAGCTGATCGGCAAGGCAGAAGGGATCGATTCGCCGCACCGAACAGTGTTGGACATGGATTCGACCGAGATTCCGGTCTACGGCGAACAGGAGGATAGCGCCTACCACGGGCATTTTGAGTCCACCTGTTATCACCCGCTGCTGTTGTTCAATGGAGGCGGCGATTGTCTGGCGGGCAAGCTCCGTCCTGGCAACGTTCACAGTGCTGAGGGATGGGAAGAGTTCCTCTTGCCGGAGATTGAACGGCAGCAGCGAATGGGAAAAGAAGTCGCGGTTCGGGCCGACGCGGCCTTTGCCAAGCCAGAGGTCTTCGAGGCCCTGGAAGAGCGGAGCGTGAAGTACGCCATCCGCATACCCGCGAACGAGAACCTGCAACGGGATATCGCCGAACTGTTGCCGCGTCCGGTGGGAAGACCCAGTGTGAAGACGTTGGTAGAGTACAAGGGCTTTCTCTATCAAGCAGCGAGTTGGAGCAAAGCGAGACGGGTCGTTGCCAAGGTGGAACATCACCAGGGAGAGCTGTTTCCGCGAGTGGGTTTCATCGTGACGAATCTGACCCTGCCGAGTCGGGCGGTGGTACGGTTCTACAACAAGCGCGGGACGGCTGAGCAATGGATCAAAGAGGGCAAGCAGGCAGTGAAGATGACGCGGCTGAGTTGCCATCGGTTTCGATCCAACGAGGTGCGGCTGTGGCTCACCATCATCGCCTATAACCTGGGCAACCTGTGGCGGCGGCTGGTATTGCCGCAGAGGATCGGGCACTGGTCCTTGACGAGCCTGCAGCAGCGGTTGGTGAAAACGGGAGGACGGCTGGTGAAGCATGCGCGCTATTACTGGCTGCTTTTGGCAGAGAACCATCTGACTCGGCGGCTGTTTGCCAGTATGCTGGGGCGGATCGATGGGCTGCCGCTTCCGTCGGGATAGCTCATGCAGCGGCACCCAAGAAAACGATTCCGATATCCCCCAGGAATGGAGAGTTGTCTGAAAAAGCTGGTTCTGGAAGCCGAGCCGATGGTTTTCGGGGACCCGAAAAGGGCGGCTGAGAGCCGCGGGCAGCATCTCGGAGAAAACACTGCGCTGGAAGGGCTGCATTGAAGGCTAAGGACCGTATTCTCGAAACCGCCGGAAGGCCAAAAAACTAATTCCGGCTTAACTCTGAATAAGCAACGGAGGACACTATGTTCAAAACTCAGCGAGATAAAAAGATGTGGTTGGTTAGCCAGCCAGACCATGCTGAAGTCGCAGGGCTTCTGGCTGCCAATTGGGGGAACGACGAGTTTGCCCGTCCTGGACACTTCGCCAACTCGGGTGATCCCGAGCGGTTACGGGCCGAGACAGTGTTGGCCATTGCCCAGCACGACAACGGCTGGTGGGAATGGGAAGCTACTCCCGAACTTTCCGTGGTCGATGGTCTTCCGTTGGATCTTATTGATGTGCTGAAGAACCAGCAAGATGCCATGAATCGGTGGCGACTCGGAATTCCTCGCTTCAGCCCAAAGCATCCGTATGTGAGTCTGCTCATCAGTTTCCATGCGTATTGGCTCTATAACCACGGATGTCAAACCGACCCGGACCCGGCATTTACTCATCCGTTGTTCTGGAAAGGTTCGTCAACGCACCTTATGGGGGATAAACTCGACACTGCTCGTAGTTTTGTTGGCGAATTCAAAGAAATACAGGACGAGTTAACTGCACGGCTTCGGAAAGACCCAGCTTGCGCGGCCTGGGTCGATACGGAACATTTAAACCCGCATGTTCGACTGCTCCAACTCTTGGATGGGCTGTCGCTGTCACTGTGCTCCCCGCTCCTCCCGGCCCGTTCAGGCAACGCGAAAGGACTGGGCGAGGATGGGTTCGACCTGCTCGAAGTTCCTCGGCGAAGCTGGGAGGACCGAGTGACGATTAAAGTGAAACCAGTAAGTGAACGACGTATTGTTTGCGAACCGTACCCGTTTAATGTTGACCCTCTGCCGGTTATTGTGTCCGCTCGAATTCTTGACTGGCCGGTCGAACCCTCAGCGCACTTCCAGTCCTGGTGGCACTCAAAGAGCAAACAACCGATCCGGTTTGAGTACTGCTCGGCGTAGGACTCCGACACCGTTCTTTGAAAACAAATAAATCACGCCAAAAGGCAGAAAAAAACACACCCAAAAATAAAGAGCCAGCTCCGCGTTGGCTCTTTTTCTTGAGAAATTCCATTCGCCATTAAACCACATGGTTTAATACAGCACAAAACCGCAGACGGCTCTCTTGATTTTTCAATGGGTTGGCAAGCCACGGTTTGGGACCCTTTGATACAGGGGGTAGGGGTAAGGCGACAATCTACCTTTTCGGAGAGCCAGATTCCGCAAGGCCGGCCACTGGCGCCGAATAGGTAAACACTTCGCCGTTACACATGGGGAATCGCCACGGACAGGTCCACTGAGGGTTGTTCTGCTGGGGGCTGCCTCGGAAGCGGGAACGAATCGATTGTGAGGCAGTTTCGGGAAGCTGGGGAGGGGGCTACTCTCGGGGGTCTGTGGGTGGGTTACTGCACTGGCACTTTCTCTTTCAGTTCCTCGAACCAGTTGAGGACGACGTTGATTTTGGTTGCAGGCTGTTCCTGGTCAACGGGCTGGACGGCCAGGAAGCGTCGTCCGTCCGAGGAAATATCGCGTGCCAGCGGGCCTTCATAAAGGCTTCGTCAAATCTCGTGTATGGCTTCTCGACAGTCAGCGGTTCTTGACTCCGCCTGATATGTCGCGGTTTTGAAAACCGTTAGACGGCAAACCGTGTCGGGGGGGTCAAATCCTTCTCCCTCGCCATGTTTGCGACGACCTACGGCGATCCCACTGCCACCTGGCCGCCGGCGGCGGGATTGTGAGCGCCTACCGAAGCGTGACGTCGATGCGGCGGACCGCACCTTCGCGCACAGCCTCGGCGTGCGCACCAGCGACCGTGGCGCAGCCGAGCTCGACAACCTGTCCGCTGCGGTACTCGAGCCGGTACGCGATCGGCTGCACCCCGCGGGCTCCCCACGTCGGTCGACGCCGCGGGTTTCGATACACCACAAGGACGCGGCCCAGCAACTTGAACGCCAGACCGTCCTTCGGGACGCTCACCTCGCCCCAGCCATCCAGCGGGTCGTGGTACCGACGCTTCGTCTGGCGCTCGGTGAACAGCCAATCGGGTAGCCGCGGCTCGAGGGTCAGCGTCAGGTTTCCGTTCGTGGCCACGCGGAAGGGCTGTGAGCCGACCAGTGCCAGAAGCCACATGCTGATGAACTCCGTGGTCATGCCCGACAGGCGCGGTTGGAAGGCGCGGCCGTGAAACCGCTCGTCGGGATAGGCGCTCGAAACCACGAACGATGCCCCCTCAAGCGTACTCCGCCCGTAGACCGCTGGATCGAGGAAGGGGATCAGCCCGGTCCGAGCGTCCTTCCAGAACTCCGCATACAACCCGGCCCGAAGCACCTCGAGCAGATATTTATAGTGCATGTGCAGGTAGATCGACTCGTTCTCGATCCAACCGCGCGGATAAGCACCGACGGAACGCCCCAGCTCGGTCGTCTCTCCCGTCATGTCCTCAGACGTTTTGTACATTGCGAGCTTGCGGTCGAAGACCCCTGAGCGGCGCACGGCGCGGTAGATGTCTGCAGCTTCCTCGGGG
Source organism: Terriglobia bacterium (assembly GCA_963666975.2). GTDB lineage: Bacteria > Acidobacteriota > Terriglobia > 2-12-FULL-54-10 > 2-12-FULL-54-10 > JADFGZ01. Next base: position 731,315 of record CAXVYR010000004.1, on the reverse strand, counting down.
CGGTCCTTCATCCAGTGGACCGCCCCTTCCAGGAACAGCCTCACCGGACGCTGCCGGAAGCCCACGGCCTTGACCAGCGGGAATCCCTGATGGTTCCGGCGAGACAGCGGCCGATGTTTGACGATCTCGTTGAGGAAGTAGGTGTACGGAACGCCGCCGGGCGACATCACCTGTGCGCGGGTGGGGCGTCGGAATGTGGCGTCGAGCAACGTCCCGGCGTCCGCAAGGAAGCCGCGGATTTCGCGGAACGACAAGTCGACCGTGAGACCCGAGACACCGAGCCGAGTTTGGTCTCGGTAGCGTTCCTTGACAGTGTTGGCCGAGTCCCAGTAGCGAAAGGCCGCGCCCTCGGCGCGTGACCGCAGGCGGCGCCGAATGATTCGCCGCAGGGTGCGCACGAACCCGGCGAGCTCCTCGTAAACGGGTAACGTCTCGGACGCTGGACGGCCGATCCGGTCGAGCGCGTCTCGCATGAACCGGAGCGCCCGTCGCAGCTCGAGCAGCTCCGAGAGCCCGGACCCGAAGAGGCCCGGCAGACCGTTGAGCGCATCGTTCCACCCCGGCTTGCCGGCCTCCATCTCGATGCCGGTGCCGGCCGGATCGAGCGTGCCGAGCCGGTTCGTGACGAGGCACAGCAATTTAACGAGCAGCGTCGTCCTGTAGATCGTCCCGCGACCGTACCGCGTCCGAACTGTGTAGGGATCGTGTTTCCGGGCCCGGATATAGCGCTCCTTTTCACCGTCTCGGATCACGGTGCCGTAGCAACGAATCTTCGCCCCGACCGCCACCGTCTTCTCCGACCGCGGCAGAACGACATCCGGATCGTCGAAGAACGTGTAGACGCGGCGCCCGACCAGCAGGTCCTCGAGGCGATCGGGAAAGACCATCAGGATCGCGTCCAGCAGGTCGAAGTTGTAGTGCCAGTGGTCCGACCAGAAGCCCTCGTGCAGGCTGCCGACCTCGTTCTGAGCGCAGAACGCCAGAACCTCCCGGGTGACCCGCTCACGATCGCGCACCGGACGGCCCGTGCCTGCCTCGAGCCACATCACGAGCTGGCCCGGGCTGAACGACTTCTGCATCCAGCGGCGCAGGTCGGCGCGGACCGGTGCAGAGGAGACGTTGCGCCGCAGCCATCCCCCAAGGGCCGCTTGGTCCGCCACGCGGTAGGTCACCTCGTCGACACCGAGCGGGTTATAACCATCCAACTGCGACAGGTTGAGAAACGTGACCAGGTTGGCGTCTTCGACTTCCGGGAAGAAGAACGTGTCGCTCCGCCGGTTCTGGAGCACGTCCCGGTAGAACCCATTTCCCTGCGACAGATAGGTGGGTTCGACGACGAAGTGGTGGTAGTCGCGCTCCAAGCCACCATGCCGGCGGCCGAACAGGTAACAGGCGCTAGGACCGCGCGCTGTCTGAAACACCCTGGGCATGCCGCCACGGACGACGTTGTCAAGGAAGTTCTGCTGCGCGTAGGCGTCGAACGTGGGCGATGACGAGACAGTGAAGCAACGACCCGCGATCTCGGCAACCTCTCGGGCATTCTCGGAGCGCTTGCGATGGAAAAAGTCCTGGCTCCGCATAGCCGACAAAAGCGGTAGTAGGTCCGCGTCACGCGGGACATGGCCCAACACGGAACTCTGCGTGACCTCGGCGCCGGCGGCCAGCTGGTCCGCTCGAACGACAAACGCTGCGGGCGTCTTGTTGTCGTGGTACGCCGTGGCGGCGAGGACGCCAGGCGCACCCTCGCGTTCGAACCGCCAGGGGTGGTCGCGGCTGATCTCGTCGCCAAACACTGCATCCGGGTCGACGACGAGCCCCTGGCCGAGCCGGGTACCGGCCGCAAGGTAGAAATGCCCCCCCGAGAGGCTGCCCACCTGCGCAAGATCCTCGGGCTTCTGCTTGAGTCGGAACAGGGGGACGCCGTGAACGTTCCACACGCCCATCATCGCTTCGATATGACGCGGAATTGCCTTGCTGCGCTCGAGCCCCACGCCGAAGGGGATGATCCGCGCGGCGCCGTCGAGCCACTCGACGCGCCGGCGTTGGGCCGCGAGGTTGCGCAGGCGCACCTGCCGCGCCATGGCCGCCACGGGCAGGTTCGGCAGCGTGAAGTACACGACTTCGATCTCGAGGCCCAGGGGATCGTTCCGCTCACGCAGGACCAGTTCCGCCGAGGAGATGATCATCGTCTGCGAGATACCGTTGCGCTCGGTTCTGCGGAAGGGCTCGTACACGGGCCCGCCGTCGATCCGAACGAACGTCCGGAAGCCCTCGCGCTCGATACGCATCACGGCCTTATTCAGCGAGTAGAACTCGAGGATCTGCCCGTCTTTGTCGCGAACGCCCACGGAGGTCATCGCTTGTCCGCGGTTGACGTAATACGCCCACAGCGGGATCCCCCACGCCCCGGCGATACCGGGGAGGAAGTTCGAGAACGCGGGCGCCCAGTTGTACTCCTCGACGACGAAGGACGACGTGTCCAGGTCCAGCGCGTAGGTCGTGCGCGGTCGGGTCATATCTGAGGAGGCTCCGTTCTCCGGGTAACGGTCTGTCAGGCAATCGAGTACAGCGGCCATGCTCGGCGACCCAGCCACTGGCCCGTCAACCAGGGGTGACCAGACCGATCTTTTGTGCCAGCGTGACTGAAAGAGTTTACATTACAGCCCGGGGTTGTGAAACTGGTTTTGGGGGAAGGAAGGGATTACAGGCCCGGGGGTCTATAGCCCAGCATCGGAGGGATAGTCGGCAATCCGGACAAGTGGTCGCCGGGGGTCTATAGCCCAGCACCGCGTGTAGCTGCCAGCCTCAATGGAGGGATAGTCGGCAATCCGGACAAGTGGTCCATCCGGCCCAACTTCTTCGGACAACGTTCGCGGAGATAGGTCCCGCCTAGTCGCCTAGTGGCGACCTATCCGGCGGGCAGGATTACTCACCAGTACGGCGTTACAGAGGATCTATCGCCGTTGCTGTGCGAGATCGACTCTTCCCAGAACCGGACTTGGGGACCGCTTTGCAGGATTCTGACGAGAGCGTCGATCCCACTGCACCGGAATCAGCGAATTGTTTCCGAGTACGCCGTCATTCGGGCAGAACTTCGGATTGACCTGCGGATTCGCCGATAAACAGTAGGCGACGTATGGGGAATAATCTGGGACTTGCCTCCTGGACTGAGTTCCAGGGAGGGCGATCACTTCTCCAGTAAACCGACTCATCAGCTAAGTGGCAGGCACTTGGCTATCAGCCATCGGCATCGGGAAGTCACAGCCCTGTCTGGAATCCAGTTTCACAGTCCCAGGTTGTGATGCAGACTCTCACTGTCACTGGCACAAAATATCGGGCTGGGCAGTTGCGGCAGACAGGCTTCACAACTACACTGGCGGTGTGAGGAAACCCAAATCGGAAATCCTCATCCACGATGTGTGAGCGAATTGATCAGGTTGCATCAGTCCATCCTGGCAAATCGTAGCTGGAAAATACCAGTTGAGGCCTCTTGAGGGAAATCAATGTTGTATTGGTGGGCAATAGCGGTATGTTTGGGCTTGATTGTGGCACCCGTATCGAATGCCCAGACCAACGCCGGAGTGATTGCGGGCATTGTGTCGGATTCAACCGAAGCCGTTATTCCGGGAGCTAAGATAACGATAACTCATGGGGAGTTGCGGGTTGCGACTGAGGTAATGACGAACGAGGTTGGGGTGTATGTTGCACCCAATTTGCGAGCCGGCCCATACCAGATTCGTGCTGAAGCATCCGGATTTCAGACCTCCATTCGCACTGGTCTTGTTTTGCATGTGAACGACCGCCTAACAGTCGATTTCGTGATGCAACCAGGTCCCGTGCACGAAGTGCTTGAGGTAACGGCAGCACAACCATTGATCCAACCCGGATCTGCGGATGTGGCTTCCTTGGTTGAGAACAACAGAATTCTCGACTTGCCGCTCGACGGTCGGCGCTATGTTGACTTGATGCTGCTCAGCCCCGGTGTTCTGCCGGCTCCAGGAGTTCGGGACAATCCGCGCGAAGGCCGCATCAATGTAAATGGCAACTTCTCTCTTCAGAACTACTTTGTATTGAACGGAGTGGATAATAACACCTACACACAAAACGCGCAGGAGCGAAGCCCCCAGGTAGTTTCTCCGCCGCCAGATGCGCTACGCGAATTCCGAATCCAGACGCGCACTTATACCGCCGACTTTGGCTGGGCCGTGGGAGGTGTGGTCAACGCGGAAATCAAATCCGGCACCAACACATTTCACGGCTCCGGTTGGTGGTTTCATCGCAACGACAACTGGAACGCAACGGATTTCTTTGTCAACCGCGCCGCACTGGAATCCCCCGAGCAAAAACGCAACCAGGCGGGCTTTGCTTTGGGTGGGCCGATCCTGCGCGATCGTACCTTCTTTTTTGCGGACTATCAGTTGACCAATGCGAAAGAAGGCAGGACCGCCAGCGGTACGGTGCCGACGTCTGCAATGAAAAATGGGATCTTTGCAGGCGTCCGGGACCTGAGGGATCCATCCGATGTGATTCCGGAGCTTGCGGGTTGTGTGGACGAGGTGAATGACGTAATCAACCTGGCCTCCTTACGGACAGACGGACGGCCCTGCGGCGACCCTGCCGGCATGGCACTGGTGCAACTATACCCGGATCCAAACCAGGGCACGTTCGGTTTTACTTCAGCACCCGAAATTCCTCTTGACGCGGGCCACTTTGACGTTCGCATCGATCATCGACTTACCGACAGAGACAATCTCTACGGCAGCTATTCGTTCCTCGACGTCGACACCATCGTTGAGCGCGGACCATTTCCCGATCCGATTGCCACCGGAGGCTTCAGCGCCGAGAGCGAAGTCCGGGGGCAACTGGCGTCGCTCTCCTGGCTTCACACTTTCAGCCCGTCCATCCTGAACGAGGCTCGTTTCGGTTTCAACCTCATCCGTTCCACTTCGGAACCGCTGGCCGAGAAGGGAGACGCCGGTCCGCAGTTCGGACTGACGGGCTTGCCAGGCACCTTAGCCTTCGGGCTGCCTCCGATTCGCGTGTCCGGATACAGTCTGCTGGGAACCGCCGAATGGCGTCCCCAATTCGCACGCTCCCAGGTGTGGCAGGCCCTCGACAACCTTTCTATTTTCCGCGGCGCCCACCAAATGAAGTTTGGTTTTGAATTCAAGCGTGCCCTGAACACCTTCTTTGATATCAAGGCTCCTAACGGCCGCTACATCATTCCCGTTTTTTGGACCGGTGACGGAGTCGCCAACTTGTTGCTGGGCTTGGTGGAAAGGATCGAGGTGACTACACCGTTGGTGGCACACACCTATACCGACGGATGGATGTTCTACGGCCAGGACATCTGGCGAGTGACTCCCGCCTTCACCCTCAGCTACGGGCTCCGGTACGAGTACTTCACGCCGAAGATCGAGCGCGACCGGCTGATCTCGAACTTTGACCCTGCCGCCAACGGGGGCCGGGGAGGGGTGGTCACCGCCTTTGAAGGAGAATTTACACCCCCGGCCTGCCTGGCGGCCTTCCCGTGTCTGACCCTGGGTCCGTCGGGGAGAAGTGTGTTTGCCCGATCTCTGGTTCACCCGGACCGCGATAACATTGCTCCTCGCGTTGGTTTCGCATGGAGCCCCAGGGAGCGGTTCGTCTTGCGCGGCGGATTCGGCGTCTATTTCCAGGCGCAAGATCGTGCGGGGAGCCGGGATACTTTGCCGCTCAACCCGCCCCAGGTGATTGACGCCAGTTTCCCGCAGGGAATCGGCCCCATGGTTCCGAATAGGGATTTTTTGCTTCGAGACGAGTTTCCCGCCGTCCCGACCGAGCTATCCCAGCCGAAGCGGAACTTCGCGGCATCGACATGAACGCGCGCACTCCCTATTCTCAGCAGTGGAGCTTTGGGCCCGAGATCCAGGTTTTCCCAAACCTGGCGGTGGATGTCTCCTACGTGGGACAGGTAAACCACAAATTGCGCAAGCAGCGGAACATCAACCAGGGAATCATCCTGACCCCTGGAGTCGGCCCGGCGGTGCGTCCCCTCCCGGACTTTGCCGACATCAGCAATTTTACGGCGAGCGACGGCAACAGCAATTACCATTCCCTTCAGGTGAACGTGCGCAAGCGGTTCTCGCGGGGATACACGTTCAACGTCGCTTATACCTGGGGAAAGGCATTGGGGAATGTAGGCGACAACCTGTCAGGCGGCCCCGGCACTGTCCTGGACCGGCCACAGAACGCTCACGATCTTGCCGCCGACTACGGCCGGCTGGTCTTCGACCAACGGCACCGCGTCGTGGCAAACGGCGTGTGGGAGTTACCCTTTGGGCATGGGCAGCCATTGTTGAACAAGGGGCTTGCGGGCAGGCTGTTGGGCAACTGGCAGTTCAACTGGATTGTCAGTTCCACGAGCGGAGTCCCCATCGCCATCTTCGCCAGCGATGCCAGTCAGACCGGTGGAGGCCACGTTTCCAGAGCAGACTGTTTCGGCGATCCGTCGGGCCCAAGGACAGTCGAGCGGTTTGCGCAATTGTTTCCCGGCAGCCCTGCGTTCGCTCAACCTGCCGTGTTCACCTTTGGCAACTGTGGTAGCAGCAGTCTTAGCTCCTGGTGGCATCACAACTCGGACCTTTCCCTGTTCAAAGAGTTCCACATTGACGAGCAGCAGCGGTTTGAGCTTCGGTTCGAGTTCCTCAACGCATGGAATACCCCGCAGTTTGACGACCCCAACAACGACGTCAACAGCGGGCAGTTCGGAGAGACTACCCAGGTGCTTGATCCCGAAAGGCCAGCACGGGTGATCCAACTGGGACTCAAATTCTATTTCTAAGATGACCCTAGCCTCACGCCATCGGTGAACTACCGTTGCTTTGATGGCAAACTGGCGGCAAGAGACGTGGCTTCTCAGCCTTTAGATGGAAGCCGTTCTAATGCGGTGATTGAAGTGACGTTTTCCTCATGAAGTAGGAGTAGCCTATCCGGGGAGATTCATGCGGCGGAGCAAGTCCTGGAAGCGAGGGTCGGAGCGCATGGGATCCCAACGTGGGTCTTTGAGGTAGATTAGTTGACCGTGGTGCTCCGCGTAGGCCTGCTCCAGCCATTCAATTGCCTGATCTGTTTCCCCCAAACCAACATAGATTAGTGCAATGTAGGGCGAGAGATAACTGCGCTCCGGTCGCTCTTCGAGTTCTCCAAGGATCGTGAGCGCCTCCTTGTGTTTACCTGACACCGCATAGACACGCCCCAGGGATGCCAACATCATAGGGTCTGAGGAAAGGGTGGCTGCCTGCTGCATCTCAGCGACGGCTTCTTCAAACTTTCCCGTTGCCGCAAGTACCCATCCCAGCTTGCGGTGGGCATCCGCGAAATTTCGGTCCAAGTCCAGCGTCTTGCGAAGCTGGTCGATCGCTCGGTTATAATCCCGCGCTCGATAGTAGATCCATGCCAGATCCTGATTCACGACGACGGAGAGTGGATCGAGTTCCCGAGCTAGCTGGATCTCTTCGACAGCTTCCTCCGACCTGCCCATCGCTGTCAGAAAGGCCGCGTACTCGTGGTGTGCGGTCACATAGCCGGGGTTCAGCTCAATGGCGCGTCTGTATTCTCTTTCGGCGGCGGCCCAGTCCCAATCGCGGTACTGCCGAATCAGTGCCAGCGAGACATGAGATTCGGCAAGAGATTCATCAAGCTCCAGTGCTTTCAGGACCGCTGATTCTGCTTTTGGCCACGACTCACGCTGGAGGCCATAGAACGCAGCCAACAGACCGTGCGACTGGGCCGATCCTGCGTGGGCAGCCCCGTAGTCAGGATCTTTTTCAATCGACTGTTGAAAATATTCCAAAGCCCGTCTGTAGCCCTCCTCCGTGTACTTGTTTACGTGGAAGCGGCCTCTCAGGTAAAGCTCGTAGGCCTCCGGGTTGACGCGACGGGCCCTGGCGAGGCGCGCTCCTTCCACCGACGTCACAAGAATGCGGACTTCGCGGGCAATGGCCCGCGCCACCTCCCGCTGCAACGTCAGCACGTCCCGCATGTTCCGCTCGTAGCTTTCTGCCCAGAGGTGCTCATCGGTTGCCGCGTCGATGAGCTGCGCGGAGATCCGCACCCGGTCGCCTGCCCGCATTACCGAGCCCACGACCACCGCATCCACCCCCAATTCCCGCGCGATCTCGGGCAGAGACTTTTCCCTCTCTTTGTAGCGCATTACTGACGTCCGCGAGATCACCTTCAATGCTCTGATGCCGGCCAAGTCAGCGATCAAAGCCTCGGTCATCCCGTCTGCGAAATACTCCTGTTCTGGATCGTCAGAGAGATTCTCTAACGGCAGCACCGCCAGCGATTCAATCCGGACCCGATCAGCGTCTCCAAGCAGCCACTCCCGCCAACTCCCCAGATTCATCCCGACAAGCAGCGCCAGGAGGATTGCCATTGCTCCCGCCAACACCCGCCGGCGAGAAAGTGCACGCGGTTCTGCTCCCTCTTCCACTACAGCACTAGGCTTAGGGGGCATGTACCTTCCAAGCGTCGTGCCCTCGCTACTGGCCCGTTCAACCGGCGCCTTCGGTGGATGATGGACCAGTCACCAATCCTCAGCGCGCCTCTCGGTCCAGGGTTCCTTACCTGAGCACTCGGCAAGTTGGCGAGACAGCGTCTCCACGCTCTGCGGCCGCCTGGCGGGGTCTTTTTCCAGGCAGGCCATGACGATCTGGTCAAGCGCGGTTGGGATTTCCAATTCGGATTGGGTTGAAGGCGGTGCAGGCGACTGCTCGAGATGGGCCGCCATGATCTGCATCGGTGTCTCCCCTTCAAAAACGAGTTGCCCGGTGAGAACCCAGTAGGCGACGCACCCTAACGAGTAGATGTCAACTCTCTCGTCAATCGTGGAGCTGCCTCTGATTATTTCCGGAGCCATGAAGGCGGGTGAACCGGCGACGACACCTTCGACGGTCAAACGCGAACCCTTCCAATCCGATCCCGGTGTGTGCTGGACGAGCCCGAAGTCGAGCACCTTGACGAAGTCGTACTTCAAGCCAACCTCGGTGAGAAAGATGTTGGCTGGTTTGATATCTCGATGAATGAACTCGTTGCGGTGGGCCTCGGCAAGAGATTCGCAGACCTGACGCAGGATATAAATCACCCGCTCGGCTGAAAGGGGTCCATGCTGCTCCACGAGGGTGTTGAGATCGCGCCCCTCGAGCAGTTCCATGGCGTAGTAAAAAGTGCCGTCCTCGGTGGTGCCAAAGTCATATACCTGGATGGTGTGGGGCGACCGCAAGGCAGAGGTCGCCTTTGCTTCGCGCTCGAAGCGACGCAGTAGGGTATTAGCTTGCTCACCTACCCCAGGCCCAAAGGACTCAGGGCGGATCAGCTTGATGGCAGCCTGGCGGTCAAGCATCAAGTGTCTGGCTCGCCAAACCTGACCCATGCCACCCGAACCTAATAGACTGAGGATCTCGTAAGCGCCAAGATGCGTACCCGAGGAAACCCCCACGTTTACACCTGTCTGATTTGAAATTCTGGTGAGAGTTTACACGAGGTGGGAAGGTAAATCAATTGTGGACAAGGACTTGCTCTGCCTACCGCCGAGCTCCGAGTGCAGTCGAGGAGAAAATTCTAGATTACTCCTCTGTAGCTGCTCACACGGAAGTTGGTCACAAACGGTGATCTGGGAAGCGCGACCGGTCAAGACCGCAAATGTGAAGGGCGTGATTCTTTCCGAGTGGTCGCCAACTCGGAATGTATGGTCCGCCGGCTTGCCGCTACTTGGTCGTTAAGTCGGCTCCGAGAAGTGGCTGAACCTTCATAATCGCCCAGAATAGGCGTTCTAGGAAATTGATCCTCCCTAGTCGCCTTATGTTTACCGACGATCCATGCTGGCTGAGTGGTCGCCTACTCGGAAGTTGGACATAAACGGCGTTGTGGGAAATAACCCCTGACTAGTAGTTAGCGTTGATCGGGAGCGCCTCGGTGCAAAGAATTGCGGAACGGGGGAGACGATTGCCCGAGGCGTTTTCGATAACAGGACGATAAGTCAATTAGGTTTCGGCGAGGGAAAGGCTGCTGCAAGCACTTGGTTTGAATGGATTTTGGCCGCTTTTCCCCGGATAGGTCCTGTGTAGTCGCAAAGTGTTTACCTATCCGGCGGGCAGGATTACTCTATCCTTCGCCGTTACTCGGGAGTAATCGTGGAGGGTTGGTCCGGTGAGGGTGTTCCTGAGGACGGGGGCTAATCGGCCGTGGGATTCTCTCTCTCACTCCAGGTGGTACAAAAAGAGCCGGTCAGGTCAGCTGACCTGTCCCCCCTAAATCGGTCCAGTTGATAAGTTAGAGTTTACGGTATGGACTGCCATCTGGAACCAAGTCTCTGCTGCCCTATTATGGCCCGTTTGCTTTAATTGCAATTCTTATTTTGCAACGCTGGTTTCGAGGATTGCAGGGCAAAGTGCGGCAGCCCGGCCGTTGCGTTCTTGGAAAACAACCCCGATTCTCCGGGAAGGCACGGGGGCGATGACGGTGATTCAGTCGCGGGAGGCGTTGATTTCGAGGAAAGCCTTGAGCTTGCGGCTCCGAGAGGGATGGCGCAGTTTGCGCAACGCCTTGGCCTCAATCTGCCGGATGCGTTCCCGTGTCACAGCGAAGCTCTGCCCCACCTCTTCCAGGGTGCGCTCGCTGCCATCCTCCAGCCCGAAGCGCATTTTGATAACTTTCTCTTCGCGCGGAGTCAAAGTTTTGAGCGCCCCGGCGGTCTGTTCTTTCAGGTTGACGTTGATGACCGCTTCTGCCGGCGAGACAGCTCCCTGATCCTCAATGAAGTCGCCCAAGTGAGCATCTTCCTCCTCCCCAATGGGCGTCTCCAGCGAAATGGTTTCCTGGGCAATCTTACGGGCCTTCCGCACCTTGTCCACAGGAATGTCCATCTGTTTGCCGATCTCCTCGCTGGTCGGCTCCCGGCCATACTCCTGGACCAGTTGCCGCGAGGTGCGGACCAGCTTGTTGATGGTTTCAATCATGTGCACCGGGATGCGGATGGTGCGCGCTTGGTCGGCAATCGCCCGGGTAATGGCCTGGCGAATCCACCACGTGGCGTAGGTGGAAAACTTGTAACCCCGGCGGTATTCGAACTTGTCCACCGCCTTCATCAATCCGATATTGCCTTCCTGGATGAGGTCCAGGAACTGCAAACCCCGGTTGGTATACTTTTTGGCAATGGAAACTACCAGCCGTAAATTGGCCTCTGTCATCTCCTGCTTGGCAATCTCGGCGTCCCGCTCCCCTTCCGCGAGGATTTGAAGAGTCCGGCGCAACTCGGCAGACTTGGCTCCGGATTCCTCCTCAATGGCGGAAATCTGGCTCTTGGTCTGATTCAGGCTTTTGCGCAACTCCTTAGCCGTGTCACCCGTGGCCGAATTCAGCCGCGTCTCAATCCGCTTCCGCTCCCGCTCCAGCGATTGAAGCGAATACACGGTGCGGTAGACCTTTTCGATCAGGCGCTTGCGTTCCGTGTGCTTGAACACGATCCCCCGGATCATCTGGGATATTTGGATCCGGAGGCGCGCCAGCCGGAAGCGCGCCCTTCGAAATTCCTTCGGTTTCTTTGTCCGGGGAATGTTCTCCAGGCGAAGCTTCAACTGCTGCACCTTTTTGGAAAGCTTGCTGATCTCTTCAACGGTTTCGCAGACCTCCTCCAGCTTCTCCTGGACGCGGTCCTCGGTTAACTCATCGTCATTGAAGACCACCAATGCTTTGATTGTCCTGGCGGAGGAGCGAAGGTCTTTCCCCAAGAGAAGAAGCTCTTGGACGATGATGGGGGACCGGGATATCGCCTTCAGGACGTTGTTTTGTCCCCGCTCAATGCGTTTTGCTATCTCTACTTCTTCATCGCGAGTCAGCAGCGGCACGGTTCCCATCTCGCGCAAATACATACGCACCGGGTCGTTGGTTTTATCAAGAGATTCCGGGCTGAGGTCCAACTCCGCTTCCTCGCCCGCGTCGTCCAGCTTGGCATTCATCTTCTCTTCGGAAGGCAGCTGGGGGCTCTCCTCGATGACTTCAATGCCCGCCGTCCCAAAAGTGGCCAGGATGTCCTCTATCTCTGCGGAGTTGCTGATGTCGGCCGGCAACAGCTCCTTGACTTCGTCGTAGAGCAAATAACCCTTTTCTTTTCCCAAGGAGATCAGTTCCATCACCTGATCATATTTGTCTTCGATACCCAACTGACTCTCCTCAACTACGCCCCCAACCGGGGCCAGGAAGAATGTTTTGACTGCCGTAAAGATATAAGCCAGCAGAGAGGGTGTTGGGGGCGAAGTAAATCGTCCCCTGAGGGAATTTCGTTGCTTGCTACCAGCGCGGTTCACGTGATTGGTAGCCACCACGACCGCGGCCGCCTCCTCCTCCTCCCCCGTCCCGCGGTCCACTGCGCTCCGGCTTGGGACGCGCTTCATTCACGTTCAAGGCGCGACCGTCCACTTCTTTTCCATTCAGTGCCGTAATTGCCTTGGCCGCTTCACCGTCATCGGCCAATTCCACGAAAGCGAAGCCTCGGGCCCGGCCTGTGTCGCGGTCTGTAATGACATTGATGCTCGTGATCTCTCCATACGGTTCAAAGATCGCCCGCAGGGCACCTTCCGTTGTGTCAAAACTCATGTTTCCGACAAACAATTTCTTCATTTTTCTCTCTTTTCTTCTTAAGTTGCCGCACCGCTATTGTGAAGCGGTCAGGTAATCCGGCCCTAGAGCGGGTTGTCCCGTAACGGCTATTGTCATTTGATGAAGTCAACTCGTCTGGAAGCAAACGACTGTTGTGAATGGTTTCAAGCAAACCGACTTTCTCAACTATTCGCCTTAGCATAACACCACGCGAGATGAAATTGGGATAAATGAAGGCTGCAGAAACCAAGTGTTTCTGGCTGGGCTGGCACCACCGGCAAATCCTCACAGAGAACCCCCGAAATCAAGGAACAGATTGCCCAGCTGAAGTGGGCGGCGAAGGAAAGGCAGATTTCCGAAGGCAAAAAGGTTGGTCAAGGTTTTCTGGAAATAAGAAAGTCGGAGTCTCTAAGCTGATAATCAGCAACTCCGGCTTCCTGTTTTCGCCATCCCAGGTGATGGCTTTTTCCTTGTGGAGTGTAATTGGAGGGATTCTGCCACAGCCCTGGGGATTGTCTAGAGTTGTTTGCAGCTACCAAGCGAGGTCCTTTGGGGGGACAAGGGAGGCAATTAGCCGCCAGCACATCAGGCACTTTGGTGCGGGGCTCCTCCATGAGGGGCTGCCGATGGAGCAGCCGTTACTTTACCGCCCACCTAATACATTCAATATAGGAATCGGTCCGCCGCTGGTGACCACGGAAGGCATCACTCCGTTCCACTTCTCCATCGCCGTTTGTAGAACCTCGATTCTCCGCAACTCGATCAACTGATCCGTCACCTGCTCTTTTTGAAGTTCCAGCGACTTGGCTTCGGCTTCGGCCCTTGTGACTTCCTGTTGCGCCTCAAACTCCACGCGCTGCAAGGCGTTCTCTGCCTCCAGGGCCTGTTGGACCGCGTTAGACCGTGCCCACCGTAATCATCTCCACCATACAGTAATAGAACTCTTCTAGGTCAAGGATATACTCATCAGAGTTCGGGTCAAAATGTGCCCCCCACCGCTGCACGTCTTCTTCCGACAAATTCGGAGCTCCAATTTTAGCGTACCACTCGGCATTATTTGTAATGTAGCGTTTGGCGTATGGTTTAAGAGGTGAGAGCTTCTGTACAGCATAGGTAACAGTGGATACGTCTTTGAATCCTGCCTGTAAGAAAATCCCGTTTAGCTTTCTCCCGACGAGGTTATCAAAAGGTAGTTCCGGGGGATTTTCTTCAAGCGCCCGAGTTGTCGCTGCCAGGATTCTTAAAGACAGCTGAGGGTCAATAGGATGAAAAATGAGGAGTGCACCATCCCAATCTTTAGCGACAACTCTTCCTCCTGTCTTTGTTACCCGCTTCTGCTCTTCCAGCACATTGAAGGGATTTGTGACATAAGCGAAACAATTGCCGAAAAAGACTGCATCAAAAGTATTATCTGCAAAGGGGATAGCGTGGAGATCCGATAATTGAAACTCAATAATGTCTTTGAGAGGTTCCTTTTTCAGATTATCTGTAGCATAGGCTATCAACTCTGGGTTGAAATCAATCCCAATAACCCTCCCATTAGGCTTAACCTTCTCCGCCAACAATGGTGTCCATAGACCCGGCCCACACCCTAAGTCCAGTATCGTGTCGCCTGGCTTAAGATTTAAGTCAGCAACCATACGACGACGTTCCTCTTCTTTGGTCCGATGATGGTCAAGAAGCCACTTTAGAGAAGTCAACTCCAGACCCTGTTCGAGAAGGTGTCCCAAACTCAGTTGCAGGTTGGGACGGCGGGTTGAGTTCATATTACGCCACTTCCTCCTTGTGAGAGGAAGCAGCGTTTGGACTTCGGCCGAGAATCGATGCCAAAGCCCAGAGATCGTGATAACCCATGATCTTCCGGAAATTCTTCTCGGTCAGCAGAAACGCTCCTGCCACCCAGCGCAACGTCATCTCGCCGTCGCGCCAGCGGCAAACATTGCCAGTCTTTTTCCGCACGCCCGACTGCGGGCTCTCGATGAGGTTCGTGGTTGCCAGGCAGCGGTGGAGGCTGGGAGGAACGTCGGCTCGATTGATCGTAAAGGTCTCCTCCAACCCTTCGCGCAAGCTGGCGGCTGCTGCCGGATGATCGCACTCGATCATCCCAGCGAGCTTTTTTATGCGCACGATGCCTTCCTCGGCTTGGGGCAATCGCCAGGCGGCGCGCATCAGCGACCGCACCTGATTCGCCAGCATTTTGTCGCCCTTTGGTAACCGCTCAGCCACGTTGCGCAGCTTATGAGTACGGCAACGCTGCACCAGCTGATTGCTGCCGAATACTTCCTCGATCCCCGCGCGGAGCGCTTTGGCGCCGTCGATCACAAACAGATAGCGCTGATCCGTGCGCAAACCTTGCTGGCGCAGGCGGGTGAGAAGGTCTTTCACCGCAGCGGCGTTTTCGGTCGCGCCCAGTTGAATCCCCAGCACATGCTTGCGGCCCTCGCTGTCCACGCCCACGGCGCTGATGACGTGGTGGGAGCCGAACCGCATTCCGTCCAGGTAAATCACCAGAATCTCGACCTCCTCCCAGCGCCGCGCCAACAGTTCTTCCAGCCGCCGCGCTCCTTGCTCGGCCGCTTCCCGGCTCACCTGAGACTTCGACACCCCAGCGCTGTTGGCCATCTCCGGGATCACCTCGCGGTAGTTCCGCGTCGAAACCCCTTTCAACAGTGCCTCGAACATCTCCTCGCCCGTCTTCTCGCTTTTCCGCAGCGCTTCGTAGGCCGGCACCGCTTCTTCCCCTCCGCCCTTCCGGCGCAGCCGGGGCCGCTCCACCCGCAGCTGGCGATCGGCCAGTTTCACCCTCCCCAATTGCCGGCCATGCCAGCGCACCTCTCCGCTCGCCTTCCCGGGACTCTTTGGCCCCGCGATTTGCTCTGCGCTCATGCTCAGAATCGTTTCAATCAAACCTCGCCCGGCCCGATCAATCACCTCATCCACCGCCAGACGCGCCTCCGTGATCAGATCCACCACCGGCAACAGCATCTGTCCGTTGGTTTGGCAAAACTTCTGGATGGTTTCTTCGGCTCCCTTGGAACCCAGTTCCAAAACGTGATATTTTCCCTTCATTCGGCGGTTCTCCTTCTATAGGATTTAGGCTTGGCCCGATTCTATTCGATTCGGGCCGAACCGCCGTTCAACCTTCAACTATGTATGGGACACCCTCCTGTTCGATTTGAAATGATACATTAACTCCCAATATAAGCCTCCCCCATATCTATTGAGCCGGAATTTCTTTTTGGCCTGCCAGCATCGTAGCGTATACCCTCATTCGCCTCCAATTGACACTCCGAGCAAAGTTTCTTCTCAGAAACGGTCCCAGAGCCTGTCAAATGGTCCTGAAAACGCTGCCACTTGCCTTTGGCAGCATTATACCACCAATCGCCGCCGTTCCCATCGGTGGCAAAACTGGGGCTAGAGTACACGCAACGGGGGAGCAAATAAATTGGGTGTCTGCGCTGGTGGGCTGATGCTGCAACCACCAGATTTGAAGGGGGATTGATGGTGTTTTCCCGGATAGGTAACGATAAGTCGCCTAGTGTTTACTTATCCGGCGAGCAATCAACGGATGATTAAGACCTACCCGGATACTGACCATGAACGTGGGATTTTCCTAGATTCCGGAAGCGACTGATTGTTTAAAGAGTTCCAACTGACGGGTTTCGTCCGTAATGGGCCAAACAAAAACCATCTGTGCTCCAGCCTTCTCGTAAGCGGAGAGTTTGCGAGTGCATTCTTCGGCCGGGCCGACTAGCAGCCGCTGGCGAAGTTCATCTTCCGGTCGCTTGATGGCCTTGCGCAGCATCTCGTTCAGGATCCGGTCGGCCTCAGCGCGATCCTCCGTAATGTAGCAGAACATCGTTGCGATGGCATTGGGAAAGCTGTTTGCATTCTTATTGAACTGCACAAGATGCTCTCGCAGGCGAGTCCAGCCGGTGTGGAACTGTTCCGGGGTCGTATTATAGGCCGAGGCCAGCCACCTGTCCCTGGCGAATTGCTAGTTTACGGCACAATTCCTGGGGTTAGCCGTTCTTGCTAAGATGCTGAGATGCGCGATCTCGTCATCCTTTTCGTCCATGTCATGGCTACTCTCTCCCGACTCTTGGGTCCGGGCGGCATCCGTTCTGTGGTCGCCGAGTCCGTTCTGGTCAAGCAACAACTCCTGATCCTCAATCGTTCGCGGCAGCGGTCACCCAATCTACTCACTTCAGATCGCCTCGTCGCCGGTTTGTGTGCTCTCCTCATTCGCCCCGCCCGCCTGATCCATTCAGCAATCGTACTGAAACCTTCGACTCTCCTGAACTTCCACCAGGTTATGAGGAATCGAAAATATCGCCTTCTCTTTTCATCCAAGCGCAGAGGTAAACCCGGACCAAAGGGGCCCAGCAAAGAACTCATCGAAGCCGTCGTCCAGATGAAGCAGCTCAATCCCGCCTGGGGCTGTCCGCGAATTGCTCAGCAGATTGCCTTGGCTTTCGGCATCGCCATCGACAAAGACGTTGTTCGAAGGATTCTCGCCAGCCACTATCGGCCGGAAAAGGACTCCGGTGGTCCATCCTGGCTGACCTTCCTGGGCCACATGAAAGACAGCCTCTGGAGTCTAGATCTGTTCCGGTGCGAATCGGCCACGTTGCGGACCCACTGGGTCTTGGTCGTCATGGATCAATTCACCCGCCGAATCATTGGGTTCGGCGTCCATGCCGGAACCGTCGATGGTGTCGCACTTTGCCGGATGTTCAACCGTGCCATTCGATGGCAACGCTGGATGCCAAACTACCTCAGCTCCGACCATGATCCCCTTTATCGGTTTGGGCAGTGG
The DNA here is from genome assembly GCA_963666975.2 of Terriglobia bacterium. Taxonomy (GTDB): domain Bacteria; phylum Acidobacteriota; class Terriglobia; order 2-12-FULL-54-10; family 2-12-FULL-54-10; genus JADFGZ01. The sequence continues at coordinate 713,857 of CAXVYR010000004.1, read as the reverse complement.
CAAGCCAATCTGCGGATACTGGAGGTGACCGAGATCAAAACCGTCCCCTATGTTCCCCTGTCCCATCCCTTTGTGGAACGGATGATTGGCACGATTCGACGCGAGTATTTGGATCGCACGTTGTTCTGGACCACGGCGGATCTGGAAAACAAGCTGCTCGATTTCAAGACATATTTCAATGCGCATCGCTCGCATACTGGACTGGAAGGGCGAACCCCTGACCAAGACGCGCCTATACCAAGACCAGTCGCCAATCTCCATTCCTATAGATGGCAAAGCCACTGCCGAGGCCTCTATCACACCCCAATGGCTGCCTGATTCTCCAAAGACTGGTGCTCCCTGTGGCATCCGGCGGACATCGGTAAACGGCACTTCCAACGAAACCAGCCGCTGTTTGAGCTTGTAAACGCGCCACGGTTGCCTGATGTGATCCTGTCACTGCCACCAACTGCTCTCCGCATGCACCCCTCACCTCACTTGAGCAGCGGTCGCGGGTAAAATCGCTCAACATATCAATTCGCCATAGACCGGAATCAGCTCTTCGTATCCTGGCTTGGTCTTTCGGGCTATATGGTTTTCTGGAGTCCCCGTCCACTACCCCAGAAAGAGTTGGCAGGCTGTTTTCGCTGATTTGTGCTCACGCGTGGCGCATTGAGAGAACCACCCGTTATGCGCGGTCTCAACGGAGTAATCATTTGATTTCGGAAGCAGTCGGTCTCTGGACCGCAGGGACTCTTTTCCCTGAGCTACGATGGGCTACTCGCTGGCAAACCCTTGGTGCTCGTCTGTTTGCTGAAGGTATACGAGATCAATTGGCTGAAGACGGCTCGCACATCCAACATTCCTCCAACTATCAACGCATGGTTTTACACTTGGGCCTTTGGGCACTTCGGCTTGGTGAGTTGTACAGATTTGGTTGGGATGCAGTATTTGGAAAAATAGTACTACGGGCAGCACGCCATATTTTGCGAATGACCGAAAGGACCAGTGGAAGAGTCCCGAACCAGGGCCCCAATGACGGTAGTCTAGTGCTGGACCTAGCCCCCCATGCATTTGGCGACTATCGATCCATTGTGCAAGTTGCATTTCGTTCCCAGGGGTGTCCTCCTCCGTTTGCTGCCGGACCTTGGGATGAGCTATCGGCCTGGCTATTGGGTCCAGGCTATCAAGACCGTCATCGGAAAGCTGCGCTGCCATCAGCGAAGAGTACCCCATTGGAAAAACCAGGTCAGAGTGGGGGGGATTATGTGCTGGGCCGGGACAACTCTTGGGCCTTGGTTCGTTGTGCCCGATACAACAGACGTCCGTTTCAGGCGGACCAGCTGCACGTTGACCTATGGTGGCGCGGGACGAACGTGGCGCAAGACGCGGGTACATATTTGTACAATGGCGAACCTCCCTGGGACAATGGCCTAGCAGGAACAGCGCCCCACAATACGGTTACTGTAGATCACATGGATCAAATGTGGCGTTTGGGGAGGTTCCTATGGGTTGATTGGGCTCAGGGAACCGTCCTGTCATTTTGTCCAACCGAGTTGAATGCATGGGACTACTTCGAAGGTGAGCATGATGGCTACCGGCGGTTAGGAATCACACACCGAAGGGCGGTTCAGCGCCTGAAGGATTTTGGTTGGTTGATCGTGGATGAATTATTGGGAAAAGGAGAGCACCAAGCAAGCCTTCATTGGCTACTGACAAACTTGCCGCTAACCATTCAATCCCAATGGCCATGGGAAGGTCACTGGGAAGGGAATAAAGGCTCTGGAGCCCTTTACCTATACGGCTCCATACAAGGCCGGGTGTATCTAGTGCGCGGCGGTAAGGCCAGTGTTCCTCCCGATTTTCCAATTTCAGCCTCACTAACGGCTGTCCGCGGATGGGTGTCGCCGACCTATGGTGAGTTGAAGTCTACCTCTTCCATTGTGTTGGATGTTTGTGGGCAGCTACCGATCCGTCTAATTACGGCAGTTCTGTTCAACGGTTCCACCTGGATAGAGCAAAGTGAGCCGGATGAGCTCCGCTTGAAGCTGGGAGATGCAAGCCACATCTTAGTTACACTCTCCCGTTTGGACAGCGCGGCAAGTGGAAATCGAATCGTATCAAAAATAGAGGTTGTCTCGCCACCAGTCAATTCTTGAAAAAACGGATACCCCCCACTGGACAAGGGGATGTTGACCCTCTTTAGTCCTTAGCCTAAGCATGAAAATTCTCTATGTATCGCAATATTTCCCGCCGGAGATGGGCGCACCAGCCGCCCGTGTGTCGGAACTATCCCTTCACTGGGTGAGGGCAAACCACCAGGTTACCGTCCTCACCGGTTTCCCCAACCACCCCACTGGTGTCGTGCTGCCGGAGTATCGGTCCCGGTTCCGGCGGCTAGTCAGCAGAGAGCAGTTGGGCGGGGTGAATGTGGTACGCACCTGGCTACTGCCTCTGCCCAACCGGAAGCCTCTCGAGAGAGTCCTGAATTACGCTTCGTTTTTTTTCTCCTCCTGTCTGACGGGGAGCATGTTAGCCCGGCCGGACGTGGTGATCGGGACCTCCCCTCAGCTTTTGGTCGGCCTGACGGCTTGGTGGCTGAGCCGGGTGAAGCGCGTTCCCTTCATCCTGGAAATCCGGGACCTGTGGCCGGAATCCATTTTCGCCTCCGGAATCGGAGGCAAGCAATCACTACTGTACTCGACTTTGCAGAAATTGGCCGCCTTTCTTTACCGCACGTCGGACCATATCGTAGTTGTCACGCCAGCCTTCAAGAGGGAACTGGTTTCCCAGTGGAAGGTGAATCCGGAAAAAATTTCCGTAGTGCAAAACGGTGTGGAAACGGACCTGTTCGCCCCGGAGAGCGACGGAACGGATTGGAAGAGTGATTTGGTTCTTCTGGGAAAATTTGTTGTGTCTTTTATTGGGACCATAGGGGCGGCCCACGGGTTGGGTGTCGTGCTGGAAGCTGCGGCCAGGCTGGAGCAAACCGAACCGAATATTGTGTTTCTCTTTGTGGGTGAGGGAGCTGAAAAGGACCGTTTGATTCAGGCGGCGCGCGAAAGAAAGTTGGGAAACGTGCGTTTTATTTCCCAGCAGCCCCGCGAAAAAATAGCGGCCGTGATCCGAGCCTCGGATGTTTGCCTGGTCGTGCTTAGGAAAGCCGACATCTTCCAGACTGTGATCCCAACGAAGATGCTGGAGTTTCTCTCCTGCGGTCGTCCCGTGATTCTGGGTGTAGACGGGCAGGCCCGCGAGCTTCTGGAAGAGGCGCGCGCAGGAATCTACGTTGAACCTGAAAACACAACTGTACTGGTAAGCGCAATTAAACAGCTCTATAACAATCATGAACTGCGACAAACGCTTGGTCGGAATGGTCGTCAATATGCGGTAAACAAGCTTTCTCGCAAGAGAACTGCCAAGGAATATAGTGCTTTGCTTGAATGGGTGGTAAAGAGTATTAAACGGTAGATTTCAGGGCACGTCTGCCAACTGCCATGCCCAAAAGACTGGAATCCGTCTTGCTGTTCTGAATGTGAATCGTATGATAGCGGCCGCGTTGAATTCACCCATGCTTGGGGGAACACGAAGCTTCGACTCACATACCCCAGGTCTAACCTATTGTTGGAAGGCTTTTCTTCTGTAGATGAAGGTTATAGTGACAAGTCGTGCACAGGGTAATCAAATTCCCTTCGAGATCATTTCCCTGTGCGCTGCGGGGCTGTATATGATGCACATGCAGATCTCTCAAGCGCCCACAGCTTTGGCAGCGCCATCCATCTCTTTCAAATACTTGCTGCCGTAGTTGCCGGTAAGCCTCCTGGTCAGTCGGTGTCAATGAGGAAGGAAGCCAATGTCATAGCCGGGGTTCTGGGCGGGTCGTTAACAGACGGCTCTCATAAACTTCCCGCTTAAACTTTTCTGCATCGACTAGCCTTTCCCAACCACCGGCAGTTCGCTTCAACCAGTCTGCAGGAGTTGAGGGGGGCAAAGTTACAATGGTAACAGTGACCTCCTCACCTTCCCCGAGCTCCAGCTTTTCCAAAGGTTTCAAGACGCCGGCAGAAAAACGAGCCTTGATAGTTGTGCCCATCCTATCTACCCCTCTTTTCGATTTGGGTTCAAATCTCATACGTACAAGTGATTGTAACACCATCGCTATCAAGTTCTTCCCCTACTTTCAATTCTAAGTGCCCGCCTGGAGGCGCCCCGGTAGCTGCATGCCGGTTTTCGGTTCCCGGTCCTCGGCAGCCACTTCGCATCGTGCTTTGTGCAACCAGATTGCACAATCGAACTCCTGCCCATCCGAACGAGCGACCTTGACTAGCTCAGCCGCCTTTGCCCAGCACAGCCACCGGAAGAGCTCTGCGAGCGCCAAGCCTGGCACCTGGATGTCGGCGGCACAACGGGTCGGCGTGGCGCAGTGGTAGCTAACGGACGCGCCGCCGACTTTGCGGTTCAACTCGGCCGAGCGATAGCCGCCGGTAATCAGCACCGGGTATCTTAGCTTGACAGGTTCTTTATGCGTGGCGTACTATGCCCTAGGTATGATCCGGACGATCAAGGATAAAGAAACCCAGCAGCTATGGAATCGAGAGTTCAGCAAGAAGTTTCAGTCCATCGATCACACAGCGAGGGTACGCCTGGGATTTCTCCATGCGGCCCGATCGCTTGGAGATTTAAGGTTGCCCGGCCTGCGCCTGGAAGCCTTGAAAGGAGACCGCAAGGGACAGTACAGCATCCGGATCAATGACCGGTACCGCATCTGCTTCGTCTGGCGCGCCGGAGATGCCTGCGATGTCGAGATCGTGGACTACCACTTGGAGAAGGAATATGCCCCATAGCAAACGGAGAAAGCTGCCTCCAATTCATCCCGGGGAGGCGTTGCAGGAGATCCTGAAGGAAGGCGGCCAATCCGCCAATGCTCTGGCGCTGGCGCTGCGCATCCCGGCAAATCGGATCACCCAGATTCTGAAAGGCGACCGCAGCATCACTGCCGACACGGCGATGCGGCTCGCGCGGTATTTCGGCACCTCGGCGGAAATGTGGATAAATCTGCAAGCTAAATATGACTTGGACCTCGCCGAGGATGCGCTTCGGGAGCGGATCGAGCGCGAGGTCCTGCCCCGATCTGCGGCTTAAACCTTCTGTCCAACTAGGGGAGCAGCCGTCCGGTTGTCGCTTGACACGGTAAGTGGCTGGATGATAAGCTAGTAATGCATTGTATGACAATCTGAAAGAGGCATCTCTTATGAGTACCCGTAGATTGATGACAATTTCGCTCCCGCCACCCTTACTCAAGAAAGCCGAAGCGGTAGCACAAGAAGAAAACCGAACAAAATCGGAGCTCCTGCGGGAGGCGCTGCGCTTCTACGTCGAGACGAGAGAAGTTCGAAAGAAAGCATCCCAAGAGCATTTGTTCGCGCTCATTAGTGCGGTGCAATCGCGGACGAGAAGCAGCCGGTCTCAGGAGGTGCGAAAGATAGTCCGTGAGGCGGTCATCGCCGCTCGGCGGCAGGTACGACCGTCTCGCCCATGAGGGCAGTTCTCGATACGAATGTTGTTGTCTCCGCTACCCTCATCCGCGGCGGAAACGAAGACCGCATCCTCCGCTCCTGGCGGCACAGTGGGTTTGAGTTAGTCCTCTCGCCGAGCATCCTTCAAGAAATCGGACGCGTGCTCCTCTACGAAAAACTCCAGAGATACCGCTGGATGAGCGAGCAGGAGATCGTCCTGTTGCTTGAGCTCCTCGCTCAGGAATGCCACCTAGTGGCGGGAACCATCGAGGTACACGCAAGTCGGGATCCCGTAGACGACAAGTTTCTGGCTGCAGCTCTTGAAGGGAAGGCTCGGTATGTGGTGAGCGGTGACAAGGACCTCCTGGCCTTGAAGAAGTATCGAAACGTTCAAATCATCACACCCGCTGTGTTCCTGAAGATCCTCGAGAGGGCAGAAAAGAAAAAGGGATAGGAGGAGGGTGCGCATCGGAGGTCGGCACCTCCGGCAGCCCTTATATCCTCCCGCCACCAAAGGGGAACTGCATTGTCGATCAGGGACTTCAAGAAACGCTACTGACCGGGAACTCTCGTTTACGAACTACCTCGGGGGCATATCAGCTACTGGTTTCTCCCTGGGATGTGAACGTTTCGATGACACTGCGCACAGAGGGTCAGGAGATTTTCCCCGGAATCATCCCCCCGATGGCTCCGGCTCTGGAGGTGGTGAACTTGCAGGTTAGAAAGAGAACCACAAGACTGGCACCGCCATCCGTCCCGCTCCAGCACTTGTAGGCGCAGGCTTCGGTAGGATTCCTTGGCAAGCCTAATCCGCGGTCGCTTGGGATGAAACTGGATCATGGATTGCATCAACCTGCTCCAAAAACCTCCCTTTCTGCGAGCTAGGAAGAAGCTCGAAAAGCTTGCAGAGGGATAAGAGCAGGGCATCGGAGCTGACATTTTCAATGTTGGCTCCAGCCAGAAAGTCCGCACAGATCATCTCCAGGCAGTAGCCACGGGATTTATCGGTACCGAGCATCAGTCCTGCCGTTTCTAGGGCTTGCTCGACAACCGGCAACTGGCTCTTGTACACCTTGAAGTAGATGATCTCCCAAGGCTCGGTCTCTTTTCCCGTCAGGTGCCGTTCGACCTCCCGCTTGAGAGCCTCGGTCGGCATGGAGTGTGCTTTGTGCAACCAGATTGCACAATCGAACTCCTGCCCATCTGAACGAGCTACCTTGACGAGCTCAGACGCCTTTGCCCAGCCCACTTGTTTCAGCTCCCTTCGCACTTCCCTTGGCAAATGCTCGTGGATAGCCATCAGGTAGTAAGCCTTGCGCCGAGACTCTGGGAAGCGTTTCTCCAAAAACTCATCGAAGGAAACGAGCTTGTCGAGACGCCAGTACTGGCCGGAGCGGACTTCGCACAGGTAGCGGCCCAAATCCACAAAGCGGATGTCTCGTTCATGCTCCACCCTTTGCTCCCAGGATAGGATCTCATCGATCTTGGCTAACACGAAAAGAGCCCGGCGGTGGTTGAGTTTCGGAGCCACGATGGGACGCTCGTTAGTATTCAAGCTGGTCAAGCCATTCAAGGTCACTTGCTCCCGGTCGGCGGATCAGTTTGGAATCGACAAGGTCTTGCTTCCCCAGGCAGAGACCCAGGTGAGGGCAGCTCACGCAGCCATTCTGGGGGAAGCGGATGCCCGTGTGAGGCAGGAAGCGTCCAGCCTCGATCCGAGAAATCGACTCTTCGACCAATTGCCCAAACTCCTGGCGTTGTTCTTCAGTGATGGAAGTGCGCAGGTATTGGATTTCTGGCATGCGTTTGCGTACAAATACCACCATGGCCACCTCTGCAATACCGCTGATCCAGGAGTAGCAGACAAGCTGAGGATCAAGAGCCAGTAAGCCCTCTGGCTGTTCCGGGTAGCGGCTGCCCGTCGTTTTCCATTCAATCAGGCAGCGAGTGGCGTCAAGATAGCCGATGGCATCGACATAGGCCACAAAGTCGTTCCCGTTCGAGAGTGGACGCAGCAGCTTCACCTGCATGTTGTGGCGCGGTTGGGGGATGCGGATGCGGTTGTCTTGAGCCAATCGTTCGAGCAGCTGCACACCCTGCCGGACCATTCGGTCCCAGGAATCGCCGGTGGTGTATACCAAAGAGGCCTCACGATAGGCTCCCCACTCTTTGAACAGGACAGCGGCGCTATCCTCTCTGCGGAAAAACGCGGCTAGGGCTTTCTCAAACACCCGTCCGAAAACCATTGCGGCCCGGGCATCCTTCTCCCTCCAGCCGTCTAGATAACGGTGACGATAGCGGCGGGGACAGCCCAGGTATTGGCTGATCTGGGTGTAGCTATAGGTCATTGCTCTCCTCCTAGCTTTCGCGGCTGCCGACAGGAGAGGCTGAAAGCTCCTCCCACTTATCCGCTGAGGCAAAGCCATCCAGATTGAGAAAGGAACGGCCGTTGATTGTGGTATGGGAGACCTTGATGATCCCGCGGAGGCCGAGGAGAAGTTTTTCATCGATCACATCCCGGCCAAACAATTCTGCGTCATAGCTGAAGTCACACAGGAACCATCTGAGCTTCCACAGGGCTTTGGGGGTACAGTAGAGCCGGCCAGGCAACGCCTCTCCAGTAAACTCCTCGGGCTGGATGACAGCAAAGCGAACTGCAAAGAAGGGCTTCTGCGGATGGTAGCGGTAGAAGGCCCGCTCGACCCGGACCAGGAAGAGGCCCTCCGGAATCTCGTCCTTATACTGTGCTTTCTGGTGGAGGCCTGGGATTTCACGTCTCATGGTTTCACCTCCCGAGGCTGTACGTAGCTGTTAAGCTGGCATAGGAGCCCGGCTCGATCTTTGGCTGCCTGCTCAGCCAAATTCTTAATAAAGGCTTCAACGCGGTCCCGGGTGGCGTCGCGCAGGTTCTCGGTTTCGCAGAAATCCGCTGCGTAGTGTTTGACCAGAGTGGGATCCAGACTGTATTGGCGGATCAACTGGCAGAGCCGATCGCGGAGTCGCGGTTGGCCGTTGCCGGGGACGATCTTCGCAATTTGTGTGAGAGCTTTTACAGAGTCACTGGTAGGTTTGCTTGGGGGAGGGAAGGACCCGATCTCCTCCACTGAACACAGCCCGATCCCATAGGCCTTGCGGAGGGCCCGGTTGACGGCTCTGGTTTCGGCCATGCGCATCTCGGCTCCGCGGACCAAGGAGGAAACATTGGAGGGATCGGCGTCGCCGTAACCGACGAAGCCTTTCGACCGAGGGGACTTGTAAACGGTCGCTTTGAAGACCCAACGGCTCGTGGAGGCGTCGCAGAACTCACGCACTGGCTGCACTCGGATGCCGGAACAACGACTGCGGGTGGCCAAGCGCAGTAGGCCAGCGTGGGTGACGTACCATTTGCCATCGAGGAGGATTAAATCGCCTATGGCAACAGAAAACAAGTATCTAGCGGTAAGTGCTTCCAATCCTTCAGCCTGATCCTTACTGACTGCACTGGGCCACAACTTTTTCGTAATCCGGAGATTCTTCCTAAACAGTAAGTGTTTTGAGGAACTTTTTCGTTTCATGCTGCACTCCTATAACAATCTATAACATTATAATACATTGGTTATTTTTCTTGTCAAGAGAATTGTTGGAATGTTGTGGAGATTCTCTTACAATTGTTGGCTATGAAAAAGGACGCGCCGCTAGGATTTCGCATTCCTGCTGAACTGAAGAAGAGTCTAGAAAGAGTTGCGAGGCACGAAGCCAGAAGTATTTCGCAGGTGTGCGAGATGTTTCTCACTTACGGTATCGAGTCTTACGAAAAGGAAGGCCCCAAGTATTTCCAGCACTTCCTTTCCCAACGGCGACCAAAGGAAAAGGACCAATAGACAATCCCGCACCAGTTCCTCCGTCCTCCCAAGAGACCAACCAAAAGAGAGGAATAAAAACTGGCCGCCTGGACTCTTTTTTCAGCGAACCTCCAGTCTGACCTGACCGGCCCCTTTTGTACAAAGTGGAAAGAGAGAGAATCCACTTGAGGAGGAAGTCAGGTCATGCCAATAAGGAATTACAAACCAGAACAGATCGTAACGATCCTGCGGCAGATTGAAGTGCAGATGGCAGCCGCACGTTTCCAGCCTCAAGCGCGGCCAGTCCGGAGCCTTCTCCGTCGAGCCGCCTGATGGACTTTCTCACCGCCCTGGGACAAGATGTGGAGATCACCGTCAGACCCACTAGCAAGAACCATGGCAAAGTATCCCTCGTCGTTGCGTGACCGATCGAGGAAGGATTTTGGCCTCTGCTCCGGCTTTGCTGGGAGACTCTCGTGCGGCTGCAGAAGACCGAAAGGGCCTTGCTCCGCTTGTTAGCCCGCGATCCGATGTTGGCCGAGCGGGTCGAACGACTCCGGACGATCCCTGCCGTAGGTTTGATTACGGCCCTGACGTGGGTGCTAGAGCTCGGTGAGGTGCGGCGCTTGCGGTCGGTGAAGCGGGTCATCAGTTATTGCGGACTGTGCGGAGCTAAGAAGAGTTTGCCTGAGGCCGGGTCAACAGATCACGCTGCTCGAACAAGACGGCATCATCACAACGTTTCCCGATCAGCCGTTGGAAAAATTCCGCGGAATCCTCAAGGGCATGTCGCGCACCCATCTGAAGGAATATTAGGAGCGCTTCATCTCGCGCCAGAAGTCTGAACAACCAATCCACAATAGCCTGCATACGAATATTCTTAGGACCTAAGCGGAAACAGCGATCTTAGTTCATAGAGACCGATCTTAGTGTGGTGAATGACCCTGAGTGACAGGAAATATTACAATTACAGGGAATTGTACGATATCGGCTGGCGTCGCCTGAAAAGCGGCTTCTTCTGGATGGCCCGCCGACCCATTTCAAATCGGATTTTACTCGGGAGGTGAACCGTGCCCAACCAGAAGCTCCGCCGGGGAAAAGCGCTCCAAGAAGACACGGCTAGGTATCCAGAATTGGTTGAGTTATTCGGGGACGACGAACCCGCTCTGAATTCAGCGGTGAGTCTATGCATAAAAGGGATGGACCCCGTGACATTGAAAACATACATTTCCACGCTTCTAGTGGTGAGTGACCGAAAGTCGGCCTGGGATGTCATTAAACCCAAGGGCACTAAGCGATGGGAAATAAGGTCGCTATACCAAAACATGAGCAAGATGGCCCGCCAGTTGGACAAATTCGATACAGAAGCCCTTGCTTCATCTCCTACTAATATTCATTGGAGGCGCTTCATTGACCATCTTTCAGCTTTGCAAGAAAACCTCGAACCCTGTGCTGCTTTCCTGAAGGATATTCAACGTCTAAACAAAAATCCCCAGACCTTGCGGGACGGTTGGTGCAATTATGAGAGAACGCATCTTACCAGGGAAGTCCATTTAAAAATCCCCAGACCTTGCGGGACGGTTGGTGCAATTATGAGAGAACGCATCTTACCAGGGAAGTCCATTTACGGACAGGGACCTATTGCGACAAAGAAGTTGGCACGCTCATCAATTATGTCCAAAAGCAGTTGCATCCAAACAAAGCCCTCGATCATCCCACTAGGGCCCAAAAGGCCTGGCGCAAAAGAAAGCACACAACCTTTAGGCTGATGTAGCCCTAAGCCTGTGTTCGCCGAACGTTTGGGATAGGAACAGACTTGGGACTTTTCGGCTCAAACCTTTTCATTGGGGTATGCAGCCAAAGGGAATATTTCCGTTGCGTGCCTTATATGAGCAACCGTAACTCCCTATAGTTCCTTTAAGCCCCGGGATCCTTTGGCTTCCACTTGGGATCGGGCTCTTCGCTATCATCTCACGTGATGCCGTGCGGAGCTCTGTGGGGCGATCATCAATCTGGAGGAACAGTCATGGCAAGGAATACCTCATTTGAGAAGATTGAGGCGAACCGGCGGAATGCCCGCCGATCCACCGGGCCGAGAACACTGGAGGGAAAGAAGGTGGTCAGGTGGAATGCCCTAAAACACGGACTTTTAGCTCAGGAGGTTTTGATTCAAGCCGGCGACGGCAAGGAGAACAAGGCCGAGTTTAATGGCCTGCTTGCTCAACTCCGAGTTGATAGACAGCCCAAAGGCATCGTTGAAGAGATGCAGGTTGAGAAAATCGCCATTTGCTACTGGAGGCTACGCCGAGTACTACGGTGCGAGATCGGGGAGATACGAAATGAACTGGACACCGCAGAGCAGAAAGAAAATTCCGAGCAAATTGAAAAGGTTGAACGTGCAATTTACTCCGACTCATATTACATCCGGTGGGGCCTGCGGGACAGTTCCATGGGATTGGAGTATCTAATTGATCTTCTGGAAGAGATCAAAGAGGACGTTAAACAGATCGGCTATCTCTCCGAGAGTGGCCACAAGCGGCTCACGGAGTACTTTGGAGACGATGAAGAGCATCTTGCTAACCGGTGCCGCGCCTTCAATCCAGTGGAGGCCGCTGAACCGGATCATGTCGGCGGCGTTCCCAGGAAGTGCAAGAAGAGCATCCTACAGGAACTTAATGAGGAGCAAGAAAGGTTAGAAGACTTACGGCGGAGGACCGAGGCACATGAGAACCTGCGGCTGGAGTCAAAGCTCTCCAGGCTCCACCTCCCCTCTAAGGATGTGCTGGACAAAATCCTTCGCTACGAGACGACGATTGAGCGGCAGCTGCATCGTGCGATGAGTCAGCTAGAGCAATTACAGCGACAGAGGAAGGGCAAAGCGGTTCCTCCATCTATCAGAGTGGGCGTCTCCAGCGAAAGCTGATTTTGCGAAACAAAGCCACCGTATCCACACTCTCATGCTGTTTCTCGCTTATGTCATGTCATGAAAGGGGTGCCTCCAGGAAGACGGTAGCTAAATCCCCAACCCTAACGCCAGCTGATCGGACACCGAAGCTTTCTGGGTCATGAGCGATTTGCTGGAGGGGCTGCTAAAAGCGGTGGTAGGCGTTCAACTCGTCCCAGCAGCTCCGCGGCCCATCAGCCACCGAGGGCGGCAAGGTCATAGCCGCCAGAATTTAATAAAGAATTATGGAATATGCTTGGTTGAGGTCCCGCTAAGTATATTTCATTTTATCTACATAATTGTTATAATATTGCCATGAACCTATGGGAGCAAATTCGCCGGCAAGCCCGGGAGCAAGGCGTTGCAGAGGACCATGCATTGGGATCCACGCTAGCCCGCGAATCTTTGCTCGTATTCTTCCGCGTATTTCCGGATCTGGCCATCTTTATTGGGGGTAATGTCTTGCATCTCCTCTATGACAGCCCTCGGTACTCCCGGGATGTTGATCTCTTTCCCCTGCGAATATTGCACTCCGGGGATTTAGCCAAAATCTCGGGAAGCCTGGAGCGGAGGCTCCTGCCCTTAGCCGCTCTTCTTAGGCAACCCATTGATTGTCGGGTGCGCAGCCTGGAACCGGCAACCATAGATATTCGGCTGGCAAGCCGTCGGATGGTCGTGCTCGAATTCAGCCGCATCGCCGGCGCAGTAGGCCGAACGGAGACAAAACTTCTCCGATCCGAATCGCTGGCAAGCGAAGTCGTGGTCTGTCCCGTCCTCGACGAACTTCTCTTCCTCAAAATCAAGACGTTATTAAAAAGAAAATTCCTCAAGGCCCGGGATGTGTTCGATCTGTGGTATCTGCTGAATCTCGAAGCCAAGCTGGACAAGCGGGAGTTTGAGCACTGGCTTGCTTTGGAAGAAATCGAGGACCTTGAAATCCAGAGGAGACTCAAACTCATCAGCCCGAGCAGGCTCGAAGCCGATCTTGCTCCTCTCCTGCCGACGCCCTGGCTTAACAAGCTTCGCAAGGACAACTATGCGAGCCTCGTTCGGTCGGTGAGGAACCTACTCAAGCCTTTCACAAAGCTATGAAGCGTTACGTTACCACGAGAAATTGGTTGTCTATTTTGCGAGATCTGCCGAGCCCAGAAGGCGATTTCCTCACCGTGACATCCCTAGCAAAACTGACGGGGTTGAAGGACTCTGCCGTCCGTCAGGTCTGCTGGCGCAACCAGCAGGTAGGGTTGTTGCGCCGTGTTGGTCCCAGGCTCTATGCCAATCTCCTGAAAAGTCCCCAAGGAGAGCAGTTGGCCGTAATTTTATTTCCTCCTGCCTATTTGTCTCTCGATTGGGCACTCAGTTATCACGGACTGACTCAGCAGGTTACTCCCACCCTGACCTGCGTGACGATAGGGCGCCCACGCCGAGTGGAAACTTTCCTCGGCGAGATCTCCTACATCCATTTTTCTGACCAACGGTTCTTCGGCTTCGAGCAGGTGAGAACCACAAGTGGAGCTGAGACCATCTTAGCCTATCCGGAGAAGGCGCTGCTCGATTGGATCTATTACCGGCGCTTGAAAGGAAAAGAAATCCCGTGGGACGAGATCGATCTTTCCACGCTCAATCATCAGCGATTGTGGCAATTTGCAGATCACTTTCCGCCCGGCGTACGCGGTACTTTGAAAGCTGTGCTGGATGTGACTACCTCGACGGTATTGTCAAGTTAAGGGAAATCTCCCCCGTTGTCGAGGCGAAATCGGTCCGCTCAGGAACGAAGAATCAACAACTTAGAGACTGCCATGAAGCGTTCACAAGGAGCTCAAACCGTTAACTTGACAGTACCGTCGCTTCGCTTGGCGCGATAGGAATTGGACTCCCATTGAACCCTCATTATTTTCGTGTTTGGTTCCCTGTACCGAAGGAAACCCTTTTGAACAACTCAGCCAGTAACTCTAAAACGAAAGTCTCAAGGCGAATTGAATCTGCCGCGAAGTGGTCGAAGTGCTCGTAATTCTTCCTGCTGACAAGTTGCGGCGTCCGGTACCACGGAAAACCAGGGAAGAGCGGCGACCAAAATTGGTATGGTTCGGCAGATTAAAGATTTCTGCCCGAAATTGAAGTCGTCTCTTGGAATCCACCGCAAATTCTCTCGAGATAGAAAGATCCATGTTAAATACGCTCGGGCCAGTGAGCGTATTGCGCCCCACATTACCCATGGTTCCGGGCGGAGGTACTTCAAATACGCAGGGGTCGAAATATAGCTCCCGAGTTCCCAACATCTGACCTGGCTCTACCACAAACCTGCCGGTTTCCGGATCAAAGCCGCAGCCAGCCGTCACGCCCTCGGTTATGTTACTCAGGTCTTGGCCTGCCTTCAGGTTGGGCCGCGTCGGCTCGAACAGGAAATCCGGATACCGAACGCTCACTTGCGGGTTAAAAGGAGTCCCAGTACGAAATCGCAGAATGCCCCCCAGCCGCCAGCCTCGGAATATTCGCGAGGCAATGCCGGAGTTCCACCACCGCTGCCCACTTCCAAACGGAAGAGTGTAGAAATAGTTAAACACAAGTCGGTGACGGATATTAGAACTGCTCAAGCCCCGTTCCAGAGTCCGGTCAAATCCATACTGGGCATTCGGGCTCAGCCTGGAAGCATCATCCACTGACTTGCCGAAACTATAGCTAGCCCGCAAAGAAAGCCCTTGGCCGACAGTTTTGCGGGCAGCAAGTTGCAATGAGTTGTAAAAGGACTGCGAATCGCTGCTGGTAACTTCAATGTTTCGAAACGCCGGATTGATGGGAGTGAGATTTGGATCCGGCGGGAAGAACAAAGACCCATCCTCCCGCACTTCCGGGAACGGGAACTTGTTTACTCCATAGGACCGAAACAAATGGATCCCCCTGGCCCCTACATAAGATGCCTGCACTCGCCACCCTCCTGGAAGCTCATCCTGAACCGCGAAGTTGTACCGCATCACCCGTGGGGTCGTGATGTGTTCATAATCCATCACGCGAGCGCTGGCGGATGCTCCGGTGGCAACTTCTAGGATATTAGGGAAACTGCGGAGGAATTCCTCAGACCCGAGGTTGGGTTTCTCCGCCAGCAGAAACCATGGCACCGAAGTCTTTGGCCGGTCCACCAAATATTCAACAATTTGGTCGTTGAAAAGCCCAAAGCCGCCACGAATGACCGTATCTCGATGTCCCCAGGGAGACCAGGAAAGACCAACCCGGGGGACAGGATATCGAGGAGAAGGATTAGAAGCTATGTAGTGCCCCACCTGTATCTCCGGATCGCGCAACGGGTCGACAAGAAATTGGCTTCGGCCATCCTTTTCCCGGACGCGAGTAATAAATTCATAGCGTAAGCCGAGACTGAGCAGAAGGCGAGGAGTGACTCGATATTCATCCTGAATGTAGAAGCCCGCCAGAGTTTGGCGAAAATCAACCTTACTGCTGGAACCAGGCAATGCCACGGACACGGAGGTTCCTCTCCCCCCTTCCGGACCGCCATCCAAAAAGCTTTCTAGGCTGTTAAACGACCATAACCCCCCAAAGTTCCGGCTGGAGAAAGTAAACCAACGGTAGCGATGGAGCTGTGCGCCAAATTTTAGCGCATGAGACCCTCTTTGAGCCACCACGTCATCCGCAAATTGGAAGGTATTCACGATGTTGACTTCGGGAAGGGTAGTAAACGTTCCCAAGGTCGTCAGGCTGGGAATCTCGATTCGCCCAAACCTGGGCCCTCCCTGAACAAAAAACAGTGATTCGGGAATCTCAATGGACGAGAATGTGTCGGCTCTACTCGTCGGCCGAGTATACCCAAAACGGAATGAAGTCAGTGTCCGGGAACTAAAAATATGGGACGCCACCAGGGTCAGATACTGTTGGCGGCTTTCGGCGAACCTCTTAAAGAGGAAGGAGTCTGCAGGGGAGTTGCTGGTGGCATCGCTAAAAGTGTAGCGAGCGAACAAGCTGTCGCGCTGGGAAATTTCATGATCCAGGCGAACCGTGAAAAAATTCTCATCCGTCGGCAGAAACCGTGCGGCGCGATTCTCTCCGACTCCTCCACCCACCCGATCCCCATTGGGAATAGGCATTAGGTTCAAATAGGGAATTACGTCGGGGTTCACCCTCTCGATGGTTCGAGTCACGATTCCGTCTCTATCCGTGATGATTCCCTGCCGCGCCTCTCGATCGGGAAAGAAGCTGACATCAGTGTCCGTCAACCGGTCACGCATCGCCTCAAAGCTACCCATAAAAAAAGTTCTTTCCTTCCGGATCGGGCCGGTAAAGGTGAAACCGAACTGGTTGCGTTTGAAGGGAGGAGGCTCACCCGGGTCGAAAAAGTTACGAGCATCGAGCTTGCTATTGCGAAAGTACTCAAACAAGGTCCCATGAAACTCGGGCGTTCCCGAACGCGTGATGGTGTTCAGAATCCCGCCGCTGCCCCGGCCATATTCAGCGGAATAGGTGGTACTGAACACCTGGACCTGCAAGACGGCATCAGAACCCAGTTGCACTCCGGCTGCGCTTCGCGGGACGATATTACCAAGAGTCATGATATTGGTCCCATCCAGCAAGAAGATGTTGGAGGTATTCCGTCCCCCTGCCACGTTCAACCCTCCACCGCCAATCCCACGAGACGCCGCAGTAGCCGATGTATCGCTCACCCCCGCTTCCAGGGTAGCCAGTTGGGTATAACTGCGCCCTTGGAGTGGTAATCCGACTAACTGGCTTTCGTCAATCCGACTGGAGGCAGTCGAGGTGCTTGTGGCTGTTTCCCCTGTGCTTTGAGTTTCTTGCTGCTGTCCCCAAAGAGCATCTCCATGCACAAAGAGCCATCCCATCAAAAATGCTAGCCCCACGCATCGGGCTTCCTTTGCTATTCCCATTCCCATCTCCATAGAAGGTTTTTTGAAACTACCATGCTTCCGCTTTCCCGCCGGGAACGACTCGGGCCCCTGTGGGCTGCAATCCTAGCACCTCGGGAATTTCCCCTAACTTGACAATACCGCTGAAATTCGGATGTGAAGTCAGGACTCCGGCTATGCAGGCCGACCTGACCAGCAGGCGGTTGACATTCCGCGACATCTTCACGTCCATCCCCAATTATTTGCGCTTGGTAAGGACCGTCTGTGTGTTCATCTTCCACGCGAATTCGACCGATCGGGAAGACTCGGCGATTTCAGAGGCTGCTTAACAACACTAGATTGCGAAAGCACCACTTGACAGTGCCGTCAGGTCTATTACGCCAACTCCAATTCAATCTTCTTCGCAGCCGGATCGAGCTTCGCAATCCGAAAACTGCGAATCTGGCCGACGCTGACGGCTTTCGATTTGGACCCGTCGACAACGCGGCCCTTCCAGTGGGCACTCAGCATGGAAGTCAGCGATGACAAATCCAATTTCTCTTCGGCCTGCGTCTCTTCCTTCTCCTTGCCCTCCGAGTCCATTCGGCACAGGGCCTGGACGCCTTCGCCCAATTCCACGCGCGCGCGGCCGCTCGAAACCTCGGTCATCCGGCCCGTGACCACGTCGCCTTCCTTGTGTTCGGCTATGTATTCATCGAGGCTGCTCGGAACCAGTCGCTTGATGCTCAGCCGTAGTTGCCGCCTTTCCGTATCGACTTCGAGCACCTGGGCCTTGACCGGTTGTCCGACCTTCAGCACGTCCTGCGGATGGTTGATGCGCTTGTCGGCGCTGATCTCGCCAATGTGAATCATGCCCTCGACGCCTTCGGAAAGCTGCACGAAGGCGCCGAAATTGGTAAAGCTGGTCACCGGCCCTTCAATCACTGAGCCCACCGCAAACTTCTGCGCCACCTCGGCCCATGGATCGCCCAGCGCCTGCTTGAGGCCCAGGGAGATGCGGCGGTCGGCCGTGTTCAGCCTCAGAATCACCGCTTCCACCGTCTCGCCCGGCTTCACCACGTCGCTGGGATTCCTCACTTTCTTGGACCACGACATTTCCGAAATATGGATCAACCCTTCAATCCCCGGCTCCAGTTCCACAAACGCTCCGAAGTCGGCTACGTGCGTAACGGCACCTCGCACGCGCTCGCCTACTATGTACTTTTCGGCCACCAAATCCCAGGGATGCTGCTGAAGCTGCTTCATGCCCAGCGAAATGCGCCTCTTGGCGGGCTCGACCTTGAGCACTTTGGCTTCGATCTGCTGCTCGAGCGAGAGTACGTCCGACGCTTTGTTGACGCGGCCCCAGGCGATGTCACTGACATGCAGCAAGGCGTCCACTCCGCCAATATCGACGAAAGCGCCGTAATCGGTCAGGCTGCGGACCACGCCGCTCACCGTCTCGCCTTCCCTGATCTCCGAATACCGGCGCTCCTTCACGGCACGCTCTTCGTCTTGGGCAAGAACACGGTGGTCCACCACCACGTCTTCATCCGTCACATCGAGCTTGATAATGCGGCAGCGCATCTCCTGCCCCACCAACTTCTCCATCTCGGCGGCGTCGCGCGCTCCGCTGCGCGAGGCTGGCATGAACGCACGCACACCCACATCCACGCTCAGCCCGCCTTTGATCACGCCGGTCACTGTGCCTACAATAGCCGCCTGATCGGCGAAGGCCTTCTCCAGCGAAGGCCAGTCCTTTGGCTGCCCAACCTGGCCGCGAGAAAGCACGTAGTAGCCATCCGGATCGCGACCCTTGATCGTGACCGGCAGCTTATCGCCGGGTCTTACTGATTCGCCAGTGCCCGCGAACGCCGCCAGCGGCAGGATGCCTTCGGTCTTGAAGCCTATATCTAGGAAAACCGATTCGCCGGTAACGGCGATCACAGTACCTTCGAGTCCTTGACCGCCCCCATCAGGCTTGCGCGAACGGCTCCGCTCGTGTTGGGAGAGCATGTCCTCGAATGACTCGGTGAATTCTGTCGTGGATTGGGATTCCGGGATGTTTGGATTGGACATGAGAAATTACAGCCTTATTGTGACATATTCTCCACCAGGATAACACCGTGCCTGCTCCTCCGCTGCTGCGCATGGTCTCCATTCGACCGAAGGAATTTCCTCTACGGGCGCACCGGTTGGGTTAAAGCGATGGAGGTTGGGTCGGTAAAAGAACGGCTAGAATCATATGCCGGGCGGCGGGGCAAATAGTCTTGCGAACGTAGTATGAATGCTACCTCAGTTGCGTCTCTTGCATCCATTAGTTTCATTCGAAGTTCCATTGCTCCATCCCAGCCTGTTACATAGGCTTTGTAATGTTTTTTCATTAGCTCAAAACGTTTATGTGGCAGCAATTCCTGAAACAGTTTTGTATGTTCTACCAAAACCTCCAACTTTTCCTTTGGAAGAACCTTCGGGGAATCTTTAGCGAATAACCATGGATTGCCACAAATCGCGCGACCGATCATCACTCCATCACAACCAGTCTCTTTTACTTTTTGTAAGGCTTCAGCAACCGAAGCGACATCCCCATTACCAAAGATAAGAGTATCGCTTCCCTTTTCATTTCGAATCTCTACAGCACATTTTATGTGTTCCCATCGAGCGGGCACACGGGACATTTCATTGCGCGTTCGTGCGTGAATGGTGATCACAGCAGGCTCCGCTTCTAAAAGCGCCGGAAGCAGAGTTTCAAGTTCATTATTCATCCATCCGATGCGAGTTTTGACGGATACAGGCAGATTACCAGCCCCCTCTTTTGCCGCGCGAATTATTTCTTGGGCAAGTTCCGGATGTTTTATTAAGTTTGCTCCGGCACCTCGCTTTTCAATACTTTTGTCCGGACAACCCATATTTATATCTAATCCATCAAATCCGAGTTCTCTTGCAAGCGATGCTGCTTTGCGCATCATATCCGGATTAGAGGTAAGAAATTGCGCCACGATCGGTCGCTCTGACTGCGTAAATTCAAGATCTTTGATGAGAGCGTCATAACCACCCAAGAAAAGTCCGTCCGCGGAAACAAACTCAGTCCATAAGACATCCGGCTTGCCATACTTTGCGATGATGCGCCGAAAAGCCGGATCAGTCACACCAGCCATCGGAGCAAGAGCTAGGATTGGTTTGGTTAAATTGTGCCAGAAGTTCATTGTATGAACCGGAAGTTCCTTCTATAACGGCGTCGGCGTTGTCCAATCATTTTGAACGCCAAACAGCAAAAAGTATAGCCCAACGAGATTCTATAACATATGGAGTCGGCGCTCGACTGGCACACCTACGGCGGTGAGGAAGATCGCGCTCTTGCCGGCGGCGTGCGGCGCGGTTATTACTGGATTTTCAGAGAAACGAGGGGCGTCGGCCAGGGCTGGATAAAGGGGTCAGGACCAGAAGTAGCCAGTTTCCGGTGGAACCAGCAGCAGTCTATTCTATCCAGCGGGATACGATCAGTTCCAGCGGTGGGTGAGGTTTAAACGCGCCTGAAACTGAAAGTTCACTTCTTGGCAGCACGCCGAGTTGCCCACCGCTTTTTCGCGGCTATAGAGATCCGCCTGCGTGCAGCCTGCGAGAGTTTCCTTCCAGTGCGTTTACGTTTGCCGCGTTTTGTGCGCTTTCCAGGGCCGCTTCCGGGGAAGAGGCTCTTGAGAGCCGATATTACTCCATGGATTCTTTCCTGTTCGCGCTGAAGCTCGCGGATAGCTGCATCGACTCCTGTAGCGGGCATCTCTCCTCCTGAATCAACTTAATAACAAAACGAAAGGGTAGTTTAATTGAAGTCTTTCAGCAATACAATCACAACCCGGTCTTCTGTGTCCGGAATCAAAGCAAGCAGAGCCTCCTTGGTTTCATCGTAATCGACGCAGAACACTGCCTGGTCCTATCCGTCTTCCAGGTTTTTCCCGGAATTAGTTTTTTGGCGCTCCGGCGGTCGCGAATATACAGCCATCAGCCTCCAAACTGGCCCCTTCCAGCGCAGTTTCGCCCTCCGTGGGTCCCGAGTGGCTACCCATTCGGTGTCAACCTCCGGATAGCAATATTGAAGCTGGAATCCGCATCAATATTGACGTGGGAGGTTAGAAGAAGGTGATCTGACCGGCTCTTTTTGTACCACCTGAAGTGAGAGAGAATCTCATGAAGGAGGAAAGCAGATCATGTCGATCGAGAAGAGCAAACCGGAACAGATCGTAACGGTCCTACGGCAGATCGAAGTGCAGATCGCAAACGGGAAGACGGTGCCCCATGCAAAGAAGCCGGATCCACACCCAGACATACTACCGGTGGCGGAAGGAGTACTTGCTGCCCTGCCAGAGGGTGAAGTAGTGGACAATGAGTCTAAGGGTAAAGTAAAGCCCCGCTAGGTTCTGAATGAACCGAACAGGGCTCTATGGTTGTTGTATCCGCAGGAAGTCAGGCGCTCGGCACCATTTCCAAACAGGTGCCCAAGGGAACCTGGCTAAATCTAATTGACGGCTTTCGGACTTGCAACCCTTCTGTCTCGAGGCTGCTTGTGATGGCTTGGTAGGCTTCCTGTTCTCGAGGAGCAATATCCGCAGGGAGTTCAAATGTTTGCAGGAAGCTGAGTAATCGATTTAACCTTTTCCTGTAATAAACCTCCCTGTATTGGCACACTGGGTCATCCGGAGGAGTGTTGGAAAGGTCTTTTATCTCCTCCTCCACTACCCTCAACATATCGTGGGACGGGAGACCAGGGAGGGTAAGGGCAAACTTGGGAAAGTCGAACTGGTGTTGGGTTCCTGCCAGCATGACAACTGCCTCCTTAGGTTAAGAGAGATTCCGCTAAACACTTGGCATTTCCATCGAGTGGAGCAACCCCAATCGCTTCCTCCAACGTGGCTCTGGATTTCCTCGCCAACAGGAGCGCGCAAAACAGCATCAAATGGGAATTCTTTTCTTTTCTCGTTTGACTCTCGCGGGGTAGAAGCGTTTTCATGGGACATGCCCCTTTCGTTTCAATCTCAGAACAGTTGGATTTCACCTAACAATAAACACTATGAATTCTGGCCAAATTTGGGTCAATGAATAGGCAGTACTTTTTAACCAGGTACTCATTGCCCATTGGGGGCAGGGATTATCTCTTAACAATTAAACTAAACCGAATTGGGATAATGGAATGAACCAAAAAGAAATCCAACAATTCACTAGCTGGCTGGGTAAGCGCAGCTATTCGGCACGCCTGAAACGGCTCGGACTGGAACGATTGCAGGAAATCGCCCGTGAGAATGGAAGGAAAGGCGGCAGACCACGGCTGCCGGATGACCAACTCAGCCAATCTGCCCTCTACCAAAGGGCACGGCAGGCACGGTTAAAACAACAGGCTGCGAAAGCAGGTAGCAAGAAGAATGAGCGGCAGAAAGGAAGGTGAAAAGGTCTGGTGGTATAAGTTTCGATTCACAGGGCAAGTGATCCGGGAATCTTCCAAGAGCACTTCGCGCACGTTAGCTAGGCGTTCTTTCCGATCCTGGTCGAGGATCGCCTCTTCGCAGGCTTATGCGGGCTAATCTGTGAATTGCCTCCTCGACCACACTCGGCGTTGGCCTGTAGCCATTCCTCCCACCAAACCCGTTTCACAGTCCCATGCTTTGATATAGACTCTCTACGGTTGGCACCAAAATTCGATCCGGTCAGCGGTAAGATTCCTGTCTGGAGGAAATCAAGCATGGCCAAATTGATCCTAAAGTATGAGGCCTCAGTTCTGAAAGAAATTCCTCTCCAGAAGACTGCTATTCGCATCGGACGCACTATCGGCAACGACGTGGTCATCGATAACCTTGCTGTGTCCGGGCGCCATGCCAGGGTCATATTGGAGCAGGGGTGTTACGCGGTGGAAGACTTAAGCAGCATGAACGGCACTTTCCTGAACGACCAGCGAATCCGCAGGAGCCCGCTGAAGAATGGCGACGTAATTGTGATCGGGAAACACACGTTGATCTTTCAGGATGAAGGCGAGGTGCCGACACAGCCCGTTGAGGTGGAAACCGTCATAAGCTCGCCGATGGAGAAAATGGATGAGACGTTTGTGCTTGATACAAAGAGTCGGCGGGAGTTGCTGGCCCAATCCACCGCCATCGCACAGGAAGGAGTCTCGCCGGAATCCCAGGTAATGGTCGGTTGCCTCACGGTGCTCAGCGGGAAAACCGACCAGCGCGAATACATCCTCACCAGCAAACTGAGCGTGATCGGCAAAGACACGATGGCTTCGGTGAAGCTGCGCGGCTGGTTTGTTCCCAAGGTCGCTGCCGTGATCAATCGCAAGGAAGGCCAGTACACCATTGCTCCGTCAGATAAAGTCGGCGCCACCAAGATCAATTCAGAGCCGCTCACCACAGCCAGGGAATTGCGGGTAGGGGATGTGATCAAGATCAGGGGGATCACGATGCAGTTCCATTTCCGGGAATAGAATTCCCCGGCGACGGACGTGATCCACTCCCTCCTCATAACCTCGCTACAGTCACTACAAACACGTAACCCAGTGCAGGAAGTCCCCGCATCCAGGAACTGCGCGGTCGACGATTTTGGCCGCGCGATTTTAGCAGAAAACAGCCGAGGGGATGGGTCCTGGGAGCTGAGAGAACCGCTCGGAGCCACTGGCAGCAAATACTACGCTGGAAGGGCTCAGTTAGAGGCAAATGCTGTATAATCGCAACTGCCGGAGGATCAAAAACTAATTTCGGTTCACACTGGAGTTGGCGGAGTGGTTTATGGATCGGAATTTTTGAGTTCAACTCTGCATTCGCCCAAAAGCATGCGGTATTTGGCAATTTTGTTTTTCCCCTTGGCGCTTAGCGCGCAAACTGTTTCGGGCGTTGTGGACATCCATGTCCATGCCGATCCCGACAGCAGGGCCCGCTCCATTGACCCAATTGACCTTGCAAAACTGGCACGGGAACGGGGGATCCGTGGTCTGGTTTTCAAGAACCATTACGAACCCACGACTGCGCTGGCCTATCTGGTCCGGAAGGTAGTGCCAGGCATTGAGGTATTCGGCGGGATTGTGCTCAATCGCGCAGTCGGAGGCGTGAATCCGGCTGCTGTCGAACAAATGACCATTGTCAAAGGAGGATGGGGTCGGGTTGTCTGGATGCCGACCGTTAACGCAGAAAACCAAGTGCGCCGTTCCCTGGAAAACCGCCCCTTTGTCTCCGTCTCCCGCGGTGGCCAGTTAAGACCGGAGGTGAAAGCGGTGCTGGAAATTATTGCTCAGCACAAGCTGACGCTTGCCACAGGCCATTCCGCGCCGGAAGAAAGCCTGCTGTTGATTCGGGAAGCCCGTAATCTGGGGATCGAGCGGATCGTCGTGACCCACGCCATGACGCTTAATATGAGTGTACCGCAAATGCAGGAGGCGGCAAACCTGGGAGCGTATGTGGAGTTCGTATATAACGCATTGCTCCGAGAACATGATATTCAGGAGTATGCCACTGCAATCCGCGCAATCGGAACGGAGCATTGCATTTTGTCCAGCGACCTGGGCCAAGCCGGCAATCCGCTGCATCCGGACGGGCTGGTGTTCTTTTTCCTGGCTCTCCGAGAACAAGGGTTCACGGAAGCGGATATTGACCGGATGGTTAATAAGGAATCCGGCATCCCTTTTAGGGCTTCCCTAGGAAGCAAAACAAATCCGAGTTGAAGGCAAGGATGCTGGCATAGGCTGTTGAGCTAAAAGGTCGATAGCAGTTTGAGCTAGAATAGTTCAGCCGCCTAGCCTTTGCGGGGCGAAAGTCGGGGCCCTGTCCGGTTGGCGGCTACACCGCTCAGGGAATCGCTACAAGAATAATTCCGGACCGCTCCTATAGCAACCATTGACTCGATAATGCGGCTGGCGTAATATTTTGACTCCGGGGGCTCAAATCGGAAATTCCGGGTAGAGCCCCGAAACCTTTGTTGAGGAGGATAGGATGTTGAACTACAGAAGCTGGATGGTGTTCTTTTTATTGTTGCCCATCGTTTTCTTCATGGGATGTGGGCCAACAGAGCAGCCAGCCGAGCAAGCGGAAGCGCCGGCCCAACCGATGGCGAGAACCGCTGAGGCGAGCCTGCAACCTACCGAAGGCAATACCGTAGAAGGCACGGTACATTTTGAGGAAGTCAGTGGAGAAACCCACGTTGAAATCAACTTAACGGAACTGACTCCTGGCAGGCATGGGTTCCACATTCACGCAACAGGTGATTGCAGTGCCCCTGACGCAAGCAGCGCGGGGGGGCATTTTAACCCCGATGACAAACCTCATGGCGCGCCGGATGCTGCCGAACACCACATCGGTGATCTGGGAAACGTGGAAGCCAATGCCGAGGGTCAAGTCATGGCGGACTTGCATTTTGAATTTCTTAGCCTGGAAGGATCGAACTCGATTCGCGGCAAGGCGGTCGTGGTCCACGCTGGGGAAGACGATGTTCAAAGCCAGCCCTCGGGCGATGCAGGTGCCCGCGTCGCCTGCGGTGTGATCCAATAAAATCTTGCATCACTTGGAATGTCTATGTAGAGGATTAGAGTTTGCAGGCTTCGGTGCTTCCGCAATCTAGGCCTGTTTCAGAGTTGGTGTAGAGTGCTTCACAGCCCTGCAAGGGCGGCAGAATCTAGCCCAGGGCGTAAGCCCTGGGACAATGGGGACCGGTGTTACCCCAAGCCCCAGAGGGGCGCAAGACGCTCCGGCCCTCGTCTTTCGCTCCTTTCGGTGCCCCTTCCGGGGCTGATCCGGCGTAGCCTTTCCCACCCACGGCTGGCGCCGTGGGCTAAACTCTTACGCCCCTCAGGGGCTTCACGAGCGTTCTGGAAAGCTATACAGCAACTATGAATTTGCTCTAGTCACGATGGCCTCTTTGGGGGTGCTCTCAAGTCGATGGAGGTTTGTGACCCAGAAAGATAATGTGGCGAGGGCCGCCCTTCTTCAGGCGACCGCGCACGCGCTCCACCTCGACGGCGAACCCGCCATAGCGCAGGCGCTGCTCGAATTTGCGATCATCCCGGGCAGACCAGACGGCCAGCACCCCGCCCATCTTGAGAGCCGCGCGAGTAACGGCTAATCCCCGGTCATCGTAGAGCCCGGCGTTGTCCGACGCGGTAAACGCGGCCGGGCCGTTGTCCACGTCGAGTAGCACGGCATCGAACTGGCCAGGGCCCGAATTGAGCGTGACTGCGACGTCTCCCACGTCGACCCGTACGCGCTTATCCTTCAGCGGGTGTCCCGCCAACGGCCCGAGCGGGCCACGGTTCCACTCCACTATTGCCGGCACCAGCTCTGCGACGACAACCATCGCGTCCGGTGGGAGGAAATCGAGCGTCGCGCGGAGCGTGAAGCCCATTCCGAGGCCGCCGACGAGCACGCAGGGCTGCTCCAGCGTCCGCACCCGTCGGCAGGCGAGCGTGGCCAGCGCCTCCTCCGAGCCGTGCATGCGGCTCGACATGAGGCTTTTGCCATTGGCGAGAATGACGTACTCGCTCGCGCGACGGGTCAGCTTCATGTCGGTACCGTCGGGCGTGAGTGTTTGACCGAGTAACTCCAAAGGTTTCACGAGTGTGATCTCACAGGAAAAGAAGACTTAAGTCAATCTCGATATGGAAAGTCCGACACGATCGCGAAAATGACGCGTTGCGGCCTGTCGTTCGCCAAAAATTAGATCGTGTGGTCAATTGAACCTGTATTAGGCATAGAGTTATCTCCAATCCGAAATCCGACCCGGGGCTCAGCGGTTCATCGCCAAGATAGATGACCATCAAAAGATGTCGGTAGTCGAACCAGCCGCAGAAGTCGGTAAGTGTAGCAATGGCAGTTTGCCTAAGGCAAGGGGGGCACTCCAGTTCCACCCCAATGGATGTAGATAATATTGTAGCTGCCACAGCACTCAGGCTCACCGCGGTTCCACAAGTTTCAATAGGTCGGTCCCAACTCATTGAACCGTAAGCATCTAAAAATAGGGCATTGGCGAAAAGGCGCGGCAATCGCCTTGGGCAACCGCGATCTACCTTGCAAGCCTCTCATTACAGACCACTTAAATAGACATTCTACCTAATTTACTGTAGACTTTCTACAATCTTTACTACATTTTCTCAGTGGATCGCCACGGGAAGTCTTTCAAGAGGGGCAATCGTAAGGGGAGACCCACTGCATTCTGTGCAGGTGGTCGGCGGGATTGAATGGATAAAGCCTACGGCGTTTACTTGCGATCTGTCGGACCAGAGCCGCTCGACCGTTAACGCGTGATTTGCCAAAGCGAATTGTTTCCGAGTGCGCCGTCACGCGGGCAGAACTTCAGATTAACCTGCGGAATTGTGGGTAAACATAAGGCGACTACTGAGGAGTAATCTGGGAATTGTCCGCCTCGACTGCACTCGGAGCCCGGCTGTAAGCCGAGGAAGTCTTCTGTTCCCAATTGCTTTCCCCTCTCCCCTCGTGTAATCTTTGACCAATATTTTCAATTATGCGGGAGTAATCCGTGCCCATATCCCCAGGTGCCCAGGCTCTTGCCAACCCGTGTGGCGTAGGTCCAAGGAATTTGGATTTGTGCAACCACATCCTGCGTCGGCTGAGTGTCCTGGGACTTGTGGTCATTCTTCACTTTTTCCTCGCAACTCCTCCTTCCTTGGCGCAGGGCATCACTCCACAAAGCATCATCACGACGGTGGCTGGCACGGATCGGACCTTTCAGGGCGACGGAGGGCCAGCGACTGATGCCCCGCTGGGGTTGGTTTCCGGAGTTGTAGTAGACGCGGCCGGTAATCTTTTCGCCGCTGATTTCGGCAACCACATGGTGATGAAGGTCTCTCCCACAGAGATGCTCACCGTGGTGGCGGGCAACGGTATCCGTGGGTTTTCCGGTGATGGCGGTCCGGCTACCGCCGCTTCACTGAATCAACCCCACAGTGTGACGGTCGATGCAGCCGGCAACCTCTACATCGCCGACCGGTTCAACCACCGCATCCGCAAGGTTAGCCCCGATGGGATCATCACCACCGTGGCAGGCACCGGGGAAGCAAGCTTCTCTGGCGATGAAGGCCCTGCCACCAGCGCCTCACTGAATCAACCCTTTGGGATCGCGGTGGATGCGACCGGCAACCTCTACATCGCCGACCGGTTCAACCACCGCATCCGCAAGGTTAGCCCCGATGGGATCATCACCACCGTGGCAGGCACCGGGGAAGCGAGCTTCTCTGGCGATGAAGGCCCTGCCATCAGCGCCTCCCTGAATCAGCTCTTTGGGATCGCGGTGGATGCGACCGGCAACCTCTACATCGCCGACCTGTTCAACCACCGCATCCGCAAGGTTAGCCCTGATGGGATCATCACCACCGTGGCAGGCACCGGGGAAGCAAGCTTCTCTGGCGATGAAGGCCCTGCCACCAGCGCCTCACTGAATCTACCTTTTGACATCACGGTGGATGCGGCCGGCAACCTCTACATCGCTGACAAGGATAACCACCGCATCCGCAAGGTTGATACCGCCGGAATTATCACTACTGTGGCAGGGACCGAGGAAGCAGGCTTTTCCGGCGATGGCGGGCCGGCTACCGACGCCAAATTGAATTTTCCCCGCGATGTGGCGGTGGATGTGACCGGCAAACTCTACATTGCCGACACGGAGAACTTCCTCGTCCGCAAGGTCAGTGCCGACGGGATTATTAGCACGGTGGCTGGCAACGGAATATTCAAATTCGCAGGCGACGGTGGGCCGGCCACTAGCGCATTAATGAATAATCCCACCAGTGTGGCCTTGGATGCGGCCGGCAACCTCTACATCGCCGACCTGTCCAACAGCCGCATCCGCAAGGTCAGCCCTGGTGGGGTTATCTCGACCGTAGCTGGTAATGAAATTCGAGGTTTTTCCGGCGATGGCGGTCTGGCCACCAGCGCTTCCTTAAATCTACCCCGCGGGGTGGCGTTCGATACGGCCGGCAACCTCTACATCGCCGACTGGCTCAACCAGCGCATCCGCAAGGTCAGCCCTGGCGGGATTATTTCCACCGTGGCCGGGAACGGAGAACGGGGCTTTTCTGGCGATGGAGGCCCTGCCATCAGCGCCTCCCTGAATCAGCCCTTTGGGATCGCAGTAGATGCGACCGACAACCTCTACATCGCCGACCGGTTCAACCACCGCATCCGCAAGGTCAGCCCTGGCGGGATTATTTCCACCGTGGCCGGGAACGGAGAACGGGGCTTTTCTGGCGATGGAGGCCCCGCCACCAGCACCTCCCTGAATCGACCCCTCGGTGTAACGGTGGATGCGGCCGACAACCTCTACATCGCCGACACGGATAACCACCGCATTCGCAAGGTCAGCCCCGGCGGAATTATCACCACTGTGGCCGGCACCGGGGAAGCGGGCTTTTCCGGCGATGAAGGTCCCGCCACCAGCGCCCTCCTGAATCTACCCCAAAGTGTGACGGTGGATGCGGCCGGCAACCTCTACATCGCCGACACGCAGAACAACCGCATCCGCAAGGTCAGCGCCGACGGGATCATGACCACCGTGGCCGGCAATGGAGACTTGGGCTTTTCCGGCGATGGCGGGCTGGCCACCAGCGCTTCCCTAAATCTACCCCGCGGGGTGGCGGTCGATACGGTCGGCAACCTTTACTTTGCCGATACATTGAACAATCGTATCCGGGTGATACTGGCGGCCGCGCCTTCCTTCTTCGTTTTGCCGGAAGCTTTGAGCTTCTCCGCTCAGGCAGGCGGGCTGCCCTCTGCGGCGCAGAACGTTACCATCTCCAGCTTGGTTCCCGGCATTCCGTTCTCCGTAAGCTTAAGTACTTCCAGCGGCAGTGCGTGGCTGGAGGCAACTCCCTTGAACGGATCGATGCCGACCACAGTGGAGATTACTGCGGACCCCGCACAGCTCACTCCCGGCACCTATTCAGGAACTGTGAACATTACGGCACTGAATGCAGATCCAGCGATGCGGATGGTCATGGTGACGTTCAACGTGGAGACGGCAGCGGAACCCAACCTGGCGGTGAGACCCAGGAGCAGAACCCTCTCGTTTGTGCAGGGCGACGAGGCAAGGAGAAGGCAGATCAAGGTTCTTAATCAGGGGGGCGGCTCGTTAGACTTTCAGGTCACGGCCACCACCGCCTCCGGCGGCCCCTGGCTGACGGTCGAAACCGAGAGCGGCACTGCCACGCTGGCGGACCCTGTCTTTGTGCCCGTGACGATTGACCCCAGTGGATTGGATGTCGGCACATACACTGGGCGCATCACGGTTTTCAGTTCCACCACCAACCAGAGCATTGATGTGCCTGTCACAATCACCATAAGCGCGATTGAGCAGTCCTCCATCCTGCTCTCCCAGACCGGTTTGACCTTTACGGCGGTGGCCAACGGAGGTCGGGTGCCGCCGCAGACCTTTGAGGTGTTGAACTCCGGACAGGGTGTGATGGAATGGTCGGTGAGCACCTCGACGCTCTCAGGCGGTCCAAGCTGGCTGACGGTGAGCCCCACCAACGACTCCACCGACGCAGCCTCCTCGAATATTCCACAGCTGGAAGCCAGCATCCGTCCAGAGGGACTGGCGGCAGGAGAATACTACGGTCAGGTGCAGGTATCCTCGCCCACGGCCGACAACTCCCCCCAGGTTGTTTCTATCGTCCTGAACGTTCTGCCCGCAGGCAGCAACCCTGGACCGATCGTGCGCCCGACCGGAGTGATCTTCACCGCCGAGGCCGGTGAGACTTCGCCCGGCTCTCAGAACGTGTTTGTCTCCAACCTTGCTGCCAGTCCGACCAACTTTGCCTCGGGGCGGGTGACTTTTGATGGAGTGGATTGGTTCGTCCACCTCGAGGGTGTCCCATACATAGTTGAAGGTTGAACGGCGGTTCGGCCCGAATCGAATAGAATCGGGCCAAGCCTAAATCCTATAGAAGGAGAACCGCCGAATGAAGGGAAAATATCACGTTTTGGAACTGGGTTCCAAGGGAGCCGAAGAAACCATCCAGAAGTTTTGCCAAACCAACGGACAGATGCTGTTGCCGGTGGTGGATCTGATCACGGAGGCGCGTCTGGCGGTGGATGAGGTGATTGATCGGGCCGGGCGAGGTTTGATTGAAACGATTCTGAGCATGAGCGCAGAGCAAATCGCGGGGCCAAAGAGTCCCGGGAAGGCGAGCGGAGAGGTGCGCTGGCATGGCCGGCAATTGGGGAGGGTGAAACTGGCCGATCGCCAGCTGCGGGTGGAGCGGCCCCGGCTGCGCCGGAAGGGCGGAGGGGAAGAAGCGGTGCCGGCCTACGAAGCGCTGCGGAAAAGCGAGAAGACGGGCGAGGAGATGTTCGAGGCACTGTTGAAAGGGGTTTCGACGCGGAACTACCGCGAGGTGATCCCGGAGATGGCCAACAGCGCTGGGGTGTCGAAGTCTCAGGTGAGCCGGGAAGCGGCCGAGCAAGGAGCGCGGCGGCTGGAAGAACTGTTGGCGCGGCGCTGGGAGGAGGTCGAGATTCTGGTGATTTACCTGGACGGAATGCGGTTCGGCTCCCACCACGTCATCAGCGCCGTGGGCGTGGACAGCGAGGGCCGCAAGCATGTGCTGGGGATTCAACTGGGCGCGACCGAAAACGCCGCTGCGGTGAAAGACCTTCTCACCCGCCTGCGCCAGCAAGGTTTGCGCACGGATCAGCGCTATCTGTTTGTGATCGACGGCGCCAAAGCGCTCCGCGCGGGGATCGAGGAAGTATTCGGCAGCAATCAGCTGGTGCAGCGTTGCCGTACTCATAAGCTGCGCAACGTGGCTGAGCGGTTACCAAAGGGCGACAAAATGCTGGCGAATCAGGTGCGGTCGCTGATGCGCGCCGCCTGGCGATTGCCCCAAGCCGAGGAAGGCATCGTGCGCATAAAAAAGCTCGCTGGGATGATCGAGTGCGATCATCCGGCAGCAGCCGCCAGCTTGCGCGAAGGGTTGGAGGAGACCTTTACGATCAATCGAGCCGACGTTCCTCCCAGCCTCCACCGCTGCCTGGCAACCACGAACCTCATCGAGAGCCCGCAGTCGGGCGTGCGGAAAAAGACTGGCAATGTTTGCCGCTGGCGCGACGGCGAGATGACGTTGCGCTGGGTGGCAGGAGCGTTTCTGCTGACCGAGAAGAATTTCCGGAAGATCATGGGTTATCACGATCTCTGGGCTTTGGCATCGATTCTCGGCCGAAGTCCAAACGCTGCTTCCTCTCACAAGGAGGAAGTGGCGTAATATGAACTCAACCCGCCGTCCCAACCTGCAACTGAGTTTGGGACACCTTCTCCACCTCCCCACCAACGCTACAGTAGCCCCAGACCGGCCGAGCCGGATCGTGGTGCAGCCCGAACTCAGCGGGCTGGAGGCTGGCATCCGGCGAGGAGTGTTGACACTGTTATTCCAGGATGGCACTGTCCGGACGGTGAGGTTGTTATTCGTATTGACCGCCGGCGCAGGGGCGCAGCAGCAAGCATTTCCGGCGCAAAGCACCTGTACGCCGACGGAATTGCTCCCTGTTTTCACCTTATTGCCGGATCAGTTCAACGTGCCTGCCGCGTGGCCAACCCCGGTGGAGGTGCGGGTGGTGGATGACTGTGGCAACCCGATGGTCAGCGGGTCCGTGCTGGCGACTTTCTCCAACGGCGATCCTCCGCTGAGCCTGGTCCCCCTGCGCGATGGGCGATGGAGCGGAACCTGGCAGGCCCGCAATGCCGGAGTAGCTGCGGTCACAATCACGGTGACGGCAGCGATCCCCGGCACGACGTTGCAGGGAACGGCCGATCTGGTGGGAGGACTACAGGCCAATCCGAGTATTCCTCAGGTCAATGCAGGGGGGGTGGTGAGCGCGGCCAGCTTCGCGGCGCTGGTTCCAGCCTCGCCGGGCAGCATGATCTCGATCTTCGGGGTGGAGATGGCCGACGGGACCGGCACTGCCGATGCGCTCCCGCTGTCCACGCAGTTGGCGGGCACCTCGGTGCTGCTGGGCGGGCAAACGCTCCCATTGCTGTTCACCAGCGAAGGACAGATCAACGCAATGGTGCCCTACGGGATAGCCACTAACACGGAGCATCAGCTTGTGGTGCAGCGGGGGACGAGTTTTACAGTGCCGGAACCTGTGACTGTAGCAGATGCCCAACCGGCGGTCTTTACACTGAACCAGTCGGGCAAGGGGCAAGGGTTGGTCTTTGTGGCCACGGCGACGACCTCGGTGCTGGCGGACGGGTCGAACCCGGCCAAGACGGGAGACGTGGTGACTATCTGGTGCTCCGGGCTGGGAGCGGTAAACCCGCCGGTAACCGCAGGTGAAGCCGCGCCTTCCTCGCTTCCTCTAGCTATAACGGCAAACCCAGTCATGGTTACCATTGGAGGAGTGAATGCCCCGGTACAATTTGCAGGGCTCGCGCCGGGCTATGCTGGATTGTATCAAGTTAACGCCGTGGTTCCCGAGGGGGTAACGACTGGCAACGACGTGCCGGTGGTCCTTAACGTGGCCGGGCAGAGCAGCCCTACGGTCACGATGACTGTGCAGTAGTTGATTTAGTAAGACTGACAGGCAGACAAGAAGAGCTGGTTTGAAGAGTTGTAGCGGCGTGTTGTTTGACCGGTCAAGACCTCAAATGTGAAGGGCGTGATTCTGTCCGAGTGGTCGCCTACTCGGAAACTATGTACGGCCTGCCGCCGGATAGTTTCCGAGTGCGCCGTCACTGGGGCAGAATGGATCGTCGGTAAACATAAGGCGACTACTGAGGAGTAATCTGGGGCTTGTCTCCTCGACCGCACTCGGAGCCCAGCTACAGGCCCAGGAAACCCCGTCCAACAATTGATTTACCTTTTCACGTCATGTAATCTTTCCTCAACATTTTCAATGAAACGAGGGGTAACACGTGTCAGTTTCCCCAGGCACCCAGGCTGTTGTAAACCCCTTTGGCGTTGGTCCAAATAGTTTGGATTTGTGGAACCACCTCCTGCGCAGGCTGGGTGTCCTTGGACTGACGGTCATTCTTCAATTTTTCCTCGTAACTCCTCCCTCCTCCGCATTACACCGGGGGCAGTGCGTCGAATACCCTCTCCTCGCAGTGCGGGCAGGTCGAGTGCGGCAGTTTTTCTTTTTAGGCAACCCCCCGCCACAGCCTGCCAGCGGTGGGATTGCATCCGGGTGATGCCAACTTCGCTCAAAGTAACATCGCGTGATTTTGATTCCGACTTCCTGTCCCCGCCGCGCTTGGTAGACTCAGCCAGCAATTCCCCAGCCCTTCTCTCGGTCCATAATTTGATTTCCGCACAGTGGTGCGGATAGCCTTCGCTTCATCTGCCAAGCGCGGGGCGGCAAGCGGTGCCTTATTTCACTGCAACCTGAAAATCGTCAAAATGGGTGACGCTGTCAGCCTTGCTCCACAAGCCGACATTGCCTGCCTGGGTGAAAGTGGTGTCCTCCACTTCAAACAGCTTTTCTCCGTTAAAGTAGACGGTAAAGAGAGAGCCCTGGAAGGCGACACGGAGTGTGTGCCAGGTTTGCCCGGACACCTTTGTCTCGACGCCGTATGTTCCCAGGGCCTTTCCCTTCGGAGCCAGGGAAGAGCGTTTGCCGTTTTCGACTTTATAGAGGACTACGTTGTCCTCCAGCGCATTGGCGCGGACGATGTAGTAGTTATTCTCGTCCAGGTAACGCCATACCAGGCCGCCGGAAGCATCCACCTCGCCCGAGACCGGCTTTAATTTCACGCGCAGGTCACCATTCTTGCAACTCACTTTGTTGAAGACCGCCAGCGGGTAACGCCCACGCGTGCTGTCGGAGGAAAGCTGTGCCAGCACATTGGGCTTGCTCGGCGCCGTGTCGTCTCTGACGATCTCCCACCGGCCCAGCCCACCGCTGTGGGTCATCGCCGAGGACCAACCTGAAGGCAGGGAACCGATGGAGTCCGAGTCGAAGTGGATTGTCTCTGCCTGAGCGGCTCCAAACATCAGGAATACCAATGCTGCCAGCAACAAAAATGCGGCACATAAGTTGTTCATGGTTACCTTCCGGCTATCGATATTATCCGCCACGCTCCCCAATCTAACAGGAATTAACTTTTGGGCCTTACGGCGGTTCAGTTGGCAGGCAGCCGCCGCTTTAGCTCTTCAAACCAGTTCAGCACGATGGTGATTTGCGGCGCTTCGTTCCCACCTGCATGAAGGGCAGGGTTTCATCGGGAAGGTCTACGCGCACCCTGTCATCACGAAGCAACTTGCAAACGACTTGGAGCGATAGGTTGTTAACGGCGGAACCCATACTCCAATGTGAAGAATTGTGGCTTGAGTGAGGCTAGGGACTCTCGCAGTTTCGATAACTCCTCTTCGGCACCATGAACTTCCAGACGAGTGAGGTCGGCAATCTTGAGGGCCTCTTCCAAGAGGGATGCGACGTTATCGAGATGGCTCAATAACCCTTCAGCATCTGAATAACCTTCCCGGCAATGAACTTCATTTCCATCTAAGCTGAAGCCATAATATAGAGCTTTGGGTTCCTGATTCGTTTTTGCAACAAATCGTTCACAAAGGGCCTTGAAGTCCTCCACATGTCCTTCACGAATCTTGAAATAGGGGTGAATAGAGCAGCACCGATCCAGCGTTGCCAAGTTACCCTCCTTTTTGGGGATGTCCGGTAAGTGCTTTCTTGATTCGATATTGTACACTCCGACAATGGTTTGCTTCCAAGTTCCAGTCAAGCAATGACGGGTTCGCTCGGGGTGGACTGATGATTTGGAAGCGCGGTTGAATAGGCCATGTTCCATTCTCAGATCGTATGGCTTATTAGGTTCTCAATCGGGACCGTATCTGGACAGCGTTCTCGCCAATTCTTTTTCTTCTGCTTGCTTTCTCTCACCCTGCATCGCGGCCTCATATTGAAGCATGGCTCGCTGCACAGCCTTGTCCATATCGTCAATGTAATGCCATCGCCCTGTCGATGAGGGATAGTCCAACGCATAATACTCTTTTGTTGGGCGAACTTCCGTCCATCGATCAGATGGAAGCATTAGTGTCGCCCCGCATCCCGGACACTTCCCCTTTTTCCTGAAATGAAAATCCCACTTGCACCTGGGGCAGATTTTCTTTGCTTTCATCAGTCATTCCCTGTGGGCACCTTCATGCTTCAGTTCTTCAAACCAGTTATTCCAGTCCGCGCCCCAAAGAGGCTATTGCAGTGCAACAGTGACGGTGTTCGAGGGCACACCATTCTGGAACAAGACCAGCGGGATTTCTGAACCTGGTTCAACACCTGCTGGAATCTGCACGTTTACTTGGTAAAGACCCACAAAGCCGGGTGCTAATCCGGCGAACTGTACCGCCGCTGAACTCCCTCCAATTTGCGCCTGCACTGGAATGATGACCCGTGCCAAGGGCTCTTGGCTCGGCGCTAGCTGGCCAGACGGCACCCCAGGGTCCGTGTTGCCAAGCCCAGTGGAGAATACTTGAATCACATTGCCCACCACTTCCGGGTTCTTTGCCGAGTTGGGCGAAGAGTCCTGGTTCAGGATTGCTCCCTGTCCGGTGCCCTGCTGATTGGTGGTGAAGATCGCGGGCCGCGCTTCCGCTATCGTGATCGTCTCCGGCACGCTAATGGCTTCCGCGCCGCCTTCCCGCTGGACCCGCACCACCATCTGCGGGCGGCTGTTAGCTGGCAGCTCGAAGGGAATCTGTGCGTTGATCTGCCCGTCGCTGGAGAAAAACAGATGTTGCTCCACGCCACCCACCACTAGCGGGGCCCCACCCAGTGTGGTTTCCAGCGGCAGTTGCGAAGCAAAATGCTGCCCTTGGGTCAGATTGCTCCCAAACACCGAGACGATGCTGCCCGGTGCCAAGGCTTCACCGGGAGCAAAACTGGCCGCGTTGACGATCCCACCGGTATTCAGCGCCGGTGCCTCAGGATTGCTGCTCACCTGGCCCTGTACCTGCACCTCGACTGGAACCAGTGGCGGCAAGTTGGCCTGCACCGTCACTGTTACCTGCGCTGCGGGGTTCACCGGCCTCCATGTGCCCACGTAACGTCCATCGCGCAGGCTCACCAGCGGCAGCGGCGGGTCGCCGTTCGAGAAGCTGGCAACTACAGGGGCATCAGCCACCGCATTACCGCAGTCGTCCACCACTTGCGCCTCGATGGTGCTGGGCCAGGCTACCGGCGAAACAAAGTTGATTCCCAGAATGCGCTGCACTGCGAGTAAACGCTGGGGAACACAGCCCTCCGCGGTTTCATTTTGGCTGGGAGCGGAACGAAGCCGTGCCGAGGTCGCGCCAGCCGAAGGCGCTACCACCAAAAACAGGATGTCTACCACCTGCGTCGGGCTGCCGTCGGCGAACAGCAAAGTCAGCGCGGCGCGGTATACTGCGGGAACCAGTTCGCTCAGTGTTGGTTGGATGGTAATCGTCACGGGGTCGCCTGCTGAAACTACCCCGCTGTGCGGGACCGCCTCCAGCCAATCGCCACCATCGAGGGTCAGCAGGCCGCTGACAAATGTCCGGTTGCCGAGCCCTGCTGTAGCCAGATGCACCGTTTGTGAGCCGGGCGAAGAGGTTCCGGCCTGCGCCGTGAAGATCAGACCTGTTGGCCGCACCAGCACCCCCGGATTGCTCCCCGCCGGCAGCACGTTCAAGGTTACGGTGACAAACTGCGGCGAGTTGTTCGCCACCGGCGCGCTGACTTCGATCAGTCCGCTATACGCCCCGGTGGGCAGCCCAGCCATGTTCACAATAACATTGACAGTCGGGGACTGCGCCGAGGCTGCCTCGCTCGTGCCGCTGGTTGGCGACACACTCAGCCAATTGCCGCCCCCTGTAGTGCTGGTCTCGACCGTCCAGTTCATTGTCCCTTCGCCGGTGTTGAGGACATCGAAGGTTTGCGGCGGCACTATCCCGCCGCCTACCACCCCAGTGAACAGTAATCCGCTGTGGCTCACTAGGATAATCTGGGGCACCTGCGAGACGAGCAAAGTCACGGCTACTGATCGCGGGTCGCTACCGGGGCTCTCGACCCGGACTGAGCCCGAATAAACGGCAGGCTCCAGGCCGGCGACGTTGGCGCTCACCTGGACCACCGCCGGCGCGCCAGCCGGAGCCGAGCCCGAGGACGGCGAGACGCTCAGCCAGTTGCCGCCGGAAATCGTGCTGGCTTGCGCCATCCAGTCGAGCGTTCCTCCGCCGGCATTGCTGATGCGCAGCGTCTGCGCCGGGGGGGAATCCACTCCAGTTGAAATTTCAAAGGTGAGCGAGGAGGACTCGACGGCAAGCTGCGCAGGTAAAGCCGGAGTGACGGTAAACTCGATAGTCACGGTCTGCGTCGGAGGAGAAGCCAGGGCCGACTGCACCGTCACCGCGCCCCGGTAAGTGCCCGGCTCCAAACTAGCCGCACTCACAAAAACGCTCAGGGTGCCGGGCGAAAAGCCAGAGACAGCCGAAAGGGCTATCCAGCCGACGCCGGTTTCCGTGGATGCCCGCGTACTCCAGGGCAGACCGACTATGGGGCTGGAAACAGTAATTCGGTGAGCCGGAATCTCCGTCGAGCCGGCAATCGCTGTGAAATTCAGAGTCGCAGGACTAACCGAGAAGGAGGACACGGTGGTCAGCACCTTGCGGATGCGGTCGTTATCGGAATCGGCGATGTACAGGTTGCCCGTCGCATCTACGTCCACACTACGCGGGAGATCGAGTGAGGCGCGGGTGGACAGATCTCCATCTCCGGAAAAGCCCCCGAAACCGTCCCCGGCCACGGTAGTGATTATCCCGGCGAAGCTCACCTTGCGGATGCGGTTGTGGAAGGTGTCGGCGATGTAAAGGTTGCCGAGTGTGTCCACAGCCACGCTGAGACGAGACTTTAGAGAAGCGCTGGTGGCTGGGCCCCCATCGCCGGAAAAGCCATCGACTCCGTTTCCGGCTACGGTCGAGATTGTTCCGTCAAGGCCGACCTTGCGGATGCGGTTATTGCCTGCGTCGCCGATGTAGAGGTTGTCCAGTGCATCCACGGCCACATCGAAGGGTTCATTCAGCGCTGCCGCTGTCGCCGGTCCGTCGTCCCCGGAAAAGCCGCGGACTCCAATCCCCCCGGCTACGGTTGTAATGATCCCCTCGGGGCTTACCTTGCGGATGGCGTCGTTATCCGTGTCGGCGATGTAGGAGTTGCCCAGCGAATCCACCGCCACGCCGAAGGGCGCATCGAGCGAGGCACTTGTAGCCGGGCCTCCGTCCCCAGAAAATTTGAATAAACCATTCCCGGCTATGGTCGTGATCGTTCCATTGGGGCTGATCTTGCGGACGCGATAGTTATCCGAATCGGCCACATAAAGGTTGCCCGCCGCATCCACCGCTACATCGGAGAGAAAAGACAGGGAAGCGTTGATGGCGGGGCCGCCGTCCCCCGAAAAGCCCAAATCTCCATTTCCCGCCACGGTAGTGATAGTCCCATCAGGGCTCACCTTGCGGATGCGGAAGTTAAACCTGTCAGCGATGTAGAGGTTACCGGCGGAATCCACTGCGACTCCCTCCGGCGCATCCAGTAAAGCGCTGATGGCCGGCCCTCCATCGCCGGAAAACCCACCACCGGTGAAACGGCCCGTCTCACCGCTACCGGCTATGGTGGTGATGATCCCGTCAGGGCTCACCTTGCGGATGCGGTGGTTATTGGTGTCGGCGACGTAGAGGTTGCCCGTCGCATCCACTGCCAAACCGGTCAAGCCAAGAAAGTTCAAAGCGAGGGAGGCACTTGTGGCTGGCCCGCCGTCTCCGGAAAAGCCCTCGACCCCACTGCCGGCAACGGTGGTGACAATCCTCTCGGAAAAATTAACCTTGAAGATCTGGTGGTCCAGCGTGTCCGCGATGTACAGCTCGCCGGCCGCGTTTACCGTCAAACCATTGGGGCTGAAGCCATCAACCACGACGGTGGCAATAATCCCGTCCGGACTAACCCTGCGGATGCGGCCAAAGGAAGCGATGTACAGGTTGCCGGCCGCATCCACCGCCACATCATCGGGAAAGGTGAGCGAGGCGCTGGTGGCCGGCCCGTCATCGCCGGACGAACAACAAAGACCGTTTCCCGCCACCACGGTAAGAACGCCGGCAGGGGAAATCTTCACCACGAGATTATTGTCATAATCCGCTGCGAAGACATTGCCGGCCGCGTCCACCGCGATTCCCGCAATCTCTCCCAGTGACGCGTTCGTTGCCGACCCGCCGTCATCGGAAAAAACGAAGCGTCCACTACCGGCTACGGTGGTGATGAGACCCTGCGCTGGAGAGTGGTAAGGTGCGAGCAGAAAGTGAAGAATGACCGCCAGTCCAAAGACACCCAGCCTGCGCAGGAAGTGGTTCCAAAAATCCAAACTATTTGGATATTCTCTATACTGGTTGGCAAGAACCTGGGCATCTAGGGACATGGGCACGGATTACCCTTGGCTGATTGAAATGATTGAAAAAGATTACACGAGGGGAGAGGGGAAAGCAATTGGGGACAGGATTGAGGCCTTGCAACAAGAGAGGCGAAAAGAGATGGAACCGATAACGGGGGAGCGTATACTTTGTACTCGGAGCTTCTGGCTTAACCTGCCAACAAAAGCTGAAGGGGTGAATCATGAAAAAGCAATGGGTTTTGCGAGTTGTGCTGATGGTGTGTGTCATTTGGGCTGGACGGGGCCTCCTTTGGGCCCAACAAGCACCGGATACCATTCTCTACAATGGGAAGATCGTGACCGTGGACAACCATGAGGTCAACTCGGAGTTGGGCACCATCGCTCAGGCGATTGCGATCCGGGGTGGAAAAATCGTGGCCGTGGGTGGCAACTCCCAGGTTCGGCGGCTGGCAGATAGCAACACCAAATCCATTGACCTGAAGGGGAGGACGGTAACGCCGGGCTTTGGCGCCACGCACGATCACCCCCAGGACTGGAGCCCGCTGAATCCGGTGGTTGTAGGGAAAGTGGTATCCGATGACATGCACATTGAGCGGTTTTTGAACGTTCCTGCGGCTGAGGTGGTCCAGCAATTTCCACGGGTCCTCGACGAAGCGGTCCAGAAGGCCAGGGCCGGACAATGGATTCGGATCAGTTTGTTGTTTGGGAAGGAATATCGGTGGGGAAAAGAGATTAGGGAGCTTATGGGACGCCAGATTAACAAGCAGTTGCTGGATCTGGCTGCTCCCAACAATCCGTTGATTGTTCGCGGGGGCTTTACCGGACTTCTGATGAACCAGAAAGCGATCGATGCCGTAAAAAAGTTCTATGGGGATCAATGGGACGAGTTTCTCTACTCGCCGTTAGGAGACCTTGGCGGTGCGCCGACAGATTTTGAGCAGACGGGAGCCTGCGGTACCTGCTATCGGTATGTGGAACAGGATGTCGTTTATCCGCCCGATGTATTGGCGGAGATCTACCGTCTGGGGTTGTCCTGGACGGCAGCCTTGGGGGTGACCCTCAACGGGACGTCGCTCTACACCGGGGGAGCGATCCGCGCCTACAGCACCCTGGACCGCCAGGGTCGGTTGGCTGCCCGCTTTGCCTGGGGCTATTTCTGGCCATTTCGAAATGACTTCCATTCAGATCCCTATTTTGTTCAGGCCAACGTCAGCCGGGAAGGCACAGGCTCGGATTATTTCTGGTTTGCCGGCATGACTTCGATGATGGGCGGGGGCTGCAGCAAGCTGCCGGGCACTTCCCCGGAGGTCAAGCAACGGGAACCGAAATGCAGATTTGCCGAGGGCTCTGTCAACAGGGCGGATAAGGCTCTTTATGAATATATCAAGGCCGGCGGGCGGCTGATGGGAGACCATCAGATAGGGGATGGGGAGATAGATCGGGTCCTGGACATCATCGAGAAGGCGAGCAAGGATGCCGGCATGACGCCGGATGAGATTCGGGCCAAACGCCATGTGACCGAACACATGGCCATGTATCCGCGGCCAGACCAGATCCCACGGTACAAAGAGCTGGGCATGATGACCAGTGGTTGGGACTTTTTTATTTGGGAAGGAAGGGGACAGGACGTCCTCCGGGATTACGGCGAGCGGGGTGCCATGCAAGTGGTTCCTCGCAAGAGTCTCTATGAAGCGGGCATCATGAACAGCGTCGAAATTGACCGGCCCCTTAGTGAATACACCAACCTAACGTTTTTCCATGTTCTTTATTCCGGTATTACCCGAAAAGATTGGGACGGAAAGGTTGTCGCACCGCAACAAGGGATAGATCGCAGGGCGATGTTGAAGTCGGCGACGCTCTGGGGGGCCTATGGGACGTTGCGGGAAGATGTGCTGGGGTCGCTGGAGCCGGGCAAATGGGCGGACCTGATTGTGCTCGATCAGGACTACCTGACAGTTCCGGTGGAGGAGATTCCCAAGTTGCGGGTGTTGATGACCATGCTGGGCGGCAAGGTAGTCCATCTGGTTCCATCTCTGGCCCGCGAAATCGGGATGCAACCGACCGGGGCCCAGGTGGAACTCGGCGGACCAGCGGCTCAATGGTAAAAGATGCGCCGAGTTGCGGCTTCCGTCGTGGGGTAGGCCTTCTGACAAATAGGGATCTACTGGGACAAGCGATCAGAAATTTGAAAGCCTCGTCTCCGCAGACCCGTAGTGGGTGTAATGACTTGTGAGGGGGATGGAAAGGAAGGGCCGGAGGCGACTTGGCCTGGGTCCTCCAGGGTATACCCTCCCTATATACCCACTACAGTCACGACAAACACATAACCAAGTGCAGGAAGTCCCCGCATCCAGGAACTGCGCGGTTGGCTCGTATGGCCGTGCGATTTCAGCAAAAAACAGCCGGGCCGATGCGTTTTCAGGACCTGGAAAAGGGCGGTTGGGAGCCAGCGGGACCATCTCGAGTAAACAATTGTGCTCGGTGGGCTCGACTGGAGGCAAGCGAGGGTATACTCGCAACCGCCGTAAGGGCAAAAAGTTAATTCCGGATAATGGGAAGATTGTTCCGGTGAACAATCCTTCAGGTTCTGGGAAGACGATTATCTGCGTTTGCTACGCGGTGGCGCAAGGCGATTTTTCTGCTCCTAAAATTACACTATTACGGAGACGATCATGACGGTCATTGTGGAAAGAAAGGGCCAGGTTTCGGTCATCATCAACGATCGCCCTAACGCCCGTAATGCGGTTGATCCGGAAACGGCTGATGCGTTGGTGGAGGCTTTCTGGGCTTTCGATCGCGATCCCGAGGCGAAGGTTGCGGTGTTCTGGGGCGCGGGCGGGGTGTTTTGTGCGGGCTGGGATCTCAAGTATGCAAGCACCCTAGATGATCGTGAGAAATTTCAGCGTGAAATTGTCGAAGGGTTAGGCTTCCCGCAAGGCACGGAGCCGGTTCCCCGAGGCCCGCTAGGACCCTCGCGCCTCGAACTGTCCAAACCGGTCGTTGCGGCGATCGAGGGCCCGGCGCTCGCTGGCGGTATGGAGCTTGCGCTTTGGTGTGACATCCGCGTCATGGCCGAGGACGCCTACTTTGGCGTCTACTGCCGGCGTTGGGGGGTGCCGCTGTTCGATGGTGGCACGGTGCGGCTTCCGCGACTTGTCGGAACGGGACGCGCAATGGAGATCATCCTCACGGGCCGCAAAGTTCCTGCTGAAGAAGCGCTACGCATCGGCCTGTGCGAGAAGGTGGTGCCGAGGGGCAAAGCGCGCGGGGCCGCTGAAGCGCTGGCCCAAGAGATCGCGCGCTTCCCGCAGGCGGCTGTTCTTGCCGACCGACGCAACGTCTACGAGACCTATGGGCTCACGGTCCGCGAGGCACTCAAGTGCGAGTGGGCGAACAGCGTCGATGTGCATTTCCGCGAAGGGGCAGAGGGTGCGAGAAGATTCTCACAAGGCAAGGGGCGACATGGCGACTTTGCCGACATCTGAACAAACGGTATCACGAATGCCCGTTTAGCCCGCATTCCCGGTTTGAAATCGGAGAAAAAACCTTCTGCTAACCTCAATATTGATGTTAGTTTCAGCAACACTACATTCTTCATGAGAACAACAGACAAATCGGCAAAACGGCCAAAACGAGCTGCGCTGCCACGTCCATGACAATCTGAACTGGATATAAGAGGGTGGCTGGTGTATGATCTGCAGAAGGCAGACTTGAAAACGGCGATTCCGACTAGGATGCTCCACTTCGTCCGGGATGGCGAGGGGGGGACATAACCATTTATCAGACTAAAAAAACCACCTTGCAGCCAATGGTGTTTGAAAAGAATGAGGCTCTGTCAGCGCGAAACACCAGCCTGCATCGATGGCTTCTTCTGTTTATCCTTACGCTGCTTTCCGCACTCGCTGCATTTCCCAGTCACGCCCAGAGCGGTCTCCAGATTGCAGCCGGGGCCCACGGCAAAAGAACCATCACTGCGATTCAGATCGAACTGCCGGTGGATGTGGACGGGAGCCTCGACGAGCCGGCATGGCAGCAAGCTCAGGTCTCCCTGGGATTCGTTCAGAAAGATCCGCAGGAGGGTGAAGCCTCCACGGAAAGGACGGAGTTCCGCGTCCTCTACACGGCCACGACCTTATACGTTGGGGTCATCTGCTATGACGCCGGCGCCGACGGAATACTGGCTACCGAGCGGCGGCGGGACAACAATCTGGTAAACGACGACACCATCACCCTCGTGCTCGATACCTTTCACGACCACCGCAATGCTTTCCTGTTCCGCACGAATCCACTGGGCACCCAATATGACGCCATGATTACCGACGAAGGGAACGATGTGAACGAAAACTGGGACGAGAAGTGGGATGTAGCTTCCCAGGTGAGCCCGGCGGGTTGGACGGCGGAGTTCGCCATCCCCTTCAAGAGCCTGCGAG
Organism: Terriglobia bacterium; assembly: GCA_963666975.2. Taxonomy (GTDB): domain Bacteria; phylum Acidobacteriota; class Terriglobia; order 2-12-FULL-54-10; family 2-12-FULL-54-10; genus JADFGZ01. The sequence continues at coordinate 668,932 of CAXVYR010000004.1, read as the reverse complement.
TGAGTGAAGAAGACGGGCAAGGCTGGGGATTAGACCTGGAGCGAGTGATTCGGCGGAAAAATGAGTTTTCTTACTGGAACAGCTTCCATCGCGGATTCGATCTGGAAAACATCTCACAGGGAGGGCATCTGGAAGGGATAGAGGAGATCGATGCGGGACTGACGCTGCGAATCAAGCCCTACGTGTTAGGAGGTTTTGTCAACGAGCGCAGGCTGAATCCAATACCCGGAGCCACCGATCCATTCCGAAGCACGTTCCGCAACGCCTCCGACATCGGGATAGAAGTTTTGAAATATCGGATCACGCCGGGCCTCACGGCGGACATGACCTGGCGGACCGACTTTGCCCAGACTGAAGTCGATGATCAGCGGGTGAACCTGGACCGCTTCCCGCTTTTCTTCGCTGAAAAGAGAGAGTTTTTCCTGGAGGGGGCGGGTATCTTTGAATTTGGCCTGTCCAGAGCCGAAGGCACCACCGACATGAAGTTATTTCACAGCCGACGGATCGGCCTTAGCAAGGGACAACCTGTGCCCATCAACGCTGGAGCCCGCATCACCGGTAATCTACAGGGCTTCACCCTGGGCTTGATGAGTGTCCAGACCGATCCCTTGGACGAGTCGGAAAATTTTAGCGTTCCCGCGAGCAATTACAGCGTGGTCAGGGTCAAACGCAATGTACTGGCCCGTTCCACTGTTGGGGGGTTTTTTCTGAATAGAGAGCTCGGGGGCACAGCGGATTTCAACCGGGTCTACGGTGTTGACGCGAACTTCAACTTCTACAAATATTTACGCGTGGCAGGCCTGTGGGCCAAATCGCAACAACCGGGGAACACGGAACAAAACTGGGTCAGCAGCGGCACGATCCGGTGGAACAGTGATTTTTTGTCGACGGGCCTGGACTACGTTTTCATTGAACCCAATTTCCGGGATGATCTGGGATTTATTAACCAAACAAACATACGGCGTGTGACTCCCACCCTGCAACTCAAGCCCCGTCCGAGAAGTGGTCCCATCCGCCAAATCGAACTGCGGACCCGATTCGATTACGTTACCAATAGCGACTGGGAGTTCGATAGGCGGCGCAATCATTACACGATCCAAGTACATTTCCAGAGCGGCGACTCCGTTCAGGTTTCCCCTCACTACCGTTTTGAGAGGCTGAGCGAACTGTTTCGCCCGGATGTGCCCCCGGGTGTGCCGGAAGTGGTGGTTCCTCGGGGTGACTACGGCTGGTGGTACGTGCGGTATCAGTACAGCGCCAATCCGGCAAGAAGGCTTTCCGGAAACATAAGTGTCACACCGAATCCCGGATACTTCGGCGGTGATCTAATAGAATGGAGGGTCCAGCCGAAACTGAAACTGACCGACAACCTCTCATTCGAGCTGAATTATAGGATCAATGATATTACCTTTGGCCAAACCAGCTTCATTCAGCACGTCGCGAATTTTCGCATCAATTACAATTTCAACAATCAATGGCTCACCGGGACTACCATTCAGTACAACAACGTGGACTCCTTTGCCGGGATCAACTTCCGCCTGAACTACATCTTCCGGCCCGGTGACGATCTCTTCCTGGTTTATAATGAAGGCCGCCGGAGCGTGTTCGATAACGAAGGCCGCCAAATTGCGGGCGTGTTCGGCGGTCAGAAGGATCGCTCCCTACAGCTCAAGCTCACCTACTCGTTCGACTTCTAGTGACCAGACCGAATTATTGTGCCAGGGTGACTGAGAGCGTTCACATCACAGCCTGTGGTTATGAAACTGATTCTGGGGTACAGGATGCGGTAGTGTTGTTAGCGCATTCCTATCTCCAACAACAAATTGGCTGATTCTATATTTGCCACGCTTCAGAACTACTAAGGCCATTTCTTCCAGCAACATATTGAACATTATAGGGTTATGCTGATCGCACCAACAGTCGATTGCGGAAGCACCTTGCCTAGTGCAATTTTCATCTGGTACACTTGGACAACTCAAGGCAGGAGGCGGGTATCTATGCTAAGAACGATTCTGGCCTGGGCCACAATCGCGCTGGTTGCGGGTAGCTACCTGGATGCGCCTGCACAAGAATTGTCGAGCCGTGTTGCCGCGCCAACCTCGCCATACCGTTCAGTTCTCAACCGCTACTGTGTCACCTGCCATAATGAAAATTTACGAACAGCGGAACTGATGCTTGACAAGATGGACCTCGAGAATGTTCCCGCGCGCGCGGAGGTTTGGGAAAAGGTTATTCGTAAACTACGGACCGGAGCGATGCCCCCCGCCGGCATGCCGCGGCCTGATGAGGCCACTTATGACTCCTTCGCCACGTACCTGGAGACTGAGCTCGACCGCGCTGCCAAGGCCAATCCCAATCCCGGCAGGGCAGTCATCCATCGCCTGAATCGAACCGAATACACCAACGCAATCCGCGACTTGCTTGCGCTTGAGATCAATGGCAGATCTCTTCTTCCCGGCGACGATTCGGCAGGCTACGGCTTTGACAACATCGGGGAAAATCTCACGGTCTCGCCGGCGCTGCTGGAAAGATACCTGTCAGCAGCAGAGAAGATCTCTCGTCTAGCCGTTGGGGATGCCTCTATGTCACCGGCGCTCAAGACGTACGATGTCCCCCAGCGCCTTGTGCAAGAGGACCGCATGAGCGAAGATTTGCCGTTCGGGTCGCGCGGCGGAATCGCGTTTCGCCATTACTTCCCGCTGGACGGCGAGTACATCATCACAGTTCGCCTGCAAAGATCTTCCCATAATGATGGGATTATCGTCGGCATCGCGGAGCCGAAGCTGATCGATGTCCGCTTGGATGGCTCAAGGATCATGCTATTTACGGTTGGAGGCGAGCGCAAGGGCAAGTCCGGTGGAGGCCAAGCAATCGGAGACCCCGAACAGGAGAAATACGAGCGCACGGCGGATGACGGCATAGAGGTCCGCTTCCCGGCGAAAGCGGGTCCGCATCTGGTTGGGGTCACGTTCTTGAAAGGAACTGTGAAACCTGAAGGTGCACTTGAGCGGAACGCTAGGTTGGGGAAGGAATCGCGGGAGGGCGTGGGCAGTGTCATGATCGCTGGGCCCTACGATCCAGAAGGGCCGGGGGACACACCCAGTCGCCGCAAGATTTTTGTGTGCCGCCCAGCCGACAGCGGAGACGCAGAGCCCTGCGCCAAGAAGATTCTCTCCACGCTAGCGCGTCGCGCTTATCGCCGGCCTGTAACTGACGAAGATGTACAGCCTCTATTGAGCCTCTACAAGGCTGGCCAAAGCAAAGGAGGGTTCGAAGCAGGAATCAGGATGGCCCTCCAGGGAATGCTGGTTAGTCCAGGGTTCCTGTTCCGCGTCGAACGCGACCCGGCGAACGTGGCGCCGGGTAACGCTTATGGCATCAGCGACCTCGAACTGGCCTCCCGTTCGTCTTTTTTCCTGTGGAGCAGCATACCTGACGAGGAGCTTTTAGACTGGGCCGAACGCGGTAAGCTCAAAGATCCTGCGGTACTGGAAGAGCAGGTTAGGCGTATGCTCGGCGATTCTCGCTCGGAGGCGCTGGTGAGCAATTTTGCCGGACAGTGGCTATACCTGCGCAACATGGATTCGGTGTATCCGGATCCAGATGTCTTTCCCTGTGCCCCGTCAGGGCTTGTTGGACAGGTAGAGGGTAATAGTTAAGGTGATGTTTTTGGCTCATCGTAGAGACTGAAAGGAACGAAGATGAGACAAAAACAAGACGACAGGGGGGCGGTCGAGAAGGCCGTCCGGGAGATCAAACGCAGGACGCGGCGCAGGTTCAGCCCGGAAGACAAAATCCGCATTGTATTGCAGGGACTTCGCGGCGAGGACAGCATCGCGGAGCTGTGCCGCCGCGAGGGGCTGCACCAGAACCAGTATTACCGCTGGAGCAAGGAGTTTCTGGAGGCTGGCCGCAAGCGGCTGGCGGGCGACATAGACCGTGAGGCAACCAGTGGCGAAGTCAAGACTCTGCGGGAGCAGGCCGTACAGCTGAAAGAGGCCCTGGCCGAGGCTATGCTGGAAAATCGCCTGCTAAAAAAAAGCGTGATCGGGGATGGGGAGGAACATACATGAGATACCCTGCCTCGGAGAAGCTGGAGATCATCTGCACGGTGGAGCAATCTGCCCTGGGGGTGCGCCGGACGCTGCAGCAGGTTGGCATTCCCAGATCGACGTTTTACAACTGGTACGACCGCTATGTGTCGGAAGGCTTTGATGGGCTGGAAGACAAAAAACCCGATCCTGGCCCTGTCTGGAACAAGGTGCCGGAGGAGATAACTCAGCAGTTGGTGACGTTAGCCCTGGCCGAGCCCGATCTGTCGTCACGCGAGCTGGCGGTGCGTTTTACCGAGGAAAGGCGGTATTACCTTTCTGAATCGACGGTTTACCGCGTCCTGAAAAGCCATGACCTGATTACCGCGCCAGCCTTTATTGTCCTGAAAGCGGCGGAACGGTTCGCCAACCCGACCACGGCGGTCAACCAGCTCTGGCAGACCGACTTCACCTACCTGAAAGTCATCGGTTGGGGCTGGTTCTACCTGTCCACGGTGCTGGACGACTTCTCGCGCTATATCATCGCCTGGCGGCTGTGCAAAACCATGAGCGCAAGTGACGTCTCGGCCACGTTGCGGGATGCTTTGCAAGCCACCGGCCTCGACCGCGTGGGCGCCCGGCACAGACCTCGCCTCCTGAGCGACAACGGGCCGTGCTACGTCTCTTCCGAACTGCAATCATGGCTGGCAGAAAACAGCGTGCCGCATACTCGCGGCAAGCCCTATCACCCCATGACGCAGGGCAAGATCGAACGCTGGCACCGAACTCTGAAAGACCGCATCCTGCTCAACAACTATTACCTGCCAGAAGAGCTGGAGCGGCAGATCGATGCCTTCGTCAACCACTACAACACCAACCGATACCATGAAAGCCTGAACAACCTGACACCGTATGACGTTTTTACAGGCCAAGGCAGTGCCATCCTGCAAAAACGGGATCGCATCAAAGAGAAAACTATGATCTTAAGAAAACGGTTGCACTTCAAAAGAAGGGCAGCCTAACATCAACCCAGAGGAGCCTGAACGCCACCTTATCTTTTTATGCTCTGTGTCCAACATTATCTGACGACGTACAGTCTTTCCCGAGTTCGACGACAACCTGCGGGAGGCATTCCAGCGAGAGACGGAGCTTTTCTTCGAAAGCATTGTGCGCGAGGATCGGAGCGTGCTGGATTTATTGGACGCGAATTATACGTTCCTCAACGAACGTTTGGCCCGGCATTATCAGATCCCGAATATTCACGGCAGCACGTTTCGGCGCGTGACGTTGAGCGATGAAAATCGGAGAGGGTTGCTGGGCCATGGCAGCATTCTGACAGTGACGTCGTATGCCACCAGGACAGCCCCGACGATACGCGGCAAGTGGCTGCTCGAAAACATTTTGGGTACGCCACCCCCGCCGCCGCCAGCGAACGTGCCATCATTGAAGGAAGACAATGATGCCAAGGCCCTCACAATGCGCGAGCGCATGGAACAGCACCGCAAGAATCCCGTCTGCGCAAGTTGCCACCGACTGATGGACCCGTTGGGCTTCGCGCTCGAAACCTATGACGCGATCGGCAGGTGGCGGACCACCAGCGGCGTGGCGAACACTCCTATTGATGCGTCCGGGGTGCTGCCCGACGGCACCAAGTTTCAAGGTCCTGCGGAGCTCCGGCAAATATTGCTGAGCCGTCGCGAAGATTTTGTCACTACCCTCACGGAAAAACTTCTCACTTACGCCCTCGGCCGGGGAGTCGAGTATTACGACTTTCCAGCCATCCGCAAGATCACAAGGGAGGTCGCTGCCCGCGACTACCGGTGGTCGGAGCTAGTTTTGGGAATAGTCAACAGCACTCCATTTCAGATGAGGAGGCCGGAAGAGCCATGATGATCTTCAAGAAAGCTATCCCTCGACGCACGTTTTTGCGCGGGATGGGAACAACGTTGGCTATCCCGCTGCTGGAAGGAATGATTCCAGCATTCGCCAGCACGATCGACACGGCGCCCCAGTCTGCGACCCGCATGACATTCGTCTATGTTCCGAACGGGATACTTATGAATCAATGGACGCCGGCAACAGAGGGCGCTGCTTTCGCGATGACTCCGATTCTGGAACCGCTGGCTCCATTTCGGGATCAGCTTCTCGTACTGAGCGGCCTCGACTCCAACGAAGCTCTTGGGCTGCCGGGGGAACCTGTGGGAGAGCATCCGCGCGCCAGCGGCGCATACCTTACGGGTGTTCACCCGAAGCCGACGGGAGGCGCTGATGTTGTCGCGGGAATATCTGCAGACCAGATCGTTGCGAAGGAACTCCAAAAGTATACCCAACTCGGGTCGCTTGAGCTCGGCATAGAATCCAGCGAGGTTGTGGGCGCATGCAATGCCAACTACAGCTGTGCCTACCACAACACGATCTGCTGGCGCAATGCCACGACGCCGCTGCCGATGGAGAACCAACCGCGCGTGGTGTTCGAACGTCTGTTCGGGGACAGTGAGAGTACGGATCGTGCCAGCCAGCTCGCCCGAATCCAGGAGAGGCGCAGTATTCTCGACTTCATGACCCGAGATGTGGCTCGGCTCTTGAGCGATCTCGGCCCCAGCGACCGTACCAAGGTCAACCAGTATATCGATGCCGTTCGAGATGTCGAGCGGCGCATCCAGATGGCCGAGGAACAATCCTCCCGGGAGTTGCCGAACTTCCAGCGACCCGTTGGTGGGATCCCTGCAACTTTTACAGAGCACATTAAGTTGCTGTTTGAATTGCAGGTGTTGGCTTATCAGACCGACCTGACCCGCGTCAGCACCCTCATGGTAGGACACGAAATGAGCGCTCAGGCCTATCCCGACCTTGGCATTTGGGATCCGTACCAGCCGTTGACGCACCACCAGGGCGACCCCGAGAAGATCGCGAAGGCGCTCCAGATCAACATCTTTCATACCAAGATGTTCGCCTATTTCCTGGAAAGGCTGCGATCTACGCCTGACGGCGATGGCTCCCTGCTGGATCATTTAATGATCGTTTATGGTGCCGGTCTGAGCGACGGTAACCAGCATATACCTACGGACCTACCCACCCTGTTAGTGGGTGGGGGATCAGGTCAGATCAAAGGAGGCCGTCACCTCCGGTATCCAAAGGGTACCCCGATGACCAATTTGTATTTGACCATGATTGACATGTTAGGGATTCCAGTGGAGAAATTCGGCGACAGCACTGGAAAGCTGAACCTCCTCGCAGTGTAAATGGTGGTGAAGGACTTGGCTTCTTTTCCGCATGTGGGATTAGATTTGGGGCGATGGTTGCAATTATAGCAATGCGTGGCGCTGATGCGCCGGCAAAGTAAGCCGTACAGGCTCCAATTCGATATCTTTCCACCCAGTCAATAGCTCGTTGTTAAAAAACGGGTGGCCTTTATTTGAACGAATTGTGATCCTGCGAAAATTTCTTGTCGGGTTTTTAGAGAGCAATTCCGCGAAGGGAGAAACCGAGGATGGGTGCTGAAATTAGGCTTTTTGGTGTCTGGTGTATAGTAACTCTGCTTTCAGTCGCCAGCCTAGCTGCCGCCAGCAGCGATCTTCGGCTGATTGATTCGGTTAAGAAGAGAGATAAGGAGGCCGTCCGCTCCCTGCTACAGCACCACAGCGATGTAAATGCGCTCGGGTGCGGATGGCGCGACAGCACTGGCATGGGCGGTCCACCTGGATGATCTGGAAACGGCGGAACTTCTAATTCATGCCGGCGCAAACGTGAATGCAAGGAACGACTATGGCGCCACTCCTCTATGGCTAGCTTGCCGCAATGGGAACGCTGTCATGGTCGAGAAGCTGTTGAGCGCCGGGGCAAACCCGAACGCCGCCCTGCCGTTAGGAGAAACGCCGCTCATGGCGGCCGCGGACACCGGAAGCGTGAAGGCGGTGAAGTCGCTGCTGGCTAACGGAGCGGACCCAAACGCGGCAGAAAATCAGGGGGGGCAAACGGCACTAATGTGGGCTTTGGCAAGAAAACACCCGGATGTCGCGCGACCGTTGATCGAGCACGGAGCGGATGTTCATGCCCGTTCGAAAGGCGGTTTTTCCCCGTTGCTGTTTGCTGCCCAGCAGGGCGATCTGGACTCTGCCCAGATACTACTGGCAACGGGAGCGAATGTGAATGAGGCCGCGCCGGACGGCATGAGCGCCTTACTGGTGGCGAGCTCCAGCGGACACGAAGCGCTTTCCGTATTTCTGCTGGACAAAGGCGCGGACCCGAACGCGACGGTCGACGGAAAAGGGTTTACTGCTCTACACTATGCGGCGTCGGGGCAGAACCTGGGCCGCAGATATCAAGGGGCTATAATCATCACCTCCCGGACCATGGAGGAATTGGTGAAGGCGCTCCTGGCACATGGAGCGAATCCGAACGCTCGACTCGGGAAGGACGTGCCTGCAATCGGAGGCATAGTCCTAGTTGGCGCAACCCCTTTTTTGCTGGCAGCCATGAACAACAACACCGGCGTCATGCGTGTCCTGGCGACCAGCGGCGCCGATCCTTTGTTGGCAATGGAGGACAATACCACATCGCTGCTTCTGGCGGCGGGAGGGGGCGCTGCGACTGAGCATAACGACGTAAATCCAAATAACTATCGAATATACACGGAGGGAGGGTGTCCCATACATAGTTGAAGGTTGAACGGCGGTTCGGCCCGAATCGAATAGAATCGGGCCAAGCCTAAATCCTATAGAAGGAGAACCGCCGAATGAAGGGAAAATATCACGTTTTGGAACTGGGTTCCAAGGGAGCCGAAGAAACCATCCAGAAGTTTTGCCAAACCAACGGACAGATGCTGTTGCCGGTGGTGGATCTGATCACGGAGGCGCGTCTGGCGGTGGATGAGGTGATTGATCGGGCCGGGCGAGGTTTGATTGAAACGATTCTGAGCATGAGCGCAGAGCAAATCGCGGGGCCAAAGAGTCCCGGGAAGGCGAGCGGAGAGGTGCGCTGGCATGGCCGGCAATTGGGGAGGGTGAAACTGGCCGATCGCCAGCTGCGGGTGGAGCGGCCCCGGCTGCGCCGGAAGGGCGGAGGGGAAGAAGCGGTGCCGGCCTACGAAGCGCTGCGGAAAAGCGAGAAGACGGGCGAGGAGATGTTCGAGGCACTGTTGAAAGGGGTTTCGACGCGGAACTACCGCGAGGTGATCCCGGAGATGGCCAACAGCGCTGGGGTGTCGAAGTCTCAGGTGAGCCGGGAAGCGGCCGAGCAAGGAGCGCGGCGGCTGGAAGAACTGTTGGCGCGGCGCTGGGAGGAGGTCGAGATTCTGGTGATTTACCTGGACGGAATGCGGTTCGGCTCCCACCACGTCATCAGCGCCGTGGGCGTGGACAGCGAGGGCCGCAAGCATGTGCTGGGGATTCAACTGGGCGCGACCGAAAACGCCGCTGCGGTGAAAGACCTTCTCACCCGCCTGCGCCAGCAAGGTCTGCGCACGGATCAGCGCTATCTGTTTGTGATCGACGGCGCCAAAGCGCTCCGCGCGGGGATCGAGGAAGTATTCGGCAGCAATCAGCTGGTGCAGCGTTGCCGTACTCATAAGCTGCGCAACGTGGCTGAGCGGTTACCAAAGGGCGACAAAATGCTGGCGAATCAGGTGCGGTCGCTGATGCGCGCCGCCTGGCGATTGCCCCAAGCCGAGGAAGGCATCGTGCGCATAAAGAAGCTCGCTGGGATGATCGAGTGCGATCATCCGGCAGCAGCCGCCAGCTTGCGCGAAGGGTTGGAGGAGACCTTTACGATCAATCGAGCCGACGTTCCTCCCAGCCTCCACCGCTGCCTGGCAACCACGAACCTCATCGAGAGCCCGCAGTCGGGCGTGCGGAAAAAGACTGGCAATGTTTGCCGCTGGCGCGACGGCGAGATGACGTTGCGCTGGGTGGCAGGAGCGTTTCTGCTGACCGAGAAGAATTTCCGGAAGATCATGGGTTATCACGATCTCTGGGCTTTGGCATCGATTCTCGGCCGAAGTCCAAACGCTGCTTCCTCTCACAAGGAGGAAGTGGCGTAATATGAACTCAACCCGCCGTCCCAACCTGCAACTGAGTTTGGGACACCTTCCACGGAGGCGGCGGAGAGGCGCGCTCTCGAAGCCTTCAAATTGGCTGTGGAATTGGGCGCCGATGTCAATGCGGCCAACGAAGTGGGCCAGACCGCACTGCACGCCGCAGCATACAGCGGATTGAATACAATCATTCAGTTTCTGGTGGACAGGGGTGCCAAGATGGACGTGATGGATAAGTGGGGCCAAACGCCGTTGAGTATCACGTCGAACATCCTTACAGTGGGTTTGGCGGATGCCTTTAACGCGAAACCGCGCGCGATGCGCGAGATTACGGCGAATCTGCTTCTCGAATTGGGTGCCACTCCATTGGGTGCCTCGGGCGTGCAGGTGGACCAGGCTTTGCTTAAATAAAACCCGCTTGTCCAAAAGTTCACACCAATTCTATTTATTCGGTGCTTCCGCAATCTTGTGTTGTTAGCGCATCCCTATATCCAACAAACAAATTTGGTTATCCTGTATTTGCCACACGGCAGAACTGCCAAGACCATTTCTGCCAGCAACATATTGAACATTATAAGGTTATGCTGATCCCACCAACAGTCGATTGCGGAAGCACCACGCCGGCCGCTACTATACACAGTAAGGCTAATAGGCACAGAGTGGGTTTCATCATCGCCTCCCCATCCCGCGAAGAAAAAGTCTCTTGATTTATACCGTTTTCGCAAATGGTGTAGACCGCTCCGCCATCGGAACCAGGCAACCTCTTTGGCTGTCATCCTGAGCCCTTCGGCGTTGCTCAGGGTAAACGCCGCGAAGGATCTGCTTTTGTACAAGGGGATTGGCCCTTACCCGGCGAAAAGCAGATTCCTCGCTGCGCTCGGAATGACAACGCGTTGTGGTTTACACCATTTGCGAAAACGCTCTAGTATTCCCAACCTTCCGGGATCGCTTCCTTCCAGGTGGTAGCGCCCACGGGCTGCATTCCGATCTCGCTGGCCAGCGAAGAAGTCAGGTGAACCACCTCGCCGCCCACTGAGGTCATCAGCACTTGAATGCCTGGAATCTGATCCTCCGGGACGGTCAGAAAATCCTTGTCCAGCACGATGAAATCCGCAAACTTACCGGGCTCCAGCGTACCCAACAGATTTTCCCGCAAGACGTAATAGCCTCCCCACACCGTTAACGCCTTCAACTGGGTGATCCGGTCCGTCTTCTGATTCGGCCCATAGACTCTCTGGTCCCGGTCGTTGTACCGATTCATCCCTTTGGTGATAAAGAAAAACACCTTGTGCGGCAGAGGCCGGTCGATCTCGAAGCCGGTCATCACCTCCGCCTCGGTCAAACTCTTCCGCGGCACCACCCAATCGGTGTACTCAATCCCATACTGCTTGGCAGTCACCGACGCCCCCCGGTGCGTCTCCCACAAAACGGTGTTGATCAGGCTCACCATCATCCCCAGGTTCTTAATGCGGGGGATCTGGTCCGGCCGGGGAGCACCCGAACCGTGGTCAAAAGCATGGCGCTTGGCGCGGACCTCGTCCAGAGGAATGCCTGCTCTCTTGCTCGCCTGCTCAATCGCGTCCAGGAAATAGTCGATATCCTTGTCTCCACCCGTGTGCATCGTGGCTATACGATTGCCGCTTTCGATGATCCTTTCCATGATCTCTCTTCCAACTGCACCGGGAGCGAAACTGCACCGGCCCGACCTTGCAAAGTCCGCGCCTTGCTCGCGCATTTGTTCGATCCACTCCGCTCGCATCGGCACGGTCATGCAACCGCTGCCCGAGCCACTCCACACCCCCACATTCCACAGGTGATCCGTCCCATGTCCCAGTGTGCCTGCCAGGACGCGCAATGTCTCCTTGTCCCAAGCAGGCCCCGTATAACCCCAAGCGAAGCGAGCTGGCATTTCGCCTTTCTGATCCAAAAGGTGAAAGGCTTGGAGGTTGTGATAGGCATAGGGGGAGGAACCGAAGGTTGTCATCCCGAAGCTTGCCCATAACTCCAACTCTGCTTTCAACAGCTCGGCCAGCACCGGGAGCTTCCCTTTGAGCATGGCATCCGGATCGACGGGACGGCCTAAGTTCCCTGTTCGCTCGGCCTGGGCCTCCCGTTCCGGAATCCGTCCGCCTCCCCGGCGCCCGGTCGAGTAAAAACTGACGTCATCGTGGACACTCCGATATTCCTCGATGGCTTTGCTGTTGACAATGGAATTAATGAATCCATTCTTCACAGTGACCGGGTTATTGGGGGCCAGGTCATCGAGCCATTCCTTGGTGATGGAGTTGCGAAACAGCGGCTGCATCTCCGTAGCCCATTCGTATTCCGGTCCCCAGTTGAAGATCACCCGAATCCACTGTCCCGGCTTGGCCTTGGACACCGCCTCCCGCATCGTCGGCTCCAGCTTCGCCAACTGTTGCTTGGGAGGCTCGTTCGGCATCCATCGGGAGACGATGACATCGTCTCCCGGCAGAACGTGCCGGAAAGCCCTTGGCTCGATAAAGACCCAGTCGGTGGGATGTTCGTGGGTCAGGATGAAGCTGGGCAGCACGGTCCGGCCCTTTAAGTCCATTTGCTTGGTTTGCGGCCCGGCCAGAGCGCGAATTTCCGAGTTGGTTCCGACGGCCAATACCTTGTCCCCGCGCACCGCCATCGCTTGCCCGATGGTGCCTACCTTCGACTCAAACGAGGCGTCGTCCATGGTCACGACCTTGCCGTTGTAGACGATCATCTGGGGATAGCCTAACTTCGCTGCAACATTCGCTTGTTGAGACCAGGCCAAGCCAGAGGCTAACACCACAGTCAAAACCACACTCATTATCCGACCTATTCTCATCTTCCTCTCCTACCGCAAACCTAACATTCGGCTCAATAAGCCTTCGGCTCCCATCCTTCCGGAATCGGCTCCGCCCAGGTGCTCGGCCCCACTGGCTGCATCCCAATCTCTCTGGCCAGGGCATTGCCTAGATGCACCGTCTTCCCGCCGACCACCGTCATCAGCACCTGCGTCTGTGGTATCTCCGCCTCCGGTATCGTCAGAAAGTCCCGGTCCAGCACAATGAAGTCAGCATACGAGCCCTGTGCCAGCCTCCCCACCAGGTTTTCCCGCAGCAAATAATATCCTCCCCAGGTCGTCAGCGCTTTCAACTGCGTAATCCGGTCCGTCCTCTCCCCCGGTCCGTACACTTGCTGATCCCGGTCGTTATAGCGGTTCATCCCTTTTGCAACAAAGAAAAACACTTTGTGCGGCAGCGGCCGGTCTATTTCAAACGTATTCATGATTCCGGCATCCGCCACACTCTTGCGGGGGACGACCCAGTTCGTGTATTCCACCCCGAACTGCCTGGCAACCTGCGAGGCCCCCCGGTGGGTCTCCCACAGAATCGTATTGAGCATGCTCGTCATCATCCCCAGGTTCTTGAGGCGAGGAATCTGGCCCGGTCGGGGAGCTCCCGCTGCATGATCAAACGCATGCCGCTTGGAGCGAATCTCTTCCGGCGTCAACCCGGCTCGTCTGCTACCCTCTTCGATTGCGTCCATGACGTAGTCAATCCCTTTGTCCCCTGAGGAATGCATTGTGGCGATCCGGAGGCCGGACTCGGCGATCGCCACATTCCTATCATACCCAGGCGTGCCGGGAGCGTTACGGCATTCCGGGCTATAGGAATACCGAGGCAGATTGGCTCCCCACTTCTCCGACCACTCGGGTCTCGGCGAGATCGACATGCAACCGCCAGAAGAACCGAAAGCGCCTATAAACCACAAGTGGTCCGACCCTTGTCCCAGCATGCCAGACATATGTCGCAGTGTGTCTAAATCCCACCCTTTTGGAGCTACTGCAGCATGCCATGTCCACGCATACCGCGCCGGCAGATCGCCTCTTTGGTCCAAAATATTCAGGGCTTGCAGGTTCGTGTAAGCATAAGGCGCGGAGCCATAAGCCGTGATCCCGTAGCGAGCCCACAACTCCAGTTCAGCCTTCAGAAGCTCAGCTAAAAGGGGCACTTTCCCCTTCAGTATGACATCGGACGGCATCTTGCGGCCTAACACTCCCGATTGCTCATCTTGAGCGTCCATGTCTGAATGCACACTACGATATTCCTGTATGGCCTTCGTGTTGGACATGCAAGCGCTGGTAAAGCCGTTACTGATGCAGACCGGATTGTTGGGCGCCAATATATCCAGGTATTCTTTCTTGATGGATGTTTCCCAGATATCACCAAGTTGCCCTCTAAATTCTTCAGCCCACTCGTTGTCCGGGCCCCAGTTGGGAATCACCCGGATCCACTGACCCGGTTTTGCCTTCGCCAGTGCCTCCCGCATCGTTGGCTCAAACAGCGCAAACTGTTCCTTCGCCGGCAGGTTAGGCAGCCATCGCGAGACAGCTACCTCGTCATTCGGGAAGACATGCCGGAAGGCCAAAGGTTCCGTCCACATCCAGTCGACAGGGTGCTCGTGCGTCATGATAAAACCCGGCAGCACCTCTCGCCCCTTCAAGTCAATCTGCCTCGTCTGCGGGCCCGCCAGGGCTCGTATCTCCGCATCGTTCCCCATCTTGAAGATCTTCCCGTCCCGGATCGCCATCGCCTGCACGATCGTCCCGACGCGGGGCTCGAAGGACTCATCGTCCATGGTTACGATCTTTCCGTTGTACACGATCATTTGTGGATAGTTCGCCAGCACCGCCGGTACGCTAACATTCTGGGACCATCCCCAAACACTACACCAAACAACTGCCAACAGTATCGCGCCCGCTTTCCTCATGGTTTCCTCCCTTGTGTTAATGCAGAAAAATGTACCGGTTGCTCCAATCGATTAACGGTCCGTAAGGACGATTTTCTCCTATTGAACATTTCATAATATAGTGACATTTCTACAGGCTTCAAAAGCCCTACAGAAGGCCGCCCAGCGAATCTAAGTGTCACTATATTATGTAAACCTCAATAATAAGGCTTTGGTTACCATCCCTCCGGGATCGGTTCCGTCCAGGTGCTCGCGCCCACTGGTTGCATCCCAATCTCCCTCGCTAGCGGGGAAGCCAAATGCACTGTCTTGCCGCCCACCACCGTCATCAACACCGTCGTGTCTGGGATCTCCGCCTCCGGGACCGTCAGAAAGTCCCGATCCAGGACGATGAAATCCGCAAACTTACCCGGTTCCAGCGTACCCAACAGGTTTTCCCGCAAGACGTAATAGCCTCCCCACACCGTCAGGGCCTTCAGTTGGACAATTCGGTCCGTCCTCTGGTTCGGCCCATAGACCCTCTGGTCCCGGTCGTTGTACCGATTCATCCCTTTGGTAATGAAGAAAAACACCTTGCGCGGCAAGGGCCGGTCGATCTCGAAGGTGGTCATCACCCCCGCCTCGGTCAAACTCTTCCGGGGCACCACCCAGTCGGTGTACTCAATCCCATACTGTTTGGCGGTCATCGATGCCCCGCGGTGCGTCTCCCACAAAATGGTATTGATCTGGCTTACCATCATCCCCAGGTTCTTAATGCGGGGGATCTGATCTGGCCGGGGAGCACCCGAACTGTGGTCAAAGGCATGACGCTTGCTGCGGATCTGGTCTAGAGTAAAACCTGCTTTTTTGCTCGCCTGCTCGATCGCATCCATGAAGTAGTCGATATCCTTATCCCCGCCAGTATGCAGCGTGGCCACCCGCAGGCCACTTTCGACGATCCGCTCCAGAATCTCTCTCCCCTCGGTGCCGGGAGCGAAATTGCAGCGGCCCGTCCCTGAAAAGCCCGCGTCTTGCTCGCGCATTTGCTCGACCCATTCCGCTCTCATCGGCACGCTCATGCAACCGCTGCCCGTATCTTTCCACGCTCCCACAAGCCACAGGTGGTCTGTCCCATGTCCTAATGTGCCCGCCAGGACCCGCAATGTCTCTATGTCCCAAGTCGGTCCCGTATAACCCCAGGTAAAACGGGCAGGCATCTCGCCTCGCTTGTCCAAATAGTCCAAGGCCTGGAGGTTGTGATAGGCGTAGGGCGAGGAACCAAAGGTCGTGATCCCGTAGCTTCCCCACAATTCCAACTCCGCTTTCAATAGCTCAGCCAGCACCGGGAGCTTTCCTCTGAGCATGGCATTGGGATCTACCGGGCGTCCCAATTGCCCGGTTTCTCTGGCTCGAATGCCCTTTTGGCCTCCGCCGCCGGGGCCAGGATCGTAGGATTCCAGATCATGCACCTTTGCCAATTCCTCGACAGCTTTACTATTGGATACGGAATTAATGAATCCATTCTTCACAGTGACCGGGTTATTGGGGGCCATGTCATCGAGCCATTCCTTGGTGATGGAATTGCGAAAGAGCGGCTGCATCTCGGTGGCCCATTCGTATTCCGGTCCCCAGTTGAAGATCACCCGAATCCACTGTCCCGGCTTGGCCTTGGAGACCGCCTCCCGCATCGTCGGCTCCAGCTTCGCCAACTGTTGCTTGGGAGGCTCATTCGGCATCCATCGCGAGACGATGACATCGTCCCCCGGCAGAACGTGCCGGAAAGCCCGTGGCTCGATAAAGACCCAGTCGGTGGGATGTTCGTGGGTCATGATGAAGCTCGGCAGCACCGTCCTGCCCTGGAGGTCAATCTGTTTCGTCTGCGGCCCGGCCAGAGCCTGAATCTCTGCATTGTTCCCCGTCGCCAGAATCTTGCTGTCCCGGATCGCCATCGCCTGCACAATGGTCCCGACTCGTGATTCAAACGAGGCGTCGTCCATGGTCACGACCTTGCCGTTGTAAACAATCATCTGGGGATAGCCTAACTTCGCTGCAACATTCTCTTGCTGAGCCCATCCCCACCCAGTAGCCAGAACTATCGCCAAGCTTGCATACAGCGTTTTCCTCATAATTGCTTCTCTCCTCAGCAATAGGCTGAAATAAAAAAGGTGCTTCCACAAAGGGGTTAGCCTTTCATGAAAGCACCTTGTCTTTAAGTCACTGCTCCTAGCTTTAGAACTCGAACTTGAGCGCCAACTGAATCTGCCGGGAGGTGCGAGCTTGCGTAATCTTCCCTACCGTCGGGTT
Source organism: Terriglobia bacterium (assembly GCA_963666975.2). Classification (GTDB taxonomy): domain Bacteria; phylum Acidobacteriota; class Terriglobia; order 2-12-FULL-54-10; family 2-12-FULL-54-10; genus JADFGZ01. Next base: position 651,844 of record CAXVYR010000004.1, on the reverse strand, counting down.
AACAGAACCATTGGTGCGGAAGACGGAAGCATTCGGCCGGGCAAAGTTCGGGTGATTCGGCAGATTGAAGACCTCTGCTCGGAACTGGAGGTTCTTGGCCTCGCCCAGTTCGAACATTTTAAAGATGGAGAAATCCACTGTGGTCAAGCCGGGTGTGGTCAAGGTGTGCTTCCCCAAGTTGCCGTAGTAGCTGGCTGGCACGACCTCAAAATTCGACACATCAAAGTAAGCAGATTCCGGAGTCGGGGCATTCGGATCCCATTCATCCCTAACCGGGTTATTATCTCCCCCCGGAGCCAAATTGGGCCGAATTTCGCAGGTGCGGCAGTAGCTGTTTCGGCTGTAGCCGCCTCCAGAAATGGTCATCGGTAACCCTGATCGCGCTTTGAAGATACTATTGAGCTGCCAGCCACCGAGGATGGTATTCGCGACACTGCCCATGTTACCGCCAAAGAAGCGCCCCGGCCCGATTGGGACGTCGTAGCTGAAGTTGAACGTGAAGTTGTGACGAGTGTCCTGGGCGACCAGTCCCCTGTCAAGTATCTTCCAGTCCCATAAGGAGCCGACTTGCTGACTGTCTCCTCCCGGGGTTTCTGCGCCCTTCAGGCCGATTCCCGTATCGCCGATGTTCTTCGACCAGGTATAACCAAAATTGAAATCTATTCCATGGCTGAAGCGCTTTTTGAGACGCAGTTGCAGCGCGTTGTACCAGGAATCCCCAAAATTGCCGTAACTACGAGTCGAGAAGATGGCCGGATTGGGGGAAGGTGCGTTGCGAGGTGTGAACGGCACACCCTGGTCATCTAGTTCTTGGGCTGGCTGAAGCAGGTTATTGATCGATATGAGACTGATCCCACGGGTCCCCACATAGCCGGCCTTGGCTACCCATGTCTGCCCAATCTGCCGCTCAATCTGCAAGTTCCATTGCATGCTGTACGGGTATTTGTAGTCGTGGTTGACCGTCAGCGGCTGCCGCCGGGCTCCGGCCGGATCAATGCCAGCCAAGGGGTTCGGCCACGCATCAAGTGGGAATGACCGTATCTGTAGCCGATCCGAAAACGGGGGGTAAAAAACAGCTAACTGGTACGAGTACAACAACGGCATCTCCCGGAACGTTCCAAAACCACCGCGGATGGAGGTGCTTTGATCCGGGCTGTAAGCAAAGCCGAATCGCGGAGAAAAACCCTTCAACCCATCGCGCAGCTCAAACAAGGGTTTGTCCCCCAACTGGGTCCAATCCGCATCGTTCAATACGTCCAGGATGGTCGCCACCTTTTGGTTGACTTCTGTAGGCCCCGTAATTGACTCCCACCGGATCCCAAAGTTCAAGGTCAGGTTCGGCCGGATTTGGTAGTCGTCCTGAAAGAACATGGCATAGTAGGTCTGCCTGAATCCGCGATATGAATCGGGCGGTCCGGTTATCCCTGTCGTAGTGAGCGTGTTAAGCCCACGGCAGTTGCGGGAACTCTCACCCCCTTCCAGGCAAAGATCGGGTCTGCCGGCGGTCAAGAAGTTCCGCATGGGGGAACGGAAGTTGGTGCCTCCCTTGCCCCATACCGATTGCAGCGCGTTCTCTTGATAGCGCCTCACGTCCACGCCGATGTCCACCGAGTGCCCGGCCTTTGCAATGCGGACAGAGTTCGCAAAGCTGAAGGTGTTGTCAACGTAATGTAAGGGATCGTCCAAGTCCGCACCTTCGGTATGACGGCCAATACCATTGTGCCCGCCAGGAATGTCAACACCCGGCATCCCCCACGGCCCTCCGAACGGGATTCCGGGGATGATTTGCAACTGCGCCGGGATCATGCCAACGGGATAGTCGGGGTGACTTATTTCGTTCACACCAATCTCAGTCCCATCAATGCACATGCACTGGCGGTTGTTGTTTCGAGCAAACCCTGCCCGCGCAATATTGATGACCGTAGGCGACAGGATTCGTGTCCATTCCACTGTCAAGAAGCCATAGAAACCGTCGTCGTCGGTGCTGGTGTGTCTGCCGCTACCGTCCGCGAAGAACTGGGCATCGGTAAGTTCCTTGCTGCTGTGATCGCCCGTCCACCGGCCAAACAAACTGTCGTTGTCGCTGATCCGCTGATCAATGCGGAACATGTAGTAACTCTCCCGGCCCCGCTGCGACCGGCTGCCGAAGAATTCCTGAATTCCATCGTTCAGATAGCGGCCGTTACCTCGCGGGGCGATGGCGATGAGAGGCTGGATGTCAGGATTCACTGTTACTGTGTCTGCCACAATGCGCTCTTCTTCCGTGCAACTCGACTGCCCTGGGGGACAACCTGTGATCACCCCTAGCCGCGTCTCGTCGCTGAATACGGTGCCGAAATCCGTCGTTCCCAGGACCTGCCGCAGACCTTCGTAGGAGAAGAAGAAAAAGGTGTTGTCCTGCACAATCGGTCCCCCAATCGTTCCCCCAAACTGGTTTCGCTTGAAGGGCGGGATCGAATCTTCGCCCGAATCAAAAAAGTTCTTGGCGTCCAGCTTCTCATTCCGCATAAACTCAAACAGGCTGCCGTGTATCTGGTTGGTGCCCGAACGGGTGACGGCACTCATGATGCCGCCGACGGCGCGGCCATACTGGGCTCCGTAGTTGTTTTGCAAAACGGAGAATTCCCGAATGGTGTCCACTCCCAGCGCCTGGAACAATACGCTGACAGGAGCCACATTCGAATAGGGAGCCACAATATCGGTTCCGTCCAGCAGGTATAAGCTTTGCTGCGGGCGAGCACCGTTCAGTGACATCCTGCCTCCACCTTGGAATACCCCCTGAGGAATCCCGAGATCTGTAACCACACCCGGCTGGATGGCCACTAAATTCGTAAAGCTGCGGCCGTTCAGCGGCAGATCCCGCATCTGTTTCTCAGTGACCAGGTCGGCCACCGTTGAGTTGGTGGTCTCCAGCAACGGAGCTTCCCCGGTCACCGTCACCGACTCAGCCACCGCTCCCACTTGCAAGGCGAAATCCAACACCGCTTGCCGGCCCACGGTCATCTCAATGCCGCTCCGGATCAAAGTTTGAAAGCCCGCCGACCCCGCCGTGACTTCGTAGCCGCCCAGCCCCAACTGCTGAGCCGTGTAACGGCCCGCCGCATCGGTGGAGATTGTGCGGGTAATCCCCGTCTCCACGTTCCTCAATGTGATGGTGGCTCCGGGAATCACCGCTCCGGTAGAGTCGGTTACGGTTCCCGAGATCGTCCCAGTGGTCACCTGAGCCCAAGTGATTCCACCGATGAAAAACGCACACACCAATACCACCGACCAAAGCCTTCTCACTGACATAACTTCCTCCTGTTTGCGGTTACGGATCGCTCGGCTGACAAGTGCTTTCTCCCTTGCCTTCAGGAACGATGCAGTTTGAATTATCTTGTAAAACGTCCACAATATGTGGTTAACACTATGCTTTTCCTAATCTGGTTGTCAAGCTTTATTCTGGTGGGCTTCCCTCATTTTTTCAGGGAGTCCATCCGAGAAGTAATTCCACCATAATCCCTAAACACGTTGGTAACAAACTCGGAAAATAGTCACGGATCGCCGAGTGGTAATATAGTGATAATTGGGAATATCAGGCTTGGGGGAGTTCTTGCATTGCTGTTGCGGCCCACCAGGAACAAAAGAGAGCGAATAGCAGAATTCGCGGACCTCAATTAAATTCTCTTCAGTTTGTTCCGCCAGGCCTAGCCCTCGGTAGTGGCTGAGCAGTGTCTTGACTTGGGCTCCAGTGGTGGCCGCGCAGAAATGATTTCCTTTCGATCCGGCAACGGCGAAAACGCACAACCTCCAACAATTAAGCATGCTGAGTACATGCCAAAAGGGGTCTTACGATGATTGGAGAGGTATCGAAAAAGGAATTCCCGCTGTTGGGAAAAGTTCATATTGGTGTTCGTTTCCTCCACAATCTCAGTTGCTGCCAGCAATAAGCGAATGTCTCTCGCAGCCTAACAACACTGGATGGCGGAAGCACCTAACTATCCGGCTGGTCTTGGGCATGGCCGTGGGGGCTCGGGAGGCCGACTACAAGGTGGCGGGAGTCGAGTACCGATCTCGGGGCAGGCGGCTGTCGGAGCAACTGGGCGCCCTGCGCTCGTACTGGGAGGAGGATACCTTGGGGCCCAAGCCGGCCCGTCCCGGCGGCCCGGAACTGCTGGTAGGCGGGACGAGCGAGCCGGTTTTTGCCCGCATGGCCCGCTACGCGAATGGCTACCTGCACGGGGGCGGACCACCACGGGTTTTCGCCCGCGCCGCTGAAAAAGCTCGAGCCGCCTGGTTCGATGCGGGACGCCCGGATAAGCTGCTACTGTGGGGAATGGGTTACTATGCGCTCGGCGAAGATGCGGTGGAGGCAGGTATCCGTTACATGAAGGACTACTATTTTTTCGCAGGACCGTTCGCCGATAGAATCACCGCCAGCCTGCTCACTACCCCGCAAGCCGTTGCCGAGTTCATCCAAGGCTATCAAGAAGCAGGTTGCGACGAACTGCTTTTGTTCCCCACTGTGGGCAACATCACTCAACTCGCCCGCCTAGCCGAGGCCGTTGGCTAGGGGGAATACGCATCACGCATCTGGAGAGTTTGGGAGACGCATGCCGTGAAGATTCTCATCATCGGGGGAGGACCGGGAGGATTATACAGCGGATTTCTGCTGAAGAAGGCGGACCCAACCCACGATATCACACTCCTGGAGCGCAATCCGCCCGATGCGACCTACGGCTGGGGAGTGGTTTTTTCCGAACGGACGCTGGCTACTTTCCAGGAGGTTGATTCGGAGACCTACCAGGACATCATGAAACACTTCGTCAGGTGGGATGCCATTGACGTGCAATACCACGATCACACCATCCGTTCTGGAGGCCACGTCTTCGCCGGCATCTCGCGGAAACTGCTGCTCAACATCTTGCAGAAGCACTGCCGCGAAGCGGGCGTCCGGATGAAGTTTGGGGTTGAGGTGAGCGACCTGTCGGAATTCTGCGACTATGATCTGATCATCGCCGCCGATGGTGTCAACAGCATTGTGCGGAAGACCTACGAGTCCATCTTCCAGCCGAGTGTGACGGTAGAAAACGCCAAGTTCATCTGGCTCGGAACCGATAAGGTGTTTGACGCCTTTACGTTCCTGTTTTGTGAGAACGAGCACGGATTGTTCCAGGCGCACTGCTATCCATTCGACAGCCACACCGGCACCTGTATCGTGGAATGCGAGCAGGCCAGCACATAAATCGTCAAGCGGACAATGTCCTCCGGCTTGCCACCCGCCTGCTGTACCACCGTAAGTACGTTGGACAACGCCTGGTCAAATTGCCCAACAAACTCGGAACTGACAATCTTGTTGGCTTCATCCCAAGCCACTTGACCAGCTACGAAGAGCAGACTGGCCGATTTTGTCTTGATTCCATTACTGTAGCCGGGATGCTTACCCAATTCCGGCGGATCAATGAACTCCAGCTTATTGTGCATTCTATGCGCTCCTCTATCTCTGGATTTTCTCCCGACCTTGAGTTTACGATCGTAGCGGGACCCCTCAGGTTCCCTTTCGCATGGTGAAAGGCGCCGTCGCCGCCATGAGGCAATTTCACCCGAGATGTTTAAATTCGCGCCATTACAAAAGCTGCCCAAATTGTTTCCTCTGCGAACCAAACGAATCTGACCCAATCTGTTGGATAGCCGCCTCAACCAGTATGCCCGTTGAGAACTGCTGCCGAGGAAACCTCACTCCTGCTGAGATACCTAATCTGCTAGTAGCCGATTGCTCCTCCTACTCGGCAGGTTGTCCCGAAGGTGGGATGGGCGCTGAAGGGAGGTAACAAACAAAACCGTTAAAAATTACATTACGACTCGACCAAAAACGAGGATTAAGCTATATTCCTGTGTGCGTTCAGGCGGACCGTTTCGTTGCAGATGTCTCGTCTCTCCTGCGTGGTCCTTGTTGGCTTCGATCATTTTCGATGCCCATCCTTATCGTTGCAGAGGGCAGCGAGATTGCTTTCCTGTTCAACTAAGGCCGGATTGACCGGAGCGGATATGTGCGTCGCCTACTTGTTGCCGCACATCGTGGGAGCCTCACGAGCCGTGGAGTTGCTCTATCCGGGAGAGCCGTTCCGGGCGGAGCGCGCCGAGCAGATCGTCCTGGTCAACCGTGTCGTCAAGGCAACGGAGTTCGGCAGGAATCGCTCGCCTGGGCCCGGAAGTTGGCCGCCGGGACGACATTCGCCATGTGCATGACCAAGGTGCAGATCTACAACGAATGAACGATGGCCCTGCCGGCAGCCATCGAATCCGAGGTGAAGGCAAGGTCAAGGAGGTACAGATGCGGCTCCAAGGGAAGACCGCTATCGTAACCGGCGGGGGGAGAGGAATAGGAGAGGCCATTGCCTTAGCGCTCGCTGCGGAGGGCTGCTCCGTGGCTGTTGCAGGGAGGACCGCCGCCCACCTGGAAAGGGTCGCCGGAAAAATCCGGGCGACCGGGCGGGAGTCTCTGGCCGTTTGCTGCGACGTCACCGACCCTGACTCGGTCAAGGGACTATTTACTAAGACGCGGCAGAGCTGGGAGCGGCTGGACATACTGGTCAACAACGCCGGACAGAGCCACAGCGATCTGCTCGCCCGCGTGAGTCTCGAAACCTGGGAGCGGATACTCGCCGTCAACCTAACCGGCACTTTCCTGTGTTCCCAGCAGGCGCTGCAATGGATTCTGCCGCAGAAATCCGGGAGAATCATCAACATCGCATCGACCGCCGCCCAGATGGGGTTCCGCTACGCCGGGGCGTATGCAGCGGCCAAACACGGAGTGCTGGGCTTGACGCGCTCCATGGCTCTGGAGACGGCAACCTCCGGCATTACGGTCAACGCCGTGTGTCCCGGGTGGGTCGAGACCGATATAGTGGAGAAGGCTGTTTCGACCATCAGCGCCAAGACGAAAGTCACCGCCGAAAAGGCCCGGGAATATTTGGCCGGCGACAGTCCCCAGAAGCGTATCCTTGAACCGGGAGAGATCGCATTTACGGTTGTGTGGCTGGCCTGCGAGCAGGCGCGGGGGATCACAGGTCAGGCCATTGACGTTTCCGGTGGGCAGGTGATGTCCTGAAGGAAACTCGCCAGAAATGCTCCGACCTGTGGAATTATCGTGACCGGCGGAGGGCTGCTCGGTTGCCGTGGAGGGCGGATCGCCGCCCAACGGTTGGCCGTTTACCGATGAGGAAGAAAAAGATGCAACAGGACACAAAACAACATAACTGCTTTCTGTATCAAGAAATCGATAGCGTTGCGCGCATTACATTCAACCGTCCCCATACCCTTGACCAGACCGAGCGTTCGTCGCGGGATGGAGCGGAAACGTTGGCAGGTAATCGGGGGCCCGACTGAGCCTGCCAAAATTATCCTGTGTAAATTTTATGGAAGGCCCAGGAAACAAAAAGCTTGCCGGATTGACCGGAGACCGGCCAGAAGTAGTAGAAAAGTAAACTCATTCCTATGGCAGCTCGATGTCCGATGTGGTCGTTGATTGCTCCGTTAAGGCGCTGCTTGCATCCGAGGTATTTCTCAGTTACTTTGCCGGTCTGCCGTGATGCAGGCACTGTGCGACTAGCAGTTTGTTGAAAAATCCGAGTTTGTGATGATTTCCGTTTCTATTTTCGTTTCGGATCGAGTTAAAACAAGGGTAAAGGGGTTTCCGGCCAGAGATCAGAGGTCTACCCTAGGTCCCGCTGGGGACTTTCGGAGCGCCTTTGCAGCTGGGCGGTCATGCCACCGCCTCCGCCCGCAGTCGTCGCAACCGAACCAAGTTGTAGGCCGCCCCGACGAAGGTGAACCACCAACCCACTTTCTCCCGGCCTCGCCACTTCACTTTCCTCAGCAGGCCAATGATCTTCCTCTCCCGCGCCGTGCCGACGAACTCGCGCGTGTCATAGTTGTTGTCCGCTCCCAGGGTGAGGCGCCGGGTTCCAGGAATCTTCGACGCCATCAGCAAGGCTGCATCCCGTTCCGCTGTCCCATCGGCCTGCGTCAGCATCGTCTGCACCAGCAGCCCGTTGCGGTTCTCCATCAGCACGTGTCCCAGGTAGCTCAGCCGGGCCTCGGGGTCGGTGGTGGATGGATGCGTTTGATTGCTCCGCTGCTCGCCATGAAAATCTGCTTCGCGAGGCGTGCCCTGAGGCCGTTCTCCCTCGTCCTTGCGCCGGAAACTCTTCTGGCTGGCCCACGCCTCGAGCAGCGTCCCGTCCACCGTGAAGTGTTCGTCCGACAGATACGGTTGGGCTTGCCGCAGCACCCGCTGGAAGAAGGCCTGGGCAATCTGCTCGTTCAGCAGCCGTTCCCGGTTCTTGCTGAACACCGCGTGGTTCCATACCTGCTCGTCCCTCTCCATGCCCACGAACCAGCGGAACAGCAGGTTGTAGTGCAATGGCTCCATCAGCAGGCGTTCGCTGCGCAGCGAGTAGAAGATCTGCAACAGCAAGACGCGCAGCAACCTCTCGGGAGCGATCGAAGGCCGCCCCCGCTGGGCATACAGCCGGGCAAACCGCGGCGACATCTGTTGCCAGATCGTGTCCACCATCTCCCGGATCGGTCGCAGGGGATGATCTCTCGGCACTCGCTGTTCCGGCGACACGTAGCGGAACATCGCTTCCTGTTTCGAGTCTTCTCCGCGCAGGGGGCCTCCTGTGATTCGAGGCGTGTTCATCTGATCGACGCTTCTTATCCCAGAAAAGTATCTCGGAAGGTGAATTTTTCAACAAACTGCTAATGGAGGATCCGAATAATCAACGCTCAAAGGGCCGAGAAAGGACGCAGCATGAAAACCCTAATACAGTCCGAAGGTTTCACCGTATCGACTACTTTGCGTACTTATAACTTCCAGGTGATCGACGCGCCCGGAGAGTCTCGCAAATTCAGCGTCGAGGTTCCATTGGAGTCTTTTCAAGCGACCCCCTTGAAATTCCAGGATGGACCACTCATCACCCTTGAGCGGTTAGAGCAGGAACTGGGCAGGGAAACTGAGGCATCGCACGCTGAAGCCCACATGAGGATTGGCGATCCGGATATTCTGCAATACTTGGAAAGGCACTATCCGCCCAAAGAGCGAAAATGGACCCCGCCAACGAAGGCTGGCGTGATACACCGTGGGTAACCACCGTTTCCTTCCGGGCATTCCCGATCGCTGCGCGGATGTCCTTGGGGGGATTTGAATACTCGGCTTGTTGTGAAAGCACCCCACACGATTGGCTCGGCAAGTTCGAAATGCCCGCGCCGAAAACAGCTCGTTGATGGTCGGCAGCCAGACGGCTCCGTAGCAGGGTGCGGCAACTCCAGGGAAATGAAGATGAACAATGCGTTTGTCGGCAATACAAGTTTTCAAAACTCCAGAAAGAGACCATATGAACGCCGTACAAGACCAGAGGCTCGACGAACTGTTGCAAAAGCCTTTGAACGAAGAAAGCTTCGGGCAACTCCTCGTTATATTGGGCCAAAAGCAACGCACGGGCTTGAAAGGAGATACGAGAAAATGAAGAATCTGTTTGTTGGCAACATGAGTTTTCAAACCACTGAGGATCAACTGAGGTCGATGTTTGAACCTCTTGGCCAGATCACGCGACTTCGGATTATCACAGACCGGGATACAGGCCGGGCGCGCGGTTTTGCCTTTGTGGAAATGCCCAATGACGAGGAAGCGACCAAGGCCATCGCAGCGTTGAATGGGAAAGAGGTGGGAGGGCGAGCCTTGAACGTGAACGAGGCCCGACCCAAGCCGGAGCGCAGTGCCCCGCGCCGCGATGACGGAGGTCGCGAGGGATTCTCCCGTGATGATTACAGCGGGTCCGCGCGCCAGCCGCGCGAACCGCGCTGGTAGCAAATACGCTTCACGGAACGCAGATGTGGTAAACTGAGTTTGCGCTTTATTCCGCGGTGTGTCGTGCGGTTGCTCCGGTGAAGTACCCAGCCTGAGAAATTCCGTTTTTTCCTCTCCGTTTGCATTCAGCGTAATTTAACAACACTGGCAAAGCACATGGTTGTGCTCGCTCCGCTATCGTGCGCGCACGCAGGAAAGCCGAGGCCAGTAAAAGGACAAGACCAGTGCAGAAGTTTTCCGATCTTCCGATTCTCCCTTACACGAGGGAACAACTTTCTTTGGCTGGGTTTTCGACGCCGACTGCGGTGCAGGCCGCGGCGATTCCCCAGGCGCTCGCAGGCAAGGATGTGCTCGCTACCGCTCAGACCGGGACGGGAAAGACGCTAGCGTTCCTCATTCCAATCATCCAACAACTGCTGCAGCAGAATGCGCCTGGCATCGCGGCGCTTGTGCTCGTTCCCACCCGCGAACTCGCCATGCAGGTCATGGATCAGTACACCGCCTTGCGGGGCAAAAAACTATTGCCGGGCGCCCTGGTGATCGGTGGGTTGTCCGAAAGACAACAACTCGCGGCGATACGCGCCGGCGCTCGCCTGGTGGTCGCCACTCCGGGCCGCTTGGAAGATTTTCTCAAACGTAAACTCATCCACCTCCGCGGCGCGCGAATGCTGGTGCTCGACGAAGCGGATCGCATGCTGGACATGGGATTCCTTCCTGCGATTCGGCGGATACTTTCCGTCCTGCCGAAAGACCGCCAGACGCTTTGTTTTTCTGCAACCTTAGAGGCCTCCGTGGCACGCATCGTGAATGACTATATGAGAAAGCCCGTGCGTCTCGCGTTCGGTTCGACGCTGAAGCCGTCGGAGAATGTGCGCGTCCGGGCATTTGAAGTCGCCCACGATAGCAAGCAGAAATTACTGTGCCGGCTCATCGCCAGCGAGACCGGTCGCTGCCTCGTATTCGCACGGACCAAGCGCGGCACCGAGCGGCTGGCAAAAAATCTGAATCGGGAAGGGTTTGCGGCTGCCTTGATCCATGGCGACCGCTCGCAATCCCAGAGAACCGCGGCGTTGACCGGTTTCCAGCAAGGACGCTACCGAGTCCTGGTTGCTACTGACTTGGCTTCTCGCGGGATCCATGTCCAGGACATCGCCCACGTCATTAATTACGAACTGCCTGAGGTCGCCGAGACTTTCATCCATCGCATAGGGCGCACCGGTCGTGCAGGAGAACACGGTGTGGCTTCGACCCTCTTCACAACGGACCAGCGACCGGAATTGCGTCGATTGGAGCACACGCTCGGCATACGGATGGAGAGGATGGGAAAATCAGTTTGACTAACATTCAGGACTGGCCACAGGGAGCTCTGGCAGAGGAACTCCTGCACTCCCAGGATGTTGCCTCGCTCATTTTGCCGAGGGACGAGAATCTCCCGGTACTCGGAAATATAGATTTCTTTGCAGCCATAGCGCCCTACAAAGGATCTGTGTGCGGAGACCACCTGATTGTCCTCAATTTCGCCGAGCACAATCTCTAGGACAAAATCGCAAGGGCAAGAGAAACAGGCAACGATGTCTTGGCCGTATAGGAATCTTTCCAGCTTCGGATTGGAAGCTGCCAGAGGCTCGTATGGCAAACCTAGAACACGCAACAAATCAATTTTTTTCGTTTCCGGAGTTTTGCTACTGTTCGATTCCTGTAGCGCCCTGAACGAGGTGCTTGCGCGGCGGGTCACCAGCAGTCCTTGAGTAGATGCTGATTCCGTGCGTGTGCCCAGCGTCTGCTTTTCCGGCCAAGAGGCTATCCACCTCTCGGCGTTCGTTCATAAAATTTCGGCAGAGAACTTTTAGCAGGCATCAGACGGGGCCGGTGAGGGCCTGCTATGGAAGGATATCTGCGCCTATTTTGGTGTGCCCAATCCCTCATCGTGGGTTTTCTGCAAGGTCTCAAATGAGAGAAGGCGTAAGCGTTCTGTTTTCCTGTCGATTTCTGTGCTGGAAGGGAACGTTTTCTGCTCACTTTCCGAGATGCCGACTACTCGCCAACTGGCATCGGCTCATCTGGTGTTCGACCGCCCCAACATCAGGTTTGATCTAGCTACTTCGTCTTCCATCGGAGGCGGATCGGTCCGGGGAGTACGCCAAGTAGAACAACATCTATCGGACTCCCTATCCCCAATTCTGGTGGATCACTTTTTGCCATCTCGGAAGCAGCTTCGATGAGACTGACTGCTGCCGCTTCCGCTTCTGGGGCTGACCAGCATTGCCTATAACCTGGGCAACCTTTGGCGGCGACTATCCCCAATTCTGGTGGATCACTTTTGTTGCGGATCTCGGAAGCAGCTTCGATGAGACTGACTGCTGCCGCTTCCGCTTCTGGGGCTGACCAGCATTGCCTATAACCTGGGCAACCTTTGGCGGCGACTGGCTTTGCCGCAAAGAATCGGGAACTGGTCCCTGACGAGCCTGCAGCAGCGGTTGGTGAAGACCGGCGGACGGCTGGTGAAGCATGCCCGCTATTATTGGCTTTTGTTGGCGGAGAGTCATCTGACCCGGCGGCTCTTCGGAGTGATGGTCCGAAGGATTGCTGTCTTGCCGGTGCCGGACGGGTAGGCGGAGGATGTGGCAGCCGGAAAATCGATCCCGAGCCACCAGGGAGAGAGGGGTGTCCGATAAAACCGGATGTGAAGGCCGCAGTCAACAGTTTCGAGACTCGTGTTGGCGCAGCTAGGCCCCTGTTTCAAGCCCCGGGACCCAGCCAAGGAAGAAATAGTGCGCTGGAGTCCATCCATGTGTGTACACTATAGGGCTGTTGGGAGCCAAAACGGAAATTCCGACTAGGAGGACGCAATGCAGAGAATGCTGCTGGCTATAATGTTGAGTGTGTTTCTGTACACGGCTTCGGCGTGGGCTCAGAACGTAAATGCACCCGCGAAGCTGGTCAGTTACCCGCAGATGATCCTTTACAACGGAAAGATCGTCAGCATGGACGATACCTCGTTTACGTCGAATGTGGGGACCATCGCGCAAGCAATGGCCATTCGGGACGGGAAAGTTTTTGAGACAGGAAACAACGCGGAAATCCGATCTCTCGCGGGACCACAGACCCGGCAGATTGACCTGCGGGGGCGGACGGTGTTGCCCAGCTTCATCATGACCCACGAGCACCCGGTAGATTGGATGTGGACGGAGCCTCGTGCCTTTCGGCATGTTTTCCCGAATGACAATGAAATTCTCGCACGCTGGCTGCCGAACCGGCCGGTGAAGGAACAGTTTAGTCTGTTTGAGACCACGATGAAGGAGTTGGTATCCAAGGCGAAACCGGGGCAATGGATTCGGGTGATCCCCAACTGGGGCCCGGACTACGAACGCGCTGCAGAATTTAGAGGGCCCATGAGCACCAGAATCTGGAACAATTCTATCACGAAAGAATATTTGGATATATTGGCTCCCAACAACCCGGTCTGCATCAGCAACGGCTTTACCAGCGCTTGCCAGATGAACACCAAGGGCGTGGAAATATATCGCAGTGTGTTTGAAGACATCAGCGATCGGGAAGTGCAAACGGGCAGGCTGGGCCGTAACAGTCCTTCCGACGCATTGCTCAAGGGCAAATTGCCCGAGCTGGCGCAACTCGTGAAGGCAGAATTGGAGTTGTGGGCCAGGTACGGCATCACGGCGTATGGCTCCGCGCCTTATTCCTACACCAACCTGCAAGCCATGAACCTTATGGATCGAAATGGTGAAATGCCGGCGCGGATTGGTTTTTCATGGCAGCACCAAATAACTGGAGAGGGAGCATGGGAATTAGCTACATTGCGACATCTGTCTGGCTTCCTGGGAATGGGATCAGACTACTTGTGGTTTGTGGGAGCTTTCCCCGCTACTGGTCCCGGCTGCATGACAGTCCCGGAGATACCCAATTGGCTTGAGAAATTGGGGGCTCCTCCCGGAGGTGGAGGCAGAGGAAGAGGAGATGGAACGTGCAGCAATGACCCCGGCACGGATGATTATGGAAGGCTTATGAGGACCGCCGAAGCCGGCCTCCGCATTGCCACGATGCATACAGGGGGGGACAAAGGGATTGACAATATCATGGCCGCCATTGAAGAAGGAAGCAAGAAAGCTGGGATGACGCTGGATGAGATTCGTGCCATGCGGCATGCATTCGATCACAGCGCGGGTGCCCCCCGGCCCGGCCAGATTCCTCGCATCAAGAATCTGGGGATGATGGTCAGCATGCTCAATACCATCTTGTGGGAGAACTACCGAGGAGCCTGGGAGATTGCGCAACAATATGGGATTGAATACACAAACTGGGTGGTTCCCCGCAAGAGCTTGAACGAGGCTGGGATCATGAACTCGTTTGAGATTGACCGGCCGCTACCGAACAAGGTGTTTTTCTTCATCTTGCAGGGGATGACCCGGTACAATCCGGCCGACAAATTGGTGTACGGAGCGGGTGAAAGGACGGACCGGATTGCCCAATTGAAGGCGCTGACGACCTGGGGCGGATACTACTTGCTGCGGGAGAAACGGTTAGGCATGTTAGTGCCGGGCGCGTATGCTGATTTCCTCGTGCTGGATCGGGACGTCCTGACGATTCCGGAGGCGGACATTCCGAATGTCGCTGTGTTGATGACTGTGGTTGGGGGCAAGACGATCCATTTGGGAGCGGCACTGGCCAGAGAGACCGGTATGCAACCGACTGGCCCGAGCACGTGGCCAGAACCGATCCCGGATGGATGGGTTCTAAAATAATACTAGTACCGTCCCCGATACTTATCTAGGCTGCAACATCTAGAGTCTACAAAGAAGGGCGGCTTTTCGTTTTTTCGTAAGCGTCCGACGGAATTGTGCCTGAGCTTTCAAGAAAGATTCCTCTTGCTCTGTCGGCGGACGCGATTTCAACCCGGCGGTAACGGCAAGATCGCTTCCGGGGCTGGCGGCCGGTAACCCAACGTGCTGTGCGGGTGAACTTTGTTATACTCCCGTCGCCATCCCTCCATCAACACCTTCGCTTCCCGCAAGGTGTAGAATATCTCTCCATTCAGAAACTCGTCTTGAAACTCTGCTCCGTGATTCCCAACTTCCGGCAGACCTCTCCGGTTGTCTGGCCCTTAGCCATCTCCACTTCCGCCTATCGTAGATGTCGGATGGTTTGTTCGGCGGTGTATCGCTTCTTCGGCATTCTTTCCCCCTTTCCAACTCCAGTCGAAACCCTATACTCAAACTTACCAACTGGACCGTTTTAAGGGGGCAGGTCAATCCTCTCTATTGCCGTCCGGAACGGATTGCCATGCAGGTTGTCCGAATTTGGTCATTCCGGGGGAGTCGTGTTACAGGATAAGATATCGGTATGCAAATGAACGGTGGTCCGCGCCGCCGCGGCCAAACCATCGACTTCAAAACTAGCAACTTTAGCGAAACTAAGGGGGTCGTCTCCAATGGGAAAATTAAGGGTTAGCTTGGGTTTTTGTATCAGTTTTTTCCTTTTCTGCGGGGTGGCAAGTGCGCAGAACACGGTTACCGTCCCGGAAGAGATTGTGGCCTATCCCGATATGCTGATCCACAACGGCAAGGTTGTTACGATGGACGACACCTCCTTTGGCCTGAACACATCGCGTGGAACGACGGCGGAGGCAGTGGCGATCCGGGACGGCAAAATCCAGGCGGTGGGAAGCAATGCCCGGATTCTGCGCATGGCCGGGCCGGAAACCGAACGGATCGACGTGAACGGCAGGATGGTGATGCCCGGCATCGTCGACGCCCACACGCATATCCACAACAACGAACTGAACTATTGGGTCGGCCAGAATCCCCAGGTCATTGATGAACTGGCGGAACAATTCAGTGTAGCCGGCAACACGGACGCGGAGATGGAGCAGGGGATACGGCTGGCGGTCGAGCAGCATGCCGGTAATGCGGCTCCGGGCCGGTGGGCCTTTATCACTGTCAGCGCCGCCGGAGGCGGCGGGTCGGGATTAGCGCCGGGCGTGGCGTATCTGGCTTCGCAAAAGTTCACGATGCAGATGCTGGACCAACTGGCCCCGAACCACCCGGTCCTGCTTTATTCTCATCCCTCCTACGTAATGAACACAGGGGCCATGCGGGGCATGGAAAAGCTCTACGGCTCCAAATTCGATCCCAGGGCTGCCGGGCTCGATGAGTCCGGAAGAGTCCGCAGCACGGCGGCGCAGTACCGGCGGGCGTTGATCATCGATATGTACTTCCATACGCGGGTGCCGCAACTGGCCGACCTTGTGGAGCAAGGCTTGTTGAAAAACGCCGCCGTGGGAATTACCGCCTACTCGTCACACATCATGGGCCTGCGTTTCCTGGATGCCTTCAACTTATTGGCCCGGCAAAATCGTATGCCGATCCGTTTTGCCTACACGCACTGGTTTGGTTTCCAGGCCGGCTATGGCGAGGCGGAAAACTTCTACCGGCGGATGGGCGACATGGCCGGCATGGGCAACGACTATCTCTGGCAATCCGCTGTGGGGCTCTCCAGCATCGATTCCGGCCCTCCCCGGTTCTGTTCCACCATGGAGGCCCCGGGGGAAGTGAAGGAAATGGAATGGTGCGACAATGCCGAGGGCACGGTTTACTACGAAACCACCCGAATGGCAATTGCCAACTACCAGCGAGTGGCCGTGGGGCATGCCTATGCGGATAAAGGAGTGGATTATTTCATGGACGCCGTGGATGCTGCCATGCGCGACAATCCGGCGATCACGCTGGATTATATCCGTTCCCGGCGGCTGACCTCGGATCATTGCGGATTCTATCCGCGCAAGGCGCAAATCCCTCGCCTGGCCCGATTCGGGATGATTATCAGTTGCGGGGCGAATGTGCTGAGCCGAAGCTATCCCCACTTGCAGAGATATTCCATGGATTACATCGACCGGATCGCTCCGGTCCGCAGCGCGATCGAGGGCGGGGTGATGGTAGTTTTGGAAAACGAGGCCGGGGTCAGGGGCAATACCAGCCGCTCGTATTTTGGCGCAGCGGTGCCGTTTCTGACCCGGAAAAATGAGTACGGCGCTCTGGTGGCCCCGGAAGAAGCCGTTGACCGTATCACTTTGATGAAGATGATGACCTCCTGGCCCGCGCGTTTTGTTCTCAAGGAAGACGTGCTGGGATCGCTGGAGCCGGGAAAATTCGCCGATATTCTGGTGCTCAATAAGGACTATTTCACCGTTCCGGTGGAAGAGCTGGAAGACACGAATCCACTCATGACGATTGTCGGCGGCAAGATTCAGGTTCTGCGCAGCGAGTTTGCCCAGGAACTGGGCAGGGCTCCCATCGGGCCCCAACTGGATTTTGTATTCGAATCCCGGTACGCGGGAGGGGAGTAGCAGAGCGCTGCTGGTTTTGGATCTCCCTCCCCACTGGCTGGCTTACGGCACTTTCAAGAAACTATTCTCCCTATCATATGCCTTCGGGCAAGGCAGAGGTGTCCTCACACGGAGGCTGGCCTTCCTCACCGGACAGATACGCTGCGCATAGGCATTTCTTCTCCGCGTTTTTCGGTCTATAATGCGCCATCTCGCTTATCTTTAATCATGAATCCTGGCGGATGCCGCTGATCACCCATCGGCGTCAGGCCTGATGGGAGCGTTGTATGAAGCTGTTGCTGCAGTTCGCCGCAGGCCCTCTCGCATTTCTTGTTCTATACCTCCTTCCCTATGAAGGTCCGTCGCCGGAACTCCGCGTGGCGCTGGCAATTTTCGGATGGGTGATCATGTGGTGGATGACCCAGCCGGTCCCCTGGGGTATTTCGTCTTTGCTGCCTCTATTGCTGTTCCCCGCCTTCGGGCTCATGAGCATCGGCAACACTGTAAGCCTTTATGGGCAGAACATCTTCTTCTGGATCATGGGAACGGTTCTGATGGGCTACGCCATGCACCGCCACGGGCTGGCCAAGCGCTTTGCTCTATGGTTTTTGTCTCTGAAAGTGGTGAACGGCAGCACCCATCGCCTGGCATTCGGTTTCATGCTGGTGACGGGGTGCCTTTCCATGTGGGTTTCCGACGCCGCTACGGTGGCCATGATGATTCCTGTGGGGATATCGCTGGTCTCCTTCGTCCGGACCGTCACGGGAATCTCCAGATCGAAAAAGAGCAATTTCGGAGCCTTCCTGGCGCTAGGGGCCCTGTACGGGGCGGTAGCCGGCGGCACAGCCACCATCATGGGAATTCCTCACAATGCCCTGGCCGTTGAAATGATAACAAAGTTCACCGGACGCGATTTCGGCTTTTTCGGCTGGATGAAAGGCGGCATACCTATCTTTTTGGTAACGCTCGTCGCGTTTTATTTCATCCTGCGCCTGTTTCTGAAGCCGGAGATTTCTCAAGTTCCCGGCGGTGAGGATTTTATCCGAGGAGAACGAGAGAAGCTGGGTCCCCTCACCCCGGGTGAGCGCGGCACCCTTTTTGTCTTCCTGGCCATGATCTTCCTGTTTACGCTGCCGACTCTCATCGATTTGACGTTGGGTTCGGACCACGCGCTCGCGAAGTGGGGTGACACGGCGCTCTCCATTTGGGTCGTGCCGCCTACAATCATGCTGCTTCTGTTTTCAACGCCCGTGAATTGGAGCAAGGGTGAATTTGTTTTGACGTGGCGCGAGGCAGTGGAGCACTCCCCTTGGGGGATCATGATCCTGTGCACCGCTGCGGTAGCCATCACCGGCGCTCTCAGCCAATTCGGCTTTCAAGATTTCGCCAGAAACTTGGTGGGTGGGCTGGGCCTGGGATATTATTCCCTGCCGTTTGCCTCTGCTCCCCTGGTGGCCCTCAGCACCAACTTCATCTCCGGAACGGCAACCACCGTGTTGTTCGGGAACATCTTGATCCCGGCAGCTCAAGAGATCGGTTTTAATCCTGCCTCCATCGGCATGCTGATTGCCAACGTGGCTTTGGGGATCATGGTGCCTTGGGCGGGCGCGGCAGCGGGTACGGCCTTTGCCACCGGCGAGGTGGACATGAAGAACATGATTCGGATCGGAGCGGTCGCTACGATCGTGTTCTCAATTCTGGTCGCGGTCATTCACATTCTGCTGGCTCCGTTCCTGTAGGGGTTTGCACCAGCCGGTTGGTAATTGCGGCCCGTCAAGCGTTTTCCACCCAGATCCGGGATGCGGATTCGTTTGAGAATGCCGTCTTGCGGTCTCCGACGCGCAATTCCAAAACTCCGTCAAACGTCTTGCGCAGGAGTGTGAGATGGCTGCCGGGAAGCAGCCGAACTGCCGCCAGAGAATCCAGAAAATCTTTTTCTTTTTCATGCATCTCAGCAATGCGCACCACCCGCAGCCGCGTGTGCTCCGAGGCTTCGGCCAAAGGGAAGCATCGCGGGCCCCGCTTGGAAGGCAGCGCAGGCGTGAAGGGACTTCCGTGAGGGCAGGTTCCCCTCTCGCCAAACAGCTCCAGCAGGCGCTTTTCCAACTTCGGCGAAATGGCATGTTCCAGTTTTTCCGCCTCGTCGTGGACTTTTTCCCAGGGCATGTGGAGAATATCTGTCAGCAATCGCTCGACCAGCCGGTGCCGTCGCACCAGGGCGCTGGCGGTCCGGAAGCCTTCCGGAGTCAAATGAACCGAGCGCTTTTCAGAGATTCGCACGTGACCCTTTTTCTGCAGACGTTTTAGGGCCATGCTGATGGCGGCAGAGGATATCCGGAGAAACTCGGCCAGGCGCGCCGCAATCACCTCTTCCCCGTTCTCGTTCAATTCCAAGATTGCTTTTAACAGGTTTTCCGACGCAATCGTCGCCATCTTTAACCCGCCTTGACAGGGGATATGATCTTTAGATAGATCAAATTATAATGTTAACTTAGATACAAATATTTTTCCAGCCTGATGCTGTTCTCGTTGCTGCACAGCCCCTGTGCCACCACCATCCTGACGATCTGGAAAGAAACCCGCAGCCGCAAGTGGACGATGATCGGGGCATTGATGCCCCTCGGTTTTGCCTTTCTGGTGACGTTTCTGGTAGCGACCACCGTGCGATATTTCAGTTAGTGCTTGCTGGCTGAAACGTCCACGAACCAAGAGACAACCGCCAGGTTAGACGGTCACGAAGAGGCCGGTGACGTACATCACTGCCAGGCCGAAGGCAAAACCGGCCAGGCTGAAGCCGCTGACTAGCGAAGCGGCGCCGCCCTGCTGCACCTGGTGGCGGGTGATTTCGATGACCACCTGGAACACTGCTCCGGCGCCTACGGCCAGAAAGAGCACGGCCCATAGCGCCGTGTAGGCGAATGCGCCCAGCAGCGTGCCGGCAATGGTGGGCGCGCCAGCCAGCAACCCGAGCCAGAACAGGTGTGACCAGCGGAAATGGGTCCGCATCACGGGCGCCACCACAGCCACACCCTCGGTCAGGTTGTGCAGTGTGAATCCGAGAACCAGCATTGTGCCCGTGGGCACAGCGCCCAGGGCGTAGGCCCCACCAATCGCTAACCCTTCGCCCAGGTTGTGCACGCCGATACCGAAGGCAATGGTGTAGGCCAGCAACAAACCGGCGCCCAACTCTGCTGACGGCTGCCGTTGCTTCAGCCAACCCGTTACGGCGTAAAGCCCGGCCAGGCTCAAGCTCACTCCGATCAGGATCACTGCCACACCCTGATAAGGCCCGGGAACTTGCCCGGCGTTCTCCAGCGCCTCTTCGAGCGCGTCCACACCGAGGAAAACCAGCAGCCCCGCTGTCAGGCTGAGGAAAAAGAAGTGCCAGCGCCGTGAGAGCGCCCGCAAAAACGGCAGCCAGCCAATGCCCAGAAACACGGGGAGGACGCCCACGTAGACGCCTAGCAAGGCGAAGCGGCCCAGCATGGCCGGGTCGGCGATGGGCGTCTCGGCGGCAACCTCGATCTCGTGGGTAAAGATCAGGCTATTGGCGGTGATGAGAACAATCTCGTAAGGCTCGCCGGGCGTCCATGGGTAGGGGATGCTCACCACTGCCCGGCCCAGTCGCGCAATCGTGGGGTCCGGGGTAACCTCGAACTCCCAGCTGGCGCGGTTTAAGAAACCCACTTGCACCTGTGCAATCGTCACCGGCTCCGGTCCGGTGTTGATCACATGCGCGCGGATTTCCCCTGGGCGCAGCACCAGACGTTCAAACTCCAAGTTTTCAATGGGAGCCGGGGCGGCCAGGTTGAGTCCCGTGCCCCGAACGAGAAACGAATACAGAATTCCAGCCAGCAATAAGACGGGCAAGAGCGCGCTGGCGAGGACGACCGCGCGC
This sequence comes from Terriglobia bacterium, assembly GCA_963666975.2. Lineage (GTDB taxonomy): Bacteria > Acidobacteriota > Terriglobia > 2-12-FULL-54-10 > 2-12-FULL-54-10 > JADFGZ01. Next base: position 630,757 of record CAXVYR010000004.1, on the reverse strand, counting down.
GACGACTTTCTGGCGGCACTGCTTCCTGGTTCTGCCATCTTGCCTAGTCGCCCCGGCGTTGTGCTATTTCTACATTCTCCACCACATTGAACCAGCCCATCAGGCCTTGCTCCATGTGCTCGGTGACGTGGCACTGGAACATATAGGTTCCGGGGTAGTCGTACTGAAATTCCAGAATCCCCCGCTCGGCAATGCTCAGGGTCTTGACGTCGGTGTATTCGGTGGGTGTCAGCGTTGTGCCGGAAGGATAGAATTGGTAGAGATTCCCGTGCAGATGCGGCACCATCGCCTCTTCAAAAATGTTCATCACGTACATCCGCACCGGTTCCCCTCGTTTGAGAGGAATGGGATTGTCAGCATACTGAAAAGCCCGGCCGTTCCAGGAATAAAACTCCGCTTCACCATCGCGGTCCAGGTCGAACGCGCTCATCACCATCGCCAGCTCGCGCATCGGCTGGCGGCCCTCTTTGGGGTCGAAGATCATCATTCCATACAAACCGTTGTGAATGTGCTGGGAGGTGGGCATGGAGTGGCAGTGGTAGGGCATGATGCCGTAGGGCTGTGCGATAAACTCATAGGTAAAAGTTTCCCCCGGCGCCACCAGTTCAGAGACGCCGTCCATGTTGGCGGGGTGAATGCCGTGGAAATGAATCGTGTGCGGCAACTTCCCCTTGTTCACCAACGTGATGCGCACCAGTTCGCCTTCCGTCGCGCGCAACACTGGCCCGGGTACAGTGCGATTAAACGTCCACGCCGGCACCGTCACCCCCGACGCTACTTCGTGCGGCACGTCCTCCTCGATCACCAGCGTGTACTCGCGCACCCCGTTCGGGGCCGGACCCGGGGGAGGGGGCGTCGGGTCATAGACTTGGCTGGGGTCGAACCTTCGCGAGGCAGGGGATTGGTACTGGTAGAGCCCGCTACCTTTTGTAGGCGGCAAATGCCGCGCGTGCTGGTTCTGCACGGCGTCGACCGCCGAGCGAGCTGGCTGCTTTTGCGCTGTCACGGGCTGCCCCCGCAGCAGCCAGAGGCCTGCGGTCAGCGCTCCCAGCGCCAGAACGATTGCCAGAATCCATCCCGGAGTCTTCATGCGTTTTCCTCCGCTCTTAGCTCTTGGAGGGGGCCCGGAAACTAACCCTATCCTGCCATCCGGATCATTAACCCAAGTTAACTTACGCCATTAATACTCCTTAAGTCCATCCGCTGTCAAGAGCTTTTCGCTTCCAGTAGGGTGGGTTCTTCTACTCAGGCACGGGTCGAGGTAGTCGCGGAGCGCGTCTCCCAGGAAGTTGAAAGCCAGGACGGCCAGCATCACGGCCAGGGCAGGGAAGACGATCAAGTGCGGGGCGTCGAAGATATGGGCGTGGCCGTCATGCGGAAGCTCTTGCACGCCATCTTCGGCATGTTCAAACATCGCCAGGCTTACGACGGGGCCAAGCTCTTTCCGCTCGCCTCGGAGCTTTGTACCATGAAGGTTGCATGAATCCAATAAGAGAAAAGGTTCCTTCGGCATCCTCCAAAAGAGAAAAAACCTTGTAACTCAAGAGAGAATCTACCAGGCTTGTGCTCAGCGCAGAACGACAAAGCAATCCTACCATCCCAGCCATCCGAGAACAGTCTGATAGGCATTGAAAAGAAAAATGAGCAGCAGCAGGAGCGCCACCAGGCGATAGATGGAAGGGCGGCGATTGTCCGGCTCCGGCGATTCAAGTTCCCGGTCGGGCGAGTGGGCCGCGCAAAACACGTCCTCCGGAAGCGCCTCGGAAGGACATTGACGGCCAAGCCGGTTTAGATGTACGCAACGCAGGGGGGCCGCTTCAGGAAACATTTGGACATTCTACCCAAATTTTCTGCTGCAGATCATTTTTCGTTTCTTGCCGTTTTTTCCCGCTGCGATGTGCAAGGGGAATCATTGAGGTTACCGAGCCGGAGCAGCCATCGGGCCGCAACGGGCTTTGCTGGTGGTCACGGGTTTTGTTATAGTTGCTTCCGGAGCCAGAAGCTGGCGTTACCCCTGCCCCTTCATACCAAGGGCTACTCGGACAACCCTCGGACAACCAGCGATGAGCGCCCTATTCTCCAAATCCGCTTCTGCAAAGCCGCAGCACCCCTTCTCCTTCCACTCCTACGCGCCCGCTGTCAAGACCGATCAGTTGATCCCCGGCATTGACAACATCCGGTTTGACGTCTGTCTCAGCCCCCGTTTCCTGGAGTTCTGCCGGCCTCTCTTGTTGCAAGTAGTTCTCAAGCATTCCGGCGCGGCAGAGCTTATGCACAACCCTCCAGGCCAACCCAAACCATCTGATAAAAAAGAGGTGAAGCAGAGCTTGCAAGACTTGCTGGTGGCTGTGCTGAAACGCGCCAATGTCGAGAAAAACCCTCAACTGGAGGTGCTGGTTCAAACGGCGGTCTTCAAGTATATGGTTGGGGAGTTGCAAGCGCAGCACGCCGCGATCACCGTCCAAGCGCGCGAGAAGTTGAAATTGTTTGAGGGGCCGGGACAGGATCACCGGCCACGCGGCTACCAACTGCAAGAACAGTTCGGCAATTTCCAAAAAAACAGAAAAATCATTCTGCGCCGGGCGGGTCAGGAACTGCTGGGAATGGTCAACGAGGCGCGCGGTGACGTGGTTCGCAAGACGCGCGAGTCCTTTTTCGGCAGCGAGGCCTCGGAGCCGCACGCCGTCTTTTCCAATCCATTGATTTTCACCGAGGACGGGAAGGACGATTATCTAAATCTGGAGCACTACATTTTGCTGGGAAATTTCCAGAGGGACCCGGACCGGCTGGAACTGGTCGACGAGCAGGTGCGGAGCTTGCTGGAATGGGCCGACTGTCACTCGGAGGAGTTTCAAAATTACTATTCCCGCCGGGAGTCCTGCGCGGAACTGAGCCTGCGTCGGGAGACCCTGCGCAAGCAAGTGGAGGAACAGGGAACGAAGCGGGGATTTTTCTCCCTGGGCGGACGGACGGAAACACAAGACCCGGCCGAACTGAAGTCAGAGATTGCGTCCATAGAAAGCCGGCTGAACGGGCAACTGGAAGCGTTTCACCTGATCTCGGATTCTTATGCGGCCCGCATAGATGCCATCGCCGCTGCGCCGGCCAATGCCGTTTTATTGGTGGACGCCTTTCAGACCGAGCAGCAGCTTGCGGAGGCGCGGAAGGAAAAAGCCGGAGCGGAGAAAATCGCGTTCCTGAAGCAAAAAGCCGGGGAGCAAAAGGAAGCCCTCGAGAAACTCTACGATCAGTTTCACCAAGCCGGGTTGATTCCCTATATCCTGGCGGCCTATGAAACGGCCAGAATCTATCAGGATTTTTGTCCTCCAATCCACCCGCAGCAACTGAAAGAAGCGCTGGTGGAGGAAGGCGAGCGAAAGAAGGTGGCGCACCTGATTCGTGAATACCGCCTCCCCACCGCTTCCACCGCCACGCTGGAGGAAGCGGCGCGCCGGGTCCGCGACGCCGGGAGCAAGGAGATACGGGCTGTGCTGGTCCGCTTCCTTTCCGACTATATGCGCTACCAGCACGATCTGCGCGACTTTCACCTGGTGCGGAGCTTGATGGAGCATGTCCACCTTCCCGTTGACCGGAAGCAACTGGAACTTTCCGAGATCAACCGCACCCTCTACCGGTTTCTTCTGGCGGAGGAACATGGGCCGCTGGAGGACAAGGTCTCTAGCCACGCTATCCTGAAAGCCGACATCCGGGACTCCACCTCCATCACGGCCCAGCTGTATTCCAGGGGATTGAATCCGGCCTCTTACTTTAGTCTCAATTTTTTTCAGCCGATCACCAAACTGCTGCCCCGCTACGGCGCTTTCAAAGTGTTTCTGGAAGGGGACGCCGTGATTTTGGCGATTCTGGAGCGGGAGAAGGATACCCTGGGCACAAACTCCGTGGCCCGAATCTCTAAGAAGGGTGGACTGCCCCTTCACTGCTGTCCGGCTAAAATTTCAGAACAGCCAACAAGTCTCATGAGAGCAAAAGGTTTAGCCAGAGATATGATTGAGGGGGTCCGGGCGGTCAACGACCAGGCCGCGCGGAAACAGTTGCCGCTGCTGGAGCTGGGAATCGGCATCAGTTTTCAGCCTGCGGCTCCCATGTACCTGATGGACGGCGAGACCCCGATTATGATCTCCAAAGCGCTGAATGAATCCGACCGGCTTTCCAGTTGCGGCAAACTGGCGAAGCGGGTGGTGGGCCAGAAGAACCGGTTCTTCCGGGTCTTTGTGATGCAGTTGCTGCCCGACGCCGAATCCGGCGGCGCCTCGGAGGAATTCCTGCTGCATTACAACGTCGAGGGCATCGAGATCAACGAGGCCGCCTTCAGCAAGCTTTCGCAGGAATTATCGCTAAGAAGGGTGGACTTGAAGATGCCCCTTTTAGGCGATCCGGAAACGGTGGAATTGTATTGTGGTTCTCTGCCGATTGGGCGGGAAAGCTTCCAAAGGGTGGTGGTGCGCCGGGGCCGCGTTCCGCAACTCCACCCGAAAGATTTCCGCATCGTGGAGTACACGGACCGCCACTATTACGAGGTTTGTTGCGGGAAACCGATCTACGACTACGTCGGCAAGCAGCTCGGCTGGTCGAGTCAATCTCCCTGACGAACCGCCGCCCTGACGATCCGGCCCTTTGACAAGACAGCGGCCTGGCGAACCGGCTTCCTTCTGCGGCGAACGGGGGAGCAGCGGCATTGCCCGCTCTCCCGCCCGTTCGTTTTTGCAGAGGCTGTTCGAGGATTTTAAGAGGCAGACCCCATCGGGGTCCGGCTCGGTCCCTTCGCTTTAGGAGACGAAACGTAACCCACAATGCGGTCCTTGAAGATTTGGTTGACGACAATTTCAGTCGGAAACCCGTCGCCGGGACGGTAAAACTGCACCGGCTCATGGACGGTCTTGTCTTTCTTCTCGATGGTTCTGTCGTCGGCAACCAGGTAGATGGTGTACTTTTGCCGCTTGACATCCGTTTTCCGGAGTTGGAGTGAAATCTCTCCGACGCGCTGGGGCCGCCTGGTTTTGCGCAGGTCAAACTCGAAATAGGCCCGGTCTCCGAGCTTCCGCAATGAGTCCAGCTCCCCGGCGTTGTGAGCAATCAGGTCGCTCTGCACGCCCAGGTCGCCCTTTACGCGCTGCAACTCCGTTTGGGTGGAGGCCAGCAGGTCCTGTGTGGACTTTACATCTTCCTTTACTTCGACCACATCGGTTTCCAAAGTGCCCACCGATCCCTTCGTGGTGGCCTGTTCCTGCTCGAGCTGGCCCAACTGGCTGGTCAGCAGCATGGCGGATGCCTTCTGCTGCTCGTCCAGCGCGGCAGAGATTTGCCGCGCCCGCTGCAGTTCGTTCCGGGTCAGACCCAGCCGCTCCCTGGTCACGGAAAATTCGCCCTGCAAGTCGGCGTAGCGTTCATCGCCCTGGTCCAGGCGCTGGCCGATTGCCTGCAGGATTTCATTTTGCGAGGCAAACGTCCGGGCGAAACTGGTTTTCATCTCCTCCAGGCGGTTGGTCAGCTGGTAGGAGTAGAAGCCCAATCCTCCGGCAACAACCAAGATCAACACCACCAGCAGAATTACGGATTGCAGCGAAGTGGAACTCCCGCCGCCTCCGGTGGGGGGCGATGGTGGGCTGCTTGCCGCGCTGGGCTCTCCTCCAGATTGCGGTATGGGTGAAGGTGTAATGCTCATGGAAAGTTCCTCCCAAAGGTATTCTCTTCAATACTACAAATAACTGCTACAAACGATTGCCAATTAGTTCGATTCCCTGTTTGCATAAAAAGATGCTTCACTCCGGGGCGAAAATTTTTCTCCCCGAAGCCTGCCCCAGAGGAAAGGATTCAGGAAATCCCTCCTGCAACGACTTTACTTTTGATATTTTAGCACAAATTATTTCCGCGCTGTTTGCATTCAGTCCAGGCTGATGGCGAAATTGGTGACGTGTCAACCGTTTGGACCACTCGTTGGGTGATAGATGATAAAATAGATGATAAAGGAGTTGCAGATGGGTGCCGGGCGGCTCGGTTGCAGGGAGCGACGAAACGTTCTAACTTGCCGTTTGGCCTGTAAGGTTCAAAAAGCTGGGTGGCGGCCGTATTGACAGAAGATGTGCTTTTTGCTAAATTGTTTGGGTTTGGCTACATGGATGCTGCTTTGATCTAGAGGCGGCATGTAGTGGAAGGTTACCGGGTTTTCTTTCGCAGCAAGTCCCCCAGGTGCCTGCCGCCCAGGTGAATAACTTGGCCGCCCGCAAGGGCGGAACGACTAGCCTAAAACAAAGCTGCCCGAAGTGGAGCAAGACGCCGCTCCGGGAGGGTTTTCCACCCTTAGGGACAATTTGGATTTGGTCGCAGCGGATCTTCTTCAGAAGTTTTGAAGCGAGGGAAGCCTGTTTTTCCTCTGTCTGATGGGTCCATGCGATCTGGAAGGGTTTTGGTGCCTACATTTAACCAGCTCGTGCGGCATGGACGGAAAAGGGTCAAGAGCAAAACTGCGAGTCCCGCCTTGCAATCGTGTCCTCAGAAACGGGGGGTTTGCACGCGGGTCTATACCTCTACGCCCAAGAAGCCCAATTCGGCGCTTCGCAAAGTGGCCCGGGTTCGCCTGACAAACGGGATTGAGGTTACCAGCTACATCCCCGGCGTCGGCCACAACCTGCAGGAGCACTCCATTGTGCTGATTCGCGGGGGCAAGGTGAAGGACCTGCCGGGCGTGCGGTATCACGTCGTTCGCGGCACTCTGGACGCTTCGGGCGTGGGGACCCGGAAGCAAGGAAGATCGAAATACGGGGCCAAGCGGCCCAAAGCTTGAGCCGGACTGCGGCGGCGGCGCTGGAAAGCTGGCCGGAAACTTAGGGCTGCGGGAGAATAGAGTCGAATATGCCGAGGAAAGGATTTGTCGAACACCGTCAGGTTCCGATGGACGCCATTTACAGCAGCGAACTGGTGGCGAAATTCGTGAACTGCCTGATGTGGGATGGCAAGAAGTCGACATCGGAAACGATTTTTTATTCGGCGATGGAGAGAATTCAGGAGCGAACGAAAGAGGATCCGCTCCGGGTTTTCAAAAAGGCCGTCGAAAACACCAAGCCCATGATGGAAGTGAAGACCCGTAGGGTGGGTGGCGCGAACTACCAAATTCCGATTGAGGTCAACCCGGACCGCAGGGCCAGCTTGAGCATTCGCTGGCTGATCAGTTTCGCGCGCCGTCGCGGGGAAAAAAGCATGTCGGAGCGGCTGGCGGGTGAGTTGTTGGACGCCTTTAACGGCCGGGGCGCTGCGATCAAGAGGAAAGAAGAAATCCACCGTATGGCAGAGGCGAATCGGGCGTTTGCTCACTACCGCTGGTAGGGAGTAAGGGCCGAAAGCAATGGCCTCGCCTTGCAGGAAAACGGGCTCTTCCGGCATTGCGGCTTTTAGGATGAGGATCGGCAGTCAGGGGATTCAATAACAGAACAGAGACCTTAGTTCTTCCCCGGTTAGGCGGTTTTCCCGGTGGCCTTTTTGCTCCGCTGCCGGGAGCCAGCCAGGTCAGGCCTTTGGCCCGCCGGGCAGGAGCCTTTTGGGCCTTGCGTGGCAGCCAGGGAGGCGGATGGCTTTCAGGGATTGCCGCAGCGCCAGAGTGGCGAGACAGTGGGGAAGACGGTTAGTAAAGATATGCCGCGTGAAGTAGCGCTCGAAAAAATTCGCAACATCGGCATCATGGCCCACATCGATGCCGGGAAAACGACAACCACGGAGCGGATTCTCTATTACACAGGAATCACGCATCGCATGGGAGAGGTCCACGAAGGCACTGCCATTATGGACTATATGGCGCAGGAGCAGGAGCGCGGAATCACGATCACTTCGGCGGCTACCACTTGTTTCTGGAATGACATCCGTATCAACATCATCGACACCCCCGGGCATGTGGATTTCACAGCGGAAGTGGAGCGCTCCCTGCGGGTGCTGGACGGCGCGGTGGCTGTCTTTGACGCGGTGGCGGGTGTGCAGCCGCAGTCGGAAACCGTTTGGAGGCAGGCGGACAAGTACGGCGTTCCGCGCATCGCTTTTGTGAACAAGATGGACCGCGTGGGAGCGGACTTCGACCGCTGCCTGGCCATGATGCGCACGCGCCTGGGAACCCATCCGGTGGCGATACAGCTTCCCCTGGGAACGGAAGACGGATTTTTGGGAGTCATTGACCTGTTTCGTAATCATGCGATTGTCTACCGCGAAGGGACATTGGGCGCGCAGTTTGAGGAGGAAGAAATTCCCGAGCCCTACCGCGCCCAGGCAAAGTCTTACCGCGACGAGATGATTGAAGCGATCTGTGAGCAGGATGAGGCGCTGCTGGAAAAATACGTTCATGGCCAGCAGTTGACCGAGCAGGAGTTGAAAGCCAGCCTGCGCCGGTCCACCATCGGGATCAGGCTGGTTCCGGTGGTCTGCGGGTCTGCCTTTAAGAACAAAGGCGTGCAGCCGTTGCTTGATGCGGTAGTCGACTTTCTGCCCTCCCCGGTGGATATCCCGCCCGTGGAGGGGCTCTCGCCGAAGGGGGAGACCATTCAGCGGGCGCCTGCCGACTCTGAGCCTTTCGCCGCCTTGGTTTTCAAAATCATGACTGATCCGTATGTCGGCCAGCTTTCGTTTTTTCGGGTTTACTCCGGTTTTCTGAAAGCCGGGTCGCAGGTCTGGAGCACCACCCGGGAGCGGAAAGAACGCATCGGGCGTCTTCTTAAAATGCATGCGGACAAGCGCGAAGATATTGACGAGGTTTATGCCGGCGACATCGCCGCTGCGGTCGGCCTGAAGAATGTCAGCACGGGCGAGACCATCTGCGACCTGGACGCGCCGGTCCTGCTGGAGTCCATCGAGTTTCCCACCCCGGTGATCTCCATTTCAGTGGAACCCAAGACCAAGGCGGACCAGGAAAGGCTCGGGGTGGCGCTGGGCAAGCTGGCGCAAGAAGATCCCACCTTCCAGGTGAATACGGATGCGGAAACGGGCCAGACTATTCTTTCCGGAATGGGTGAGCTGCACTTGGAGATTATCGTAGACCGCCTGTTGCGGGAATTTCGTGTGGGCGCCAACGTGGGGAAACCCCAGGTCGCTTATCGCGAAACCATACGGCGCAGCGCCGAGGCCGAAGGAAGATACGTTCGCCAAACCGGCGGGCACGGCCAGTACGGGCATGTCAAGCTGGAGATTGAACCGGCGGAGCCGGGCGCCGGATTTGAGTTCATCAGCAAGATCGTGGGAGGCAGGGTTCCCAGAGAGTACATCAAGCCGGTGGAGACGGGGATTCGCGAGGCAATGGAGGGCGGCGTGCTGGCCGGCTATCCGATGGTGGACATCCGCGTCACGCTGGTCGATGGCAGCTACCATGAAGTGGACAGCTCTGAGCTGGCCTTCAAGATCGCCGGTTCAATCGGCTTTAAGGCTGCGGTCCGCCGCGCCAAGCCGGTCCTGATGGAGCCGGTGATGGGCGTGGAGGTCGTGGTGCCGGAGGAGTATATGGGGGACGTGATCGGCGATTTGAACAGCCGCCGCGGGAAGATTGAGGCGATGGAGGCCCGTTCCGGAACCCAGATCATCCGGTCGGCGGTGCCGCTGGCGGAGATGTTTGGGTATGCCACGGAAATGCGATCCCGGACGCAGGGCCGCGCCACCTACACCATGCACTTTGCGCGGTATGAGGAAATACCCCGCACTGTCAGCGAGGAGATTGTCGCCCGCGTCCAAGGGCGCGCGGTGGGGCGGTAGGGCTGTGGAAGGTTTCCTGCGGCCGGCGATGTTTCTGGGACGGTTAGAGGAGATGGTTCAAGCAGACGAAAGGGAGCAGGAATAGCGATGGCGAAGGAAAAATTTGACCGTTCAAAGCCGCACGTAAATATCGGGACGATCGGGCACATCGATCACGGGAAGACGACGCTGACGGCGGCGATCACGAAGGTGCTGGGGAAGAGCGACCCGAAGGTGAAGTTTCGGTCGTTCGATTCGATCGACAACGCGCCGGAGGAGCGGGAGCGGGGGATCACGATCGCGGTGTCGCACGTGGAGTACACGACGCCGAACCGGCACTACGCGCACGTGGACTGTCCGGGGCACGCCGACTACATCAAGAACATGATCACCGGGGCGGCGCAGATGGACGGAGCGATTCTGGTGGTGGCGGCGACCGACGGGCCGATGCCGCAGACCCGCGAGCACATCTTGCTGGCGAGGCAGGTGGGGGTGCCGTCGATGGTGGTGTTCATGAACAAGGTGGACGCGGTGGAGGACGAGGAGTTGCTGGACCTGGTGGAGTTGGAGGTGCGGGAGCTGTTGAAGAGCTACGGATTTCCGGGCGACGAGATGCCGGTGGTGCGGGGGTCGGCGCTGGGAGCGCTGAACGGAGAAGCGGCGTGGGAAGGGAAGATCACGGAGTTGATGGAGGCGGTGGACAGCTACATCCCGCTGCCGGAGCGGGACGTGGACAAGCCGTTTCTGATGCCGGTGGAGGACATTTTCTCGATTTCGGGACGGGGAACGGTGGTGACGGGAAGAGTGGAGCGCGGGAAGCTGAAGGTAGGATCTGAGATGGAGATTGTGGGCTTCCGTCCGACCTTCAAGCGGGTGGTGACGGGCGTGGAGATGTTCAAGAAGCTGCTGGACGAGGGGCAGGCGGGAGACAACGTCGGATTGCTGCTGCGGGGAACGGAGCGGGAAGACGTGGAGCGGGGGCAGGTGGTGGCGCTGCCGGGCTCGATCACGCCGCACACGAAGTTCAAGGCCGAGGTGTATGTGCTGTCGAAGGAAGAGGGGGGGCGGCACACGCCGTTTTTCAACGGGTACCGGCCGCAGTTTTATTTCCGGACGACGGACGTGACGGGAGTGGCGACGCTGCCGGAAGGGACCGAGATGGTGATGCCGGGCGACAACGTGAGCCTGCCGGTGGACCTGATCACGCCGATCGCGATGGAGAAAGGGCTGCGGTTCGCCATCCGCGAGGGAGGCCGCACGGTCGGCGCCGGCACCATCACCGAGATTATCGAATAACACGGAGCGCAGACGGCGGTTGACCGCCGGCTCCAGAGAGCGCGTACTAGCCGGAAGCGGTCCGGCGGAGGCGGAAAAAATACGATGTTACGGGAACGCATTAGAATTCGGTTGAAGGCTTACGATTATCGTATCCTCGACCAGTCGGCTTCGGAGATCGTGGGTACGGCGAAGAGAACCGGAGCGCAGGTGGCCGGGCCCATCCCGCTGCCGACAATCAAAAATAAGTACACCACGCTGCGCTCGCCGCATGTGGACAAGAAGTCTCGCGAGCAGTTTGAGATTCGCACTCATAAGCGGCTGCTGGATATTCTGGACCCGACGCAGCAGACCGTGGATGCGCTGATGAAGCTGGACCTGCCGGCTGGCGTGGATGTGGAGATCAAGGCTTTTGGGAGAGAACACAAGTGATCCGAAGGGTCATCCTGAGCGGAGCGAGGGGTCTGCTCTCTCGTCCCGGGAATAGCATATGGTAAACGGCATTTTAGGAAAGAAACTGGGCACGACGCAGATATTCCGCGAGGATGGCGAGGTGGTGCCCGTCACGGTGCTTGAGGCCGGCCCCTGCGTGGTGGTGCAGCGAAAAACAGCCGCGAAAGACGGCTATGAAGCGGCGCAGTTGGGGTTGGTGGAGAGTCGCCCCCGGCGCCATGCCACCAAGGCAAGCAAGGGCCATTTCGCGAAGTCCGGTACGGCCCCCACCCGGTTTACTCGGGAGTTGCGTTTGAAAGAGGGCGGCGAAACCAAGCCCGGCGATTCGGTCAAGGTGGACCTGTTCCAGCCGAAGGACCTCGTGAACGTGATCGGCGTCAGCAAGGGCCGGGGGTTTGCCGGCGTGATCAAGCGCCATCACTTTGCCGGGGGCGGCGCCACCCACGGCTCCATGTTTCACCGGGCTCCTGGTTCGATTGGGCAGTCATCTTATCCTTCCCGCGTGTGGAAGGGAATGCGCGCAGCGGGCCACATGGGGACGGATCGCGTAACGGTCCGAAATCTGGAAGTTGTGCGGGTAGTCCCGGAGGACAACCTGCTGTTGGTCAAGGGCGCCGTGCCCGGGGCCAATGGGGGTTACCTGATTATCGAGAGGGTCTCCTCCGCCAGTTGATTTTGCGGAAACTGTATAGGTACGGGAACTGCATAGGTGAAAGATGCCGAGCGTGGAAGTAAAAAACCTGGCGAATCGGAAAGTCGGAGAAATAGACTTGGCCGAAGAAGTGTTTGCGGTCAAAATAAATAAGAACCTGCTCTATGAAGCCGTGCGGCATTTCCAGGCAAGCCGCCGGGCAGGAACCCACGCCACCAAAACCCGCGCCCAGGTTCGTGGCAGCGGGAGGAAGTTATGGAAGCAGAAGGGAACCGGCCGGGCTCGCGTGGGCAGTATCCGTTCTCCCTTGTGGAGATCGGGCGGCACGACCCACGGTCCGCAGCCGCGCTCGTATTCCTACCGGCTGCCGCGCAAGATGCTGCTCGGAGCCTTGCGCTCCGCCCTGTCGGCGAAGCTGGCTGAGGAGCAACTGACGGTGATCGACGAGTTCAAGCTGGAAAGCCACAAGACGAAAGATCTGCAGCAGGTCCTGGACCGTTTTCATGCCGAGCGTTCCGTGCTGCTTGTGGACGATCCCGGCAACCGGAATCTGGAACTCTCCAGCCGGAACCTGACAGAGGTGGAGTTGCTGAACGGAACGTCTTTGCATCCCTATCATCTGCTGCGGTGCCGGCAACTGTTGATTTCGCGTCCGGCTCTGGAGCGATTGCAGAAGGCTTTGGCCCCATGAACCAGTACCAGGTAATTCGGCGTCCCATCATTACCGAGAAGGGCCTGATGGCCAAAGATGAGCGCCGCACGCTTTGCTTTGAGGTGCATCCCGCCGCCACCAAGACGGAGGTCAAGGAAGCGGTTCAGCGGCTCTTCCAGGTAAAGGTGGAGTCGGTTCGGACGGCCAATTTTGAGGGCAAGCAGAGGCGTCGCGGGCGCAGCATAGGTTTTCGCAGCGATTGGAAGAAGGCCTACGTCAAACTCCGGTCCGGCGAGAAGATGATTGAGTACGCGGAGAAGAGTTGAAGAGTTGAAGAGCTTAAGGAACGCCCGTCCCCAGAAGGCTTTCGGAATAAGGTTTTCGGGATCGGGTTTGGGGAATCAGGTTTTGGGGATGTGGATAAGGTGGATTGAGAATGGCCATTAAGACCTACCGGCCTACGACGCCGACAAGGCGGTTTCAGACCACGGTTTCGCGGGATGAGATCACCGCCGAGAAGCCCTTGAAGTCATTGCTGCAGCCGAAGAGGCGGCGCGGAGGGCGGAACTCTCTGGGGCGTCTTTCGGTCTGGCACCGGGGCGGGGGGCACAAGCGCAAGTACCGGCTGATCGATTTCTTGCGGGATAAAAAGGGAATTCCGGCGCGCGTGGCCTCGGTGGAATATGACCCGAACCGCTCGGCCCGTATTGCCTTGCTCCATTACCGGGACGGCGAGAAGCGTTACATTTTGCAGCCGGTCGGGCTGACGGTGGGCAGTACGATTGTCTCCGGCCCGGAGGCGGACATCCTGGTTGGAAACGCTTTGCCGCTCCGGAACATTCCGGAAGGCACGGCGATCCACAATGTGGAGTTGAAGCCCGGCAAGGGAGCGCAGATGGTTCGCAGCGCGGGAGGTTCCGCGCAGTTGGTCTCCAAGGAGGGAGATACGGCCTTGGTGAAACTTCCCTCGGGAGAAATTCGCAAGGTGCCGGTGGCGTGCATGGCGACCATCGGCCAGGTAGGCAATGTGGACCATGAAAATGTAACCTACGGCAAGGCTGGCAAGGCCCGATGGCTGGGGAGGCGGCCCACCGTTCGGGGGGTGGTCATGAATCCGGTGGATCATCCCCACGGGGGAGGGGAAGGGAAGACCTCCGGAGGGAGGAATCCGGTGACCCCCTGGGGCAAGCCGACCCGCGGTTACAGGACCCGCAACAACAAAAGGACAGACCGCTACATTGTGTCCCGGCGGAAGTCGAGGAAGTCGAAGTAGGGGGCGCAGGATATCGTTATGCATGGATTGGGGAATTCCGGCAAGGGTTAAAAGGAGCTTGAATGGCACGGTCGATCAAAAAAGGCGTTTTCGTCGACGATCACTTGCTGAAGAAGATCGAGTTGCTGAACCGAAGGAATGAAAAGAAGGTAGTGCGCACATGGTCCCGGCGCTCCACGGTTACGCCGGAGATGGTGGGGCACACCGTCGCGGTTCACAACGGGAAGAAATTTATCCCCGTCTATGTTACAGAAAACATGGTAGGCCACAAGTTTGGAGAGTTTTCTCCCACACGGACCTACCGAGGCCATTCGGTGAAGGCTGCGGTTGAGAGGAGCGCCGCGCCAGCCAGTGTGCCTCCCGCTTAAACCGAAGGAAGTAGGATTTTGGGATGGAAGCCAGAGCAGAGGCAAAATACATTCGGGTTTCTCCGCAAAAAGTCCGCCTCGTGGTGGACCTGATTCGGGGCAAGGATGCCGGGGAGGCGATGAGCCTCTTGCGGTTCACCAAAAAACGGGTGGCGCATGAGGTGGGCAAGGTGTTGCGCTCGGCCATCGCCAACGCCGAGGGGAAATCGGAGACGGTGGACGTGGATAATCTGTACGTCTCGGCGACCTACGTCAACGAAGGACCGCGCGCCAAGCGAATCCGCCCGGCTCCCATGGGACGCGCTCATCGGTACCAGCGGCGGACGAGCCATATCATAGTCCGCGTTGCTGAGAAAAAGGGAACGGAGGAGACACTCTCCACAGGGTAAGCAGCGGCGGAGGGAGCACCGAATATGGGGCAAAAAGTTCATCCGTACGGTTTTCGGCTGGGGTACACCAAGCCATGGAAGTCCCGGTGGTTTGCCAAGCGGGATTACAGCGAGCTGTTGCTCGAGGACTTGCGGCTCAAGAAGGAATTGAAGACCCGGCTGCGGGCGGCGGGTATTTCCAGCATCGAAATCGACCGGATGGCGAACAAGTTGCGAATCAGCATCCGCACGGCGCGCCCCGGGATCGTTATCGGACGCAAGGGCGCTGAGATCGACAAGCTAAAAGCCGACTTGCAGAAAGGGACCAACCGGGAGGTCTTCCTGGATGTGCAGGAAGTTCACAAGCCGGAATTGGACTCGCAGTTGGTGGCCGAATCCATCGCCATGCAACTGGAAAAGCGGATCGCCTTCCGCCGCGCCGTCCGCAAAGCCGTGGACTCGGCGCAGCGCTTTGGCTGCAAGGGAATCAAGGTGCGGGTTGCCGGGAGGCTGAATGGGGCGGAGATCGCCCGCACGGAATGGAACTTGCAGGGCCGCTTGCCGCTGTCAACGCTGCGAGCTGACATTGATTACGGACTGGCGGAGGCGCACACCACCTACGGAATCATCGGCGTAAAGGTGTGGATCTATAAAGGGGATATTCTGGATGCCAAGAAGCGGCAGGAGCCGCACCTCCCGCCCGCGTAGGAGCCCGGCAGGAATAGAGACAGCCTATGTTGATGCCCAAGAAAGTGAAACACCGGAAGCAGCAGCGGGGCCGCCGCCGGGGGAAGGCCTGGCGGGGCGGAGACCTGAAGTTTGGCGACTTCGGCTTGAAGGTGCTGGAAGCAGCCTGGATTACCGACCGCCAAATTGAGGCCAGCCGCGTGGCCATGACCCGCGCGATCAAGCGGGGCGGAAAAATCTGGATTCGGCTGTTTCCGGACAAGCCGATTACCCGAAAACCGGCCGAGACGAGGATGGGAAAAGGCAAAGGAGCCCCCGAGCATTGGGTGGCGGTGGTGAGGCCGGGCAAGATCCTCTTTGAGATGGAGGGGGTTGCCATGGAGGTAGCCCAGGAAGCAATCAAACTGGCCAGTCACAAGCTTCCGGTGAAAACGAAATTTGTAAGCCGGTTGGGAGCCTGAGCGCCATGAAAGCGGATCAAATTCGGGAGTTGACCGAAGCTGAGTTGGAAGCCCGCGTGCAAGACCTGGAAGGCCAGATTTGGAGGCTGCGTTTCCAGGCCGCTACAGGCCAGACCGAGGGGCTCAAGAAATTGCGTTCCTTGCGAAAGGACAACGCACGGGTGAAAACCGTTCTTCGGGAAAGGGAGTTGAAGCAAGCCCATGGCGGATAAGCCCGTTCAGTCCAGGCACAGAAGCATCAAGGTCGGCCGGGTGGTGAGTTGCGCCGGAAACAAGACGATTGTGGTAAAGGTCACGCGGCGCGTGCAGCACCCGTTGTACCGGCGGTATGTCAACCGGAGCAAGAAATTCCATGCGCATGATGAGACGAACCAATGCCGCCTGGGCGACCGCGTCCGCATCGTGGAAACGCGTCCCTTGAGCAGCTTGAAGCGGTGGCGTCTCCGGGAGATTCTCTACCGGGTGCCTCAGGTGGGGCTCTCCGAGAGCGAAGGCGGGGAAAAGCCGGAACTGCCGGTCCAATAACCCTGTTTTGCGCCGGTTCCAAGCGGGCCGGAAAGCTGAGGCTGGGGAAGCGATGGATATATGGATATAAGGAAGCAAGAAAGAAGCAGGGTTAAGGAGAATTTAACTTGATCGGGATGAGGACAATGCTGGAGGTCGCAGATAATTCCGGGGCGCGCCGGATATCCTGCATTCTCCCGCTGGGCGGGTCGGTGGGCAGCCGCGCCGGGCTGGGAGATGTCATTACGGCCGCGGTCAAGGAGGCGATCCCGAACAGCAACGTCAAGAAGGGGTCGGTGGTGAAGGCGGTGGTGGTCCGCACCCGGAAAGAGCACCGGCGGCGGGACGGCACCTATATCCGCTTCGATCAGAACGCGGCGGTGCTGATCAACGAGGCGGGCGAGCCGGTCGGCACGCGCGTGTTCGGCCCGGTCGCTCGCGAGCTCCGGGAAAAAAAATATTTGAAGATTGTGTCCTTGGCCCCCGAGGTATTGTGATTTGCCATGTTGCTGATCAAGAAAAACGATCAAGTGAAAGTGATTTCCGGGCGGGACAGCGGCAAGACGGGCAGGGTGCTGGGCCTGGACCTGGCCCGCAACCGGGTTCTGGTGGAGCACGTTCAAGTGGTGAAGCGTCACACGCGTCCGAATCCGCAGAAGAACGTCAAGGGAGGCATCGTGGAGCGGGAAACGCCGGTCCATCGCTCCAATGTAATGCTGCTTTGCCCCTCTTGCGGCCCCATCCGCGTCCGCTTGCAGAAATTGCCGGACGGGAAGAAGATTCGGACCTGCCGGAAATGCGGCAATACGCTGGACCCATGATGGGGAGCGGGCAGCATAGAGGAGCAAGCTAAGGAAATTCCATGAGCCGACTGCTCGAAAGATACCGGAAAGAAATTGCACCCGCCATGCAAAAGGAGTTCGTATACTCCAACCCGATGGCCATCCCGCAACTGCGAAAGGTTGTGGTGAACATAGGCGTGGGCGAAGCGACGCAGAACGTCAAGCTGCTTGACGGGGCCACGCAGGATTTGACCCGCATTACCGGGCAGAAACCGATTGTGAACCGGGCCCGGAAGGCGATTGCAGCCTTCAAGCTGCGGGAGGGCGTGCCTATCGGTTGCTCGGTCACGTTGCGGGGCCGTCGGATGTATGAGTTCCTGGACCGCCTGCTCAATATTGTGCTGCCTCGTGTAAGGGACTTCCGGGGTCTTCCCACCAAGGCGTTTGACGGGCGGGGAAATTACACCATTGGAATCCGGGATCAGTTGATCTTCCCGGAAATCGATTACTCCAAGGTGGACAAGATTCGGGGAATGAACATTACGCTCGTGACGGGCGCGAAATCCGACGAGGAGGCGCGGTCGCTGCTGCGCCATCTCGGGGTTCCGTTCCGGTCTTAAAGCCGGGACGGCGGCGGGAGAAAAAAGAAGCGATGGCACGAACATGTCACATAGCGAAGGCCCGCAAGAAGCCGAAGTTTGCGGTTCGCCAGCACAACCGCTGCCAGCTGTGCGGACGGTCGCGCGCCTTTTTGCGGAAATTTGGAATGTGCCGGTTGTGTTTTCGGTCGCTGGCGCTGCTGGGCGAGATACCGGGCGTCCGCAAGTCGAGTTGGTGATCTCTGCCAGGGAATAGCCGGCACAGGCGAGAGCATTTATGAATACTACGGACCCAATTGCAGACATGCTGACCCGGATCCGCAACGCGATCCGAAGCCGCCACCAGAGGGTGGGAATGCCTTCCTCTCGTTTGAAGGCGGAGGTTGCACGGATTCTGAAAGAGGAAGGTTATCTCTCCAGCTACAAGGTGGTGGAGGAGAACCGCAAGAAGACATTGCGGATTGGTTTGAAATACTCCGCCGGCCAGGGGCCGGCGATCTCCAGCCTGGTGCGGATTTCACGCCCCGGACGGAGAGTCTACGCTGCTCATTCGGAGATCCACGCCGTTCTGGGCGGGCTGGGTCATTCGATTCTCACCACTCCCCAGGGTGTGATGACCGGGAAACGGGCGCGCAAAGCAGGCGTGGGCGGCGAGATTTTGTTGGAGGTTTGGTAGCGCCGCTGCCGCGAATGCGGGACGGCGGCTGCTGCACAGGCCGATCCTTACGAGGGGTTTTCGATGTCACGGATTGGAAGAAAGCCGATTCCGTTGCTGCCCGATGTGCAGGTGGGCATTGCGGCGAGCGCCGTCGAGGTGAAGGGTCCTAAAGGGAATCTTGTGCTGGACATTCCCGATGGAATCCGTGTGGAGAAAAATGACAACCAGTTAGTCGCGGTGCGGCGGAATGACTCCTTTGCTGCCAAGCACGGGCTGATCCGCAGCCTGCTGGCCAACTGCGTGACGGGAGTAACAAAAGGGTTTCAGAAGGATTTGGAGATTGTGGGCATCGGTTACCGGGCTGAGTTGAAGGACAAGATGCTAATGTTTACCTTGGGGTACTCTCACCCCATTGAATTCCCGATCCCGGAAGGGATTCAGATTTCGGTGGAGAAGCAAACCCGGCTCTCTGTGAGCGGCATTGACAAGCAGAAAGTGGGCCAGGTCGCCGCCGATATCCGTTCCCTGAGGAAGCCGGACCCTTACAAAAACAAGGGCATTCGGTATGCGGGCGAGGTGCTGCGCAAGAAGGTAGGCAAGACAGGGGCTAGCGCGAAATAACCCGCCTGGCTGCTGAGGAGCAGAGTTTAGATTATGTTCACGCCAGTTCGACGGAATGAAGCGCGAAAAAAAATTCATCGCAAGATCCGGAAAAAAATCAGTGGGACGGTGGCGCGGCCCCGCTTGAATATCTTCCGTTCGCTCCAGCACGTTTATGTTCAGGTCATCGACGATAGCAAGGGTTGCACCTTGGCTGCTGCCAGTTCTGCCGAGAAGGGTTTTCCGCTGAAAGGCGGCGGAAACATTGCGGCTGCCTGCGAGGCGGGAAAATTGATCGCCGGACGGGCTATCGAAAAAGGAATTACCCAGGTGGCTTTTGACCGAGCCGGATATCGTTACCATGGCCGCGTGAAGGCTCTGGCGGACGCCGCCCGGGAAGCCGGACTGAAGTTTTAAGGGAGGAAGTTTGGAAAGTAAACGGATTGACCCGGCCACCCTCCAACTGAAGGACCAAGTGGTTTCCATCAACCGGGTGACCAAGGTCGTCAAGGGTGGTAAGAACATGAGTTTTAGCGCGCTGGTGGTGGTCGGCGACCCGGAACGGGGGATTGTGGGTTTTGGGATGGGGAAAGCTAAAGACGTTCCATCGGCGATTCGGAAGGGAATCGAGGTTGCGAAGAAGAACCTGAAGAAGATTAATCTATTCAAGGCCACTATTCCCCATCGAGTCGTGGGTCACTTCGGCGCTGGTTTCGTGCTCTTAAAACCGGCTCCGGAAGGGACCGGAGTAATAGCCGGCGGCCCCGTACGGGCTGTGCTGCAGGCAGCCGGGATTCAGAACGTTTTTACGAAGTCGCTGGGCACAACCAACCCGCACAACGTTGTCAAAGCCACCATGGTAGGCCTCACGGAACTCCGTGCGCGCAAGCCGGCGGCCACCGGTTCGCCGGACGGGTTGCAAGAGCGCCCGGCGCAGGAACGCTAGCCCGGCGTTCTCCTACGGGATGTGAGCGCGGGTCGGCTGGCAAGCAGGAGCTTATGGCATTGGGCTTATGGTATCGGGCCTATGGTATGCGGATGGTTGCTCAGGTGTTCTTGCCGCTCAGGCCCGAGTCCTAAACCAGAGTCCTAAACCAGGGGCCAAGCTAGGGCAAAGTGAGCAGCGTCAGCGAGGGCAGGATGTCGAAGATTGATGTGGGAGCTTGAAGCGGGAGATTCCGGATGGCCAAAAAGCAAACGAAAACAATCCGAATCCAATGGGTGCGCAGCGGGATCGGATTTCCCAAGAAGCAGAAACTGGTGCTGCGCGGCTTGGGCTTCCGGAAGCTTCAGCAGGTGGTTGAAAGGCCCGACGACGATTCCATTCGGGGGATGATTCTCAAAGTGTCCCACTTGGTCCGGATTGTGGAGTAGAGGGTTTTCGAGGAGGATCGGATGAATTTGAGTTCGTTGTCAGTGCCGCGCGGACAAACACACGCCACCAAGCGTGTAGGCCGGGGTATGGGCAGCGGGCACGGCAAAACCTCCGCCCGCGGGCACAAGGGGCAGCGTTCCCGCTCGGGGAGCCACAGGAAGCGCGGTTTCGAGGGCGGGCAGATGCCCTTGCAGCGGCGGCTGCCCAAGCGGGGGTTTCGGAATATTTTCCGGAAGCGTTTTGCCATTGTGAATCTGAAGCAGATCGCCCCCTTGGCGGAAAAGGAAATTTCTCCCGAAATTCTGTTGCAGCGCGGGATAATCAAGAAGCTCTACGCCGGTCTCAAGGTGTTGGGCGAGGGGGATTTGAAAGGCAAGGTAAGCGTCTCGGCTCATTTTTTCAGCCGGGCGGCCAGGGAAAAGATCACCAAGGCCGGAGGGCGGGCAGAGGTGATTGCTTCCTGAGGGAAGCCTCGGGGTGGCTTTCCGGAAGGCAATACTGCGGATCGGCTGGTAGTGGTTGGTTAGGGAAAAACGCGCACGATGCGCCTAACCTTCGGGCGATCCCGAGTGATTCACCCGGGATTGTCGCCTCCGGGAAATGAGATCTCATGGTAAGGCAGGAGATATCCAACCCGTCTCCGGGCCCTTTGGTTTTTCTGGGTCCGCCTGGAGCCGGGAAGGGAACGCAGGCCAGGGAAATTGTAAAACAGTTGGGGATCCCGCACATCTCTACGGGGGATATGTTCCGGGAAAACGTGGAGAGGGAAACGCCTCTGGGATTGAAGGCCAAGGCCACGATGGATTCGGGGGAACTGGTGGGTGATGACGTGGTGAACGAGATGGTCCAGGAGCGGATCAGCCGGGACGATTGCGGCAGAGGATTTCTTCTGGACGGCTATCCCCGAACATTGGCCCAGGCAGAAGCGCTCCAGGGAATTCTAAAGCAGAAGGGGTTCGGAGCTCCGGTTGTGATCCATTTGCGCCTGGGCTATAATACTGTGGTTGAACGTCTCTCAGGCCGAAGAATCTGCCCGGTGTGCAACCGGATTTACAACCTGAGTTTGCAATCCCCTGCCCAACCAGGTATTTGCGATGAGGATGGCGTCTCCCTGCAGCAGAGGCCGGATGATCGCGAGGAGACAATTCGCGAGCGCCTTTCCGCTTACGAAACCCAGACGGCGCCGCTGATCGCTTTTTACAGAAACGAAGGCCGGTTCTATGAGGTCGATGCGGACCAAGCCCCGGAGAAGATCACGGGAGCGATCAATCGCATTTTGAATGCCTCATGATTATTTGCAAGTCACCGCTGGAGCTGGAAAAGATGCGCCGGGGAGGACTGCTCGTGTGGGAGCTTTTGGATGAGTTGCGCGCACGGGTCGCACCGGGAATTTCCACCTATGATTTGGAAAAGCTGGCCGAAGAAAAACTCGCCGAACGTGCGGTGGAGGCGGCTTTTAAGGGGCTGTATGACTATCCTTGCATCTTGTGCACCTCCATCAACAATGAAATCGTGCACGGGATCCCTTCCCCCCAAAGGATTTTGAAAGAAGGGGACATCGTGAAGATCGACGTAGGGGTCAAGACGGAAGGCTACTACAGCGATTCGGCCGTGACGGTGCCCGTGGGAACCATTTCGCCGGAATTGGAAAAACTGCTGCGGGTGACCGAAGAGTCTCTGTATGCCGCAATCGATCATGTCCGGCCGGATGCGCATTTGGGCGACGTTTCGGCTGCGGTGCAGCATTACGTGGAGCCTCACGGCTACTCGGTGGTGCGCGATTTTGTGGGACACGGGATCGGCAGCCGTCTCCATGAGGATCCGAAGGTGCCCAACTATGGAACTCCAGGCCACGGACCGCGCTTGCAAGAGGGAATGGTGCTGGCGATTGAGCCCATGGTGAACGCGGGAAAAGCGGAAGCGCGAGTGTTGGAAGACAAGTGGACTGCCGTGACCGAAGACGGCAGCTATTCGGCGCACTTTGAACACTGCGTCGTCGTGACCAGCAACGGCCCGTGGATCCTGACGAAACCCTGAGGGCCGCTCCGGCGGGCCGCGCTGGGAAAAGAAAACGCATTTTGCGCGGATGCCGCCGGCCAGGCAGGCAGGAAGGATCCGGGTATGAAAGTACGAGCGTCGGTTAAAAAAATTTGCGACAAGTGCAAGATCATCCGCCGCAAAAGGGTGGTTCGGGTGATCTGTGTGAACATGAAGCACAAACAACGCCAGGGATGAAGGTGGATTTGCTTTTCGCCGGGAAACAAACAGGCAGCACCGGAGATCGTCCGCAGGCCAAAGTCAGGCGGTGGCGCGGTTCCCAGGAGGAAAAATGGCACGCATAGCCGGAGTGGATTTACCCCCCTCAAAACGGTCTGAGATCGGCCTGACCTATATCTACGGGATTGGCCGGGCACGGGCCAATTCGATTTTACATAGAGCGGATGTCAGCCCGGATACGAAAGTGCGGGATTTGAACGAGGATGAGGTAAGCCGGATCCGGAAGATTTTGGAAGAGGAAGGCGCCATCGAGGGAGATCTGCGGAAGGAAATCTCCATGAATATCCGCCGGTTGATCGAGGTCGGCTCCTACCGGGGCCTGCGCCATCGCCGCAACTTGCCTGTCCGCGGCCAGCGGTCCCACACCAACGCCCGAACCCGCAAAGGGCCGCGAAAAGGGACGATCTCGATTAAGAAGAAGTCTGCTGCGAAAACTTAGCGCATACCGCGAGGAGAAGGTTTGGGAATCTCCAAGCGGGCTCGATGCGAAACCGCGCAGTTTTTGGAGGACAGAGGATAGATGGCAAAAGCACCCGCCAAGCAGGGGAAAAAGAAAGCTTTTAAGAAGCGAGAGAAGAAGCACATTTCCAGCGGGATCGCGCACATCCAGGCCACCTTTAACAATACGGTGGTTACGATCTCTGACCTGAGTGGAAACGTGATTTCCTGGTCGAGCGCAGGGTCGCTGGGCTTTCGGGGGTCCCGCAAGGGAACGCCGTTTGCCGCCCAGCAGGCCGCCCAGCACGCAGCCAATGCCGCCCGCGACCACGGCCTGCGAAGTGTCGAGGTCCGGGTGAAAGGCCCGGGTTCGGGGCGAGAGTCCGCCATCCGCGCACTCTCGGTAGTGGGCTTGGAGGTCAAAAGCATCAAGGATGTGACGCCCATTCCGCACAACGGTTGCCGCCCCCCGAAGAAGAGGCGCGTCTAAGAGGGCGGAACTGTTCTTGCGGCAGGCACGCCTGCTTTCGGAGAAAGAATTTTCTTGGAGCGATTGGATTTGATTCAAGCTGACCGATTGAGGAGATTGAGGAGGGAGATTGGCTAGATATCGAGGTCCGGTATGCCGGCTATGTCGGCGCGAGGGCGAGAAGTTGTTTCTCAAGGGAGAGCGGTGTCACACGGACAAGTGCGCCATCGACCGGCGCAACTTTCCCCCGGGCCAGCACGGAAAGCGCCGCCGGCCCCGTATGCTCGGCTACGGCTTGCAGCTCCGGGAAAAACAGAAGGTGCGGCGGATCTACGGAGTCCTCGAGAAGCAATTTCGCCGCTACTTTGAAAAAGCGGCTGTCCGCAAAGGAATCACAGGGGAATTGCTGCTGCAATTTCTGGAGCGCAGAGTGGACAACGTCGTCTACCGGATGGGCCTGGCAACTTCCCGGGCGCAAGCGCGGCAGAGCGTGCGCCACGGCCATCTCCAGGTAAACGGCCGAAAGGTGACGATCCCTTCTTATTTGGTGAAGCCGGGCGATACGGTGGAGGTCCGTTCGGGAAGCCGGGAGAACCCCTCTCTGCTGGCCAGCCGCGAATCGACGGCGCATCGATCCGTCCCCGCATGGATCGACGTAGACCGGGAAAACCTGAAGGCCAAGATACTAGCGCTCCCGCAACGGCAGGATATTGCGCTCCCGGTCCAAGAACAAATGATTGTAGAACTTTATTCTAAATAGAGAATCGGCACCCCCCGTACGTCTGCGACAGCACGTCCCGCCGCAGACGCTACAGATGCTCGGTCATTTTGGAGGAAAGCGATGTTATGGAAGGGTTTTCAGAAACCAAAGCGTTTGGCTTGCAGTTTGGAAACCTTGGCTGCCGATTTTGGCGAATTTTCCGCCCAGCCGTTTGAGCGCGGTTTCGGCACCACGGTTGGAAACGCTCTCCGTCGCGTGTTGTTGTCGTCGATTGAGGGCGCGGCGATCACTGCCGTCAAGATCGAGGGAGTCCTGCACGAGTTTTCATCGATTCCCGGAGTGGTGGAAGACGCCACCGATATTATTCTTAACCTGAAACAGGTGCCGTTCCGGTTGAATGGGGAAGGCCCCAAGACCATCACGCTGGTCGGAGATAAGCCCGGCCCCATCCTCTCCTCTCAGATTCAGGCCGACGGGGACGTGGAGATACTGAACCCGGACGTATATCTGGCAACCGTGGGCGACGGCGGCCGGCTGCAAATGGAGATGCGCCTCCGGCATGGCCGGGGCTACGTCAGCGCGGACAAGAACTTTGATGAAGACTTGGCGATTGGCTATATCCCCGTCGACTCGGTTCATTCGCCGGTGCGCAAGGTCAACTACCAAGTGGAGGCGGCCCGTTTGGGTCAGGTGACCGATTACGACAAGCTGATTCTAAAGGTTTGGACGAATGGGACGCTTTCCCCGCAGGATGCCATTGGGCTGGGCGCTAAGTTGATGAAGGACCATATGGCGATCTTCATCAACTTTGAAGAGAAGCCGGGAGCCTTCGAAGAAGTTGCCGAGAAGAGTTTTGAGATTCACAATGAGAACTTGAACCGTTCCGTGGAAGAACTGGAGCTTTCGGTGCGCTCCTATAACTGTTTGAAGAACGCCAGCATTCAGACCATCGGGGAGTTGGTGCAGAAGTCGGAATCGGAGATGTTGCGCACCAAAAATTTTGGCCGCAAATCGCTGAACGAGATCAAGGAGATTCTCACCACAATGGGTCTGGGGTTGGGGATGAAATTGGACGAAAAAGGATACCTGATTCCGGCTTCGCCGGTTTCCGATCAATAGGCAGGCCGGCCTCCGCCAGGACCACCGGAGGGTTTCTGCCGGTTTGGCAGCGCAGTAAAGGGCACAAGATGCTGGCGGGAGTGAGAGGACAGCCAAGGATAACGAGCAGGAAGGGCTAAGGATGCGACACCTCAAAGCAGGATGGAAACTGGGAAGGAACACGAGCCATCGCAAGGCTTTGTTGCGCAATCTGGTGACTTCATTGCTGGAGCGGGAGCGCATTATGACCACGGTGGTCAAGGCCAAGGCGCTGCGGCCGCTTGCTGAAAAGATGATCACGCTGGGGAAGGCAGAGTCGCTCCATGCGCGCCGCCAAGCGGCTGCTTTCCTGAGCACTCCGGCCGCTGTGAAAAAACTGTTCGACAGTCTTTCGGCCCGTTTCGCCCAGAAGAATGGCGGTTACGTGCGGATCACCCGCGTGGGTTGGCGAGCCGGCGACGGCGCCGACATGGCGATGGTGGAGCTGGTCGGCAGCGAACTCAAAGAAAAAGCTCCTGCGAAAAAGAAAAAGAAAGAAAAAGCCTGATTGTAGGCCGCCTGACTCTCTCCCTTCCCCTCGGTTCAACGGTTCAACACCGAATTTCGCTGCTTCTGGATGCAGTTCTCCCCAGCAGGAGCGAAGACCCTCAGTGTATCAGCAGGTCTGGCGGGATTATTCAACGCGATAGTTGGGGGCTTCCTTCGTGATGATTACGTCATGCACGTGTCCTTCGCGCAGGCCGGCAGAAGAGACGCGAACAAAGCGGGCCTTGGATTGCAATTCTTCCAGATTGGCGGCGCCGCAATAACCCATTCCGGATTTCAAGCCTCCTACCAATTGCAGCACCATCGCCTCCAGAGGTCCTTTGTAGGGAACTCTTCCTTCAATTCCCTCCGGAATCAGTTTGTCGGGACGGGCCTGATGTTCCTGGCTGTAGCGGTCCGATCCGCCTGACTCCATCGCCCCCATAGAACCCATGCCGCGGTATGCCTTGAACGTGCGTCCCTGGTACAACACGAATTCGCCCGGGCTTTCGTCGCACCCGGCAAGCAGATTGCCGAGCATCACTGTGCTGGCGCCGGTGGCGAGCGCCTTCGTAACGTCGCCGGAGTATTTGATGCCGCCATCGGCAATCAGCGGAACTCCGGTGTCCCGCAAAGCCCGGCGGCATTCGATAATAGCGGTAATCTGCGGAACTCCAGCGCCGGTCACCACGCGCGTGGTGCAGATGGAGCCGGGCCCGATCCCCACTTTGATGGCGTCCACATCCAGGCGGACCAGCTCGCAAGCGCCCTCGAAGGTGGCTACGTTTCCGGCCACCAAGTCCACTTGCGGAAGCGCTTTCCGCAAAACCCGAACGGCTTCCAGGACGCGGACGGAATGGGCGTGCGCCGTGTCCACCGCCAAAACATCCACCTTGGCTCGCGCCAGTTCCTGCGCGCGCTCCAGGAAATCCCCGGTTGCTCCGAGGGCCGCGCCTGCGCGCAGGCGGCCTTTTTCGTCCTTGGCGGCAAAGGGGTAGCGGCGTTTTTTCTGAATATCCTTCACGGTGATCAATCCGCAAAGGTTGTTCTCCTGATCCACTATGGGAAGCTTTTCCACCCTGTGCTTTTGCAACATCCTCTCGGCTTCTTCCAGGGTCGTTCCGACGGGGGCCGTAAACAGCTTGTCCCGGGTCATCACCCTGTCGATGGGCAACTCAAGCCGTGTCTCAAACCGGAGATCGCGATTGGTCAGGATGCCCACCAATTTCCGGTTCTTTGTGACGGGAACCCCGGAAATCTTATAACGGCGCATGACGTCCAGAGCTTCCGCAATTTTGTTCTCAGGAGACATGGTCACCGGGTCCACAATCATCCCGCTTTCGCTGCGCTTCACTTTGTCCACTTCCAGAACCTGCTGTTCGATGGACATATTCCGGTGGATGAAGCCGAGGCCGCCTTGCTGGGCGATGGCGATGGCCAGGCGGGATTCGGTCACGGTGTCCATCGCCGCGCTTATGATCGGGATTTTAAGCTGGATGTTGCGGGTCAGTGAGGTATAGGTGTCGACGTCAGTCGGCAGGACCTCTGACCGGCCCGGAAGCAGAAGGAGATCGTCGAACGTCAAACCTTCCAAAAAAGATATGCTTCGCATGGGCTGTTCATTCCCGCTGAGTGAGTCCATAGTAATCGGGCTGGAGGACGGCGGCAATTTCACTCTCAAACTCCTAAAAGATGTCCGCCACCTCGGACAAAGTGGTTTCCAGTTTTTCGGCGGTCAAGAGCAACTGCTTGGATTTTTCCAGCAATCCTTTCTGCTGGCTGATGGAGGAAAGCCGCGCCAACGTATCCTTGTGCTGCCGTCCTTCGTACAGCAGGTAGAGCAGCGAGTCGTAGTGTTTCTTCCACAGGTATTCCGTATTTTTCTTCTCGCGGTAAGAGTTCAGTTCCTCCTGAATTCGCGAGATGATGCTGATGGCGTGGCACAGGCTGCGCGCGAATTCCACACGGAACGTCTGCTCCGATTCCGCATATTCGGTCCGGAAGGCGCTCGATTCCCAGTCGTAGAGGGCCAGCGGCTTCCCAAACATCGGGAGGGCGGTGATGGTTTGCTTGGCCCGAAGCCGCACGGTAAGCTCTTGCATCCGGTTTCTGAGGTGCGCGGCCTGGATGGCGGGATCCACGCCCAGATTCTTCATCTGGCGTTCCCATTCGACGGCAGACTTGCCGGAATCCGTCTGAGCCGAGTCGGCCCGTGCATTCGCCGCCGTTTTCTTCGACTCCTGCTCCCGGCCCAGTTCCGTCAACTGGCGGAAGGCGTCGGCTGTAGAGCGGTAATCGCTGCGGAGCAATTCGTCGGGGTCGGGGGTGTTGCTGTCCGGCTGGCCGCGAGCCAAACCGTGGACCTTCTGCATGGTCTCTTGCAGCATCGCGTGAAAGATTTTCCCGAACAAGAGGTTGTAATTGACAATCGGGGTCAATACATCCGGGTGAAAAAATTCCTCTCCAAACTGATTCTTCAACTCCCGGCCCCGCTGGATGATGCGGGAATCGGTGATCTGGCTGAAACTTTCAAAGTAGCGCACCTCGTCCAGCAGGGCGGGGATCTCCGCCATCGCCGCCTGGGCATTTGCGCTCAAAGGCGAGAAGGCGATTCCTTTCAGGATATCCTCCATCGCGGACTTGACCCAGCCGGTGAGGTTATTGCTCTGTTCCTCGCGCACTTTGAACAGGTGGGTCACCAGCCAGTCCACCTTGTCGCGGTCGGCCTGTGAATGATTTTTTTTGGCAACCAGGAACCGGATCATCGCCTGCAGGGCCGGCTCACCGACGTCATGCTCTTTCAGGTAACCGCGCAGCGGTTGTGGCTGGACCGCCATGTCCAGCAGAGCGAGCCATTGCTGCGCCGGTTCGCTCGCGGGTTGGGAAGAGGAGGCGGAATCGGCCTTGTTCAGAACCTCCTGCACCTGCTCCGGAAAAGGCGCAGGATGCCCCAATTCCCTTTGAACAATGGACATAAAGGTGGTGTGAAGATGAGAAAATTCCGATGCGGTGGTCAATCGCTCACTCCCCCCTGCGGACGAACCTGGAAAAGAATGTATTCATCCTAGCGACCGAATATCGGATTGTCAACCAACGGCTGGCTGTCGGCAGAGGACGCGGTCCGGTTTCCGGTTTGCTGCCACCCAGCCTCCTCTCAACTTTAGGAAATAAATGCCGACTAATAATAATGAAGGTGTGTGAGTGTGCCCCGTCAGGGCTTGTTGGACAGGTAGAGGGTAATAGTTAAGGTGATGTTTTTGTCTCATCTTCGTTCCTTTCAGTCTCTACGATGAGCCAAAAACATCACCTTAACTATTACCCTCTACCTGTCCAACAAGCCCTGACGGGGCACAGGATGGAAGTCGGGCGAGTCAGGCGGCAGATACAGCAACCTAGCCCCGGCTGCTTCGATCCGCCCTCGAACGCCGTCCACTTTGTGGGCCGACAGATTGTCGGCGATCACGATCTGCCCTGGCTGCAGGCGGGGACACAAGACCTCCTCCCGAAAGGCCAGGAAAACGTCTCGGTCGGTCGGGGACTCGATGGTCATGCTGGCGAGCAGGCCTTGGTTCCTCAGGGCTCCCAGCAACCAGAGCGTGCTCCAGTGCCCCGCCGGAGAGCCGCCTCCCGTACCCGCTCTCCAGACGGTGCCCGCCCATAGCGCCGCTGTTGATTTTCCGGGGTCTCCTGTTCCTGGGCATGGAGCGACTTTTTTTGAGCCGCAGCACCTGCCACAGCCGTGCCAGGCTGACCGGCAGCTGCACCGTTTCCCCGAGTCGCTCCTGTAACTCCGCCAACGTCAACTCGGGTTGCTGCCGCACCCAGAACCTCAACTGCTGTTCCACCCCAGCCGTCACTTTGCTCTCTGGCCCATGCCGTTGTTCCACCCGCTCGACCTGCCCCGTTGGCTTGCGCTGCGCCGGGATCTTCCACGCATACGGACTACTCACCCCGAACCGCTCCGCCACTTCCCGAAGACTCCCCCCCCCGATCGTACGCCTCCAGCAGCTTCCGCCGCAGATCGTTCGAATACGCCTTCGCCATCGATTCTTGTTCGCAGTGTATCGCCAGACATCGCTAGACACTATCTATAAAAATGGTCTAGCTCTTCGGCTGGAAACGGGTGAAGTGCATCCAAGAACTGGTCAATTTCAGCCGCCTGGATTTCGAGCCAAGGTCGCTCTTGCCCCGGTTGAAGGATCACAAGCATTCTGTTGTGGATTTCAGCTAGAAGATCATTTGGTGTGGTAGTGACGATGGCAAAGGTTTCAGCTTCCCT
The DNA here is from genome assembly GCA_963666975.2 of Terriglobia bacterium. Taxonomy (GTDB): domain Bacteria; phylum Acidobacteriota; class Terriglobia; order 2-12-FULL-54-10; family 2-12-FULL-54-10; genus JADFGZ01. Next base: position 600,526 of record CAXVYR010000004.1, on the reverse strand, counting down.
CCCATCCGGGCCTTTCCAAATATCGTAGAGGCCAGCAAACGCGAACAGTTGGGAATCCTTGCGCCGGATGTGATAGGGCGTCTTCCCGCTTGGTTACTTTCTCCAATCATAAAAACCTGTCGCGGGGATCAAACAACGCCGTTCACGGATCGGCTTGCCGGGCCGGGAGAAATCGATCTTCACCCCATTCTGATACGCCCACAGGTCCAGCACCTGACTCGAGAACTCCGATCCATTGTCGCATAATAGCCTCTTCGGCCCACCCCGATCCCTTTGGATTCTCTGCAACGCCCTCACGACATCTTCCCCCTTCAAACTCTGCCCGGGCTCGATGGCCCAGCTCTCCCGCGTGTACACATCCATTACCGTGAGCGCACGGAACCGTCGCCCGTCCGCCAGTTGATCCGACACAAAGTCCAGACTCCACACCGGATTCGGCGCTGCCGGCCGGTTTCTTAGATTCGTTATGCCCTGCTGCTACCGGGCTCGTCGAACGTTTTTTATCTTATGCGCTCGCTTCTTTGCTTTATTGCGTTTGGGTTTGGAGATGATAAATGCACCGGAGCCCAGAGGACGTGCGCTCCAGTCACCGGATGCAGAAGCTGTGACCATTGTTTTTACTCCCTTTCTGTATTTAGATAGAAATGCTTTGCTGCTTCGCGATTCTTCCCTGTGTTCTCCCTAGTGAAGGGTTTGCTTGCCGGACGAACCCGCCGCCGCCGTTTTTCTTTGCACCAACTCCAGGACTTTCGCTACCACTGCCTCAGCCGAAAGCTGAGTCGAGTCGATTCGCACGGAATCCTCGGCGGGAACCAGCGGCGATTGTTCCCGGAACTGATCGCGCTGGTCCCGTTCGGCCATCTCCCGGATTACTTCGCAGGAGGTGCCCTCGCCCGGCGCTTGCCGTTCTCGGAAGCGCCGCTCCCCGCGCACATTCAGCGAGGCGTCCAGGAATATCTTCACGTCCGCTTCGGGAAAGACCTGCGTGCCGATGTCGCGCCCTTCCATGACCAAGCCTCCCTGCCGCCCGAGCGCGCGCTGCCGCTCCACCAGATTTTCTCTTACTTGCGGATGGACCGAAACCTGGGAGGCGGCGCGTGTCACCTCCGGGGAGCGGATGGCGTCAGTAACATCGCGGCCATTCAGCAGAAAACGGCTTCCGTTTGGTCCTTTCTCAAAACGCATTTCGGCGCTTGCGGCCAGCCTTTCGAGCGCTGTGGCATCGGAGGGATCGATGCCCGCCTCCAGCGCCAGCAACGCCAGCGCCCGGTACATGGCTCCCGAATCGACGGCGGTATAGCCGAGCCGGGCCGCTAGCAATGCCGCCACCGTGCTTTTTCCCGCGCCGGACGGCCCGTCAATGGCGATGAGCAATTGTTTCGGCAAAAAAATGTATTCCCTATAAGCATTCGGCCTGGTCGCTTCAGATTCTGTGGAAAGCTTTCAGGATTTCTCTCATCCCGTATTTCAGCACCACGGGCCGCCCGTGCGGACAGCTCATCGGATACTGCGTGGAAGCAAGCTCCGAGAGCAGCCACTCCATTTTACGCTGATCGAGCGGCATATTGACCTTAATGGCGGCATGGCATGCCACCGAAGCCGCGATCTTGTGCCGCACTACTTCGGGAGAAAACGCGCGCCGTTCTTCCTCGATAGACTCTACCAACTCCAGAAGCAATTTTTCAACGTCGTCGGCCTTCACGCCGCCCGGAGCGGCTTTCACCGCAACCGTATTTTGCCCAAACGGCTCCACCTCGAACCCGGCAGCTTCCAGTTCGTGGTGAATCCTGTCCCAAACCGTCTTCTGGGCGGGATTGAGCCGCAACACATAGGGCATCAGGAGCCTTTGGCATTCCACCGTTCCGCTCTCCCGCTGGGAGAGAAATTTTTCAAACAGGACTCGCTCATGAGCTACGTGCTGATCGATTAACCACAGCCCGGAGGAGCTGGCGGCTACGATAAAACTTTCCTGAATCTGGCCCAGGGGCCGAAGCTCCGCCAGCTCGGAGCCGGAGGCCGCCGGTGGAGCGTTGGCGGATGGGCTTTCCGGAATGGGGGCTACAGCGGCTGCGGCCAAGCCTTCCATGTTTGGTTCCGCCGCAATCGTTGGCTCGAAGCGAAACGACTGGGCTTGGGGCGGCAATTCCGGTTGCGAGAGATGAAATCCCGCCGCCGCAGCAACAGGAGCAGCTGCATCCCGAACCGGTTCCGAATGGACCGGCCCACTCGGAGGCTCGGGCGCCTGAGAGGCTCCGGCAGGGAACGTGGAGACCGGCTTGGCAGCCGTCAGGCACTCGCGCAACGCATCGCGAACCAGATTGTGAACAAACGCCTGATGCCGGAACCGAACCTCCACTTTGGAGGGATGCACATTTACATCGACTTCCTCGTAGGGCATCTCTAAAAACAGCAACGCCACAGGAAACGAGTGGCGAGGCAGGATGTTGTGATAGGCCTCCTGAACGGCGTGCAGCAGAACGCGATCCCGGATCAGCCGCCGGTTCACAAAAGTATAAATGGAGTTCCGGTTGAGCTTCTGGACCTGCGGGCGCGACAAAAAGCCGGACAACCGCATCGACTGCAGATCGGAGGGCTGCTCCTTGTTTTCCAGTTTTTTGATTATCGCCTCCCCGGAGTTCGGGGAGGGGAGGAAGCTTTCAGCCGTACTAGGGCCGAACTGCACCAACCGTTCCAGCAGTTCTTCTCCGAACAGTTGAAAGACCCGCTCCCGCAAGCTGTCCACCGCCGGAGCATTCACGGGCTCGCCGGAAAGGGTCCGCAACTGGAAGGCGATTTCCGGATAGGCCAGGGAGTAGTGCGTGACCACGGAGGTGATGTGGGAAAGTTCCGTCGCCTCCGAGCGGAGAAACTTCCGGCGGGCAGGGATGTTGTAAAAAAGGTCGCTGACGGTGATGGCGGTGCCGGCGGGCAGCCCGGCATCTTGGACGCTGAGCAGGCGGCCCCCCGCAATCTCCAGGCGCGTGCCCGCGGGCTCCTGCTGGCTGCGTGTCTCCAGCGTCAGCCGGGAGACCGCGCCCAGCGAGGGCAATGCTTCTCCCCGAAAACCCATGGTGGCGATGGAGAGCAGATCCTCGGCGCTGCGCAGCTTGCTGGTGGCGTGACGCTCGAAGGCCAGCAGCGCGTCGTCGCGCCCCATCCCGCAGCCGTCGTCCACGACGTGGATCCTTTGCTTGCCGCCGGCTGCCACCTCTAGCCGGAAATGCGATGCTCCAGCGTCGAGGGAGTTTTCCAGCAACTCCTTCACCACGGAAGCAGGCCGCTCCACGACCTCTCCGGCGGCAATTTTGTTGGCGACGGTTTCAGGAAGAATCCGGATGCGACCCATTGGATTAACTCAAATCTTTTTTCTGCTCCAACCCCAATTCGTCCAGCTGGGCCGGAGAAACAGGGGACGGGGCCTCGCACATCAAATCTACGGCCCGCGCCGTTTTTGGGAAGGGAATCACTTCCCGGATGGAACTTTCTTTCGCCAGCAGCATAACGATCCGGTCCAAGCCGAGCGCGATTCCTCCATGAGGAGGAGTGCCATACTCCAGCGCGTTCAGGAAAAAGCCGAAGCGCGCGCGCGCCTCTTTTTCGCTAAAGCCCAGAGCCCGGAAAACGCGGCGCTGAATATCCGGGCGGTGGGTGCGGATGGAACCGCCGCCGATCTCCTGCCCGTTGAGCACCAGGTCATACGATCTGGCTTTGACTGAGGATGGATCAGACTCCAGTTTCCCTAGCGATTCCTCATGGGGCGAAGTGAAGGGATGATGCGTGGCAGTGAACCGCTTTTCCTGCGCGTCATATTCGAACATGGGGAAATCCGTGACCCACAGAAAACGATAATCCTCCGGCCGCAGCAGTCCGTGGTTCTGGGCGTACTTCTGGCCGGCGTGGAGCCGCAACGCCCCGGCTGCGCTGTAGACGGCAAGCTCAAGAGGCTGGAAGGGAGGATTGCCTCGCGGCGCTGGATTGGAACGGCCTTCGGAATCCGCTGCCGCCGCGACCAGCAAAACCAGGTCCTCCGGCGCCGCGCCGGTCTGTTCGCGGAGGGCTTTTACCGGAGCTGGAAGTTTGCTTTCCAGACGTCCCAGATCATCGAATAGTTTGACGCCGCGTTCTTCGGCAAATTCCCGCAACCCGTCCCGCTCCTTGCGGGAGAGGTTCCCGCAGCCGGGCACGCGAAAGGCGACCAGGGGCGCTTTGGAGTTGATTCCCAGCGACTGCTGGTCTTCCGCGCTGAATAGTTGACAGGCCGGATGAAGCGGCGGCAGCCGCAGATCAGGCTTGTCGGTTCCGTATTGCCGAATGGCTTCCTCGTAAGTAAGGCGCGGAAAGGGATGTTGAATCTTGACCCCGGCTGCCGCGCAGGCCCGCTCCATTAACGTCTCGGTGACTTCCATGACATTCCCCGGATGAACGAACGACATCTCGATGTCCACCTGCGTGAACTCCGGCTGGCGGTCCGCCCGCAGGTCCTCATCCCGGAAGCAGCGAACAATCTGGAAATATTTTTCGAGACCTCCAACCATCAAGAGCTGTTTGAACAACTGAGGAGACTGCGGAAGGGCGTAGAAGCTGCCGCGCTGAACGCGGCTGGGCACCAGGTAATCGCGTGCGCCTTCCGGAGTGGAGCGCGTCAGAAAGGGCGTTTCCATTTCCAGAAATCCTTGCGCGCTCAGAAATTGGCGGATTTCAAAAGTAACGCTGTGCCGCAATCGCAGGTTGGCCTGCATGCGCGGCCTGCGAAGATCCAGAAAGCGGTAGCGCAGCCGAACCTCCTCCGTCGTAGGAACGTTGTCCTCTATGGGAAAGGGCGGCGTGCGCGAGTCGTTCAGAATATACAGCTGGTTCGCTGCCATCTCCACCTCGCCGGTGGCCAGGGCCGGGTTGAAAGTTTCCGGGTCGCGCTTCACAATTTCTCCCTCAACGGCGATTACGCATTCCGAACGCAGTTCCTGGGCTTTCAGGTGTATCTTGGGGAATTTTTCCTCATTGAACACCACCTGCAGCAGGCCGGTGCGGTCCCGCAGGTCGATAAAATTCAGGCTCCCGAAATCGCGGCGGCGAGCCACCCATCCCATCACCACCGCCCGGGAGTTGGCGTGTGCCGGGCGGAGTTCGCCGCAGCCGTGCGTGCGCTGTAGATTGGGCGGCAAAGGATCAATTGTCATTCCGACATCTCCATAACACTGACCGCTTCGTGGCAGAAAATATTGCAAGCAGAGCAGTCATGCTCAGCTTGGTTTGGCGCCGGCAAATGAGGGAAGCGGCGCCGGGCCGGCGAATTGCTGGAGCAACTCTGGTTTGGTGACAATGCGCTGCTCCCCGCGGGCCATGTCTCGCAGAGGATATCTGCCCTCGGCCAATTCCTTGTCTCCAATAATCAGCACGGAGCGCGCCTTCAGGCGAGAGGCCAGTTCCAGTGCCTTCTTAAGTTTTACCGAGTCGGACGCAACCTCGACCATCACATTCCGGGCGCGAAGCTCGCGAGCCAGCTCGGCAGCGTGGCGATAAGCGCTCTCCCCCATCCATGCAATGTAGAGGGAAAGGTCGTTTGGCACAGCCTCTACGGTAAGGGCAAAGCGGTCTTCTCCAATCGAAAAACCGATGCCGGGGGCCGGCGGGCCTCCCAGCGCTTCCGAGAGGCCGTCATAGCGTCCGCCTCCCAGCAGAGCATTCTGCGCTCCCAGTGCCCCGTGCGTAATTTCAAAGGTGGTCCGGGTATAGTAATCCAGTCCCCGCACCATGCGCGGCTGCAACTGAAAGGGAATGTTACGTTCCTTCAGGTAGCCCTGCAATTGGTCAAAGTGCTCCCGGCAAGCCGCGCAGAGCGAGCCGGACAGAGCAGGCAACCGGTCGATGACTGGCTGGTCGGCCGGCACCTTGCAATCGAGCACCCGGAGCGGGTTGGTCTCGCTGCGACGCTGGCAGTCCGGGCATAGACGGTCGCGGACCTTCTCCAGTTCTTGCCGCAGAGTGGCCAAGTACTGCGGGCGGCATTTCTGGCAGCCAACGGAATTCAACAGCAGCGTAAAACCCGTCAGACGCAGGCGAGAGAGCAAGGCGATCAGCATCTCCAGAATTTCGGCATCCACCCTGGGGCTTTCCGAACCGATTGCCTCAGCGCCAATCTGGTAGAACTGGCGGTAACGTCCTTTCTGAGGCCGCTCCCGCCGGAACATCGGTCCCATGTAGTAGAACTTCTTCAACCCAGGCTGCGTGTGCATCTGATGTTCCAAAAAGGCTCGCACCACCGAGGCCGTGGCCTCCGGCCGCAGGGTCAGCGACTGGCGGTCCCGGTCGTCAAAGGTGTACATCTCCTTGGTAACGATATCGGTCTCCTGGCCGACCCCCCGCGCAAACAGGTCTGTCACCTCCACCAGCGGCGTCCGAATCTCCTGATACGCATAAGCCCGGAACACGCTGCGCGCCACCTGTTCAATGTGCTCCCACAGAGCGGATTCCGGCGGAAGGATGTCGCGCATCCCCTTGATCGCCCGGATCGGCTGTCCGCGGTTCATGTGTGTGTCCCAAGGAATGCGGAGCGGTCAAACAGTTGCCGCATCCCATCAGGAACTGCCGTTCCTTTCTGCCATGTACTGATTCTTCAGGCGGTCGTAGCTGGCGACGTTCCGGTCAATGCGCTGCATGTCCTCGTCGTTCAATTGCCGCCGGACTTTGCCGGGCAAACCCATAATCAAGGAGCCGGGGGGAAGCACCGGCACCACGGCGCCTGCCGCCACAATCGACCCCGAGCCGATCCGGATGTAGTGATCGTCGCCCCGGATGACCGCCAGCGGCCAGACGCTGGAATGCTCTCCGATGACGACATCGCCGATGATCTGCGCGCTATCGTCGATGTAAGCCGTCGGAGCGATTTGGGGCGTGATTCCTTGGAAGCTGCGTATCATGATTGCTGAACTTGCTTCATTGGCTCGGTTTACTTATGCCCAAATATTATCTTTCGGCAGGCACACTTGAAAACAATAGTCCCTATTAACCGGCAGTCGCTTCCAGGCTGGAGCCGCTCGCCGGGGAGACTCCCGCCCCGGTCTCCCATCCTTTCGGCAAACGCGCCAGCCAGTAGCCCCAGGCACGATCCTGCACGAATGGTTTTTCAAAGACCGAAGCTCCGCGCCGGGCTTCCTCCCGGTCAATATAGAAGGGTTTGCCCAGCCGCATCGCCTCAAGCTGAACCCGCGCGTTCCTGTCCAGATAGATAGCTGCCATGATGGTCTCGCGCAGATTGTTGCCCGCGACGACGCACCCGTGGCTTTTCAACAGGGCGGCTTTGCCGGAGCCCAGTGACTCGGCCAGCGCCCTGCCTTCCGTCACGGAAGCCACCAGCATGTTACCGCCATCGTCGTATTTCTCAAACCAGCCGACGCCCTCCCAAAACATGGTCCCCACGTGAATCACGGGCCGAATCTGCTCCCCGGTGCAGGCAAAGGGCAGGATGCCTTCGCTGTGCGTATGGCACACGGCTTGCACTTCCGGCCGTGCCTGGAAGATGGCCCCGTGAATCACGCGCTCCGCGTACTGCTTTTCGCTGGTCTGGGTGATGATGGCGCAGTCCAGGCGGTAACGCATGATGTCGGCGGCGGTCACCGCCGCAGGGGAGCGGGAACAGGAAAGCAGAAACTCCTGCGGGTTCCGCGCGCTGCGGACGGAAATGTGCCCAAAAATGTCGATGATATCTTCGTTGGCCAGAATGCGATTGGCCGTTACCAGCTCTTCAACCAGTTTGGTTTCTGTATCGCTCATTTCCGCCTCGTCTCCCGACGGGTTCCGGCTTCCTTGAAAAACGATTGCTTCCGCGAACCGTTAGACTAAAAGCAAGCTGGAGCGGTTGGATCATTTTCGCCTGAAAATTCCGCCCGCTGCTTCCCGTTCCGGGGATCAACCATGAATTGACCATGGATCAACAGGGGATCAACCGGGAATCACCAGATTGGACTCTTCTTTCCGGGAGCTTGCTTCCGGATAGGCTTGGCGCAAAAAATCAATAAACGCTCTTCCGCGAGGTCTTTGGTTGGAGTTCGCCGTAGCCAGTCTGTCCAGAAATACCAGGGAGCGGAGCACGTCACCCTCCTTGAGCGTTGCTATCCCGCCGCCCTTTTGCGCTTTCTCTTGCTGCTCCTGGAAGAAATTCTGGAGGCTGCGAAAGACCCCGACCTGCGCCGTGTCCTCCGGCAGCGATTCGTAATAGATGCCGCTCACCAGCGTCTGATAGGTGCGAACCAGTTTCTCCAGGGCCCCTTCGATATCGGCATCCGTTGTGCGCGGATTTTCCAGGGCGTACTGGAGCAGATGATAGGCAATTCGTCCAATCAACTGCTCGTTTTCCACCAGAAAGGAATCGCTCACCTCGATATCCTCGAAGGGCATCTCGCGCGATGGCTGCATCCTTCCGGACTCATAGCGCCGGCTTTCCCGCAGATAGCTGCAATCAAAAGGGCAATCTACTTTTACCTCGCGCTCGGTGCCGCAACAGGTGGAGCAGATCGATTCGCTCATCCCCGGGCAGAAGCGTTTCGCCTTTCTTTTATTGCAGATCGCGCAGAGTTTAGAAGTAGCCATGCCCGAAAATTATATCATGCGGTTCAGCCGTTCGAAGACGAAAGCAGCCTGCCGAGACGCAGTTTCAGAACACTATTTTTTAGAACACTGTCCTTAGAACACTCTTTTTAGAACACTGTTTTTAGAACCCTCTTGTTAAAACTTTGTCACTTCGGTGAAATTGAACTCAGAGACTTTTAGCGGGGGCACGACCATCGGTTCCGACTCTTCCCCGGCAGCTCTCTCGGGATGCCCTGCCATCTGCACGCAATTCAGCAGGTCAATGGCGCTTTCGTTAAAGCGGAAATTTTTAATTCCATGCCGAACCCGGCCGTTCTCGATATAGAAGGTGCCGTCGCGAGTCATCCCGGTCAGCATCTTCTTGTAGGGATCGACCTCCCGGATGTACCAGAGCCGTGTCACCAGGATTCCACGCTCCGTCGTGGAGATCATCTCGTCCACGGAGTGCGTGTCCCCTGCAAACACAATGTTGAGGGGAGCTTCGCCCATGTCATTCGGAAGGGGAAAGCCGTGTCCTGTCGGCTCGGTTCCCATGGCCTGGGCCGTCTGCCGGCAGTAGGTGAGTTCCTTGGCTACACCCTTTTCCACCAGATTGACTGTCTTGCGGCTGACGCCCTCCCCGTCAAACGGCGGTCCCGCTTGGTCCGCATGGCAGACGTCGTCCCGGATGGTGATGTTCTCGCCGAACAGTTTCTGTCCCATGCGGTCGGTCAAAAAGCTCCGCTGGTCCCGCATGGCCTGTCCGGAAAAATCGGGGAACAGGAAGCCGAGCATGTCGAGCACGGCGGAGGACTCCAGGATGGTGACGTATTTGCCCGGGGCCATTTCCTTGGGGTTCCGGCTGAGGGTAGCAATGCGGGAAGCGCGTTCCGCCAATTCTTCCGCATGGATGGCAGAGGCGTCGGGCGCGTTCTTTTTAGCCCAACCGGAGCTGTCGGCATCGAGCACGGAAATGGAAAACTCTGCATTGGTGTCTTTGTAATATGCGGCCACTCCGCTGGAATTCAGCACGGCCTGCATGCCGGTGGTGGTGGAATAGATTCCTGCGGCTGTTTGTCCGTTTTTTTCCGCTACGCGCACGGCTTGGGCAACAGCGTCAGCGCGGTCCTGGGCAGTGGCGGCCGCTGTGGCCTCAAAGTATCGCTCCACGGGCTGGTAAGTTTGCGGTCCCGGCATCGGCAATAGCTCCGGGTCGGGCTGCTGCTGCCGCGCCAGGCTGGCCGATTCGGCAACCACGCGGCGAAGGCTTTCCGCGTCAGATTTGTTGGTGGTGGCCCGTGCGGTCCGTCCGCCATAAACCATGCGAACGGAGAGGACATCGCCTTCTTCGGCGACGTTCTGAGTGATGGTGTTGTTGGCGAAGCGTGTGAGTTGGTGCGCGCCGCTCCATACCAGAAGCTCGGTTTCATCGGCGTCGCTGTGCTTCAGGATTTCGGCGAAGATTTCCTGGCAGCGCTCTTTAGGGAGCATAAGCGATCCCCACAGTGACGTTCCGAAAACGGGACGGGGAGGCGCCGTGGCCCGTGCCCATCGTCTGCGACGGCTGGCCTTTGCCGCAGTTGGGCGTGCCCCAGAGCGTCCAGCTCTCCGGGCCGCAGATGGCATCGCAAGAGTTCCAGAACTCCGTGGTGATGCCGCTGTAGCTGGGATTTTTCAGCATGCGGGTCTTCTTGCCCTTGCGGATCTCCCAGCCTAGTTCGCAGCCGAATTGAAAATGGTAGCGGCGGTCGTCAATCGACCAACTGCGGTTGGTCTCCATATAAATGCCGTCTTCGGTGTCGGCGATCAGGTCTTCCGGGGTCCCGTGGCCGGGCAGGAGGCTGACGTTGGTCATGCGGATCAGCGGAGTGTAGTTCCATCCCTCGGCCCGCATGGTTCCATTGGACCGCTTCTCGCCCACGGTGGGGGCCGTCTCCCGCGAAGTCAGATAGCCCACAAACAATCCGTCTTTGATGATGTCAGCGCACTGGGCGGGGACTCCCTCGTCGTCATAGCCAAAGGTGCCGAGGCCGGGCCCGTGTTCGAGCCGTGCATCGGCCACGACGTGGACAATATCGGAGCCGTAGCGAAGCTTCCGCAACTGATCCAGGGTCAAAAAACTGGTGCCGGCGAAGTTGGCTTCCATGCCCAGCACGCGGTCCAGCTCGGCGGGGTGGCCGATGGACTCATGGATTTGCAGGCCGAGTTGTGAGCTGTCCAGGATCAACGTTCGGCTGCCGCGCGGGCACAGGTCGGCACGGTGCAGGGCCACCGCTTCCTCCGCAATCCGCCGCGCATTTTCGGCGAGCCGCAATTCCTCCACCAGCTCGTAGCCTTTCAACTGATACTGCCCGCCGAAAGAGTTGGGGTAGGAGCGTTTCTGAATCTCGCCATCGGCAAAGCTGTAGGCGGCCATGCCGGCTCCGGTTACCAGGCGGGTCTGTTCAATTGCCGAGCCAATGGTGCTGAGGAAGATTTCGTGCGTGCGCCGGAATTGCAGGCCCGTCTCCGCCAGGGTGACTCCCGCTACGGAGCGCAACTCCGCGTCGGCTTGGAGCAGCAGACCCAGATTTTCTTCCACGGAGGTTGTGAACGGGTCCACGCGGAACGGTGAACTCCATGTGTCTACAATTTTCTCTTCCGGCGCCAGAACCACATCTGCTTTTTTCACCCCGGCGCTGGCCCGGGCGATCTCGACAGCCCGCGCCGCGGTAGCCGCCACGGAATCCGCCGAGAAATTGTCGGTGGCGGCGAACCCCCAGGAGCCTTTCAACAGGACGCGAACGCCCAGCCCCAGGGATTCTTCCGAGGAGGCGTCGGCCATCTTGCCGTTTTTGGTAGCGATGTGCCGCTCGCGCGAATCAATTACGCGGACGTCGGCGTAGTCGACTTTGCCCCCGTCCAGATAATCGAGCGCTCTTTCGGCGTACTCTCGCATAGTTGTTTTTAAGAATCAGCCGGAATGGCAGAAACCGAGCGTGGTCTCGCTTGGTCTTGTTTCCTGCCTGCTCGCCGCCAATGGGTTGATTCGGTTGGAACGGAACTAGGTGCCTTCCGACCAGGATGTCAGATACTTTTCCTGTTCGGCCGTCAGCTTGTCGATGTGAATTCCCATGGAGTCCAGTTTCTTCGCGGCAATATCCTGGTCAATGGCTTCCGGAACCGGATAGACTTTATTTTCCAGCTTGGAGGCGTTTTTCACCAAGTATTCCGCCGCGAGCGCCTGATTGGCGAAACTCATGTCCATCACCGAGGCGGGGTGGCCTTCGGCGCTGGCCAAGTTGATGAGCCGGCCTTCTCCCAGTAAGTTCAGTTTGCGGCCGTCGCGCTGGGTGTACTCCTCCACAAAAGCCCGTGTGGTCCGTTTGCCGGTGGAAAGCTTCTCAAGCGCCGGGATGTCAATCTCGGCATTGAAGTGGCCTGAATTGGCCAGCAGCGTTCCGTCCTGCATCTTTTCGAAGTGTTCCTTCCGCAAAACATTCTTGTTGCCGGTGACGGTGATGAAAAGCTTTCCGACGGGCGCCGCTTCCGCCAGCGACATCACCCGGTATCCTTCCATCGACGCTTCCAGCGCCCGCGTGGGATCAACCTCGGTGACGATCACGTTGGCCCCCATGCCGCGGGAGCGCATGGCTAAACCCTTTCCGCACCATCCGTAGCCGCAGATCACCACGGTGAGCCCGGCGATCAGCACGTTCGTTGCCCGCAGAACGCCGTCCAGGGTGGACTGGCCCGTCCCATACCTGTTGTCAAAGAAGTGTTTGGTGTTAGCGTCGTTGACGGCCACGATGGGGTACTTCAAAATGCCTTCCTGGGACATGCTTCTGAGCCGGATCACTCCCGTCGTGGTCTCCTCGGTTCCGGCGAAAATGTCCTTCGCCATATCAGTCCGCTTGGTGTGCGCCAGGGTTACCAGATCGGCCCCGTCGTCCATGGTGAGATTAGGCCGGTGTTCGATGGCCGAATTCAGATGGGAGTAGTAGCTGTCGTTGTCCTCCCCTTTTACGGCGTACACGGGAATTCCATGGTCGCGCACCAGGCAGGCGGCTACGTCGTCCTGGGTGCTAAGAGGATTGGAAGCGCAAATCACGACGTCCGCGCCTCCCGATTTCAAGGTGATCATCAAGTTGCCCGTCTCGGTCGTCACGTGCAAGCAGGCGGAAACCCGGATACCCTTCAAGGGCTGGTTCTTTTCAAACTGCCCACGGATCGTGGTCAGCACCGGCATGAATTGGTCGGCCCACTCGAGGCGCAGCTTGCCGGTATCGGCCAAGCCCAGGTCCTTTACATCGCAGGCAACATGGGAAGCTTTGGACATATGAGTCGTCTCCTGTTCGCCCCTTCCCGAAGCGGGTTCAGGGGGTTGTCGCCGGTAACGGCTGCCGCCGGCAGGTTTACGTTTCCAGAAATCGCCGCGGAGTGCGCGCTCGCGCAAAATCAGCCTGCGCAGCAGTCGGCGAGAGGGCTATCGCCGGTAAATTCGCAATTGAAGAGAGTGCGCTGCCGGAAAGCCTAAACGGAATCTATCTGTACCGAGGCAATTTTCCTTACTGACCGTTTTTAATTTCTAATGACGCGAAACAGCTTTCAGTTCGGCTTCCTGTTTCAGGCCGGCTGCCTGACGGATTTCCTCGGCCTTGTTGGTCAGCTCCCAAGAGAAGCCCTTCTCCGTTCGTCCGAAGTGGCCGTAAGCGGCTGTTTGCCTGTAGATCGGCCGCCGCAGTTCGAGGTGGTCAATGATTCCAAGAGGGGTGAGCGGAAAAATGTCGCGGACCAATTGAACCAGCTTTTCTTCTTCCACCAATCCTGTGCCGAAGCTGTTCACCATCACTGAGACCGGTTCTGCCACCCCGATCGCATAGGCCAGCTGAATTTCGCACCGCTCGGCTACGCCTGCCGCAATCAGATTTTTGGCGATGTAGCGGGCCATGTAGGAAGCCGAGCGGTCCACCTTGCTGGGGTCCTTGCCGGAGAAGGCGCCGCCGCCGTGGTGACCCATGCCGCCGTATGTGTCCACAATAATTTTCCGGCCGGTCAATCCGCTGTCTCCCTGAGGGCCTCCTACCACGAAGCGTCCCGTCGGATTGATGTGAAACTTGGTTTTCTCGTCGGACATCGTCTTGGGAAGCACCGGGAGAATCACCTGCTCGATGATTGCATCCCGCAGGACCTTGGTTTTCACCGCCTCGCTGTGCTGGGTTGAGATGACCACGCTATCCACACGAACCGGCTTGCCGTTTTCGTAGACAATACTCACCTGCGATTTGCCGTCCGGTCTCAGGAAGTCCAGCGTCCTGGTTTTCCGCACTTCGGTTAACCGGCGCACCAGCTTGTGCGCCAGCAGGATGGGCAGGGGCATCAATTCTTCGGTCTCATTGCAGGCATATCCGAACATCATTCCCTGGTCGCCCGCTCCACCCGGATCGACGCCCTGGGCGATATCCGGCGACTGCTCATGAATGGCGATCAAGACCCCGCAGGTGTGGCAATCAAAGCCGTACTTGGCCCGTGTATAGCCGATCTCTTCAATCGTCTTCCGGGCAATGGAAGGATATTCAACCGTGCCTTTTGCGGTGATCTCCCCGGTAACAAAGACCAATCCGGTGGTCACCACTGACTCGCAAGCTACACGGGCTTGCGGGTCCTGCTCCAGCACTGCATCCAATATGGCATCGGAGATTTGGTCGGCAATCTTGTCCGGATGGCCCTCCGTGACAGATTCGGAAGTAAACAGAAAATTTCGGGCGTGTTGATCCACCAGCGTTGTCCTCCTGAGATAAAATCTTCGGGGGGTCTTATCGGCTAGCCCAGCCAAAACCTAATGGCAACATTAACAAAGACCAGATTGGGTGTCAAACCAATTCTGTCCGTAGGCTGTTCCTGTCGCATAGATTGTATCTTTCTAATTTCCTAATTTCCTAACTTCCTAACTTCTTTCCCAGCAACCAATTATACAGGCATTGAGGGTCAAGGGGAAAGCAAGTCAACTCCGCCAGGATTTGGCCCCGGCCGCGAGGGTTATTTATTTAGAGAGCTTTTTCGCCGCCGCCAAAATGGATTCGTAATTTGGGTGCTCGGCAACCTCTTTAACGTATTCCACATGACGGAGCGTGTTGTCTTTGTCCAGCACAAACACCGCTCTTGCCTCCAGTTGCAGCTCCTGGATCAATACCCCGTAAGCGGGACCAAAGGAGCGTTCCCGGTAATCGGACAGTGTACGGACATTCTTCACACCAGCGGCCCCGCACCAGCGAGACTGGGAAAAAGGCAAGTCCATGCTCACGGTCAGGATTTCTACGCCTGGAAGGTTGGCGGCTTCTTCGTTGAAACGCCTGGTCTCGGCGTCGCAGACTGGCGTGTCGAGCGATGGTATCGTGCTGAGAATGCGCACCTTGCCGACGGTATCCGCCAGGGTTACCGGCTTCATGTCATTCCCCAGCAGCGTGAAGTCGGGTGCTTTGTCTCCCACCTTTAACTCCGGGCCAACCAGGGTCAGCGGATTGCCCTTCATCGTCGTAGCTCCCTTGCGTTCGATCATAGCGTCTTTGTCCTCCGTTATTAAGTTTCAGAATAAATTGATGAATTCCAGGATGAAACCTAGGTTGAAATCGGGCTCTGAAAAACAAAGCCAATACTATACCGTGCGAAGGGGCGGGGGGAAAGAGTTTTTGTGCATGCTGCACAAGGCAGCCTGCGTGCCTGGACTATTCTGGTTCGAGAAAGGATTTTGGGTGGCTTCCCGCGTGAACCATCTGCCAACCAGCTACTTGCTGGCGATCTCCACCTTGGCAATGCCGTTGACGCCACTGGTGGCAAGCCACAGGTTGCCGTCCGGCGCCGCCACCATGTGGCGCACCACTCCTCCGCCGGAGGGAATCGGCCAGCTTCCAAACTCCTTCGTGCTGGGGTCAAACCGGACGACCGTGTTGGGCTCCACGCCCGATTCGCTGTACCAGATCACATTGCCGACATGGGCGATTCCATACGGTTTGGACTCGCTGCCACTGGGAGAGGGCCATTCGCTGACCTTGCCGGTCTGCGGGTCGAGCCGCCCCAGATAGCCGCGGGCGTAGTCGGTATACCAGATGATGTCATCCGGGGTGACGGCAATCCGGCGGGGACGGGTGTCTGGATTCGGCAGAACGTATTCCCGGATAGCCATCGTCTCCGGATCGATGCTGGCGATCTTGTTGCTCCTGAACTCGCAGAAGAAGGGGATGCCCTGGGAGTTGATCACAATGCCGTAGGGCCGGGAGTTCGCCGTAGGGGATTCCACCAGGGTCACCTTTCCGGTCTTGGGGTCAACCTTCCCCACCATGTTTCCTCTTTGGACAGTGAACCAAACGGTTCCCTTCTGATCGATGATGGGTGTATGAGGGTCGCCGGCCTCGGGGTCGGGCATCTGGTACTCGAACACCTCGCCCGTCTTTGGGTCAAGCCGTCCGACATGCGCTGCCGAATTGCCCGTATACCAAATGTGTCCTTCCTTGTCAGCTACAAGCCCGTGAGGCCCAGAATTGGGGGTTTTCAGCAGGAATTCCTTGAACTGCTCCTTCTTGGGGTCAAAACGCCCCAGCACATTCGCCCTCTGGCCCGTGTACCAAACCATCCCGTCGGGCGCGACGAGAGGATCATGGGGCCGCGAACCGGGTGTGGGTACCGTCCACTCTTTGATGGACACCTGGACGGTGCCGGGGATCAACACTGCTGGCGGAGAGTTGTCGGGGAAATTCGTAGCCAAGTAATCGGTCACAATAGCAAGCTCGTCCCTCGTCAGGGTAAGACCCGACGTGACCATCATGTCCATGACGCCCTGCCATTCCGCCCTCGTACGACCGGTGCTGGTGACCCGGTTGAGGACATGGCACTGAATGCAGGCTCTCTCCACAATAGCTTTGCCGTTCCCGTCCGGTAATTGGACGGGGGGTTGATTTGGACTCTGGCCCTGGTTCTGACTCCAGCTAGGAACCACAGAGCAGAGCAAGACCGCTGACGACAGCACCACGCTCAAGGCTCCAGCGCAAGAATATGCCTTCCTAACTTTCCGAGGGCTCTCTGGGTTCCAATCCACGGTCAGTGTTTGCGACATAACTTTGCCACTTTTCCCTTCCGAAATTTTTTCCAACCCGACTCGCACTTTATTAGCGCAAGAATCGCCTGCAAGGTTTCAACTGAAACGGGCCCCAATCTTCTGATGAGGCTGTATGATTCCGCAATATCGTGCATTATTTTACTACAGAAGCAGACGGAGCTTGCTACAATCCGGCCCAATGGATAATCCCTGCCAAGCGGTTCGGATCATCCTGGTCCGGCCTCGGAACCCCGTAAACATCGGGGCGGCAGCCCGAGCCATGATGAACTTTGGATTCGAGGACATGGTTGTGGTCTCGCCATTCGAGCCGGTGTGGCGGGAGTCGAGAGCCGCCTTGAAAGCGCAGAAGCTGCTGGCTACCGCCCGCGCAGTGTCCCGTCTTTCGGAGGCGATAGAAGACCGGACGCTGGTGATCGGAACCAGCTCGCTCTCGCGGCGGAAACCTGCTGAATCGGTCGTCTCGCTCGATCAGTTGGCTGCCCGCTTGAAGCGACGCAGAAAAGCAGAGCGCATAGCAGTGCTGTTCGGATCGGAAAAGACGGGACTCGGCAACGAAGACCTGAGCTATTGCCACTGGATTGCGAAAATTCCTACCAGCCGGGAATGTCCCTCCATGAACCTGGGCCAGGCAGTGGCCGTCTGTTGCTATGAATTAAGCCGCTTGTTGCGGTTCGAGAAGCTTCCGGCAAAAGAACTAGCTTCCGGAGCCAGTATGGAAGAGGTGACGCGGCTGGTGGATGAAGTAGAGAGAGTATTGTGGACCGGAGGAGGCTCGGCCTCTGGGCAGGGGAAGGCGCGTCCAGGGGCGGCAAAGAAGCAGCGCCTTCGGCAGATGCTGCTCCGCTGGCCCCTCAGCAGCGGAGATGTGACGCTGGCGCTGGGAATGCTGCGCGACTTGGCCTGGAAGCTGCGGCAGAAGTCTTGACAGTTTCCATCTCCTCTAATCCTTCCCGCCCAGGGCCCGGTTGAGATTAAACGCAGCGCTGATCAGCGCCAAGTGGGTGAACGCCTGAGGGAAGTTGCCCAGGGCCTCGCCGCGCGCCCCGGTTTCTTCGGCATAGAGGCCCAGGTGGTTGGCGTAGCCCAGCATTTTCTCAAACGATAAGCGAGCGTGATCGAGCCGTTGGTGATCCTGCTTGCCTGCGCGCGTGAGGGCCTCCACCAGCCAGAAGGAGCACATATTAAACGTGCCTTCTTCTCCGTCCAACCCGTCCGGGGCCCTGGCGACGTTATACCGATGAACCAGGCGGTTGGAGACCAGCCCGCCCTTTGCCGGGGATCGGTTAATAGCGTCGAGCGTCTTGAGCATGCGGGGATCGGTGGGCGACATGAAAAACACCAGCGGCATAATCAGATTGGCGGCGTCGAGCGTATCGCCGCCATAGTACTGCACGAAGGACTGTTTTTCCCGGCTCCAGCCTTTAGCCAGTATCTCCTCATAGATTTGATCCCGCACCTTAAACCAGCGGTCCCGGTCGGCCGGGAACGAGCGTTTATCGGCCAGGCGGAGGGCGCGGTCGACAGCCACCCAGCACATCAGCTTCGAGTAGACGAAGTGCTGCTGCCCGCTGCGCACTTCCCATATCCCATCGTCTTTCCGCTGCCAGTTGTCGCAGACCCAGTTTGTCAGACGCCGCAGGTATCTCCACAGGTCATAGGAAATAGAATTCCCGTATTTGTTGTAGAGGTAAACCGAGTCCATCAATTCCCCGCAGATGTCGAGCTGCAACTGCCGGTACGCGTCGTTTCCGATCCGGACTGGACGCGACCCCCGGTAGCCCTCCAGATGCCCGAGGGTTTCCTCGGTCAAGATTTTGCGGCCGTCAATTCCATACACAACTTGTAGCGATCCATCCGGGTTCAGATCATGGATGCGGGCCTCAAGCCAGTCCATAAAGTGGCCCGCTTCTTCGGTGAAGCCGATCCGCAGGAACCCGTAAAGGGTGAAGGCGGCATCGCGGATCCATGTGTAGCGATAGTCCCAATTTCTTTCGCCTCCGATGCCCTCCGGAAGGCTGCAGGTGGGCGCGGCTACAATGCTCCCCTTCGGGGAATAGGTCAGCAGTTTCAGCACCAGCGCGGAGCGTTCCACCATCTCGCGCCACCGCCCTGTGTAGGTGCATTGGGAGAGCCAGCGGCGCCAGTAGGCCACCGTCTCCCGGAAAAGCTCGGAGGCTTCCCGCTCCGAGCGGGCGGCAAAATCGTTCGCCCCTTGCGGAATCTGCTCCAGAATGAAGACGGCCCTCTCGCCTTCCTGCAGCGTGAACTCGGCGCGGACTCCGGCGCCGTCCTGCTGGAGCGGGACGTGCGTAGCCAGTCCGAGGCTCAATTCGGGCGAGTGAAAGCAGGCGCCTGAGGGTGTAATCGCTGTTGTGTGGCGGTCGCGGGCGTAGTTGAAGGCAGGCTGGCACTCCATCCGGAAGTGCAGCGAACCCCGCACCGCCGAGACGCGGCGGACCAGCATGTGGTAGGGCTCGCCTCTCGTAGAACTCCGCACGGGCATGTAGTCGGTGATTTCTCCCACGCCCTCCGGCGAGAGGAACCGGGTCACCAGGAGATTGGTGCCGGGCCAGTAGAACTGCCGGTAGGTCACTTCCTCGGTGAGGGGAGCAATCCGGAATCGTCCGCCCTTTTTGTCGTCCAGGATGGCTCCAAAAACGCTGGGGGAGTCAAAATGGGGAAAACAAAACCAATCAATGGACCCGTTCATGCCCACGAGCGCAACCGTCTGCATGTCGCCGATGATTCCGTAGTTCTCAATCAGTTGATAGCCCATGCCGGTTCCGCCTCCACTCCGCGTCGAATTCTTATCGGTTCCTGCGCCATCCTTCTTGAGCTTATGATGAATCCGCTAGAGATTATAAGGGCAAAATTGGCGCGCTGGGGCAGCTTTCCAAAGTTTTCTTTCTTCTTTGCAGCGTGTTTGCCCAGGGTAATTTGCGCTGGGCTCGCCAACTCTCGCGTTTCCTCTCAGGAGATTTCGCAATTTGCCGAATCTCGTGACCTCAACCTTCCGGTTAAAAAGTTCGTAACTTCTTGTTTTCATTTGGAAAACTGACTCCAGTGAGAGTTGGCATAGTTCCTGCTTTATGTCCCGCCGAAAGCTAGACCGGTTTTATGAATTGTGTATCCCGTCAGGGCACGGCTTCAGCCGTGCCGAAACGCTCTCCAACCAAGTGTGCTTTAGCGCCTGAGGTGAGTCTTGAACTCTGCTTGTTCCAGCGACTTAACCCCGACCTCAGCGGCTGAAGCCGCTGTCGTGATCCGGGTGGCGGCACGGTTAAAACCGTGCCCTGACAAGAACGCAATATGGGATACATGAACTCTAAAACAGGTCTGAACCAAAATCAATTTTCAAGGAGGAAAGCAAAATGGCGGGACAGACACAGACCACAACCAAAGGAAAAGTGAACGGAGTAGATTGCGATCAGTTGTTTGAAACGATGGATGCCATCCAGGACACACCCACGATCGCGAAGTTCAAATTTCGCGCCCACAATCAGTGGATCAATGGCGGTCATAACCGGACGACCATCGGTGACTTCTATGGCGCCGGGCAGACACACACCCGAAGCAAACCGTTTGTATTGGACGCGGACGAGCCGCCCATTCTGTTGGGAGAGGATCAGGGCGCCAATCCCGTGAAGTATCTGCTCACCGCTTTGGCGGCTTGCATGACCACCGCCATTACGTACCACGCGGCCGCGCGGGGAATCAAGCTGGAGGAAGTGGAGTCCACACTGGAGGGGGATCTCGACCTCCATGGTTTCCTGGGATTGTCGGAGAGCGTCAGGCCGGGCTATGAAAAGATTCGAGTGACCTTCAAAGTAAAAGGGGATGGATCAGCGGAAAAATTGGCTGAGCTGACGAAATATTCTCCCTTATACGACGTCGTTTCCAAGTCGGTGCCGGTTTCGGTTCGTGTAGAGAAGGTAGAGAAGAAAGAAACCGCTGTGGCAAGGTAGACCTTCCCATCAGGAAGACAAAGGTCTCCGCTTGTGAGTCCCGGTGGCTGGCCTCTCAGAAAGCGGCCAGCCACCGGAATCAAAAATGCGGTTGGATGAAGATAAAGAAGGTCCAGTTTTAACGCACAATGAGCGGCCCAGGAAATTAGTAATTCTCCAGGGGTTTTGTGCTCCACGTGACCGGGCCCGCCGGTTGCATCCCGTTCTCCGCCGCCAGAGAAGGCATCAAGTGCATCGTCTTGCCACCGACCACTGTCATCAAGACTTTGGTATTGGGAATATCGTCTTCCGGAATGGTCAGATAGTCCCGGTCCAGCACAATGAAATCGGCGTACTTGCCGCGCTCCAGCGTTCCCAATAGATTTTCCCGCAGCACGTAATAGCCTCCCCACACCGTTAACGCCTTCAACTGGATGATCCGGTCGGTCCTTTCCCGGGGCCCGTAGACTGCGCCGTCTTGATCGCTGTATCGGGTGATGCCTTTGTGAATCATGGTGAACACCAGGTGCGGCAGCGGACGATCGATCTCAAAGGTGTTCATGATTCCCGCGTCTGTCACGCTCTTTCGGGGCACCGACAGGTTGGCATACTCGATTCCATAATCGCGCACACGGCTGGAAGTATCGTAAGTGCGGTGGGTTTCCCACAACATGGTGTTGATCATGCTGACCATCATCCCCAAATTCTTAACGCGTGGAATCTGGTCCGGTCGGGGGGCGCCAGAAGCGTGATCAAAGGCGTGGCGCTTGGCCCGAATCTCTTCCAAGGAGATGCCTGCCTCTCTGCTGACTTGCTCAATAGCGTCCATGAAATAGTCGATATCCTTGTCTCCCTGGGTGTGCATGGTGGCCACCCGGCCGTCGGTCCGGATGATATCATCGAGAACCTTTCTACCCGGGCTCCCTGGAGCAAAGTTGCAGCTCTCGCGGGCCTTGATTTCGGGCGTGCGAGCGTTGAGCGTCGTACAGCTACCCCCGGACGCATCCCAGGCACCCACGTTCCAAAGATACGGGCTGCCACTTCCCACCAATCCCGCAACGTAACGCAATGTCTCGATGTGAAAATCGGGGCCGGTGTAGCCCCAGGCGAAACGAGCAGGCATCTCTCCTCTTCGATCCAGATACGCCAATGCCTGGAAGTTGTTATAGGCATAAGGAGAGGAGCCAAATGTCGTGATGCCTTGAGCCACCCACAGCTCCATTTCGGCCTTAAGCACATCCGCCAAGACCTCGGTCCAGCCCTGGAAGATCACATTAGGCTCGTACAGGCGGTTCGCTCCCGCACTAGCTTCCGGATGGACTTTCTTCAACTCTTCCACAGCCTTGGTGTTGTTCGCCGACATTAGCGGCCAGCTATTCTTAACCCTGACAGGATTGTTCGGCGCAAGCTGGTCGAGGCGCTCCTGGGTGACCACACGGGGAAATTGTTGCCAAAGTTCATCTGCATGCTCATAATTTGTTCCCCAGAAAAAACTCAGCCAGATCCACTGGCCCGGGCTGGCTGCGGCGACGGCTTCTCTCAGCACGGTCTCCCATTGATCCAGTTGTTGCTGTGCGGTCCCTTCCAGCCACCGCATGACCATGACATCACTATCCGCAGGCAGGGCGTGCTTCAGAGCCTCAGGCTCGGCGAAGGCCCAGTCGGTGGGGTGCTCGTGAGTCATGATGAAGCTCGGCAGCACGGTGCGGCCTTTTAGGTCCATCTGCCGGGTTTGCGGCCCGGCCAGCGCGCGAATCTCCGAGTTGGATCCGACGGCCAATACCTTATCCCCGCGCAGCGCCATCGCTTGCCCGATGGTGCCTACCCTCGACTCGAACGTGGCATCGTCCATGGTCACAATCTTGGCATTGTGAACGATGAGGTCCGGGTAGCCCAGCAGGGCCGCTACATTGGACTGTCCCCAAGCACTTGGGGAGATGAAAAACAGCAAAAAGGAGAAAACTAGGAATTTTCTGCGCATCAATAATAATTTTGCCAGGTTCATTCAGTCGGTCCTCCGATTTCAGAAGTCAAAACTCCGGTTCATTAAAACGTCTTTCGCTTGATAATTCCTTTTCGTATTAGATCATTTTGCTTGTTTGAGATAACTCGCGCCGGGAAAAAGACTTCGGCCCCTTCGCCAAGCTCCCTTCGACTTCGCTCAGGGCAGACAGGGCAGGCCCTTGGAATGCCATCCCAGAAGGGTTTGCAGTAAATCCTTGGGCTATACCAGTAGTAACGATATAGGCTTCTGGCAGACATCTATGGGCCAGGACACGCTGCCTCACATGTCTCAAGGAACGAAGCCAGTTCCAACGCTGCTGATAGAAAGACGCCCTAATGGTTAAGAATCCGCGCGAAATCTATAAAAAATAACTTCCCAGAAGAAAAATGGAGCCTGGCAGATTTACCTGTGTCTGGGTATTGGAACAAACAGCAAGCTTTGCGATATCTACCCGTGCGTGTTGCTGTCATAAGTGGCTGTCGGCACCAATATAGGTTAGCCGGAGTTTAAGTCTGCCTACGTAGCTTGTCAAGCGTTTTTCAGTCTGCGACAAGCTGGCATTGCCAGGCTCATCTTTTTCTATGCAACCTGCTTCTATGCAACCTGCCCCGGAATGGCTTGCCTCAAATTACCATTGGGCGGCGGCACTGCCGAGCGTCACCTGAGCGCCAGCGGACGGCATCCCGATCTCTCCAGCAAGCGAGGGAACCAGGTGAACCGTTCTGCCTCCGACCATTGTCATCAAGACCCGAATGTTCTCGATGTCATCTTCCGGAATTGTCAGGTAGTCCCGGTCCAGCACGATGAAATCGGCCCACTTGCCCGGCTCCAGAGTGCCCAGTTGGTCTTCCTTCTTCAAATAAAATGCCCCCCAATTCGTTGCCATCTTCAGAGCCAATTCCCGGCCGATCCGTTGGTTTGGCGCATAAACTTTTCCATCCTGAGGCCGCTTCCTGTCCATCACGCGGGCCAACGTCCAGAAAACAGTCAGCGAAGTAGTTGCCAATGGCCGGTCGATCTCGAATGCGCTTGGAATCCCAGCATCCACCAATGACTTCTTCGGTATCATCCATTGGGCTGCTCGTTCTCCATAAGTCTCTACCCGATTAGACGCCTCCTCAATGTAGTACCAGATGGCTCCACCCAGCACCATTCCTAACCTCTTGATCCGCGGTAGTTGGTCTGGCCGAGGAGCCATCACTAGATGGTCGAAGGTATGTCTCTTCGCACGGATCTGGTCCAATGTAAATCCAGCCTCTTCACTTGCTCTCTCAATAATCTCCAGCAGGTAATCAATATCTCCGTCGCCGACTGTGTGGACTCCGACGTACCGGCCCCCATTTTTAATATACTGATAAAGCATATTGTAGTTTTCACTCCCCGGTTCGTAGGAACATCTTGGGGCTGTCCCCCCACGAAGTAGTCCATATCCTTGTTCTGGCCGCGCGGGCAAACTGGAACACCCGCCACCGGTTGATTGCGCCCCGCGGGATCCTCCGTACCAGAAGAAGTCATTCCCCAGGCCTTCCATGAAATTTGAAGCATTCCTGACGTAATCGTTACTAAAGAGCGCATTCTCCCTGTAATACCAGACCCACATGTTCCTCATGGACATCTGTCCACTGGTCGACAGATCGTGGTAAATTTTGATATTGGCGGGTGAATAAATCCCAGAGCCAAAAGTCGTTACCCCGTACCCCGACCACCAGCTCAACTCGAGGCGGTGTATCTCCCGCAACTCCGGATAGTGATTCTTCATCATCACATCGTGAAACATCCACCGCATGGATACGTTGTCCGTGACCCAAGGAAAGACCTTTTTGGCTTCTGCGAGCGCTAGATCGTTGACCAATATTCCTACAAAAGGATTTTCTAACACCACGGGATTGTTGGGCGCCATTCGGTTTAGCATTTCCTTAGGGATCATCTTCCCATCCAAGACGTCACCGAATTCGCTGCCCCTCATATACTCGTATTTGTCACCCATGTGAAAGACGATGTGGATGAACTGGCCCGGTTTGGCCTTGCTGAGAGCTTCTTGGAGTATCCCCGGAAACGCCTTGGCTTGTTCTTCCGGAGTCCCTCTGACATAGCGGTTTACTACAATGTCATCCGTCAGCACCTTTTTCAGGGAATAGGGATTCCCGTGAGCCCAGTCAAACGGGTGATCATGCACGACGACCATTCCCGGAAGAACGGTGCGGCCCTTCAGGTCAACCATCTGCGTATCGGACCCCGCCATAGCACGAATCCGGGCGTTGTCGCCCAGATGGAGCACCTTCCCGTTTCGGACGTGCATGGCCTGTGCGATGGTGCCCAATTGAGAACTAAAACTGTCATCATCCACGGTGATAATCTTGCCGTTGTAGAGGATAAGGTCCGGATAGGCCGCCAACTCCGCTGGAGCGGTCACGCTCTGCTGGCCACGGGCGCCCGAACCAAGAAGCATGATCCAAAACACGACAATTCCCGTTCGCCGAATTAGGTTAGTCATGGGGGAATCTCCTTTTTCCGCTGTCACACGCCTGAGATGGTTTGCGTAGGGCAAAATCATACTCCCTTGGTCCTCTTGCTACAAGACTGTCTTTGCCTTCAATAAGGAAGCGCTCCCCCAGTCGGCCAGGCGTGAAAAATTTTGGCACTCAAGGGCGACACCTTTTGTCAACCGAGTGGCTGACCTGATCAGCCGAGTTGGAGCTTTGCCAGACCAACTATTTGAAAGTAAAGAAGTAGGTGTAAGTTGCTGAGTTGGCTTCCAATGTGCCTCAGCCTATGTGGTGAACCAGTAAGAGGAGGTGATTGCCATATCTGAAAAATCCCGGCATGAATTCGATTTCTCAATATTTGCGAACTCGCTTACGACTGCCCCGTGGGGAATGTTGGAAAAAGTAGAAGTGGAGATTAAAAACATTTCCCACGTCTCCGTGGAAGACTCCATGCGCCGATTCAGGCAGACAGCTTACCTGATTGTGCCCCGTCAGGGCTTGTTGGACAGGTAGAGGGTAATAGTTAAGGTGATGTTTTTGGCTCATCGTAGAGACTGAAAGGAACGAAGATGAGACAAAAACAAGACGACAGGGGGGCGGTCGAGAAGGCCGTCCGGGAGATCAAACGCAGGACGCGGCGCAGGTTCAGCCCGGAAGACAAAATCCGCATTGTATTGCAGGGACTTCGCGGCGAGGACAGCATCGCGGAGCTGTGCCGCCGCGAGGGGCTGCACCAGAACCAGTATTACCGCTGGAGCAAGGAGTTTCTGGAGGCTGGCCGCAAGCGGCTGGCGGGCGACATAGACCGTGAGGCAACCAGTGGCGAAGTCAAGACTCTGCGGGAGCAGGCCGTACAGCTGAAAGAGGCCCTGGCCGAGGCTATGCTGGAAAATCGCCTGCTAAAAAAAAGCGTGATCGGGGATGGGGAGGAACATACATGAGATACCCTGCCTCGGAGAAGCTGGAGATCATCTGCACGGTGGAGCAATCTGCCCTGGGGGTGCGCCGGACGCTGCAGCAGGTTGGCATTCCCAGATCGACGTTTTACAACTGGTACGACCGCTATGTGTCGGAAGGCTTTGATGGGCTGGAAGACAAAAAACCCGATCCTGGCCCTGTCTGGAACAAGGTGCCGGAGGAGATAACTCAGCAGTTGGTGACGTTAGCCCTGGCCGAGCCCGATCTGTCGTCACGCGAGCTGGCGGTGCGTTTTACCGAGGAAAGGCGGTATTACCTTTCTGAATCGACGGTTTACCGCGTCCTGAAAAGCCATGACCTGATTACCGCGCCAGCCTTTATTGTCCTGAAAGCGGCGGAACGGTTCGCCAACCCGACCACGGCGGTCAACCAGCTCTGGCAGACCGACTTCACCTACCTGAAAGTCATCGGTTGGGGCTGGTTCTACCTGTCCACGGTGCTGGACGACTTCTCGCGCTATATCATCGCCTGGCGGCTGTGCAAAACCATGAGCGCAAGTGACGTCTCGGCCACGTTGCGGGATGCTTTGCAAGCCACCGGCCTCGACCGCGTGGGCGCCCGGCACAGACCTCGCCTCCTGAGCGACAACGGGCCGTGCTACGTCTCTTCCGAACTGCAATCATGGCTGGCAGAAAACAGCGTGCCGCATACTCGCGGCAAGCCCTATCACCCCATGACGCAGGGCAAGATCGAACGCTGGCACCGAACTCTGAAAGACCGCATCCTGCTCAACAACTATTACCTGCCAGAAGAGCTGGAGCGGCAGATCGATGCCTTCGTCAACCACTACAACACCAACCGATACCATGAAAGCCTGAACAACCTGACACCGTATGACGTTTTTACAGGCCAAGGCAGTGCCATCCTGCAAAAACGGGATCGCATCAAAGAGAAAACTATGATCTTAAGAAAACGGTTGCACTTCAAAAGAAGGGCAGCCTAACATCAACCCAGAGGAGCCTGAACGCCACCTTATCTTTTTATGCTCTGTGTCCAACATTATCTGACGACGTACAATCTGACGACGTACACTTTCATGGTTTGTCTCCTTTTGATTAAAGTAAAGCTGGATTGTGCTGCTTGCATGATCGCAGCGCCGATTTTGCTTCGTACTACCTCAACTCCTCCGCGAAATAGTTACTTCAGAATTGGTTTAGGTTGAACCGGTACGCGACGCTCAATTGAAAAGTCACATCCGGAGCCACCTGGCCTACGTTCCTGGCGCGGAGGCCGTGCCACCCCTCTATGACAGGGAGGAAAACCCGTCCCTGCACGGCAAACTCCCGGGTCAGGCGAACTCGGACGCCCGGCGTCATGCCCAGCAAGCGGATTCTGCCCGCTACGAGAAAACGGCCGAAACAGGTTGTAGAAGGAGCTAGACGCGCGGTGGTGGGTTCGCGTTGAACAGTGCAGGGTCTATGTAGAAATGGGATAATTCAGAAATATGGCGCTCCGGTGTAAACGGCCGGACCAAGCTAAATTCGCTTGGAATCACGGCCACACCCAGCAGGAAGATGGTCAAGGAACTCTTGCTGGCATCCGCAGTGATCAAACAAATGGGGCCATTGGGCTTCGCCTTTTTCAGGATACACATTGCGGAGCAGTCGGCCCCCTCCGCCATGCCAGACGTTTCTTCTTCGCCGGCTCCGGCAAAGGCTTCGCCGCCTGCGCACACCATCCACAGCCCGTTGAGGGAGAGCGGAAGAAGCAGCACGAAAACTACCAGCTTGTGCAACATGGGTGCTAAGCTATTTGATTCTATTTGCCTTGTCAATCGGGAATTTTCGATGGGTGATTCGCACAGGCTTTGTCCACTATATTGAGCAGATGATATTCCGGCTGGCGTCTATTTTGCGTTGCAGCCTCGTTACGGCGTTTTCCCGCCGGCCATCCACTTGGGTTTGACTCTCAGGAAAATAGTATTGGAAGTTCCGCCCTCCGGGGGGGCGTTGTAAACCGTAACCGGGACGGTCCGATCACCGAAAATGCCCACTTCCTGATGAGGTCCCGGCGCATCGAAGGGATTCGGTGTAGCTCGCTCCACCACGCGGGCAGGAATTCGAGCCTTTAGTGTGCGGGGGGCGACAAAAGTAGTGGCCAGGGAGATGCCGCCGACTCGGACAACCGAGTTTCCCACAAAACCCACTCCCTCCACGACCACTTCGAACTCCGAACCGCCCTGCACAACTGTATGGGGCGAAACGGCGCTGATCTTTGGGACGGGGGTTGCCATCACGATGGATCGGGGAGGGCTGGTGAAACTGAAATAGGCAGGAGTGTAGCCGAGTTCGATAAATTCTCCTCCTTTCATTACGCGCTCGATTTTCTTTGTATTGCCGATATCCGCGAGCGGGTTTGCTGAAAGGACTATAAGATCGGCAAAGGCTCCCTCCGCAACCACTCCGATCTTCGGGCTGCCGAAGACTCCATCTTTTCCGGTGAGCATTTCCGCCGACCAGAGAGTCGCGCTTTGCAACGCTTGCATCGGCGTCAGTCCCGCTTCCGCCAGCAACTCCATCTCCTGATGGAGACCCAGGCCGGGAGTCCCTCCATGGTAAGCATCTGTTCCTGCCTGGATTTTGCCGCCGGCTTCGACGAATCGTTTCAGAAACTCGCCCGCCAACCGATAACCCCGTCTGAACTCTTGCAGCTCTAACGGGGTCAGTCTGGATAGCAGGACCAGGTTTTCATATTTCCCGGAAAAATTCCGGATCTGCCTGTATTTTTGAAGCAACGAATCAGCGACATTGCCGGGGTAGTACGCCATCAAAGAAGGGTTGCTATACAGTTGGTAGGCCTCCATCTCGTGTTTGGCCGCCAGTGGACTGAGCGAGCCCATTTCGAAAAGGAGAGTGGGATTAATATAGGCTCCTCGGTCAACCGCTTCCCGGATCATCTGGTCCAGCCGTGTCCAATCCTTAATGAAAGTAGCCCAGTGCAGATGCCGGCCCTTCTGAAACTCGTCCAGCTCCTGGGGAGACATCTGGGCTTGTACAAATCCCCAGATGTGTTCAATGATGTCCTGCCCCGCGCGAAGGGATTCGGGCGCATTCTCGGTATGACCAAAGATCATCACTCCGGCCCGATGAACTTCCTCGGCTGCCCACGGGTACACCTGCTTGTTGAGGTCATTAAAATCAAGAAATCGGGCAAACTCCGGCTTTTGCTTCAACCATTCCTGAACACTGTCGCGGAC
This sequence comes from Terriglobia bacterium, assembly GCA_963666975.2. Classification (GTDB taxonomy): domain Bacteria; phylum Acidobacteriota; class Terriglobia; order 2-12-FULL-54-10; family 2-12-FULL-54-10; genus JADFGZ01. The sequence continues at coordinate 571,260 of CAXVYR010000004.1, read as the reverse complement.
CTGTTCCCGCGTCATGGAAGGGGTCAGCCGGGGCCCGCCTGCGCCGTAAAGCCTGGGAGTCCTCACACGACTCTGCTGGGAAGCCTTTTTCGCCTGATCGAACCCTTCGGGCATCCGGCCTCCACTTGGCATTACGACGACCGCCGTCACGCCGTGATTGAGAAACACTTCTCCCGCCCAGTCCTCATAGTGAACATGAGATTCTATCAATCCGGGGATGATGAACTTTCCGGAAAGGTCCACAACTGTCGCGTCAGAGGGATAAGCGGCCCCTTTTCCCTCGATGGATTCGATCTGATCTCCCTCGATTCGAATCACCGCTTCCGGGACAGGGGAACCTCCCAAACCGTCGATGACGGTGGCTCCTTTCAGAACCACCGGCTTGCTTTCGGGCCGTTGCTGCGATAGGCCGATCGGACAATTGACGGCAAAAGCCAATAAGAGAATAAAGACAAACCTTTTGCTAGACTCGATGATTGGAGAATTCATCATTTGTTCCTCTGTTCCTCCGTTCCTTCGTTCCTCCGTATTTGGGCACGAACCATATTCCTGCCGAAACGAACAGGGTTTTCACCCGGCAAAATGGGCATTCAAGTATTCAATCGTGACGTCCACTTCCTCTTCCTCCATGGGCGCCTCCCACTGCTTTTTCATACGGCGCACTACACCCTCCCAGTAGTACGGATCTCCCCTGGGATGATCTTCTATGCGTTGCTTGAGTTCGGACGCGCCATGGCATGACAGACAATCGGCTACGATCAAGTTCTTGCCTGGACCATCCGGAAGGAACGAGTAAAACTCTTGGATCGGGAGTTTTTCCGCCGGACTGTAGCTTGAACCGAAATCCGCGCCCAAATAGACGCTCAGTTGCTCCATCTCGTCTTCTGCCAGGGAAGCACCGTAGCTCATCATGCGAGTCAAAACCTTCTTCCACCCCGACGCCGAAAGACCAATCCGGGACTCCATTCTCCGCCTTGTTACTTCCGGGCCATGGCAAACGGTGCACTTTGCCAGGATCACGTTCCTTGGTTCCCCGGGCGGCAAAAGAGTTTCGAGTCCTTCCTTCCCTGGCGGCTCCGATCTGTTCGTTTCCGGGCCAAAGTTTTCCTCCAGGTAGCGTGCAATCGGCTCGACTTCTTCCCTCCTGATGTCAGCTCCCCACCCGTACATCATCTCAAAAACCAAATCTTCCCAGTACCGGCGTATCCAGCCTCTACGTTCCTCCAGCCGCTTGCGAGTCAGTTCTGGTCCATGGCACGCGACGCAGTATTTCAAGACAAGGATTTTGCCTTCTCCAGCCGGCAGAGTGGCGGAAAAACCTCTCAGCGGGGTTATCGGGACCGAGGCGGCTTTCATCTCTGCAAGAAACAAAAGGCAGAGTGTTCCTACCGTCGCTGCTCGAAAAAGGGTGGTCCGCATCATCGCAGCTATCACCACAGAGGGTACGGAGTAGAGAACCCTTCATACGGAAAGTTGACAGCCTTCTTCCTGACAATTTCTTGTGAGTCCATTAATTCCGCCCTCTTCAGAACCGCCGGAGGGACCACCCTGCGGCCTTCCCTGTTCCCGTAGCCCCAGGGTTTTTCTCCCGGCCCGCCGGGCTTCCCTACCACAATGCGGCCGACCATGCCCATCCCTTCTTCAAATTTGCTGTAGTAGTCGTAAGTCCCTTCCACCTCAAAAGTCCAACGGAAGGCTGGTTCCCTCGGATCGGGGACCACCTCTCCCGAATCGAAGGGATTGGCCGTTTCCGGGATGCGAAGTTCATGATTGTCGTTCACGGGATGATAAGCGGTCACGGTAGGGGTCCTGCCGCTGCTGGATACGATGACGAAACCCACAGTGTCTCCCGGTTGCACATAAAGCCCGATGGGATCGAAGTAATAGACCGAGCCCACATATCTCCAAATACCATAGACTTGTTTTTGCTCCGGCGCGGGCGCTTGGGGGACGCCGTACACCTGCTGGGCATGGCCCGAATTTCCCAAAAACCCCAGGCCCAGGGCGCCCCAGCCGGCCGAATGGATGAACTCGCGCCGGTTCAGAGAATGTATTTTTATGGTTTTCATCATAATGTTCCTCTCACTTTCCATCTATGGTGAAGCAATACACGGAATAACCTCCCGCTCTCTGGGCTCTGGCAAACGCATCCGGCGTAGTGTAGCCGGGAGCCCCGCCCTCAAACTGTGATCCGGGCAATCCGTTGCTGCAATAGAGCGCGCCATTCGCTACGGCAAAACCGCCCCTTCGGGCTGTGGGAAGCGTGTGCTCCCAGAGAACTCTCCCCGTGTCGGCATCCAGTGCTTCCACAAGGCCGTTGTTAAACCCCTGGTAAAGAACTTCATTGGCCACTGCGATCCCACCCTGCGAGATGCCTTCCAAGTTGTAAGTCCACCAAACAATGCGCCCGGTATAACTATCCAGAGCGGCTGTGACCGAGATAGGACGTTTGCCGATTAGCTGCGTAGCCGCGTTCGAGACCACATACACTTTATTGTAGGCAAAGGCGGTCCCATCCACATTTGGTCCGCCCCAATGGTACCTGGGTGTCAGTTGAGTCATCCAGAACAGCTCGCCGCTGTACCGGTCGAAACAATAGATGCCGTCTTTGTTTCCCGCCACCAAACACTGTCGTGTCGCGCCTCTTTTCATCGGGGGAGCTGCCGCATCCCCAATCATGGGATGGCAACTCCAATCCAAATCATGCGGGTCGTTGGGATGGGCCTGGTAGAACCAGCGCAAGTATCCCGTGTCCGCATCAAAGGCCAGGACACTTTCCGTAAATAAGGCCGGATCGTTGGCCCCCGGAAATTTGTTGCTTCCCGTCACCATATAGAGCACTCTTTCGGTTTCATCGAGCGCCGGCGAGGTCCACAGAGAACCTCCTTTGCCGATGTCGTGTTCACCGGTAACCCAGTAATCCCACATCGTGACACCCGTTTCCGCATTCAGGCAAAGCACCTGATTCTTGTTTCCTGTGGTTCCGAGAAAAATTCTCCCATCGAAGGCCAAGGTGGCGCCCGATATTCTCCTGTTTCTTTTTAAGTCGGGTTCCGGTTCCTCCGAAAAATCCCGTTCCCAAACCAGCTTGCCGCTGGCTGCGTCGAGGCAACGGACCCAGCCTGCGCTGTCCCCGGAATAAAGACGCCCTTCGTAATACTGCACTCCGCGACGAACATTATCACTGGCTTCCTTGGGCATCTCGTATTTCCATTTCATTTTTCCGGTCTGAGAATCCAGGGCGTAGTAAGCGCCCGGCGCCCCAAAAAAGAGACTGTCTCCAATCACGGTGGGCGTGGTCTCAATGGGAACTTCGATGGTGAATTCCCACTTCCTCTTCAGACGGGCCACGTTGTTTTTGCCGATTGTCTGTTCGTGAGGGTTGAAGCGTGTGTTGTGAAGGTCATAACCGTACCGCTGCCAGTCGCCCGAGCCCGAATCCGGCGCACTGACGGCGAAGACGCGCGCCGGATTGCCGCCCAGTATCAAACCTGACAGGGCAGACATTCCCCCGATTGCAAGAAACTTCCTTCTGTCCAAAGTGCTCACTTTTGCTCCTCCCGTTCCGGTCCTCCATCTCCCTAGCTCTTTCCAGACCATAAACTGCCCCATAGGCTAGCCCTGACTGCAAAAGGAGTCAACCCAAGAGCAGAGGCTGCCGAATGAAACGAGTGATTTTGGTTTGACACAGGGGAACACCCTGCCACTCTATAAACTCGCGTCACAAGAAGAATGATCTGTGATGATGTTAAAACCGAGCGTCAGAGACGAGTATAATTTCTCCGATGATCTCTCAGAAGCCAGTCGGTCGATTGCAACGTCTCTTGCCGGCAATCATGGATAGACCGCCGCGGACGATACCGTTGTTGTCGTGGCCTGAGTACCGAACGCCATTGTACGAGGAGGGCATTAAAGTCGATGTATTGGATTACATCAAAGAGGACTATGGTTCCAATCCGACCCAATTTCTGCCTGCGCTACACGACGGCAGGATTCCCGCATTTCTGTCCCGATACGATGGGACAGGGAAACCTATGCCGAGCCAGGCTGAAGTGAAATTGGGGCAATGCCTGTTGTTAGTTTTCGCCGCAGTTGCTGTTCGGCGCGCACTCGGATTGCCAAACCATATCCCTGAGCCGAAACACGCTGCTGTTTCCACGGATCTCCCGCTAACTACAGATAAATCCATGACAATCAACCTGAAAGTGTCTCCCATCGGCCTCGCTTCATAATATTAAACTGATGGGCCATTCTCGAAACCCTGTCAAATCTTTTTCTGTTACAAAGTCCGTCTCTCCCAGCACCCTGAGTAACACTCGGTGCGCCTCGGTGCATGTAGGTTTGCTCTGCCAGTGCAATGCAGGCCATGGCCCGCTCTATTATCTCGAATCGAGGGTGATCCTGCTCAATGCTAGACCCGACAGGTGTCGGCGCGCCAACCCTTGATTGCCTTTTTAATTTCGTCTTCGGAAAGGTTTTCTTCGGCTGCTCTTTGCGCCAGTAGGGACAAACTCCTCGTCGATGGCGAAACGGAGGCCGATGATTTGGCGGATAGTCAACCTGGAATCAAGAAGTTTTCCAGCGAGCACATAGTGACGCAGGTTTTCTTCAGCGCGGATGGCACGGTCCTGGGCCTGCAAGGGAAACATGCGGCAAAAGAAAAACACCATCAGCAGGCAGATCATCATGACGACGATTAGCGAGGCGCTGTAAAGCCGCTGGTGATCCCCGAAGGAATGGTGGAGGTTGACGAAGGAGCCAATAAGGGTCAGGACGATGAGCCCGAACAGGACGTAGTGTTACATCGGAACGAACCGTCGATGGTTGGCATAGTTCTGCGCTTCCATGAAAATCCTCCTCTTGATTCACCAAAGAGAAACTTACTACCGTGGTGTGCTTCCTGCCCGTGACGGATCGGCCGACCGGTTTCTGCGCTCTACCATTTGGAGGCTGGACCACCCAATTCAATCTGTGCGCCCGTCGCTTGCATCCCCCATTCGCTCGCCAAGGAAGGAACCAGATGGATGACCTTGCCTCCTACCATAGTCATGAAGACGCGCAGATCCTTAATCTCCTCCACGGGAATGGTCAGGTAATCCTTGTCCAACACAGCGAGGTCCGCCCACTTGCCCGGTTCCAGGGAACCCAGTTTGTCCTCCCGCTTAATATAGAGAGCGCCTCCCATAGTCGCGAATTTCAGCATCGCTTCCCGACTCACTGCCTCGTTTGGCGCCCATACATTTCCATCCCGGTCCTTCCGGGTGATCCCGGCATAGAGCACGTGGAAGTAGGTCAGGTTCGTGTAAGCAATCGGCCGGTCAATCTCCACGCTGTTCCACACCCCTGCATCAAAGAGACTCCTGCGGGGGTATACCCGCGCCACCGCCTGCTCGCCATACTGTCGGAGTTTGTCTCCGAGCCCATCGGTGTATATGCCGATGTTGAGGCCGCTGGGAATCATGCCGAGATTCTTAACGCGCTGGATCTGGTCCGAGCGGAGATCGGCCATATGATCGTAGCCATGTCGCATCGCTCGAATCTGCTCAATCGTCATCCCGGCATCCCTGCTGGCTTCTTCAATGACATCCAGCATGAAGTCCACATCTTTATCGCCCCCCGTGTGGATTCCCGCCAGTCGCCCTCCAGCCTTGATCATGTTGTAGAGCGCGGTTCTATTCTCACCATCCCGCCAATCGGGAGAAAAATTGCACCTGGCTTGCTGGGGGGTTACCGGCTGGCCGTCAATGCGCTCCATCGTGGTGCAATTGGCGCCGTTGTCGGAGGGCCAAAGTCCGGTCAACCAGAGATAATCCGACCCCTGGCCTACCATGTTTGCCATCATCGTGTGGAAATAAGGATCAGACCACAGATCCGGACGCGGCCGATGTTGATAGCTCCAGGGCATGCGAATCGTCATTTGCCCTCTGCGATCCAGAGCGTGATAGGCCGCTACCGCTCCAGCGGTATACAGACCGCCGCTGTTGAAGGTCAATCCGAAGCCTCCCATCCACTGCAAACCCAAGCGATAAATTTCCTGCAACACCGGTTGAGGAAAGAGGACGTCCTGCTCCAGCCATCGGTAATTGGTGTTTCCGACCCCGGTCTGTTCAGTGCCTTCAAATGGATTCCAGGTAAACGCGTCCCACTGATCCCCGTAGCGCTCTTTCACCGCATCAATGGCTAACTGGTTCAGCACCTGCCCGATAAACCCTCCGCGAATCTGAACCGGGTTGTTGGGGGCCGCCAAGTCCAGCATCTGTTTGGTAATCTGCCGTCCAAACATGGGGGAAATTTCGGAACCCCACGCGTAATCAGGACCATAAAGAATGGCGATACGAACCCACTGACCGGGCTTCGCCTTCAGAACTGCTTCCTCTAAAACCAGCGGAAACTGCTGCATGACTTGTTCCGGCGGAACGTTGATAAAGCGATTGACGAAAATGTCATCCGTGACCACTGCGTTCACAAGAGCGGGCGTAATCGTATCCCAGTCCATCGGATGATCATGGGTGCCCCCCATACCAGGCAGCACTATTCGACCCTTTAGGTCGAGGCTCCTCGTATTGGGGCCGGCCATCGCGCGAATCTGCGCAGTGTTCCCCACCGAAACTATCGAATCGCCCCGAATCGCTATGGCTTGCGCAATCGTACCTACGTTGTCATTGACCCCATGGTCGTCAATCGTCACGATCTTCCCGTTGTACAAAATCGTGTCCGGCGGCGCCTGCTGCTGGGCGAATAGGATGCTTGCGCTAATCCCAATCAACAAGAAAACCTTCACACAACACTTCAACCCACGGATTTCCATCACCACCTCCAAAGCTTACGAAGAATCTGACATTTCTATTTGGACTTCTGCTTTACCCCACTACCACTGGGCAGCCGTACCACCCAATTCTAACTCTATTTCCCTGACCAGACCGATTTTTGTGCCAGTCTCAGTGAGAGAGTCTACATCACAGCCTGGGACTGTGAAAGTGATTTCATTGGCGAGAGTGGACTATGTGCCCCCAGCTCCAGAGGCCTATTCCCGAACGTCGAGTCCGGTCGAGGAGGACAATCCAGATTGTCGCCCAGCGTTTAGGAATGGCTCTCAGGCAATGCGTCGCCGTTCACCAACCGAGTAACGCCCTTTTCGAATTGATGTGCCCCGCTTCATTTCTGACTCGTTAGAGCATTTTTCAAATTGGTGTATAGAGGGAAACTGAGATCTGCGTCAGGGCACGGTTTTAACCGTGCCGAAAAAAGCAGGGGAGGCAGAGCGGCTTTACAGGCTGCTGAAAAAAGAACCAAAGTGGTAACTTTTGGCGTTCTTCGCCGAAACGTTGACTCGTAAGTTATTGAATCGTCATTCGGCAAAATTCCGATTTGGCCCTTTCGAGCCTTTTTTCAGCAACCTGTTTAGCCGCTGAGGTTCATATGTTTCTATCGGGTCCCGTCAGGGGTTAAAACCCCAAATGGCTGGCCTCGTTGCGGCACGCCTGAAGTCGTGCCCTGACGAACCCCTATACATCAATCCGTAAAATGCTGTAGGGATCTGTCCGTTCTGCATAATGCCCCTGGGAGTGCGATCGCTCCACTGCCCCCAGGCAGGCTGCCAGAGGGACCCATTAAAAGGGGGCATAGGGGGGACACGGACAATGGGAGAAGGAAGAGGAGGTATAGAGGGTGGCGTGCCCGAACCGATCAATCCCTGGCCCGTTTATGCGTAATTGAGGTCTATCCTGGAAGCTAGCACGGACCGGGCTCGGGATGATAAGGAGGCGATCAAAATTGCAGGAGTCTTAGGTTGGGCAGAGTAAAGGTGTCTTGGAGCAGCCCTCTAAGGGAGGTCGCCTACTGGGTTCGGGGGTTTGTGCAGACTGATGCGCCCCTAAGGGCAGCATAGCCGGGGTAAGCCGGGCAAGTCGTTGAAAAACTGGAGCGGGAGACGGGACTCGAACCCGTGACGTCCAGCTTGGGAAGCTGGCATTCTACCACTGAATTACTCCCGCTCTGATTCCATTGGTATGAACGTGTCGGAATGACCTGATTAAAAAAGCCTCGATCGCGAAAGTAGACACCACATGAGTCCGAGAACCCGGATTCTCAACGCGGCGTGCCATAACAAAAGCACTATAGCATATCCGAAAAGCTCGTAGCCGGGAAAAATCCGTTCAGGCGCTTCTATTGGGTTCTGCTATCTGTTTCTTCCAGGGGAGTGCGATCCAAATCCTATCTAGCTGCGGCGCCTTCTGTTTATTGACTGCCTCCCCAGCCAGACGGTTCTGACCTGTTTGGTATCCTACCCCGTGGCATGACGGGTGCATTGATTTGGAAGCCTTTTATGAGCTGGGAGCCATCAGGTTTGAGCTGAAGCGGCTGCCGTCGTCGAGCCATTGCTGCTCAACGCGGAGTCCGGCGTCCGCGGCCAGAGCCTGTATTTCCGGGAGGGAATACTTGTAGGAGTTTTCTGTGTAAATGGCTTCCTCAGCCTCGAGGGAAACTTTCATGCCCAGCCTCTCGATGGAAACTTGCTGGGCTAGTTCGCTCACCAGGCACATTTCCACCCGGCCCGCTTCTTCGTCATAGACTGCGCTGTACCGGAAGGTGTCCAGGTCGAAGTTACCTTTGAGTTCGCGGTTGATGCGGGCCAGGATATTGCGGTTAAAGCGGGAAGTAACCCCCTGGGAGTCGTCATAGGCTTTTTCCAGAACCGTGCGATCTTTGCGCAGGTCCACTCCAATCAGGAGCAGGTCCCCCGGCGACATGGCATCGCGCACCGTGCGCAGGAAGCTGACCGCTTCCGGACGTTCCATGTTGCCCAATGTCCCGCCAAGCCAGAGGATCAGTTTCCTGCGATCCGACTGCGCTTTCAGGTGAGGGAAACCGTGGTGATATTCGCCGGCAATGGCGAGGACCTCCAAATCCGGGTAGGCCTGCAGCAGGTCCTGGGAGCTTTCCTCCAGCATGGTCCGGGAGACATCCACGGGAACATAGCGCAGCTTCCCATGACGGTGCAATAATGCCTCCATAAGAATACGCGTCTTGGCGGCGCTTCCGCTGCCGAGTTCGACCAGGGAAATCGCCTTAGAGAACTGGGATGCGACCTCTTGCGCCCGCTCCTGGAGAATCTGAGCTTCGGCCCGGGTAGGATAGTATTCGGGCAACTGGCAGATTTCTTCGAACAATTGCGAACCTTCTTCGTCGTAGAGGTAGCGGCAGGGAAGGCTCTTGGGGCTGCTGGTCAGTCCGGTTTCCACTTCCTGGGCAAAGGTGGCAGGGTGGCTGTCGACCTGGGCGTCGATCAGCGTGAATCTTTGCTGTATCGTTCTGGGCTGTATCGTTCTGGGCTGCATTGTTCTGGGCTGCAATGTTCAGGTTTCCTTTCCGGTGTAGTGTTCTGGATAGGGAGTTCTTTGAGCAGGGACTTCCAGCTCTGGCGCTCGCGCGCAGGATTTACGAGAGGGGTCAGCCGCTCGCACTGAGTCTCGAGTGTCTGGTAAAAGTTCGAATCTGTTTCTGCCCGTTCCAGCAGGGTTGCCAGCGCCTGCGTATCCTCTGGCGGGAAATAGCCTGGATAATCCGGACCCAGGATTCCAATCGATCCGGAGATTCGCGACGCCAGGATGGGGACACGAACCGCGAGCGCTTCCGAGACTGCATTGGCGCCGCCTTCCATGCGCGAGCTCAGCACCAGAAGCCTGCTGCGGGCAAGCTGCCGCAACGCCTTCCATTGAGGAAGCTCTCCGAGCCAGCGATATCGCGGATTGGAGCTTGCCTCGGCACGGGCGGTTTTTTCCATCTCTCCGCTCAGGGCTGCTCCAATATGCATCACCTGGATACGCGAAGAGGCAGGCAGCAGCCGTGCCGCCATCGCTGTTCGGAACGGGTCTTTCACGGGGCGCATGTGGCCAAGAACACAGACTGGGAAACCACGTCGCTTGGAAACAATCTTCCCGGGAGCTTTTTCTACGGATTGGAAAATGACTTGGGCCTTGCCGCGCAGGTGTTCCGGCAGCTCCTCGATGCCCATCGGTTGCAACAGAACCAGGCGGGAAGCCATCTCCAAGGACTGCTGGGCTTGCGGATCGGTATGGATGTCACCATAGAGATCGGTGCCTGTCAGCCCCAGGACCAGCGGTAAGCCGGGGTGCTCTCGCCGGAAGCGCTCCACGGAAGCAAAACTCCGGCGCGCATGGAGCGCCACCATCAAATCACACTGCAGGCCTCGGTATTCCTGCTCGACAACGACTTTGTGGCCAAGTCCGCGTAAAATGCGGGCCCACCGGAGCGCGGTCACCCGGTTTCCTTTCCGGGAGCGCGCCGGGGCCGGGGTGATCATGCAAATGTTCATTTCTCCAGCCTACAGGTCCGGAATCCCGCCCACACATCCCGCCGGTCCGGCGTGTAGAAGTTACGGCAGGTGTTGCGAAGCAAACGCGCGCGGGTTGTCCAGCAGCCGCCGCGCAAAACCTTGCTCGTGCTAAAGCAGGGCTCGGAATATTCTTTATAGGGGTCCGCCACAAAGCCCGGATAGGGGAGAAAGGTGGTGCTCGTCCATTCCCATACGTTGCCGATCATCTGACGGCAGCCGAAGGCGCTATCGCTTTGCGGAAGGGCTCCCGTGTCCATGCAGCCCAGCGCCTGCCAGTCCAGGTTGGCGCGCCCCGGGGCAGCAGGCTCGTTGCCCCAGGGGAAACGCCGCTTATGCGGAGAGAGTCCCCGTCCGTTCGGGCCGGGCTCAGCGGCGGCTGCAATCTCCCACTCGGCCTCTGTCGGCAGCCGGCGGCCCGCCCAGCGGCAATACGCTTCGGCCTCGTACCAGTTGACGTGGATGACGGGGCGGTGCGGTTCGAGCGGAACCCATTCGTCGAAATGCCTGCGCAGCCAGTTGCCGCCGGAATCCCGCTGCCAGTAGACAGGTTGTTCCGCGCCCTCGGTCTGCCGCCATTGCCATCCCTGCTCACTCCATAGCTCCTGCCGGCGATAACCGCCATCGTCCACAAATGCCCGGAAGGCGGCCTGGGTGACGGCCGTGCGCGCCATAGCGAATGGCCGCACATCCACGCGATGTCCCCATTTTTCATTGTCAAAGACGAACGGTTCATCCGGCGCCGCCCCCAGCAGGAACTCGCCGCCGGGAATCTCGGCGTCGCCCGTGGCTGGCCCGGCTTCCAATGGTCCGGCTTCTAATGGTCCCTCTGCGGTGACGCGGCCGTGTGACGCGCCAGCCTGCGTCCGTTCCGGGACATTGGACAGACGCGGCCACGGGTATTGGAGCGTCTGCCTAGTGTATGTGAATGCCTCGGTGTGCATGTCTTCGTGGAAGATGGCATAAAGAACAAAATAGACCATCTCCTCGCTCGGTTGGCCCTGCTGCAGCTTTTCGACAACGCGGTCGCGCACTCGGCGCGTGTAGGCGAGCGTTTCCTCGCGCGATGGCAGCGGCAGATCCCAGCGCGTGTCGTGAGCAATCGCAATGGAATCGAACAGGTCGTCGCCGTCCGCCCGGATCGCCTTTTCCCGGCAGACGTGCCGCAGGACCCACTTCTCCTGAAACCACGCGGCGTGTCCGATCTCCCAGAGCAGGGGATTGACGATGGGGAGGCGGGGACCGAAAAGTTGTTCATCGGTGAGGTCGGCGAGCAGCTCGAAGGACCGTTCGCGGGCGTCCAGCACCCACTCTGCCAGTTCTGCAGGAGTCGCCAGAGAATTTTGGGCTAAGGCCATTGGTCTTTTTTCCTGGAAATCCTTTGGCTCCGGATGTGCCTGGCCCCGGAGGCGAGATTCTCCCGAACCTTCAACAAACATCCGGGGCGAGACGAACTGACGACAATGGCCGTGTGTGCAGCGCTCATGGCTTTTTGATTGAATTCGGGCAAGGCGGGGTTTGCTTGTGCCGCCCCTTGTGCTGCCCTCGGTGTTCCCAAAAGAGAAGTGGTAAGGGTATCACAAATAGCGCCCAATTTTCTAAGCATCCGGTCTAAGCCACCGTTGTAATACGCAAGCCAGTGGTCACTAGTCACTCGGTATCGCCGGGTTTCCGGGAACTCATTCCAGCGCATGGAGACTCCCTAACATGGTTGGGATTAGCTCCGAAACAGTCGGATGAATGTGCACGGCACGCTGGATCACCGTATAGGGCGCTTTGGCGTACATGATATCCAAGATGGAATGGACGATCTCGTCGCCGCCCACTCCCAGGATCGCCGCCCCCAGGATTTGTTTCGTCCCGGCGTCGATCAGTATCTTCATAAAGCCCTGGGTTTCCCCTTTCTCCACCGCGCGGGCGACGCGCGTCATCGGTCTTTTGCCGATCAGAGCTTTCCGTCCGGACTTCCGCACCTCGGCTTCGGTCATCCCGGCCCGTCCGAGCGGCGGATCGATAAACAGACCGTAGGTGAGGATGCGATCGCTCACGCGGCGCGGGTCATTGTCCAGAAGGTTGGCCGCCACGATCTCGTAGTCATTGTAGGAGGTGTGCGTGAAGGCCCCCTTGCCGTTGCAGTCGCCCAGAGCCCAGACGCCGGGCACATTGGCGCGCAGTTGGTCGTCTGTCACGATAAAGCCCCGCTGATTCACTTCAATCCCTGCCTTGTCCAGGCCGAGGTCGTTTGTGTTGGGGACGCGGCCCACCGCCAGCAATAGGTGCGAGCCAACCACCTCTCGTTCGCCACCCTCGCAATCGAGGTTAATGGCTACCTGATTGCCTCGTTTTTCTACGGTGATACACTTCGCGTTGAGGCGGACCTGGATGCCCTCGTTTTCCAGAATTTCCCGGACGGCTTCCGAGACGTCTTCATCATCGCGCTGAATCAGGCGGGAGCCCATTTCCACAATAGTCACCTCGCTTCCGAAGCGACGGTACATCTGGCCGAACTCCAGGCCGATGTAGCTTCCTCCGATGATGACCAGGTGTTTCGGCAGGAAGTCCACCTCCATCACGCTGGAGTTTGTGAGGTATTTCACGCTCGCAATGCCGGGCATGGACGGAACGAGCGCCCGCGCCCCCACGTTGATAAATATCTTCTCCGCTTCAAGCGATTCGGCGCCGACGCTCACCGTGTGCGGCCCCTCGAAGCGCGCGTGGCCCTCGTAGACCGTGCCGTTGTTCATCGTCTTGAGCCACTTTTCCACGCCTTCGTTGGACCGCCTGACCCCGGCGTCCTTGCGCGCCTTGACCTTCTTCATGTCCACGGAGATGGAGCCGCCGATCTCCACGCCAAAATCGGCCCCGCGCCTCGCCATGTAGGCCGCGCGGGCGCTGGCCACCAGCGTCTTGGTGGGAATGCATCCGTTGTTGACGCATGTGCCCCCGAAGCGCTTGCGTTCGACGATGGCCACCTTCATCCCCGCTGCCGCCAGCCGCCCTGCCAGGGACGGCCCGGACTGTCCCGTGCCGATAATGATCGCGTCATATTTTGTCGCCATGGAATAGGGTTCCTCTCTTTGACATGGAAGTTCCGTGTTCGTCCCGCCACGTAAACACCGAGTGAACAGTGGTTCCGGAAATTATACCGGCTCCGGGTTGTCACGGGTTGAAATTATCGATGTGGCTGGGAGATAACGCTGTTTGAAATGTTGAGGCGCGTTGACGGTGGAGCTTTTTAAGCCGGGTTGCAACCAGAGCAGGGAAGTTGGCCCGGAGGATTCTCCGCCTGCTGCATCAGACGGTTCCGATATGGCTGCTCCGATTTTCGTCAGCGTGCTGGTTTGGGGGGTGCCGGCCTTCGGAGTACCCGTTCCCGGCAACTTTCCCAGGCATGACGGAAACTCGCGCCGTTGATTTCCCGTTGACTGGACGAAGCGTGCTTTCGGCGGACGGCTGGAGGTGTTGCTGGTTGCCGCGCTGCAATCGTCTCTTGATCCAGTAGGAAAAGGCTCCCGAGGTGAGCGACACGAGCAAGAACAGCGCAATCAGATCACTGACCCATGTTCCCTGGGCTCCGAAGATGCGTCCGGAGTGAAGGTCGGTGACAATAATGTTGAGCCGGGTCGTGCCCGTCCGGACGTCGGCCCGGTAGGAGCCGGGAAGATACTTGTCGCTGATCTCGGCGTCCAGCAAGCCGAGCGACTCCTGATGATTCATCATCACGCCGGTCACGGCCAGCAACAGGACCCAGAGGGCGGCGGCCAATCCGGTCACCATGTGAATTTTGTACGAGCCATCCCGCAATAAGCAAAGCCGGTTAATCCGAGTCATCGGCGGTTCTCCTTGACTGGCTGTAAAAGCACAAAATCTCTTTTTCGCTCAGCGCCGATCCGGCGCACGATCGTTTCCGGGCCCCGTATACCTGCTTCGGCGACAATTCCGGACAACTTCAGCCCTGACAACTTCGGCCCGGACAACTCCAGCCGCCGGAGCAGCGCTGCCGCCTGTTCCGTTCCCAGAATAAAAACTCCGGTGGAGAGAGCGTCTGATTCCACGGCGGTCGGAGCAATCACGGTCGCGCTGAGGATTCTCTCGGCTGGAATTCCGCTTCGGGGATCGAGCAGGTGGGAGTAATTTTTCCCTTGGATCTCCAGGTATTTCTCGTAACTCGCCGAGGTGGAAAGCGCTTCATCTTTGAGCGCCACCGTGGCCAGGATGGTTGCCTCGTTCTGATTCGCATCATCCTTTACATCCGCGTCTACATCTGCACTCAGGGGATGGCGAATGCCGATTTCCCAAGCGGGCTGCGAGGGAGGCGAGCCGATGGCATAGAGGGTGCTTGTTCCCGCGCTGATCAGGGCACGCGTGATTCCACGTCGGCGCAGAACGGCGGCGGCCCGGTCCACCGCCCAGCCCTTGGCGATTGCGCCCAAGTCCACCCGGACTCCGGGCCGGTCAAACCGGACGGCTTGCTGTTGGTCGTCAAAAACCAGACGGGCATCGCCCACCAAGGGGAGCAACTGACGCAGTTCCGTATCGCTCAGCAGCCTTTTCTGTCCGGCCGCCTGCTGCCAGGCTGTCACCAACGGGCCTGCGGTCACATCGAAAGCGCCACCGGTCAGCCTGGAGAATTTCACCGATTCCTGCAACAAATCGTAGAGTTCAGCCGGGACGGCAACAAAGCCCGTACCGCCGTTTTGGTTCAGCCGGGTCAGGTCGCTGTCGGCGCGATAGTCGCTCATCATCTGGTCGGCCTGCCGAATTTCGGCGAAGGCTTCTTCGATGGCTGCGGCGGTGCGCCGGGCGTTTTCTCCGTAGGCGGAGATCTCAAAGATTGTGCCCATCTGGTAATGGGCTCTGCGCACCAACTGCAACGCTGGGCCGGAGGACCCGGCAGGCAGCGCGCACAGACAGAATGCCCCGAGGGCGAGAAGCGAAAACGTCGCGGCCATGCCGCCGGTACGGGCTGGCCGCCGTTGCTCGCTGGTGTTCCGCTGTTGGATACGGGTCGTCATGCTGATGGCCTATTGCTGCTGCGTTCGCGCTCACTCCTGCGGGTTGAGATAAACGGCTTGCACCACGGCCAGAGCCTTGCGTACGCCACGGCTCATCGCCCGCACGGAGAGCGTGGCGCCGGAGAGACTCAGTATGTCTTGGCGGGGCATGATGGGGTTGCTGAGATGCTTCCCGCTAAACTGCTTCAGGAAACTCCTGCGGCGAATCTCGCCGCCTTGCGGTTCGCGGTACATCATAATGGCAACGTCTTTTACCTTCCCATCCGGGGTGACCCCTGCAATGAAGGTGATGGGGCGGTGCTTGCCGATTTCCTCGCAGATGACCGCGTAGCCGATGACCTGCCCGTCTTTGCTGGCGATGAAGGTGATGTAGAGCGCTTCCCAAATCGTCGGCTTGGCGCGGCCCACCAGTTGCTTGAGCCTTTGGCGCATTGCCGCCGTGACTGGGATATCTTTTCGCTCCCAGCGGTCGGCCTCGGGGAAAACGGTCTTGGGAGCCTCCTCGACATTCAGGTAGACCTCCGTTTGAAAGCCGCCCGATTGCGCCGCAAGCAGCAGAGGCGCGAGCAGACCCGCAGACAGACTCGCAAGCAGGCCCGCAAGCACACCCGCAAGCACACCCGCAAGCACACCTAGGTCAGATGCCCTACGGGCTGAACGCCGTCCCGTTCTGTTTTTGCGCAAGGCCACGTGCCATTCCTCTAAAACCCCAGAGTGACACCCATCAGCAGCGAGTCGTAGGATATGTCCGGCACTCGTCCCAGCCCCAAAACGTTGGGGAAGATGAGCGTGCTTCCCTGGATTCGCTGGTTGTGTTCCAAGGCGGCAGTGAAAGCAACCGAGGCCGCCGGCCGGTATGTCAGGCCCACAGTGGTCCGTTGCTGCTCCATGTCTTCCGTTTCGAGACTTGTAGTCTTGCCATCCGAAAAATCGAATCCTTTGACGAAATCGTTGAACCAGATGCGTTCCAGGCGAACGATGGGGATCAGCTGGGGATTCTCAAAACCTCTTCCCAGAAAAGTGCGGTCCAGAAAGCGGGGCCAGAAGCGGTACTTGAAGTCCACCCAGTAGCCGTACCGCTGGTTGGTCAGCGGACCGGCGAACTCCGCCTCTACTTCCGTCTCCAGTTGGGCCGTTTCGGCGCTGCTGGTCTGAGCGGCTGCATCCACCGCCTGCGCGGCGATGTCTCCGAGCACGGCCTCCATGCGGCCAAAGTCGGTGTAAACAAACTCCCCCTCCACTTCAAATCGCCCGAGTGTTAGCTTGCCGTCCATGGCGACGGAGTTGATCGAGCTGTTCACATTCAAGTAATCGGGCGTGTACTGTCCGTGATAGCCGGAAAAAGCAAACTCGCTGCCCAGCGCCGGGCTATAAGCCACCCGCCAACTGAACGCATCGGCAGTGTCGGTTCCGTTAAAGGGGCCGGAGGCAAAGGCAATCTCCGGTTCCAACTCCACCAAGTTTCTGCCCTCCCGCAAAGAGACCACCTCTTCCAGGGTGAAATCCAGCCGCGCCCCGCCCAGCACGTAGAATTGATAGTCCAGATGGCCCTGTCCAACGGGTATGTTGCCAAGCAGGCCGGCGCCGAGTTCTCTCCAGGCGGATTTCACCGGAAGCACGGGCCCGCCGCGGTCCACCAGCGTCCGGCGGGGAAGGTCCCAGTAATCGTCATCGTGCAGGATGTTGAACCGGCCGACGGGCGGCAGGACAACCCCCATGCGCAGGCCGATCGAGTCGGCGAAATCGTACTGCACCCAGGCTTGTTCCATGGCGATCTCGCCGCCGCTTTGGCCTTCCATCTCCTGGATGAAACGGATGCCGGCGCGATTGCGGACACCGCGGTTTTCCGGAATCGCCGTCCGCTCGATTTCGATTTTGTTCAGCCGTTCGAATTCAATCTCGGTATAAAACCGCAAGCGCTCTGCCGGTGCGGCGTCCAACGTTAGGACAAACCGCCGGAAGTCGAATCCGTCATAGCCTCTGCGGACCGGCGGCAGGTTGCCGATGCGCGGTCCCATATCGATGTTGTTGGTCTCAAAACGGAACGATCCGTAGCCGCCGATGGTGACGGCATCGCCGAAAATTCCCCGGCCGTATCTCTGTTCCGGGGGGCCGGCTGCCAGGCTTCCATACAACCCCTGCTCCGTCAGCCCCCGGCCGGGAGCCTGTTGGGCTTCTTGCTCCCTGGGAATACCTTCGACGGTGCTGCCGGAGGTTTGCGTCTCCGCCATCTCGCCGGAGCGGGAATCTTCCGTTCTTTTCAGCACGCTATCTAACTTTTCCTGCAAGGCAGTGATCTGCTCCTGCAATTGTTGAATTTCTTCTGATGTGACCTTCGTTTCGGGGGCTGTTTGCGCCACCAACAGAGAAACGGGGAAAAGCCATATCAGAACTCCAAGCAGCATTTTTTGCATCTTCTGCATCCAGTCCTCCTCCAGGAAAACGTGTGTTGAATTCCGGGGTGGATTGGCCTACAGTAAATACAGGCAATCCACCCCGGAATGGGTTGATTGACAGCACAGCGGGCGGTTCGAGCTAGGCAGGCGCGGGCGCCCGCTGCGCGATTGTGTTTCTCTTCAAAAAATAGCGGGGCGAGCCGGAGCATTCAGCGAGTCTGCTTCCCCTTCCGGGGAAGGGGAGCTACCCTTTCACTTTTCCGGCACGCTGCGCAATGTCCCCCAATCTCGATCCGGGTAAAGGAAACGGTAAAGCCGCATTCCTTCTCCAATTCCCGGTCAATAGTTTTCATCGCCGACGTATAAAACTCAAAAACTTTTCCGCAGGCCAGGCACGCCACGTGGGAGTGGGCCCTCACCTGCCGCGCCTCGTAGTAGTGCTGGTCGCCGCGCAGGTGCAGCAAATCCAGCTCATCCACCACGCCCAGGCGCTTGAGCACGCCGAGATTCCGGTAGATGGTCACCTGATCGATGCCGGGTTCCAGGCGCTGGGCCTGCTCGAGAAGCTGCTTGGCGTTGAGGTGCGTCTTGGCCGACTCCAGGATGGAAAAGATCAGGCGGCGCTGGCGCGTCAGCCTCAGGCCATGTTGTTTGGCGAGGAGCTCCAGCCCTCCCCGGCGGCGAATCTGTTTTACCAGCGGCATGGTTTATTGCCGGTCATTTACTGCAAGTCGTCTATTCCAATCTCTCTATTGCAACCGAGTGGCATCTGTTATTGCAACTCATTTGCAATAACATTCTCGCTTTTCCTCCTTTTCTTGTCAAGAAAAAAATCGATCCAGGCTGCGAGCCCAGGCAACGTCCGCCTAGGGATAGGCCTGGGATATTTCAGGTTGGATCTAGTGAAGTGATTAGTGAAGTGATGGTCGAGAGGCGAGAGGAAGAAAACAGGTTCCGGCACGAGGCATGGTTGCGGGAGGAAGGTTGTGTTCCCGTCCGCCAACGCTCCGCCCGCAGAGGGTCTGCTTTCCTTACTTTTTCCTGCCCGCCGTGACGGTGCTGGACTCCCTGCAAAACCTCTCATAGGTCTCGACGTCCTGTTTGCTTCCGAGGACAATCGGGACTTTGTGGTGCAGGGAAGTGGCTTGTATGTCGAGCGCTCTCTGGGTTCCCGTGGTGGCGGCGCCCCCTGCCTGCTCCATGAGGAACGACATCGGCGCCACTTCGTACAGAAGCCGCAGCTTCGGCCTTGGCTTCACCGGATCGCTGTAGTCGGAGGGGTAGAGAAAGACACCGCCGTAGAGCAGCGTTCGGTGGATGTCGGCCACCAGCGAGCCGATGTAGCGCAGCGAATAAGGCCGGCCCGTGGCTTTATCTTTTTGTTTCAGGTGCTGGATGTAATTGCGCGTTGGCTCGTCCCAGCCGGTGACATTGCCTTCATTCACGCTGTAATACTTGCCTTTGGGCGGAGTGACGATGCGGTCGTGCGAGAGCATGAACTCCCCGATGCTCGGATCGAGCGTAAAGCCGTAAACGCCTTGCCCTGTGGTGTAGACAATCATGGTGCTCGATCCATAGAGGAAGTACCCGGCGGCCACCTGCTCGGAGCCCTTGCGCAGGCAGTCTTCCATCGTCCCGTCGCCGGAGTCGCTAATCCGGCGGTGCACGGAAAAGATGGTGCCGATGCTGACGTTGGCCTCGATGTTGGAGGAGCCGTCCAGAGGGTCATAGAGCAGCAGATATTTCCCCTTGGGATAGTTTGCGGGAATGGGAATCACATCGGGGCTTTCCTCCGAGACCATTGCGCAGAGATGGCCGCCGTGGTCCATGGCGCGGTAGATGGTGTCCTGCGCGATGCTGTCCAGCCGCTTGACCAAGTCGCCGCTTTCATTTTCCTCACCCGTTGCGCCGAAGATATCGGCCAGCCCGGCGCGGTTCACTTCCCGTGAGACGACCTTGGCCGCCAGCGTTAAATCCCAAAGCAGCCCGGTCAGGTCGCCGGTCGCTTGCTGGTGTTTGCGCTCCTGTTCCAGGATGTGCCGTTGTACGGTGATTGCCGATTTTTCCATCAACCCTCCTGGGGAGCCGCTGCCATTCGATGCCGGAGACGTTCTGCCAGCTTCAAAATGTACATCCTTCCACCTTTGCCGCGCAAGGCGTCCTCACCGGTGAAACACCCAGCCTGCGCAGGGAGTGGCGTCCTTTGTGTCGACTGCAAAACTTCCTCCTTGATACAACTGGTAAGGGATGGAATCGACATCTTCGCGGACCCACAGCAGCAAATGGTAGTATCCCGGGCCGCAGTTGCTTGCCCGAGCGGAAAAGCTGAATCGCCCACTGGAACGGCTGAAACGCATCTCCCAGGGCGGGACCTTGGCGCAAATCGCCCCGCTGGCGTCGGAATAGGCATAGGTTTGGTTCAGCTTCTCGACGGTCCACGGTTTCAGCTCCCCGTCATGAAACAGCACGCAGTAGTACGGGCCATAGTCTTTCCGCAACATCTCGCCTTCCACCCGGATGGAGCCGCGCGGCATCGCCGCGGGCAACTCATTCAGCCGGACGAACCGGTTCAAAAACTGCTGTGACAGGGTGAATTCGCTTCCCACCACGGCAAAGCCGATTCCGACGTGAGTGTGCGCCGGGTCCAGAATATTTTTGCGGTGTCCGTCCAGCGGCGGTTTCTCCTCGAACATGCGTTTCTCGGCGTGCAGCATATGCGGGAGAATATCCTGCGGCTGCGTCTGGATGGGGATAGGTTTGTTCGTAAAGACCGTCAACCGGGATAGATTTTCCTGCACATGGTCTCTGCCGCCCGCCAGATGATAACGGTGATAGGGCTTCAAGCCGCGCAGGTTCCAATGGGACAGAAACCGGTTGGCAGCCATCTCCTGGCAATGCCGGTCGCCCACTGTGGAGGACAGAGCATCTATCTCGACCGGGCGGCGACCTGCCGAGGCCCGGTCCCGATTGATTTGCTCCACCAAGGAAAGCCGCACAGAGTAATAAGGATCATCTATCATGTGCTATTGCCATGCTTCGTCTTGCAAATTAGTTCACTTTACCGCAAGAGCAGGGGCAATTAAAATAGGAGCCGTTTCTGCAGCGCAACGGGAAGCCATTGACTCGATTAACGGGAGGCGGCTTGCGTGAGGGTGAGCAAGACCTTGCGCTGCCGGGGGCGGTTGTCGAAATCAATCAGGACGATTTGCTGCCATGTGCCCAGCGCCAGCCGGCCTTCCTGGATGGGAACGCAGAGGTCGGGCTTGAGCAGGGCGGCGCGCAGATGGGCATAGCCGTTTCCGTCGCCCCATGCCTCATTGTGAGCGTAATCGCCGCCGGCGGGAACGATCTGCTCCAAGGCCCGCTGCAGGTCCGCCAAAGCTCCCGGCTCGTATTCGATGGTGGTGAGCGCTGCCGTGGAGCCCGCCACAAAGAGATGAACCACGCCTTGTTTTACGCCGGCTCCCTGAATCGCCTCCCGGACCTTCGGCGTGATGTCGATGATTTCTGTGAAGCCTTTGGTTGAAAACTGGATTTCCACGCGGCCAGTATAGCAAATCAGCTGTCCATGTGATTTCCCTCGTATTTCCCCTCTCCAATGGCCGGATGCTACAATGCAGTCACTATGGCGGAAGGAAGAAAACCAAGGTAAAGGAGAACGGAAGCAAGTTGCGCTGGAGCCAATTATTCATACCCACGCTGCGTGAAACGCCCTCGGACGCCGAAGTTCCGAGCCATCAACTTCTATTGCGGGCCGGATACATCCGGCCGCTGGCCTCGGGCATCTATAGTTACCTGTTTCTGGGTCAGCGGTCTTTGTTGAAGATCACGGCCATCGTGCGGGAAGAGATGGACCGCATTGCGCAGGAGTTCTACTTGCCGGCGCTGCATCCGGATGAACCCTGGCGCGAGAGCGGCCGGTGGGACCTGATGGGAGAGACGATGTTCCGCCTGCAGGACCGGGGGAAACGCTGGCTCTGCCTGGGAATGACGCATGAAGAGATCATGACGGATCTGGCGCGGCATGAATTGCAGTCCTACCGGCAACTGCCGCAAATCTGGTATCAGATCCAGAACAAGTTCCGCGACGAGCCGCGCCCCAAAGGAGGCCTGCTGCGCGCGCGGCAGTTCACCATGAAGGACTCCTACTCGTTTGACCTCGACGAGGAGGGCCTCCGCCAAAGCTACCAGAAACATTATGAGACCTATTGCCGCATCTTTGAGCGTTGCGGAATCGAGTACGTCACGGTGGAAGCGCATTCCGGCTCCATGGGAGGAAGCCGTTCGCATGAATTCATGGTGCTTTCAGAGACAGGGGAGGACCATGTAGTCCGTTGCGCGGCATGCGGCTATGCCGCCAACATGGAAAAAGCCGTCTCCCAGCTTGCCCCGGTGCAGGATGCGGAAGCCGGACCTCCGGAAAAGTTTGCCACGCCGGGACAGCGGACCATAGAAGACTTGGCAGCCTTCACCGAACTGCCGTCCACGCGGTTGTTGAAGACCGTGGTCTATCAGGCTGGCGAGGATACCGTGCTGGTCTTGCTGCGGGGAGACCATCAGGTGAGCGAAAGCAAGCTGGCTGATCTGTTCGGAGACTTGGCTCTGCGCCCGGCGCATTCCGAGGAGATCCAGCAGGCGCTGGGAGCCTCTGCGGGTTCGCTGGGGCCGGTGGCAGTTCAGGGGCGCCGTATCCTGGCGGACCAAGCTCTGGAAGGCCGCCGCGATCTGGTCTGCGGCGCCAACGAGGATGATTTTCACCTGCGCCATGTCACGCCGGGACGCGACTTTTCCGCCGAGTTTCATGATCTCCGCGCGGTGCAAAGCGGCGATCTCTGCCCGCAGTGCAGCTCGCCGATGGAGGTCCGTGGAGCCATCGAGATGGGACATATCTTTCAGCTCGGCAAAAGGTACTCGGAGAAGATGGGCGCCAGCGTTCTGGACCGGGACGGCAAACAGGTAACCCTCTGGATGGGCTCCTACGGCATCGGAATCGAGAGGATTCTAGCCGGGGTCATCGAACAACGGCACGACCCGGATGGAATCGTGCTGCCCCCGGCGATCGCGCCGTTCGCGCTGGTGGTGGTTCCCGTAAACTCCGGCGATGCCAGCCAGATGTCGGCAGCCGAACAAATCTACGAACAGGCCCAAGGAGACGGATTCGACGTTCTGCTCGACGACCGGAAGGAGCGCCCCGGCGTGAAGTTCAAGGATGCCGATTTGATCGGGATTCCCTTTCGCGTAACGGTTGGCAGAAAAGTCACCTCCGGGTTGGTGGAGCTGGCTGTGCGCTCGACAAAGCAAACCAGCGATGTTAAAATCGTAGAGGTGAACGAGTTTCTCCGCACCGCCTGGCGCGAAAATTCTGCGGCGACTGTCCGGAGAAACGATAACGAACAGGCCATTGGCAAGAGACGCTGATGCAAACAGTCCGCTCCGAACGAGGGTTCCTTTCCTTATCGCTCCTTTTTTCGCTCCTGTTTCTGGCTGCTCTTATTTTTCTGGCTGTGAGGCTTTTCCCTCCCTATTTCAGCAATTACCGGTTACAGGATGCGGTGGAAAATTTGGCCGGCAGGGCGACGTATTCACAACAAATGTCAGAGTCGGATATTCGCAGAGAGGTCATTAGCCGGGCCCGTGCGTTCGACATCCAACTCGAAAACCGGCAGGTGGCCGTGCGGAAGACCAGAGCTTCGGTGGACATTGCGGTCGAATATGCGGTCCAGGTAGATTTGGGTGTGCGGGAGGTGGAGCTTCGTTTCGAGCCTTCGGCCGGGAATCGTAATCTCATGGTCTCCGGGAAATAGCCTCAAGGAACTCGACCTATGCGTGTCTTCATCAAAAAGAGCCGCTTGGTGCATGCCTTGTTTCGTCCCGTGGGTTTGGTCTGCCTTTCCCTGCTGCTGCTGGCTGTAATCGGCGCCGCCTCCGTCTTCACGTCTTACTACGTCCGTTTTTCCCGGCTCATCGACAACCGCCTGGCTGGCCCTGTTTTCCCCAACGTCTCCCAGGTTTACGCGGCTCCCGAAAAGCTGATCCTCGGCCAGAGAGGTGACCGCGCCGAGGTGATTTCCCATATTCGGATGTCCGGCTATACCGAGCGGCGCGACAATCCCAAAGGCTGGTATTCCTTGCTCCAGGATGGAATCCGCATAGTTCCCGGCCCGGATTCCTATTTTGCAAACGATCCTGCGGAGGTCCGTTTCGCGGACGGGCAAGTGAACAGCATCGTTTCTCTGCGGGACCAGTTTGCCCGCAGCGAATACGCGCTGGAGCCCCGCCTGGTCACGAGCCTGTTTGACCGCCGCAGAGAAAAGCGGCGGCTGGTGGAATTTCGCGACCTGCCTTCGGATTTGATGAATGCAGTCCTGGCCATCGAGGATCGCCGCTTCCTGCAACACTCCGGCGTGGACTACCTGCGCATCTTGAAGGCGGCCTATGTGGACATCCGCGCGGGACGAGTAGAGCAGGGGGCCAGCACCATTACCATGCAACTGGCCCGCAGTTTTTTCTTCAGCTCACAGCGGACCTGGAAGCGAAAGCTGGCCGAGACCCTGGTAGCCTTCCAGTTGGAAGGGCGGCTGACCAAAGAACAAATCTTCGAATATTACTGCAATAAAATTTATATGGGTCAGAGGGGCAGTTTCACCATCAGCGGTTTTGGAGAAGCCGCGCAAGCCTATTTCAGCAAAGACGTGCGCGACCTGGCGCTGCCGGAAGCCGCATTCCTGGCCGGGATCATGCAGGGACCGAACCTGTACTCTCCGTACCGCAATCCCGAGGCAGCCATACGGCGCCGGAATATCGTTTTGAGCGCCATGGTGGAGACAGGCGCGATTACCCCGCAACAGCGCGAAGAGGCAACGAATACGCCTCTCGAAGTAACTCCGCGATACACGGTGGCCAGCGAAGCGCCCTACTATATCGACATGGTGAAGAGCCAGATGCTCGAAAGGTATTCCGAAGAAGAACTGGTATCGGAGAGCTACCGCATCTATACGACCCTGGATCTGAAGCTGCAGCGGGCTGCCGCAGAAGCCATGCGGGCAGGCTTGGCCGAAGTCGACCAGCGGCTGGAGCAAATGCGCCAGGCCCGACGGAAGCAGACCGCCTCGAAAGCCGGCCCCGGCAGCCCGGAGGAGAATGGTTCGGAGGGCCGCAAGGTGGAGGCTGCCCTGATTGCGTTAGATCCCAAAACGGGCGCCATCAAAGCGTTGCTGGGAGGCAGGGACTATGGCCGCAGCCAGTTCAACCGGATCAAGGCGCTCCGCCAGCCCGGCTCGGTCTTCAAGCCCTTTGTGTATGCAGCGGCGTTGTCTGCCGCGCAGTACGGCTCGGTAGGCCCGCCGTGGACTCCCATTTCCCAACTCTACGACGAGCCGACCACCTTTGTGTTCGAGGGGAACAGTTATGAGCCGTCCAATTACCGCGAGCACTACTATGGGCCGGTGACCTTGCGCTACGCCCTGTTGCGTTCCTTGAACGTGGCCACGGTAAAACTGGCCCAGATGGTGGGCTACGAAACTGTCGTCAGCCTGGCCCGGCGGGCGGGAATGAACGTGAATATCCAGCCCACTCCTGCCGTAGCCCTGGGAGCGTATGATGCGACACCGCTGGAGATTGCCGGAGCCTACACCATCTTTGCCAATCAAGGCGTAAGGATGGACCCGTATATGCTGACCATGGTCCGCTCCCAGGACGGCACCGTGCTGGAACAGGCCGAGCGCCGGGGAACACGGGTGCTGGATCCCCGGATCGCTTTCCTGATGACCAACTTGATGGAGTCTGCGATTGACAGGGGCACCGGTATCGGGGTTCGGGCCCGGGGATTCCGCGCTCCGGCAGCGGGCAAAACCGGCACGTCGCACGATGGATGGTTTGCCGGCTACACCTCGAACCTGTTGACCATCGTTTGGGTCGGCTATGACTCCGACCTGGAGGTGCCTCTCAGTGGCGCCGCCTCAGCGCTGCCGATTTGGACGGAGTTTATGAAGCGGGCGATTACCTTGCCGGAGTATCATGATGTGGTCGCTGCGGTTCCCCCGCCGGGCGTCGTCCAGGTAGAGATTGACCCGGATACCAATGGGCTGGCCACTCCGCATTGTCCCCGCACCCAAACGGAGTACTTTGTGGCGGGCACGCAACCCACCGAACACTGCCCCCTCCATTATTTGCAGCCGGTGCAAAGCGCGCTGCCCCTCACCCGAATTGCCGAAGTTGTGCCACAGGCCGTCCCGGAGCCTGCTTCTGTGCAGCCGGCGGCTCCTGAGCCGGTGATCCGGGCGGCGGCTCCGCCGCAAGAACCGGCGCAGGTTGTCCCCGAAGAGCCGGAAGCGCCGAAGCGGGGTTTCTTTCGGCGACTCTTTGGAGTTTTTGGAGGAGGCTCCGGCGGTGAAACGCGGTGAAACAAGGAGCAGTGAATAACCTCCGCTTCATCTTCCTTTCCGGATCATCCAACCCACCCAAGTCATCGCAGCGAATCAATGAAGCGAATCAATGAAGCGAAATAAACCGAAACAAACAAAGCCGCATGCCGTTTTGCCGGCGCGCAAGCGAATGAGCAAGCAAGCGGGTGATCCGGTTCGCGGATGGATCATGGATCAACGTAACAGGAGTGGTCCACAGCGCGGGGATTTCGCTTTTCCCGCGCCGGTTCCTTGGCTAGAATAAAGCTGCGGCCATATGGGGCGATTAACTCAGTTGGTAGAGTGCCATCCTCACACGGTGGAAGTCACAGGTTCGAGCCCTGTATCGCCCACCATCTAATTTTTCCGTAGCCGGTCCGCGGCGGGGAGCCTTCAGGAAAGAATGCAGAGAGCCTCGACATCCGCACAGAGCGGCCCGCAAGCTGCCCCGGATTCCTTCGCCGAACTGCAGAGCTGTGTCCGCCGCCTGGAGCAGGGTTTGCTTCAGGTGATTCACGGCAAAGCGGAGGAGGTTCGCCTGGCCTTGGTGGCTTTGCTTTCCGAGGGCCATCTGCTCATCGAAGATGTCCCCGGCGTGGGGAAAACCACGCTGGCCCATGCCATGGCGCGCAGCCTGAACTGCAAATTTCAGCGGGTGCAGTTCACCAGCGACCTGTTGCCGAGCGACGTGATCGGCATCTCCATTTACAACCAGCATCGGGAGGAATTTGAATTCAAGCCCGGCCCTGTTTTTGCCAATGTCCTGCTGGCTGATGAGATCAACCGCACCACGCCGAAGACCCAGAGCGCGCTGCTCGAAGCCATGAACGAACGCCAGGTAACCATCGACAACCGCACGCACCGGCTGCCGGAGCCGTTCATGGTGATTGCCACCCAGAACCCGATTGAACATCACGGCACATATCCGCTGCCGGAGTCGCAGATGGACCGGTTCCTGATGCGGATACGGATGGGTTATCCGGGCAGGGAGGGCGAGCGGGAAATTGTGCGGGCCACCTCGAGCCGGGACGCGCTGGATGCCCTGGAGCCCGCCGCAAGCGCCCAGCAAATCCATCGCTTGCAAGATGCGGTTAGGGAAGTCGCCGTAGAGGACCCGCTGGTCAACTACATGCTGGCCATTGTGGGCAAGACCCGCGAGCATGAGAACCTGGCCCTGGGAGTGAGCCCCCGTGGTTCGCAGGCTCTGTACCGGGCGGCTCAAGCGCTGGCTTTGCTGGAGGGTCGCAATTACTGTATCCCGGATGACTTTAAGCGGCTGGCTGTCCCCGTTTTTGCCCATCGGGTGGTGGTCAGCACGCGCTACGCATCCACCTTAAAAAAGTCCGAGCAGGCCGAGGCCGTTGTGAAGGAAATCCTGGAGAGCACGGAAGTTCCGCTATAGGCGCTCGCTCGGCGTCCATTTTCCATTTATTCTTTCCCTGGAAATCATACAGCTAAACTCCCCGGGAACGCTTCTGCTCCCGGTGAAATTTCCCAAAAAAGCTGGTGAGGAGTCCTACCCGACCAATAGTTTCCGCAGTCGAGGTTCGGTGGTGAGCTCCGTCAAGGCCAATACGATGTCGCTGTTTTCGAAGATGGTATCGCCCCGGGGGACCAGCGGGTTGCCCCGGCGGATGATGGTGACGATGTTGCAATTGGATGGCATGGGCACTTCTTTTATTTGCTGGCCGATCACGGGAGATTGATCGTCGAGCACATACTCCATGATCTCCAGGTGTCCGGCGCGCAAACTCAGCAGCGTTCGAATCTTGTGGATGGGCAGCTCGCTTTCAATCAAGGAACTGATCAGCGCCGTCGAGCTCACGGTCACATCGACGCCCAACTGCTGCATAATTCTTTCGTTTTTGGGGTTCTTCACGCGGGCAATCGTCTTGGAAACTCCAAACTCCCGCTTGGCCACTTCGCAGGCGATCAGGTTGTCGGAGTCATGGTTGGTGACCGCCACGAATACGTCGCAGCGGTCGGCGCCCGCTTTCTCCAGCACGGCGTGGGTGGAGCCATCCCCGTGGATGACGGGACAATCCAGTTGGCCGGAAACGAGCGCGAAGGTCTTGGGATCGGCCTCAATAATGGTGGCTTCATGGCCTTCGTCCAGCAGCGTCCGTCCGAGGTAGTAGCCCACTTTTCCGCCGCCGACTATGATGACATAGTAAGGTCCGGCCCCGGTGGTGGAACGTTCCGGCACCGGAAGGGAGAGAGGCTTGGCGGGTGAGGGAGGCGCGGGCGTTTCCGGTGGGGCCTCTCGCGGAGAGGGGGGAAGGGCTTCAATCTTGCTGGCCAGCAGTTGCGCCCCGCTGACGGTCAGCGAAGCCGTGTCGATCCCGGCGGCATGGAAGCCTTTCTCCCGTTGCAGGTCATAGACAGCGGCGATGGTTTTCGGAACGTTGAAGGCGATGCGGGCGATCTGAGCCGCCATCAAGTTGGTGTTTTCCTCGCGCGTCAGGGCCAGCAAGACGTCCGCCTTCTCCGCGCCTGCTTCCCGAAGCAGGTCCGGGTCCACGGCGTCCCCAATCAGGACCTTTACCCCTTCGTCCACTATCGATTTTTCCAGCACGCTGCGGTCTTTGTCGATGACCACGAGCGAGTGTTTCCGGTCCAATAGCAGCTTGACAACTTGAGTTCCTACCCGGCCGTAGCCGACGATGATGATATTCATAGAAAGCCCTTAGGATTGGCCGGCAAAATCCAGCACGAGTTGAGTCAGTGTCCGCACCGCCACGCCCGAGGGACCCTTTGACATGTGCGGCTTGTTGTCATCGAGCCATGCCGTGCCGGCGATATCCAGATGGGTCCACGGCAGATCGGCGGTGAATTCCTTCAGGAAGTGAGCGGCCGTGATGGCTCCTCCGTAGCGCCCGGCGATATTCGGCAGGTCGGCGAAGGCGCTCCGCAATTGTTCTTTATACTCGTCATCCAGGGGCAGCCGCCACATTTTTTCACCCGCCGTCCGGGAGCTTTCGAGCAGCCGCTCGACGAGGCTCTCGTCCGATCCAAAGACTCCCGCGTTGACCGATCCCAGAGCGACCGCGCAGGCGCCCGTGAGCGTGGCGGCGTCAATCAGGTGTGTGCAGCCCAGCACCTGATGGGCGTAGGTCAGCGCATCGGCCAGCACCAGCCGTCCCTCGGCGTCGGTGTTGAGGACCTCGATCGTTTTGCCGGACATGGAGGTCTGGATGTCTCCCGGTTTTTGGGCCTTGCCGCCCAGCAGGTTCTCCGATGCGGGCACCACGGCAACGACTCGTACGTTCGGCTTCAGCAAGGCCACGGCGCGGATGACGCCCAGCATGGTGGCGCCGCCGGCCATGTCGTATTTCATCTTGTCCATGTCCGCGGCGGGTTTGATGGAGATGCCTCCGCTGTCAAACGTAATGCCTTTGCCGACCAGGCCCAGGACCGGACTCGGCGGCGCCTGCGCAGGGAGGTAGCGGAGCACGATCATGCAAGGCGGCTCATCGCTCCCCAGGCTGACCGAAAGGAACGCCCCCATCTTCAACTCGGTGATCTTTTGCTTGTCCAGAATCTCGCATTCCAGCCCCACCTCCGCCGCCATCCGGCGGGCGCGCTCGGCCAGGATGGCAGGGGTCAGGAGGTTGCCTGGTTCGTTCACCAAGTCGCGTGCGAAGTTCTGCGACTCGGCTACGATCTGCGCCTCCCGGGTGGCTGCCTGCAAGGCCGTTTCATTTTTCTTGGAGACGCCGGCCAGGGTCACCGCCGCCATTTCATGGGAATCCTTCTCGCTTTTATATTTGTTCGTCTCAAAATTGCCTATGATGCTGCCCTCTACTATGGCCCGCGACGCGCTTGCCTCGTCTCCTGTCTTAGTTCCGCAGAAGTCCTCCAGCAAAAAGGCGCAGGAGGAAATGGATTTTGCCTTCAGAAATCTAACCGCTGTCCCGGCCACCTTGCGCAGCTCGAAGGCGGAAAACTTCTCTTGCGGGCCGCAACCGACCAGCAGCAGCCGCCTGGCTCCGAGACCAGACGGCAGGTGCAGCAGGGAGGTTTCCAGCAGTTTCCCCTTCACCTCGCCGGAGTCCAGCAACTTCCGGAGGAGGCCGCCGAGAGCCTGGTCCAGGCTCTTCGCTCGGCTGCCCAAACCTTCTTGTCCTTTTGCTCCTTTTTTTCTTTCGCAGACAGGGACGACCAACCCCTCCGTTTCCACCTTCTCTGGGCTGGCAAAACTCAACTCGATTTCCATCCGACCTCCTAAGTGTATCTCCCGTGTTTGACGGCCTGGCGCGCCTCCTTGTCGGCGGTCTTGCGCCGCTCCGTCTCCCGTTTATCGTACAATTTCTTTCCCTTTGCCAGGGCAATTTCGCACTTGATGCGGCCCTTTTTCAGGTACATCTGCGTCGGGACCAGCGTCAGCCCGCGCTCGGTCACCTTTCCGGTGAGCCGGCGCAGCTCCTGCTGGTGCAGCAGCAGCTTGCGGCTGCGCAGCGGTTCGTGGTTCTCCCGGTTGCCGAAGGCGTAGGGGCTGATGTGGCAGTTCAGCAGCCATGCCTCTCCATTGCGGATGGCCGCATAGCTTTCCTTCAGGTTGACCTTCCCGCTGCGGATGGCCTTCACCTCGGTGCCCGTCAAAACCAGCCCCGCCTCGAAGCGTTCGAGAAGGTGATAGTGGTGCGCGGCCTGCCGGTTGGCGTTGAAAACTTTCCTTGCTTCCTTTTTTTCTTCCTTCATTTTTATCCCGTGCTCGGAGGAGGAAGAATTCTCCCCGATGCGGCCCTTGGCAAGCTCCCTCAACCATTGTAAATTGAAATGAGCGTAAGTAAATTGAATTGAGTGAGAAGGTGACGGGTCAATCTGAGTTCCTTTTTGTGCCGGATGGAACAGAGCCGACGCCCGTTGCCTGACTGCATGGACGAAAGCGGGCGGGAAAGGTTTATTGCCACCATGACGCAATCCGCAAAGTCTGTCTTTCCCAAGTCCCTCTTATGGTTCGCGGCGGTCCTGCTTTTGGCGTCAGGCTGCCAGCGTCACTCGGAGTATTTCGGGAAGGTGGACCCTCCCGAGGGGAACGTCTTTCGCTTCAACAACGGCGCGGAGCCCGAATATCTGGACCCGGCCCTCATGTCAGGTCAACCTGATGGGCGCATCGCGCGGCTGCTCTTTGAGGGGCTGACCGTAAATGATCCCCAGACTCTCCAGCCCAGGCCAGGGGCGGCGGAGCGGTGGGAGCTTTCTCCCGACCAAGTCACATATACCTTCTATCTTCGTAAAGAGGCCGTCTGGTCGGACGGCAGGCCGATCACGGCGCACGACTTTGTGTATTCCTGGACCCGCGCGCTCGATCCTGAAACCGCATCGAGCTACGCAAATATCTTGTATTATGTTGAGAACGGTCAGCGGTACAACCAAGGGCAGCTAAAAGATTCCTCCCAATTGGGCCTGCGGGCGCTCGACGACTACACGCTCCAGGTGAAGTTGCAACAACCAACCCCCTTTTTTTTGTACCTCACCACCTTTTACACCTATATGCCGGTTCCGGCGCACGTGGTCGAGGAGCATGGGGCGCGTTGGACAGCCCCTGAGCACGTCGTGGGCAATGGCCCTTTCCTCCTTGTGGAGCACCGCGCTAACGCCCAAATGGAATTTGTGCCGAATCCGCACTACTGGGACGCGGACAACGTGCGCCTGGAGCGGGTCATCGCCTACTCGGTTGACGACCTGCACACCTCCGCCAACATGTATGAATCCGGCATGATTGATTGGGTGACAAGCGGGGGGTTCCCCCCCGAGTACGTTACATATATGCGGGGCCGCTTCCGGGATCTTGAGTCGGGGCCGTTCCTGACAATCTATTATTATTCTTTCAATACCAACCGTCCTGGTCTCGACAATCGGCTGGTGCGACGTGCGCTGGCAATGGCTCTCGACCGACGCGCCATTACCGATGACCTTTTACGGGGCGGTCAGATTCCTACCGCCCATTTTGTTCCGGTGGGGTTTGACGATTACCAATCGCCGCCCGGCCCGGAATATGATCCGGAGCAGGCGGCGCGCCTCCTGGCCGAGGCCGGATACCCCAACGGGGAGGGGTTCCCGGTCTTGAACATCCTCTTTAACTCACTCGAAAGCCATAAGAAGATTGCCGAGGCCATCCAGCAGATGTGGGCCAAGAACCTGAATATTCAAGTCACCATACGGAACGAGGAGTGGGCGTCGTATTTGAAGTCGATGGATAACATGGATTATGACATTGCCCGCCGGGGATGGATCGCTGATTACCCCGATCCCAGCACCTTCACAGACCTGATGGAGAGCGACAACGGCAACAACAACACGGGATGGAAAAACTCCCTGTACGACAGCTTTCTTCGCCTGGCCCGGCTGGAAATAGACCCGGCCCGCAGGATGCATATCTTGCAGCAGGCCGAGGCGACCCTTCTAGAAGACCTTCCGGTCCTGCCGATTTACACCTACGTTAGCAATTCGCTGATCAAACCCTATGTGCGCGGTCTCTATCCCACCATCCTGGATATGCATCCCCTGAACCACGTCTGGATCGATCATAACTGGCAACAGAAGGTGGACAACCAGGAGGGGAACGGTCAGGAGGGGAACGGTCAGGAGGGAAACGGTCAGGAGGGAAACGGTGGTTAGGTTCATTCTCCGCCGCCTGCTCATCTCCATTCCCGTAATCTTTCTGGTCGCCACCACCACCTTCTTCATCATGCGCCTGGCTCCGGGCGGTCCGTTCCTTTCCGAAAGAGCCATACCGCCGGAGATTCGCGCGAACCTGGACGCCAAGTTCGGCCTCGATCAGCCGCTCTGGGTGCAGTACGGCCGCTACATGCGGAACCTGCTGCGCGGTGACCTGGGCCCCTCCTACAAGTATCCCGAGCGCACCGTGAACCAAATCATCGCCGATGGTTTTCCGGTTAGCCTCCAGTTGGGCATTGCGGCGCTGGCCTTCGCGTTGCTGGTGGGCATACCGGCGGGCGTCCTCTCAGCGGTGAAGCATCGCACCTTTGTGGACTATCTCACGATGTCGGTTGTCTTGCTCGGCATCGCGATCCCGAACTTCGTGCTGGGTCCTTTGCTGATCTTTGTTTTTTCGCTGACCCTGTATTGGTTCCCTCCCGGCCTGTGGGGTTCGCCCGAGCAGATGGTGCTGCCGTCGGTCACGCTGGGGATGCTCTACGCCGTCTACATTGCACGGCTCACGCGCGCCGGGATGCTGGAGGTGCTGGGACAGGACTACATTCGTACGGCCCGCGCCAAGGGGGTCGGCAGGTTTCGTCTCCTGTGGAAGCACGCCCTCAACGGGTCGCTGCTTCCGGTGGTTTCTTTTCTCGGTCCGGCAGTGGCTCACCTGGTGACGGGCTCGATTGTGGTGGAAAAGATTTTCGCTATTCCGGGGCTGGGACGCTACTTTGTGGAGTCGGCCTTCAGCCGCGACTACACCACGGTGATGGGGACCGTGCTGTTTTACGCGGTCCTGCTGATCCTGGCCAACATGGTCGTGGACATCCTTTACAAGTTTATGGACCCGCGCGTTGAATACCATGCGCCCGAATTGAGCGGGTGAGGTTGGGAAAAACAATGGCCTCCATCTCTCAACCCGTGCCGTCGGCAGCCGCTCGCGGGACCAGCCTGTGGGCGCTGGCCTGGAGGCAGATGTGGCGGAGCCGGATGGTGGTGGTCTGCGCCGCGGTTCTTGCCGTGGTGGTTGTGGCATCCATACTGGCTTCCTGGCTGGCTCCCTACCCCTATCAGGAAACCGACCTGCGGCTGGGGGCCACGCCGCCGAGCTTGCGTCACTGGATGGGGACCGACACGCTGGGGCGGGACGTGTTCAGCCGTGTGCTGCACGGCGGGCAGATTTCGCTCGCGGTGGGCTTGGTCGGCACGCTGGTGAGCCTGGTGATCGGGGTATTGTACGGCGCAATAGCCGGATACCGCGGCGGGCGGGCGGATGAGTGGATGATGCGCTTTGTGGATTTCCTCTACGCACTGCCCTATTTGTTTCTGGTCATTATCCTGCTCGTGTTTTTCTCGCAAAGCATCCTGATGCTGTTTGTCGCCCTGGGGCTGGTGCAATGGCTGACCATGGCGCGGATCGTGCGGGGTCAGGTGCTTTCGCTCAAACAAGCCGAATTCATTGAGGCGGCGCGGCTGTCGGGCACCGGCGGCGCAGGCATCTTGTTCCGGCACCTGCTGCCCAACATGCTTGGTCCCATCGTTGTGTATGCTACGCTGACCGTTCCGGCGGTGATCTTGCAGGAGGCTTTTTTGAGCTTCCTGGGTCTGGGAATTCAAGCCCCTCGATCCAGTTGGGGCACGCTGATCAGCGACGGCGCGACCGTGATGGGATTGTTTCCCTGGCTGGTGTTTTTCCCGGCGGCGGTTTTGGCGGCGGTGCTGTTTTCCTTAAACTTTCTCGGCGACGGCCTGCGGGACGCTCTCGATCCCCGTTTGCGCCTCGATTAAGGAGACCGGTTGGCTCAGAATCCAATTCTTTCCTTTCAGGATTTGAAGACGCACTTCTTCACAGGGCATGGCGTGGCCAAGGCCGTGGACGGGGTCAGCATGGACCTCGGCGAAAGGGAAACGCTCGGCATTGTGGGCGAGAGCGGGAGCGGAAAGACCGTCACCTGCCTGTCGGTGCTGCGGTTGGTCCCCTCACCGGGGCGAATTGTCGGTGGCAGAATTCTTTTTGAGGGTCGGGATTTGGCCGGCCTCGCCGAGCGCGAGTTGCAGCAGGTCCGGGGCAAGCAGATTGGAATGGTCTTTCAGGACCCCATGACCTCGCTCAGTCCTTTCCTGACAATCGGCGAGCAGGTGGCCGAGCCGCTGCTGGTTCACGACCGGCTCAGCCGCCGGGAGGCGCGGAGCCGGGCTGTTGAGATATTGGGAAAGGTCGGCATCCCGGAGCCCGACAGCCGCTGGAGCGATTATCCTCACCGCTTCAGCGGCGGCATGCGCCAGCGGGTGATGATCGCGATGGCGTTGATCGGCAATCCCAAAGTGCTGATCGCCGATGAGCCGACCACGGCGCTGGACGTCACCATACAGGCGCAGGTGCTGGAACTGTTCCGCAAGATTAAAGAAGAGTTCGGCACCGCCATTCTTCTCATCACGCACAACCTGGGGGTGGTGGCCGGCATGGCCGACCGGGTGGCGGTGATGTACGCCGGGCGAGTGGTGGAGATGGCCGCCACCGAAGAGCTGTTTGCAAACCCTCGTCACCCTTACACGCTGGCCTTGCTGCGCGCCGTGCCGCGCCTGGAGAATGGTTCCCGGCAGCGGCTGGAGCCGATTGCAGGCACTCCGCCCGACCTCACGCGGCTGCCCGCCGGATGTTCCTTCTATGACCGCTGCCCGTTCCGGCAGGAGCGATGCCAGGTGGAAGCGCCGTCTCTGGCGGCCGTGGGTGAGGGACACCAAGCCAGTTGCTGGGTGGATGTGACACAGAAGAAATGAAAAATCGCCGCGAGAGCCTGCCCCGAGCGAAGTCGAGGGGTGAGGGAGCGGACAAATGGTGTTGTTTAACAACCTGTTAGGACAATATGTTTTGAAACCAAAGGTGCCAAAACGCCATGTCTGCCAATAACCACCTTCTGCATGTAAAGCACCTGAAAAAGTATTTCCCCTTCCACGGGAAGGTGGCGGCGGGAGCGGAACGCATCGTTAAAGCCGTGGACGATGTCAGCTTCTGGGTCGACGCGGGGGAGACGCTGGGCCTGGTGGGGGAGAGCGGCTGCGGGAAGTCCACGCTGGCTCGCGCCATCCTGCAACTCTCGCGACCCACGGCGGGGGAGGTCCTGTTCCGGGGCGAGAACTTGGCGGCGTTGGATGGCGGAAAACTGCGCCGGGCGCGCCGGGAAATCCAGATGATCTTCCAGGACCCCTACGCCTCGCTCAATCCTCGCATGATGGTGAAGGAGATCATCTCCGAGCCGCTGCGCAATTACGGCCAGAGTACAAACCTAAATGGACGTTTGGAGGAACTGTTGGCCACGGTGGGTCTCGATTCTTCGGCCATGTTCCGTTACCCCCATGAGTTTAGCGGAGGGCAGCGGCAGCGCATCGGGATTGCGCGGGCATTGGCGCTGAACCCGGCCATGGTCGTGGCCGACGAGCCGGCCTCGGCGCTGGACGTCTCTATCCAGGCGCAGATTCTGAACCTGCTGCAGGAGTTGCAAGCCCGGCTCGGCCTTAGCTATCTGTTTATTTCCCACGACCTGAGCGTGGTATCGCTGCTCAGCCATCGCGTGGCGGTGATGTACCTGGGTGAGATCGTCGAGTTGGGACCGACTGAGAATATCTTTCACCATCCCCGGCATCCTTACACGGAGGCGCTGCTCGCCTCTGTTCCGGAGCCCGATCCCCGCGCGGAACGCGCCAAGACACGCATTGTGCTGCGCGGTGATGTTCCCAGCCCCGTGAACCGGCCCGGCGGATGCTCGTTCCATCCACGCTGCCCCTACGCTTTCAAGCGGTGCTCGGAGGAGAAGCCTCCCCTCAAAGAGTACGCTCCGGGAAGATGGGTTTCCTGCCATTTACTGGAAGAGCCGGAACGCCAGCCATTAGACCTGCAACATCAACCAAATCATTAAATTACAGGATAGTTTCCGAACCATAAGTCGGATGTAACTATTTAGGTACTACTTGGGCACTGCCGGGTATCTGGTTGTGTGCCTTCAACAGTAATAGCAGGTCTATTTTGAGCACTACTCAGAGGCGTCCCTGCGCCGGAAGCTGTGCTACACTAAAAACCAGTGCAAGCGCATTCCCTGTTAGCCTCAGGCTAACTCCCCGGCAGAAGTGTGAAGGGAGGCAAGTATGTCACAGCGCAGATGGATGTCACTTTGGACGACATCCTGGCTTGTAGTTCTGCTCGGCGTTCAATTCCTAGCGCCGATGGCGAATGCCGCCAAGGGCGACGATGAATACGAAGCGGGCAAGCAGGCCGAGGTGCGCGAGAACTACGACGAAGCCTTCTTCCAATACAAAAAAGCGTTCGACCTCGACCCCCAAAATCCGCAATTTATCATCGCCTATCGGAGGACCCAATTCCTGGCGGGAACCAATCATGTGGAACGGGGAAACCGGCTGCAAGAGCAGGGAAGGCTCAGCGAAGCTCTGGCGGAATTCGAGCAGGCCTACGCGATCGATCCTTCGAGCGTCATCGCCAAACAGCAGATTGACACTACCCTCGCGCTGATGGAAGCACAGCAGGCTCCTCCGGCAGAGGATATGGAGGAAGCCATTGCTGCAGATTCGCGGTTGGAGGAAGCGCTCGGTCCGCCCGAGTTGCAGCCCCTGTCGCGGGAGCCTGTTAATCTGCGCATGACAAACGACGCCAAAGTCGTGTTTGAGACCATCGGGAGGCTGGCGGGAATTAATGTGCTGTTTGACCCGGACTATGTTGTCACTCGCATCACGGTGGAGCTGGACAATGTTGTGCTGGAAGAGGCGCTCGACCAGACGGCTTTGCTGACCAAGACATTTTGGAAGGTTTTGACGCGCAATACCATCCTGGTTGTGCCCGACACCACGGTGAAGCGCCGGGAGCAGGAGCAGCAGGTTATCAAGACCTTTTATTTGTCCAACATCATTACCCCGCAGGAACTGACCGAGGTGGTGACTGCGATCCGGACGCTGCTCGAGACGCGCCGCATCCAGCAGATCAACTCGATGAACGCCATCATCATTCGCGATACGCCCGACAAAGTGGCTCTGGCCGAGAAAATCATCCGGGACGTGGACAAAGCGAAGCCGGAAATCGTGGTGGATGTGCTGGTGATGGAGGTGCGCCGCGATAAGACCCGTGACCTGGGCCTGTTCCCTGTTTCAGGAGGCGCTTCTGGCGTGCAGGTGCCGCTTATCTTCAATCCCGGCCAAGCCGCCGGG
Source organism: Terriglobia bacterium (assembly GCA_963666975.2). Classification (GTDB taxonomy): domain Bacteria; phylum Acidobacteriota; class Terriglobia; order 2-12-FULL-54-10; family 2-12-FULL-54-10; genus JADFGZ01. Next base: position 533,213 of record CAXVYR010000004.1, on the reverse strand, counting down.
GGGGACGGTGGCGGGGCGATTGCTTTGAACCGGCTGGGCAACTTGGCCTCTTCGGATTTCTCGCTTATTCTGCCGGGAGCCAATCTGAACGCCTTGCTGAGCGATTCCAACACCAAGATTTTACAGAGGCCGCAGATCAGAGCCTCCGACGGCCAGCAGGCCACGTTGCGCATTGGCGACCGCGTGCCCATCGCGACCGGGGCCTTCCAACCAACCCTTGGGGGGGTCGGTGCTGTGCAGACCCAGTTTCAATACATCGATGTGGGCGTGAACTTGGACATCACTCCCAAAGTGCACGCCAACCGCGAAATTACCTTGAAGGTGCGCATCGAAATCTCCGCTGTGACTTCGGAGGTGGACATCGGCGGAATCCAGCAGCCGATCATCGGGCAGCGCGTCATTGAGCACGATATCCGCCTGCGCGAGGGCGAGGCCAACGTTCTGGGCGGCATTCTGCAAACGCAGGTCACCAAGACGGTGAGCGGAGTGCCCGGTCTCTCGCAGATTCCTATCCTGCGCTACCTGTTTTCCAATACGAGCACGACGCTGGCGGAAGATGAAGTGTTGATCGTGCTGAGGCCGCGTACGGTGCGCCTGCGGGAGATTTCCGATCTCAACCGGAGAGCATTGGATGTGGGACGGGAAGGGGACATCCGTTTGCGCAATAGCCGCAGCACGCCGGAGGTGGATGCAGAATCACCGTCCGAGGAGCCTTCCGGCAGCGCGTCGGTTGCCCCGGCCAGTTTGCGTTTTCAGCCATTTCGCTTGGAGGAGGGGGCGGAGGAAACCTTCCAGGTGAATTTGAGGATTGAGAACGCCCGGGATCTGTTTTCCATTCCGTTGGAGGTCTCCTACGAGACCGACTACTTGAAGCTCTCGAAGGTGAGGAATGGGAGTTTTCTGGGCCGGGACGGGCAACCGATTGCCGTCGTCCAGCGGATAGAGGAACAGTCCGGGAAAGCCACCATCACGCTGACCCGGCCACCCGGCAGCGGCGGAGTATCCGGAAGCGGGAGTCTGGCGACGTTGACGTTTGAGACGCTCCGGCCAGGCACGACCTCCCTCCTGATTTTCCCTGCAGATGTTCGCAGCCCCACGCAGGAATTTTCCCCGGTCACAGGAGCGCAGGCAACGGTAACCATCCGTTAGTCATCTTTCTTCTTATGGCTGATTACGGCGCCTACAAAAAGAGGAAGGCTTCGCAGCGGGGACTTACGCTGGTTGAACTGATTGTATCGTTTACTCTCCTGCTGATTCTTTCCACAATTGCCTTGCCTCTGGCCCGCGTCCAACTGAAGCGTGCGCAAGAAAGGGAACTGCGCCGCAGCCTGCGGGAGATCCGCACCGCCATTGACCGCTATAAAGAAGCGTCAGATCGGGGGCTCCTCCAAGTGGAGCTGGAATCGGAAGGCTATCCGCCGGATTTGGAAACACTCGCGGACGGCGTGGAGATATCGAACTCTCCCGACAAAAAATTGAAGCTCCTGCGGCGCATTCCCCGGGACCCGATGACGGATTCTACCGAGTGGGGTCTGCGGTCCTACCAGGACGATCCCGACTCGACCTCGTTCGGCGGGGAGAACGTCTTTGACATCTACACAAGAAGCCAGGGGACGGCCCTGGATGGGACCCGGTATTCGGAATGGTGAGCGGCGTGGCGCCCGCGGTGAAATTTTCCGCTTTGATAATCCGAATTGCTTATTGGGAGGTTGTTGAAAAACTGGTGTATGGGTCCGCTTGCTAATCCCTCGGCTTCGTTCCCTTCGACTATGCTCCCTTCGACTTCGCTCAGGGCAGGCAGGGCAGGCGGGACAGGCGCGCGCGGCTCGGTCAGTGCAGCCAAAAGCAGCACGCCGATTCCGAGCCGCGACCGTGAGACACCCCGTCGCGCTGAAAGCGGCGCGTTGGGGACCCCGTGAGGGAGCGGGTAAATGGTGTTTTTCAACAACCTGTTAGAGGAACAAGAATTGAGCAAGGACCGCCGGAGCCAGACATGTTGTTACCGGACACATTGCTAATCGACACGCCAATTCGAGGCGCGGAGCGGCCGGGGCGCTGCCCGCCGTGGGCAGGCTTCACCTTGATTGAGTTGATGATCGTCATCACGATCCTGCTGACGCTGCTCTCCATAGCGGTGCCGATGTACAGAAACTCCATTATCAGCGCCAGAGAAGCCGTATTGCACGATCACCTGTTCACCATGCGCTCCCTCATCGATCAGTACACGCTCGACAAAGAGGAAGCGCCACAAGCGTTGGAGGACCTGGTCACAGGCGGATATTTAAGGGATATTCCAGTGGACCCGTTTACGAGGGCCAACGATACTTGGGTGACGGTATACGAAGACGACGTCCTCATGAATCCGGCGCAGACAGCGCCCGGTATAGTGGATATTCACAGCGGTTCCAATCAAGCGGCCCTGGATGGAAGCAGCTACAGTTCGTGGTAGAGGGGCGAGGGGCCACGGGCAGCGACATTTTGGAATTGATGGGAAAGAGACGTCTTGCCGGGAAAGTCCAGCCAGCCCTATAACATACAGGACAACTTTGTTTCCTTTCCAGTGCCAAGCAATAGCGGCAAAGGTTTTCCTTTTTTATACCCCGTTGTGGCACCTGGTTTCTCCGTGCCGCCGGCAATTGTCGGCCACGCGACCGGGTTCTTCCTCGCTAAAACCCCGCAATAGGTTGAAAACTAGCAAGAAAACCGAACAGTTGAGGATGTGGGAGAAAATGCTCGCAAGGGTGCTGGCTTGGCCACCAAACTGCCTAAAATGAGGATGAGGAGCTTTAGGATAGGGGGAACCGCCAGGAGCGTCTGTTCGGGTTGAAGCTGAGTAAAAAGTCCCTGAGCACAGGCGTTGTACAATTTGAGGATACAGTATCAAGAAACAGATACGTTGAGCAAGCATCACGGATCGAGAAACAATTTGCAAACAAAGAGCGAGCAAAGAAAATCCCACCGGTATTTGGTGAGGTTTCCCTGCGCGGTCAAGCGCTCGCGGAGCCCGAAGGAACCGGCGGAAGCAGCGATTCCGGCCGAGACCAAGGATGTGAGCACCGGGGGCATTTACTTCGAGGCATCGGCAGATTGGAAGCTCGGAACCGAGATTGAATGTATCCTACAACTGCCGGTCAAGGCCTTCGGAGGGCGGCCTGTGGTGATTCGGTGCCGCGGCAAAATCGCCCGCGTCGACCGCCCAGGGTCTGACACCGTCGGGGTGGGAGCCACCATCGAACACTTTGAATTCCTCCAAATGGAAAAAGATAAGGGCGCCAAGAGCGGTAAAGTGCGGTAAGGGCTACCCCTCTGAGCATCAGGCTCCTGGCAACGAGAGTTCATTTCCTAGCCGGTAATCGCCAGATCATTTCAATACATTCCTCTCCGAAAAATGACACGCCTTCCGTCCGGATATTCTTTTTAACCTGCGCAGTTCATAGAAAAAGCTTCTTCAATTGGACCATTATCAGAGTTGGTGTGAACTGCGTTGTTGGTGAATCCCTCCGAGCCGCGAGAGCCTGCCCCGAGCGAAGCCGAGGGGTGAGGGAGTGGGTAAATGGTGTTTTTCAACAACCTGCTAGTGAAGGATGACGGAGTGCCAGCAGCCATCTTCTGGCCTGCAGAGGCCGTGTTTCGCCTGGCGGGCGCAATGTCTGGAGCGAATCAAAAAAGGCCAGCGATGCGCGTCGCTGGCCTTTTGAATCTGAAAGGGAGGAGGTTCTTGCTGGTTTTAAGCTTTCTTCTGCTTCTTCCGGTATATCATTCCGATCCCCAGCAGCCCGGTGCCAAGTAGAAGGAAGGATGAAGGTTCCGGAACAGTAACGCCGGACTCGGTGAAAGGAGTGCCATACCCTTTCCCGTTGGCATCTTGTCCATAGGCAACCGCGAAAGTGCCTTCCGGAATTCCGCTCAGGGCGACATCGATGAAATCTTTTCCGTCAAAACCGCCAAAAAGGCCTGGCTCAAGTTTGTATGTGTAAATTCCAAAATTTACAGGGGTAAATCCGAAGAGCGCAGAAACAGCGGCACTCCAGTTCGTGAAGCTATTGGAGTTGTTTAAGGTCATGCCCGCTCCGAGAAAAGTATATATTTCCTGTCCCGCGACCATGAGACCCGCGAATCCTGACCCGAAACTCGGGAATGCTTCGAAGTCAATCGGTAATGGTATCGGTGGGACTGCGTCGTGGAATAGCGTCGCCGGCCCAACGTTGGACCCACCTAGGACACTTCCGCTGGGGTCGTCGGCGACTCCCAAAATCAGCCAGACGGGGTCAATCAGATTAGGAGCACCAGATGTCTGATGAATAGAAAGGAGGTCTGGGCCAACTGCGTTTATCTCCGTCCCAAAGATTGGGCAGCCTCCAGTCGCACATGGCGTCCCGAACCCAGAGCCGATGTGGAGTGTGCTCGGGTCTGCCGAACCAGTAGCTGCAAATAGGAACACAAATAGAAGTACATTCACTATTCTAAATCGCAGAGGGTGTCCCATACATAGTTGAAGGTGAACGGCGGTTCGGCCCGAATCGTAGAATCGGGCCAAGCCTAAATCGGGAGAACCGCCGAATGAAGGGAAAATGTTTTGGAACTGGGTTCCAAGGGAGCCGAAGAAACCATCCAGAAGTGCCAAACCAACGGACTGCGTTGCCGGTGGTGGATCTGATCAGGAGGCGCGTCGCCGGCCGGGCAACGATTCTGGCATGAGCCAGAGCACGCTCCCGGGAAGGCGAGCGGACTGGCATCCGGCTGGGGAGGGTGAAACTGGCCGATCGCCAGCTGCGGGTGGACTCGCCGGAAAGGGGATCACGAAGCCAAAAGACGGGGAGGAGATCGAACTGTTGAAAGGGGTTTCACGAACTACCGCGAGGTGATCCCGGAGATGGCCACAGCAAGTCTCAGGTGAGCCGGGAAGCGGCCGAGCAAGGAGCGCGGCGGCTGGAAGAACTGTTGGCGCGGCGCTGGGAGGAGGTCGAATATTTACCTGGACGGAAGCGGTTCGGCTCCCAGTCATCAGCGCCGTGGGCGTGGACATCGAGGGCCGCAAGCATGTGCGTTCAACTGGGCGCGACCGAAAACGCCGCTGCTGAAAGACCTTCTCACCCGCCTGCGCCAGCAAGGTTTGCGCACGGATCAGCGCTGTTTGTGATCACGGCGCCAAAGCGCTCCGCGCGGGGATCGTATTCGGCAGCAATCAGGCAGTTGCCGTACTCATAAGCTGCGCAACGTGGCTGAGCACCAAAGACAAAATGCTGGCGATCAGGTGCGGTCGCTGATGCGCGCCGCCTGTTGCCCCAAGCCGAGGAAGGCAGCGTGCGCATAAAAAAGGCTGGGATGATCGAGTGCGATCATCCGGCAACCGCCAGCTTGCGCGAAGCCTGATCAATCGAGCCGACGTTCCTCCCAGCCTCCACCGCTGCCTGGCAACACAAATCGAGAAGTACATTTTGCACTGATTCTAAATCCGCATGGGTTATCACGATCTCTGGGCTTTGCATCGATTCCTCCGTTACAATCTCTCTGTTGCAGTTAGCATGCCATCTGGGATGCTTTCTGTATGTTGTTGCAATTTCTCCATAACCAATTGTAAATGAACGCGATAGCTGCATTCCCCTGCTTGTCAGGTTTAATCCTCTCGATACAGGCAGTAGCACAGAAGAGAAAAGCTTTTCTTTTAAGGGAGGAATTAGAGGACTTCAGTTTTCCGGAGATTCCTGCATTCGCTGGTCTCCGGGCTGCCTCAGCGACCGTTCCAAAGCCGCTATTGTGTCAAACGAACAGCTTCGAATCTCTATCGCGAATGCAAGCTTTCTGCTGGCAGAGTCCGGATTACCCACTGGAATCTCCGCGATTTCGGCTGCTCGGAAAGCCGCTGGAGGACAAATTTTCGTGCCCGGTACTGGGTCAGAAAGATTGCCACGGACTCGGATTGCGATCCGTCGCCAAACTGCTTGCAAACATATGACCGGGCAAAGCACGGTTTCTTCACTTTGATGATCACTTTGATGATCCAGATTCTCACCCAAACATACGGGGGAAAAAACTACTTCCGACTTCCTCAGCCGAAGGCAATCAGGGCAGTTGCATTCCAGTTGCCAAACGACACTTCATGAGCAGGAGAAGGGTTTAGAGCGCTGCTGGCACCGGGCTCAGGGTAGAAATGGAAAAGTTTTTGGCTTTACGCCCCAAGTTTGGCCCGCGAGTTTCCCGGCGAGTCAGTACCAGTCCCCATCCTGACCAAAAATTGGGACTTTTTGTCTATTGCCCTTCCACTTTTAAACCATTAAGGTAGCACAGTACTTTTTGAGTTTGACCTTTCTCCCCCCCTGAACGGTCCCCACGCGGATCTGTTATAACCCATGGAAGTCTTATTATTAGGGCTGGAACCGAAAGTTGAGGGTTTGCTGCGGAAGCACACCGAAACCAGCTCCACCCAGAAAGTGCATTTTCATTCTTCCCAAGCGGAGAACGGTACGGACTTCACAGCCCGCCGGTGGGATGTGATCGTTCTGGACCGCAGCATCAAGGGCAATGTTCATCTGGCAGAGGCCATCCAGAAGAACAACCTGGAAGGTTTAAAGATTGTTTTGACGGAGAGAGAGAACCTGGACTCGGCCATAGAATTCTGGGGACCGGCAATCTACAGCTACATCCTCAAGCCTGTGAACTGGATGCTGTTTCAAGTGATCTGGCAGCAGGCCCTGGAGCGAATCCGGCTCAACAGCAAGCTGTTCCGGCTGGAGAAGCAACAGGGGAAGAAGCATGAGAAGCAGCAAAAGAAGCGCCGCGCCCACGCTCCTCAGCAAGAGGAGATTTTGAAGGATTTATTTGTCACGCATCTGAAGATGCAGGAACTCGATCAGGGGAAAACGGACTTTCTGGCGCGCACTTCCCACGAATTGCGCACCCCGCTGACTGCGCTGCGGGGTTATCTGGAACTGCTGGCGCACAACAAGGCTGGCGCCGTGAACGACTTGCAAGCGCACCTGCTGAGCCGGTCTCTCGATACATGCCGGCGGCTGCAAGGGCTCTCCAACTCTCTGATGGATTTGAGCACCTTGAACAACAGCCGGACCCATCTCCAGATGGAAATGGGGAATATTCAGGAGTGTCTGGCGCAGGCAGTGGCGGAGTTAAGCCAGGTAATTGAAGAAAAGAACCTGGAACTGCGGTTTGACAACGCGGCGGAAATTCCCAAGTTTCGTTTTAACGCGGACCAGATGCATCAGGTATTCGTCAACTTGCTGGATAACGCCGTCAAATTTACTCCCGCCGGGGGGGAAATCCATATCCGCAGTTTGCCCTATTTTTGGGAGCGGAGGACGGTGCGGGAGCTGGTCTTTGCCCAGCAGGATCGCCGGGTCGTGGTGTCTCCGGCCGGCTTCAACAGCGTCCGGATATCGGTGGAGGACACCGGAAGAGGCATTCCACCGGAGTGTTTGCAAGATATCTTTCAAGAATATTCCCGGGTTGTAAACGGAAACGGTTCCCCCAAAGGTTTTGGTTTAGGTCTCGCCGTAGCCCGCAAGGTTGTGATGGCGCACGAAGGAAAGGTCTGGGCGGAAAACAGGCAGGGCCAAGGCAGCGCATTTTCGGTTTTAATTCCTACTTCCCTCTAAAGACAGGACAAAATTTCATGAACGCGATGAACACACAAATACTTGTAGCAGATGATGACGCGGAAATTCGACACCTGATCGACATTTCTCTGAAGCTGGAAGGTCATGGCGTGGAGACGGTTGACAACGGTGAAAAGGTGCTCCGCAGGCTGGGAGAAAAACCTGCTCCCGCTCTGGTGATACTGGACCTGCTGATGCCGGGCCTCGGCGGTATGGAAACTCTGCGCCGGCTGCGGCAGTCGCACGAGAAGCTGCCGGTGCTGGTTCTCAGTTGTCTCAACTCGCCGGAAGTGGTCGTGGAAGCCATGCAAAGCGGAGCCTCCGACTACCTGGTGAAACCGTTCGAGGAGGGCAAGCTCCAAAGTTATGTAAGCCGTTTGGTGGCCAACGATGCTCCACACGCCGCCCCAAAAATTTTGCAGAATCAGCCGCAGTTTATCGCGCTGAATCCGCAGATGCTGAAGATTCAGCAGACCATTTCTCAGATCGCGCACACGGACGTGCCGGTCCTCATCCACGGGGAGAGCGGAGTGGGGAAAGAGGTGGTCGCACAGTCCATCCATGAGTCCTCGGACCGCCGAGGCAAGCCGTTCGTGAAAATCAACTGCGCGGCTCTGCCTGCGGATTTGCTGGAGAGCGAGATGTTCGGCTATGAGCGAGGGGCCTTCACTTCCAAGCCCGGAAAATTCGAGATGGCCGACAAAGGGACCATCTTTCTGGATGAAATCTCGGAGATGTCGCCGGCCCTGCAAGCAAAGTTGCTCCAGGTCCTGCAAGACAGCCAGTACAGCCGCTTGGGCGGCAAATCGACGGTGAGCGTGAACGTGCGCGTGCTGGCGGCGACCAACGCCAATCTGGGAGAGGTCCTGGCGTCGGGTTCTTTCCGGGAGGACCTGTACTACCGTCTCAATGTGGTGAACATCCGCGTGCTGCCGCTGCGGGAGCGCATGGACGAACTGTCGGCATTGACCTCCTACTTCGTCGAGAAGTACGGCGCCAAATACGGCCGTCCGGATATGATGCCTTCTCCGCGGCTGCTGTCCGCCATGTGCCAGTATGATTGGCCAGGAAACATCCGTGAACTGGAGAACCTGATCCGCCGCTATCTGGTTCTCGATGGGTGCGATTTAGTGGCCGTAGAGCTGGAAAATGCCACCCAGAGCCGGTTTCAGAAGAAGATGAGCTGGGCCATGGCAGGGCAATTGTCCGATTCGGAGAGCTCCTTTACGGAAAAAGTCAACGACTTGAAGAGGAAGGCCGAGGCCGAGGCTATACACCGGGCGTTGAATAAAACCAGCTGGAATCGCAAGGAGGCATCCAAGCTTCTCAATATCAGCTATAAGGCGCTTCTGTACCGGCTGAAGGTGTTGAATATTCGTTCCCGGTAAGCTCTGGCCCTATTGGGCGATTTTATTGAAGATCACAGAATATTAGTGACGATGTTCTCCGTCAGGGCACGCCTTCAGGCGCGTCGTTACCGGGTGGCATTTTGCGCGCCGGGTGGGGGCCGGCACAGCATCCAGTCGTCTCCCCCCACCAGGGGGAGAGCATGCTCGGTAGACGGAGACCGCCAAAACAGACGTTTCAGGTGAGCCGCTAAACGCGTTCAGAGACGGACAATCTTATCCATTCTGTAAGACCGGAAGGCGTTCCGCGTGTCCAAGATCAGGCTGGAGTCGCTGGCAATGGCCGCGTAGTCAAACTCGGCGTGATTCGTTATCAGAACCACGCAGTCGGCTTCCTTGCAGCTTGCAGGCACAGGCTGCGATTCCAGTTCCAGTCCGTCGAGGCGGAGGCTGGGTACCATAGGATCGCTGTAGGAGAGGCGAGCGCCCTGTTTGTGCAGCAACGCCAGGACGTCGAGCGCGGGCGCCTCCCGCACGTCGCCGATGTCCTTTTTGTAGGCAACGCCTAAAACGTGAATCCGGGAATTTTTGACGCTCTTCTCCCGGTCATTCAGCGCCGCTTGAACCTTATTCACGACAAACTGCGGCATAGCTCCGTTGATTTGCCCTGCCAACTCGATAAAGCGCGCCTCCGTGCCGTTCATCTTTGCTTTCCAGGAAAGATAGAAGGGGTCCACTGGAATGCAGTGGCCTCCCAATCCGGGACCAGGATAGAAGGGCATAAAGCCGAAAGGCTTTGTGGCGGCCGCATCGATTACCTCCCAGACGTCAATCTTCATGCTGTTGCACAGCAAAGCCATCTCGTTGGCCAAGCCGATGTTGATCGACCGGAAGGTATTCTCGAGCAGCTTCACCATCTCAGCCACCTGCGTGGTGGAAACCTGGACTACCTGCTCGACGGCCTGCCGGTAAAAGAGGGCGCCTATTTCGCTGCAGGTCGGGGTTACTCCGCCGACCACTTTGGGGATGTTCTGGGTATGGAATTGGGGGTTGCCCGGGTCCACCCGCTCCGGAGAAAAGCAGAGAAAGAAGTCCCGGCCGACCTCCATGCCGGTTTCCGTCAAGCGGGGCAGGACAAACTCTTCGGTCGTTCCGGGATAGGTCGTGCTCTCCAGGATCACCAGCACTCCCGGGTGCAGATATTTCTGGATCTGCTCGACAGCCGCCAGGATGTAGGAGAGGTCCGGGTCCTTGGTCTTCCGCAGAGGCGTCGGTACGCAGATGTTCACCGTGTCCAGCTCCGCCAGCACCGCGTAATCGGCACTGGCATAGAGCAGGTTCTGATCCACCAGCCGTGCCACTTCCTTCGAATCGACATCCCCGATGTAGGATTTGCCCTGCTGGATCTGTTCCACCTTGCGGGTATCCAGGTCAATTCCGGTAACTTGAAATCCGCTGCGGGCAAATTCAACCGCCAGCGGCAAACCTACATAGCCCAGCCCCACGATGCCCACGCGAGCCTGCCGGGACTGGATTTTTCTTTGGAGTTCCTGCGAAATGTTACACATTGCGGCAGGAATTTCCGGAACGGGCATCCGGGTAGCGGGTTGCATGTGTTCTCCTTGAAATAACTCAGATTTTTTGGGGGGGCTCTCGAGTGATGCGGAACCTTTTTGGAAATGTCCCGGTGCTGTTTTCGCATCCTCATCGTCAGTTCGAGTATCTCGTATTCTGCTCCGCCATCGGGCGGGGCACAGAAGCGGTCTGCCAGCTCCCTTCGGAGGAGGCATTAAGGAGAGCTATTCCGAGTACGCCGCCCGGGAATGCTTGACGAAGCCTGCTTCCTTGAGCTTGTACAGCATTGCCTTGTAGCTGATCTGCAGCAGTTCGGCGGCGCGCTTGCGGTTCCAATTGGTTTTTTGCAGGGTCAGCAAAATTATTTCCCGCTCCGCTTGGCGGGCAGCCAGCTTGGCCACCTCCTTCAATGATACACCCGGAAAAACTTCCATAACGGGATCGGGGGCGCCGACGGGCTCCTCCGCCATGCCCCACTCGAAATTGTCCAGCAACTGCGCTTCGTCGCCCACAGCCAGCAATTTGCGGATCGCATTCTCGAGTTCCCGCACGTTGCCGGGCCAGTCATACCGCTGGAATACATCGAGCAATTCGTCGGACAAAACGACCTTTCCATTGGCCGAATCGTCGCCGTACTTTTCCAGCATATGCCGGGCCAGCTCGGGGATATCTTCTTTTCGCTCCCGCAGCGGCGGCACGACAATGGTGACTACGTTCAGACGATAAAACAGATCTTTCCGAAACTTGCCTTCCGCAAGCAGCTTTTCCAGCGGAGTGTTGGCAGCCGTAATGAGGCGCACGTCAACGGAGACTTCCTGCCGGGCTCCCAAACGCGAAAAATGCTTATCTTGCAATATTTGCAAAAGTTTAGGTTGCATCCTCAGCGGCATCTCGCTGATGTCATCCATGAAGATGGTTCCTTGATGAGCCATCTCAAATTTGCCCGGCTTAGCGTTGTAGGCTCCGGTGAAGGAGCCGCGTTCAAATCCAAACAGCTCGCTTTCCAGCAACTCGTGCGGGATGGCGGCGCAGTTTACTTTCAGAAAAGGCATGCCGCGCCGGGAAGATTTCAGGTGAAGCAGCCGGGCGACAATCTCTTTTCCCGATCCGCTCTCGCCTTGCACCAGCACCGGGATGTCGGTTTGGGCGACGCGCTCAATCATGTGCGTCACCTCCTGTATCCTCTGGCTGTGCCCTAGCAACTGAATAGTTTCATCCATACATAAATTCATCCATCAAGATTCCCGTCAATCGAGAATGCTGTTTAGAGAAATTTCTGCTTTCCATAAAGAAATTTCCCAACTGCCGCACCATAGCCCTTGGGCAAGCAGGTTGCCATTTCTGCTCAGGCGGAAATCCGAGTGGTTTCTAAATATTAGCGAGTCATTCACCGTGTGGCCAAGGGAAGGTTTCTTTCCCTGTCATTGCCCTAACTGGGGAAATTAGGAGAAAAATTTGGGCAATGCAGAAGCTGCCCCAGGCTATTGCGGAGGTCGCATCCGGAGAGAATTACTCAGCTTTGTGGAGACTACAAAAGGGAAATAATTTTCTTCAAAATCCCCATTTATGTAATTTAGCTCCTGTGTTTTCTGCCAGATAAAGCAGAATTCCGGTACCTGCGAAGAGTCCCCGATCCGTGTATTCTCGCCTGCCAGCGCTGGTTGGGGACGGCTTAAGCGACTCATCAGCCAACTGTTTGTGGTTAATTCCCAATTGGCATGCCAGTTGCTCTGAACAAGATGCGCCTGAGTCACAGGTTGATTATTGACAAGGGCTAAAGAGTTAGGGATTTTACGCAGAAACCCCGCTCGGAGTGTTCTGATGTTTGTTAAAAAACCATCCTTCTGGCTGACGAGCCTTGCTGGCGTCTTTTTGCTTTCTTCACTTCTTGCAGTGAATGTCCATGCACAAGAGACCGGTTCCTCGAATCTTACCGACAGCAAAGTGTCGAACTTTACTGACAGCAAAGTGGCTGAGCTTCCTTACGTTCTGCCTAATTTGTACAAAAGGCATTTGGTGAGCACTTTCTCGGTTTCTCAGGTCGGCGAGAATGTCCGAGCGGATGAGGACGTGTATTCCCGCGATACCTATACGGAGGCGTCGGCCTCCTTCGCCTACAATCTGCAGAGGAAGCACTCTGAATACGTCGTTGATTACCGCGGCGCAGGGCGTCATTACAACCGTTTTCGCGACTTGGATGGCTTTACTCACGATTTGGGCCTGAGCCAGGTCGTCCATCTCACCCCGCGGCTGAAATGGATCCTGAATAATCGATTCAGCTTCAGCCCGGATTTCACAGGAATGCTTGTTCGGGAAAACCTTGCCAGAGACGCGTCCTTTAGCAATCCGTTTTCGCAGGGCGGGGTAGGAAATATTTCTGCTCTGGTGAATCCCTTTCCGGAATTCCATTCGGTCGTCGATGGATTGGACAGTAATTTACGTTTGGAGCGTATGACGAACAGCACTACCGGGAACTTGATCCATCAATTGAGCGCTCGCACGAGCCTCTCCATCCAGGGAGGTTATCGAAGGGAGCGATTCTCAGAAAGCGTTCTTTTTGAAAGCAATATCTATACCGTTTCAGCGGGATTGAGCCGGCTGCTCACGCCTCGGACCAGCATCGGATTGAATTACCTGACTGGAAGGTTCGATTACTCCGGGAGCTTCGGCCGAACAATCAACCAAGCCGTGGGGATGTCAATCAATCACCAGTTGACTCCCAGCACCATGGTCAATTTTTCAGTGCAGCCTTCTTGGATCACAACCAATGGCCAAGCAACTATTGCTCTCTCGCCAGTTTTGGCGAATTTATTGGGAAGACATTCCCTGTCCCAGAACACCTCACAATCCCATCGTTACTGGGGGGGCGCGGCTGGCTTGGCAAAGCGGTGGCGCAGTGTGAATATCGGTCTCGATTACAACCGTTCTGTTTCTAGTACGAATGGGATAGCCGGGTCAGCCACGAGAGAGATGTTCGGAGCTGTACGTCGTCAGATAATGTTGGACACAGAGCATAAAAAGATAAGGTGGCGTTCAGGCTCCTCTGGGTTGATGTTAGGCTGCCCTTCTTTTGAAGTGCAACCGTTTTCTTAAGATCATAGTTTTCTCTTTGATGCGATCCCGTTTTTGCAGGATGGCACTGCCTTGGCCTGTAAAAACGTCATACGGTGTCAGGTTGTTCAGGCTTTCATGGTATCGGTTGGTGTTGTAGTGGTTGACGAAGGCATCGATCTGCCGCTCCAGCTCTTCTGGCAGGTAATAGTTGTTGAGCAGGATGCGGTCTTTCAGAGTTCGGTGCCAGCGTTCGATCTTGCCCTGCGTCATGGGGTGATAGGGCTTGCCGCGAGTATGCGGCACGCTGTTTTCTGCCAGCCATGATTGCAGTTCGGAAGAGACGTAGCACGGCCCGTTGTCGCTCAGGAGGCGAGGTCTGTGCCGGGCGCCCACGCGGTCGAGGCCGGTGGCTTGCAAAGCATCCCGCAACGTGGCCGAGACGTCACTTGCGCTCATGGTTTTGCACAGCCGCCAGGCGATGATATAGCGCGAGAAGTCGTCCAGCACCGTGGACAGGTAGAACCAGCCCCAACCGATGACTTTCAGGTAGGTGAAGTCGGTCTGCCAGAGCTGGTTGACCGCCGTGGTCGGGTTGGCGAACCGTTCCGCCGCTTTCAGGACAATAAAGGCTGGCGCGGTAATCAGGTCATGGCTTTTCAGGACGCGGTAAACCGTCGATTCAGAAAGGTAATACCGCCTTTCCTCGGTAAAACGCACCGCCAGCTCGCGTGACGACAGATCGGGCTCGGCCAGGGCTAACGTCACCAACTGCTGAGTTATCTCCTCCGGCACCTTGTTCCAGACAGGGCCAGGATCGGGTTTTTTGTCTTCCAGCCCATCAAAGCCTTCCGACACATAGCGGTCGTACCAGTTGTAAAACGTCGATCTGGGAATGCCAACCTGCTGCAGCGTCCGGCGCACCCCCAGGGCAGATTGCTCCACCGTGCAGATGATCTCCAGCTTCTCCGAGGCAGGGTATCTCATGTATGTTCCTCCCCATCCCCGATCACGCTTTTTTTTAGCAGGCGATTTTCCAGCATAGCCTCGGCCAGGGCCTCTTTCAGCTGTACGGCCTGCTCCCGCAGAGTCTTGACTTCGCCACTGGTTGCCTCACGGTCTATGTCGCCCGCCAGCCGCTTGCGGCCAGCCTCCAGAAACTCCTTGCTCCAGCGGTAATACTGGTTCTGGTGCAGCCCCTCGCGGCGGCACAGCTCCGCGATGCTGTCCTCGCCGCGAAGTCCCTGCAATACAATGCGGATTTTGTCTTCCGGGCTGAACCTGCGCCGCGTCCTGCGTTTGATCTCCCGGACGGCCTTCTCGACCGCCCCCCTGTCGTCTTGTTTTTGTCTCATCTTCGTTCCTTTCAGTCTCTACGATGAGCCAAAAACATCACCTTAACTATTACCCTCTACCTGTCCAACAAGCCCTGACGGGGCACACTGTCCGCGCAGATCATCTCCAGACAGTAGCCACGGGATTTATCCGTCCCCAGCATCAGGGCTGCCGTTTCCAGCGCTTGTTGCAGGCTCTTGTACACCTTAAAGTAGATGATCATGCTGACTTCCCGCTCCTCGGTCGGCATGGAGTGCAGCACAATGCTCTGAACGAGCCACCTTGACGAGCTCAGCCGCCTTTGCCCAAGTTTCAGCTCTCGTCGGAGGGCAAATGCTCGTGGATTGCCATCAGGTAGTAGGCCTTGCGCCGAGACTCGGGGAAGCGTTTCTCCAAGAACTCATCGAAGGAAACGAGCTTGTCCAGCCAGTACTGGCCGGAGCGGACTTCGCACAAGTAGCGGCCTAAATCCACAAAGCGGATGTCTCGTTCATGCTCCACCCTTTGCTCCCAGGATAGGATCTCATCGATCTTGGCTGAGAGAGCCCGGCGGTGGTTGAGTTTCGGAGCTAGGACGCTCGCTAGAGCTGGTCAAGCCATTCAAGGTCACTGGCTCCCGGTCGGCGGATCAGTTTGGAATCGACGAGGTCTTGCTTCCCCAGACAGATGAGGGCAGCTCACGCAGCCATTCGTGCCGGCGTGAGGCAGGAAGCGTGCCTCGATCCGGGAAACAGATTCTTCGACTAGTTGCCCAACATGGAGTGAGGTATTGGATTTCCGGCATGCGCTACAAATACCACCATAGGCGCTGATCCAGGAGTAGCAGACAAGCTAGGATCAAGAGCCAGTAAGCCCTCAGGCTGTTCCGGGTAGCGGCTGCCCGTCGTTTTCCATTCGATCAGGCAGCGAGTGGCGTCAAGATAGCCGATGGCACCACAAAGTCGTTCCCGGAGAGTGGACCATGCGGAGGCAAGGGCTTTGGCAAGCACGTCGTCGGCTTCGCTCCCCATCGGTCTTGAGCCAATCGTTCGAGCAGCTGCACACCCTGACCATCGGTCCCAGGAATCGCCGGTGGAGTATTCTAAAGGGGCCAGCCTCACGAAGAAAAAGCCCGGAGTCAAGTCGGTATACCGGGTTAGTAATTGATCGACGGTAACAGGCTGGAGGCAAATCCTTTCACCGTGAAGCTGTCCGCGGATGGCTTTTTCATCGACAACGAAACAATTCTGCGTCATAGCCAAAGTCAGGAACGAGCTTCCACAGGGCTTTGGGGGTACAGTAGAGCCTGCCGGGCAACGTTCTCCGGTAAACTCCTCGGGCTGGATGATTGCAAAGCGAACTGCGAAGAAGGGCTTCTGCGGATGGTAGCGGTAGAAGCATCTTTCGACCCGGACCAGAAAGAGGCCCTCCGGGATCTCGTCCTTATACTGTGCTTTCTGATGGAGGCCTGGGATTTCACGTCTCATGATTTCACCTCTTGAGGTTGCGCGTAGCTGTTAAGCTGGCAGAGGAGACCGGGTCGGTCTTTGACTGCAGCCAAATTGGCTTCAACGCGCCCGGGTGGCGTCGCGCAGGTTCTCGGTTTCGCAGAAATCCGGCGTAGTGTTTGACCAGAGTGGGATCCAGACTGTATTGGCGGATCAACTGGCAGAGCCGATCGCGGAGTCGCGGCTGGCCGTTGCTCGGGATGTTCTTCTGAATTAGCGCAGAGGCATTTTCAGGTCCACTGACCTGTTTGGCTGAAGGAGGAAAGGACCCGATCTCCTCCACCGGTCCGATGCCATAGGCCTTACGAAGCGCCCGATTGACCGCTCTGGTTTCAGCCATGCGCATCTCGGCCCCGCGGACCAAGGAGGAAACGTTGGAAGGATCAGCGTCGCCGTAGCCAACGAAGCCTTTTGACTTTGGGGATTTATAGAGAGTCGCTTTGAACACCCATCGACCCGTCGACGCATCGCAAAACTCCCGCACCGGCTGGACTCGGATGCCGGAGCAACGATTGCGCTTGGCTAAGCGCAGCAGGCCTGCGTGGGTGACGTTTTGCCATAGCATCTGGAGATCTCCAGCGGCTACCGATAGAGAATATCGTTCGGTCAGTTCCTTAAGGGTGCGAAGGAGAATCTGGGGAAGTTTGCCCCAAAGAGTTCGGGCGAGCTTGGTATTTGCACGAAACGCATTAGATTGCCTTGTCATATTGTAAGCTCCCACGTTAAAAGGGTACCAATGTTCAACAATGGTACCCATACTGGTTTCTTTTGTCAAGCAGAAAGTGTTGGCGAAACCCGACAGGGTGCCGTACAATCCCGCTTTGACGACTATGGACAAAAAGGATGACCGTATTGGTGTCAGACTTCCAGCAGAGCTGAAGAGGACACTAATCCAGATCGCAAACAGCGAAGGGAGGAGCCTCGCGCAGGTGTGTGAGCTACTGTTGAGGGCAGGTATCGCATCGTATAAGAAGGAAGGTCCTAAATACTTTCTACGTTTCATCACTCAACGGCGACCAAAGTCGAAGGACCCATAGAAATGAAAATCCTGAATCACTGGCGAACGTTGAGAACATATGAATCCTCCAGCTGCTTGAGGGGCAAGAGAAAACATGAAGCCAGCGGTTGTCTCCATTGCTCAAGGGTTGGTCACACCCTCACGCGTGGCTGAGAGCTGTCTAGGCTGATGTTACTCCGGTTGGTTTAGCGATGATTCGTGATGAGTGCGAACAAGGAAAATGCTACTACTGGCGATCTAAGATAGACGCACGGCACCAAGGCAAGGGCTTTGGCAAGCACGTCGTCGGCTTCTTGATCAAGGAAGTGAAGAAAAAGCCCGGAGTCAAGTCGGTATACGGGTTAGTAATTGATGAAACAGGTGGACCCTTTCACCTGAGCTGTGGATTTGCGACAACGGGCTAGCGGCGCGGCAGGGACGTTGTAATCCAGATGATATTGTCCGATCCGTCGCAGTTGTAGCGCACAGTCAGGCACTTCGTCGCCCAGTTGTAACCGCTCCCATGGGGAAATGGAACGATCTGGGGCCCTTCAGCAGCTCTCGCGGTGAATATTCGGGGTGTAATACTCTTGACGTTCCATAACAATATTCACGGGGACTTGAAATCGCTGCTCGACTTTGCTCTCGAGTTGGCTCGCACGGCGGAGAACAGGATTCTGCCTCGCTATCAGGGCTGTGATGTAATGATTAAGCCCGATGGCTCGGAAGTCACGGTCGCCGACCGCGAAGCGGAAACCGCGATGCGAGACCTCATTTGCCAGCGTTACCCATCTCACAAAATCCTCGGTGAGGAATATGGATCGTCTTCTTCAGAGGAAGCTGACTTCCTCTGGGTCCTCGACCCAATCGATGGCACAGCGTCATTCACACTTGGCGTCCCACTTTTCGGGACACTGGTCGCTCTCCTCCGTCGCGGCAATCCGGTCCTGGGCGTCATCCACATGCCCGTTCTGCGGGAGACCACATACGCGGCGACCGGCCTGGGCTGCTGGTTCCGGACTGCCGATTTCGAACCGGTGCGCCTTCGAGTTGTGAAAAAAGAGACGCTCGGCGAAGCCGTGGTATCCGCCGGCGGGATTCACGCCTCTGACCTGCAGCCTGAAACCGACCGACCCCGCTACAGGCTCTCCACTTACATCCAGACCGCCCGCAAGTTCCGATTCATCGCGGACTGCGCGCAACACGCGCTTGTTTGCAGGGGGAGACTTCAAGCCGCACTCGATCCGGTGATGTATCCTTGGGACAATGCGGCCATCGTGCCGTGCATCAGGGAGGCTGGCGGCAAGGCGACCACTGTCAATGGAGACGAGGACAACGTAGTCTTTGGCGGCAGTTTGCTGATTTCTTGTGGAGAACCCTTGCACACCGAACTCGTCCAGGTGCTTCAGCCACGGATCTGACCCTGACCAGGCCGATCTTTTGTGCCAATCCTTGTAAGAAATATTACATCATAGGCAGGGGCTCGCGGCACTGCCACTGCCGTGATGGAATAACGGCGTCGGCTCCTCAGAGGGATTCTTTTTCGCCACAGCCGGTGGTTGATCTTCGTGCAGGCCAAAAAGGATTTTAGGCTTTAAGCGAACATCCCGTCCTCCATTTCTTCGTTGATTCAAAGGATTCCTCCACAGTTAATCCAGCCCTTGTTATGAGGCATCGCGACGTGCCGCGAGCGACTTCGGGATGGTTGGGCACCGAGAGGGCTGCCCTATAATTTAATAAGTCCAAAAAGAACCTCAGTTTTGGCCAGTTCCCGCCAGTATCCAACCCGGACCAAGAGGTGTGCATGACACGGCGTGCAATCCCACCCATCGCATATGTTGACGATTATACAAATAGCTGTATATTGGTATAATGATAGAATGGGACTTGAAGGCGGTCAGGTGGGTCGGATCATCCCGGAGGGACTTGAGATCTTTTCCGCGCCTGTGCGCCGCGATATCGGCCAAGCTCTTTACGCCGCACAATGTGTCGAAGAATACCCCGCCGTAAAAGCCCTGAAAGGCTTTGGCGACCGTTTTGTCCTAGAAATTGTGGCATCCGACGAGGCTGGCACATACCGGGCCGTCTATACAGTTCGTTTTCAGGACGCGATTTATGTACTGCACGCGTTTCAGAAGAAATCAAAAAAGGTATAGCCACGCACAAAAAGGAAATCGAGGTGATTCTGCAGCGGCTCGCAACCGCAGAGCGGGACTACAGAGAAAGGCAGAACTGACATGACAAGGAAAACCCGGATCCCGGTTAAAGAAAGCACCGGCAACATCTTTGCGGACCTAGGCTTCGCCAACCCCGAGCGAGAGCAGCTCAAGGCGCGCCTCATCGTGCAAATTTACCGCCTGATCAAGCAGCGCGGCCTTACCCAAGCCCAAGCTGGTGAGATCCTTGGTATCAAGCAGCCGCACGTTTCCAGCCTCATGCGTGGCCAGTCGGGAGCCTTCTCCGTCGAGCGCCTGATGGACTTGCTCACCGCCCTGGGGCAGGATGTGAAAATCACCGTCAGGCCCGCTAGCAAGAACCATGGCAAAGTATCCCTCGTCGTTGCGTAACCACCACTGTTAACCACCGAGCGATCAAATATCCTCAGGAAAGAAAAAGCCCACCTGATTTGGGCTTTAATTAGGGAGTTTTCAAGATGTCGTGGCTTCCGATTCTTCGCAAGAGGCAGGTGTCCTCCCGGATCTGGAATGTGAACCGGTGGGCTTTGGTGATTCGGCCTTCCCAAATGTCTTTGGTTCCTTCCATCTTTGTGATTCTCAATGAAGGGTGGCGGGGATTCTGAAAGAAGAGGGTCAGTTGCTTTTCCGCACGTCGTTTGAGGGATTCAGGTAGTCCTTTGAACTCTCGTTTGAAGCGGACAGTCCGTTCAATTCTCATCAACTCCGCAAATCCTCAATCAGCTGTCCGACGCTTTCAACACTCTTGGTGGGGCCTACCTGAAGGTTCCGTTCCGCTTCCCGCTCGCCTCGCTGCCATTCCTCTGTCCACCACCACCGTTGGTCCCATGCGATCACACCAACCCGGGCAGCGGTATCCGCCTCCTTGTGGGTCAGCCCCCGAGCTGAGGCTAGATCCTGGCGGATGAGCCCGATCTTTTGGCGTGCCCGAGCTAGCAACTTTTGCTCCTTGGCAGACAGCTTCGGTACCGGGGCCTTTTCCATCAATTTCTTGGGAACGAGGACAAGCTTCCCGCCTTGAATCTCCGTGTCTAAAATATCCCCAACCTCAAGATGCAGCTTCTCAAAGACGTCTTTGGGTATTGTGATCTGATGCTTCGGGCCGATTTTGGCTATGCTCATCAGTATCCTCACTTGGCGTTGGACCTATGGAAGATTTAAATTTATGTTCAAGGTTACTTCCTTACAGTAAGGAAATATATCACAATTCAGGAGTCCTGTGCTATCGAAAGCAAATTTTTGAAGAGTCTACTCACATCTTAGCCCCCCAGGCAATACAGTCCGGGACAGCTTTCGCTGGTTCATACACATGCGAAATTTCCGGATTGTCCGCAGAATGCATTCGAGACGGAAATCGCCCCAGGGGACAATAACTCCTTCGACGATTCTGAGGGAATCCATCGCTGCATCGGGCCAGCACAAGCAGACGTATGCAGTTCGACTGACGGGTTGACATTCTTATCATATATGATATTATAAAGTTCTAAATGGCGCTGTCTATCCGTGAGTACGTTACGGCTGAAGGACTAAACCCCTTTCGCGGTTGGCTCGAAACTCTCGATCTTCCCGTAAAAGGCAGGATTCAAGCCCGCGTGCTCCGGTTCGAGATGGGTAATCTCGGTGATCACAAGAGCGTCGGGGGAGGCGTCTGGGAAGCGCGCATGATGTTTGGTGCTGGATATCGAATCTATTTTGGCAAAGACGCCCACTCAACTATCGTCCTTCTGGGAGGTGGCGTGAAGTCATCCCAGTCGCAGGACATTTACCGCGCCAAGGGCTTCTGGCGCGACTATTTGGAGAAAAAGCCGCATGGCAAGACGTAGTAAAGACTGGAACGTGGGACTCGCACAAGATCTTCAGAACCAGGAGTTCGCCCGGGAATTCCTTTTGTCCGCAATCGAAGAAGGGATTCCGATTCAGGCCGCGCTAGCGAAAGTTATCCGTGCGATTGGCGTGAAAGAATTCGCGGCAAAGGTGGGTATGGCGAGCCCGAACGTATTACGCGCCATCAACCGCCGATACAATCCGACTCAGCGAACCCTAAACCGTTTGCTCCGGCCCTTCAAATTACGGCTCAGCCTCGCGCCCATTGAGGCAGCGAAAGGTCGCCGTGCGGCATGAATCAGTTAGCCCTGCGTCTTCAGAGCCGGTTCGATTAATTGGGGGTACAGCTGTAGCGCCCGAAACCGGCAGTTCTCGTTCCTGCACCGCCTCGGCGGCGTAACGGAGAGCTTCGCGAATGTCTTCCCGCTCCAGGTCTGGATAGGCCTTCAAAATTTCGGATTCAATCATCCCCTCGCTCACCATTCCAACCACGGTTGCGACCGGGATGCGCAAGGCCCGGATACACGGAAGACTCACGCATCTGCTGAGGATTGACTGTGGTTCGTGCAAACTTTTTCACATCTGTCTCCCGGCCTGCTGAACGTGGCGATGGATCTTGGCTGACTTCAACTTTTCCATGATAAAACGGGAGGAGTTTCATTGCTGCGGCTTACCGGTGTCTCGTTCATACTCCACGTCTTGCTTCCAGACTAAGATCTGGTCGATCTTGGCAAAAACTGAAGAGAGACGTGCGAGGATTGTGCACGGTCGACTTTGTTATACAATCAGCTTCCCGAGAGCAAAGGAGTTTTGCACCATTCGAAAGCGATCCGATTTAGTAATTATAGGTGGAGGGATCGTTGGCCTTGCCGCAGCGAGGGAATTCGTCCGCCGGTTCCCCAATTTGAGGTTGTTCGTAGTGGAGAAGGAGGATCGGGTTGGCGCCCATCAAACCGGCCATAACAGCGGGGTGATCCATTCCGGTCTTTATTATCGGCCGGGATCCATCAAGGCCAAAACTTGTGTAGAAGGCGCTGCAGCGATGGGGTTGTTCTGCCAGGAACATAACATTCCGTACAATCTCTGCGGCAAGGTGGTGGTCGCCACGAATGAGCAAGAATTGCCAGCGCTGAGGGAACTTCACCTCCGCGGGACTGCCAACGGAGTGCCCAATCTATTGATGATTGGCCCGGAACAACTTCGGGAGATTGAACCTCACGCCTCCGGAATTCAAGCGTTGCACGTGCCGGGCACAGGGATTACTGACTACGTTGCAGTCGCCGAGAAATTTGCGGAGATTGTGGTAGCCAATGGAGGAGAAATCATCACCGGAAGCAAGGTCACAGCCAT
Source organism: Terriglobia bacterium (assembly GCA_963666975.2). Classification (GTDB taxonomy): domain Bacteria; phylum Acidobacteriota; class Terriglobia; order 2-12-FULL-54-10; family 2-12-FULL-54-10; genus JADFGZ01. Next base: position 510,443 of record CAXVYR010000004.1, on the reverse strand, counting down.
CCTGCGCCGCGGCAGGGAAATCGTTGTCGAGACCACGAACGGTCCATTTCCGACACGTTATGTAATGAATTGTGCCGGTTTGCACAGCGACCGCATCTGTAAGTTAGACGGGACCCAAACCAACATGGCCATTGTGCCGTTCCGAGGCGAGTATTATGAGATAATCCCCGAACGCCAGTCCTTAATACAGGGCCTGATCTATCCCGTTCCAGATCCAAAATTTCCTTTTCTTGGAGTGCACTTCACCCGAATGATTCATGGTGGTGTCGAAGCAGGACCCAATGCCGTGCTGGCTTTCAAGCGAGAAGGCTATCGTAAGACAGACGTTAATTTTTCTGACATGATGGCAACGCTCACTTACCCAGGCTTTTGGCAATTGGCAAGAAAATACTGGCGGAGTGGTCTGGACGAGTTCCATCGTTCCTTCAGCAAGAAGGCGTTTGTCCGTGCGCTCCAGAGGCTCGTACCTGATCTTCGGGCAGAGGATATCCGCCCTGGCGGTGCCGGTGTCCGTGCCCAAGCCGTGGATCGAACGGGGGCTTTACTCGATGATTTCCACTTCGTTCGTACGGAAGGAGTGATCCACGTTTGTAATGTTCCCTCTCCCGCCGCAACTGCTTCCATCGCAATTGGGCAGCGAATCGTTGATATGTTTGGAGAGTTGGAAAACTGACAGCCTGGTAAATGTCTAACCTGAGGGGGCTCTTCCAGTGCGTTGAGCGAGTGGATGTCTCTACCGCAGCCTCTTGACCGACGGCCCATCTGTTGGGGGGGGCGACTGTGATTCGTTCAAACTTTTTGACTCACAACTCCCAGGTTACCGCACCTGCCGTCGGTCGCTAGCCAACTCACTGCTCATCTTCCACAACGCAACGTTCTGTCACTCATGGGCATCTTTGTGGCACTCGATACAGAGTGTGATCAGATTTTGTTCTGCATCATTTCCTAGGTGACTTCGTGGTTGGATGTGATGCACTTGAAGTCCGCTGAACCGACTGCAGCGCTGGCAACGCCAACCATCCCGCTCTAGGACTTGTTGGCGCAAGCTTCGGTAGGATTCCTGAGCAAGCCTAATCCGCGGTCGTTTGGGATGAAACTGGGTCATGGATTTCATCAACCTGCTCCAAAAACTTCCCTTTCTGCGAGTTAGGGAGAAGTTCGAAGAGCTTGCAGAGGGATAAGAGCAGGGAATCGGAGCTGACATTCTCAATGTTGGCTCCAGCCAGAAAGTCCGCGCAGATCATCTCCAGGCAGTATCCACGGGATTTATCCGTCCCTAGCATTAGAGCTGCAGTCTCCAGCGCCTGTTCGATCACCGGCAGCTGGCTCTTGTACACCTTGAAGTAGATGATCTCCCAAGGCTCGGTCTCTTTTCCCGTCAGGTGCCGTTCGACCTCCCGTTTGAGAGCCTCGGTCGGCATGGAGTGTGCTTTGTGCAACCAGATTGCACAATCGAACTCCTGTCCATCTGAACGAGCTACCTTGACCAGCTCAGCCGCCTTTGCCCATCCCACTTGTTTCAGCTCCCTTCGCACTTCCCTTGGCAAATGCTCGTGGATTGCCATCAGGTAATAGGCCTTACGCCGGGACTCGGGGAAGCGTTTCTCCAAGAATTCATCGAAGGAAGCGAGCTTGTCCAGTCGCCAGTACTGGCCGGAGCGGACTTCGCACAAGTAGCGGCCTAAGTCCACAAAGCGGATGTCTCGTTCATGCTCCACCCTTTGCTCCCAGGATAGGATCTCATCGATCTTGGCTAGCACGAAAAGAGCCCGGCGGTGGTTGAGTTTCAGAGCCACGATGGGACGCTCGTTAGTATTCAAGCTGGTCAAGCCATTCAAGATCACTGGCTCCCGGTCGGCGGATCAGTTTGGAATCGACAAGGTCTTGCTTCCCCAGGCAGAGACCCAGGTGAGGGCAGCTCACGCAGCCATTCTGGGGGAAGCGGATGCCGGTGTGAGGCAGGAAGCGTCCAGCCTCGATCCGGGAGGTGGATTCTTCTACCAGCTGCGCAAACTCCTGGCGTTGTTCTTCAGTGATGGAGGTGCGCAGGTATTGGATTTCGGGCATGCGCTTGCGCACAAATACGACCATGGCAACCTCTGCAATCCCGCTGATCCAGGAGTAGCAAACAAGCTGAGGATCAAGAGCCAGTAAGCCTTCGGGCTGTTCCGGGTAGCGGCTGCCCGTCGTTTTCCATTCAATCAGGCAGCGAGTGGCGTCAAGATAGCCGATGGCATCGACATAGGCCACAAAGTCGTTGCCGTTCGAGAGTGGACGCAGCAGCTTCACCTGCATGTTGTGGCGAGGTTGGGGGATGCGGATGCGGTTGTCTTGAGCCAATCGTTCGAGCAGCTGCACTCCCAGGCGGACCATACGGTCCCAGGAATCGCCGTTGGAGTATTCCAAAGGAGTCTCACGATAGGCTCCCCACTCTTTGAACAGGACAGCAGCGCTATCCTCTCGGCGGAAAAACGCGGCTAGGGCTTTCTCAAACACCCGTCCGAAAACCATAGCGGCCCGGGCATCCTTCTCCCTCCAGCCGTCTAAATAACGGTGACGATAGCGGCGGGGACAGCCCAGGTATTGGTTGATCTGGGTGTAGCTATAGGTCATTGCTCTCCTCCTAGCTGTCGCGGCTGCCGACAGGAGAGGCTGAAAGCTCCTCCCACTTATCCGCAGAGGCAAAGCCATCCAGATTGAGAAAGGAACGGCCGTTGATTGTCGTATGGGAGACCTTGATGATCCCGTGAAGGCCGAGGAGAAGTTTTTCTTCGATCACGTCCCGGCCAAACAGTTCTGCGTCATAGCCAAAGTCACACAGGAACCATCTGAGCTTCCACAAGGCTTTGGCGGTACAGTAGAGTCGGCCAGGCAACGCCTCTCCAGTAAACTCCTCGGGCTGGATGACAGCAAAGCGAACTGCGAAAAAGGGCTTCTGCGGATGGTAGCGGTAGAAGGCCCGCTCGACCCGGACCAGAAAGAGGCCATCCGGGATCTCGTCCTTGTACTGTGCTTTCTGGTGGAGGCCTGGGATTTCACGTCTCATGATTTCACCTCTTGAGGTTGCGCGTAGCTGTTAAGCTGACAGAGGAGACCCGGTCGATCCTTCGCTGCCTGCTCAGCCAAATTCTTAATAAAGGATTCAACGCGGTCCCGGGTGGCGTCGCGCAGATTCTCGGTTTCGCAGAAATCCGCCGCGTAGTGTTTGACCAGGGTGGGATCCAAACTGTATTGACGGATCAACTGGCAGAGCCGATCGCGGAGTCGCGGCTGGCCGTTGCTCGGGATGTTCTTCTGAATTAGCGCAGAGGCATTTTCAGGTCCGCTGACCTGTTTGGCTGAAGGAGGAAAAGACCCGATCTCCTCCACCGAACACAGCCCGATGCCATACGCTTTACGAAGCGCCCGGGTGACGGCTCTGGTTTCGGCCATGCGCATCTCGGCCCCGCGGACCAAGGAGGCAACATTGGAGGGATCGGCGTCGCCGTAGCCAACGAAACCGCGGGATTTTGAGGATTTATAGACAGTCGCTTTGAACACCCAACGGCTCGTGGACGCGTCGCAGAACTCGCGTACCGGTTGAACTCGGATGCCGGAGCAACGATTGCGGTTTGCCAAACGCAGCAGGCCTGCGTGGGTGACGTACCAGCGTCCATCAAGGAGCACCAGATCGCCCAGAGCGACGGATAATCGATATCGTTCAGACAGAAGTCTGAGCCCTCCGCGTTCCTCTCCTCGTAACATCCCAGGCCATTTCGTCTTAGCGAGCCGCAGGTTTTCTCGATCAAGCGTAATAGATGGAATTTTCATAAACACCTCATTTTTGTTGCAGATGCTGCCGCTTTCCTATATTTATATAAATAGCAGACAATAACTGCCGAATTCATATAATGACTATTATATTCATATAATGACTACAAGAGTCAAGAAAAAAATGCCCCTTGCGTCAGGTGAAAATGATGTGCCCGACCTCGTCGCCCTCGGGCGCAGAATTAGGGAGCTACGCGGGTTTGATATGCAGCAAGCGGATTTTGCTCGGATGCTCGGTGTTAGTCAGAGCCAGCTGTCAAAGTACGAACGGGGAGAGAGCGAGCCACCCTTAGAAGTTTTGGTTCGATTGCGGAAGCGGTTTAGAAAGAGTTTGGATTGGATTGTAACGGGTGAGGGGTGATGAGGCTGTCACGACCAAGCAAGTGGAAGCCGTGTACGAAAACGGGGTCCTGCGGCCTCTTGAGCCGCTACCACTCGATGAGCACCAGCGTGTCACTCTGACGGTCTATGATGCAGAGGATTCACTGGCCTCCATGATCGACCACGCGTTTGTTGAAAGAGTCCGCAAGGAATTCCGGACCAATAAGAGTCGTCCTCACAGAGCCCTGGGGGAGAGGACGCCGAACGAATTCGCCTTTCAGATTGCAGCTAGCTGCAATCTGAAAGGCCTGGAAACATTCCAAAACTCACCCTGAAACTGGTACAAAAATCTAGGACCCCTCACTACCCTGCCTCCTCCTCCCTGTATGCCGCGACCTCCTTCAAAGGCCTTCCCACCCGGCCCCCTTCTTTTTTTGCGCCTTCCTCTATCAACGTGTCCGTTACAAGAGAAAGCTCCTCTGTAAACTTCTTCCTATCCGATGCGCTAGGTATGTAGCGTCTGGTCAGAGTTGCCCACTCTTCAAACAGTTCTTGCACCGTGTCCAGATGCACAAGGTACTTCAACACCACACCCACTTTGGCGAAACGCTCTATCGTTGAACTCATTTTTTCGGACAGGACTGCCATCTCTTGTTTCTCTTTTCTTGTGAAGTGGGTCTTCTTTTCCTTCTCCTGGTGTTTCCTGATCCGGTCCAGGCTGTCTGCCTGAAGCGCCGATATCAGGGCAATCTGCTGTCGTAGGTCTAGCAACTTGGGATTTGCCAGTTGTTCCTCGACCAGATCCTGAATTCTAGTAGACTGATATTTCGCATATAGCCCGTGTGTTCTCGACGCTCTCGCCAGAGCCCCCCCATGATGCTTGCATTTTTCAGATACCCTCATTGCCGGCGCTTTGCATTTCCTCCCGTCCCTTCTCACGAAATTGCAGATCCGCATATTTTCAAATGACATCGCAGTTACTCCTCAGTTCCTTGTGTTTAGAAAAATTCGGTGTTTGCCTATGTTTTTGAAACGTTGCCCAGCGCTTTTTTACTACCTCCCTGCGTTAAAAAAGGATTCGATAGTTCTCCCTAATATAAGTTACTTGCGACTGACAGCTTTTTGCCTCTTTTTCATAAAAAAGTGCTGGAAATAATCTTTCGCTACGAGACGACGAATGAACGACGGCCTTTTCAAGCGATGATTTAGCTAGATGTGGTTGCAGAGACAGAGCAAAGGGGAGGTGGTTCCTCCACCTATTAGAGTCGACGTCTCAAGTTAAAATTGATTTTTGCGAAACAAAGCCACTGGAGTTCCAGCCCAGCTTATGCACAGGAAGGGGAAAATTAGAGTAGAGAGCTGAAACCATACGGTCGAAAAGAATCTCCAGGAGCAATCGTAGAGAACCATCGGGCCAAGCCGGCATGTTCCCAAGCGAGGCTGCGGGGGTGTACAATAAAAACTAGCCCGGTTTTTCAAAAATGGGGGGCCGGGCTAAATCCACAACACCGCAATCCATGAACAATTCAGATCGTCTCACTCAACTCAAGGAAATCCTGGATCGCCGGATTGCGATTCTGGACGGCGCCTTCGGCACTGTGATTCAGGCTTACAATCTCAGCGAGGCCGACTACCGGGGCAAGCAGTTCGCCAACCACCCCGCCGACCTGCGGCTGAATAACGACCTCCTGAATATTACCCAGCCTCACATCATCGAGGAGATTCATCGCCAGTATTTAGAGGCCGGCGCGGACATCATTGAGACGAACACATTTAACTCTAACGCCCTTTCACAACAGGAGTATGGACTGGCGGGCGCCGTCCGCGATTTGAACCGGGCCGGCGCCAAGCTCGCCCGCGCCGCCGCGGACCGGTTCATGACCGGAAATCCGAAACGGCGCTGCTTCGTGGCGGGGGCGATGGGTCCGACCGGCCGGACGGCGTCCGTATCCCAGGACGTGAACAACCCGGCCTCCAGGGCTGTGACCTTCGCCGAGTTGCGCGATGCCTACTACGCACAGGCGAGCAGTTTGGTGGAAGGCGGTGCCGACCTGCTGCTGTTGGAGACGATCTTCGACACGCTGAACGCCAAGGCAGCGCTGTTTGCGGTTGAGCAGTGCTTCGAGGATTCGGGCAGGCGCGTGCCCATCATGGTCTCGGTCACCATCGTCGACCAGAGCGGCCGCACGCTCTCGGGCCAGACCGTCGAAGCCTTCTGGAACTCCGTCTCCCACGTGGATATGCTGAGCGTCGGCATCAACTGCGCGCTGGGCGCGCAGCAAATGAGGCCCTATATCGAGGCGCTCTCCGAGATTGCTCCCGTCTATATCAGTTGCTATCCGAACGCCGGTCTGCCGAACGCCTTCGGCGGATTCGATGAAACTCCGGAGCGCATGGCTGCGGACCTGCGCGAATTTGCAGCGAACGGCTGGGTGAACATCCTGGGAAGTTGCTGCGGATCGACCCCGGCGCACACCCGCGCCATTGCCGAGTCGGTGCGCGGGGTCAAGCCGCACCCGCTGGCGAGGCCCAAGCCGTACTCGCGCTTCAGCGGGCTCGAGCCGCTTACCATCCGTCCGGATATGAACTTTGTCAACATCGGCGAGCGCACCAACGTGACCGGCTCGCCCCGGTTCTCCAAGCTCATTCTCGCTGGCGAGTATGAAAAGGCGCTGGCCGTCGCCCGCCAGCAGGTCGAGGGCGGCTCCCAGATGATCGACGTCAATCTGGACGAAGCCATGCTCGATTCGGAAAACGCCATGACGACGTTCCTCCACTCCATCGCCTCCGAGCCGGACATCGCGCGCGTCCCCATCGTGATCGACAGTTCCAAGTGGAGTGTGATCGAGGCGGGGCTCCAATGCGTTCAGGGCAAGGGTATTGTGAATTCCATCAGCCTGAAGGAAGGCCCGGAGATGTTCAAGCAGCGGGCGCGGCTGATCAAACGCTACGGGGCGGCAATGATCGTGATGGCCTTTGATGAAGCGGGCCAAGCGGATACAGCGGAGCGCAAAGTCGAAATCTGTACGCGCAGCTACCGCATCCTGACCGAAGAGGTGGGCATCAAGCCGCAAGACATCATTTTTGATCCCAACATTCTGACCGTCGCCACCGGGATCGAAGAGCACAACAACTACGCCGTGGCTTTTGTCGAGGCCACCCGCATCATCAAGGCCACGCTCCCCGGCTGCAAGGTAAGCGGCGGAGTCAGCAACATCTCGTTTTCCTTCCGCGGCAACAACGCGTTGCGAGAAGCCATGCACTCGGCCTTCCTCTATCATGCCATCCACGCCGGCATGGACATGGGAATCGTCAACCCCTCGCAGCTGGGGATCTACGAAGAAATCCCCAGGGACTTGCTGGGATTAGTGGAGAACGTGCTGCTCAACCGCCGCCCGGACGCCACAGATCGCCTCCTTGCCTTTGCGGATTCCGTCAAGCAAAAAGACAAGGCGGACGTGGTCGAAGATGAATGGCGCCAGGGGACGGTGGAAGCCAGACTCTCCCATGCCCTGGTCAAGGGCATCGTCGACTACATCGAAGCAGACACCGAAGAAGCGCGCCAGAAATTCGGGAAGCCGCTGGCCGTGATCGAAGGTCCGCTCATGGCCGGAATGAACGTGGTTGGGGACCTGTTCGGCTCGGGCAAGATGTTCCTGCCGCAGGTGGTGAAAAGCGCGCGCGTGATGAAAAAGGCCGTGGCTTACCTGCTGCCGTATATGGAGGCCGAGAAGGAGGCGAGCGGGCAGCGTCAGGCCGAAGCGAAGATCGTGCTTGCCACGGTCAAGGGAGACGTCCACGACATCGGCAAGAACATCGTCGGCGTCGTGCTGGGCTGCAATAATTACGAAATCATCGATCTGGGGGTCATGGTCCCTACGGAAAAAATCCTGAAAACCGCCCGCGAGGTGGGCGCCGACATGATCGGGCTGAGCGGGCTCATCACGCCGTCGCTCGATGAGATGGTGCATGTTGCGCGGGAGATGCAGCGTCAGGGTTTCACGGTTCCTCTGCTGATCGGCGGCGCGACGACCAGCCGTGTGCATACGGCGGTGAAGATCGCGCCTGCTTACAGCGTGCCCGTCGTGCACGTCCTGAATGCCGCGCGGGCCGTGGGCGTGGTAGGAAATCTGAAAAGCCCTCAATTGCGCCCGGCCTTCGCCGAGGAAAACCGGCTGGAACAAGAGCGAGCCCGGAAAGCTCACAGCGCGCCGAAGACACAGAAGCTGCTGACCCTGGAGGATGCAAGAAGAAGAAAACCCAGCTTGGACTGGACCTCCTATAACATTCCCGAGCCCGCATTTCAGGGCGTGCGGGTGTTTGACCCCGTCCCTTTGGAGGAGATCGTTCCCTACATCGACTGGACCCCGTTCTTCCACACATGGGAGTTGCGGGGAATCTATCCGAAGATCCTGGAGCGCGAGGACATAGGCAGCAAGGCAAGGGAACTTTTTGCCGATGCACAGGAGCTTCTGGCCGCCATCCAAAAAGAGAAGTCGCTTACGGCGCGCGCCGTCACCGGGTTTTTCCCCGCCAACAGCGTGGGAGACGACATCGAGGTGTACGCGGATGAGGCCCGCTCCGAACCGCTGGGAGTGTTCCACACCCTGCGCCAGCAGATGGAGAAGCCCCCCGGGGAGCACAATTACGCGCTGGCTGACTTCATCGCGCCTAAAGAGTCAGGTTGCGGAGATTATCTGGGCCTGTTCGCCGTAACGGGAGGAATTCACGCGGAAGAGCTGGCGAAACGCTTTGAAAGCGACCACGACGATTACAACGCCATCATGGCCAAAGCTCTCGCCGACCGGCTGGCCGAGGCGCTGGCAGAGCTGTCGCACCAACGCGCCCGCAAGCTGTGGGGCTTTGGAAAAGACGAAGGTCTGAGCCATGCAGACTTGATCCGCGAGCGGTATCGCGGCATCCGTCCGGCGCCGGGCTATCCGGCAATCCCGGATCACACGGAAAAACGTCTGCTGTTCCGCTTGCTGGAACCGGAGAAGAACATCGGGGTCCGGCTCACCGAAACGTTCGCGATGTATCCTGCCGCGTCAGTCAGCGGACTCTATTTTGCGCATCCGGAATCGAGATATTTTGCCGTGGGCAAGATCGAACGCGACCAGGTGACCGATTATCACCTGCGGAAAAAGATGGACCTGAAAGACGTGGAGCGCTGGCTGGGACCCTATCTCAATTACGACCCGGAGTAGCGTTTCCCGCGCATCCCATCCCGGAATACCAGCGGGCGAATTGCAGAGGGAAGGGGCAAACGTTCCACCACCCACCCGAATGGATGTCTCGGCCGCAACCTGATTTTCACAAAACAAAGCCGCCATGACTGCTCTTCGTCTTGCGCCAGGAAAGGAAAGTTTTGCAGGAAAAAAACTGGAGCCATCCGGGGGAATCGAACCCCCAACCCCCGCATTACGAATGCGGTGCTCTACCAATTGAGCTAGGATGGCCTCCGAGCTGCTAACATCTTACACCAAAACAAATTCATGCACACAGGCGGGCTCTGCCATTTCCACGGCAAGAATGCCGGTGCTGGTTCTGGTTTTCGTTGTGGCATCGGATTGGGCGGCTTTTGCGATACGGCAGCCGTCGCAACTTTCCGAACGCTTCCCGCAACGGCGGTGCAGAGGAACCGATGCATCAATGGCATAATGGCCATCTGGATGTTGCCGGGAGTTGATGACTTCCGCCGGGAGGCAAGCAATGGTGAAGGCTGCGAAAGTTCTCTGCAGAATTTTGTTGTTCTTTTGCGTGGCGCAACTAGCCCACGGGCAGTTCCTTGGGATTGGCGGAGGCGGGCTTTTCTCCCAGGACCTGGGCGAGGGGACGGCTGCGGGCCCCGTTCTCGGATCGGCGCGCTCCGAGTTTGCCAATGGCAGAATCTTCACCCTGGACGCCGGCACCCGCGTGTATCCCTACGTAAGCTCCGGGCTGCACTACAGCTTTTCGAGCGCGGAGATGCTCCTCGCGCGAGGGGATGTCTTTGGATCGAGTGCGAAGGCGGAGCTGAGCGCTCACACAGTTACGTTTGATACGCGGGTGCGCACTCCCTCCGCCTATCGCTTTCGCTTCTACGGCCTGGCCGGGGTTGGAATCACGCGGTTCGGGCTGGACGTGAAAAGCGAGATAGAGGTCCCCTTTCCGGGCGGCGCTCCGGATAACGCGACCTCCTTTGTGCTGACTTATGGCGCGGGCGTCGAAAGACATCTGCACCAACTGGTTCATCTGCGGCTGGAGGTGCGGGACTATCAGACATTTATCTCGAACCAACTGTTCCAGCCCGGCGGCGCGTGGCATCGTGTGGCTGTGATCGGGGGGATCACGGTGGGTTTGTAGCGCGCACGGCGGAGCGCTGCAAACTCGCCCCGCTGATTCTGTTCTCTCCGTGTTTGCTGAGCAAAGCATGTTCCAGCGTCGGCTCCCTCACGCTCCCTCGCTTGGCATTCCAAGCAAAATTCCGAAAACCATCAGCGATAGCATTGGTGATGCCAAACTAGGTCGATCTTCAGAACAGCAACAATGTTGGGCGGGTGGTTGCCGTGTCGAGAGAAACACAGAATGAATTTGATTTCCCCAGCTTTGCGTGCTGCCTCACCGATAACCCGTGGACCATGGCGGAACGAGTGGAAGAAGAGATAGAAAACGTTTCCAGTATCTCCACGGATGACCCGGCGAGGAAAATTAGGCAGACAGCATGCCTGAACCAACTGCAGCGGCTTTGGATATTCCTGCAATCGGGCGAACTTCCCAGGGGCATGACGCCGGACGAGCAGAAAGGGTACGACCTGTTGCGCGAGTGCTCGATTTGGGTGGATTGAGACCGGCAGATGCTTTTCGGGGAAGATGCACCTTATCTTTAGCTACCTTTGATCTTCCCCAAATGATTCCCTAAGAGCATTTGCATCATTGGTGTATCCCATGCTGCGCTGTCATTCCGAGCCCCTTCGGCTGCGCTCCCTTCGACTTCGCTCAGGGCAGGCAGGGCAGGCGGGGCAGGCGCGCGCGGCTCGGATTGCTTTGCCTTCGCCGTAGTTTTCACGCAGTTTCTTAAGCGCTATAAAACCTCTTGATCTCTTCCACCACCCGAGACTGCTGCTCCTCGGTGATCTCCGGATAGACGGGGAGGGAGAGCACCTCGCCGGCGGCGCGCTCGCTTTCCGGGCAGCTTCCCGGTTGTCCGCCTAGATAAGAAAACGCCTCTTGCAGATGAAGCGGGATGGGGTAATAAACGGCGCTCTCGATGCCTTTTGCTGCCAGATGGCGCGCCATCTCGTCTCGTCGCAGAGCACGCACCGTGAATTGATGATAGACGTGACCGGCGTCGGGCGCTACATAGGGCAGCACCACCGGGGCCTCGCGTGTTGGATATGGATGCGTCGCAGCCGCGTCAGATAATCCTGCATCCGCAAATGCCTTCCTGTAATACGCAGCCCGCTTCTGCCGGAATTTCGTCCACTCTTCCAGATGCCGCAGCTTGACCAGCAGAACTGCTGCCTGCAGAGTGTCCAGGCGGCTGTTTATGCCCAGGCAGGCATGGACGTGTTTTTTGACCAATCCATGATCTCGCAGCGGACGCAGGCGTTCAGCGAGCGAGGAGTCATTGGTAGTGACCATTCCGCCGTCACCATAGCCGCCGAGATTTTTGGTTGGGAAAAAGCTGAAACATCCGCAGTCGCCCATGGAGCCGGCTGCGCGCCGCCTGTGACGCGCCAGGATGGCCTGTGCGGCGTCCTCAATAATATGAATACCGGATTGGGCCGCCAGTGCCGACAGGGCATCCATGTCGGCGCATTGCCCGTAGAGGTGCACAGGGACAACGACCTTGACGGGCTTGCCGGTCTTATGAGAAGCGAGCGCTTGCCGGGCGGCCTCCGGGCTGATGTTAAAAGTGCGGGGATCGATATCCACAAACACCGGCGTGGCCCCGGCGCGGACCACCGAGCTGGCGGTCGAGAAAAAGGTGAACGCGGGCACCAGCACAGGATCGCCCGGTCCGATTCCCATGGCCATAAGAGACAACAGCAAGGCGTCAGAGCCGGAGGCGCATCCCACGGCGTGGGCACAGTCCTGCGCTCGCGCCACGGCCTGCTCCAGCTCTTGGACCTCCGGGCCGAGGATGAAGCTTTGTCTTTCGAGCACATGCCGGATACTCGCGTCGATTTCTTTGCGGATCGATTCGAATTGGAGAGGCAGATTGACCGCAGGGATTTTGGGTTCCATGGATTATGGTTTTCCGCGCTGAACTTTTCAGGCGGAGAAATTCTAACCCGATCCGCCGATAAGAGCTACGGCTTTGCGCAATCCTGCGACCGCTGGGTAATTTTTCAAACAGGAAAGAAGGATGGACGGCTTCCGGCTGTCGAGCCGGTTTGTAAGGTGCTGCGGTGGTCTCAGCTCGGAATGTATTCCGTGAGGTAAGGGAAAGTTTCCTGGACGAATCCCGTGGCCCTTTCCAGGGCAGCCGCTTCATCTCCCCCGACGATGGGCGTAATGAACCGGACCAGCGCGCCGTCGGTGCGGTTTTTTGTGGCTGCGTCCCAAACCAGATAAACTTTGGCGGCGTACTCGCTGGCGATGACGCGCCCCTGGGACTGATACCAGTACAGGACAAGCTGTTTGTTCATCCCCTTTTGGATGATGTAACGGTTCACATTTACTGGTTCGGGATAGCCGGGCACAGCAATGGTGGCCAGCCCGCCTTCCAGGGCCGTCCACCCGGCACCTGGGAGGCAGTTTTTGGGGGAATGAATGGCTCCTCCCCTCTGCTGGCTGCCAAAATAGCCGACAAACAACCCGATGCTGATCTTGTTCTGCGGGTCGAAGTAGACTCGATTGAGCAGGTCGGAGGCGCCCAGCACTTCCTGGACGTCCTGGTCGATGGCTACGTCCACGCTGTTCCACGCGCCCACTTGCTGCGGGAAGGTGTCCAATTTCTGCCGCAACACCGTGGGTGAGCCATGCGACAACGCCTGGAGCCCCAGGGTGGAAGAAAGCAGCAGAGCGATTGTAAGCAAAAGCCGCCAGTCTCGATTAGCTTGCAAGGGCGCCATCCTCCTTACGTTCCGGTCTTTTGAATATGTTCAAGCCTCTGTGAATCACGAGCAGCGATGCGAACGCGATCAGGAAGACAAGCCATCCGGAGAAAGAGTGGAAAAATCCCTCCGCCGCCGCCGGATTCACATACTGAGTCAAGATGCCCGTCCCCATAATGCGCAGTCCGTTGCAAAACAATGCCAGCGGGACGGTCATAGCGATCAGGATCAATCGGAAAGAGGTTCTGCCCTCCAAAAAGTAGCCGTACAAGATCGTGAGTGTCATTAGGGAGAACAGCGAGCGGATGCCGCTGCAAGCCTCCACCACTTCCAGGGTGATATTGGGCAATACGATTACGATTAATTGATAGAAGATAACTGCCGGAAGAGGAAGTTCCCCTCGCGCAGAACAGGCACCATGGAAGTTTCCAAAAAGAATGTGGCCAGTTGAGAAGCGATCAGTTGGAGTGGGAACGTTAATTGATAGAAGATAACTGCCGGAAGAGGAATAGCGAGGAAGAGCAGTCCCAGGGGAAAGCTGACTATACGAAGATGCTTCCACCCGAAAAAGAACAGGACCAGTCCACCCAAGAATAGCAACAAGGAAACTCGGCTGATAAAGTATTCCGCGCCCAGATGGCCGGCGAACAGAAGTCCCAGCGACCCCAGCATCACCATGAGTCCGAGCTTACTGGGAGCGGAAGGGCTCCCGGCCAAATCTGACGAAGGGAAGCAGCAGGCCATGGCTGTAATCGGGATTGTTCCAGAGGGTGTCCCATACATAGTTGAAGGTTGAACGGCGGTTCGGCCCGAATCTTTTTTCTGCCAGATCAGGTATAGGGTGACGAAGGGAAGCAGCAGGCCATGGCTGTAATCGGGATTGTTCCACCAGTCAAAGGCCAATTCCCGGAGCACTTCGCTGTAGAGGACGGCGACACCCGCGCCTATGATCAATGCCTTGTAGTACTGCCTCGCCAAAGAACCCAGTTTCATATAAGCCTTCTAAGGTCTAAGACCCCATCAGAGTGAAGCATTTGAAGTGCCAAAACTCCGGTGCGGCTTGACCTGTAATCTACTGAAAAGGGGAATTCCTCTCACCTGGACGGTTACTGCACATTCCCTAAAGTGAAACAAATGGGGATTTTTAGGAAAAGTCCTTTGACTTCCGGGGAAACGCACGGTACCCCGGAAAGGTCGTCAATTTGTGGGAGGCTGGGGGGAATCTATCGGGATTTACAGCATTGAACTTCCATATCTTAATGATAGTAAGCTGGTTATTAGCCTTGCGGTATGCTCTTCAAGCTTTGCTGGCAGGTCTGTTGCATGCAGCAACCATATTTTGTGGATGGTACGGCTGAATTCCTAATGCAGGTTACAACCTTTGAGCAGGGATGTGGTTCCAAGAAAATGGGCTGAATGCAGCGGTCCAAGGAGATTCCTTAATACGGCGTTGACAGTGGGTGGATGCAGCCGCCTTTCTACGAGAAGGTCAACATCCGGGTTTTTAGGCAATGTGTTAAGCTAAAAATTTCTTCCAGGTGAGAATAATTGCCGGCGACGGCAGGGGGAAATCTGGTGCTGCTCCGAAACACTAGAAACCGGTTGGGCAGAGAGGCTAGGAGGGCCGCAGGCACCGTAGTGCAGCGATTCTTTTTGCCGGCAGTAGTGTTTTTGTGGATCATCTCGCCGCCAGGGGCGTATTCGCAGTCCTCCAGAGAGGATGGGGATGAAGCGATACGCCGGAGTCTGGCAAAGATAACCCAAGCGTACCGGCTGCTCGAAAAACACCTGGCGGACTCCCTCCAGCCTGAACAGGCTCTGTATGAAGGAGCCATTCGGGGCGCCCTATCCAGTCTCGATCCGTTTTCGGTTTTTTTGGACGCCAGCCAATTTCAGATGTTGCAGCAGCAGCAGCGCGGCGTTCAGCAAGGTTTTGGCGCTATCCTCAACGTGCAGGCCGGGCGCGTTATGGTTCTGCACTCGCTGCCGGGTTCCCCGTTCGGGAGAGCGGGCCTGGGTCCTGGGGACCGGATCGTCGAGATCAATGACCATCGCGTGGACCGTATGGACTTACGCGAGCTGGTGGAAGTGTTGCAGGCGGCCAAGTCCAAACGCGTGGAGCTTTCCGTGGTGCAGGGCGGCAAGCTGGTTCCGCGGGATTTTTCGCTGGACCCCGCCGAAGTTCCCTCGCCTACCGTGGACAAGAAGTTTCTGCTGGAGCCGTCGCTTGGTTACGTGCATGTGGCGCGGGTGGAGGAAAGCACCCCCGGCGAACTCCGCTCGATTTTGGAGGAGTGGGGGAGCAACAATCTGCGGGGCCTGATCCTGGACCTGCGCGACAATCCCGGCGGCTCGCTGGAATCTGCGGTGGCCACGGCAGGACTGTTTCTGCGAAAGGGCCAGGCTGTGGTAAGCTTACGGGGCCGGGTGATCCCGGAGACGAAGTATGTGACCGAGTCGGCGCCCTTTCGCCCGGAACTTCCCCTTGTTGTCATCATGAACGGGAGGTCGGCCAGCGCGGCGGAAATTATCGCGGCGGCTCTGCAGGAACATGACCGTGCCTGGGTGGTAGGCGAAGTGAGCTTTGGAAAGGGAGTGGTCGAGTCCGTTTTGCCCCTCAGCGAGGGCACGGCGCTGGTTCTCACCACAGCACGCTACTTCACTTCCAGCAGCCGGTCGATCCAACGGCCCTTGCCGGGGACGGCGTTGGCTGATATCTTACAACAAGAACAGACGGAGGAGTTTTATACGGACAACGGACGGCCATTACCGTCAAAGGGAGGGGTACACCCGGACACGCCGGCCGGCTCCTGGCAGTTGGATCCGTGGGCAGAATTCCTCGAAGAGAGTACGGCTTTCATGAACTTTGCGCAGGCCTACCGGGATAGTATCATCCATGTGAGCGAGGACTTCGAGGTGGATGAAGCTGCCCTGGGCGATTTCAAAAATTTCCTTCACAACGCTGGCGTGCGCGTGCCGCCTTTATCTTGGGAACGCTCTTTGCCGTTTGTGAAGGTGCGCATCAAGACGGAATTATTTAATCTGGCATACGGGATTCCGCGGGGAAATGAAGTGGACGTCCGCGGAGACCCGCAGGTGCAAAGCGCCATTGGAGCTTTAGGACAAGCTCAACAACTGCTTCGGACGGCGGATGCTGCCCGGGGCTCTAATCATGCCCCTGGCCGGGTCCGGGCTGAGGCTGGCTTTCACACCAGCCCTGTTCCGTAAGGGAAATCGGATTCCGGGGCAACTCAAAACAGGGAGGGGGGAAAGTTGAAATCTTTAGCAAATCACAAAATCGGCGGGCTGGTGGTACTGTCTTTCCTGGCTCTGGCGTTTGTTCCCGTTGCGCAAGCCAAGAACACTCTGCGCTGCACGGTGGTAAATGAGGCCGGCATTCCGCTGGAGAAGCAGGAACTCCAGGTCACTCTGACGCAGACGGGGAAAGAGTGGAAACGGAAAACAAACAAAAAGGGCGAGGTGCAATTTAAGGGGCTGAACGACGGCACCTACCAGATCGATGGGCACGAGTTGCAGGGCTATTTCGCCAAACCCACCGATCCGGTAGAGCTTTCCGGGAATATCGAGAAACCCTGCAAACAGACTTTTTACAGCCTGAATTATTTGAATCAAATTCTGACAGATTCCAACCAGGCTGTTCAGAACCGAGACTATGATTCGGCTCTCGAAAAAGGGATGATCGCGGTTGAATTGGCTCCTCAAATTCCGCAGGCGCATATGGCTGTTGCGATCGGCTATGCCGCCCAGGGTATGAGGACCGAGGCGGAAGAAGCCGTCAGCAAGGCCGCCGAAATCGACCCGGAAAATTTTCAGAAGATGGTTGCCCAGGTCCAGGTGATGGCCATTGGGGCTCAAGCGAACGAAGCTGAGGGGAAGAACGACTTCGACGGGGCCATCAGCATGTATGAGGAGATCCTTGCAATTTTGCCAAACGATGCCAATGCTTTCTACAACATTGCGCTGGCTTATGGACGTAAGCAGGATTACCAGCACGCGCTGGAGTTCATCGATAAGTCAATAGCTACGAACCCTGCCGATGCGGAAGTCCAGCAGATGAAAATCCGTTTGCAGGATCTGTATCTCAAGTCGATGGATAGTAAGCTGGAACTAAAATAATCAGACCACCATTTGAAACAGGTGCGCGAGTGGCCTGGGATAAAGCCCTGGCTGCTCCGCAACCTCTTGACAATGAGAGGCTTTGAACGTAAACTCAGTGCGTATCGTGCGCTTTCCAAAAAAGTGAATGAGCCAATGGGAGATCGGATGAGAATCAAAGTGCCGGCAATTCTCGCGGGTTTAATTGTGGTCTTTTCTGCGAGCGTCTTTGCCCAGAATACAACCCAGAAGGTGGCCATCATCGACATTCAAACTGCCATCGCCGGGAGCAAAGACGGTCAGGCGGCGATCCGGGAACTGCAAAATAAGTTTGCGCCGAAGCGCGTGGAGCTGGAAAATCAGCAGAGAGAGATCAGCGACCTGCAAAACCAGCTAAGAAATCAGGAAAAGACGCTCAGCGACGAAGCCCGAACCAGACTGCTGCGCACCTTGGACGACAAGACCCGCAGGCTGAACCGCGATAATGAAGATGCCACCGCCGAATTTCAGCAGGCCCAGCAGGATGTAATCAACGGGATCGGCAGAAAAATGCTGGGGGTCATTTCCGAGCATGCCCAGAAAAACGAGCTCGGTCTCGTCCTGGACGCCTCCTCTCCGCAGACTCCTATCCTGTATGCGAACGCAACGATCGACATTACGCAAGCAATCATTGAGCAATATGATGCGGCTACAGCCGCTGCCGAAGCTGCCGCTGCCGAGGCTGCCGCTGCCGAGGATGCCGCTGCCGAAGCTGCCGCTGCCGAGGATGCCACCAGCGCCACAGCGGAGACAACTGCCGAAACGCCTGCGAATCCGCCTGCCGCAACCCCCTAATAAAACGTAGAGCCGTTTTGCAACTGGCCCAAACCGGCGCTGGGCGTCCTGCTAGGGATCCAGCCCCAACTCAATCCCTGTTTCCAGCCGGCAGGGTGCCTCTCTGCGGTTTGGCCCGTTAGCCTGATTGGTTTCCATTCGGCAACCATCTTCTCCCGTTCAGTGTTGGATCATGGATCATCTAGGACAGAGCCAGTTTTGCTACGGATGCCCCTGCCCTGACAAATCGTGTGACGCTGTGCCTAACGGAAACTGACCCATTACCCTTCTTTTGGTTTGGTTGACATCCGGGGGTGGTTTTTGTATAGTTTGCTCCAGTAGAATTGACTGGCACGCACGGGAGAAAGCAGCAGAAGAACAGGGTAGGTCGTTCCGCTGTCGAATCGGCTGGCTAATGGGTGGCTCGTACCAGCGCATGCCCCGTTAGCGGCGGGGTGGCATCTTCGGCGATCCGGAAGCCGCTTGCACAATTACACGACGGCTATTCTGCTGGTTCTGTTCGTCTCAGGGGACTTTGTCAATGTCAAACCCAGAAAACCCTCCGCTGGATCAAGAAGAGAGCTTGAATCCGGAGCAGGTACAAACGCAATCTGAGTCGGAGGAATTTGACCGTCTGCTGGAATCCTACGGCCAATTATCCCAGCCTGCCGCTGGATCGCTGCTGAAAGGGCGCGTGGTAAAGATAGCCGGCACGGAGGTGATTGTCGATGTCGGCTACAAATGCGAGGGCGTGATTTCCACGGCCGAGTTCAAGGATGAGGAGGGAAATCTTCACGTCGAGCCGGGGGACGAAATCGAGGTGATGCTGGAGTCCACCGAGGAACGGGACGGATACGTTGTTCTTTCTCGGGAAAGAGCCAAGCGCCTCAAGCTTTGGGACGAGATCGAGGCGGTTTATGAGGGCCAGAGAGTCATTCCCGCGCGGATTGAAGAAAGAATCAAAGGTGGTTTGGCGGTGGATATTGGAGTGCGAGCCTTTTTGCCGGGTTCGCAGGTGGATATCAAACCAGTCCGCAACTTGGATGCACTCAAAGGGCAGGAAATCTCCTGTAAGATCATTAAGCTCAACAAAAAACGGGGCAACATCGTCGTCTCCCGCAAGGCTGTGCTGGAAGAGGAAAACTCATCCCGCAAGGCGCGGACCCTGACTGAGCTGTCCGAGGGCGCGGTGCTGAAGGGGACAGTGAAGAACATAACCGATTACGGGGTCTTTGTAGACCTGGGCGGGCTCGACGGTCTGTTGCATATCACCGACCTTACATGGGGCCGTGTTACCCACCCCTCGGAGATGGTCTCGGTTGGAGATGAAATCGAGGTCAAGGTGCTGAAGTTTGACCGGGGAAAGGAGCGGGTTTCCCTGGGGTTGAAGCAACTCAGCGAAGATCCCTGGCTGTCTGTGGCCGGAAAATTTCCCGTCGGCGCCCGGGTAAAAGGCAAAGTGCTGAACCTGACCGACTACGGGGCTTTCGTGGAGCTGGAGCAAGGGGTGGAAGGCCTCATTCACGTTTCCGAAATGAGCTGGAGCAAGCGCATCAAGCATCCTTCCAAAATTCTTTCTCCCGGAGATGTCGTAGAGACGGTTATCTTGGACGTCAACTCGCAAGAACGGCGCATCTCCCTAGGACTGAAGCAAACCGAGCCGAACCCCTGGATCACATTGGCGGAGCGCTACGCGGTGGGGTCTCAAATTGAAGGACGCGTGCGGAACCTCACCGATTTCGGGGCTTTTGTGGAGGTAGAAGAAGGCATCGACGGCTTGGTCCATGTCTCGGACCTTTCCTGGACTCGCCGTATCAAGCATCCTTCCGAGGTTCTGAAGAAGGGCGAACAGGTGCAGGCCGTTATCCTGAGTATTGACCCTGAAAATCGGCGTCTTTCGCTCGGCGTCAAACAGTTGCAGCCGGATACTTGGGAGTCGTTCTACTCCAGCCACCAGGTGGGCGCTACGGTTCGCGGCAAAGTGGTGCGGCTGGCTACCTTCGGCGCCTTTATCGAATTGGCCGAAGGCATTGAAGGGCTGTGCCACATCTCGGAAGTTTCCGAAGATCAGGTGGACAAGCACTCGATTCCCCTGGAGGTTGGCCGGGAATACGAATTCAAAATCATCAAGTTGAATCCCGGAGAAAAAAAGGTCGGTCTGAGCCTGCGGGCATTGGCGGCTGGCCCGGAGCGTTCGAAAGGGGAAAAGCTGGCACAGTCCCACTCGGGTGGAAGCGCCACCAGCACCATCGAGGAGATGGTCGCCGTCAAGGAACGGAATTCCCCAAAGAATTAGCGCCTCGAAAACGTCATTCATGGCTGATTGCGCATTATCTGGCGCGATGCTGCTCCTCGCCGTGGGAACTTTCCTTGCCGCGAAGTGAATTCGCCGGGGGGAGAAAGATGGCGGTAAGGGGAAGAACTGCTTTTTCCCGGCAGACCGCAAAATTCTTTGCCGGAAATGATGGATAATCTATTGCATCCGTGCGGCGACAGAGGCATACTACCCGCCTTGAGGAATAGGGGGCGGAAAATCGGGAGGCGAAGAAAAGAAAATAAATAGGGATAAAAAGCAGGGATGAAGAAAGCAGCGTGAAGCAGGCGAGGCAATTGCACATTGCCAACGGCATCGTCGCTCTCCCGAAACTGCCCGTTGCAGACAGGCCGTACGTTTAGTTACAAAGTCGATTCATCGTTAGCGAATTAGCGAAGGAGACGGTATATTTCTATGACAAAGGCCGATTTAATTGAGGGAGTCTCGCGCGTAGTGGAGATGACCCGCAAGGATTCAGAAGTCATTGTGGAGACGATTTTTGAAAGCATAGTGAAGGCCTTGAAGTCATCGGAAAAGATCGAAATCCGCGGCTTCGGAAGCTTCCGCACGCGGCAACGCCAGCCCCGCGTGGGACGGAATCCGAAGACCGGCGCTCGTGTGGATGTTCCCTCCAAAACAGTCCCCTATTTCAAGCCAAGCAAGGAACTCAAGGACATGATCAACGCGGCCAAACCGGAACCGCAGCCGGAGCCGAGCGTAACGCCGTCGCAAACGTAATCTCCCATCCGATTGCCATCCGCCACCGGCGGAAGCGTGAAATCTCCAACATGGATTACCTCTGGAGTCCCTGGCGCTATCAGTACGTGACGCAGCAAGCCCCCCCGGAGGGGTGCGTGTTTTGCGCCCAAATACAAGACAAGCCACAAGACCAGCCGCAAAACAAGACACAGCAGGAGAGCGACGAAGAGAATTACGTGGTCCACCGGGGGCGGAACAACTTCGTCATCCTGAATCTGTTCCCCTACACCAGCGGCCATCTGATGGTCGTGCCCTACCGCCACATCGGCCAACTCTCGGCCGCCGACGACGCCACATGGACGGAGATGATGGCGCTGACCCGCAAGGCGGAGCAGGCTCTCCAGCAAGCCTACCGGCCGGATGGAATCAACCTGGGGATGAACCTCGGCAAGAGTGCGGGGGCGGGAGTCGCCGAGCACATCCATATGCACGTGCTCCCGCGCTGGCACGCCGACTCGAATTTTCTTACCGTTGTCTCCGAGACCCGCGTCCTGCCGGAGGCTCTCGCCGACACCTACCGAAAACTCAAGCCGCTGTTTTGAGAAGTTTCCCTCCGACGCGTTATTTCCAGGGAGGCTTGCTGGGAAGTATCCCGGCCTTCCGGGGATCACTCGTCTGCAAAAAACTATGGAATGCGCGCGGGCCAAATCGCTCGCATGTATACCTTGTCTTCCACAACTCGGTAATAGACCAGCCAGGAACCAGCAATAAACCAGCGATGCCCGCGAAAAGGCCCGCTGGTCCTAACGGGATACATTTCCGGAAAGGCCTCCAGACGCGTTACCTTATCGAGAATTTGCCGGCACTCCGGGTCCGGCATTTCCAGTATGTGGTCAATGAGGTTCTGCGGCCAAATGACCTCGGCCATCAGCGGCGTTTCCTGAGACGCTTTTTCAGTTGAGCGTGCGTCGATACCCGGCCCGCCTGGATATCCGCAGCGGATTTCCGCATCTGCCGCTGGAATCCGGGCTGGGACTCAATCTTGTCCAACCGCTCTTCCAGGCTGGCGTACAAAGCAATCGCCTCGCGCACGACAAAGCTGCGGTTCCCAGCGCGTGCTGCGGCCAACCGGTCCAGCAATTGCTCGCTGCGAGCATCCAATACAAACTGACGGCGCATGAGTTCCTCCTGGGCCGTCAGGTTATACGAGCAGGTGTGTAACTGTCAACATCCTTCATGACCGAGGTCAGGCTAGCCTAAAGGCCGTCTCCCTTTCCCGAACTCATTTCCGGGGAGGCTTGCTGGGCCTCATCTCTACGCGGCTCAGCATGGTCCGGGGATCGGATCGAAGCAAGTCCAGCACCACCTGCGCCACGTCCTCTGCGGCTATTCTCCAACTTGCAGATGCCGAGCGCGGCCCCCGGGGAGAGGAGCGGCCGAAGGAGGTTTCCACGCTGCCCGGCATGATTTGGCTGACGCGAATGTTTTCATAACGCAGGTCCAGCATCATCGCCTCGCTCATGCCGTTCAACCCGAACTTGGAGGCGTTGTAAGCGATCCCGCCCGCGAAGGGATTCTTTCCGGCCAGACTGCCGATATTGAAAATATAACCGCCGCCCCGGCGCTTCATCGGCCCGACGGCGGCGCGGCTGCAATAGAAAACGCCGGTCAGGTTCGTGCCGATCACCTCGTCCCACTCTTCCGGAGTCAACTGCTCAATGGGCCGGAACAGTCCAATGCCGGCGTTGTTGACCAGGATATCAATGCCGCCGAAGCGTTCTTCGGCCCGCGCCATCAGCTTTTCGACTTGTTGATAATCCCGTACATCGGTCACCATTCCTTCGGCGCGCGGCCCGGCCGTCTCCTGCAAGAGGTCCAGCGCCTGCCGCAGGCGTGCTTCCTCCCGCGAGCACATAAAGACGCTTGCGCCGTGTTCGAGGAGCGCCTCGGCAATTCGGAATCCGATTCCCCGGCTTCCGCCCGTAACGACCGCTACTTTGTTCTCAATATTCGGATGCATGGACACCTCTATTGCGCTTGGATTTTGCGTTTGGACCATTTTCTTTAGCAGAAGTATTCTACCGGGAATGTTCCAACTCCCGAAAAGCATTGCAACGGATGATAGTGGGTTAGCTGGCGACCCCAAGTTTACAGAAAGCAGCCTATCAAGCCAGATGCATCAAGTTGCATCGGATGGCGGGCCGGGAGGAGCGGACAAAAAAGCTTTCT
This sequence comes from Terriglobia bacterium, assembly GCA_963666975.2. GTDB lineage: Bacteria > Acidobacteriota > Terriglobia > 2-12-FULL-54-10 > 2-12-FULL-54-10 > JADFGZ01. The sequence goes on along the minus strand of CAXVYR010000004.1, from coordinate 487,100 downwards.
GACTTCCTGCTAGCGCTTGTGACCACTTGCTTACGCGCTCGGCTCGGATTGGATTTACGAACCCACGGCAAATTGAGACCGACAATTTGCCGCTACCACCGCCCGATAATTTGGCAAACCCGGAACCCACGCCCAACGCCCCGGCAGCCAGAAGAAAACTGTCTTAGTCGCTCCGCAGGAAAACCGTCTTCTGCGTGATTCATGCGCCGCCGGACATTCGCCTCGTTATCTGCACCTTTCGGGTTATCCTTCGTTTGACATGCGTAGAGAGCGCGCCTATATTGGATTTTAGGGAAAGATCGCTTTATGGGGTTCACTTTTACTGTGCGGCGTCTCCGTCTTCTGGCTCTGGCCGGGTTGTTTGCGGTGCTGGGCATTACCTTCGCCAGTTTTCTGTTTCGCCAGCCCAAAAGCGCCGTCCGCCCACCGCCGCCTCCCAAGATCGCCGCCGATATCAATCAACAGATGCAAGCGTTCTCGCTGTCGAAAAGCTCCGGCGATCACACCCTGTACACGATTGAAGCGACCCAGGTCACCAACTTCAAAGAGACGGGCAAGACGGTCCTGCAGAACGTTTCCATCCTGCTCTACGGAAAAGAGGGCACGCGGCTGGATCGCATCACCAGCAGCGAATGTGAATTCGACCCCGGCAGCGGTTTTCTATTCATCGCTGGGGAGGTCAACATGCAATTGGGCGTTCCTCTTTTAGGGTCTTCTTCGGACGCAGAGCAGGCTGCTCCGAATCCGGTCCATATCATTACCTCCGGCCTTTCTTTTGACCAGAACACCGGAATTGCCTCCACAGAGAAGGAGGTTCGATTCCAGTTTGCAGCAGGTGAGGGCGTCTCGCAGGGGGCGATCTACAATCCGCAGGAGCAATTGCTTATATTGCAATCGGCGGTCCAACTCTCGATCCGGCCAGGGCCGGACAGTGAGCAGAACAGAGAGCCGGACGGAACGCCATCCAAAATCGTGAAGGCATCTTTTCCAAATCCAGATGCGAGAGCACCATCAAACCTGGAGGGGTTAACGCACGTCCGAGCCAGCCGTCTGCGTTTCCACCGCGGCCAAGGGAAAATCTACCTGGCCGCTCCTGTGCAGATCACGCAAGGCAATCGGAAGCTCGAAGCGGGTGACAGCGAAATAGTTTTAGACAGCTCCCACCGGGTGGAGCGGGCTTTGCTGGGAGGTAGGATACACGCTAGAGAGCAAACACAGCTTCGTTTTTCTGAACTGCGGGCAGGCCGCGGTGAGCTGGAGTTCACGGCGCAGGGCAAGATCAAGAAGCTGCTGTTGGTGCAGGATGTAGACTGGAGCGCCGGAACCGGACAAGCGCAACGGGAAGGGCAGGCTCAGCGGGTGGATCTGTTGTTTCAGAATGGCCTGCTCCAGCGCATCGAGGCTTACGACAAGGTTCGGATTGTTCTTCATGAGCCGCACGCCTTCGCCCCTATTTCCTCGTCAGTGGCGGAAATAGCGGAACCCGCCAATGGACCAGGAGCCCAAATCCTCTCCGCGCAATACGTGGAGATGCTTCCGGGAGCTGGTGGAGAGGGCTTGCAGCGGCTCCGCACGAGAGATTCCTCCACCCTGCAACTGTTGCCTGCCAAAGCAGGCAAAAATAAAGACAAGCGAACCGTCTCGGGAGAAACCTTCGAAATGCAATTCGGCCCCGAGAGCAACTTGACCCTGTTCGCAGCCGAAGGCAGCGTGAGAGTGGTTGCCGAAGCCAGCGGGAATATCCCGCGAAGACGCATTACCTCCAGCGACCATCTTCAAATCACCTTTGATCCTCTCACTCAGGCCCTGGATCGGATGCAGCAGTGGGGGAATTTCCACTACCAGGAATCCGACAGAGAGGCTCGTGCTGAGCGGGCAGATTACTCGACTGCCGGGGGAAGGGAAGAGGTTGTGCTACAGGGGACCCCTATGGTCTGGAACTCCAGCGGCAAAATCTCTGCTCACAGAATCGCCTTGAAGAGTTCCACCGGTGAAATCAACGCGGAGGGGAAGGTCGCCACTACCTATTTCCCGCCCGAAAAGGAGCGCAGTGTCTTTGCCGGCTCGGGACCGATCCACGTTGTAGCCGACCGGCTCCACTACGACGGAGCCACGGAAAAGGCTCTCTATGAAGGCAGGGCTCGTTTGTGGCAAGGCGGAAATCTGTTAGAAGCCGACTGGCTGGAGATGGACCGGCGGCAGGGGCGGTTGGTAGCCCGGAACAAGATATACAGCCTGTTCCAAAAAACGGAAGAACCTCCTGATCTTGACGGAGGCCTCCCCGCCGCGTCATCCGCTTTCGCTTCCTCACCATCGCCTTTAGGGGCATCGCGTTCAGGCGTGGTCCCTTCAGGCCGTTTTGAAATCCGCTCGGACTACCTCATCTTTATCTATCAGCAAGCACAACACAAAGCCCTCTATCAGGGAAGTGTGCGGATGCAGAATGCGGCCAGCACGATGACCAGCGAAGAACTGGAGATTTTTTTCACGCCTCAACCGGGAAAAGAAAAAAATGCCAGCGGGCCGTGGCAGGTGGAACGGGCTATTGCCAGCGACGGCGTGGCGATCTTGCAGCCGGGGCGCAAGGGCGCCGGGGACCGGCTGGAGTATCTGCCGGGCGAGGAAAAAATTCTCCTGTTTGGAGACATGGCCACGGTCTCCGACGCGCAGTGGGGAACGACGCAAGGGGCCCGATTGACTTACTTTATTGGCGATGATAGGATTTTTGTGGATGGCAAACCGGGTTTGCAAACAGAGACCCGGCACCATGTAACACCCTAGCGGCGAACGCTTCTTCTCCAGAGGCCCGTGGCTCAGGCGCCCCCAGCCTGAGAGTACGGGAATGGAACCGCGAGACTCGAATGCTTCAAACAGAGGACCTCAGCAAGTCATACAAGGGACGCAAGGTCGTGGACGATGTCTCGTTGGAAGTCAACCGGGGGGAAGTGGTCGGGCTGTTGGGGCCCAACGGAGCAGGTAAAACCACCACTTTTTACATTATGGTGGGATTGACTCATCCCGATGCGGGCCGCATCTTGCTGGATGGCATTGACCTGACCCGCATGCCCATGTACCAGCGGGCCCGGACCGGCATCAGTTATCTCCCACAAGAACCCTCCATTTTTAAGAAGCTTACAGTGGAAGAAAATATCCTGGCCGTGCTGGAGACACTGGCCTGTTCCTGGCAGGAGCGCCGTGAACGCCTGGAAATGCTGCTGGAGCGGCTGGGTTTGACGGCGGTTCGGTACAACCGGGGCTACATGCTCTCGGGAGGGGAGAGGAGGCGCGTGGAGATAGCCCGCTCCTTAGTGATTTCCCCGACTTTCATCCTGCTCGATGAGCCTTTTTCCGGGATAGACCCGATTGCCCTGATTGATATTCAGCACATCATATCCCAGTTGAGAGATTCCGGAATTGGGGTCTTGATTACCGACCACAATGTCCGGGAGACACTGACGGTGACCGACCGCGCCTATATCATCAACAACGGCCGGATCTTCCGCAGCGGCACTCCGGGCGAGTTGGGCAATGACTCGGAAGTGAAACGGGTCTACCTGGGCGAAAGTTTTTCCTTGAGTATCTGACACCATGAACGTTTTACAACCCCGGCTAAATCTCAAAGTCGTCCAAAAACAGATTCTGACGCCGGGCTTGGTGCAGATGGTCAGCGTTCTGGCTTTGAACAAGCTGGAACTCAAGGAGATGATCGATCAGGAGATGGTCGAGAACCCGATCCTCGATGAGGTGCTGGAGGACGGGCCGCCTTCCGTAGAACAACTGGCGGAAGGTGAAGAGCGGCAGGAGGCGCCGGCAGATCAAGAAATCCGGGACGCCGATGGGAACGGCGACCCTTTTGAAGAGATAGATTTCGGCTCCTTTTTCGACGAATACCTCGACCCCGGCTACCGCACCCCGCAGGCGGAGGTTGTGGAGCTTCCCTCCTTCGAGAATTTCCTCTCCAAACCCCTCTCGCTCATTGACCATTTAGAGTGGCAATTGACCATGGGCCATTACTCTCCGGAGTTGCAGGAGGCCATCGCTCTGATCCTGGGCAACCTGAATGAGGACGGGCATCTCGAGGGAGAAGAGCCGGGGAAGCCAGTTTCACTGGAAGAAATTGCTCAAAGCGGGGGGCTGGAGCTGAAAGTCATGGAAGAGGCTTTGCGGATTGTGCAGGAATGCGATCCGGCGGGAGTAGCCGCCCGCGATCTGCGCGAGTGCTTGCTCATTCAACTCCACGCCCTGGGCATGGGCGGCACCCTGGCTTCCCAGATTGTCAGCGAGCACCTCCACCAGTTGCAGAACAAGCAATATAAAGAAATCTCCCGCGCTTTGGGCCGTCCCGTTGCAGAGGTGGAGGCTGCCGTGGAGGTCATCCGGAAACTGGATCCCCATCCCGGCCAGCAGTACAACCGGGCGCAGGCGCGGCTGATCGAGCCGGATGTCTTCATTGCGAAGCAAGGCGACGAATACACCATTCGCGTAAACGACGACGACTTGCCGCAGCTGCGGCTCAATCCCACCTACCGCCGTTTACTGGACCACGGAAACGCCACCAAGGAAGTCCGTAACTATGTAAAGGAGCGTTACACCTCGGCCGTACACCTGCTAAAAAACATCGAGCAGCGCAAGCACACCATCGTGAGGGTTTGCGAGGCCATTATCGGAAGGCAGCGCGATTTTTTAGATTACGGCGTGGACTACCTGAAACCGATGATGATCAAAGACGTGGCGGAGGAGGTAGGGGTTCATCCCTCCACGGTCAGCCGCGCCGTCTCCAGCAAGTATACGCATACGCCCCAGGGGGTCTTCGAGTTGCGCTACTTTTTCTCGGAAGCGGTGAACGGCCCCTCCGGCGGCGCCACTTCGCTGCTCATTCTGAAAAGGAAAGTGAAAAAGATGATCGACCAGGAAGACAAGAGCAACCCGCTGACCGACGAGCAGATCACCCACATTCTGTGCGGCCAGGGCATATCGGTCACCCGCCGCACCGTCGCCAAATACCGTGCGGACTTGAAAATTCCCAGCACGCATCAGCGGCGAGACAAGCACTAACCTCCCGTTTATTCCTACTATCCTCCCTTTCGACCCCTCGCTGAAACCTCCGGTTTGTATTGGTTCGCAACCGCTGGAATGCTTGCGATGATTGTTATGACTTGCAAGCAGGGCCATTCGACCGTATCCTTGCCCCATGAAGGAAAAGGCGACCGTCCGTAAGTCAGCGAAAAAATCTTCTCTCCGGAAACCCTCCGGGGCGCGGGGTAGCAAAGGAGCCAGCGGTCGTGCGGAGGGCGTTACAGTTGCCCACCCCCACAAAGCCAACTTCGTCATTCTCACCGGCATGAGCGGGTCGGGTAAAGGCTCCGTGTTGAAGTCCTTCGAGGACCTGGGTTACTACTGCGTGGACAATCTGCCGGTGGATTTGATCCCGACGTTCGCAGAACTATACCGGAAGAGCAACGAAAATCCTCGCGCCGCTTTGGTCGTGGACATTCGTGAAGGGGAGGCGCTGAAGCGGTTTCCCGCCATCTTCCGCCGGTTCCGCCAGGAGATACCGACTATTCTTGTCTTTCTCCACGCCAGCGATGAGATCCTGGTCCGGCGTTTCAGCGAGACGCGCCGCCCGCATCCCCTCGGCAGCAAACTGCCGTTGCCTCGCGGCATCGCAGCGGAGAGAAAGATGCTGGAAAAGATTCAGAATCTGGCCGATCTGACCATCGATACCAGCCGGTTCAATGTGCACGAGCTGCGAAATTTTATCGCTGACCGTTTCCGCAGTCATTCCGGCCACCGCTCCATGCTGGTTTCCTGCATCAGCTTCGGGTATCGCTACGGGATTCCCACCGACAGCGACTTGGTGTTTGACGTGCGGTTCCTTCCCAACCCGAACTATATTCCCAAGTTTCAGCATCTCTCCGGCAAGCAGCCCGCGGTGGCCAAATACATCCGTTCGTTTCCGCAAACACAGGAATTCACCCGCAACATCTCCCGGTTGCTGGCCTATCTGATTCCCCACTACATGCGGGAAGGAAAAAGCTATCTGACCATCTCTTTCGGATGCACCGGCGGGCATCACCGTTCGGTGATGATGGCGGAGACCATCCGCAAGAACCTGACGGGCACCGGATTCCGCACCAAGGTCGTCCACCGCGACATTGACAAGTAGGCGGCTCTCCGGCCCTAGTCGAAGCGCATTCCGCCATCGACATTGATCGTTTGCCCGGTCATGAGGCCGGAATCGGAGGAGGCCAGGAAAAGAGCCGCATCGGCGATCTCCTCCGGATTCGGAAGCCGTCGCAACAAGGCGGAGTCCCGCGCGGCGGAGACTCGTTGTTCATCGGTTATCCCCAGCGTTCGGTGCAGCTCATTGCTGACCCTGGCATGCATTTCCGTTCCCAGGACAATGCTCGGGCAGAGCGCATTCACGCGGATGCCCTGCGGTCCGGCCTCGGCAGCCACGGCCCGCGTCAGGCCCAGCAGGCCCGCCTTGGCGGCAGAGTACGGACTGCCCAGGGAGTAGGCTACCTTGGCGGCGCTGCTCGAGATCAGAATAATGGACCCGCTCCGGCGAGCGATCATCCCCGGCAGCGCGGCCCGCAGGACGTAGAAGGCGCTGCTGAGATTCATTCGCAGCGTGAGGTCCCATTCCGCCTCGGGCATCTCGTGCAGGGGACTCATCGAACAGAAATAGCCGGCGTTGTGGACCAGCACGTCGATCTTTCCAAAATGCTCCTCTGCCCGCCGGACCATCTCCTGCGACTGGCTCGCGTCGCCCACATCGCAAGAAATGCCCAAAGCCTTCCGGCCCAAGGCGCGAATTTCCTTTGCTGCTGTATCCAGGCTGGATTGCGTGCGCGCGGCGAGGGCGACATCGGCTCCCTCCCGGGCAAACCGCAAGGCGATGGCGCGCCCGATGCCCCGGCTCCCGCCGGTTACCAATACAACCTCGTCCTTCAATCGCATGAGACCTCTCTCTCCATCTAGGATTCAACGCAGCGAAAACGGTGGCTGTTTCAGCCCCGTTGCAATCTCCACGCGTTTTAACAATGCGTTAATTTTATTTGGGGTCCGCAGGCATGTTTCGGTGACCACCGCTGTGCAACCTCGCAAAGGAACCTTTTCAAAATAGAAATTGCGGACGGTGATATTTTGCCTTGGCATTCTCTGGGGCGCTCTCCAAATCTCTGACGGGTTTTGCCGGCGGATGCGGAACCACGACGACAATCCCTTGGGTAGAAATTTGAACGAGTCCGCGACCACATAGAAAGGAATGTGGAAACGACGAGCCGCCGCAAGCAACGCGCCGGTACCGGCCTTGTTGACAAAGCATCCCGGAAGGATCGCGTCGCAACCGACTATGATTGCGTCTGGCACAATATCCGCACCCGCCAGAATCGAAAATAATCCCACATCGGTAAAAAGCTCCACCGGCACGCCTGCTTTGGCCAGCCGCACGGCCAGTTGGCAGCCCTCCCTGCGTGGCCTGGATTCGGAGCACAGCACGCGAAAGCGGCGGCCTGCTCTCCGGGACTCCAGCAGCGCCGCCAGCACCGTGGAGCTGAAAGAATAGGTGGCAACCGTTGTGCCGTCAGCCACCAACCGCGCCGCCCGCATGGCAGCAGCCTTTTGGGCCCGCCGCAACTCCCGCGCGAGTCTCCGCGCGGAGGCCGCAGGCGAAGCGCCTTGTTCCACGGCGCGCAGCCATCGATTAGAAACATTCAGCACAGCCGCCATGGAGGGTTGCGCTTTAGCCACGGCTCGGGCCAGTTCACTGTATTGCCCGCGAGTTTCGCCGGCGCCTTTGGCGGATTGGGAGCGGCCTGCGTCACACCGTTCCAAAATGCCGCAAGCCTGAAGAGCCAGCTCGCCGCTGCCTGCGGTGCGATCCTGCGCCAGTTGTCGCACGGCGGCCTTTGTCTGCGCGGATGGAAGCATTTTCGATAGCGAAAGAATGATGTGAGGTTAGATTTTTAGTCTATAGCGTTTTCGCAAATGGTGTAGACCGCTCCGCCATCGGGACCCGGCATCCTCTTGGGCTGTCATCCTGAGCGAAGCGAGGAATCTGCTTTTGTACGTGGGGATTGGTCCTATCCCGGCGGAAAAGCAGATTCCTCGCTGCGCTCGGAATGACAACGCGTTGTGGTTTACAGCAACTGTGAAAACGCTCTAGCGCCCATTCCCGGCATGTTGCGCTTACGCACTGTAGAGGCTTTTCCCCTCGGAGAAAGTTCAGGAATGGTCACTGCAACACTCCGGTGGCTACTTCTTGCAGATGGGCCATCGGCTCCTCAAAATCGAGCGTCTGGAAGGACGCCACTTTCCATTGGCCTCCCTCGAGAACCAGTACCGCCCGGCCCAGGTACACCTCCTCCTCGCGCGGAGGGGGGACCACCAGCGCCGCCGCCGGAAGCGAGACCTCGATCCACTCGTAGAGAAAATCGATGTGACGCACTCCCTCCCGCACCTCGCGGTTGGTGCGGAACCGGCTGATGCGCCGCTGGCCCGCTGCGGCCTGTGAAACGAATCGCTCGCCAAACTCCTGAAAGAACGTGTTTCCTTCCTCCGTTAGGTTCAGCCCTTCGGGGCTCCATTCCCAGAGACCGGCGCGCGCGCCTCTGCCGATAAACGAAAGCGGATCGTAGGGAAAGTGCCGGGAGAATTCCAGCTCGAACACCGGCGTCGCAAACGGAGCGTGGCTTTCCAGCGCCGTTTCAAAGGCGAGGTTCCGCCAGGCCAAGTAGCCCTGCCCCAGAAGGAAAATGCCGATCAGGATGGCTGCAATCCTCCAGGGCGTGAGCAGGGACTTGAAGAAATTTTGCACCGAGGCAGCAGGCGCAGCACTCATTTGCTTTCCTCACACATTGTCAGTCCTCCCGCGAGAGGAAGCCTATGCAGAGCCCGTTCCGGCGGAGCAGGCAGGCGCTTCACCAGCCTCGCGCACCACGCGAAAACCGTAGTCCGCGTATTGGAAGGCCGGGGGGATGCTGGAGCGGGCGGCGCAACGGGTTGCCTTGATCTGATGCCGCCAGGAACCGCCGCGGGAGGCGCGCCGCACGCCGGTGGACGGCCCCTGCGGGTTGCGCTCGGGAGACCGCGCATAGTAGTTCTTGTCGAACCAGTCGGCGCACCATTCGTGGACGTTCTCGCCGATGTCATATACGCCGAACGGGTTCGGCGTCCCCTCGCCGGCGCGCAGCGGACCCGTTACCTTGCCCGTCCAGCGGCGAACGTGCTCCGGCCACTGCTGCGGCGGCTCATTGCCCCACGGGTAACGCGAGTCTTCGCGGTCACCGCGCGCCGCCCGCTCCCATTCGGCTTCGGTGGGCAGGCGGTACCGGGAGCCGGTCTGCTGGCTGAGCCATTCACAATACTGTGCGGCCTCGAACCAGCTTACCGCGACAACCGGCTGTTCGGGATCGTTAAAAGCCGGATCGTCCCAATGCGGCGGGGCAGGGTGGCCGGTGGCATCGAGGAACAACTTGAAGTCACGGTTCCGCACCTGAAAGACCGCCATCTCGAAGGCGTCTACCCAGACTCGATGAAGCGGACGTTCCTCGTCCTGCCCGGCACTGCCCTGGCCCTCTTGCTTTCCCTCGTCCGTCCCCATCCAGAATTCACCGGAAGGAATCAGGACGCAGCGCGGCACCGGAATATGGTTCGCAGCTTTCTCCTTTGATATTCCCGCCGGGACTGCTGGGGTGGACCCACTCATTGCGCGCATCCAGATTATATGCCGCCAACTTTTAGCGAAAGTCCGATTGTATAACATTCCCCGTTACAGAAGACACCGGCATCGCACCGTGTGGGAGGATACGGTTCTGCTATCGCGATTTCCCGGCAATTCGCCGTGCGATGTGAAACGTGGCGAGCGGCAAAACCATGAGCTGAAGGACAGGGAAAACTCCGACATCCAACTGCGGGATCAGCGGCATCCACGAGCTGTAGTGCCATCGGGAGGTGTGGATCGCCCAACCCTCGGCGAGGGTGGCAGTGGCCCAACCCATCGTATAGATGAAAATATGCTCGGCGAGGGTTTGGCAGTGGCGAAGCCCGCAAGCAAGACAAACGTGGTGTGTGACGGGCGAAGCGTTTCCGTCCAGCGGCGATTTCTCCAAAGAATCGCCATGCCGAGAAAGAGACCAACGGTGTAGAGAGCGTCCATGACGGAGGCCATCGTATAGATGAAAATATGCCGCGGGATGGAATGGCTGCTTGCAAAGAGCGGGGTTTGGGCATTTTCCCAGACCACGTTCAGAAAAAATGCAATGGCCGCGATGAGCAGCAGGTATTTCAGGAACGACACGCAGTTCATTCTATTGCAAACCGCCTATTGTAACCACATGCAGCAGCGTCATCTTCTTGCTGGTCGTGCTGGCGGAGATACGTCTGCGAAGAGCCGGGAGAGAGCGGCTTCTTGACCCTTTCCTGCCGGAGTCACCCTATGCTACATAGGTTGTTAACCTATTTATTTACAGTTGGTTAGGTGGTAATGCTAAATAGTAGCATGGTCCTGGTGGAATTGAGCCCTTTCGCTCATTGACTCCAGACCCCACAAGACCGATAGTACTCATGTGCGGCTATGCCAGCCTCCGAAATCTTGAAAGGAAAAGGATGAACCGCGTGGATAAGCTGCTCTTTGGAATACTGCCAGGGCCCTTTCACATGGCCGAGTGCAGTGTCCGAGTTTTCTTTTATCCCCGCCCCGGAGAGAGATCAGTCCGATGAAACCAAAACTTTCCCTGACAGCACGAGCATTTTTATTTGCCTGCATTCCCATGTGTTTGGTAGCGGTCGTGAGCTTCTTCGCAATCAACGCGGCAATCCAGGGGAAGATCAAAAAAGACCTCAGCGAATCCCTGCGTCGGACTGAAATATCTTTAGTCAAGACAAGAGCTGTCTATGACCGGCTCAATCGCCAGCAGCTTGCCATCGTGAGTGAAAGCGCGGAGCTGCAAGAGCAACTCAGCCGCTTTCAGAATGCTGCCTCCGATCCAACATCCCAGTCACAAATCCGACAGGCCATTGAAGATCAATTGCGCGAACTGGGCAGGCATCTCGATTACGACTTTCTTCTGGCCGCCGATTCGCAAGGCGCTCCGATTGGAGGAATCGTGGCGCAAGATGGAAGGCAAGATGAATGGAAAGTTTCTTTTGATGCCCTTTCAGTTGCGCTTGACTCTTCTCCTTTCATCAATGTGCAGGGAACACCTTACGAGACCACGACCGTGCCGGTCGGTCTGGTCTGGGCGCGGAAAAGCTGGGCAGCCTGATGGCGGGAAGGAAATTTGACCTCAGCGCTTTGAGTCACCTGGGAGAAGTAGCTTTAGTTGGCGACCACAAAGTCCTGCTCGGCACCTTCCCGGCTGGGATGGTTGAGGAAGTTGAGCGCGAACTCCAAACCCAATGCGCCCGGAACGAGGACGAATGCGAGATAAAGATCGGCGGAGAGACTTACCTGGCTCTCCCGGTGAATCTGTCAAACTGGGAGGGAGCGTACCAGCTTCTCAGCTTCCAGTCCATCGATGCAGCCAAGAGTGAATTCACCAGCGGTTTCCAGATGGTTTTTTTATGGATTGGGCTGGGCGGCGTGCTGGTTGTGCTGCTGTTTTCCAAGATGGGCTCCCGTTCCATTTCCAAGCCTCTCACCGACTTGGTCGAGCGTTTGAGGGCCAGCGAGCGGGCGGGACGGCTGAATTCGAATCTCACCACCAGGTCGCCGGCTACAGAAGTGAATGTGCTCGCCCGAGCGTTCAACCGCGCCGCCGGGGCCGTGCGGGAGTCGCAAGAGAAATTGGACGAGGCCACCTTGGAATTCATCGAGACCATGGCACAGGCTTTGGACGCGAGGGACCCCTATACGGCTGGCCACAGTAACCGCGTCAGCGCGAACTCGTCGGCGATAGCCAATGCGATGGGGCTTCCACCCGATCAAATTGAAATCATTCGGATCGGCGCCAAACTCCACGACATCGGCAAAATCGGTATTTCGGATGACATACTCCAGAAACCCGGGCGGCTGAGCGACGAAGAGCTTGCTTTGATCAAACAGCACCCGCAGATCGGCAGAAAAATCTTGGAGAAGGTGGGGAGGTTCCAGCAGTACCTGCCCATCGTGGAATTGCACCACGAGAACCACGACGGCAGCGGATATCCCTACGGACTCAAAGGGGAGGAAGTTCCTCTCGGAGTCCGCATCGTTCATGTTGCGGACGTCTACGACGCGCTGACCAGCGACCGCGCATACCGCAAAGCGATGTCCTGGAAGGAGGCTTCGGAGTTGCTGCAAAGCGGCTCCGGCACGCAATTTGATCCCGATGCGGTGGAACTGTTCCTGTTCATGTTCCGTGAGTGCAAAATGATCGATAATGTTTTTCGATCGTCAAGCGATGTCGAAGACCCTGGAACCCGGCACAAGCAACTCGTCGGCGACCCTACGGGAATTCTCAGCGAGGAATTAGCCGGGTACGCTGAGAGTATTTCTAACAAGCTGGCAACTAAAAATTAGTTCGTTTTGTTTTTGAACCGGGGCTTTACACGATGACCCTATTCTCGGCTGAAATCGTTTCCATCCTGCTGGGCTTGTTGTCGGTGGGATCGTGCGCATGCCTCTATGGGTTCTTCCGCGAGCAGCAGCTCTTTCGCCGCCTGGCTTTCCTGAACAAAATCCAACTTCTCGTTGTCTCGACGCTCGACGTGGGAGAGATGCTGGGAATGGTGGCGAAGAAAATTCGGCGCGATTTCGGACACGACTACGTCGGCATCGGGCGGGTACGCTCCTATGGCAAGGACAAGGAAATGGAGTGGCTGGCGGAAGCCGGAGCCTCCTCGCTCGCCTGATGAATTTCTCCTGGAAGAATGGGGGCAACGTTTAGAGCGCGGAAAGCCGGACATGCTTCCGGCGAAGGATCTTGTAGACATGCCCCGTTAAATTTCTTCCAGCAAAAACTTCTGTTCCTTTCTCCAACTCCCCGAGGAAAGGTCCGCATTGTTGTCTCTGCCCGGCTAGAGCGGTTTTATAGTTGATGTAAACCACAACGCGGTGTTTTCCGGGCCCCTTCGCTGTCAGGCAGGGAAAGACGAGCGGGCTGCATCAGGCCCGGTCCCATTGAGGGCAAGCCATGAGGATGCAAGTTATGTGGATGATTGCTTGGCGGGGCTGTCTCTACCAACGTCTGCTGAGTCTGTCCTGGGCGAAAGCCGCTCGTGCTTCGCAGCTAATTCCTCTTCCAGCTTCCGCATGCGGTCCTCGGCTTCGCTCAACCGAGCTTGGCTTTCATTTCGTTCGGCCGCGATTTGCCGAATAGTCTGAAGGGCTGTTTCTCTTTGCTTGCGAAACTGCTCTTGGGCCGCAGTAAATGAGTCTTCCAGGTGCCGTATGCGGCTCTCTACATCGCTCAGTTCTGCTTGGCCTTTGTCCCGCTCAGCCACTATCTTGCGAAAGGCCTGAAGGGCTGTTTCTCTTTGTTTGTAAAACTGTTCTTGGGCGGCAGTCAGATGTTCTTTCAGCTTTCGATTTTGATCCACTGCTTCGCTCATCTGATCTCGGCTTTCATCTCGTTCGGCCACTAGCTGTATTATGCGTATCTCCGCCGCTTCCATCCGCCCCGTTATTTTTCGGGTGGTCTTAACCGTTGTTTCTCTTTGCTGGCGAAACTGCTCTTGGGTGACGGCCAGTTCTTCCTGCAGCTTCTGATTCCGGGCTGCTGCTTTGCACAGCTGATCTCGGCTTTCATCCCGCTCGGCCACTAACTGTTGAATCAGCATCTCCGCCGCTTCCACTCGCTCCAGCAGCTTCTGGTGATCCAGCGCCCGATGTTCCTCCATGCTCCGCGCGCGTGCTTCTGCGCCGGCATCCCTCTGGTCTGGCAGTTGTTGAGTGGGCGTTTCGGCAGTTTCTAGCATGCTGTATTCCTCCCTCGATAGGTTGATTGTGCGGCGGAAGCAGAATGAGGTCAATAGTACTATGGAAGCAATTTTTTAAGAGCAAAGTCCTCGTGTCGCGGTGAGACTTAAGTACTTGTAGATTAACCGGCTGGCTTGGGGGCAGATGGCGATGGAGACTGGAGTTGACGGGTTGCCCGGCGGTTTTTTACCGCACTGACCTTCGAGGGCGCCACGTACAGGTACTCGAAAACGGCCAGGCAAAAATCTATCAGAACAGGGATGTCCTGAGGAGAAACGTCCGGCTCTTCCGCGTGCGCGCCGAGGAGTTGCAACTCTTTTACCGTATCGATCAATCCTGCTAAATGCGCGGGGATGTCTCCGCGATCGGCAAGCCCGCGGATATTGGAGGCGAGCGTTTTCCCCTTGGCGCTTTGATCTTTCATCAGCTCTTCCATCGCTCGTCGCAGTCCCACGCCACCCAGTGAGGGAGAAGTTTTCGAGACGGCAACAGCTTCATTAAATCTGGCGCGAATGCGGGTGGGGACTTCGCCAGGAGCCTGGCGAGGCTGCGGGTAAAGCAGGATGACCTCCACTTGGCCTTTTGCCTGGGGATTCCAGTCCGAGCGGTAGAGTGAAATCTCCTTGCAGGTGGCGCACTTCACCATCCAGGTGAAGCCGCGAAATAAGATGTCCTTCGGGATAACGTAAGAATGGCCTTCGCTACGAAGCAGGTTGTGGGGTGTCTGATTCCCGCAGGATGGGCATGTAAGAATCTCGGAAAGTTCGTCTCCCAGGAATTCCGGCGTTGTTGGTTGTGATGGGGACAAGATGCTGGTTACCTCTCGCGATATGATCCGAAGTCCTTGCAGATGCAAGCAGCCTCCGCATGGCTGGATGAGCTGTCCTGGTGATTGTATCAACTCGCAGGTTCATTCAGGCGCATTTCTGCTTAAAGTTCGAGAGCTTTCTGCCAGCACCAGCTTGCAGAGGAACTCTTCCGTCGCTGGGTTCGCCGCAGAAGGGTTTGTGAAAATTTCATGCGTAGAGTTGGCAAATCCATTGGATCAGCGACGGAGGGCAAGGGGGAGCGTTGATCCGGTTCAATCCCCGCACGGAGAAATTTACCTATTATCCGAGCCCGCAGAGAACCGATATGCCCAAAGTGTCGATCACGCGGGATGGGGCCATCTGGTACAACCCCCGGTCGTCGGACCACGCGTCGGTGGGCGTCCTGTATCCGGATGTCAGCAAGATCCAAACGCTGACGGCCTACTTTTGATGCGGCCGCGCAGGGCTATGGTGGAAAGCGGAAACAGGCGCGGGAATGGCATGCCGGGCGGATTGCTGGCCGGGAAAAATGGAAAGGGCCGCTGAGCGGCCCCCTCCTGCGCAACTAAAGTTTTCACAAACTTTAGTATTCACAAACTAAGCAGTCACAATTGCAAAGCCTGGCTGCGGGCTCACACGAACGGAAGCGGTCAAATACTCTCGACCGGCACGGCACGGGAATGCGTGGGTATGGAGAAAGCGTTGCTGTTCGCCTCTGTCCGTTTGCAATGATCCTCTAAGTGCTCGAACAGGCACGTTCTGCTGCAGAACTGCGCATCGCGGTCGCTCCAGTAGTATTGGAAGTGGATGATCCTAACGGAGCCCTCGGAAGAGTCCCTCCGCAGTTCCCACCAGCACTGTTCAAATTCTTTCTCTTTCCCGCAACTCCTGCAAAAAACCGTCATATCCGCACCTCAAAAGGCCCCGAGTATAGGGGAATACTTCAAGAGGGTCCGCCACCGGACAGCACCATCATTCCGGTGCTGAACAGCCAGAGGATGAAACCGATCCTGATAACGAAAGCAAGGTCATTCATGGTTGATAGACTAGCAATTCTAATACCAAAACAAGTTACGCCCCAACTAACTGAATTCAAACGATCTGGCTGCGAAAATCCCTCTTCTAAAGCTGGAGAAAAAGAGAACTTTTTTCCTTCTTTTTCCCTCGATTCCCTGTTTCCTGGCAACGCTTTAGAATCTTTACACGTTCACTCATTTACAACTGCCTCCCGGTACGAGCGAACGGTTTTCTGTTAAAATGTGCCCTGAAAGCTCCGCGCTGCAAGCTCGATTGCTGTAAGCTCGATAGATGACCGGCGGGCTTCACTAACCCCGCGAAAATACAAATGCTTGAAAAGAAAAGACAAGCCGCCCATCCGGAGAACTGGAAATGAGCGCCAAGGGGAGGGGCCGGAAACAGGGTCGCACAGAGGTTCCGGTGTCAACAGACCACCAAACTTTAGACCGCCAAACTGTCGCCGATCTGCTCCATGCCGTCGCCGGTGCAGGCGTGCTGGTGGTGGGCGACTTTATGGTGGACCGGACGATCTACGGTGAAGCCAGCCGCATCTCGCCGGAAGCGCCCGCGCCGGTGATCCTCGTGAAGGAAACCCGCCAGCAGTTGGGCGGGGCGGGAAATGTTGTTCGCAACGTGGACAGCCTGGGCGGCAAGGTTTGGTGCGCGGCAGTGGTAGGGGAGGACGAAGCGGGCGGGTTGCTGGAGCAGGAACTCCGCGCGGTACGCTCCTGCCAGGGTTTGGAAGTAGTTCGCGAGCAGGGGCGCAAGACCACTTTGAAATCTCGTGTGGTGGCCACCCAAGGAGGAAGGCCTGCGGAGATTGCGGCGTTATTCGGACACCATCAGGTGCTGCGGTTTGATGAGGAGTCCCGGCACCCCATATCCGCCGCCTCGGCCGCTCAGATACTTGCCTTCGCCGCGCGGGTGATCGGCGAGGTGCAGGGCGTGGTGGTATCGGACTACGCCAAAGGCGCTTTGCCTCCGGAGTTGTTGCAGCAGCTAATCGCCATGGCGCGCAAGGCGGGCAAGCCTGTGGTGGTGGACCCCAAGGAAAAAGACTGGCAACGTTACGCGGGAGCCACCGTGCTGACTCCGAACTCGGCAGAGGCGGAGGCGGCCCTGGAGGTATCCTTTGCAGCGTCCTCCACCGCCGATACCCTGGAGGCGGCAGGCAAGGAATGGGAAAGCACGCTCCAGGCAAGACTCAAAGAATTCAGTTTAGACGCAGTGCTCATCACCCGCGGGGCCGAAGGTCTCAGCCTGATGGATCGTGCCGGATTCCATCACCTTCCCACCAGCGCGCGGGAAGTCTTCGATGTAACCGGGGCGGGAGACACCGTGCTGGCGGCCTTTGCACTGGCGGTCGCCTCGGGAAAAAGCTTCCGGGAGGCCGCGCAACTGGGCAACCTGGCGGCGGGAGTGGCGGTGAGCAAGGCGGGCGCCGCCGTAGTCTACCCCTTCGAGGTGGAGCGTGAGCTTGACGTGCGCCGCTTCTCCGCCAGCGCGAAAATCCAGCCTCGCGAGGGGGTGGGAGCGTTGATGGAAACGCTCCGCAAGGAAAACAAGAAGATTGTTTTCACCAACGGCTGTTTTGACCTGCTTCACGTGGGGCACATGTATCTTCTGCGAGAGGCGAAACTGCTGGGGGATGTTCTGGTGGTGGGGCTGAACAGTGACGCCTCCGTCAGACGGCTCAAAGGCGACCACCGCCCCATTGTTTCCGCAGAAGACCGCGCTTACGCCATCGCGGCGCTCGAAAGCGTCGACTATCTTGTGATCTTCGACGAGCCGGACCCGATGGATCTGCTGAACCTGATCCGTCCGCACGTGCTGGTGAAAGGAGACGACTATGCGGAGTCGGAGGTGGTGGGCGCGGATTTTCTCAAGACCTATGGCGGCGTCACGCGGTTGATCCCCATCCGGCGCGGCATTTCCACCTCGCGGCTGCTGGAGAAGATTCGCTCCGCTCCGGCCTGAGGCCCGGCTTGGAAATTGGTTGAGTGCACATGGACAGCAACACACTGATAGCCCGCGTCGAGAAAGAGCTGGAGGAGAGTTGCCGCGTCAAACAGCAATTCTCCGCGGAGCTGAAGAGGCAAATCGTCCGGCTTGCCGAACAGGTGGCCGCAGCGCTGGAGGCGGGAGGGACTGTCTATTTGATCGGCAACGGCGGCAGCGCAGCCGATGCCCAGCACATCGCTGCCGAGTTGGTGGCGCGCCTGAGTCGCACCCGTCGTGCTCTGGCGGCCGTGGCCCTCACCACCAACACCTCCACCCTGACGGCTATAGCAAACGACAATTCCTATGACGAAGTTTTTTCCCGCCAGGTGGAGGCCTTCGTGCGGCCGGGAGACGTGCTCATCGGCCTCAGCACCAGCGGCAACTCGGAAAATGTCCTGCGCGGACTGGAAGAAGGCAATCGGAGGAAGGCTCTCACCGTGGGATGGACAGGCGAGTCCGGCGGGAAGCTGCCCGAAGTGGCGGAACTATGCCTTTGCATTCCATCCAGCAACACACAGCGGATTCAAGAATCGCACATCACCGTTGGGCACATCCTTTGCGGGATGGTGGAAGATTTAATTGTTGAAAAGTCATAAACCAACCCGCTGAAAAAGAGCCGTGCAAGGGGTTGGGGTCGCACAAGGCATCAACGCAGCCATGGTTCAAAAATATTTGTTCAAGCATTCTTTGTGCCGCGTAGCGGTTTTCTGTGGCGCTGTAAGCCGGCATGGTTGCGGTACAGCAGAGGCTCGGAGTACACTATAACCTTATACACCAGGGAGAAGAATTACCAATGGCAGCCACCCTCAATGCCAATGATTATTCTCACTGCGTGGAGAAGTTTGGGGACAACGACGTAGCCATCACAACCTTTCGTCTGGGGGAGACCTGCCACGCGAAGGCTGAGATTGCTATGCCGGGAGCAGGCACGCGCATCGTTGAGGCGTCCGACGGCAGCCGTGAAAAGGCCGAATTACTGGTGCGCGAGGAAGTCCTGAAACTGTTGTCCAATCAGTAAGTGCGGGTCGGGAAGAATTTCCTGGAAATCCTCCGGCTCCGGGCCGCGGATTGCCAATCTTCCACCGGATTGACAAAATGCAGGCTGCATCAAAGCGGATGTGGCGGAATTGGCAGACGCGCTAGATTCAGGTTCTAGTGGCCGCAAGGTCGTGGAGGTTCGAGTCCTCTCATCCGCACCAAAATATTTTATACGGCTCCCGCCGTTTCTTCCCCGCCTGAAGCCGTGCCCTGACGGAATACACAATTCGTAAAAACGATCTAGTCACGGAATCAGACAGAGTGGCTAAAAATGGCTGGCAGGGATCTGATGGGGCAAGGAAAATTGGGGGTATACGGGGAGTCCGAAAAAGCAGGTTACGAGCAGGTTGGGCTGGCCACTTGTTTTTCGGTCTTCTCAGCCAGCGACCGCAGCAGCGTCTCCAGGTCCGCAGGCTCTTCTAAGAACATCATCGCCCATGAATTTGATTGAACCCGCACCACCATCCCTCTGATCTCGAACACTCCAATGTGGTCCTGGACCGTGAAGCGGACGGTAAGCTCCTCTCCTTCAAGAGGCTTCACCTCGCTGCGAATGCAAACTCCGCCCCTGGCAATATCCACCAGTTCGCCAGTAGCTTCCTGGGACTCCGTTTGGAACAGTGTTTTCCCGGACACAGGGTAGCGTTTGTGACACCGCCTCTCTTCAGGCATTGCGACCTCCTTTCAGGATGAGCAGTCCATGCCCGGAAGGTCCGAGCGGCTTTCCCGCTCTTAATCTATCGGCAAAAAAGATGGGAGGATGAGTCCTAGGGACCAAACGAGATGAAAAAGCAGGAAGGGTCCTATATCGGTTTTGGTAGAAATAGCAGGCCTGTCTTTGCCTCTCTATTCATAGCCGCCAGGAAAGGGAGATATCCTTCCAAGCTCTTACCGCTCGGCGACTTTTTCCATCTGTTCAAAAAAATCGGGGAAGGAGACTACGGCTGCTGCATCGTTGTTCAATAGGCTTTCTTCTTTGGCCGCCAAGGCCGCCACCATGAAAGCCATCGCGATGCGATGGTCGCCGAAAGAATCCAGCTCGGCTCCCGAAAGGCGCTGGCGTCCGGGGATGTCGAATCCGTCCGGCTGCACTTGGACCTGCGCGCCCATGCGGCGCAGGTTTTCGGCTACGGTTGCGAGGCGGTCGCTTTCTTTCAGCCGCAATTCTTCGGCGTTGCGGAGGACTAAGCCTTCTTCGGTCTGTGTGCCCAAAACCGCCAGCACCGGAATCTCGTCGATCAAAGCGGCAACCATTTCGCCCTCGATGCGGCCGCCCTGCAAAGGGCCGCCGGTTACATGAATGTCGCCGATCAGCTCTCCGCAGTTTTCACCCAGATTGAGCACTTTGATTTGCGCGCCCATGCCGCACAAAAAGTCGAGCAGCGCCGTGCGGCTTGGATTCAGGCCCACGTCCTGGAGGTAAAGGTCCGAGGAGGGGAACAGCAAAGCCGCGCACAGGAAGAAGGCCGCCGAGGAGATATCTCCCGGCACGGCCAGCTTCTGTGCACGCAGAGCGACGCCGCCCCGGACGGCGGTGGTTCTCGGCCCGCGCGCAACCTCTGCTCCAAACTGGGCAAGCGCAATCTCGGTGTGGTCTCGTGTCCGGACCGGTTCGGTGACGCTTGTCTCGCCTTCCGCCAGCAGGCCGGCGAGCAATACCGAGCTTTTCACCTGCGCGCTGGCGACCGGCGGACGGTACTCGATGCCGCGCAGTGCCGCGCCGTCAATCTGCAGGGGAGGGAAGCTGCCGTCGCGGGCCGTCACGCGGGCGCCCATCTGCGTGAGCGGTTCCATGATCCGCTGCATGGGACGCCGCTGGAGCGAGTCGTCCCCGGTGATGGCGCTGCGGAAACGGTGCCCGGCCAGCAGGCCGCTGAGCATGCGCATGGTCGAGCCGGAGTTGCCGGCGTCGAGCATTCCTTCGGGTTGTTGCAGTCCGCGGAGACCTCGTCCTTCAAGCGCCAGTTCCTCAGCGGGCTCGCCGGTCTCCGTGTCCACATGGCTTCGGGAAACGGCTACGCCCAGTTTTTCCAGGCACTGGAGCGTGGAGGCACAGTCGGCCCCGGGGGCGTAGTTGCGTATGGTGGTTTTCCCGTCTGCGATAGCGCCCAGCAGGGCGTAGCGATGCGAGATGGATTTGTCACCCGGAAGGCGAAGTCCCCCGGTGATATTCTTGGCGGGTTGAATGCGTCGGCTCATCAAAATGTTTTTATCCTGTTTGCCGGTGGATGTGCAACAAGTGTTTCATGTGTTATACGCTCTTTCGGTCTCTTTTTGTCCCTCGGAGAAGCCCATGGAGTGCTTGCAGGTAGGCGTTCAGGAGTGCATCTGTCTATCCGCAGTGGTGCCGGAATGGGAATGCCGGTTAAAATGAAAATTCGAGTATGAAATTGCCTTTCCAGACCGGACGGATCCACTACGCCTGGGTGGTTGTGGCGGCCGTGGCTGTTGTCTTGATGGCCGGATCAGGTATCCGTACATCTTTTGGCGTCTTCATCAAACCGATGGAGGCGGAATTCGGTTGGGACCGGGTCTCGTTGTCAACGGTGGCAGCGCTTTCAATGTTTCTCTATGGAGCGGTCGGCCCTGTGGTGGGGCGCCTTGCGGATCGGTGGGGACCCAGGGGAGTTTTGGTGGCGAGTGCGCTTCTTATGGGCGCGGGCACTCTGGTGACGGCCCATGTTAGCTCCCTTTGGCAACTCTACGTGACGGCGGGGATCATCACGGCATTAGGTGCGGGGGGGGCGGCGATGAGCGTGGCCGCATCCACCACCATGCGATGGTTTGATTCCCATACCGGAGTGGTGATCGGGATCTTTGGCGCGGGATTGGGAGCCGGTCAACTGCTGGTCATTCCCCTCGCCATGGCTCTTACTGTCACGTGGGGCTGGCGCACGGCTTTTCTGGTGCTCGGAGCGGGTTTCCTGGTGCTGGTGATGCCGCTGGCGAGTATCCTGATCCGCAATGCCCCCTCCGATATGGGACTGGAACGGTACGGCGCCGCAGAGAAATCCGCCCCCCATAGCCGGTCAGAAGTCAGCAAGGAAAGAACCAGCATCTGGGAGGCCGTGCGATGCCCGCCATTTTGGCTTCTGGCGGGAAGCTACGGGGTCTGCGGTTACACCACCTCCGGCCTCATCCTCACTCATTTGATTCCCCACACCACAGAACATGGCTTCCCCGCATACCAGGCAGCGCAGGCTCTCGGACTGATGGGCGCTATGAACATTGTGGGAACGATCGGATCGGGATGGCTCTGCGACCGGTTCGGCCCCAAGACTCCCTTGATCTGCTTTTACCTGTTGAGGGGGCTGTCTCTGGTTTTGCTGCCCCTGGTGGGAACCGTGCCGGGACTCTTCGGCTTTGCTGCCGTCTACGGGCTCAACTATATTTCTACCGTGCCGGCGACCACCGCGATGACGGCCAAACTCTTCGGCAGACGCTCGGTCGGAGAACTGTCGGGATGGATTTTCCTGTTCCACCAGATGGGAGCCGCATTCGGATCGGCCCTCGGCGGATATTTCTACAGATGGTTCGGCAACTATACGCTGGCCTTTTACTCCGCTGCGGGAATGGCCTTTGTCGCGGCTTTTATGATCCTGGCGATCCGGGAGAAACCTTCCCATGACCGTCTGGCCGGCGTTCCGGCAACGCTCGGCGCCGAATAAGCGCGGTTGTTGATCGAACACCTTTCCCTGACCTGCCTGCCACTCCACAACTTGACGTTATGACGTTTTAGCGTTGTCTTGTTTCCATGAGCAATATGCAAAAGCGGGCCACTGTTTACTTCGATTCTCGGTTGCACAAGGCGTTGCGCCTTAAGGCGGCAGAAACGGAGCGGTCTGTTTTCGATCTGGTCAATGACGCCGTAAAACGGATGCTCATGGTAAGATGCCGAAGATTTGGCGGCATTCAAGCAGCGGGCCTGGGCGGTGTGTTAGCATGGTGCTCGGAAGCAGCTCTCCGGAAGTAAAATCAACCCAGAAGGAATCGTAAGTTACGCCTCATGTTGCCAGCGTCTGTCCGGCAGAGTGAAAAGGAGCAAAGTGCGGGAGCAAGGGCGACTCATGGATTATTTCTTAGCGCCATCTTTATTTTGGAGAGCACGGGGCAGCGCGGATTGCGGATCAACTAAGAAGGCATGGGCGCTCCGAGCGGCGCTGCTGGCGATGCTGCTTTTTTTTCCGCGAGCGGAGATGCCGGCACAAGCAGCCGGTGCAACACTGGCCGCCTTGCGAGGGAACGTAAAGGACCAGACGGGGACGCCCGTTCCGGAAGCGACGGTGATGGTGAAAAGTCTGGGGACGGAACTAGGCCGCGCGGCCAGCAGCAGCGCCAACACCCACACCAATACCATCACCAATGAGGAAGGGCAGTTTGAGATTCTGCAACTGCCGCCCGGAACCTACGCAATTCATGTTTCCCGGCCGGGTTTCCAAAGCCAGACGCAGCAAGGGTTGGAACTTCGGGCAGGGCAAGCGGCCAGCTTAGACTTTTTGTTGGCCGCGAATTCCGGTTCCGCGAATGCCAGTTTCCAAGACTCGCCAAAGCAAGACCCGCCACCTCAAGGGGCTGCCAGCGATGAGGCGCAGTCCTCGTCTGCGACCAGTGAAACCAATACAACGGGTGAAACCAGCGAAACCAATGCAACCAGTCTGATCGATGAAAGCCAGCTGGCTGGGCTTCCTCTCAATGGCCGCAGCTATAGCCAACTGGCCACGCTGCAGGACGGTGTCAGCGATCCTTCGAGCGGTTCGGCATCGCGGGGCGGCGGCAGCGGCAGCCTGACCGTTGCGGGAGGGCGGTCCACCTCCAATGTCTTTTTGCTGGATGGGACCAATATTATGAATCTCGACAACCAAGTCCCGCGCAGCGCAGCAGGAGTGCAACTGGGCTCGGATGCGGTGTTCCAG
Source organism: Terriglobia bacterium (assembly GCA_963666975.2). Lineage (GTDB taxonomy): Bacteria > Acidobacteriota > Terriglobia > 2-12-FULL-54-10 > 2-12-FULL-54-10 > JADFGZ01. Next base: position 463,419 of record CAXVYR010000004.1, on the reverse strand, counting down.
GTTCGCGTGTTCAGCGCCCACTACAGAGCCGAGTATGGCCGCGGCAGCGGCGGCATTCTCAACTCCATTACGCAATCGGGAACGCCGGAGTTCCACGGCTCGTTCTTTGAGTTCTTTCGAAACAGCAAGCTCGACGCCCGGAATTTTTTTGATCCCGGTCCGGAGCCTACACCCTTCAAACGAAACCAATTTGGATTCACGGTTACGGGCCCGGTCGTGAAGGACAGGACTTTCCTGATGGGCAGCTTCGAAGGGCTGCGCGACCGGCTGACCGAAACGAATATCGACTTCTTTCCGGATGAACTGGCGCGCCAGGGGATGATTACAAACGCTGCCGGAGAAGTGATTCAGACCGTCGAGGTGCATCCGGAAGCCAAGCCCTACCTGGAGCTTTATCCTTTGCCGAACTCGCGTCCGGTGGGAAGAGGAATCGGTGAAAACGCCGCCCCGCAATTCCTGCCGACCAACGAAAATTTCTTCACCCTCCGCGTGGACCATCGAATTTCCGAGCGGGACAGTTTCTTTGCTCGCTATACTTTTGACGACGCCACCGGCTTTGACGACGCCGGGAGGGCTGGCAAGTGGGAAAGACGATGGTGAGTCGATTGTATCGGGAAGAGGGATTGGCGCTACGGCGGACGGTGCCGAGGAGACGCCGGGTGGCGGTAGAGCGGCGGGAGAGAATCAAACCGGCAGCACCGAACCAGGTGTGGAGTCTGGACTTTGTGTCGGATCAACTGGCGGACGGACGACGGTTCCGCGCGCTGACGGTGATGGATGTATACACGCGGGAGAGCTTGGCCATCGAGCCCGGGCAGAGTTTGAAGGGGGAAGATGTGGTGCGGGTGTTGCAGAGAATCCAAAGGGATCGGGGTGGGCCGAAGAGGCTGTTCTGCGACAATGGCTCGGAGTTTTCGAGTCGGGTGCTGGACCTGTGGGCGTATCAGAACGGGGTACGGATTGATTTTTCCCGGCCCGGCAAGCCGACCGACAATGCGCACATCGAATCGTTCAACGAAACGTTTCGGGATGAGTGCCTAAATGTACATTGGTTCAGAACACTGGGAGAAGCCAGGCAGTTCATCGAGGCTTGGCGGAGGGAGTACAATGAGAGTCGTCCTCACAGGGCCCTGGGGGAGAGGACGCCGAACGAGTTCGCCTTTCCGATTGCAGCTCGCTGCAATCGGAAAGGCCTGGAAACAGCCCAAAACTCACCCTGAAACTGGTACAAAAATCCAGGGCCCCTCAGTGATGTAGACTCTCTCCCTGAGACTGGTACAATAAATCGGTCTGGTCAAAGTCGAGCGCATCATTCTGTAGGATAGTGACCACCGGGACCGCTAATGCGTTGACCGGAAAGAGAGTAACCACTCATGAAACTGACAACAGTCCAATTACGCGAGTTCCGGAGCATCAACGACTCGGAGCCGTTTGATGTTGAAGAGATAACGTGCCTCGTCGGGAAGAACGAGTCCGGAAAGACGGCACTACTTCGTGCGCTCTACCAGATGAACCCGTTCATCAAGGCGGACGCGGGTTATAGCGTCACCGACGACTACCCCAGAATGAATGTCGAGAACTACCGCATCGGGGTCGAAGCGGCCGAACGAGAGCCTGCGGTGGTAGCTCGTGCTCAGTTCGAACTCGAGGAAGACGACGTCAAGGCCGTTCAGAAATATACGGGCAAGAATGCCTTCAAGAAAACGACGTTCGAGCTTACCCGTGGGTACGAAGGAGATGTCTCCTACGAGTTCTCATTCGATGAAGCTGCCGCCTTGAAGCACTTGGTCGGGCGCTACGAGCTGCCAAAGGACGTTGCAGCTTCGGCCGCGCAGGGCGAGGCGGTCGCCGAAGTACTTGACGTGTTGGCCGCTGGCGAACAAACGGACGCCGTAACCCAACTGACGAAACTGCTGACCCCAGCGAGCAAGTCCAAGAGTTACCAGGACTATGTCGTCGAGCAGGTCCTCAAGCCGCGAATCCCGAAGTTCCTGTACTTCGATGAGTACTATCAGATGCGGGGTTGCGAGAACATCCAGGAGCTGAAGCGTCGGCAAGAGAGCGAGGAACTCCTGCCATCCGACTATCCGCTCCTTGGGCTCATCAACCGCGCGCGGCTCGACCTTGACCAGCTGTTAGCGGTAACGCGCACTCGGGAGCTCAAAAACAAGTTGCAGGGGGCGAGCAACTACCTGACGAAGCAAATCATCGCGTACTGGTCGCAGAACAAGCACCTGCGCCTTCTTTTTGATGTTCGAGAAGCTAAGGAAGACGACCCAGATGGGATGCAAAAAGGCACAAACATTTGGGGTGAAGTCGACGACACAAAGCACTTCGGCACGACCGAAATGGGGACCCGTTCGCGGGGGTTCATCTGGTTCTGTTCCTTCCTGGCTTGGTACGGAGACGTTCGCGACCATAGTGAGAACGTCATCTTGCTGCTCGACGAGCCTGGCTTGTCGCTGCACGGCAAGGTCCAGGAGGACCTGCTCAAGCATTTCGAAGCGGAGGTCCGGGGACGGCATCAGCTTATCTACACAACTCACTCACCGTTCATGGTGGACCCGACGAGGTTCGACCGCGTGAGGATCGTCCAAGACCTGAGCGTAGAAGACGGGCCTGAGCCGCCGCTTGAGAAGGCTGGCACGAAAGTGTTGACGGATGTTCTGGAGGCCACGGGTGATAGCTTGTTCCCGTTGCAGGGCGCCCTCGGATACGAAATCTCGCAGACGCTTTTCATTGGACCGAACAGCCTCGTTGTAGAGGGGGTTTCGGACCTGCTGTTCTTGCAGGGCATGAGCTCTTTGCTTGAGGAGCATGGACGCACAGGGATGAGCAAGGAGTGGACGGTCACGCCGGTCGGGGGGTCGGACAAGGTTCCAACGTTTGTGGCACTACTCGGGGCGCAAAATAAGCTAAACGTAGCGGTACTGATCGACTATCAGAAGAAGGACAAGCAGACGATAGAGAACCTCTACAAGAAGAGGTTGCTGAGCAAAAAGCAGGTCCTGACGTACGCGGACTTCACCAAGACGGGGGAGGCGGACGTCGAAGATATGTTCGATGAAGACTTCTAGCTGGCTCTGGTGAACGGCGCTTTCAAAGATGCTCTGGCCAAACCGGTGAAGAAGGGAGACCTGAACGGAAAGCTTCCACGCATAACCAGAAGACTGGAAGAGTACTTCGAAGCGAACTCGCTCAAGGGCGGCCAATCATTCAACCACTTCCGTCCGGCCAGGTATTTCTTGGATGAGGTCGGCAAGGCCGCACCATCCAACGATACGCTTGCCCGCTTCGAGGAAGCGTTCGTCGCACTGAATAAGCTGGTGAAAAAAGCCTGAGCTTGGTAGTCGCCCCAGTCATCCCAAAGGCATGCCGAAATAGCGGCAGGGAATCCCCGCATCCCGGAGCTGCGCGGTCGGCGAGTTTGGCCGTGCGATTTCAGCAAAAAACAGTCGGGGGATGGATCGTGGGGGATTGAATGTTAAGCTCGGCGATTTCTTTTGAGGGTCGTTAGGTCTTCCTGGATAGCTTCTTTTTGTGCACACCCACTAGGGGGCCCCATGAACCAGAACACCGAAAGGTCTAAGAAGTTTCTTACCATTGGCCTTCTGTGGAATGCCATGGTGTTCTCCTTTATGATTCGGTATGCCTTGAGTGTCGTGGCTCCCACTCTCATGACGCAGTACGACTTTTCGCCGAGCACCATGGGGTTCATTCTCTCCGGATACAACTGGACGTACGCGGGCGCCCAGTTGTTGGTAGGACCTCTCGTCGACCGTTTTGGCGTATGGATCGTTATGGGCGTGGGGTCGGGAATCTGGGGACTCTCTACCGTTGCTCTACCGGTCGCCACGACGGCTGTTTCTCTGTTTGTAATGCGGGCGATATTCGGCTTGGGGCAGAGCGTGCTCATTCCCGCAAACGCGGCTGCGATCTCTCGGTGGTTTGATGTCAAAGAGCGTGCGAGGGCTATTGCTGTTTCCTTCTCCGGAACCCCGATGGGTCCGGCCATCGCCGCCCCCATCGCCGCGTTTATCCTGGCCGGGTGGGGCTGGCAAGCCGTGTTCTACTGTCTGGGGGGCGGCAGTTTGCTGCTGACTCTGGCTTGGCTTTGTTTCTATCCGGACAAGCAGGTCGGAAGACAATCGGCGCCGCTGCCGGATCGCACGAAGGATCGCAGCGAGCAACGCATTCCGTGGATTTCACTGTTCCGGTATCGTTCTACCTGGGGCATGGCTTTCGGCCAGATGGGGTATCTCTACGCGTTTTTCTTCTTCGTGAGCTGGCTTCCGGGATATTTGGTCCTGGAGCGAGGGATGACCGTGCTGAGGACCGGAATCGTTGCTTCCCTGCCGTTCTGGGCCGGGATACTGGGCACACTAGGCGGCGGCTGGCTGGGAGACTATCTGATCCGGCGTGGCTTCAGCGTCACGGCGTCCCGAAAGACCATGATCGGCAGTGGAATGGCAGCGGCGACGGTCCTGGTGATCACGGCGGCGTTCATTGAACAGACCTGGCTGGCCGTTACGCTTCTCACTCTCTCGGTAGGCTGCCTGCGGCTGACGACCGGTTCGGTGAATTCGATTGCGATCGACCTGGCGCCCCGATCAATGGTTGGCTCGCTTACATCGATCCAGAATTTCTTTGGGCACACCGGAGGTCTCCTGGCGCCCATCGTCACAGGTTTCATAGTGGAGGCGACCGGGTCGTTTGCGGGAGCCCTGGTTGCTGCCGGTGGAATGGCATTATTCAGCGGCATCTGCTACGTATTTGTCCTGGGGAAGGTAGAGACTCTTCAGGGGAGGTTCACGACCTCCGCTCCGGAGGTCCAATCCGCATAGTCTCTGTAGAAAAGCATAACGAAGCAGATAGTTGGACCGAGGATGTAGATGATATATAAGGTGCGAAGCATGTAATCCTCGTTGCTCAAAACCATGTTTTTCTAGCGGTCCGAAAACTACTCATTCCACTCACCAGGAATCGGGAACCTATACGAGGGGAGAGGGCAACGCAATTGACTTTCTACACAACCAGAAGCACCTTTCCTCCCACATCGCCTCGCGGAAGCGCGAGTTCAGCAGCGCCAGTCCAAGCGAGAGATCACTTGAGGCAAGAAGGCCACCAGCGTATGATTCTGGACAAAGGAAAGGTGAGATTGGAAGTTTCGGATCAAACTGCCAAAAATTGCTGAGGGGGTGAAGCATGAAAAGACAATGGGTTTTGCGAGTTGTGCTGATGGTGTGTGTCATTTGGGCTGGACGAGGTCTCGGCTGGGCCCAGCAAGCCCCGGATACCATTCTTTACAATGGGAAAATCGTGACGGTGGACAACCATGAAGTCAATGCGGATGTAGGCACGATCGCTCAGGCTTTGGCCATCCGAGGCGACACGATTGTGGCCGTGGGAACCAATGCTGAGGTGAGGGCCTTGGCCGGAGGAAACACCAAATCCATTGACCTGAAGGGGAAGACGGTAACGCCGGGCTTGGCGGTCACGCACGATCACCCAATGGATTGGGACCCGCTGAATCCCCTAATCGTCAAGAAAGTGGTAACCGATGATATGCACATTGAGCGGTTTTTAAATGTTCCTCCGGATGAGGTTTTACAACAGTTTCCAAAGGTTTTGGAGGAGGCGGTCCAGAAGGCCAAGACTGGACAGTGGATTCGGATCAGCTTGCTCTATGGGAAAGAATATCGATGGCGAGGCCAGATTCAACCGATGCTGGGGAGGCAGTTTACCAAGCAGATGCTGGACTTGGCTGCTCCCGACAATCCAGTCGTTGTACGCGCGGGGTTTGTCGGACTTTTGGTGAACCAAAAAGCGATTGAGGAGATCAATAACTACTATAGGAACGTCAAGGGGAGTAACGCGCCACATTGGGGTCCGCTGGGAGCGAATATGGAGCGAACCGGGGTCGGGAGCGTCAACTATCGCGGGGTGGAACAGGACGTGTTGTACCCACCCGAGGTGTTCCGGGAGATCGTCCGCCTGGGTACGTCCTGGTGGGCAGGTTATGGGCTGACTGTGAACTCCTCGGCTCTTTACACGGCTGGCGCGCTAAACGCCTACAGTTCACTGGACCGGAATGGACAGATGGATATTCGCATCCCTTGGTCTTGGATCGGCCCGCACCCAGATTTCTTCACCAATCCCTACTTTCGTGCCGGTTTGAATGCCATGGTGGGAGCGGGATCGGAATACCTTTGGCTGATAGGAGTATGGCCGGCGGGTAGCGGCACCAATTGTACGACATTGCCGGGTACTTCCCCGGAGGTTAAACAACGCGAGCCCGCCTGCGACTTTGCTCCTGGCACGCCAGCCCGGCAAGCCTTGTATGATCACATCAAGGCAGGTGGGCGCTTCACCGGGATGCACACCGGCGGCGATAAGGACATAGACTATGTTCTGGACATCATCGAGCAGGCCAGCAAGGACGCTGGGATGACTCCCGAGCAGATTCGCGCCCAACGGCATGGCTACGACCATCTGGCGATCAGTCCTCGTCCGGATCAGGTCGCGCGCATCAAGAATCTGGGCATGATATTGGGTGGTTGGGACATATACATTTGGGAAGGGAGAGCACAACAGGTATTAAAGGATTATGGAGAGAGAGCGGCTCAATGGGTAGTTCCCCGGAAGAGTATCCTCGATGCCGGGGTGCGGCAAAGTGTCGAAATTGACCGGCCCCTTGGATACACTGACCTGACTTTCTTCACCGTTCTCTATTCGGGAATTACGCGAAGGGATCAAGATGGGGCCATCACGGCCCCGCAACAGGCAGTAAGTCGGGAGGCTATGCTGAAGTCCGCAACGCTTTGGGGAGGGTACTATTCCAAGCGCGAGGATAAACTGGGGTCGATCGAGCCCGGCAAGTGGGCCGACCTGATCGTATTGGACAGAGACTACCTGACAATTCCCGTGGATGACATTCTGAATATCCGGGTGTTGATGACCATGCTGGGCGGCAGGGTGGTTCACCTGGTTCCGTCTCTGGCCCGCGAAATCGGGATGCAACCGACCGGGTCCCAGGTAGAACTCGGCGGTCCGGCGGCTCAATGGTAAGCTTCGAGGTGAAAAACACCAGATTCAATTGGCGCTGAAGGTTTGAGTTCTGAAAGGCTGAAGAGAGACAGGGGTGCTTTCGCGACGAGCGGTACCTTAATTTGGGGTGCGCTATTTCTGGAAGCGCCTTTTTGCATGGAAACTTTTTGCTGAGGAGATATATGAGATGAAGAAAACATTGACTATAGCTTTTGCGGTAGTTCTATGCAGCGTGTGGGGATGGGCTCAGCGGGTAGATGTGGCTGCCCAGCTAGGTTATCCCTGTGCCCCGTCAGGGCTTGTTGGACAGGTAGAGGGTAATAGTTAAGGTGATGTTTTTGGCTCATCGTAGAGACTGAAAGGAACGAAGATGAGACAAAAACAAGACGACAGGGGGGCGGTCGAGAAGGCCGTCCGGGAGATCAAACGCAGGACGCGGCGCAGGTTCAGCCCGGAAGACAAAATCCGCATTGTATTGCAGGGACTTCGCGGCGAGGACAGCATCGCGGAGCTGTGCCGCCGCGAGGGGCTGCACCAGAACCAGTATTACCGCTGGAGCAAGGAGTTTCTGGAGGCTGGCCGCAAGCGGCTGGCGGGCGACATAGACCGTGAGGCAACCAGTGGCGAAGTCAAGACTCTGCGGGAGCAGGCCGTACAGCTGAAAGAGGCCCTGGCCGAGGCTATGCTGGAAAATCGCCTGCTAAAAAAAAGCGTGATCGGGGATGGGGAGGAACATACATGAGATACCCTGCCTCGGAGAAGCTGGAGATCATCTGCACGGTGGAGCAATCTGCCCTGGGGGTGCGCCGGACGCTGCAGCAGGTTGGCATTCCCAGATCGACGTTTTACAACTGGTACGACCGCTATGTGTCGGAAGGCTTTGATGGGCTGGAAGACAAAAAACCCGATCCTGGCCCTGTCTGGAACAAGGTGCCGGAGGAGATAACTCAGCAGTTGGTGACGTTAGCCCTGGCCGAGCCCGATCTGTCGTCACGCGAGCTGGCGGTGCGTTTTACCGAGGAAAGGCGGTATTACCTTTCTGAATCGACGGTTTACCGCGTCCTGAAAAGCCATGACCTGATTACCGCGCCAGCCTTTATTGTCCTGAAAGCGGCGGAACGGTTCGCCAACCCGACCACGGCGGTCAACCAGCTCTGGCAGACCGACTTCACCTACCTGAAAGTCATCGGTTGGGGCTGGTTCTACCTGTCCACGGTGCTGGACGACTTCTCGCGCTATATCATCGCCTGGCGGCTGTGCAAAACCATGAGCGCAAGTGACGTCTCGGCCACGTTGCGGGATGCTTTGCAAGCCACCGGCCTCGACCGCGTGGGCGCCCGGCACAGACCTCGCCTCCTGAGCGACAACGGGCCGTGCTACGTCTCTTCCGAACTGCAATCATGGCTGGCAGAAAACAGCGTGCCGCATACTCGCGGCAAGCCCTATCACCCCATGACGCAGGGCAAGATCGAACGCTGGCACCGAACTCTGAAAGACCGCATCCTGCTCAACAACTATTACCTGCCAGAAGAGCTGGAGCGGCAGATCGATGCCTTCGTCAACCACTACAACACCAACCGATACCATAGAAAGCCTGAACAACCTGACACCGTATGACGTTTTTACAGGCCAAGGCAGTGCCATCCTGCAAAAACGGGATCGCATCAAAGAGAAAACTATGATCTTAAGAAAACGGTTGCACTTCAAAAGAAGGGCAGCCTAACATCAACCCAGAGGAGCCTGAACGCCACCTTATCTTTTTATGCTCTGTGTCCAACATTATCTGACGACGTACAGTGGTGCGCGTTCAATCGGATTTGTGGGCCATGATGTTTTTAGAAGAACCTGTGGGATGGGCGAAGCTGCGGCAGGTTCTGGATGAGAGGGCCCAAAAGCAAGTGGCCAGCCCAATCGGCACATAGCCCAGCTCTCGCCGCCGCTCAGACAAGAACAAATCTTTCTCAGGGGATAGATTGTGTGGCGACGTGCAGCTCAATCAGTTCCTTCGATTTCGGCGGAAGATTCAGAAATTCCACACCCATAAACAAATCTGGCACCTCGTGAACCACTTGTGCTTCGAGAGCTTGTTTAGAACCGTGGATTGCGAATTCCACGATAATCTTCTGATTTACTGGGAATGTCTTCACCGCCCGGACTAAGAAAAGTCCGCCAACACTCACATTTTCGGCCATGCCTTCGACCTTCGTCTGGCCCGACTGGCATAGTACCGGCACGCCTAAAGGAACACGCTCATGCTCGCGCTTTTTCACAGATGCTTGGCCTCTCTTTTTCTAATTCGAAGAGTATACCCCGAATGTCCGATTTGAGATGCAGAACTGCTGCGCGGAAATCAAGCTGCGGGCTGAGAGAAGGGCTGGGGAAATCCTTGCTGAGGCAGGGCCAAAATCCGGCAAGCCTAAATCCTTCCATGATGGAAGGATTAGCAAGCCGCGCTTGAAAGACCTTGGCGTTACAGAGAAACAATCCCACCGCTGGCAGGCTACAGCTGCGGTTCCAGGATCTGAATCACCACGCTTCGGTTCTGAGCCCGCCCCTCGCTGGAGTTGTTGGGAGCCACGGGCCGCGCTTCACCGAAACTCATCTTGTGCAGCCGGTGTATGGGAACGTCCTGGTCCACCACAAGGTAGCGGATCACCGCTTCGAGCCGTCTTTCGCCGAGCCGGATGTTGTAGGAATCGTTCCCTGTAGAGTCGGTGCGTCCTTCCAGAACGAGGATCACATCGGGATTGTCCAGCATCCGCCGCGCCACGTCATCCAGAAGTTGGTGGTACGACGGTTCTATGCTGGCGCTGTCGAATGCAAATTGCACGTACTCTTCCGAAAGCAATCCATATTGGTTCCTGTTCGCGAAGTTTTCTCCCAGCAACAAGACCTGAGTGGAATTACGGTCGGCGGACTGCTGCGCTCCTTCTCCCGCCGCCACGGCGGTCACAGCCCTCTCATCCACCTGCTGCAGGTTGCCGTCCAAGGATTCGATTTGCCGGGCGTGCTCCCTGTTTAAGGAGTTCAATTCTTCCGTTTGATTCGAGAGCGCCTCGATGCCGTGTTCGGCATTCTCAATTCTCACGGAGAGGTCCTGGGCGCTAGTCGTGACCTCCTCGCGGACATAGTTCTTAGTGGCGCAGCCGCTCATAAGGCCGCCAGCCGCCACCGCCATCAGCACGGCAACGGTGGCCTTGCGCCAACTCGCTTTACGTTGCATAGGTTCCTCCAGTCGGAAATCCAGGCCGGGCGATTCCAGCCTCTAGCAGGCGGAGATCAATTCCCGCGACATGCTCAAGCCAGGAAACTTGTGGGCCGGTTACGCCCGGAATTAGTTTTTTGGCCCTTCCGACTCGTGAGTATACACCCATCAGCCTCCAACTGAGCCCTTCCAGCGCAGGCCAGCCCACCCAAAACCGCACTAAAACCAGTTTCGCCGTCTCAGGCTGTGATGTACATTAGCGCACTGGATGGTACAAAATGTCGGTCTGGTCAGGAGCGGTTGCCTGAGCACAAAGTCCAGGCTGCGGCCCAAAGAAATTGGAGACACTACGGGAAGGAGCAAATTGTGAAGACAGATAAGCGGCGATACAGGCGTTACGCTGTATCCGGAAATGTTCAGTTTCGGACGGAGGTAGACGCGGCTGTCGGTGAACTGGTCCATATTGGCAGGCGGGGCATGCTCATTCGCAGCCACTTCATACCGCCTCTGAGAACGAATCTCAGTATCCGCTTCACGGTTCATGGTTACGGAGAAACGCTCAGTATTGGAGGGCGCGTTGTGGGAAGTGAAAAGGACATGATAGCTGTCAGCTTTTCGGTAGAGCCTGCTGGAATGGAGCAGCTGTTGCAGTGGCTGGATAAGAAAGGGAAAAGCAAAGTGGCTAGTGTAGGCGCCCCATAGGAGGGCGACCAGAGGATCACTAAGCAGGCCATTCCCAGGGGCGTGAGAGGCGTTTGAGTAGCAATGGAGCCATAGCCCCTCTCCTGTCCCCAATTGCTTTCCCGCTTTTCCTCATTTAATCTTTTCCCAATAGTTCCAGGCGGTTGGAGGCATTGCAGTGGTTGTTTCCGCAAAATACGCATCTTAATTGTGAGCTGCAATGACGCGCAAAAGAGGCAGCGGTGATCAGTCCTTGAGTCAACAGGGCGGCTAGCGTAGGATTTAGAGCTAGTGAAGAAACAAAGGTCTATGGAGGCAACTTCCATGGTTGAAAAACCCCGGTATGAATTTGATTTCCAAAGTTTTGTATATTCCCTTGAGGATCTCGCCCCCGATCAAATCTTGCGTCGAGTAGAAGAGGAAATTAGGAAAACCTCTAACCCCCCTTTCCAAGACCTGATAAAGAAATTCATCAAGGACCTGGAGAAGAAAATCCGGGAGATGGGTTACGAGAGAAAAATGCAACGGCTACGATCCTTCCTAACGACAGGTGGGCTCCCTCCTAAAATGACAGCCAAAGAGCAAGAAGCATACCAATTTATTGTACCCATGCTCGAAGCACGCGGGTGGCTGGGGGGTGAACCAGTAAAACGGTCATAATCGTGCCAAATCCGTTAAACAATATAACGCGGCGATAATTCCACCAATTGCTTTCCCCTCTCCCCTCGTGTAATCTTTCACAAATATATCCAACTCGATAGGTAGCCGATTCCGCGAAGGAGCTTCCATCAAGCCGCTACATCCTGGCCGATCTTGTTTCTAAGCGCACTCTGGGAGGATTAAATGGTTACTGAGAACACTGGCAGTGAGCGAGTGACCGTTAGTGTTGAGCAACTTGTCCTGAGCAATACCCTGCAACTGACAGCTCTGGTTGAGCTATTGGAAGAATGTGGTGTCCTCACACAACAGATGGTATTGGAAAGAATAAAGCAGATTCGGGATCGGAAACAGAGGGTCCAGTAACGGAGGTTGCGCCATGGACGATTTAGACCGCGCTCTGAAGATTATCAGCAAGGCCCACGAAGAGGAAGAGAACCCAACGGCCCGCCTCTCCCTTCGAGCTGCCGTGAGGTATCTCAAGCTGGCACAATCACAGGCTTACAAACCGAAAAGGACATTCATAAATTAGCCTAATCGGACCCCAGCATAGCCCCCTCAAATCACCCCCGCCGCCTCTGGCGCAACCTGCGACCGATGAGCAATCACATGAAGAGCCCTTCCGCGCCCCCTTCTTTGGTAAATTACCAGAAGCAAGAGAAGGAGCCATATAATAAATAAATGATTCAAAAACCGTCCAACATCCCGAATAAGAGTCCACTCCCCATTTCCGTGGACATTCGACCGGGAAGGGGTGATTCGGTATTTCTTGCCGATGTTCGCTTAGGAGATATTTTGACGATCTGCGACTTCCCTGTTTGGAGCGGCAAAGAGGGCATCCTGCGGCCAGCCTTGCCCACAAAGACCGTGAGATCAGAGCGGGTGCCGGTTGTGGAACTTCAACCAGACTTGCGGAAAAGAATCTTCGAGGCAATCCAGGCGGCTTGTGAGAAGTGGGCCTCCTTCCTCGGCTTGGGGCAATCGCCAGGAGCGGCGCGCAAGTCAGCCCTTCCGCACCCCCTTCTTTGGATTCAATGAAAGTTCCTCAATGCCTCGGTAATGGCGAATCCGGGTAGAACCATACACGAAGCATAGGTTCATCCAATGGCCGTAAAAATCAACCTTAGTCAACCCGCCCTTGAAGCCTTGAAACGGATGCGCGACGAAGGGCAACTCCCGCCTGGGCCGCTCTCGGTGGATGCTGTGTTACAAGCGCTGGAGAGGATGGAGCGCCGGTCACCTGGTCAACTGCTGTTGCGCCGGGAACTGTGAAGGATCCAGGAAAGAACCCCGGCAGAAGGACGCGCGGCTCGGAATCGGGTTGTCAACAGCCGGACTCGCTATATACCTTCGCGGAAACGGGTCTAGTGCTCCACCTCTCGCTTGTCCGGCTCCTCCGTCGCGGCGCGAGCCCGTTCGAGGATTTGACGTTTGAGCCGCTCGCCTAGGCAAAGATCAGAAGTGCGCAGCTTTATATGCGACTTTGCCTCCTAGCACCGTCATCAGAGTCTTAATATTCATAATTTCGGCCTCAGGAATCGTGAAGTAATCCCTATCCAGCACGATGAAGTCTGCGAGCTTGCCCGGCTCCAATGATCCAAGTCGATCCCAGCGGAGCAGGTACTGTGCCCCTCCGTTTGTCCAGCCTCGCAACGCCGTAATCCGGTCGATTCTTTCCTCCGGCACCCATACCTTTCCGTGAAGCTCCCGCGTTACCCACCAGCCCACCCACGGCCAAATGGAATCTCGATAGGGGAACCCTTGCGCCAAGTCATTCCAATACTGTTCTCCCTTGCCCGGTAGCGTACCGACGTGAGTATCGGTTGAAAAAACTACTCGAGCGCCCGCGTCGGTTAGACTCTTAAGAGGAGCCTTCCACTTCAAATAATCTGGGCCCCACAGATCCTCAATGTCTAACCATCCGGGCCCCCCGGCGGATCGAGCAAAATGGCACGGTTGGAAATTCAACCAAAAACCGTATTTCACTAAGTTGGGAATTTGATCTGGCCGAATCCACATATTGTGAGCGAAGCTCCATCCGGGTTCGCGAAGTTTCTCAAGGGTAGTCGTTCCCGAGCCAATTAGCTCATCAGCGAGAGCGATGGCTCTGTCATAGCCCAGGTCTCCCGTCAGAGCGTGCAGCTCGGCCAGACGCAGGCCCGCTTTTGCTGCCGCCAAATGTCCCTGATAGCTCTTCGAATCTTCTGGTATACAGGGATTGTATTGCAGGCGATCTTGAGCTTGTTGGGAGGTCTCATTGTTCCGTTTCGCAGAAAGGCAATCCCCGAAGGCATCCCAGACCTCCCAGCCTACGCCAATGTTCCACACATGATCGCTACCCTGCCCTACAAAGTTCCCGAGTAACCGATAGAACTCTGCTGGATCCTTCCCGAAGAATCCACTTTCGTGGGTCCAGGCAAAACGTTGCGGCAGTGTGCCTTCCCGTTCCATCAGATTGATCGCGTTAAAAACTTCCGTGTTCACTTCCCCATGAGTAGCAATAGTCGTGACACCGTACTCCACAAACTCCTGCATCTCACGTCTGAGAAGGTCAGCCGCCTTGCGAGTCTGCCCGGCCAGTACGACAGCAAAAGTCGTGTCATAAGTGACGCGAACTCCAACCTGCTCGTAGCCCACCACCTTTTCCATGATCTCTGTTGCTTTCGTATTGCCGAAAGCCCAGCAACAACCGGACAATACCGCCATCGGCGTGTTGGGCGCTATTTCGTCCATCATATCGCGCGTAATTAACCCAGTCACAGGACGCGGCTTATAATCATAGCTGATAGGATAAGTTACCAGCTTGTCCCGCATTCTATGGGGCACCACCGCGTAGACCCATTTCCCCTCTCCATTTTTCTGGATACGGGCTTTTACGGCTGGTGCAAAGTTGGCCGCTACTTCCTCCGGAGTCTCTCCGTCCACATACACAGGTTCCAACTGTGGGTCAATGTCTCCCCCATGATGCCACATACCCCACATCTGCGGATGTGTGTGCACATCAATCAGACCGGGGGTCACCGTCCGGCCTTTTAGGTCTACCAATTCTGTTTGCGGTCCGGCCAGTCCTTTAATCTCTTGGTCGGTCCCCAATCTCCAGATGTGGTCCCCGCGTAGAGCCATGGCCTGATGGAAGCTCAAATCTTCATCCATCGCAGCGATCTTTCCGTTGTGGACAATCAGGGTGGGATAGACCGCTAACTTCTCCAAGGCAACCCGTGAGGGAGATTGCGCCTGTAGGCTTCCGACGGTCAGCAGAATGATGGGAATCACCAACAGAGAAGCAGAAACCTTGAGTTTCGGAAGTGATTTCTTCATATTGCCCTCCTCCTCCATAGTTTGGAAAACACATAACCCTCGGTACTATACCGGAATTAGTTTTTGGCTCTCCAGCGTTTGCGAGTATATACCCATCAGCCTCCATCTGGGCCCTTCCAGCGCATTTTTGCTCGCCGTGGGTGCCGAGCGGCTCTGAAAACGCAGTGCTGCCACTCCTGAAGGCGGATTGGAAGATGAGGGGCATGGCTGCTGGGCTTGGAGCCTCTGACAGGAGAGATAACAGGTGGACTCGAAGTGCCCGTTCCGCAATTTGCACGGGACCGATTCTAGGGAATCAGTTGGCGGGCGATGATAAGGAGTGAGCTGCCTTTTCAAGCATAGTGAGACACTCCATGAATCAATACTCACGAGAGATTACTAGGCTCTCACCGAGAACGAACTTGTCACTCAGCGGTTTCAGCTTAAACAATTGTTGTTCCGCTTCGTCTTCAGCTACCCGTCGAAGATGGCCAAGACCGCGCCAGTAAGTTGCTTTCATTTCCAGGAAGTACGCCGTTCCCTCCTCTACGACGAGTGTTACCGAAGGCTTCTTGGTGTCATTTGATGCGAACGTATAGCGGCCAGGCGGTAATGATAGCTCGATATATCTTCCGTTGTCCATGCGGGCAATTTCGCGTCTGTTGATGAAGACGGGCGGCTCCTTGCTACTATTACCTTCGCCTCTCTGCCGAAATACATACACAAGGGCGGACTGGGCAGGCGCTGCGATTGCACCCACACTTTCCATCTTTTCAGATTGTTGATTACTGCTTATCGCTTCCGGTGATACGGAACTCGGCCTTTCTGCTCCATGGGAGACGGAGCGCCTTGCAATCCTAATGGCTTGACAGGCATCTTTTACTGCGTTGCCGAGCACTACAGTGGAGCCAGCGTAGATCATATCGCCATCATTCCTATACACAGCTACCTTATTGTCTATAGCGGCGTATCCCTTGCCGCCTTCATGTTCCAATAAGATCACGAAATCGGCGTTTTCTTTGTTAATGGTAACCACAACATCAGGGCACCGCTCGCTGAAGGTCTTCACTATTTCGGCGGTTTGAGGTCTTGCGC
Organism: Terriglobia bacterium; assembly: GCA_963666975.2. GTDB lineage: Bacteria > Acidobacteriota > Terriglobia > 2-12-FULL-54-10 > 2-12-FULL-54-10 > JADFGZ01. The sequence continues at coordinate 447,437 of CAXVYR010000004.1, read as the reverse complement.
CCCCCCTCTGCCAGGAATAGCTGTCGGTAACAAAGACCCGTGGCTTGGAGGCAGACTGCGACGCCGACTGCACGGGGATACAGAACAGCACCACTACAGACACAAGCAGAAATCTTAATCTCATGGCGCTTCTCCTCACCTTGAAAAGTAGTATGGCACCGTCTTTGCTACACTGCAACACCGTATAACACACGCGGCGCAATCAAGAGCGGAGGCAGGCGTCGTCCTCTCCGAGCCCTGACAGCCCTTCCCCCCTGCTGTTTTTTGCTGAAATCGCACAACCAAACACGCCGATGGGACAGCTAAGGGAAGGGGCGACGCCCACCTGCCACGGTCCGCTACCTTCTACATCCGATTGAGTTGGGCCACCTGAGATTGCCCCGACAGCCGGGAGGACTGCATGGCTTAGTCTCGATGAAATACCAAACCCCTCTTCCCGTACCGTCCCCTTTTGACACGAATACCAGCCTCCACAAGGAGCCGCTTCGCTTGGCGCGATAGAAATTGGACTCCCATCCCCTCTACGGGGTCCAAGGCGTGCACCACCAGCTTCAGGCTTCTGAGGTCCAGCACCGCATAGTTGCGCGTCGAAAACGGCAGCCCCGTCTCTGAAGGTTGCTTGCCGGAGGTCAGGGCGTCCAGAATCCTCCGCCTCGTCGCAGGAATCGAATCGAACGCGACGCGCCGGACCAGAAGGAAGTCCTCTTCGTCCACAAGGTCGCGGCCCGCCAGCAACGCCGAGCCCTTCGCGAGTTGGCATAGCTGTTGAGCGAGGCGGGTAGACGCTTCGGGTTCTGGGACGTAGATGATCTCCTTGCTGCGCCCGTCCCGTGCGATGTGGGTTCGGCTTAGGACGGTGAACTCCGCTAACGCAGCAATTCGGTGCTGAATCTCCTCCGGGAGGACAGGCTGGCAGTCAGGCAGGGAGTCGAACAGGGCTGTGACGGCCTCGCGTAACTCTAGCGGTGCCCGCTGGCGATCCTGGCGCATGGCTCGGAGTGCCGCCTGCATTCCCCCTGGCCTGGCCCAACGCACCATCACAAACCGCTCCCCTAGCATCTGAAAGATGCTGTAGTGCCGGTCCACGTCTGGCGTTGCCCCCACAAGGAAGGTCAGTCTCCCCCGCCATTCCCGCTGTTCCAGGTCCTTCCAGGTCCCAAGTTCCCGCCGCAGGTGTCCATCGTAGATCCTACGCATATCTGCCAGTACAGCACTTCTGTGATCCCGGTGCATCGAGAGCACAGTGGAGAAGTCCGGGCAGACCAGGATGCCGTCCGGTCCGATCCTATGGAGGAGGCTGGCCGGTGCGCGAGACCTCGCCACTTGGCCGCTGAGGAAGGTGTTGGGCGTCAGGCGATCAATGAGGTGGACGGTGGGCAGGCCGCCCAAAGATTCCAGTAGCTCGGTCTTCATGCTGCCGGGTGGGGCCACGAGCATGAGCCACACGGGTTGGCCTGGTAGGCGGTGTGCTGCGACTGCTGCAAAGAGGGTGCGGGCAGCCTCCAGGTCGGGCTCATGGTAATGGGCGAGCAGGACGGCCTGTAGCGCGTCCCAGGGGCTAATTTTCGGCAAAGTATTAAGTGTTTGCATTTCGCTCCTCAAAGACATTGGTAATGTTAGAATCTGGTTGATTTGATCGGCACTCGCCTATATGAAATTCTTTGTCGGCGTAACGGATTACGACTGGTATTCGCTCCACGCCTCAAAGCCCCGCGTTGAGGAGGTAAATTTTTGGCGACCCTCACCAGACGTTTCTTTCAAAGCCCTCAAAACGGGTGAGCCGTTCCTATTCAAACTTCATGCCCCTCGCAACTACATCGTAGGGGGCGGTTTCTTTACGAAGTTTCTTCAACTGCCCATCAGCCTCGCATGGGAGGCGTTCGGCGAAGGAAACGGCGCACAGACAATCCAAGAAGTTAGGACGCGGATCGGAAAGTACCGCAAGACGACCATCGCGCCATTTGAAGACCCTCACATAGGGTGCGTAATCCTTGCAGAGCCGTTCTTTTTCCCTGAGACCGAATGGATTCCTGCTCCCCCCGATTTCAAACGGCCCACGGTTGTCGGGAAGGGCTACGATACTGATACCCAGGGAGGTCTTGACTTGTGGAAACTCGTGGCAGAGAGACTCGCAAGACTTCGCGCATTACTCTCTGATCCGGGTCCGGCGGTGCTGGCAGCATCAGAAGAAACGAGGTACAGCAGTCCGGTATTAGTTTCCCCACGTTTAGGGCAAGGGGCCTTTCGCGTATTGGTCACAGATGCGTATGCTCGACGCTGTGCAATGACACAGGAAAGGACGCTACCTGTCCTTGAGGCCGCACACATCCTTCCTTACGCTTCAGGCGGGCCTCATGCAGTTTCTAACGGTATTCTGCTTCGGAGCGATCTGCACAGGCTATTCGATCTCGGGTATGTCGCTATTGATCCCGACGACCGGAGAATCATGGTAAGCAAGAGGCTCAGAGAGGAGTTTGATAATGGCCGTGAGTATTATCCTCTCCACGGCAGACAGGTGACGGTTCCCTCCGATACAAAGTCGATGCCTTCGAGGGATAACCTGCTGCATCATGCGACCCATATTTTCCGCTAGGAAGATGCTAAGGAATCAGCCTCTCCCAGAAACCAGGCGAAGCGACAAGGGAAACGGGTTTTAACCGGGCTGTGAATCCGAAGGGTCAGGCCGCGATACCGGCAGGGGGCTTGGCGGGGCGTTCATGGCGAATCGGCTCGGAGGGCATTGATTCTTTTTTCGAGAACTTGCAGCCGCTCAATCATTGCATCATAAGAGAGAGGTTGCCCAAAGAACATTTCCTCCATCCTCTTGTAGTCATCGCTCAGCTGTTTGGCAAGGGCTGTGTTTGGCACGATGCGCAAGGTTCCAGGACATGCCGAATCGTAATTCGCCCAATTTGAAGCGAAATAGACCTTCTTGAATTCGACTACTTTTTCAAGCAACTGGAAATCTAGCCGTGCATCCGTGAATTTCTGATCGGTGCTGATGACGGCGATGTCTGACCAGTGACGTGACATCCTCGGCTTTAGGGTTGTCGGATCGGGGCGATGATTTTCCGCATGGAGCAGCGTCGCCTTCTCCCAAAATGTTCGTTCACACTTCAGGACCGAAATTGCAGTGCGTGGAGGGGTGAATATGTCAGCGAATTCTTCGGCGATATATGGAGAGATAGCAAATTGACTGCTGGGCCACTGATCGCCTCTACCGAATTCGATCTTGATCTGAGGTCTGAGATAGTCTTCGTACTCGAATGCCTTTGGATAAGAGAATAGGAGCGTCATTTCTTCTTTCTTTTCGTCCGATGCTTTAAGGTCCCACTTTGATTTGCCAATGACGGATTCAAAGCTCGCTTTCAGCTTTGGAAGTATTTCGTTCACCACTGCATTTTGGATAGCGGCCCTGAGTTCCTCGCCGAGTTCCCTCCGTCTCGTATTCGAGAGGTCCTTGTTCGCTAAATCACGTTCGCCGGTGAATCCAAATGCTGCTCGATCCAGGGAGATATCAATGTCTTCTGAGAATCGATGGATTAGCCCGAAAACTTTTGAGAGAGAGGTCCCACCTTTGAAGGTCATTTTAGGGACGCCTTGGAGAGAAAAGAGGTGTTGTAGCGTCCAGCAGACCCAGAAATCTTTTTCGATGGCGGGGTTTGTGGAATTTCGGCGGCTGGCGGTTTCTTCGACGTAGGGTTGCCGTTCAGCCGCCGCGAGTTTTGCAAAATTATCCATTCAAGTTAGGCAGCAATTCGGCTGAGAACTGGCTGTGCCCAGACGGGTGCCGCCGACAGCAGGCGCTTGATGGTAGATTTCACTGCCGGAGGCAGCTTCTGTGAAATTGACGTAACCGGTATTTCGTTCACGCCGTTTGGACCAAGAGCTCTCACTGCTTGAATAACAGTCCCAGCTTCAGACTTCGCCCAGATCATTTTCGATTGAGCAGCGTGCTTGAGAACGATGGTCTGATTCCCAATCTGCAGAATGCGGGAAGGACCTTCAGTGAGAAATACATTTTGAGCAGGAACCTGTGTTGACAGACCTAGAAGATTCGCAGCTCTTGCTTGGGAAACTAGAAGCCGACTGCTTGTTTTCGCTGCAACGGCTTTAGCTACTGCTTCCGTTGATGGGGAAAGAATACCGATTCGCGGGTGAAATCTTGGATACTCATAGATTCCCCGAGCGAGTCTGCGGACCATGCCCTTCTGCTGTAGACGGCAAAGTGCTTGATCGATTGCCGTCCGAGGACCGATAGCCGCAAATTCTTTGGGCGTGAACACCCAGCCCCGTTGCTTCGCTCGTATTCGGTTGCGAATGGCTCTTGTGACTGTTCGCTCCATAACTCCTCCTTATGTCAGTAATATTACATATTTTTTCTGACATAGTCAAGACTAAAAAATCACTTTTCCTGTCACATTCACAGATGAAGGCGTAATGTTCAGGGATGCCACCACCAAATTTAATGGTAATTCATAACCCACTTATTTATCAATATGTTAAATCTTGTTACCGGGCCGATAATTTGTGCCGGATGATTGAGGAAGTTTACCTTACAGCCTGAGGCTTTAGCCGCTGCGCAGGGTTACATGTGATCCTGTTGTTCCGCTCCATCGCCCAGGCGAAGAAGGCCCGCACAATGGAGATCTCCGCCTCAATGGTCGCTGGCTTGGCACCCTCGCCCCGACGTTGCTCTCGATAGCTCTCAATGTCGGCGGGACGGAACTCCTCCACCCGCTTATGGGCCCTGAAGCGGTCAAAGAACTTCCAGAGCAGGTTCCCGTGGCGGCGGCGTGTGGTTGGCTGGACAGCGGTCAGGAGAGCTTGCTCGTAGTGAAATACCTGCTTGCTGATCTCAGCGGGCAGGGTCTTCGGGGTTTCGATCAGGGGCTTGTAGCGCCTACGATGCCCCTCTTGAACACACTCGCTGGGTGGAACAACTTGGCCGAGCCAGCCACTCGCGGATCGAACCAAGGCCATCGAGTAACCGATGTGTTCGCCACACACATTCAATAGTTCTCTCTGTTCGGGTTCTGGCAGCCCCCGGGCCAGCTTTCGCAACTTCGGCAGTGCCAGTTCCTCTAGTTCGTAACGAGCCTCTTCGGTGAGGTCGAAGGCATTTCCAATATTCCAATCATGATTTGATTCATAAGACATAGCTGTCGTGTTCCTTTCAGTTTTGAGGTTGGGGTAAATCTCCCGGCGGGTCTGGATGCCGGGGGTGTGGTTCCGCGAAGCGGGATTTCGGGTCGATAAGCTCTAGTCCTGCGGGTGGTGTTCTGGCAGGTCAGCCTCGATAGTGGGGTAGTGCTTTTACCAGTGGGATGACGCAATGACAGTTCAAAATGCTACTGGAAGGTGTCCCAAACTCAGTTGCAGATTGGGACGGCGGGTTGAGTTCATATTACGCCACTTTCTCCTTGTGAGAGGAAGCAGCGTTTGGACTTCGGCCGAGAATCGATGCCAAAGCCCAGAGATCGTGATAACCCATGATCTTCCGGAAATTCTTCTCGGTCAGCAGAAACGCTCCTGCCACCCAGCGCAACGTCATCTCGCCGTCGCGCCAGCGGCAAACATTGCCAGTCTTTTTCCGCACGCCCGACTGCGGGCTCTCGATGAGGTTCGTGGTTGCCAGGCAGCGGTGGAGGCTGGGAGGAACGTCGGCTCGATTGATCGTAAAGGTCTCCTCCAACCCTTCGCGCAAGCTGGCGGCTGCTGCCGGATGATCGCACTCGATCATCCCAGCGAGCTTCTTTATGCGCACGATGCCTTCCTCGGCTTGGGGCAATCGCCAGGCGGCGCGCATCAGCGACCGCACCTGATTCGCCAGCATTTTGTCGCCCTTTGGTAACCGCTCAGCCACGTTGCGCAGCTTATGAGTACGGCAACGCTGCACCAGCTGATTGCTGCCGAATACTTCCTCGATCCCCGCGCGGAGCGCTTTGGCGCCGTCGATCACAAACAGATAGCGCTGATCCGTGCGCAAACCTTGCTGGCGCAGGCGGGTGAGAAGGTCTTTCACCGCAGCGGCGTTTTCGGTCGCGCCCAGTTGAATCCCCAGCACATGCTTGCGGCCCTCGCTGTCCACGCCCACGGCGCTGATGACGTGGTGGGAGCCGAACCGCATTCCGTCCAGGTAAATCACCAGAATCTCGACCTCCTCCCAGCGCCGCGCCAACAGTTCTTCCAGCCGCCGCGCTCCTTGCTCGGCCGCTTCCCGGCTCACCTGAGACTTCGACACCCCAGCGCTGTTGGCCATCTCCGGGATCACCTCGCGGTAGTTCCGCGTCGAAACCCCTTTCAACAGTGCCTCGAACATCTCCTCGCCCGTCTTCTCGCTTTTCCGCAGTGCTTCGTAGGCCGGCACCGCTTCTTCCCCTCCGCCCTTCCGGCGCAGCCGGGGCCGCTCCACCCGCAGCTGGCGATCGGCCAGTTTCACCCTCCCCAATTGCCGGCCATGCCAGCGCACCTCTCCGCTCGCCTTCCCGGGACTCTTTGGCCCCGCGATTTGCTCTGCGCTCATGCTCAGAATCGTTTCAATCAAACCTCGCCCGGCCCGATCAATCACCTCATCCAACGCCAGACGCGCCTCCGTGATCAGATCCACCACCGGCAACAGCATCTGTCCGTTGGTTTGGCAAAACTTCTGGATGGTTTCTTCGGCTCCCTTGGAACCCAGTTCCAAAACGTGATATTTTCCCTTCATTCGGCGGTTCTCCTTCTATAGGATTTAGGCTTGGCCCGATTCTATTCGATTCGGGCCGAACCGCCGTTCAACCTTCAACTATGTATGGGACACCCTCTGCTACTGTCACCTCAACCGTCACCGATGTAACTTATTATAACAATAGAAGTTATTCAATTTAGTGACAGTAGTGACAGTTGTTTTAAGAAGAAGAAGAGAAGAAGAAGAGATGTTTACTGTTATGTGTTTGATAATATATACCGCCTCTACCTGAAAAGAACCGTCACTACCGTCATTTAGCCACTAACTCATCTAATATCAACGAGTTATCAAGTGACGGTTCGTCTAGTGACACCTTCAGGATGCCCCACAACCGACGCGATATTTTCCCTTCACGGCGGGCCAAGGTGTCCTTGTCGTCTCCGTGAGGAGCTTGTACCCGTGGGCCTCAATGTTTAAGCCCTCAAGCCGCCTGCGCAACCCTTCAGGTCGTCCTGGCAGCGGGCCATGGTGCCGATCCCTGGATGCGACATCCTTCAACGCTAGCCAATCGTTAGGCGAGGCCACTAACTCATCTAATGATGGCAACGAGTTATCAACTGACGGTTGTCTAGTGACACCTTCAGGATGCCCCACAACCGACGCGACCCACGGCGGGCCAAGGTGTCCTTGTCGTCTTTGTCCGTGAGGAGCTTGTACCCGTGGGCCTCAATGTTTAAGCCCTCAAGCCGCCTGCGCAACCCTTCAGGTCGTCCTGGCAGCGGGCCATGGTGCCGATCCCTGGATGCGACATCCTTCAACGCTGTGAGCCAATCGTTAGGCGAGGCCACAAACAAATCCCCCGTGACCTGGCCGTGAGTGTAGTTCGACTTTCGTTGAATCTGGCCGTAAACAAGGTCCTCAAAGCTTCCCACATCTTGCCGAGCCGTCAATGTATCCAGTAAGCGCGGATAGGAGCCTGCCGAATCCTCTCCTTCGTCGGTATGTTGTTGATCGTTCCATGCCTCAAAAATTGAGTCGGCAAAACCAGCAGGTTTCTCGGCCACTTGCTCGTAGGCTCTCAATGCTCGATAGGCGAGAAGACAGTAGTCGGTGAAGTCCACCATGGGGATGATGTTGGTTTCAAGAACTGGGTCTTGGGCCATAGTGAGTCGAATCACCTCTGCAATTCCCCGAAAGATTAGCCCGCCGTGTTTTTCGATATCGGCGAGTATTTGACCCTCCGGCCAAGCCTTGTGCTCACGCTGGAAGTCGAGATTGAGTAGACGCCGGGCCGTTTCTGGACGCCTCGCAACGCCCTCCACAGTAGTCACGGCGATGACCGGATGATTTGAGTTCGCCCCGGCCCCTACTCTACCCCACTCGCCGCCAGTGGCTGCGTACAACAACGAGTTCTCTATGTGCCTATTGAGGTCCGCTGTCTCCACATTGTCGATAACGGTCAAACCTACGTCACCATCACGTTCGCGCAGGGCCAATGAGTAATTGCCCTTCACTTTACCCAGCCTGTGCTGCGTCAAGTATCGCTGGCCGGTTGAGGTCTTGCCCTCCCCATGCCTGCCGCCCAGCTCCGAAATCGGTCGCGTGGTCGCAAGCTGGCGTAGAAATGGGAAGATGCCTAGCGCATACCCCAGAATGAAGCGCATAGGTTCGATTGGGATGGGTTGCGTCTGGATCAGCAATTCCTCAAACTTATCCAACCCCTCACGAGGATCGGCATCGGGCTGCCATGGCAAAGGGTTTTTTCGGGGATGAGCAAGCCAAAATCCATTTGCGCCGTTCTCCAAGATGGAGAAACCATCTGCGCCTATGCGCAAGACCTTTCCGCCTTCCACCGGCACCAATACCTGCTCTTGGTCGGCATAGGAAAACTGAACAGTGCGGAAGCTACCCGCCTTTGCCATTGCCAAGAACTTCACCCTTTGTGCCACAACCTTCCCTTTATATTCCCGTGTTCCCACACCTGTGTGCTGATGCTGGAGCAAGCCGTAATCATCCGAATTAGGGTCAATGGGAATCGGGCTCCTGCCGGGGAGCAGTATCATCACGTCGTCACCTTCACGGGTGAATTTGGCGTCTGTCATGTGCCTCAACATCCGGTCAGCGAGGGCGTCCTTTTCATCTGGCTGAATCCCTGGTTCAGCTACCTCACTCGCTCTGGGCTCCCCCAACTGTAGAAAACGCTTCGCAACCCAATCGAGTGTCCCGCCACGGTATGCTCGCTCTCCTTTGATCGAAATTCGCTTGCCTTCAAGTGATGAGTCATCCGCTTTATCCGAGAGACCTGCACTGATTCGCACGGCAAGAAGCAACTTCCTGCCGCTATTCGAGCGTGGATTAACTCGTCGATCAAAGCGATGCAGATCCCCGTCGCCCCACTCTACCTCGAACATAAGTGCCACCTTGTTGCCCATGAGCCCCAAGTGGCGAATAGTAGCGGGAAAAACACCATCAGGCGGTAGATTCTCGGCTCCATTTTGTGTAGGGCTGGTTCGTTCAGGTGCCGTGCTCATCTTTGATACCTCGGTTGTCCCGATGGTCGGGTTTGATGGTTTCGGTCTTTCGCAGCAGGACGACTCGCCCTGCCTCATACTTGATTTCTACGGAGCCGTAAAATCGTTGCCCCTCCAAATCGTGCAAGACTTCAGGCACGGTTTTCATGGAGTTGGTGTCTCTGTGGGGGCTAGTGCTCGCCATTCCCGTCATGCTCATTGGATTGCCTCCTTGCTGGGGGTCTCTGGATTCGCCGGGACACCCTCGCGGGCCAGACGCTCGATCTCCGTCATCGGGATGGAGACGCGACGCCCGAAACGGACAGGGGTGATCTTGCCCTTACGGACGTAAAATCGGATTGTATGCGGCGACAGGCCCAGCAACCGGGCAGCCTCCGGGATGGTGACGGCTAAGGGTGCGACTGGTTTGGTTAGCGTCGGTGGTGTTCCCGTTTCGGGTTCCGGCATGATTGTCTCCATATACTCGATCATCCTTTCACTTGCATTTGAGAGGTTCCACTTGGCCCGGGAGTTTCCGTAGTTTCCTTGCCGCGTTCGACCAATTGCCGCAGGGCCTCCGGTTCCACCAAAACCCGACGCCCCACCCGGAAGGCGGACAGCTTGTCTTCCGCGATTAGCTTTCTGAGGGTCCAATGGCTGAGCCCCACAGCTTCGGCAGCTTCTTTCAGACCCATCGCCAAAATTTCTATTGACATCTCATTCGACCTCATATAAAATTTCCTAGGTTAGAGATGGACTTAATAGTCTATTTTTATACTTCTTGGATTACATTAGCATACTGGAGTCCAAATGTCAACCCCAAACACCCGTAACAGACATCGATTGATAGTCTTTGATCGCCGGGAGATTGCCGAAATCCTGGAGATATCGCCCGCGCTAGTGCGCAATTGGAGCAAGGGAAATCCTTTTCAGATTGAGCCATCCATTCGCGCACCGGGCAGAAAGGGAGCGGCAAATCTTTATGCACTCGAAGAGGTCTATCTGTTGGGGGTTGCCGCAAACCTGATGGAGGCGGGACTACAGCCCCGGCTAACCAAGAAGGTTCTCTCGTATCTGCTGGAGCATTCCGACCTTTTGCAAAAGAAGAACCGGCAGGTTTATCTAGCGTGTGTGGCGTCTCCTTTACCCCGTAAGTTTGACGGGGTAAGGGTTAATATCCCCCCGATTCGTCATCTAACAAAGGCTGAATTGGCCAGCCTTGTTCGGGACGTTAGATGGTTTACGCGGCTTTTTAAGTGGCTCGCCTTTTTTATACACCTAGGAGTGATCCTGGATTCGCTTGATCTCTCCATTGCAGGATGGCAAACGGATCAAAACCTTTTTGGCGAGAAAGCCAGTCGAAGTAAATCCGAAAAGAGGAGAAAGTGAAATGGCAAACAACAAAAGAAACCGTGGCCTATACAAGCGTGGCGGAGTGTGGTGGTGCGACTAAAACCAAGCCAAAATAAACCTAAGCGGAAGGTGTCCAATGTCTAGGAACCACGTTCCAATCCCACGATTGAGCGAACTACTGGAGCACCCGGAGCGGGTTTCCTCGTTGCCCATGGAGGCGGTTCCGGCCATGCTCGGGGACGATGATCGTCATGATGGTGTCGTTTGTCTTAACTGCGGTGTCTCTCTCCCACAACGCAGACGGCGCGGCTCAGCAAAGAAATACTGTACGGCGCGATGCAGGAAACTGGCATGGCTTGGCAGAACCCAAAGCGTTCCAGATAAAGTGGGCCACGTGGCCCACAAGCGAGAACGCTTAGGCAGGTTAACCGACAGGGCGGGAGCGGAGGCGAGAGTTTCCGGCAGAACTCTACGGCGCGTGATCGAACTGGACAAGTTGGTGAGGGAGATGTTCGGCCAGGATAAAGCTGAACAACTCCGCCGAGACATGCTGGCAGGTAACACGGCACCGGTCACGACAATGCTCAGAGCCATCAAGAGTCAGATGGCGGTGCAGGCATAAGCCTCGGATTCTACAAACGCCGCCGGGGGATTCTTGAGCATCTCGAAGCTGGCCGCCCTCGCGTCGTCACCGGCGTCGGGAAAGTGGACAGGTGCGACGTGTTCGCCTAATCCGAGGACTTCACGGTCGTCGCGGGAAAGATTAAAGATCACCACGCTCCTAGAAAAGCGTCCCTGGGAGCCACCATCATGGGGAAGAAGACTTTAGCCAAATTTCATCTAGCTAGGAGGTAATTATGGCAATTTTCAAACGAGGCAAGACGTACTGGTATCATTTCGTTTTCAACGGCCTGCACGTCCAGAAAAGCACCAAGCAAGGCAATCCGCGAGTGGCCCGGCAGATAGAAGCTGCCTGTCGCACCGCACTTGCGAAGGGAGAGGTGGGGATCATGGAGCCAAAATCCATTCCCTTCTTCCGAGGCGCGATGAAATCTTTCCTTGCGTGGTCTGGGACGGAGCACAGGGCGCACCCGCGCACTCATGTTCGTTACGTCACGAGCAGCAAGGCTCTCCTGCGGCATTTCAAAGACGCGCCTCTCGATAGGATTACTCCGGAAGATGTGGAAAAGTTCAAGGCAGAGCGAGGAGAACAAACCGGCCAGTTAACCGGAAAGAAACTACGGCCTGCCACGGTGAACAGGGAATTGGCTTGCCTAAAGGCCCTTTTCAACTTTGCAATAAAGGGCGACGTGGTTCTTAAGAATCCGGTCAGCCGCGTAAATTTCCTAGAGGAAGACAACGAACAAACCCGCGTGCTGAATTATAAAGAGCAGCGGAAATATCTTGCGAATGCCTCTCAACCGCTCAAGGACGTGGCTGTCATCATGCTGGAAACGGGTATGCGCCCGGACGAAGTTTACCGAATCCGGGTTGAGAACGTGCACCTCAAGGAGAGTTACCTCTTCAACCCTTACGGAAAAACCAAAGCGGCGAAACGGAAGATTCGGCTGAACAGGACTGCTCGGGAAGTTCTCAAAAAGCGTTTGAGCGCCGCCAATGGCAGCCCTTACGCTTTTCCCGGGCGGACCGATCCCAACCGGCCCATCCTGAAAATGAATAACGCACACACGCTGGCACTCACGGAGAGCAAGGTGAATTATTTCCGGCTGTATGATTTGAGGCACACCTGGGCCACCAGAGCGGCCATGTCGGGTATGGATCTTGTGACCTTAGCGGCAATGCTCGGGCACTCGCGCATCCAGATGGTGCTCCGATACGTTCACCCGACAGAGGAGCATCAATTCGCAGAAATGCGGCGATTAGAAGAATTCACCGCCGCTAAACAGATTGCCGAATATGAGGGCGAAGACGCCCAGGTGTCCATGCAGTGACCGGCACCCGCTACAGTTTCCGCTACATTGGCGATTAATGGATTCCCAGAGGTGAGGCTAACTCATTGAATAATTGGAGGCGCGGGGCGGATTCGAACCGCCGCATAAAGGTTTTGCAGACCTCTCCCTTAACCACTTGGGTACCGCGCCCCAATTGGAGCGGGAGACGGGATTTGAACCCGCGACTTCGACCTTGGCAAGGTCGCACTCTACCGCTGAGTTACTCCCGCTAACCGATCCAAGTATACAACATAGGGACGGACGGTGACAACGATGAGACGGTTACCCTGAGAAAGGCACTGCTTACCGCGCTGGTACGGGCGAAATTGGGAATGCCGTCAACAATCTTTATGCTATACTTTCCGTAAGAGAAGGGCAGGAGAAATAAATAAATGAAACGAATGAGCTCTGAAGTGCGCCGCTTTTTTGTTTTTTGCAGCGTTATTTTGATTTGCGCTTTAGTCGGCGGGCTCTACGGCGCTCGAGTCACCGCCGAGAGCGCTGCTGCCGGGTCCGGAGTCGAGGAAAGTCTCGAGAGCATTTCCAAGGTACTCCGCGCCGTAGAGGAAAATTACGCAGCTCCCGTTGACGCCGAGAAAGTCATCTATGGCGGAGCGATTCCCGGCATGCTCCACAGTTTGGATCCGCACTCCAACTTTTTCGATCCCAGGAGCTTCAAGCTGCTGCGCGAAGAGCAGAAAGGACGTTACTACGGCGTCGGGATGACGGTGACACCGCGGAACGGGAAGACCATCGTGCTGGCTCCGTTTGTCGGCTCACCGGCCTACCGCGCAGGTTTGCGTCCCGGCGACATCATTGTCCAGGTCGACGACACGACCACAGAAAACTTAAACACCACAGAAGTCGCGGAACTGCTGAAGGGGCCCAGGGGGACAACGGTTCGCATCCGGGTTTCGCGCGAAGGGGATCTGGAGCCCTTGCAATTTGTCATTGTGAGGGATGAGATTCCCCGGCTGAGCATCGAACATGCCTTTCTGATCGCTCCGAAAATCGGCTACATTCGGATTTCCAGTTTCAATGAAACCACCAGCAGGGAATTGAGAGCGAAAATGCGGGAGCTCAATTCCAGCACCTGGGAAGGGCTGGTCCTGGATTTGCGCAACAATCCCGGCGGACTTCTGCAGGAAGGGGTGAACGTCGCCGGCCTGTTTCTCGACCGCGGGCAACTGATTGTTTCTCATAAGGGCCGCTCTTCCCGCGAAAAGCGGTACACGGCAGCCCGCGGGAACCGGGGGGAGCGCTTCCCGCTGGTTGTGTTGCTCAACCGCTTCTCTGCCAGCGCGGCCGAAATCGTAGCCGGAGCCGTTCAAGACCACGACCGGGGATTGATAGTGGGAGAGGCCAGCTTTGGAAAAGGGCTCGTCCAAACCGTCTATCCGCTCAGCGAAAATACCGGCTTGGCGCTGACGACGGCGAAATACTATACGCCGAGCGGCCGCTTGATCCAGCGCGAATACTCGGGCATATCGCTGTACGAATATTATTACAATAAAGACGATAGCCACGCGAACGCCGAGGTGAAATTGACCGACGCCGGCCGGGTTGTTTACGGCGGAGGCGGCATCACTCCGGACTTTGAAATCCCGGAATCCAAACTCAACCGCTTTCAGCAGTTGCTCGCCCGGGGATACGCCTTCTTCAATTTTGCAAAACGGTACCTGGCCGAAAATCGGTCGATCTCCCGGAGCTTTGAGGCCGATGATGCCGTGCTGGAGCGATTCCGGGCGTTTTTACAGGAACAGCAAATCGACTTTGATGAGCCGGATTTTGCCGAGCATTTGGACTACATTCGGCACAACATTAAACTAGAGCTGTATCTGTCTGTTTTCGGTATGGATGAAGCTTACAAGTTGGAAGCGGGCGCAGACACCCAAATCCTAAAAGCGATTGAGTTGCTGCCCCAGGCGGCTGCTTTGTCGGAAAATGCGAAACAAGTTATTGCCCGGAAGAAATAGCGCTGGTTTCCTTTCCTGAAAGCACGACTCCAACAAGAACGGGACTTTCCTTTGAATCCTTTGCTGGACCAAGATTCTCCTGCGACTACCTCCGGACCAGCCGCTTTGCCGGCTGCCAAGACGGTGGTTCTGCTGAAGCCCAGGGGTTTTTGCGCGGGCGTGGTCCGCGCGATTGATATTGTGAATATCGCCCTGGAAACTTTCGGCGCGCCCATCTATGTGCGGAAAGAGATCGTCCATAACCATCATGTGGTTGTGGACCTTTCCCGCAAGGGGGCAATTTTCCTCGATGCAATCGAGGAGGTGCCGGAGGGAGCCCGGATCATCTTCAGCGCTCATGGCGTTTCGCCCGATGTTCGGCGCGTGGCGGCCGAGCGGCGCCTGCAAGTGATCGACGCCACCTGTCCGCTGGTTACCAAAGTGCACCTGGAAGCTGTTCGCTTTGCACGCGAGGGATACTCCATCGTTTTGATCGGACACAAAGATCACGATGAAGTAATCGGAACGCTGGGCGAAGCCCTGGGGCAGACATGGCTGATCAGTTCCGAGGAGGAAGTCCAAAGCCTGAACGTGCCGGACCCCTCACGGGTGGCTTACCTCACCCAGACGACGCTGAGCCTGGAGGAAACCAAGGGCATCATTGCGGCGTTGCAGGCAAAGTATCCGGGCATTGTGGGCCCCCCGGCTCAGGACATCTGTTACGCCACCGAGAACCGTCAGGTAGCAGTCAAAGCCGTCGCTTCCCTTTGTAGTCTGCTGCTGGTGGTCGGCTCTTCCAATAGTTCCAATTCCAACCGTTTGGTGGAAGTGGCTGCCAACGCCGGGTTGCCTTCTTATTTGATTGAAGATGAGACGGCCATTGATATCCAGTGGCTCGAAAAGGTCCAGACAGTAGGCGTCACCGCCGGGGCCTCCGCGCCGGAGTTCCTGGTCGCGAAGGTGGTCGATTTTCTGAAAAGCCAGGGTTTCGGTAAGGTGCGGGAGGTCGAGCCGGTGTCGGAAGACGTGCGGTTCGCTTTGCCGCCGGAGCTTGTCTCCCTGGAAACGGAAAACACGAGGATGCCATCCAACCTATGAGCATCACGACGGCGCTCAAGTGTTCGGATGGAAAGATCAGCGCTTCTTGCCCCGTGAAACCGGGGTTATCCCCCTTCCCCCAATCCATTGCAGCGTCTCTCGACGATCTGCTTTCCTTGCAGTATCCGGAAGGTTTCTGGGTGGGAGAACTCGAAGCAGATATCTCGCTGGAATCCGACGTCGACGGGGAAGATTATTTTGGATTTTCTCAACCGTAAGATGCCCGCTTATCTCGGCACCGGTCTCAACTGGGTGGATATGGAATCAGCAGGAGTGGCCCGTGCCGCCCTCCTGGGGGGAGTACCCTTTTGCGCTATCAAGTCCATTACAGATTCGGTGGAACAGAGTATTTCCATTGACTTTGAGCGCTGTCAGAGAGAGCATGAAAAGTTATCTGGGTGGAATATTGTCCGGGAGGGAATCCGGAGCCTCAGTGGAGTGAAAGATTTATGGAGGCTCGCAGGGAGTTCCCGCCGGGCGGCCGGCGGGCTGGCCGCGGCGTTGGGTTCAGGATAAACCGAATCTCTCCGCTGGGCGGTGCATAGTCTATTCAGGAGCTAAATCAACCCCGCTGATTCTGCGGGGCCCTGTGAGGTAAGAATAACAGTGACGAGGAGAATGACAGCCGCCGTTCTGTACGGCAAAGAAGACCTGAAAGTCGAACAGGTGCCCGTTCCCACCTTGAGTCCCGACGAAGTGCTGATTCGGATCAAGGCTGCCCTGACCTGTGGAACAGACCTCAAAGTATATCGTCAGGGATATCATGCCCGCATGATCACCCCCCCGGCGATTTTCGGACATGAGTTGGCGGGTGTAGTGGAAGAGGTCGGCCCGGAGGTCCGGAATATTCGGACAGGGATGCGGGTGGTTGCCGCCAACTCCGCTCCGTGCGGGGAATGCCGTTATTGCCTACGGGACCGCGCCAACCTTTGCGATCGGCTGCTGTTTAACAATGGAGCGTACGCGGAGTACATTCGCATCCCGGGTCCCATTGTCCGGCAGAATTTGCTGGAAATTCCGGGCCACATCGATTTTGTCGACGCCGCCCTAGTGGAGCCCCTGGCCTGCGTGCTGCGCGGGCTGGAAGAAACCGGACTGCAACGCAACGATGTTGTGGCCATTATCGGCATGGGGCCCGTCGGATTGATGTTCATCCGTCTGGCAAAGCTGAAAGGCGCCAGGGTGGTTGCGGTAGGAAAAAGACGCAGCCAGCTTGTGGCGGCCCAGCGTATGGGGGCGGACGAGATTGTGGATGCCACCCTCGCCGGGGATGTGGTGGCGGAGGTTCGCAAATTAACCCGCAACGGAGGCGCTGACGTTGCTGTGGAAGCCGTCGGCACGCCACAGACTTGGGAGTGGGCTGCCAATATGGTTCACCGGGGCGGAACGGTAAATTTCTTCGGGGGTTGTCCCAGCGGCAGCACCGTCCAGCTCGACACGTCCCTGCTGCATTACTCGGAAATCACTTTGAAGGCCAGCTTTCATCACACCCCAAAATATATTCGGAAAGCCCTGGAATCGATCAGCCGCGGCGAGATACGCAGCCGGGACTTCATTACCGGCGAGGCGCCCTTGAGCGGTCTCCCCGAGCTGCTGCGGCGCATGGCAAACCGCAACGGCGACCTGAAAACGGCGATCCTTCCCTGAGGACGGCCCGGAGTTCCCGGTCGTCCGTTTCTTGAGAAATGAGAGCCGAGCTGTCCTTCCCCGCCATCGCCTCCCAGCCCGCAGACTGGACGGGCGAACTTCCTGCTTCGCCGCCTTCGCTCGGCCAAGCCCGTCAGTATTGTGAACAGTTGGTCCGGGGTCACTACGAAAACTTTCCCATCGCCAGCCTGCTGCTTCCCCGCGAGCTGCGGGTCCACTTCTATCCGGTGTATGCCTACTGCCGCTGGGCCGACGACTTGGGAGACGAGACCGGCGACCGGGCCCGTGCGCTGTTTCTTCTGGACCGGTGGGAAGAGGAGTTGCAGGATTGTTACCGGGGCCGCGTCCGGCATCCGGTGTTTGTAGCCTTGCGGGAGACAATCGAGCAATTCGAGATTCCCCAGCAACCGTTTCTGGATTTGATCACCGCCTTCCGGCAGGACCAAACAAAGACGCGCTACCGGAATTTTCAGCAGCTTCTGGGGTACTGTCGCTATTCGGCCAATCCGGTGGGCCAGCTTGTCCTCCACCTGTGCGGATATCGCGACCCGGAGCGGAAGAGGCTTTCCGACTGCACTTGCACGGCGTTGCAACTGGCCAACTTCTGGCAGGATGTCAGGCGGGATTTCCGCATCGGGCGGATATACCTGCCGCTGGACGACATGGCCCGGCATGGGTACTCGGAGGACGATCTGGCGCATTCTCGGTATAACGGGAATTTTGTTGCCCTGCTGAAGGAGCAAGTCGAGCGCACATGGAAGTTGTTTAGGGAAGGCCTGCCGCTGGCCTCGCAGGTAGGCGTCCGGCTGGCGGTGGACTTGGAGCTGTTCAGCCGCGCGGGAATGGAACTATTGAAACGCATCGAACGGCAAAACTACAATGTACTGGCCCGGCGTCCCGTGCTCGGCCAGGGGGAAAAGGCTCTGTTGCTGGTATCGGTTCTGGCCGGTCAAATGTTTTCCCGCCGGAAGGGCAGGTGAAATGCCAACCCTCCTCGCAGCTTCCTCCGATTATTGCCGGCGGCTGACCCGGCAGCGGGCGCGGAATTTTTATTACGGCTTCCTGCTGCTCCCCAAGCCGCGCCACGAAGCATTCTGCGCCGTGTATGCCTTCATGCGTTACTGTGACGACGTGGCCGATGGCGCGGACGCGGTTTCCGACAAGGCAGCCCGCTTGCAGGAATGGCGGCAGGCGCTGGAACGAGCGCTGGGCAGCGACTACGGCGACAGTTTGATTCTCCCCGCGTTTCACGACGCCGTCCGGCGCTACTCCATCCCTCCGGAGTTTTTTTACGACCTGATTACCGGCGCCGAGATGGACCTTTCCATCTGCTCCTACCGGACGTTTGACGATCTCTATCCATACTGCTACCGGGTGGCGTCGGTGGTGGGCCTGGCTTCTCTGCATATTTTGGGGTTCCGGGACCCGGCGGCGAAAAAACTGGCTGAGGAATGCGGCATCGCTTTTCAGTTGACGAATATTCTGCGGGATATCCGCGAGGACGCCAACAGCGGCCGGATCTATCTTCCGTTGGAGGACCTGGAACGCTTCGAGTATTCGCCGGAACAATTGACAGCGGGCGTCTACAACCGGGAGTTCTTCGGTTTGATGCGATTCCAGATCGCCCGCGCCCAAAATTTCTATGAAAGGACCTATCCTTTGATCGAGATGGTGGAGCCGGAGAGCCGGCCCGCCCTGTGGGCCTTGATTGCCATCTACCGCGGCATCCTGAGAAGCATCGAGCGGAATGAATGCAACGTGTTCGCGCGCGATGCTGCGCTGACGGAAATGGAGAAAATAGGGGTGGTGCTTCGGGGCGTCCGGATGTGGCTCCGTCATAAGGCAGGGCGCGAGCTGGAGAGGCAACAATTCCAAGGGTTATCATTCTAGGAGGCGGGCTGGCGGGGCTCGCTGCCGCTGCCTGCTTGGCGGAAGCTCAGTTTCAGGTGGAGATTCTGGAGAAGCGTCCGGTGCTGGGAGGCCGCGCTTCGTCTTTTATCCCGGCGGGCGGGATCGAGCCGGTCGATAACTGCCAGCACGTGCTGCTCGGCTGCTGCACCAACCTGCTGGATTTTTTCCGGCGCATCGGAGCGGCTGAGAAATTCCGCTTTTATGACAGCTTCCTCTTCCTGGGTCCCGGCGGGCTTTCCTCGATAAGCGCATCGGGACTTCCGGCCCCATTTCACTTGCTCCCGTCGCTGTTGCGCTTTCGTGATCTCGGGTGGCGGGACCGCTGGGGCATCGCCCGGGCCATGCTCGCCGTTCTCCGGGACCGCGAGCCTCAGGACGGCCAGCCCATGATGGATTGGCTAAAGCAACAAAGGCAGACCAGCGCGGCCATTGAAAATTTTTGGCGCGTGGTTTTGACCAGCGCCCTGAACGAGGACCTGGAACACCTCTCCAGCCGCTACGCATTCCATGTGTTTGTGGAGGCTTTTCTCAGCAACCGCCGCGGATATCGCATGGGAGTCCCGGTGGTTCCCTTGAGCGAGCTTTATTCCAGCAAGATTCTCAGTGAAACATGTTCCTTGCAGCTTCGGACGCACGTAGCCGGGGTGCAATCGAAGGCGGGACGGGTCGTCTGCCTCCATCTGCAAAACGGCGGAGAGAAGAGGGCGGACTATTACATCAGCGCGCTTCCGCCCGACGCCCTGGCCAGCCTGTTTCCGGAAAAACTCCCGGAGCAGTGGCCGGAGTTGTGGCCGGAACTGGACAAGCTGCGAAAGCCAGAGTGGTCGCCGATCACGGGAATCCATCTGTGGTTTGACCGGCCTGTCATGGAACTCGACCATGTTACGGTGCTTGGCCGTACCATTCAGTGGGTCTTCAACCGCTCCCGAATTGGAAGAAAACAGGGAGAGAGTCAACAGGGTTCTGCAACACCTCAATACATCCAGTTGGTGGTCAGCGCATCGCGGGGTTTGCTGACGATGCGGCAGGATGAAATTCTGTCGATGGCGCTCCGGGAACTCCACGAGCTATTTCCTCTCAGCCGGAAGGCGGAACTGGTGAAGTCTATTGTTGTGAAGGAAGCAAAAGCCACCGTATCGCTCCAGCCGGGGCTGGACCCGCTTCGGCTGGGCGCGAGGACTCCCTTTGAGAATTTTTTCCTGGCGGGAGACTGGACGGCGACCGGGTGGCCTCCGACCATGGAGGGCGCGGTTCGCAGCGGATACCGAGCCGCAGAATTAGTCACCGAGGCGGCGGGAAACCCGCAACGCTTTATGCAGCCCGGCCTTCCCACTGCGCCGCTGGCGCGCTGGCTGAAAAGTCTGTAACACAGGTTTTCATCGGAGCGTGTATCTGGTATGAGCCGCGTTACGAAACCAACGCAAAACCAAAAAACGCCAAACCCAAAAACACAAAACTCGACAAGAAGCTTGGCAAGCTCCGTCGGGAAAAGCAAGGCAGAGAGTCAAATTCGGCAAAAGCTTCTCAAGTGGTATGACCTTCACAAGCGGAGCCTTCCTTGGAGAAAGACGCTCGACCCGTACCGGATTTGGGTTTCCGAGATCATGCTCCAGCAGACCCGCGTGCAGGCGGTTGTTCCATTCTATGAGCGATTCCTCCGCCTTTTCCCGGATGTGCAAGCATTGGCCGCAGCGGACGAGCAACGCTTGCTGGCGTGCTGGAGCGGTTTGGGTTACTACTCGCGGGCGCGAAACTTGCAGAAGGCGGCGCAGATGATTGTGCGCGAATGCGGAGGTTCGTTTCCGACGGACCTCCAGGCCGTGCTCCGGTTGCCCGGTGTCGGCGAGTATACCGCTGCTGCCGTGCTCAGCATCGCCTGCGGGGTCCCGCTCCCGGTCCTGGATGGCAATGTTGCCAGGGTTCTGGCGCGCTTGTACGCATTGCCGGATGATCCTCAAACTGCCCGTGGCAAGCAAGTTCGCAGGCACTTGGCGGATGCGCTCTTGTCCCGGCGGCGGCCCGGCGACTGCAACCAAGCCTTCATGGAATTGGGGGCGACCCTCTGCCTGCCGAGGCAGCCACGATGCCAACAGTGTCCGCTGCGGAGCCATTGCTTGGCCTTTCGGCGAAATCAAGTGGAGAGATACCCGGCGGTCAGGCGCAAGTCCAAACCCGTGGCGCGCCGATTCACAACGGCTCTGGCGCTCGACCCGGCGGGCCGAGTGTTACTGGTTCGCAGGGCGCGCACCGCGAAATGGATGGGAGGGTTCTGGGAGTTGCCCCTGTGGGAGGAGAACAGCCGGAAAAACTCTCCTGCCCATCGGAAAACCGAGCCCCGCGATGGAATTCGACTGGGCAGCTTGCTCGGGCACGTACAGCACACGATCACATCCAACAAACTGCATGTGGCTGTCTACGCGGCCCGGATGGATCGCCGGGTCGTCGAGCCTCGGGAGCGTTGGGTTTCCCCGCGCCAGATGAGCCGGCTTCCGGTTACTACCATCACTCGCAAGGCGCTCCGGCTCAAGCAGTAGACCCGCATGTCGGCGAACCCGACGCTTATTTTTCTCGACCTTCTCGACCAGTTAATTCATAAGCCATGCACTTTTTTAAGCCGCGGGATGACCCATTCGCTAAGACTCTTGAGCGGTACGATTGTCAGCTTATTGAACGAAGCAAGACCTGTCTCCAGGGCAAACTCCTCGATCAAATGCGGGTCATCTGCATCCACGATCCAAATGAACGTATGTTCAAAGGCCGAGTGATACTGACCCAGAACGTTGTGGATTCGATGCTTCGCCAGGAGCGGGGTGGGATCACTCTCCGCGAAAGAAACCAGCTTTTTTGCATTTTCCAGATTGTTGACGGGGCACGCTTCGACAGTGTGGCTCCCATAAATTCCGTAAAGAGACATATTTTTCTCCTCCAGTAGAATTGTCAGTAAATCTCTTAACTCTCGTAACTACTCCGGCGTCGCGGTCGGCCACCCGTTGCCGGTTAAAGCTGCGATCTGCCGCCATCCGCCACCAGTTCGGCTCCGAGCATGTAGGACGAATCCGTGGACGCCAAAAACAGCGCCGCCTTGGCTATCTCTTCATCCGTTAGCTGGTTGGTTTCCCCCTTTTACTTCGCTGTCCCGGCTGGCCGGGTTGGGCTAGACGTATCGAGCACCGCGTCGGGTGGCATCACCATCCTCGATTCATCGAATGGCTTACTAAATGACCAGTCCCTCAGCTCCGGGAAGGACGCCAGGGACGAGCCGTCTTTGCCGTAAATTGAGCTTTTCATCGGCACAGTAAGCCCATCCACGGTGGCGAACTCTTCGTAAACGATAATTTCCGTCATCACATCGACGCCGGGCGGTAGGACGGCGGCATAGGTAACAGTCAACTCGGCTGCCCTCAGGCGGTAGCTGTCCGGGTCGATGTGCAGAATGTAGTAGTCTTCAGGCGTATCACCCACGCCCGGCCCGAAAGTCATCTTCACTGTGATGTATTCGGTCGGATCATCCCAGAGCATGCCTGTCCCCGGCTCGCTGAGGTTCACCCCGGGGTCTGCCGCAAGCCATGGGAGGTTCATGAAGTAGTAACTGAGGAGCGCAAAGAACCGGGGCGGAAAAGGACCTTGCCAGTTTTCACTCCATGCCTTCTCTCCGTCCCAGGAAATCCGCGCGCCCATCCCGGGGAAATCCAGATAGGCACGGCGTGGCCCCTGCTCCACTGTCACGCGATGAACCACAGGGGAGTCGGCCCCAGGTGGGAGCAAAGCAGCCTCGAAGCTCACTGTCGACGCCGACCGCCATTTCTCCAACCCGCCGTGCGCTTCAATCATTCGCGCTACGATTTCTCTTCCAGGTTCGGGTTGTTTCACTTCAGGTGTTAGTGTAGAGCAGCCAAAGGCCGTCAGCAGCCCAATCGCCAGAAAAACTAGTAAGTTAACTGTCATAAATGCCTCCAGGCGTTAAAACCCAGACGTTAAAACCACGATGCGGCTCTTTGGTTCTTCTATACAGTTTTCACAAATGGTGTAGACTCGCACGGTCCGAAATCCGAGCCGCGACTGTAAAGGAGCGACCACGAAACGTTGGTTGGCCGATCATCGCTGGATGGCCGCTCCATAACTGTCGCGGCTCGGACGGTCTACACCATTTGTGAAATTGCTCTAAGCTGGGCCCACCGGCTTCGCTTGCCGTTGTTGGAAGCGCTTTCGCCAACTCCAGGACAACGCTTCGAGCTCAAGGGCTCGTTGCAAGATGTCGGGGTTGACATCTTCTTTCATATGCAGCCGGGTAATATCCGCGACAGTGACATTGCTTCCGGTTCGGCTCGTCAGCTCGAAGGGGTCGCCGGGAGCCACCTCTCCTTCTTGCAAGACTCGAAGGTAAAAACCGGTGCGCCGGCTGGCAAGAAATCTCTTGATTATATCGTCGCGTCTAAACCTGAGACTCAGTTTGTAGCAAGGCACGCGTGGCTGCGTAACCTGAACCTCGGCCGTGCCGATGCGGAATCGGTCGCCGATGTTGACGGATCCCTCCAGCAGTCCCTCGGTGGAAAAATTTTCCCCGAACATTCCCCAGGGTAGATCCATGCCCGGCAATTCCTGTCGCCAGTAGACATAATGTTCAGCCGGGTATGCATAGACCGCCATGTCGGGCCCCCCGTGAACAGTCAAGTCGGCCTGTCCGTCGCCGTCGAGAT
This sequence comes from Terriglobia bacterium, assembly GCA_963666975.2. Taxonomy (GTDB): domain Bacteria; phylum Acidobacteriota; class Terriglobia; order 2-12-FULL-54-10; family 2-12-FULL-54-10; genus JADFGZ01. The sequence goes on along the minus strand of CAXVYR010000004.1, from coordinate 423,644 downwards.
TGAGGCGGTGTAAGGTGGTGCGGCCTTCCACCGGGTCCTTGAAGATTCCCGTTGTGATCATCCTGCCTTTCCATTCCACCGCGCGCGGGAGTCCAACATTCACTGAAATCAGTTTCCTTGCCTCTGTTATTTTCCGTGTCATGACCGGCTCCTTTGCGAGCAGCAATGTCGGCTGCCTTGTACCGAGGGAGCTTACTCTCCCCACGGCAGCAACACAATGTTGCCGGTGACCCGGTTGGTAGAGACCAATCTATGCGCCTCAGCCGCCTGGCTCAGCGGGAGCGCGCGGTCGAGTGTGGATTTGATCCTGCCCGCGCGGACTTGCTCCAGCCCCCACTTGAGGTCCTCGTCGTCACTCGCCATCGAGCCGCGCAGTTGCTTCTGAGCAGAAAAGAATTTAAAGATGTCAAAAGTCACCTCGGTGCCGGCTGTGAAGCCAAAAGCAACCACGATGCCCAGAGGCTTCACCGCATCGATGCTTTTGGGCAGAATGTCGCCACCCAGATTGTCGATTACCACGTCAGCACCCCGTCCGCCGGTCCATTGCTTTACGCGCTCCACAAAATCTTCCTTACGCGTGTTGATCACAAGCTCTGCGCCCAGCCTCTTTGCAAACTCGCCCTTGGCGTCGTCACGGACAGTAGTGGCAACCTGCGCGCCAAGGGCTCTGGCCACCTGGATTTGTATGCTCCCGGAGCCGGACGCGCCAGCCTGGACTAGCACCTTGTCATCTGCCTTGACCTCGCCAACCTTCTTAACGGATCGAACAGCGGTGCCCAGGGGCACGGGCAGCGTCGCCACTTCATCTGGTTTCATGCCAGTGTCATCCTTGAGCACCCAGCGTGCCGGAACTTCCATATACTGGGCATAGCTGCCCCAGATTCCCAATCCAAGAAGCGTGAAACTAGGCGCCGTGGCCGCCGGGCGGATATTGTAGTCCTCCTCCTTGAGAGGGAAGCCGGGCACCGGAATCACGCGCTCGCCGATCTGAAAGCCGCTGACCCCTGCGCCCAATTCAGCTACTTCACCGGCGGCATCCGTGCCCAGGATATGCGGGAAGGGGAGCTGTGGAACGACTGACCCTTCCCGTATGTAATGGTCCAGCCGTTCGACCTTGGCGGCGAGCACCTTGATTAGGATGTTCCCGGGCTTGGGCTTCGGAGTCTCGATATTTTCATACGTCAGCACCTCGGGACCGCCAAATTCTCGAATCACTGCTGCTTTCATTTGATTTCTCCTTTCCTTAATGAATACTTGCTTATGCCACGGCGCTGGTCTTCTGCACCAGCTCGTTGAGCTTGTCAGCGAGTTCCTGCTGCGGAACCACGCCGATGACACGGTCCACTTCCCGGCCGTTCTGGAAGAAGAGCAGGGTCGGAATGGAGCGGATGCCGTACTGAGCAGCGACGCCCGCAGCGTCGTCTACGTTCAATTTGCCGACTTTAGCCTTTCCTTCAAAGTCACCCGCCAGCTCATTGATCACCGGGGCAATCGCGTGGCACGGCCCGCACCAGTCAGCCCAGAAATCGACCAACACGGGCTGGGTGCTTTGAATAACCTCGTTCTCGAAGTTGTTCTCGTTGAGTGTGGTGTATTTGGATGTGTCCTTCATTTTCATTTTGTTTTCTCCTTTTTTTGCTGATCCTCCACCCGATCATGAGCGAATTCACTACATGAGATGGCGCTATTAGATAGAACGATTCATATATTTTTTGAAATTATTTAATTGATTGATAATAAGATAGTTAATTAAGTATTCCTCTAAACTGAATTTGTCAGAAACTTTCCAATACATGGAATAGTCTATATATTATGGTTTACAGAAAGAAAAAGGAGTACAAGATGGCATCAAAAAAGCGCGACCACCTGGTGGGTGTGGCCAGTGATTTGTTTTACTCCCACGGTTTTCATGCCACCGGCGTAGATTCGATCCTCAAAGAGGCTGGCGTCGCTCGCATGACCCTTTACAAGCATTTTAAGTCCAAGGAGGAGTTGATCCTGGCAACACTGGAACTCCAGGATCAACAGTTCCGCGAGTGGCTAGTGGCTGCGGTGGAACGACGGGCGAAAAGGCCATCGGATCGATTGCTTGCTGTTTTTGAAGCTTTCGGCGAGCTGTTTCGTAGCGATGGCTACTGCGGGTGTGCTTTCATCAAAGCCAGCGGAGAATATCCAAGCCTGCAAGACCCGGTCCATCAGCTTGCGGTGAGACATAAGGAAATGGTCCTGTCCTACTTGCGCGGTCTTGTCGCCGAGACCGGCGCAAAAGATCCAGACACCCTTTCCAAGCAATTGGTTTTGCTTGTCGATGGCGCGATTGCCACAGCACAGGTGACCGGTCGAGCCGGGGCCGCGGATGACGCCCGAGCGGCAGCCGAGGTGCTCGTACGAAATGCAATTGCTAACAATCCGTGAGAGGTTCCGCACCCCCACCCAGGTCCACGCGGCTTTGCTACAGCCAAAAGTCATGTCAAAAAGGCTACACGCCACAACAAAACCGGAGCCAGTATCCCCAGCGCTATTTTCATGCGAACACAACGTCCCGAGCGAGGGCCCGAGCGAGCCGCGGTGCCACCAGAAGCGGCCATGGCGATCTCAGCTTGAGTCGAGCGGATGGCTTGGCATAGAATTTTAAGTTAAGCGAGAAGAGAACCAGCCCGGGAGGAATTGAGATGATGCGCCGAAAGATCAATTTCGTGACGGTTGCGTTGTTGTGTTTGCTGTTCAGCGCTGGCAGCAATGGGACCGTTGCCGCAGAGGATTCAAAACGCAAGGTGGAGCAAGTGAGCGGAGGGGAATGGATTCGTATCACTCGCCCCGAACTCGTCGAGACCTCGAAAAAGGTTTTGGCAAAGCCCGACATCCCTCTGCGGGCGGAGGAATCCATCATCCGAATCCGGGCTCTCGAATTGGATTGGGACATTGCGGCGATGGTCTACGAGCCGGTGGACGCATCCCAAATTCCAATTGGAGCGGACGGAAAGAAAGTGGGAATCCTCGTGCTGCACGGGGGATCGGGAGACCACATATCGAAAGATAAATTCTCCCGTTTCCTGACGAGCAAGTTTGGTTTCAAGGTGGTCAACATGTCCTACCCGGGGCGGCTGAACCTGCAGGACCCGTCCAGAAATTGGCCCGGCGACACCATCCGCGCGGATGGCACCGTGCGAACGCCGATCTGGAAGCGCGACGGCGTGATTACCCCGGATCAGTACGAAGTGGTAAAGGACCAGGAAGATTCCCGGCGCAGAAGGTGGGGCACGCTGACTTTGGCCTGCGCCAAGGAAGGGACGGAGTTCTACAACCGCATGGCAGGCTGGCCGGTGGCTTTCGAGGAAGGGGGCAGGGAAATGCTGCGCCAGCACCTGCCCGAAGAACAATTCTCGATTTACGCCCACGGCCATTCGACGGGCGGACCCTTTACCATGATGCTGAGCCAGCGGGTCACCAACATTCGGGGCATCGTCGGAATGGAAAGCTCCCCCTTCGGGTCCCTGTACGGGCAGATGACAAGAGAAATCCAGGGCATCAGCGAACCTTGGGGAGTGGACTTCAACTGCCTGAGAATTCGCTCCTGGCGTGATACCGCCCGGTACTACGGATATGAATTGATTCAGGAAGAGGGAGTGGAGGCGTTAGAGCGCCTGGCTATGGTGATGGAGGAAGTTTACGAAAGTTGGGAGCGTGGCACCAAGCGTCCGCAGTTCAAGGCGGAAAACATCCTTCATTTTGACAACGCCGCTGCAATGGCCTCGGCGGCAAAGGCCACCGCCAAACGGTTAAAACTGAGTTCACAGGAGACCGAGGCCCTGGTCGCGAGATACGTCGGCTACCTTCGGGAGGTTTCCGGGAAAGACGCCAAGCCGGTTCCGCCTCTGCTGCTGATTATTACAAAGAACAGCCGGGACCACGCCCCCGAGATTTACCGGAATGTCTATCTGCCACGGTATGCCGCAATGAATCCCGCGCCAAAATTTCGTGTGTATCAGTTGGATGCCGGCATACACGGCTACAGCGCGCCGGAAGCCGGGCTTCCCAGAGGAGTGGCCCCGGCGGGAGTGCAGCTTTGGTACGATGCCATCGTGGGCGGGTTCTATGCGGATGCGGGTCGTTAAGCAGTAATCACACGGCTAGTGACCGGAGGTTTGTTTTGAAAAATTTGGTTTCTGGAGCCGTAATGAACGGGTACAACTGGAAACACCGCAGGGAATCCGGGTCACGGATTTCTAAAGGCTCCAGGGCCGGATTTGTGCTGGCGATGTGTCTGTTTCTGGCGCCATTGCTGATGGGGCAGGCGCAGCCGGAAGGCGCCCTGGAAGGACCGTGGGAGCGCGGCATCGAAGGGCCTTGGAAGAACAACCTGCCTACTTCCACGGGGCCGGCTGTCGGGGAAAAGATTCCATTCTTTCGCGCGCCGGATCAATTCGGAAAGGTGCAGGACTTCAACTCCATTCTCGGTCCCAAGGGAGCGGTGATCGTCTTCAACCGGTCCGTAGACTGGTGACCATACTGTAAAACACAGCTCGTGGAGCTGGAACAATACGTCGAAAAATTCCGTGAGCAGGGATACGGCGTCTGCTCCATCCTGTACGATTCCGAAGCGATTCTGGCGGATTTTGCCAAACGGAAAAACATTACTTTTCCTATGTTGTCAGACGTCCAGTCCAGCATCATCCGGGAGTTCGGGATCTTAAACACTCATGTTTCCCGCGACCATTTCTATTACGGAATTCCCTATCCGGGAACGTATGTAGTGGACCGAGAGGGGATCCTGCAGACGAAGTATTTCCCGGATTCCTTCCGGGACCGTGTTACCGCCCCGACCATATTGCTGCGGGAGTTTGGTTCCCAGGCCGGCACGCGCGAAACGCGGGTGGAGACGGACCATCTGGAGTTGAAATATTATTCCACGCAGGATGTGGTCCATCCGAGTCTCCGGTTGACTTTGGTGGCCGGGCTGGATTTGAAGCCGAAGATGCACGTCTATGCTCCCACTGTCCAAGGCTATATCCCGATCCAACTGGAACTGGAGCCGTCTTCGGAATACGTCGTGCATGCGGCGGAATATCCAACGCCGGAAATGATACACTTGCCCGCCATCCAGGAAACCGTCCCGGTTTATCACGGAGTATTCCGGGTGACGCAGGATATCACCATGGGGCGAATCGATGTCTTGCGGCCGATTTTCTCAGGAAGCCGGGAGTTGAAGATTCGCGGTCGGTTTCGATACCAGGCCTGCGACGACAAGATTTGCTACCTGCCTCAGGATATCCCTCTGGAATGGAATCTGACAGTGCATCCGCCCGAACGAGAACGTGTTCCGGAGCCGATCCGGCACCGATATCCCAAGGCCTCTGGCAGGGAGCAGGCGTAACGAAACGCGGTCGGCGAATGGATGCAGATGTGGGTATGGCTGCGTGGGAGCGCCCACAATCGCTTTCCCGAATTTTCTCCCAATCCTGCCGCCGTTAACATCTCTTGCCGGATAGCCCCCATTTGCTGGCCACGAAGTCGTTCCTTCAAAACAATCGCTCATCCCCAGACAATTATCCCTACCCCGTATTCCTGTCCGAGAGATGGTGTGCGTTATAACGCTGGTGGGAAAATTGGCTCACCCGTTGGCATTCGCATGCCTCCTAAACCTGCGGTAAACCAAGGCCGAATATAGCTAAAAAAACAAGCGATGTGGCCGGACGGTCGATGATTGCTCTTTTCTGGTGGCTGAATGGCGGCGATTTTCGAGGACTAAGCCCGTATGGCCAGCTTCCCTGTCGTGGCAACACAATTGCTCCTGCATAGAGTAGGCCAGAGAGGGAGTAAGCGATGCCTCACTCTAAATCACCGCTCTCGACTCTGTGCTACCTGGCAGCCGTGTATATTGCTTTGTTAGGAATCTGTCTGTGGACCCACTGGACACTTTTTTGCTGGCTCATCATCGGCGTAGTCTTTGGTATCCCGGCATTCATCAGCATGGGGCTTTTTGTTTTTTTCATGGCCGTTGCTCTTCGATGGGTTATCGCAAGGTGCATCTTCCCTTTCTCTTTCCATGGGCATCCTCGCTTGCCCGGTTCCTCCAATCGGTCTGTGCCCGGCGGTTCTGGGAAAGGCAGCGTGATCAACACTCCCATTAGACCGAACTGCTGATGATTACACTTTAGGGCGGTGATTTTCTCCCGCTTGTTGAACTTGTCACATGAAATAATCAGTGGTGTAAGTATAAGAATGTTAAAAGGATACCAAGCTCCGGAGGAGAGGCTTCCGCGTTACCTCCCGCAGGGTAATTGCATATTGACCTTCCGGCGGACCGAACGATACTATACTATTTGGGATGTTGAGGTTTTACTATGACGGTTGATGAGGAACTCTCCCACCTGGAAGAAAGCCTTCGCCGGCTTAAAATAGAATTTGATATTTATTTTAACGGCGGATCACAGCGGCCTCCTACCGACAGCCGCTGGCGCGTGGAGAACCTCATCAAAAAGTATGCCGACGCCCAAAAGCTAACCTACGCTCAACGTTTCCGTTACAATGGACTCGCCCAGCGCTTTAGCGTTTTCTCCGATCTTTGGCGGAAGGGAATCAAGGACCGCGAGGAGGGTCCCCGCCAGACGGGATCGGGCTTGCGGGCGGAGCAGAAAAAGCACTTGGCGTGCCGTGTGGAATGGCGCGACCCGGTCTCGGAGCCGGAGAAGGTGGACAAACTGTTCGAAGCGCTGATTGAGGCAAAGCGCAAATGCGGAGAGAATGCCGCGAATATCGGTCCGGATGATTTCCGGAAGTTTGTCCAGCAGAAAACTGCCCAGCTCAAACGCGATTTCAAGTGCGACCAAGTGCAGTATGTAGTGGAAGTAGAGAAGGGCCAGGTCAAGCTCAAAGCTAAAGGTTTGTAGCAGCCTCGCCGCAAGTTTCACCGGCAGGCGGCGGAGAACTTCAGCGCCGCGCTGCCGCTCGCCGATTTCGGATTCACAAAGCAATAAAAGGAGAACAATTCTTGAGCAGGATTTCGCGTGCCTTGATTAGTGTTACGGATAAGACGGGTGTGGTTGACTTCGCCCGGGGATTGCAGGAATGGGGAGTGGAGATTCTTTCGACCGGCGGCACCGGGAAGATGTTGCGGGAAGCAGGGGTTCCGGTAAAGGACGTTGCGGAGGTGACCGGCTTTCCGGAGATGCTCGACGGCCGTGTGAAGACCCTTCACCCCGCCGTTCATGGCGGCATTCTGGCCAAACGGAATGACGAAACCCATCGCCGGATGCTGGAGCAGGCAAAGATCGGGTGGATTGATATGGTGGTGGTCAACCTGTATGCCTTCGAGCAGGTCGCCGCCCGCGCCTCGGCGAAATTTTCCGACTTGATTGAAAACGTGGACATCGGAGGGCCGGCGATGATCCGCTCGGCCGCCAAGAATTTTCAGGATGTGGCGGTTCTCACCTCGCCGGAGGACTATTCCCGGATTTTGGATGAGATGAAGCGCTATTCGGGGCAGTTGAGCCCTGAGACGCATTGGAGCCTGGCCCAGAAGGCCTTCGCCTGCACGGCGCGATACGACACCGCAATCGCCGGCACGCTGGCTTCGGTGGAGTATACCGGACAGGAGACGGTGACGCGCCGGCAGGAAATGTTTCCTGAAACTTTGGGTGTGCGCTTTCAGAAACTCTGCGACTTGCGGTACGGTGAAAACCCGCACCAAGCTGCAGCTCTCTATGCGACGGCCGGCAATGAGAAAGGAGGGCTTGCCCGAAGCCGTCAACTGCAAGGCAAGGAGCTTTCCTTCAATAATCTGGTCGATCTGGAGGCGGCGTGGGACCTGGCACAGGAATTCTCCGAGCCGGCCACGGCCATCATCAAGCATACGAATCCCTGCGGCGCATCCGTCCAGCCGACGCTGGCAGCCAGCTATCAGAAGGCCTACGAAGCGGACCCCGTCTCCGCCTATGGCTCGGTATTGGGCTTCAACAGGCCGCTCGATGGCGAAACCGCTGAACAGGTTGCCAAGACGTTTGTGGAAGCGATTGCAGCGCCCGCTTTTACGGCAGAGGCCCGGGAGCGGCTGGCCGGCAAAAAAAATCTCCGCTTGATTGAGATCGACACTTCGGTTCCCATGGATCGCGAGTTGCATTTGGAGCAGGTAAGCGGCGGAATGCTGGTTCAGGAAAAGGACCGTCATGTGCTCTCCGCCGAAGACCTGAAACCTGTCACGATCCGGCGGCCCAGCGAGGAGGAGGTGGCGAGCCTGCTGTTTGCGTGGAAAGTGGCAAAGCACGTCAAGTCGAATGCCATTGTTTACGCGCGAGGACGGCAGGTGGCGGGCGTCGGCGCAGGCCAGATGAGCCGCGTGGACTCGGTTCGTCTGGGGGCGAGCAAAGCGGTCCTGCCGTTGCAGGGGTCTGCGATGGCCTCCGATGCGTTTTTTCCTTTCCCCGACGGTATCGAGGAGGCGGCAAAAGCGGGGGTTGCGGCGGTGATCCAGCCGGGAGGGTCGATCCGGGATCAGGAAGTCATTGCAGCGGCGGACCGGCTCGGCTTGGCCATGGTTTTTACGGGAGTGCGGCATTTTCGGCATTAGGGTCTTCGTGCCGTGTCATATGGTTCATCATTTGGTTCATAATTCTCCTGGTTCATAAATCTCCAAGCTGCCGCCGGGTTAGGAAGAACAATCCGGGGCAGTTTTCCTGGCGAAGCTTGTTCCCGAATCTTGTTCCCGAATCTTGTTCCGAAGATGCTTGTGACTGAGCTATACTGTTCGCAGAGCTATTGCACCTGTGGAGAGGGGCGGGAGCCCTTCCGGATCTCCTGTCGAGGATTAAGGCATGGAACTGCAAAGGCTTGGATATTTGGCGTGTCTGTGGATTTTGCTGTCGGGACTGGCGGCCGCACAGGCGACTGAGCCCGCAGAGGAAGCTGCCAGCCAAACGGCGGCCAGTGCGTCCGGGCAGCCCGTTGAGCCGGACAAGGCGCTCGCCTATTATCACTATTCGCTGGGACACTTCTATCAGGAAAGAGGCGCTCTCTTTAAGCGAGCCAACCTGCTCAACCAAGCCATTGAAGAGCTCAAGCTGGCCTTGCAGTATGACCCGGACTCCACCTTCCTTAGTTTGGAGTTGGCGGACCTGTATGCAGCCACCGGCCGGTGGCAAAATGCTGTGCAGGAGGCGGAGAGCGCCGTCCAGCGCCATCCGCAAGATTCCGAAGCGCGCAAGCTCCTGGGCCGTCTCTATCTGCGCCTCCTGACGGGGGGAAGAAGCCGCCAGGTGCCCGCCGGGATGCGGCAGCGCGCTGTGCAGCAGTTCGAGGAAATTCTGGAACGGGACCCCACAGATGTCGGGTCCTATCTGGTTTTGGCGCAACTCTACCGGGCGATGGACGAGAATGCCAAGGCGGAAGAAATCCTCAAAAAGGCGGTCGCCTTACAGCCGGATTCCCCGGACGCAATTAAGAATTTAGCCTTGCTGTATGTGGATGTCGGCGACTACCGTGCGGCCATCGAGTTGCTGGAAAGGGTTACCGTTGACAGTTCTGATCCCCGGCTTCTGACAACCCTGGCTTACTCCTATGAACAGGTGCGGGATTACGATGCGGCTGCCGAGGCTTATAGCCGTGCTTTGGAACTGGAACCGAATAACGTGGCTTACCGCAAAGCCTTGGGGCAGAGTTATATTCTGAGCCAGCAGTACGATAAAGCGTTGGATCAGTTCCAGATTGTCATTCGCGCCAACCCGCAGGACGGGGAAGCTTATCTGCGTCTCGGTCAGGTCTATCGCTTCCAGCACAGATATGAACTGGCGGGACAAAACCTGGATAAAGCTCTGGAGCTGTTTCCGGGCAACCTGGATGTCCAATACAACCGGGCTTTGCTGGCGGAAGTGGAAGGCGAAATTGGAGAGGCCATTGATATAATCGAAACGATATTGGATTCCACTTCCAAAGCGGATGTAAGCGCCTACACTTTCCAGGAATCGGCGAACCGCAGCATATTTCTCGAAAAAGCAGGATTCCTTCACCGGACCCGGGGAGATTTCGCGGCTGCGGAGGAAACCTTCCGCCGGATGCTGGCGTTGGGAGGGGACTCGGCCATTCGGGCCGAAGCTCGCTTGATAGAAACCTACCGGGAGAACAGACAATACGACAGGGCCCTGGAAGCGTCGGAAAAGGCCGTCCAGGCGTATCCGGAAAGCCGTGGACTGGCGACCGAGCGGGCCTCGTTGCTGGCCAGCACGGGCGATGTTTCAGCCGCAGTTGCGCTGCTGGAGCCTTTCCTCGATAACACCCCAAGGGATCGTGGAATCTGGCTTGCTCTTTCGCAGATTCATTTGCGGGCTAAGCAGTTTGAGCAAGCGCGGCAAGCTGTCGCGAAGGCCAAAGACCTTTCCGATTCAGAAGAAGAAATCGAATATATTCATTTTCTGGATGGCTCCATCTGGGAGCGCGAGAAGCAATACGGCCGCGCCGAGGAAGCGTTTCGCAAGGCTCTGGAGATCAATCCCAATAGCGCCATGACGCTGAATTACCTGGGCTACATGCTGGCAGACCTTGGAATTCGCCTGAAAGAATCGGTGAACTATATCCAGCGCGCTTTGCAGCTGGAACCCAACAGCGGCGCTTATTTGGACAGTCTGGGGTGGGCCTACTACAAGCAAGAGCGCTTGGATTTGGCTGAGCAATACCTGCATAGAGCTATCGAGTACCTCCCTTCCGATCCTACGATCCGTGACCATATGGGAGACATCTACTACAAAGCCGGACGGATTCGCGAAGCGCAAATGGAGTGGGAGGCCGCGCTGGGAGAATGGAACCGTCTTCCAAAAAACGATGTGGAGGGGGAAGACCTCGCCAAGGTTGAGAAGAAAATCAAAAACGCCCTGGTCAAGCTGGCCCAAGAAAACAAAGATTCCAGCCCGTAGCCTTCTTGTCGTCCGGGCATTGCCTCCAAGCCATTATCCCCACGAGAAATCTTTTCCTGCGAAAAGGGTCGCCGTTCCGGCCTCTCTAGCGCCGGACCCGTTTCGTCGTCCTGTGGAGTAGCGCAAATTATGGAGCAGCGCAAATTGAGGAGCAGAAGGTCTGTTGCCCTGAAGGCATACGCAAAAATCAATCTGGGGTTGCGTGTCATTGGACGCCGGAAGGATGGCTTTCATGAGTTGCGCACCATCTACCAGACTATTTCTCTAGCCGATCACTTGGAAGTCCGTCTCGCAGCCGGTCCGCCCGCCGTCAGCCTGGAAACTGCTGGAATCGAGGTGCCGCCGGGGAGGCAAAATCTTGCGGTGCGCGCAGCCGAGGCGGTTTTGCAGGAGCTGAATCTCCGCCGCAAAGTTACTGTTTTCCTGCGGAAGCGAATCCCGTCCGGCGGCGGATTGGGCGGCGGCAGCAGTGACGCGGCAGCCGTCATACGGGCCGTTCTCCATCTGGCCGGGAAGAAGATGCCGGCGGACCGGTTGCTCGCTCTGGCTGCGAGCTTGGGCTCGGATGTCCCGTTCTTTCTCTTGGGAGGGAGGGCGCTCGGAATTGGGCGCGGTGAGGAAGTGTACCCGCTCCAGGAAGAATCCCGCCGCTACTGCGTGCTGTTGTATCCCGGAAGGAGCATGGACACTGCCACGGCCTTTCGGAGGCTGCGCGCGCCGTTGTTGACATCCCCTGCCACGCGCCATACCATAGAGATGTTTTGTGGCTCGGTCAACAAAGCAGTATGGAATCGGCTCGAAAACGATTTTGAGCCGGTTGTTTTTTCGGTGTTTCGCGGTCTGGCCGCAGTGAAGCGATCGCTTTTGCGCTCCGGGGCCGTTACGGCTTCGCTTACGGGCAGCGGCTCCGTGGTTTTCGGCGTTTTTGAAGACTATTCCCAGGCACAAACAGCGGCACGAAGGCTGCGACGGCCCGGCGCAGATGTCTTCGTGACGCGGACTGTATCCCGCCGGGAATTCCAAAACCCGCTGCCGGGAATCATTACCGCAAAATAGTTGGGGCGTCGACTAGTGGTAAGTCACATGCCTTTGGAGCATGGCACCCAGGTTCGAATCCTGGCGCCCCAGCCAATTCCTTTCAAGCAATGGGCTTGGGCCTCGAGATCTGCGGCTGGACGAGCTGTATAAAAGGAGTTCCGATCAGCGAGTAGACAGCAGCGCCTTTTCTTGCACATACGCCAAATAGTCCGCGTACCCACCCTGGAAGTCTTCAATGTGCCCGCCTTCGAAATGCCAGATCCTGGTGGCAACTTCGTCGATGACGTCGTGGTCGTGCGTTACCAGCAGGACGGTCCCTTCGTAACGCTGCAAGGCGATGTTGAGCGCATTGATGGCTTCCAGGTCCAGGTGATTGGTCGGCTCGTCGAGCACCAGGAGATTCGGCTTCTGTAACATCAGCCGGCAGAAGATCAGCCGCGCCGACTCACCGCCCGAAAGCGCGTCCGTGGGTTTCAGAGCGTCGTCGCCGCTGAACAGCATCCGGCCCATCAGACCGCGCAGTTCCTCCTGCGACGCCTGCGGATCAAACCGGCGCAGCCACTCGATAGCCGTCGTACCCTTCATGATGGAATCGGTGTGATCTTGCGCAAAGTAGCCCACCGCCACTTCGTGCCCCCAGACCACCGTGCCGCCATCAATCGCGAATTGCCTTTCGGAGTTGTCAATGAATCCGGTCGTGTTGCTCAGGAGCGATTTCAGCAAAGTGGACTTGCCCGAACCATTCCGGCCAATGAGGGCAATTTTTTCCCCGCGGGCCACACTGGCCTTGAAAGCCTGGATCACCTTAAGATCCCCGTAAGATTTTTGAAGCTCCTCGATCTGCAGCGGATGGCGCCCGGAAGGCCGCTTCATGTCGAACCGAATGTACGGCCGCTGGATGTTGGACCTAGCCAGTTCCGCAGTTTGCAACCGCTCGACTTCCTTCTTTCGCGAGGTCACCTGCGACGAACGCGTGCCGGCCGAAAAGCGCGCGATGAACTCATTCAACTGTGCGATCTTCTTTTCGCGCTGGGCGTTCCCCGCTTCGATACGGGAGCGGATTTGCGACTTGGCGACCACCATGTCGTCGTATCCGCCCGTATACATGATGATCGTTTCATAGTCGATATCGGCCGCGTGCGTGCATACGCTGTTCAGAAAGTGGCGGTCGTGCGAGATCACGATCAGCACCCCTTCGTAGTTGCCCAGATAGTTCTGCAACCAGTGCACCGAATCGAGATCGAGGTGGTTGGTAGGCTCGTCCAACAGCAATGCCGGCGGGTTGCCGAACAGCGCCTGCGCCAGCAGGATGCGAACTTTTTGGCCGCCCTGCAGTTCGCCCATATTGCGCTCATGCAGCGCATCTTCCACTCCCAACCCGTCGAGAAGCACCGCGGCATCGGACTCCGCCGTATACCCTCCTTCTTCGCCAACGATGCCTTCGAGCTCGCCCAGACGCATCCCATCTTCATCCGTCAGCGACTCGTGGGGTTTGGCGTACAGCGCGTCCCGCGCCTCGAGGGCATTCCAAAGTGGAGCGTTGCCCATGATGACGGCGTCGATCACGCGTAACTCGTCGAAGGCAAATTGGTCCTGACGCAGAACGCCAAGCTTCTTCGGCCGGGTGATCGAACCCTTGGAAGGCTCGATCTCGCCGGTCAGGATTTTCATAAAAGTCGATTTGCCGGCGCCATTCGGTCCGGTAATCGCGTAGCGACGGCCAGCGAAAAACGTACAGGTAACATCCTCGAATAGAAGTGTTGCGCCATAGCGCATGGAAATATTGTTCACCGAGAGCATAATAATTTGCCTCTCCTTTTTGAGAGAGGATCCTCCATCCGTGCGGAAATCGGGAAATTTGAAAATTTCCGCACCGTCTTGCCTCTGATCTTCTCTAGCCGATTTCGTCGGAGCGAATGAACCAATCTGGAACAAGTATAGCTTCGGCTATGGCCAATCTTATTTGGAATTACGCGTAAAACTTACGGAGGAATATTGAAGGCGGAAATCCTCAGATCACAAAACGAACCGGAGCAACCGCATTACACACCGCGGGATTAAGCGCAAAATAAGCATACCACGTTTGCAGGGCCCAGACACGTTCTGGGAATCAAGTAGACGACTCGCATAGACCTCGTTAAGAAGAGGTTTACCGGACATCTGAAACGCATCGGCTATATCCCGGGCCCCCACGCGGGCAGGTCACACTCGGCGTGTTCGTGACTTCCCAGGTGCGCCGGTCCGCACTCACCCGAAGACAGAACGGGTCCATGGGCTGTGCAGAAAATGTGCCAAAATTCTATGCGATATAGTCATAGGGGGTTCTGTTCTGAGGGAAAGCAGAATTCCGGAATTGGTGTAGCGCTATGGAAAATATATGGGAGGGCAGGGCGGTCGCGGCTCGGAATTGGCGTGCTGATTTGGCTGCACCGACCGAGCCGCGCGCGCCTGTCCCGCCTGCCCTGCCTGCCCTGAGCGAAGCCGAAGGGAGCATAGCCGAAGGGAGCGAAGCCGAGGGATTAGCTAGCGAACCCATACACCCGTTTTTCAACAACCTCCTAAGAACCGGACCTTCTAACAAAAAAGTTTGACGGGGTTTGGGGAAGGGGGCTATCAGGGGCTTTTTCGGATTTGAACTATTTGTCGCCTGCTAAAGTCGCTTGGATAAACTCAGCGATGGCTTTACGGTCTTCGTCTTTCAGGTGAAGAAATTCGACGCCCATATGGGCTCCAGGTTGGACACGGACAACCACACCGGGGCACTCGATGTGGCACTCCCGAGGAGTAGAAGGAAGGTTAAAGCGGGTTATGGTCTCGGTATTGGGTTCGAAAGTATTGTGGGTGAACACCAGCAACCCGCCCTCGCTGATGTTTTCCCCTCGCCCAATACTGAAGTCCCCGGTGTTTCCAATCTCTACCTGGACTAACAAAAAGGCTCGCTGACTCTTTCGCTGCTCCTCTCCCTGGTCGGGCTTGGTGTCTGGTTCTCCGGCTGGCAAAAGCGACCCTCGGGAAAGGATTTTTTCGGCTGCTCCTAATCCCGCAGCTTTCATTCGCTATCGTACTACAAGTCCATTTTTTTCTAGAGAGCTTTTTGACTCTTAGGAACCAGGTGAGGTGACAAAATGTCGGGGCCAGAATCCTGGGGGTAAGAGAAAATGGGATGGGTCAGAACCGCCGGCCGGAAGGGGAGCCGCTATCGAGATACGCAGCGACCTTCAAAATATTTGAATATACATGCGGAATCCTTCGCCCTCACAGGCCCACAGTCCATCATCTGCGAACACCAGATATTCGCCAGCAATACGAATAGACCAATAAGCCCTGCGCCAAGCATGGTTGCTGCAACAACCTTACCCATCTCGGCCTCTTTCCTGCCTATCCCGGGAATCATACACCCGACCTCGTAAAAAGACGTGTAAAAAAATCTGCTTCCAGCACTTTTCCGAATTTGCACACAGAGGCCGTTACCTCAGGCGTTTTAGCCATCCTGGAAGGCTTACCCATGCCCCTAAGAGCCTCTGGGCTTGTTTTGAGGGTTAAAAAAAAAAACGATAGGTGCATGATCGTGCGGAAAGCTGACTTCAAAAACGGAGGATGTTGCATGGAACAAACGCCGCAAGCGCCTTCGACCGGGTCAAGCGGCGGGCTCAGCCCCAACGTAGCCGCCTTGCTCGCCTATTTACTCTGGATACCAGCCATTCTTTGGCTGGTGATGGAACCCTACAATAAGGACCGTTTTATCCGCTTCCACTCCTTTCAGGCCTTGTTCCTGGGACTCGCGTGGTTTGCCCTCAGCATCATCTTGACTATGATTCCCATTCTGGGTTGGTTCATCTTGCTGCTCTTGCCGTTTGCGGCCATCGTTGCGGCGATCGTCTGCGCCTATAAGGCTTACAAGAACGAGTGGTTCAAGCTGCCCGTGATTGGGGAACTAGCCGAGAAGCAGGCGGGGACATCTTAAGTCAGCCGGCCATCCAGGATCTGGACTCGCTGCCCTTCGTGACCGACATCTATAAGCGCGACCTGGACATCACCAAGTACAACGTTCCGTTCCTGCTGCATCCGTGAGACCATCTCGCCCGCTCGTTGGGCCGGGACGTTGCTGATTGTGGCGGGCACTTGGATGGTTGCGCGAACCTACTCTTCCCCCACCGCGCCGGAACCAGGAGAGCGCAGCGTTGATTGATTTCATATTATTGGCCGTGGTCATACTGGCCGGAGCCGCCGGGGATGTCAGCCTGACCCGTGGCATGAAGGCGGTGGGTGAGATATCCGGTTTCCGGGCTGCGATTCTGCTTGCCGTTGCCGGCAAGGTTGTGCGAAACCGTTTGATCTGGCGCGGCATCCTATATATGACGGTGGCTTTTTTCAGTTTTCTGGTTTTGCTGGTCCGCGCGGACCTGAGTTGGGTCGTGCCGGCTACGGCAGCCAGTTACGTTGTCGAGACGCTGGCTGCTAAATATCTGCTGAGCGAAAAGGTCACCCGCACACGCTGGGCGGGAGCCCTGTGCGTTTGCCTGGGTGTCGCCTTGATTTCGCTTTGAAACCGTTCGCTGCGCAATTTTCTTGGTTTTCCTCTCCTTCATCGCCGCCGTCTTTCTGTTCCATCTTCCCGTGATCCTCGCCGTCTGCTCATGCTTGTACCACCTGGCGGTGTTCTGCGCCGCTTTGCAATTCCGATTCCAGCCGGAGGAGGAAGAGGCATCCGATTTCGCGCCGCCGGTCTCCATCCTGAAGCCGGTTCATGGCATCGAGCAGGAATTTTATCGCAGTCTGGCGAGCCATTTCCGGCAGGACTATCCTCATTACGAGATCGTCTTCGGCGTCAGTGGTTTGAAAGATCCCGCCCAGTGGACTATCGCCCAGTTGCGCCGGGATTTCCCCCATGTGCCCGTAAAAGTGGTGACGGTGACGATGGAAATGGAAATGGAAGATGACGGGAGTGCTCATCGGAAACGTGCCAATCCAAAAATTAACAAGCTCGAACGGATGCTGGAGCAAGCCGCACATGAAATCGTCTTGATGAACGATTCCGGCATCAGCGTGGAGAGCGATTACCTGCGGCAGGTGGTGCTGCCGTTGCGTGACCCGCGAACCGGCCTGGTGACCTGTCTCTACCGCGGCGTTCCCGCAGGCGGGCTCGTCTCCATTTTGGAGGCGCTCGGCATCAGCGGCGACTTTGCCGGGCATGTGCTTCTGGCGCGCTTGGTGAAAGGAGTCCGGTTTGCCCTGGGAGCCACCCTGGTTACCCGCAAAAAGCAGATCGCCGAGATCGGAGGACTTGCTCCGTGGGCCGATTATCTGGCCGATGATTACATTCTGGGGAACAAAATTGCTGCGGCTGGCTATCTCGTTCATCTCTCCGGCACCGTAGTGGATACGACGGTCCCCCGTCGTTCTTTCTTCGAGATGTTTCGGCACCAATTGCGCTGGGCCCGCACCATCCGTTTTTCCAGCCCCCGTGGTTATCCGGCACTGCTGCTGACGTTCGGCGTTCCGCTCGCTCTCGTGGCCCTGCTCTTCCATCCAGACTCGTTCCTGGCGCAAGCGGTTTTGGCCGGAACGCTGGCCTCACGCTTTCTAGCCGCATGGGCATCCGGTATCTTGGTTTGCCGGGACCGCGTGATTCGGAAATTCTTTTGGCTGCTTCTCCTTCGCGACCTGGTGGCATTGAGTGTATGGATCACGAGCTTTATGGGGAACCATGTGGTCTGGCGCGGGGAACGTTTCCGAATCGAAGCAGGCGGCAAGATCAAACCGGTTTGACCAGGGAGCGGATCAACAAAATGGGAGCCGGTCACATATTTAGATTATTATAGAAGAGCGATATCGGTCAGTGTTGACACAGGGAAGAAGGTTTGAATTGATGACGCTAAGGACAATCCACGTTCGTGTACTGTTACTGCCGCTCACGGCGTTTCTGTTGCTGACTGTTCCAAATTGGGCGCCGGGCTGGGCGCAAGGTCCGGGAGGCATGCCGCCCGCGCTGGTGCGCTACACGGAAGCCCGCCAGCACTTGGTGCAGCGCACTATCCGGTTGCCGGGAACAGTGGAGTCGAAAACCGTCAGCATGGTGGCCAGCGAAGTGGCAGGGCTGGTGGTGGAGTTCCTGGCGCACGAGGGAGATACGGTGAGCAAGGACCAGCCTTTGGCTCGTTTGCGCGTCACCAACCGGGAGTTGCAACGCGACGCCATCCAGGCCCAGCTCAAGGAGGCGAATGCACGTCAGCAGCAGGCTAAGGTCAACCTGGAGCGTGCCGCCGAGTTGCTGGAAGGCAAGGTGATCCCGCGCGAGCAATACGACGACCGCCTCTACGAGTCGAATGCCTGGCAGGGACGTATTGAGCAACTCACCGCAGAGATGGCCCGTATCAACGACGACATTGCCCGGTCCACCACCCGCGCTCCCTTTGCAGGCGTGGTGACGGCGGAGAGAACCGAGGTGGGCGAGTGGCTGGGCGTGGGTGGCCCGGTGGTGGAAATTCTGTCCATGAGAGAACTCGAAGTGAGGGTCGAGGTGCCGGAGCACGACTTCCGCAACCTGACTGTAGGCGCTCCAGCCGCCGTCCGTTTTGAATCGCTTCCGGGCGTCGAGGTCCGTGGCAGGATTACCGCCATCATTCCCCGTGCGGATCTCCAGGCCCGCACCTTTCCGCTCAAGGTGGCCATTCCGAACCCAGAGGGCCGCATCGGTGTGGGGATGCTGGCCCAGGTTTCCTTTCAGGCCAGCGAGTCCCACCTTGCCACGGTGGTGCCCAAAGACGCTGTGATTCGCCGCGGCCCGCAGGAATTCGTCTATGTGATGAACGGAGACAATACGTCCGGCCTGGTTCCGGTTGAAACCGGCCAGGGCGCGGGTTCCTGGGTGGAGGTCCGTGGCCCTGTCCAGCCCGGACAGAAAGTGATTACCCGGGGCAACGAGCGGCTGGCTCCCGGCCAGCCGGTCCAGGGTGACGTGCAGGAGTACCCGCTGCCGTGAAGATTATTGAAAACGCCATTCGCTTTCCGGTTACGACCGCCGTCGGGGTGATCTTCCTGGTCTTATTCGGCTTCATCGGTTTTTTTCGCCTTCCCATCCAGCTTACCCCGACTGTCCAAGAGCCCGAAGTTACAGTGGTCACGGTGTGGCCCGGAGCCAGCCCCCAGGAAGTCGAGCGCGAGATCGTTGACGAGCAGGAAGAGCATCTCAAGGGCCTCGAGGGGCTCACCAAGATGGAGAGCTCCAGCGCAGACAGCCAAGGAACGGTCACCTTGACCTTCCAGGTGGGCACGGACCTGGACGCCGCCGTGCTGAAGGTATCAAACCGCCTGGAGCAGGTTCCTTCCTACCCCGACGATGCCAACAAGCCCGTCATTCGCACAGTAGATGTTCTTGCCAATGCCGCTGCCTGGTTTGCCATCGTGTCTACCAAGGAAGATGGGTTCACGGGTGACATCTCCACGCTCTATGATTTCGTCGACGACTTCATCAAGCCGGAGTTTGAGCGCGTCCCCGGCGTTGCCGTTGCCAACATCTTCGGCGGCCAGGAGCGCGAGATGCACGTCCTGGTTGACCCGGCCCGGCTCGCCGCCCGGCAGGTGACCTTGAACCAACTGGGGACGGCGCTGGAGCGCGAAAACCGCAACTACAGCGGCGGCGACTTTGGCGAGGGCAAGCGTCGCTATGTTGTCCGGACTGTGGGAGAGTACGGCTCGCCTCAAGAGATCGAGGAAATCGTTATTGCCGTCCGCAACGGCGTGCCTATTTACCTGAAGGACGTAGCCCGCGCAGAACTCGGCTACCGCAAGGTCTCCGCCAGGGTCTTCCACAAAGGCGAGCAGGTGCTTATCATCAATACCGTCAAGGAGGCCGGGGCGAACGTCCTGGAAGTGATGGCGGAGCTTCAGGAGATAGTGCGCCGCCTGAACGCCGACCTGCTCCATCCCCGTGGCCTGGAATTCGTCCAAGTTTACGACGAGACCGACTATATCAACAGCGCCATTGACCTGGTCCGCCAGAGCATCTTAATTGGCGGATTGTTGGCCGTTGCCGTCCTTCTGCTGTTTCTGCGCAGCGCGACCAGCACTTTGGTGGTTGCCGTCGCCATTCCCATCAGCATCATCGGGGCCTTCCTGATGATGTATGTATTCGGCCGCACGCTGAACGTCATCAGCCTGGCGGGCATGGCGTTTGCCGTGGGCCTGGTGGTGGACAACGCCATCGTGGTGCTCGAAAACATTTACCGCCACAGCCAGATGGGAAAAGACCGTTTCGCCGCCGCCTATGATGGCGCCCGCGAGGTCTGGGGCGCGGTGCTGGCCAGCACCCTGACCACCGTGGCTGTTTTCATCCCCGTAGTGTTTATCGAGCAGGAAGTCGGGCAACTGTTCGGCGACATCGCGCTCGCCATCAGTTGCGCCGTGGTCTTGAGCCTGGTGATTTCGATTACCGTCATTCCAAGTCTTTCGGCCAAGATATTGCGCACTGCCGAGCACGATCCCCAACGGCGCGGCTTCCACAATCTTTGGGGCGCCACGGCCCTTACCAGCGGTTTCACCCGCATGGTCACCGGCAGCGTTCATTGGATTACCGGGTCCATACTGGTCCGGCTGGCAGTGGTCGTGGTGCTCACCGCTGCCTCGCTGGGATTCAGCTATTGGCTGATGCCCAAGACCGAATATTTGCCGGTGGGCAACAACAACTTTATTTTCGGGGTCTTGCTTCCGCCTCCCGGCTTGAACCTGGAGGAAGTCTCCTCGTTCCACAACGTCATCGATGAAAAACTACGGCCTCTTTGGGATGTGCCTGCTGGGTCTCCCGAGGCTGCAGGCCTTCCCGGGGGCGGCATCGACGACTTCTTTTTTGTGGTCCTCCAAAATCAAGCCTTTCTGGGAGCGAAAGCGAACATACCGCTTCGGGTGACTGAACTCATCCCCCCGATCCGGGAAGCGGGCTTTCAGGTTCCCGGGGCCATCGTTTTTGCCGAGCAATCCAGCATTTTCCAGCAGCAGATGGGTGCAGGACGGAGCATCGACATCGAAATCACCGGTCCGGAACTGGAGCGGCTGATCGAATTGGGTCAAACCATCATGATGCAGACGTTTCAGGTCCTGCCGGGGTCGCAGGCTTTCCCTCGTCCCAGCCTCGACCTGGACAATCCGGAAGTCCGGTTGGTCACACACCGGCGTCGCGCCTCCGATCTGGGGATTTCCAACCGCGAGCTTGGTTTCACCGTCAGCGTCTTGGTGGACGGAGCCAAGGTGAGCGACTATCAAAATGAAGGCAGGGAGATCGACCTCAAGGTGATGGCGGAAGAAAGCTTCGCCCATCGCACACACATGCTGGAGCAGATGCCCATCGCCGCGCCAGGCGGCCGGCTGGTCACGCTGGGCGCGGTGGCCGATATCTCCGTAGTGAATGGTCCGCAAACCATTAACCACAGTGAACGCCAGCGCGCCATCACCATCCAGGTGTCTCCAGCCGAGCAGATGCCGCTGGAGGCCGCGATGGAGTTGATTGAATCGGAGATGATTGCGCCCTTGCGCCGGGAGGGAAAGCTGGGGGGGCTTTATCAAGTCTCCCTGAGCGGCGCCGCCGATAAGCTGGTCGAGACGGCGGGCGCCTTGCGATGGAACATCCTGCTGGCGCTTGTCATCACATACCTGTTGATGGCCGCGCTGTTCGAGAGCTTTCTCTATCCCTTCGTAATTATGTTCAGCGTGCCGCTGGCGGCATTAGGAGGGTTCTTGGGGCTGGCGGTGGTGAACCTGTATACCTACCAAGCCCTGGACGTGCTGACGATGCTGGGGTTCATTATTTTGGTAGGCACCGTGGTAAACAATGCGATCTTGATTGTCCACCAGTCATTGAATCACATGCGCGAGGAGGGAATGGCGCCGCGCGAGGCCATCCGGGAGTCGGTTTCAAACCGTATACGCCCCATCTTCATGAGCGTCAGCACTTCGGTTTTCGCCATGCTTCCGCTGGTGCTGTTTCCCGGCGCCGGTTCAGAACTCTATCGCGGCCTCGGCAGCGTAGTGATAGGGGGATTGGTTGTTTCGACGATTTTCACTCTTTTCTTGGTGCCCGCCTTGTTTAGCCTGACGCTGGACGCCCGCTCCGCAATTACTGCTCGCTTGCATACATGGCTCCATTAGTCTCTCGCACACTTAGTCTCTCCTACACCGGCGCGGTGAGCGTCCCGCCCGGTGGCGGCCAGCCTCCCTCACGCCGGCTTGCCGCCGCTACAGACTTCCATTCCGGACAGGTTCCTCCTAAACGCAAGTTAGATGGATTGCGTTTCCGTATCGACAGTCAAGTGGTTCACCACGCCGAAAGACAGCACTCCCGAGCGGACAACCGTCTCGGCTAACTGCCGCTCCAGCGGATTGGCGACCGCCCCTTCCAGGGTGACTTTCCCGTTTTTGACAATGATGTGGATGGGTGGCAGCGCGCGATTGGCGTAGCGTGCAAAGAAGGCATCTCCATAGATGGATCGGGCGGCGGCTACCCGCAATTGATCGTCAAAACTGGAGAGTGGGAGGACCTGGATCTCGTTCGCCACGCTCTGCACGCCTGGAACCGCTTCCGCAAGTCTTTGGTAGTCCTTCTTGCGCCACGGTTCTCGGACCTGCCCTTTCAGCGTGACAGCGCCTTCTTGGACCTCTCCCTCAATCCAATCGAAAACGTCGTAGAACACGTAACTGTGTATTTGCTTCGCGACGCCGTCAGCGATTTGCTGATCGGAAAGGTCAGCGATCTCGACGGTTAAGTCGTTCTGCACGCGGGCAACCTCGTCCACGCCGAGGGCGGCCTTCTCCGCCCGCTGCTTCTCAGCAATATTGCTCACGATTCCGGTCAAGCGGACGACGCCCTCTTCCACCATAACCTGGACATTGTCTTCGCGCAGCACCTTCTGGTCCATGAGTTGATGCTGCACCCGGGTCTTGATCATCGCATCGGAAAGGTGGGCTTGTGCCGCGCCGGGAAGCGTAGCGATTCCCAAAACAATAATCATGGATAGGAGAGTTGTTTTTATTCTTGTGTCCCGTTTCATTGAATCCTCCCTGTTCTGTTACTCCTCATGAAGGTTGGAGCCTGTTTATTTGTTATTTCTTGCTTCCGGGCGAGGTCACCGGGAGTTTCTCCGGCCCCTGCGTCCCCCGCGTCTTTCTCCAGCTTGCTTTCGCATTTCGGCAAACCGTTCTTGCTGTTCCGATGTTAGGATTCGCTGGATACCCTCTTGGGTTGCCTGGCGGATTTGCTTTGCTTGTTCCTGCTTCTCCGCGCGGGAAAGGGAATTGTCGCCGCGCAAGGTCCGGGCCTGGTTTTGTTGTTGTTCGGAAAACGACCAAATTTCGGCCTTCTGTGCCTCGGTTAAGCTCAGCTCTTCACTTAACCTTTGCAGCCTCTGGTCCAGTCTCTGGCCCAGCCCCTGGGAGCGTTCTCCCCTTCTTTCAGCGCGGTCGCCCTCTCTTGCTTGGGACGGCTCCGCAACCGCTATCTGGCCGCCGGCGACCAGGGCACAAAGCATGACGACAGTGGATGAGAAGATTTTTCTTCGTTGCATTTTTTCCTCCTGCGTGATTTGATTTTTCTTTCAGCCAGCATTGGCGACGATTTCCTTTCGCAAACGGCTAAAAATTGCTTGCTATCGAAATGCTCGTCAAACGGATAAACACGTTTGGGGACGGAAAAGTTGCGTTGTAGGAAACGGGGCGCACCATCGCCCTCATCTTTTCGGCGCCTGTGCGCGGCGTAATCTTGTGTGTTCAACAGCCGGAAACTGGGAGTAAAATCATCCTAGCCAGCGGAACTGCTTGCCTTTGCGGAATGCCGGGCAAGGTGGGTGTTGGATCATGCAGAGAAGGTCTCCCCGTGTTGTGCTTTCCGAGGATCGAGCTGTACCCCTGGGCGAGCTGGATATCCCCCCAAGTGACCGCAACTTACCGGGCGATTCGGGGTTTAGAGACTATATGGAGGCAGTAACTGCCGGTTCAGATGCGGAAGTGATGCTTCGCGTGAAGGGCGGAGATGAAAGCTCCTTCGCCTACTTGCTCACAAAGCACCGCGACCCGGTGGTGAACTACCTGTACCGAATGGTGCAGAATGCAGCCGTCGCCGAAGAACTGGCGCAGGAGGTGTTTCTTCGCGTTTACAGGGCCCGCGCCAACTATGTCCCGACCGCCAAGTTTACGACTTGGTTGTACCGCATTGCGACGCATGTGGCGCTGAATTCACTGCGCAATGGCCGCCACGCCCGGAAGGAAACGCCGTTGGAGGAACTCTCCGGTGAAAAAGAGCGGGGGGTGCGGGACCCGTCGCCGACGGTGGAAGAAAACCTGGTGGCCGAGGCCCGGGCATTGGAGATTCGCCGCGCGGTCCAATCGCTTCCCGACAAGCAGCGGGCGGCGGTGATTCTGCATAAGTACCAGGAACTCGATTACGGGCAGATTGCGCAATCTTTGGAGTGTTCCCAATCGGCAGTGAAGTCTCTGCTGTTCCGCGCTTATGAGACTCTGCGCGAACGGTTGGCCCATATGGCTGGAGGTAGATCATGAAATGCAACAAAGCCGAAGGCTTCCTGATTCCCTTCATGGATGGAAAGCTGGTCCCTCGCGAACGGGCGGAGGTGGAGTCCCACCTGCGTGCTTGTTCTTCCTGCGCGGAGCAAGCGAAGAGGTTCACGGAAGTGTTCGGACTGCTGGATGCATGGGAGGGCATCGAGCCTTCTCCTTTCTTCAACGCCCGCCTGGAGCGGCGCATCGAGCAAGACGCCGTCTCGGCAGGATGGCTGGCAGGTCTCGGGAGCGCCTTGCGAAACCTGCCGCTGGGAAGGCCGGCTTTTGCCACAGCGATGGTTGCCGTGATTTTTCTGGCGGTGGTCTTGGTAGGCTATCCACCCTCCACGAGCGAAAACTTGGCGAGCCGGGAGCAGCAACCGATGGTGGCCAGCATGGCTATCGAGATGGATGAGCTGGTGCCTGTTTTGGAAGATTGGGAACTTTTGAGAAATTTTGAAGTGCTGCAAGAATTGAGCATTGCGAGCGTATCACAGCCATGAGATTTATTTTTTCCTTTACCCTGCTGGTTAGTCTGGTCCCGGTTGCGGAACTCGGCGCAGACGGATGGGGCGAAAATCCGTCCGGCCTCCATGCTCCGGCAAGGGAGAGGAGCGTTTTCCGTCTGGCTCAGCAGCGGAGACCTCGTCCAGACAGCAGGCCCGGACGCCGCGGTCGGGGGCCTCTGCCCCCCCAGCTGTTAGAGAGGCTGCGCAAGCTCCCTCCGGAGGAACAGGAGAAAGTGCTCCGGAATAACGAGCGATTCCAGCGGCTCCCAAAGGAACGGAAAGAACAGTTGCTGGAGCGCTTGCGCCGCTTTCAAGCGTTGTCACCCGAGCAGAGGGGGCGAATCGAGCAGCGGTACGAAAATTTTCGAAGACTCACGCCGGACCAGCGCCGCAGGGCCCGGGAAATTTACAGCCAGCATTGGCGCGGCCTTCCGGCAGAACGCCGTCAAGCTGTGATCCAGGAGTTTCGCCGCCTCCAGAGAATGTCTCTCGACGAACGCAAAACCTACATCGCCCGGCCTGAGATCCAGCGCCGCTTCAACTCGGAAGAGCGGAAATTGCTCAACGACCTCAGCGCGTTGCCTGCCGGTGGGTCCCGCCCCCGCAGACGATGAGATTCTTTCAGCTTTCCTGTCCCGCCCCCTGTTTTTTCTCAGTAGAAAGGTAAAAACACAAGCAAGAACGTTCTTGGAACTTTCCAGGAAGAAAAGCTTTTGTGTGCCCACTTTTGTGATTCAGCCCGCTATAATCTTGCCGGACGAGAGAGAAATGACAAGCGAGAAATAAAGATGCCGGGCATAAACAGCGCGGAAGCCAGAGACCTTTGCCGCAACCTTCTGCTGGAAACACTTCGGCATCTCGATGTCGGCCCGCGGCTGCGGGAGGCGCTCCGTCTCCGCAACGGTGTTTTGGAGATCGCTGGGGAAAGTTATCCTGAGGGTCGATTCCAGAGCATTCGAGTAGTTTCCTTCGGGAAGGCTGCCCGGGAGATGGCTGAGGTTGCGGCAGAATCACTTGCCGGTACCGGCCTGCGCGGCGTGGTTGTGGCTCCCAATACAGCGCCGCCTCCAGGCGGGGACAGTCCGGCATTCGAGTTTTTTCAGGGGGGGCATCCTTATCCCAATGCGCAAAGCTGCCGGGCCGCCGAAGCGACTCTGGCGTTTCTCGAAAACTGTTCCAGGGACAACGCGGTCCTTTTTTTGATTTCAGGAGGCGGTTCCGCGCTCCTGGAGAAGTCGCTCTGTCCGTCGGTTTCTGCCGAAGACCTCCACAGATTCCATGAAGTGCTCGTCACCTGCGGAGCATCCATCTACGAGATCAACGTGCTTCGCAAGCATTTTTCGGCGGTGAAAGGCGGGCGGCTGGCCGAGCGAGCCGCCCCGGCGACCCAGGTGACCCTTTATGTTTCCGATGTCCCAGACCATCTGCCCTCGACGGTCGCTTCCGGTCCCACTATGCCGGATGAATCCACGGTGGAGGATTGCCGCCGCATTGCGGCTTCCTACGATCTGCTCCCGAAGTTTCCCGGCTCAATCCGCGCCGTGTTTAACTCTGGGGATATTGCCGAGACTCCCAAACCGGGGAACCCTATTTTTGCGCGGAGCAGTTATTATTGTTTGCTGTCGAACCGGGAAGGCGTGGGGAAACTTGCGGAACTCGCCCAGGCAAAGGGCCTCAGGGCAGAGACGGACTTAAGTTGCGATGACTGGGAATACCGCCAGGCTGCGGATCATCTGCTGGCGCGTCTCGGAGCCTTGAGAAAGCAGCATCCCGGACATCCAGTGGTTGTAGTGAGCGGAGGGGAGTTGAGCTGCCCGGTTTCGGGCGAGGGCTTGGGAGGACGGAACCAGGCGTTTGTCCTGGATTGCGTCGCCAAGATTGCAGGACAACCGATTGTAGTTCTGAGCGCAGGTACGGACGGCATCGACGGCAATAGCCCGGCCTGCGGCGCTATCGCCGACGGCGACAGCGCCGGGCGCGCGGCAAGGCTGGAGTTAGCCCCGGAAAGTTTTTTGAGGGAAGGGAACTCCTACCGCTTTTTCGAGAAGCTAGGGGACACGGTGGTGACGGGCCCCACGGGAACTAATGTCCGCGACCTTCGGATTTTAATGACATATTCATGAAGGATGCAGGGAAGCACATCTCGTCAGTTATTATGCAGTATTTATTTTTCTGGCCGGGCGACCGATGATGGAAATTTCCGCCGTTCTCATCACGCTCAACGAGGAGCGCCGCTTGGCGCGCGCCCTGGAGTCCCTGTCGGTGGCGGACGAGGTGCTGGTGGTCGATTGCGGCAGCACGGATGGGACGCTGGAAATTGCCAGCCGCTACGGAGTGCGTCTGTTCTCACACCCGTGGGAGGGTTACGCACGGCAGAAAAATTACGCCGCGTCCCAGGCCGCCTATCCTTGGATTCTCAGCCTCGATGCCGACGAAGCGCTCAGTCCGGAACTGGCTGACGAACTGCTGCAACTCAAGCAGAAAGGTCCGGGGGAAGCGGCGGGATTTCTGATGCCACGGGCGGCTCGTTACCTGGGGCGCTGGATTCGCCATTCCGGCTGGTATCCGGATTTCAAGTTGCGGCTCTACGACCGACGGCGGGGACAATGGGTCGGCGATTACGTGCATGAGCATGTGGAGGTGCAGGGGCAGACAAGAAAACTCAAGGGAGACCTGCGGCACTATACATGTGATTCGCTCGGCGAACATCTCCAAACGCTGGACCGCTACACTACGCTGGCGGCCCAGGAGGTATTAGATCGTGGTGCTGGGGATCGAAGTACTGGAGATGGTCGTGCTGGCTGGATACTGCCCCGTTTGGCGGCGATGCCTCCCTGGAAGTTTCTGGAGTCCTATCTTTTCCGGCAGGGCTTTCGGGACGGTTTTCCGGGATTGGTGATTGCCGGCATGGCCGCCTTCTATGTTTTCTTGAAGTATGCGAAACTTTGGCAGATGGTCCACAAAGGGACGGAGGCAGGAATGGAAGGGTAAAGAATGAAGAGGAAGCAATGAAAAGTGCCGCCGATCTTCAAACAGGAACCGTGGATCAGAGCAAAAAATAATAATGAAGATACTGCACCTGGACACCGGCAAAGGATGGCGCGGTGGACAGCAACAACTTTTCTGGCTGATGGAAGGACTGCGGGACCTCGGCCATGAACAGTTGCTGCTGGCCCCGAGCAGCTCCCCTCTGGCGGAGCGGACTCGCAAAGCAGGGCTGGAGGTTGCGGAACTGTCTCCGCAAGCCATGTCTTTTGCGAACCTTCGGGGTCTCCCTCAGAAGGCCGTCCGGTTTGATCTGCTTCATGCGCATGATGCCCGCGGACATTCGCTGGCGTGGCTGGCAGGCATCGGCAGAAGCAAAAAGTCCTGGCCCCGTCTGGTTGTATCCCGGCGAGTGGCCTATCCGATTGGGTTTTTCAGCCGTCTCAAGTACGGCGCCGCCGACGCTTATATCGCCGTTTCGGATTATGTCCGCCAGCAGCTTCTCCAGGCTAGCGTGCCGGAAGAAAAGATTCACGTGGTTCTGGACGGGGTGAAGCTTCCCCGTTTGCCCGCGGGTTCCGGGAATAGCAGCGAGCTGCGCCGCCGCTTTGGAGTGGGGGAGCAAACCTTTCTGATCGGAACATTGGCGACGATAGCTCCCGAGAAGCTTTTGCAGGATAGCGTGGACCTGCTGGTGAATCTGCCTTCCACAATGCAGCTTTGGCTTGGGACTCCGGGGCTCGGTCTTCCAGAGTCGGACGCGGACCAGCAAGCTGCCGAAAAAGTCCTTCTCGAACACGCCAGGAAGCGCGGCGTGGAGAAACGCTTTCAGATTGTCCGGCTCGGCGAGGACTTAAGTGCCTTTCTGGGGTCGCTGGACATGTTTTTGTACTTGAGTAAATCCGAGGGGTTAGGCTCGGCGATTCTGCTGGCTATGGCATACAATCTGCCCGTTGTAGCCAGCAATGTGGGAGGCATACCGGAGATCGTGCGCCATATGGAGGAGGGGCTCCTGGCAGGCAAGGATTGGAAGAGCGAACTGCCTCCCGCCATTCGCTTGCTTCGGGACTCGGCGAGGACGCGCCAGCGGCTGGCCGACGCCGGACGAAGGTTCGTGATGACCCATGCCACCACTGATATAATGGCCAGCCGGACAGCCGCCGTTTACGCAGAACTTTTGCAAGGGAGCAACCGAAACAGAGCGTGATTCCAGCGTTCCTATTCCTGTTCGGGCTGACTATCGGCAGTTTTCTGAATGTCTGCATCCATCGCCTTCCCCGTGGCGAGTCGGTCGTCTCGCCTCGTTCCCGTTGTCCCGCCTGCAACCATCCCATCGCGGCGTATGACAACATTCCTCTGTTCAGTTACCTTCTGTTGCAAGGCAGATGCCGCTATTGCCGAGTCCGCATCTCGCCCCTCTACTTTTCCGTCGAACTGACTACGGGTTTGCTGTTCCTGTTTCTATTCTCTGTTTTCGGGCTGACTGCGTTACTTGCAAAATACGTGGTGCTGGGAGTTTTGCTGGTTGTATTAGTGGTGACGGACTGGCAGGAACGGCTGTTGCCCGATCTGATTACGTTTCCGGGCATGGCCTTGGGATTGTTCTTCAGCCAGATGGTTCCTGTGGACGACGGCAGCGGCTTTTTTCTGGCGCGGCTGGCCGGTATGGAGCAAATTCGCATGATGCACGCCTCCTTGCTCGATTCCGTGCTGGGGGCTGCGCTGGGCGGCGGATCGCTTTACCTGCTGGGGGAGGTGTACTTCCGGTTGCGCCACCAGGAAGGGATGGGTCTGGGCGACGTGAAGATGATGGCGATGGTGGGCTTTTTTCTGGGTCCCAGGCTGGCGATGCTGACGATCCTGCTAGGTTCGGTGAGCGGGGCGATTTTGGGGCTAATCTTCATTGTTGGTTTTCGCAAAGGGACGGCATATGAACTTCCCTTCGGCACTTTTTTGGGAATAGCGGCCCTGGTGTCGGCGGTGTGGGGAAAGCAGATATTGTTTTGGTACCTGGGCTTTTTTTCCTGACGGCATGGGACCGGCAGCAGCGCCAGGCGTAGCCTGGATGTGTCGATTTGGTGAAGGTGCAGCCAGCCAATCTGCTTGATTTAGGCAACCTGGGGGGCGTAGACTCACTCATAGAGGATGGAGGGCATTCCCCCGGGTGTGACTATCGGGTGAGACTATGAAAAATAGCAAAAAACAGGTCAAAACACTTCTTGTGAGTTTCCTGGTGATCTTCCTGGGATTGGCGTTTCATGGGACGCTGTACGGCCAGTCGCTTGTAGAACTGGCCCGCCAGCAGAGGGCCCGGAAAGAGCAGCAGGGCAAGGCCGTCAAGGTGTTTACCAACGATCAGATTTCCCGGTCGTCCAGCAGCCGGCCTGCCACCCCCGCCGCTGAAGCGCAGAAGCCGGAGGGCGAAGAGCAAATGGATGCCGCCGATACGACAGAAGCCGGGACGGCCGAGTCGGCGAGAGAAGAGCGAGCCCGACTGGACAAAGAATACCGCGATAAATTTGCGCAACTGCGGGAGGAACTCTCCTATGAGGAGCGGAAGCTGGACGTCATGCAGCGGGAGTTGAACCTGATGCAGGTCCAGTACTATTCCGATCCCAATGTGGCCATGCGAGAGCAGCATGAACGGGGCGAGATCAACCAGCGGGTGCAAGATATGGAGACTCAGAGGGCCGTCGTGGAGCAGAAAAAAGCTGCTATTACGGCCCTGGAAGAGGAACTGCGCCGCGAGGGCCTGCCCGTCGGCTGGTCGCGTTGATCATCCATCTTTATTGGAAACGATCGGAAGCCCGCTGCAGGAAAAGCTGTTCCGGTTTCGGAACATGATTTCTCAGCGGGCGTTTTTTTTGCCCGTATAAAGAACCGCGATTCCCCAGGTCAACTCTCTCCTGTGTAATCCACCCCAACCAATCTCCCGCATCTGTTCGGTGAATTCCTCTTTGGCGGGAAAACGGTCGACGGACCCGGGAAGGTAACTATAAGAGCCGCGAACGCCGGAGACCCGCTCGCCGATAGCCGGCAAGACGCGGTGCAGATAGAATGAGTAAAGCGGAGCCATCAGCGGACCGGCGGGCTCGGCGAATTCCAGAATGCCAACCTCTCCTCCGGTACGAAGCACCCTCCAGATTTC
This sequence comes from Terriglobia bacterium, assembly GCA_963666975.2. Lineage (GTDB taxonomy): Bacteria > Acidobacteriota > Terriglobia > 2-12-FULL-54-10 > 2-12-FULL-54-10 > JADFGZ01. Next base: position 392,520 of record CAXVYR010000004.1, on the reverse strand, counting down.
CTTCAAACCCGCGCCATAGTTGGCGAGATTGCGAAACCCGAAGGCACAGGTAACCAGGTCAAACGAATTATCGGAAAAGGGAAGTTGCAGCGCATCGGCCTCCGCCAGCAGGGGCGGCGGGCCGTCACGGTGCTGTCTGTTGTTTAATTTATGCTGAGCGAGCGTGAGCATGGGGTGGGAGAAGTCGCTGGCGATCACCTGCGCGCTGCCGCGCCGAGCCAGGGCCATGCTCAGGTCTGCCGTGCCGCAACAAAGGTCCAGCACGCGGGCGGCGGGATTGGAAAGCAGATGGCGGAACTGCCGGGTAGTGACTCTGCGCCAATAGCGGTCCACCTGAAACGAGAGAAGATGGTTCAGCAGATCGTAGCGGGGCGCGATGTCGGAGAACAGCCTGCGGACGTACCGGGAAGCTGAGGCTTCATCCGTTGTTCCCTGCGGCTGCGTGCCCGGCGCGGGTTGGCGGGGAGTGTTTTTCACTGCTTGCCTGCGGGGCTCCGAGACTGTCGCCGGGCTGGGCGTCCAAAAGGGTCGGTCTCGATCAGGTTCTTTAATACACCCAGGACCTGCTTCTCTGAGACCCCGGAGACGATCCTCACCGCCCCGATTCGGCGGGGCAGTACAAAGTGGATCACCCCTCGGCGGACTTTTTTGTCGGCGCTCAGATGGCGGCAGACGGCGGCAAGGTCAACTCCTCCGAGCGATGGCACCGGACCGTAGGAAACGATGAACGAGCAAATCCGGTCCCCTAGCGAACTGGCCAGTTGACCGGCCTGGACAGCCAGTTGCGTGGCTGCCAGCATTCCCCAGGCAACCGCTTCTCCGTGCAAGAACCGGCGATATCCTGTGGCCGCTTCCAGGGCGTGGCCGATAGTGTGGCCGAAATTCAGAATGCGCCGCAGGTCTCCCTCCTTTTCATCGAGCGAAACCACACGGCTCTTCAGCGCGACACAGGCACGGATTACCGGGAGCAGGGCATCAGGTTCCCCGCTGAGAATGCGGGACCGCTTGGCGATGAGGAGTTCAAACAGCTTGGGGTCGCCGATCACGGCGCACTTGAGGGCTTCAAACAACCCAGCGCGCAGCTCGCGGCGGGGAAGAGTCCGCAACAGGCGAGGGTCGGTCAGAACCATCCGAGGCTGGCAGAATGTCCCCACCAGGTTTTTCCCGGCCAGCAGGTTGACCCCGGTTTTCCCTCCGATGGAGCTGTCCACTTGGGCCAGCAGCGTGGTGGGGATATGGACGTATGGGATTCCTCGCAGGAAGATGGAAGCGACAAAGCCTCCGATATCTCCCGTTACTCCTCCGCCAAATGCAATGAGAAGACTGGAACGCTCGGCGCCCTGGGCGGAGAGTTGTTGGGCGATCTTTTCCACCGTAGCCATTCGCTTGTAGCGCTCTCCGCTCGGAACCAGGATGACGGGAGTTTTGGGAGCATCCAACGATTGGAGAAGTTGTTTTCCCCACAACCGCCAGACGGTGGTGTCAGCCAGGATAAAAATCTTCCGCTGGGAGACGAGCTTTCGCAAAACCTCGCCAGTCTCGGCGAGCAGGCCTTCCCGGATTAAGATTGGATACGACGTTCCGGGAACCCGCACCCGAATAGGCGAAAGTCTCCTGCCAGTTCTTTTTCTCATCCTCGCAATTATCGCATTCTCCAGGCCTCATGCAAACTTGCTCACGAGCCGGACGCCTTATGCCTGGGACCGGGCAGGAAGGCAGTGGCTCTTACAAATTTGGTTTGCGCCTGGAAAGCTATTGGCGTGTCAGAATGCTTATTCCTGGTCCAATTCGGCCACCACTTCCAGCAGGACGTGGCCCACCTTGGAGAAACTTTCCGCGCTGAGCTTGTCCAGGGTATCTTGCGGCGTGTGCCAAAAGCGGTTGCCGAAGCCGTAATTGAGATCAATCAAAACCACTGACGGGACACCGGCCTGGACGAACGGGAGGTGGTCGTCGAGGATAGTCATGTCGGCGTTTAGAAAATTCGGGGAATAGCCCAAGCGGCGGGCGACGCCCCAGACCAGATCCGTCAGCCAGGGCGTGGAGTTGGTGTCGCGGCGGATGTCCAGGCTGGAGTCCCCAATCATATCAACCAGCACAAAGGCGCCGATCTTCGAAAGTAGCCCGGACTGAGCAAGCCTTGCCACCAAGTGCCGGCTTCCGTAGAGTGAGTCGGTGTCGCTCCACTCCTCGAAAGCCTCCTCGCCGTCCAGGAACACCAGCCAAATGGAGTGATCATTGTCCAGCTTGGCCAGCATCGGAGCCAGCGACAACAGCAGTCCGGTTCCCGATCCGCCGTCGTTGGCCCCAAGAAACCGGGTATCGTTCATCGCCTTTGTGTCGTAGTGTGCCGCTAGCATAAGAACACGCTCTTTGCGGCCGGCAATTCGGCCAATGATATTGTTCATGGAGACTGGACCCGCCGGGGTGTTTGCTGTAAACGGGTCTTGCACGACGGTCAACCCGGCCGCCTCCAGCTCTTGTGTAATGTAGCTTTGTGTCTTGCTGTGGGCTTCCGAGCCGGGAGGCCGGGGTCCGAACGCGACCATCCTTTCCACTGACTGCAAGGCGGCTTCCCCGTTGAAGCCGGCCCTGTTGAGAGAGAGAGTCCCCCAGCCTAAAAGCACGGTTGCCAGAAGGATTGCAATTCCCAGTGTTGTTCGGGTGCGTTTGCGCATGCGAGCCGGCCGTGCGGACATGGCTAATCTTCGCTCCGTTTTCGGTTCCAGAGAACCAGATAGGACAGGCCGATGCCCAGGAAGTAGAGAGCGATCAGGGGAGCAGCGAAAAGCGACATGGTGAGAATGTCGGGAGTGGGCGTGATGACGGCTGCCAGGACACAGATCAGCAGAACTGCGTAACGGAAATTCCGCAGCAGGAATTGCGGTGTCATTACCCGCAGCAGGGTCAAAAACACAATCAGGATCGGCATCTCAAAGATGAGCGCCATCCCCAGAATAATGGTGGTGGCAAGCTTGAAATATTCATCGACGGTGATGAACGGCTGGAATTGGCTCGCGAAGTTCAGCAGAAAACGAAGCGCCGCCGGAAATGCGACCATATAAGCAAAGGCGCCGCCCGAAATAAACAGCAGGGAACAAAACAGGACGAAAGGGATTGCGTAACGCTTCTCCTTGGGGTACAGCCCCGGTGAAATGAACTTCCATACCTGATAGAGAAGAAACGGGGAGGCAACAAAAATGCCGGCCAGGAAGGCCAGCTTGATATATAGGTTGAACGGTGCGGTTGGATTCGTATAGACAAGCTTGTCCGGCAGGTTCAGTTCCTGAAGAATCCGCGTGAGCGGAAGTGCAAGCCCGGCGTATAACTGATCCGAAAAGGTCCAGCAGACAAGGAAGCCGCCGAGAATGCCGAAAAGAGAGTGAAAGATGCGCCGCCGCAACTCCTCCAGGTGGTCCAAAAAGGACATCTTGCCCATATCCGGAGGTTCATTTTCCGGAGGTTCGTTGCCGCCGTTTCCCGATTCTCCTCCAGGGGGTGGAGAGGGAGGTTTTCCTCCATAGTCGTAGTCGTAGATATCTTCCTCTTCCACGGCCAGGCCCGAAGAGGATGCGTCCCTTATGCTTGGGGAGGGATCGGGGTCGGATGTGTTTTGATCGGAAACAGGTTCTGGGGCGGGGGAGCCGCCGGCAGCCATGTCGGGCTGTTCCGGATCAGAACTTGGGGGCATTGGTATCTGCACCCGCGTCTGGTGTCTTCGGTATGTTGGCCGAAGAGACTTCATGGTCCAGGGTTTCGATTTCGCGTTCGATCGAGCCTTTGAGATCGTTGGAAGCCCGCCGAAATTCCGACAATCCTCGGCCAATGGAACGGCCCAAATCCGGCAGACGTTTGGGCCCGAACACCAAGAGGGCAACCAAAAAAATGACAATCATCTCCGGAAAACCTATACTGCCCATAGAAACACCAAGAGATTTCATCATACTGGTGTAGTTACGGAAGGTCAAGGTTTTCAATGGACTGCTGCGGTAAGTCCAGGTCGCCGGAAGTCCGGAGAAGCCGGATACCGTGAACGAAGCTGCCCGGCCCGGTCTGTTCCCATTGTCCGCTGCGGGGAAACCTTTACGGCACCTTATGCATCTATATTTTTGACAGTGTCAAATGTAGTCTGTAGTTCTGGTTTCGTTTCCATGCTAAAATCGCAGGAAATCCGGAAAGCTGCTTGCGGGAGAGAAACCTCCCTAGAAGATTGGAGGAAATAGATTGATGAGTAATTGGAATCACTTCGTGCAAATCATCAAGGAACGCAAGGTGGTCTCGACCCTTGCTGTTTTGTTTACGCTGACGGTCGGCATCCTGATCGGCACGTTGATCTCTCGCGGGGTCCGTGCGGCGCGCCAGCAGATCCAGGTCTCCGATGCGCAGCAGGTGGAGCTTCCTTCGCCCGTCCAGCTTTCCTCCATTTTTAACAAGATTTCCAAAGAGGTTGCTCCCGCCGTGGTGAACATCAACACGGAATCCACCGTGCAGTCGCGGTCGCGATTGAGACGCAATCCCCGGAATCCCCAGGGACAGCAAGACCCATTTGGAGACTTTTTCCGGCGGTTCTTCGATTTCGGACCGCAGGGCGAGCCCCAGCGGGAGTTCCGGCAAAGAAGCCTTGGCTCCGGAGTGATCATCGATCCGAAGGGTTATATCCTTACCAATAATCACGTTGTGAGCAGGGCCGACAAGATTAAAGTAAAAATACTGGGCGATGAGGAACTCTATGATGCCAAGGTGATTGGCAGCGACTCGGAGACTGACCTCGCCGTGATCCAGATCGAGGCCGACCATCCATTGCCCCATGCGAAGATGGGCAACTCGGAAGGCCTGAGTGTGGGAGATTGGGTTCTGGCCGTGGGCAGCCCGTTCGGTCTGGAAGAGACGGTGACGGCGGGAATCATCAGCGCCAAGGGCAGGGACCTGGGATCTTCCTTCCAGCGCTTTATCCAGACGGACGCGGCAATCAATCCGGGCAACAGCGGCGGCCCTCTGGTGAATATGGCGGGCGAGGTGATTGGGATCAACACCGCCATTGCCACCGGCACCGGCAGCTATGCAGGGGTCGGATTCGCGCTGCCCTCCAATATGGCGGCCAGTGTTTATAATCAGATCGTAAAGAGCGGCAAGGTAACCCGCGGGTCGATTGGCGTGACCTTCCAGCAAACCGAACAGAGCCCCGTGCTTTTGAGAAGTTTCGGCGCCAGCCATGGCGTGGTCATCACCGGAATTCAGCCGGGCGGCCCCGCCGAAAAAGCCGGCCTCAAACAAGGGGATGTAATCCTGACCATCAACGGCGACCAGATCCAGAATGGGGACGATCTGATCGCGAAGGTCGCCGGAACTCCCGTCGGGGAATCCGTGACCATTCGGTTCGTACGGAACCGGGAGGAGCAGGAGACCGAACTGGTCATTGGGGACCGCTCCAAGGTTTTCGCGGACATCTTAGGCACCGAAGAAGGCTACGGACCTTCCGAAAGAGAAGACACGGAGGCCAAATTCGGAATCTCGATCCAGAATGTAAGCCCGGAGATCGCCAACCAGCTGGGATTAGAGGAGACCAGAGGGGTTTTGGTTACGGCTGTGGACACCGACAGCTTCGCCAATGAGATTGGGTTGCAGCGGGGCGATGTGATCTTGGAGATCAATCAGCAGCGGGTTGACGGAGTGGATGACGTTGTGCGGATTCAACGGGACTTGCATTCCGGCTCCGATGTGGTGTTTCTGGTGCAGCGCAACCGGCGAGGCCGGGTCGAGACGATGTACTTGGCGGACACCCTGCCGTAGGGGTGCTGTTCCCGGCCTTTAGTGCGGCTTTTGATTTTCAGCTTTAGCCTTTCAATGTTTCGGGGGTAGAGGGAAGGGTTGTTGCCGTCACAACATTCTTCCTTATCCTTCCATACCCCCTTTCTTCCCTTTCCAACCCGGCCCAAATTGAGTTAGGATTTCCCCGCATTCAAATTGTTTTTTGAAGCTGAGACGTCGGCAGGGAGAAGTCTATGCACGTGCCCAAAACCTACAAGAATTTCGTCAACGGGGAGTGGGTGGAATCTCACTCTGGAAAGGTGTTTGAAAATCTGAATCCTGCTGCCACGAGCGAAGTCGTCGGTATTTTTCAGCAGTCGGATGCCCAGGATGTTGCCCAGGCCGCAGAAGCTGCTGCGGAAGCATTTCCCAAGTGGCGGCTGGTGCCCGCTCCACGCCGTGCGGAAATCCTGTACAGGGCGGCGCAGGTGCTTCAGGAGCGCAAGGAAGCTCTGGCTCAGGACATGACGCGTGAGATGGGGAAGGTCCTGCTGGAAGCCCGCGGTGACGTTCAAGAAGGCATCGACATGGCTTATTATATGGCGGGCGAAGGCCGCCGTCTTTATGGACAGACCACGCCCTCCGAGTTGCCCGACAAATTCGCCATGAGCGTGCGCATGCCCTTGGGTGTCTGCGCTCTGATCACTCCATGGAATTTTCCGGTAGCCATTCCTTGTTGGAAGATTTTGCCGGCACTGGTTTGCGGCAACACGGTGGTCATCAAGCCTGCTGAGGATACCCCCTTGTCGTGTTATCACTTGGTGAAGATTTTGGCGGAAGCGGGTCTTCCGCGCGGAGTAGTCAACTTGGTGACAGGATTCGGAGAGGAAGCGGGAGAAGCCCTGCTGGCGCAACCGCCTGTTCGGATGGTTTCTTTCACCGGCTCGACGGCGGTGGGGCGGCGGGTGTCGGAAGTATGCGCGGCAAGTTTCAAACACTGCCACCTTGAAATGGGCGGGAAGAATATCATTCTGGTGATGGAGGACGCCGATCTGGACTTGGCGGTGGATGGCGCCGTTTGGGGCGCGTTCGGGACCACCGGGCAGCGCTGCACGGCGGCCAGCCGCGTCGCGGTTCACAAAAAGGTTTACCGGGAGTTCCTGGAACGCCTGGTGGACCGCGCACAGGCGCTCCAGGTGGGCAACGGTCTGGATCCCAATGTTCAAATGGGCCCGCTGATCAACCAGGACCAGCTCGGGATCGTCCAGGAGTACGTGCAGGTCGGCCTCAACGAGGGGGCGCGCCTGCTGTGCGGCGGCCGTCCGCTCCAGGATGGAGACTGCGCCTCCGGATTCTTTTATGAACCCACGGTGTTTGCGGATGTCACTCCGCAAATGAGAATCGCCCAGGAAGAGATTTTCGGTCCCGTCGTTTCGGTCATCCCTTGTGACGGGCTGGAGTCGGCCATCGAAATTGGCAACGGCGTTTCCTATGGGTTGTCCTCTGCGATCTATACTCGGGATGTGAACCGGGCGTTCGTGGCAATGCGAGACATGTACACCGGCGTTTTCTATGTCAACTCTTCCACCATCGGCGCCGAGATTCACCTGCCTTTTGGAGGTACCAACCGGACAGGCAACGGACACCGGGAGGCAGGGGTGGCGTCGCTCGACACCTTTTCGGAGTGGAAATCTATTTATGTGGATTTCAGCGGGAAGCTGCAACGGGCCCAGATTGATCACTAATCGGCGCTTGGGTGGTGAATCCTAAATCGGCGGTCCTGTTCCATAACATTGCTCCCGTGATCTGACGACAAATCGGAGACCATAGATGGCACAAGAAGAAAGATGGGGCACTCGTGTGGGTTTGGTGCTGGCGGTGGCCGGCAACGCCGTCGGGCTCGGCAATTTTCTGCGCTTTCCCGCGCAGGCCGCGCAGAACGGCGGCGGGGCGTTCCTGCTTCCGTACCTCGCTGCGTTTTTGCTGATGGGTATCCCTCTTCTCTGGGTGGAGTGGGCCATCGGCCGCCACGGCGGGCAGTTTGGGCACCATTCCGCCCCCGGTATGTTCGACAAGCTCGGGCCCTACGGCTGGCTGAAATACGTCGGGGTTTTCGGTCTGTTCACCACCCTCTGTATCGCATCCTATTACGTGTATATCGAGTCGTGGGCGCTTGCTTATGTTTTCCACTCCATCGTCGGAACCTTTCAGAAGATCGCCCCGACTGAGTTCTTCAACCAGTTTGTCGGCGCTGACAGCCAGTCGATCTATTACTTTCCTGGAGAAGCCCTGCTCTGGTTCCTTTTGACGCTCGGGCTGAACATCTACATTCTGTCGCGCGGCTTGGTCAGGGGCATCGAGATGGCCGCCAAGATCGGCGTGCCACTGCTCGTTTTATTCGGCGTCGTTCTGGCGATCCGCGGGCTCACGCTTTCCGCAGACGGCGCGGGCATCGTGCAGAGCCCTCTGGCGGGCCTGAACTTCGTCTGGGATCCGAACCTGGGGGGCTTGGCCAACCCCAAGACCTGGCTCGCCGCCGCCGGGCAAGTATTTTTTACCTTGTCGGTCGGCATGGGTTCGATCCACTGCTACGCGGCCTACCTCCGGCAGAAGGATGATATCGCGGTGAACGCCATGGCCGCCGGGTGGACCAACGAGTGCATTGAAATCGTTTTGGGCAGCGCCATCCTCATTCCCATCGCCACCGCCTACCTCGGCCTGCAAGCCGTGCAGCAGCTCACATCGAGCGGGAACGGCTTTGATCTCGGGTTCCTGGCACTCCCCGTGATGTTCAACAACTGGGGCTGGTTCGCGCCCGTCGCCGGCGCCCTGTGGTTCGGGCTCCTGTTCTTCGCGGGCATCACCTCCTCGCTCGCCATGGGCCAGCCGATGATGTCCTTCTTGCAGGACGAATATGACTGGTCGCGGGCGAAATCCGCTGTTGGATTCGGAATTGCCACGCTGTTGCTCGGCTTGTTCTGCGTTGTGCTGTATCCGGGCGGCGCCTTCGCCGAGTTCGACTTCTGGACCGGAACATTCGCCCTGGTGGTCTTCGCCCTCGGCGAAGCGATCATCTTTGCCTGGATTTTCGGCATAGACCGCGCTTGGGACGAGATCACGCGGGGCGCCGACATGAAGGTGCCAAAACTATTCCGGTTCGTGCTCCGCTACGTCACGCCCACCTTCCTGCTCATCGTATTCCTGGCCTCGCTCATCAACCCGGAAGGCGGGAATTGGCGGGATGCCTTTGCCTCGCTGCTGTCGGGAAGCGGGTGGCCGCTCGCGCCCGACAGCGTGGCCGGAAAAATCTTTCACGTCGGCAGCGATTATATGTGGTTCGATGCTGCCGGAAATCCCACCAAGGACCTTGTGATGGACGGGACGCGCTTCCTTCTCATGTGTGTGTTTTTTGGTTGCGCGTTTCTGGTTTACAAGGCATGGAAAAAGAAACGAGTGTCTGCATGACGACTACAGCCTGGATCATGATGGCGGTTACTTGGGTCATCGTCGTCAGTATCACGATCCGCTTATTTGTGATGATCTCAAGGCGCAACAGGGGAAAGGGCGAATAGCCAGCTGCGTGCACTGGAGCTTCTAGTAGACCCGGCATAACGCTTGTCATGGTGCTCGTTTCTGGCGGCGCAAGTGGCGGTCCTGGAGGACGCTTGCAGGAGTCTTCCAAAGCCGGTTGTCGCACGGCGGCCCTGGTCCGCCTTCCTGCATCCGCATGTCGTCTCGTTTCCCGAACGGACTTTCACCTGGGCTGCGTATGTACTATACTGTAACTGCGGAATGGTACTGACTCCATGCGCTTCGAGTGGGACGCGGAGAAGAATCGGCGCAACCGCGCCAAACACAAGGTCCGCTTTGAGATCGCACGAGAGGTGTTCGAAGATCCGTGGGCGATCAGTATCGGGAGCGAGTGGTGGAAGCAGAGGAGCGCTGGCAGACCATCGGAGCGATCCGCGAGGGAGATTTGCTCTTGGTCGCACACACGCAGCGCGATGAGAAAGGAGAAGAGGTGATTCGCATCATCTCCGCGCGAAAGGCCACGCCTAGGGAGAGGAGAGCTTATGAAGAAAGCACAGAGGGATAAGGAGATTGCCGTGCTGAGGCGACTGAAAGACGAGGATATCGACCTCAGCGACATTCCCGAGATCAGGGACTGGAGGAAGGCTGTCGTTGGAAAGTTTTACCGGCCCATAAAGAAGTCGCTGACGATTCGGCTGGACGCGGACGTTCTGGCGTGGCTGAAGGCTCAAGGGAAGGGATACCAGACGCGGATCAACAACGTTCTCCGAGAGGCGATGGAAGACCGCGATCGCCGCTAGTCGAGCCTGGGCAGCGCTCCGCAATCGTTGTCCCGGCTTGGCAAACGGGGTAGAATAGCTAACGTAATACGAAAGTTTGATCGATAGGCTTTGCATGGAAACTGTCATCATTTCTCCCAAATTTCAAGTGGTCATTCCCCGCGCGCTCCGGGAATCCCTTCGCATCCGGCCGGGCCAGAAAGTTCAAATGATTTTGTACAAGGATCGCATTGAATTGATTCCGTTGAAACCGGTCAAGAAGGCGCGAGGCTTTCTCAAGGGCATTGCTACCTGTATCGAGCGCGAACATGACCGGATATGAATGTCGTCGATTCTTCGGGCTGGCTCGAATACTTCGCCGATGAATCCAACGCCTCTTTCTTCGCCCCGGCGATTGAGGCCGGTTCCGAGTTGGTGGTTCCCTCCATCAGCCTGTACGAAGTGTTCCGAAGGATACTCCAGCAGAGGAGCGAGGACGAGGCTCTGCGGGCGGTCGCGTTGATGATGCAAGGCTCGGTGGTGGACGAATGCGGTTGAAAGGGCGGCGCAGAAATGACCGAATTATCAAAGTTCTCCGTTTACACGATCTTGCATGGTGACAAGCTGAATGCACATCTTAATAACAAGGCAGGCCAGGAAACGGAAGCTAAGAAATGGGCCAGCGCTGCACGTCTTCTCAGTGAAGCCCAGACGGCGAATTCCAGCATGCCGATTATCTTTGCGGACGCCACAGATTGTAGCAGGCTATTGAGGTTTACATAATATAGTGACACTTAGATTCGCTGGGCGGCCTTCTGTAGGGCTTTTGAAGCCTGTGGAAATGTCACTATATTATGAAATGTTCAATAGTATGCTGGGCTGTCTTGACTTGGATTGAGTTTGATGCCAACGGTACTCGGTACAGCTTTGATCAAGTTCGACGGCTAAAGGCGGGACACAAACCACAGGAGCTTTTGCTACGGAGTACACGCAAGAATATCGCGCCACACTTCATAAAACCGTACGCGATCTGCCTAACGCCCGTATTCCTTAGAGAAACCGTGCGAATGAGATAACGAGCTGAGCGCCGCGCCTATCCTGATCTTTGCCCTGTGCGTGCTGGCGATTAGTTGCCGCTACTACAGCGCATTCCTGGCGGCGAAGTGACCAGTTTTTGTGACGATCCGCTTCTTTGTGATGATCTCAAAGCGCGACGACAAGGGGAAGTAAACCCCACTGCTGGCGACTGTAAAATCTTGATATGAGCCCGGTCATAGCCACCTTTTTTTGTTTCGCTCTGTATTTCCTGGGCTACCGCTTTTACGCCCGCTACCTTGGGCGGCGTCTGTTCGACCTGGACCCGGCCCGGCGAACGCCGGCCCACACGATGCGCGACGAGGTCGACTACGTTCCGGCGAACCGCTACGTCCTGTTTGGCCACCACTATGCCTCGATCACGGGGCTCTCGCCGATGCTGGGACCCGCCGTCGCTGTGATCTGGGGGTGGCTGCCGGCCATGTTGTGGGTGGTGCTGGGCGCCGTCTTAGTTGGAGCGGTCCACGATTTCGGGTCGCTGGTGGTCTCGATCCGCTCCCGGGGCATGTCCATCGGCAAGGTTGCCGAGGATTTGATCGGGGCGCGGGCGAAAACCCTTTTCCACCTCATCATTTTTTTTCTGATTGCGCTGGCCATGGGCGTCTTCGTCCATGTCGTGGCCGTGCTGTTCTCGCCTGAGTTTTATCCCGAAGCCGTACTGCCGAGCGGGTCACTGATGATCATTGCGGTGGTTATGGGGGTGGTGATCTACCGGCTTGGCTGGAGAATCCCGCCTGTGAGCACGATCGGTTTTCTGGCGATGCTCGCCTTGGTCTGGTATGGCATCGGGCATCCCATCCTCGGCCCCGCGCTGGGCCAGTGGAAATGGATGCTGCTGCTCTACGCATTTGCCGCCAGCGTGCTGCCGGTCTGGATGCTCTTGCAGCCGAGGGACTACATCAACAGCCTGCTGCTGTACCTGGGACTGGGCGGGATGTATTTGGGGTTGTTCGTTTCTTCGCCGGAATTTGTGGCCCCCGCGGTTAATCTCCACCCGGAGGGAGCGCCGCCGATGTTTCCGTTCGTTTTCATCGTCATTGCCTGCGGGGCGGCCAGCGGGTTCCATTCGCTGGTCTCCTCCGGAACGACGGCCAAGCAGCTGGATCGCGAGACCGACGCTCCTTTGATCGGCTATGGCGGCATGATCGGGGAATCGCTGCTGGGTCTGATGGCGGTGCTGGCCTGCACGGCCGGTTTCATCTCCCGTGAGGATTGGTTGGGTCACTATGGCAGTTGGCAGAGCGCCGAAGGATTGGGCAACAACATCGGCGCCTTCATCGGAGGAACTTCCCACTTTCTAACCGCCCTCGGAATTCCCGTTGAGCTGGGAAGGACGTTTGTCGCAGTGATTGTAGTGTCGTTCGCTTTGACAACCCTGGACTCGGCCACCCGCCTGTTGCGCTACAATATCTCCGAGATCGGCGAGACGCTGCGAGTTCCCGTGTTGGGGAACCGTTACCTGGCCTCGGCCCTGGCCGTGGCCGCGATCTGGTTTTTTGCCTTCTACGAAAGCGGCGGCCAGGCCGCAGGACTCATCCTCTGGCAATTGTTCGGCACCACCAACCAGCTCATGGCCGGTTTGGCACTGCTGGCGGTGACCCTCTACCTGCTGCGGCGCGGCAAGCCGATCATCTATACGCTGCTGCCCATGCTGTTCATGCTGGGCTCGACCCTCGTGGCCATGGTCAGCAGTCTGACCGGCTTCTGGCAGCAGGGCGAATGGACGCTCCTGTTTGCCGGGGGGCTGATTTTCACCCTTGCCATCTGGCTTGCTGTCGAGGCTTGGCTGGCGGTCAAGCGTTACCGCAAGCAGCCGATTCTGAATGACGTGGGGCAGGGAGTTTTTGAGGCCGCCCGGAAGTAGGTCGCTTCCAGTGATACCCCAGTAATACCGTGGAAGCGAAGAAGCGCTGCAACCCCTCTTCTGCGGAATGGAACCAGCGGAGTGTCCTGGCAGAACGCTTCCACTGCCAGGCTCAGCCTTGACAGGACTACAGGGAGGCCAGTAAAATCAGGCCAGGGAGTATTGGGCGAGAAGTTCTGGGAAGTTCAAAGATAAGTCCTTATTCTGAAGTCAGTTCTGGGATGCAACTAAGAATGCCTGAAGGCAGGAGTTCCGAGACTTTGATGGCTGTGATTCGGACCCACATCCTGACGGGGGAACCCGTGGGTTCGCGTGCAGTTTCCCGCCAGCGGAAAGATGGGCTCAGCCCCGCCAGCATTCGGAACCTCATGCTGGAGTTGGAAGAGGAAGGCTATCTGGAGCAGCCGCATACTTCCGCCGGGAGAATTCCTACCGACAAAGCGTATCTGTATTATGTGAGCATCTGTGACGCCAATCAGCCGCCCAGCCGGGCGGATGAAAATCTAATCCTTTCCCAACTGGGCGAGCAGGAAGGTGTCCCGGAAGAGGTGGTGTTTGAAAGGACCTCTAAGGTGTTGTCCCAGATTTCCCGGAACCTGGGGCTGGTTGTATGTGAACCGATGGAGAGGACGATTCTCGAACACATCCACTTTGTGCGCATGAACGATTACCGAATTTTGGTTGTGATCGTTTGTGGTCTCTCCCGGGTTCGGAACCACACCATCCGAGTGGAGGCCGAGCTGTCGCAGGAAGACTTGGATAGCGCGGCGAAGTACCTGAACCACCATTTTAGAGGCTGGGAGTTTGGAAAGATTCAGGCGGAGCTGGTCCAGCGGCTGGCAGCGGAACGGGCTGCCTATGACAAGGTGCTGAAGGACCTGCAACAACTCCACGCGCAAGGGATGCTGGAAGACATCTCCCAAGTGGAGGTCTTTCTGGAGGGAGCTTCCAACCTGATCGGCCAGCCCGAGCTGGCCGATCCGCAGAGCATCCGCGAATTGCTCAAGGCGCTGGAGGAAAAGGAAAATCTGGTTCGTCTCGTCAACGAATGTATCCAGAGTCCGGGCGATCCGCTGCAAGTGGTGATCGGCTTACCCGGGCGGCCTTCCTTGCTGAAAAGCTTTGCACTGATCGGGACTCCCTACTGTTTGGAAGGAAAAGCAACCGGTCGCCTGGCAATATTGGGTCCTGCCCGCATGCATTATGAACGAGTCATCCGCGCCGTGGGTTACATCGGACGGCTGTTTCAAAGTCAGGAACTGAACTAACCATGTCTGGCAAACCCGGCAGTAAAAAAAAGGCGGATTCCGAGCAGCTCGCAACGCCTCCGCCAGCCCCGGAGGAGTCCTCTTCGGCTGAGAATCTTACTCCCGCCCCGGCCCCTCCCGCGGAAAATTTGGAAGAAACAATAGAAAAGCTTCTTGCGGAAAAGAGGCAGTTGTTCGACCAACTCTTGCGCAAGCAGGCGGACCTGGAAAACTTCCGAAAACGGACGGAACGGGAAAAAAGCGAATTTTTAAAATACAGCCTCTTTGATGCTGTCAAATCCTTGCTGCCCATCTTAGACGGGTTTGAATTGGCGCTGGGCGATGACGATGGCGGCGATGAGTTTCGCAAAGGCATGCGACTGATCTATAAGCAACTTTCAGATGCGCTCCAAAAGCTTGGCTTGGAGGCTGTAGAGTCCAAAGGCCATGAATTTGATCCCCGTTTGCACGAAGCCGTGATGACGATAGAGACCAGCGAATACCCGGACCAGCAAATCGTGGAAGAGTTGCAGAGAGGCTATTTCTTCAAGCAGCGCCTCTTGCGTCCTGCTATGGTGAAGGTCGCCAAGCACCCTGCCCAGCCTGCCGAACCTGCCGAGGGAGCTGCCGCAGAGCCCCCAGATACCCAACCGGAGTGAAGTTTTGAACGGAAAACCAGATTTCTATGAAGTGCTGGGCGTGCCCCGCTCGGCAAGCGAGCAAGAGATCAAAAAAGCCTATCGGAAACTGGCGCTGCAGTGGCATCCGGACAAGAACCCGGATAATAAGGAGCACGCCGAAGAGAAATTTAAGGAGGCTGCGGAGGCTTACAGCGTTCTCAGCGATCCGCAGCGAAAAGCCCGGTACGACCAGTTTGGCCATGCCGGACTCTCCGGGGCCGGCGGCTTTAGCGGTTTCGATCCCAACATTTTTTCCGAGTTCAGCGATATTTTCGGGGCGTTTGGTTTTGGGGATCTATTTGGAGAGGGAAGGGGAGCGAAAAGGCGCGCCCGCAACCAGCGCGGCGCGGATCTGCGCTACGATCTGGAGATCAGCTTTGAAGAAGCCGCCTTCGGTGTTAAAACCAAAATCAAGATTCCCCGCATGGACAAGTGCGCGGCCTGCAACGGAAGCGGCGCCAAGCCGGGGACGGGTCCAACCCAATGCCACGCTTGCGGCGGACAGGGTCACCTGAGATACCAGCAGGGCTTCTTCAGCATTAATCGCACCTGCGGCACTTGCTCCGGGACGGGGGTAATTCTCAAAAACCCCTGCGGTCACTGCCGCGGGGAAGGGCGCGTCCGCGGCGAAAAAACCCTGGAGTTGAGCATACCGGCAGGCGTGGATTCCGGCAGTAAGCTGCGCGTTTCCGGCGAAGGAGAAGTGGGTCTTCAAGGAGGCCCTCCCGGCGACCTCTATGTGGTGCTGTATGTCCAAGAGCACCCTTTTTTCGAGCGCGAGGAGCATAATCTGTTTTGCCGGATTCCCGTTAGCTTTCCGCAGGCATCCCTGGGAGCGAAGATCAAGGTGCCTACTCTGGAAGGCCACGAGAGTTTGCAGATCCCGGAAGGCACTCAATCGGGCAGCCGTTTCCGGATTCGCGGGAAGGGCGTCCCACACGTCAACGGCAGAGGCAGAGGCGATCTTTACGTTTATGTGAATGTCGTAACTCCCACCCGCCTCACCCGGGAGCAACGGCGCTTGCTGGAACAGTTGGGCTCCCTCGCCAAACCCGACAACCAACCTGCCGAAAAAAAGCTCGCCGAAAAAGTAAGAGATATATTCAACTAGACCAATTCCAGAGTTGGTGTATAGCTTTCCAGAACGCTCGTGAAGCCCCGAAGGGGCTCAAGGGTTTAGCCCACGGCGCCAGTCGTGGGTGGGAAAGGCCACGCCGGATCAGCCCCGGAAGAGGCGAAAGAAGAGGGCCGGAGCGTCTTTCGCCCCTCCGGGGCTTGGGGTAATACCGGTCTCCCGTTGTCCCAGGGCTTGCGCCCTGGGCTAGATTATGCCGCCCTTGCAGGGCTATGAAGCACTCTACACCAACCCTGAAATTGCTCTAATGGCGAGCCACGGCAAGCCGGGCGATGGTCCACAGGATTTTTACTCCGGCGGCGATGCTGGCCCGCAGGTTGCCTGAGATTTTGCTGCTTCCGATCCGCAGACGGTAGTTTACCGGCACCTCCTGGACACGCAACCCGCGCAGTAAGGCTTTTACCTGCATCTCCACCGTCCAGCCGTATGTTGGGTCCTGCATCTCAAGGAGCTGCAACTGGTGGGAGCGAATTGCCCGAAAAGGACCGAGATCGGAATATCGAAAACGGAACAAGAGACGAATCAGGCGAATGGCGAGCGCATTTCCAAGACGTTGGTGCGGAGCCATCACGCGCTGGTTGCGTTCCGTGCTGCGGCGTGCGCCCAGCACGAGGTCGGCCTCTTGCCGCAAGATGGGCTCCAGCAGCTTGTGGGCATCGGCCGGGTCGTCGCTGGCGTCGGCGTCCATGAACACGACCACAGTGCAATCCGGCGGCAGCGCGGCCATTCCGGCCATGCAGGCACGACCGTATCCCCGCCGGCTTTCCCGGACTACAGTTACGCCGCGGGCCGCCGCAATCTCCGCCGTGCGGTCCGTGCTTCCGTTGTCTGCCACGATCACGCTGGAGAACAAACCGGGAGGCAAACTGTCCAGGACCTGGCCAATCGAGGGGGCCTCATTGAGGGCGGGAATGATCAGACAGATTTTTTCTTCCACATTTTGTAGTCCAAGAACCGGTGGTACAGCGCGTTTACGGCACTAGTACAAAAGACACCGGCGAAAAAGTGACTTTCGGGCTATTGTGTGATTTCTGAGCTTCGGTAGACTGAGACAAATACATTTCACCTTGATCCACTAAGGGGCTGGCACCGCTCGCCAGCCCCTCCTCTCATACTAAAGCCGAAAGTAGAAAGTGCTAACATCGCCGCCGGTCTGGCTTTCCTTTCTCATGGAAGGGATGCCAAACGAGAAGGCAATAATGTAGCTTAAAAGGAAAGTAGAATAAAAGCCAGATACTATCGGAAAGATCAGGGCCAGATTCCCCGGCAGACAACCGGGTTCCTTACATTTGCAGTCTCAGCGTGAACTGGATAATCCGTCCTCGATTCGCCGTATTCGTAATTCTTCCGAAGGTAAAACCCTTTTCCCCTGGCAAAGTTCCAATTATGCGCGCCGTCGTTCCGGAACGTGTTATAGCCAAGGCTTCCCCGTCCTCCCGGAGGAAGGTTGGTGTCGAAATGTTCACACTGGGAAAAGGATTAGTTTTCCACCGGAACCGGTTTGCAAGAATCGACGCCCAGGACGGAAGCTGCCGTGTCCAGATGGTCCAGACTTTTTCCTGGGATTGCAGGATTCAGGAGGTTCGGCCGGTCCGGGGGGCGCACATTCGGATCAGGAGCAGGCTTACTGTGGGCCTTCACGAAACGCTTCCAAAACGGGCAGGTCTGTCCTTTCCAATAGTTTCAGCGATTCCTCAATGATCTTCCGCTGCAAGGCGGAGTCCTGCGGTTTTCCCAGCGGATAACCGAGCGGGAAGGGCACAAACAAAGCCCGCGGCGGCTTCACCTTTCGGGTGACTTCCGCGAGCAGGCTGACCGACACCGTCGCAATGCCGGCCGCTTCCATGATGCCTTGGATCAAGCCCACGGCCTGGTTGCACATCGGTCAAATGGGCACCAAGAAGGCCATATCCACTCCATCCTGTTTCAACTCCTGCGCAGCTTCGGGAGCCGTCTTCTTTTGTAACCTGCCGGGAGCGGTGATCGATCCCATAAAACTTAAATGACGGTGGTTTAAGCTGCCGATGATCCCTTCGGAAAGCATCTCGCGAAACCGGTCCAGGGGAAAGCAAAGGTTGCGATCCTGAGCGATGCCAGCTTGGGCGAACGATTTGCTGCGGTGGGCAGTCAGGAGCTTCTGGACGGCAACGTCGTTCGGAATCCAGCGGTAGGAACAGTCTCCCCCTTTGATGGAGGAATCGAACGGCGGCTGATCCGGCATGTGCAAACCGGCCGTAGTGACCAGGGCTACTTTTGATTCTCGCAACGGATGCATCGGAGCCGGCTGCGGCAAGCGAGCTTGCCGGTAGGGGTAGGCCTTCATGAAGGCTCTTTCCCACAACACGAGGTCAGCAATTTCAGCCATGAGCAATCTTTCCTCTGCCGTGTCGGAGCCTGCGGCTTTCCCGGCAAGCCATCAGGACAGGCGTTACCATTTTCACATTAAGGCAAACCACAGAAAAACAGGATAGCCTGAAAATACAGCAAATAGAAATCCGACAATGGCTCCAACAACCGGAAAGGCAGCCAGACTCAATATCCATCGATTCCGCAAGGAAAGCTTTGACGGCAGAAAGAGGATGCCGGTCTGGGCCAGCAGGATCGTTGACACGGTAATGATAAAGCCCCACCAGCCGTAACTACACCAAGGGCAGTGGGCCACCCCGGCGGTATGAATATTGCAATAGCGGTCCGCTCCATTCCACAAGGAGCGGCAGCCACACTGAAAAAGCATGTGGCACAGATTCAGGAAAAACAGCAGCGTGATGCCGGCGGCAATCTCCCAGGCCAGCAGTTTTCTTTTTGCAGGCATCGGGAAGCATTATACCGCACGGTTTTCGCCCGCCCAGGCGCGCCGGATGGAATATACTGAAATGCTACGGCGTTAAAGCGGAAAGCGACGACCGGCAAGGATGGGGCAGGCTCAGCCGGCACGGCGGAATGGAAACAATGTCTTCTGCGTCTTCTGGCAATCCATCGCAGCAACCCAGGGTATTGGGGGTTATTCCCGCCCGGATGGAGTCAACGCGGTTGCCCGGCAAGGCATTGCGAACGATATGCGGGCGGGCGATGGTGCATCATGTATTTGAGCGGTCGCGCGCTTGTCGGCTGCTGACCGAATTGTGGGTGGCCACCGATTCCCGGCAGATCTCTGAATATTGCGCCCAGCATCAGGTTCCGGTGTTGATGACCGCAAGCAGCCATCAAAGCGGCACGGAGCGGATACATGAGGTGATGCAAAGAATCCCTGCGGAGATTTACGTGAATATCCAGGGCGATGAACCGATGATCGACGCCACCCACTTGCAACTGCTGATCGATCCATTTTTCCGGAATCCGCTCACCCAGGTGACGAGCTTGAAGACACCGCTCGACCCGGCCGAGGCAGTCAATCCCAACGCCGTAAAGGTCGTAACGGATTCAGAGGGGAGGGCGCTTTATTTTTCCCGCGCGCCGATACCTTACCCAAGAGATGCTGCTTCCGCCCCGGCGTATTTCAAGCACCTGGGGTTGTACGCCTATAGCCGGCAAGCCTTGGAGCGTTTCGTCGGGCTTCCGCCCTCGCTTCTGGAGCAAACGGAGCGGCTGGAACAGCTACGTTTCCTGGAGCATGGAATTCCGATTCATCTGGCCGAAACGCCGACAGACACCATCGGAGTGGATACCGAAGAGGACCTGCAAGCCGTTACGCGATATTTTGAAGGTTTGCCGAGCGGTTGTTGAGCGGTTTTCTTTATCTTTGCAACGGTTAGGTGTTTTGTTTTACGAGAACCCGCCAGAGAGTTCCGTAGCCGGTCAATCGTCGATGCGTGGAGTTGGGAAACTCTGGACTCGTGAACCTTGAGGCTTCGTCCAATCTCCTTCATGCTGAGCTCACGGTAATAGTACAGGTAAAGCAGCTTGCGGTTGCGACGGGGAAGGTGGGAAATAGCCCGGGCCAGCCGGCGGCGCATTTCTTTGTGCTCAAAGAGGGTTGACGGATTATTGGCGCTTTTGCTTCCGGCCTCCTGCAGATGCGCCTTCTTTACCATCTCTTCCATATCTTCGAGATTCCATCCGGCATAGACAATTTGCACGGGCAGAGCCGGCGGCGAATAACCCCTGCCTCCGGTTTTGGGGCCTGCTTTCTCCTGGAGCTCCTCAGCCTCCGAGTTAACAGAAGGGTCGCCAGCCCGGTGCAGCTTCTCCTTGTATTCGCGTTCTTTCTGCCGCATGCTCCGGGAGACCCAGTCCATGCCTCGCAATCCATCCAAGATCGCGCCACGGATACGATGCTCCGCATAAGTCTTCAAGAGAATGCCGCGGGAGGGATCGAATCGCTCCACGGCCTTCATTAACCCGAGGACGCCGTAACCGATCAGGTCGTCTACTTCGATGGGAAATCTTATTCGGGAGCGGATATTTTCGGCAATCAGGCGCACCTGAGGCAGGTGCGTCAGGAGGATGGTCGCCCGGTCCTGCTCCTGTGCCTGTGGCCAGCCCGCCTTATCGACTGGTTGCGGTTTGTCAAGGAGAGCCGTGACGGGCTGGCTTGTGATAACCGGGGGGATCAGTGGAAATACGCAAGGTTCGTTCGGAAGCGTGCTCAATTTAGGGGTCCTCCTTTTCGGATAGGGCAATGCTTTGATATGCAAGAAGCTATCCAAACCTTAGACTTCCATTGCCAGCCGTAACCTGTTGAATACATTTGATGTTTCTGTTGTTCCGGCTAAGGAGAAGCTTTTCGATTCGGACCATAATGGGAAAATGTTTCAGAATGGGACGGAATGAGCCGGGCCAAATTTCTTAAAACATCTTCCGGCGGGACCCTGCCTACAAATTCACAGAGGATTCGCAAGATGCCACGAATAGGCAGGAAACAATGCGATCAGGGCTTTCCTGGAAGTCTGTGGCAGTAACAACTGTGGTAGGATGGAGCCTGCTGTTTACACCTGCTGTTTACAAATGAGGAGCGCGTTAGCTTGAAGGTGGTGTCGCAGAGAGAACTGAGGCCCGTGGCGGAATCAGCAACCATGGAGTTGGCTGTAGTTCGCAGTGGAGACGGCGGGCTCGGACAGGTCATTCATTCACCGGATTCCAGGGAACTGATTGAGGGAGTCCGGGTGGCTTGCGGAATGCTCTGGCCCGATGACCGTGGTTGTTTTCAGGAGTTATTCCGCTCGGAACAGGGCTTGGCCGGGGGCTTCGCTTCCGGGGGGAAGTTGCAAATATCGGCTGCGCTATCTTTTCCGGGCACTGTCAAAGCGATCCACTACCACCTCAAGCAGACGGACTTGTGGATGCCGGTTGCAGGCATGTTGCAGGTCATGCTATACGACTTGCGAACGGATTCTCCTACCTTTGGGCGGCTGAACACCATTTATGCCGGGATGATGAGGCCGTTGCAAATCCGCATTCCGCCCGGTGTGGGACATGGGTATAAGGTGCTGGGCACAGAGCAGGCGTTGCTGGTTTACGCAACGGACCAGTTTTATGATTCCTCCGACGAGGGACGACTGCCCTGGAATGACTCAGACATAAATTACGATTGGGAGACCCAAAGGAAGTAATTCCTGCCGGCCTGTTGGTTCCGTTGCATTCCATTGCAGAGTAATCCTCGAAGCGGTTCCGGCTCTCTTGCCGAATCCCTTGCAGGCAATTTCCCTAGCACGCAGCGGCAGAGGCTGCGAAGGCGCTCCTGTGGAGAGGCAGGGGCCGGGCAGCAGGAGAAGACGAGCGACTAGCACATGGCGGACCCAACCCCAGCGCCCAATATTCTAGGAATCTCAGGAAGCACCCACGACGCCGCTGCCGCCCTGCTGCGCGGCGCCGATGTGGCCGCCGCGCTCGAAGAGGAAAAATTGGTGCGGGTGCGGCGGGTGCCCGGCCTTCCGGTCAACGCCATGCGCTATTGCCTGGAGGCCGCCCGTTTGCGCCCGGAGCAGATTGACTATGTGGTCCTGGCGCGGCCTGTCTATGGGGAATCGAGCGAGCGCGGTTTTGAGGAGTTCTGGATTCCCAAGCGGCTGAAGCAGGAGTTCCCGTCCAGCAAAATTGTGGTCCTGGATCATCACCTCTGCCATGCCGCTGCCGCTTATTTTCCGTCGCCCTTCGAGCAGGCCGCCGTCCTGACGCTGGACGGAAGTGGCGACATGAAGACCGGGAGTCTTTCGCTGGCGCGGGGGACGGTTCTGGAGCCGGTCGAGGATTCTTATTTTCCGGACTCGCTGGGCAACTTGTTCAGCCGGACCGCTGAGCTGGTCGGTTTTAGCGCCAGCGGGGACGAGCACAAGCTCCAGTGGCTGAGCACCTGTGGCAAACCCGTTTTCGCCCCGGTTTTCCGCAGCATGCTCCGCCGGGAGAAGGACTCCTTGCTGAGTTTGGATCAGAGTTATTTTGAAGCAGGGCGTCGTGACCGGGGAGGCTTTGCGGAGAAGTTTTTCCACGCGGCGGGCTTGGATCCGGAAAACCCACTGGAGGAATCCTCCCGGTCTGACTTGGCTGCCAGTGTGCAGCAGGTGATGGAAGAAACCGTAACGGAACTTTGCTCCCAGTTGGTCTCCCGCCACAAAGTAAAGAATCTATGCCTGGCCGGCGGAGTGGCTCTGAACTCCTTGCTGGTGGAAAAACTGGAAACAGCGGACTTATTTGAGGGGCTCTTTGTGCAGCCGGCGGCTGGAAACGCCGGCAACGCTCTGGGCGCGGCGCTCTATTGTGCGCACTCGCTGCTGGGAATTTCCACGCGCTCCCGTATGGAGCACCTCTACTACGGACCGGAGTACTCCATCTCCGAGATCAAGGACGTGCTGGAAAACTGCAAATTAAGCTTTCGCTATTTGCGGACACGCCAGGACCTGATATCGGCCGCCGTAGAGGAGCTCCGGGCGAACCGTATTCTGGGCTGGTTTCAAGGGCGGATGGAGTTTGGTCCGCGGGCCCTGGGTTCCCGCAGCATTCTGGCTTCACCCCTGGGTCCCTATGTCAGCGAGAATCTCAACCAGTATGTAAAGCACCGGGAAAAGTTCCGGCCTTTTGCGGCCTCGGTGACGGAAGAACATGCCGGAGAGTTTTTTGAGTGCGGGCCGATGGCTGAATTCCTGGCTACCGTGGGCCGCGTGAAAGCTGCGCACCGCCAAACCTTTGCCGCCAACTTATTAGACGGCCGGCGGGCAGGGGAAGGGAAGTCGCAACCTCCCTCCGAGCGGATTCGAGTCCACATTGTGAAGCGCAAAATCAACCTGCTCTTCTGGGAGCTGCTGGATGCATTCGGAAAGGCCACGGGAGTGCCTGTACTGTTTAACACCTCTTTCAATCTGTTCGGGGAGCCGCTGGTTTGTTCTCCCCGGGATGCGGTCCGCAGTTTTTACTGCTCCGGGATGGATCACTTGATGATCGGGAACTTTTCTCTCAGCAAGTGACGGTATATACTTCCAGGTCCACAATGGCAAAACGTGAAATTACGCTCGCGCACAGTCCGGACTCGGATGACGCCTTTATGTTCTACGCTCTGGCCGCCAACAAGGTGGAGTCGGAGACGCTTCTTTTCCGCCATCATCTGATGGATATTGAGACCCTCAACCAGCAGGCCAGGGAAGGGGTATGGGACATTACCGCCGTCTCCTTTCATGCGGTTCCCTATATCTCGAAGCTGTACTCTCTGCTGCCTTGCGGCAGCAGCATGGGAGATGGGTACGGCCCGATTCTGGTGAGCGCCCGCAGCCATACGCCGGAGCAGTTGCGGGGAAAAAAAATAGCCATCCCCGGCACGCTCACCACCGCCTTTCTGGTGTTGAAGCTGTATCAGCCGGACTTCCAGCCCGTCGTGGTGCCTTTCGATCAGATTATCGATGCCGTGAAGGAGAACAGCGTCGATGCGGGCCTGTTGATCCACGAGGGACAGCTTACCTACAACCAGGACGGTTTGCATCGCGTTTTGGATTTGGGCGTTTGGTGGAAGGAGAAATTCGGTCTTCCCCTTCCGCTCGGCGGCAACGCGGTGCGCAAAGCCTTGCCCGGGCCTGTTCGCAAGGAGATCGCCACCATCGTTCGGGGCAGCATCCAGTATGCGCTGGATTACCGGGAGGAGGCGCTGGCCTATGCCTTGCAGTTTGCCCGGGGCATGGAAACCCCTCTGGCCGACCGTTTCGTCGGGATGTATGTAAACGACTATACTCTGGACTATGGCCGGCAGGGGCGGGAAGCGATTCAGAAACTTTTGCAAATGGGGCATGAGCAAGGACTGATTTCGGATGCGCCGCAGATAGAGTTTGAAGATTCCAGCGAGGATCACGCGGAAGCCGCCCGTTAGGCTTCCTCGCACGGCTGCGAGACTTCCCCCCCCCCCCAATTCCAGGCTAAATTGCGGAGCAAAAAAAATCTATTGACAAATAACTCCGCTCGCTTAAAATTAGCCCGCCGCATGTTAAGAGCTTATTTCCCGTGAGCAAGATACTTTCGAGCCCAGTCATACTCAGCACGGACCTTCCGGGGGCCGAGCTTGTCTCGCAAGGCAAGGTCCGGGATATGTATCGGGCCGGGGATCGCCTGGTGATGGTGGCGACGGACCGCATTTCGGCCTATGACAGCGTGCTGGGGACTGGAATTCCCTGGAAAGGAGAGGTCCTCACGCGGCTCTCCATTTTTTGGTTTGAGATGTTGCGCGACATTGTTCCGAATCATTTTCTGTCGGCAAACCCTAATGACTATCCGGAGCAATTCCGTCCATATCGCAGCCAGCTATCGGGCCGCTCGATGCTGGTTCAGGCGGCCCGCCCCGTGCTGATTGAATGCGTGGTGCGCGGTTATATTTCCGGATCTGGCTGGAAAGATTACCAAGCCACCGGCTCCACGGGCGGGCTGGCGTTGCCCGCGGGGTTGCGGGAGTCGGAACGGCTCAGCGAGCCGGTGTTCACTCCCGCCAGCAAAGCGCAATCCGGCCACGACGAGAACATCTCTTTTGAGCATATGGCGGATCAAATCGGCCGGAGCCGGGCGGAGCAGTTGCGGGATTGCAGCCTGGCCCTGTATCAGCGAGCGGCCCAGCACGCCGAAAGCCGCGACATTCTCCTGGCGGACACCAAATTCGAGTTTGGAATCGACGAGGCGGGAATTTTGCTGATCGACGAAGTGCTTACACCGGACTCTTCCCGCTTCTGGCCTCGGGAGGGTTACCGGCCGGGAGGCTCACAGCCCTCTTTCGATAAGCAATATGTGCGCGATTATGTGGCATCCATTGGCTGGAATAAGCTGCCGCCTGCTCCCACCCTGCCCCCGGAGGTGGTGGAGCAAACAGCCTTAAAATACCTGGAGATTTTCCGGCTGTTGACGGGACATGAATTGAATGAGCGGCAGCGGCCTGGACGGCTGCCGGAAGGTTCTGCGGCTGGCCTCGCTTGGAATGGGTCAGGATAAGGAATTTGGAAGAAAAGCAATCACTCTCCTGAAGGAGCGCATGTGAAAGATCAAATGGAGCGGCTGATCGCGCAGATGGTGGACAGCGGTATGTTTTTCCTTGACGCTATGTCTGAGTTCGAAAAAAGATATATCTACAGAGTCCTGGAAAACAACCGCGGCAATCAATCCCAGTCGGCTAAAGCGTTAGGAATCCACCGGAACACCTTGGGCAGAAAGATGGAGGAGTACAAGCTCAGCAGCAGGAACGGCCATCGCACGGCAAAGGCGAACAAATCCAAATCCGCTAAAAAGTAATTCCTCTCCGCATTTCCCGGCTTCTGGCACAAAACGAACCGGCGCTATTTTCAGTGTTCTGCTGGCAGCGCTTTGCCGCCGGCATGGTTTTCCGAGTGCATCCGCATCATTAGAGCGTATACGTGGGGTCATTCTGAGAGCCTGCCCTGCCTGCCCTGAGCGAAGTCGAAGGGAGCTTGCCGAAGGGGCCGATGCGGTTCGGCCCGAAGAATCTGCTTGTCCGAGCAGCTTTCACTCCAAACGAAAGACAAGCAGATCCTTCGCGTTGCTCAGGATGACAGCAAAAGGGGCGGTTGTCTCTCCCCATCAGGATAGGGTCTACGGAAACCCTAATAGTGGTCTAAAAAATTGGAAAAAGGAAACAAGATAGAACAATAGTATCGGAGTTGAAAGAGCCTGATTTCCTAGGCTCCAGGGGCATGAGTCATTCCAGGGCGAACGGAGCCGCCCTGGATTCAGAACACAGATCTTACAGGCCTTCTTATCGGGAAGTGATCTTCCCTTCGATGAACCGTACCAGAAACGGCTTGCTCGTGTAGGAATCGAGCTTGCCATCGACCTTGATATCCGTGTTTCTCTTGAGAGGCTCCGTCAAGCGCGAGGTTAGTGTTACCTCCAAGTCGTGCTTTCCTTCCTGGCCCATGACCGCAGGTGAAACCGCCAGCTTGATAGAAGAAGAGTCCACAGCATAATCGCCCACAACTCTCCCGGGCAATTCCAGGTTTTGCCCCTCCAGAATCTCCCAGGTGGCGGCCGCTTTTTCTCCGCCTCCCGCCAGATATTCCGCGATGACGTCAAAGGTAGTGAGTTCCGCTATCAACGCCTCCCTCGCCAATGCCTCCTGCCTCAACTTCTCCTGCCTCAACTCTTCCTGCTTCAACGCCTCCTGCTGGGCTATGTACTCCGGTGATTCCTGCACTGTCATAACGTGAAAGTCCGGCGGCGGGAAGGGAGAGGAGGCGGCTTGTGCCAGCACCTCGTCCAGACCCTCGGTGGAGCCATGCCGCGCGTCGTATACATCGTTGAGATATTTCTGAACAGTGGTCTTGGTTGCGGGTGGCAGGGCACTGGGGCCGGAAATTGAAACGGCCCGGGCTAGCGCCCACATGCCCGGATCATGTTTTGCCGGCTGGGGAGAAAGATAGGCAAGACCCAGCCAGTAGAAGCCGAGAGAATCAGTGGGATTCATCTCCGCGCTTTGGTGCAACTCCTGCTCGGCCTGCGAATAGTTTTTCTTCTGCAGTGCCACGAACCCGGCGGTTTGGTGAAACACCGCTGTGGCTTGATCTTTTTGCTTCTGAAAATCCTGGGCTGAGACGCCTTCCGGCTGGGGGAGGTTGCCCACTTCCTGGAGACCCCGCCGGGCGTAGTCTTCGGCGCGGTCCAGCTTCTGGCTCATGCTCGCATCCTGCACATTGATGGTCCGGGGCAACAAATAGCTGAGCAGGTAAAGAGCATGGAAATAGTCCGGTTTGACTTCCAGCAGCTTGGTGGCGGTTTCTTGTATCAGCTCGCTGTTATTGAGTTGCTGGTAGGCTTGCAGCTTGAATTCGAGCACTTTGTCACCGAACTTCGTCTCCGGGTAATCTGCCAGATATTTATCCGCGAGCTCGATTTGCTGATCGGGGTCCGTTGCCTGAGCCATTGCATTGTAGGCGTCGTACTCGGCGCGGTCCTTCCAAGGCGATTCTTGCTGGGCCGCGCCCTGCTCCTGCGCCGCAAGAGCGCCAGGCAGGACCGTCATCCAGCCGCAAAACAAAGTTGTTATGATCAACGCACAAAGAATGTTTCCCCTCTTCATAGCAGATGCCGCCTTTTTCCTAAGTTTGCCAGGTAATTATCCTGAGTTTGCTCAAGGCAAAACTAATTCAATTTGAAACCAGCCGAAAAACTTCCCCCGTAATTATAGCCAGAGAAATCCAATTCGCAAGCCCGTATCTCGGTCAGCGCGACAAAAGGCTCGGAGCCTTACTCTGGCCTTCGGTGATTCCCTTGCCTCAAAAGCTCGAACCGGACTCCACTCGGACTGTTTCTTTCGCGGGGACCGTCCCGCTAGCCGTCACTTATATTATAAATGTTTTGCTTTCATAAGGGAACGGCGGGCTCGCAGTGTCCTGGCGGCATATCCCCGGATGTTGTTTGCGACGCGAGGGTCAGCGGCCAGGTCGGATAGATCCCCCAGGGATAGCTCTGACAGTATGCCCATGAGGCGGGCCAGCGAAAGGTGTGGACTGCGAAGCAGGGCCAGCTTGACGGGATGCCTCATAGCCCAGCGAGAGTGTACGATCACGGCATCGGTCAGATGGCTGGTTGCTGATCCCTGTAACAACGCCGCGGCGACCGAATAGTCCGTGAGCGAAGGATTCTCCAGAGCGGCCGCAAGCACTTTCGGATCGGTATCGGCTAGCAAGCTTCCCGCGATTCGCGTGGAGCCACGACGGGCGAGGGAAATCCGCTGCCCCAGCGCAATGCCCTCTCTCTGGGATAGAATGGCATTTTCGGCCATCCGCTTTAATTCCGCCGGAACACCGGTTGCAGCAGCAAGCGCAAGCAGGTCAAACAGATAGAGAAACTTCAGCAGAGGAACCGTCAGGTGCCGGGGCGCGCGCGGGTGCATCACGACCGACACCTTCAGGGAATAGCTTCGCATCCAATCCTTGTTCTGTGCGATCCTCGTCACAATTTCGCGGGGGAGGTCTCTGCGGGCCAGCAATACCGCCAATTGCTGCTCGCCCAAGTGTGTGTTCTCCAGCAATGCCTCCAGCACGTCTCGCGAGCGGTGGTACAGCAGGTTCTCCAGTTGAGTGCCGCTGGACGTGCGGGCCTGTTCCGCCATCTCTTGCGCATTGAACTGCGGAGATTTGCTTTCCATGGCCGGCGGTCCCATTCCGCTCAGATTGCCCCATGAGAAAGACTACCACCCGAAAACAATGGCCGGGACAAAAAGGATTTCAACTTCCAAACTCAGGTTCCGACCCAAGATGGAGTGCTGCCAGATCCCTGCACGGCCATCTTACTGAACGGCAATGGTGACAGTGGGGCTGCTCTGCCCGGCGACGCTGAGGACCACCGGCACGTCGTTGCCGGGCGTCACGCCCGCCGGGACCACGGCGTTGACCTGATACAACCCCGCAAAGTTCGGAGCCAAGCCGGAAAAGTCCACCTGCGCAGACACGCCACCAATAGTGACCGTGACTTCGTCCACCGTCCTGGCGAGAGGGGAAGAGGGCGCGGCTGCGCCCGCCTCTACCGGCGGGTTTACCTCTCCCAACCCGGCGCAGAACAACTGCACCACCGCGCCGATCGCCGCCGGGTTCTCGGCCGAGTTGAACGAGAAGTCCTGGTTCAGCACCGCTCCTTGGCCAGTGCCCTGCTGGTTGATGGTGAAGACCGCCGGTTGGGCTGCTGCCACCGTCACCGGTTCCGGCACCGTAAAGCTTGCTCCCCGCTGGACCACTAATTGATGCTCGGTGTTGGTGGCAATCCCGTAAGGAACCAGCGCGTTGATTTGGCCTGCGCTGGTGAACAGCAGCGGGAGGGTTTGCCCGCCCAGCAGCACCGTAGCGCCCGCCAGCGATGTGGACAGAGGAATAGAGAGCGAACGTCCAATCCCATCGGCCATCTCCACTCCGAAGATCGAGATCATGCTGCCCGGCGAGGCTGGAACCAGCGCCGCGAAGCTGGCCGCGCTCACCACGCCACCCCCTCCCACATACGGGATACTCGGGTTAGCCTGCAATCCGCCCACAAGCTGCGTTGTTCCCTGGATTGCAGTGCCGGGAATCGCTGCCGTCACCGTGATCGTGACCTCACTCACCCCGGCATTGCGCGCCTGCCATGTCCCGCTCCATCGGCCGCCGGCCAGCGTTTGAAGCGGCAGCGGCGGGTCGCCGTTGGAGAAGGTCAGCAACACCGAGCCATTGATCAGCGGGTCGCCGCAGTCGTCGACCACCAGCGTCTCAATCGGAACCGGCCATGCCGCCGAGACGTTGAACTGGTTGCCCAGCAAGGTGAACACCGGCAGCAATGCCGTCGGGGTACAGCCGGCCAGCCGCGCTATGGGCGGCACGCGTTGCGGCGCTCCGCTGGTGTCGGCCAGCACCAGCGCCATCTCTACCGTCCGCACCGAGCCGTCGCCGAACGCCAGGGTCAGCGTCCCTCGTCGCACTCCGGCCGTCAGACCGGCGATGCGGGGCTGAATGACGATTGAGACCGGGGGAGACAACCCCACCGTGCCGCTGGTCGGCGACTGCGTGAACCAGTCCGAACCGTCCGAGGTGAACCGGCCGGAGACAAATGTCTTCGAACTGTCGGTCAGATTCGACACTGTGATGGTCTGCGAGGTTGGATCGCTTCCTCCGGCAATCCCTGTGAAGACCACCCCGGCAGGCCGCACCACCGCTCCCGGATCGCTGCCCGCCGGCAATACATTCAGGACGACGGAAACCACCTGCGGTGAGTTGTCGGCCTCCGGTGAGGACACCTGCACCTGCCCGTAGTACTCTCCCGCAGCGAGGTTCGCTGGATTAACGCTGACTTCCACCTGCGGAACACTCCCAGAGCCCGCGTCGGTAAAGTTGCTGGTGGGGCTCACCGTGAGCCAGTTGCCGCCCGAGAGCGTTGAGGGGTCCGCCGTCCAGTTCAATCTCCCCCGTCCATTGTTGCCGACCCCGAAGTTCTGCGAGGGAGGAGCCGCGCCGCCCACAACGGACCGGAACGTCAAGCCTCGCTGCGATAGCCGGAGTAACTGCTCAACGCCGCTAATCGTCATGGTCACAGGCACTGTAGTGCTCTGCCCGGTGGTAGAACTGGAAACAGTTACCACCCCGCGGTAAGTCCCGGCAGTCAATCCGCCGGGGTTGGCCGTTACGGCCACTGCACTCGGAGTATCCAGCGTGGCGGTGTCGCTGGCAGGTGCGACCGTCAGCCAGGCGCCACCGGAGAGAGTGCCGGGTGTCGCCTCAAAATCCAAAGAGGCTGTGCCTTCGTTGAAAACTCCGATCCGCTTTGTAAGAGCCTCCGCCTCGAGCACAAACGGGAAGCGAAGATTGCCCGGTCGTACCGCCAAGCTGGCAGTTACTGCTTCCTCCACTATCAGGGTGACCGGGACGATCCGGGAGGAAGGGTCGGCGCTGGGTATCGTGACTATCGTGACCGTGACGGTGCCCTGATAAGTGGCAGGCGCGAGGCCGGATGGGTCTGCGGTAATCAAAAGGGTGGAGGGCGCGGTTCCGCTGCCCGGGTTCACCGACAGCCAGTCCCCGTCGTTGTCGTTTGTGGTAGCAGCCGAGGCCATAAACGCCAGATCGAGACTGACGCTGAAAATAGAAATGGCTTGCTCATCCGCCTGAGTGGATCCCGCCTGGAAAGTAAAAGTCAGCAATTCGGGACGGAGCAGGAACAGGGGCGCGGTTCCGGCTTGCCTGACGGTAAAAGTTTGCCCGCCGATGGAAAGGTGCCCCGTGCGAACGGTTGCCGAAGTGTTCTCGGCCACGGCATAGCTCACCGTGCCGTTGCCTGTGCCGGATGCGCCCGAGGAAACGGTGATGAAGGCAGCATTGCTCGTAGCCGCCCAGTTACAGGCGCTGGAAGCGATCACGCCGATGGTTCCGTTGTCCCCGCCGAACGGAAAAATTTTCCGGAGGGGAGAAATCGAATCCACGCAGGCTGAGCCGCTATCGATGATCAGGATTGCAACGTCTTTTAGTGCAGTCTCCTGAGCGGAATCCGTGACCTGGACTGTAAAGCTGAAGGTTCCGAGAGTCGCAGGAGTGCCGACGATTGCGCCTGTGGAAGCATCTAGTGTCAAGCCCGGCGGAAGAGAACCTGTTGTGATCGACCAACTGTAGGGCGGCGTGCCTCCCGTCGCGCCCAGCACCTGGGAGTATCTCGTTCCGGTGTTGCCGTCTGGCAAAGGCGAAGACGTGGCGATATCGAGCGGCGGGAAGAGGGGAATGGTCATTTGGCCTTCCCGAATCTTCCCTACGAAGGCGTCTAGGCATCCCCCTGTGCCTCCGCCGCAGCCAGCCTGGAAGGGGCCGATGGTGGGGTAATTGGGTGACATGGTATAGCCCGTAACATAAGCGTTGCGGTTGGCGTCCACGGCGATGGCCTCGCCTAAATTATCCGTGCTGCCGCCCAGGTAGGTGGAATAAACGAGGGCGTTGCCGGCGCCATTCAACTTCGTCACAAAGGCATCGCGGAAGCCGGCCTTGGCGCTCAGGAAGGGATTGGCCGTAGGGAAGTCGGCCGAGTTGGTTGTGCCCACGATGTAGGCGCTCCCGACGGAGTCCACTGCGATGCCCTCCCCCGTATCACTGCCGCTGCCGCCCAGGAAGGTCGAGTAGACCAGGGCAGACCCGGCGCTATTCAGCTTTGTCACAAAGGCATCGTCGATGCCGAGATGAACAGGATGCAAAGGCTTGGCCGTAGGGAAGTCAAGCGAGGCGGTCCCCCCCGTGACATAGGCATTGCCGCTCGAGTCGAGAGCGATGCCATCGCCTGAATCTTCGCCGCTGCCTCCCAGGTAGGTGGAGTAGAGGAGGCCGTTGCCGACTGGATTCAGCTTCGATATGAAAGCGTCATGAAAGCCTCCCGTCGCGGGCTGGAATGGAACATTCGTGGGGAAGTCGAGCGAGTTGGTCACCCCCGTGACGTAGACGTTGCCATCGGCGTCCACAGCGATACCCTTGCCTTCATCGTCGATGCCGCCGCCGAGGTAGGTGGAATAGACAATCGCCGAGCCGGTAGGAGCGAACTTCGTAACAAAAGCGTCGCTAGCGCCTCCGGCATAGCCATTCTGGACAACATCCGCAAAAGCGGCCAGCGCGATAAAGTTGTTTGAATTGGTGTTGCCCGTAACGTAAGCATTGCCGCTGGCGTCCACGGCGATGTCCTCGCCGAAATCGTCGTTGCTGCCGCCGAGGTAGGTGGAGTAGAGGATGCCGTTGCCTGCGGGATTCAGCTTGGTGACAAAAGCGTCGCTGCCGCCGCTATTGGAGTTGCGGAAGGCGCTGGCTGTGGGGAAATCAGCAGATAAAGTATTCCCCGTGACGTAGGCGTTGCCATTCGTGTCTACTGCGATGCCTTCGCCTAGGTCGAGGCCGCTGCCGCCCAGATAGGTGGAATACACGATGCCGTCGCCGGTGGCATTCAGTTTCGTTACGAAGGCGTCGCCGGGAAAACCGCCGCCGCCGAAGGAGGCCTGGAAAGAACTCGCTGTAGGGAAGTTGGTGGAGCCGGTTTCGCCTGTCACATAGGCATTGCCGGCCGCGTCCACGGCGATGTCTTTGCCAAAATCTTCAAAGTCGCCGCCAAGGAAGGTGGAGTAAACCAACACCGGGTCGATGATCAGAGGCTGGGTCGGGTCATAGGCTTCGATCTCGAAGCCGACCTGATGGCTGCCCAGGAGCACGTAGCCGCCGGCGATTTCTTGCCGGATTCCGGCTCCTTCCTGCCCGCTTGTCTTTTGCCCGCCCCTGTTTTGCCCACCTCTGTTTTGATAGATTAGCGGTTTGCGCAGACGGACTTGCCCGCTGGCGAAATGGAGCACCAAGTCGCCCGTGGCATCGATTTCGAGTTGATCGGCGCCCTGGATTTCCAACTGAATCGGTTCGGGGTCTGCCCCCGGAGCAACTATGAAGTCGTACTCCAGTTGCCGCTGGTTGCCGTAGTAGATGAGGTCCACGCCCGGATAAACATCCTGATACCGCACCTGGGCATAGCGTGGAACGTTAGTCCGCCACTTCTCTGGATCGCTGCCGATGAAGTAATTGCTTATTCCAGGGAGTTCTTCGGCGCCCGTCATCCGCGGCCCTGGATTGGCCCCGACCAGCCGCATGCGGATCACAGCAGGCTCGGAAGGCTGTCCACCTTCGATCCCGGCAGGCGATGGTGCGGAGTTTGGCCGGTCCTGGGGCATAGGGCGTGCATGGGGGCCTCGCAACGCCAGCACCGCCTCCCCCCCCCCGGCGTCAGAAACAGCGTGTAGCCCCTGCCTCGGGACAGGAACCGGGCCTGGGGGGCGGCTTGGCCCTCGTTGGCCTCGAAGGCGAGCGGCAATTTTCCGTAGGTTTCTACGGCCCCTTTCGTGCTCATTTCGCGGACCTGCGCCGAGGCTGGGTGGATTACCCCATGAGCGCAAAAAAGCAAAAGTCCCGATAAAATACTAGAACGGCAAAGCGCCAACGCGTGTCGCATGACAAGTCCTTATTTCCAAGAGTTTCCTTCTAATAAGGCTCTCCAGTGGGGGAGTTGTAGCCAACGAGGAATGCTATAACGAATGCTACACTTGATGCGTGCCTCTGTCAAGAAAACTAAACGATTCGCAGCTAACCAATTCGTAGCAGCCGGGCTGCGTTGCCGCCCAGGATGGCTTCCCGGTCCGCGGCGCTTCAGGCCTTCCAACCGTTTGAGGCCGGCGTGGATTTGGGTGGCGCTGGCATGTCGGTGGCCGCCCAGCAACCCTCAATCCTCAACCCTCAATCCTCAATTCTGACCACGGAAAGCGCCATGCGCGACCGCGAAAGGACTGCCGCTACCAACCTTCTGGAATCTTATCTTTCCAGGTGGTATATCCAACGGGTTGCATGCCGATAGGGTTCGCCAAACCCGAAGTCAGATGGATCGTCCTCCCCCCCACGACTGTCATCAGCACCTGGAGGTTGGGAATCTCATTTTCGGGGACGGTTAAATAATCCTTGTCTAGCACAACAAAATCCGCAAACTTCCCAGGCTCCAGGGTCCCCAAGACATCTTCCTTGAGGAGATAATATGCCCCCCAGCGAGTGATCGCCTTCAATTGGATCATTCGATCGGTCCGTTCGCCGGGACCGTACACCATGCCATCTCTCTCATTGTACCGGGTCATTCCTTTGTGCAGAAAAAAGAATATTTTGTTTGCCAGGGGACGGTCAATTTCGAATGTGCTCATCACGCCTGCCTCGGTTAGGCTCTTCCGCGGTGAAATCCAGCTGGTGTATTCCACCCCATGAATCCTGGCGAACATTGCGGTGCCCGCCATGTTCGGAACCACCCCGGGAGGTTCCCAAAGCAGGTTGTTATTCAAGCTGGCAAGCATGCCCAGCTCTTTCATGCGGGGGATTTGCTGCGGGCGAGGCACCCCGGAGCTATGATCGAAGGCATGCCGCTTCGCCCGAATTTGCTCCAGGGTCATTCCTTCTTCTTTGCTGATTTTCTCGATGGCATCCATCAGATTGTCAATGGTTACGTCGCCGCTGACGTGAATTCCAGCAACACGCATCCCGCCCCGAATTGCGTTCTCGAGATTTTCTCCCCACTGCGGACCCGAAAAGCCGTCAAAACACTCCCTCCGCCTGAGAATTTCCAGCGGGTTCTTCTTCCACTCGTCCCGAATCGGCGCCGTGCTGCAATTGCCCCCATTGGCTCCCTGAAAGACGCCCATCAGCCAGATGTAGTCCGTGCCGGTTCCGATCAAACTGGCCATATACCGCATCGTCTCCAGGTCCATCGCCGGTCCCGGATACGCCCATGCATAACGAACGGGCATGTCGCCATTCGCATCCAGATAGCGATATGCCGCCATCGTGCCGAACGCATAGGGGCCAGAGGCGAAAGCGGACATTCCGTAGCTGGCCCACCACTCCAGTTCAGCCTTCAGGACTTGCGCAAGCAGAGGCCGTTTGCCACGGAACATTGCATTGGGCTCCATCGGGCGGCTAAATCCTCCGCCCCTGCTCAGTAATTGCTGGTCTTGCAAATCTGGATGAACGTCCATCAGCGCGTCTAAAGCTTTTTGATTCACAATGGAAGTGATGAACCCATTGCGCACTTTTACCGGCGTGTCGGGGGCTAGCACGTCCAAGTATTCCTTGGTGATGCTTTTGTCGAACAACTGCGCCATTTCCGTGGCGTGCTCATAGTTGGGGCCGTAGTTGAAACTGAGCCAGACCCACTGCCCTGGTTTCGCCTTCGCGAGGGCTTCTTTCATCATCGGATCAAACCGCGCCAACTGTTCTTTGGGAGGCAGATTCGGCATCCAGCGATGAATCACGACCTCATTGTCATCATCAGGGAAGACATGCGTCATGGCGCGCGGTTCCTGAAAAGCCCAGTCCATCGGGTGCTCGTGAGTAATAATGAAACTCGGCAGGACCGTACGGCCTTCCATGTCAATGACCTTCGTTTGAGGTCCAGCTAGTGACCGGACCTCCGCATCGGTTCCCATAACAAGAATCCGCGCATCACGCACCGCCATCGCTTGCACAATGGAACCCACTTTTGAGCCAAAGGAGGAATCATCCATTGTTACGATCTTGCCGTTATAAAGAATCATCTGAGGATAGCCAAGCTTCGCGGAAACGGCTGCCTGCTGGGCCCATCCGCACACACCGATTGCGATTGTCACTAACGCGATCAGGATCAATTTCTTTGCCATATGCTTGCCTCCGCACTGCGTGAACCAGCTTGCGTATTCCTGCTGCAGTGGTCTGTCTGAAATTTGGCCGAATCTTGGGAAGAGTCTACATCATAGCTATGGGATTATGAAACGGGTCTCGGCGGGGAGGGCAGATGAAGGTTTGCAGAAGCATCTTCATCGCCACATCGCATCATAAAGGTGGGTATCCCGAGCCCGAAAGACCTTACCCATGCCGCCCGCATCCAACGGCTCGGGATTTCCTCAGAGCCCAGCGGTTTACCTGGGGAACGGCCACGTTACCCTCCGCATGACCGGCAGGCCGGGTTCGCAGGATTTGCTTAACTTACCCATGCCGCCCGCATCCAACGGCTCGGGATTTCCTCAGAGCCCAGCGGTTTACCTGGGGAACGGCCACGTTACCCTCCGCATGACCGGCAGGCCGGGTTCGCAGGATTTGCTTAACTGCTGAGCGCCGTCTCCATCGGGAGCGCCAGCGGCGGCTCGCGCAGGAAGTCGAGGCCTTTCATTTTCTCCAGTGCTGCGGTGATAGCCGTCTCGGTGGTGGGCTCGACGGTAATCACAAAGGGCAGATTCTGCTTTTCCGTGAGAGGCTCCTGCAGCACGGCGTCGATGCTGATCTTTTCCTCCGCCAGTATGGAGGCCAGCCGGGCGATGATCCCGACCTGGTCGGAGATCAGGAAACGCAGGAAATAAGGCCGCCGCTGCGACCCGATTCCGGCCCGGCTCACCTCTTTGAGTTCCTGGAAGCCAAAGGCCGGCGCGCGCAGCGGGTTTCCCAGCCGGAGGTCGCGCGCAGCCCGCATGATGTCGGAGACGACGGCCACGCCGGTGGGAGGCCCCGCCCCGCGGCCGTAATACAGCGTATCCTCCCCGTAAGCGCCCTTAATCCAAACCGCGTTATAGGAGCCGCTGACTTTGCTGAGAATGGCGGACTCCGGAATCAAGGCAGGCCGCACGGAGAGCCCCAAACCGTCTGGTCCCGGCGTAGCAGCGCCGATCAGCCGGATGGTGTAACCGAGGCGGTGCGCATACTGAAAATCGACCGGTTGCAGCCGCAGGATTCCCTGGCGGAAGATCGCATCGGTCGGAACCCGGACGCCGAAACAGAGAGCCGCCAGGATCGCCAGCTTGGAGCGCGCGTCATAGCCCTCGACATCGGCGGTTGGATCGGCTTCGGCGTAGCCCAGTTTTTGAGCCTCTGCCAGGATGTCGGGCAACGGCGCGCCGGACCGCTCCATCTCGGTGAGGATGAAGTTGGAGGTCCCGTTGAGGATGCCGTAGAGCGCCTCGATCCGGTCAGCGGAGATGCCCTCGCGCAGAGCATTGAGAATGGGGATGCCTCCGCCGACGCTGGCCTCCAGATGCAGCGAGGCCTTGTGTTGGGCAGCCAACTGGGCCAGTTCCGCCCCATGGAGTCCGAGCAGTTCTTTGTTGGCGGTGACGACAGGCTTGCCGCCCTCCAGCGCGGCCCGGATAACCTGCTGGGCAACCGTCTTTCCGCCGATTAACTCGACGACGATCTCCACTTCCGGATGCTCGACGACCTCCTGCCAGCTTCGTGTCAGCAGCCGCCCGTTTTGTTCCGAGCGGGCTTCAATCTCCAAACTGGCGGCGGCGCGCACGCGCAGGCTAAAGCCAAGTCTCCGGCTGATCTCGGCGGCGTTTTCATCCAGCACGCGCAGCGTGCTGCCGCCCACCATTCCCAATCCCACCATTCCTACGTTCACATCACGCATAATTCTCCACTTGTTCGCGGTAGCCGCGAAGAAAAAATGCTAACGCATATCTCCGCTTAGTCCTGGCAGAAACTTTTTCAGGAGGAAGATTTTGCGCCCACTGTTTCGAGCGCCTTCCCGGTGGCCTCTTCCACGCTGGCGTGAAGGCTGT
The DNA here is from genome assembly GCA_963666975.2 of Terriglobia bacterium. Lineage (GTDB taxonomy): Bacteria > Acidobacteriota > Terriglobia > 2-12-FULL-54-10 > 2-12-FULL-54-10 > JADFGZ01. Next base: position 354,468 of record CAXVYR010000004.1, on the reverse strand, counting down.
TGCCGTGGGCATCCATCGTGACTAGGGCCATCAGGTCCTTCACCCGCAGGTGCCACATCGCTTCCGGAACTCCCAGCTCGAACAACGAGACTCCCTCGACGGCGGTAATCGCCCGCGCATAGTACTGGGCGGCACCGCCAATGGCGTTCAAATAAACCGCGCCGTGTTTTTGGAGGGCATCCAGGGTCTTTTTCCCCATGCCGCCCTTTCCCATGACGGCGCGTATGCCGAAGCGCCGGATGACCTCTCCCTGATAAGGCTCCTCGCGCATGCTGGTGGTAGGGCCGGCGGCGGTCATTTTCCAGCCGTCTCCCTGCTTCATGGCGACCGGGCCGCAATGGTAGAGCACGGACCCCTGCAAGTCGACCGGAGCGGGGTTTTTCATCAAGTAGGCGTGAGCCTCGTCCCTGCCGGTGTAGATCAAGCCGCTGATCAGCACCACGTCGCCGACCTTCAGGCCGAGAACCTTCTCTTCCGTCAGCGGCGTTTCCAGCACCACCTCCCGTCCCGTCAGCGGGAATCCGGATTCTTTAGCCAGTTTTTCCACCGGCAGGTCCGGGTCGCGATAGAGCCATTGCCGGATAGCGCCGCTGGAGGCGTCCAGGCGCACTCCCAGGCGGCGGAAGGCCCAGCAGTCATAAGCTACGGAGACGAAAAAGCTGGCGGGCAGACGGTTGAGCGCGCCGATCTTGCAGCCGATCAGGGAAACTTTTCCTCCGAAGCCCATCGTTCCCACTCCTAGCCGGTTGGCCTCCTCCATGATCTGCTGTTCCATGCGGGCCAACTGCGGGTCGGGATTGGTGTCATCGAGCGTGCGCAAGAGTTGATGCTTGGCATGCTCGTAACCTGCGGTCCGGTCGCCGCCGATACAGACCCCAAGTGCCCCGGGGCTGCATCCCTGCCCTTGTGCTTGCCAGACGGCGTGCAAGATACAGTTGTGCACCCCTTCCAAGGTGCGGTCGGCGCGTCCCAGGTGATCCAACTGGCAGGGGACGCTGTACTGGATGTTTTTGTTCTCGCAGCCGCCGCCTTTCAAAAGCAGCCGAACCTCTACGTCTTCTTCTTCCCACTGTTCAAAGTGGAGGACGGGGGTTCCCGGGCCCAGATTGTCGCCGCTGTTTTTGCCGGTGATCGAATCTACGGAGTTTGGCCGCAGCTTGCCCCGCCGGGTAGCCTCTTGAATGGCCTTCCGGACCTCCTTTTGAAAAACGATCTGGTTAAACCCGACCGGGGTTTTGATGAAGAAAGTGGGCATGCCGGTATCCTGGCAGATAGGGTTCTCGTCCGCCTCGGCCATGTCGATGTTGGAGGCGATGACGTTGAGCGCCAGCGATGACTGGGTTTTCGGCGTTTCCTGCCCGAGCGACCAAGCCATGGCCTGTCGCACATCAGGCGGCAGGTTGGTAGATGTTTCCGTGATTAGCTTGATAAGGCTTTCTTGGATAAATTGCATGATATTTCTCCGTATAAAGTGACTGAGAAGGGAAGTGCGACTCCTTCAGGAACCCGCAGGAACCCGTTGACCTACAAGCTCTTAACGGGGCGTAATCTATTCCATATCTTTAGCATATAAATCTTACACCTGTTGGGCGGGGATTGGAAATAAGCTCTGCCGGGTTTGTTCCGGTTGGGGGAATAGAACAAATCGGGATCGCTCCCAATCCAAGGTGCTCTCCGGTTTGACGGATGGGTTACAATAGATAAGTCTGCACATTGTGGTCGGAAGGTTGGAAACTGCTGAAGTGAGTCCGCCGTCTGCTCCTGGCGAATGGCGGAGAGCTTCAGGATGTTGTTTTTGCGCCATTTAGGAACAATCCTGCCGCGTAAACTTTTCATTTCGATCTGAGGAACGGGAAAATGTCCGAGTTGGTGCGCCTGCTGCAATACGTCAAACCCTACCGGCTTCGATTTTTCGGGGCCGTGGTACTGATGGTGGGCGTGGGTTTTTTTGAAGCCGTGGCGGCTTTTCTGATCGGCCCGATTTTCGACCGTGTCCTCAACCCGCAGGCTCCGGATTCCTCCGTGGCGTTGTTTACCCTTCCTTACTTTGAGAAGACCGTCTATTTGGATCGTCTGGTTCCGGACGGAATTCATAATGTCTGGACCATTGTCGCTGTTTTCGTGATCGGCGTCACGCTCGGCAAGGCCGTCTGCGAATACCTGGCCAACTATCTGATCAACTTCGTAGGCTTATCGGTCATCATGGATCTGCGCAACCGGCTGTATGAGCGGATCATGCAGCAGTCCACGAGCTTCTTCCGCCGCTACTCCACCGGCAACCTGATGTCGAGGGTCGTGAACGACATCGAAAAGATTCAGCTCGCCGTCTCGCACGTCTTGGCGGACTTTTTGCGCCAGAGCTTTACGTTAGTCGGCTTGCTGTTCGTCGTATTCGTTTTGGATTGGCGTCTGGCGTTGATTTCCGTCGGCCTGCTGCCGCTGGTGATGATTCCCTCGGTCCACATCGGCAGGAGGATCCGGAGTTCCACCCGCACGAGCCAGGACAACCTGGCAGAGATCAGCCAACTGTTGCAGGAGACCATCAGCGGCAACCGCATCGTCAAGGCGTTTCGGATGGAGCAATGGGAGATCGGCCGGTTCCGCGCCGCCGCCCGGAGACTGTTCCGCATTAATTTGAAGTTTGTGCGCGCGCAGGCGATCACCTCTCCCTTGATGGAGGTTCTGGGAGCGGTGACGGTTGTGTTCCTGCTGCTCTACGCGCGCGACCGAATCGTGAACAACCTGATGAGCACGGGGATGTTCGTCAGCTTCCTCTACGCTCTGATTAAGCTGTATGAGCCGGTGAAGAGGCTCTCTGGCACGAACAACTCCTTCCAGCAGGCTTTGGGCGCCAGCGCCAAGGTCTTTGAATTTTTGGAGCTGCGCGAGGAGGTCCGGGAAAAGCCCGGCGCGGAAGTGTTGCCTCCCTTCTCGCGATCCATTGTGTTTGAGAATGTATCCTTCGCCTACGAAGACGGCGAGTCCGTGCTCCGGAATATTCAGCTGGAAGTGCGGGCAGGGGAAGTGGTGGCCATTGTGGGGCCGAGCGGCGCGGGCAAAAGCACGCTCGTGAACTTGATCCCGCGGTTTTTCGATGTCAGCAACGGCCGCGTGTTGCTGGACGGCGCGGATGTCCGCGATCTGACCCTGGACTCGTTGCGCTCCCAGATCAGCATCGTCACCCAGGAAACCGTCCTGTTCAACGATACCATCCGTAACAACATCGGCTATGGCCGCCCGGACCTCTCCCAGGACGATATCCATCGCGCGTCGCAAACAGCGCTGGCCCACGATTTTATCTTGCAGATGCCGATGGCTTATGAAACGGTCGTAGCCGACCGCGGGGAAAGGCTCAGCGGCGGGCAGCGGCAGCGGCTGGCGATCGCCCGTGCGCTGCTGAAGAATTCGCCGGTGCTGATTCTGGATGAAGCCACCTCGGAGCTGGATACCGAGTCGGAGTATTTGGTCCAGAAAGCTCTTGCCAACCTGATGGCAGGGCGGACCGTCATTGTGATCGCCCATCGGCTCTCCACGGTTCGGAGAGCGGATAAAATTGTGGTGCTCAACGAAGGAAGGATCCAGGAGATTGGAACACACAAAGACCTGGTGAACCGAGGCGGCATTTATCAGCGACTGCACGAGATGCAGTTTCTGGACATATACGGGACCGAGACCGTCAATCGCGAGGTGCCCACGGGCCGGTAAGGAGTTCGGGAGCTATGGGGAGAAAGCGGACCAATCCCCCTGCGAAAACGCCGGCAGAAACCCGGCTGCGGTCCATGACCGGCTTTGCGCGAACCGTGGCCGAGGAAGATGGCTTTACCCTGCGGCTGAGCCTGCGCAGCGTGAATCATCGCCACCTCGATCTGCACGTGCATCTTCCCGAATCCTTGTCGCCGCTGGAAGTAAAGATTCGCAGGGCGATCAAAGAAAGAAGTCCCCGGGGCCATCTGGAATTACGGGTTACTCTGGAGCGCGAAAATGGGATGAACGTGGCCGTGGACGAGGCGCTGGCCGAAAAGTATCTGGAGGTGTTCCGCCGCCTGGGGGCGCGCCTCGGGTTGCCTGCCGAGACAGATCTGGCAACCCTGTCGCGGTTGCCGGGTGTGATGGCCGTGACGGCTTCCTCTTCGTCTTCTTCTCTTTCCAGGGATGTCTCGCCGCAGATCGAGACTGCCTTTTGGAAGACCCTGGAGGAAACATTGCAGAGTTGGGATCAGATGCGAGCGGAGGAAGCCAGGCTCCTGCAAGCCGATCTGCGTTCGCATGTCGATCGTGTCGCTGTTTTTGTGGAACGGATGGAACAGATGAGGACCGAAACCGTCTCCCGATCCCGTCAACGGTTTCAGGACCGCCTGCAGGCGATTCTGGGAGAATCGGGCCTCGACCCCGCCCGGATGGCGCAGGAAGCTGCTTTGCTGGCTGACCGTTCCGATATCAGCGAGGAGATCGCCCGGCTGAAAGCGCATGCCGCGCAATTCCGAAAACTGCTCGATGACGAGGCCGATGCGGGCAAGAAGCTGGATTTTCTCTTGCAGGAGATGAACCGGGAACTGAACACATCGCTCTCGAAAACCACGGCCCTGGGCGAAAGCGGGCTTCCGATGACGCAAGTAGGTCTGGAGATTAAGGCGGAGGTCGAGCAATTGCGGGAACAGGTGCAAAACCTGCAATAGGAAAGCGGCTAGCTGCCCAGCGCGGTCAGAGGTGTCCGGGAACTATGAAGACAGGCATCTTTATCATTTCGGCTCCATCGGGTTCCGGGAAAACCACGCTGGTGGGAAGGTTGCTGCAGGAGCTGGACGGACTTCATTTCTCCGTCTCCTATACGACTCGGCCGCCGAGGGGTCAGGAACAAAACGGCAAGGAGTATTTTTTTGTGACCCGCGAGGAGTTCCAGAAAATGATCCAGCAACAGGGCCTGCTGGAATGGGCCGAGGTTTTTGGGAACTACTACGGGACGGCCCGCCGCTTTCTGGAAGAGGCCGTGAAAGGGGGGAAAGACCTGCTGCTGGATATTGACGTGCAAGGCGCCGTCCAGGTGAAGAAGAAGATTCAGGAGGCGGCCTCCGTTTTTATTCTTCCTCCTTCCCGTAAGGAACTGGAGTGGAGGTTGAGGCACAGGAGTCAGGATTCCGAGGAGGTGATTCGGAAGCGGCTGCAGGACGCAGCCAAAGAAATACAAGGTTATGATCAGTATGATTATATTCTCATCAACGATCAGTTGGAGCGCTCCGCCGGGCAGTTGAAAGCCATTGTGCTGACGGAGCGGTGGCGCTTGCAAAAGGAACCGCAGGCGCAGCCGGGGTCCAAGGCTTTTGAGTCCGTGCGGGCTCTGGCGGAGGGCTGTTTGAAAGAGCGTGTGCAAACGCGGGTCCAACCGATCCTTGCAAGTTTTGGAGGTTAATGAATGCCGGATAACACCGACAAGGTCGACAGCAAATATCGCTTTATACTCTTGGCTGCCAAGCGGGCCAGACAGTTACAGGGAGGGGCCAAATCGCTGCTCCACACCACGGTACACAAAAATACCCGAATCGCGCAGGAGGAACTGCGGGCCGGTATGTTGCGGTTTGAATTTCCACCGCTGCCGGATTCCGAAGCAGAACGGGAAAAGAAAACTCCCGCCAAAAAGAGTAAAAAATGACGCGCAAGAAGGGAAAGCCCTTGAACCAGGGCAGGGGAATGCACAGACGGGCAGAACCCGGAAAGTAGAACGATGAAAGTAGAACTATGAAAGTAGCAGTGGGCGTCGCGGGCGGGATTGCCGCTTATAAGGCGGCGGAACTGGTGCGCGAGTTGCAGCAGCGAGGGCTCGAAGTGCATGTCATCATGACGGCCCACGGGCAGGAGTTCGTCCGCCCGCTTACCTTTGCGGCTCTCACCGGACAAAAGGTCATCACCGATATGTTCGGTTCCGGCCAGCAAGACGCGAACGTGGAAAGCGCCATTGAGCATATTGCGGTGGCGCAATCCATTGACCTGCTGGCCGTGGTCCCAGCCACGGCGGATTGCCTGGCGAAGTTTGCTCACGGCGTCGCGGATGATTTCCTCTCCACTCTCTATCTCGCCACAAAGGCCCCGGTCGTAGTGGCCCCGGCCATGAATGTGAACATGTGGGAACACCCGGCCACGCGTGACAACCTGGAATCCTTGCGAAAGAGGGGCGTTTCCATCGTCGAGCCGGATGAAGGCTACCTGGCCTGCGGTATGACCGGCCCCGGACGCCTCGCCGGGACCGAGGCCATCCTGCAGCGAATTCTCGAAACGCTGGGCGTCAGGGAGGACTTCAAAGGGGAAGTGGTGCTGGTGACTGCCGGGCCCACGCGAGAGGAGATCGACCCGGTCCGGTTTATCAGCAACCGCTCCAGCGGCAAGATGGGCTATGCCGTGGCCGAGGCCGCGCAACGCAGAGGGGCGCGGGCGCTGCTCATCAGCGGGCCTACCGCCCTCGATCCGCCTCCGGGGGTGGAGTATATCCCCGTGACCACGGTGGCCGAGATGAGTGCCGCCGTTCTGAAACGGCTGCCGGAGGCTTCGATTTTGGTAAAAGCAGCGGCTGCGGCCGACTACCGTCCCCGGAAGCGCGCCGGACAAAAGATGCGGAAGACCGGCAAGGATTTGTCATTGGCGCTGGAGCCCACAGAAGACATCCTGTCCGAGGTTGCCCGCCGCAAAAGCGGCCAGATTGTGGTGGGATTTGCAGCCGAGACGGAAAACCTGGTGGCCAGCGCCCGCGCGAAGCTCGAAGCCAAGCATCTTGATTTTGTGGTGGCCAACGAGGTCGGCAAAAACGGAAGCGGCTTTGATTCCGATTACAACACCGTGACCATCCTGGGCCGTGACGGACTGGAGAGGCAACTGCCGCGCCTGAAGAAGATCGAGGTGGCCAACGAAATTCTGAACGAAATCGTCAGATATCAGTCCCATGGAAAATCCTGAGAGAGCACTGTCCCGCGAGCTTGCCAACTGGCTGAAGTATTACCGCCAACTGGGATTCACTCATTTGTATCTGCGTGGCGCTGGTTCTTCCAATGAGGAGAACATCGAGAACATCGCGGCGTCTCCAGCCAGCCAGGCAGCGGTGACAGAACCAGACCAAACTCGCTCGGCCAGTCACTCGCCTAACCACTTAACGGGCGACCGGGCGTCCGCAGAGGCAGAGGCGCCTGCGCTCGCTGCCAGCTCTTTACTTTCCAATTCCAAACCGGCTCGCCAGTCCAGGAGTAAAGATTTACTTGCGGCTTCTTATTCCGGCGAAAGTTTGCAGGCGATCCAAGAAGATTTAGGCGACTGCCGCCGCTGCAAGCTGTGGAAGGGCCGCACGAACATTGTATTCGGGTCCGGGAATCCCAAGGCCGAATTGGTGTTCGTGGGGGAAGGGCCGGGCGCGGATGAAGATCGCCAGGGGTTGCCCTTTGTGGGGCGCGCCGGACAGCTTCTGACGGATATGATTGAAAAGGGAATGGGGATTCCCCGATCCGAGGTCTACATCTGCAACATCGTCAAATGCCGCCCGCCGGAAAACCGCAAGCCGGAGAAGGATGAAATCGCCGCCTGCCGTCCATTTGTGGAGCGCCAGTTGAATGCGATTCAACCCCGCGTAGTCTGCGCCTTGGGGGCGACCGCCGCCGAGACGCTGCTGGGGGTGCGCCAATCGATGGCGAGCCTCCGCGGGCAGTGGCACGAATTTCAAGGTTTCCCGGTGCTGGTGTCTTATCATCCCGCCTATTTGTTGCGCGATCCCAGCAAGAAGCGCGAATCGTGGGCCGATCTGAAGATGATCCTCGCCTATTTGAAATCCTCACGGGATTGAGAATGAGATTATAGGACGCTCTTTAGACTTGGTACTACCCTTGCATTGTCTCAATGGCAGCCCTGGGTGGACGCTCCATTACTGTCGCGGCTCGGATTACGGCACCCCCACGATGGCGGTGTGGATCGGTTCTCATTAAAAGCCCCCGGCGCTCAGCGGCGAGACGGTTTTCGGCGCGTCCGGCGCAACGGCTTGTTAGGTCTCGCGGTCTCGGGAAGCATCTCTTGCTTTACCTGGTTCAGCGAATAGACCTCCCCTCGGCGAACTTCTGCGCGCGCACGACGGATGATTTTCAGAAACGCTGGATTTAGGCTAAGAGACAGAGACTCCCGTTCCACCCCTTTGAGCGGCACAAGAGCAGCAACCGGCTTCTTATTCGAGGTAATCACGATGGATTCCGAGCCCAAATTGGTTGCATAATCGGCAAGCGCCTTCGATGCCTTTTTCAGTTCCAGGGTTTTCATAATTCCATCTCCTCGCCTTCGATGTGCAGCTTGTTGCCGCGTTTCGCTCCGATTGCCAGGACCGTAACCACACCGGGTTGGTCCACATCGTAGAACACCCGCATGCTCCTCACACGCAGTTCCCAAGGTGCGATGGGATTTGGTCGAAGACGCTTGCGGTTGCGCGTCTCCACCAGAGGTTCGTGTGAAAGCTGTGTCTCAACTGCAGCTACATTCACGGTGCGTTTGCCGACGGGAAATGCCTGAAGGTGGCGTTTGGCCGAAGAGGCGAACCGGATTTCATAGACCACAGAAGAATCTTACCATCCGAGACGGTGTCACGCCCACCGGTCTGTAGGAGGACCTAACTCATGTTCAGGCTGGCTTGGATAAAACCGGTTCTGGACAACCGAACACGAAACCGCTGGCGGCGAACTGCGGTGGAACCGACTTTGTTTGTAATGCCTTCTTGCGTGTCCAATAAATTCCCTCCCAGTTTAAGGTCGACCCGCCTAAACCGCCCCTTCGGCTTCGCTCAGGGCAGGCATGGCGGGCGGTGGCTACGAAACCGCTCCATTACTGTTCCCTCGACTGCGCTCGGGACAGGCGCGGCTCTGATTACAGCACCTCCACGATTGCGGTTTGGATCGGTTCTCATTATAAACGCCCTTCCCGGAAACTGACCCGCACCCACCCTTTCGGTTCTCTCGGAATTTTCGGAAGAATGGTTTGACGCTCTCCCGGTACGCAGCTCATACTGGCGAAGGAAGGCGAGTAAAGAACAGGACACAGCCTGCCCTGTCTGCCTTCGGTAAGCGTGGAGTTTTTGGGTGAAAGATAATATTTTGCGAAACAAAGCCAACAAGTTGTTTATTATCAGCAATAACAGCTACGGAACCCTGTGGATATGACTCAGTTCTGTGAAGTAGCCGTTCCCGTACCGCTCGACAAATTGTTTTTCTACTCTGTTCCCCCTTCGCTCGAAATTAAGCCGGGGATGCGCGTGATTGTGCCTTTCGGGACGCGCAAATTGGTGGGAGTGGTCCTGCGTTGCGGGGTGCAACCGGCGGATATCGAGCGGAAGTTAATCAAGCCTATCCAGGCGACAATGGACGAAGAGCCTGCCCTCTCCAATGAATTGCTTCGTCTGGGAGCGTGGATGGCGGGCTACTACCAGGTCCCCGTGGGAGAGGCTCTGGCCGCGCTGTTGCCCCGGAATCCTGCTGTTCGCAAAACGACGAAAGCAGTGCTGACCGCCAAAGGCGAGCGCGCTCTCCATATCTCCTTGCAGCAGAAATCCTTTTCCAAGAAGGCTTCCACTGACGAGTTGGCGCTGCTGAACCGCCTGGCACGGCGCAAGGGCATCCGGCAAGAGTCTCTGCGAGACTCCGCGCCAATGCTCCGCAAACTCGAGCGCCGGGGATGGATTGGGTGGGAGCGGACGCTCCAGGCTCGCTCGGACCCCGGCCTGCAAGCAGGGACGGGCGGGGAAGTTCTCCCCGAGTGGGGGAAGGGCCATGAACTGACACGGCAACAGCGAGAAGCTCTCACAAGAGTTCAGCAAGCGATGGAGACCGGAAAATTTTCCGTACTGCTGCTGCAAGGAGTCACAGGGAGCGGCAAAACGGAGGTTTATTTGCGCGCCATGGAGACGGCATTGCGGCGAAATCGTCCGGTGCTGATGCTGGTTCCGGAGATCAATTTAACGCCGGCCATGGCGGGTCTGTTTACCAGCCGCTTCGGTTCCCGCGTGGCTCTGCTGCACAGCGGGCTGGGCGAGGGGGAGCGGGCGGCTCAATGGCAGCGCGTGAGGGCAGGGCACTCGGATGTGGTCTTGGGCACTCGCTCGGCGGTGATGGCGCCACTGGACCGTCCCGGCCTGGTGATCGTCGATGAGGAACAGGATTCCAGCTACAAGCAGGACGAAGCGCCGCGATACAACGGGCGGGACGTGGCCATCCTGCGGGCGCGGGAGGCGGGAGCCACGGTGATTCTCGGCTCCGCCACCCCGGCTCTGGAAACCCGTTACAACGCCGAGCAAGGAAAGTATCGTTTGCTTGAATTGGAGCAGCGCGTCCTGGAGCGGCCCTTGCCGGAGACCGCAGTCGTGGACATGAGGGAGGAGTTCGCCGAAACCGGAAAGGCGGGCTTTTTGTCGCGGCGGCTGCAAGAGGAGATCGCCAAGCGCTTGGAGCAGAAAGAGCAGAGCCTGATCCTGCTGAACCGCCGTGGCTATTCCGCCTTCGTCTTGTGCCGAAGCTGCGGCGAGGCCGTCCAGTGCAACAACTGTAGTATTGTCCTGACCCATCACCGGCGGATCGGACGCCTGCTTTGCCACTATTGCGGATTTGCGCGGCCCGTGCCGCGAAAATGTCCTGGCTGTTCGAGCGAGCATATTTACTTTGTCGGAGAAGGCTCGGAACGGATAGAAGAAACTCTGCACGAGCACTTTCCGCAGGCGCGCATCGGGAGACTGGACCGCGACACGGCGCGCGGCCGGGGACAGGGGGAGGCGATCCTGTCTGCATTTCGGAATCACGAGCTGGATATCCTGGTCGGCACCCAGATGATCGCCAAGGGACATGACATTCACCGTGTGACGCTGGTGGGGGTGATCAGCGCCGATATCGGGCTCGCCCGGCCGGACTTCCGGGCCGCAGAACGCACCTTCCAGTTGCTGACGCAGGTGGCCGGCCGTGCCGGCCGTGGGGATTTGCCCGGAGAGGTAATCATCCAGACATACTACCCGGACCATTACGCCATTCGCGCTGCCGCCGCGCAGGACTACGATCAGTTCTACCGGCAGGAATTGCGCTACCGGAAGCTCCTGCACTACCCTCCGTTTTCCGTGCTGGCCAATCTGGTGGTGAAAAGTCCCAGTGCGGAAACAGCGCTGAAGCTCACCGGAAGGCTGGGGAGGCATCTGGAGGGAGCGCAAAAATCGGGCGTGAGGCTGCTGGGCCCGGCCTCGGCGCCCATCTTTCGCCTCAAGAAGGACTACCGCTACCAGTTTCTGATTAAAGCAGCCCGCCGCAACACGCTGCGCGAAATTTTGGTTTCCTGCCGGGAATTCGCCCGCCGAGAGAACTTTCCAGCGGCTGCCTTGATCATCGACGTGGACCCGCAGTCGTTGAGTTAAGAAAGAGCTTTCCCAAGGAGGCAGGGATTAAAAGATGCATTCCAGTGATTTGGTTCACGACAAGATTTCAAATTTTACCTGCACAGCTAGAAAAAAACCGATCCGGGCTGTACCTGAAATGGTTTCCAGCTTTCCAACCACTCCACCGCTTCTTTCGGGATGACCAGCAGATGCACCTGTTGGTTCGGCTCGGCGAAGCGGAACCCTTCGTGATGCCACAGGAAGTAACGGCTCGTACTCGCATAAACAACGTAAAGGTCGCTTGTGTCGGAAATCTGCGATTGCGCGGCGATGCTGCTTTCGGGGTGCAGCTTAACGCGAGACAAATACTGCTCCGGCGATCTCAGCACGCGATTGGCGTCGAAGCTGCCGAAATGCTTTGCCGTGGAGACCGCCCACGCCAGGATAAAAATGACGAAGAGGCTCAGGGCCGCTTTACTGTGAGGCCATGACAAGCTCTTGAGGTTTTCAAAGCTCCGTTTGTCGAACAACCAGGCAGCGGCATAGACGCCGAAGGGCACAAATTTCAGCAGGGTGTGGCGGTAGTTGATCAGCCATTCCGCGAGCCACTGCCGGTCCGCGAGAAAGGCGTAATGGGATGCGATGGGCAGGAAGAAATAAAGAACACCGAGCGCTATAGCCCACCAGCGGCTGGTTTTCACTACAAACCAAAACAGCAGAACGAAAAAGAAGACATTTTGGAGGACGAACCAACTTTCGAACAAATAATCCAGCAAGGACAATTCCAATGACGAGAGACCAATGCCGAAGGCGTCGAAGTAGTAAAGGGTTTTTAACCAGCCCAGGGCAAAGGCAACGGCAAAGGCAACAATGCTAAAAACTGCAAGCCCTAAAAGAATTGTTCCCCATTTGCATTGCATGCCGGCCATAACAACTCCAATCCCTTATCGTATCCAAAACCACCACTATTGATAGGGCGCCTTTCCTTGCGAATTGCCAGGCCCGCCGGGAGGGGTTTCTAATGCGTCGCAAAAGGCACAGGGGTAAAACAAAGGAACAATAACGCCAGCGCCAGGGCAGCCATCCATCGCCGGCGATTACCAAGCGGCTCCGGGTCCATCACGCTGGGATGGCGGAGGCCGAGCAGCAGCAGCAATACTCCCCAGACAGTCCATCCGATCCACATGCCGGGAAGCAATCCGATCGCGAGCAACAGCAGCGTGACGCCGAGTGAAACAATCCGATGCTGCCTGCTAAACAGCGAGTAGAGGATGTGTCCGCCGTCCAGCTGGCCGACGGGAAGCAGGTTCATAGCCGTTGCGAACAAACCCACCCAGGCGGCGCGGGCGACCGGGTGAAGGTAGATGTTGGATGGGGAGATGCCCGGAAAAAACAAACCGTCCAACAGCAGAACAAGGGGAGGGTTGCCCAGTTCCACCACGCCGCCGATATGGATCAGGGGAATTACCTTCGAGGAGGAGATGCCATACAGCAGAACGGGCAGGGCTATAGCGAACCCCACCAGAGGGCCTGAGAGTCCCACGTCGAACAAAGCGCGGCGGGTGACGATCTGTGATTCAATGCGAAGGAATGCCCCCATGGTGCCCAGGAGCGTGGGCGCGGGAATGAAATAAGGGTAGCTGGACTGTATCCGGTAATGGCGGCAGGTGAAAAAGTGGCCTAATTCATGTGCCAGCAGGATGCCCAGCAAGGTCAGGGAGAAGGGAATCCCCAGGAGCAGTTGCGCCGGATTGGCCAGCAGCCCGGCAAAAGACATTAGGATCGAATAGAGGTTCAAGTCCGATTCAATTGTATAGGCAGGCCGGACCTGTTGGTAATTGACGGCGAGCCGGGACCCGACGGCCAGCGTCGTCAGGACCGTCAATGCCAGCAGGCAAAGCGGTAGCCAGAATCGCGGAGAGGTCTGCTGCGCACGGGTTTCTGCCGCCGCCGGTTCTTCCCCGGCAGGGGAGGGAGGCGCATCAGGGTTTTCCGGCTGGGGCTGCCAAGATTTTTCGTTCATTGATCAAATAAGAGTGAACCAACAAAAAAGCGAGCCGGGCAGGCTCGCTTGCGATGGAAATCTTTTTTCTGGGCAACTCTCGTGCGCGCCAACGATTACAGCGTTTGCAGTTCCTTGCCAGGCTTAAAACGCACCGCTTTTCCGGGAGGTATATTGACCTCCGCTCCTGTCCGGGGATTGCGGCCCACGCCCGTTTTCCGGGGCTTCACATTAAAGACACCAAAGCCCCGCAACTCGATCCGGTCCCCTTGTTCCAGGGCCTTCTTCATGGTTTCGAAGACAGTTTCTACAGCCGCTTCCGCCTTCGTTTTGGTGATCCCAGTCCGATTGACTACTTCATTGATGATGTCAAGCTTAATCACAGGTTATCTCCTGTCAGATTGAGTACTGTTCGGTCAGAAAGAACGAAAAAGCATGTTAGGAAACAGTTTGGCCCCTGTCAAGTCCAGTTTCCACAAAGGGACCCCGAAATTCAAAGCCATGTCAACTGAAACCTCAACTGAAATGAAGAACAAAACAGCTCAGCCGGAGAGGATATCAGGGAACTCGTAGAAGCCCTTTTTCCCAAGCACCCATTCAGCGGCGTGAAGCGCCCCGGAAGCAAACCCCAGCCGGCTGCGGGCCGTGTGGGTGAAGGTCAGGGTGTCGGCCTCGGAGTCAAATCCTACCGTATGCTCTCCGGGCAGCGTCCCGGCGCGGTTGCTGGCGGTTGAAACCTCGCGGCCTTCGTAAACCTTTTCGAGGATCTGCTTCAGCTTGAGAGCAGTGCCGGAAGGGGCGTCGAGCTTGGCGCGGTGGTGAATCTCATAAATCCACGGGTCATACTGCAAGTGCTGGCGAAACTGGGCGGCAGCGGCCTCCATCAGCCGGAAAAACAGGTTCACCCCAATCGAGAAGTTCGACCCGTAAACAAAACCAACCCCTTTTGCTTCCACCATGCTGCGAACCGCTTCCAACTGGTCCATCCAGCCGGTGGTGCCGACCACCATATTGACGCCCAGGGCCGTCACTCGCTCCACGCTCCGGACCACCGCCTCCGGCGTGGTGAAGTCCACGGCAACGTCCACGCCCTTCAGATTGCGCTCGGTGAGTGCCAGCCCGTCGTGGTTCTCGTCAATGTCTACTTTGAAGACTACGCGGTGTCCGCGGGCGATGGCCAACTCTTCGATGAGGCGGCCCATTTTGCCGTAGCCGATGAGAGCGAGATTCATGATCTGAACAATTTCCTGCTTATGAATGCCTGCTTCAGAACGCTTGGTTATGAACCCCTGTGACTGCGCAGGATAGACAACATGCGCATCAAGGGCTCGGCGGCTCCCCACAGCAACTGGTCGCCGACGGTGAAAGCGCCCAGATAATTCGGTCCAAGTTTCAGCTTGTGAAGGCGGCCCACCGTGACCGTGAGGGTGCCGGAGACCGCCGTCGGCGTCAGACAGCGCAGGGTGGATTCTCTGTCGTTGGGTATGACCCGCGCCCAAGCGTGCGCGCCAGCCAGTATCTGTTCAATATCTTTTAACGGAACATCCTTTGTCAGTTTGATACAAAGCCCCTGGCTGTGGCACCTCATCGTGCCCACACGCACACAGATGCCGTCCACAGGCACCTGCGGGTTTAGCCCCAAAATCTTGTTGGTTTCGGCCATGCCCTTCCACTCTTCACGGGTCTGTCCGCCGTGCATATCCCGGTCGATCCAGGGCAGGAGACTGCCCGCCAGCGGCACGCCAAACTCCTGTTTTGGGATCGTACAGGATCGTTGAGCTTCGATCATCATCCGGTCCAATTCCAGGGCGTTTTCCGAGGGAGTTTTGCGAGTCGGCTCCACTAGGCACTCCATCTGCCGGACCAGTTCATGCATCTTGGCGGCTCCCGCGCCGGACGCTGCCTGATAGGTCATGGTCGTCATCCACTCCACCAGGCCAGCCTGGAAGAGCGCCCCAACAGCCATCACCATCAAGCTGACCGTGCAGTTGCCGCCCACGAAGGTGCGGGTTCCCTGAGCAAGGGCTTCCCGTATGAGAGCGCCGTTGACCGGATCGAGGACAATCACCGAATCCGGCTCCATGCGCAGGGTGGAAGCGGCGTCGATCCAGTATCCCTTCCAGCCGCTGGCTCGCAGGGGGCCGAAAACTTGAGAGGTGTAGTCGCCGCCCTGGCAACTCATCAGCACGTCACAGGCTGCCAGTTTCTTTAGATCGCCGGCGTCGCGCAGAACCGCCCCGTCAGCCGACTCCACAGGCGCGGGGCCCCCGGCGTTCGAGGTGGAAAAGAAGATCGCCTCAATACCAGAGAAGGCGTCTTCTTCACGCATCCTCTGCATGAGCACACTGCCGACCATCCCCCTACAGCCGATCATTCCCACGCGTAACATCAGATGGTTCCTGCTCCTTCGACATTAGCCCAATACGGAACCGCTGCGACGGCCTCCATCTTCGCGCCGCGATTCTCCGCAGTTTTTCACCGTGAACCGAAACGGCGGTTCCCGGCCTTTTGGACCGCTAGTTTTTCTTCAGGGTCTTTACCATGTTGACATAAATCTCCGCCGCTTGCATCAACTCAGCCTTGGAGATTTTTTCGTTCTCGGTGTGGGCCACGTGGATCGAGCCGGGGCCGATCAAGAAGGGCTGCCCCCAGGCGGTGAGCGAAGGAATGTCGGTGGCGAAGGCGACCACGGCTGTTTCCAGGCCGTCCATTAGACCATCTAGTGTCCCAAGCTTTACGGGTGGAAGGTACAATGCCTCCCGGACCGTGGCGAGTTTCCCCACTGCCTGTTCGACGGCGCGGAGCAGTTCTTCGCCTGGCCTGACCAGGCGGTACATTACCTCGGCGCGGGCGGAGTCCGGGATCACGTTCGGCGCTCGCCCACCCTGGATGGTGCCGATGTTGCAGGTGGTTTTGCCGAGCAATTCGTCTTCTGGAAGTTTGATGCCGCGCAGCCGGTTGAGCGCCTCCAGCAGCTTTTCAATCGCCGACTCGCCCAACTCCGGGTAGGCCGAGTGGGCCATCCGGCCCGAAGCCTCTATCTCCAGCCGCAAGACGCCCTTGGTTCCCACCGCCAGGCGGTTGTCGGTGGGCTCCCCATTGATCAGGAACCGCGAGCCGCGCGGGGATTTGTTGGCAAAGAGAGCCCCGGCGCTGCTGCGCTCCTCGCCGACCACAAATAACAGGCCGAAGCCCTCCATCCCCTCTGCCCGCAGGCGGGAGGCGGCTTCTAGCTGTGCCGCGATGATTCCTTTGGTGTCGCAGGCGCCGCGCCCGTAAATGAACTCGTCGTCCTCGCGGGAAGGGAAAAACGGCGGCACGGTGTCCAGATGCGTGCTCAGCACCACATCGGGTTTTCCCCAGCATGCCACGACATTGGGCCGGTCCGGCTCGGCTTCCTCCAAGCTTACCTCAGCGCACATCGCCTGCAGGTAGTCGCCCAGATACAGCGCCATCCGTTTCTCATTGCCGGTGACGGATTCGATATCAATCAAATCGCGGGTTAGGGCAAACAGTTCCATAATGAGTGACTGGTTAGAAAGACGGGCGTTTTGCCCATTGCTTAGGGAGGCGAAATTTACAAAGTAAACTCCCTGAACATCCGGCAAGGCGGAATTGTATCACTTCTGCCGGATTGGAGGATTCCTTTCCTCCTGTTTTAGGGCTCTATTTGGGCGTCTGACGTTTTCAACTTTTCAGAAGACCAAAATCTTGATTTATAGAATAGCAATTTTGTTATAATTAAATTGCAGTCTCGTTATAACCAACCAGAGGTGCATTTGCCGCCAACGCGACTGGTTTTCTTCCAAGAGGCTGATGGGAAAGCGCCGGTGATGAATTGGCTGGAAGAGTTGCGAAGGAAGGACCGGAGAGGGTATGCAAAGTGTGTCGTCGTGATCGACCGGCTGGCATCATTCGGCTATGAGCTAAAGCGACCGTTGGTAGATTACCTGCGAAATGGGATTTATGAACTCAGGGCAAAGCACGGGCGCGTAAACTACCGCATCCTGTACTTCTTTCACGGGCAGAATCTCGTGGTGCTTGCCCACGGGCTCACGAAGGAGGGTCGTGTTCCAAGCACAGACCTTCAGCGAGCGATCAAACGGAAGAAACTTTATGAGAAAAACCAGAAAGTCTACACTTACCAAGGATGAGCGAAAAGAAGGCAAGCAATCGGACGCTCTAAAGATCATCCATCGCATAACAGGGGATAACCCCGAACTGCGAGAAATGATTGCCGAGGAGAAGCTAAATGCCCACATCGCTCACACGATCTATCAGGCCAGGACCAAGGCTGGCCTCACGCAGAAAGAGCTTGCGAAGCGAATCGGCACCCAGCAGCCGGTCATTGCCCGGCTGGAAGATGCGGATTATGAGCGGCATTCCCTTACGATGTTGCAAAGGGTGGCAGCAGCATTGAATCAGAAAGTGAAGATCAGCTTTGTGATGGCAAGGGAAAAACGCGACCCGCAGGAGTTTGCACGGGCATTGTGATTTCTGAGCTTCATCTTTCTTTGGATGATGGATTCTCTACCTGAAGCGCCTCGGCGAGTTCGGGCAGTTTGTGGACTACCAGATCGGGAGGGTTTCCCTTGAGGCGGAGGTCCCCGAAGCCGTAGGTGACGCCGCAGGTCCAGATGCCCGCGTTCGCGCCCGCCGCAATGTCCACGTCGGAATCGCCCACGATTATGGCTTCCGAAGCCGGTATGCCGGTGTCGGCAAGGATGCTCTCGACGCCCTCCGGGTGGGGCTTCTTGTTTGCAAAGCTGTCGCCCCCGTATACAAACCGGAACAGGTGCATCAGGTCCAGGTCTTCTAGCATGTCTCTGCTGACGTTTGCCGGCTTGTTGGTCAGCACGCCCAGGACGCGCCGGCGAGGGACCGCGCCGTTGGCCAGCCATTCCAGGGTTTTCCGCGCTCCGGGATAGAGCGTCGTATTGTCGAGTTTGTGATCCCAGTAATACCGCAGGAAAAATCGCAGGCCGCGCGCGGCCTCCTCATCGGAGGTTCCTTCTCCGAGCGCCCGGCGGATGAGAAGCGGAGCGCCCTTGCCGACATAGGAATAGATCGTCTCCTCATCGAGCGGTCTCCGGCCCATGTGGTGCAGCGTGGCGTTCACGCTCAGGCGCAGGTCCGCCGCCGAATCGACGAGCGTGCCGTCCAGGTCAAAGATCACCAATCGTATGGGAGGCTTGGCCTCAAGAAAATTCATGAACTATCCAACTTGATCAGACGCCGATTTTGTAAACAGCCTGCGGCCGGAGAGCTAGCTCTTTTTGCGGTTGACTCGTGAGACGCGGGGAGGCACAAAGCGCACCAGCGCATTTTTGATCTCCTGATGCGCCGTTTGCCGGCTCAGCAATTCCCGCTGAACCATGTTAACGAACTCTTCCATCTGCCGATGCATCTTTTCCATCTTCTCCCGCATGTTCAGCACCACCTCCACACCGGCCAGGTTGACGCCCATGTCGCGGGTCAGGCTCAGGATGAGTTCCAGCCGTTCGATGTCCTGTTCCGTGTACAGGCGCGTGTTCCCTTCCGTGCGGGAAGGCTTCAGGAGCCCCTCGCGTTCGTACATCCGCAGCGTCTGCGGGTGAATCCCGTAAGTTTCCGCGATGGCGGAGATCATGTAGGCGGCTTGTTTCCGCTTGGCCATACCGTTTCCTGTTCGCTCTCCGCTGTTTCTCCCGCCTAAAGCTGCCGGTAGAGGTCGTTGCGGGGATTCTCCGGATTGAGATGAGAAAACTCCCGCAGGATTTCTTTGGACCGTTCATCTGCAATCTTGGGTATGTGGATACGCACTTCCACATACTGGTCCCCCCGCTTGCCGCTTTTCAGGGAGGTTACGCCTTTTTCCCGCAGACGGAACTTTTGGCCGCTGGGAGTGCCGGGAGGAATCTTCAGCAAGGCGCGTACATTCTCGATGGTGGGAACCTCCACCTTGGCTCCCAGCGCTGCTTCGGGCACCGTCAATGGGATTACCGTATAGATGTCATCTCCCTTGCGTGCGAAGAAGGGATGGGGGGTTACTTTGGTGATGATGTAGAGGTCCCCCCGCGGGCCTCCCTGCGTTCCGCTGTTCCCCTTGCCGGGAACCCGGACACGGTATCCGTCCTGCACGCCGACCGGGATACGCACCTCCAGCGACTCCGGTTCGGACAAACGTCCTTCCCCTCTGCAAGGGGCGCACACGTCCTGCAATCTGCCGGTTCCTTGGCACCGCGTGCAGGCGACGTTGAACCGCAGGTTCGCCATTGTTTTGTCGGCGCTTCCGCTGCCTTTGCACTCCGGGCAAAGCTGCTCTTTCCCAGTGGTTCCTTTCCCGCTGCAGGCGGGACAGTTTCTTTGGCGCAGGATGTTCAGCCGCACGGAGGTCCCCCGGATGGCGTCCCAGAAACCGATGGTTGCCTGGTATTCCAGGTTGTTACCCGGCTCCGGACGCTGCGGCGGGGGCTCGCCGCGGCCGAACAACTGGGAGAAGATGTCCCGGACGCCGCCTCCGCCGAAGCCTGTTCCGGCTCCCCGCAAATCAGAAAAATCAAAGCCTGAAAAATCGACGGGCCGCCTGCCCCCGGGATTTGCCTCTCCGGGTTGGAATCCTGCTTCGCTGTAGTAGCCGAGACGGTCGTACATCTGCCGCTTTTTAGGATCGCTCAGCACGTCATAGGCTTCCGAGACCTTCTTGAAGCGGTCCTCAGCGCTCTTGTCGCCGGGATTCACATCCGGATGGAACTTCCGGGCCAGGCGCTTGTAAGCCTTCCGGATCTCCTCCGGTTTGGCTTTCCGGCTGACGCCCAGCAGCTTGTAGAAATCGTTCTCGCCCGTCATAGGTTATGCCTCAACGGTTCATTTTCAACCGCACGGTGCAAGCGAGGTAGGTCCAGCGTTACTTGTCCTTATCCTCATCGGCATCTACGAATTCTGCGTCAATTACCTCGCCTTCCTCTTTCGTGCCGGCCTCGCCGGTTCCCGAATCGCTTGCTTCCGGAGGGGTCGAGGCGTCCGGACCCGGCTCGCTGCTGGCCTGCTGGTACATGGCCTCGGCCAGTTTGTGGGTGGCCTTGGTCAGACGCTCCGCCGCTTGGTTGATCTCATCCGTCTTGCCTGCGTTCAGGGCCTGTTTGGTTTGTTCGATGGCGGATTCAATCTCCTGCGCATCTTCCGCTGAGACCTTCTCGCGGTTCTCATTGAGCAGTTTCTCTGTGTTGTAAAGCAACGAGTCGGCTCGGTTCCTGGCTTCTGCCTCGTCGCGGTGCAGACGGTCTTCCTCGGAGTGCGCCTGCCCCTCCGATTGCATGCGCTGCACTTCATCATTGCTGAGGCCGCTGGAAGCAGTGATGGTAATGTCTTGTTGCTTGCCGGTTCCCATATCCTTCGCCGTTACGTGCACGATGCCGTTGGCGTCAATGTCGAAGGTGACTTCGATCTGCGGCACCCCGCGCGGCGCGGGCGGGATTCCTATCAGTTGGAATTTGCCGAGGGTCCGGTTGTCGCGGGCCATGGCGCGCTCGCCCTGGAGCACGTGGATCTCCACGGAGGTCTGGGTGTCAGCCGCCGTGGAGAAAATTTCGGTCTTCCGGGTGGGGATTGTGGTGTTGCGCTCAATCAGCGCCGTCCGCACTCCTCCCAGCGTCTCGATGCCGAGCGTGAGCGGAGTTACATCGAGCAGCAGCAGGTCTTTCACTTCGCCGCCCAGCACTCCGGCCTGAATGGCAGCGCCCACGGCCACCACCTCATCCGGGTTCACTCCCTTGTGAGGGTCCCTGCCGAACAGCTCGCGAACAATTTGCTGGACCCGCGGGATGCGCGTGGACCCGCCGACCAATACCACCTCGTTGATGTCGGATGGCTTTAAGTTGGCGTCTTGCAAAGCCTGCTGGCAAGGTCCCACCGACCGTTGCAGGATGTCCTCCACCAACTGCTCGAACTTGGCACGGCTCAGCCGGAGGCTTAAGTGCTTCGGGCCGCTCGCGTCGGCTGTAATGAACGGCAGGTTGATGTCAGTCTCTGCAACCGAGGAGAGCTCCATCTTGGCCTTTTCCGCTGCTTCCTTGAGGCGCTGCAAGGCCATTTTGTCCTTCGCAAGGTCAATACCCTGGTCCTTTTTGAATTCTTCGACAATCCACTCGATGATCCGATGGTCGAGATTGTCGCCTCCCAGGTGCGTGTCGCCGTTGGTGGACTTTACCTCCACCACGCCTTCCCCTACCTCTAAAATTGAAATGTCAAACGTGCCGCCCCCGAAGTCGTAGACCGCAATGGTCTCGTCCTTCTGCCGGTCCAGGCCGTAGGCCAGCGCCGCTGCCGTAGGCTCGTTCACGATGCGCAATACTTCCAGCCCGGCAATCGCGCCTGCGTCCTTTGTGGCCTGCCGCTGGCTGTCGTTGAAATAAGCGGGAACGGTGAGCACTGCCTGGGTGACCTTATCTCCCAGGTAATCCTCGGCGGACTGCTTCATCTTCTGCAAAATCATGGCAGCGATCTCCGGCGGGGCCAGGTCCTTCTTGCCGTCGTTCACTAATACACGGACGTCTCCGTTGGGCGCTTGTGCCACACGGTAGGGCACCATCTTCATCTCTTCGGAAACTTCCAGGTACTGGCGACCCATGAATCGCTTGATGGAATATATGGTATTCTCAGGATTGGTGATCGCTTGGCGCTTGGCGACCTGCCCGACCAACCGCTCGCCGCTTTTGGCGAATGCAACGACGGAGGGCGTTGTCCGGCTCCCCTCGGCGTTGGGAATTACTTTTGCCTCACCGCCTTCCATTGCAGCTACCACGGAATTCGTGGTTCCGAGGTCTATGCCTATAAGCTTTGCCATTTTGCCGAGCCTCCTCAATTCTGTGTGGCATTTCGCAATGTTGGAAACAATTGCAGCAACTGCCTAGCGTCTAGGCGGTCTTTCCGCCTTTAGTCATAAAGTAGTATAATAGTTGAGTGGGAGATTGTCAAGTTGTTTGAGAATTTCCGAGCGTGTTAGATGGATAAATTATATCATATTTATTTTCATAATGATGCGTAAAATTATTAGTCTTCTTATTGTTATTTTTATCTTAAGCTCTGTTGGCTGTTCTAGCAGAAATGGTGGAGAAAACCCCCCGGTTTTGGTCGCCGCTGCTGCCAACCTGCTGAAAGTCAGCCGTCCTCTGGAGGTTGCTTTTCAGCGTTCCGGTGCAGGGGAAGTTACTTTCAGCTTTGCTTCTTCCGGGCAACTGGAACAACAGATTCGACAGGGCGCTCCTTTCGACGTATATGTCCCGGCTGCGCGTTCCTTTAGTCAAGCCCTGGAGCGGGATGGATTTGTAGAGGGGCAGGCGCAACTATTCGCTCTGGGGCGACTGGCAGCCTGGTCCCGGCAGTTTGAGCTGGAGTCGTTGGAGGAGTTCAGGGAAGACCGAATCAGGCGCGTTGCCGTTGCCAATCCTCGTTTTGCCCCCTATGGAATGGCAGCGCAAGAGGCCTTGCAGGCGTCAGGATTATGGCAAGCGCTTCAGCCTAAACTGGTTTATGGGGAAAGTGTGGCGCATGCCTTTCAGATGGCGGAGACGAACAATGCGGAGGCGGCGCTGGTTGCGGTCGCTTTGGTGCAGGACGCTGACCGCCCCTATCTTCTAATCGACCAGAGCCTTCATCGTCCCATTGAGCAGACTGCTGCCGTCCTGAAGAGGTCGGAAAACAAACAGGCCGCCTGGGCGTTCGTCGAATTCCTTTCGACCGTGGAAGCCATGCGAATTCTCGAAGCGTATGGGTTTGGCCTGCCATGAGGAAGCGGAAGAAAAACACCATCTCCCTTTCTGATTTTCTGATTGGGCTATAATCTTCCCGGAGCAACTCGACGGGTGGGACGAACTTTTACGGAACCGGTCCCGCTGCGGATGACTGTCCACTAAATCCGCTGTCCATTAAATCCTAACGATGCCCAGCGCGTTTCACCAAATCGACTGGTTTCCCCTGTGGCTGTCCCTGCGGGTTGCCATCCTGGCGACGGCTATCTCGCTGGGCGCAGGGCTGGCCCTGGCCTACATCCTGGCGCGGTATCGTTTCCGTGGCCGGGAGGCTTTGGATGCGCTGGTGACGCTGCCTATTGTCCTGCCGCCGACGGTCCTGGGCTATTACCTATTAGTGCTGTTAGGCCGCGATACCTTCATCGGGCGCGGCTTCGAGGCGGTTTTCGGTTCCCCGCTGGTGTTCACGTGGCAGGCCGCGGTGGTCGCCGCCACATTGCATAGCATTCCACTGTTGGTGAAGTCGGCGAGGGCGGCGCTGGAGAGCGTGGACCACAATATGGAGAACGCCGCCCGCACGCTGGGAGCGTCGGAATGGCGCATCTTTTTTCAAGTAACATTGCCTTTGGCGCGTCGCTCCATCCTGGCAGCAACGGTTTTTGCTTTTGCCAGGGCGCTGGGGGATTTCGGAGTGACCATCATGATTGCCGGTAACATCCCCGGCAAGACACAGACCATGGCGGTCGCCATCTATGATGCCGTGCAGTCGGGCGACACATTGCTCGCCAACTTGATGGTATTGATCATCTCCGCGCTCGCCATCGGCATTCTTTACTGGACAAACCGCCTGCAGGGCGAGCGATTGCTCTAGTCCGGCGCCTGCGGCAACGGCTCACCGTATGCCACAGGCGGGACGGCCCCGCGCGCAAACGGAGCAGGGAATGGCTCTGTTAGAACTGACAATTCGGAAGCACCTTCCCGCCGCCGTGCCCTCTCCGGGTTTTGACTTGGATGTCAGCCTGGAGTGCGAAGCAGGCGTCACGGTCCTGTTTGGATCAAGCGGTTCCGGCAAGAGCCTGACGCTCGATTCGCTCGCCGGTTTCCTGCGCCCGGACCACGGACGGATTCTGCTGAACGATGAAATCTTATTTGACGCCGGGAGCCGCATCTGCCTGCCTCCGCAGCGCCGGGGCATCGGCTACGTCTTTCAGAGCTATGCGCTGTTTCCGCACATGACGGTGGAGCAGAACCTGGCTTTTGGCATCAAGCGGCTGCCGGGCCTGGAGAGACATCGCCGGCTCCACGAAATGATGGAAGTGTTTGGCCTGACGGCTTTAGCCAACCGTCGGCCCCTGGACCTTTCCGGCGGAGAGAAGCAGCGGGCTTCAATTGCGCGCGCGCTGATCGCGCAGCCCCGGCTGTTGTTGCTCGATGAGCCGGTGCGGGGTCTCGATTATCAACTCCGCATGGACTTTTACTCGGTTCTCCGCAGCATTCGGCAGAAGTATCGCATTCCAATTCTCCTGGTCACGCACGATGTGACCGAAGGATTTGTTCTGGCCGACCGGATGGTCGTCTATCAAGCGGGAAGGATCGTTCAACGTGGGGTGCCCGACGAAGTGTTTTACCATCCACAGAACGCTGCTGTGGCGCGGTTGCTCGGCATATCCAATATTTTCACCGGCACGGTGGAGGAACTGGACTCGGCGGCGGACTGCTCCCGCATTCGCACCGCGTTGTTTTCCGTGACGGTGCCCTACCTGCCCGGGCGGCTCCGTGGCGACCGTGTCTCGTTTTGTATTCCCCACCAGCACGTCCTGCTGGCGCACCCCGGCGCGGCCCAAGGCGAGGGAGGAGGTGCGAGGGGGGACGAGATCGGCGGCGAAAACAGGATTCCGGTCCGGGTGGTCGAGGAAGTTTCCACGCCTACGGCGGTCCGTCTACTGCTCCGCGTTCAAACAGAAGCCGCCTCAGCAGACGGCAACCCGCCGATTCAGATTGAGAGCGAGATCACCCGCTTGGTCTACAAAAGGATGGGCGTTGCCAAGCAGAAGGACTGGCTGGTTACCTTCCCCAAGGCCTTCATCCATGTGTTTGGGGAGCAGGCGGAGTAGGCAGCCTGTTGTATGGGTTGCATACCGCCAAGTTGGAGTAATGGAAATCCGGCGTTACATTGAATCTGACCACGATGAAGTATGGAATCTGCATTTCCATTTTCACATTCCAAAGTGGTTTTACGATTTGGTCGCGGTTACAGTGATCCAGCGGTCGCACCCAACATTAATCGGCGCCCTGTCTTTTGGTTGACTGGTCCAGTGTTAACGACGATTGGCATGGTGCAGGGGCTTGTGAGATCAGGTTACTGACCTGACCGGGATTGTCGGGCCGTCTCACTTCGGCCCGAGCAGCAAGGCCCCTCGAGCGGAAGGCGCAGCTCCCGGGCTTTCGCTTTGCTGGGAGCTGCTCGAACGTACCTGCGGCGCGTACGCTTCCCACCAGAGGCTCATTCGCGCTTCCGTCCACAATGGATCGAGCTGCAGCTCAGCAAGTCGGTCGGAGAGTTCGCGCGCCGTCTGCGGCCGTCTCGCCGGATCCTTCTCCAGGCATGCCATCACGATGCGATCCAGCGCTTCCGGGATGTCGAGCTCGCTTCGGGCCGAGGGCGGCTCTGGCGTGTCCCGCGCATGCTTGACGATCATCTCCATGGGTGAATCCGACTCGAAGACCAGGGATCCGGTGAGCAGCCAGTAGGCCACGCATCCCAGCGCGTACAGGTCCACACGCCCTTCCACAGGATGCTCCGTAAGTGCCATCTCGGGCGGCATGAAGGCGGGAGAGCCGACGACCGTTCCCTCTCGCGTCAGCTTGGTTTCGTCGCTGGCGCTTCGGGAGCGCTCCGAGACAAGCCCGAAGTCCAGCACCTTCACGAAGTCCAGGTCGGAGCCGTAGCGGCAGATGAACAGATTAGCCGGCTTGATGTCGCGATGGATGAGGCCCACGTCGTGCGCCTCGTGGAGCGAGTGACAGGCTTGTCGCAGGATATGGACGACGCGCTCGGGCGGCTGTGGTCCGTAGCGCTTCACCAGCGTGTCGAGGTCCATCCCGTCGAGCAACTCCATGACGTAATAGAACGTGCCGTCATCGGAGAGCCCAAAGTCGTACACCTCGATCGTGTGTGGAGAGCGCAAGGCGGCCGTCGCCTGAGCCTCCTGTCCGAAGCGCTTGAGCACCGTCCGCCCTGCGTCCTCTCCCTCCGCGCCCAGATGGCTGGCCCGAATGAGCTTGACAGCCGCCGGTCGCGCCAGCATCCGGTGCCTCGCTAGCCAGACCTCGCCCATGCCGCCCTGGCCTATGCGCTCCTCCAGCCGGTAGCTTCCCATCTCGCGGGCGCGCTGCACGTCGGTCCCGAGCCGGTAGATGATACGCGCGGACGCGTAGGCCATCACCGTGCAGATCAGATACGGTAGGATAAAAACGAAGAAGAATTCACTGGGCGTGATTCGGAGGAGTGTTCCGCCATACTGAATCGTCAGGGCGACCGTGATCGGAACGGCGGCGCCCGACGCAAGCGCGGCAACGAGCGCTCTTCCCGGCCGGGTCGGGATCACGACCGCGAACACGATCATCCAGACCGCCACCCAGGACAGGCCAAGCCCCTCCATCTCCATCGATGACACCACGGTCTGGTTGAGTATCCCCCAGTACTCGGCAAGGGCAATGCCGAAGCTGCCCGTTACCTCGAAGATCAGCCCGATGTTCAGGAGCGTGGTTACTGGGATGCGCCGGCTCCTGGAGATACCAAATACGATTAGAGACAAAGCGATCGAAAACGCTCCGACCCACCACCCGACGGCCAACCTCTGGGCGAAGTACCTCTGGGCGAAGTCCCGGGTCGCCTCGGAGCTCAGCTCCCGAGAACCAGCAGCGGAAATATGCCCGCCATGAAGAAGGCGAAGGCGTAGATTAGGCAGATGGCTCCGAGCCGCCTGGCGGCCGTGAGAAGCAGGTCCGGGGGCAGACCACCTGTGGTGACTCCCCGGGACGTTGCCATTGGCGCGCGGTAGGCTTTCGCTTTGATAGGACCTTCCTTTTAGGGAACGATTGTGACCTGCCCGATTTTTTGTACCACTGGCAGTGTGAGCCTACATCACAGTGAGGGGCTGTGAAACTGGTTTTGGCCGGAATTAGTTTTTTGGCTCTCCGGCACTCGTGAGTATACAACCATTGGTCTTCCATTGGACCCTTCCAGCAGAGTTCTTCTGTCTAAGGGCTCCGAGCGATCCTCTCCGGGTCCAGGAGTCCGTCGGCCCGGCTTCCAAAACCACCTTTTCAAACACCACTCCATTCCTGGGAAAGAATCGGTTCGATTTCTTGTGTGCCACAACTGATGCTATCCCGACGGAAGCGATAGTCCATCGATCCGCCCCAGCATACTGGCAAACAGCCGCCCAAAAACTCTATTGGAAAAATGGATTTCGGGAAGCAGGCAGGACTCAGAAGGGTCGTTTCGAGCGCCTTCTATTTGAGAAGGAGATAATGTGAACTAACCGAAATTTAAACTGACATTTATGGGAACTACAGGAGGGCATATCCTGAAACCTGTGGGATGCCCCTACTTTCGTGGGCGAGTGATGGGGTGTTCCTGGGCCGGTTTCACCTCTATCTTGACTCTACTGCCAAGCGCGATTGCATATCGAACCAATGTTTTCAATTCGAGATTTTTCACTCTTCCGGACTCGATCTTAGCAATAGCAGGTTGACTTACCCTGAGTATCCTGGCGAGTTGGCTCTGTGATAACCCCCGATCTTGCCTCAATTTGGCGAGGTCTTGCTCAATCCGCATTTCGTTCAGCATTTCTTCCACTTGCTGTTGAAGCTCGGAATCGCGGGCAATCTGTTCATTGATCCAATTCATCACCGCGCTCTGTGTAGTCGAGCGCTTCTTCTTTTTAGTTTTCATAATCTCTAATATAGAAAAGCACTAACTCTGACTATTGCTACGGACCCCGGGTTGCCTCGGCATCTTTGGCCTCGATTTCCTTCTGATACTGCCTCACACGACCCAATACCTTTGGCGGAATCTGATCCTGTTTTTTCACCATCCCATCAAGGAGAGTAATCCGACGCCCCGACCGGAACATGTAAAATATCCGCACATGAAACCTCCGAAGCTCAAATAACCCGCCTCCAAGAGGCTTGGAATGGGGCATCCTGAGACGATTTCCGCGTTCCTGCAAGAGATTAAGCAAGGCAATTGCTTCGGTCCTGGCCCGACCGGTCTGCTTAGAGAGGAAGGCCATGACCAAATTCTGACCACCAGTTGTCACATATTCATCAATGGTCCACTTGTTGCGTTTCTTACCAATTTCCATTTCTGTTTCCTTGTCTTCAGTTGTGTCATCTGGCGACCTCCTTTGTTTTCTTCAAAGTCTTTCTGTGAAATTGTTTAGGTTGAAGCGTCGTCGCAAGGGGCGCGCTTATTATTTCTTCCCCCCCCCCCGAGAAAGAAAAGTAATTATAACTCCTGAGTTATGGATGAGTCAAGGGAGAAATTCCAGGTGAAGGCGGAGAAGGATTTGAGAGCAACCCTGTGGTGGACGCCAGATTTCATCGAGCAATGAATTGCTATTCCATACCTGTGTAGGTCCACATCACCGTTGACCCACCTTTTGCTCTCTGCCACAATCAAATTAGCCGGGCGCATATCGACCCTTCCCGGCCAGCGAGGCGCAACATGAAGACACTTGACGAATATCTCCAGGATGCGGAGCGCGCCCACGGGCACCTGTGCGCCGGGCAGGTGCTGGGCGTTCGCATGGCCATGCTGGGCTTGATCCGTTTGGGCATCGATGATCCCATTCGTGAGCGCAAGCGGCTGGTAACCTTTGTTGAGATCGACCGTTGCGCCACCGACGCGGTGGTCGTGGTGACCGGATGCAGGCTGGGCAAGCGGGCGCTGAAGTTCCGGGACTGGGGGAAGGTGGCCGCCACGTTTGTTGATCTCAAAGGGAACAAAGCCATCCGTCTGGTGGCGAGGGAGAGTTCCAAGCAGGAGGCGCGCTGCCTGTTTCCGGAAGTTGCCGACAAGAACCAGCAGCAGATGGCTGCCTATCGCCAGATGTCCGAAAAGGACCTTTTCGACGAGGCATGGGTGGAGGTGGAGCTTCCGCCCGAGGAGTTCCCCGGATATAAAGGCGAGCGCGTGATCTGCGAGCAATGTGGCGAGGGCATCAATTTCAAGCGGGAAGTGCGGCGCAACGGCCATGTGCTCTGCCATGCATGCGATGGCGAAGCCTACTACCGGCCGGTGCAGTCGTCCTGAGTGAAGCGGGAAGGAAGCGAGAATCCTCTATGTCAATGTTCCAGCAAAGACCTTCCGATGAATTCCTGGAGAATGAACTGCTGCCGACCATCGCTTTGGTCTATCTCCCTCACGAAAGCATCCCCAATTTCTACCAGCGTTGCTACGAGTATGTGGAACCTTCGCAGTGGTCCTCGGAGGCTGAACGGGTCGAGACGGGAATTTGGGTCTTCGCGCCCAGCATAGAGGCCCTGGAACCGCCTGGCGTGTTGAGGTAATGGGATGCCCTCGCGCTAGTTGTCCGAGGCGGTTCCTTCCTGCAGTAGGTTCTTTCACTCGCTTGGAAGGGCAATAGCAGCGGTGGAGCAATGAACCTTCCGAAAAAACTTCCAGCCTGCAAATTCTTTTTTACGGTGGTTGCGCTGTGCGTGCTGGTTTATGCTGGCTGGGCTGGGGTTGTTCAACAAGGCCTTGCTGAACAAATATCCGCCGAAAAAACTTTCCAGCGGCGTCGCGAAATCATGGTGCGCGACCAGATTCGCGCGCGTGGTGTTCACGATGAAAAAGTTCTCCGAGTGATGCGCGAGGTTCCGCGTCATCTGTTTGTGCCGCCGCATCTGCGGGCCGCAGCTTACCAAGACAAGCCTCTGCCGATTGGGAATGGGCAGACCATCTCCCAGCCCTACATCGTTGCCCTGATGACGGAATTGTTGCAGCCGCAGCCGGAGGATGTCATTTTAGAAATTGGGACCGGCTCCGGCTACCAGGCCGCGGTCGTTTCGCGTCTGGCGAGGCAGGTTTACTCGATTGAGATTGTGCCTCGTTTAGGTTTAGCCGCTGAGCGTCTTCTGGAGCGGCTGGGCTTTGCCAATGTCCGTGTGAGAATCGGCGATGGCTACCTGGGATGGCCTGAGCACGCGCCTTTTGACGGCATCCTGGTGACGGCGGCTCCGCCGGAGATCCCTCCAGCGCTGAGGGCCCAACTGAAACGCGGCGGGCGCATGGTAGTACCGGTGGGGAAGGCAGGGAAAACACAAAAGCTGATGGTGCTGGAGAAAAGCGAAACCTCGGACCACATCGTAGAGCGCACCGTAATTTCTGTCCGCTTTGTTCCTATGGTGGGAGGCGAGGAGCGTTGAATTTCTGTTTGGGAGTCAGGGGAGTTGGGAAGCCGGCTTTTTGGGAGACCCTTTTGAGAGACCCCTTTGAGAGACCATGATGTCCTTCTGGCAAATGCTTCGCACCTTAACCGGAGGCTCGGCAAAGATGGAAAATTCCAAGGAACCAGAGCGGAGTATTTCTGCCGGGCAACAAGACTCTGATGAAGAAGCAACGTTGGCGCCCGTCCCGCTGGAAGTGACCGACGTGCTGGACTTGCACTCGTTCGCCCCTCGCGATGTGAAGTCGGTTGTCGAGGCCTATCTGGAGGAGGCTCGGGCCATGGAATTCTCCACCGTCCGCATCATCCACGGCAAAGGAGCAGGAGTGCAACGCTCCCTGGTCCGCTCCCTTTTGGCGCGGACACCTTTTGTGACCTCCTTTGAAGATGCGCCGATGGGGGCTGGCAGTTGGGGCGCCACGGTGGTATGGTTTTCGCAGGGATCGCAGAGAAGCGAGGATCGTAAAGAGGCGGGCGGGAGCTGATGTTGATTTCGTGCAACCAGCGAACGGCGACTTCCGGACACGTTATGAAGAAACCAATCAATGACGCGAGGCCAGCAAATCGATTGCAGAGGAGCATCTCCTCGCCGCCTGCGAAGAAAATCAACCTAATTATTTTGGTCTTGCTGCTTTTGGGATTTGGTTTTTCCAGCCTGCACGCGCAAGCGCCGAAACTGGTTGTAATCATCGTCATCGACCAGTTGCGATCCGATTATCTCACGCGCTTCCGCTCCCGGTTTGGGCCGGGCGGGTTCAATCGTTTTTTGCGGAAAGGATCGGTCTTTGCCAATTGCCAGTATGAGTATGCCGCAACGGCCACCGCTCCAGGCCATGCGGTTCTGGCTACCGGTTCTTACCCCCGGCACAACGGGATTGTCGGCAACTCGTGGTATGACCGTGGACGGGGAAGGACGATGGCTGCGGCTGCGGACGAAGCGTATCCACTGGTTAGGAATTTCCTGGCTGAGAGGTTCCTGCCGGGGAATCCTGAAGAAAGCTCGAACGGAGCATCTCCCTGGGCGCTGGAGGGCACAACGCTCGGCGATGAGTTGCGCCTCTCCAACGGAGGAGCTTCCCGCGTAATTTCCGTTTCCATGAAGGATAAAGCTGCCGTGATTGCTGCGGGCAAAAATCCGAACGCGGTTTTCTGGTTCGATATCGCCGCGGAGGGCTTCCTGACTTCCAGCTATTACATGGCATCGCTCCCGCAGTGGCTCGTGCAATTTAATCAGGATCACAGCCTCGAAACCTACGCCGGCAAGCAGTGGAATCCCTTGGAAGGAGAGGCCTTTGAACGCCGCTTAGAGTTGGAACCGGGTCCGCAGGGCAGGGAGAAGTTCTGGTTTGACTTTGGCGCCACGCCGTTCTCCTCTCAGTTGCAATTTGATCTGGCAGAGGCCGCAGTGGAAGCTTACCAAATGGGAGAGGACCAGACTGCGGACCTTCTTTGGATCGCCCTTTCTTCCCCGGACTACTTGGGTCATCAAGTAGGTCCGGATTCCGCTCTGGTCGAAGACATGTTTTTGCGCATCGACCGGCAGATGGAGGAGTTTTTTAGTTTCCTCGACCGCCGTGTGGGTTTGCAGAACGTGATTTTAGGGCTCAGCTCCGACCACGGGGTCGCGCCTCTGCCGGAGCAAGCGCAGGCCGCGCGCTTGGGCGGAGGGCGAATCGACGCCCAAAAGCTTACCGGTGAAATCAACGAGGCTCTGGCCTTGCAGTTCGGCCGTGAAGAGTGGATCGAGAGTTATGTATCTCCCTGGATCTATCTCAATCACGAGGCCATGGAGCGGCACGGTCTGGACCGGGAACAAGTTGCCCGCGCGGCAGGAGAGGCAGCTCTTGAACAGGATGGAGTGGTTGCCTATTACACGGCGGGTCAGTTGGACGGGGGCGCTGACGAAGATTCCATGCGGGCGCTTTACGCACGCAGTTATTTTCCCGGGCGGGCAGGCAACCTGGCATTGCGCTACGCCCCGTTTTTTGTGGAGGCGTTTCCCGGCGGCGGCACGGACCACGGATCCCCCTACAGCTACGACCGGCGAGTTCCGCTGATTTTGTGGGGGAGTGCCTTCCGCGCAGAGGTGTTTCATACCGAGGCGAGCCCGGCTGACCTGGCTCCTACCCTGGCTGCCGTGTTGCAGATCAACCCGCCCGCTGCGGCTACCGGAAGAGTCTTGCGCGAGGCGCTCCTGCCGAGTGCGCCTGCCGGGAAGCAAGCAACGCCCACCCTCACCAAAGGCACTCCTCGTGAGTGAAGCGCCCGACATGGCGGTGGAGTTTGCCGGGCTGCGGCTAAAAAACCCTGTCATCGCAGCCAGCGGCACATTTGGTTATGGGGTGGAGTTTGAGCCGCTGCTGGACCTGAATGAACTGGGCGGTCTGGTGGTGAAAGGCCTCTCGCGCGAGCCGATGGCAGGCAATCCGCCTCCCCGTTTGGCGGAAACTCCCTCCGGCATGCTGAACTCCGTTGGCCTCCAGAACATTGGAGTGGATGCCTTCCTGCGGGGAAAGCTTCCTCGGCTGGGGCAACTGAGCACTGCGGTCATCGCCAACGTGTTTGGAGAGACGACGGAAGACTACGTGGAAGTAGTTCAGCGTATGGAGGCCACAGGAGGAGGCTTGGCAGCATATGAGCTGAATCTCTCCTGTCCCAATACGAGGTGCGGGGGAATCACCTTCGGAAGCGACCCTGCGTTGACCCACGAGGTCACCGCCGCCGTGCGAAAAATCTCCCGCCGTCCTTTGCTGGTAAAGCTTTCACCGAATGTCACCGACATTGTTTCCTTTGGGCAGGCCGCCGAGGCTGCCGGGGCCGACGCTCTCTGCCTGGTCAATACGTTTGTGGGAATGCAATTCGGGCTTGCCCCAGGTCAGCCGCCCATCCCTGGAAAAATAGCGGGTCTTTCCGGTCCCGCCATTCGTTTCCAGGCATTACGCTTGGTCTATCAGACGGCCCGCGCGGTTCAAATTCCCGTCATCGGTATCGGCGGGATTCTCTGCGGCGCCGACGCCGCTGAGTTCCTGCGCGCCGGGGCGGCCGCCGTGCAGGTGGGAACGGCTAACTTCTACGATCCGCGGGCGACCGTTCGCATCGTGCGGGAACTGGAGGCCTGCTGCCGCAAGGCGGGCATCCGTCACGTCCGCGACCTTTCCAACCATTCCTAAAAAACCAGGAAGAGATTCCCCCAAAAGCCGGGCGTAACATTCTTCCTTCTTCCTTGCCGGTTGCTTGGCGAGCGGATCAAAGGAGGTGTTCGTTCAGAGGATAACCTTGGGACACTACTGGGGGACACTACTGGGCAAAAGGCAGAGCGTCACGCAGACTTGCCGGTTCGAGCCTCTAAGAACTTCTCCTGGCACTGGCGAGAGCAAAAATGGAGCACTTCGTTGTGGTAGCTGGATTTCAAAGAGAGTTCGGTGGAAACATAGGTCCCGCACTGAGGGTCTTTTTTCATTTGGCCCGTTATCACTTTTGATCCTGTCGAGGGGCCACGGCCGCTGGGCGGGGAGGAGTGGGTTCGGGAAGTTTTTCCGGCCAGAGTGTTCCACAGAAACCGAACCAGCCAGGCAACGGCAATGATGAACAGAATCCGAAGCATGAAACGCTTGTCCGTTTATCGAAGAAGATAGGAAGAGGTCAGAGGCAAAAAAAACTCCCCCTCTGATCTATTGCCGGCTGCCGCGCTGTATCCATGCGGGACAGGGGCGCAGCCCCTGTCCCGGTTATTTAACTCGTTTAGTCTTTTGAGAGATCAACGCTGGTGGTCACGGCACCACCCATCGTGTCGATCAGGCTTTTAGCCGCAGCGGCGTTCGGCCCGTCGGGAGCCAGGTCGATATACTTTTGCAACGCCTCCAGGGTGCCGGGTGAGGGGATCACCTTGCCGGTGGCGTTGTCCACAGTAGCCTGGCCCGTGAGGGTTACCCCCAGTTGGTAGAAGGCATCGGCAAAGTTCTGGTCTGCCTCGGTGGCTTTGCGAAAGGCATCGATTGCCGCGTCTATATTCCCCGTGTTAATGAGCACGGCTCCCAGGTTGAAGTAGTAGCGCCCGCCATTTACAGGGTCCAGTTCGGCGGCCTTTTCCAACTCTGCCTGCGCCTCTGCGATCTTTCCTCCGTTGGCCAAGGCCAGAGCGAAGTTGTTGTGATAGGAGGGGTCTTCCGGTTTGAGCGTGAGCGACTTTTCATAGGAAGCCGCCGCTTTTTCGTACCATTCCTTCTTTTCTGCCGAGTTGCCGGCCGCTGTCGCTTTTCCACTGAACGCTTCGCCGAGCTGGGCGAAGATCACGTGTTGAGTGGGGTCCACCTCCGCCGCCGCCTCGAACGCCGGAATAGCCGTGTCGTAATCCTTGGCTGCCATGGCCGTCATAGCTTCGTCGAAGCGGCCGGTAAGCTCCTGGCGTTGCTTGATCAGTTCCGCTCTTTCCGCAGATGCCTTTTCGATAGCTGCTATCTGCTCCGGGCTCAGTTCGCCCTCTCCCACTTGCACCCCGGCGGCTGCCGCCTCCGTCCGCATTCTTTCCTGCTGGAGGTCGATTTCAACTATCGCGGGATCCGAAGTGTTAGTCTGGACATTTCCGATGGAGAAAGGTTGACCGTTGCTCATAATGACCGAGACGCTGTAGCGTCCCAGCGGCAGACCGGCATGGAAAAACCTCCCGTTTTTATCCGTCTTGAGCTCGTAGTGACCACGGATGTCTTCCCGGTCAATAAGAATCTCCGCACCCACAAACGGGGTGCCATCTTCATTGATCACGGACCCTCTCATTTGGCCGAACTGTGCCATTGCCGGGTGGCTGCCCAGCACAAAGAAAAAACAAAATGAAACAAGCGCCAACGTCTTCTTCAACATGGATTCTCCCCCTCCCCCTTAAGGGAAACGATAGACAATACGCTTGAACCTGCGGTTTGGCTCAGGCAGCGATGCTCGAACTTTGCAGACGGCCCGCATTTAGGAAGCCGCATGCGGATGATAGCTTGGTTGTGCTGCATAAGGGATGGCGTCTTTTGCTCCAGCCTGCTCAAAAGCACGCAGGCGGAGCGCGCAACTGTCGCACCGGCCGCACGCCATCTCCTGGCTCCGATAACAAGACCAGCTTAAATGAAATGGAGCGTCTAATTCAATCCCCTTTTTGACAATCTCCTGTTTTCGCAGCGTAATGAGCGGTGTCACGATTTCGATACGCGTTTCCGGACGGGTGCCGGCCGCTATCAACTGGTTATAAACCTGGTAATATTCGGGCCGGCAATCGGGATATCCGGAACTGTCGGCCTCCACCGCTCCAATGTAGATTCGACTGGCTCCAATTGCCTCCGCCCACGAGACTGCCGCGGCCAGAAAATGGGCGTTGCGGAAAGGCACATAGCTGGCTGGAATGTCGGTAGCTTCCCAATCCGCCTCCCGCAAGGAAATACTGGGGTCCGTGAGCGCCGAGCCGCCGATGCGCCGCAGGTAGGATTGGTCCACATGCAATCGCTCGGTGATTTGATAAAAGTCGGCAATCTGCTCAAAGGCGCGGCGCTCCCGCGCTTCGGTGAGCTGTCCGTAGGATACGTGCAGGGCCGCCAAGCGGCACTCCCGGGCGGCAATGGCCGTGGTGACACAGCTATCCATCCCTCCGCTGAGAAGAACAATCGCCTTGGGCTTGGCTGTCATCTCTTAGTTGGATGCCGGGGATTAAACACCGGTGGTCTCCGGGTCCCAAATAAATTTATGCAGTTGCAACCCCACGCGCACGGGAAGCCCGTCTTCGAGAATCCATTCGGCCAGCGGGCGCGGCTCCATTTTTCCAAAGACGGGCGAAAAGATCACGGTCTCTACCTTGTTTTGCAGCCGGTGTTCCTGCAAGAACTCGCGAGCCCATTCGTAGTCGCGCCGGTCCGTAAGCACGAACTTCAGTTGGTCATGCGATGCCAAATGCTCCAAGTTCTCCAGCAGGAATGATCCGCCCTCGCCGCTTCCGGGGCATTTTACATCCACTACGCGAACCACAGGAGCGGGGAGGTCCCGGATCGGTCGCTCTCCGCTGGTTTCAATCAAAACCTGATAGCCGCTGGCCAGCAACTGGGCGATGAGCGGATAGACCTCCTGCTGCAGGAGCGGTTCCCCTCCGGTCACCTCCACCAGTTTTACGGGCGTGCCTTCCGAGCGGCCGCTCAGCTCCCGAACAGTCGTCAGGATTTCTTCCACCGACATCTTGTTGCCGCCGTAAAACGCGTAGGCGGTGTCGCACCACACGCAGCGCAGGTTGCAGCCGGTGAGGCGGATAAAAATGCACGGCAGACCCGCGAAGGTGGATTCTCCCTGAATGGAGCGGAAGATTTCAGTAACCTGCATGAAGGCGTTGCCATCCGAAGGCTGTAAGCCACAGGGGCACGGGGGCACGGAGGCCTGATAAAATGGGATCAAGCGACTCTGAAGTGTATTTCATATATGTCTTCGTGTCTCTGTGGCTCAGGGGCTCGCGTCCTAGAAACCGGGCGACGGGGGGGAGCCGGTTACTGAGCCCCGCCCGGGGAGTCGCCCTCAAAGTAGGTCGCCGTCGTCGTGTCCGTTTCCCAGACGGTCACGTAGGACACATGCAGGGACCCGTCCGGGCTGCCTTGTTTCTGATCATTCCCGTTTGCCTTGGACTGAGAGGGAAGCAGCTGGATGGTCTCCTCGTAAAAATATTTTGCCAGGTTCTCTGCCGAAGGGTTCAAAACGTCAAACGGCGGGATTTCATTGATGAAGCGGTGGTCGAGTTTCCGGATGGTCGATTGAATCGCTTCCTTCAGGTCCTTGAAATCGTAGAGCAGGCCGATGTGGTCCAGGGATTCGCCCGCGAGAGTCACCCGGATCTTGTAGTTATGGCCGTGCATGTTTTCACACTTCCCCCGATAGCCTCTCAGCGCATGTCCGGCGGCGAAAACTTCATCTACGGATACCTGAAACATCTAGGGAACTGCTCCTTGCTGAAAGAAATTCTCCACGTCGGCAATGTCGCGGGTTACGCGGTAGGGCGGCAGGCTCTCCAAAAAGAGCCGTCCATAGCCCTTTTTGACGATCCGCGTGTCCAGGATCGCCAGCACCCCCCGGTCAGCGCGGCTGCGGATCAGCCTGCCAAAGCCTTGCTTCAAGGCGATGACCGCGTCCGGCACCTGATAGTCGAAAAAGGGGTTGCCGCCCTCATCACGGAGGCTCTCAATGCGGGCCCGGACCACCGGGTCACTCGGTACGGAGAAGGGAAGCCGGTCAATAATCACCGCGCTCAACTGCGCGCCCGGCACATCCACCCCTTGCCAGAAACTGCTGGTAGCAAACAGCACCGCTCCCGCCATCTCCGGGCTGCGAAACTGCTCCAGCAGGGCCTGTTTGGGCGCCGTTCCCTGCAACAGTAAAGGATACCGCACTTTGTCTTTCACTCGCTCAAATATCTGGTGCATCTGCAGGTAACTGGTGAACAGGACAAAGGCGCGGCCACGGGAAAGTTCGAGCAGGCGCAGGACTTCATCGGTGGCCCGCTGCGGGAATTCCTCGTGCCGCGGGTCGGGCATCCGCTGCGGGATGTAAAGCAACGTCTGATCCGCATAGTCAAAGTGCGGTTCCAGCAACTCTTCCCTGGAATAGCGGATTCCCAGCCTCGCCTTCATGAACTCGAAGCTGCCGCCCACCGACAGCGTGGCGGAGGTCAGCACCACGGTGTCGGTCTGCTCAAAGAGCTTTTCGGAGAGGATGCGGGATACGTCAATAGGAGTCGCCTGCAATGCGATCCCCCGGCTGCGCCGCTCATACCAAAAGACAAAACTGCGGTCCCGGCTCTCCATCAGAAAGGTCAGCTCGGAACGCATCTCCGCCAGCCTCCGCAGCAGGGGGTAGATTTCTTCCGGTTTCTCGCGGAGGGAGTTCAACTCGCCGTCGAGACGCAAGAGGGCGTTTTGCAGCGCGGAATAGGCTTCAAAGTTCGCCTCCAGGAATTGTTCCCGGTCCTCAAATCCGAAGCGGCCTTCCGCTGCCGGGAACAGAGAAAAGAATAGGTTGGCGCGCTCCCGCAGGCGCTTGAGCGACCGTTGTCTCGAAACCGAAACGAGGTCCTTGAGCCGCAGTGTTTGCTCGCAGTCTCGAACCAAGTCCTCGATACGATGGGTGCTGAGGGACAAGCCGAAATAGTTTCCCGCGATCTCCTCAATTTCGTGAGCCTCGTCGAAGATGACGGCGCTATAGCTGGGCAGGATGCTGGCGTACTCGGTTTCGCGCAAAGCCAGATCGGCGAAAAATAAATGATGGTTGACGATCACCAGATCGCTTTCGAGCGCACGGGCGTGCATCTCGGTGAGAAAGCAGCGCTCGTACTGGGGGCATTTCTGCCCGGTGCAGGTTTCCCGCCGCGCGTCCAGCTTGCTCCACAGCTCGCTGTTCTCGGGCAAACCCTCCAGCTCGGCACGGTCTCCGGTCGGGGTGTGCCGCTCCCATTCGCGAATCTGAGCGAACTCTTCCACCTGCTCCAGCCCGCGCAGAATCGGCTGCTGCTCCGCGTCGTAGACTTTTTGCCGGCACAGGTAGTTGTTCCGGCCCTTCATGTAGCAGACTCGCAGAGGACGGCCCAGGTGCTGGGCGAGGAAAGGGACGTCCTTGTGATAGAGCTGGTCCTGAAGATTTTTGGTGCCGGTGGAGATTACCACCCTCTGACCGCTGGCAATGGCCGGGATGAGGTAGGCCAGCGTCTTTCCGGTTCCGGTTCCGGCTTCCACCAGCAGGTGCCGCTTCTCGCGAAAGGCGGCCTCGACTGCCTTTGCCATTTGCAGTTGGCCGGCCCTGTACTCGTACTGTGGATGGCAGCGTTCCAGCCACCCGCGAGGGCCGAAGCAGGAGTACATGTTGGAGATGGCGGCAGTCGGAGTGGACATGATTTAAGGTGTGCCAGCTTTGGCTCTCCGGGTCAAGGTTCGCTTTCCCCTTTGGCCGGTCACGGTGTTGCCAGCCGCAGTAACGCGAGCAATGATGCCGCGTGCCAATTCCGCTGCCCGGCGTGTTTCACCGTTCCGGAGCAGACGAAAGATTCTGTCGCTCGCCAGAAGCTCAAACACGCCAGGACGCTCTCTGACAAGCACTGATTCCAGAATCTGCGGCCTGAGCCGTGCCAGCAGGCGTGTCCATTCGGCGTATTCCGGTCCAATCATTTTCTTCAGTTCGCGGCTGAGCTTCCGCGCCAGCGCCGGACTCGCTCCTCCGGTGGAGACGGCGATATGCAGGCGACCGCGGACTGCCTGTGCGGGAACTAGAAAGGACCCGAACTCCGGGGAACCGGCGCAGTTGACCGGAATTCCCCGGCGGGAAGCATCAGCCGCCACTGTGCGTTCGGTCGCGCCCGAATCGGTGGCGCTGAATACCAGGGCCGCTCCTTTCATGTCGCCGGAGGCGTAGCGCCGCCGTTGCCAGCGGATTTTGCCCGCCGCCGCGAGTTTTTTCAGGGCAGCAGACGCCCGGGGAGCTACTACGGTTACTCGCGCTCCGGCCTGCAAGAGGGTTTTCACCTTGCGCTCCGCCACGCGGCCCGCGCCGACCACCAGGGTTTTTCGGGAACCGAGATTCAGGAATATCGGATAGTACCGCACAGTTTCGCGCTGACGGGCGGATGCCCCGTTTGAGGATAGCACAGCTTTTGTTACGCCGTGGCCCTCGGGATCGTGCAAGGAGGCTTCAAAATTCTGTAATGAAGGGCAGCTACAACCGCTCGCCTCACTTCCCGGCGTCGTTCAGCGACCAGTCGTAAGGGACGTAGCGGATTTTTGGTTTGCTCGATTCGATGTAGTTCTTCAATTCCGGTGAGGCGTGCAGGAGGATGTAGTCGAGCACGGACGGGTATTGCTTGCCGAGGTTTTCCCGCGCGTAGTTCCGGAAATCATCCAGGAACCAGTTGAAGATCATGGAAAGATACAGCCGGTTCGACTCCGGCTCCGGGCGCACGTTGCGGCTTTCGCCGATAAAAAAGCGCGCGGCTTGGTCCAGTTGTTCGTCCAGTTTCTCCGGCAGGTAGGGCTCGCGTGTGAGCTTCGGACAGGCGGCCGAGGCGCAGTTGATGGCGAAGTGGATGCGAGGCTCCTGAAAGCGCGGGCGGAGAATCCCGTGCTCGATGTCGTTCAGGGTGTACTCGCGCCCGCCGACGGGAAACTTCAGCTTCCAGAAAAAACCGTACATAAAGCTGATTTCGCTGAGGCTCTCGACCGGGTAGTGGTCCAGGATGCCTTTCATCACGATGGCGTTGTAGGCGTTGATCCAGTAGGCGAGCTGGTCTTGTCTCTCTGGAAATATCTCCGGGGAATTTCCCGGGCTGACCTGGGCCAGTTGCTCCATGAACGCGTCCAGATCGCCGCGGTCGGCCTGGAGCCGTGCATATTGGACGAATCCCCGCTCGGTCACGTAATGGTCGAGAACACGCGCGAAGGGAGAGTAATCAAAGGAGACATCAGAAACTTCCGCGCGGGCTGCCCAAGGGGTCAGCAAAAAACCGGCTATAAGTACAACTAGAAAATAAATCGCACGCCAGCGCATTTTCGTATCACCGCCAGAGATTTAGACTCTATCAATTAGATTAGCACAACACCTCCGGGATGCAGAAATTCAGGCCGGGATGCAGAAATTTGGGGAAGCGTTTGCGCCTACCAGTAGATCCGGTAAGTCATCTTCATCTGGATGGCTTGATCCCGCTCGATAATGCCCGCGCCGCGATTGCGCCGCTGGTCGGTAAAAACAACAAAGAGGTTGCTGTCCCGCGCATAGATCAGGTGGAACCGCAGTTGTGTGTTGATTTCCTTATCGCCCTGCTGCGTCAGACCGTTCCATTGGAAGAAGGCATCGGCGGTGGCACGAGCGGTGATGGGCACGCTGAACCGCGCGCGCCACAGATGGGTCGCGAAGGCTCCTGGGGGCAGGGAAATGTCGTTGTACTCGTAGTCTCCCCGCAGCACCATGTGGGGGGAAGCTCGCCATGTTCCCGAAAGGGTCAGCGCCGTTCGCTCCCCGCCATAAAACTCTCCCCGCTCGATTTCAACTCCCGGTACCAACGCCCGGCCCTCAAATCCTTGGTATCCAACCAGCCAACGGTTGAAGCCATAGTCGCCGGGAGGAATGACGATACCCCGGCGGGGATTGATGACAAAGGGATCATCGTCGGCGAGGATGCGCTCGAAGTTGCGCGAAACTTGAAAGCGAATCTGGTCCCCGGAATCCAGCTCATCGGAGGCTTCGAGCAGCCACTGGCGTGTGTCCAGGCGGTCCTGCTGATCCGTGAGGTAAGCTATGTCTGCCGAGAAATTCACCTTCCGGACCCATTTCCGGTTCAAGCGCCAACTGCGCCGCAGGCTTCCCGTGTGGCGGCGAATGTCGTCCCGGCGAACAAATCCCAGGGCGGGATTGAAATTTTCCTCCACCGAAAGAGTCCGGAAGCTGGCTTCCCACAGGTCCTCATCGTAAATCAAAGCGCCGGAGAAGGAGACAGGCCGCTCGGCAACTTCCCGGTCGTCGATGACTGCCAGGAACCCTTCGGCGCGAAGGTTCCTGCTCAGCCAGATGAGAGCATCCGGGCCGAAGGCCCTGTTGGCTTGGGCGTCGGAAGAAGCGGAGGTAAAGATTCCTCCAATGTAGGACCGTTGTCCCACGTTCCATCGCGCGCGCACGGTGCTCAAGTTTGCGCTGGGAGCTTCCGGATGGCTCTCGGTCTGTGTCGTGAGCAGCCCGACGTCGAAAGCTCCGGCCTTGCCGCTGAGACGGGCCCCGCCCAAAATCGGCACTGCTTCACCGCGTACCAGCCCAATGCGGCGGCTAAAGAAAAGCTGGGTATCCCGATTGATCCCGAAATTGAACAGCTGGGCGTTTTCCAGGAAGAACTCCCGCTTTTCCGGAAAGAACAGAGAGAAACGCGTGAGGTTGACCTGCTCGTCGTCGGCCTCCACCTGCGCGAAGCTGGGGTTGTAGGTCATGTCGAGGGAAAGAGACGAGGCGACCGACATTTTCAAGTCAGCCCCTCCTTCCAGCGTGGAGTCTGCGCCGCTGACCCCTTTCGAACGCGCTCCTCCGAGCAGCCCATAAGGGATGATTTGCACGTTCCGCCGGGGTTCAATCTCGGAGAGTCCTACCAGGTGTCCGTAATTTTCCTCCCTGGAGAGGAAAAATCCGGGAGGGATCGGCGCCCAATGTGAAGATTCGTTCTTGCGTTTGATGATTCGTTCGATATTAAAGCCCCACACTCCATCGCCGCCGGTGGGGAACCGGAGAATGCGAAACGGGATGCGAGCCTCTAAAGTCCATCCGTCATCCTGCAAGCGCGTGCGGACATCCCAGACCTCGTCCCAGCTTGAGTTCCATACGTTGTTGTCAATCTGGGAATCCTGTTTGGTTCCGAGCGCGTTGATGGAAAATACATACCCTCGCCGGTGATCGTGAAAAGTGTCAAAAACAAAACGGAT
Source organism: Terriglobia bacterium (assembly GCA_963666975.2). Lineage (GTDB taxonomy): Bacteria > Acidobacteriota > Terriglobia > 2-12-FULL-54-10 > 2-12-FULL-54-10 > JADFGZ01. Next base: position 311,470 of record CAXVYR010000004.1, on the reverse strand, counting down.
GACGTCGTCTTTCGTCCACACGGGATCGTCCCGGAAACGGAGGATATTCCGAACGATTCCGGATATTCCGAACGATTCCGGAGGGGTCGGAGTCGTGGCAATAGGCGGCGATGTAGAGAGCGGTCGAGTCATAGATTATTCGCACCTCGGTATTTTCCGAGGACGGCGCTCCCGCGTCCGGTTCTTGCTGGATCAACCGGTCAATTACCTCGGCTACCTGCCAGACTGTGTCGGAGAGGTCGCCGTCCACAGTTGGGGGAGTCTCCACAAATACGGCACGGTAACGATACTGGCCGTTGTGCCCTTCGGCGCCTTGCCCTCTTGCAGGCTGTGCGCTGGAGATTGCCAGCAGTCCGAGGAACGCCAAAAGGAGATGCTGGAGCCGAACCGATTGCCGTGGCAACTTGCGCATAATTGGGTTCCGGCGAATCCTGCCCTGGAGATCAATCACGCCTCTGCGCGGATTGAAAAGAAAAAGAAGGTGTGGTGACCTCAATAAATTTCCGTCACGGGAGGCAAGACTCTGCGCAAACCAGACTAGCACAATCCTGCATGGATTATCGTTGTGGGGCCTCCTAACGTCCTGCGGACTTCGGAGGGTGAAATTCGTTTCCGTGCAGGAGGCTTGTTACACTACCGCGATGCAGAGACTCTCATAACCGATGTAATTGCTTCTAAAAAACAAATCTGGCGGAGAGGGTGGGATTCGAACCCACGACACAGCTTTAAGGCCGTGTAACTGCTTAGCAGGCAGCCCTGTTCAACCACTCCAGCACCTCTCCGCGTGCTCGAACCGAAGGAGACCTTCGGCCCGGAATGCTTTGCAGTTCATTCTAACAAAAGCCGTCAGTGCAGGCCAGCCGGGAGATCATGGCGGGTTCGGCTCTCACAACCCTATTCTGCACGCTGGGTTGGGATGGTTAAAACCCGGTCCGATATTGCCACAAACTTTCCCGGTGGTCGAGCCGTTTGTCAGCACGTTTGTCAGCACAAGGTAAAGCGGCCACATTTCCTGTCGCATGTTTTGCGAGGCTTTATGTATGATGAATGGCTTGGCAATCACTTTTGGACAAACTGATGATTCTCGAAACGTTGGAAAAAGTATTGGGCCGCAGTGACCTCGCCGCTGCCGAAGCCTCGGCCGCCATGGAAGAGATTCTTTCCGGCCAGGCATCCTCCACGCAGATGGCCGCGCTGCTGGTGACATTGGCCATGAAGGGGGAGACAGAATCAGAGCTGTTGGGAATGGCTCAAACCCTCCAGGGCAAGACTTACCTGTTCAACCAATATGGCCCGGTGGAGGTCGGCCTTTCCAACACCGAGCGGCGAATGCTGTCGCACCCGGCTGTGCCAGCAGGGGGAGTCGTGGGCGCTGCGGAGCCTGCTGCTACTTTCAATATCTCCTCGGCGGTAGCATTCGTAGTCGCCGGGGCGGGAATCCATGTTCTGGAACAGGGACACCGCTCCGGAAACAGCGAACTGGAAAGCGCGGGCGTGCTGGAGGCTTTGGGTGTAAACACGCGCATCCCCGCCTGGAAGATCGCGCAAAGCGTTGCCGACGTTGGTCTGGGTTTTGTATTTGAGCCGGTGATCAGCGAGGCGATGGAACGCATGCTCTTTGCTTATGAGGACATCCCCGTCCCGACCGCTTTCAACCTGCTGCTGCCCATGCTCAACCCCGGCGGGGCGCCGGCCCTGGTGCTGGGAGTTCATGCGGCGGAAATTACCCGCACCGTGGCTCGCGTGGTGGCCCGAATGGGAGTGCGCCGTGCCTTTGTTTTCCATGGCTCGGATGGGCTGGACGAAATCACCAACACCGGACCGACGGAGTTGGTGGAGGTGCAAGACGGCCAGACCCGCGCGAGCCGGATCGAGCCGGGAGATTTCGGCTTCCCTGCCGTTCGCCTGGAAGAGCTGGCGGGAGGGGATGCGCGGCAAAATGCCGAGATGGTTTTGTCCGTTTTGCGCGGGGAGGCGGGACCCCGGCGGAATGTTGTTTTGCTCAACGCCGCGCCCGGCATCGTCTGCGGAGGCAAGGCCCTCGACCTGGCCGAGGGAGTTCAAGTGGCCGCGCAGTCCGTCGATTGCGGCAACGCTCTCCGGACTCTCCAAAAGCTTGCGGAGTTTACGCAGCCGACCGGCTAAATGCTCTTGTCAGATGCCGGGCGGAGTTCCCCTCAGGTCTCCATCTTCAAAAACATATAGAGACCTCCCAGACCGAAGATCAGATTGGGAGACCATGCTGCGGCGATGGGCGGCAGCTCGTTGAGCGTGCCCAGGGCCTCGAAAAGGTGGCTGACCATTAAGTAAGCGATGGCGATGACGAAGCTCAGCGCAATGCCTCGCAGCGCTCCTTTCTTGCCGCCTGAAAAGGCGAACGGTATGCCGATCAGCGCCATGATGAAGGTGATGGCCGGGAAGGAGAATTTCTTGTGCAGTTGGACCGACAGCGGGACAACATCAAAGCCGCTTTGCTGCAGGTCTTGGATGTAGGTCCGCAGTTCGAGGAAGTTCATCTGCGAGGATGGCGTGCTCTCTTTCAGAAAATACGAAGGCTCTTCGGTGAGCTCCGGGAACAGGCGCACTCCAAACTGCTCAAAGCTGACCACCGTGCCGTAGCGCAGGTCGCGAACCCAGCCGTTCTCAAAAACCCATCCCGACAAAGAGGATGACCAGTATGCACGGGAGGCAGCCACGCGGCGGGTGATCTGGAAGGTGTCGGGATCGAGGTCGAAAACCGTCACGCCGCCCAGCACCTGCTCGGATGGCTCAAAATAATTGTAGTAGTAGATCCTCGATTCCTGTCCGAAGATCCACTTGCGATCCGGACGGTGGTAGGTCTGCGCGGGGCGTCCCTTGATGCGGTTGAGCACGGCGTCCTGATGGCGGTTGGCGGTGGGCACATAAAAATGCTCAAAAAAGAACAATCCAACGCTCAGCAGGCCAGCCACTACAAGCACAGGCAGCGTAAACCGGAACAGGCTCACGCCGGAAGCTTTGACTGCCGTGATTTCATTGTTCTGGCTGAGGATTCCGAAGCACACCAGGACCGCCACCAACACTCCGAGAGGGGTTGTCAGATAGATCAGTTGCGGGGTGAAATGCAGGAAGTAATCGAGCACCATGGCGACAGGAATATCGTTGCGAATCACGTCATCCAGAAGGTCAATAAACAAGATGACTATTTCGATGACCAATAGAAACGCAGCCAGCGTGACGGCCAGATAGAAGAGAAAGCCCCGGATGACGTAACGGTCCAGGATCGTCGCGGTGTTGAGGCTCCAGGAAGCCGAAGACTGGGAGAGTCCTGTCCTTCGGCGCTTCCGGTAACCCAGCCGGGACAGCCAACCCTGGAAAGTTTCCGGCAGCCGTTCCAGGGAACCCAGCCAGCCGAAACTCGGCGAGACGCGGTCTACTCGCGTCAGCAGAATAATCCCCAGAAGCAGGAACACAAGGTTTGCGGCCCAAACTCCGGCCCACGGTGCCAGCCAGCCTTGGCGCGCCAGGCTGATTCCGCCGACGAACAAGGTGTAATAAAGCACGACGATCAGAACCGTTAGCACAATCCCCATGGACTTCCCCCCCTTGTGAGAAGAAAGGCCGAGGGGGATTCCCACCAGCGCCAGCAGGAGGGTGGCAAAGGGCAGGGCGAAGCGGCGGTGAAGCTCCACGCGCGCCTCCAGCCATTCTGTCCTGGATGGCGGTACGCGGAACAGTTCTGCGGCAGTGCTCTGGGTGTTCGGTTTTACGGCAGGAGGAGGGGGAACCGGCAGACTGACAGGTATATCGGTCTCGGAAAAAGTGGCGATGGTGTATTCGTCCGGCTGCTCGGCTGCTTCATGGATACTTCCGCGTCTCAGGTGGAATTGCAATTGGTGTTGATCTGGGTCACTGATGGGAATTCCCTCTCGTGCCAGGGTTACCTTGGGTCCTGCGGGCGAGGAAAGATCGGCCAGAAAAATTCCCTTCCAGAGGGGGGAAGTGCCGCTCACTACGTCTTGCACATAGATGACCAAGTTGGGAAATCGTTCCTCAAAGACGCGGGGTTGCAGTTCGGCTGAGATTTGGCGCAACCCGATCTGCCGTTCAATCTCCACCCGGGCGCTGTTGGCGCTGGGAGCCAGGGAAGCCGACATGTAAACGGCCAAGGCGCAGCCGAGTGTCGCCAGGATGCCAACGGGAAGAAAAAATGTCCGGACGCCGATTCCGGCGGCGCGCAGGGCCGTTACTTCACCGTCGCTGGCCATACGGCTCAGCCCCAGCAGGATTCCCGCCAGCACGGCCATGGGGATGGTGAACGTCAGGACGGCGGGGAAGGCCAGCAGGGCCAGGTAAATGATGTCGCCGAAAGAGGAAGTGTCGCGGAGCAGCAACTCCAGCAACTTGGTGGTGTCGCGCAGAAATAAGAGAAAGGTGAACAGCAGAAGACCCAGTAACCCGTGGGAAAATACCTCTTTGAGGATCTGGCGATGAAGGATGCTCACGCTCGGCCCAATTCCCGCAGCTTTTTGCCCTGAAAAATTGTATCATAGAGACCAAGTGCTCGCGCGGCGCCGTCACGAAAGGCCTACAAAAACTTGGGAAAGGCGGGTCGAGGCCGATGAATTTCTCCTGCGGAAGAAGGTTGAGCTCCTTTGTTGTTCCTGGAGTTGTTCTCTGGGGTGTTCTCTGCGTGGCAGGGGGAGGCCTGACGGCTACTGCTGCACAGTCCACCCAGGAAGGCGAGAGGCCTTTGGTTTCCGCTGGCGGGGATGCTTCTGCAGACACTTCGGCGCAACGGAAGGAGCAAACCCCTGAACAAAAATTGGTTGAAAACTACCTGCGTCACCTGTACGGATGGCCCAAGGATAAGGTGGAGGTGAGTGTCGGCTCTCCAGAGAGTTCCCCCATTCCCTCTTTGCGGCAGGTAGCGGTTGAGGCTAGCAGCGGTGGTGGCATGCACCGGGAAGTGGTCTACCTGTCTCCCGATGGCAGCCATATTTTCCGTGGACAACTGCATGATCTCAACCAGGACCCTTATCTGCTCACTCGCCAGCAAATCGATCTGCAAGGACAACCCTCCCAAGGCCCGGCACAGGCTCCCGTGACCGTGGTGGAGTACAGCGATTTTCAGTGCCAGTACTGCAAGCAGATGTCAGATATGCTTCGCAAGCAATTGCCGGAAGCATACGGAGAAACGGTGCGCCTGGTTTTCAAAGATTTCCCTTTATCCAATATCCATCCCTGGGCGATGAGGGCGGCTGTGGCGGGACGGGCGATTTACAGGTTACAACCTTCCCTGTTTTGGGAATATCACGATTGGATTTTCGAGAATCAGGGAACGATCACGGTCGAAAACCTCCCGGCCAAGGTGATGGAGTTTGCCGCAGAGAAGGGTATCGATGCGGACAAACTTCAGGAAACGATGGACGCCCCTGATATCGAGTTGGAAGTGACCCGTTCGTTCCAGGAAGGCCGCAGCCTGGGAGTGCAATCCACTCCCACGTTGTTCATCAACGGCAGGCTGCTGGTCGGGAACCAGCCTTTCGAGCGGTTGAAAATCCTGCTGGATTGGGAATTGGAACACAGCCGAACGGCTGACGCCGAGTGAGTGTGCTCTCACATCACTTGCGCTAAACAGCCGGAAGCGCTGCCAGCGGATCGACATTTTTTCTGGATTCAATCGTTCAGGGCAAGCTCAACTTTCCGTTGGGCGAATAGCGGCCGGAGTTTCTATTCAGCCTTCAAGCTTCTTTCCATCAGGTTCCGGACGGCATCTTGCGGCGAGCAGTTGTGGTAGAGCAAAGCGTGCATTTGCTCGGTGATGGGCATTTCCACGCCCTTTTGACGGGCTAGTTGCAGGGTGGCGGCGGTGGTATTGATTCCTTCGGCCACCATCCGCATCGGTTTCAGGATTTCCGCCAGGCTCCGGCCTTTTCCCAATTCGGCGCCGACCGTGCGATTCCGGCTCAAGCCGCCGGTACAGGTCAGCACCAGATCGCCCAATCCCGCCAGCCCGGCCATCGTCTCGCGGCGGCCGCCGCAGGCGCAGGCCAGCCGTGTGATCTCGGAGAGCCCCCGGGTGATCAGCGCAGCGATGGCGTTTGCACCCATGCCGAGCCCGTCACAAACTCCGGCCGCGATGGCGATCACATTTTTGACGGCGCCTCCCACCTCTACGCCCACCACGTCGGTGTTGGTATACAGTCGAAACGCGGAGTGTGAGAATTCCCGCTGAACGCGCAGCGCCAGCGACTCGTCGCTGGAAGCGACCACCAGGGCGGCGGGCTGGCCTTGGGCGACTTCCTTGGAAAAAGTGGGGCCGGAAATCACGGCCAGCTTCGGCCGGAACTTCGCTTGCAAACTTTCCTCGATGACCTGGCTCATCCGCAGCAGCGTGTTGTTTTCCAGGCCTTTTGTGGCGCTGACAAATACCTGATGCGGTTCCAGCCAGGGGAGCATTTGCCGGTATACGCCGCGGAGGTGATGCGAGGGCGGCACGGAGAGAATCATCTCCGCTCCCGCCAGAGCAACGGAAAGATCGCCGGTCGGCTCCACGTTTTTCGGTATTGGGAAGCCGGGAAGATAGAGGTCATTCACACGGGTTTTGCGGAGGCTTTCGCACAAATCCGGCTCGAAAACCCAGAGGCGGATCGTCCCGGCCTTGCGGGCGAGTGCAATCGCCAAAGCGGTTCCCCAGCCTCCGGCTCCGATGATGGCGACGTTTCTCATATCCTCCAATTGTTCAGGGACAGAAACCGCATGGCAAACTCATCAACCGCTCTGGCCGATCGGGAAGCGGGCAATCTGCCGGTAGATAGACCCACGGGGCGACAGTTTGCTTTCGTAGAGGGAAAACTCATCCGTAGTGAACGAACCCAGCGCCAGCGGCTCCCGTTTCCGCAACTCCTCCCGGAGGGCATCCAGTTTGCCGGGCCTCTGCAACCTTCCCAAAGTCAGGTGAGCGGAAAAGGGACGATCCTCTTTTGCCAGGCCCAGCGTTGCAAGGCGCTTCTCTACCTGGCTGGCCAGTTCAGGCAATGCTGCTCCGGATTCCACTCCGAGCCAGACCACTCGCGGGGAGCGTTCATTCGGAAAATAACCTGCCCCTTGAATTTGCAAGTGAAGGGGCGTAGCCGATTGCACCGACGTCAGCTGAGTTTTGATTTCCTCCACCTGTTGTTCCGAAATCTCGCCAAGGAATTTCAAAGTGATGTGCAATCCCCCGGCGCGCGCCCAGCGAACCTTTGGAGCTGTTGGCTGCAACGCTTGGATCAAGTCGGCAATTCTATTGCGAATCTCCTCTGGTATCTCAACAGCCACAAAAGCGCGCATATGCGATCATGTCCCGGATGCGAACTAGGAGCGGGCGAAAGTTTACAATTCTTGCTCCCCTTTCAGCAAGGAGCGACGCAGCATATCCAGAGCCGATTGGGTTGCTTGCCAGCGGATCGTCTTCCGTTCTCCCGGATAGCGCCTTTCGAGCGCCTGAGTTTGGCCGCCGCCAGCCAAAGCTAAATAGACCAAGCCCACAGGCTTTTCGGAAATCCCGCCGGTGGGGCCGGCAATTCCTGTGATGCCTATGCCAAAGGTCGAGCCGGCTCGCTGCCGAATCCCTTCCGCAAGAGCTTGAGCCACGGCAGCGCTGACTGCCCCGTGAGTTTCCAGGACCTCTGCGGGGACGCCCAGCCAGTCCATCTTTACCGCGTTGCTGTAGCAGACAACGCCTCCCAGAAAATAGGCAGAGCTGCCGGAAACGCTGGTCAGCCGCTGGGCCAGCAGCCCCCCCGTACAACTCTCTGCAACGGCAACCGTCGCCTTGTTGTGGAGCAGGCAGTTTCCGGCTACCTCTTCCATGCTCTCGCTGCGCGTCGAAAAGACATGCTTGCCGAGAACTTTTTCCAGTTGCGGAGAAAGCTCATCGAGCGGGGCTTGCGCTTCCGCTTCGTCTTTCCCGAAACTTTTCAGGTGAATTTGAATTTCTCCCAAGGTGGCCAGGATCGTGGTGACCGGATTTTTATACCGTGTATAGATGGGCGCGATCCTCTCCTCGGTGGCAGACTCGGTCAGCCCCGTCAGACGAAGTTCCCGGGTCCGTATAACCGCTGGGGGAACATGCTCTCGCAACCGGGGCAGGCAGCCATGCTCGAACAATGGGCAAAGCTCCCGGGGCGGGCCGGGAAGGAGAATAATAATTTTTCCCTGCTCTTCGATCCACAATCCAGGCGCAGTGCCGTTGCGATTGGGAAGGACGGTGGATCCCTCGATGACCATGGTTTGCCGGAGGTTGATTTCCGGCATCCGCAGGCCGCGGGCGCGAAAACGGGCTTCCATCGGTCCCACCAGCGCCTCGTCTCTCCGCAGTTCCCGCCCCAGAGCGGCTGCGACGCATTCCCGTGTCAGGTCATCGCCTGTAGGGCCCAGACCGCCGATGGTAAGGGTAATTCCCGAGCGCTGCAGCGCCAGAGAGACTGTGGCGGTCAAGCGGGTTTTGTCATCTCCTACCACAGTCTTGAAAACAACATCGACACCGATCCGGTTCAATTGCTCGGTAAGAAAAAGGGAGTTCGTGTCGGACCGATGCGGGGTAAGCAGTTCAGAGCCGATAGCAATAATCTCTGCATTCATTACGACAGGAAGGGAGCACAGGACGGGATGAGATTCCGGAAAAAAAGAAATGGCAGAGAACCGGCGTCACGCTTCCGAGTCCGTTCTCTCCGTGTCCTGGTCACTATTTTCTCTGTAGCCGGGGCATCAAACGGCTTCATGCCGGCGGAAACTTTCCCGGGACGCTCCAATTCAGGTGGTATACCGACTGGTTGCTGACCAGGATCGCGGCTGCCCCGCGGGTAAAGGCCAAGCCCAGCAAACCCGCTCCGGAGACTACCAGTTCAGTTTGTCCCTGCGAAGTGATTCGGAAGATTCCCTTTCGGCCGCTATGCGAGGCCGCCACGTACATGTTGTCCTCCCGGTCAAAGGCCATGCCTTGTGGCCGGCCCAAACCGCGGAAGAACGTTTCCACCTCGCCAGCCTGGGAGATTCGGTAGATGCAGTCATAGCTGGAGGTGGTGGGGCCGGTGATGTAGAGGAAACCTCCCGGCCCGAATGCCAGGTGGTATGCGGCGATACTGGGTTCGAGCGTGGCGAAAACAAAGATTTGGCGGTCGGAGGAAATCTTGAATATCGTCCCGCTCCGGTCGCCCACGTAGAGAAACCCTCTTTCGTCAAAGGCAATGCCGGTGGCGATTCCCATCCCTTCCGCGTAGATGGTCATGCTCCCGTCGGGAGCTGCCCGGTAGATGTTGCCGTCAAACCGGCTCGAAATGTACAGAAAGTTTTCGCGGTCAACGGCCAGCCCGGTCGGGTTCATCAAATCGGGGAGAAACGGCTGCACGTTGTAATTCGTGTCGATCTTATAAACGCCAACGGGGACCTTTTGGCCGCGAGATCCGCTGAACGTCGCATAGATATTGCCGTCCCTGTCGAGCGCCGGGTTGGCCACCGGGTGGAGGTTGTCGGCAATCGCAACGCCGATCTCTACCGGAACGGGGTCGCTGCGGTCCTTCGGGGTGCCGACTGTGAGGTCGCCGGACGTGGCTCCCTCCGGAACGCAGGCCACAAGATAGCGGTCGGAACTGACGAGCAGATTCGCCTCCACCCCGGCGAAGGTTACCGATGGACGCTGCTGTCCGTCGGAACAGAAGTCGCGGCCCCGGATTTGTATTTCTCCGCCCGCGATGGCCGCTCGCGGAACGATTTGGTCAATGTGCGGTTTGCCGTTCATTAGGTCGCCGGTGGAAAAGTTGAGAAATATACCGGGTCATCCAAAGCCCACTTGGCAGAGGAGAGTAAAAACAGATTGCTCTTTGTCCCTCGGGCCGAAAGCGCGAGGCAGAGCCTTCGAGGCTTCTCCCTTTGCGGGGTCTTTCTTTCCGTTAGCAGCGGACCGCCGGCCCCAGGCTCTCGCACCAGGAAGAGTGGAAGCAGAGAAGCCGATAACTCAGTATAAAACCGTCTTGTATAGATTTCCAGATTCAATGTTCAATCGCCTTGAGCCTCGCCGTTTCCATTACGGGTTTGTGCGGGGCTGTTTACTCCGGGATGTCCGGTGACGGCGATGGTTTTTCCTCCCCTGCGTGGAAGGAAGGCTCTTCCATGTCAGAGATTGGCGCCGGCACTTTGTAGCTTTCCGATGCCCAATTCCCCAGGTCGATCAGACGACAGCGTTCGCTGCAAAAAGGGGAATCCTCGCCTATTGTCGAGAGCATTGTTCGCTTGCAAATCGGACATTCCATTGGGAACCTGCACCTCCCATCCTATTAAACCATACTCAGGGGCAAGCCCGCGTGCGGTTCTTCCGGCGCAATCGGTTCTGTGGGATGGGGGATTTGAGTAGGAATTCCAGAACACGCTTAAAAAAGCAGGCCCGCATAGCCTACCGCCATCCGGAATTCGCCCTTTCCGGCAACGTCATAACTGGTCGTGTATTCCACCAAGTGACCTCGTTCGGCCCCCAGAACCTCTGCTGCAGCTATCGTGGCTGCCATGGCGCCCGGGCCGCAGGCGTTTTGGTTTCGGGCAGTCTCGCGGGACAGCTCCTCTGTCGCCATCCGCTCGGCGAGGCGGAGAATCCGGGCGTCGTTTTCCCGAACCCACTGGTGTGCCTTGGGTCCGTACCCGGCCGGGGTGAACGCATAGGCATCGCCATAATGGGTCAAATCGCTAGAGCCAATCACCGCCACGGAACGCTCAAAATTTTTCAGGATCTCGCCCACCCGCTTGCCCAGGAGAATCGCACGGGAATCCGGATTGACCAATACTGGAACCAATTTCGCTTGCGGAAACAGATGCTTCAGGAAGGGCAACTGCACCTCGATGGAATGTTCTCCGCTGTGGGCTTTGGGCTCCTCTACGGTCCACTCAGGCGTTGCATCCAGAATTCTTGCAGCGAGATCTTCGTCGATGCAGATATTTCCCAGAGGAGTGGCCCATGCCCCATGAGCATAAACGGAATTCGGCCCCGCCCACTTGTGGGCAGCGCCAAAAATAACAAACGTCGCCGGGTTTTCCTTCTGCTGAATGCTTTTGAAGACCTTGGCCGCCACAGCGCCGGAGTATTGCCAGCCCGCATGGGGAACGATTCCGGCCACCGCTTTGGAGGGATGTTCCGGGACAGAAAACCCCTTCAGAAAACGCCCGGTTAAACGGGCGCAATCCCCCGCGTAAAAATGAGGCGCGCACGCTTCTCGCACCTGCATCCGGCTCTCCTTCCTGCGAGGATGTGCTTACCGGCCCGGCTATGGAAATGGAGCGTTATTTCCCGTCCATCCTGTTTTCGCAAGGCAAAGGGATGACGAATGAGGAACACCCCCAGTGCACAGCCGCTCTGGACGCAGTGACCCGCTATGCCAGGGCAATCCTAGAAGGGTATGTCGTCGTCGGTGATTTCCGGGGAGCCGCTTCCTCCGGAACTATCCTCCGGGGAAGCGCCCGATTGGGAGGCCCCGGCGGCATGGCTTGCTGCCTCTGGCGCGCCCTCTCCCCGAGTGCCCAGGAGCACCACCTCATTGGCGATGATCTCAGTTGTGGTGCGCTTCTTGCCTTCGCGGTCCTCCCAGCTACGCGTCCGGATTTGGCCTTCCACATACGCCTGGCGGCCTTTGGCGAGATACTGAGCGCAAATCTCGCCCAGCTTGCCCCAGGCTACAATATTGTGCCAATCCGTTTCTTCTTTCCATTCCCCGCTCTTGTCCTTATAAGAGCGGTTGGTAGCCATTGTGAACTTAGCCACAGACTGGCCGGAGGGAATATAGGTTAGCTCAGGGTCTTTGCCGAGACGACCTAACAGAGTTGCTTTGTTGACGCTTCTCGCCACCTGCGGGGCTCCTTTCCAGGCGACGCCTGGGAAAATTGAGAAAACGGGTCTGATTATATCACGGTGTTTGCGCCACAGCGGGGGAAGTTCCGGCGTCTGGTTGTAGTGCTCCGCCCTGGCATGATCTATATTGACACGTTAGGCGACTCCAGCACAGAATAACTTCCCGGCTTCACGGGAGAAAATTCCAGGGAAGCGTTTTCGAGCGGTCTTCATCAAGACAAGGAGCAGGAGCTATGACAGAAGTTTGTAACCGCACCTTTGATATCGGCGATCCACTGCCGGAAGAGTACAGGGATCTGCTGGTTCGCATGATGATGCACGAGGGCGAGCGCACCGGCAATATGAGCTTTATGCTTTTCTTCGCGAGCGTGCTGGACAATGCAGGCAAATATGCCCCCCACGATGAAGCCAAGCTCACCATGGCCGGTTATGTGGCCGAGGAGATGAAGCATTGCATCATGTTTCACCGGCTCGTCATGGAGCTTGATAAGAGCTTGGTCTTCAAGGATACCCCCTTCCAGCACTATGCCTTCCATCTGTCGCGCGACAGCTGGACCGACATGAATTTTTTTAATTTATTTCTGGACTTGAACGGAGCCTTCCATGCGGGAGAATGGCGCAGTTCCTCCTACCTGCCGCTGGCCCGGATGGCTCCCATCATTGAAAGAGACGAATACGGCCATTCCGATATGGGCTATCGCTTCCTGCAGGAAACCTGCAAGACGCCCGAAGGGAAGGCGGAGGCTCAGGAGTTGCTCTATAAATGGTATCCGGCTGCCCTGGACACCTTCGGAACCTCGACATCGAAGAGGACACCGCGCTTTCTTTATTGGGGACTGAAAATCAAAACCAATGAAGAGGCCCGCCAAGAGTACAAGCGATATGTAGATAAGAAATTGCTGGCATTGGGCTTGACGCTTCCCGACGAAAAGGCCAATCGAAGATTCCTGTGAGTTGCCCCCAAAGCTTTTTCGCGGGCCGGTGACTCCGGCTTGCCCGCCAGCACGGAAAAGAACCCGCTGAAGGGACCCGCAGAAAGGAATTCAAGGAATGCTCGACGGTTGCACCCCGTGGCCGGAGGAATTTGTCCAGCGGTACGTGCGCGAGGGATACTGGCAAAATAAAACTCTGGGCGAGCTTCTGGAGGACACGGCCCGCTCTTTTCCCGAAAAGACAGCCGTAGCGGATAGCATCCGTAAGGTGAGTTATTCCGAGCTCAGCAGGCTGTCCACGCGGCTGGCTGTCCACCTGCTCCACCAGGGTCTCAAACCTGGCGACATCGTCCTGCTGCAGCTTCCCAATGTCTGGGAGTTCGCAGCGGTCTTTTTTTCGCTGCACAAGATCGGGGTGATTCCCATCATGTGTCTCCCGCCTCACCGCCACACGGAGCTGACCTATTTTGCCCAACTCACCGGGGCCGCCGGATATTTCCTGGTGCCGGAGTTGCGTGGTTTTAGCTACCTGGCGATGGCTAAAGAAATTCAAAAGGAAGTTCCCAGCTTGAAACATGTAATCGCTGTGGGGGAGGGAACGGAGGCTGGCGTAGCGTATGCCGAGCCGTGGCTGACCGAGCCGTCCGAAACTACGGTTCCCCCGGATTTCCTGGCGCAGTATCGCCCCGACCCTTTTGACGTTGCCTTGTTTCTGCTCTCCGGAGGGACGACGGGAATTCCCAAGCTGATTCCGCGAACCCACGCCGACTATATCTATAATGCCCGGCAATGCGCCGCGGTGCTGCGCTGCGATCAAGAAATGGTCTTGCTGGTTGTGATTCCCGCCGCCCACAATTTTCCGCTGGTGGCGCCGGGGATGGTTGGAGCCGTGGCGATTGGCGGCAGCGTGGCGATGTGCCCTTCGGCGGACCCGGAAAAGATTTTCCAGGCCATTCAAACACACAAGGCAACCTTCCTGCCCCTCAGTCCCGCATTGCTGATCACATTGCTGAATTCGCCGCACAGAACGAAATACGATCTTCGCTCGTTGCGGTTGATCTTCGTGGGCGGCCAGAAAATGCTTCCGGAGTTGGTGGACCGAGCGTGGGCGGCTTGGGATTTTGCGACTCCCGGCCACGCCTTTGGCATGGCGGAAGGCTTGGTCAACCTGACGCGGCCCGATGATCCGAGGGAAGTGATTCAGCAGACGCAAGGACGCCCGGCCTCTCCAGCAGAGGAAATTAAAGTGGTGGATGAGGAGGGAAAAGAAGTTCCACACGGCGAGGTGGGTGAGTTGCTCACCCGGGGACCGTACACGATCCGCGGGTATTATAAGGCCGAGGAGCATAACCGCGTGGCCTTCACCCCTGATGGTTTTTACGCGACGGGCGACATGGTCCGCATGCATCCGAGCGGCAACCTTGTGGTCGAAGGCCGCAGGAAAGACATGATTAACCGGGGTGGTGAAAAAATCAGCGCCGAAGAGGTGGAGAATCTGGTCCTTTCGCATGAGGGCGTCCTGAACGTCGCCGTTGTGGCTATGCCCGATCCCATCATGGGGGAACGAACCTGCGCGTTTGTCATCCTCCGGGCGGGCTGCAAACTGACATTGGAAGAACTGATCCGCTTTTTGCTGGGCAAAAGAATCGCTAAATTCAAGTTGCCGGAGCGGCTGGAAATTGTCGAGGCGTTTCCGATGACTAGCGTGGGGAAGGTGTCGAAGAAAGACCTGCGGGCGCAGATCGCAAGCAAATTGAAGGCAGAAGAAAACTTGTCCGCCGGGTCCAAGGCAAATTAACCAAAGGGAAAAAAGAGGTGAGAGATGGCAGATTTGGTCCTGATTCACGGAGCGGGCGACAGCGCCGCCGTTTGGGAGAAGCAGAGGGAGTATTTTGCCAAAACACACCGTGTGCTGGCCATCGATCTGCCCGGACACGGGGCCCGGACCAGTGAGGCGGGAATGGACCGCCATGAAAACAACGCGGCGGAAGTTTGCCGCATCATGGATCAGCAAGGGGTGTCACGCGCGGTGATCGCCGGCCACTCCATGGGAGGAGCGGTGGCCTTGATCCTGGCGCTCGATCATCCGGACCGCGTGCAGGGATTAGTCTTGGTGGCTACCGGGGCACGGATGAAGATGCGCCCGGAATTTTTGGAGCAGGCGCGGCAGACCGCCGAAGCTCATGGAAACCAAATTCCATCCGCCACGCACATCATCGCGGTCGAGCAGATGGTTCACCCGTCCATGCCACCGGCGGTGGTTCAATGGGTTCGGGAACGGACCGGACAAGCCAGCGCGCAAGCTACCTATGCGGATTTTCAGGCGAATAATAATTTTGACGTAATGGCTCGTCTGCCGGAGATCCGAACTCCCGTTTTGGTAGTCGGCGGAAGCGAAGACCGCATGGCGCCGCAGAAGTTTGCCGAGTTTATGACAAAGGGGATCGCCGGGGCGCGGCTGGAAATCCTGACTCCCAGCGGTCACTACCCGATGGTGGAGCAAGAAGAAAGCTTCAACCGGTCTGTGGAGGCCTTTCTAGCTGCTGCATCTCCAGCCGGTGCGGGTGCTTGACGACGCCAGACCGAGACGAGAAGCCAGACGGAGACGAGAGGGAAGCACAGGAGGTTTTCAAGCTTCACGATGGCAGATACTCTGTTTCCAAAATTAGTTGAACTGATGGCGCAACTCCGCGGCCCCGGCGGCTGTCCCTGGGACCGCGAACAGACCTACGACACGATCAAGCCCTTTCTTCTCGAAGAGACCTACGAGGTGGTGGATGCCATTGACAATCGGGATTGGGACGAGCTGGCCGGCGAGTTGGGCGATCTGATGCTGCAGATTGTCTTTTTTGCCCAAATGGCTTCCGAAGACCGGCGCTTTACGATCGAAGACGTTATTGAACGAGTTCATACCAAGATGGTTCGCCGCCACCCGCACGTGTTCGGGGATGCGCGGGCAGCAACGTCGGCCGATGTGCTTCGGAAATGGGAAGTTTTGAAGGCCGAGGAAAAACGGAAGAGAGCGGAGGAACAAGGGCAATCCTACCGCCCGCCGGAGTCGCAGCTTGACGGGGTTTCTTCGCGCATTCCTTCCTTGATGGAAGCGCAGCAGTTGAGTTCCTGCGCGGCGCATGTCGGCTTCGATTGGAGGCGGTTGGAGGACCTGCTGGACAAGCTGCAGGAGGAGATGGGGGAACTCCGTGCGGTTACGGCGGAGTTGGAGAAAGCAGCGGAGAAGGAGAAAGAAGAAGAGAAGGGTTCCGGAAAGAAAAAGCCTCCCGGTGCTCCTGCTAGGGTGAGAGTGGAAGAAGAGGTGGGAGACCTGCTGTTTACGGCAGTGAACGTAGCACGTTTTCTCAAGGTCGATCCGGAGAGCGCCCTGCGGAGAACGAACCGAAAGTTCCGCCGCCGCTTCCAATGGATGGAGGCCGAGTTGAAAAAAAATGGCGCTTTGCCCCGGGAAGCGACGCTCGAACAGATGGATGCGCTCTGGGAGCGTGCCAAGGAAGCAGAAGAGCCAGTTGGCCGTTGACAGTGAAGAGAAGTGAAACCGAACTCGGCATTGAATTGGACGCTGAATTGGAGGGTGTCCCATACATAGTTGAAGGTTGAACGGCGGTTCGGCCCGAATCGAATAGAATCGGGCCAAGCCTAAATCCTATAGAAGGAGAACCGCCGAATGAAGGGAAAATATCACGTTTTGGAACTGGGTTCCAAGGGAGCCGAAGAAACCATCCAGAAGTTTTGCCAAACCAACGGACAGATGCTGTTGCCGGTGGTGGATCTGATCACGGAGGCGCGTCTGGCGGTGGATGAGGTGATTGATCGGGCCGGGCGAGGTTTGATTGAAACGATTCTGAGCATGAGCGCAGAGCAAATCGCGGGGCCAAAGAGTCCCGGGAAGGCGAGCGGAGAGGTGCGCTGGCATGGCCGGCAATTGGGGAGGGTGAAACTGGCCGATCGCCAGCTGCGGGTGGAGCGGCCCCGGCTGCGCCGGAAGGGCGGAGGGGAAGAAGCGGTGCCGGCCTACGAAGCACTGCGGAAAAGCGAGAAGACGGGCGAGGAGATGTTCGTGGCACTGTTGAAAGGGGTTTCGACGCGGAACTACCGCGAGGTGATCCCGGAGATGGCCAACAGCGCTGGGGTGTCGAAGTCTCAGGTGAGCCGGGAAGCGGCCGAGCAAGGAGCGCGGCGGCTGGAAGAACTGTTGGCGCGGCGCTGGGAGGAGGTCGAGATTCTGGTGATTTACCTGGACGGAATGCGGTTCGGCTCCCACCACGTCATCAGCGCCGTGGGCGTGGACATCGAGGGCCGCAAGCATGTGCTGGGGATTCAACTGGGCGCGACCGAAAACGCCGCTGCGGTGAAAGACCTTCTCACCCGCCTGCGCCAGCAAGGTTTGCGCACGGATCAGCGCTATCTGTTTGTGATCGACGGCGCCAAAGCGCTCCGCGCGGGGATCGAGGAAGTATTCGGCAGCAATCAGCTGGTGCAGCGTTGCCGTACTCATAAGCTGCGCAACGTGGCTGAGCGGTTACCAAAGGGCGACAAAATGCTGGCGAATCAGGTGCGGTCGCTGATGCGCGCCGCCTGGCGATTGCCCCAAGCCGAGGAAGGCATCGTGCGCATAAAAAAGCTCGCTGGGATGATCGAGTGCGATCATCCGGCAGCAGCCGCCAGCTTGCGCGAAGGGTTGGAGGAGACCTTTACGATCAATCGAGCCGACGTTCCTCCCAGCCTCCACCGCTGCCTGGCAACCACGAACCTCATCGAGAGCCCGCAGTCGGGCGTGCGGAAAAAGACTGGCAATGTTTGCCGCTGGCGCGACGGCGAGATGACGTTGCGCTGGGTGGCAGGAGCGTTTCTGCTGACCGAGAAGAATTTCCGGAAGATCATGGGTTATCACGATCTCTGGGCTTTGGCATCGATTCTCGGCCGAAGTCCAAACGCTGCTTCCTCTCACAAGGAGAAAGTGGCGTAATATGAACTCAACCCGCCGTCCCAACCTGCAACTGAGTTTGGGACACCTTCCTGAATTGGGCGTTGAATTGATAATTCGGCGCTGCGAATCGCTGGATGATTTCGGTCAATGCGTGGCCGTGCAGCAGTCCGTATGGGGATTTGAAGACAAAGACCTGGTGCCGCTGCGGTTCTTTGTGGTCGCGAGCAAGATCGAAGGCCAGATTTTCGGCGGCTTCGACCCTTCGGGGCGGATGGCGGGCTTTTGTCTGGCAGTGCCCGCGCTGAAGGGTTCTGCGGTCTATCTGCACTCGCATATGCTCGGGGTGCTGCCCGAATTTCGCAGGCAGGGGCTCGGACGGCGCTTGAAGCTTGAGCAGCGCAGAGAGGCTCTGTCAAGAGGGATTGGTTTGATCGAATGGACCTTCGACCCTTTGGAGCTGTACAACGCCCACCTCAACCTGGAACGGCTAGGCGCCATCGCGCGGCGCTACCTGATCAATCATTACGGCATTAGTTCCAGTCCCTTGCACAGGGGGATTCCGACGGACCGGCTGGTGGCGGAGTGGTGGCTTGAGTCGCCGCAAGTGACCGCGCGAGTTGAGGGGGAAACCGAACCCCGCAACCCGCCCGAACGCAGGATCGCCGTACCGATTGGAGTTGGCAAAAGTGGCGGCGAGGAGAGTAGCTCGGCAGCGACGATTCAGCCGGATCTGCGCCGCCAATTCCAGCAGGCGTTCACGGATGGGCTAGTAGTCACAGGATTTGAATTTTCTGAGACTGCGGGGAATTATCTTCTGGGTTCCTGGGCACAACCCGCTTAACTTCAAATATTAATCCGTCCGATCCATAATCCACCCGCCGCCGATTACCAGATCATCCTGATAAAACACAGCCGCTTGGCCCGGTGTGACGGCTCTCTGCGGGACGTCGAACTGCACCCGCACGGTGTCTCCTTCCGGGTACAGCGTGGCCGGGGCAGGGGTGTGCTGGTGACGGATTTTCGTCTCCACGCGCAGCCCGGCTGTTGGCATCTCCACGGCGATCCAATTGCAATCCCGCACGAGGCATGTCTCGGTGAGCAGTTCCCGGTCTTCTCCGACCACCACCCTCCGATTGGCAGTGTCGAGGGAGAGCACATAGAGCGGGCTGCCCGTGGCCAGGCCCAGTCCCTTGCGCTGACCCACGGTGAACTGGTGCAGACCGCTGTGGCGGCCCAGCACCTTCCCGTCGGTGGAGGTGATTTCTCCGTCTATTTGCGAAAGCGGGGTTCCTTGCTCGCGCTGGTATGCTTCCAGGAACCGTGTGTAGTCTCCGCCCGGCACAAAACAAATCTCCTGGCTCTCCGGCTTCCCGGCTACCGGCAGATGGTGCTCGGTGGCCAACTGCCTGACCTGCTGCTTGCGCAAGGAGCCCAGGGGAAACAGCGTGCGGCTCAACTGCTCCTGTGTAAGCCCGAAGAGAAAATAGGATTGGTCCTTGGTCTCATCCACGGCTCTTCGCAGCAGGTAACGTTCCCGTGCCGCGTCAAACTCGACGCGTGCATAATGCCCGGTCGCCAGCAGTTCGGCTCCGATCTGCCGGGCGGTGACCAGCAACTGATCAAACTTGACGTGGTTATTGCAAAGCGTGCACGGGATAGGGGTGCGGCCTTCCATGTACTCGGAGACGAAGGGCTGCACGACCGCCTTCTCGAACTGCTTTTGGAAGTTCACCACGTAATACGGGATGTCCAGCTGCTCGGCGACGCGGCGCGCGTCATAGACGTCGTTCAAAGAGCAGCAGCGGCCTTCTGCGGATTGGGGAAGGGAAGGGTCCACCTCGGCCAGACGCCGCTGGTCCCAGAGCTGCATGGTCAATCCAACCACCGGATAGTCGCGGGAGAGCAAGACCGCCGCGGCGGTGGAGCTGTCCACACCTCCGCTCATACCGACGACAACCGTCGGATTCTTTCTTTCCGGCGAGACGGTTATCCGGCGCTCCTTGCCGGTCAGCAGACGTGTAGCTTCGGAAGACATAAAATATTAGTTAATCGCTCAGCCCTTGCGGGCCGGGACCGCCTTCTCAGCCGGGGCCTTCTTCTCGTCTGGAACTTGGGGGGAGAGCGCGCGCAGACGCTCCACCACAGCAGGAATCGCCTCCAGCAGTTGCTTCACTTCCTCCTCCGTGTTTTGCCTTCCCAGGCTGAGACGCAAACTGCCGCGGGCGCGCAGGGCAGGCACGCCAATCGCAGTGAGCACATGCGAAGGCTCGATGGCTCCCGAAGAACAGGCCGCCCCGGTCGAGCAGGCGACCCCTTGCAGGTCCAGGGCAATTACCAGCGATTCCCCTTCGATATAGTCAAAATAAAGATTGCTGGTGTTCGGCACACGGAGAAACTCACCGCCCTGCATTCCCGTCGCAGGGCCATTGATTCCAGCGTCTGACACCCGTTCTAAAATTCCCTTTTCCATCCGGTCGCGCAGGGCGCTCAATCGCCGAGCCTCCGTTTCCAGGTTACCGGCGGCAAGCTGTGCGGCGGCCCCGAGCCCCGCGATAGAGGCCACGTTTTCCGTGCCGGGGCGCGGTTCCCCCATGCGGTGTCCTCCAAAAAACAGCGGGCTCAGGGAGAGGCCCTTGCGGATGAACAGGGCTCCAATGCCCTTGGGTCCGTAAAATTTGTGCGCGCTGAGCGAGAGCAGGTCGGCTCCCAGTCGCTTTACATCAACGGGAATCTTGCCCGTGCTTTGGACTGCATCGGTGTGCAACAGAACGCCCGCCTGCCGGGCAATCGAGGCGATCTCCGCCAAAGGCTCGACCGCGCCGATTTCATTGTTGGCGTGCATGACCGTGACGAGAACCGTCTCCGGGCGCAACTCGCGCCGCACCTGTTCCGGGTCGACGCGTCCTTGGGAATCCACCGGCAAGTAAGTGACCGCGACTCCGTTGCTTTCTCTTTCCATCGCATGGCAGGTGGTCAGGACGGCAGGATGCTCGATGGCCGAGGTGATGACGTGCTTGCGGGGGAGCATGCTGGCCCGCACTGCGCCCTGGATCGCCAGATTATCCGATTCCGTTCCGCCGCTGGTAAAAACAATCTCCGCCGCCTCGCAGCCGATCAGCGCCGCCACCTGGGCCCGCGCATGTTCCACGGCGGCTCGCGCTCGCTGGCCGAAGCGATGAATGCTGGAGGCGTTGCCGTACTCCGCGCGAAGAAACGGCAGCATGGCCTCCAGGACTTCCGGCGCCACCGGCGTGGTGGCATTGTGGTCAAAGTAGAGTTTCATCCGGCGCCCCAGCAGCAGCCGTGCGGCTTTGAATATGCCAAGCGTGCTTTCGGCTGTTCTTCTTTAATTATAGCATTCTCTTCGGACGGACACCGGCCCGTAAATCCCTCCTCAGCCTTGCGATCAGAAATGGACAGGGAGGGTCTGCTGGCTTATGATTCTACGGAAGCGAAAAGCTGCCTGTACTATGAATGAGGAGGATGCTTTCTTGCATAGAATTGTCCCGCCTGATCCCCTGCGATTTCATTTGACTCGAACGGCAAGGCTCTTCCAGGAATTTTCCGTTCTTCTGATCCAGATTTTATTTTTGCACATGGTCTCCGGCCTGGCTGCGTCAATCCATGGAAGAGTGGAAGGGCCGAGAGGCTTGCTGGCAGGCGCTGAGGTTAGGCTGCTTCAGCAGCAGCGGCAGGTGCAGGTTGCCACAAGCGACCGCGAAGGTGAATTTGTCTTCGAGAATTTGCCTGCAGGTGACTATCAATTGGAGGTTGTCTTAGCCCCGTATCTTCCCGCAGTTCAGGAAGTCACTGTTTCGAGCGCGCCGAACGAGAGGATGGAATTGACCGTTCCTTTGGAAACGCTGAACGAGACGGTCACCGTGACGGCTGGCCGCATTCCCGTGCCCGTGGGCGCTGCCATCTCCGATGTGAAGGTCTTGACCGGTGAGGACCTTCGGGAGATGCCCTACCAGGCGCTCGACGACCGCTTGCGCGCCTTTCCGGAGTTTGCCCTGTTTCGCCGCTCGAGCAGTCTGGTGACACACCCCACTACGCAGGGCTTCTCGTTGCGTGGCATCGGCCCCAGCGGGGTGAGCCGGTCCCTGGTATTGGTGGACGGGGTGCCGATGAACGACGCCTTCGGGGGATGGGTTTACTGGGATCGCATTCCCTTGTTGAGCATCCAACAGGCGGAGCTGGCCAACGGCGGCGGATCGACGCTCTACGGCAATTATGCGCTGGGAGGGGTTCTGCAACTGCTCAAGAGAATTCCGGAGCCGGCGACCTTCGAATTTCAGGGGCAGGGAGGGAGCCGGGAGTCGCTGCATGGGGACCTCTATGGCTCGCACCGGATCGGCCCGTGGGGATTTTCGGTGGCGGGCTCGTTTTTCGATTTTGACGGATACCCCATCGTCACAGAGTCCCAGCGAGGAGCAGTCGATATTGCCGCCGCTTCCCGGCATCAGGCGGCGCGCTTCTCTGTGGAACGGGCTCCTGCCGCAAGCTCTTGGATATGGACCTTGGACGGAGGATTTCTGAACGAGAATAGAGATAACGGGACGCCGGTGCAACAGAACGATACTTTTTCCTACGATTTTTCCACCAGCGTTCAGGGGTCCCTCTCGCCGAGCGACCGCCTGGAGGCGCGGACCTTTTTTCGCCGGACTATCTTTGCCAGTGATTTTTCAGCCGTAGCCGCTGACCGGAATTCGGAGCGCCGGGTGGTGCAGCAACACGTGCCGTCGGCTGATGGCGGGGCGTCCTTGTTATGGTACGCGACCCGTGGCCGTCACCGGATTGTGACTGGCTTGGATTTATGGCTGGTCAGCGGCCAAAGCACCGATGCCGTTTTCTTCGGAAGTGGGCGGCTGGGGCTGATCCGTTTGGGAGGGGGGAAACAGGCGACCGTAGGATTCTTTGCGGAAGAGAACTACGCCATTTCCTCCCGGGCCGCTCTCGTGCTGGGCGGCCGCCTGGATTTCTGGAAGAACTTCGACGGCTTTCGCGGGAGCATCTCCCCCGATGCTCCTCGGCAGGCTCCGCCGGTGGAGGGAAGGACCAAGGCGGTTTTTAGTCCCCGCGCGGGATTGACATACCAACTCAATTCCCGGTTGAACCTGTACGGTTCCGTCTACCGCTCGTTTCGCGCGCCCACTTTGAACGAACTCTACCGGCAGTTTCGAGTCGGCAACGTGAATACCAATCCCAACACCCAGTTGGAGCCCGAGCACAACACGGGCGGCGAAGCCGGCGTGCGTTTTTATGTATCGCAAAAGTTGAGTCTGGGCTTGGCGGGCTTTGCCAACCTCCTGACTGATCCTGTCTCAAACGTCACGCTGGAAGTTACCCCGGCTCTGATTACGCGGCAGCGGCAGAATCTCGGCAGTGCCAGAATTCACGGGTTGCAGGCGACCGCGACATGGCAGCCGATTCCGGAGGTGAAGCTCGAAGGGCACTACCTCTGGGACCGGACGCGCGTGACGGAGTTCACGGAAGGGTCCGCGATAGTAGGTAAGCAACTGTCGCAGGTCCCGCAGCACCGCGTCACGTTTAATGCAGGGTTTTCGCTTCCCCGCGCCGTTCGCCTTGTCGTGACGGGCCGTTTCGTCGGCGATCAGTTTGATGATGATTTGAACAGCTTGGTGCTGGACCGGTATTTTCAGATGGATGCTCATCTCTCCCACAGCCTGGGGGATTCGGCCCGCTTGTTTTTGTCCCTGGAGAATGTGACTGACTCCAAGATTCTTGTCCGCCGCACCCCGGTGGAGGTGATTGGCACGCCTTTTCAGATTCGGGGAGGAGTATATTTCCAGCTTCGCCGCGGAGGCTCGTAGGTTGCTTCCTGAACGAGTTGCCGGCTGGAATACCTGAACGGTTTGTCCCGGGCAGTGCCGGTTTCATTGAGTGGGCGAATATAAGGAGAGAGAAATATGGCGGAGAGGGTGGGATTCGAACCCACGGTAGAGTTTCCCCTACACACGCTTTCCAAGCGTGCTCCTTAAGCCACTCGGACACCTCTCCGATGCAGTGATATCAGTAGATTAGCATAGACGGCTTGACCGCGTATCGCGCTTTGTGCCGTGTTTTGTGACTTAACCACCTCAAAACCGGATGTGTTGCAAAGATTGAAGAGAAGACAAGGAGTGAGTGGAATAGCGGGACACAGTTGTGAGTTCATGAGGCGAGGCAGAACACACGATCGATGAACTGGTTCTGTGCTCGGACATCGTCCTTCTTCACCCACCTCATTTGCCCTTTCCGAATCTTGTGCATCACCTCGTATCCTTGAATCGTCCTTCGGGGAATCGTCCTTCGGGCACAACCGAACGGAAGAAAATGCTGCTTGGCGCAAATCCGTTTCTTGATGGCGCGGTGGTCTTGCTCCAGAATGTTATTCAGATATTGAACCGGTCGATGACGGCAGCGTCGTCGTCGGACTCCTTCTTGCTTCGACTCCTGAATCGCTGGCGGATAGCACTTGGCTTTGTTCGTGTGGATTACCCCTGGCTGTAGGTGAAAAGGGTTCGCCAGCACCTTGGCAAACAACGCTTTGGCTGCATCGGCGGAGCGAACCGCTGACCGGGAAAAGTCGATGGTCGCACCGGCCGAGCCGATCGCTCGATACAGGTAAGACCACCGGCCTTTGATCCGAACATAGGTTTCATCCACGCGCCAGGATTTGTTGGTCGGTTTCAGCGGGTGTATACTCGCAACCGCCGGAGGGCCAAAACGTTAATCCCGACTTAAAGCAGCAAGAAAGTAAACCGAGAGGGATCGTAATGCACCGAGGGAGATTCATCGGCCAGCGGGTCAAGCGAAAAGAAGATCCCCGCTTCCTGCGCGGGGAAGGCAACTACGTGGATGACATCCGACTCCACAGGATGGCGCATGCGGCCCTGTTGCGGAGTCCCCACGCGCACGCCCGGATTCGAGCGGTGAACACCCGGGAAGCGCTCCGGATTCCCGGGGTGCTGAGCGTAATCACGTTCCACGACATTTCTCATTTGGCAAAGCTCATCCCCATGCGCCTGGAGTCCCATCCTTCCTTCGTTTCATATCTTCAATATCCGCTGGCCAAAGAGAAGGTTCGATACGTGGGGGAGCCGGTGGCCATTGTGGTTGCCGACAGCCGGTATATTGCGGAGGACGCGTTGGAGTCTATCCAAACGGACTATGAGCCTCTTCCGGCGGTCGTGGATGCGCGGAGCGCGGTGAAGACAGATGCCGTGCGGATTCACGAGGAGACTCAAGGCAATCTGGCCGGCAGCGGCGTGGTCGATCTGGGCGATGTGGAGGGGGCCTTCCGGAAGGCCGGGTTGACCTTCTCGGAGCAATTTACGATCCAGAGGCATACCGGCATGCCGATGGAGACCCGGGGGTTGGTTGCGGAGTACAATCGAGGCACAAAGGTCTTGACGGTTTGGGGACCCACCAAGGTTCCTTACTTCAATCGCTCGGTGCTGGCCTCCTTGTTGGGGCTGCCGGAGCACAGCGTCCACTTCATCGAACCGGATGTGGGAGGCGGCTTCGGGGTGCGGGGAGAATTTTATCCCGAGGATTTTCTGGTCCCGTTTCTCGCCCTCTCTTTGGGCCGTCCTGTGAAGTGGATCGAAGACCGGAGAGAACATTTTCTGGCCACCAATCACTCCCGCGAACAGCAGTGGGAAGTGGAAGTGGCAGCGGGGAAAGAGGGCGATCTTCAGGCGGTAAAAGCAAGAATCTGGAACGACATGGGCGCCTATATTCGAGGCTCGACGATTCCAGCCCTGGCCGCTGGCGTGTTTCCAGGACCGTACCGGCTCCCCAATTATTGGTGCGAATGGAATGCAGTCATCACCAACAAGACACCCGTTGGCACCTACCGGGCCCCGGGCCGGTACGAAAGCAACTTTGTGAGAGAAAGACTGATGGACTTGATCAGCTTGCGTCTGGATCTGGACCCTGCCGCTGTGAGGTTCCGCAATTTTATCCAGCCGCAGGAGATGCCTTACAGCGTGGGCACGAGCGTGTTCAAAACTCCGATCACCTATGACAGCGGCGACTATCCCAGGCTGATGCAGAAAGCCGTTGAGCTCAGCGACTATGGCCGCCTTCGGAAGGAACAGGCAAGCCAGCGCGCGGATGGGAAATATATAGGAATCGGTTTCGCCTGTTTTGTGGAGAAGACCGGCAGAGGCCCGTTCGAAGCCGTCAGAGTTCGGATGGACCGTTCCGGCAAGGCGGTGGTGTACACGGGTGCAACCTCGCTGGGACAAGGGCTGGAGACCACGCTGGCGCAAATCTGCGCCGACGAACTGGGCCTGGATATTTACGACGTCACCGTGGTTCACGGCGACACCTCCCTGGCCCCACACAGCACCGGGACTTTTGCGAGCCGTGTGACAGTGATGGGCGGAAATGCAGTGCTGCTGGCCGCCAGGAAGCTCCGGGAGAAAGTAGTCCGGCTGGCGGCGGAGTATTTCGGCTGTTCGGAAGAGGAGATCCAGTTCGAGGGATCGACTCTTTCTGCCAAAAGCGGGAAGCGGGAAGCCCTCTCCTTGGGTGAACTGATGCGGCACGCTTCCGACTCCTGGAACTGGGGCGTGAGCGGGCTCGACCTCGAAGCCACACACTACTTTGAAGCAAAGCACATGACTTATCCCCACGGCGTACAGGTGGCTTTGGCCGAGGTGGATGCAGGCACCGGCGTGGTGACGGTGAAGAAGTTCTGGTCGCTTTATGATGTGGGAAGGGCCATCAACCCGATGCTCCTGGAAGGTCAAATCTTGGGGGGCGTGGCGCAGGGTTTGGGTGGCGCTTTTCTGGAAGAGCTTGTGTATGATGAGGCGGGACAGTTGCTTTGCACCTCCTTCATGGATTACCTTCTGCCGTCGAGCATGGAGATGCCTCCCGTGGAGGTTCACCTGTTTGAAAACGACCCATCTCCCCTCAACCCTCTGGGGGTGAAAGGTGGAGGAGAGGGTGGCACAGCGGGGGTGGGCGGCGCCATGGCCAACGCGGTTTCGGATGCCTTAAAACCCCTCGGTATTCAGATCACCGATTTGCCGCTGAGTCCGAACAAGCTCCAGGAGCTGATTGCGAAATCGCGACGGATGGAGGGATCTCCAGGGGAAGCATAGACGGAGGGCGGGCTCAAACGGTTTGATTGCCGGATCGTTCGCGCGCAAACAACGGTGGAGGCCTTTCGGGTATGAATCGCCGACAGTTTTTCACATACAGCGGGCTGGGCTTAGGTGCAGCGGTTTTCAGCGGGGCGAGACCGGAGGCATTGCTCGGGCAGAACCTGCCCACCGTGCGGGTCAGCGGCCTGTCGAGCGGGATGACTGCCGTAGCAGCCAACCTATTGGTCCGCTCCGGAGCGGCGGAAAGGCGGGGGCTCCATGTGGAAGTGAAGCCCTTCGGAGCCGACGTACGGGCCCAAAACTTCTTGCAGGGCCTCTCGGACGTCTCCTTCGACTTCGGTCCGAGCCAGGTAGCCATTGCGTTCTCAAGATTCCCTACTACTATCGTCAACAGTGTTCAGGCTACTCAGGACATGGTGATTGTCCGTGCGGATTCCGGAATGGATCGCATAGAGGACCTGCTGAACTTCCAGCAACGGGAGGGGCGCAAACCGAAGTTTGGCATCTACGGCCGTGACTCTTCCGGCTTCAACGAGCTCGCGGTCCTGCTGGCCGTAAAGTTCGGAGTGAATCGTCCCCGGCTCGATCAGATCTTCGATCTGGTGGAGGCCTCTCCGCCGGGGCTCATCCCCTTGCTGAGGCATGGGAATGTTGACGCCGCCAATTTGTTTGACCCCCTGGCCCTGCGGGCCGAACTCGATGCGAACGCTAAGAGCATCTTTGGTCCGTTTGCACAGGAGTTCGAGAAAATCTGGGGAACGCCCAAGATCCTGTCTGGAATCACCGTCCGGGTCGACTACCTTCGGAAGAACCTGGACATCCTCAGGCGGCTCCGCGATGCCTGGATCGACACGGTCGAATGGGCTTCCCGCAACGGGTACGAGTTCTTTCGAGAAGATCGGTTTAAGCAGCTAACGGGCATCCGGGAAAACAGGGCCATCGACCGCCTCATCGAGCGCAACATTTCATTGCCACTGTTCATCGCGCGGTGGGACACGGCCATGAAGGAAACCCAGCTTCAGTTCCTCAAGGTTGCCGCCCAACAGGGAATCCTGCCCTCCGTCCCGGTCGCAGCCATAGCTGATCTTGAGGACTTCGCCTAGAGCGCGATTCAACCGAGGAGAAACTATGACCCGGAGCACCCTCACCTCTTCTTTCAACAGAATTGCCGGACAGTGCCCGGATCAAAGGATGGGGGACCAGACCGATATTTTGTGCCAGTCTCAGTGAGAGAGTCTACATCACAGCCTGGGGTTGTGAAACTGGTTTCATTGGCGGGAAAGGGCTATAGAGTCTGTGTGGAAACCTTTATTGGCGAACCTTGTATAATGCGCCTCAAGGAGGAGCGATGAAATTCTTGATCTACAACCCAGAGCAAGCGTATCTGCTGCCGGCCAGATTGCCTTGGGTCTCCTCGTGAATCCGCACGGCATCTGTCTTCACCGCGCTCCGCGCATCCACGACCGCCGGAAGGGGCTCATAGTCCGTTTGGATGGACTCCAACGCGTCCTCCGCCACATACCGGCTCCCAGCCACCTTTTTCCGAGTCCTAATAATCCGTAGGCACGGCACCCAAACCAGCTTTTTCAGACAACGCTCCATCCCTGGGAGGATAGCGGAATCGTTTTCTTGGGTGCCGCAGCCTCGGCTATCCCGACGGAAGCGGTAGTCCATCTATCCGCCCCAGCATGCTAGCAAACAGCCGGCGAGTCAGGTGGCTCTCCGCTAACGCTTTTGGCCTGAGTTGGATCCTTTCGGCAGGAGTTTTCGGACAGTACTCGGACAGTGGTAATGGGTGGAGAGAATTTCGTAGTTCTACGGTCAGTCCTTCGTTTCAATACAGATTCTCAGTGTGACGCTTTTTGAAAAAGTGCCCATTTTACAGGTGTTGGAAGCATCAAACTGCCAGGACAATTTAGTCGCAGATCACAACCACTTGATTCTGTTCGACTTTTAACCGGACAGCAGTGCTATTGGATAAATGCATTGAATACAAGGTGGAAGCAAGGATCGGTTTCCTGACACACCCCGCAGATGGCCATCCTACTCAGCAGGATCCCCTCGACCCGTGTATTTCAGCACCCGTAGGCCGCTCGTGCCATCCGACACGTAAAGGTAGCCTCCGCGCCCGAAGATGACATCGTAGGTCATGGAACCGGCATAGGCTGGGGTGTTTTGGTCGATGTCATACATGTAGTGTGCCGCCTCCGTCGGATGCGTCGGATCCGCGATGTCGATCACCCGCACTCCCATGCCGTACCACGCCAGGAAGAGGAGGCTGTCACCCCAGGTATTGCCGATGTGTGACGAGGGGCCCCGCCTTGGGAATCGTGTCGGATCGGCCGTCTGGCTAGGGTTGTTGGGGTCACAGGCGATGTTCTCGGGGTACAGGAAGTGTGAGATGATCTCGGGCTTCGTCTCGTCGCTGATGTCCACCATACGCAGGTGGCCATAGGGACAGCTGAAGTACTCGTCGGTGACCCAGAGCAGGTTGTTGTTGCCAGGCACGAGCTTGGCGGAGTGCGTATTGCCGCACGCCGCGGATTTCCCACCTGCGGCCTTGCTGCAGGCATCCCGATCCGGGGTTTCTGGGTCGAAGCTTGGAACCAGGTAGTCGAGCCGCGAGATGAGTTGGGGGTTGCTGTTGTCGCTGACGTCCAGGATGACCAGCCCGGCTTGATGGTACGAGAGGTAGGCGCGGTTTTCATAGATCGAGACATAGTGCATCCCCACATGCTTCGTCCACTTCCCGCCTTGATCGACGATAGGGCTACGCAGGGCGCTGTCGTTGGACTGCGGGACCCAGTCGCGGACCGCATCCTCCTCCGGGGTCTTCTGCCCCTTGACCCACCACTTCCCGGCTTCGACAGGGTTCCGGGAATCCGTCACGTCGAGGATCACGAGGATCCTCGCTATGTACCCCTCATACGTCGTCCCGAGGTAGAGATGCCGGTCTTGAAAGTTGAAGTGGTGCGTCCCGACGGCGTCGGGCCATACCCCGGTTTCGGGATCGGGGTCGGACGCGGGCGATTCCCAGTAGGAGTGGAACACGGGCTTCGCGGGGTTGGAGATGTCGTAAAACTTGACGCCGTGGTAACTCGCCTGCCGGTCCGTGCCGCTGCGGTACCGCTCCTGATTGACCGCGAGGATCTTCCCAGGGGCCTGTGCCACGTAATGGCTGTGCGTGTTCCAGCCGGGGTCCCAGCACGCAGGTTTAGTGGTTCCAGCCGCGATCCCCGGATCGTCCCAGTTGACGTTGCACGGGACCTGGACGGGCAGGTTCGGGAACACGTATGTCGAGGACCACACAATATGTCCCGCCGGGGGCGACGGTGAGGCGACTCGTTCGAACCCGTACACCGTGGCCAGACGCACCGGCTTCTCGGGATCCTCCAGATCGACCGTCATGAAGCAGCGATCTTCCCCGGGGATTTCAGCAACAAGCGGACCGGGGTCGTAACAGCCGGAGTACAGGTAGCGGCCGTCGGTATCGGGCCACGGGGCGAGCTTCGAATAGGCCCCCAGATCGACTTGGCCGTCGCTGGTGGTGGCGCTGCCTACGTATTTTATGTTCACGGCATCTTCGACAGGGCCGTCGGCGACTCTCTGGCAAGCCGCAGGAAGGGTAAGTGCGAACAGGAACCCAAGCCCGAATCTCAACCAGATCACTCTTTTCATGGTGTGCCCTCCAGATTATCAGGTTACCTGACTGTGAAAGCCCTTCCCGATCCTGAGAGGATTCTCGAGGCGAAGACCTGCCACCCCGTTCCCTGAGCATAGGAAAAATAAGCGGGTTTTTTTGTTCTATGCATCGAGGATTTCCATTTTGGATTCCGCCACGAAAAGTTATACGCCCAACTGCTTTCGTTGCAACAGAATTTTTCATCATGCATGCCTTCACTGCCCCAGAGGCAGTCAGTCCTGCCTCTTCCAGGTACGGGAACATCTGGAACTACCCTTTTTCCCAGCGATTGCGCCGATGCTTCCCCGTCTGACCGGACCGATTTTTTGTGCCAGTGCCAGTAAGAGAGTTTACCCGGAATTAATTTTTTAGCCCTCCGACGGTTGCGAGTATAACCCAGGAGCCTCCAGATGAGCCCTTCCAGGACAGTTTTTTTCTCTCCGTACGCTCCGAGCGGTTCTCTTAGCTCCTAAGAACCCATCGGCTCAGCTGTTTTTTGCTGAAACCCCACGGCCATCCGAGCCAACCGCGCAAGTCCTGGTGTGTGGACTCCCGTCTGCCACGGAGTGCTACCGGCTGCTACCGAGGAAGGTTGACGAATGCGTTGCAAGCGGCAGGGATCGTTCGATTGAGCGGGGAGACCGAAATCGCCGCAAAGAATCAGGAAATGGTCGTTGACGAGCTTGCAGCAGCGGTTGGTGAAGACGGAGGTCGGCTGGTCAGGCACCACGCACGGTATTATTGGCTTTTGCTCGCCGAGGGGCATTTGAGTCGGAGACCGTTTGCGAGTATGCTGAGGATGATCGCAGCATTGCCGCTGCCGGACGGCTAATGAACCAGGACAGAAGGCAAGTGAGCGCTCGGAAGCCATCCAGCGGGGAAGTGTCAGCGGCAAGGGCGGTTGGGGCTGGAAAACCCCGCACAGCGACTGCGCAGAACGGCCAATACGAGCTACAATGCCACCCAAAAGGCCATGACAATCCGAGATTGAGTAGATAGGACGGCTGGCGTATGCTTTTGGGCGAGAGGGAAAGTCAAAACGGAAATTCCGGTTTAACGGGGGAAAACGATGAGGGTGAGACACTTTGGTCTGCTGGGGTTAGTAATCCTACTTGCTCTTTTCCTGCAGGCTAGTGCTTCTGGGCAAAACGCGAATGATTTGGCCAGGAAACTGGAACTCCTGAAAGCTTATCCAGACTTGATTGTCGTCAACGGCAAGATTTCCACCATGGATG
This sequence comes from Terriglobia bacterium, assembly GCA_963666975.2. GTDB lineage: Bacteria > Acidobacteriota > Terriglobia > 2-12-FULL-54-10 > 2-12-FULL-54-10 > JADFGZ01. Next base: position 279,700 of record CAXVYR010000004.1, on the reverse strand, counting down.
AACGGCTGACCGAGGTGGAAGCCATGGCGGTGAGGAACAACCGGATCCTCGCGCTGGGAACGAATGACGAAATTCGGTTTCTGGCCGGTCCGAACACCGAGGTGCTGGACGCGAAGGGGCGCCGGGTGCTGCCGGGCCTGATTGATGGCCACACCCATCCGCCGCTATGGGCCGCCGAGCATTGGCTGGGTGCGGAAGGGGAGTTTACCTCCAAGAAGTACAACGATCCCCAACTGAGGATCGTCTACGCCAAGGGGAATGACGGGGCGGAACTGTTAAGGTCCTTGGAACGGGTGGTTCGGCAGAGAGCACAAGAGTTAGGCCCGGGCAAGTGGATTTGGGTCAGCCTGTTTGCCAAAAACAGCATCCCGGAATCAAGAGAGATTGTCTTCCCTCTCTTTCAGCAACCCGGCGGACCCAGTGCGCCGATTACCAGGGAGTATTTGGATACGCTGGCGCCCGACAATCCCCTCATGACGTTCGGGAGCGATGCCCTCGGGCCCAACATCAACAACACCAGAGCCGTGGAGCAAATGGTAAAGCTCCTGGGCTGGGAAGCCGGGGGGTTACCGGCCCGCACTGCGGTGCTGTATGACATTCTCTTCCGGGGGCGCACGGAGGAGGCGGCGGACTTCCTCCGGCGGGAGCTGCTCGAATGTGTGGCGGCAGCGGGCGTCACTACCTTTGGCAACCATTACTACGGCTCCCCCACCACGATGAAGATATTTAATCTGCTCTACCAGCGGGGCGAGATGCCTGTCCGATGGGCCTGGTTCCTGGGCACCCTTTGGGGCAATGAGGAGTATGAAACGCGCGACAAGGGTGATCTCCAGTTCTTTTACCGCAATCTGGGAGACTTCCAGGGAATCGGGAACGATTACATCTGGAACGCCGGAGTTTCCAACGAAGCTTGGGAACCCGCCATCTGGGGTTTTGGTACACGCGCCAAGCCGCGCGCTCCCGATAATCCGAGCGCCGTTTTTCCGTCTGCTTCCGACAGAACGGACTACGAGGAGTTTGCCGGCTACCGCAACGTGCGGGCGGCGCTGGAGTCCGGGCTGCGAATCACAAACCTGCACACCTATATTGACGGCACCTACGATGCTTTATTTCACATGATTGAACAGGCGATAGCCGAGGGCAAGATGACTCTCGAGCAAGTACGAGCCCTCAAGATCGGTACGGAGCACAATCCATTCGTTCGCCCCGACCAGATCGCGAAGATAGCCAAGTATGGAATTATGCCGGCTTTTAACGGTTACCAGATACAGAAGAACGACCAGGGTAGGCTTTTTCTCGAAGACCATGGCGAGCAGTACATGAGCTGGATGGTCCCCATGAAAAGCCTGGCAGACGCCGGTGTACATGTCGTGTTCAACTCCGATGCGCACCTGAACAAGGTCCCGATCGAGTCCAAGGATATGGACTACCCTTCTCAGTGGGATGGCAACATTTGGGGTTTTATCGAATTTTTTGTGACTCGCCGGATGCCCAGTGACGGGATCACCTATAACCGAAATGAGGCAATGGATCGGGTAACCCTGATGAAGGCGGCCACTATTTGGGGAGCCGAGCAGGTGCTGCGGGAGAAACACATCGGCTCGCTGGAGATGGGGAAGCTGGCGGACTTTATCGTTATCAGCAAAGACTATTTCACTATTCCCGAGGACCAAATCCACACCATCCAGAACTTGCTGACAGCGGTGGGCGGAAAGATCGTGTTCAAGGCCCGAAGCTACTGAAACAACCGGGATTAATGGAGCGAAGACACTATGGCCTCATCCCCGGAAAGGGCTTGCACCACGGTTTCATAAGAGTGAGAGTATTAGGGGCGCATGGCGCCGAGCTTGGGAGGAAAATGAATGAAGCTTGTTGATCTCTCGCATCCATGGAACGTGCACACCCCGGGGTGGATCGGCTATCCCGGTTCGAAAATCTATTACACGCAAACGTTGCAGACGAACCGTATTGTCTCCCAGCGAATCGAGACTTCACTGCATGTGGGAACGCACATTGACGCGCCGATGCATGCGGCCGATGCCATCGGCGACGTCGCCTCCTTGCCGTTGACGAAGCTGGTGCATGAGGGCGTGATTGTGGATGTGTCGGATGGTGTCGGCGATTGGGACATCATCAAGCCCAAACACATCACCGACAAAGTCAAGGTGAAGAAGGGCGATATCCTGATTATCCACACCGGATACCACCAGTACTACGAAGGCATGCCCGAGAAGGACCTTACACGATACTTCTGCATGCATCCGGGGGCTACCAATGAGATGGCCTCGTGGATGCTGGACATGGAAATCTCCTGGTGGGGAGTGGACACCGGTTCCGCGGATCATCCGATGAATACGACCATTCGCACCATGCGGCCCGATCTCACCAAGCGGTTTGAGGAGAGGGTGGGAATGCCAGTCGAGAAATACTTCGGGGAGTACGAGTACAAGCATCCCCAGAGTGGTCGCCTCGTGAAAGAAGACCTTTTCCCAATGCACTACTTGCTGTTTCCGAGCGGCTGCGTCCACGCTGAAAATGTAGGTGGCGATATAGCCAAGGTGCTAAATCAGCGCTGCATTATAGGCGCGTTTCCCTGGAAATTTGAAGGCGGCGAAGCCTGTCCGTGCCGGATCATCGCCTTCTTCGACGTGGGGGACCTCTCGGTGGAGGAGATCGGGCGGCTTTCCTGAAGACCTGTTCCACAAGGCGGCGAAAACGCCGCCTGGAGTCTGTAATGCCGGAACAACACCCGGTCCGCGTGTTCGATGCGCGCAAAAGATGTCCGATCCTGCCGATCGTCGAGGGTGAAGGAACCGCTTGGGCGGTGGTATGGCCTGGGGTAGGTGCCCAAAGCCGCTCGCTGCACCGTATCTCGCTCGCATGTCGTGCCCGAACCGTTGAGTTGCGCCATCCCATGGAAGCGGTTTACTACGTGATCGATGGTACGGCTGTGGTCGTGGATCCTAGCAACGACTCACACCAGGAATTGGTGAGGGGTTCCATGGTGCATGTCGATTCGGGAACCTCGTATGTCTTCATCGCTGGTAATAACGGAGTTGAGATCGTCGGAGGACCTTGTCCGCCGGATCCGGCAATGTACGCACATACGGAGGGCTAATGAGCGCAACTTCCCACTTTTTATCCGCGATGGAATGGGAGCAGGTGGATCCGCAGCTTCGCAAGAAGGTGGTAGACGGGACCCGTATGACGGTGACGCGCTACAGCTTCGCCCCTGGCGGCCGCTTCCCCGACCATGTGCATGACCAGGAGCAGATCACCTATCTTCTCGGCGGCCGGCTGACGTTCGTGGTCGGCGGAGAGCCTCACCCGCTGGCCGCCGGCGATCTGATCGTGATTCCATCCGACATCCCCCATCAGGCGGTGGCCGGACCGGAAGGGGCAGAGGTTCTGAGCATCGTCTCCCCCGCCCGGACCGATGGACGCGGTTTGGAAATTCTCGAGCGGGAGGCGGACTAATGTCGATCCGGGTATTCCACCGCGACCAGCCGGACCGAATGCTACCCATAATCGCGCGCGATGCGCGTCTCGTCGTCTGGCCTGGGGTTGGCGCACACACTGCGAACATGAATTATGTGGACATGCAGCCGGGAGAGAAGAACGTTCCTCACGTGCATGCCGACTCCGAAGACACGATCTTCGTTCTCGACGGGAAGGGAACGGTCGAGGATCTCACCAGTGGGGTGCGGATCGAGTTCGAGGCGGGCCAGGTGATCCACGTGCCCGCCGGGCTCCGTCACGCCGTAAGCGCAGACCGGGGAAGCAGGATCGAGAGCGTGGGAGGGCCGTGTCCTGCCGATATGGCGTTGTTAAAGGCCAGCGGAGCGCTCTTGCGCGAACCCTGAGGCATGTCGTTTCCATCGTGGGAGCCGAGGCCAGGATGTCTAGGCCATTTTCACAGCAGGTGTAGACTGTTCTTACGAATTGCGTATCCCGTCAGGGCACGCCTTTATTTAGACGTGCCGAAATGCTGTGAACCAAAGCGTGCTTTATAGAGCTTTCACAGTTCGTGGATAGTCAGAGTCCCGCGCGCAAGCAAGCGGACCTCGAACGCCAAGTGAGCAACCAGAGCTTGGTTGGCCGCTCCCTGACCCTCGACTCTTCCCTCGGTTTCGCTCGGGACAAGGCTCGGGGCAGGCTCTCGCGGCTCGGATGGATTCACCCACAAGGCACTTTACACCAACTCTGAAACCGCCCAACTGTGAAACAGGTCTAGGTGACCGCCATAATTGCTTCCGCCCTCTTTTGCTCCTCCCGCGAAGCACCCCTCAGAAGGCTGCCTGCGACGAAACTGACTGATCCGGCCACCAGCCCCAATGCTCCGGGGTGAATGCCCCCGAGCAGATGCCTGTCCACTCCCCAGTTGGTCAGGATGAAGACGGTGATGCCCACGATCATACTGGCCAGGGCTCCGGCTCGTGTAGCCCTTTTCCAGTAGAGGCCTCCGATAAAAACCGGCAATAGTTGTAGCATTCCCCCGAATGTGTCGATGGAAAGCTCCACGATCAATGGGGGTGGACGGACGCTCGCCAGAAAAGCCAAAAGAGCGACCAGGACACCGGCTCCGCGTCCGACCCACACCTGTGTGGCTTCGCTTTTCGGCCCGCCCCACTTCATATTTGCATACAAGTCCTTGGCGGCGAGCGAACCCAGCACCAGCAGGAGCGAGCTGACCGTGGACATGGCGGCCGCCACGACGCCACAAATCACCAGCCCGCCCACGGCCGCGGACGTGTGGGTATTAAGAACCTGGGCCAGGACCAGGTCGCCGGAGGCCAATCCGGGAAAGACGACGGAGGCTCCCAGCCCCAGGATCACTGCCGGGATGAGAATCAGAAAGGCATAGACGGGCGAGGCCATCATCATGAAGCGCAGCGATGAAAAGGAGCGCGGGATGAAAAAACGGCAAGACATCTGTGGCTGGGTGATGGGAATCGCGATAATGAGAAAGAAATACGAGATCATAGTCGAATAGGTGAAATAATCCCGGGGGCCGGGCACCGAAAGCAAATCGGGTTTGGTTTGGGCGACCGCCTGAAACATGGCTGCGGGGCCGCTCCAGTTCGCAAAAAGAAAGATGAAGGCAATGACATAGCTCATGACGAAAAGCAGGACGCCCTGCACGGCGTCGTTCCAGGCCACGGCTCTCATCCCGCCCAGCCCGGTGTAGGCCAGCACGATGACCATGAAAAAGAAGGATACCGGCAGGTAGGAAAGTTCTCCTCCTGTGGCGCTCTCCACGATCTTGCCGATGCCGATAAGTTGCGTGGCCACAAAAGGGAGCAGGAAAACAACGCTGATGAGAACGCCCAAGGCCATCACGGCGGCGCTGTTATAGCGATATTTGAGAAATTCGGTGGGCGTGACAAAGTTGAACTTCCATCCCAGCAGCCAGAATTTTCTGCCGAAAACGAAGATTATCACCGCCATAAAAATGTCTGCGAAACCGATAAACGCCCAAGAGCCGATGCCATGCGTGTAGAAAAACCCCGGCATGCCCACCAGTGTGAAAGCGCTGAACAGAGTGGCGCTGTAGGTGAGGAACGAGACCACCGGGCCGATCTCTCTGTCGGCGATGAAAAAGCCCGCCACTCCTCTGCTTCGTTTCCAGCCGGAGTATCCCAGATAGAAAAAAAAGACGAGAAAAGCTCCCAGCTCCAGCAACAGAATCCACGTTTTCTGGCTCAATCTCCGTCTCCCCCCTTGTCCTCTTCGCGCCACCCGAAAACGACAAAGAGCAAGATACTGACAAGCAACAAGAAGGAAAGCAGCATCCACCAGAACAGCGTGTAAGGCAGCCCCAGGATGAATGGTTCATGCTTGCCGTATGGCGCCACCCAGGGTGAATAGACCAATCCGGCCAGGAGGACAAAAAAGGCCATCCAAAGCTTGAGGGCCCAGGAGGGCCTCTTGCGGGGGGACTCTGTCTCCTTGCGGACCTTCATTTCCATTCGTCTTCCTTTTCCGCCTCGTCCTTTTTCACTGCCGGAGACGCGACCTTGTCCCGGGGGCTTGGCGGGTGGCGGCCCGCCATCGTGTGGTGTTCCTCGAGGGGGCAGCCTGGATTTCCCATCTGCATGGCCGCGTCGCTGATCGTGTCATCCGGATGGCACGACGACAAATCCTACGGAGTTTTTCAAGTTTCTATGCCGGGCTGATTCTTGTAGCGTATGGATTCGCCGCGCGGCAGATTATGACCTTGCCCAACTGGGTTGTCAACGCCGAAGTCGCGGCCAGGTCCCACCCCCTCCGGATCGCTCCATACGGATCGTTTCAAACAACAGGAGGAAGAACCCGCAACAAACCAAACTTTACTTTCGCTGACCCTGGCGCTATCATGCGTTGATTCCTTTGGGAGGAACCTTCACGAAGTTGCCCATTCCGTCCCCCAACATCCTGGACGTTCTCCGAGAAAACCCCAGTGCTGGAAAGAGAGCAGATGGAGAGGCGTCATAATGCACCGAGGGAGATTCATCGGCCAGCGGGTCAAGCGGAAGGAAGATCCCCGCTTCCTGCGCGGGGAAGGCAACTACGTGGATGACATCCATCTCCACGGGATGGCACATGCGGCCCTGTTGCGAAGTCCCCACGCGCACGCCCGGATTCGAGCGGTGAACACCCGGGAAGCACGCCGGATTCCCGGGGTGCTGAGCGTCATCACGTTCCACGACATTTCTCATTTGGCAAAGCCCATCCCCATGCGCCTGGAGGTCCATCCTTCCTTCGTTCCATATCTTCAATATCCGCTGGCCAAAGAGAAGGTTCGATACGTGGGGGAGCCGGTGGCCGTTGTGGTTGCTGGCAGCCGGTATATTGCGGAGGACGCGTTGGAGTCCATCCAAACGGACTATGAGCCTCTTCCGGCGGTCGTGGATGCGCGGAGCGCGATGAAGACAGATGCCGTGCGGATTCACGAGCAGACCCAAGGCAATCTGGCCGGCAGCGGCGTGGTCGATCTGGGCGATGTGGAGGGGGCCTTCCGGAAGGCCGGGTTGACCTTCTCGGAGCAATTCACGATCCAGAGGCATACCGGCATGCCGATGGAGACCCGGGGGTTGGTTGCGGAGTACAATCGAGGCACAAAGGTCTTGACGGTTTGGGGACCCACCAAGGTTCCTTACTTCAATCGCTCGGTGCTGGCCTCCTTGTTGGGGCTGCCGGAGCACAGCGTCCACTTCATCGAACCGGATGTGGGAGGCGGCTTCGGGGTGAGGGGAGAATTTTATCCCGAGGATTTTCTGGTCCCGTTTCTCGCCCTCTCTTTGGGCCGTCCTGTGAAGTGGATTGAAGACCGGAGAGAACATTTTCTGGCCACCAATCACTCCCGCGAACAGCAGTGGGAAGTGGAAGTGGCAGCGGGGAAAGAGGGCGATCTTCAGGCGGTAAAAGCAAGAATCTGGAACGACATGGGCGCCTACATCCGAACCCATAGCGCGACGGTTCCCGCTCTGAGCGCCACCATTTTCCCCGGCCCCTACCGGCTTCCCAACTATTGGTGCGAATGGAATGCAGTCGTCACCAACAAGACACCTATTGGCACCTACCGGGCCCCGGGCCGGTACGAATGTAATTTTGTAAGAGAAAGACTGATGGACTTGATCGGCCTTCGTCTGGGTATGGATCCCACTGCCGTACGGTTTCGTAATTTTATCCAGCCGCAGGAGATGCCTTACAGCGTGGGCACGAGCGTGCTGGAAACTCCGATCATCTATGACAGCGGCGACTATCCCAGGCTGATGCAGAAGGCCATTGACCTCAGCGGCTATGGCCGCCTCCGGAAGGAACAGGCAAGCCAGCGCGCGGATGGGAAATATATAGGAATCGGTTTCGCCTGTTTTGTGGAAAAAACCGGCCTGGGTCCCTTCGAAGCGGCCAGAGTTCGGATGGACCCTTCCGGCAAGGCGGTGGTGTACACGGGCGCGACCTCGGTTGGACAGGGGCTGGAGACCACGCTGGCGCAAATCTGCGCCGACGAGCTGGGCCTGGATATGGACGACGTCACCGTGGTTCACGGCGACACCTCCCTGGCGCCACACAGCACCGGGACTTTTGCGAGCCGTGTGACAGTGATGGGAGGAAACGCAGTGCTGCTGGCCGCCAGGAAGCTCCGGGAGAAAGTGGTCCGGTTGGCGGCGGAGTATTTCGGCTGTTCGGAAGAGGAGATCCAGTTCGAGGGATCCACCCTTTCTGCCAAAAGCGGGAGGCGGGAAGCCCTCTCCTTGGGCGAACTGATGCGGCACGCTTCCGACTCTTGGAACTGGGGCGTGAGCGGGCTCGACCTCGAAGCCACACACTATTTTGAGGCGAAAAAAATGGTTTTTCCCCACGGCGTTCAGGTAGCTTTGGCCGAGGTGGATGCAGGCACCGGCGTGGTGACGGTGAAAAAGTTCTGGTCGCTTTATGATGTGGGAAGGGCCATCAACCCGATGCTCCTGGAAGGTCAAATCTTGGGAGGCGTGGCGCAAGGTTTGGGTGGCGCTTTTCTGGAAGAACTTGTGTATGATGAGGCGGGACAGTTGCTTTGCACCTCCTTCATGGATTACCTTCTGCCGTCGAGCATGGAGATGCCTCCCGTGGAGGTTCACCTGTTTGAAAACGACCCATCTCCCCTCAACCCTCTGGGGGTGAAAGGTGGAGGAGAGGGTGGCACGGCGGGGGTGGGTGGCGCCATGGCCAACGCGGTTTCGGATGCCTTAAAACCCCTCGGTATTCAGATCACCGATTTGCCGCTGAGTCCGAACAAGCTCCGGGAGCTGATTTCGAAATCGCGACGGAATCATGAGTCCGCAGGAGAACCCATGGGCTGAAGGCCGTGCTCTTGCGGAGAGGCTGATGGAGGGCTTGGGCCGGGCCATGAACGACGGCATGGCTCAGGAGTTTGTGAAGCAGGGCGTTGCGCGTTTTGCGAGGGTCGCGCTCCCGTCTGCGGGAGAGAGCGGCGGGGGCCCTGGCGGGGGAAGGAACATATCGTGAAGCCTGCGAAATTCCATTACTATGACCCGGAGACGGTGCAAGAGCTAATCCCCTTGCTGGGACAGTTCGGCGAGGATTCGAAAATTCTCGCGGGCGGGCAGAGCCTGGTCCCGATGATGAACTTTCGCCTGGCCCGGCCCCAGCACCTGATCGACATTAATAAGGTTTCGTCCCTGGATTACGTCCGCTTGGAGGATCAGACGCTCGCCATTGGAACGTTGACCCGGCAGCGAACGGTGGAGAAGTCCGATCTGGTGCGGGAGCAGCACCCGCTCGTGGTGGAGGCGACCTGCTATATCGGCCATCCCGCCATTCGCAACCGGGGAACCGTGGGCGGGAGCTTGGCCCACGCGGACCCCGCGGCCGAGTGGCCCGTTTTGGCCATGCTGATGGACGCAACCCTGGTCCTCCAAGGACCCCAGGGAGAGAGGCGCGTTTCCGCCAGCGATTTCTTTGTTACCTACTTTACAACCTGCCTGGACCCCTCGGAAATTCTCGTCGAGGTCCGGGTCCCGGTATTGCCCCGGGGGGCGGGCTGGGCTTTTCTGGAAGTGAGCCGGCGCTACGGGGATTTCGCGATAGTGGGGGTGGCGATCTGGCTGACGGCAGACGGAAACGGGATCTGCACCGACGTCGCCATCGCGCTCACGGGCGTGGGGCCGTGCCCGGTGAGGGCCCGGACGGCAGAACAGCGTTTGCGAGGGGAGCGGCTGGGTGAGGGTTTGTTTGAGCACGTCGCCAGCGCCGTCACGGAGGAACTAGAGCCTGATTCGGACCTGCACGCTTCGGCCGAGTATCGGCGTACCGTAGCAGGCGTGCTCACGCGGAGGGGGTTAGTTGCGGCCCAGCAACGCCTGGGGAAAGGCTAAAAGGAATCCATGGACCCAGCGAAGGAAGAACGGAAGATTTCCCTGAAAGTCAACGGCAATCTCTACGAAGAGGTTGTCGAGACCCGGATGACTCTCGTGGACTTTCTGAGAGAAAGGTTGGGTCTGACGGGGACCCACGTCGGCTGCGAGCACGGTGTTTGCGGAGCCTGCACTGTTTTGATGAATGGCCAGACCGTTCGTTCCTGCCTCCTTTTCGCGGTTCAAGCCGATCGAGCCGAATTGAACACGGTCGAATCCCTGGCGAGGGGCGACGAACTCCATCCGATTCAGCAGGCGTTTTGGGAGCACCACGCGCTGCAATGCGGGTTTTGCACCCCTGGTTTTCTGATGACTGCCTTGGCCCTGCTGAAAGAGAATCCCAGGCCGTCTCCGGAGGAGATCCGAATAGCGATTTCCGGGAATCTTTGTCGGTGCACGGGCTATGAGAACATCGTGCAAGCCATCGCCGCTGCTTCGGCCCAGATGCAAGGTGGAAATGGGGCGGACGGTTGATCGCCGCGCGATATAGCCATCGATGGAGGAAAGGAAACCCCATCCCCTGTGAAACAAGCCGGGAGGCCTTTTTGAAAGGTATGCATCGCAGACAGTTTCTCAAATACAGCGGGTTGGGCTTGGGAACGGCGTTTTTCAGCGGGGCCAGGCCGGCGGTATTGCCCGGACAGGCCCTGTCCACCGTGCGGGTCAGTAGCCTGTCGAGCGGAATGACGGCCGTCGCAGCCAACCTGTTGGTCCGCTCCGGAGCGCCGCAAAGGCGGGGACTGCATGTGGAGGTGAGGTCCTTCGGAGCCGACGTGCGAGTCCAAAACTTCTTGCAAGGACTGTCGGACGTCTCCTTCGACTTCGGTCCCAGCCAGATAGCCATTGCCTCCTCGAGATTCGCCACAACGATCATCCACAGCGTGCAGAACACCCAGAACGTGGTGATGGCCCGGGCCGATTCGGGGGTGGACACGATGGAGGACCTGCTGAACTTCCAGCAAAGGGAGGGGCGCAAACCGAAGCTCGGCATCTACGGCCGTGACTCTTCCGGCTTCAACGAGCTCGCGGTCCTGCTGGCCGTAAAGTTCGGGGTGAATAGTCCCCGACTCGAACAGATCTTCGATCTCGTCGAAGCCGCTCCTCCGGGATTGATTCCCCTGCTGAGGCGCGGGGATATCGACGCCGCGACGTTATATGACCCCCTGGCGCTGCGGGCCGAGTCCGATGCCAATGCGAAGACCATCTACGGTCCGTACTCCCATGAGTTCGAAAAAATCTGGGGCGCGCCGAAGATCCTGGCTGGAATTGCCGTCCGGGTCGACTTCCTTCGGAAGAACCTTGACCTCGTCACGCGGGTCCGCGATGCCTGGATCGACACAGTGGAATGGGCGTTCCGGAACGGGTACGAGTTCTTTCGAGAAGACCGGTTTCAGGACCTGACGGGCATTCGGGAAGAGGAAGCTGTCACCCGGCTCATCGAACGCAGCATCCAATTGCCCCTGTTCACCGCGCGTTGGGACCGGGCCATGAAGGAAACCCAGCGCCAATTCCTCAGGGTCGCGGCGCAACAGGGGATCCTTCCCTCCGTTTCGGACACAGCCATAGCTGGGCTGGAGGACTTCGCCTAAAGCTCAATCCGAGCTTTGGATGAATCTCACGGACCGATGGGCTGGGAGTGAGTGGACCGCCGGGCAGCAACCGGCTAGGCAGCCGTGTGAGGCAGCCCGCCACCCAACCGACGACCGGATCGCGACTCCATTGAATCGGCGAGAATCGAGAAACCTTCTTCCTGTGAGGTCATGGTGAAAATCGACATATACGCGCACATAATCCCACATCGCTTTAGCGAGAGGATGCATCAGTTATCCGGCCACGCCGGCTACATGCAGAAACGCGCGCGGGAGATACCCGTTTTGTTCGATCTGGATTTGCGATTCCGGATCATGGACCGGTTTCCTGGCTACCAGCAGGTGCTCACGATGGCCTCGACTCCTGTGGAATCGGTTGGGGATTCCCGGACTTCCCCCGAGCTGGCGCGCATCGCCAACGACGAACTGGCCGAACTGGTGGCAAAGCACCCCGACCGGTTTGCCACATTCGCAGCTGCTCTGCCGATGAACAACCCGGACGCCTGCCTCGTGGAGGTGGACCGGGCCGTGCGGGATCTCGGAGCCCGAGGAGTGCAGATTTACAGCAATGTCAACGGGCGGCCATTGGATGACCCCGAGTTTCGGCCCCTGTTTGAGCGGATGGCCGCCTACGACCTCCCCATCTGGCTGCATCCGGCCCGCCCTTCCACCTTCGCCGACTACCCCGTGGAGAAAAAATCCCGCTACGAGGTGTGGTTTGTCTTCGGATGGCCTTATGAGACCAGCGTCGCCATGGCCCGAATCGTATTTTCCGGGTTGTTTGACGCCTTTCCGAACCTGAAAATTATCACGCATCACATGGGTGCGATGGTGCCCTACTTCGAGGGCCGGATAGGCCCCGGCTGGGACCAGTTAGGAGCCCGTACCCCGGAGGAGGACAGCGAGTTGGTGAAATGCAACCTCAAACGGCGTCCGCTCGATTACTTTCGGATGTTTTACGCCGACACGGCCCTGTTCGGGCCGGTGGCTCCGGTCGAATGCGGCCTGGCATTCTTTGGGATGGACCATGTGCTGTTCGGTACCGATATGCCCTATGACCCGGAAAAAGGGCCCGGTTTTATCCGTGAAACAATCCGCGCTGTCGAGGCTGTGTCGATTGCCCCCTCGGACCGCGCCAAGATTTACGAAGAAAACGCCCGCCGCCTTCTGAAGCTGCCCCAGGCGGGGTCCGGATAGACCGTGACCGGACCGATTTTTTGTACCAGCGCCAGTGATTGATTAGATGACGTCGTCGGCGTCTGAGACCGTTTTTGCGAACAATGGGGGAGAGAGGCGGCACAACCCAATATGAATCGAGAATCTTGCAGTGGAGGTAAAGTCTCATGAAACGAACCGGCTTTTTTAGCAGCATGATTTTATTTGCCCTGATTTTCTTTCTTGTACCCGGAATTGCGCAGGGACAAAGCGCCGCTGAGTTGACGAGGAAACTGGAGCGGTTGAATGCCTATCCGGATCTGATCGTCGTCAACGGAAAGATCTCCACAATCGATGAACGGCTGACCGAGGTCGAGGCCATGGCGGTGAAGAACAACCGGATTCTGGCGCTGGGAACGAATGACGAAATCCGGTTTCTGGCCGGCACGAACACCGAGGTGCTGGACGCGAAGGGGCGCCGGGTGCTGCCGGGCCTGATTGATGGCCACACCCACCCGCATCTCTGGGCTGTGGAGCACTGGTTAGGGGCGGAAGGGGATTTTATTTCCCAGAAGTACAACGACCCGCAACTGAAGATCACCTACGCCAAGGGGAATGACCGGAGCGAAGTGTTGCGGTCGCTCGAACGGGTGGTTCGGCAAAGAGCGCAAGAGCTAGGCCCCGGCAAGTGGATTTGGATTGGGTTGTTTGGAAAAAACAGCCTCACCGATTCAAGAGAAATTCTTTATCCCCTCTTTATGCAAGCAGGAGGTCAACCGGGGACGATTACCCGGGAGTTTTTGGACACGCTCGCCCCGGACAACCCCCTCATGGTGTTTGCCAGCGAAGCCATCGGGCCCAGCATGAACAACACGAAAGCCAAAGAGGAAATGGAAAGGATTCTGGGCCGCGAAGTATTCGGATTACAGGCGCGCACCGGGGTAACGTATGACATTCTCTTCCGTGGGCGGACCGAAGAAACGATCGACTTTTTGAAGCGGGAACTGCTCGAATGCGTGGTGGCTCAAGGGATCACTACTTTTGGCAACCATTACTACGGCTCCCCTTCCATTATGAAGATTTACCGTTTGTTGTACGAGCGGGATGAGTTGCCCGTCCGGTGGGCTTGGTATTTGGGCACTCTCTGGGGCAATAATGCTGGCCCAAACTTGATAGTCGGCGGCGCCCCCGAGGGGGATCTCAATTTCTTTTACCAGAACCTGGGAGACTTTCGGGGAATCGGCAACGATTACATCTGGAATGCAGGTGTTTCCAACGAAGCTTGGGAAACGGGTCTTGCCTGCACCACCGCCACGCCGCTCAGCACCGCTGAAGTCGGAGCCGGCGGATCTGTCCTGGATATATTAGGAGGTCTCCGGCCCGATTGCGCCGACTTGCCTGACTATGAAAATCAAGGCGGCTACCGGAATGTGCGGGCGGCGCTGGAGGCCGGACTGCGAATTGCGTTTCTGCACGGCTACAGCGATGGAACCTACGATGCCCTGTTCCGAATCATCGAAGAGACGCTGGCGGAGGGCAAGATGACCCTGGAGCAGGTCCGAAACGCGCGGATCAGCTTCGAGCACAACCCGATCGTTCGCCCCGATCAGATTCAGAAGATGGCCCGGTACAACATCATGCCGGGCTTTAACGGGTACCAGGTTCAGGGAAACATTAAAGGAGGAGCTTTCCTGAAAGCCTATGGGGAGCAGTATATGGGCTGGATGGCGCCGATGAAAAGTTTGGTGCAGGCCGGCGGGCGTCCGGTGTTCAACACCGACGCGCACCTGCACAAGGTTCGGATCGAATCCAAGGACATGGACTATCCGCCCCAGTGGGATGGCAACATCTGGGGATTTATCGAATTCTTTGTGACCCGCCGGATGCCGCATGACGGGATCACCTATAACCGAAATGAGGCAATGGATCGGGCGACACTCATGAAGGCGGCTACGATCTGGGGGGCCGAACAGGCGCTGAACGAGAAAAACATCGGCTCGCTGGAAGTGGGAAAGCTCGCCGATTTCATTGTGATTGATAAGGACTATTTCACGATTCCGGAGGATCAGATCGGCACCATCCAGACTTTGCTGACCTCGGTAGGTGGAAAGACGGTCTACAGAGCCTCGAACTACTGAATCCGCAGGGTGATTCCGCAATCGAGTGTTGGTGAGATGAGCATAACGCTGTAATGTTCAATACGTTGTTGGAGATAGGGATGCGCTAACAACACTAGATTGCGGAATCACCGCGGCAGCAGCAGCATAGGAGTAAGTCCACAGGTTTCCCGATAGACCATCCGTCATCCCAGAACCCGAGCCGCAAATTGAACCACCTCACCTTAACTAACAGCGTACCGAATCTCGATGGGCTGGCAGCAAACCTGTGCTGGAAGGGCTCAGTTGGAGGCTGATGGGTGTATACTCGCAACTGCCGGAGAGCCAAAAAATTAATTCCGGTTAATATCAGGAACCTGATGACCGGCCTGTGAGGGAAGATCGTGTACCGCTCTCCCAATTTTTAGTCCGGATCGCGCTAGGACCTGCAACGGATGCTAAACTGCGTGGGCAACCTCCCACTTGGGGGTCTGCCGGAGGGAATGATGATGAAAAAATTGTTTGTCTCCTTTTTCAGCTTGGCATTCCTGATTCTGGTGGCTGTTTGTTTTCCGAGCAAAAGCTCCCAGGCGCAAGACATGGGCACGCTGCGGGAGCTGGCCGTCTACCCGACCCTGATCCTGCACAACGGCAAGATTGCCAGCATGGACCCGAGCCTGACCTTCTACAATGCAATGGCGGTGCGCGAGGACCGGATCTGGAGGCTGGGGACAGACGCGCAGATCACGCCGCTGGCCGGGCCGCAGACCGAAATGATTGACTTGAAGGGGAGGACCGTGGTTCCGGGCATCATTGATGCCCACACGCATCCGCACCTGTGGGGTCTGTGGCACCTGGGGGGAAAGTACGACAAACAACTGGAACCCGTCTTTTTGCCGGCCAGCAACCTGGATGAACTCCGCTCGAAGCTGGGACCCACCATCCAAAACCGCATTCGGGAACTGGGGAAGGGGAAATGGGTCAGCGTCAACATCCCTTGGCAGTTGGCCGACGGGGATCAGGCCATCGAGGAGAACGTGATTACCCAGGAGGAGTTGGACCGTTTGGCTCCGGACAACCCGGTCCTGATCGAGTCCGGCTACCTGGGCGGCTTTTCCAACAGCAAAGCCAGACAGCTCATGCGGGAAAACCTGGGAACAGTGGTATACGGGTTGCGCGCCCGCTATCTTGTCCCTCACGACATCATTCTGCGAGACCGGTTGCCCGTCATCGCCGACTTCATGGAAGAAGAGATGGCGGAGAACTCAGCCTATGGGCTCACCACGTTTGGGAGTCACATCGAACCGCAGAATGTCTTGCGGGCTCTGAAATTGTTGGACCAGCAAGGAAGGATGCCCATGCGATTTGCCTGGGTCCATCGCGCCGGCTTTTCCCTGGCCAAAGACCCGGTGGAGTTCTACCGGCTGATGGGAGACATTGTGGGGCATGGGACCGATTTTTTGTGGAACATGGGCGTGGGAGGAGAGTCCTGGGGCCAGGGGTGCACGCAGGCCATCGGCCTCACGGAAGCGGTTCGAGAGCGCGACCGGCGGACCGCCTGCCAGACCGTGCCGGGGCAACCCTACTTTGACGCTCTGCTGTCCGCGGTGAAATCCGGTTTACGGGTGGCCATTCTGCATGCCACCAGCGACGGGATGCTCGACGGCGCCTTCCAATTGGCCGGGGAGGCCATGAAGGGCCGGGACGCCCTGACGCTGGAGGAAATTCGGAAGATGCGCTGGGGTTTTGAACATGGCCTAATGATCCGGCCGGAGCAACCTGCCATCGCGGCCCGGTTCGGCTTTTTCATGAGCTTCCAGGCCACGCAGTTTTCGCGGGCTCGGCTCCTCACCGAGAGAGACTACGGGGAGCAATACGTCCCCTGGATTGAGCCGGCCAAGAGTTGGCTGGACTCGGGCGCGCGGATGATCTTCTCCTCAGACGCCCACATTGGGAGACTGGGCGACAATGCGGAGAAGATGATCCAGGAGGCTCTGATCCGGGACTGGCCTTACCGCGACTCGGTCTGGCCATGGGTCGCCTTTTATGTGACGCGGGAACTGAAGGGCAAGGTCTGGACGCCGGAGGAGCGGATCGACCGCATCTCCGCCCTGAGGGGTTGGACCAACTGGGCGGCTGAGTATGTTCTCCGCGAAAAGGAAATCGGCACGCTCGAGCCAGGCAAGCTGGCCGACTTTGCCGTGATCGACCGGGATTATTTCACCATTCCTCCGAGAGAGCTTTTTAACATCAAGAACCTGATGACCGGCCTGGGAGGGAAGATCGTCTTTCGGTCTCCGAATTTTTAGTATGGAATGAACTGCCCAACCGACCCGTGCGTGCCTGTCCCGAGCGAAGCCGAGGGGTGAGCAAGCGGACCCATACACCACTTTTCCAACAACCCCCTAGATGAAGTTTTCAAGATCTGTCATAGGTGTGTCCGGAATGGAGGGAAGGATGCCTTGTTGGGCGGCGACCCTGAGATAATTGAGCTGAGTCTGCTTCATTGCCTGGTCCCAACGTGCAATAAACAGCGGCAACTTGATATTGCGCTCTATCAGGCGATTGATGTCGCCGTTTTCCCGGATGCCCGTTAGCTGCTTGAAGCGGTCTTCTCGAAAGAACTCGTACCCGTTACTGGACGCCCACTCGACCGTCTCGATCCAGGCCTCTCGGAAGCGCTTTATCAGGTCAAGGTTCTTCCGAAGGAAATCAACCTGGACAGTGATACCAACCAGGATTTTGGGCGCCCCCCAGATAGCCTCGAACTCTTGTGTATACGGACCGAAGATGATCTGGGCATTGGCATCGATTTCAGCCCGTAAGACCAGGGGGTCAAACAACGTCGCGGCATCAATGTCCCCGCGGCTCAGTAAGGGAATAAGCCCTGGAGGAGAGGCCTCCACGAGATCGAAGGTTTGTTCCAGCCGGGGACGATTCACTCCAAACTTTACAGCCAATAACACCGTAAGTTCATTGAAGTTGGAAGAGTCCCGACCGAAAATCCCCAATTTTGGTTTTCGTCCGCGCCTTTGCTCGAAGTTGAGGAGATCCTCCATCCTCTCAATCCCCGAATCGGTCCGGGCAATCACCGCATTTTGGCTGCACTGAACGCTGTTGATGATTGCCGTGGGAAATCTAGACCAGGCAAGGGCTACCTGGCTAGGACCGAAGTCGAAGGAAACGTCTGCGAGACCTTGCAGGAAGTTCTGGACGGAAACATCGGATCCGAAGGACCGCAATTCCACGTTCAGTCCCCGCTTTTGTGCGGCTCCGGAGCGGACCAAAAGGTTGGCTGCTACGGCGCTCATCCCGCCGGAGAGGCTGCAGAGACGCACCGTCGACGGGTTTTGGCCAAAGAGAGCGACTGAACTTCCCCTGCTGCAAATGGCCGTTCCTATGCTCGAGCCGCTATATCTGAGAAACTGTCTGCGATTGATACCGCTCATAGAAATTCCTTTCTGGGTCTCCCGGCCCATTTCCCGCAGCGGAGTGACATAGTTCCCCAGGCTGCTAGCCACGGCAGGGGTTCTCTTTGCCGGACCACCTCGGCAACTCAGTCCGCGTTTCTCTCCTGGTTACAGACATCCAGCGCGATGAGCGCATAGAGTTTCGCGGCTGCGACCAGATCCTCGATGCGCATGGCAAAGTTGCCGCCTCCCACGCTGGCTCCGGGTCCGTAGGTGATGGCGGGAATCCCCATCTCGTTGAAGACATTAATGTCCCGCCACATGCTGGAATACGGGGCCGGGGCGAGCTTGGGAAGCTCGCCGAAGATCTGCCGGTGGGATTGCCGGATGGACCCAGCCAGAGGCTCCACCTGACGACCCTCGTATCCTCGCCGGTAGACATACAGCTCGACCTCGCCGTTCAGTCCCGCGCTGGAAAGCAGACCGCGTAGCTCCTCCCTCACGTCCAGAGGATTCTGAGTCGGCGTAATACGGACATCCACGTAGATCGCGCATTGCTGGACGGTCTTGGTGATTTTGTAAGGTACGCCTCCCCTGATCGCGCCGATATTGACTTTGGGGACTACCACGCCGCCGGGGCATTCGTAGCGGTTCCGCCGCTCGTAATCGTACGCCCAGCTCTCCAGATGTTCGATCAAGCGGGTCATGCGAACGATGGCATTCGGGTTCTTCTCGGTCGACACCGGCCGCTGAATGTAGGGCGTATAGATGGGCACGTCTTCCCCAAAGACGGTGATCTTAAAGAAAGCTTTTCCCGCCTCCACCCAGACCAGGCCGAAATCGGTCCCCTCTGCGACCAGCGCGTAATCGCCGAC
Source organism: Terriglobia bacterium (assembly GCA_963666975.2). Taxonomy (GTDB): domain Bacteria; phylum Acidobacteriota; class Terriglobia; order 2-12-FULL-54-10; family 2-12-FULL-54-10; genus JADFGZ01. The sequence goes on along the minus strand of CAXVYR010000004.1, from coordinate 260,676 downwards.
TGCCCCGTGCGTTACAGCGTATCGCGTCCCGGCCTCTTTGGCCAGATATTCCGGAGACTCGAATTCGTCCACCGGTTCAAGACCGATTTCCCCGACGACGGCCGTCAGAACGAGGTCGCCCTTCATGCTAACGCCGCTCTCACGGATCGCCTTCGCCGCGATCAGCCAGGAGGCCATCGGCCCTTTATCGTTGCAGATGCCGTTGCCGATGAGCAGGTCGCCCTCCCGCCACGCCGAGTGGAAAATCGGGTCTGCCGCCCTTCGCGTGGTCCAAACCTCCTCCTTGGCGATGGTGGTATCCATGTGGCTGTTGAAAACCAGGCTCCTGCCACGGGAGTTCCCCGGCAAAGTGGCTGCGACGTTGAAGCGATTCCGGAACAACCCCAGCTTGCGCGGAGCAAAGCCCTGTTGCCCCAACCAGCCGTAGACAAACTCGGCTATCTCTCCCTCTTGGCCGGTTGGGCTGTCGATGTTGCCCAAATCCAGCGCGACCTTCACCAGCTCGTTGGGATTGATTCGGTCCAGGATGTCCTGCACAACTTGTTCTCGCTTCATCTTAACGGAATTTCCGATTTGCGCTTTCCTCTTCGCCTCAAACCAAACGTCAGCCGTCTGTGCGTCAGCCTGCCTCAAATGTCCTGAAGACGCACAGTGCGATGAGGACTTGCGAAGGAATGGAGTTAGATATCCATGACGGCCTTGCGCTGGCCACCGTCAATATTGATCATCGTGCCATTGATAAAATGGGCTCGATCGGAAGCCAAAAATGTAGCCAGATCGGCTACCTCTTCCGGGGTACAGATTCGCCCCAAAGGGATGCTTGCGACAGCGCGCCGGTCGGCCTCCTTCTCGCTGGTGCCCCTGTCCCGCGCTAGTGCCTGAACCAACCCGTCCCAACGCTCAGTGCGCACTGGGCCTGGATTCACTGCCACGAAGGTAATGTTCTGTTTGCCGTACTGCTCCGCCAAGGAGAGCGTCAGGTTGAGGTCGGCCGCATTGACAGCACCGGGGGAAATCTCCCAGAAAGAGTGCTTGACGCCATCGTTCCCTACAATGTTAATAACCCGTCCCCGCCCCTGCGCTCGCATGTGCGGCAGGACGGCCTTGCAGCAGCGCACATAGCCCATGAACTTGAGCTGCAAAGCCTGCGCCCAATCTTCTTCTGTAAGATTTTCCAGTAGGCCGCCCGGCGCGTTGCCCGCATTGTTTACCAATATATCAATACGTCCAAAATGGCGGATCATCCCGTCCACCATGCGGGTGACTTCTTCCATGCGGGTTAGGTCTGCAATGAAGGGCACTGCCTCGCCGCTGGTTGTGCGCCGAATCTCTTCACTGGTCTGCTTGAGGAGGGCTTCCCCGCGCGCACAAATCGCGATGCGGCATCCCTCCTGTGCCAAGGCAAGCGCAATCGCCTTACCGATGCCTCTGCTTCCCCCCGTCACCAGCGCAATTTTACCCTTCAGCCCTAAATCCATCGGTCTCCGTTTCGCGGTCTTAATCCGACGCAGAATTTCTCCCGGCCAATCCTATGGTATATAAGTCAACGCGCCTGTCAGCCAATACATCGTTGTCTTCGCCCACGTGTTTGTCGTCCGCTTGCTTTGGGTCAACGTCGGCGACCAGTATCGTTGTTTCCTCAGGACCCGCCGGTCCTGCCAATGTCTCCCCTGCCGGCCCAGCGACAAGGCTGTTACCCAGGTACCCTACGCCTTTCTCTCTGCCGACACGATTCGCACAGAGGACAAACAAGCGGTTGGCATAGGCATAGCCCAATGACATGTGAGCTGCCGCGCACAGACCATATCGATCCAACGGCTGAGGTTTGCCTATGTCTGACCAGGCAGTGGGAACGCACAACAACTGGACCTTCTCCAATGCCAGCAGGCGCACGGCTTCCATAAAGCGTAAGTCGTAGCAGATCAAAATTCCCAGCCGCGTTCCCTGGATTTCTACCGAGAGGAATCCACGATTACCTGCAGCTAGGCGGTGTCGCTCCCAACCGAAAAGGTGTGCTTTGCGATAGTACGATAGAAACCCCTGAGGACCCAGCACTGCCGCCGTGTTGTAGTAATCGGCTCCCGCCCGTTCCAGCAGGCCAGCTACCACATAGATTCCAAGCGCTTTGCTCTCACGGAGCCAGCGCTGCACGGAAATCCCCCCAGGAATCTCCTGCGCCCAGCGCTCAAGCGGTTCGCCTTCAAGCTGATACGGACTCAGACACATCTCAGGCAGTACGACCAGCTGAGCGCCCCGCCCCGCCGCTTCTCGCATTGCATCGAGGGTCTTTTCAACGTTCCGCGTTGGATCGAACTCAGGAGCGAGTTGCGCTACCGCTACCTTCATCTTTGCCAGCTCCGAAGAGCTAAACCCAAACGCCAGGAAAACTGCACGGATGGGTGGATATCAGCACAGGGGGACTACTTTTCCCCACCATCGGGGATCGCATTCGGTCGCTGCGCCAATCGTGCAATCGTTTGTATGGAGAAAGCCCTGTTCATTTTCTGAGAAGCAAACGGCCCTCATCGACAACGAGCTTTCCGTCAAGTTCTACAGTGGGGTTGAGCAGCAAACCATCCAGATGGATGTTACTCTTGACTGTCCCGCCAATGACGTGACTATCCCCAATCGCAATGTGCACAGACCCTTCCAGCTTTTTGTCTTCGGCCATGTTACCAATAATTCGTGCCTTCGGATTCGTTCCGATAGCAAACTCAGCAATATTGGTGGCATTATCATCGGACGTCTCGATTATATGCTGCAGCCGGCGAGCAGCCTCACCCCCCTCAATCGAGATGACCTTTCCTTGAGCCACGCGCATTCGTATAGGCTGATCGAGCGAGCCGATACCATCCATGGTCTTGTCTACGACTAGCACGCCCTCCGAGGAACCTTCCACGGGCACAATAGCCGTCTCGCCGTCAGGCATTGCTGCAAACGTGCCTGGTCCTTTCACTATCCCATCCAACACCAGGGGCAAGCGGCCCGTCAGATCCATCACCATATCCGTCCCTTGTGCCGTGCGTACGCGCGCCCGTTTGGCCTCTTTCATCTCCATGGCCAGTTGAGCGCAGATGGCAGCTATCTGTTTATAATCTGCGTTAATTGCGCCGTTGAGCATGAGATCTTCGGTGACTCCCCGCAACACAAGGATACGCGCGCCTGCCGCCATCGCCCGTTTGGTGGCAGCGGTGTGCGTCATTGCATGAGTCACCACTTGAAAGACCGCATCAGCCCCTGCCATCGCAGAAGCGACCACTTCGGGAACTTCTTGGCCGTGCTGACTGCGCGGCGCCATGAGAGCCATCACAGGGTCTGTCTCGCGGCTGCGCGCTGCATCCATAAAGACCTCAGCCAACGTCTGCTTTTCTGTATCCGTGACGACGCATACCCTTTCACCGGAGTGGAGTTGAACGCTCTCCTGTACCACTCGCTGGGCGACCGCAAACAACTTTGGGTTTTGCATCATGCTTTCTCCCGTGCCTCAAGAGTTAGAGGGTACGCTATTGCCAGCCGACTCAGAACGCTCAGGAGGAGCCGCTACTCCAGCGATCCGACCCGATCGGGTTACCAGGGAGGCGGAGGCAATGCCCGCGGCGCGTTTCGCCCAATTGTCTGCCTCAACCGCCTTTAAGAAACCCAGCACTGTCTGGTTGAAGAACCGAGGATCCTCCAGGTTGATGGTGTGGCCGGTCCGGGGAAATACTGCCAGACCGGACCGGGGGATGCAACGCTTCATGAAGACGCTCGGCTCGAGACAGGGGTCGTCCTCGTCGCCTACCATGAGCAGCACAGGAACATCGAGGGTACGCAATTTCGCCTCGAGTTCAAAAATCGATGGGCGGCCACCCTGGATACCGCGCAACGTCAATGCCATGCCTCTGTTCGAATGCTCCGAGAAATGCCGGGAAAGTTCCCGCCAAGCCTTGGGGTTTTTGTGGAGGAGCTGTACTCGGTGGGGCCCGTGCAGATAATCGGCCATGCTCGGCATTCCTTCGGTCTCCAGACGGTGCGCAATCTCCTCCAGCCCCCGGCGAAACAGTTCCGGATCGGCGGAACCCGTTCCGGCACCTGCCACAATCAAGGACCTCGCCATCTGAGGATAGGCCAGGCCAAAGTTCAGAGCGACGCTCCCGCCCATAGAAAAGCCACCGACATGTGCCTGCGCAATGCTCAGGTGGTCGAGCAGCCCGCGAAGGTCTTCCACCGCCTTCTCCTGCGTGTACAGGGACAAGTCCATTGGCACATCGGAAGGAGGGTAGCCCCTGGCGTTGTAAGTAATCACGCGGTAGCGGCGCTGGAAGAACTCGACCTGGGTTTTCCACGAGCGATAGTCGCCGGCGAATTCGTGACTCCACACTAATGGAAATCCCCGGCCGTGAACTTCGTAGTAGAGGTTCACCCCGTTAATCAGCGTCTTTGGCATTGTCTGCCTCTTCCTTCCATCAAGCGGCCAATAGCACAAAAACGAAGATCAATTCTTCGGCCCCCTAAAGGTCGTGGAGAGCAAAGGCCCCGCCTCATCATACACAAGTTCTTCCAAGAAAGCGCCACCCAAACCTCGCACCGTCTTGCCCGCCAGAGGACAACAGAAAGGGGCCAATGGTTTGAGCTTGAGTCGACCGGGCGATTGGCGTATGTTTTGCCTGGAATAAGGATCGCATCGGCGGTTTTGGTCCCGACACGTTCTGCATCGGGAACCTCAAGAGTTTGGTGAGGGTCTGGAGCAAATCAGGGCGTGCGATGGGACGGGTTCCTCCGGCGTCGAATCGTCCGTTGCGTGAGAGCTGGCGCACCCAGTTCGGGTTTGCGGCCGTGAACTTTGCGCGATTCTTCCAAAGGCGGCGTGGAGACACATATGGTACCGTTTGGTCTTTCCGTAGGCGTTAGTGCGCGAGAACCGCTGCTGCGCGCGCCGGAGATCGCGCGCGAAGCGGAAAAAGGCGGATTCGAGCGTTTGTACTTCATCGATTTTCAACTCGCGATGAAGGACGTCTATGTTACGCTGGCGCTCTGCGCCATGAATACGGAACAGATTCAGCTGGGAACCGGTGTCACGAATCCCATCACGCGTGATCCGACGGTGACCGCCTGTGCGATATCGGCGATCCAGGAGGTGAGCAAGGGTCGCGCCATCCTCGGGATAGGGGCTGGGATGACTTCGGTTGAAGGGATCGGGCTAAAACCGGCTCGTGTGCAAACGGTTGAAGAAACTGTGAACGTGATACGAAGGTTGCTGGCTGGAGAGACGGTGCGGCAACGGGGACAGGACGTGCGTCTGGCTACGACTCAGGGACGGGTGCCGATCTTCATTTCCGCCAGCCAGCCCAAGATGCTCCGTCTGGCGGGCCGGGTGGGCGATGGGGTGATTCTGATGGGGTCTTCCACCCCGCGCCTGGTACAGGAGCAGATCGACACCGTGATTGCCGGAGCACGAGAAGCCGGCAGGAAGAGAAGCGAAATATGTATCGATCTCTGGCAGACGATTTCGGTGTCCGACAATCGGCAGCAGGCTCTGGATGATGTAAAACCATGGGTGGCGAGTCAGTCCAAGTGGTGGTGGGGCAAGACGACGAACTGGCCGCGCGAAGTCGCTGCGGCAGTGCGCGGCACCGAAATCGAGCAGGCGACCCGGACGTACGATTACCTGGAGCACTTATCGTTGCATGCGGCACACCGCGAGGTGGTGAGCGACGAAATGGCCGACGTCATGGCTATCGCAGGCGACGCCGGCCATTGCGTTGCGAAGTTGCATGCGCTGGCTTCGCTGGGCGTCGACCGCATCACCTTGTCCCTGCTATCGGGTGGACGGCTGAGCCGGCTTCAGGCGCTGGCTGAAGTTGCCCGAGCCGTCGAGAGCGGGCCTTCTAACTCACTGCCGGTGCGCGGGAACACACACGATGGCTGACCTGAAGAAATCGGCATCGATTGTCGGCGTGTACGAGCATCCGAGTCGATACGCGCCAGAAAAAAGCGAATGGCTGATTCAGGCCGAATCGGCGATCGGAGCGCTCGAAGATGCAGGGCTCAAGCCGGGCGACATCGATGCGTACTTTACCTCAGCAACGGCGCCGGAGGGGGGATATCTTGGCCCGCACGCCGCCATCATGATGGCGGATTACCTGAACATCCATCCTGCGTTCATTGACGAAACAGACGTCGGAGGCGCGTCGTTCGGCTACTACCTGAATCGCGCAGTGATTGGGATCCATGCAGGCCTGTTCCGGTGCGCCTTGATCGCGTATGGAGCGACCGCACGGTCGCGCAAGGTGCCCATAGGAACTATCGGGTACAACCGGCTTGTCGGGAAAGAGATGTCGCCGACTCCGGACAGTTTTGAGGAACCCTACGGGCTGACCGTTGTAGGTCTCATGGGGATCATCGCGCAACGGTACATGCACGATTACGGGCTCACCTCGGAACAATTAGCACGAGTGGCCGTGACGATGCGGAAGCATGCATCGTTAAACCCGGTTGCGATGTTTCGCGATCCGATCACCGTGGACGATGTGTTGAACTCGCCGGTGATCGCGTCGCCGTTGCACAGGCTGGACTGTTGTGTCATCACAGACGGCGGAGCCGCGGTGATCGTTGCCTCACCGGAGTTCGCTCGCAGTTGCAAGAAACCGCCGGTTTGGATTCTCGGGTTTGGAGAGTCCTTCATGCATCATGAAGCGGGTTACGGGGATTGGGCGAAAGGAACCCGACAGATGGTCCATCGGGCGGCGACGCACGCGTTTGGGATGGCGGGCTTAACCCCAGACGATATCGATACGGCAATGGTGTATGACGCCTTTACGCTGAATGTGCCGATCGATCTGGAGGGCATGGGGTTCTGTCCGGTCGGACAAGGCGGCGCCTTCGTGGAAGAGGGCCACATTGAGCTCGCCGGGCGGCTGCCCGTCAATCCCGACGGTGGCGGGCTCTCCTCAACGCACCCAGGACGTCGCGGCATCTTCCTGTTCGTCGAAGCGACCAAACAACTGCGTGGCGAGGCGGGAGCACGCCAAGTGCCGAATTGTAAGATCGCGGCCTGCACTGCAACCGGCGCAGCGTTTCTTGCTCGTCGGGGGAGCGCTGTCCACATCCTGGCGAGGGATTGACCGATGCCTGCATGGAAGAAGCCGTTGCCTGTCGAGAGTGGCGAGACGAAGCCCTTTTGGGACGCCTGTCGAGAAGGACGATTTCTCATTCAGCGTTGCAGGACGTGTGGGAAGTATCAATACCACTACAGGGGATTCTGCTCGCACTGCTGGACAGGGAAGATTGAGGACGTGGAGGCCAGTGGTCGCGGGAGAGTGTGGTCCTACACGGTTGTGCATCGAACTCGCATGCCGGGGTTCCAGGAGGAGGTTCCCTATGTCGTTGCCCTCGTGGAACTCGACGAAGGCGTCAAGGTTCTGAGTAACATTATTAATTGCGCGCCGGAAAGGGTGAACATTGGTCTGTCCGTGCAACTCACGTTTGTAAGGGCCGATGCGACGTGGAATATACCCATGTTCGAACCGGCATAGAAGCCAGTGCCGCGACAACGCTTTGCTGGAGTGGAGAATTCCCTGATCATCGACGCGCACGTCCACATTCTTGACGAGGGCTTCTGGCCGGCACAGTGGTTCGACTGGGTTGCGTACAGTTGGGCCCGAAGCAGACCTCCATATCGTGACCCTGCCGTCGTTCGGCCCAGGATCGAATCCGGTTTGACCGATCCAGACGGCAGTCGTATGGTGGCGGACATGGACGCCGCGGGCGTAGACACGGCGGTCATCCTGCCGATCGACTGGGGCCCGGACTTTGACCAGGGACGAAGTGTGCCGCCCGATAGAGTTGTGGAGCATGCCGCTGGCCTGCAGGCGAAATACCCCGGGCGTTTCATTGCGTTTGCGGGCATCGATCCGCGTCGCCCGAAAGCTCCCGAGTTGCTGGAGTGGGCCATACGCAAGCTCGGAGTCCGGGGTCTCAAGCTCTATCCACCGATGGGATTTTACCCCTACGACAAGGCCGCTTACCCGTTGTACGAACTCTGTGAAGCCGAGGAGTTGCCCGTTCTGTTCCACACGGGCGAACTATCTCTGGCGATTACGGCGCCCCGATTTGCGAATCCCCTATATGTGCAGGAGGTGCAAGCGCGCTTCCCTCGGCTGATCGTATGGCTAGGGCACGCGGGAGCAAAGCTCTGGTGGGACGAGGCTGTCACGGTCGCCGCGAACGGCGTCAATTCCTATTTGGAACTGTCCGTCTGGATCTACCATGACACCACGGAGGAAGAAGAGGAGCTGTTTCTCCGACGGCTGGCTTTGGCGAGGGATCGGCTGGGCCCACACCGGCTTCTGTTCGGCAGTGATCATGTCTCGGGAGCCCGCGTGAGAGGTCGCGCTTTTCTCCCCAAGATCGTCCGCTGGTTCGAGGATCTGCCCGAGCGTGCGGCGAAGCTCGGGATCAGCTTCACCGACGAGGAGATGCAACTGATCATGGGGGGCAACGCCGCCCGGTGCCTGCGACTGCACACACCTTCCAGCTAAGTTCGTTTTGCACGGCCGGCGGTTCCCTGGCATTTGTTGGGTTCGCCACCCGAAAAGGAATTCCGCGAAACCTATTCCATGATCGTACGTGTTTCTGAGGGCGAGATGGAAGGAGGTCTCCCGTGTTCCTAGAAACCCGACTCACCCGCGCTCTTATTGATAAATACAGCGCATCCGGTTACTGGAAGAACCTCGTTCTCCATGATTACTTCCTGCAGCATGCCATGAATACTCCAGAAAAGATTGCCGTAGCGGATCGTAAATCGCGGTACTCGTACCGTCAGCTGGTTGACTTATCAGACCGCGTCGCGCTGGGTTTTCTCGAGATGGGTATTCGACCAGGCGATGTGGTGAGCGTCCAGCTGCCCAACTGGAACGAATTCCCAATTATCGCACTGGCCCTGGAGCGAATCGGCGGCGTAATCAACCCGATATCTCCATTAATGCGTGAGCGGGAAGTGTCAGGAATGCTTTCTGTCGCCCGGTCGCGGGCCTTGATCGTACCGGATGCGTTCAAAGAGTTTGATCACGCCGGTATGGCATTGAAGTTGCGGTCAGGAAGTCCTGATCTTGACCACGTAATCGTTGTCGGCGGGGCCGTGCCGGAGGGCTGCATCCGCTGGGTTGACTTCGTAGACGCCGCCCGGGAAAGAAAGCTCGACAAGCGATGTCTCGAGTTTTTGCAGCCGGATCCGAACGCAGTCGTGATGCTGGCGTTCACTTCCGGGACGACGGGCGAGCCTAAGGGGGTCATGCAAACACATAATACGCTCATCGCAATGGTGAATTCGTCGATTCGTCGGCAGAAGCTTCGTTCAGACGAGGTCGTGCACATGGCATCGACCGTTGGACATGGCGTGGGCTACTACTGGGGCGTCCGCATGCCGTTACAAGTCGGCGGGACCGCTGTGTATCAGGATGTGTGGGATGCGTCGGAGGCCGTTCGCCTTTTCGAAGCCGAGCGGGTGACATATACGAGTGGTTCGACGGCTATGTTCGTTGATCTGCTCAACGTGCCGGATCTGGCATCGCACGATCTCAGCTCCCTTCGTCTTAGCCAGTGTGGTGGAGCGAACATCCCTCCTTCATTGGCGGCGGAGGTGGTGAACCGACTCCCAGGGCGGCTGTGCCCGCTGTGGGGAATGACGGAGATGGGCGTCTGTACGGGGACCGATGAATTCTCGCCGCTTGAAAAGGTCGTGTCCACAGATGGCTCCCCGCAACCTGAAGTAGAACTTAAAATTGTGGACGGGGAGGGGCGTGACCTGCCACCCGGGCAGGAAGGCGTGCTGCTGGCCCGAGGGCCGTTCAACTTCGTCGGATACATCCAGGGCCGTGAGTTCACGAACCGCTTTTTCCGGGAAGACGGGTGGTTTGATACCGGCGACCTCGCCTATCTGGACAAAGATGGCTACCTCCGGATAACCGGGAGGATGAAGGACATCATCGTGCGCGGCGGCGAAAACGTTCCGGTCAAAGAGATTGAGGATATCCTCTTTCTGCACCCGGGAATTCTCGACGTAGCAATTGTGGCGATGGCTGATAATCGATTAGGAGAGAAGGCCTGTGCGTGTATTGTTCCACGACACAAGCAACACCTGGACCTGACTGAAATGAGAGAGTTCCTGGCTGGCCAGAAAGTGGCGCGACCGTTTTGGCCGGAGCGCGTGGAATTGTATGGCGAGTTACCGCGGACACTGAGTGGCAAGATACAGAAGTTCGCCTTGCGGGCCGATGTTGCTCAGCGTATTCGGGAAGGCGCGTAGGCGAAGCGTGAGCGTCGAAGGGAAGCGGGCCGCTGCATTCCCTTCCCTCGCGGTTGAGCATTTTGCTGTTCGTAGTGTTTACGGGGCGGAAACGGGCGAAGAAGGGGATCGAAATTGAATCAGAAGACAGGGATTCTCCTCCTGGAGCTGGGCGCCTTCATGGCTGTCTTCTTGTATTTCGGTTATGTGGGTTGGAAAAGGAGCCGAGGCCTAACCGGCTATTTCGTTGCGGACCGACAGATCGGACCGGTCCTCGCATTCCTCACCTACAGTGCCACCCTCTTCAGCGCTTTCGCCCTGGTGGGCATGCCAGCCTTTTTCTACACTCACGGCATCGGCTCGTGGGCGTTCATCGGGTTTGCCGACGTCTTCCAGGCGGTGCTGATTTACTACTTTGGCCGGAAATTCTGGCTGCTGGGGAAAAAGTTCAATTTTGTCACGCCGACCGAGTTCCTACGGTATCGCTACATCAGTAACTCCGTGATGGTTGTCGGCGTCCTGATCAGTTTTGTATTTCTACTGCCGTACGTGGCGACGCAGGTTGTCGGCATCGGGAAAATCGTCGAAACAACCACCGGGGGAGAACTTCCCTATCTCCCCGCCTCGTTGGTGTTCCTAGCCATCGTACTGGTCTACACGAGCATGGGTGGGATGCGAGCGGTTGTCTGGAACGACGCCGTCCAGGGAGTGCTTCTGTTCGTCATGAGTTTCACGGTTGCCCTCGTCTTCCTCTTTGCCAACTGGAGCAGCCCGGAAGCGATGTTCCGGACCGTGGAGCAAACCGAACCGGCCTTGCTTTCGGTTCCGGGCCCGCAGAACTATTTCACTTATCCAATCATGATTTCTTACTTTTTTATGATTATCTGCATTCCCATCACCCAGCCGCAGATGTCCACACGGTTCTTCATCCCGCGCTCGGTGCAATCCATGCGGTTCATGATGGCAGCCACACCGGTCTATGCCTTCCTGATGTTGATCCCGGCGATGATCCTTGGCCTGGGCGCCGCCGCCGTCTTCCCGAACCTGGCCTCCGGCGATATGGTCCTGGGTCAGATCCTGAGCAGTCATGTTTCAGCAGCTTTGACTGGTTTGGTGATCTGCGGTGTTGTGGCGGCGTCGATGTCCACAGTGAGCGGGCAATTGCTGGCTTTAGGATCGCTGGTGGCAAAAGACCTGTACTTGAACATGCGGCGCGATTGGCGGCCGAGCGATGCGGCCCAATTATGGGTAGGACGATTGGCTGTAATGCTGGCGGCGGGTATCGCGATTTTACTGAGCATCCGTCCCCCCCAGTTGATTGTAGAGCTTGCCATCGACTCCTTTGCCGGCACAATGCAACTGGCGCCGGCATTTGTCGGCGGGCTTTACTGGAAGCGAGCAAACAGGACAGGAGCGCTGGCAAGCATGGTTGTCGGCACGGCGGTCTTTTCCCTCACGAACTGGGCTCTGGACGCGCCTCTGCTGGGAGGCCTTTCTCCTGGCCTGCTGGGTCTGGTGGCCGGAACGGGGATTTTCGTGATCGGCAGCCTGGGGAGGCCGCCTTCAGTGGAGGAAGAAAAGCGAGCAGAAGCAATAGTGACAATCACCTAGGAGGAAAGACAATTCATGGTCCAAGCGAAATGTTAGACGTCATGCAAGGACTCGACAGCCATAGCCCCCGCTGAATCCCAATCCATTCAGGGGCCTTGGAGTTGCTCCTTAAACTCAATGAATGTCGGGTGTAGGAGCTTCTCATAGCTTTCTAAAAGTCCGGTCTCAAAGCTCTTCTCGACCCAGGTGATCCTGCCTCCCAGTATGGTCATCAGTACTTTGATATCGTGAATCTGATTCTCTGGAACAGAAAAGTAATCCTTGTCCAGAACCATCAAATCCGCAAAGTAGCCGGGTTTGAGGTTGCCAATCACGGCCTCGCGCATCAAGTACCTGGCGCCCCACGTTGTCACTGTCTTCAGCGCTGTTGTCCTGTCTACTGCCTCCTTCGCGTTGTATACTTTCCCGCGAAAGTTCCTGGTAACTAATAATTCGACCTCTTCAAAATATGGATGATCGGGCGTGGGTATCCGGTCCAGATTAACCGTTACCGGAATACCGTTCTTGACGAAGCTATTGATCAAGAACAACCATTCTTCCGACTCCGGACCAAACATTTCAAGAATCTGTTCCCCCTGATAGATGTAGAGGGGTGTCACGGCAGGGATCATGCCAAAGTATTTCACCTTCTCAATTTGATCGGGTCTGGCAAGGATCACATGATCAAAAGTGATTCTCAACTTTCTCACCTCTTCCATGGTCAGATTCCCGATCTTCATTCCTTCGAGCACCGCTTCCATGAGGTAATCGACGGTCATGTCCGCGGAACCGTGTATTCCGGAGACCCTGACGCGGTTCGCGACCATCCGGACAATGCCTTCTCTCATCTGAGTACCCGGTTCCAGGCCGCAGTAAGGAGAAAATGCGTGGTTGGATTCTTCCCGAAAGCGGGCCGACGTGCAGAAGACCTGGGCAAAGGGCAAGTCCGGAGGGCCTTCTGCGCCGACTCCGATATTCCAGAACAGCTCGTTGCCAATATTGTTGAAGTCGCCCACCAGAGAAAAGGCGCGAGGAGCCTCGTCGGTGCCCAGCAACCGCCGCATCAAGTGGTGGGACCACCCGTACCGGAGCGGTGCTGCTCCCGTTCTGGCCAGTTCGGCGTGCGCGGAAAGGTCGGTTGGATAATCAACTCTTCCGGCGATGCTGGTAGCGCCATATCGGGCGATTTCCAGCATGACATACTTCAGGCTTTGCTGGAAAGCCTCGAAGTTCCGAGCACCAATGGCTTGGATTCCCGCGTAGAGACGCATGGTTACAGCCCAGGATGGGTTGCTGCCATTTTGTTCCAGATCTTCAAACAAAGCCGCCATGTAGGGGTCTGGATCGCTTTCACGAATGGCCGCCAGTCCCGTTGTATTCATCGTGATCGGATTCGGGATAAAATCCGCAACGACCAGGACGGAATTATCCGGCACAACTCGATCCAGCCAATCCTTATTGATGACTTCCCCAATGAGATTCTTGCCTTGGCGGGTCACAGTGGCGAGGATCCATTTGTCTTTTCCAGGCCCCAGTTCCGCCGCCGCATTTTTCAACCGGGCTTCCAGGCTCTGAGCGATTTCTGCCGGAGGGTTCTCCAGCACCGGTCCCCACCCATAGAACATATCCGGGCGGTTTTCTCGGATCTCGTCATCCGGGCCAGGTACAAAGATGAGTTTGACGTTGGGGAAGAAAGTGTCATACCGGAAGTAATGAACCCACTCATGAGGATGGTTGTGGTTGTCCACAAAACCCGGCAAGACGGTTTTGCCCTTCAGGTCCATGACCGACGTCTGCGACCCCTTCAGTCGGAGAACTTCCTCATCCCTTCCCGCCGACAGAACCTTGCCGTCCCGAATTGCAATCGCTTGATAGAAGACGATCTCCTCATTCATAAGAGGCCCATCGAACGTCGCGATCTTGCCGTTGAACAGTATGATTTCCGGGTAGCTCACCAGCTCCGGAGGAACCTGCGCCTGTGAAAACAGGCTGGTCGGAAAAAGTATGATGAGAAACAAAGCGACCACAAACCTTGCTGACATGATCAACCTCCTTGTATAGGAAAGCAGCTTCGACGGAACGGCTATTGGGGCTCCGTTTCGATATTCCCGAATTTCGCCCTTAATTCCCGTAATTCGCCGTGCTCTGTTTGGTCTCTATTTGGAGCCGGTGGATTCCCCCAGCGGCCTCTCTCCTGGCAACCGAGAAAAAGAACCTAATCCACTGTGATGAGCAAGCTCAGCTTCTCAAACTCCGGTTCGCCGATTCCCATTAGTGTTCTCAGATCCTCACTCGATTTGAATGAGCCTTGTGTTTTCCGATACTGAATAATCATTTCTGCCGTGTGTTTACTGATGCCCGGGAGCTTTGTCAACTCAGCGAGCGAAGCGGTATTGATATTAATGAGAGATTGTATTTCTCCTCTCAAGTATTTCTCTCGAAGCTTAGCGTCCCTTTGGAGGGTTTCATGGGAAGGAATGAGGGGACCAAAATACAGCGCTAAATATCTCGATAAGGCTTCCACGTCATCTCCAAGATATTCTGAATAACGGGGATCCCAACCAGCCAGCATTTCGTCAACGGTTCGTTTCCATGTTTCACTGTCCCTCCTCTGGGTAATTACTCTGGCTATATCATGACAAGAACTACACAAAACCTTGAGCAGTTCTTTGCCTTCTCCCGGAGGCAGATATGAATCCCTTTGAGTGGAAAGCGATGCGATGCGACTTTCGCCATAGCTTCTGGGGGAAACAAGCAACATCGAAAGAAGCAGCAAAACCAAGAGACAATCCCAAACTTTCCTGGAAAACATAACGCACCCTTTCGCCCTGCCTCTTCGGATCCGCCGTTACTGCCTGCTCAGCAAGCAGTGGATACTGATTCGATCCTTGGTTTCCCAGCCGGGTCACAGCGGAGTAAAGACAGCACCGTCAATTGCATTCCGCAACAAGCACCCGGCCAGTGTTCGATCACTCACCGTCCCACATCCCCAGCTTCTTGGCCCTCGCTCTCCTTTCTTCTTCGTGTTCCCAGCTTAGCTGTGGCTCATAACCGGCTATGTCCCACCCAGTCGTTATGCGCTTGCTATTGGGGTTTGTTATTTGGTGTTGATCTCCCGGTGGAAGTATGGGGACATCGTTTTCGTCGCGCGGGACCACGTGCTCCGGATAATTACTGTAGTACACGGTGAAAATCCGGTTCCGGGTCAACCGATAAACTTTCTGCAAGGTCCGGAGCAGCCTGGCGTCTTTGATTGGACTGCCCTCTATAATCGTATTGAGATACTGCTCTCGCTCGACCTCACTGAGCTGAACGAATAACTTCCCTCCAAAATAGGGGCGACTCCCTTCATTAAAGTCTTGCAACTCAGCATCCCGTAAGATGGTCAGGCCCTTCAGTGCCTCAGCGGTGATATTGTAAGGTTCCAAGCTCTTATAGCCGGGATCAGGTGTGGAAGGAACCAGGGTGTCGCCCAGAGCAGCAACGATGGCATAGCGGTCCGCGGATAGTTCTGCACCTGCAGGGGTTTGGGCGACCGCTATTGCGCTCCCACCAGCCAGCGCGGCGCTGCTTAAGGCGCTTGTTTTCAAAAAGGCTCTTCTCGAAACATCTTTACGGCTCATTTGTATGCTCCTTCGTTCGTGGAAGTCCAAGATCCGGATTCAGCCGATCAGCTACATATCCTGGCTGATCCGGCTTCGCCGGAAATGGTTGGCTATGATGCGATCCGCAGCGAACGTTCCCACTACAGCCGCCACTGTCCCACCGCTCCACAGACTCGTGACTCGCGGGTGGGAGGTTGAATCCACGACGAATAGGTTATCGATGTCGTGGCACTCGAAGTTGGGGTTAATGACAGAGTTCTTCGGGTCTGTTCCCGCCCGGCAAGCACCTGTTTCGTGAATGATCGTTGCGCCGATTTTCACCCACGGCTGCGCAGTATCGTCCCGTATCTCCGCTGCCCCTATTTTTTCGAGAATAGCCCGCAGCAGCTCTACGCATTCTCTTTCCCGCTTTTTGAGCAGGGGGTGTTCCGTGTCAAATTCGAGCCTTCCGTTAGGAAGCATGCGCCCTTTCGGGGCTGACCAATGCGAGTAGGCTACAGCAGGGCCAAAGTAGAAAGGATTGCCCAACATGTGTCGCCATCCTTTCCAGTTGTTTCGCATCCAATCCTTGTGTTTGTGCCCGAATTCCGGAGCCCATTGGCTTTGAGCGTACGAATGTGCTCCGGCGAACAGAGCGTGGTCCGTCGTATCCGCCCCGCTCAAGATGAACAAACGGTCGGCGCCCGTGCTGTCACTGTCATCCAGAAACCAAAACCCGAAGTTGCCGTCCCGCGGTTCATGCACGATCAGGTCCTCAAAGCGGGCGCTGACGGGAAGCATCGTGGACCATGGATGTCCATCCACATTGGCTCCCACATTGGGATTCTCGACGAGCAGCTTGTCCCCCAAGAGATCCTTCGGCCCATAGCCGGAGGCATACAGCAGCAAGGAATTTCCATCCGAACCCGCCAGAATCACGTTCTTTGCTTCGACCTTTTGCGGAGAGGCTCCGGCTTCTCTGTACCACACACCCGTTGCCGTCCACTGGCTGCCCTTCTTTTCGACAACGACCTGCTCCACCTTCGTATCCGGCACAATCTCGGCGCCGTTGTCTTCTGCAATCGGGATATGCGTCAGCAGCGTACTGACCTTGGCGTCGTAACGGCACTGCGGTTGAGATTCCACGTGGGTGCCGCACATGATGCAGTTTCTCTTGTGAATCAGCATCTTCTCCGTTTTGTATCCCAACGAGTGGACCACATCCCGAAAGCGGAAATGGTATTCCGATAATAGTTCGTCGGGAACCGTGTGCGAATAAAACATTCGCAGAACCTCTTGCACCGCTCCTGCCATATTCTCTTTGGTCCAGTCGACGCCCGTCTCCCGCGCCCACCACTCGTAATCGTTGTCGTGCGGAGGATGTCCCTTCGCGCCCCACATGAGGGACCCACCCCCGACCCCCTTAAACCTCTGTCCATCCGCGTACCGGCTGGATCGATCCCCTTGCATCATATCCTGAGGGATGTGAGTAAACATTTGACGTCTCAAAGGGGTTCCGTAGCCCCATTGGGGTCTTCCTTTGAAGTAATGCCCCCCTTCGATCAGCGCAACCTTCAGCCGCTCGCCGTTGCTGGGATTCACCCCCTTCTGGGCGATTTTGGCGGCAACGATCGAACCAGCAAATCCAGCTCCGACAATAATTACGTCATACAAACTCTCTCGTAACATCCTAGCCTCCCTCCACGGAGCCAAGTTCCGGATTCTCCAATGCCACAGCATTCCGGAATCTAGGCAGGAACTTCCGCAGTCCTGTGGAACTCGTCAGACCAGCAATTTAATGACATCCGGCAAATACCCAATCGGAATTTCCATGTTCCAGTCATCTTCCGCACATCATACACCAGCCCTCCTCCTATATCCAGTTCAGGAGCCGGGACATCAGGGTTGCATCACACTCCCAGATTTTCCCCGAACTGACAGAGTTACTGGCGTACAATCTTGAGCCGAGAGAAGTTTAAATCCATAATTCGCAGTAAAGCTACTGCATCGGGACAAAGCAGCCAGATTCTTGCGCGTCTTACGTAACACGCCTGCGAATTGGCAACATCTTAAAGAAAAGGCCACCTTGATTTCAATCGGGCCTAAAATAGGCTACCCAGATTTCCCTAAAGTTAGGAGGCCAAACAATGTCCAGGAATTTAAGGAAAAGCAATCGCTGCTCGAGTGGAATTAGACGTCCCTGTTCGCTTATTTCTGCCCGCATACTGCCACTCGTGATGATCTTTGCCGGAGTTGCCCTGTCGACCTACGGGCAGGATGCCAAACCAAGGATCGCTGTGTTTTCAGGGCCGACCGCAACCATACTGAACAGCGAACCTCTTGTCACCAGCAATAAGGCGAGGGAGAAATACGGGCTACCGCCTCTCACGCATCGGGACGGAACATCCCTGCGCTTTGACGCCCTGAGACCTCAACGCTTGGCGGCTCCAGTGACGGTATACATTGAAGCATATAGCGCGCATCCCCTGGAGCAAGACATGAGCGAACTTTACGCGCCACCCGACGGGTACGTCACCCCCCAAACCCGCGCTTTTAGCAGGGTACGCCAAACGCCTGACGACATCCCGGTTTTCGAAGTCACACTGGACCCGGGAGACGGACCGTACTTGCTGCCTTACATGGCTCGCCAGGCCGACGGGAGTGCTTGGAACGGACATTGTGCGCAACCCGGAGCCCCCCCTGAAAAGTGCCGGTTGTCGTTTTACCCGGATGCCTCACGTGTCTTCGAGGAGATTGACCGTTTCGGCCTTGGGGTCAACGCGACCAACGGCCTGCTCAGCTCTAAAGCCGATTTCCATTTCTTCCGGCCTGCTCCGTCGGGTGGGTATCGGAAAGGCTTGCCGGCCGCCCAGCGTACGCGTACGGACGTAGGTGCGGAGGATATCCCGGATGAAACGTGGGGTGAAGACTTCTTCACTTACGAATCCTTCCGGCAGGAGCCCGCAATGCCAACTCTGGCGCATTTGACGAATGTGGTGCAGCGGGCACTGGCCAAAGGCGACTATGCGGGTGCGATTTGGCTGGAGGGGAGTCCATCGACGGAAGAAACAATTTACTGGCTCAGCTTGCTGATTGATACCACCGTGCCCATCGTGGGCAACTCCTCACAGCGAGTGCACGGCATGCTGAGTAACGACGGCGACCGTAATATTGTAGACTCGGTCGACTACATTGTGTCCGGTGTCTGGAAGGATGCAAGCGGGCTCGACAAGATTGGCGCCGTGATGATTCAGGAAGAACAGATTTTCACGGCGCGGGACGTCCAAAAAGGGGACGATCGGCCCGGCGGTTACATTGCAACCGGCGGGCACGGAGGGATCATCGGCAGCCTCAATCCCCTGGAGCTTACTTTCTTGCCTGTGAAGCAACACACGTATTCTTCCGAGTTCAATGTGACGAGGCTGGCTGCCGCCGTTCAGGGGGTGCAGCGAATCGGCGATGGGATCAGAAATGTTTCGGTTTCGATCAAGGATGAGAAGGGAGACTTGCTCCCGACGGCGATTCCTATGGTAACCTTCGTGAAACACGCCAGGTATGCGCCCCCGGACCATTCTGATGACGCTGCCAGCGAGGTAGAGATCCTGGCTCGGATCGAGAAGAATCTACAACATTTTCCTCTCGCCGGTTTTGTGGTCGAGGGGAAATCGCCATATGGCGTTTTTGACGAACCGAAAATGGCGGCTTTGACAGGGGCCGTCTTGCGGGGGATTCCTGTAGCCCGAGTGGGCCGGGGCAACCACGGCGGAATTACGCCCACCAATCCAGACGACTTATATATCGAAGGTAATAATCTGACCGCTACCAAAGCTCGCCTGCTCCTGATGGCTTGCCTGATGAAGTTCGGCGCCCTGCCGGTGCCGGTTGATCCCGACAATCCGACAAAATCCGAATTGGAAGCGATCCGAACCACGATAGCTCAGTATCAGGCAGCATTTGACACTCACTGAGCGATCTGACAATTCAACTACCGACGGCGCCACTCCGGGCATGAATGGAATGAGAACAGAACCGGTCAGCTGTTCGGAGTTGTCCCGGCTAATCGCCAAAGAGGAGTTTCTCCTGTCTGCCGATCTCCTCCTCCTTGAGAAGAGGGTGAGGGATCTGATCCGTGAAGTTTCCGTGCAGGTCCGTATCCAGAACCCGGCCGTTTTGAATCACCATGTGGATCTTTGTGGTGTTCCGGATGTCTTCCAACGGATTGGCATCCAGGATCACGAAATCCGCATACTTGCCCGCCTCGACGCTGCCTACTTCGTTCCATTTCCGGAATTTCTCAGCCGCATACTTGGACGCCCCCAAAAGTGCCTGCATCGGAGTCAGACCTGCGTCCACCAAGAGTTCCAGCTCCCGGTGGAGGCTGACGCCGTGCATTTCGTAGCCGGGATTGGAATCCGAGCCTGCCACGATCTTGCCTCCTGCCTGAGCGAATTTCCTAAGAAACGCCTGCAGGTTCTTGTAGGCTTGCTGATATTTAGGGCCTGCCTTGATCCGGCCGAAATGATCATATGCCTGGAAGATCCAGCGACGGTCCAATTCTGGGACAAAAGCATAAGCCGGGTTGGATAAGAAGGCTCGATCCTCCTGTTCGTATCGCTCGGAGAAGCGGTGGACTCCCATCCAGTAACACACCAAAGTGGGCGTCACAGAAGTTCCTTTCTCCACCAGGAGCTCAACCAAATCCTCCACCAGTTCGTCCTGCATATAGTAGAAAATTTCGGGGAGAGAGGCATGATCCACCAGGTAGTTTGCATCCGTATACCGTCTTTCTTCGATCTCCTTCAGTTTTTCCAGATCGGTCATCGTTGCCATGGGAATTCCGCTGGCGTGCTCGAGCGAGTCAATTCCCATCATGACGGCATCGCGAGCACTGAACGAAATATGGCCGGTCACGGGAACCCCCTGAAAATGCGCTTCCTCGATGACCGCCTGCACCAGCTCCGGCCGCATGTGCTTGTAAACCTTGATGGCGTCTACCCCTTCCGACACCTGGCGTCGCACGGCAGCTTTAGCGGCCTCCGCCGTCTCGACCAGGAATGTATTCCCATCGAAAAAGACCAGTGGAGGGTGATCCATCATGGCCCCCGCAGCGTAAATCCTCGGTCCGGGAATTAGGCCTCTTTCAATGGCCCATTTCTGAACCAGAATCCACGGTCTGGTGTTGCCTGTGTCAACAACCGATGTGATTCCGTAGTGCAGGTAAAGTTGCGCGGCATAGCCGCCATAGTGCGTATGTCCGTCAATCAAGCCGGGAAGGACGTATTTGCCCCGCGCATCAATCACACGGGCTCCTTCCGGCAATGGTTGGATGGGGTCGCGAGAGACGGTGAGAATCTTGTTGTCTTGAACTACGATGGTCCCGTTTTCCCTTGGCCCGGCCCCGGTGCCGTCGATGAGAGTCCCGCCTTGAATGATCAAGGAGGCAGTTCCCGCTTTCTTCTCGGCCTGCTGAGCGAAAGAGCCAGAGCTACTTACGCAGAAGAAGACGAGGAAAAAAATGAAAGTGTGGTGTTTCATGACGCTTTTCTCTCCTGAAGTTGGCAACAGATCCTCTGTCACCCTGAAAGTTTGTGCATCTCGCCTGGACCGATTAGTTCCCAAAGAGTAACTTCTCATACATCGTCATATACTGCTCTGTCGGGGCTGGGCGCGGGATCTGGTTGATAAAGTTCGGGTCCAAGGTCGTGTCCAATACGACCCCGTTCTGTATCACCATGTGAATCTTCCGGGTGTTCCGGATGTCCTCCAGCGGGTTCGCCTCCAGAATCAGAAGGTCCGCGTACTTGCCGGGTTCCACGCTTCCCGCCTCGTCCCATTTCCGGACCTTCTCCGCCGCATATCGGGTGGTTCCCAGAAGCGCTTGCATGGGAGTGAGGCCGGCGGCAACCAAAAGCTCCAGCTCGCGGTGGAGACTGACACCGTGCATCCCGTAGCCGGAAGCATCGGACCCAGCCACGATCTTGCCGCCCGCTTGAGCGAATTGTTTGAGAAACGACTGCAGATTCTTATACCCCTGCTCGTATTTGGGACCCGCTTTGATGCGGCTGAAATGATCGTAGGCCCGGAGAATCCAGCGACGCTCCAACTCAGGAACAAAGCCGTAGGCCGAGTCCGCAAAGAACGCCCGATCAGCCTTTTCATATTCTTCCTCAAAGCCGGTTGCTCCCATCCAGTAACAAATCAATGTGGGGGTCACCGACGTTCCCTTCTCGATGAAAAGATCAACCAATTCTGAAACCAGCTCGGGCTGCATATAGTAGAAGCTTTCCGGCAGGGTGGCATGATCCACCAGGTAGTTCGCGTCGGTGTATCTTTTTTCCTCGACCTCTTTTAACTTTTCCTCGTCGGTCATTGTGGCGATGGGAACTCCGCTGGCGTGTTCGAGCGAGTCAATGCCCATCAAGACGGCCTCCCGAGCGCTCATGGCCAGATGGCCTGTTACGGGAATCCCATGGAGGTGCGCTTCCTCAATGACTGCCTGGAGCAGCTCCGGCCGCAGCTGCTTATAAACCTTGATCAGATCCGACCCGTCCTCAATCATTTGCCGCGTTGCGGTCCTGGCGGCATCCACGGTCTCGATGATCATCGAGGCAAAGATTTCAGGCGGAGAATTGACATGAGGCCCCGCCGCAAAGATCCTCGGTCCAGGAACTAGCCCTTTTTCGATCGCCCATTTCTGGGCGTAGATCCAGGGGGCGGTGTTTCCCGTGTCAATGACCGATGTGATCCCATTGGAAAGATAAAGGAGCGCGGCATTTCCGTCGTAGTGCGTGTGTCCGTCGATCAGGCCGGGAAGAATGTACTTGCCTTGTGCGTCAACCAGGCGAGCTCCTTCCGGTGCGGGCTGGTTTGGATTTTGAGAAACGCTCAGGATTCTCTTGTCGCTAACAACGATAATCCCGTTCTCCCTGGGCCCGGCCCCGGTGCCATCAATGAGCGTTCCCCCTCGAATGACCAGGGTCGGGATTCCCCCTCGCACCTCCTCGCCCTCCGGGGGGCGCGCGGAGCAATGAACCAGGAACAGGATTGCCAAAAGAACGGTGAGTTGCTTCATGTGATTGTCCTTCCTGCGGCTAGAGTGGAAACGTGCTTCCAGGGTGAAATTCCCACTGGGGCCAGAGCCTCCTCAAGGAAAAATCAGCTTCTCCAGTTTCTCGGGGTCGCGTGCCGGGCGGGGAAGCTGATTCACAAAGTTTGGGTTCAACTCCGTATCCAAGATAACCCCATTCTGGATCACCATGTGAATCTTCCGAGTGTTCCGGATGTCCTCCATCGGGTTCGCATCCAGGATCAGAAGGTCCGCGTACTTGCCCGACTCCACGCTTCCCACTTCGTTCCACTTCCGGACCTTCTCCGCCGCATATCGTGTGGCTCCCAGAAGCGCCTGCATGGGAGTCAACCCGGCATCCACCAGAAGTTCCATTTCCCGGTGGATGTTAATGCCGTGCATTTCGTAGACCGTAGAATCCGTCCCAGCTACGATCTTTCCTCCCGCCTGGGCCAGTTGTTTCAGAAACGACTGCAGGTTTTTGTAGGCTTGTCGATATTTGGGTCCCGCCTTCATGCGGGCAAAGTAACTGTGGGCCTGCATGATCCACCTACGATCGAATTCGGGGACAAAGGCATACGCAGGACTCGACAACAGGTCTTGATCCTCCCTGGCATAGCGCTCCGCAAAGCCGTGGCCTCCGATCCAATAGGACGCCAATGTCGGTGTTACCGACGTTCCCTTTTCCACGAAGAGCTTTACCAGGTCCGGGACCAGATCCGGTTCCATGTAGTAGAAACTTCCCGTAACGGTGTCATGAGCCGCCAGGTAGTTCACGTCCGTATACCTTTTTTCCTGGAACTCCTTCAATTTTTCCCGATTCCTCATCGTGGGGATGTGAATTCCAACGGCGTGCTCGATGGAGTCGATCCCCATCAAGAGGGCCTCCCGAGCGCTCATGGCGATATGCCCGGTTACGGGAATCCCATAGAAGTGCGCTTCTTCAATGACCGCCCGCAATAATTCCGGGCGGATTTTCTTATAAACTTTAATTGCGTCTACCCCGGCTTCCACCTGGCGTCGGACGGCGCTTCTGGCCGCCTCCACCGTCTCGACGGCGATCCCATAGCCGAATGTCAGCGGGGGATTGTCGATCTGAGATCCCGTCGCATAGATCCTCGGTCCGGGAAGCAAGCCTCTTTCGATGGCCCATTTCTGAGACAGAATCCACGGGGTTGGGTTTCCTACGTCAACAACCGATGTAATCCCGTTAGAACGGTAGAGAGGCTCGGCATAACCTGCATAATGCGCATGTCCGTCGATCAGGCCGGGAAGAATATATTTTCCTCGCGCGTCAACCAGGCGGGCTCCATCCGGAAGTGGCTCGTCGGTGTCACCAACAACACTCAGGATCTTATTGCCACGAACAACAATTCTTCCGTTGCTTGTGGGAGAGGCTCCGGTACCATCGATGAGCGTTCCCCCCTGAATGATCAGGAAGGGGGACCGGCCGGTCTCTTCGGCCATCTGGGCAAGCGCAACCGAGCAAGCAACGACTGACAACACGAAGAGAAGAACGGAGGAAAGTTTCATGATGACTCCTTAGGTCAAGAAAAGGGGCCTCTGGCAACTGCTTGCAAAAGCTCCGCCGGTTTCAGCTCCCGGCGCATCGCCCCTTCTCATGGATTTCTGGTCCTGAGAGTCGGCACCCTCGGATAGAGGATTGTACATTGCTGATCCCGAAGAAAGGAAGCGCAAGGCTCGGGAATCCCTTGCGAACACTTTCTTTTCCCCAATACCGGACGACCAGAAGGGGATCATCCGCTGAGCAACTCTAATAATGGAACAGAGCAATGTTGGAGTCAATTTTTGAAATGTTTTGAGTTCTGTGAGTCCAACTGCCTTTCCGCAGCAATCTAAGCTGGAAAAGACTGGACGGCTGGCGTATGATTTCGCACAGCGAAAGCTAAAATCGAAAGCTCGGCTTGGAGCATGCAAAAACGGGGCATAGGCCTTAAGGAAAGCTCTGCGGGGCGAAAGCGAATCTTTTAGGGGGACATGCAATGGCGGCTACACTGCGCGGATTTCTGGCGGAGTTGGGGGGGCGGCTGGTCAACATCGAGGAAGAGATCGACCCGCTCCGGGAAGTCGGCATTCTTTCCTCGGAGAGCAAACATCCCTTCCTGCTCCACAAACTGAAGGGCTTTGAGGGGTGGCGCCTCTGTGACCGGTTGGTGAGCACACGGGAATTGCAGGCTCTCGCTCTGGGGGCACCGGTTGAAAATCTGGTTCCGTACGTAGCCGATCGCATGTTTAACCACGGGCCGGGCCGGGCCGTCATTGTCTCTACTGGACCCTGCAAGGAAGTGAAGCTGCTCGGAGATCAGGCGGATGTGACTAAACTGCCGATTCCGGTCCACTCCATAGGGGACGCCGGACGGTATATCGGCTCCGGAATAACCATCACCAAGGATCCCGACACCGGGGTGCGAAACGAGGCAATGGTGCGGGCCCTGGTTCGGCACCCGCGCCGCGTGCCCTTCTGGATGGCGGCCCGCCATAATTGGAACCACTTCTTAAAATACCAGGAGCGGGGAAAACCGATGCCTATGGCTTATGCCATCGGCGTGCATCCCGCCTACGAAATTTTTGCGAACTTCAGCGGACCCCACGAGGGCTGGGATGAGTTGGAATTGGGCGCCGGCGTCCTGAACGAGACACTGGAGTTGGTGAAGTGCGAGACCATCGATCTGGAAGTTCCCGCTCAAGCCGAGATCATTATCGAAGGACTGGTCCATCCCACCGAACGGGAGATGGAAGGCCCTTTCGGGGAGTTCACCAACTACGGCGCAGGGGCCGAGGGCCCAACCCCGGTCTGGCAGATCACGGCTATCACGCACCGCCGTGAGCCCATCTTCCGGCATGTCCAAGCCACGCGGTTCACCGATCACCAGATGCTCGTTTCCCTGCCCATGGAAGCCAGCCTGTATCGACGGATGCGGGAAGTCCACGGGCACAGCACGATCCATGAGGTCTTCATCCCGCCCTGGGTGACCATGTTCATCGTCTTCGTTCAGATGACGCCCCAGTGGGATGGCCAGGCCCGCGACGTTTTGCTTTCGGCGCTGACCGGCACTCACCTGCATCCGAAGATCGTCATCGCCGTTGACGAGGATGTGAACGTCCACGATCCCCGGGACGTCTTCTGGGCGATCTCAACCCGCGTGAACCCGGAGAAAGACGTGATCATCCTTCCTCACGAGCGCATTCATCCTCTGGACATCTCCGTACCGAAGGTCTCCGATGAGGTCACCGTGATGCGGGTCGGGGGGAAAATGGCCATCGACGCCACCAAGCCGCCTCTATGGCGGAAAGAAGAGCGGAAGCGGTTTGAACGGGTGATGCCGCAGGGCGGCTGTGAGATCAGCCCCCTATTGGAGCAGGCGCTGAAGAAGCTGACCCGCAACGGCCTTTAATGGGGGAGCGTGGAACTCCGTCTTCCGATTCTTATCGGTCGAATGGATCGATAGCTCGAACCACCCCTCCATGGTGAATCTGGAAAGGAGTCCTTTTGGGAAGGGTATGAATCGCAGACAGTTTTTCAAGTACAGCGGGTTGAACTTAGGGGCGGCGGCCTTCAGCAAATCCGGATCGGGGCTGCTGTTCGGGCAAACCATGCCCACCGTGCGTGTCAGCGGCCTGTCGGGCGGCATGACGGCCGTGGCAGCCAACCTTTTGGTCCGCTCCGGAGCGGCACGAAGGCAGGGACTCAACGTGGAAGTGAAACCCTTTGGAGCCGATCTCTCCGTCCAAAACTTCCTGCAGGGGCTGTCGGATGTTTCCTTCGACTTCGGTCCGAGCCAGTTGGCCATTTCTTCCTCCAGATTCGCCGTAACCATGCTGAACAGTGTTCTGTGCAGCCCGAACGTCGTGATCGCCCGGACCGATTCGGGGATAGACAGCATGGACGGTCTGCTGAATTTCCAGCAAAGGCGGGGACGCAAACCGAAGCTCGGCATCTTTGGCCGCGATTCCTCCAACTTTAACGAACTCTCCGTCCTGCTGGCAGTGAAGTTCGGGGTGGACCGTCCCCGACTGGAACAAATCTTCGATCTGGCCGAAGCCTCCCCGCCAGGACTCATTCCTCTGCTGCAGCGGGGGGATATTGACGCCGCAACGTTGTTTGATCCCCTGGCCCTGCGGGCCGAGATCGCAGCGGATGCCAAGATCATCTTCGGCCCATACTCACAAGAGTTCGAGAAAATGTGGGGAACACCAAAGATCCTCTCCGGAATCACCGTCACGGTCAACTACGTCCGGAACAACATGGACATCATGAGGCGGTTCCGAGACGCCTGGATCGACACGGTTGATTGGGCGTCCCGCAACGGGTACGAGTTCTTTCGGGAAAATCGGTTTCAGGAGCTAACGGGCATCCGGGAAGACGCGGCCATCACTCGGCTCATCGAGCGCACCATCAAGTTGCCGCTGCTCGTCGCACGGTGGGACCAAGCCATGAAAGAGACGCAGAGAAAATACCTCAGGGCCGCCGCCCAACAGGGGATCCTCCCCTCTGCTCCGGATATGGTTTTGGCGGATCTTGAGGACTTCGCCTAGAGAGCGAATCCGGTCCCAAAGTGTTCTACTGCTTCCAATCGAGGAACCAGAATGGAAATGGAAGCGGCGCGGCAGCCTGGCAGTTTGTGGCTTTTGCTCCGCAGAAAAGCATTCTATCAGATCATTTCAGTGGCGAGCCTTGTCGGGATCTGGCAGCTCACGTCGCTCGCCAGCGACCTGCCATTCCTGCCGACGCCCGTTGAGGTCGCCTCGGCTACCTTCGCCCTCCTCCAGAGCAAAGGCACCTATGAGACCCTCTGGGTGACGTTCTTCCGAGTGATCGTCAGCGCCATTCTGGGTTTGGCCTTCAGCCTCCTGGGCGGCATTCTGCTGGGAAGCAGACGGTGGGCGGAGGACCTGTTCGGCTTCTGGGTAGTCTTCGGACTCAGCATCCCTGCGCCGGCCATGGGGATGATGGGGTTGATCTGGTTTGGGTTGGGAGAGTGGACCCTGATCTTTGCCGTGACCGTAACAATCATCCCTTTCATGATCAATCAGTTTTGGCAAGGAGTTAAAGCATTGGATATGAGTCTGGTGGAGATGGGGCAGCTCTTCCAGCTTCGCCGCTTCAGGATCATCCTCGATATCGTTCTCCCCCAGCTTTACCCTTATTTCTTTGCCACCCTGCGGTACGGGTTCGGCATGGCGTGGAAAGTCGTCGTGATCGTGGAGGTTATTGCGGCATCGCAGGGAGTTGGCGTCGAAATGCAGAGCTCGTACCGGCTGATTCAGCCAGCCTCGACGGTGGCTTGGACGGCCATCTTCATTGCAGTAATGATGGCAATGGAGATCGGCGGCTTCAGCCAACTAGAGAACTACCTGACCCGGTACAGGAGGGCGTCAGAATAGGACGCAAACCCTATGGCCTATATTCGAATCAGCGGTGTAAGCAAGCGATACGGTGAGAAGGTGGCCCTGGACCAGACGGATCTGGAGGTTCGCCAGGGAGAGTTCCTCTCCATCCTCGGGCCTTCCGGTTGTGGTAAGTCTACTCTGCTGAACATCCTGGGCGGAGTTCTCGCACCGACTACCGGACGAGTGGAGGTGGGTGGTAAAGATCTCTTCCAGGCCCTTTCCACTGTCAAGGTCGGCTACGTGTTTCAGGAACCGCGAATTCTTCCCTGGCGGACGGTGGGGGAAAACGTGCGTCTGGGGTTGCTCGGTAAGAATCTCCGGGACAACCAGTCCCGACACCAGCAGACCGAAGTGGTCCGACGTCATTTGAAAATGGTGGGGCTGGAAGAATGCGAAAAGGCTTGGCCGTTGACCCTCTCCGGCGGCCAGAGGCATCGGATTGGGATTGCGCGGGCGCTGGCCGTCAATCCGGATTACGTCCTGATGGACGAGCCGTTCAGCACCCTGGATGAGATGACCTCCCGGCGGATGCGGGCAGAACTGCTGACCATCTGGGAGAAGACAGGAAAAACCATCATCTTTGTCACCCATGACATCAGCGAAGCCGTCTTTCTCTCGGAGCGAATTCTGTTGATGACATCCTCCCCGGGACGAGTCTTTGAAGTAGTGCAAGTCGATATCCCAAGGCCTCGAGATTACAGGGCCGAAAGCATCTATAAGCTTGAGCACCACGTCATGACGCTGGCTCTGTCACAGTGGGAGAACCTTCCTGATTAAGAAACCTGGAACTATGAGCGGCTTGCAGCAGAAAGATCCACGATGAAACAGCTGCGGTTTTCCCCGGTGCAAATTGCCTCGCTCGGGCTATTCTTTTTAGTCTGGTATTTGGCCTCCCTGTTTTTTCCTCCAGCCTTTTTCCCCCGGCCTCTAGAGGTGCTTCAGCTTACTTACCAGAATTTATCTACCGGCAACGCGCTTTACCATCTGCTGTTCTCGCTGCAACGGACTTTTGTGGGGTTTCTCTTGGCCGTCCTGATCAGTGTTCCCCTCGGACTCGGAATGGGCTTCGTAAAGGAGGTCGAGAACTCCTTCGGCGTATGGGTCCTGGTGGGGTTGACCATCCCCGGAATGTCCTGGGCATTCCTCGGGGTCATGTTCTTCCGTCTATCGGAGATGGCCGTCTATGTCCCTGTGGCCTTGGTCGTGATTCCCTTCTTGACCCTTGATATTTGGAAAGGGACACAGGCCCTGGATCGGGACCTGTTGCGGATGGCCAACGTCTTCCAGATTCCCCGTCACGAAGTCGTGCGCCAAATCGTCCTTCCGCATCTGATCCCTCACCTCCTGGCGGGATCGCGTTACGGGCTCGGTCTGGCATGGAAGATCACTGCCACGGCCGAGTTCCTGACGCGCGAGACCGGCGTCGGCTTTCAAATCAAGCACGCAGGCAGCTTATTCGACTTGGCAGGGGTCTTCTCCTGGACCCTGATCTTTGCCGTCGTCCTGATCGTCATTGAGATCGGGATCTTCGGAGCTATCGATTCCTGGGTCACGCGATGGAGACGGCAGGTTACATTCTAGAGCGTTTTCACAATTGGTGTAAACCACAACGCGATGTCATTCCGAGCGGAGCGAGGAATCTGCTTTTCCGCCGGGAACGGATTCATCCACACGTACAAAAGCAGATCCCTCGCTCCGCTCGGGATGACAGCAAAATGAAGAGGTCTGGTCCCGATGGCGGAGCAGTCTACACCAATTGCAAAAACGGTATAATGTTCAAATATCCTAGCGAGTCGGTGTTGGACTCCTTTTCGGCAGGACCGCACGCTCCCCAGAGCTACCGTGCCAGCTTCAGCCAGTTCACGTCCCGCCCCAGGCCTGATGCCGCCTTCTCACTGAGGCTTGAGCACAGCCTTCTCCAAGCATTGGAAGAACTGCCCTACCATCTGCTTGGCCACACCGGCCATAATGCGCTGGCCTACTCCAGCAATCAGACCCCCCACTTGAGCCTGGCCGGAGTACTCGATCAGTGTTTCCTCTCCCACTTCTTCCAGTCGAATGACGCCCTCAGCGCTCAGAAACCCGGCACTTCCGTTGCCTGTCACTGCCAGCTTGTACTGAGTACCCGGAATTCGGTCGGTAATCTGGATCTTTCCGGTATAGCGTCCTTTCACGGCACCAATGCCCACTTCCATCAGGACATCGTAGGAATCATTAGAACCATCCGCCGCCGGGGTCATCTGCTGGCAACCGGGGCTGCACTGCCGAAGAACCTCGGGGTCATTTAAGAACACCCAGACACGCTCTCGCTTGGCCTTCATCCGGTGCGTCCCTTTGAGATTCATTCCTGTCCCTCCTTATTTATTCCCGCCCGAACTTTGGAGTTTTCTCGGAGAGCGTCCAGGATGTTCTGGGGCGAGACCGGCAATTTCGTGAAGGATATGCCGAAAGGAGTCAACGCATCGGCAATGGCATTGTTGATGGCGGCGGGAGAAGCTATGATGCCGCTTTCTCCTACGCCTTTGCTGCCGTTCGGGGTCAGCGGAGAAAGGGTCTCGAGGTGGCGAATCTCCACCGAGGGCACTTCGGTGGAACCGGGAACCAGGTAGTCCATCAGCGTGGCGGTCAGAAGCTGACCCTGGTCGTCATACACGAGTTCTTCGTACAGCGCGGAGCCGACCCCTTGGGCCACTCCCCCCCGGATCTGGCCATCGACGATGGTTGGATTGATGATCTTGCCGCAATCCTCCACCGCGACATACCGCAATATATTGACGATCCCCGTCTCGATATCCACTTCCACGATCGCCACGTGGGTGCCGCTGGAAACCGCCGCTCCCGTCAAGGAAAACGACTGAGTGGCTTCCAGGCCTGGGCTTAGTTCTTCAGGAAATTCATGCAAAGGAGAATGGAACTCCTGAGCCAACTCCCGGATGGAGAGGCCCTCATCGGGGCGGGCCTTCGCGAAAACCCGCCCCTCCTGGATCTCCAGTTCGCCGGCCGGGACCTGCAGCAGGTGGGCTGCGGCGGCCAGCAGCTTCTGCCGAATCTGCCTCGCCACCAGCACCAACGCGCTCCCTGCACTGACAATACTGCGGCTGGCAAACGTGCCGTTTCCGGCAGGACATGTCTCCGTATCCCCGAGGAAGACGGCAATGTCCTCCATCCGGAACCCCAATTCCTCTGCGAGCAGCTGGGCAAAGGTCGTCTCCTGGCCTTGACCCTGGGACGGGGTGCTCAAGTAGGCCCGCACTGTTCCCGACGAATCCACCTTGATGGTGGCCGAATCGAAAGCCGGAACCTCCACCATCCCCCGCCGCCTGTAAACTTTTCGTCCCATTCCGGTCGGTTCAATGAAACTGGAGAGGCCGAGTCCTACGTAGCGATTTTGTCCCCGTAGCTGTTGCTGGCTGCTTCTCACTCCTTCGTAATCGGCCAATTTCAGAGCCTGTTCCAAGCTGGGACGGTAATTTCCGCTGTCATAAATAGTGCCGCTGGCGGCGGTGAACGGAAACTCCTCCGGTGGGATGAAATTTCGGCGCCGGATTTCCGCAGGATCTATCCGGACTTCCCGCGCGACCAAATCCATCAGCGCTTCGGTGACGAAAGGACTCAGCGCAAATCCAACACCCCGGTAGGCCCCTACCGGACATTTGTTCGTGGCCACCGCCATGCTCCGGAAATAGTAATTGCCGATCTTGTAGGGTCCGGGCATAACGCTGGCACAACTGAGCGGTTCCAGAGCAGCCGTGACCGGGTAGGCTGAGTAGGCCCCGACATCACAAAAATCCTGCACTTTGAGAGCGAGTATCGTGCCATCGTTGCGGGCGGCGATTTCCGCATGCAAAACGTGGTCCCGGGCGTGCATGCTGGCCATGAGATTCTCGCGCCGATCCTCGATCCACTTGACCGGTTGCCGAAGCTCGCGAGCCAGGTGAGACACGATCAATTCTTCGGGAAACACGTGCATTTTTATTCCGAAGCCGCCCCCGACATCGGGGGCGATGACGCGCACCCTGTGCTCGGGATGTCCCAGGCATTCGGCCACCGTCTTGCGCAGCAGATCGGGCGCCTGGGTGGAGGACCAGACGGTCAGGACTTGCTTGGATGCGTCGTATTGCGCCACGACGCCCCGGTTTTCGATCGCCAGTCCGGTGCACCGAGGGTGTTTGAAGGACCTGCTGATTTTGACGTCGGCCTTTTCAAACGCTTTGTCCACATCGCCGCCCGCGTGCTCGAACTCGAAAAGAATATTGCTCTCCAGTTCCTCATGGATCGCGTTGTCCTTGGCATTCAAGCTGGTATCGACATCCGGCACCGGAATCAGAGGAAAGTATTCCACGGAGACGGATTCGGCGGCGTCCTCCGCCCGATAACGATCCGTGGCAACGACGACAGCAACGGCCTCCCCCACGTAGCGCACCTTGCCTTTAGCCAAAGGATGCCAGTCAGAGGCCCGATAACCCTTGGATTCCACGTGTGGCCGCAGCGGCTTCACTTTCGAACCGATTTCCTGGCCCGTCCATACGCCCAGCACTCCAGGGGCCTTCAGAGCTTGTTTGGAGTCGATCCTTAGGATGCGAGCGTGCGCGTGCGGGCTTCGGAGAAAATGCGCGCACACCATGCCCGGAAGTCGAAGATCGTCGATAAACTGGCCACATCCCAGCAGATACCTCGTATCCTCAAGCCTTCTGATGGGGCATCCAACATAGCGCTCAGCCATGGGCATATTTTCTCCGGAGAATCTTGAGGCAGAATACCCATGGTCTGGTTCGGGTTGAGCGCCTTCTGTTTGCGAGCATTTCCCGCGCTGAGTACCAGCCGGATTGAGATTCGCCAAGGGCCGCTGGCACCTTCAGGAAACAGCCTTTCGGGAAGCGGTAAGCCATTCCGGCAAGATAGCGCCAAGGCACGTGAAAGTAAAGTTTGTTTTTGTGCATCGCGCTTGGTTCTCTGGATGCAATCGCGGCAGAGCACCCCGGAGGGCGTGCATCGCGGAGCCGACTTGGTCGTTGACAACCGGGGCCGCGCAAAGTCATAATCTGCCTCGCGCCGAACACGCGCACTGTAAAAATCAGCGGGTATCGAAGTTTCAAAACATCCTCAGGATTCCTCGCTGCGCCACGGGGGGGACACTATAACGAAGCGGCCAATCAGATCAGCAAATTCTTCTGCATCCTCGAGGAAACATTCCACGACGGAGGATCGATACTTGCCCGGCTCCTAAATGCAGATCCATATCTTCCTCGTCTCCCATGCCGCCACAATCGGAGCTTCAACCCAAACTGGATCTGGCGCGAACCGGTGGCGGCGGTCCACCTCGCAGGCAAGATCCTTAGAACTGCTGGCTGCTAAGGCGTGCACCAGAGTGGCCGCTAAGAGGAAAGCATTCCTATGAAAGCACGAAAACTCTGCAATCTGATCAACGGTGTATGGGTCGAGTCGAAGGCGACAGATTGGAGCGAGGTGAGGAATCCGAGTCTGGACGAGGTGATCGCCTTGTGCCCCATGTCGAAGATGGAGGAGGTGGACGCCGCTGTCGCTGCGGCCCAGGAAGCCTTCTGGGGTTGGCGGACTACGCCTAGCACGAAGCGGGCGGACCTTCTGTTCCGGCTTCGCCACAAGCTGGATCAGTCCCGGGAAGAGTTGACACGGATTATCATTGACGAGAACGGAAAGAACTATCCAGACGCCCAAGGAGAGATAGCCCGCGCACTGGAGTATGTGGAACATGCATGTGCGGCCCCGGAACTTCTGAAGGGTTCCATTTCCGAAGATGTGGGTACGGGGGTGGACACTTGCTATATCCACGAGCCGCTCGGTCCATTCGCCATTGTCGCGCCGTTTAACTTTCCGGCTATGATCCCGCTCTATTTTTCCTGGGCGGTGGCTTGCGGAAACCCGGTGATCGTCAAGCCCAGCGAGATCTGCCCGCTGACGATGATACGGATTGCGGAGATGGCTCAGGAATGCGGCTTTCCCCGCGGGGTATTGAACGTCGTGCTGGGCGGGGCAGACGCGGTGCAACGTTTGGCGACCCACCCCGACATGGTTGGCATCAGCTTTGTCGGCTCATCCCGCGTGGCCGAAGAGGTCTTCAAAGCTGCCTCACTCCAGGGCAAGAGGGCCCAGTGCCAGGGAGGGGCCAAGAACCACCTGGTGGTCACCGACAGTGCCCGGCTGGACGAGTGCATGCCGAATCTCGTCAACTCCTGCTTTGGCGCCAGTTCGCAGCGTTGTTTTGCCGGGTCGAACCTCCTCATGGTTGCTAGCATCTATGAGCAACTAAAAGAGCGGCTCGTGGCCGCAACCAAGGAGTTTGTCCTCGGTTACGGCGTGGACAAGGAAGTCAATATGGGCCCGGTGATCTCGCGCGCTTCCCTGGATAGGTTTCATGCCGAGATCGACGACGCGCTCAAGGAAGGCGCGAAAATGGTTCTGGATGGCCGGAACCCGAAAGTGCCAAAGTACCCCAAGGGATACTTCTTGGGCCCTACCCTCCTCGAGGCCGAGCCCGGGATGAAGGTGTTCGATCAGGAGCTGTTCGGGCCGGTTCGGTGCCTGAAGAAGGTGAGAGATCTGTCGGAAGCCATCTCCATCATCAACCGAAGCTCTTACGGCCATACCGCGGTGATCTATACAGAGAATGGCTCTCTGGCCCGGGAGTTCGCCCGCCGGGTTAATACAGGGCAGGTCGGAGTTAACGTGGGGACCCCCGCGCCGATCGCTTTCTACCCGGTGGGGGGCCGGAAACTCTCGTTTTTCGGCTCCCTTCGCGGACGAGCCAATGATGCGGTGTCATTCTATACAGATAAGAAGGTCATCGTCAGCACATGGCACACTCCACTGGAGCGCTGAACCCCTTTATCTCTTTTATCTCTTTTATCTCTGGGTCGATTGCGATGAACTTTCCGAAGACTTCTGAATGCTTTCTATAATGAGAAATCCATGAAATCCATTATCCTACGAAACATTGGAGTCCTCGTTTCAGGCGATCTCGCCAAGCCCCTATTGGATGCCGATGCTATTCTGATTGAGGAGGGAAAGATCGCCAAGATCGGACCGGAAAGTAAGCTGTCTTCCCGCAGCGACCCGCTGATCATCGACGCCGCTGGGACCACGGTCACCCCCGGCTTGATCGATTCTCATGTGCATCCCGTGGCGGGAGATTTCACGCCGCGACAGCGAACGCTCGACTTCATCGACAGCGCGCTCCAGGGCGGCGTCACCGCCATGATCTCCGCCGGAGAAGTACATTACCCGGGCCGGCCCCGAGATCCTTCCGGCGCCAAAGCCCTGGCCCTGGTGGCGCACAAATCCTTTTCCAATTTGAGACCCGCAGGAGTGAAAGTCCATGCTGGCGCGGTTATGCTAGAGAAAGGCCTCCAAGAACATGATTTTCAGGAACTCGCTGCCGAGGGAGTCCACTTGGTGGGAGAGGTGGGGTTGGGCACGGTGAAGGATCCGGAAGAGGCCGCGGAGATGGTGCGCTGGGCCAAAAAATACAATATGCGAGTGACCATCCACACCGGGGGACCCTCCATTCCCGGCAGCACACGATACGGCGCCGACGAGGTGTTCCGCATCCGTCCCGATATCGTCGGGCACATCAATGGGGGACCGACCGCGATTCCCAAGGAGGACGTCGAGCGGCTGGTTCAAGAAAGCGATTTCATGCTGGAGATCGTCCAGTGCGGCAACTTTCACCGCGCTCTGGATACCATTCGCGCAGCCGGAGAGCACGGGGCGCTGGCCCGTGTGATCGTAGGCAATGACGCGCCGTCGGGCTCCGGCGTAATTCCCCTTGGCATCCTGCGCACTCTGAATTTTCTAGCTTGCTTTGGAGGAATTCCCGCCGAGCAGTGTGTCGCATTTGCCACGGGTAACACGAGACGCGTTCACGGGCTCTCGTGCGGGATCCTTCAAGAGGGGGGCGATGCGGACCTGATCGTGATGGACGCCCCGCAAGGTTCAATGGCCGAGACAGCTTTGCAGGCAATCGAACTGGGGGATATCCCCGGAATTTCGCTGGTCATGATCGACGGCGCCGTTCGCGCGCAGCGAAGCCGCAATACTCCGCCGGCCCGGCGCATGGCCAAAGTGGCAGGCCAGTAAACCTGGGAGGCGTCCAGGCACGAGCACCGCGTCGATTGCTGCTTCTTACCTGCGAGAATCGTTTCCAGGCTTCCTGAAAATGGAAACAGCTCTTACTTTTCCATACTCGCCTGGAGTAGTGTATGCTGCTGCGCGAGGCTCCTCCCCAGGTTGTGGTTCCGAGAACATAGATCGAAAGACTGGTCGGGCTAGGCGACCGTCACCAAATCGGCCTCCAATGAGCGCTGTCCGCGGAGGGTACAACCATGAAGTCGAAGATTCGAAAAAAGGTCATCGTCGTGGAAGAGATTCTCGCCGACGGCGGCCGCCAAGTCGAGGGCAAACCCGTCACGAAGGTCGCGGCCATAGCCGTGATCACCAATCCTTTTGCTGGACAGTTCATCGAGGACTTGTCCCCTCTCACGGAGATCGGGGAGGAGTTGGGTGGTCTGCTGGGGGAGGAAGCCGTCCGTGCACTCCGAGACGCCGGCGGCAAGGGGGAAGTGGAAAGCTACGGCAAGGCGGCGATCGTGGGAGTGGACGGGGAATACGAGCACGCGGCGGCCATCCTGCATCCCAAGCTGGGCGGTCCCTTTCGCTCAGCCGTGGGCGGCGGCAAATCGCTGATTCCATCCAGCAAAAAACTGGGAGGACCGGGAAGTTCGATTGATATTCCCCTCAATTACAAGGACGCCGCCTTTGTTCGCTCCCACTTCGACGCCATGGAGGTCCGAGTCCATGACGCGCCGAAAGCGAACGAAATCCTGGTGGCTCTGGCCGTCACCAACTCGGGCCGGCCGCATCCCCGGGTCGGTGGCCTGAAGAAGGAGGAGGCCAAGAAAGAGGACGGCTTGAAATGATTCCCGACCAGAAGCCGGAACCTCACAGCAAGATGTCTTTCCTGTCCGGGATCGGGAAGATCGCGGCAGAATTTCCTGCGAATTGAGAGCGGAAGAGATTCCGAATGAAGGAGGAAGAATCGATGGCGAAAGCAAAGGGTACCAGCTTCGGACTGAGGCTTCCCACCTTCGTCCTGGGAGATGAGACCGACGGGCTAGACACAATCGTGAACTACTTGGAACGCGCCGAACAACTCGGCTTTGAGTCGGCCTTTACCATTGACCACTTTGTCATTACGCCTCCTGCATACGCATGTACCTGGTTGGAGCCCATGGTCCTGCTGACGGCAATTGCCAGCAGGACCCGGAAGATGCGCGTCGGGCCTCTTGTGATGGTGCTGCCGATCCGGAACCCCATGTATCTGGCAAAACAAACCGCGACACTCGACTTCCTCTGTGGCGGGAGATTCATCATGGGCATTGGGGTGGGATGGAACCAAGAAGAATTCGAACTGATGGAGGTTCCCTGGACGGAGAGGGGAAAGCGGACAACGGAGTGTCTCCAGATTCTAAAGGAACTCTGGACTGCGAATAACGTAACCTATCAAGGAAAATTTTATCGTTTCGAGAATCTTTCTATCGAACCCAAGCCGACGCAGAAACCCCACCCGCCGATCTGGATCGGGGGAGGCAGCCAGCCCTTTGAGCTCATCTACGGTCAAAAGACACCCGATCTGGGGCCAGTGCTCCGCCGAATTGCCCGTTTTGCTGATGTCTGGGTGCCACACTCTTCCGTTACCGCCGAAGGGGCGCGGGAAGACTGGGACCGGATCTGCACCTACGCCACTGAGTACGGCCGCGACGCCCCAAGGGATATCCAACTCGCTTACTCGAATTTCGTCTACGTGCTTCAGAAAGGAGAAGCTCCGGAAAAGGCGGCGCCGTACTTCTCACGGTTCTCCGGGATGAATTTGGAATATTGGCAGCAGCACTACTTCTCACGGTTCTCCGGGATGAATTTGGAATCAGCAGCACTACCTGCTAGGAACAGCAGAAGAAATCAGCAGCCACATCCGGGACCGCATCTCCGCAGTGGGTGGCATGGATCATATCATACTGAATCCTCTCAGCTTCGATAAGGACCAATTGGAGCTGCTGGCCGAAGAAGTCATGCCCCGGTTACAATCGTAGCTCGGGGGGGGGGCATATATGGACCCGTCCCGGATGCAAGAGCGTCGAGCTAGGCAGTGGCGGAAGCACCCTCAAGTCCTCGATTTTCCGCAAAACGCACTCTCCATCTGGCTCAAAAAACCAGGGGCCGGTTACCATTCTACAGGTGTTGGAAGCATCGAACTGCCAGGACAATTTAGTTGTAGATCACAGCCAGTTGACTTTGTTCGACTTTTAACCGGATAGCTGTGATAACACAAAAAAGACTTGACAAGCCAGAGGGACCCGCGTAAATTTTGCTAGTCGGTGGCTATGAAATTAACTCTGACGCAATTAAGCATCGCATCGAACACGAACTATTATGGTTCCTGAGGCCCTTAATTTCCGACAACGCCGCAATCGCACCACCATTCATACCAATGGGGAAACCGGCTTTATTCTCAACCGCCGGAGAGCCAAAAAGTTAATTCCGGTCTATACCTTCACGGAAAATGCTTTGGATAACGGCGTCGCGTTGGCTTGCCCTGATCACAGGGGAAAGTAGATTTTACAACATTGCTGTTCCTTTCGAGAAAATGACTGAGGCTTACGGTTTTTTGCCTGACCTAATTCTTTTTTGGTGAGTCTTTCGATAACAGAGCTGGAACTGTCACGTTAATTCCGGCAACAAAAGGTTTCCTTTTTCCGGATGATCGATGCATTTCCGGAGGAAAGGGCGCTCCCGGGCAGGTAAGTGGGGTTCGAGTGAGCCTGTTTGGTGTGTCCAATCCTGCTGGCGTGGGATGACTTTGGTCCGGGTCCCTACATCTGGGGTGTGAAAACTTTAAGGAGGAGATATGCGGCTCAGCTTTTGCCCGACGTTGGTTTCTTTCCCGGTTCGACAAGCGATTAGCAAGATGGTTTTGACGGCGCTCTGCATAGTGTTTCTGCTCGGTTCCGTAGGCCGGGCCCAGACGATTACCGCCACCATCCTGGGCACCGTAGAGGATACGACGGGTGCGGTAATTCCCGGGGCGACTGTGGAAGTCAGGAATGTCGATACCGGCGCAACCCGTACGGTAGAGAGCAATGCAAGTGGCACCTATGTTGCTCCACAGCTTCCTCTGGGCAACTACCGGGTGCAGGCCACCTCGCCGGGATTTAAGGTCCAGATCCGGACGGGAATCACGCTGACCGTAGGTCAGGCAGCGACCATCGATCTGGTTCTGGAGGTGGGCGACGTCACCGAGAGCGTTACGGTCACGGGCGAGGCGCCGCTGGTGGAAACCACCGGGATGTCCACGATGGGCGGTTTGGTGACCAGCCAGGCGGTGCGAGACCTGCCGTTAAACGGCCGCAGCTTCGCGCAGCTTGCCACGTTGACACCCGGGGTAGTCCCCAACACCCAGTCCGGAGGAGAATTCTTGATCGGGCGAGCCACAAAGCTTTCTGTCGGGGGCGCACGGGGGTCAATGAACACCTTTTTGCTGGATGGAACGGCCATTGACAATTCATACAACAGCGGTCCCGGCGGCGCGAAGGGCTTCCTGTTGGGCGTAGATACGATCAGGGAATTCAAGGTTTTAGTCAACAACTACAGCTCCGAATACGGCAAAAATGCCGGCGGGGTCATCAACGTAGTCACGCTGGGGGGGACGAACACGCTCCACGGATCGATTTACGAGTACTTCCGCAACGACAAACTCGACGCCAAGAACTTTTTCGATGACGCTACGCAACCGATCCCACCCTTCAGACGAAATCAGTTTGGAGTCGCCGTGGGCGGTCCCATCCGACAGGACAAGTTGTTCTTCCACGTCAACTACGAAGGATTCCGGGAACGCCTGGGCATCAGCCACGCGTCCCCGGTGCTGACTGCACGGGCCCAGCAAGGTTTCTTGGAGGATGAGGCCTGTCCTGGTGGATGCGGCCCGGGTGCGGCAGCGGGCGAACGCTTCGTCGGGGTCGATCCCAAAATGCGGCCCTACCTGGACATTTTGCCTCTCCCCAACAGTCCCAGAACGCTAGGACCCAACGTCGGCGAATGGTTAGGTGGCTCAAGCCAGCCGGGGACCGAAGACTTTATTTCGGCAAGGTTGGATTACAATATTTCAGATAATGATACCATCTTTGGGCGCTATACGTTTTCAGACTCCGAGTTGCTGCCGCCCTACCTGCTGCCCACATTTGGAGCGGACGAGGGCATCCGACTTCATTTTTTGACAATTCAACATACCCATATCTTTTCTCCCACGTTGCTGAATACGGCTCGCTTCGGCTTTGCCCGGAACGCGCGCAATATGAATTCCATTCAATTGAAGCCGCTCGATCCCTCGCTGGATTTCAATGATAAGTTTCCGTTTGGTGTGGGTGGCGGGCTAAATATTCCGGCGTTAGCAGCGGGCGTTCGTGGCTCCCCGTTGGAGAATGGCGTCCTCAATCCCATAGACTCGGTTTTAAACAACTTTGAATACGCCAACACTATTGATTGGACCAAAGGTCGCCATACGATCAAAACGGGCTTTAAGCTCTCGCGTCTCCGCAACAACAACAGTATCAAGGTGTTCCCGTCATGGCTGTATTTCTTTTCGAATATAGAAAACGTGTTAACGGCGAATCCTTTGGGGTTTTTCGGGGAGTCGCTGGTTTCCGATACGGACAGGAGCCTGCGCCACACGATGTATGGGGCCTTCATTCAGGATGACATCCGAGTCCTGCCCAATCTTTCCCTCTCGCTGGGGGTACGTTACGAAAACATGAGGGCTCCAATGGAAACCAATGGCAAACTTGCCCATTGGTACGACCTCACAGAAATGGAACCCACCATTGCACCGAACAACGGGAAAGGCCCGTACTACGAAGACTTTTGCACCTACTGCTTCGCTCCCCGGGTCGGGATCTCCTGGGATCCCACCAACTCCGGCAAGACCTCCGTTCGCGGCGGTTTTGGTCTCTTTTTTGACCAGTTGGGCCCCGCTCATTACACAACCGGCCTGCCTCCTAAGGCCGGACGCAAGTTCGTGTTGTTCCTCGCAGGCCTTGGAGTTCCGGGTTTCCCCAAGGCAGATTTTCCCAACGAGACTGTGCCTGGCATATCGGGGCCCTACCAGATAGAATCCGACCTTTACAACCATATGCCGTATATGATGCACTTCAATCTGAACATACAGCAACAGCTCAGCAACAGCATGTCGTTCTCCATCGGATACGCGGGTTCCAACGGTGTCCATCTGGTCATCCCGGTGGACGCGGGGTCGCGCCCGGCCGACAGGCTGGCGGATGGGCGGTGGTTTAACCCGGCAGATGCAATGGGTAATCCTCTGTACCCGCGGCTCAGCCCCAATATCGGCGAGAGTTCCATCAAACAGACTGGCGCTCACTCCACCTACCATGGGCTCATCCTGAGCTTAGAGCGACGGTTCAGCCAGGG
The DNA here is from genome assembly GCA_963666975.2 of Terriglobia bacterium. Taxonomy (GTDB): domain Bacteria; phylum Acidobacteriota; class Terriglobia; order 2-12-FULL-54-10; family 2-12-FULL-54-10; genus JADFGZ01. The sequence goes on along the minus strand of CAXVYR010000004.1, from coordinate 219,248 downwards.
ACTGGCAACGCAGATCAACTACACCTTTTCCAAAAATGTTGATGACAGCTCAGAGGAGTACACGGTTACCAGCCGGAGCTCGCGAAAGAACGTGCATAATCGCCACGATTTCGCTTCAAGCCGGAGCGTCGGCACTTTCAGCCGGAGGAACATCTTCAACACCAACGTGGCCTATGACCTGCCTTTTGGCCGCGATTTGACAGGAGCGGCGGGAAAGCTGTTGGATGGATGGCAGATCTCATCCATCATTAACGCCTACTCGGGTTTTCCTATCAACGTGACGATGGAATTCGATACGGCTCGCTCTGGGACAGCGCCTGGCGTAAATACGGGGCATCGTCCAAACTTGAGGCCGGGCTTCAGCAATAACCCAACCAGCGGGGTTACTGCCGGTTGCCAGGGAATACCGGCTGGCCAGAAGCTGCAAGACCCTACCCGTTGGTTTGATCCCTGCGCCTTCGAGCAGCAGGAGCCGGGGTTCTACGGAAATTCCGGCAGAAATACCGTGGTAGGGCCGGGCTTGTTCACCTTCGACTTTGCGATAAAAAAAGCAACGCCGCTTACGGAACGAGTCCGCCTGGAGTTCGAATCGCAGGTCTTCAACATGTTCAATCGCCCGAATTTTGACGTGCCCCAAACCAGTGTTCTCGGTGATGCCACCAATACCCGCCTGCCTAATGCAGGGGTAATTGCCTCGACATCAACCACCTCGCGCCAAATCCAGTTTGCGCTCAAAGTCGTGTTCTGACCTTGGGTGCTGCGGGGCTAATTCCTCAGGTAAAGGGCTATCGATCGCTGGCTGACCGATAGCCCTTTTCCACAAACTTTTACCGCAAGAAGCGAAAGGAAAGAAGCGTCATGAAGCAATCTCTCTCCTTGTTCCTCGTGCTGTTTCTTCTGACCGGTGCTGTCTCCTTCGCACAGCAGGCCGGGGAGAGAGCGGGAAGCCCCGCTCTGGTCATTGAAGGGGGAACACTCATCGACGGCACCGGGGCCGATGCCAGGGAGAACGGGCGGATTGTGGCTCGCGGCAACAAGATTTTGAGCGTCCTTCGCGACGCGAACCAGCCATTGCCGGAAGGCGCCCGCGTGGTGGATGCGCGGGGCAAATACATCATTCCCGGCCTGATTGACGGACACACCCATTATGCCGGCTATGCCGGGCCAATATACCTTCACTACGGAATCACAACTGTTGTTGACACGGGAAGCTCAACCGCATGGATTGTCACACAGAGATGGGCTATTGACAAAGGGCTGGTTCCCGGACCGAGGATTTACAGCGCAGGATCTCACATTGATAGTCCGCCCTCGACCTTTGGTTATGGGTTTATGGTCGAGACACCCGAGGCCGCCCGGGCTGCCGTGAGACGCAACGTGGCAGATGGTTTGGATGCGATCAAAGTTTATAAGAAATTGCGTCCGGATCTGCTGCGGGCGGTCATCGAGGAGGCCCACCTCCATGGGATTCCCGTAACCGGCCATCTATCGATCAGTGCTCGGGATGCCGTCATGATGGGAATTGACTCGCTGGAGCACGCCAGTGGCATTCAAATCGCTACCATGACAGATCAGGAAAAACTGAAGGAGATCGAAGAAAAGAGGTACGCCGACACGTTCTACATGGTGGATCATGCCACCCTGCCGGAAAGTTTCTACTATATGAAACCTGAGTTGTATGGGGACTTGATTCAGCTCTTTGTGGAGAAGGGGACGTCGGTGACACCAACTCTGGTGTGTTACTGGCTGGGAGGCCACCGCTTTTCGGACCGGTATGAGAAAGAGGATCGGGCCTTGTTGGCAAACCCGGCTTATGCTTTTGTCCCCCAATTGGATCGTCGCTGGATTTTCCTGGCCTACGATTATTTTGGCCAGATCAAGTCAGGTCCCAAGTATCAGCAAGGGTATAAGAACCTGCAGGCGTTCCTGAAGCAGTTCTCGGAGGCAGGCGGCAAGATTGTGGCAGGCTCGGACTCTACGCCATACGAGATGTACGGCATCAACCTCCACCGGGAGATGGAGTTGCTGGTCGATGCGGGTCTCACACCCATGCAGGCGCTTTTGGGGGCCACCAGGTATGCAGCCGAGAAGTACCGGAAGTGGAACGAAGTGGGAAGCGTGGAAGCGGGGAAGTACGCGGATTTCGTGATTCTGGATGCGAACCCGCTGGAGGACATTCGGAACACTACGAAGATTCACATGGTGATTCAAAACGGGGGGATTCTGGATACCCGCCTGGATGGAAACTTTGTCAACCAGATTCCCAAACCATCCATGACTCAGGAGGCAATTACCGAACGAGAAAAGTGGATGTATGGAAAGTAGCCGGTCCTCCAACAAGCGATTGTCTGAACTCGCAAGAAGGTGGCACGGACGGGGAAGCTGAAATTCTAACCAGGGCCGTCAGCCGCTTTTCGACTGAAGGAGGGAAGTGATAATCATTACGAGACATTTCACCGCTTTGTTCTTTATCCTGTTCTTCGCAAATGGCGTGCCTTCTTTCGCCCAGGAGGCAGCGGGAGAGCCTACCCTTTTCATTCAAGGGGGAACGCTCATTGACGGTACCGGGGCCGACCCCGTAGTAGATGCGACCATTGTCGTCCGCGGCAACAAGATCCTCCGCGTCTCTCGGGGAACCGCTCGCCCGGCGCCGCAGGGTGCACGCGTGGTGGATGCTCGGGGTAAATATGTCCTTCCCGGCCTGATCGACGGGCACGCGCACTACTCTGGCTGGGCCGCCCAACTCTACCTTCACTACGGAATTACCACTGTCGTTGACGTAGGAAACGCCAGCCCCTGGATTTTCGCTCAGCAATGGGCAATCGAAAACGGGCTGATCCCCGGCCCAAGGATTTACGCAGCGGGGAACATAATAGATAACCCCCCGCCATCCTTGTACATCAGTGATTGGCACCTCGTGGAGACGCCGGAGCAGGCCAGGGCCGCAGTCCGCCACGAGGTGGCAGCAGGCGCCGATGCGATCAAGGTATACAAACAATTGCGGCCCAACCTGATGCGGGTTGTCGTTGAGGAAGCGCACTTCCATGGAATTCCCGTTACAGCCCATCTGGCGAGCAGCGCTCGGGATGCCGTCATGATGGGAGTGGACTCGCTCGAGCACGCCAGCGGAGTTGCCATCGCCACGACAACTGATCGGGAAAAACTGAATGAGGTGGAGCAAAAAAGATATACCGATCGGGGCTATCTGGCGGAACATTCCACTGTCCGCGGAATTTTCTACTACATGGAACCCGAGCTGGTCCCGGATTTGGTGAGACTCTTTGTGGAGAAGGGAACCTCAGTGACTCCCAATCTGGCCGGCTACTGGATTGGAACCCACCGCTTCGCCGATGAGTATAAGAGGGAGGATGAAGCTTTGTTGGCAGATCCAGCTTATGCTGCGGTCCCTGAGTTGGCGCGTCGCTGGATTCCTCTGGCCCATGACTTTTTTGGCCGTACCAAGACAACTCCCCGCTATCAGCAAGCGTACAGAAACATGCAAATGTTCCTGAAACAATTTGCTGATGCGGGTGGGAAGGCCGTCGTTGGGACAGATTCTACATCCTACGAGATGCACGCCGTCAATCTCCACCGGGAGATGGAGCTTTGGGTGGATGCGGGCGTGACTCCCATGCAGACACTTCTGGGAGCAACGAAACACGCGGCCGAGAAGTACCGGAAATGGAACGAAGTGGGAAGCGTAGAGCCGGGAAAGTATGCGGATTTTGTGATCCTGGACGCTAATCCACTTGAGGACATACGGAACACCCGGAAGATTCACATGGTGATCCAAAACGGGCGCATTTTGGATACCACGTTGGATCCAAACTTCGTCGATCAGATTCCGCAACCGTCCTGGTCCGAGGAAATAATTACTAATCTAGGGAAGTTGCTCTTTGAAGATGAAGACTAGCCGGGTCGTTGACATTTCCGCCGGATGACCTCTCCTCCTCGAAGGAGAAACTGTTCATGAAACTTTGCAATGCTTTGCGGTTAGCAGTTCTATTTCTAACCAGTGCCTCGGTCTCGTTTGCTCAGAACGCAGGATCGCCGACCCTCGTCCTGCAAGGGGGTACGCTCATCGACGGCACCGGAGCCGATGCCAGGGAGAACGGGCGGATTGTGGCTCGCGGCAACAAGATTCTGAGCGTCCTTCGCGACGCGAACCAGCCATTGCCGGAGGGCGCCCGCGTGGTGGATGCGCGGGGCAAATACATCATTCCCGGCCTGATCGACGGCCACGCGCACTACGCCAGCTGGGCCGCTCAACTCTACCTTCATTACGGAATTACCACCGTCATTGACGTAGGAAACGCCAGCCCCTGGATTTTCGCTCAGAAATGGGCGATCGAAAAAGGGCTGATCCCCGGCCCGAGGATTTACGCAGCGGGGAACATGATAGATAACCCCCCGCCATCCTTGTACATCAGTGGATGGCACCTCGTGGAGACGGAGGAGGAGGCAAGAGAGGCAGTCCGCCGCGAGGTGGCAGCAGGCGCCGATGCGATCAAGGTCTACAAACAATTGCGGCCCAACCTGATGCGGGCGGTCGTGGAGGAAGCGCACTTCCACGGGATTCCCGTAACGGCCCATCTGGCGAGCAGCGCTCGGGATGCCGTCATGATGGGAATAGACTCCATCGAGCACGCCAGCGGCATTGCCATCGCCACGATGACGGACCGGGAAAAACTGAATGAGGTGGAGCAAAAAAGATACACCGTCCGGGGCTACCTGGCGGACCACGCCACGGTGCGGGGCATTTTCTCCTTTATGAAACCCGAGATGGTCCCGGACTTGGTGAAACTGTTTATGGAGAAGGGAACCTCAGTGACTCCCAATCTGGCCGGCTACTGGATTGGAACCCACCGCTTCGCAGAGGAGTATAAGAGGGAGGATGAGGCCGTGTTGGCGGATCCGGCTTATGCTGCGATCCCTGAGTTGCCGCGTCGCTGGATTCCTCTGGCCCATGACTTTTTTGGCCGGACCAAGACAACCCCCCGCTATCAGCAAGCGTACAGCAACCTGCAGATGTTCCTGAAACAATTTGCTGATGCGGGTGGGAAGGTCGTGGTTGGGACAGATTCTACATCCTACGAGATGCACGCCGTCAATCTCCACCGGGAGATGGAGCTTTGGGTGGATGCGGGGCTGACTCCCATGCAGACACTTCTAGGGGCAACGAAACATGCGGCCGAGAAGTATTGGAAATGGGACGAGGTGGGAAGCGTAGAGCCGGGAAAGTATGCGGATTTCGTGATCCTGGATGCTAATCCACTGGAGGACATACGGAACACCCGGAAGATTCACATGGTGATCCAGAACGGGCGGATTTTGGATACCACATTGGACCCAAACTTCGTCGACCAGATTCCGGTGCCACCTCGGCCCGGGGATGAAGTGACGAACCTTGGGAAGCTGCTCTTTGAAGATGAGGATTACCCGGGTCGTTGACATTTCCGCCGGATGACCCCTCCCCCTCGAAGGAGAAACTGTTCATGAAACTTTACAATGTCTTGCGGGTAGCAGTTCTATTTGTAACCAGTGCCTCGGTCTTGTTTGCTCAGAACGCAGGATCGCCGACCCTCGTCCTGCAAGGGGGTACGCTCATCGATGGCACGGGAGCCGCACCGAGAGAAAACGGGACTATTGTAGTCCGCGGCGACAAAATCCTGAGCGTCCTGCCGAACAGGGTCCAACCGCTTCCGGAAGGCATCCGCCTGGTGGACGCCCGGGGTAAGTACGTTCTCCCCGGGCTGGTGGACGGACACACCCACTACGCGGGCTATGCGGCGCAGCTCTATCTGCACTATGGAATTACCTCCATCGTGGATACGGGAAATACGAATCCCTGGATTCTCGTGCAGAAAGACGCCATCCGGCGGGGCTTGCTCGCCGGCCCCCGGATTTACTCTGTCGGGGCTATGATCGACAATCCTCCGGCAATCTTTGGCGACAGCACCATCCTCGTCGAGACGGAGGAGGCCGCCAGAGCCGCCGTCCGACGCCAGGCGGCGGAAGGCGTGGATGCCATCAAGGTTTATAAGCAACTGAGGCCGGACCTGATGCGGGCCGTGATTGAAGAAGCCCACGCGAATGGACTTCCGGTAACGGGCCATATTGCCATCAGCGCCCGGGATGCCGTCATGATGGGGATCGACTCGTTCGAGCATGCTACCGGAATTCCCATCGCCACCATGACGGACCGGGAAAAACTGAGGGAGATCGAAGAAAAGAGGTACACCGATATCAACTACCTGGTCGATCACCTTACCGTGCCGGAAAGCTTCTATTACATGAAGCCGGAGCTGTACGGGGACTTGATCCAGCTGTTTGTGGAGAGGGGAACGTCGGTGACCCCCACGCTGGTCTGCTACTGGCTCGGAGGCCACCGTTTCTCCAAGCAGTACGAGCAAGAGGATCGTGCTCTGTTTGCCGATCCCGCTTACGCCTTTGTTCCGGAACTCGACCGCCGGTGGATTCTTGAGGCCTATCGTCACTTCGGCCAGGTCAAATCGGCTGAGCGATACCAACAGGCATACAAGAACCTGCAGTTGTTCCTGAAAGAATTCTCCGAGGCGGGAGGGAAGATCGTGGCCGGCTCCGACGCCACACCCTATGAAATGCACGGCATCAACCTCCACCGGGAGATAGAGCTTCTGGTGGACGCGGGTCTGACTCCCATGAAGGCGCTCCTGGCAGCCACCCGGTATGCGGCCGAGAAGTTCCAGGCGTGGGACGAAGTGGGGAGCGTGGAACCGGGCAAGTATGCAGATTTCCTGATTCTGGATGCGAACCCGCTCCAGGACATACGGAACACCCAGAAGATTCACATGGTCATTCAAGGCGGGCGCATTTTGGACACCCGCCTGGATCCACAGCGCATGGACGAGATTCCGCATCCGCCCTTTCCAGAGGGGGCAGCCGCCAAAGAGGAAATATTGCTTTTTGGCAGGGAGCTTTCGCCCTAGGCAGCTTGTTGAAAAAGTGGTCTAATGAACCGCTTGCTAACTCGCGCGGCGCGGCAAGTGCCCTACGACAGAATGTAGTCCCGGGCGTGAGGCCGGGGGTATGCGTTTCCAAATGGGGAGCGAGCGCCGGCAGGGGCGAAAGAAATCGCCCGCTACGGCATTTCAGCCGCACCTGCCGGCGCTGGTGAAAAATCCGGGCTCGCCGGGTTCCAGCGAGCCTAAACCGGGTCCGATGGACAGGTCGCTATAAAGGTTGGCCGCCCCCCCGAGCCGTTTTTCAGAGGAAGAGAGGAAACCATTATGAAGTACCTGACGGCTTTGCTGCCTATCCTGTTGTTGGCAAGTTGCTCCGCCCCTCCCACCGAGGGTCCGCCGGATGCCACATCCCTGGTCATCCGAGGTGGGACGCTCATCGACGGCACGGGAGCCGAACCCAGGATGAACGGGACCATTGTTGTCCGCGGCAACCGGATCCAGAGCGTCTCCGAGGACGCGAATCAGCCAGCTCCTGAGGGAGCCCGGGTGATTAATGCGGAGGGCAAGTTCGTGCTTCCGGGCCTGATCGACGGGCACACACACTACGCCGGCTATGCTGGGCCGTTGTACCTGCACAACGGAATCACGTCGGTTGTGGATACGGGCAACGTATCTCCTTGGATTTACACCATGAGAAAAGCCATCGAACAGGGGGAAGTTCCGGGACCCAGGATTTACACGGCAGGATCCGTGATTGATAACCCTCCGCCGGTCTTTCTGTATGGCGTCATATTCACCGTCGAAACGGAGGAAGCCGCCAGAGCCTCTGTGAGAGACCACGTGGCGAAGGGGGCCGACGCCATTAAGATCTACAAACAACTGCGGCCCGAACTACTTCAGGCGGTCATTGAGGAAGCCCACGCCCAGGGGGTTATCGTAACCGGCCACATCGCTCTCAGCGCCCGGGACGCCGTCCAGATGGGCATGGACTCGATTGAGCACGCCAGCGGAATTTCAATCGCGACCATGACCGATCCGCAAAAGCTGAAGGAAATCGAAGAGAACCGGTACACGGACACGCACTACATGGTGAGTCATTCAACGCTGCCGGAGAGCTTTTACTACATGCAGCCGGAGTTGTATGCAGACTTGATCCAGTTGTTCGTGGAGAGGGGAACTTCGATAACTCCCACGCTGGTCTGCTACTGGCTCGGGGGCCACCGCTTCTCCAAGCAGTATGAGGAGGAGGACCGGGCCCTGTTGGCAGACCCGGCTTACGCCTTTATTCCGGAACTGGATCGCCGCTGGATTTTCATGGCGTATGATAAGTTCGGCGAGTACAAAATGACGCCCAAATACCAACAGGCATATAAGAACCTTCAGTTATTTCTGAAACAGTTTTCCGAGGCAGGAGGAAAGATTGTGGCGGGTTCAGATGCAACACCCTATGAGATGCATGGCATTAACCTCCACCGGGAATTGGAATTATTGGTGGACTCGGGCCTGACTCCCATGAAGGCGCTCTTGGGGGCCACCCGGTACGCGGCCGAGAAGTTCCAAAAGTGGGACGAAGTGGGCAGCGTAGAACCGGGGAAGTACGCGGATTTTGTGATTCTGGATGCAAACCCGCTGGAGGACATCCGGAACACGCAGAAGATTCACATGGTGATTCAAAACGGACGGGTCGTAGACACCACGTTGCACGGGGACTTCATCGACAAGTATCCACCGCCACAAGCGGACGAAGAGGCCATTCCCTCGATGGAAAAGCTACTTTTCGGGGGGTAGGCGGGACGCTTCAAAAAAGCGAGCCTGGGAAGCGGAGAGCGGCCCGCCGCGAACCAATCCCGCAATTTTATTCGTGTCCGGCAGCTGCTTTTCAACGGAAGGAGAGAAAACACTCATGAAGCGCTTAACCGCCTTCTTCGTCGTCCTGTTTCTTGCAAACTTCTCAGCCTCCTTCGCTCAGCAGGCCCAGGAGGGAGCAGAAAGCCCGTTTCTGGTGATCCGAGGAGGAACCCTCATCGACGGCACCGGCGCCCCGCCCGTGACAAACGGTGTCATCGTTGTTCGCGATAACAAAATTCTGCGCATTTCTGGCGACGCGAACCAGCCGGTCCCTCCGGGAGCCCGCGTGGTTGACGCCCGTGGGAAATACGTCCTTCCCGGCTTGATTGACGGCCACACGCACTATGCCGGCTATTCCGCCCCCATCTATCTTCACTACGGAATCACAACCGTCGTGGACACGGGAAACATCGGCGCGTGGATTCTCTCTCAAAAGCAGGCCATCGAAACGGGACGGCTTCCCGGGCCGAGGGTGTATACCACCGGGTCTATGGTGGATAACCCGCCGTCCACCTTCGGCTATGGGTATGTTGTCGACACGGAGGCGGCCGCCCGAGAAGCCGTCAGCACTCTGGCGGCGCAGGGGGCGAATGCAATCAAGGTTTACAAAAAGCTGCGGCCGAACCTGCTGCGGGTGGTCATTGAAGAAGCCCACCTGAATGGTATTCCCGTAACGGGCCATATTGCCATCAGCGCCCGGGAGGCCGTCCTGATGGGTCTGGATTCCATCGAGCACGCCAGCGGCATTCAAATCGCCACCATGACCGATCGGGAAAAACTGAACGAAATCGAAGAAAAAAGGTACACCGAAACGGGGTATATGGTGGATCACTCCACCCTCCCGGAAAGCTTCTATTACATGAAACCCGAGATGTACGGGGACTTGATCAAACTGTTCGTGGAGAAAGGGACTTCCGTCACCCCGACACTGGTCTGCTACTGGCTGGGAGGCCACCGCTTCTCCAAGCAGTATGAGCAGGAGGACCGGGCCTTGTTGGCAGACCCGAGTTACGCTTTCGTCCCGGAGCTGGACCGCCGCTGGATTTTCATGGCCTACGATTCTTTTGGCCGGATCAAGTCAGGCGCCAGGTATCAGCAAGGGTATAAGAACCTGCAGTTGTTCCTGAAACAGTTTTCCGAGGCGGGCGGTAAGATTGTGGCCGGGTCCGATGCCACGCCCTATGAGATGTACGGCATCAACCTCCACCGGGAGATGGAGTTGCTGGTCGATGCGGGACTCACTCCAATGAAGGCGCTTTTGGGGGCGACACGGTATGCGGCTGAGAAGTTCCGGAAATGGCACGAGGTGGGGAGCGTGGAGCCGGGCAAGTATGCGGATTTCGTGATTCTGGATGCAAACCCGCTGGAGGACATCCGGAACACTCAGAAGATTCACAGGGTAATCCAGAGCGGGCGCGTTCTGGATACCACTTTGCACGGAGATTTCGTCGACCAAATTCCACGCCCGTCCAGATCCAGGGATCAAGAGAAGCTGCTGTTCCCAGACTAGCCGAGGCAGTGCAAGAAGCGGCCTGCCTCCTGATCGCTGAGGTTTCCTCAAGCGACAAACACCTTTCACTTTGAAGCCGGCTAGGCCGGTTTCAGAGTTGCTGTAAAGTGCGTTGTCGGTGAATCCATCCGAGCCGCGAGAGCCTGCCCCGAGCCTTGTCCCGAGCGAAACCGAGGGAAGAGTCGAGGGGTCAGGGAGCGGTCCATCAAACTTTGCTTGCTTACCTGACGTTCGGAGAGCGCTTGATTACGCGCGCGGCTCTGACTACACGCGAACTGTGAAAGTGATGTAAAGCACATGCCCGCTAAGGGAAGGGCCCTTTAGTTCCCTAAGGGAAGGAGAAGTCTATGAAAACGAAGACAACGGTTCTCGCCATTGTAATTCTGATCGCCGCGGGCTGGCTCGCCGTCAGGCTCCGCGATCATTCCGGTGGTTCCGCAATGGGTGCTTCTATTCGTGGTACGGTGACCGATGAGGGGGGCAAACCATTGCGGGGGGCAATCGTAAAAGTCACAGCGGACGACAAAAGTATCTCCCGCTTTACCGACCAGACGGGGCAATACAAGATCACAGGACTGGAACCCGGCAACTGGGTGGTGTCTGCCTCCGCCTGGGCGTTCGCCCCGGGCACGGAGATCCAGAGTATCGAAGCGGGCCAGTCCGCGGAGGCTAGTTTTCGGTTGAAAGATAGTTGGGATGTACACCGAATCTCCACCACCGACTGGCTCACGTTCCTCCCGGAAGATCGGGATGTGCTGGCATTGGAGGCGGCCTGCTTAGGTTGTCATAGCTTGAATCCCATCATCGACAGGAGAGGACTGACGGCGGCGCAATGGAGTGGCTTGATCTTGGGAATGGGAAGCAGTTTCATTATTCCCCGCTTGCCCGCGCCCCGTCTGGCTTATATCAGCTCCATTCTGGAAAAACATTTTGGATCGGACTCTCCACTTCCGGCACGAGAGCAGATTCAGCGTCCACCCATCAGCGACGCGGCTTTGCAGGCTACATACCGCGAATATGTGATTCCTACCAAATCCAAGCCCCACAGCCTGACGGTGGATTCGAAAGGGAATGTCTGGTTCGGAGAGTATGATTATTTTTCCAACAAGATCGGACGGTTTGATATCCAGACGGAAACTTTTCAGGAGTATCCCATTTCCACGCCGAAAGCAGCGCCGCACACCCTGGCTGTCGCCGAAGATGGAAGAGTCTGGGTGACAATGAGCGGAGCAGGCAGCCTGGGCGTTGTCGATCCCCAAACTGGGGAAATAACCGAATACCCTGGCCCGACGCCTTCATCAGGCTCTCACATTCCAGCCATTGACTCGGCGGGGAACATCTGGTTTACAGAGGGGGGAACTGCCAATAAAGTCGCCAAGTTCGATCCCCGGACGGAGGAGTTCGAGGAGTTCCTCGTGCCGGTTCCCAAAACGATTCCGGAGGACACCAGCCTGTCCGCCCAGACTGCGACGGGAGAGCGGACTCCGGATAGGATCGAAACATTCCCCTACGGAATCAGCGTAGATTCTCAAGACAAGGTCTGGTTTAGCCTGTATAGCACGGGCAAGATTCTGAAGTTGGACCCTCCGACGGGCAAGTTCACCGAGTACGAAGTGCCCGGGATGGCTGCCGTTCGTGGAGTGGGTGTGGATTCGGAAGACAATGTATGGTTCGCAAACTTTCTGGGACACAAGCTCGGAAAACTAGACCCGAAAACCGGGGAAATCACGCAGTATTCGTTCCCTACTCGTCATGCGACGCCGTACGGGCTCCTGGTAGCGAGAAGCGGGCACATTTGGGTGAGTGATTTTTCCGGCAACCAGCTCACAAGGTTCAATCCGGAGACCGAGGAATTTACCGAGTATCCTATTCCCACCTTTGACGCCATTTCCAGGTTTTTGGGAGAGGATGCGCAGGGAAGAATCTGGTTTCCACAATTCTGGACCGGAAAAATTGGCTCACTGGATCCCGGATAAGGTTCTGATTGCAGTTTTCCTGGCGGGCAAGGGAGGGAAGTTCGTGACCATAGACCCACGTTCACCATGTGATGAAACCATGAGCAGGATCAGCTAAGAAGCTTGCTTTGGAAGTTAGGAGATTCTTCCCCCCTAGGAGGTAAAAACGATGAGACGGTTCAGCTTTTTGAGCGGGTCGATTTTGTGGGCCCTGGTTTTTCTTCTCCTGCCTGGCAGGGCCCAGGGGCAAAGCGCGGCAGATTTGATGCGGAAGCTGGACCGGCTCAATGCCTATCCGGAGCTGGTTGTCGTCAACGGCAAGATTTCCACCATGGACGCGCGGTTGACCGAGGTGGAGGCCATGGCGGTGAAGAACAACCGGATTCTGGAGTTGGGAACGAATGACGAGATCCGGTTTCTGGCCGGTCCCAACACCGAGGTCATGGACGCGAAGGGACGGCGGGTGCTGCCGGGCCTGATCGATGGTCATACCCATCCGCATCTCTGGGCTGTGGAGCACTGGTTGGGTTCGGAAGGAGACTTTGCCGCCAAGAAGTACAACGATCCCCAATTGCAGATCTTCTACGCCAAGGGTGATGACCAGGCCACGGTGCTGCGGGAACTGGAACGGATTGTCCGGCAGAGGGCCAGGGCATTGGGCCCCGGCAAGTGGATTTGGGTGAATCTGTTTGGAGGGAACAGCCTGGTCGAATCGAGAAAGATCGTCAATGCCCTCTTTCCGCAAGCGGGATGGGCGGAGGGGAGGGGAATGTCATCTGCGCCGCTTACCCGTGAATTCTTGGACACTCTGGCGCCGAACAACCCGCTCATGGTGATGGTCGGAGAGGCCATCGGTCCCGCCGCCAACAATACCCAAGCCAAACAGGAGATGGAAAAGTATCTGGGCCGCGAAAAAGTGGGACTATACTCCCGTACCGGAGTCTTATATGACATTCTTCTCCGGGGGCGGATAGAGGAGACGATGGACTTTCTCAAGCGGGAACTGCTGGAATGTTTGGCGGCCCAGGGAGTCACTACTTTTGGCAACCATTATTACGCCTCCCCTTCCATCATGAAAGCCCACAATCTGCTCTACCAGCGGGGTGAGCTGCCCGTCCGGTGGGCGTGGTTTGTGGGCACCGATTGGGACAATGAGAAGGACGATCTCGGTTTCTTTTATCGCAACCTGGGAGACTTCCGCGGAATCGGGAACGATTACATCTGGAACGCCGGGCTTTCCAATGAAGTCTGGGAATGGGGACCTCAGGGGCAGGGAGGGGTTGGTACCTGTACCGCTGCCAAACCGAATCCCAATAACCCGGTGGAACTTTTCATGGCCTGTTCGGACCCCAGAGCGACTGATTACGAGCAGTATGGAGGCTACCGGAATGTGCGGGCGGCGCTGGAAGCCGGTTTGCGGATCGGCTACTTGCATGTGTATAGCGATGGGGCTATGGACGCATTATTCAGCGTGATTGAAGAGACGATGTCCAACGGCAACCTGACACTGGAGCAGGTGCAGGCCGCCCGGATCAGCACGGAACATAACCCGATTCTTCGCCCCGATCAGGCCGCGAAGATGGCCCGGTATGGGATCATGCCCAGTTTTAACGGGTACCAAGTTCAGGGAGACATCAAGGGCGGAGCTTTCCTGAAAGCCTACGGCGAGCAGTACATGCCCTGGATTGTCCCGGTGAAGACTCTGGCGGACGCCGGCGTGAAGGTGGTGTTCAACACCGACGCGCACTTGCACAAGGTGCTTCCCGAGTCGAAGGACATGGACTACCCGCCGCAGTGGGACGGGAACATTTGGGGTTTTATGGAATTCTTTGCCACCCGCGTGATGCCCCATGACGGGATCACCTACAACCCAAGCGAAGCATTGGATAAAGTGACCCTGATGAAGGCGGCTACCATTTGGGGAGCTGAGCAGGTGCTGAACGAGAAAAACATCGGCTCACTGGAGGTAGGGAAGCTGGCTGATTTTATTGTAATTGACAAGGATTACTTCGTGATTCCCGACAACCAGATAGGGACCATCCAGACCTTGCTCACCTCTGTTGGAGGAAAGACCGTTTTCAGGCACCCAAGTTACTGAAACCGCAACCGTCAAGAATAGGAGTTGTAGGAGTCCGCCTTGTGGGTCCCATCAGTGAAGTGGAGACAGTATACTGATGAATTGTCAAGTTCACTCATTTCAGGCCTATGTTGAGATGTTCGACGCTTTTGTTCCGCTGACGGACCGCTTGCTGCCGAGCTACAGGTTTTTTCCCGAAGGAGAAACTTCCTGATGGATACGGCAGCTCGATTCAGCACAACTACAGCTGGAATCAGGAAACGCCTTGATAGATAGGCAGGCGGGGAGTATGGTCGCCCATAACAAAAGCGTCCGAAGCAGGTGATCACAGAGCTTTACCGATAACATCTACGAATATTCTGCGTGGAGGTGCTATGAAAAGAGCAAATATTTTCCTCACTCTCGTCTTTGCGTTCCTGATGGGCTTTTCTCAACCCGTGTCCTCTCAAGAGATTCCCTCAGAAGTCCTGCACTATCCGGAAACAGTGCTCTGGAACGGCAAGATAGCTACCTTTGATGGTCCTTTGATGAAGGAAATAGTCTCCTTCCATCAGGCAATCGCCATTAGAGATGGCAAGGTCTTAGCGGTGGGCACGGACCAGGAGATTTTGCGGCTCAAGGGACCGGAAACACTGGCGATCGATTTGAAAGGGAAGACAGTCTTGCCTGGGTTTGTGGATCCCCATAATCACCCGAACGAATGGGCACACTACTTCCGGTTTGACTCTTTCATTCCGGACGTAAAGTTGGTCTATGTCCCGGGGCCGGACGATCGCTACCAGGAACTCAGGCCGGACATCTCGTGGGGCTTTGGACCGATTCTGGATAACCCCCCGAGAGCAATGGTGGAAACTCTCGAAGCCGACTTGAAGAAGGCCGCCGAGGATCTGGGCCCAGGACCCGACAAGTGGATTCTGGGGCTGGTCAGCCGCCAGGGGAGAAATCTTTTCGGCCCGATCGTTAATAAGGATTGGCTGGACCGGGTTGTCCCGAATAACCCGGTTGTCGTTTCCGAAGATTTTATCCCGCTGGAGATCACGGCCAACACGTTGGCGATCCAAGCATCTCGAGAAAGGGACCCTGGCCCGTTGGCAAAACGTCATCTGGACGAGGTGGAAAAGAATGGGACCGCGAAATCGGCCGTACCGCTCCGGCTGTATATGGCGATTCATGTCATTGCGCAGAAGCACTTCCAGGAGTTTAAGCAAAGCCTCAATTACGTAATGCTGGAGTTGGCCGCTTACGGGGCAACGACGATCGGGACAAGGGTCAACTACACAACGGACCTTTCCGCCCATGCAGACTTGGCCCGGGAGGGAACAGCGCCCGTCCGGGTAGGATGGTCGCACCAATTGATGGGACTGCGGAGTGAAGTGCTAGATGTCGTCGATCCCAAACTGACCTTGCCTTTGGTCGGTGACTTTGCGGGAATCGGCAGCGAGCTTTTTTGGAACATCGGAGTGGGTGGCGAGGGCGCCAGCGATCTTCCGTTCGCCCGAGTGTTCTGCACCATGGCGCCTGTGAGGGAGAAGTACCGGAAGGATTATTTCCCGATCTGCGGCTTGGACCCGGGCACGCCTCTCCGGGAAGCAGTGGCCGCGATGATTGCCAACCGCGTGAGAGCCGCACAGTTCCACGGCGTGGCAGACAGGACCATCGACGAACTGATGGCAGCGACGCTTGAGGGAATGAAAGCAGGCGGCTTGACTATGGATGATATACGGAAGATGAGGATTACTTTCGACCACGTCTTGTTTGTCCGACCGGAGCAGATCGCGAGGCTGAAGGAATTCGAGATGATTCCTTCCCTGACGCCGCTGTACATCTATCAGGGTGACGAGATGCTCGATCTGTTTGGCCCGGAAACCGAGGACTGGATGTTCCGGGTCGGTAGCTTCGTAGAGGGCGGCATCCCGATCACGGTTAATCTGGACAGAATCCCGACGGATGACGTGCCCTACTTTTGGGAGTTAGAGTTCCTGGTTACCCGAAACTTCAGAGGCAAACTGTACAATGCCAAGGAGGCTGTCGATCGGGCCACGGCTCTGAAGACGGTTACCGCCTGGTCGGCCCGCTACATGATGCGGGAGGATGTGATTGGCGATCTGAAGCCCGGGTACTTCGGTGATCTGATGGTTCTCGATAAGGACTATTTCACAGTCCCTGAGGAGCAGATTGACAGAATTCAAGTGTTGATGACGATCCTGGGAGGAAAGATTACTTGGGTGAATAAGGACATGGAGAAAGAACTCCCCGCAGGTTACGAGAGGAGGCTCCTCCATCCAACATTCGTGGAGTTCAAGGAGAGGATCCAAGGCTTCTAAGCCGGTTCTACAGTTGTTTTAGAGAGTATCTGAGCCGCGAGAGCCTGCCCCGAGCCTTGTCCCGAGCGAAACCGAGGGAAGAGTCGAGGGGTCAGAGAGCGTCCCCCCCCAAACTGCTGAATCGTCCAACGTTCGGAGACCGCTTGCTGAGAGCCTGCCCTGCCTGCCCTGAGCGCAGCCGAAGGGAGCTTGCCGAAAGGCGCGCGGCTTTGACTATACACGAACTGTGAAAGTGCTATAGTGACGGCTATAGCGTTTCACCTGTTGGTGTAGTCTGACTAATCTTTGGTAGCCACGGCGAATTGTTTTTTCGCCGTGGGCTTTTCATTGACCGCAACGACCCACGACGAGGAAAGCGCTCGTCGTGGCTACCACTGCCAGATATACACCAAGAAGAGAAATGCTATAGACCTGTTTCGCAGTTCGTGTATCCCATATTGCGCTCTTGTCAGGGCACGGTTTTAACCGTGCCGCCACCTGGATCACGGCAGCGGCTTCAGCCGCTGAGGTCGGGGTTAAGTTACTGGAACAATCAGAGTTCAAGACTTACCTCAGGCGCTAAAGCGCATTTGGCTGGAGAGCGTTTCGGCACGGCTGAAGCCGTGCCCTGACGGGATACACAAACCCTAAAAGTGGTCTAGAGCGCCAGCTTCCGGGAGCACGTTACGCCGCCGTCCTCAGTATTGCCTTCATCAGGGGAAGAGATGGTTTTATGAATCTAGTTATACGCGGGGCACGACTTCTGGACCGTCAAGGCATCTGGGATATCGGCGTGCAAGGGGACCGCATCGCCGCCTTGGCCGATCGCATCGAGGAGAAGGGTCTGCAGGAGATCGCAGCGGAGGGACGACTGGTAGCGCCTACCTACGTCAACGGCCATGTGCACCTGGACAAGTGCAATCTGGGAGACATCATGCGTCCTAACCGGACCTATAGCTTCCAGGAGTGTTTGGAGATAACCTGGGAGCACAAGCGTGCCTACACGGTGGAAGACATTGTGGAGCGGGCCGGCAGAGCGGTTCAGGAGGGGGTGCTCAACGGGACCACCGTGTTTCGGGTCTTTGCCGATGTGGACACCATCGGGGGACTGCGACCCCTGGAAGGCATCCTGGCCTTGCGGGAGAAGTGGCGCGGCATCGCCCGTATCGAGGCTGTAGACTTCCCCCAGGAGGCCATCATCCGAGACCCGGGAACCAAGGAGCTCATGGAGGAAGGCATGCGACTGGGGGCCGACGTGGTCGGTGGACTTCCCTGGCACGAGCACCTGGACGAAGATGCAAAAGCGCACATCGACTTTTGCTTTGAGCTTGCCAACAGATATGACAAGGACATCCATATGCTGGTAGACGACACCTTGAACCCGAACAGCCGCTCCTTGGAGTATCTGGCAGTGAAGACGATTCGTGAGGGATATCAGGGCCGGGTCACCGCCAGCCACTGTGAGGCCCTGGCCGCCTATGACGAGCTCCACGCGCAGAAGGTGATGGGCCTGGTCAAGGAGGCCGGCTTGAACATATCCACCAACCCGCACATCAGCCTGGCCTTACAAGCTCGCTCCGACCAGGAGCCGATCCGACGCGGCATCACCCGGATCAAGCAGATGTGGCAGATGGGGATCAACCTGTTCTCCAGCCAGGACGATGTCAACGATCCGTACTATCCCTTCGGCCGAAACGACCAGCAGGAGGTAGCCTCACACCTCTGCCACGCTGCCCACATGACCTTTCCCGATGAGATCCAGGCAGCGTTCCGGTTCGTCACCTACAACGCTGCGCAGGCCCTTCGTCTTCCCGGCTACGGGTTGGCTCCGGGTTGCCAGGCCGATCTGAACGTGCTGGCTGCTCCCACGGTTCAACACGTCCTGCGGCTCCAGCAACCCCCCGCCTGGGTTATCCGCGGCGGCAAGGAATTGGCTCATAATGAGCTGAAGAGAGAATTAAAAGCAAATTTCCGAGACTGATCACTTGACAACCTGACCTCTGCGAATTTATATATATTTATTGGGGCTGTCATAGCTAAGGGTGATTCTGTCTCGATTTGATCCATGTCTTCAATTGGTTAAGCAGTGTCCGGTGGTTACCGCCATTGAAGCGCCATTCGCACTCCTTCAGGAAGAGGTGAAAACTCTGTTTGGGCACCCCGTTGAAGCGCCGAAGATGCCGCTTTGCCTGGTTCCAGAAGTTCTCGATCCCATTGATGTGGTTCCGTTCGTCGACGAACCGTTCCGAGTGGTTGATCCGAACATGGTGGAAGTCCGACACATCCAGAGCATCGTAGCTCGAAAAGCCATCCGTGTAGACGATGCTGTCGGGCTGGATCAGGCGCTCCATGATCGGCATCAACGTGTCCGTACGGGCATTGGGGATCATCACCGTGTAGACCCTTCCTCCACGCTTCAAAAGCCCGAAAACCGGGACTTTCCCGCCAGCACCACGACCGCGTTTGCCCTTGCGGCGACCACCGAAGTAACTCTCGTCCACTTCGATTTCGCCGCAAACCGAAGAGGCTTTCTGGGTCTCCTCGGCAATCACCGTGCGAATCCGTGTATAGAACGAAGCGGCCGTGTTCCGATGAACCCCGACAAGCTCAGCCGCCGCCCGTGCCGTCGTCCCGGCAACGAAGTGCTCCACCAACCGATCCCGCTTCGCCTTGCTCAGCCGACTACGCCGTTCGTACATATCGCCATCCTATCCCTAAGCAATCTGCTTAGCTAGGACAGCCCCTATTTATTTTAGGACGCGCACATCCAGGTGCCCATACACGCGTAGGCGCGGATTGACCTGTCCCCCTTTCCAAGTCCAGTCCTAACTCTAAACTCTAACTTACCAACTGGACCGTTTTAAGGGGGGCAGGTCACCGTCTGCCAACTGGACAAACCTCGCGTGATCGAATTCCCGGCGGCTTTCTGCGGGCGTTTAATGAGGAGGGGCGCCGCCGCCGGAGGCGAGCGCGGCGCGATTGACGGGCTTGCCGTTCATCCAAACGGCGTCTATCTTGCGCGAATTGGTGATGTCGGCAAGCGGGTCGGCATGGAGCACAAGGAAGTCGGCCACCTTTCCCGGCGCGAGCGTTCCGTATTGGCTGTCCACTCCCAAAAATCTGGCAGCATTGACCGTTGCCGCTTGAATGGCCTCCATCGGCGTCAGGCCCGCTTGCACCAATAACTCCATCTCGCGGTGTTCCCACAGTCCGGGAAACCGCAGGGGAAGTCCGGAATCGGTTCCCACGGCAATGGGAATCCCGGCGGCGGCGACCTGGGCCGTGTTCTTGGCCGCTATTGCATATTCCCGGCGCCATCTTGGCATGTTCGGGTTCCCGGCCAGCTTTTCCCGGTACTCCTTGCTGCCGGCGGTTTCAAGCACGATAGCAGGAAACAGCAGCGGCAGCCCTGGGTCGTCAAGAAACGCCGCGCCGTCTGCATAGGATAGGTTGACGTGATGGCCCGCAAGCGTCGTCACTTGCGTAATCCGGTTTTCCTTCGCCAGCGTCAGAAATTCCTCATCCACTTCTTTGTCCAAAATACTGTGCGCCAGAGCAACCACGCCGCGGCGGATGAGTTCCTTGGCGTCCTCCAGGTAGAAGGCGTGCGCCACCACCCGCAGATTGTGCCGGCGCGCTTCTTCGATAACGGGGCCGTAGAGATCCGGGGAGAAATCGGGAAGCTCTCCGAGCCTGTTATCCGCCCAAATCTTTAAGACGCGGGGATGCTTCGCGGCTTCCTTCTGCACCATGGCCCGAGCCTCCTCCGGGGTCGTGGGACGGTTGACGTAGGGGTTCCGGGGCCATCCGCCCTTTGCGCCGAATCCCAGCCCGGCCGTATAAAGCCGTGCTCCGCCGGTGGTGCCTGCGCGCTGGCCGGCCAGGAACTCTGCCATGAGTTCTTGGTCATGCCCGAGCGAAAGCACATGAGTCACGCCATAGTAGAGATATGCATTGGCGTTGCGCTGGACCCGTTCCCGGTTGAAATTCTCTTCGCTGGATTCCATGCCTTCCGTTCTCCCCACGTGGCCGTGGAGGCTGAACATTCCGGGCAGGATCACCTTTCCGGCTGCGTTCACGATGCGCGCGCCGGCGGGAATGGGGAAGCTGCCGCGCTTGCCGATGGCTTGGATTGTATCGCCGGAAATCACCAGAATCGCATCTTCGGTTGGAGCTTCGGACACGCCGTCTATCACAGTGGCTCCTTCAATCACCGTGATCTGCGATGAGGGCCCCGGTGGTTGCGCCGGCTGGCAAGAGACAAGCAAAAGAAGGATCACCGGCAGCAATGACAGATGAGAATTCCTGAGTTTCATATGACCTCCTGGCCTGTTGTTGCTCCACATCGGAATTGGTTTTGCCTTGCTGCAAGATCATACGCCACCTGCCAGAACGGAAATAGCTTTTTGAAGGAATTTTTTCGGACAAAACGAACTGTCCGCTGGACCGCTGCCGCCTATTGAAGCACCGGCGCTGATTCCAGTATAGTCACAAAGCGCGTGCCCGAATTCCCAGAGGATGTGCCAGAGGATGTGAATGAGGAGGCTGTTGTGAAACTCCATGTCGGCCAGAAGGCCACTCTCAGCGCTACGCTGAGTGAGGAACACGTGAGGAAGTACGCAGAGATTTCAGGGGACTACAACCCGCTTCATTTCGACCCCGCCTTTGCGGAGAAAACGAAATTCAAACGGCTTGTTGTGCAGGGAGGGTTAACCACCGGCCTGCTGCACGCCTTGGTCGCTAATCGCATGCCCGGTCCGGGCACGGTCTTTCTCAGCCAGAATTGGAAATTTACAGCGCCGGTCTACATTGGAGACACCATCACGGCTGAGGCGGAGATAGTGAAAATTCATGAGAGCAAACCCGTCACGCAACTGCAAGTAACCGTAAAGCGAGAGAGCGGGGAAGTTGTGCTCGAAGGGGAAGCATGGTGCTACACCCTGGCGCCGGAAAGTTAATGGGGGAGGCGCTACAAACTGAAAAATTGCGGATAGGCTCACCGGCTATTTTCCTCTGCGATTGAAGCATCCCGTTTCCGGAAAGGGCGAATGCTCTTCTGAGCGCAGGAACACATCATGCGGTGCAGCAATAAACAAACAATTAGGCTGAGAAACTATTAGAGCTGTTGTTGTGTGTAGACCAAGGTTCACCGGAAGCCGAGCCGCGACCCCTTCGGCTTCGCTCAGGGCAGGCTGTGAGGGAGCGGACAAATAGTGTTTTTCAACAACCTGCTAGCGGCGCGACTCCAGCACAAACGGAATATTGCGCTCTTGGTTCAACTGTTGTGTGAGAGGAAGATCCAGACGGTCTAAGGGGATTGAGCCCTGCAGGCCGTAGCTGGTTTCGTAATAGAGTATGTCGCCCTCCAGCCAATAATCCGTGACAGCTAGAATAGTGTGGTCCTGGAAGGCCAGCAGGGTAAGCGTGCCAACGGTGGGTTGCTGGCTGGTTGGCTGTTCGGGCGGCTGTTCTGACGATTGATACTCCCAAGGCCACAGTCGAACATCCGCTGGGTCGCCAGGCGTACCGGGAGCGGCAGGCTCCGGCGGTTGAGGCGGCGGGGCGCTATAGTATCCCCCCCCGCTATATACGCTATAAGTCGAATATCCATAAGGCTCGTAGTAGGGCAAGGCATAGGGTATGCCATAGTAGAAAACGATACTGGAGCCATTGGAACCCCGGCGCGAATAGCCGCCGCGGCGGTGGTGCTGAGAGCCGCGATAGGAATTGCTGTAGGAATTTTGGTTGTGAAGGTCAGACGCTGTAAATCCTCTACGCGTCCGTCCACCACTTGGTCGATTGATATTGGGAATATGGGAAGGGGAGCCGTTCGGTGCAACTCCGGGCCGGTTAATGTTCCCGACACCTGAATGCCCGAAACCTGGATGCCCAACACTTGGATGCATTGTCACGGGGGGAACCGCGCGCAGCCTTACATTGTTTCCCAACCTGGAGGCAAAGCTTGAGTGGCGACCACGGCCTGCCTGATTCGGAGTACGTCCTTGATTCCGGTTGCCGCCTTGATTCCGTGTAACATCTTGGCGATTGTGCTGGCGGTTGTTCTGGTGATTGCGGACGGCTCCGGCTGAAACGGAAGCTCCTCGGGCAGTTGTGCGAGCACGAGTGCCTGTTCGGTCTCCGGAACGTTCTTGCGATACTCTTCCTGCCGCTCCTCTTCTTGCCGACCCGCCCGAGCTGCGAACTCCGCGCTGGAAGCCAGTTCGATTATTTGCCGTTCCCCGTGAGCCACCGGCAAAGCCACGTTGCCCCTGAGCCCAGGCTTCCGCAGGAGCCATCAAAAGTGCCAGCAAACACAGGCTAATTCCTGAGAACCGTAGCATAAAAGCCTCCTTTGGAAAGGGTACCGCCAGGGTGGGGCTCTGTCAATAGAACTGCACGCTCACCGGTCATGGGTCCTAAAAGTAGCCTGTTTGGCAAACCGGAGGGGAGAAGGGGGTCCCGGCTGCGTATAAATTATTTTTATTAAACATATAACAATTATTAGTTTTACAAATATGGCTGAGTAGTGTGTAATAGCGGCAAGTAATAGCAAAGACATGATTTTTATTGGGAAATAGTCAATCGGGACAATGACTTAGGGGTAGCAGGGAATCTGAATTTTTTACTGGCAGCGGCCAGCCTTTACTGACTTCAGCGAAGGGGCACTTTTCATTGGCGGAATTATCGCAACGGGATCATGGTAATTTAAGGAAGCGCAGTTATCATTAACCCTCCGCACCCTCCGCTCTGGTCGGGCGATGGGAGGCAGGATCACAGTAAGTTTTTAGGGAGGGGAGCTACTTTTAGCGAAGAAGAAGAAAGGGATGGGAAGAGAGCATGGAAGCTAAGTTGAAACCTGGTCCAGGGGGGGAAAGCAAAGACGGAGCCAGCCCGGGCGCGGAGTTGAATCGCACTTTGCAGCCGGAAGGGATCGAAGTTCGGGGGGCCGTCTCCGCACAGTTGGCTGAAATCCTAACTCCGGACGCCGTGCGTTTTGTGGCGAAGCTGGTGAGGAATTTTTCCGGGACTCGTGAATCCCTGCTGCAAAAGAGAGTCGAGAGGCAGACGGAGATTGATTCCGGCGTGATGCCGGATTTTCTGCCGGAGACCGAGGAGCTTCGCAAGGGTTCCTGGACGGTTGCCGCTGTTCCGCCGGACCTGGAAGACAGGCGCGTGGAAATCACCGGCCCGGTGGACCGGAAGATGGTCATCAACGCCCTGAATTCCGGTGCAAAAGTCTACATGGCAGATTTCGAGGATGCTCACTCTCCAGGATGGGAGTCCACGATTCAGGGGCAGGTGAATGTTCGCGACGCCGTCCATCGTACGATCCAGTTCGTCAATCCGCAAGGCGTGACCTATTCCTTAAAGGAAAATTTGGCCACAATGCTGGTTCGTCCGCGCGGCTGGCACTTGGTGGAAAAGCATCTGCTGATCGATGGGAAGCCTGCGCCTGCCGGAATTTTCGATTTTGGTTTGTACTTTTTTCACAACGCCAGAACGCTGCTCGAAAAGGGCGCCGGACCGTATTTTTATCTGCCCAAATTGGAAAACCATTTGGAAGCACGGCTGTGGAACGATGTTTTTGTGATGGCGCAGAAGGAACTTGGGATTCCGCAGGGCACCATCAAGGCCACCGTGCTGATCGAAACCATCCTGGCAGCCTTTGAAATGCACGAAATCCTATACGAATTGAGGAAGCATTCCGCCGGGCTGAATTGCGGGCGCTGGGATTACATATTCAGCTTCATCAAGAAATTTCACAAATATCCCCGCTTCATGCTGCCGGACCGCGCTCAGGTGACGATGGCCAGGCATTTTCTAAGGAGCTATTCGCTGCTTTCCATCCAGACATGCCACCGGCGCGGGATCCATGCCATCGGCGGCATGGCCGCGCAGATACCGATTAAGAACGATACGGAGGCCAATGCGCAAGCCATCGGCAAGGTGATCGACGACAAGGACCGCGAAGCGGGCGACGGGCATGATGGAACCTGGGTAGCGCATCCCGGGCTGGTGCCGGTGGCCGCGCAGGTATTTGACGCTGCCATGCCGGGCCCGAACCAAATTCACGTGACGCGCGAAGACGTACAGGTGACCGCCGCCGACCTTTTGCGCGTTCCCGCAGGGACGATCACAGAAGGGGGGCTTCGGACGAATCTCAGCGTGGGCGTGCAATATCTGGAAGCGTGGTTGCGCGGCAATGGCTGTGTCCCCCTCTACCATCTGATGGAAGACGCGGCGACCTCGGAGATATCCCGTGCGCAGGTTTGGCAATGGATTCGGCATGGGGCCGCTTTGCCCGACGGGCGGAAGATCACTGTTGCGTTGGTCCGTGCCTTGCTCCAGGAAGAGATGGACAGAATACGCTCCATCATGGGGAAGGAGCAGTATGAGGCGGGCCAGTATGCATCGGCCAGCGAGATTTTCAGTCAGCTCATAACGAGTAAAGAGTTGGTTCAATTTTTAACGCTTCCTGCTTATGAGCATTTGAGTTAGGTTTCGCTCGCTGCGTGCAGGGCTCGGGAGCAGGAAGTAAAAAATGCGATTTCATAACGCTGCTAATACTTTACTGCGTTGAACAACTATGATTTGCTAATTGCCTAGAAAAGGATTCAAGTTTACATGCGTGCTATCAAGAAAAGTGACGCCCGGACTGCAGGGAAGTTAGATTTTATCTCTCGCAAGCAAATTAAATCTGCAGCAGAAGACGAAATAGCTTCGTTTGAACGCGAAGTGCGGGAAATGAAGAGGTGGATGGGCAAGCCTCGATTCAAAGACATAACGCGTCTTTACTCGGCGGCACAAGTCGTGCAGCAGCGCGGGACGATTGAGAATGACTATCCAATAGCAAGAAAAGCCTCGGAAGAATTTTACGATCGTTTAAGGGAGTTGTTCTCAAAGCGCGAGCAGATTACCACCTTTGGACCTTATTCGCCGGGGCAAGCTGTAATGCTAAAAAGGGCGGGCATAGAAGGTATCTATTTAGGTGGCTGGGCGACTTCCGCCAAGGGATCCACTACGGAGGACCCAGGCCCCGATTTAGCAACTTACCCGCTCAGCCAAGTGCCGGATGATGCCGCTACGCTGGTTCGCGCCCTCCTTGCTGCAGACAAAAATCAAAAGTTTATGCGAGCAAGGATGACGGATCAGGAGCGGAAGTCTGCACGAAAATATGATTTCCGGCCATGGATCATCGCGGATGCGGACACGGGACATGGAGGGGAATCTCATGTCAGAAACCTGATCCGCAGGTTTGTCGAAACAGGAGTCTCGGGATACCACATTGAAGATCAGAAACCGGGCACCAAAAAATGCGGGCATCAGGGCGGAAAGGTTCTTGTTCCGGTGGATGAACAAATCAAAAGGCTGAATGCCGCGCGGTTTCAGCTGGATCTGATGATGGTGCCTGGAATTATTGTTGCCCGAACGGATGCCGAAGCAGCGACACTGCTGGATGGACGAGGCGATGAGCGTGACCATCCTTTCATATTAGGCGCGACGAAAACAGACCTGCCGGGCTATAAGAATTGCTATCTTGCCATTCTCAAAAGGTTCCATGACAAGGGAATCAAGGATGTGAACGGCCACTTGCTGTACAAAATCTCCAATTCCGAATATGAAGAAGCCTATGAATGGTTTGAGCAAGAAGGGCTGATGACCTTCATTGATGAAAACATCAAGGCATTAAAGGAAGGGAAGGCAGAGCGCATCACGAAGCCATTGGACAGCGTTGTCACAAAGTTTGTCGAAATGTGGGAAGTGAAGTCAGGCTTAAAGACCTATGCAGAAGCTGTAGCGGAATTGATCGGATTCCAGATCGAAGAAGGAAGGCAGCATCATACGGCCATTGACGAATGGCTTCATTTTGCAAGGACAGTCTCACATTCCGAGGCCCGCGATAGAGCCAGGTTCATGGGGATTGAGGCTTCCTGGGATTGTGAATTGTCCAGAACACCAGAGGGATATTATCAGGTGCAAGGCGGAATTGATTACGCAATTGAAAAATCACTGGCCGTGGCGCCCTTTGCGGACATGCTGTGGATGGAAACGAAGACGGCAGCTTTGGCTGATGCAAAAAAATATGCGGATGCGATTCATGCGGTCTATCCGGAAAAGATGCTGGCATACAATTTGTCCCCTTCCTTCAACTGGGACACGACAGGCATGAGCGAGGACGAAATGGCGGCTTTCCCGGAAGAGTTGGGAAAGCTCGGATTCGCTTTTAACTTCATCACCTATGGCGGTCATCAAATCGACGGACTGGCCTCTGAGCAATTCGCCAACGCTTTACTGGAAGATGGAATGCTTGCTTTGGCGCGACTGCAACGGCAATTCCGGCTGATCGATTCACCGTATCAGGAACCTCAAACCTATGTCGGCGGACCTCGCGCAGACGGGGCCCTGATGGCGACGTCCGGGCGCACGGCGACAACCAAGGCAATGGGCAAAGGTTCCACGCAGTATCAACATTTAATTCAAACGGAAGTTCCACCCAAATTGCTGGAAGGCTGGATTGAACTATGGTCGAAACACTATAAAGTCGGCGAGAACTTGCGTGTGGTATTGCGTCCCCATATCGCGGGGTCGGATTTGCTGGAATTGAATATTTTCGATGAATCGGATGCCAAAATCGCCAACGTTGTATATGCTTCGATACAAGACCTTCGGGGCAGGAATATTCTGTCTGTGAGGGATCAAAATACGTTTAGCGAGACCTTCCGAAAAAAACGGTTAATGACATTGGTCCATTTGTTTTTGGTCCATCGGTATAAGAGCGATTCGGTGCATTATGTCAACCCGACGGAAGATAATGCGAAGCAAACTAGAGGAATGAAATCCCTGCGGATTTATAACGATGTCAATACGGAGATTGGGGACATCATTGTAGCCGGGGTCAATAGCGAACGCGTTAAAAAGCTGCTGAATCCGGATCAAATCGAACTAAAAGAACTCATCTTCAAAGGGCCGAAAGGGAAAGGTTCAATGGGTATCTGATCTATGAGCGCATGAGCGCGCCCGCCGGAACGGATCACCTTTGGGGATTTTCTCCTCTCACCCCATTTCCCCCTGTCAGCTCACCGCAGAGCGGATTTCATCTTCCAGAAGGAATTCCCGAATCAGCGGGTTCGTGCAAGCGGAAAGCTCGTCCACAGAGCTAAAGAAAGTGGCGTGACCAGCATCCAGAAAGACCACCTTGTCGCCGACTTTTTTCGCCAGCCGGGTATCATGCGTTACCACGACGGAGGTCAGGCGGAGCTGCTGTTTCAGCCGTTCAATCAGATTCTCAATGTGCTGAGCCATGAGAGGGTCCACCATCGTGGTGGGCTCGTCATACAGGATGGCTTCCGGCCGCGCGGCTAACGCCCTGGCGATAGCGGCTGCTCGCTTCATGCCGGTGCTCAACTCGGAGGGAAGCGAATCGGCCAGTTCGTGGATTTCCAGCAGTTTCAGCAACCCGCCCACGATCTCCTCGATGTTTTTCTCGTTCCAGCCGGGGCCTTCGCGCAGTGGAAAGGCGACGTTTTCAAAGACGGTCAGGGAATCAAACAGGGCGCCGGACTGGAACACCATGGTGACTTTCTTGCGAATCCGGTTGAGTTGGGCTTCATCGTAGCCGGTAATGTCCTCGCCCGCCACCCACACCCTTCCGGCGTCGGGCTTCAGAAAGCCTATGATGTGAGCCAGGGTTACGGATTTTCCGACCCCGCTTCGCCCCAGAATCACCAGCGTTTCCCCTGCATCGACATGGAAACAGACTTTCTCCAGGACTTGGTGGTCGTTAAAGGACTTGGAGACATCCTGAAATTCGATGAAATGACCGGCCATGCGTAAAGTATGCCTGCGAGAATTCTCGTCAATCGTTCGTCAAGCGCCTGCTCGTCAATCAGAGGAGTTCGTCTTCTCCCTGTGGAGTTTCATCCGTGCCTGTTCGTAATCTTCCAGAGTGTTCAGGTTTTGAAATAATTTTCCGAGCGGGTCAAATGCCCGCCATTCCCGGCACATCACCGGCCGAACGCGCAGCCGTGGGAAAATGCTGCTGGCTTTTCGCTCCCCGTTTCGCAGAGCTTCTTCGATTCGGGGAAGGCAGTTCCGGGAATACACCGCGCAGAGCGGCTCGTAGCCGAAGGCCTCCGATTCCGGGACCACCGCGTCTGAGTCCCCTTCCATGGCAATCTCCAGAAGCCGGTTCAGGAAATCGGGCGAGAGATTGGGCATGTCACATCCCACAATCAGGCTGAACGGCGCATCGGAGTGGGCCAGCGCTGCATGGATTCCCGCCAGAGGGCCGCTGTCGCGGAAAATATCCTCGATCACCGGAAATCCCAGACCGGAGTATTTTGCACGGCTGCCCACCAGCGACACCTCGCCGCATACCCCCTTTACAAGCTCCGCCATCCATGCTGCCAGCGGCCGGTCTGCGAACGGAAGCAGAGCTTTGTCCCGGCCCATTCGGCTGCTTCGGCCTCCGGTCAAAACAAAGCCATGAACGCTGCTATGGAAACGAGCGGGCCCGGTCATAGGAAATATCCTAGCACGAAGGGAGGGCACGCATTACAGGAGCTGGAGCTTACCCGAAGCTGGCGGAGAACCTCTGCGCGCCAGAGGTGTCAGCAACATCCCAGAATTACTGCGTCGTTAGTTGCCTTGACGATCCCTTCCGTAGAAGCGTATTGGACCGACGGGCGGACGGACTCGGCTTCCCTAAGAGGCTAGAAATTGACAGGACAGGTTTCTTGGAGTTATCCTTTGCGAGTCATACATATTCGCTTCCTTTCGTCCTAGAAAATACCGGCCCTAATTCCTAACGGCACAGGAATAATTGGAATGAAAAGTTGGATGACCCATCTTTCCCCCCTGCGGAGGGCACTGCTACTCGGTCTGTTCGCCTGCGGCCTTGCCCTCAGCCTTGGAGGGCTTGCCCCGTCCCGAAGTTTGGGAGCAGGGTGGGGTGTTATTTCTTTGAACGTATCTGCAAACGCTGCCCAACAAACATCACCGGCCGCCGACCAGCCAGCACCGCCAACAAAGGCCTATTTAATTCTCGTGGAAGGTCCTGTTAACAATCGGCTCGCTCGCCGCGTTCTCCAGGGGCTTGAGCGTGCGGCAGCCGCGGGTGCCGAGGTGGTTGTCATCGAGATTGATACGTTCGGAGGTGAGCTGGGCGCGGCCGTCGAAATACGGGATGCTCTTTTGGATTCAAACTTGCGCACGATCGCTTTCATCAACAGACGCGCCATCTCCGCCGGGGCACTGGTAGCCCTGGCAACCCACGAAATCGTGATGGCGCCAGGCGCCACCATCGGTGCGGCTGCGCCCTTGCGAGTCACTTGGACGGGGTCGGAGCCGGCAGGGGAAAAGGCGATCAGTTATTTCCGTAAGGAGATGAAGGCCACGGCGGAGAGTCGGGAGCATCCGGGCGCTCTGGCCGAAGCAATGGTGGATGCAGATGTGGTGATCTCCGAAGTGGTGGAGAAGGGCAAGCTGTTGACTTTGACCACTCAGGAGGCGTTACGGCTGAAACTGGCTGCGGCTCAACGCGAGGATCGGGAAGATCTGCTGCAAGCCTATAACCTGGAGCTGCTGGAAGAGAGTCGAGCGCAGGCCGCACAGGCGGCAGAACGCGCTGGCATACGAGGCTGGCTGGGGCAAATCAGCGCCTGGCAGGTTTGGGTGATTCTGGGTCTGGTTCTGGGTTTGGCCGAGATGTTGCTCCCCGGATTCTTTCTCCTCTGGTTCGGAGTGGGGGCTTTGCTGGCTTCCTTGCTGGCTTTCTTGGGTGTTCCACGGAGCGTTCAGATCGGCGTCTTTCTCGCTAGTTCGTTTCTGCTGCTCATTTCCTCGCGCACCATATTTAAGAGTTTCCTGTTGCGCAGCCCGCAAGGAGTCCCCACCAACGTCGAAGCCTTGCTAGGCCGTACCGGCATGGTGCTCAAGGCCATTGAGGGAAGTCTCCAGCCCGGTTCGGTGAAGCTCGGCGGCGAGGTATGGTCCGCTGTCAGCGATGACGAGACGCACATTGCCAAAGGTGCTAAAGTGCAAGTTCTGGAGATCGTCGGAAACAAAGCCAGGGTCAAACCGGTTTAAGGAGAGTTTTATGGACTTAGGTACATTGATTATCGTCGGGCTCGTGATCTTTGTTCTTGTCACGGCCGCGAAAGGAATCCAAATCGTTCAGCAAGCCACTGTAAAAGTCGTGGAGCGGCTGGGCAAGTTCCACATGATGGCCCAAAGTGGGGTCAACTTCGTCTGGCCCTACATAGACAGCGTTCGGCCGTTTACGCTATTGGGCCGGCAGGTGAACTTTGTGGACCTGCGCGAACGGGTGATTGACTTCCCGCCCCAGTCCGTGATTACCCGGGACAACGTCACCATGGCAGTGGATACGGTGGTGTACTTCCAGATTACCGATCCGATGAAAGCTGTTTACGAAATCGTGGATCTGGGCGCTGCCATACACCAGCTCATGGTGACTACCCTGCGCAACGTGATGGGCGAGTTGGCGCTGGATGAAACCCTCACCTCCCGGGAGACGGTCAACACCAAGCTGCGCAACGTGCTCGATGAGGCTACGGACAAGTGGGGAGTCAAGGTCAATCGCGTGGAACTGAAGAACATCGAACCACCGAAAGAGATTCAAGACGCTATGGCCAAGCAGATGAAGGCGGAGCGGGAACGGCGTGCCGTGGTCACGGAGGCGGAGGGATCAAAAAAGTCAGCCGTGTTGAACGCAGAGGGTGAACGCGAGGCCGCTATTGCCAGGGCCGAGGGAGAGAAGCGCTCCACCATCTTGGAAGCGGAAGGTATGGCGGAAGCCCGCTTGAAAATCGCGCAGGCGGAAGCGGAGGCGCTCAACCGCATTCGCGGAGCCCTCGGCGAGTCCAGCCCCGCAAACTACCTCATTGCCCTGAAGTACCTGGAGTCGCTCGAAAAGATTGCCGACGGACAGGCGACCAAAATATTCCTTCCCTTCGAGGCCAGTAGCATTCTAAGCTCGGTGGGCGGCATCCGAGAGATGCTCCGGGCAGAGGATACAGCAGGCCCGGCGCAGAAATAACCCAGCATAGAGCCCGTTGAACTGGGGGGGCGTTTGGCCCAGCTCCCCCATTGGAATTGCGAAGGATATTCCACTCAGGCCAGTCATTGGGCTCGACCATTAGAAATTATCCCGGCAGGAACCAGGTCGGCCAACACCCCCGTTGGCGCGGAACATGTTTGGCGGTCGCCCCGGGAAACACTTCCTAGACATTCCCCTTCAAATTTCTTATTCTGGAGTCAGTCGCAGGTGGGCGGGTGCGCTTCTTTCTTCCGATCACGCCACCCAGCAGCGGCCATATTCTTTTCGCGTGGTTAATGATGAATTACCGTTCCTATCGGCCTAACCTCGGTTTCAGCTTCGGCGGCGGGTTGACGCCCATCGTGAAGAAGCTGCTCATTGCCAATGTCGCCGCTTTTGTCTTTACGATTTTGGCTGGGGCGGGGGGCTTCGGCCAGATGATCCGCGAGTTGCTGATGCTCACCCCCTACACGGTTGTCCACCGTTTTGCTGTGTGGCAACTGGTTACCTACATGTTCTTGCATGCAGGGTTCTGGCACATCCTGTTAAATATGTTCGCCCTCTGGATGTTCGGCGGGGAGCTGGAAAGGACCTGGGGCGGCCGGAAATTTCTCCGTTACTATTTCCTCACCGGCATCGGGGCTGGGTTGTGCGTCGTATTGTTGAGCCCTTCGTCTGTAATTCCCACCGTAGGTGCCTCCGGAGCCATATACGGAATCCTGCTGGCCTACGGGCTGCTGTTTCCGAATCGGATTATTTATGTTCCGATTTTCTTCTTCTTTCTGATTCCCATGCCCGCCAAGTATCTGGTCATGATTCTGGGCGGCATCGCCTTTCTTTCCGCCGTGTCTGCTCAGGGTGGCTCCATCAGCCACGTGGCGCACCTGGGCGGAATGGTGGTTGGATTTTTCTACCTGCGAAGAACCTCTGTCTTATTTGACCTCCGCAATCAATATTACCGCTGGATGCGCCATCGCCGGCAGCGCCAGTTTAAAGTCTACACGCGCGAGCGGGACCGCGAGGAGCGGCGCCGTGGCCCGTGGGTCAACTAGTGGTTCGGTGAAATCTCGCTTCCCACCCAACCGGCCAGTCAAAACGCTGCCTTCCAACTCTCGGTTTCAGTGAGCAGATGTTCTTTTTGTGGTCCTTGAGAAGTGAAGGGCCGCCTGCGGCTGTCCTTTCGGGTGTTATAATTCCCGTGCGATGGCCGCACAAAAACGTCCCAAAGATTCCACGGACCAGCAGCTCGAACAGCAGATGGAAACCCTGAGCAGGGGCACGGTTGAGATCATTCGCGAGGAGGATCTGCGGCAGAAGCTCGTTCGCTCGCGGGAGACAAAAACGCCGCTGCGGATCAAGCTGGGCTGCGACCCGACGGCTCCGGACCTCCATCTGGGCCACACCCTGGTGTTGCGCAAGCTAAAGCATTTTCAAGAGCTGGACCACGCCGTAGTTTTTCTGATCGGGGACTTCACCGGCTTGATCGGCGACCCGAGCGGGAGGAGCGCAACTCGCCCGCCGCTGGCTCCCGAACAGATCGCTGCCAACGCGGAGACTTACAAGTCGCAGGTCTTCAAGCTGCTCGACCCGGACAAGACCGAGGTCCGGTTCAACACGGAATGGCTTTCCGGCCTGAGCAGCGAAGATATGCTTCGCTTGTGTTCCCGCTACACCGTAGCCCGCATCCTGGAACGCGACGATTTCGAAGGCCGTTACAAAAAAGGCGTGCCGATTTTTATGCACGAGTTGCTCTATCCCCTGATGCAAGGATACGACTCGGTTGCACTGAAGGCGGACGTGGAGATCGGAGGCACCGACCAAAAATTCAACCTCCTGGTGGGGCGCGAGCTGCAGCGGGAATACGGCCAGCCCTCCCAGGCCGTAATCACGCTGCCGATCCTGGAGGGGACCGACGGGGTTCAGAAGATGAGCAAGTCGCTCGGAAATGCCATCGGGCTTACCGAACCGCCACAGGAGATGTTCGGCAAGGTGATGTCGATTTCCGATGAGTTGATGTACCGCTACTTCGAGCTGCTGACGGATCTGAGCATCCCGGAAATTTCCGAGCTGCGCCGGAAGGTGGCAAGCGGCGCGATCCATCCCATGGCCACCAAGATGGATTTGGCCCGGCGGATCATCACCGACTTCCATGGTCCGCAGCAGGCGCGGCAGGTGGAGGAGGAGTTTAGCCGGGTCTTTCGGCAGCGGGAGCAGCCGCAAGAGGTCGACACAAAGACAGTTGCGATCAAGAAGGTGATGGCGAAGCCGGATGGTGCGTATATTCGAGGCACGCTATGTCCAATCAAGCTGGACCGGCTTCTTGCCGCCGTGGGACTGGCGAGTTCCGTCAGTGAGGCGTCACGCAAGCTCAAGGAGGGCGCCGTCTCTGTCAATGGCAACCGGTGTCGGGATCTCCTCCTGGACCTCGATACCAGTCGGAAGAGTGAGTTGCTATTGAAGGTTGGTAGGCATCACCTGAAGGTGGTCCTGGAACCTTAGAAAGATTGGCAACACGGCTTTTTCAGAATCCTCCAATGATACCTTCCAAGATTCGAGTCAAGCTTCTCTCCGAGGCCGCCGAGTACGTCAGCGTCTCGCACGTCCTGCAGCGGGATTTCAGCCTGCCGGAACTGATCGAGGTCATGCTGCCCGTTCTGGGGAAGGATACGCCCCGCGTTCGGCGAATACTCCATGCCGGGACCATATCGACGGGCGAGTACCGATACCGCTGGGAGGCATTGGAAGTTCCCGAAGAAGAAGTGGAGTGCATCCTGCAAGAATTCCCCGGTCCGGACCCGGCGCAGGTTTTTCAGCCCGAAAACTGCTTTTTGGTGCGTTTCCGCCGGGGGCAAGAAAGTTTGGAACTGCCGCAAGAGAGTGCCGCCCGCAAACGCCTGTTTGCGAGGCAGAGCTTTTGGGAAGGATTGCTCGGTCTGGCGGGAAAGGGCCTGCGCTACTCGGATTATTCCCATGCCGAAAAGGCGGATGTTTTCGTTCTCAATCTGGATTCAGAATCTGAAGAGATGCTGCGAGGGCTCCTGCCGCTGCTGAAGCCGAGGAGCGCCGCCGGGCAACTGGATCGCTTCCGGCCGGAACGGATCGAGTGGCTGTGCCGCAGGTAGGAATTTTCGCAGCTTCATGCGGACTGTGCCGTGGCGGGAACGATGAACTCCTGGTGGATGGCCCGGATCGCCGTGCTGCGTCCTTCCTGTGATACAACGAGCGAGATGTTCGATTCCGAGGAGCCTTGAGCGATGGCGATCACGCTGACCTTTTCCCGCGCCAGAACGCCGAACATGCGGGCGGCAATGCCTGGAGTACCTTTCATTCCTTCCCCGATCAGAGCGATGGCCGCCACGTCCTGCCGTTCGAGCGGGTCCAGGTACTGGTGGCTCAACTCCAGGCGAAAAGCGTGCTCCAGGGTGGCCTGGGCCATATCCGCCATCGACTGCGGCACCAGCAGGCAGAAGCTGTCTTGATAAGATGATTGCGTCACCATCAAAATCTCAACATGGGAGTGTGCCAGCGCCGCAAAGGTGCGGGCCAGCAGTTCCGTGGTTCCGGGCGTGCCGTTGCTGCGGAGCGTGAGCAAGGCGACCGGCGACATGGAAGTCACCGCCTTGGCTCCCTGCGGGCTGTCCTCGCGATACGGCCCAATGCGCGTGCCCGGCTTTTCCGGAGCGAAAGTGTTTTTGATGTAGACCGGAATACGGCTGGATTGCAAAGGAGCCAGCGTCTTGGGGTGCAAGACCTTGGCGCCGAAATAGGAAAGCTCTGCGGCTTCTTCGTAAGTGAGTTCCTGCACAATCAAGGTCTGTTCCACCATCTTGGGATCGGCGCTCAGCACGCCATCCACATCGGTCCATATCCATAACTCGGTGGCGTCGAGCGAGGAGGCCATAATCGCCGCCGAGTAGTCGGAGCCGCCCCGGCCCAGCGTAGTCCGCATTCCCTCGCGGGTTGCTCCGAGAAAACCGGTCACAATGGGAATGCATTTTTTCTCCGTCAGCGGAAGCAGGACGCGGCGCATAGCCTCGTGAGTGTGCTTCAGGAGCGGCTTGGCGTTTCCAAAATTGTCGTCGGTGAGCAGACACTGTGACGTATCCACCGCCTGAGCCGCAATTCCATTTGTTTCGAGGTGCCGCGCCAGCAGCGTCGAGGAAAGCCTCTCGCCCACCGACAATCCGGCGTCTAAAGCGCGCAGAGGCATCTCGCCCACAAGCGCCATGCCGGCGCAGAGCTTTGCAAATTCGCCCAGAATATCGGTGACAGTCTTCTGCACCGTCCGGCGATGGGCTTTGGAAAAAAGAGCTTCCACCGCTTGAGAGTGCTTGCGTTCGAGGTGTTGCAACTTTTCTTCTACGGCGCTCTGTTCACCCTGAGAGGCCAAGCGGGCCGTCTCGAGCAACGTTTCCGTCACCGTGCTCATCGCCGAGACCACCACCACCACGGGGGAGTTTTCCCTAGCTGAGCGGGCGATAATCTCCTTCACGTTGGCAATGCATTGCGCATCGCCCAAAGAAGTGCCGCCGAATTTCATCACCAACATAATTTTTACCTGTCGCTATTGCCGCAAATATTAAATCTAAGCCAAGGAAAATCCCGGCCTGGATCAGGGCAAACTACGGACTATAGTTATTATCCGGAACGCGGAAGGCTGTCAACTGACAGCCGCCGAAAGAGATGGCGCCACTTCCGACAACAAGCGGTCCATTTGCGATTCCTGCTCGCTGGTGGCGAACCGGACCACGAAGTGGCGGACGCCTGCCTGGATGAAGCCGCGCAAGAAATCGGCGCAACGCTCCGGTTCGCCAAACTGAATCGCTTGCGTGCGGGAAATCCACTCGTGGTTCCCGCCATAGTAGGCCTGCAGGAAAGCTTCGCATTCCTGCTGCGCCCGCCGGACATCCCGGTTCACGTTCAAGGTGATGTAGTGAATCCGCTGAAGGCCGGCAGGGTCGCGGCCCGCTTCCGCGCAATAGCCTTGCAACTGCTCCCACTGCTCGGAGACATCCCGCGGAGTGGGGCTGATCGGCAGCCATCCATCTCCCAACCGGGCGATGCGCCGCAGGGGGCGTTCCGCAGCGGCGGCCAGCAACACCGGCGGGCCGCCCTCGCGGGCAGGCAGCGGGTGCAGAGTAGCGTTTTGCAGCGAGAAGAGCTTTCCTTGGAAGCTGAACGGCTGGCCGGTCCACAGGCCTTTCATGATCTGCAAGCCTTCTTCCTGGAGCTTGCCGCGCTTGTGGAAATCGACTCCGCAGGCTGTGTATTCCGCCTGGACTGACGGAGTCGGCGGTCCCAGGCCGATGCCGAACAGAAACCGCCCGCTGGAGAGCAAGTCCAGCGTTCCGGCTGTATGAGCCAGAGCCACGGGGTGGCGCAGAGGGGAAAGATAAACCGCCGTCCCAAGCTGAACGCGCTCGGTGCGGGCCGCGATGGCGGCCAGGGTGGTCAGGGCTTCAAAGCGGGGCCGCGCCAGAATGCTGTCGCCGATCCATACAGAATCAAACCCTTTCTGTTCGGCTTGGACTGCCAGTTGCACCATGCGGTGAATGTCGGCACGGCCACTGGGAGCCCGCATGACCGCATCGCGCGTGGGGATGAGGTAACCGATCTTGGGGCGAGTGTCCATTCTGGGTTGCCTTCCCCCTCCACCGTTTGGCCATTCGCTTCTCGAATCGGCGCTGCTCTTTAGTGTCGCAGCGCTATAGCGTCAGGCTGGATACTCCCGGCTTGGTTCAGCCGACTGGCCTAACTCGATCAAAGGCTGGGTCAACCGGGCCGGCCTCTCCGACGCCCCCTCCGGTATTTGTAACTCCGGCATGGGCGCAGCCTGAAACAATCGCTGGCAGGGTTTCGCCAGCCACCGCGCCCACTGAGCCGAGCGGTTTACCCGGGCGCTGTCGGTGGCGATTCCGGTATTGGCGTACATCTGCCGGTAGAGTTTTGAAAGCAATGTAAAGGCAAGCCGGCTGCGCAGAGACTTGAGGAAACTGGATCGCTTCCAGATCGAGGGCAACCGATAAAAATTGTCCCATACCCCCTGGGTGCGCCAGCGGATCTCATCGCCGGACATCACCGGATGAGACATATACATCTTCGGTCGAAGAGCTTGCGGAATCAGCCAGTAACGGGTCAGAGGAACGCCTGCAATCCGAGTGGGATCGTTCTCCATTTTCTTTTCCCAGCGCTGGAAATCCACGGTTCCCGGGAACGGGGTCAACAGCACGAACTGCGCGACCGCTATGCCGGCCTCCTCCGCCAGCGCCGCGGTGAGCTCAAAAGTGTCCGGCCGGTCGGTGGGCAATCCGAAGATGAAGGAGCCCAAGACGTGCACGCCGTGTTCCCGGAAAGTGCGGAGCCGGCGCACCAGGCTCTCGCCCGCGGAGTTGAACTCCTTGAAGACGGCCTTCAGCCCTTCCGGGGTGACCGATTCCACCCCCACCAGCGCTCCCTTGATCCGGGCCTTGCACATGGCATCGAGGAAGTCGGGGTCTTCCGCCGCCTCCATAGTGATTTGCGTGAAGAACACCATGCCCTTGGGTAGCTCGGCCAGGCGCGCCATGAATTCGAATCTCTCTTCGCGCATCGCCTGCAACTCGCTCAGCCGATGGTGATCATTCTGTTGCTCGGCCAGCTTCAGGTCTTCGAGCGTGACCGGATAGAAGTTGTCGTCCGCGAGAGCAATGAAGCAAAATCCCATGCGGCGCAGCTCGACAATTTCCCGGATGATCGCATCCGAGGCGCGCTGGCGGGGGCGTTGGCCGTCCGTGCGCCACACCGAACAAAACGAGCAGTGTTTGGGGCATCCGCGCACGGTCTGCACCGAAGCCCACATGTAGCTATTGCGCCGCAACAAATCCCAGCGCGCCGGCAGGAACTGGTCCGCCTCGATATGCCCCCCCTCATAGGAGCGCTGCGGTCCCCCGTTGGCGCAGTCGGCCACCACCTTCGGCCAAATGACGTCTCCGTCGCCCTTCACCACCGCATGCGCGCTTCCCAACTCGTAGGCTTCCTCCGGGTAAAGGCTGGGATGAATTCCCCCGAAGATTACATAGGCCCCGCGCTCGCGAGCGATCCGCCCGACTTCGTAGCCGCGCTGGGCATTGCCGCTGTGGATCCCAATTCCCACCACGTCGCCCGGTTGAATCAGCGCGGAGTCGATCTGCTCCAGCGATTCGTCAACAATCACGGGGTCTCCGAAGGAACGCGGCGTAGCAGCCGCAATGACAAAAAGCCACCGCGGCGTAATCACGGCTACGCCAAAGGACAAGTGGTTCGGATTGACTAAGTGCACGCGCATGAAATTATTCTCCCCGCCGCTACCGTTTTGTCTTGGGACATGCAACCAGGCAATTGAGGCACGTCCGCCACGCAGCCTTTGTCCTCAGGGTCGTAGATCAGATTTACAAGCACCTTCATCCCATTCTCCTTGCTGGGTGGCACGGCGATCCATTCTTTCCGGTTGTCGTGTTAACGAGACGTCCTGTCTGTGGCGCTACAGCCGTCCTGGGTCTTGTCGTCTTCCGCCAGGGATCGCATTACTCCAGGATGGCGAGGACCGAATCTGACTCCACGGTAGCTCCCACCGCGACCTTGATCTCTTTGACTGTGCCCGCCACGGGGGCTACCACGGGGATCTCCATCTTCATGGCTTCCAGAATCAGAAGCACCTGATTCTCTTCCACCTTATCACCGACCTTACACTGAATTTCGAACACCTTCCCAACCATGGGTGCCGTCACCGATTCTGCCATGGGCTCTCCTTCATGAGGGTCTTTCGATGAATAATATTGCAGGCAACGCGCCAGCACGAGTGCGAGCAAGCCACTCATACTACCACCAATGGGCTTCCTGCAGAAGGGTTCCTCTAGAGATAGAGGAGTTGAGGTCTCCGCAGCCGCGCGAGCCGCCAGCCTTGCCCGCGCGAGCCGCTAGTCTTGCCCGCGCGAGCCGCTAGTCTTGCCCGCGCGAGCCGCTAGTCTTGCCAGTGATGCGCAGCCTGCTCAGAGCGGCATGTTGCCGTGCTTTTTGCGGGGCAGCTCGTCCTGCTTGTTCAGACTTACTTCTAATGCCCGGATGATGGTGGAGCGCATATCCTGGGGGTCGATGATGTCATCGACGTGCTGGAGGGCCGCCGAGTAGTACGGGTTTACGTATTTGTCGAAGAACTCTCCCAAGCGCTGCTGTCGCGTCGCCTTGGGGTCCTTCGCGGCGCTGAGTTCCTTGCGGAACAGGATATTTACGGCTCCTTCCGGCCCCATCAGGCAAACTTCCGCCGTGGGGATGGAAAAGACGAAATCGGCGCCCAGGTCCTTGCTGCACATGGCGAGATAGCCGCCCGCGTAAGCCTTGCGCAAGATCGTAGTGATCTTGGGCACGGTGGCTTCGGCGTAG
This sequence comes from Terriglobia bacterium, assembly GCA_963666975.2. Taxonomy (GTDB): domain Bacteria; phylum Acidobacteriota; class Terriglobia; order 2-12-FULL-54-10; family 2-12-FULL-54-10; genus JADFGZ01. Next base: position 179,156 of record CAXVYR010000004.1, on the reverse strand, counting down.
GCGAACAGCATCTTGGCCCCGTGGCGGATGATGCCTTTGTGCTCCATATCGTTTCCGATCAGAAAGCCGGGGATGTCCTGAAGATTAATCAGCGGAATGCTGAAGGCGTCGCAGAAGCGAATGAATCGGGCGCCCTTGTCGGAGGCATTGACGTCGAGACATCCCGCCTTGACTTTGGGATTGTTGGCCACCACGCCCACCGGGCGGCCGTTGAGGCGCGCAAAGCCCACCACCAGGTTGAGGGCGTATTCTTTTTTGATCTCGAAGAATTCGCCGTTGTCCACCAATTGGGAGATCACGTCGTGAATGTCATAGAACTGGCGAGGTTCGGCAGGAATAATTTTTCGCAGTTCGGGGCACGGCCGCTGCGGGTCGTCGCTCGGCTCGCGCCGGGGCGGTTGTTGATTGCAGTTGGGAGGCAGATAACTCAGCAGGGCCTTGGTCCGGTCCAAACAATCTTTATCATCGGCGGCGGTGAGGTCTGAGACGCCGCTGACGGTGCCGTGGACCGCCGGTCCTCCCAGCTCCTCGTTGGTGGTCTTGGTGAAAACAACGGCCTCGACCAGCGGCGGGCCCGCGATGAACATATAGCTTGTTTTTTCCACCATGAAGATGAAGTCCATCAGGGCAGGGGAGTAGGCCTGGCCGCCCGCCACCGGCCCCAGGATCAGGGCGATTTGAGGAACCACGCCCGAGGTGCGGACATGACGGAAGAAGAGCTGGCCGTACTCGCTCAGCGCTCCCATCTCCTCGGTGACGCGTGCGCCGCCCGAATCGTTCATTCCCACCAAGGGAACACCCATCTTGCGGGCCATGTCCACTGTTTTGGATATCTTCTTGCCGTGGCGCTCTCCGTAGGTTCCCGCGACGACGGTGAAGTCCTCCGAGTAGGCGAAGATATCCTGCCCGGCTACCTTGCCGTGTCCTGTAATCACGCCGTCGGCGGGCAACTCGGCCTTGTCCAATCCATAGTCGGTTCCGATATGCTTGGCAAAAAGATCAAACTCGACAAAGGTGCCGGGGTCGAAGAAATAGTCGAGGCGTTCGCGCGCGGTCAGTTTTCCGCTGGCGTGCTGCTTCTCAACGGCCTTGGGGCCTCCGCCCGCTCTGAGCTTCTGCTTGCGCGCGAGCAACTCCGATACTTTTTCGTCCATTGTACTCACAGATGTTCTCCTCCTGGCTGGCGCCTGGCTGATGGGCAGCTGGCCGGGCAGCCGCAGGGCGATTGGTTTTCTAGCCGGCTGGACTCGGCTTATTCTACCGGTTGGCCTTGCGGTATCCTAGAGCATCTTGCGCGATGATCACCTTTTGGATATTCGCCGAGCCTTCCACGATTTGATAGGAACGGGAATCACGGAAGTAACGCTCCACGGGATACTCCTTGGAATAGCCGTAGGCTCCGTATATCTTCAGGGCGCAGTCGGATGAATAGGCGACGACCTCTCCGGCGTAATACTTTGCGATAGAGGTTTCCAGATTGTTGGGGCGGCCCTGGTCCTTCAGCGTGCCGGCGCGGTACAGCAGAAGACGGGCGGCTTCCTCTTGCACCACCATCTGCGCGATCATGTCCTGGATCATCTGAAACTCCCCGATCTTCTGGCCGAACTGGACCCGCTGATTGGCGTAGGAGACCGACGCCTCGCGGCAGGCGCGTGCCACGCCGACGGCTCCGGCCCCGCAGGAGAGCCGCGTGTGGTTCAGCTCCGCCATGCAGATTTTGAAACCTTCTCCTTCCTTTCCGATCAGATTTTCCTTCGGCACCTTGCAGTTGTCGAAGAATAATTCTCCCGTAGGGGAAGCGTTCACCCCCAGTTTTTCGGCAAGCGGTTTGGAGGTGACGCCGGGCTGGTGCATGTCCACCATGAAGGCCGACATGCCACGGTGCTTCTTTTCCGGGTCCGTGTAGGCATAGACCAGCGCTACGTCTGCCACCTGGGCGTTGGAGATCCATGTCTTGTTGCCGTTCAGAACGTAATGATCTCCCTCCAGAGTGGCGCGGGTCCGCATGGCCGCCACGTCCGAGCCCGCGTCCGGCTCGGTGATGGCAAAACAGCTGATCCATTCTGCGGTGACGATTTTGGGAACGAAGCGCTTTTTCTGCTCCTCGTTGCCGTACTCGACAATCGTTCGGGCAGGGCCGATCTGCATATTCATCGCCACCCGCAAAGAGCTGTGAATGCGCGCCAGCTCTTCCGTAATGACGACCAGGGAGACAAACCCGGAGTTCGTGCCTTCATACTCTTCCGGGATTACGCAGCCAAAGAATCCCAGTTCGCCCATTTTTTGAACCAAGTCCTTGCGGAAACGATGTTCCCGGTCGTCCTCATCCACCGTAGGGGCGACTTCCTTTTCAGCAAACTCCCGCGCGGCTTGTTGGATGGATTGCAGCTCTTCGTTCAGATCAAAATCCATAGCGGTAACCCCTCACTGGATTTCTTCGCACGCTGGATGACAGGTGGAAGGTTTAGGAATGCGGCATGCCCAAGCTGTGGAGAACTCATCATAAGTTTCGAGGGTTCCTTGGTTTCTACGGTCCTTTGCTCCGTGCCAGGAAACCCGCCGCTGGGGAAACTCAACTGGATTATAGTTACCCCCCCTATGGATGCGCAAGGCTACCCATTGCATGTTCTATTCCATAAAGTATTCTCCGTCGTTTGTTTGGAGGGAACTTGTTGTTCTGTCAACTCCACAGCATATGGAATGTTGCTGGCTGCGCGGAGAGGTGAAGTTCTGAAAGGCTCTCCTCAAGCTGTAGTTTAGGGGCATTTCACCCAGCCGTTGGGGAATCTCTACAAGCAAAACTCATCACGGAGAGAAGCAATTTTGCTCCGCCAGGGTCCATAGGCAACAGCCAGAGGAGGTTCCGCGCATTCGCTGGTTCTTGTTTTGTTGCTTATAAGGTACCCGGAGTTTGGTCTCCGGATTGCACTTCAACAGGTTGTTATACGATTGTGGCGATATCGCCGTGCTGGTTCAGGGAGGCATGTGTCTGCGGCTTGCTCTTCCGGTAAGTCACCGGTAAGTCAATAGTCCAGAAGAGTCGCAAGCGGGGGGTCGGAAATGCTGCCGTTGCTCCAGATTAACCTTCTCAGGGGTGATTCGGCCAGCCCTGTGTTCCAACGGACCATTGCTCTAGTAGTGATGGTTTTGTTCAGCTTTCAAATAAGCCGTTTCTATCTGACTGACGAACTTAATCCGCTGGAGTGTTTGGTTCCCAATCACTCGCACGAGGCAACCTCCGCGCATTCCCGCGGCGCAACTTCCGCTCACTCGCGCCAGCACCAGCAACAACATCACCAGGAATCGGAGTCCGTGCCGGAAAGCGAGGACAGCGGGCATTACTTTCAGCATTGTAAAGATCTTTTCGCTGATTTGGCCTTAACTTCGTCACAATTCCTGAGGATTTCTGTCACGGTCGTCCATCTGCCGCTGGCGCAGGTTTCGGTGACTTCTCTGCCGGAAGACATCCGGCCCGCGGAAAATTTTCTCCTTCCTCCCTTTCATCCTCCGAGACATCGGGGCTGATCCCGATTCCCCAAAATAAAAACTCCTGTTATTTCAAGCAGGGCTGTTCGGACTCCCTGCTCACGAAGGAGGCCCGATGTATCGGCTCAATAGAAGTGCTCAGTTAATGTTTCAGTTACGGCCGGCCAGGGCGTTGCTGGCTGGGGTTCTTCTGGTGATCTGTCTTGTCGGGACCGATTTTCTGGCTGCGCATGACGCGACTCAGAAAGACACGGCCCAGAAAAATACTGCGGCGGCTGTTGCCGCCAGCATGATGGTTGTCCAAAACGGACAGGCCGCCCCTCAGCACGATCTCCGCTCGCCTTCCCGGGACTCTTTGGCCCCGCGATTTGCTCTGAGGCTGACTATGCACGATATGAATATGAGCGAGGAGACCTCGGCCGGGATGACTGCCGACGCCGGAGAAATGGACCACGAACATGGCGGTATCATTCCCACTCCGGGAGTCGTGCGATTGCTGCTGCTTTTGACCTTTGCGATAGCCGCCGCGCTGATGTATTCAGCATGGCGCTCGCTCCGTCCAGGAGCGGCGGAACCACACGCGCAGGGAAGCGATCTGTTAAAGTGGCCTGTAATCGGCAAGCTCGTGCGGTGGAAGCATTTCCCGGCCTTGTTGGTTGCCCCGACGGCTTTAATTTTTACGTTTGTTGTGCTTGCCGGTCTGTTCGGGGAACAGAACACCAGCAACCCGGCGATCCTGCTGACATGGATTCTGTGGTGGCCGGCGATCATTTTTACCTTTATCTTGCTGGGGCGCATCTGGTGCATGGCCTGTCCGTTTGGCTGGGTGGGCGACCTGGCACAAAAAATCTTCAGCTTCCAGTTGAAAGCTCCCAAGATACTGAAGAATATGTGGTGGCGCGTGGGACTGTTCCTGGCGCTCACTTGGGCCACAACCCTGTGGGCTCTGGACCGCTGGCCATTCGGAACAGCATGACTGGGGTTGGGGCTGACCCTGGGAGCGGTCACGCTGGCGGTGATCTATCAGAAACGGACCTTCTGCCGCTATGTCTGTCCGCTGGGCGGCATCTTCGGTCTGTATGCCATGACGGCTCCGGTGCGGATCGGCGTAAAGGACAAGAACCTCTGCCAGCAGGAATGCCCCCACAAGGATTGCTACCAATCTTGCGCCTGGTTTGAGTTCGCTCCCACGATGGACCGCAACGCGGAGTGCAACATGTGCCTGGATTGCGTTCGGGCGTGCCCCAACGACAATATCACTCTTCAGACTCAGTCGTTCGGCGCCGACCTGGGTGAGTTCCATTCGCATCGCAAGTCATTGGATGAGGCCTCGACGGTGGCGGCCGTGCTGGGCGTCGCTTTGTTGCAGACTTTGGTGATGCTGAATGCATGGACGGGATGGGAGGCGGCTGCCGGCAGATGGCTGGGCATGGCGCCGGGCCCGGTTCTCTACACGCTGATCTTTGTGATGCTGGGACTGATCGTTCCCGTTCTGCTGGTGGGGTTGGTTTCCTATCTGGGAGCGCCCCGCGAGGAGTTTCGCGGCGACATCTTTCGGACGTTTCGCACCTACGCTTACGCGTTCCTTCCGCTGGGCCTGGGTTTGCACGCGGCGCATAATTTTCACCACCTGTTCGGAGAGGGAGGCGCTATGTGGACCGGCGTGAAGAACGCGGTGGCGCAATACACAGGTTGGGAGTCTTTGGCATCGGCCTCAACGGCCGCGGCTGCATCCTCCATCGCGCCGAACACGCTGTTTACACTGCAATGGCTGGCATTGGCCGGCGGCCTCTTCCTGGCTTTTCGGGTGGGAGTTACTGTGGCGCGGCGGAATACCGCCCAGTCCCGGCTGGCTTTTCGCACGGCTTTGCCGATTATGCTTTTCGCCATCGCTTACACGGTGTTGAACCTCGTGGTCTTGTCGGCGCCGATGGCGCACCGGCACTGAGAACTGACAGAAGGGCTTGCGCGGAAAAACATGGTGGTTCTGCTGAGTTGAAAATAGTGTCAGAGAGGTGTTGAAAAACTGCCGGGAGTTGGGCCGGCAAAAGTTGTGTTACAATGGCGCTCACGATTACCGAACGTCAGGGAGCGAGACTGTGCCTTCTGAATACATCCCCGTTGTCATTTTTCTGATTATTGCCACTCTCTTTCCAGTAGTCACCCTGCTGGCAGCCAAGCTGGTGCGGCCGGACGCTCCCTTCAAAGCGAAGCTCATGCCCTATGAGTGCGGCATCGACCCGGCATCGGACTCTCGAGGGCGATACACCGTTCGCTTCTACATCGTCGCCATCCTCTTTGTCATTTTCCAAGTGGAAACCATCTTCCTGTTTCCTTGGGCTGTGCAGTTCAAAGTACTGGGGCTGTTTGGCCTGCTTGAGATGGGGATTTTCCTGGCCATCTTGATCGCCGGCTACATCTGGGTCTACAAAAAGGGCGCTTTGGAGTGGGTTTAGTCCCGCCGCTGCACACCTGTTTGCCCGCCTAAGTCCCGCCAAGCTTTTGCATCCCTAAATATGGATGAAGCCACCAGATGAAGCTAAAGGAGGCAAAGGAGGCAGAGGATATGAACGCCCGAACCCATCTGTGGCAGGCAGGAGTTCTGTGTATGCTGCTGGCCTCTACGCAAGCATGCCGCGGCGCGATGTGGGAGAGATATAACGACACCGGAACCGAGGCCTATGAGCAAGGTCTCTACGCCGAGGCCGAGGAGCAATGGCTGACTGCCCTACAGCCATCTATCAGAATCCAACAACATCCATAATCGTCCAGGAGAGTTTATAACTATCTATATATTCAATTAGATATATGAATACTGACGCACATTTTATTGCCCACTACTTCCCTTGAAATCCACGGTCATCCCATTTATAATGGTGGGATGATTGCTGTAATCAAGACAGTCAGCCTACCACCAAAAACCAAGCCCAAAGGCCGCCATCCCGACAAGGTCCTATCGGCCTCCTTCGTGCGCTCAGCCGGAGTGGGAAGACACGCTGACGGCAACGGGCTGTACCTCTTCGTCCAGCCTAGCGGAACCCGGAGCTGGATTCAACGTCTCATCATCCGAGGCCGACGCCGCGAGCTCGGACTCGGCAGTGTCGCACTGGTCTCGCTCGCCGAGGCTCGCGAAAAGGCATTGACCAATCGCAAGCTAGCCCGCGAGGGCGGTGACCCGCTGGCAGAGAAACGCCGCGCCCAGGGCGTGCCCAGCTTCGCCGAAGCTGCTGCGCGCGTGCTGCAACAGAAGCAGGCCGGCTGGCGTAGTTCGACTCACCCGAGGGACTGGCTGAGCAGCCTGGAACGCTACGCTTTTCCGCGGATCGGCAAGATGCCGGTCTCAGAAGTGAGCAGTGCCGATGTGCTGGAGATCCTCACGCCCATCTGGCACCGGAAGGCGGTCATGGCCCGTTGCGTCCAGCAGCGCATGCGCGCGGTGTTGGAATGGGTCGTGGCGATGGAATTTCGTATCGACAACCCCTGTGACCGGGTGGTGCCGGTGCTCGGTGCCCAACACGGTGTTGTGCAGCACATGCGGACATTGCCCCACCGGGAGGTGCCGGCGGCCATCGAGACGATCCGGGCATCGAATGCGAGGCCGGTCGTGAAGCTGGCGTTCGAGTTCCTGGTGCTGACGGCGGCGCGGTCCGGTGAGGTGCGTGGGGCGGTGTGGACGGAGATCGATCGGGACGAGGGTGTGTGGACGATTCCGGCCACGCGGATGAAGGCGAATCGCGAGCAGCGGGCGCCGCTGTGCCGCCGTGCCATAGAGATTCTCGACGCGGCCCGGACGCTGGGCGAAGGCGGCGGCCCGCTGCTGTTCCCGAGCGTGCAGCAAGGAAAGCAACTCAGCGACATGATGCTGTCGGGATTGCTAAAGGACTTAAAGATCTCCGCCGTGCCGCACGGTTTCCGCTCCAGTTTCCGCGACTGGGCGGCCGAGGAGACGAATCATCCACGAGAGGTGATCGAGGCGGCCCTGGCGCATGTGGTCCGGAACAAGGTCGAGGCGGCCTACGCCCGCTCGGACCTCTTTGAACGTCGGCGGATTTTGATGCATGACTGGGCAGCCTACCTCGACAGCGAGCGCGAGAGCGCCGGTTGATGATCGCCCATCTTCGGGACCGAGCGGCTGTCCTGATGACGCACGGGTGGACCCGCTGCGAGGCGGAGTGGCTGGCGGGCAGCGCCTTCAGGGTTCGAGGGCCGTCTGGCCAAGTCGGACACTCGCCGCCGATGACGATCGCTGGTCCATTGGTCATGGGGGCGTGTTCTCCCTGCCCTCAGAATCCTTCGCCATACATGTAATTATCAATGGGGCTGTCCTAGCTAAGCAGATTGCTTAGGGATAGGATGGCGATATGTACGAACGGCGTAGTCGGCTGAGCAAGGCGAAGCGGGATCGGTTGGTGGAGCACTTCGTTGCCGGGACGACGGCACGGGCGGCGGCTGAGCTTGTCGGGGTTCATCGGAACACGGCCGCTTCGTTCTATACACGGATTCGCACGGTGATTGCCGAGGAGACCCAGAAAGCCTCTTCGGTTTGCGGCGAAATCGAAGTGGACGAGAGTTACTTCGGTGGTCGCCGCAAGGGCAAACGCGGTCGTGGTGCTGGCGGGAAAGTCCCGGTTTTCGGGCTTTTGAAGCGTGGAGGAAGGGTCTACACGGTGATGATCCCCAATGCCCGTACGGACACGTTGATGCCGATCATGGAGCGCCTGATCCAGCCCGACAGCATCGTCTACACGGATGGCTTTTCGAGCTACGATGCTCTGGATGTGTCGGACTTCCACCATGTTCGGATCAACCACTCGGAACGGTTCGTCGACGAACGGAACCACATCAATGGGATCGAGAACTTCTGGAACCAGGCAAAGCGGCATCTTCGGCGCTTCAACGGGGTGCCCAAACAGAGTTTTCACCTCTTCCTGAAGGAGTGCGAATGGCGCTTCAATGGCGGTAACCACCGGACACTGCTTAACCAATTGAAGACATGGATCAAATCGAGACAGAATCACCCTTAGCTAGGACAGCCCCTTATCAATAGGGATTATCGCACGCGACACGGCCCGCCAGGGGCCACGCGCGCGCGCGGCCGCGCTCCGGGATAATGAGCCAGGAAGGGTTACGAGATTCGACGGCTTTGACCGGGTGATGAACCTCCCCAACAACGATCGACGGCCCGTCGTCTTCTGCGGGATTCACGGGCCACGGTGGAAGCATCTGGATGTTCGGAAGGCCGACGCCCCAAGACTCAAACCAGACCCGCCAGACCGTGATGAGAAACAGTCCGCTGACGACGACGGCGGCGGCTGGCGCGATGTAGTACCACCAGACGATCCAGGTGTAGAAGTTGGGGGTGTGATAGAGCACCAGGTCGAGCATTGGATCGTGGCCGGGCAGGGGGAAAGGCCGGTAGAGGAAACCCCAAGCGGAGCAGCCAAGCCCAGCAACTATCAGGATCGGATGGCGTATTTTCATGGGGCTTGCCTCCGGCGCCTCAGCGCCCTTTTGGGGTTAGGGTTCGGAGCCTTCCCGCAGGGATAAATCAGACGAGAGCGACCCCCAAAAGGGGGTGGCAGGGTATGCCACAAACCCTGCCACAAACCCCTTTTCCTGTTTGCCGATAGAGCGGCAAAAAAGGGGGGGTCGCTCTCGTCTTTCCCCGCGCCTCTCCTTCTGGCGCGGGATGGCCTGGTAGTAGCAGGAAAACCACTGCGAGGCAAAGAAATGGACAAAATGAGTGCTGCCACAAAAAAATGCCGATTCTTGCCACAACCCCCCCTTATATAAGTGGCAAAAAAGATCGGCACGGCCACCGTTTGTGGCAGGCCCAAAAAACGCTCTATCTCGGAAACGTCCACTGGAGTTCCATTGCTGCGGTTCATTAGACTGTCTCCCCTACCTAAGGCCTGTCGCTACCTACTTAATCACCACCGGCAGATCCAAAACGTAGTTTGACGGAGCGAGCACGGCTCGGACGCTGAGCGGTTGCTGGAAAGAGGGCGCTTCGGAGGGAAGATAGGTGATCGTGAGGACTCCTTTTCCGCCCGGGTCGATCACCGCTTGATCCACCTTGGCCTGCAGGCAAGGGCAGGTGGTGATGACGTCCTGGAGGGTCACCACCTCGGTCGTCACATTTTCAAAGGGGACTTTTACAACGGCTTTGAAGCCCGCTGCCGGACGGGCAATGCTCACGGGGTTTTGGTCGAACCGGAAGGCGGGCTTCGGTGCGGCAGGCTTTACGGCGGTGGCACCCTTTGTGAACAGGTCCATCGGGGAAGGCGGAGGCTTCAACTGGACAAACCACTCTCCTCCCTGATGGAGCCACTCGGTCTTCTGCGGCTGGGTGAAGGGCGCGCCGAGAGCTTGCGGGATGCGGTAGGAGATCATCACGGTGACGTCGGCCTTTTAGCCGTCGGGCGCGACCGTCACCGCGTCAATCTCAAACGCTTCGATGGTGTTTTTGGCCTGGGCCAGCCAGATGTTCCGGGAATCATCCGTGATGTATGCGTCCACCTTGCTCCAGTCGCCGGAAACGAACAATTGATAGAGCTGCTCCACGCGCTCGCTGAGGCGCTGCTCGAGAGCGGCCCGGTCCTGGGCCTGGGCCGGCAGACCGCAGGCCAGCAACAGAATCAGCGGAGACAGCCGCCGGACGATACCCCTGAACCCTGCCGTCATTGCACTCCTCCTCACCATTCCTGCTGCATCACCGCAGTCCCACCAGCTTACCAAATTTGACGGGGTTTGGAAAAGATGCCTGAGGTAGCGTCAACCAAGTTAAACTTATAAGTTGTTCATAATAATCGATATACTTGATATGAACCCAACATGATCCCCTCATTGTATCCCTCTTTCCGAACGGGAATCCATTGGACCGTCAGGGACATTCGCGGACAGGTTAGCCGAGCGATTCACCCGGAGTCCGGGAGTCCGAGGCGGTTGAGTAGGGTGGCAATCTGCGTGTGCTGCGAATCGGAGATTCGCTGGCTGTGCCGCTGTGCTTCAGCGGCCCGATAGTCGGCCGCTTGCGAACCGGCTCGCTTCAATCCAGATAATAGCCGGCGGCGACTAGAATCGGCAGGCCATAGACTATTATCCTCTTGACGAAAGCCACCTTGCGCTGCAGCATTCCGGTGGAGGGATTGCGCGTCGAGTAGTGCAGGAAGGTTTCACCGAAGGCGTTGCCGACGCTCACCACATCCCGGCCCCCAAAGGGTCCGTCCACATGGTCGTTCAACTCGGGGGCAAGGGCGCCCCACCACGGCTGGCTGTAGAGATTGCCGCTGAACAGCGCGTTGCCGTAGGTATCCAGGCCGAACACGTAGATCGATTGGCTGCGCCAGCGGGGATCGCTGGATAACGCCCGGATGGCGAAGTACCCATTCGATTCCAGCTCCATGGCGGCGCAACGGACAAACTCCTGCAGCCTCTGGACGGAAGGAGCTGCCTCGAGTTGCATGGCGTTGACCTCTTCCGCCTCGCAGGTGCCGGGAAGGTCGCGGCGGTAGATGCCCGCGCCGATTGCGGCCGCATTCCCGTCCCAGTCGATGCCCTTGATGAAAGTAGCCTTTGGCTCATCCCGGCCGGTCGCGGGGTTTAAGAAGGAATAGTAGAGCCAGCCCGCGCCGAAGCCGCTCACGATACGATGCTGTTCCTTGTAGTAGTCGTTGCCGTAGGCGTCGATCAACAGTCCTAAGCTTGATCCTTCCCTCGGCCGAGCGGGCGGGAAGACGAAGAGTCGGGCCTGATCGCTCATCGGCGTCACTTCGGAGACGAAGACATAGATGGGGCCGCTTTTCCAACGCTCGTCCTCGTTAAAAGCCCTGCGGGCTTCCTCAAAGCCCACTTCCTGGACGAACTCATAAGCGCATTGAACGAACGCCTGAACGTCCCCTGTTGTGCGCACGGCGCTGGCAACGATGGAGTGATCCGAGCAAGGCACGGGTTCATCGGCGCCAAAAGTCTGCGGCGCTGCGCATAGTAGGATTAAGAGAATCAGAGATGGGGGGAGGCTAAGTTTCACCAGTTTCATCTCCTTGCTATTCCACGAGTTGAAGGCGCGTGGGAGCGATGGCGGTTTTGTAGGGCGGGAACCCCTGCACCACCTTTTGGTCGTAGCGTAGTTCAGGCCCGGCCTACGGACCCTCCTCGCCGTCCAGGTAATAGCCGGAGCCGACCAGGATCGGCAGGCCGGAGATCACGACTCTCTTGACGAAAGCCACCTTGTCCTGCATCCTCCCGGTGGAGGGATTGCGCGTGGAGTAGTACAGAAAGGTTTCCCCGAAGGCATCGCCAACGCTCACCACGTCCCGGCCCCCAAAGGGTCCGTCTATATGGTCGTTCAACTCCGGAGAAAGGCTGCCCCACCACGACTGGCTGTAGAAATTGCCGCTGAACAGCGAGTTGCCGTTGGTATCCAGGCCGAACACGTAGATCGATTGGTTTCGCCAGCGGGGATCGCTGGAGAGCGCCCGGATGGCGAAGTACCCATTCGATTCCAGCTCCATGGCGGCGCAACGGACGAACTCCTGCAGCCGCGCGTTGGAAGGATCGGATTCGAGCAGGCCGGCGTTGACCTCTTCCGCCGCGCAGGTGCCGGGCAGGTCGCGCCGGTAAATCCCCGCGCTGATCGAGGCCGGATTCCCGTCCCAGTGGATGCTCTTGAGGTAGGAAACCTTCGGCTCATCTCTGCCCGTCGTTGGGTTTGTGACGGAGTAGTAGAGCCAACCCGTGCTGAAGCTGTTCAGGATACGGTGTAGTTCCACGACGTAGTCGTTGCCGAAGACATCGACCAGCGGCCCCCACGGTTGCCCTTCCTGCGAAGGGGCGGGCGGAAAGACGAAAGCACGAGCCGTCTCGGGCATTTGTGCCACTTCGCTGACGACGACATAGATGGGACCGCTTCTCCAACGCTCGTCCTCGTGGAAGGCCCGGCGGGCCTCCTCAAAACCCACTTCCTGGACATACTCATAGGCGCATTGAACGAACGCCTGAATGTCCCCCAGTGTGCGCACGGCGCTGGCAACGATGGATTTATTCGCGCACGGCACGGGTTCGGTGGTACCAAAAGCCTGCGGGGCGGCGCACAGTAGGACTAAGAGAACCAAAGATGGAGGGAGGCTAAGTTTCATCAGTTTCATCTCCTTAGCTATTCCACGTGTTGAAGGCGCGTGGGAGCGATGGCAGTTTTGAGGGCGGGAGCCCCAGCACTCCCTGGGCCGTCCCGTAGTTCAGGCCCGGCGAGGACCGCGACGGGGCTTTGAGTGTCACAAAATAACCTTCCTCAAGTCCCGCACGCCGTCAAGGGGTAAGGCAAGAAAGGCACCCTGGCCCGACCTACGGACCCTCCTCGCCGTCCAGATAATAGCCGGCGCCGACCAGAATCGGCAGGCCATAGACCAGTATCCTCTTGACGAAAGTCACCTTGCGTTGCAGCATCCCGGTGAAGGGATTGCGCGTCGAGTAGTACAGGAAGGCTTCGCCGAAGGCGTTGCCGACGCTCACCACATCCCGGCCCCCAAAGGGTCCGCCCACATGGTCGTTCAACTCGGGGGCAAGGGCGCCCCACCACGGCTGGCTATAGAGATCGCCGCTGAACAGCGGGTTGCCGTAGGTATCCAGGCCGAACACGTAGATCGACTGGTTTCGCCAGCGGGGATAGCTGGATAGCGCCCCGACGGCGAAGTACCCACTCGATTCCAGCTCCATGGCGGCGCAACGGACAAACTCCTGCAGCCTCTGGGCGGAAGGCGCTGCCTCGAGTTGCATGGCGTTGACCTCTTCCGCCTCGCAGGTGCCGGGAAGGTCGCGGCGGTAGATGCCCGCGCCGATTGCAGAAGGCACCCCGTCCCAGTCGATTTTTTTGACGTAGGAAGCCTTCGGCTCATCCCTGCCGGTAGCCGGGTTTCTGAAGGCGTAGTAGAGCCAGCCTTCATCGACGACGCTCATGACACGATACAGTTCCTCGTAGTAGTCGCCGTAGGCGTCGATCAACGGGCCCCAGGGTTGCCCTTCCAGCGACGGATCGGGCGGGAAGATGAAAGCTCGGGCATCCAATCTCATTGCCGTCACTTCGTCGACGAAGACATAGGTTGGACCGCTTCTCCAACGCTCGTCTTCGTGGAAGGCCCGACGGGCCTCCTCAAAGCCCACTTGCTGGACGAACTCGTGGGCGCATTGAACGAACACCTGAACGTCCCCCGTTGTGAGCAAAGCGTGGGCGTTGATGGAGTGATCTGAGCAAGACACGGGTTCATCGGCGCCGAAAGCTTGCGGCGCGACGCACAGCAGGATTAAGAGAACCAGAAATGGGGAGAGACGATATTTCATCATTCGTTTCATCTTCCTTCCTATTCCACGAGCTGAAGGCGCGTGGGGTCGATGGCAGGTTTAGAGGACAAAAACCCCGGCACAGTCTACCACGATCAGCAATGCGAGAGGCAATGACTTTGAGTGGCTGACCTATGGCGACAACGGTGACAAGCGCGGGGCTGGAATCAAGCATCTATCTGAAGATGACCTTCTGGTTTTCTATGCTGGCCTTAAGTCGGTTCGAGCGAAAGAGAAACTGATCTACGGGTTGGTTGGACTGTACGTGGTTGATAAGGTGCTGCCTGCCACGTCGGTTCTTCCTACTGAGTACAAGAGCAACGCCCATACGCGCGTGCGTAAGATTGCTGCTGCTGACATTGTTGTCCGCGCGAAGGTGTCTATATCCGGACGCTTGACCAAGTGCATCCCAATTGGCGAATGGCGCGACCGAGCCTACCGCGTGACTCCCGGCCTGCTCGAAAAGTGGGGTGGCCTATCGGTGAAAGATGGCTACATTCAGCGCAGCGCCAGACCGCCCGCATTTCTGAATGCCAGAAAATTCTACAGCTGGTTTTTACGGCAAAAGGTTGAGTTGGTTCAGAGGAACAACTTGATGCCCGGTGAAAAAGTCATCATTGTGCATCTTCGCAGACCAAGGAGGCGTTCGGACATGCGGGACGATCCCTTTTGGGAATTCGGCAGCTTCGGCATCACGGGATGCCATGCCCGCAATCTGCTCCACCCCAAGACGGCTTGTGACCTGAAAGGGATACGGCTGGCATTCGCGCAAGGCGGAAAACTTGGCACCCGCCTTGTATTCCTTAGCCCGCCCGTCAGGAAGGTAGTTACCCTACCGAGACCGTTCTGCAGCCATCTGGTCACCAAGGTAGATGCCCTTTCGATACGAGCACGCTCCCCTGCTAATTGACAACAAAGGAGGCACAAAATTTCCACTCCTGAAACGTCTACTTCGAGTTGGGAACCGCCACACATGGGTCGGCCAATTCGGAAGCAAATACAGATCATCCAAAGAGCCCCTCAGCGATAAATTTGCGCATGAAATGGTGCGAGTCTATGACCAATTTCGACGGTCCGAAGGAGATAGTGCCATCGCCCAGAACTATGTCGATGCACTGCCCGATCCAAGAGACGATGTCCCCTCCTCAGTGCGGAGGGAACGCTACGAACGAAAGCGCGAAGACGCAGGAGGCGTTAAGTCTGCGCCGCCCCGTCCGTCTTGTTTGAAGGCGAAGCGCCGGCGAAGGGGCTGTTAATCTTCCATTCCAGCAGCCCGCGCATCAGGACGCCTATAGGTGAGCAAAGCCCGCCGTTGTCAATAGGCCATATAGGTACCTCCACCTGATCGAAGAGGGTGATGTGGTGTCGCCAAGGTGAACGGTGCAAGCTGATCTTCATTGCCGGCAAGAACTTGGTCGAGCATCAGGAGCAGTTCCAGGACTGGGCTGGGAAGTGGCTCCCGGTGAAGACAGAGCGGCCTGCCAGCTAGATGCGGCACTTCAGGGTCTGCTCGTCCAACTCGGGATTTCAACCGAGACGGAGTTGATAGAAGGAGGAACGGGGTGCGAGCTGTGGGAGCAGGTGGAGGCCATCAAGCGCCGGTATCGCAACGACTGGATCGCGCTCGACAACAAGCTGCGCGGCCAGTAGAGCATGGCGATGGCAGCAACTACCGTCAAGAGACCGTCAGAAAACTCGCCCATCAAGCGGGCTAGGCGTAGGCGTTGCGAGCGAAAGCAGACGCCCCAAAACCGTGTAATAGCAACGAAAGGAAAGAGTTGGGAGAAAACCGTGGAAGACGCCTGGCTTCCCACCGAGCAGGAAAAGGTCGCTTTCTTCGATTTGCTTGGCATCGACCGCCAACGGATTCCCCACCGCATCTATCAGGGAGCCGTGGGGAATCAAACCCGTTACTTTGCCCTGAAACTGCCCATCGCGGCTAACGCCAAAACCGCCACCTTCGCCTACGTCGATCCGGGCAAATATACCGACACCGAACTGCGTTCCTGGGGCAATTCTCATGAGTGGCTTTGGAGGGCTTTACGGTTGAAGGGTATCGAGGTCCGCGCCGTCGCAATCGGCGCAGACCACAAAGCCACAATCCGGGCCGAGGCGGCGCTGGAAACCTGGAGCCAGCGAGCTGGCGAGCAGAGCAGTCAAAGGGCAGATGGACCGAGCCGGAACGACCCTGCCGTGAAGGAGAAAATACATTCCATCGAGGAAGCGGTTTTGTCCTTAGACACGGACATCATAGCGAAGTACGGCGGGTTGCAGGGAGTCTCAGAGCGGTTGAGTTATTTGAAGAACCTTCCCAAGGCAAGCGGCTCAGTCGGAGCCACAATTGACGGCTTCGAGACGTGGGTTTCGAGCCGCGTGAAGGTGGTGGAGACAGTCTAATGAACCGCAGCAATGGAACTCCAGTGGACGTTTCCGAGATAGACTGTTTTTTGGGCCTGCCGTGCACGGTGGCCGTGCCGATCTTTTTTGCCACTTATATAAGGGGGGGGTTGGGGCAAGAATCGGCATTTTTTTGTGGCAGCACTCATTTTTTCCATTTCTTTGCCTCTCTTGTGTTTGCCCGCCACTACCCGGCGATCCCGCGCCACCCGGCGATCCCGCGCCAGAAGGAGAGGGGCGGGGAAAGACGAGAGCGACCCCCCCTTTTTTGGGGGTCGCTCTCGTCTGATTTATCCCTGCGGGAAGGCTCCGAACAGGGACCCGCAAGCTGGCGCTGACGCGCCGGAGGCCAGCCCGATGAAATGGCGCTATCCGATCCTGTTCTTTGGCGGGCTTGGCTGCTCCGCTTGGAGTTTCCTCTACCGGCCTTTCCCCATGCCCGGAGACGATCCGGTGCTGGATCTGGTGCTCTATCACACCTCCAACTTCTACGGCTGGATCGTTCGCTGGTACTACGCCGCGCCCGCCGCCGCAGTCATTGTCGGCGGGCTGTTTCTCATCACGGTCTGGCGGGTCCGGTTGGAGTCTTGGGGCCGCAATCTGACCGCCCTCAAATTGCTGCCCCCTTTCGCCCGACGGCGCCGAGGCGGGATTGGCACTTCAGTTCCTCGGCTCCCGGCTCAAGTATCTCGCGCCGTTGTGGCAAGTAATCCTGTCCGACTACGGCGTGACTATCGCCGCCCGCTTCTTGGCTGTCATCCCGAGGAGGCATCGCCGACGCGGGACCTGCACTTGGCTTTCTTGCACGATGAAAGCCGCGCGGAAGCCGGTCCTAAGCTGGATCACAGATGCTCTCCACATCATCGACTAGGCCATCTAAATTTCGCTATAATCATGGCACTATGGCGCTGCTGTCAAAACGAGACTTGTCACTTGCCTTGAGGAGAGTAGTCCAAGACCATAAGAACGACAGAGTTTTTGTAACCAGTCCTGTTGAGCTTGCCATAATTCAATCCTGCGAAGATGCTTGGGTAGATGAGTTATTGAAAAGGATATCAGGTAACGATTACAGCCCTTCAACAGCAACTATCTGTGACGTTCCCAAGGGTAAAGGAGGAATTCGACCGGGGGCAATCCTGAGTTTGCAGGATCAGGTTGTATTCACTGCAATCGTCGGTAAGGCCTATAGAAATGTGTGCACATCCATGTCGTGGTCCAAAACGCCGATCGATTGTGCTTATCAATTTACGGGCAGTACTCAAGTCAACTGGCTGAAACTTCCGTATGCTTGTTGGAAGGATTTTCGCGACCAAAGCCTCGCGGCACTGGAAACGGAAATTGATTTCATGATTAGCACGGACCTAGCAGGCTTTTATGATCATATTGCCCTTGATCTCCTGATTTCTGATCTCCGAGATGCCGGCCTTTCAAATCCGTTGATAGAACTCTTGAGCCATTGTCTAAACAGATGGGCGATGGTGCCCGGTCGCGGGATTCCCCAAGGAATCAGCGCTTCAGATATTCTTGCTAAATTTTATCTCGACCGAGTTGACCAATCTCTTAACGAGGCAGGTTACAAGCACCTCAGATATGTGGACGATATCAGGATATTTTGCGGAAGCATTTCGGAAGCAAAGCGTGCACTCGTGGACATCAGTCAACTGCTCCGCAATCGCGGTCTAAGTCTTCAAACAGCTAAAACAGAGATTCTGTCAGTAAAGTCTGCCCGCGCAAAAGTCGACGGGATTATGCCAACGTTGAAGCCCCTTGTTAAAAAGTATAAGGATACAATCGCTGAACTCGTAGGAGTAGACTCCGATTATCTTTCGTCCACACAAGCGGAGGAACTGCTAGCAGAGAACCACATTTCACCTCCCACTAAACTTCTTCGACAAGCCTATCGCCTACACTTCATCAAGTCCACGAAGATATTTGACAAGACATTGTTCCATTATTTGCTGGCTAGGCTAGGAAAGGCAAAAGACCGCGTTGCCTTGCGTCATGCAACTTCTCTTTTCGAGGAGCACCCGGAGGAAACAAAATCCATCCTAGCATACATGGGGAAAGTTCAGTGGTTGGCGAAGACTGAATTCCGAATATTGCAATTTCTCAAAACTCCAGATGCGGTTTATGAATACCAGCATTACGTGGTACTGAGGTTCTGGAGTGCCGGTGAGCGAGTGCCGTCCGATCAAACATTGGCCTACGCTCGACGGAAATATCGATCCGAACACTCACCCGCATACCTCCGATCCGCCGCTCAGCGTGTACTTGCGCGTTTTGGATCGCGTGCGGACATTGATCATATCGCAAGGCATTATTCTTCCGCTGGATCTGATATTGAGCGTGCAGAAACTCTTTGTTCAATCTACCGGATGGAAAAGGGGCGCAGGAATTCAGTGCTCACCCGTGCATCCCGTGACGGTTTCCTCGCAAGCCACGCTTCGAGGGTTGTTCGCGAAGGTCAGGGAGAGAACGTAATCAAAGGTTAGCTCTTCACGAATCATTCGAAGAGTGGCCAGCTGTTCGCCGTTTGCAAAGCACTCAGGCCGGTGGAAAAATAGATTCAGGATGGCATACCCGACGACGGGACAAAGTTCGCTGATTCCTGCTGCGGAAACCGGCACACAGGGTGAAGGGATCATCTTCGCGAAGCTTAATCAGGCGATCAACTGGGCGCGCAAGTCCTCGATCTGGCCGATGACGTTCGGCCTCGCCTGCTGCGCGATTGAGATGATCTCGATGAGCGTGTCGAGCGGACACAAGAGCGGCGCAACCTCGGCGCAGCACAATCCGTGATCTTCCATTCGCACCACGCGCAGGTTGCCTACCCCACTCGACTGCCTCGGGCTTCCGGACTCAGGGTGAATCTCTCGGCTAACCTGTCCACGAATGTCCCTGACGGTCCAATGGATTCCAGTTCGGAAAGAGGGATACAATGAGGGGATCATGTTGGGTTAATATCAAGTATGTCTAATATTATGAACAACATATAAGTTGTACTTGGTTGACTGCCCTGCAGGAAGCGGAAAGCTTTGACACGCAAGACCCGCGCCTGACCGCAACACTCAAGAACTTGGCGGACCTCTACTATGCCCAGGGTGAATACAGCGAGGCCGAGCCGTTCTACCGCGGTTGCTTGCAATCCAGGAACAGACTCTGGGGCCGGAGCATCCCGGCGTCGCCGCAAGCCTCAACGACTTGGCGTTTCTTTACGATGCCCAGGGCAATTACGCCGAGGCGGAGCTACTTTATCAGCGCTCCTTGGCGATCATGGAAAAGACCTTGGGGGCGGAGCATCCCGACGTTGCCGCGAGCCTCGACAACCTGGCTTCGCTCTACTACGCCCAGGGAAATTATGCCGAAGCCGAGCCGCTCTACCGGCGGTCATTGGAGATCGCCGAGAAGGCCTTCGGGGCGGAACATCCCAGCGTAGCCACAGCATCGAGAACTACGCCGCGTTGCTTCGCGAGATGGGACGCGAGGACGAGGCGGCAGATTGGGAAGCCCGCGCAAAGGCAATCCGAGTCAAACAGGCTCAGCAAAACCAAGCGGAATGAGGCTGCTTTGTCTGCCCTTGCGGAAAGCGAACCCTGCAAGCGTTTTTATAATCCACTCCAAAAACCGGCACGATTTACCTTTTGTGAAGGGCGAATGCAGGATGTCCGGCGAAACCCACCGAAGAAACCCACTGGATAGCTGCTTGCAGCCATTGTATAATCTCATCCTAAATTCAAGACGCTTCCGACTTAAACCGGGGATTTCGCAAATCATCGCCATCTGTTTCTGGTTCAAACGGAACAAAACATTAAGAGGGGAATTCTATCCCGGGGTGTTTGCTCCCTGATGTGTTTGCATCAGTGATGCCGGGATTAGTGATGCCGGGATTGTTGATGAAAACGCCTGAGGGGTTTTGTCCTGGGCTGAAGCAAATGACCGGCAAAAGGCTCAGTTAGCTGCCGTTTCCGTTCCGTTTTATGACGTATCGAGTGAAAGTTTTCAGCACGCTGTTTCTCCTGCTCGTTCTGGGAGCCTACATCGCCTACAGACTGGCTACCAACCCGGAATGGCAGCAGTTTCAGGCTGCCCGCTTTTGGCAGAGCCTGGCTCAGGTGCGGGTTTCCTACGTTTTGCTTGCCGCCCTTATGATCTTTGCCAGCTATCTTTTTCGCAGCCTCCGATGGCGCGTCTTTCTGCTGCCGATGAAGAAAGGGGGGCTGGATAATATCTTTGCTTCTACGTTGATTGGATTTTCAGCGGTAGCGCTGATGGGGCGTCCGGGAGAATTCGTGCGGCCCTACTTAATCGCGCGCAAAGAAAATCTTGATCTTTCTTCCCAACTGGCTGCCTGGACCCTGGAACGGGTCTTTGACGCTCTCACGGTAGGTGCTTTGCTGGGAGTAGGTCTGCTGCTGCTTTCCCCTGACTCGGATTTCCTCGCGAACGGCTCACAGGCGACGGCTCGTTTGAGGACGGGCGGAATCTTCCTTGGAGGGGTGTCTGTCCTGGTGGCGGTGCTGCTCGTGCTGTTGCGCTCCAACTCGAAAGCCACCATCGGGTTTTTGCTGCGCTTTGCGTGGATGCTGCCGGAACGGTATCGGGACCGTCTCGGAAAGATGCTGGGGAGTTTTTCGGGCGGCCTGGCGAGCATCGAAAGTGTTTCCAGTTTCCTGGCCGCGGCGGGCTACTCGTTGCTGGTGTGGGTCCCGGTGGTTCTGACATACTGGAGCGTTACGCGCGCCTTCGGATGGCCAATGACCCGGCTGGACCTGGGATCCGTTTTGCTGCTGCTGGCGATTGCCGTTTTTGGTTCTCTGCTGCTGCTTCCCGGCATCGGGGGCGGAACGCAGTTGGCCATCGTCGTGGCGCTGACGGAATTGTTTGGAATTCCTTTGGAGGTTGCTTCCAGCGTGGCCATCTTGCTCTGGGTGCTCACCTACATGATGGTGCTCGTTCCCGGCCTTCCGCTGGCCGCCCGCGAGGGACTCACCTGGCAACGGCTCCGCAGCATGGCCCAGGCCGCCACATGATTCGGGAGCTTTGGGAATATGTAAGCAGGCGGCAATCACTGAAGAGCCGGACATTGAAGATACGGACAATGAAGAGACGGACAATGAAATCCGCCGGAATGCACAATGCATTTTTAAGGAGGTCGCCATGAAGCTGGATATTTTCCCGCACATATTTCCCGCCGCTTTTTACGAAAGGATGATGAAACTCTCCGAGCGCGCCGGTTACATGCAGAAACGGATTCGCGAGATTCCCGTCCTCGCCGATTTGGAGCTGCGGTTCCGCATAATGGATCAGTTTGGTGACTACCAGCAGATACTCACGCTGGCCTCGCCGCCGCTGGAGGTTTTCGGAGACCCCAAGACTTCGCCCGAGCTGGCGCGCATTGCCAACGACGGGATGGCGGAACTGGTGGCCAAGCATCCGGACCGTTTCCCGGCTTTTGTGGCGTCCTTGCCGATGAACAATATGGAAGCCTGCGTGTCGGAAGTGGACCGGGCCGTCGGGGACCTCAAGGCGCGGGGCGTGCAGATATTCAGCAACGTCAACGGACGGCCTCTCGATGAACCCGAGTTCCGTCCGCTGTTTGAGCGAATGGCCGCGCACGATCTCCCCATCTGGCTGCATCCGGCGCGTCCTGCCAGTTTTTCCGATTATCCAGCGGAAAAGAAGTCCAAGTACGAAATGTGGTGGGTCTTCGGATGGCCGTATGAGACCAGCATTGCGATGGCCCGCATCGTTTTCTCCGGGCTGTTCGATGCCTTTCCCAACCTGAAAATTATCACGCATCACACGGGCGGCATGGTGCCTTACTTCGAAGGCCGCATAGGACCGGGCCTGGACCAGTTGGGTGCCCGCACTCCGGAGGCCGACAACGACCTGGTGAAATGCAACCTGAAGCGCCGTCCGCTTGATTACTTTCGGATGTTCTATGCTGATACGGCGGTATTCGGCGCGGTGGGGCCGCTGGAGTGCGGCATCGCATTTTTTGGGGTGGACCAGATTTTGTTCGGCTCCGATATGCCCTTCGACCCGGAAAAGGGGCCCGGATTTATCCGCGAGACCATCCGCGCCATCGAGGCCGCGACGATTGCGCCCCCGGACCGGGCGAAAATCTACGAAGGAAATGCCCGCCGCCTGCTCAAGCTGCCGAAGTAGGACAAGCATTCCCCTCGACTCCGCTCGGGGCAGGCTTGCCTGTCGCAGTACAGGCCTGGAGGCCTGTACCCACTTGGCTGGTTTGAAAAGCTGAAGCGGCGCGTGTCTGCCGATCAGCATCCGAAACCACCAGCTACTGTGATGCGGTGGGTTTGTATAGCTGTCTCCGAAACACCTCCTGATGATTCCAAAATGGTTAGTGGCTTTGTTTCGCAAAATAAATTTTTCTGCCAGCACATCTCTAAATCGTTTTCACAGTTTGTGTAAATCACAACACGTTGTCATTCCGAGCGCAGCGAGGAATCTGCTTTTCCGCCGCAAGGGCCAGAATGGAAAAGCAGATTCCTCGGGCCGAAAAGAATTCGACCCTCGGAATGACACCTCGGGGTGCCAGATAGCTATTGTGAAACCGCTCTAAATCGTCACAAGCACCCCTGGATCGCCGCCCCCTGCGCGTAATCTCGCTTCTCGGTTTTCCGCGCACGACCATAGGAGTCGATTTTCCCTCAATGCAGCTTCCTGAGGCCAGAAAACTATCTCGATAATTCCGAAGCCGCCGAGGATGAAGCCGCCAACGTCTTTTGGGGAGGCCGTTCGCCGGGCGAGTGGCCGCCGGGCATACAATGCATTGCGCCGTGATTTGGCCGTATTACGCAGACTTGATGTGGCCCGGCTCCTCGGCAAATACGGGCCTCAGCACGGCGTACAGGCGCGTATCGCCCGCGAGTTGGGGGTCAGCGAGGCGGTGGTATCACGCGAGTGTCAGAAATTGCTTTTCGGGGCGCAGGTGTGCCCGTCCTGCGGATCGTTTAAGCTGCGTTAGTGGGGAAAGGTATGCCACTTTCGGCATACGGATGCTAGACAGCCCGTCCCGTCTGTCTATTTCGCTTGGCAGTTTGCGGCCTTGTTGAGCTTCTTGAGCAGCCCCGGCCTTGGACCGCCTCCCCAAAACTTGAGTGGATTCGTGCGAGATGATCCATCCCATAGGTGCTCGGTAGGGTTGCGCCGAGTCAGCGTTGCCTTTATGGGGAATACTGTGCTGCCAACTCCCCCAACAGCAAATACCGCGTCTGCTTGCTCCAGGATAGTCGTTATCTTGAGCCAAGTATGCTTTTCCAAGTTGTCTCTGTACCACTTGGCGTTAGAGCCGTGGCCTTCGATATAAACTGTCTTGATAGAGCACAGCTTCTCGTTTGGTTGCTTATCGTCAGCGGCCACGGCTGGGGCGGCCGTAACCAACAGCATCAGAGCGGCAATTAGTCTCATAAGTCCTTATCTCCTGCGGTTGTTTCACTTGGTTTAGGGACGGATCAGAACCGCCCCACAATGCCAAAGCCAAGCCGGAACTCGTCCTTTGATTTCTAGGAATAATGGTTTCCAAACCACGCCTAATTCCCCTTGATTGAGTCGAGCTTTGTCTTGGCACTGATGATAAGTCCACGAAACCTTGCGAGATCGGCGAGATTGAGAAATAGGCTGACGCTTCCGATTTGCCCGCTCTCAATCGAACACATCGTGCCCCTTGATGAACTGAAAGTTGACACCCGGAGGTCGCCCTTTGTTCGGTAATCAGCCTGAAAATTAGCGAGTCTTGTTGCTGAGGCGTCTATCTTGCTGATGTAATCAATTCCCTTCACTAGCGGGTCAATTTCATCGTAATCAATGAACGACCGACTTTCGCGTTCAAGGCCGCTTGTTTCCTCGACATCGATGGCAATTCCAAATTCCTTCCGGCCAGTTGTCGCGTGGGTGAACTCCATGCTTTCCACGCTTACTACTCCACCATAAACGCCTTTCAGTTCTCCCATCTTTGAGAACCCGCGAATGACTACGGTCCCCTGTTGGGCATCAAACGCTTCGATCTTTGTTTTCGGGGCCTGGGGCCGCGCCGCCTCTTGAGCAGCAAGAGTTGAAACGGTGCCCAACGCTAAACTCGCAATCAGCAGTGGAAAGAAATTCCTCATAGAAATTTACCTCCTTTGCCAAAGAAGTTGATAAGGGGGTTCCCGATCTTCGGGAGAAGGGTTGTCCGCCGACAGCGGCGGCCCCAAGACGTTCGGTCGAAGAGCACTGCGGCACTCCGGGCAGAATTTCGCTGCCTCTGGCACGTTTGAGTTGCATCTAGCGAACTTCATTAGCCGCCTCCAAATCTCCCGAACCGAAACGACCAATCTCCGTGAATCTCACCGGGATTTATTTTGTAAGACATTTTAGGCATCGTCCTCTAACTCACGGCCAATGAACCGCAATACCAATGTGCCCTTGGAGAATATATCTGCCGACGCTGCTTTTAATGAACCACACTGACCTGTTGTTGCTGACGGGCTGAGCATAGCCGAGATTTAGGTAAGCACCGTGCGCGGGGCCTGCCCTATATCCAGCGCCGATAAATATCGGAAACTGCGTAGCGCCTATGATATTGATGTCGAACATGCCCGCTGTGATGGCGTATACGCTACCACTACACAGTTCAGTACGCGCGAATTGTCCATTCGTTCTATCACGGCATCGTTGCTGTCCATTTGAAAACGTGTCCAGGAAGTACCTCTCATCTCCTGGAGTAGAAGGTGTCCCAAACTCAGAATGCAGGTTGGGACGGCGGGTTGAGTTCATATTTCGCCACTTTCTCCTTGTGAGAGGAAGCAGCGTTTGGACTTCGGCCGAGAATCGATGCCAAAGCCCAGAGATCGTGATAACCCATGATCTTCCGGAAATTCTTCTCGGTCAGCAGAAACGCTCCTGCCACCCAGCGCAACAGTCATCTCGCCGTCGCGCCAGCGGCAAACATTGCCAGTCTTTTTCCGCACGCCCGACTGCGGGCTCTCGATGAGGTTCGTGGTTGCCAGGCAGCGGTGGAGGCTGGGAGGAACGTCGGCTCGATTGATCGTAAAGGTCTCCTCCAACCCTTCGCGCAAGCTGGCGGCTGCTGCCGGATGATCGCACTCGATCATCCCAGCGAGCTTCTTTATGCGCACGATGCCTTCCTCGGCTTGGGGCAATCGCCAGGCGGCGCGCATCAGCGACCGCACCTGATTCGCCAGCATTTTGTCGCCCTTTGGTAACCGCTCAGCCACGTTGCGCAGCTTATGAGTACGGCAACGCTGCACCAGCTGATTGCTGCCGAATACTTCCTCGATCCCCGCGCGAGCGCTTTGGCGCCGTCGATCACAAACAGATAGCGCTGATCCGTGCGCAAACCTTGCTGGCGGCAGGCGGGTGAGAAGGTCTTTCACCGCAGCGGCGTTTTCGGTCGCGCCCAGTTGAATCCCCAGCACATGCTTGCGGTGTCCACGCCCACGGCGCTGATGACGTGGTGGGAGCCGAACCGCATTCGCGTCCAGAGTAAATCACCAGAATCTCGAAACTCCTCCCAGCGCCGCGCTGCAACAGTTCGGTCCGGCCTACGAAGCCGCGGAAAAGCTCCTTGCTCGAGGCACTGTTGAAAGGGGTTTCGACGCGGAACTACCGCGAGGTGATCCCGGAGATGGCCAACAGCGCTGGGGTGTCGAAGTCTCAGGTGAGCCGGGAAGCGGCCGAGCAAGGAGCGCGGCGGCTGGAAGAACTGTTGGCGCGGCGCTGGGAGGAGGTCGAGATTCTGGTGATTTACCTGGACGTCTTCTCGCTTTTCCGCAATGCGGTTCGGCTCCCACCACGTCATCAGCGCCGTGGGCGTGGACAGCGAGGGCCGCAAGCATGTGCTGGGGATTCAACTGGGCGCGACCGAAAACGCCGCTGCGGTGAAAGACCTTCTCACCCGCCTGCGCCAGCAAGGTTTGCGCACGGATCAGCGCTATCTGTTTGTGATCGACGGCGCCAAAGCGCTCCGCGCGGGGATCGAGGAAGTATTCGGCAGCAATCAGCTGGTGCAGCGTTGCCGTACTCATAAGCTGCGCAACGTGGCTGAGCGGTTACCAAAGG
The DNA here is from genome assembly GCA_963666975.2 of Terriglobia bacterium. Taxonomy (GTDB): domain Bacteria; phylum Acidobacteriota; class Terriglobia; order 2-12-FULL-54-10; family 2-12-FULL-54-10; genus JADFGZ01. The sequence goes on along the minus strand of CAXVYR010000004.1, from coordinate 152,852 downwards.
GCGACAAAATGCTGGCGAATCAGGTGCGGTCGCTGATGCGCGCCGCCTGGCGATTGCCCCAAGCCGAGGAAGGCATCGTGCGCATAAAAAAGCTCGCTGGGATGATCGAGTGCGATCATCCGGCAGCAGCCGCCAGCTTGCGCGAAGGGTTGGAGGAGACCTTTACGATCAATCGAGCCGACGTTCCTCCCAGCCTCCACCGCTGCCTGGCAACCACGAACCTCATCGAGAGCCCGCAGTCGGGCGTGCGGAAAAAGACTGGCAATGTTTGCCGCTGGCGCGACGGCGAGATGACGTTGCGCTGGGTGGCAGGAGCGTTTCTGCTGACCGAGAAGAATTTCCGGAAGATCATGGGTTATCACGATCTCTGGGCTTTGGCATCGATTCTCGGCCGAAGTCCAAACGCTGCTTCCTCTCACAAGGAGAAAGTGGCGTAATATGAACTCAACCCGCCGTCCCAACCTGCAACTGAGTTTGGGACACCTTCTCTCATCTCCTGGAGCGGCTGTATCCAACGTTTGCTACGACCCCGAAGCGGGGCTTCCCTTGTGCTTCCATAGCTGTCGAGATTGACAGCAACAGAATCACTAACGACAGACGTAGTTTCATTGCGAGCCTTTTTAGTCTGACTTTGCGCTTCGGGCCGCGCTGGAGAATTATATCAACTGTCTCTTGGGAGAGTGTAGAGATTTGAGGCACCCTCAGTGGGTGGAAAAGGCCACGCCGGATCAGCCCCGGAAGGGGTGCCAGAAGGGGCGAAAGAAGAGGGCCGAAGCGTCTTGCGCCCCTCCAGGGCTCGGGGTAATACCGGCCCCGTTGTCCCAGCGCTTACGTCCTGGGCTAGGATCTGCCGCCCTTGCAGGGCTGTGAAGCACTCTACACCAACTCGGAAATGGGTCTAGCGCGGTTCTCGTGATAATGTAGACCAAGGTTTACTGGACACCAAGCCAATCCGAGCCGCGCGCGTAAGCAAGCGGACACCAAACGCTGGTCGATTGAGTCATTTTTGGAACCGCTCCCTCACGGTCGCGGCTCGGACACGGTCGATACCAACTGGAGAACCGCTTTAGCGGCCCGGGCGCAGCAGACCCTTCAGTTCGTCCATGAATTCTTTGATGTCTTTGAAATCCAGGTAAACAGAAGCGAAGCGGACGTAGGCGACCTTGTCCAGTTCCCGGAGCCGGTCCATCAGTAGCTGGCCGATCTCGCTCGAAGGACGTTCCCGGTCCTGGGATTCGGCGAAAAAACCTTCGGCTTCATTGACGATGGCCTCCAGTTGGTTCATGCTCACGGGCCGTTTTTCGCAAGCCCGCAGCAGGCCGGCCAGGATTTTTTGACGGTCGAACTTCTCCCGCCTGTCGTCCTTTTTGACGATCATGTAGGGGATTTCATCCAGCCGCTCGTAGGTGGTAAAGCGCCGTTCGCAGGAAAGGCACTCGCGACGACGCCGGATGGCTTGCCCTTCCTTGCTCTCGCGAGAATCGACTACTTTGTCTTCCGGATGGCTGCAGAATGGACACTTCATAGCTATAGGTTGTTGTTCCTTGCCCCCGGCGACTCACTTTCGGACTTGCCGTGGACAAAATGAAGATTCTAAGCTATCGCGAGCCGGATGGTTCTGGCTGCCCTGACGGGTGTCGAGTATATCACACGGGGCGAATCGGAAAATGCTGCCAGAATATGAGGGGCATTTCCCTGTCAATTTCTTGCCGTAACCACCGGGCGCTGAGTGAGGGGTGCAGCTACTCTGTTTCCCCCCATGAATCCTGCTTTTGGTCCATGCCGCTGCTTTCCTCTCCAACAGGTCCCCGCAAGTTCTGTAACTATTTGAAACTGAGTCGCTTGCGCCAATAAACTGAACAGACCGCAGTTCGCCTTTCAATATATGCCGTTCAATGGAAAGCCATTTACCCTTCGTCGCTGGTGGGTGAATATGCGCATATTGCTTGAAGAGAAACCACTATGGGTCGGCGGGAATGTCATGGATGTGACACTGACGAAACTGTCACTCTCTTTGTGGCGGGGCTTTGAGATTCCCGCTACTTTGCTCTGGAATTAGGCGAGCTAGAGTTGATCCACTAGGGGATTCGATGGACTGAGGGAACGGAATGGAAGGACACTGCGAAGTATGGAAAAGTGCAAGTTGGATTTCGGTTCTGGAAAGTTTGCTTTTGCGATGCAGGATTAGATTTCAATGATTAAATTTGAATGGAGAGGTGATTGATGAGCACTTCCGGGCAGCAGTTGCAACCGGGCAACCAGAGTTTGATCCAGATTACTTCCGTTGAGAAGACCATCCAGAAACGCTTGGAGGAAGAGAGGGCGCGGCTGGAGAGAGAAGCAGGCATCCAGGAACGGCAGTTCAACCACTTCAAGAAGCCTGTAGAACATGCTTTTAACGCGTCGCAGCGGTCGCACACCACGCTGCTGTTCGGCGGGCTGACTTGGAAGCACGAAAAATTGATCCACGGAGCGCTGGAAGGTTTAGGCTACCAATGCGAGGCCGTCCCGACTCCCGACGTCGCCGCCTTTCAGCTCGGCAAGGAATACGGCAACAACGGCCAGTGCAATCCGACTTACTTCACCGTGGGCAACCTGGTTCAATATCTGCAGAAGCTCGAAGAGCAAGGGCTCTCCAAAAAGGAAATTGCGAGCAACTATATTTTCCTGACGGCGGGCGCCTGCGGGCCCTGCCGGTTCGGCATGTACGAGGCCGAGTACCGGCTGGCGTTGCGCAATTCCGGCTTCGACGATTTTCGGGTGGTCTTGTTCCAGCAGTCCGGGGGGCTTGACCAGTCGGAAGGCGAAGCGGGCCTGGATATGAACCTGGATTTCTTCCTCGGTCTGCTGAACGGCATGAACATGGGGGATCTCATCAATGAGGTGGCCTACCTGATCCGGCCCTATGAAATCAACCCGGGCGAGACCGATGCGGTGCTGGAGGAAGTAACCGACTACATGCACGAGGTCATGCGCCGGAAGCGGCCCTGGAAGCTCAACGGGAACCTCGGCAAATATCTGGAGCGGTTTCCCAAGACCGCCGATACGGCTACTTACGTGGGGAAGTTTCTCAACCAGATTTTAGGCGACGAATACATTGAACATCTCCACCACGTCCGGGATCGGTTTGATCAGATTCCGGTGGACCGCACTCGCATGAGACCTGTCGTCAAGGTTACCGGAGAGTTTTGGGCTCAGACGACCGAGGGGGACGGCAACTTCAATATGTTCCGGTTCCTGGAGCGGGAAGGCGCCGATGTGATGGTCGAACCGATTGGCACGTGGATTATGTATATGATTCACCAGGCCATTCAGTCCATCCGCGACAAGAAGGGGTTGGAGGAAGGCGCTGCCTCGCCGGCCTTCTGGAGGCTGGACCAGCATGCCCGCATCGGGTGGAACTATCGCAATAAGCTCGCCAAGCTGAAACTGGCGGAGGCGATATTCAAGCGCGAGTACCACCGCATCAAGGATGCGCTCGGAGGGATTGCGCACGCCCTGACGGACCAGTATGAGTTGCAACGCGTGGCGCACCCCTTCTACAACTCCAGGGCAGGCGGCGGGGAAGGGCACCTTGAGGTCGCCAAGAACATCTATTACTCCAACAAAAACCTCTGTCACATGGTGCTCAGCCTGAAGCCGTTCGGTTGCATGCCCAGCACGCAATCCGATGGCGCCCAATCGGCTGTGGTTACCCAATTCAAAGACATGATCTTCCTGCCGGTTGAAACCTCCGGCGAGGGAGAGATTAACGCTCACAGCAGAGTGCAGATGGCGCTGGGCGAAGCCAAGATCAAAGCCAAGAGCGAATACAAGGCTGCGCTGGAGAAGACGGGGTATTCGCTGGATGAGATCAAAGCGTATGTGGACGCTCATTCGGAGTTGAAGCGGCCCATGTACAAAGTTCCGCACGTAAAAGGCGTGGTGGGACTGGGTGCGCACTTCTTGCATCATGTAGCGGAGCAAATGCACCGGGAGCAGGCTTCTGCAAGGGTCAACTAAGCAGGGTCAACGAACGTATTGCCGGAGGCGGGCCGGCGGATGCCGGCCTGATTCGGAACCCAACACGATTACCGAAAAGGGAGACAATGGCAGACGCGACAAAAAACGGAGTGGGTAGCCTTTATATAGGGCTCGATGTCGGTTCCACTACGGTGAAGGCCGTGGTGGTGGATGCGGTCACGGATGAAATTCTCTGGAGCGATTATCAACGGCACGACACCAAGCAGCCGGAGAAGACGCTGGAGCTTTTGAAGGAGATTGAGGATAAGCTCCATGTGCCCTACGAGAAAATCCGCATGTTCATTACCGGCAGCGGCGGCAACGGGATGGCCAAGCACCTGGGGGCCAAGTTTGTCCAGGAGGTCAATGCCGTCTCGCTAGCGGTGGAGAAGCTCTACCCGGAGTGCGGCTCGGTCATTGAGTTGGGCGGCCAGGACGCCAAGATCATCATCTTCAAGGAAGACCCGGAGACCGGCAAGAAGAAGAAGCTTCCCAGCATGAACGACAAATGCGCCGGGGGGACCGGGGCGGTAATTGATAAGATCAACGCCAAGTTGCGCATTCCGCCCGAGGAACTCTCGAAGATGGGCTACTTCGGCATGAAGCTCCATCCGGTTGCCGGCAAATGCGGCGTTTTTGCCGAGACCGACATCAACGGCTTGCAAAAGCAGGGGGTGCCGCCTCCGGAGTTGATGGCCTCTCTATTTGAATCTATCATCCAGCAGAATCTTGCAGTGCTGACACGGGGCAACACCCTGCGTCCGGTGGTCCTGCTGCTGGGAGGGCCGAATACTTATATCAAGGGGATGCAGGATTGTTGGAAGCACAACATCCCGCAGATTTGGGAAGAGCGCAATTTTCCTCTGCCGGAAGGCGTGGACCCCAAGGAGTTGGTTCGCACGCCGGACAACGCGCAGTATTTTGCCGCCATCGGCGCAGTGGAGTACGGCAAGCAGGAGGATGATACCTCAATCGGCGTCTACAAGGGCTGGCAGCAATTGGAGTGGTATATCACCGTCGGCCGGGACGAAGAAAAGGCCAAGAGGAGTGGCGGTGGCGGCGTCGGCCTTTCCAAATCCCCCGAGGAGTTGACGGCTTTCAAGGAGCGCTATCGTCTTAAGAAGTTTATTCCACACACCTTCCAACCCGGGGAGGTCGTCGAAGGTTGTGTGGGGATCGACGGGGGGTCCACCTCGACCAAAGCCGTGTTGGTGAACAAAGATAAGGAATTACTGCTGAAGGCTTACCAGCTTTCCAAGGGAAATCCCATTGAAGATACCATGGAGATGTTCGCCAATCTGCGGCAGCAGGTGGAGTCACAAGGCGCGACACTTCGGGTTCTCGGCGTGGGTACCACTGGTTATGCCAAGGATATCTTGAAGGATGCGATCGGAGCCGATGTGGCGCTGGTCGAGACGGTGGCGCATACCCAGGCGGCGCTCCATTTTTATCCCGACGCGGACGCCATCTGCGACGTGGGCGGGCAGGACATCAAGATCATTATTCTGAAAGACGGACGAGTGAAGGACTTCAAGCTGAATACCCAGTGCTCGGCCGGAAACGGCTACTTTTTGCAGAGCACCGCGTCGGGCTTCGGCGTGGCAGTGGAAGATTACGCCGACAAGGCCTTCAGCGCGACCTCATTCCCGCAGTTTGGGTACGGCTGCGCTGTGTTCATGCAGTCCGACATTGTGGATTTTCAGCGCCAGGGGTGGAAGCCGGAAGAGATCATGGCCGGCTTGGCCAACGTGCTGCCCAAAAATATCTGGCTGTATGTTTCGCAGATCCCGAACCTGGCGGCGCTCGGAAAGAAATTCATCTTGCAGGGAGGAACCCAGCATAATTTAGCTGCGGTCAAGGCCCAGGTGGATTTCATCGAATCGCGCTTTCAAGCCAAGGGGGCGACGGCTGACGTTGTGGTGCATCTGCATACGGGCGAGGCCGGGGCTATTGGAGCAGGCTTTGAGGCGATGCGTTTGCATCAAAATGGCCGCAGCACTTCCTTTATCGGCATGGATGCCGTGGCAGGCATCAGTTACATGACCACGCGCGGTGAGAATACCCGCTGCTACTTCTGCAAGAATAAATGTCTGCGGACGTTCATTGATATCACGACCACCCAGCTTCCCCCAGATTACAAGCCTCCCGTCAAGACAAAGGTTCCCCTGGCGGTCGGCTCCCAGCGTTTGATCATCGCCACCTGCGAGAAGGGCACGGTCGAGAACATAGACGACATGCGTACGATCAAAGCCGGCCTGGACACGGCCAAAAGGGACTTTCCTAATCTGGTGGAGTTGGCGGCAAAGGCTGTCTTCCGCAGCTATAACCCACCGCAGGTGGCCGACCCCGCGCCGAAACGCCTGTTCCTTAAGTCGCAGAGGCAGCGGGCCGAGCGGATGAAAAAGCGCGCCGAGATTCGCATCGGGATTCCGCGCGTGCTCAACATGTACTCGCAAGCCCCGCTGTTCAGCGCCTACTTTGAGAGCCTGGGAGTGCAGCCGGAGAACTTGGTCTATTCCGATTACACCACCGAGCAGCTCTTCAAGGAAGGCGCCAAGCGCGGCGCCATCGATCCCTGCTTCCCCAGTAAAGTGGCTATTCCGCACGTTCATAACCTGCTCTATTTCCACCATGCCAAGAAGAAACTGGATCTGATCTTTTTCCCGATGATCGACTGCCTGACCACCGATCTGAAGAATATCCAGGATAGCCGGTCCTGCCCGACGGTGGCCGCGACCCCGGCTTCGGTGAAGGCGGCGTTCACCAAGGAAGGCGATCTGTTTAAGGAAAAAGGCATCTTGTTTCTCGATACCTTCGTAAACCCCAGCAAGCCGGACCTGCTGGCCCGGCAGATGTATGCCCAGTTCAAGGATATTTTTGGCTTGAGCGAGGAAGAGAACCTGCGCGCGATCAAGGAAGCCTACAAGGCGCTGGACCAATTTGACAACGTGGTGATGCGCGGCGAAGCAAAGAAAGTGCTGGCGCAGTTGGAGGCGGAAGACCGCCTGGGTATCGTCATGCTCGGACGCCCCTATCACAACGATCCCGGCATCAACCATGAGATTTTGGAGGAGTTCCAGAAGATCGGCTACCCCATCTTCACGCAGGACTCGATGCCCATCGACGCAGAGATCCTCGACCGGCTTTTTGGCGAGGAGGTGCGCGCCGGAATTATTCCCGACCCGATGGATATCAACGACGTTTGGAAGAACTCCTACAGCGAGAATACCAGCCGGAAGGTTTGGTCGGCCAAGTATGTGGCCCGCCATCCCAACCTGATCGCGCTGGAGCTGTCGAGCTTCAAGTGCGGCCACGATGCCCCCATTTACACGGTGGTGGAAGAGATTGTGGAGAAGTCCGGGACTCCCTACTTCAGTTTCAAGGACATCGATGAGAACAAGCCTACCGGTTCCATCAAGATCCGTGTAGAAACCATCGGCTACTTCCTGAAGCGGTACCGCGAAGATATGGTGAGGGACAAGCAGAAGAAGCAGGGGCTGGATGGCCAGTTGAAGGAATTCGAAGCCCGTCTGCGGCGAGAAATGGCAGAAATGCCGCTCCAGGAGATGGCGGAGATGCCGCTGGCAGAGACCCTCGATGTGGAGCAGCCCGTCTCCGGCGATTAACGGCTCAGGGCGGGGTATCGACCAGGAACCATGTAGAAGGAGGCGGCTGACAGTTGCTGCCTCCTTTTTTTATTTTGTAGAAGTCGTAGGCGGATCAAAGTGGGCTTCCGTTTGCTATAATCCAGCGGAGGGCTGGCGAGAATAGCGCTGTGCCATCCCGCCCGGCAGGGCAGCGGGCAATACGGCGGGTTGAGGAGTCAAACGGCAATGGAATCCGATCAGGTGATGTTTGAGATTTATCGCGAGACGGAGTACTCCGGAAAATTCAAGGTCGTTTATTTCACGGAGCTGCAGGATCACAACAAGGAATGGGAGATCAGCCGTGCCATCGAAGGTGAGCACTTTTACGACGGCTTCATCAAGAACTACCGCAAGGAACAAGCCAAGGCTCTCATACAGGAGATTGTGGAACGGTTGAATGAAGGGGAGAAACTCGGGCCGGAGGATGTCGAGAAGGCGCTGGCCGAGTTCATCCCAGCCTCCGATACAAGCAATTCCTAGAATCCAATCGCTTTTCCAGAATAGTTTGCGAATGCAGGAAATATTTTCCAGGGAGGCTCTCTCGGAGCCGGAGTATATGGGTTGCCTGACGGCTTTCGTCGCTTCGTTTTCCGACCACATCGCGCAGGCCAGAAATTTTTTGGCGCGTTTGGAAGGAAAGCAAAAAGGGGCCCTTTTCGCCTGGGAGATAGCTCTGGATCAGGCGCGCTATGGCGCGTTGATTGTGCTGGAGCGGTGGAAGGAGCTGAACGATCGGTTCAGCCAGAGTATCGACGGTTTGCCGGGGAGTTTGCCATCCGGTGAAAGCAGCGCACGGGCTGAGCAGGCCTGCCAGGATTTGGCCGGATGGAATGAGCGCCTGGACGCGGCAGAGCGCTACGACCCCGTGCTGATGGAATGTTACGGTGCGGCACTGCTGAACCTGCTAGACGGTCTTGCCCAGGAGCAGCAAGCAGCCCGGTCGGCGCACGCTCGCTTTGATCCGGCGGCGGAGGAACCTTCATCCACATCCTCAACCGGACTGAATGTGTTGAACGTTCTCGGCAGCGCGACAAGCCCGGAATCTTCTGATCCCGGAATTTTTCATCAAACCCGCCAGACGTTCCTCAACGATCTCAGCCGCCGCTGAAATTTTTTCAGAACAACCTGACATTTGAACCAGTGCGCGATCAGGAAATCTTATGAAGAAGCCCGGGCAGAAGGGGTTTTTCCGCAAGGAAGTCATCGAGCCTGCGCTGGACGATGAAACCGAGCGGCACATTCGGGAACAGCAGGAAGCCATTGAGGCGAACCCGGCTGCCGCCAGGCCCCATCACAACCTGGGAGTTCTTTACCGGTTGCAGGGAAGGACGGCGCAGGCACAAGAGCAGTTCCAGGAAGCTTTGTCGCTTGACCCGCATTCAGCGGAGAGTCACATCGAGTTGGGCCAGATGTGCGTCATCGGGGAAGATTACCAGGCGGCCTGGTTTCATGCGAAGGAAGCCGCTCGGTTGGGTGATCCTCAGTTGCTGCAGCTTCTGGAGCGTTATCCAGGCGTTACCCGCCCGACTCCATAACAGTGTGTAAGCTAAAAATATCGCCGCCGGGGCAGTTCAGCCGGAAAGGGCAGGGCTGTGGTCGCTTGCCAGCAGCCGGGACTCCACAAAGTCCGTAATTTCCGGCGTTACATAGCAGCCTTTTCGGATAGAGAAGACCGGCTTCGTCTGAATCGTCTCCAGCGAAATGCCTTCCCATAAAGAGTGTTCCAGGCCGGGTTCCAGGACCAGGCTGGCATCGGCGCGGTCCAAAAAGTGCCGGGCGGAGTCTTTGAAGTCTTTTTTGGCCGGGTCCAGCACCGTCAGATACAGATTAGGCTGGAAAAATTGAAGGATGCTGTTGCTCTCCAGGATGGCATTTTCATCACCGGCTAGCGCCTGCCGAAGCTCCGGGATGGCCGCTTCAAGCATCCCCTGCCGCACGCGGACCCACAGTGCGCGGCACGCTCCGGCCTCGAGAAACCGGGAGGTGTCGGAGTTGCCGCTGCGGTCGCGTTCTTCCTGCATCGCAAAGGGGTGCTCGCCAGGGGCGCAGTCGCAGGGCTCGCTGTCCAGTGAACAAATCCCATGTCCGAACTGGGTGAGCTTGATGGCGGTCCAGTCACGATGGCGCAAGGCGCGGATCAGCCCCGCCACCACGGAGGTTTTACCGATCTCGCGGCTGTTTCCTCCTACCACCACCATCTTCATAGTGCAAGTATAGCACGCGGGGCTTTCATAGTTGAGCGGGAGGGTGTCCAGCGCCGTCTATTTTTTGGATGGCTTGCTGCGTGGTTCATCTATGCCGTTGCTTTCAACTTGTGCTTGTTGCCTGAGCGAGTTGATTTGCTGAAACAGGCGTGGCAGGCGCGCCACCAGCGCCTGTTGCTCTAGCTGTTCTCGAATGGGCCGTGCCGGGGTGCCCCAAACGGTTTGGCCCGCGCGGACGGTTTTGTGGGGAAGAATGCCGCACTGGCCTCCCAGGATTGCGCCTTTCTGCACCCGCACATGGTCGCCGAGACCCACCTGCCCGGCGATGACAACGTAATCCTCGATGACGGAGCTTCCGGAGATGCCTGTCTGCGATGCCACCACGCAGTTTGCTCCTATCTGGACGGTGTGGCCCACCTGGACCAGATTATCGATCTTCGTTCCCCGGCCAATCCGCGTGTCTTCCAAGGCTCCCCGGTCGACGGTGCTGTTGGAGCCGATCTCCACGTCGTCGGCGATCTCCACGCCGCCGATCTGCGGAAATTTGTGGTACTGCCCGGCCTCCATCACATATCCGAAGCCGTCACTTCCCACCACGCAGCCGCTATGCAGAATCACGCGGCAGCCGAGGCGCGTGCCGGCGTACAGGGTGACGCGCGGATACAAGAGGCAGTCCTCCCCTAAGACGATGTTCTCTCCCAGTACGCAACCGGCGCCGATGGAGGACCGCGCCCCGATTCTGGCTCCCTCGCCGATCACGGCGCAAGGTCCAATCTCTACCTCTGCCCCCAGTGTGACGTTGTCGCCGATCTGGGCCGTCGGATGAATTGCCGGCCGTCGAGGGGGCGGGGGGGAAAAGACCTGAATGATCTGCGCAAACCCATAACGGGGATTGCGAACCCGAATAACCGTTTTTCCCGGAAGGTCCAAACCCGGAGGGGCCACCAGGCAGCCCGCACGGGAGGCGATGGCTTGCTTGAGGTTCCGCGCCGACTCCAGAAAGGATGCGTCTCCTTCTCCGGCGCTTTCGAGCGGCGCCACTCCGGAAATCATTCTGGTGGCGGTTCCTTCCGCTTCTCCTCCCACCGAACGGGCCAAATCATTTACGGTATGTTCTATTTTCATCTGAGAGCCTCATAGAGTATGCCTTTCGGCAATCAAAATGTTCGGCGCCACGCGAGTTTTTGCATACAATGGTTTCCCTGTCTGTTTCGGGAACCGAAAGAATCTCGATGCTGCCGCCGTGCCTTCGCGCTGTGTCTTGGCGGAGTATAACGCGAGAGAGTGCGTCCAGGGACACTGAACCGTCAAAACAACTATGGAAATTTCGAGCACCGCAATTGTCAGTCCTCAAGCCCGCCTGGCAGAAAACGTCACTGTCGGGCCATTCTGCATCATTGAGGATGAGGTGGAGATCGGCGCGGGAACGCGCCTGGATTCCCACGTCGTCATCAAAAACTACACCACACTGGGAGAGAACAATCATCTGCATGCGGGCGTCCTGCTGGGAACCGACCCGGAAGATAAGAATTTTCCGGGGCAGCGATCGTATCTGCGGATTGGCCACCGCAATGTCTTTCGGGAATATTCCTCGGCGAGCCGAGGGACGCCTCCAGAATCGGCCACCGTGATCGGCGATGACAACTACATTATGATCGGGACTCACTTGGCTCACAACTGCCGGTTGGAAAGCAACATTGTAGTTTGCAATTATTGTTCTCTGGGGGGATATGTGGAGGTGGGAGAGCTGGCTTATATCTCCGCCGGCGTGTTGGTTCATCAGTTTTCTAAGATCGGACGGCTGGCGATGATCAGCGGCAACACGCGCGTCAATCTGGACGTCCCACCCTTTATCCTCGCCTCGGATTTTGACATCACTGCTAAGGGGCTCAACTTGGTGGGGCTGAAGAGGGCCGGGATAGGCCCGGAGGCGGTGCGCGGGTTGAAACAAGCCTATCGGATTCTCTACCGCTCCCGTTTGCCCTTGGGACAGGCGCTGGAACGCATTGAACGCGAAGTTCCGACGGAAGAAGCCCGGCATTTGATCCAGTTCGTCCGGAGCTCCGAGCGGGGGTTTTGCAGGGAGGCTTCGAGGAAACATTTCCGGAGGGCAATGTCCGCCGCGGACCGCTCTGAAAGCCCTCAAGAGTAAAGGGCTCAAGAGTAAAGGGGTGATTCTCCGGGGGGCCGGGTTTTCCATCTTCGGTGAATCCACAGCCACTGGCCGGGATACCGCCGCACGAATCGCTCGATGACGCCGGCCATCTGCTGGGTGGCAGCCCGGATGTCTTCTTCCGGGTTACCGGAGGTTTCAAGCCGCAGGGGCGGGTCGAAGCAGATATGGAACTGCGCGGTCTTCGAATCATAGACGCAGAAAGCCGGCACCACGGCGGTCCCGCTGCGCAGCGCAATCTTGGCAATGCCGGCGGTTGTGCAGGCCGGAATTCCAAAGAAATTTACGAAGACTCCTTCCTCCCGGACCGCGTTTTGGTCCGCTAAAATCCCCACTGTTTCGTTCTTGGCTAGCGCCGTCAGGATGCCGCGGGCGAAATCTTTTTTTTCGATCATCTGGTTTCCGCCGAGCGTACGGTAGCGGTTGACCAGGCGGTTGAGCAGGGGATTGTCCAGCGGGCGGTGGACAATGTGGAGCCGGTATCCGTTCAAGCCGTGGGCAAAGGCCCCCAGTTCCCATGCTCCCAGATGAGCGGTAAGAAACAAGACTCCCCGCTTTTGTGCGAGGGCGGCTTGGTAGTTTTCAAGGCCCTCGTAGGCGACTACTTGGCGGACGTTCGCGGGGTTCAAGCGCGGGAATTGCGAGAACTCGGCCAGCAGGCGGCCCAGGCTCCGGTATGTGCCCCAGCAGAGAGAGGAGCGTTCGGAGGCGCTCAACTCTGGCAACGCCATCACGAGGTTTTTTTCAGCAGTCTGGCGAAGCCGGGGCGTGGCCCAATAGAACAAGCGGGCTGGCAGTGTGGCAAGCTGATGTGCGGCAGGGCGGGGCAGCAGGCCCAGAAGCTTCAGAACGGCCCCAGCGCCGATATACTCTATCCAGTGGCGATATTCTATCCAGTGGCGCATCAGCAAAGGCAACGGCAGCAGACACGATCTGCGGGACAGACAAGGGTGCCGGCTGGTCGCGCCAGACGTGGAGGCTCCCTCTTGATTTCCAAGCAGGGAATTGGCAGAGGGCTTTTCTCTATAACGTTTTTTTGCTCTTTCCTCCGGAGTACTTGGACAGTATCTGGATCAAGGGGGCGGCGCTCGGTGGAGCGGCCACATTGCCCGTGAGCAACAAGTCCCTGGGGTCAACTTCCCTGCCGTAGAGTGACTTGTTGTCGCCTCCGGAGGGTTTCAGCACAGCGCCCTCCAGAGCCAAACCGGCAAACAGGCCCTTGCTACGGGAGTAGGCAAGAATCTTGGCGCTCATTTGCGCGTCCGTCGATGCCTCGGCCGTGCGGCCTACCGGTCCGGCCGCCACCGCGGCGTTGGCGCCGAGCGTGAATTTATCCGACAGAAGTTTGTCCACGCCGTCCGAATTCATAAACAGCAGCACATAGTCGGTGGCCGAAAAGCCCAGTTGCAGGCCGAAGCTGCCGCCCGACATGGAAAAACCGGAGGGAGGTCCCCAAGGGCCCTTGCCCCGGTTCTTGCGGCACAGGACGAATCCGGCGCCGTGACGCCCTCCGAAGCCGAAGGCAAACTTCTTGACACTGGGGATAATGCCGATGCAGGCGGCGCGCGCCAGCAAATCAGTCGGGATTCCCTTGTCCGGAGTGTCCATGATTTGCTGAAACACCTCTGTAGATTTTGCGAGCCGCTCTTCTTGTTTGCTGGCGCCCCAGGCCGTGTTTAGTTGCCCTGCCGATAGCAGAGCTAAAACCGTGGTTAGCAAGAAACGCATCTTCAACCTCCACCTCATTCTTTCTATTCAGGCTTTCTATTCAGGCCGCCCCATCTGGTTTGGGGGCTGGCTGGTTTCAATAGTGATCGGCTCCCGCCGGGAAGGTTTGAGGGTTTCTCCCTCTTCCGGGTCTGATGGTGAAACTCAATAGCAAAACTCAATTACAAAACTTAATTATAGATGAGGCCCGGAATAGATTCTACAACCGTATTGCCTTACCTGTGCTCCTGGATTTTGGGAACGATTTGGGGAGGGCATAGTGATGTGGGTCATTGCCGGGTCGCCACCGCCCCATGTCGGCCTCCAGGAGGTATTCCTTGCTGCCGGCATCGGAATCGGCGTGCTGATTTGTCTGCACTTACCGAGCCTCGCGCGCCTGTCCCGCCTGCCCTGCCTGCCCTGAGCGAAGTCGAAGGGAGCATAGCCGAAGGGAGCGAAGCCGAGGGATTAGCAAGCGGACCCATACAGCAGTTTTCCAGCAACCTCTTAAACGAAAACCCTTAGACACCGTCTTGGTCGGAAAATTACGATTCCGCAGATGGAGGCTTGCGCGGCTGTCGCGTTCTGGCGGCAGGGTTTCGGCTCCGCCTGCGGTAAGGCCTTTTCCGTTTTGGCGGGGCCGCTGCGGCTGGCTCGGCGGGAGAATCTGCGGACGCTTCCGAAGAAGCTTCCATCGTTTCTCCTGAAGCGGGGTCTGCTGAGAGGGCGGGTAATTCGATAGCCGCCGGGATCGAGTCCCCGGTGGGAGTGAACTGCGCGCCGGGAGAGACCCGCAAGACGGATTGGGCGTCCGGTTCGAGCCGGATCAAGCCCACGTCTTGAGCATAGTTTAGCAACTCGGCAAATTGGCCGAAGCCGTAGCGGGATTCCTCAAAGTCAGGCTCCAGGCGCGCCACATAATGCCGCACATCCCCGAAACCGAGCTTTCCCCAAAGGTCGTTTTCATCAATCACCTTCAGAGCTTTGTAAAGCGTCGGGAGCGCGTCCTCGCGCTTGAGCAGCTCCTGCGAAGCCTCCTCGGCTGCCTGCTCTTGCTGCGGAAGCTCCACCAGGTACTGTCCGCCGACCCTCTTGGCCTCGACCATGCGCTCTTTGTTGAGCATCTCTACGAACTGGCGAAACGAAGAGGTGCCGTAGTCCCTTTCCGTAAAGGAGGAGTCGAGCTGGAGCATGGTGCTTTTCAGCAGCCCGAGCTGCGGCTGCACCTCCCGCCGGGCGAGCACTTCCAGTGCCCTGGTAACCAGAGGGGCGACGTTTGAGAGAGGCAAGGCGGGAGATACTTTGGAAGCTCGCTGAGAACCGCGTCCGCGTCCGGAGGAGCCGGACGAGAGCAGGCTTTCATAGCTGATAAACTCCCGGCAATTCTTTTGCAGAATGGTGCTGGTAAAGGCCCGCCCTCCCACGATGAAGACGGTCTTGTTGTATTGCTTCAGCTTTTCCACCAGGGAAATGAAGTCGCTGTCGCCCGAGACAATGGCGAAGGCGTCGATGTGCGGTTTGGTCAGCGCCATCTCCAGGGCATCGAGCGCCAGATTGATGTCGGCGCCGTTCTTGTCGCCACGGGGACCGGGGTGTCTTTGCACCATCTGAACGGCGTGCTGGGTCATGCTGCGGCTGAGCGTGCCCTGCCGGGTCCAGTCGGCGTAGGCGATTTTCGTCAGAACGTCGCCCCGTTCTTTCAAGGCCTCTAAAACGGGAGAGACCTCGAAGTCTCTTCCCAGAGTGTTTTTTACGCCGATCTCGATGTTGTCAAAATCGATAAAAACGGCGATTCGGAGCCGGTCTTCCATTACGAAATTACTTCCTAATTGCTAACAGTATCTTCCAATTCAAGGATAGCACCTTGCCCTTCCGGGTCATAGGAGGAAAACTGCGCCTGCGCATGCCTCAGTGTGTACAGGAGAGCCGGCAGGGCTGCCAATGGGTTTGGGAATGGATCGAGTCCGGGCGGGTCATGGTTTGCTATGTGGGTTTGCGATGAGGGTTCACTCGGAGGCCGCAGGGGAGCCCTCTGCCCGCGGGGTCTCCGGCAGCTTCAGTCGGTCCAATCGGCTATAAAGATGTTCGTGTCGCCCTGCTGTTGGGCGTTGCGGTTGGAGGCGAAAACCAATTGCTTGCCGTCGGAGGTGAACATGGGGAAGCCGTCGAAGTTGTCGTCGTAAGTGATCCGCTCCAGCCCCGAACCGTCCGCGTTGATGAGGTAGAGGTCGAAGTTGCGCCCGCGAGGATCGGCCAGGTTGCTGCTGAAGATGATTCGTTTTCCGTCGGGATGAAAAAAAGGCCCGAAGTTGGCGGCGCCGTTGCGGGTGATCTGCCGCTTGTCGCCGCCGTCTGCGTCCATCACGAACAGTTCCAGTTCATTGGGACGGATCAACCCTTCCCGTAACAGTGCCCGGTAATCCTCTATTTCCTGCGGGTCGGTGGGGTGGTGCGCGCGATAGACAATCCGGGAGCCGTCCGCCGAATAGAATGCTCCTCCGTCATAACCGGTTTCGTGGGTCAGCCGTTTTACGTTTTCGCCGTCGGCGTCCATGCTGTAAAGCTCCAGATCACCGTCGCGCACGGAGGTGAATACGATCTTGTTGCCGTCGCGCGAGATGGTGGCTTCGGCATCGTAGCCCGGCGTCGCCGTCAGCCGTTGCAGGTCGCTGCCGTCCGGCTTTGCCGTGAAGAGGTCATAGTTTTTTTCCAATGGCCAGACGTAACCGCGCGAGTAATCCGGCGGGGGAGGGCAGGCTGCGCTGCCCCTGTGGGTCGAGGCATAGAGAATCCGCTGCCCGTCAGGGAAAAAATATGCGCACGTGGTGCGCCCTGTGCCTGTGCTCACCATCTGCGGATTGCCACCCTCGCGATCCATAATGTATATCTGGTCGCAGTTCCCCTCGCCTTGGTGGGCCTGGAAGATCAGGAGGCGGTCGTCGGCGGAAAAATAGGCCTCTGCGTTTTCGCCCCCGAAGGTAAGCTGCCGGAGGTTGCGAAGGTGGGTTTCCTGCGGATGGTCCAG
The DNA here is from genome assembly GCA_963666975.2 of Terriglobia bacterium. Taxonomy (GTDB): domain Bacteria; phylum Acidobacteriota; class Terriglobia; order 2-12-FULL-54-10; family 2-12-FULL-54-10; genus JADFGZ01. The sequence goes on along the minus strand of CAXVYR010000004.1, from coordinate 136,094 downwards.
TTCGGCTGGAGCGGACAACACCCGCTTCTCAGTTATCGCGGCAAAATACAAGAGCCACAAAATTGCGAAGGCTGCTGCCAGTCGGTTAATCTTGCGCATGGGAAATGCCTCCGGTTTTCAAATCCGAGCGAATAAATTTTACCTGTTATGACCCGCAGAAGGGAATTGATTTTCCCTTTTGTTCAGTTTTTGGGGATTAGGGAATTTGGGGCTGTTTGGAAAGTGCTTTAATATCTTGCAAATACGGTTTCGCCAGGTTGGCTTTCTAGCTGCTAAAGGGAATACAGTTTGTTTTTCATTTCCTGATTTTGTGGGGGAGTAGAAGGGGCGAAATTCAAGATGGAGAGATTTGATTCCTTAGGACGACAGCGAACTTGCGAGAACTGCGGTGCACCATTGTCGGAGGAGTCGGCACGGCGCTATCCTGCTTCCGATACCGGATATTGCCAGGTTTGCACAGGGCTTGCTGCCACCATCTTGCACTCGGCCTGGTTTACCCGGGCGCACCTGGAATGGCTGCGTAAAAAGCAACTCTCTAAATAGCGAATCCGCTCACCGAACTTGGAATTCCAGCTTGACCTTAGACCTTAGACCTTAACCTTGACCTTCGTTCCGTTGTCGAGTGAAACATCACGATAGCGGTTTTTTCTCGTGCGCCGGGTTCGTTCTCTTGCCTGGGTAGTTCGGCCTAGGCGTCCGGTCCCATAAAAATCGTGACCATAGAGCCATTGTCGCATCTGAAAGGGTCCGATACTCTACAGTTGTTCCTGCAGTTCCGGGAACGGGAAGACGGGAGCCGATACGGGCTCCGAAGTTTTCTTCTCTGAGCACTCCCCCATTAATTCACGAGGTCTTATGAAAGACGTCATGGCGCCCAAGGAATGGATTCAGATGAGGGAAAATGTCCGCCGAGTTGTCGGCTCGTTGGAAATCTGCTGGAGGTGCCAGCGGGTCTCGGAATGCCGGAAATACATTCTGGGGAATACGGTCGGGGTCTGGTTGTGCAGTGATTGCCTGGGAGAGATGGCGCGTCCCTATCAGGGCCAGATTCGAAATCACAGCCGGATGCCGCAACAAATTCTGCCGAGTTTTCCGGAGGTTTCTTAAAGCTGCCGGACCACGCCCCTTCCGCTTGCTGTTCAGGATTGTTCCAGCATTTGTTTTCTCTTGCCGCTGAATCTTCCGGAACTACACAACACCCTTGATTGAACCCGGCTGTAACCTTCGTTACAATGAGGCGCGTTATAATGAGGCTGTGTTTTCGTCTTGTTGTTTCCGGGGAACATTTCTCTTCCCGGATATATTCCCCGAATGGATCGTACGGGGGACGTGAGCGCGCGCTGGGAGGAAAACAGGGGAACATGATATTGCCCTTAACACCGCTGCGAGTTTTGGACCGGGCCCGGAGAGTCTATGGAAATAAAGTAGGTGTCGTTTGCGGGAAACGGAGCTTCACTTATTCGGAATTTATTGAGCGGTGCATGCGGCTGGCGGGTGCGCTGCGGGGCCAGGGTCTGCGGTCCGGCGAGCCGGTGGCTTTCCTCAGCTATAACTGCCATCGGTTGCTGGAGGCCTACTATGGAGTTTTGCAAGCCGGGGGAGTGTTGCTGCCGCTGAATATTCGGCTGGCGCCTCCCGAGATAGCTTTTATCCTGCAAGATTCCGGAGCCCGGTTTTTGTTTTTGGACCGGGACTTCATTCCCCTGGCCGAGGGGATCAAGCAACGGTTGCCGGGAATGGAACGGTTCTTTCTGCTAGAAGCGGACGAACAAGCGCCCGGACATTCTCCCGGCTGGATTGAAACTAGGGACTATGACCGGTTATTGGCAGAAGCCTCTCCGGCTCCCTATGATTTTATGGGAGTGGATGAGAACTCGCTTGCCGAGCTGTTTTACACCAGCGGCACCAGCGGCGATCCGAAAGGAGTCATGCTGAGCCATCGCACCGTCTACCTGCACGCGCTGAATGTGCTGGCATCGTTGCGGACGCCCGATACCGGGGTGGAGTTGCACACGATCCCTCTTTTTCACGCCAACGGCTGGGGACACGCGCATACGGTGACGGCGGCGGGCGCTAGGCATGTGATGGTACGCCGGTTTGATCCCAAACAGGTTTGCGAGTTGGTCCAGAAGGAAAAGGTGACCACTTTTTCCATGGTTCCCACCATGGCCGCCGCTCTGGTTCATTATCCGGAACTGGCCCGTTACGACTTGAGCAGCCTGGAGTGGCTCAATGTGGGTGGCTCTGCGTCTTCAGAGGATTTGATTCAATCAGTCGAACAAAAACTCGGCTGCAAGTGCTATGCGAGCTATGGGCTGACGGAGACCTCGCCGGTCCTGACGATTGCATATGTCAAAGACACTCTGTTAGGAGCGAGCCCCCAGGAACGGCTGCGCCGCCAGGCGATGACCGGCCATGCCGTCGTTGGCGTGGAGTTGCGGGTCGTGGATGAGAAAGGCAGTGAGGTTCCCCGGGACGGGCAAACAGTGGGGGAGATCGTAGCTCGCAGCGACGGTGTGATGGAGGGATACTGGCGGCGCCCGGAGCTGACCCAGACAGCTTTTCGCGACGGCTGGTTGCTGACCGGCGATATGGCGGTTTGGGATGAAGAAGGCTACCTGCTGATTGTGGACCGCAAGAAGGAGATCATCATCAGCGGAGGGGAAAACATCTCCTCCTTGGAGGTCGAAAAGGCGTTGCTGGCTCACCCCTGCATCTATGAATGCGCCGTCATCGCCGTTCCGGATGAAAAATGGGGGGAGGTGCCCAAAGCGTTGGTGGTGCTGAAAGAAAATGCTTCCGCCACCGAGCAGGAGTTAGCCGGTTTCCTCCGAGGGCGGTTGGCGGTATATAAAATTCCCCGTTCCTTTGAGTTTCTCCCGGAATTGCCGAAAAGCGGCACTGGCAAGATTTTGAAGAGAGTGTTACGCGAGAAATATTGGGCCGGGCAGGCCAAGCGCGTTCACTGAATCCATCTCTATGCTGTTTGTCAAGCTGGAAAATCAGAAATCGCCGCCGGGTTTTTACGGAAATTGACAGCCTGTCTTTAAGTTTGTTACCATCCCTCTCTTCACTATCAGACTCATGTCAAAAATTCTCTGCATTGACGATAACGCCGCCGGTCTCAGAGCGAGGCGCGCGCTGCTGGAAAAGATGGGCCATAAAGTCACCACGGCTCACGGCGGACAGGAAGGTCTGGAAAAATTCCACAAAGCGAAGATGGACTTGGTGATCGTAGATTACAGAATGCCGCGGATGAAAGGAGACCAGGTGCTGCGGAAGATCAAGCAAGCCGATCCGAAACTGCCGGTCGTTTTGTTGTCAGGCTACGCGGAAACTCTGGGCCTGGAGCAGGCGGTGCCGGAGGCCGATTGTGTCTTGAACAAAGGCCCTCGGGAGGTTCCCGAGCTGATCAGCGCCGTAACGCGGCTGCTGCGAAAAAGCATGAAAAAGCCCGCTGCTTCGGTCAAAATGAAATCAGCAGAAGAGAAAGAAGAAAAGCCGGCTCGCCGGCAGGCCCACCGGTAGTAGCGCATTCCTTTTTCCTAACCACTTTCCTATTGATGAGGGCGGCGTGTTCGGGAGCGAACATCATCGTGGTGAATGGCTGTTTGTGCTTCTTCTCGGGGTCGCTGCGGCCTGCGGCGGAGGACCGTCCGGCCCTGGCGCTCAACCGGAACAGCAGAAGTGGGTTGCTGCCACCTTGGCGCGGCTGTCGCGCGCGGAAAAGGTGGGGCAGATGATCGTGGTGCGCACGTACGGTGACTTTTTGAATTGGGACAGCGGACAATTCCGCCACTATGAACAGATGGTCACCGGCTGGAAAGTCGGCGGGTTTGTGCTGGGCAATCGCATGGATGGGACGGCAGTTCAGCCCGCTGGCGCTGCCAATACCGCCGCCTTCCTGAATCGGATGCAATCGGCGGCAGACATTCCTTTGCTGGTGGCGGCGGACATGGAGCGCGGAGCGGGCATGCGGCTTGCCGAAGCCACCCGTTTCCCCTCGCCGATGGCGCTGGGCGGCTCGGGGGACCCCGAGAGCGCCTTTCAGACGGCCCGAGCTACAGGAGAAGAGGCCAGGGCGGCAGGAGTGAACTGGGTTCTGGCGCCCGTGGCCGACGTCAACAGTAACCCGAGAAATCCGATCATCAACGTCCGCGCATTCGGAGAGAGGCCGGAAGTTGTATCCCGTTACGTCAGCCGGTTCGTCCAGGGCGCGCACGCAGCCAACGTCCTGGCCACAGCCAAACATTTCCCCGGCCACGGCAGCACCGACCGGGATTCGCACATCAGCCTGCCCATAGTTCGTTCCGGCCGAAGCACCCTGGAGCAGGAAAATCTGCCGCCTTTCCGCGCTGCTATCGAGGCCGGCGTGGACGCCGTAATGACCGCCCATGTCGTCGTTCCATCGCTTGAAGCTGATGCCGCAGCAGGCCCGGAGAGCTTGCCTCCTGCAACGCTCTCCAAAGCGGTGCTGACGGATGTGTTGCGAGAGCAGTTGAACTTCGACGGCCTGATCGTAACCGATGCCCTGGAGATGCAGGCTCTGACGGCGGAGTTTTCTTCCGCCGAGGTGGTTCTCCGTGCTGTGGAGGCGGGCGCGGATGTGCTCCTGTTGCCCCCAGACCCGGAAGCTGCCATTCGTGCAATAGTGGCCGCGATCGAGAGCGGCCGTATTGACGAGAGCCGGATTGACCGGTCCGTCAAACGCATTCTGGAAGCGAAGGCGCGTTTAGGTTTGCATGTCGAAAAATTGGCGGACCTGGAGCAGTTGCCCGCAGCCTTGGCTCGCCCGGAGCGTTTGTCGTTGGCGGAGGAGTTATCGGCCCGCTCCCTGGTTTTGCTGGAGGAGACGGCAGACCTGGTCCCTTTGAAAACGAAAAAAGTTTTTGTTCTGGTCCTGGCCGAGACGGGAAATTCCGATCAGGGAAAAACTTTCTTGAAGGAATTTTCCCGGCGCCTTCCTTCGGCAACGAGCCTTCGCCTGGAACCTTATTTTGCCGGGGCAATGGAATCGCGCGCAATCCAGCTTGCCGGCGAGGCCGACGCGCTTGTTTGCGCCGTCTTCATCGATGCCGCAGCCTCCAAGGGGACAGTAGCTTTAGAGCCTGTTTATAGCCAATTGCTTCAGAAACTGGCCGGGGCCGATCATCGGCTTATCCGGCAGCGGCTCATCCAGCAACAACTCGTCTTAGTCGCGCTCGGCAGCCCCTATTTTCTGGCCGAGCTTTCGTTTCGCCCCCCGGCTTTGCTGCTGACCTTCGACGCGTTTCCTCTGGCGGAGCGCTCCGCCGTCCGGGCGCTGTTCGGAGAGACACGCCTGACCGGCAGGCTGCCGGTCACGATTCCCGGAGTGGCGACCTATGGGGCGGGGCTGCTGCCTCCAGTCAGTATGGAAACCGCCTCCCCGCCGTAATATCATTTCTCTTCGGTATACCTGTGGTTACAATTGTGGTCACAATCGTGGCTACAACCGCACTTTTTGCTAAAGGAGTTTTATGAAAAGTATTCGCATTCACGCTCATGGCGGAGTGGAACAACTGCGCATTGATGATGTCGAGCAGCCGAAGCCCGGCCCCCGGCAAATCCTGATGGAGGTCAAAGCGGCTGCTTTGAACCGTCTGGATGTATGGATCCGCAAAGGGTTGCCTGGCTTGCACCTGCCGCTGACGCTCGGCGCCGACGGCTCCGGCGTGGTGAAAGAGATAGGGAGCGAGGTAACCCAATTTGCGGTGGGCGATCGCGTGCTGGCTCAGCCGGGCTATGGGTGCGGGTCGTGCCATGCCTGCCTGGGGGGCAGGGAAAACTATTGCCCGAAGTACGGCATTGTGGGTGAGCACTTCGAAGGTGTGCAGACCCAGTTCGTGGTCCTGGATGAAGCGAAGGCGATCCGAATGCCCTCGAATATCAATTTCGAGGAGGGCGCTGCGATCCCGTTGGTTTATATGACGGCCTGGGAGATGCTCGTCAATAAGTGCGCCGTGAAGCCAACCGACACGGTGCTGGTGGTGGCCGCATCGAGCGGCGTGGGAAGCGCAGCCGTGCAGATTGCCCGCGCGCACGGCGCGCGCGTGATTGCGACAGCCGGAACCGCGAAGCTCGAAAAAGCGAAGGCGCTGGGGGCCGAGTTTGTGCTGGACCATTACAAGCAGGATGTGGCGAAGGAAGTGAAAAAAATCACACAGGGAAAGGGAGCTGAAATTGTAGTGGACCACGCCGGTTCCGCCACATGGCAAGCCAGCATGCGCAGTCTCGCCAAAGGCGGCAAGCTGGTCGTCTGCGGCTCGAGCACCGGTTTTGAGGTGACGTTCGACCTGCGGTTTCTCTTCATCCGCCAGCAGTCGATCCTGGGTTCCACCATGGGAACTCGCGGCGACATGTTCCGGATATTGCAGTTAGTCGAGGCGGGCAAAATGAAGGGCGTGGTGGACCGGGTCTTTCCTTTTACAGAGGTCGCCAAGGCGCATGAATATCTGGAAAGCGGCCAGCAGTTCGGGAAGGTGATTCTGGATTTTGCTGGCTGAAGCGGTTGACGCTTGCGTCAATTGTGAGGAAGTTGGTTTACCCGGCGCTCATGGAGGCGAGGAAGTCGGAGTTGGCCTTGGTTTTGGAGAGCTTGTCCAGCAGCAGTTCCATCGACTCGGTCGGCGACAGTTGGTGCAGCAACTTCCGCAGCACCCACACACGGTTCAGTTCATCCTTGGGCAGCAGCAACTCCTCCTTGCGCGTCCCCGATCGGTTGATGTCGATCGCCGGAAACACCCGCTTGTCCACCAGCTTCCTCTCCAGGATGATCTCGCAGTTGCCCGTCCCCTTGAACTCCTCGAAGATCACGTCGTCCATGCGGCTGCCGGTGTCAATCAGCGCCGTGGCGACGATCGTCAGGCTGCCGCCTTCTTCGATGTTCCGCGCCGCCCCGAAGAAGCGCTTGGGCCGCTGCAAGGCGTTTGAATCCACGCCGCCGCTCAAAATCTTGCCCGACGGCGGCACAATCGTGTTATAGCCCCTTGCCAGCCGCGTGATCGAGTCCAGCAGAATCACCACGTCCCGGCGGTGCTCCACCAGCCGCTTGGCTTTTTCCATCACCATCTCGGCCACTTGCACGTGACGTGCCGCCGGCTCGTCAAACGTCGAGCTGATCACCTCGCCCTGCACCGACCGTTGCATGTCGGTTACTTCCTCCGGGCGCTCGTCAATCAGCAGCACGATCAGGGTGACCTCGGGATGGTTGGTGGTGACGGAGTTGGCGATGGACTGCAGCAGCATGGTCTTGCCGGTTCGCGGCGGAGAGACGATCAGGCCCCGCTGGCCTTTTCCGATCGGCGTCATCAGGTCCATCACCCGCCCGGAGAGGCTCCCCTTGTCGGTCTCCAGCCGGAGCCGGTCCTGCGGATACAGAGGCGTCAGGTTGTCGAAGAATATCTTGTTCCGCGACTCCTCCGGCGACTCGAAATTCACCGCTTGCACTTTGACCAGGGCGAAATAATTTTCCCCTTCTTTGGGAGGCCGGACCTGCCCGGAGACGGTGTCGCCGGTGCGGAGGTCAAAGCGGCGGCTCTGCGAGGGGGAGACGTAGATGTCGTCCGGCCCGGGCAAATAGTTGTAGTCGGGTGAGCGAAGGAAGCCGAAGCCCTCGGGGAGAATTTCCAGGACGCCTTCGGCAAAAATCAGCCCTTCTTTTTCGGCCTGTGCTTGCAAAATTTTGAAGATCAGGTCGGCCTTCCTCATGCTGGAGGCGCCGGGCAGTTCCAGAGTTCGCGCGATGCGCGTCAACTCGATGATACTTTTATCTTTCAGCTCGGAAATGGTCATAGCTTGGCGATCATGCTCATTTGAATTGTTGGGATAAGAGGGACTGGAATTACCCGACCCACCGATGGGAATAAGATTAGCAGGTTTCCCCTTCGCTGGCAATCCAGAAGAAATCCTTCCCTGTCAGGCCGGTTTCATAATCCGTACTTTCCTATAACCGTCCGCCACTTGTTCTGTGCCTTCAAAAGCAATTCCACTGTTTCCCGAACCGCGCCGCGTCCCCCGCGGGCAGTCGTGACGTACCGGGCATGCTTTTTTACCTCCGGACGGCCGTTGGCCACGGCCACAGCTAAGCCGGCTCGCCGCATGACCGGGAGATCCGTCAGGTCGTCGCCCATAAAGCAGACTTGAGAATCGGTGAGACGGGCATGCGCGAGAATTTGCTCGTAGATTTCGAGCTTGTTCAAGTGATCCTGATAGATGTAGCTCAAGCCGAGCATTCGTCCGCGTTCCTGGACGGCGGGGGAGAGCCTGCCGCTGATGATGCCGGTGACGAGGCCGGCATCCACCGCCCAGCGGAGGCCGATGCCATCCTGCGAGTCAAATCCCTTGGTCTCGACCATCGCGCCCCCGACGGAAGGGACGTAGTACAGTGAGCCGTCCGTCCAGACGCCATCCACATCCATCAAGAGAAGTTGGATACGGGCGGCGCGTTGTTTGATGGCGCGCTGCTTGGCAGCAGCAAAGCTTATTTTGGCCACCGGATGCCTTTCCTCCAGTCCCGGTTTATAAAAAAGGAATTAGTCCGGCGGATATTATATGGCGTCTACAGAGAGAGCAAAAGGTTGTGTGGCGGCGCAAGCAGCCTGTCTTGCTGCTGCCCTGCCGCTGCGGACTGCAATCCCCGCAAGCTGCCGGCTCCGGACCGGCAGGCGATGCCGGTCAGCCCTGGGGCAGGAGCTTGTTCTCTTTTTCAATCGCAGCCACTTTATCCAGACGCCGCTGGTGACGTTCCAGCCCCGAGAAGCTGGCCTCCAGCCAGATTTTCACTAAGTCCAGCGCCAGAGACCTGCCGATGACGCGGCTTCCCAGACACAGCACGTTCACATCGTCATCCTCGCGCCCCTGATGCGCGGAAAATGCATCGTGACACAGGCCGGCGCGAATTCCCGCGAACTTGTTGGCCGCCACCGAGGCCCCGACGCCGCTGCCGCAGAGCAGAATCCCGAGGTCGGCCTTTCCTTGCTGGATGGCCTCCGCTACGCTCCTGGTGATATCGGGATAGTCCACCGGGTCCGGACTATGCGTGCCCATGTCCAGCGGAATATGTCCTGCGGTTTTTAATTGTTCAATAACCGGGGCTTTCAGTTCGAATCCGCCGTGATCGGCTCCAATGGCGATGCGCACTATCGACTCCTCCAGAATCGGTAAATTTTCCCGGAAGTCTCCGCAACCGTTAACCCTGCTGCTTGGTTTTCCTCGGCGTTTTTGGGCTCCGCCGTTGCAAAAGAGCTTCGGCGCGTGCCGCAACATTTTCCGCCGTAAAGTTGTAATGCTCCATCACAACGGGGCCGGGAGCGGAAGCGCCAAAGCCGTCGATGCCCAGGATATCACCTTCATCCCCCGCGTATTGCCGCCAGCCGAACGGAGAAGCCGCCTCAATGGCCAGCCGCGCCTTCACCGCAGGAGGCAGGACTTTTTCGCGATAGGCCTGCGACTGCTCGTCAAACAGCTCCCAGGACGGCATGCTGACCACACGCGTGCCAATTCCCTTGGCTTCGAGAAGCGTTCTTCCCTCCAGAGCCAGGCTGACCTCCGAGCCCGTGGCGATGAGGATCACTTTCAGCGGTTTGGTTCCTGTGTCGGCTAGAACATACGCTCCTCTGGAAACGAAATCGCCCGAGGCGGGCCGTTCCAACACGGGAAGCTTTTGGCGCGTAAGGATCAGCGCCACCGGTCTGGTCCATTCCTCCATGGCGAATCGCCAGGCGGCAGCGGTTTCCGTTGCGTCTGCCGGACGGAGTACGACCAGATGAGGGATGGCGCGAAGCGCCGCCAGATGTTCGATGGGTTGGTGCGTAGGTCCATCCTCTCCCAATCCTATACTATCGTGTGTGAAGATAAAAATAACCGGCAATTTTGTCAGCGCAGCCAATCGGATCGAGGGCCGCATATAGTCGGAGAAGACCAGAAACGTGGCTCCATAGGGCCGGATGCCTCCGTGCAGGGCCATGCCGTTCAGGATGGCGCCCATGCCGTGCTCGCGGATTCCAAAATGGAAGTTTCTTCCCCGCGCCGAACGATGGGAGTCTTCAAAGTCTTTCAGATGCGTGTTGTTGGAAGGGGACAGGTCGGCCGATCCGCCGATTAAAACAGGCAGGCGGGGGGCTATGGCATTCAGCACCTTTCCTGAAGCCTGGCGGGTGGCCATACTTTTTTCCTGGGGACTAAATGCAGGCAGACTCTCTTCCCAGCCGACAGGAAGCTTCCCTTGCAGGGTATCGTTCCACTCTTTGGCGAGATCGGGGAAAGCCGAGGCGTAGGCGTCAAAACGGGTTTGCCACTGGGCTTGTCCGGCTTGCCCTCGCTTGACGGCTTCGCGGAAATGATGCAAAGCGTCCGGAGGAATATGAAAAGCGGGCTCCAGCGGCCACCCCAGAGCTTCTTTGGTGAGCCGGACTTCTTCCGCGCCCAGGGGGGAGCCGTGGGCGTCGGCCGTATCTTGCTTGTTGGGGCTTCCGTGAGCGATGTGGGTGCGGGCCCGAATAAGGGAAGGGCGGTCCATCTCGGCGCGCGCCGTGGCCAGGGCTTGGGTCACTGCATGGAGATCATTGCCGTCGATCTCCTGCACGTGCCATCCGTAGGCTTCAAACCGCTGGGAGACGTTTTCCGTAAACGCCAGGCTGGTGTCGCCTTCGATGGTGATGTGGTTGTCATCGTACAGATAGACAAGCTTGCCCAGCTTCAGATGACCGGCCAGGGAGGCGGCCTCGGAGGCCACGCCCTCCATCAGGTCGCCATCGCTCACCAGTGCATAGGTGAAGTGGTCCACAATGGCATGTCCCGGACGGTTGAAGGTGGCCGCCAGATAGCGCTCCGCTAGCGCCATTCCTACCCCGTTGCCGAAGCCTTGTCCCAGCGGGCCGGTGGTCGCTTCCACGCCGGGGATCAAGCCGTGCTCGGGGTGGCCCGGGGTTCGGCTGTTCCATTGGCGGAACTGTTTCAGTTCTTCCAGGGAAAGGTCATATCCGGTGAGATGCAGCAGTGAGTAAAGAAGCATGCTGCCGTGGCCGGCCGAGAGAACAAACCGGTCGCGGTTCGGCCATTGAGGATGGCCCGGATTGTGGCGCAGAAAACGCGTCCACAGCACATAGGCCATTGCAGCCGCCCCCATGGGCAAGCCAGGATGGCCGGAGTTGGCCTTTTCCACTGCGTCCATCGCCAGGACGCGAATCGTATTGATGCACAGTTCGTCCAGCCGGCCCTGTTCGGTAGAGGGCTTGGATTCCATGCTCAGTTTTTCAGCCACGGGACCGCCTTTCCTGTTTTGCTTCCCTTTCTGCTCTTCTTTCCGGCTCGCCTTTTCGAGTGCGCTGGCCGTGCATGGTGGCAACAGAGCGTCTGCGGTTGCCGAAACGGATGGGAAGGAAATGATATCACATCGCCTGGGGAGCGCTACCCTGTGGCAGAGACCGGCCCCTTCGCCGAAGCGTTCAGGCTGGCGGGACGGGCGGGGTTTCCGCTGCGCCGCAGGTCCGCGACGGCGCGCCATTCAGCGGCGTGGACTTGACATTTCACCAGCCGCTTCGATAACTTGAATCGGGTGGCAGTGCTTCGCCAAGAGAAGTCCCTCGGCGGGAAACCGGCAGACTCGGAGGCAATGGAGTGAAAATTTTTTCAATCCAAACGGCTGCGATGATAATCAAATCAACTGGAAGGTTGTAACGACACGGAGAGATGGGGAGGTTTTCCTATGGCTGGAAAGAACGTGATGGAGTTCACAGACCAGAGTTTTGAACAAGAAGTGCTGAAAGCAGACCTGCCCGTCCTGGTGGATTTTTGGGCCGCATGGTGCGGTCCATGCCGGATGATTGCGCCTGCGGTGGAAGCTTTAGCAGATGAATATGCAGGCAAGGCCAAGGTGGGGAAAGTGAACGTGGATGAAAACAGCTCTACTCCTGGCCGGTACAATATACGAAGCATTCCCACATTGCTGCTTTTCAAAGGCGGGGAAGTGCAGGAGCAAGTGGTCGGCGTCAAGAGCCGGGATGAGCTCACCAATCTTCTGAAGAAGTATCTCTAGCAACTGCCTCTTTATTTTTTTCCCAAAATTTCCACCGGCCAGCCGGTGGAACCGTTCCTGAGTTCTTTTTTTCATTTCAGGTTCCTATTGTGTGCTATGCCAAACGGGTTTAGGATGGGCGGCGGTGTGGGTGTGTGCAGGTTGAGCATCGGAGCGGCGCGAGAATGAGCGGTTTAATCACAATAGGGGCTCAGTGGGGCGACGAAGGAAAAGGCAAGGTCGTGGACTTGCTGGCCGAAAGATTCGATATCATTGCCCGCTACCAGGGGGGGCACAATGCAGGCCACACGGTGAAGATCGGGCCAAAACAGTTCATTTTGCAACTGATCCCCTCTGGGGTGCTCCGCGAAGGAAAAAAGGCCGTCATCGGCAACGGTGTGGTAATCGACCCGAAAGCCTTGCTGAAGGAAATCGATGCCTTGGGGAAGGGTGGAATTTCGGTCGAGGGGCGTCTTTTCATCAGCAATCGCGCGCACCTGATTTTCCCGTATCACAGCTTGCTGGAGAAGGAGCTGGAAAATTCCCCCCACCGGCGGAGTATCGGCACCACGGCCCGGGGAATCGGTCCCACCTATGAGGACAAAGCAGGAAGACGCGGAATCCGCTTAGCGGACATGGAGGACGAGTCCAATTTTCGCTGCCTGGCAAAAATGGCGCTTCAAGAGAAGCAAGCGGCGCTGCGGGCCTGCGGCAGCGAACTTTCCATCGACGAAGACCGGATGGTGAAAGATTATCTGAGCCTGTACCGCCGCCTGCGCCCGATGGTTGTCGACACGGCTGTCTTTCTCAACCGCGAATTGGATGCCGGACGGTCCGTGCTGTTTGAAGGGGCACAGGGAACCATGCTGGACCTGGATCATGGAACTTACCCGTACGTTACATCTTCCAGCTCCACGGCTGGCGGCGCCTGCACCGGGCTGGGTATTGCGCCCACTCGAATTTCGGGCGTCATCGGGGTGTCCAAAGCGTATACCACGCGCGTGGGGGGCGGTCCGTTTCCTACCGAGGACAAAACGGCAGCGGGGGAACTTTTGCGCGAGCGCGGAAAGGAATTCGGCGCCGTTACCCAGCGTTCGCGGCGCTGCGGCTGGCTGGACCTCCCCGTGCTCCGCTATAGCGCCATGATCAATGGTCTGGACAGCTTGATCGTCACGAAACTGGACGTGCTGGACGAGTTGGAAGAGATCCCGGTTTGCACCGCTTACGAGTTGGATGGTTCCGCCGTGCAGGAACTGCCTCCCCAGGCAGACAGGCTGGAAAGGGTGAGACCGGTTTACCAGACCCTTCCGGGTTGGAAACAACCCACTTTTGGGATGACCCGATTCCGCGATCTTCCCCCCAAAGCCCGCGAGTATCTGGAATTTATTCAGGGTCAACTGGAGCTTGAGATATCCATGGTCTCCACGGGACCAGAGCGGGAGCAGACTATTGTCCTCTCCGGCACGCGCCTGGAAAAGTTGCTCCCTGGACCGCTAGCTCCTCAATGACATACTGAAGGTAGGCTGTGGCTGTTTTGAAGTTCCAAGATGCGCGGGCGACTGTCCTGGAGCGAGTGCGTTCCGGAGCGGTTGATCTCGGCCGGGAGACGCTGCCGCTCATCCAGAGCCAAGGCCGCGTGCTGGCCGAGCCGGTCTATGCCGACCGGGATTTTCCTCCGTTTCGGCGCGCTACCCGTGACGGCTTTGCGGTCCGTTCGGCGGACGTGGCCAGGCTGCCGGTGCGGCTGAAATTGCGCGGGCAGATCAAAGCAGGCGGCGAGTTTGCTGGAACCGTTTGCGAGATGGAATGCGTGGAGATCATGACGGGCGCCGCCGTTCCGGAGGGGGCTGATGCCGTGGTGATGGTGGAGCATGTGCGCCTGCAGGACGGGCTGGTCGAGCCCGGTCGAAGCGTCTCTCCCGGTGAAAATGTGGTGCCGCAGGCGAGCGAGGCCACCCAAGGCGACCTTTTACTGCCGGCGGGCCTCCGCATGGGCTATGCGGAAACGGCTATGGCTGCCGCCGTGGGCGCCGAGACCGTGACGGTTTACCGAAAGCCTCGGGTAGCCATCCTTCCCACCGGCGATGAGGTCGTTGAACTCGGGGTTTCTCCCGGCCCTTTCCAAATTCGCAACAGCAACAGCTATTCGTTGCAGGTGCAAGTGACTGCCGCCCACTGTATTTCGGTGACTTCAGGAATTGCTCCGGACCTGGAAGGGCCGCTGAGGAAAATGATAGAAGAAGGCCTGCAGGCTGATCTGCTGGTGCTGAGCGGCGGGGTCTCCATGGGCAAGTTCGACTTGGTGGAAAAAGTTCTCGCTGAATTGGGGGCTGAAATTCACTTTGACGGGGTTGCCATGCAGCCGGGCAAGCCGCTGGTTTTCGGACGGGTTCAGGGCACCTTCTTTTTTGGCCTGCCGGGAAATCCATTGTCGACCATGGTTACGTTTGAGCTGTTTGTCCGCCCCGCGCTGGCGCTGCTTTCGGGAGAGACCTCCGCGCCGCTGGTTTTTTTGCGGGCACGGCTGGAGAGGGATTTCCGCCGGAAGCCGGGGTTGGCTGCTTTTTTGCCGGCGATGCTTCATGGCAGCGCCTATGAACCTGTGGTGTCCCCGGTGGCTTGGAAAGGCTCAGGGGACATGGCTAGCTTGATTCGCTCCAACTGCTACTTGAGCGTTCCCGAAAATGTGGAGGAGATTCCGGCAGGGGAATGGGTCTCTGTCCTGCCGCGCTGAGTGGCTTGAGAGGAAGGGTAATCCGATGGGTGAACTCTCTCATTTCAACCAAGACGGTTCGGTGCGCATGGTGGATGTCACCTCCAAGCGGGTCACAGCACGGCGGGCCCGCGCGGGAGGTTTTGTAAAGATGGCTCCGGAACATCTCCGCAAGTTGCCGGAAAACCCCAAGGGCAATCCGCTGGAAATTGCGCGGATCGCCGGGATCGCGGGGGCCAAACAAACGGCGGCGCTGATTCCTCTCTGTCACCCGCTTCCGGTCACTCACGTGGACGTTGAGATCCGGATGGATGCCGGAGGCGTGAAGATCGAATCCAGCGTGGCCACCAACGCCGCCACCGGCGTTGAAATGGAAGCCTTGACGGCGGTCAGCGTGGCCGCCCTGACCATCTATGACATGTGCAAAGCGATTGACAAGTCGATGGTAATTACCGATATTTGTTTATTGGAGAAAACCGGCGGCAAGAGCGGCGACTACGTCAAGCCGGGCGCCGGAGAGTAAGGGAACACAGTGGCAGAGAAAGCAACCGCAACGAAAGCAAGCAGGGTCATGCTGGTCGATGACAATCGCCTGATTCTCGACCTGATGAAGCGGGGCATCGAGCAGCACGCCGAAATCTAGACCTGCACCGACGCCACCGAGGCGCTTCTCCAATGCGTGGAAAGCCCTCCCGACTTGGTGATCTGCGACTACCGGATGCCGGGATTGAACGGCGGCGAGTTTGTGCAGAAGCTGAAGGCGCGGACGGAGACCAAGGGGGTGCGTGTGATCTTGGTGGCGGTGAAATCCGACATCAACGAAAAACTTAGACCCGTGGCCGACAGCGTCGAGGAGTTTTTCGCCAAGCCTTTTTACGTTCACGAACTGGCTTCCCGAACGAAAAAGGTGCTGGAGAGGATCTACTGGGAAAAGATGCAGAAGCAAGGCCAGCAAGAGGGCGTCATCCGCGGGCGCTTGGCAGAGATGAACATTATCGATTTGTTGCAGTCCTTGGAGCTGGGCCAGAAAACCTGTGCGCTGACGATCTCAGGCAGCGGCAAGAGCTGCCAGATGTTTTTCTCCGAAGGCCAGATTCGCCACGCTGAGTCGGGAAAAATGGAAGGGGACGACGCCGTCTACTGGGTTGCCCAATTGACCGACGGCACGTTCCAGATCGACTTTAATTCCCGGTCCGATAAACAAACCACCACGCGCACTACGCAGGGCCTGCTGATGGAAGCACTCCGGCTGCTGGACGAACAAAAGCGCGACACCGAGGAGGGATGATGTCCCAGCCGTTGCGTGCCGCTGTCCTGACCGTAAGCGACTCGGTTTTCCAGGGCCATCGGAGGGATGGCTCCGGTCCTGCCGTAAAAGAGTTGCTGGAAAAAAGCGGGTGGAAGGTGGTGCATAGTCAGGTGATCGCGGATGATCAGGCTGTCCTCTCTGCCACCTTGCGCGAGATGAGTTCAAAAGGGTTGGAGGGGATTTTCACCACCGGCGGAACCGGAGTCTCCCCCAGGGATGTCACTCCGGAGGCGACCCGAAAGGTGATCTCGCGGGAAATTCCCGGATTGGCGGAGCGGATGCGTCAGGAGGGTGCTCAAGGCACGCCGACTGCTATTCTGTCCCGCGCATTGGCGGGAATCTGCGGCAACTCGCTGATTCTAAATCTTCCCGGCAGCCCCCGAGGGGCGGTCGAGTCTCTCCAAGCTGTCCTGGCCGTTTTGCCGCATGCCGTAGGCTTGATCACAGGCAAGAACGGCCACTAAACCTCGCCAATTTCCTTTGATTAGAAAATTGTTTCTTCATTTACAGTTATTCCAGGCAAGGGTATAGTGGCTCCAAGCAAGTGCAGAGCGCCGGGCAGGAACCGGAGGCAGACAGGAAACTAAAGGAGAGCGGTCGTGAATTCCACAGATCTGGTCCGAGTAATTGAGCGCGAGGGGCAGCAACTGGTGGGAGGTTTGCATAGCGAGTTAAAGGCAAACCTGGGTACCAGCTACTACCGTGTTTTGGGGGAGGACGAGTTCTTCGAGCGGATCTACTCTCAGTTTCAGCGTTTGGCGCAATGGCTCGTTTCAAAAGATGACGCGCACATCCAGAGTGTCGCCGAGGAAAGGGGGAAGGTGCGCTTTGCAGAGGGAATTCCGCTGGGACAAGTTGTTCTCGCTTTGATGCTGACGGAAAGACACCTGTGGGATTATTTGGGTGCTACGGACAGGCAAGTGGATGAGAGCCTCCGGAGCACGGTAATTACATTTTTTCAAAAGACGGTTTACAGCACGGCCAGGGGATATGAAGCAAAATTGTCTGAGAGCAACCGGCTTGCCCGGCGTGCTGCGGCCGGCCAGGGTGCGGATGTGCCCACGGTGGGGAAAGCATCCACCAAACCTCTTGCTGAAAAAGAAAAGCCCAAAACAGACGAGCCCAAAAAAGATGCTCCCAAAGATAAAGATGAGGATGACATAGAGGTCAGTCGGGGAGGGCAAGTGGGCGAGTTAGGCGGCTAGCGCTCTGTGGTCCATCCTCCACCGCTTCCGGTCCCTGCCGGAACCTGGCTGAGTACGAACCCGGCGCTGCAGAAATCCAGCCATGCAGGAACCCAGCACTGTGGGATGAGATTTCGCACATTCCGTTGGCCTGCAAGACAGGCTGTTCCGCAATTTCGCAATTTCCCAACTGTTATAAAATATGTGCAGGGCTCCGGGCCGGTGTGGAAGTGCCGGCGGGATAGGAGTGCACGTAAAAGCCGGAAGCTTTTCCCCTGATTTGCCTATGACCATCCCGCATACAAAAATTCTAGTCGTAGATGATGAGGCGGTGATGCGGGAGGTGCTGGAGATGCGTCTCCGGGACTGGGGCTTCGACGTGCGGCTTGCCTCCGACGGGGCAGAGGGAAAGCAATGGGCGGAATCCTACGATCCGGATATCGTCGTTTCCGACGTGGTGATGCCGGGCTTGAGCGGGCTGGAGCTGTTGCGATCCCTGAAGGCGGGCAATCCCTCCCGCCCGGTGATCCTGATCACCGCGCAGGGGAGCATCGACATGGCGGTGGAGGCCATGAAGCAAGGAGCAGAGGACTTCATCACCAAGCCCCTGGACTATGCCAAGTTAAAGGCGATCCTGGATATTGCCCAGAAAGACATCGCCCAACGGCTGGAATCCGGGAAACCACCGTCCCCACAGGACAAAGAATCGGGTTTCGGACTTTTCGTCGGAACCAGCAAACGGATGCGAGCGGTTTACGGCCTGATCCAGACGCTGGCTCCCAGCGATACTTCGGCCCTCATTACGGGAGACAGCGGCACCGGAAAGGAGCTTGCGGCCCTCACCATCCATGAACTCAGCGCGCGTTCGAGGGGCCCTTTCATTGCGATCAACGCAGCGGCTATTCCGGAAAGCCTGATGGAGAGCGAAATCTTTGGCCATGAGAAAGGAGCCTTTACTGGAGCGATCGGCGTCCGGGCCGGATGCTTCGAGATGGCCAGCGGAGGCACCCTGTTTCTGGATGAGATCGCAGAGATGTCCACGGCGCTGCAAGCCAAGCTCCTCCGGGTTTTGGAAGGGGGCCGGGTTCGCAGGCTGGGGGGCAGGCAGGAAAGCACTTTTGATGTGCGAGTGATTGCGGCGACGAACCAGGAACCCCGGGAGGCTGTCCGGAAAGGCAGCCTTCGAGATGACCTCTATTACAGGCTGAATGTCTTTACGGTGGCGCTGCCCTTGCTTCGTGAACGCAAGGAAGACATCCCCCAATTGGTTCGGCATTTCATCCGCGAAGGGAACCGGAAGCATCAGGGCAGCGTGGAAAGCCTCCGCCCGGAAGTCCTGGAAAGACTGCAAAACTACTCTTGGCCGGGCAACGTCCGGGAATTGAGGAATCTCATTGAGAGGGCTGTGATACTGTCCAAGGGCAGATGGATCGAACTGTCGCATCTTCCTGCTTACGTCCGGAACCCGGCGGACGATCCGGGGCTGGAAATCACTGTGCCGCCGGGAGCCAATGCCGCCGAGGCTGAAAAAGAGCTGATCTTGCGAACCCTGGAAAAAACAGGAAATAACAAAGCAGCAGCGGCGCGCCATCTCGGGCTGGATGTAAAGACAATACGCAATAAGCTGAAGTCTTACGGCAAAAAAGCCTGACTCGCGAGGCGGCTGCATTGCGCCCCGCCTTCCGCGCTCTTGCCAGCAAAAATTTCGGCTGGCGCCAGCAAGAGGCTTGGCGGATTCAATGAAAATCGCCACCAAGATCGCTGCCGGGTATGGAGTTCTCATTGTTCTGATCCTCGCAGTGCTTTCCTACCAGGTTTCTTCGATTCACCGGATGCAGGCCATCAATCAGAACCTTTCCGGAATTCACTATCGCGCCGCCAGCCTTTCCCTGCAGTTGCTCCGCGACCTGGATCAGGTGGAGGAGTTCACGCGCAAATTCTTCGCCACGGGAGGCGATCCGGGATACGCCTCCCAGGTGAAGCAGATGAAGGACGCTTTTGTGCAGTCCCTCCGTCGGATGCAATCGCTAGGCTTGCCGCTACGGGAAGGCGAAGAGCTTAGCCGCCTTTCCCGCCTGTGGGATGAGTTCTCAGATGTCTCTTCGAGCCAGATGCAGGGAATGTCCTCGCTCGACTCACGGCAAATCGAGGTCGCGCTCTCAGACCAAATCGAACATTTCTCCCGACTCAGAACCCAGGCACAGACCGTCGTGAGAGTAACGCGTCAGGCGATTGATTTGCAGGCCGACGAGTCTGCCGGGGCAGGGCAGCAAGCCGAGCGTGTCTCCTGGATAGTGGGCGGTGCGGCGCTGGTGCTGAGCCTGCTGGTGTCGTTGATGATCGTTCGTTCCATCTCGGAGCCGCTGGGCCAGCTGACGGAAGGAACCCGCGCGGTGATGGAAGGAAAGTTGTTTTATCAACTGGACGCGACGGGAAACGACGAGTTCGCCCAGCTCGCCGGAGATTTTAACGCCATGGCGCGCCGGTTGAATGAGATGGACAAGATGAAGAAGGACTTCGTCTCCCACGTATCTCACGAGTTCAAGACGCCGCTGGCCTCCATGCAGGAAACGGTTCGTTTGTTGCTGGACCGAATCCCTGGTCCATTAACCGACAAGCAAAAACGTTTCCTGGAGCTCAATCTGCAAAGCGGAAGCCGCCTTTCCTCCATGATCGCCAACCTGCTGGACGTGTCTCGCATGGAGGCGGGCGTGATGGAGTACGACATCCGGAGGCACGATCTCACCGGTTTGCTCCGGACCGTTTTGGCGGAATTTGAAACACAACTGCGGGAAAAAGAGCTTCGCATGGAGGCGCAGCTTCCGGAACAACCCGTCATGGTGGATTGTGACGGAGACCGCATCATCCAGGTGATCGCCAACCTGCTGGGAAATGCTTTGAAGTTCTCGCCGCCTGGCGGTGTCATCGGGGTGTGCCTGCAGCTTGCTTCGGAGATTCCGGACAACCTTCCGGAAGGCTGGCGGATCAAGGTTGCCGGCGCTGCCAGTGGTGATGGATTTGCGCTGGTTTCCATTTCCGATTCAGGCCCAGGAGTTCCCGCCGGTGAAAAGGGAAAGATCTTTGAAAAGTTCCACCAGGGCAGACAAGGAACATTGATCCCCGGGCAGGGCACGGGGTTGGGCCTTGCCATTGGCCGGACGATTGTAGAGGCTCACAGGGGAGCTATATGGGTGGAGGACAGGCAGGGAGGCGGTAGCGTGTTTTACCTTTTGCTGGGGACAGGAACCGCCGGGGATCGGGCCGGGCATCGCGCTTCATTTCCGATCTGAGAGTAGTCCGATCTGAGACCGGGCTGACCTGACAGTGCTTCAACAATAGGCGATAATATTTCTCGTGATGACGAAATATGAACGGCAGACTTTACGGAGTGTATCGTCGGTCAGTCTTCTGGTGCTGGCTTTGCTGCCTTGGTCGTGCCAGAAGAGGCCGACCAGCACGCCGGTCCCGCCGCCTCCGGACTATTTCGAGCTGGCAGAGGAGTATTTCGCGACGGGAGACTACGCCAGCGCAGTTGACGCTTATAATGCCTACCTGCGCGACAATCCCTCCGCGGAGAACCGGGACAGGGTCCTGTTTCGCCTTGCCATGAGCCACGCTTTTCCCGGCAGCTCAGTACGGAACCTGCCGCAAGCTATGGAACGGTTCGGGCAGCTTGTGAGCGAGTTTCCTCATAGCCCGTTTGCGCCCCAAGCAGAGTTTCTGTTGCGTCTCCAGGCTGAGGTTGACCAACTCCGGTCCGATCTCACGACGAGGGAGGAGCGCATCCGTGCTCTCACGCAGGAACTGGAAAGGCTCAAGCAGATCGATATGCGCCGTCTCCCCGCGCAGTCCCCGGATTGATGCTGATGCCTGCGATCCCTAATCCGTCCGGGGCTCGGAGAGGATTTCGTCGATGAACGCAGCCCGGTTTTCATCCTGAATTTCATCCTTGTTTTCATCCTGGCTTACAGCTGGGTTTCCATCCTGTGCATTGCCGAGCTGCGGTTCCAGGATCTGAATTACCACGCTACGATTCAGCGCCCGCCCCTCTCCGGAGCCGTTGGAGGCCAGTGGCCGCGCTTCGCCGAAACTCATCTTGTAGAGCCTGTGTATGGGAACGCCTTGGTTCACCACAAGGTAGCGGATCACCGTTTCGAGCCGCCGTTCGCCGAGCCGGATGTTGTAGGAATCGTTCCCTGTAGCATCGGTGCGCCCTTCCAAAACGAGGATTACATCGGGACGCTCCAGCATCCGCCGCGCCACGTCATCCAGCAGTTGGTGGTGAGCCGGTTCTATGCTGGCGCTGTCGAATGCAAATCGCACGTACTCTTCCGAGAGCAGTCCGTATTGGTTCCTGTTTGCAAAGTTTTCTTGCAGGATCAACACCTGAGTGGCGTTTCGTTCGGAGGCATGCTGCGCTCCTTCTCCCACCGCCATGGCGTAGCCTGCTCTCTCATCCACCTGCTGCAGATTGCCGTCCAAGGATTCGATTTGCCGGGCGTGCTCCCTGTTCAAGGAATTCAGTTCTTCCGTTTGATGCGAGAGCGCCTCAATGCCGTGTTCGGTATTCTCAATCCGCGCGGAGAGGTCCTGGGCGGTGCCTGTGACCTCTTTGCGGACATAGTTCTTGGTGGCGCAACCGCCCGCGAAGCCGGCGGTCGCCACCGCCAACAGCGCGGCAACGGTAGCCTTGTGCCAATTCACTTTTTGCTTCATATGTTCCTCCAGTCGAAAATCCAGGCCGGAAGATTCCGGCTTAGGACAGGCGGAGATCAATTCCCGCGACATGCTCGAACTAAAATATTTACTGAAAAGCACCAATCCGAGTAGGGCAATTGAGCTTCCAGTTTGCGGGGAGAAGCTACCTTTTGTGGTTGCAATATGTTGCAACGGACGGCAAAAGAAAGTTCACTGTCAAGGCATAGGAATTTCAGGGAAATTTTCCCTGCTTTTGCTGCCGCGTTAAAACCATCGGTGGGCAGGCCTTGTTGGCGTAGGAGCCTTGGCGTATACTTCTAGGCAAGGCTGCAAATGTAATTGGCTTTGGCCGTCTGCCTAACTAGCAAAAAATAGAGGATAATCCGAACGTTCGCTACCCGGAAGGACAGCGACCGAAGAAAACAGCGAAAGAAAAGGAAGAAGAGTAAGTCATCGGAGGACGATGGCGGGGCGATCCTGGCGGGATTTTATTTCCGCCGGGGTGGTCACTCTGTCTTTGTTGTGGCCCGCCTTCTTATGAGAGGACCCGCAAGGCATTCTCCCTGCGGTCCGTTCGTCACTCCTCATCTTTTAGCGGCTTGGTTCAACGGCTTGAAATCTGCCACCTTCAACTGGAACGGATCGGTGGCGTCGTCCACCACGCCTACCACGCCGATGCGGATGCCGGTGGGGAGCTCGGGCGAGTCCACCAGCAAATATCGGTTCTCGCCGGAGACAAATATCTGCTTTTCGCCTTCCGTCTCGACCTCGCCCAGCGCCGAAACGTGGAAGCGAACGACCCGAATATGAGCCTCGGTAGCCGCGTCGCGCAGCACTTTGGGGCGGAAGCTGGATCCCGGCTCAAACGTCACCGCGAACATCTGCTTTTTTCTGCTGATAACCACTCGGTCAACGCCGTCCAGGCGTTGTAAGGAGACCTGCATGATCGCCACGCAGTCTCCTCAGAGAATTCCTCTGGATTCAGCTACCACTCGTTCGAGCTGGGCAAGCGCCGGTAGGGCGGCAACAATAAGCCAGAAGGCCAACAGGAATGTCTTTCGCCAAAGATGCAAAAGATGCATGGGAGTGTCCCCCCTTAACAGCTTGTTGAAAAATCATTTTCGCCTGCCCGAAAACCACTTTTCTGGAATGCCGTCGAACGAAGAATCAATGGGTTACAACGATTTACGTGCTCGTAGCGTCGTTCAAAATCCTTTTTTCAACAAGCTGCTAAGCCGAAAGATAAAACATTGAACATGAAATAGCAAGTTCAAAGCCGGGAAACACTTCTCAGCGCCGTGCAAAGATAAGGAATATCTTCCGGATCCCTGGACGGAAAAAAGAACTGAAATGTTCCTCTTGGAAATATGTTCTAATAGGCGAACTAACCCAAGGGGGGTGGCCCCATTGAAGCTGTACAAATATTATGTGTAATCAATCGGGCACGAATGCATTGAATGGGTGCATTCCAATGGGTGCATTCCAAGGATGCGTTTAACGGATGGTCCAGTCATCCGATGATCTTGTGATCCAAGGCGCAGGCCACCATGGGAGGAGCGGGGAAATGAAGATGAGAACAGGAGGTGCGGACATGGAGACGACAAGGGCGTCGTATTTAGGCATGGTGTGGACCGGCTTCGCCGTGTTCTTGGCCGTTTTGCTGGCCGGGACAAGCGCATGCCAACTGACAGGAGGTGGAGTCCGCATCGACAACGACGACCTCGGCGGGGTAGTCACTAGCGCGGAAGGGCCGGAAGCAGGAGTCTGGGTCATTGCGGAAACGACCGATCTGCCCACCAAGTTCGTCAAGATCGTAGTCACCGATGACCGGGGACGCTACCTGCTGCCCGACCTTCCGGAAGCGAGCTACAGCGTGTGGGTGCGCGGCTACGGGCTGGTGGATTCCCCCAAAGTGCAGGCCACGCCGGGCAACATCGTTGACCTGACGGCGGTAGTGGCGCCGAATCCAGCCGCGGCGGCGGAATACTACCCGGCAAGTTATTGGTACTCCCTGCTCCATGTGCCGGACAAGAGCGATTTTCCCGGCACAGGGCCCAATGGCAACGGCATTTCGGAGAGCATGAAGAGCCAGGCCCAGTGGTTGCGGTACGTGAAAACGGACGGCTGCGTGACGTGCCATCAGATGGGCAACAAGGCCACGCGAGAGCTCCCCCCGGGTCTGGGCGATTTCGACTCGACGGTGGACGCGTGGAACCGGCGCTTACAGTCCGGACAAGCCGGCGGTAACATGATAAGCCGCGTGGGCCAGATGGGCCGGGAGCGGGCGCTGGAGCTGTTTGCGGATTGGACCGATCGCATCGCCGCCGGAGAGTTGCCTCCGGTGCCGCCCCGGCCGCAAGGCGTGGAGCGAAACGTCGTCGTTACCCTGTGGGACTGGGCTACCCCGCAGGAGTATTTCCACGATGAGATAGCGACCGATAAATGGGACCCCACGGTCAACGCCAACGGCCCCATCTACGGGGTCCATGAGCACAGCTCGAATTCCCTGAGCGTCTTGGATCCGGTAAGCCACACGGCGAGCCAATTGACGATTCCGGTGCGCGATCCGGAAACCCCTATTTCATCGGCGCGGACGATGCTGCAGCCCTCGCCCTACTGGGGAGACGAACTCATCTGGAACAGCCAGGCTAATGCGCATAATCCGATGTTCGATCACAAAGGGCGGGTCTGGCTCACCTCCAAAGTCCGTCCGAATGACAACCCGGCATTTTGTAAGGAAGGGTCGAGCCATCCCTCGGCAAAACATTTCCCGACAAACAGAACAGGGCGCAACCTCGCCATGTACGATCCGGAAACCGGCGAGTTCACGCTCGTCAGCACCTGTTTCAGCACGCACCACTTGTTTTTTGACGATGACGACAACCATACGCTGTGGACCAGCGGCGGCGGCCAAGTCGTCGGCTGGCTGAATACGAAGATGTTCGACGAAACCGGCGATGAGGAGAAATCGCAGGGTTGGACACCGCTCATCCTAGACACCAACGGCAACGGCAAGCAGGACGCGTGGGTGGAGCCGGATCAGCCGGTCGATCCCGCCAAGGACAAGCGGATATCGGCGGGTTTCTACGGCGTCATGCCGAGTGCGGTGGACGATTCCGTCTGGGGGTCGTCGCTTGGCTTTCCCGGCGCGGTCGTTCGGCTGAGCCCTGGGGCGAACCCGCCGGAGACCGCTCTGGCGGAAATCTACGAGCTTCCGTGGGACAACCCAAACGCGGCCGTTCAGGGATTCTCGCCGCGCGGGATGGACGTTGACGGCAACGGGGTCGTCTGGACTCCCCTTGCGAGCGGGCACTTTGCCAGCTTCGACCGGCGCAAGTGCACTGGCCCCCTCAACGGGCCAACTGCGACGGGGCAGCACTGTCCGGAAGGCTGGACGCTCTACCCGTTTCCGGGACCGCAGATGCAGGGCGTTACCGACTCCGGCAGCGCCGAGGCCAGCTACTTCTCCTGGGTGGATCTGTTCGACACCTTCGGGCTGGGAGTCAACGTGCCGATTGCCACCGGCAATCAGCATGACGCCCTGCTGCCTCTGGTCGACGGGAAGTTCGTAGTTCTTCGCGTGCCCTATCCATTGGGGTTCTACGGCAAAGGGCTGGACGGCCGGATCGACGATCCCAACGCCGGCTGGAAGGGCAAGGGATTGTGGTCCACCTGGGCCACACGCGCGCCTTTTCACAGCGAAGGCGGAAAAGGCACGAAGAGCAAGGTCGTGCACTTCCAGCTTCGCCCCGACCCGCTCGCGAGGTGAGCGGAACCATGAAGAGCTTGTCTGAAAATAATTCCCAACGCCATATCGGCCTCCAACCGCTCTCACCGTAATCGCAGGCGTAATCGAAGTATAGTGGCGGGAGCTACCCGGGTCCTTTTTCCGGCAGAGCCGCGCAAGGGCATGGAAATTAGTTCCCAATGAAAGAGTGGGGCGTATAATTCTGGCGGGCGGAACTCAAAAAATCCACTTCATGGCATTGACGACGATACCTGGGGCGGCATATCTAAGAGGTTGTTGAAAAACTGGTGTATGGGTCCGCTTGCTAATCCCTCGGCTTCGCTCACTTCGACTCCGCTCCCTTCGACTTCGCTCAGGGCAGGCAGGGCAGGCGGGACAGGCGCGCGGCTCGGTAAGCGCAGACAAATCAGCACGCCGATTCCGAGCCCGACCGTGAGGGAGCGGGCAAATGGTGTTTTTCAACAACCTGTTAGGAGTGGAATAGCAATCGCATGTAGATAAAGAAATGCCGGTCTGCAATGAACACTGTGCAGGATTCCGACTTCCATGCCTGCGAAACTCCCGCCACAGCCTGCCAGTCAGTGACGCGCAACAAAATGACGCGCAACAAGGGGAAGCGAAAAGCTATGATGCCAGCGGTTAGTTACACATGGCATCGAAAGCTCATTACCCCAAAGGAGAAATGCCATGTCGATTTCTGAACACTTTTTACAGAGACGAGTGGAATTTCACGAGACGGATCGGGCTGGAATCATCCATTTTTCCAATTACTTCAAGCATATGGATACGGCGGTGGCCGAGTTCTTTCGCACCCTGGACCTGCCTGGCCCCCTGACGAGGTACTGGGGAGGAAC
Organism: Terriglobia bacterium; assembly: GCA_963666975.2. Classification (GTDB taxonomy): domain Bacteria; phylum Acidobacteriota; class Terriglobia; order 2-12-FULL-54-10; family 2-12-FULL-54-10; genus JADFGZ01. Next base: position 109,554 of record CAXVYR010000004.1, on the reverse strand, counting down.
GGGGGAGGAGGAGTTTGACTGGCCCTATGTCAGCGTTTCCTGTGAGTTTAAGAAACCCGCGCAGTTCGACGACCTTCTGCAGATACATATTTTTGTGAAAAAAATCGGCAATAAAAGTATGGCTTTTGAAATCTCCTTTACCAGAGAAGACGAAGAGTTGGCTCGCGGGCAAGTGCATGTCGTCTGCTGCAAGAGCGTCAACGGCCAGCCAAAGTCGCACGCGATTCCCCTGGAAATTCGGGATAGGGTTGCTGTAGCTTCCGGATGTTCCTAGAAACGGAGCTCTGGACGGCAATAAATTTCAGCTTTCCGCCGAACTTTTCCGTACCCACAGCACCTTCCCGGCGCATCTTTTTCCCTGCACATATTTCTGCCCGGAAATTGCTATCCACACACACATTCGCCACCCTCGCGGCCGGCGCTGTTCCAGACAGGTCATATTCGGTGCAACCTGTCGAGGTTTTTAGCATCAAAGAATCAATAACTATAGAAGCTCGGGAACACGCCCAGCATCTTGCTTGGCCCATAAGGAGAAAATAAAATGATAACCCGAATGTTGGACCAGTTCTATCCCCAGTTCTATCCCGTGACACTGACTCTGCTTCGCATTGCTACCGGCGTGATGTTTTGGCAGCACGGAGCGCAGAAATTGTTTGGTTTGCTCGGCAGTAATCCGCGGGAGTTCTTGACTCTGATCTGGTTTGCAGGAGTGTTTGAGTTTGCCGGAGGCATTCTAATCGTGGCGGGGCTCTTCACGCGGCCGGTTGCATTCATCCTGGCCGGGGAGATGGCCGTTGCGTACTTTACTTCTCATTTCCCCAGAGAATTCTGGTGGCCGAATCAGAACGGGGGAGAGTTTGCAGTTTTGTATTGTTTCATTTATTTGTTCCTGTTCACTGCCGGGCCGGGAAGATGGAGCCTCGACGGTCTGCTGAGGAGGAAATCGGCCGGCGACGAAGCGGTTTGACTCAGCCCTTAATTTGATTTCCGCGTAGCGGAATTACAGGAGAATCTCTGCCGGCAGATGCCAGGGAGCGCTATTCCCCCCGGTTCTTTTTCAGCGGCTTCCATGTTATTTGGTGCGGCTGCGCGCCAGGTAATATTGCCAGGGACGGTTCACCGCCCGTACTCAAACTGGGCAAGCCGGATATACTCCTTCCCCACTATCCATGCGGGTTCCCCAACGGCCAGGGCGCGCCATTGGACCTCGGCAGAGGTCTCCAGCAAAATGGCATTCACTACGGCTTCTTCAACCGAGGCGCCTACTGTCAGCGCTCCGTTCCCGCGCATTAAGAGGCCTCGCGCAGAGCCGAGCGCCGCGACCAATTGTTTCCCGATATCAGGGGTGGAGATCAGCACCGGGGAATCAAACAGAGGCACCTCCGGTCCCAAGGGCACGGCTAGCTCGTGGACGGGGAGCACGGTGCGCCGCAGCACGCTCAGCACCAGGGCATAGATGCCATGCGTCCGGCAAATAGCCTTCACATCTGTCCGGGTACGATAGATTTCCGCGTGCAGAAACAGTTCTAGCGGCGCTTGATCTTTGTTTTTTACCCGCCCTTTGCCTTGCCGCCGGGAACCCTTGGGCTGAACCGGCTCGCCGTCGAGGTCAAGATGGAGCACTTCTTGGGGTGTCCGAACGAGTGCCAGTCCCTTGCGCGGGCTGATCAGAAATGTGCTGCCGTCCTCGGCGCGCGCGCTCACATGACCGTAACCATGGACCAATCGGTGCTGGTCCAGGATGCGGCAGGCATCCACCAAGGTCCTTCGCAGTTGGGTGTTGGAATGAGCCAGCAGTCCCTCTCCCGGCAAAGCATTTCTGCAGGCGTGAAAAATGCCGTTCTTTACAATTTCTAAAATTTCCGGTTTCAACTTCCGTCCGGCTTAAGATTCCACTCTGCCCGCCAGGGCAGTAAAAAAAGGGGCTGTCCTAGCTAAGCAGATTGCTTAGGGATAGGATGGCGATATGTACGAACGGCGTAGTCGGCTGAGCAAGGCGAAGCGGGATCGGTTGGTGGAGCACTTCGTTGCCGGGACGACGGCACGGGCGGCGGCTGAGCTTGTCGGGGTTCATCGGAACACGGCCGCTTCGTTCTATACACGGATTCGCACGGTGATTGCCGAGGAGACCCAGAAAGCCTCTTCGGTTTGCGGCGAAATCGAAGTGGACGAGAGTTACTTCGGTGGTCGCCGCAAGGGCAAGCGCGGTCGTGGTGCTGGCGGGAAAGTCCCGGTTTTCGGGCTTTTGAAGCGTGGAGGAAGGGTCTACACGGTGATGATCCCCAATGCCCGTACGGACACGTTGATGCCGATCATGGAGCGCCTGATCCAGCCCGACAGCATCGTCTACACGGATGGCTTTTCGAGCTACGATGCTCTGGATGTGTCGGACTTCCACCATGTTCGGATCAACCACTCGGAACGGTTCGTCGACGAACGGAACCACATCAATGGGATCGAGAACTTCTGGAACCAGGCAAAGCGGCATCTTCGGCGCTTCAACGGGGTGCCCAAACAGAGTTTTCACCTCTTCCTGAAGGAGTGCGAATGGCGCTTCAATGGCGGTAACCACCGACACTGCTTAACCAATTGAAGACATGGATCAAATCGAGACAGAATCACCCTTAGCTAGGACAGCCCCTAAAAAAATTTGTAGTATTTTTCTGGAAAGTCCGTCTAGCAGGTTGTTGAAAAACGACATTTGTCCGCTCCCTCACGGTCGCGGCTCGGAATGGGCGTGCTGATTGGGTTGTACTTGCCGAGCCGCGCGCGTTAGCAAGCGGACCCATACACCAGTTTTTCAAAAATCTCCCAGCCTGCGCTGCGCCGCTCCTGTCGCGCGATGAACGTCCATGCCTGCTATAGTAAAAGAGAGAAACGAGCAAGCTGCTCCGCGTCTTGGACGGTTTGGCAGACACCGGGCACATCATATGATTCGACTTTCTGCGGCTGGAAAATCCTTCAGCTCCAAAATCCTTTTCGAAGGTCTCGACTGGCTCGTCAACCCAAAGGATCGAGTAGGTCTGGTGGGCGGGAACGGGACGGGCAAATCCACCTTGCTGAAAGTGCTGGCGGGCATCGAATCACTCGATGAGGGCTCCCTTTCCGCCGCCAAAGCGATTGCCACCGGTTATCTTCCCCAGGATGGCCTCTCGCTCTCCGGGCGCACGGTCTTGGAAGAATGTCTCTCCGTTTTTGGGGACTTGCTGGAAATGGAAAAAGAGATGGAAACCCTCACGCACCGGATGGCGGAGGTGGATCCGCAGAGTGATGAATTCCAGCGAGTCACTGAGCGCTACCACCGGATTGAGACCGAATTCCAGGGACGCCAAGGCTACTCGCTGGAAGCGCAGGCCAGCGCGGTGCTCCAGGGCCTGAGCTTTTCCTCCGAGGACGCGAACCGCCCCACACAAGAGCTTTCCGGCGGGTGGCAGATGCGTTTGGCGCTGGCCAAGCTTTTGCTGAGCAAGCCCAATCTCCTGCTGCTCGATGAGCCTACAAACCACCTCGATCTGGAGGCGCGCAACTGGCTGGAGCAGTACCTGAAGGATTATCCCTTCGCGTTTGTCCTGGTCTCCCACGACCGCTATTTTCTGGACGCCACGGTGAATCAGATCTTCGAAATCTGGAACCGCCGCGTCTATAGTTACAGCGGCAACTACGAGAAGTACCTCACACAGAAAACAGAGCGCCGCACGCAGCTTGAGGCGGCCTACCGCAACCAGCAGAAGCGGATTCAGCATCTCGAAACCTTCATCAATCGCTTTCGCTATCAGGCCACCAAGGCAAAGCAGGTGCAGAGCCGCGTTAAGGAGTTGGAGAAGATCGAAAGGATCGAGTTGCCCGCAGAGGAAAAGACCATCCACTTCTCGTTTCCCCAGCCTCCCGCGAGCGGGCGCATGGTGGCCGAGTTTCGCGGCGTTTCCAAAAGTTATGGCGGGAAGCAGGTGTTTGACGATGTGAACTTCGTCATCAACCGCAGGGACCGTGTGGGCCTGGTGGGTGTCAACGGCGCTGGAAAGTCCACGCTCATCAAGCTTCTGGCGGGCACGGAAACGGCAACCGCCGGAGAATGCCGCCTGGGACACAACGTGGAAGTGGATTATTTCGCGCAGGACCAGTACAAAGCGCTCGACCTCGGCGCCCGCCTGCTCGATGATCTCGCGAGCGTCGCGCCCGCCCTCCTCAGCGGCCAGACACAACTGCGCACGCTGCTCGGCTGCTTCTTGTTTTCCGATGACGATGTCTTCAAGCGCATCAGCGTGCTTTCGGGCGGCGAGCGCAACCGCTATGCGCTCGCGCGCCTGCTGCTGCAGCCGAAGAATTTTCTGCTGCTCGATGAACCCACCAATCACCTCGACCTGCGCGCCAAGGATGTGATGCTCGAAGCGCTGCAGGAGTTCACCGGAACGGTGGTCTTCGTCTCCCACGACCGTTACTTCATTGACCATCTGGCCACTCGCATTTTTGAGATCGAGGGCGGCAATCTCCGAGATTATCCGGGCAATTACGAAGACTATCTATGGCAAAAGGAGAGCCATGCGGCCCGACAGGCGGCTTCCATCGGCGAATCGCAGCCCACCGGGGAATTGCGGGCGTTTGAGAAACCTAAAGAGCCGGGAACACGGACGAAGAAGCTCAATCCCCTGCTGGTCCGAAAAATGAAGGAGCGCCGCGACGAGTTGGAGGAAGAGATCGTCCGCTGTGAAGCGGAAATCACCGCATGCCAACTGGAACTCGCACACTTCAAGAGTTCAGAGGAATCCATACGTCTTTCCGGGTGCATTGACCAGTGCCGCGCTCGTTTGGATGAAATGATGAAAGAGTGGGAGCAAACTACGCGCGCCCTGGAAGCGTCGGGAAAAGATGCGCCGGGAAAAGCAGTCATGAGTGATCTGTGATTAATGATCAGTGATACGTGACGGATCGTGCTGCGTGGCCGGTGATGCGGATGCCCTTCTGCGATTCTTTCCAAGACTCAACAGGGGAACGTTTCATGTGCTCCAAGGCTTTTTCCTGTTGCAGTTCGATCCCCTGGTAACGGCCGGCAAGCGGGGATGGGATGGGAAGAATTGCTTACCTTCCCATCCAGTAACAGATATGCGCCTGAACGAACATGCAAATTGCTACAATCACGGGAACCATTCAAACACTGGTCCACCGGTATAGAATGAGTGGTATCTTGAGGAAACCGTTTTATATGTCGCAAGCGGCAATCCTTCCAGGTTCGTTATCGCATCCAATGGCTGTCCTCTATTCGAGGCTTAGAAAGATGGGACGTGTTGCATCAATAGTTTTAATAGCGGCGGCAATTTTGGCCGTGCATGCAAGGGCCCAAGAAAAGGTCCGCTTAACGGACTTGGAGAAGTTTTCCGGGGTTTACGAGCTTTCTCCAGAACAGTTTGTATACATCCAACCTTGGCCGGGAGATGCAACTAAACTGGCGTATTCCGATGAGAAGGGGCAGCTTAGAGCGCTTATTCCTATATCAGAGAGTATATTCTCAGCGGGTCCCGGCCTGCTTGTTTTCACTCCCACCGAACTGCAAATCACCTTTGTCCAGAATTCTGAAGGCGAGGTTACAAGCCTAGTCCGGCAACAAAACGGATTTCCGGATCGGACTGCCAGGAGGCTAGAAGCTTACAAGCGGGAGATAGTGCGCTTCCGGAGCGGAGGGATCATTCTGGAGGGAATCTTATTTGCTCCCTCTGGGGAAGGGGTCCACCCCGCAATGGTGCTCATTCACGGCTCGGGCGCTGGGGATCGCAATACCGTGCTTCCTATCGTCCACTTCCTCGTTCGCCACGGAATAGCCCTCCTGAGCTACGACAAACGCGGCGTGGGAGGTTCGACGGGGGACTGGCACATCGTCAGTCTGGAAGAGCTGGCTGGGGATGCACTAGCCGCCGTCAAATTCCTGCAGAGCCGAAAGGAGATCGATTCAAAGAAGATCGGCGTGTTCGGCGCCAGCCAGGGAGGATGGGTTGCTCCGCTGGCAGCTTCCCAGTCAAACGACATCGCATTCGTGATTAGCGTTTCCGGCCCTGCCATGAGTCCGGCGGAGGTGGAATTGGGGCAGCTAGCCCGCAACCTGCACGCCAGGGGGTTCTCCGAAAATGCGGTTCAGGAGGCCCTGGCTTTGAGGAAACTTCTCGATCAAGTGACTCGCGGCAAGCTAAGTTGGGAAGATTTCCAAGCAGCCGCAGAGACATCCAGGAAGACGAAATGGTTTCCGCACGCTCATGTGCCGCCTTCGGCGAATAGCTGGATGTTCGAGCATTGGCGGCGCCTCCCGATGGATTACGCCCCCGGACCGGTTATCGCAAAACTTCAAGTGCCGGTGCTGGCGTTATTCGGGGGTTTGGACCAGACCGTGCTTCCTGACCAGAACGCCGAAAAATGGAGAGTAGCCCTGCAAGAAGGAGAGGTCGCCGACTACACTATCAAGATTTTCCCCAGCGGCAATCACATGCTTCTTGAAGCGCGGACGGGCACGAGAGAAGAATACCCGACGCTGAAGCGCTTTGTGCCCGGCTATGCTCCTCTGCTGCTGGACTGGCTTCGTGAGCGCACAATACTGGTAAGGTGAGACATTGGGTGCAAGAAGAGCCGTCAGGTCAGAAATCCGGGATCAGATGAATCTAGCACGAGAAAAAGTTTCCCTGCCTAAAACGAGAATCGCAAGGCGAACTGAATCTGCCGGGCAGTGGTGGCGGTGCGGCTAATCCTGCCCACGGAACGGTTAATGCGACCACTACCTGTAAAGACATCGGAGGACGAACCCCTAGGTCCGCTGAAATTGGTGTGGTTTAGTAGATTGAAGAACTCGGCTCGAAACTGTAAACTCCGGTCACCTCCCAAGGAAAGCTCTTTCTGAAGGGAAGCATCTATATTGAAGACGCTAGGGTTAATGATCGTGTTGCGACCGGCATTGCCGAGAGTGCCTGAATCCGGAACACCATACACGCAGGGGTCGAAATAGCGATCGGGGCTTCCCAGCTCTTGGCCAGCTGGTACTGCATCGCCGCAGCCCGCGGTCACGCCATTGACGGGGTTCTTGCTTTTACCCGGAAGCAGATTCGGTTTTGTAGGAGCAAACAGAAAGCCCGCCGTGCGAAGCCTGACTCCCGGTGTAAAAGGCGTCCCGGTGCGGAACCGAAGGATTCCTCCCATGCGCCAGCCTCCGAAAACGCGCGCCAGAAAGCCCGATTGCGCATAACGTTGACTGCTTCCAAAAGGCAAAGTGTAAAAGTAGTTGAAAACCAAGCGGTGACGAATGTCGAAGTCGGAAAGACCTCGTTCTAGCGTACGCAGGTAAGGATACTGCCACATATCGGTATTTGATGCGCGAGAACCATCGTCCACCGATTTGCTGTATGTGTAGCTAGCTCGTAGCGAGATTCCCTGGTTGAAGCTCTTGTTCGTGGCAAGACGAAACGAATTGTAGAAGGACTGCGCATCGCTGCTCACGATAGTCAACCCTCCGGAAAAAGCTGGATTGATTGGGCCTGCATCGGGAGGAAAAAAAAGCGATCCGTCATCTTGAATGATTGGGAATGGATACAGATTGGCTTCGTACTTTCGAAATAAATGGTTCCCCCGAGCCCCTACGTAGGATGCCTGGACAGGCCAACCGCCTGGTAGCTGCTGCTGGATCTGGAAGTTGTAGCGGAAGATCCTGGAAGTGGTGAAATTGTGGTAATCCATGACCTGAGCTTGCAAAGCCACTCCCTCCACAGCGGCTACTGCGTCCGGGAAAACGTCTGAGGCGTCAAAATTAGTACGCACAGTTTTTTTGTAAAAAGGAGCCGTGGCTTTTGCCGAGCTGATCACGAACGGAAGCAATTGATCGTAGTAAATACCACCGCCAGCTCTAATTTGCGTATTCCCACTGCTTCCGGGAGTCCAACTAATTCCCACACGAGGCGAAAGATTGCGCAGCGAGGGATTATGATCCAGGTACGGACCGATTTGTGGCCCGGTATCACGAAATGGGTCCGCAACGAAGATGGATTTACCGTTCTTGTCGTGAATGAGTGTAGAGAACTCGTACCGAAGTCCTAGATCGAGTTGCAGATTCGGCTTAAGGTTGTAGGCATCCTGAAAATAGAAACCTAGCAAAGTTTGGCGCCACGCCTGGCTGTTATCGGAGCCGGGCAGAACTACTGTCAGGTTAGTAGTCTCTTCCTCTCGCAGTTCAAGAAAGCTCTCCAAGCTGTTGAACGACCATCTGCCCCCCTTGTTCGAGCTCGAGAACGTATCCCAACGGTAGCGATGTAATTGAACTCCGAATTTGAGCGCGTGGCTCCCTCTCTGTAATACAACGTCGTCGGCAAACTGAAATGTGTTCACTGTCGTCGCTTGAGGTCCTCCTGATTGAGGGCCAAAAGTGCTTAACCGGGGAATGTCTAGCTGCCCGAAATCCGGAGCATCTGGAACGAAAAACAACTCGCGAGGAATTTCAATTAAGGAAATATTAGCAGAAGCATCGACCGGTCGGGTATATCCGAAACGAAAAGAATTCAGAGTGCTGGGGCTAAAAATATGGGTTTCCACCAAAGTCAAATATTGTTGCCGGCTATTTCGCTGTCTTTGGAACAAAAACGTGGTTCCACCACCGATGCTGTTGGCGTCGTCGAAGGTATAGCGCCCAAACAGACTGTCTCGCTCAGAAATCTGGTGATCCAGACGAACGGTAATAAAATCCTCATCCGTCGGCAGAAACCGAGGAGTCCGGTTTTCCCTTACCCCGCCGCCCAGCCGGGTGGAATTCGGAATCGGAAAAAGCTTCAAATACTCGGCCACCTTGGGGTGGATCGTTACTTCCCCAATTTTTTCCCCATGCTCATCGGTGATGATCCCGTTTCTCGCATCCGCATCAAGGAAAGTGCTAACATCTGTCTCTGCCAGCCGATCGCGCAGCCCCTCGAAGCTCGCCATAAAGAAGGTCCGGTCCTTCCGCACCGGACCCGTCAGCACGAAGCCGAACTGGTTGCGCTTGAAAGGCGGCGGCTCCGCACCAGGATCAAAGAAATTACGCGCGTCCAGCTTGCTGTTACGGAAATATTCAAAGAACGTGGCATGAAACTCCGGTGTTCCGGAACGGGTAATGGAGTTCATAATTCCGCCACTGCTCCTGCCGTATCCCGCGGAGTAGTTCGTGCTAAAAACCTGTACCTGCAGCACCGCGTCCGAACCAAGCTGAACTCCCGCGGCACTCCGGGGGGCTTCGTTACGCAAATTCATAATGTTAGTCCCATCCAGCAAAAAAACATTGGATGTGCGACGGCCTCCGGATATTGTGAGACCTCCTCCTCCAATGCCTCTGGAGGAAGATGCAGCGGTGGTATCACTGACGCCAGCCTCGAGCGTGGCTAGCTGGGTGTAGCTGCGACCGTTTAGAGGGAGCCCTACCAGTTGGCTCTCACTGATCCGATTGGTGGTGGCGGAGGAGGATTCTGCCGCTTCGCTGCCTATGCCTTGGGTGCTCTGCTCCTGAGGTCCAGAACCTGTTTCCAGCATGAAGTCTAGGGTCATCAATTGCTCCGCGCCTAGTTCCAACCCTTCCTTCAACTGGCTTACAAAGCCAGCCTGGGAAGCCTGGACTTCGTAAGTACCAGGAAGCAATCGTTGGACTTCAAACCGTCCCTCTGCGTCGCTGCTGACGGTACGGCTCAATCTCGTCTCCAGGTTTTTCGTCACCACAGTGGCTCCCGGGAGGGGAGCCCCTGACTGATCCTGCACCGTGCCACGCAACGTGGCCAGGGTGGCCTGTGCCGACACCCCTGTTACCGGCAAGAAAAGCAGCATGATCAGAAGTGTTGTGGACAGAGTCAAACTTTGCATTACCGATCTGTGCGCGCGCATGTCCTGCACTTGCACTGATAAAACCTTATCCCAAGAATTGTAATCGCTTCGCATTTCCATACACTCTACCAACCTTCGGGGATCGTTTCTTTCCAGGTGCTCGGACCCACCGGCTGCATCCCGATCTCCCTCGCTAGCGAAGCGCCCAAATGCACCGTCTTGCCGCCCACCACCGTCATCAACACCGTCGTGTCGGGGATTTCCGCCTCCGGGACCGTCAGGAAGTCCCGATCCAGCACGATGAAATCCGCAAACTTACCCGGCTCCAGCGTACCCAGCAGGTTTTCCCGCAAGACGTAATAGCCTCCCCACACCGTCAGGGCCTTCAGTTGGACAATTCGGTCCGTCCTCTGGTTCGGCCCATAGACCCTCTGGTCCCGGTCATTGTACCGATTCATCCCTTTGGTAATGAAGAAAAACACCTTGTGGGGTAAGGGCCGGTCGATCTCGAAGGTGGTCATCACCCCCGCCTCGGTCAAACTCTTCCGGGGCACCACCCAGTCGGTGTACTCAATCCCATACTTCTTGGCGGTCACCGACGCTCCGCGGTGCGTCTCCCACAAAATGGTATTGATCTGGCTTACCATCATCCCCAGCTTTTTAATGCGGGGGATCTGATCTGGCCGGGGGGCCTCCGCACTATGGTCAAAGGCATGGCGCTTGGCGCGGATTTCCTCCAGGGTGAAGCCCATTTCCTGGCTGGCCTGCTCGATCACGTCCATCAGATAATCGATGTCTTTGTCTCCACCGCTATGCAACCCGCCTATCCGCAACCCGCTCTTGACAATCCGCTCCAGAATTTCCCTGCCGCGTCCTCCGGGGCCAAAATTGCACCGCGACAGCCCGCCAGTGGCCTGCTGCCCCTGTGCTGCTTGCCACTCCGGCCGAATGGGAACACTCATACAGTTACTCCCGGGAGCATCCCGCGCCCCAATCAACCAGAGGTGGTCGGTCCCGTGTCCCAATGAGCCTGCCAGGTACCGCAACATATCCATGCCCCAATCGGGCCCCGTATAGTCCCAGGCGAAGCGAGCCGGCATCTCCCCTTTTTTGTCCAAATAGTCCAAGGCCTGGTAGTTGTGATATGCGTAAGGAGAGGAACCATAGGTCGTAGTCCCCAGGCTGGACCACAACTCCATTTCGGCCTTGAGGATATCAGCCAGCAGCGCGGTCTTACCCTTGAACATCGCATCCGGTTCCATCGGTCGGCTGAATCCACCGCCGGTTTTCAGATATTGCTCGACACCCTCTGGCGTAGCTGAAATAGCGTCCAGCGTGGGATGAACCGAGCGCAACTCGTCAATGGCTTTCTGGTTTACCACCGAGGTGATAAACCCATTCTTTACCTTCAGCGGGTTGTTCGGAGCCACCACATCGAGATATTCCTTGGTGACGGATCTTCGAAAAAAGGGCTGCATCTCCGTGGCCCACTGGTATTCCGGCCCCCAATTGAAGCTGATCAGAATCCATTGTCCGGGTTTCGCCTTCGCCACCGCCTCCCTCAACGTCGGCTCAAACTGCGCAAATTGTTCCCTGGGTGGAAGGTTCGGCAACCACCGATGGATGATCACATCGTCGTTGGGCAAAACATGCGTGATGGCTTTGGGCTCCTGAAAGGCCCAGTCGGTGGGATGCTCGTGGGTCATGATGAAGCTCGGCAGCACCGTTCTACCCTGGAGGTCAATCGATTGGGTCTGCGGCCCGGTCAGAGCCTGAATCTCTGCATTGTTCCCCGTCGTCAGAATCTTACCGTCCCGGATCGCCATCGCCTGCACTATGGTCCCCACCTGTGACTCAAAGGAGGCATCATCCACCGTTACGATCTTGCCGTTGTAAACGATCATCTGGGGATAACCTAGCTTGGCTGCTACGTCCGTCTGTTGGGCCTTCCCAACTATACTGCACAACAAAACCAGGTTTAGTACTATCAATGTTCTATGCATGGGTCCTCCTCCTACGCAGCAAGAATCCTCCACTTGTCTCTTCTGGTTTTCCAGTCCGCAATCAGCATTGCGGTGCTTCCGCAAACAATTGTTGTTCAGGCGATTGTAACCCGTTCATGTGATATGGTTTAAGACCTATTTTTGAGTTCATCAGTTCTACTGACGAACGGGTCCAAACGCCATGAAGAGTCTCCGCTGTCCAAACGCGAATTGTTTACTGCGAACAAAACCCTCTTTGGGAATGATCGTTCGTTTTGGATTCTACCCAACCCGCTGGGGCCGCCGCCGTCGGTTCCGATGCAAGATGTGCCGCAGGACCTTCTGCCGGAACCGGGGAACCGTCTATCACCGGCTCCAGCATCGCCGAGCTACCTTCGATGAAGTCGCTGCTCTCAGCGTCGAAGGAGTGAACAAATCCTCGATTGCCCGAGTCCAGCAGATTGCTTGGAACACGGTGGATCGCTGGCTGGAGAAAGCCGCTGCCGCCGGTCGCCGATTCAACGATCGAAGGATTACAAGGATCCGAATCCGCGAACTGCAGGCCGATGAGATCCGCGCAATGGTCGGTGGGAATGAGCGTCCGCCTGTTTGGATCTTCGCTTCCATTGAAGTCTGGTCTCGTCTCTGGACGGCTACGGTCGTCGGGAGGCGGAGCTATCGCAACACGCTCACCTTGTTTCGAGAGCTTTGCGCTCGGTCTGCGGGAAGTCATCTCCCCCTGATCGCTACGGACGGCTTCAAGTTCTATCGGCAAGTTGTTCGGCGAATCTTTGGCGTCGCTTGCCTGTACGGCCAGGTCATCAAGAAACGAAGGAATGATCGCGTGGTCAAAGTGCAACGGAAAGCTAGAATCGGTGCGGCTTGGCGTTGGAAGGAGGTGTGGCGCGACTCGGAGGATTCGCGGAAGCTCAATACTTCCTACATCGAACGGTTGAATCTAACGATCCGACAGCTATCGGCCTACCTCGGGCGTCGGACCCTCAGTCACGCTCGGCGAACGCAGCGGCTGGAAGATCATCTGGAGCTGCTGCGATGCCATTACAATTTCCTCAGACCCCATCAGGCTCTGAAGTTCGGGCGCGAAGTCAGAACGCCGGCAATGCAGGCAGGCCTGACCAAAAAGAGGCTGACGTTCCGTGATGTTTTCACGTCCATCCCGAACTTTTTGTCCTTGGTCAGAATCGTCTGTGTGCTCATCGTTCACACGAATCCTCCGAGGCGGGAAGCCTTGGTCACCTCCATGGCTGCTTAACAACACCGGATTGCGGAAGCACCGCAGGAACGCCAGATGCGTCGATTCCAATCAGCGGCACAGCTTCAACGATTCCTCTCGGTCCACGGCCCGATTCACAACCTGTTCCGGGTCGCACGTCATCATCTCAAAGCGATCCATCATCGACTCCTGCGGGAGCGAGCTTTCACTGACTGGAAGACGGCGACGTGTGCCTGCTGAAAAGGAGAAACCTCGGACGATCTCCAGGGCAAAACCGCCTTCGCGCCGTTAACTTGACAATGCCAACTTTCGGGAGTATCGCTTCCTTTTTCACTTTGCAGCCCCTTCCCCTGCAAAGTGTGCCCATCCTGAGCGTGCTCAAGGGTTCATTCCGGTTTTTCCTTTTCAACCTGCTGTAAATGGCAAAAAAGGAATTTGATTACTGTTTTATCCCCATTGTTGGGACAACCACTTCGATTGGCCTGCCGGGCGATTCCGTATCTTCTTTATTTTCTGGCAAGAAGCTTGGCGAGCAGTGGTCTGCTAATTGCCTATGGACCAGTAGGGATTATTTCGTCTTTACACAATAGGGATGGTAGCCATGTACAGATTGTTACTCTGGATGGTGGCAGTGCTGATGGCAGTGCCTGCCATTGCCGATCCGATTACATTCGATTCAGTAGCTAGTTTCGGTAACCCTGAAATTTCCAGCTTGACGACGGAGGGCTTCACCTTTTCTTCGGGACATTTTCACACCGTTGACACCCCGGGCCTATGCGCCTTTGGTGGGTGCGTACCTAATATGGACGGGAGCACCGTTTACATTTCGGAAGAGGCCGGAAGTCTCGCCTCGCCGATTACGATGTTCGCGACAAGCGGTTCTCCTTTTTTGCTCAATTCTTTTTGGGGAACGAAGGCGTTTTTGGACGATGCGGCAGCCCTTGCGGGAGGTTTCCCCAATGCTGGGACAATCCATGTAACAGGAATTTTTGATGGGGGCGGCGGCATTGTGCCCCGTCAGGGCTTGTTGGACAGGTAGAGGGTAATAGTTAAGGTGATGTTTTTGGCTCATCGTAGAGACTGAAAGGAACGAAGATGAGACAAAAACAAGACGACAGGGGGGCGGTCGAGAAGGCCGTCCGGGAGATCAAACGCAGGACGCGGCGCAGGTTCAGCCCGGAAGACAAAATCCGCATTGTATTGCAGGGACTTCGCGGCGAGGACAGCATCGCGGAGCTGTGCCGCCGCGAGGGGCTGCACCAGAACCAGTATTACCGCTGGAGCAAGGAGTTTCTGGAGGCTGGCCGCAAGCGGCTGGCGGGCGACATAGACCGTGAGGCAACCAGTGGCGAAGTCAAGACTCTGCGGGAGCAGGCCGTACAGCTGAAAGAGGCCCTGGCCGAGGCTATGCTGGAAAATCGCCTGCTAAAAAAAAGCGTGATCGGGGATGGGGAGGAACATACATGAGATACCCTGCCTCGGAGAAGCTGGAGATCATCTGCACGGTGGAGCAATCTGCCCTGGGGGTGCGCCGGACGCTGCAGCAGGTTGGCATTCCCAGATCGACGTTTTACAACTGGTACGACCGCTATGTGTCGGAAGGCTTTGATGGGCTGGAAGACAAAAAACCCGATCCTGGCCCTGTCTGGAACAAGGTGCCGGAGGAGATAACTCAGCAGTTGGTGACGTTAGCCCTGGCCGAGCCCGATCTGTCGTCACGCGAGCTGGCGGTGCGTTTTACCGAGGAAAGGCGGTATTACCTTTCTGAATCGACGGTTTACCGCGTCCTGAAAAGCCATGACCTGATTACCGCGCCAGCCTTTATTGTCCTGAAAGCGGCGGAACGGTTCGCCAACCCGACCACGGCGGTCAACCAGCTCTGGCAGACCGACTTCACCTACCTGAAAGTCATCGGTTGGGGCTGGTTCTACCTGTCCACGGTGCTGGACGACTTCTCGCGCTATATCATCGCCTGGCGGCTGTGCAAAACCATGAGCGCAAGTGACGTCTCGGCCACGTTGCGGGATGCTTTGCAAGCCACCGGCCTCGACCGCGTGGGCGCCCGGCACAGACCTCGCCTCCTGAGCGACAACGGGCCGTGCTACGTCTCTTCCGAACTGCAATCATGGCTGGCAGAAAACAGCGTGCCGCATACTCGCGGCAAGCCCTATCACCCCATGACGCAGGGCAAGATCGAACGCTGGCACCGAACTCTGAAAGACCGCATCCTGCTCAACAACTATTACCTGCCAGAAGAGCTGGAGCGGCAGATCGATGCCTTCGTCAACCACTACAACACCAACCGATACCATGAAAGCCTGAACAACCTGACACCGTATGACGTTTTTACAGGCCAAGGCAGTGCCATCCTGCAAAAACGGGATCGCATCAAAGAGAAAACTATGATCTTAAGAAAACGGTTGCACTTCAAAAGAAGGGCAGCCTAACATCAACCCAGAGGAGCCTGAACGCCACCTTATCTTTTTATGCTCTGTGTCCAACATTATCTGACGACGTACAGGTTGGTGCCCGGCCCACCAGGATTCGAACCTGGGACCGACGGATTATGAGTCCGCTGCTCTAACCGCTGAGCTATGGGCCCGGAAGGACTTATATGCTAGCTGCCCGTTGGTGTAGCGGAAACTGTAGCGGGTAACTGTCGTTTTTCCCCTTCAAGTAATCTTGCAGTGGTCGTTTCATTAAGGACCTGTAGTCGCTCAAAATGCCCTCTCCCTGGACTCAGGGGTCGGGTGCACATAACGTTGCGAAACGGTCACGCTGGAATGTCCCATCAGTCGCTTAATATCAAAAGCATCAGCCCCAGCCTCGCCCATGCGAGTACCGAAGGTGTGGCAGAATGAAGTGTATCACGAAGCCTTTGGGCAAGCGAAGCCGTGCCCTGACGCCGACGTGCATGTGGTCCAGCGAGAGTCACCACGTAAGGCTTTCCAGTCCTGCTAGGGAAGACCCAAGCAGAGGTCGTGGTTGCTGGTCTACAACTGGTCTCAAAAATGGTTCTTTGGCAACCGGAAGAAAGGAAAGTGGGTTGCAGGATGGGGGAGACGAGGCAAACTGAAGGAAGTCTGGCGATTGGAGGCGAAACCAAAGCCATGCATGGACGCTGGACCGTCGAGCGGCTCTTCGCTTGGCTGCAAGTGTTTCGCCGACTGGTCACGCGCTACGAATACCATATCGACAATTTCTTGGGATGGTCCGACTCGGGTGCATGAAAATCATGCTGAGGTATTTTTGAGACCAGCTTTAGTACTTTATAGGACCATTTACGTGAATGGACTTACAATTGCTGCTACAGGGACCCGCGCAAAGCGGTCCGAGTCGCGGGAGAACGCTTCGGGCAAGTCTTCGATGGCAACCGTTCGGTCCAGGCGAGTATCTCTGGCTTTGTACACCTCACCCATACCACCGCACCTAGCGGGCTGAGAACCTCGTATGAGCCAAGCCGGGCACGTATGGGTATGGGCACGGATTACTCCCGCCTGATTAAAAATGATGGGAAGAGATTACACGACGGGAAAGGGGAAAGCAATTGGTGTCCGGAGCAAGACCGTTGAGAAAACAGAGGCGAAAAGAGATGGAACCGATAACGAGGGAGCGTATACTTTGTGCTCGGAGCTTCGGGATTAACCTGCGAACATAAGCTGAGGGGGTAAATCATGAAAAGGCAATGGGTTTTGGGAATGGCGATATTGATGTGGGTAAGCTGGGCTGGACAGGGCCTCCTGTGGGCTCAACAAGCCCCAGATACCATTCTCTACAACGGAAAGCTGGTAACGGTGAATGACCACGGGATCAATGGGAACTTGGGCACAATAGCCGAAGCCATTGCGATTCGAGGGGATTCGATTCTGGCGGTTGGTAGCAATGCGCAGATTCGCGCCCTGGCCGGTTCGAACACGAAGAGTATTGACTTGAGGGGCCGGATGGTAACCCCAGGCCTGGCGATCACCCATGATCATCCGCAAGATTGGGACCCGCTAAATCCGTACATCGTCCGGAAGGTGGTGAATGACGATATACATATTGAGCGGTTCTTGTGGGAAGAACCGCCGGAGCAGCAGGTGCTAATGCTACCGCGATTGTTGGAGGAATCAGTCCGGGCAGCTAAGCCCGGGCAATGGATTCGGATCAGCATGCTGTATGGAAGAGAATACAAGGGACAAGAGGTAATTCAAGGGTCCTTTGGAAGACAGATCAACAAGCAGATGCTGGACAGAATCGCTCCGAATAACCCAGTACTGATTCGCGCCGGTTTCGTGGGGACACTGGTGAATCAAAAGGCCATCGAGGTGATCTACGACTACTGGAGAGAATGGGGGATAACAGAAGAGAGCCACTTGGCAAGTCTATTTGGAGGAGACCCGCAAACAGGAGTCGGCATTACGAATTACCGCAAAATCGAGCGGAATATACTATATTCCCCGGACGTATTGAAGGAGATTCTCCGTCTGGGCGGATCCTGGTGGGCAGGTTACGGAATCACGCTGAATTCCACGGCCATGTATACAGGGGGTGCGCTGACTGCGTATAACGAACTTGACCAAAGGGGACAATTAAAGATCCGAATCCCCTGGACGTGGAGAGTTACGGAGGGAAGCCTGCCCGGGCAACCTATGACGTCGAATACCTACAATCTCCTTCTTGTGAACGCGATGGTCGGCAAAGGGTCTGATTACCTGTGGCTCGCAGGGGGTTGGCCGCCTGGAGTGGGAAGCAGATGTATTTCAGTGCCCGGAGTTACGCCAGAAGCGCAACAGTTTGCTAAGGAAACTCCTTGTGAGCTGGATCCGGTCACGGGAACGCGGAACAGGCAGGCATTGTACAACTATATAAGGGCCGGGGGAAGATTGACTGGTGCTCACACAGATGGCGACAAAAACATGGATTACTTGTTGGAAATCGTTGAGCGGGCAAGTAAAGATGCCGGGATGACGCTGGATCAGATTCGGGCCAAACGGCATACGTGGGACCATCTGGCGTATAACCCACGTCCGGACCAGATTCCGCAAATTAAGAATCTCGGGTTCATGTTAGGTGGCTGGGACATGTATGTATGGGAAGGAGGAGCGCACCAGGTACTGCTAGATTTCGGCGAAGAGGCAGCTCAATGGGTGGTTCCGCGGAAGAATTTGCTCGAGGCTGGCGTGAGACAAAGCGTTGAAATCGATCGGCCTTTTGGATACACAGACTTGACCTTTTTCACTGTTCTCTATGCGGGCATTACCCGAAAGGATCAGGAGGGAAGAGTGAATGCTCCTCAGCAGGCTGTCAGTCGTGAGGTCATGCTAAAATCGGCCACCCTGAATGGAGCCTATTACATGCTGCGGGAAGAGAAGTTGGGCTCACTGGAACCAGGAAAGCTTGCTGACCTGGCTGTCTTGGATAGGGATTATCTGACCATTCCGGTGGATGACATTCCAAACGTCCGAGTTTTGATGACGATGCTAGGAGGCAAGGTAGTGCACTTGGTCCCATCGCTGGCCCGCGAAATCGGGATGCAACCGACCGGGTCCCAGGTGGAACTCGGCGGTCCGGCGGCTCAATGGTAGAAGCTGTGCCGAGTTTCGGCTTCCGTCGTGGGGTAGGCCATCTGACAAATGGGCATCCGCTTAGGCAAGCGATCAGCAATTTGAAAGCCTCGTCTCCGCAGACCCTGTAGTGGGTGTAGTGACTTGTGAGGGGGTATGTGAGGAAAAGGCGGAGAGGAGTTGGCCCGAGTCCTCCTCATAACCCTTCCTATATACCCACTACCATTGCTGTCCGGTTAAAACTCGAACAGAATCAACTGGTTGGGATTTCTGACTAAATCGTCTTGGGAGCCCGATGCTTCCAGGGCCTGTAAAATGGGCACTTTCTCGAAAAGAGTAACACTGAGAATCTGTAAAATTTGGTAAAGGCTGGCTTCCAAAGCGAGACGCTTCCGGACAATGGCCACGAGTACATAGATCGAAACGGCGATCCAGATTTGAGTCTTCACTGCGTTTTGGCTGGTGCCATAGAATGCCTTGATTCGCAGGTGCTGCTTGATCCATTTGAAGAACAGTTCCACCTGCCAGCGGCACTTGTAGATTTGAGCGATAGTGAGTGCGGGTAGCACGAAATTGTTGGTAAGAAACTTCAGGCGCTTGTTTGTTTCTGCATCGAAGTACGTAACGCGCCGTAGCGGATCGGGGTATGCCCTGGCCGAGGCGTTCCCGGTCAGGATCACGGTATGATCGGATCGCAAGCCGCTGGTTCTGTCTGCTGGATGAGAATAGCGGCGTTGGAGCAAGACGTTCTCTTTCGTCCGCACGACGAAAAATGCGGAGCAGAGTGTGAAGACAAAGAGTCGCTCGAAGTCGATGTAGCCGCGATCCATCACGTAGAACGCGCCCGCTTCCGGAACGATCTCGTCGAGGATGTTGACATCGTGCACGGCACCGGCCGTGACGCGGAGAAACGTGGGGATGTTGCCCTGTGTGCCCCGTCAGGGCTTGTTGGACAGGTAGAGGGTAATAGTTAAGGTGATGTTTTTGGCTCATCGTAGAGACTGAAAGGAACGAAGATGAGACAAAAACAAGACGACAGGGGGGCGGTCGAGAAGGCCGTCCGGGAGATCAAACGCAGGACGCGGCGCAGGTTCAGCCCGGAAGACAAAATCCGCATTGTATTGCAGGGACTTCGCGGCGAGGACAGCATCGCGGAGCTGTGCCGCCGCGAGGGGCTGCACCAGAACCAGTATTACCGCTGGAGCAAGGAGTTTCTGGAGGCTGGCCGCAAGCGGCTGGCGGGCGACATAGACCGTGAGGCAACCAGTGGCGAAGTCAAGACTCTGCGGGAGCAGGCCGTACAGCTGAAAGAGGCCCTGGCCGAGGCTATGCTGGAAAATCGCCTGCTAAAAAAAAGCGTGATCGGGGATGGGGAGGAACATACATGAGATACCCTGCCTCGGAGAAGCTGGAGATCATCTGCACGGTGGAGCAATCTGCCCTGGGGGTGCGCCGGACGCTGCAGCAGGTTGGCATTCCCAGATCGACGTTTTACAACTGGTACGACCGCTATGTGTCGGAAGGCTTTGATGGGCTGGAAGACAAAAAACCCGATCCTGGCCCTGTCTGGAACAAGGTGCCGGAGGAGATAACTCAGCAGTTGGTGACGTTAGCCCTGGCCGAGCCCGATCTGTCGTCACGCGAGCTGGCGGTGCGTTTTACCGAGGAAAGGCGGTATTACCTTTCTGAATCGACGGTTTACCGCGTCCTGAAAAGCCATGACCTGATTACCGCGCCAGCCTTTATTGTCCTGAAAGCGGCGGAACGGTTCGCCAACCCGACCACGGCGGTCAACCAGCTCTGGCAGACCGACTTCACCTACCTGAAAGTCATCGGTTGGGGCTGGTTCTACCTGTCCACGGTGCTGGACGACTTCTCGCGCTATATCATCGCCTGGCGGCTGTGCAAAACCATGAGCGCAAGTGACGTCTCGGCCACGTTGCGGGATGCTTTGCAAGCCACCGGCCTCGACCGCGTGGGCGCCCGGCACAGACCTCGCCTCCTGAGCGACAACGGGCCGTGCTACGTCTCTTCCGAACTGCAATCATGGCTGGCAGAAAACAGCGTGCCGCATACTCGCGGCAAGCCCTATCACCCCATGACGCAGGGCAAGATCGAACGCTGGCACCGAACTCTGAAAGACCGCATCCTGCTCAACAACTATTACCTGCCAGAAGAGCTGGAGCGGCAGATCGATGCCTTCGTCAACCACTACAACACCAACCGATACCATGAAAGCCTGAACAACCTGACACCGTATGACGTTTTTACAGGCCAAGGCAGTGCCATCCTGCAAAAACGGGATCGCATCAAAGAGAAAACTATGATCTTAAGAAAACGGTTGCACTTCAAAAGAAGGGCAGCCTAACATCAACCCAGAGGAGCCTGAACGCCACCTTATCTTTTTATGCTCTGTGTCCAACATTATCTGACGACGTACATAGCAAGCGGGCACCGAACGCCAGGTGAGCAGGCAAAGCTTGGTTGACCGCTCCCTCACCCCTCGACTCTGCTCCCTTCGGCTATGCTCAGGACAGGCGGGGCAGGCTCTCGCGGCTCGGATACGGTTTGCAGCAACCATGAAAATGCAGCAACTATGAAAATGGCCTAGAAGGTACGGCCGATGGTAAAGCGGAAGGTGCTTTTGGGTTCGTCAAAGGGAATCGGCGTGCCGAAAGCGTTCACCGCGTTGTTGAAGCTGGCTTCATTGGGGAAGAAGGCGCGCTCCACCAGGGGTGTGGGAAATATATTCGTTGTGAGGCGGGATATATTGCGGGCCCAGTAGATTCGGAAGGGGGCGTTCACAACCGGCAGGATCACCTGCAGCTCGATACCCGTCGAGGCTCTCAACCGATTGTTGGTGTCCGCCGCCAGGTCCAGTTGTCGTTTGAAATTTGTGCTGGGGAACTGGCTTTGCAGTTCTGCCAGTCGCCGGTCGGTCAGCGCCAATTGCGACCGCCTCCAGGCGATGTTATAGCCGGCGTCCAGAAAGGGAGCCAGCGAGACCGGGCCAAACAAAGGAATCCGATACTCGAAGTTCGCAATGATTTTGGTGTCGCCGCCGGGGAAGGTCGTACGGTTCACGGGGACCAGCATGGTCTGCACCGCTTGGTTCTCCAGGCCCAGTTGATCCAAGGCGGTGGTGGTACGTGGCGCGCCGTCGGTATTGAGGACAGGCACTGCGGCGATGTCCGGAATGAAGGCGACCGGGCTGATTGTGAAAAAGTCAAAGCCGCGAATGTCGGTTTCCCCGCCGACATAGAATCGCGTAAAGGGCGGAAGCACGCGCCCTCCATAACCGCTCATAGTGGAACCGAGCAGGTGCATGGCGAAGACCCGGGGCTGGAAACCTTCCGACATGGGACGAAACCATTTGAAGTCGACGGTAGGCCGGTAGGTGCGGACGTTGCCGCCGAGTCCCGCCAGCTCCAGACTGCCAAAGAAGCTCTTGCCGCGCGAAGGGGTCACAGGGTGATCGACCGTGTTGTATGTAAAGGTGGGAATGATTTTGCTGGTGCGAATGCCCTCCAACGAGTTGCCACCCCCTAATCCGTTGAAGTTGATGTCTTCAAACAGCCGCCGGGAAGCCTCGCTGAAGGTGGTGATGCTGCTGGAGTCATAACTGTAGGTCAGTCCCACGCGGGAAAAATTGTTGCGCAGCGGATAACTGGCGAAGGAGGTGAAGCCGATGCTGGTTTGGCGATACCTCTGGATGTTATCGGTCCCCAGAGCGTCAAAGATGGGCCGGACGTCCTGGCCGGAGAAGATGGATGCCTGCTGGCCTTCGTCGAAGTTAAAACGGCGGGAGAACACCGTGAATCCGACCTGAAGAGGCCGGTCGAATGCATACGGATGGGTCAGCCCCAGCAGCAAATTGCGCTCCAGGCTGCCCAACTGAGCGTTAAAAGAAAGGGTCTCTCCCAATCCCATAAAGTTGTTGGTCTGGTAGCTGAAACCCACAAAGCTTCCCGACAGCCCGCTCACGCCTCCGGTGAAACCGATGGCGTTCTTCCCCTTCTCCTTGACAGCCAAATGAAGATCGACGGTTCCGGTGCGGTTGTCGGGCTGCACGTCCGAATCGGCCGGCTCCAGCTTTTCAAAGTAGTCCAGCTGATTCAGCCGCAAAAGGCTTAGCTCCCACAGGCGGCTGTTGAACATGGACCCTTCGGTCAGCAGCAATTCCCGCCGGATGACCTTGTCGCGGGTGGTGGTGTTTCCCGTAAAGTCGATCCGCCGCACCAGGAATTGCTTGTCCTCCTCGACGTTGAACACCATGTCAATCTCGCGGTTCACGTCATCGATCAAGGTTTCGGGACTGGCCACAAAATTGATGTAACCAAACTCCCCGTACACCTTGCGCATGCTTTCCAGGCCTTCGCGGATCTTGGAAACGTCAAACAGATCCCCCGGCTCCATCACGAACATCGGGCGCAGGACCATCTC
Source organism: Terriglobia bacterium (assembly GCA_963666975.2). Taxonomy (GTDB): domain Bacteria; phylum Acidobacteriota; class Terriglobia; order 2-12-FULL-54-10; family 2-12-FULL-54-10; genus JADFGZ01. The sequence continues at coordinate 86,542 of CAXVYR010000004.1, read as the reverse complement.
CGGTTCGGTAAACAGTTTCACGCCCTCGAAGGTCATCTCTCCCAGCGTGTACTTCTCTCCTTCGACCAGCGGAACGGTGATATCCACCTTTCTTCCGGGTCCGCTTCGCCTGATGCCCGGAATCGGCAACTTGTTGAGAACGGGGATGGGCACGCCCCGTTTCGCGGGCGATTCACGGGTTACCACCACCGGCGCGTTGACCAGAACCCGGAAGTAGCCTTCGTCTTGATAGGCCGCCCGCAGACCTTCCATATCCTCGTCCAGCTTGTTCCGGTCGTATGTTTTGCTGAACAGGTTTTCCAAGATGAAGCTGTGGGGAATTCCAATGGGCCGGGAGTTCCTCATGGAGCGGACCAGCTTCCGGCGGGGAAGCACCGTGTTGCCTTCGAAATCGATCCTGCCGATTTTCACCTTGGGTCCTTCGTCGATTGTGAAGGTCAGGGCCACGGAAGAAGGCGGAATGGTTTTCGTATCGACTGTAATGTCCGCATATTGGCGGCCTCGTTCCGCCAGCAGTTGCTTCAATACCATTTCGGCGCGCTTGATGCGGGTGGGATCAAAACGGCTCTCTACGGTCAGCCCGACCCGCCGTTCCTTGAAACGGTCCAGGATGTCCGAGTGCGTCACGGAACTGTTGCCCTTGTATTCGATGCTGCGGATGACAGGTTTCTCCGTGACCTCGAAGATGACGATCTTGCCCTCGGCTCCGTCCTCGACTCGGAGCACGATGTCATCAAAAAAACCGGTGTTATACAGGGCCATAAAGTCCCGGCGGAGGGCGTTTACATTGTAGGGGTCGCCGGGCTTGGAGAAAATGCGGACGCGCATCGTAGCGGTGGGCACGCGCCGGTTGCCCCGGAAGACAATGTCTTCAATCACTCCTGCGGAGTCCGTTTGCGCCAGGGCAGCGCCGGACTGCAAGCCCAGCAGCAGGATAAATAACAGGATAGCCTGGGAAAGCAGCGAATGCCGATGGGGGAGGAACCGGTTCATAATAACAATGAGATGCCAGTAGCCCGCCGCAGGGAACTCGTCAGCGCAAAAAAACAACGACTGCCATAGGCGTAATGGACCCTTATAAATAAACCCCTCGCCACCATTTTAGTTGCTGGGGATCACACACATCTTCCTTAGCCTTAGCTTTTATAGCAAAACTTGGAAGGAAAAAAAAGATCGCGACACCATGCCATGCTACCGGTCCAGGCCGCCGGTCCGGTTTTGCCGCCTCAAACCTGTGTCACGAACAGGGGTATAGGCTCCGCGGCGCTGTCCACAGGACGGTAGTACAGCCCCTCGCCTTCCAGAAAGACTTCCAGGAAAGCGGGGCGCGTGAGGACACCCTGAATCAACGCTTCCGACAGTGGATCTTCAATGTACCTTTGCAGGGCGCGCCGCAGAGGTCTTGCCCCGTAGGAGCGGTCCCGGCAGGTCTTTTCCAAAATCCACCGTTCCGCCTGAGGGGAAAGAGCGATGCTGATCTCTTTGTGAGCCAGGCTTTCATTGATCTGGCTCACCATCAGCTGAATCACCTGGATCAGGTCCTCGTCCGTCAAGGAACTGAACAGAATGATCTCGTCCAGGCGGTTGAGGAATTCCGGATTGAAGACCCGTTTGACTTCGGCCCGCACCATCTCCTCCGTCTTGGCCGCCAGGTCTTCGGCGGACGGCGGCTGAAAGCCCATCTGACTCCGTTTCTCCAGGAAGCGTGCGCCGATGTTGGAGGTCATGATGATAATCGTGTTCTTGAAGTCCACCGTGTTGCCCAGCCCGTCGGTCAGCTGGCCGTCCTCGTAAACCTGCAACAGGATGCTGTAAATATCCGGATGAGCCTTCTCGATTTCATCCAGCAGGATGATGGAATACGGGGTGCGCTTCACCCGTTCCGTTAACTGGCCGCCTTCCTCGTAGCCGATGTATCCCGGTGGAGACCCGATCAGCTTGGAGACGGCGTGCTTCTCCATGTACTCGGACATGTCGAAGCGGATCAAAGCCTTTTCGGTGCCGAAGAGGAATTTCGCCAGAGACCGCGCGACCTCCGTTTTCCCCACGCCGGTCGGACCCAGAAACAGGAACGAGCCGACCGGGCGCGCCGGATTCTTCAAACCGGCGCGGGAACGCCGGACCGCGCGGGCCAGCGCCGAGATTGCCTTTTCCTGGCTGATGATGCGCTTGTGGAGTTCCTCCTCGATGCGCAGCAGCTTGGCCATCTCCTCTTCCTTGAGAGAGGTGACCGGGACTCCCGTCCACCGGGCTACCACGTCCTCAATGTCCTCTTTGCCCACGGTGCCGCTGGAGGATTCATCCAGTTGGTATTTCTCGCGCAGGGCCCGCAGGTTTTCCCGTTCCTTGCGCTCTTCATCGCTGTAAAAACGGGCCTTCTCAAATTCGTGGCCGGCGATGGCGTTCTCCATCCGGTGGACAATGAACTTGATGCGCTTCTGAATGTCGACCAGCTCTTCCGGCAGAGTGGTTTGGCGCAGCTTCACCCGCGCTCCGGCCTCGTCAATCAGGTCGATGGCCTTATCCGGCAGGAAGCGGTCCGGGATGTACCGGTTGGAGTTGTAGACGGAGGCTTGCAGAGCCTCGTCGGTATAAGTGACCGCGTGGAATTTTTCGTAGCGGTCCTTGATGCCAAACAGGATGGTGACGGCTTCCGCTTCGCTCGGCGGCGGAACTTTAATCGACTGAAATCGCCGCTCGAGAGAGCGGTCTTTTTCGATGGATTTGCGGAACTCGGCCGGAGTGGTGGCGCCGATGCACTGAATTTCGCCTCGCGAGAGGGCAGGCTTCAGAATATTGGCGGCGTCCAGAGATCCCTCGGCGGAGCCTGCGCCCACCAGCGTGTGCAATTCGTCGATGAAGATGATGGCGTTGGCGCTCTCCATCAACTCCTTCATAATGGTCTTCAACCGCTCTTCGAACTGCCCCCGGTATTTTGTGCCGGCCACAATCAAGGAGAGGTCGAGCGCCAGGATGCGCTTTTCGGCGAGGAACGAAGGCACCTCGCTGTCGGCAATCCGCTGCGCCAGCCCTTCCACAATGGCCGTCTTTCCCACTCCGGGCTCGCCGATCAGCACGGGGTTGTTCTTGGTGCGGCGGCACAAAATTTGAATCATCCGCTCCAACTCATTTTCCCGGCCGACGAGCGGATCCAGGGAGTTGTCCATGGCGGCCTGCGTCAGGTCACGGCTGAACTCGCCCAGCAAGGAACTCTCTTTGGGGCGCGATGTGGAGACTTTCTCCGACTGCGAGCGGACCAATTCCTCCCGGATGGTGGAAAGGCGCAAGCCGCGCTCGCGCAGTATTTCGGCTGCGAAACATTTCTCTTCGCGCAGCAGACCGAGCAGTAGATGCTCGGTGCCGATGTGCCGGTGCGACAACCGCTCGGCTTCTTCCGCTGCATAGGCCAAGACCCGCTTGCTCTCGTGGCTCAGGGGAAGATCCACGGAGGTGGAAACCTTTTCCCGGATGGTGGTGTGTCCCTCGATCTGTTTGCGGATGGACTCGATGGAAGCGTGAGAGCGCAGGAACCGGTTGGTCAGCGACTTATCCTCGCGCAACAGGCCCAGCAGCAGGTGCTCGGACTCGATGTACGGGCTGCCGAACTGACTCGCCTCGTAGCGGGCAAAGAATATTACGCGTCTGGCTTTTTCCGTGTACCGTTCGAACATATGCCCTTCCCTGACGCGCCAGCCGATCCCAGGCCGGCTGGAGGATCAGATCGTTTCGGAAAAGGAAACGGCTTCCAGTCTGCCGTTTTCCAGCCTCAACACCCGGTCACAACGCCGGGCAAAGCCTATGTTGTGCGTGACCAGCACCGTCGTCATGCGGCATTCCTGATGCAAGCTTCCCAGTAATTGCATAGTCATTTCACCGGTTCTTGCATCCAGATTGCCGGTCGGTTCGTCGGCCATCAGCACTTTCGGCTCGCCCACCAGCGCCCGGGCCAAAACGGCGCGTTGCTGCTCGCCTCCGGAAAGCTCTCCGGCCAGGTGGGCTGCCCGGTCTTTCAAACCCACGCGTTCCAGCCACCCTTCAGCCCGTTCCGCAGCCTCTTTGCTTTCCACGCCCCGGATCCGCAGCGGCATAGCGATGTTTTCACGCGCCGTGAACTCCAGCAGCAAGGAGCGCAACTGCCACACGAAACCAAAATTGCGGTTTCGCAAGCTCCCCAATTCGTTCTCGGAAAGCTCCGAGTACTGCTTCCCCTCGAAGTATACCTCACCGGCAGACGGCTTGTCCAGCGCGCCTAGGATGTGCAGCAGCGTGCTTTTCCCGCTGCCGGACTCTCCGACGATGGCCACCATCTCGCCGGCCTCTACGTCCAACTGCAGGTTCTCCAAAACCGCCAAACGCGACTTTCCGGAGCGGAACGCCTTCGTCAAATTTTCGGCTCGTAACATTTTGCTCAATTTCGCAGCTTGTACCATTCTGCAGTTTGCGCAACTTCTTAGATGCCGGTTCCTGTGGAGACGTTTCCTCCTTGCGCTCCGATCTTCCATCCGCGAGGGCAGGGATCAAATTATTCATACCGCAGAGCCTCCGCCGGAGCGATGGAAGTGGCGTTGTGCGCCGGGTAGAGCGTGGCCAGAAAGCTGATCAACAAGGCCACCCCTGCCACCCAAACTCCGTCCACGATTCTAGCATCGAAAGGCAGGTAACTGATGTCATAGATATTCGGGTCGAGCGGGATCAGATGATAGCGGCTGCCCAGCCAGGAGAGCAGATACCCCCCGGTCAAACCCAGCGCGGTTCCGACCGTGCCGATCATCATGCCTTGGAGCAGAAAAATGTTGCGAATCTGCTTCCGATGCGCGCCCATCGAAACCAGGATGGCGATGTCCCGGTATTTTTCTATAACCATCATCACCAAAGAGATCAGGATGTTCAAAGCCGCCACGAAGACAATCAATCCGATAATGATTACCGCCACCGTTTTCTCCAGCCGCAGGGCGCTGAACAGGGCCCGGTTTTGCTCCATCCAATGGCTGCCGAAAAACCCGTTGCCGGCCAGTCGCCGAACCGTTTCCGCCACCGCCGGAGCTTGGTAGATATCCGCGATTTTGAACTCCATGACCGAGATTACATCGTCCAGCCCCAGCACTTGCTGGGCCTCCTTTAGGTTCGTGAAGGCCCAACTGGAATCAAATTCATAGAAGCCGGAATCGAACACTCCCACAACTTCAAAGTAACGGTACCGGGGAACCATGCCGAAAGGCGTCAGGTGCCCTTGCGGGCTGGTCAGCAAGATGCTGTCCCCGGGGGAAGCGCCGAGCGAGTCCGCCATGCGTTTTCCAATCACCACAGGCGGCTGGCTGCCGGGCTCCACCGGATCGTTCAACGCCTCCGCCGATCCTTCCCGGACACTGCCTAGCAGAGTGCCGACTTGCGATTCCACTTTCGGGTCCACCCCTTTCAAGATCATCTGGCTGGAGCGGTTGGCACGCGAAGCCAGCACCGTTCCGTACAACGCCGGAGCAGAAGCCACTACCCCCGGCGTGCCGGAGAGCTTCTGGAGCAGCGGCCGCCACTGGCGGATGCCGTTGCCCTCGATCCTTTGCAGGCTCACATGGGCTGTAGCGCCCAGCAGCCGTCCCTGCCATTCTTGCCGCAGCCCGTTGGTGACGGCCAGCGCGACCACCAGGGACATGACCCCGGCGGCGATGCCCAGCATGGAGACCGCGGTGATTACGGAAATGACCGCAATCTTCCGTCTGGCGCGGAGGTAACGCAGGGCCATAAAAAGTTCAAAACCCAAGCTTTCCTCTCTTCATTCATCGGATCGAAAGGATTCTTTCTCCAATCCCATTTTAGGGCAAAAGCTGAATGATGAGCCTTCTGTTTTGCCGGGAGTCATTTAGGTGAACTATGCGAGGGGGTTAGCTGAGGAGTTTTGCTTCCGAGGCAGAGCGGGGCGGCTGTGGTGGTGCCTGTTCTCGCGTCGCTATATTTCTATTCTAAATACGTCGGTGTCCTAAGCCAGGACTGATCCTGCTTCCGCCGCCCGCTTCACTCTGCCTCCGGAGACGGTGAACTCTCCGGTCGCAATAACGGGAACAGGATCACGTCGCGGATGGAGCGGGAGCCGGTCAGGATCATCACCAGACGGTCGATCCCGATTCCTTCGCCGGCGGTGGGCGGCATGCCGTAGTTGAGGCAGCGGATGTAGTCCTCATCCATGGCATGGGCTTCCCGGTCGCCCTTCTCCTTCAGCGCGGCCTGCAATTCAAAGCGCCGCCGCTGTTCTTCCGGATCGTTCAGCTCGCTGTAGGCGTTGGCGATCTCCATCCCCGCCACGTAGAGTTCAAAGCGCTCCACCCATCCCGGCTCGTCCTTCTTGCTTTTTGCTAGCGGGGATACCTCCACGGGGAATTCATGGATCAGCGTCGGCTGGATCAGCTTTCGCTCGCAGACGGTTTCAAACAGATGCGCCAGCGTGGCCCCGTGCGATGTGCCTGCCGGAATGACGAGGCGGTCTTGCTCTCCTTGCAGACGGTTCCAGGCCTCGATGGCCGCCCCGGTCCGCTGCGGGTCGGAGAAGTCTTCCAGCGTTGGCCGGGAAGCGTCTTCCGGCCAGTACTCCCGGATGGCCTCCCGCAGGGTGAACCGCGAGAATCGCGACAGGTCGATGGTGTGCTCGCCGTAGCTGAGGGTGGTCGTCCCGCAGGTTGCCTCGGCCACCTCCGGCAGCAGTTTCTCGGTCAGCTCCATCAGGTCGTTGTAGTCGCTGTATGCCTGATAGAACTCCAGCATGGTGAACTCCGGGTTGTGTTGCGTGGAGATTCCTTCATTGCGGAAGTTTCGGTTGATTTCATAGACGCGGTCGAAACCTCCCACCACCAAGCGCTTCAAATAAAGCTCCGGCGCGATGCGCAGGTAGAGGTCCAGGTTTAAGGCGTTATGATGGGTGCGGAAGGGATGCGCCGTGGCTCCGCCGGCCATCGGCTGCATCATGGGGGTCTCCACCTCCATGTAACCTCGTTGTTCCAGGGCTCTCCGCAACGCCTGGACCAGACGGCTCCGTGCGGCAAAGACGCGCCGCACCTCCGGATTGGCAATCAGGTCCAGATAGCGCTGGCGGTAACGTGCCTCTACGTCCTGCAGCCCGTGCCACTTCTCCGGCAGAGGCAGCATCGCCTTGGCCAGCAGCGACACGGTGGTGGCGTGGAGAGAGAGTTCCCCGGTTTTGGTGCGAAACAAATAACCCTCTGCGCCGGCCAAATCACCCAGGTCCAGCAGCCGATAGAGCGCAAAGCCGTTGTCGCCCAGCGCATCCTTGCGGACGTAGATTTGCAGCCGCTGGCCGCCCTGGACCAGGTCGGCGAAGCCGGCCTTGCCGTGTCCGCGGATGGATTGCAGACGGCCGCAGATGCGCACCGTTGTTTTCTCGCTCGTCAGCTCTTCGGCGGTCTTTTCCGAATAGGCAGCGGTGATCTGCTCCAGAGTATGGGTATAGGCAAAACGGTGAGGATAGGCCGGGTAGCCCAGAGCTTCAATCTGTTGCAGCTTCTGGCGGCGTTGTTCCAGAAGCTCAAGGTCAAAGGACAAGCTACACCATTTATTCCCATACCGGTATTTTCATGCCGGTATTACCCTGCCAAGGGAGGAGCCACGGAAGCGGCGCCCTCTGTGCTGGCCTACCCTTGCAGCTTGTGTCTTTGCAACGGAGGCCCGGTGGAAACAGCGGATTGGTTTGCGAAACCCAGATTATAGTGGCCGCCCGGTGAAGGCGTCAACTTCCGGGTTTCCCGTCACCGCACATCTTCACCGTGCCTCTTGTCTCTTTTCCCCTTTTTGGCCCTCCTTTTGGCCCCCCTCTTGTCGGACAGGATGCCTACGGGCCGGAGAGAGACTCTTGCAGCTCGATGGCCTTCGGGAACAGGATGTTGTTTTCCAGGTGTATGTGTTGGTGAGTATCTGCCTCGAACTTCTGGAGACCGTCGAGAAGCGCACGGTACGTGTTGCAGGCGTCTTCCTGCGGTGTATAGTCCCCGGTCAGGCGGCGCATCTCGCGCAGGGCGGCAGCCGCTGCCTCGTGCTCCTGTTCCATGACCATAATGGGGGCGCTCACCGGCATCCGCTGCGGTCCCGCGCCCGAGCCGGAGCTTTGGGCCCGTTCGAGCTCCTTGACAAGAGGAAAAAGCACGTTTTCTTCCTTCCACATGTGGTCGGTCAGCTCCTTCCTCAGGCCTGTATAGGTTTCGTCCAGGGCGGGAAGAGATTCCGGATGCTTTTCGCCATGCTTCTCGATCACCTTGGCCAGCATCTGCGCCAGGCGGGGCAACTCCGTCCTGAGATAGGCGTGATGTGTATCCTTGTACGACGAACGCGACCGTTGATGATACCTTTAGGGTCCCTGATGCGCTTCCTTCGCCATCGAAAAGATCAGCCGGTCGATGGAAACACCCTTCTCCCGGCAAGCTTCCGAAAGCGGTTTGCTTCCTCCGCAGCAGAAATCAATGCCATATTCCTGAAAGACGCGGACCGAGGCGGGATACGACCGCACGATCTCGCTGACGAGGGTTTCGCTTCCAATGGTTTCACGGGTGGTGGGCATTTTGCTTGGCCTCCTTAAAGGTAGTAAAACTTCTTTCATCCCAAAACTAACTTCTTCTATGCCCGGGCGCAGTGACTTTAGTCTCTTCGGGCGGTTTTTTCTTGGTCAGCCTTGCGGGGAAGGAGTCGCCCAAATTCCGCGTTTCACAATTGCGGGCGTGGGATCAAATGCTGTATACTATCCGTCACGTTAGTGCATAAAGGAAGACAATGAAAACCGACATTCATCCGGAATACCATGAAGTGGCAGTCTCTTGCGCCTGCGGGCACACCTTCAAGACCCGTTCCACGCGCCAGGGGGACCTCCGCCTGGAGATTTGTTCCAACTGTCATCCGTTCTTTACCGGCAAGCAGAGGCTGGTGGACACCGCCGGCCGGGTGGAGCGTTTCAACAGGAAGTATGGCAGCAAGCGGAGCACGGGCTCCGGGAAAGAGACCACTGTCGCGGCGGAAACGGCTTCCTAGACGCTTTCAAAATTCCCCTCTCACGCATCGTCCTCTTTTTTTGTATCTGCGCATCGGGTAGAATCACGCCATGGGTGTTGCGAACACGGCGCGGCAATTTGTGGTGGCGACACAGCCCCGGGTCACGCTGCGAAACTACTTGGACCGGCCTTTTGATTCCGCCATCGCGGCGGCGCGGAGTTGCTATTCATCCCGTGTGATCTCGCCGGATGAGATCACCGAGAAACAGCGCCTCACCATCGGCTCCACCACCTTCAACGGCGGCCATCACACCGTCTTTCAGCACGCCCACTTCGAGTTCGGCCTGGAGAACGTCTCCCGCCAGTTTGTGTGGAACTTTCTGCACAGCCATCCGTTTTATAACTCGGAGCAGTCCAGCCAGCGCTACGTGCGCCTGGACCAGGCGCAGGCTTTTATTCCGCCCCTGGCCGGGGAGGCGCAGGGCGTCTACATGCGCGCCGTGGAACGGGCCTGGGAGTTTTACCGGTTGCTCTCCCAAGAACTTTCCGGACGCACGCGGGAGGCGCTCTACGACGTGTGGAAGATCGGCCCGCGGAGCGCGGAGAAGCGCCGCCAGCGCATCGACCGGCAGGTGGAGAAGAAAGCCATCGAGGTGGCCCGTTACGTTTTACCGGTTGCCGCTTTTACTTCGATGGTTCACACCCTTTCAGGCGTGGTTCTGCACAGGCTCTACCGCATGCGCAACTCCGGGGACACCCCTTATGAGACCGGCATGGTCATCGACCAGATGGTGGAACGGGTAAAAGAAATTGATCCGCAGTTTTTTGAGCGCATCGGAGACGGCCCCCTGGAGGAGGAGCAAATTCCCGAGGCCCGGCTCGTTGCCGAAGGCGGACCTTCGGGGGCCGCCCAGGCACGCCGGGAGTTCGACCGCGAGCTGGGCGGCATGACCTCGCGGATGCTCTCGGCTTCGCCCGATGCGGAGTCCGGCGCAGAATCAATTGTCGCCCGCTCCTTCCGCTACCTGCTGGGGTTGAGTGAGGCGCAGATGGACGACGATCAGGCGCTCGAACAGTTGTTGAATCCTGCTCACAACCGCTACCGCCTGGAGACGCTGGACCTGGCCGTTCACTCGCCCATGATGCGTGCCCTGCATCACGTCTCCTATACCTTCCTCAAGAAACTAAGCCACACGGCCGACTCCCAGGACCAGCGGCACCGGCTGGTGCCCGCCTCGCGCCCGCTGCTCTCGGCCACCGACTGCCCGGAGCCGGACTACATCACTCCCGGCCTGGTGCGAGGGAACTCGGAAGTGGAGGGAATTTATCAGCAGGCAATGGAGGAAGCGTGGAGCGCCAAGAACCGGCTGCTGGAGTTGGGCGTGCCGCCGTCGGTGGCGATCTATGTTCTTCCCAACGCCACCAGCGTCCGGATGGTGGAAAGCGGCAGCCTGCTTCACCTGATCCACAAATGGACCATGCGGACCTGCTTCAATGCTCAGGAGGAGATCTACCGGGCTTCGATGGAAGAGCTGGAGCAGGTGCGCCGCGTGCATCCCCGCCTGGCCCGCTACATCGGACCTCCCTGCGTGGTGCGGAAAGGCAACGCCTACCCGGTCTGCACCGAAGGCAGCCATTTCTGCGGCGTTAAGGTCTGGGAAAATTTTCCCGCCGTTGAACGAAGGCTGTAAGCATCCCGGCAGGTTGTGGTGTGAGGCTCACCGGCGGTTCGGTTCGATAATCACCTTCAGAGAATTGTCTTTCGGATTTGCCACCAGGTCGAACGCCTGGGCGATTTGATCGATTCCAAACCGGTGCGTGACCAAGCTATCGACGGCGACCTTCCCGCTGCGAATCAGCTCTATCGCTTCCTTCATATCGCGCGGCGCGGCTCCATAGCTGAAGCTGAAGGAAGGCTGCGTAGTCCAGAATTTCGTCAGCGGGATCGAAAGTTTCTTGTCGGGGCCGTCAGCGGCAAAAAACAGGATGTGCCCGCCCCGGTCCACGCAACCGAGCGCGCTTTCTGCGGCTTTTTGCGATCCGGTGCAGACAAACACGCGGTCGGCGCGCGGCAGTTTATCCGTAGCGTAAATCATTTCATCCGCGCCGTGCTGCGAGGCAGCCTCCAGCCGTTTTTGATTGGTATCGACGGCGTAAATTCTGCCGGCACCGAGCGCGCGAACCAGCTTGATGTGGAGCAATCCCGCCAGGCCGCTTCCCATCACCAGCACGGTGCGGGAATTGACCGGAGCAGTCTTCCTCACGCTGCGCACAACGCAGGCGAGCGGCTCGACAAATGAGCCCTGCTCGAAGGTCATGCTGTCGGGCAGAGCAAACAATCCTTTCTCGATGCATGGATTAAAGAGCCGGACATATTGCGAAAAGCCGCCCGGCTCGATGTGCTTCCGGTGCATTTGCTCGCATGCCGTCTCGTTTCCGTCCTGGCACGGGACGCATTGCAGGCAGGGGAAATGGTGGGAGACGACGACCCGGTCGCCTGTTTTGAAATTGCGGACCGACTCGCCTGCCAGAACGATGCGGCCTGCGATTTCATGCCCCGTATTGATGCCGCCCTTCTCCCGCGTGCCCGGCTCGCGATACCACTTCATGGTGTCGCTGCCGCAGATGCCGCATGCGGCGACTTCCACCAGGACCTCGTTCTCGCCGATTTCGGGCACCGGCCTTTGATCCACCCTCACGTCTTCGTTGCTGAAGTACAGGCCGAGCTTCATCGTCTCAGGAACGGTCATCCTTTGCTCCCCTTTTTACTCCCCTTCAACTCCTGAAACAACTTATAGGCTTCCTTGGGTTGCATGCCGTCATGGATCACCGCCCGCAACGCCCGCACCATGGCTACCGGCTGCTGGTGTCTCCAGACGCGCCGTCCGAAGTCGATACCCTTGGCGCCTTTTTGGATGGAGTCGTAGGCCAGCTCCAGGCTGTCTTTGGTTTCATCCACGCCCTTGGGCATCTTACCGCCGGCCACGATAACGGGAACGCCGCAGGCCCCGACCACCCGCTCAAACCCCTTTCCGCAATTGTAGGTCTTGATGATGTCGGCGCCGTGCGCCACCAGGATGGCTCCGGCGCGCGTCAGGAAGTCGGAGTCTTTCTCCAGATATCCCAGCGCGGTTCCCACGGCCACTACCCCGAGGAGGGGAAGATCAATCTTCCGGGCCTCGCGCGACATGCTGGCCAGATTGTCGAGCGTCTGCGACTGGTGTTCCGTCTTCAAGTAAACCGAAACGGCGGCTCCGACGGCCCCTTCCTTTTGGACATCTTCCGCATGCAGGATCAGCCTTTCACTGGCAATGGTGTCGGGGACGTTCACGACACTGTCGAGAAGCTGGAACTCGTCAAAATCTTCGCCCGTGGCGGTTCCGGAATCTATTTTGGCTTGATATTCTTTGAGAGCCTTGTCGAAATCCTTGCCGGTTCGTTGCTGGTAGGCGAGCTTGGCCGGCTCCTGGAGGTAGCCGGGCACGGGGACGTTCATGGTGGTGGAGCATCCGGAGGCGCGCAGCATCACCGGCAGGCTCACTCTGCCTTTGAACGCATGGCGTAGAACGCCGGGATCGGTCATCAGCACGTCCACATAATCGAGGAGCGGGGAAAGAACCTCGCCGGGTTTTTCCAGGCCGGCAACGACGCCGAAATATCTGTGGTCGGCGGCAAGAACTACGATGCGCTCCGATTCTCCGAAAATCTTCTTTAATCCTGTTGACATATCTTAGTTATAACATCCTCTCTGAATTCTGATTCCGCCGCTCGAACGCAGTGGAGTTTCTCCTCATTGCTTTTCAGAACTTTGCTTTTCAGGACTTCTTATCCCGGCTTTGCGGACGCTTCCGGCTTTCCTTGCGCAGAGGCCGGAGGGCCCGCAGTTTTTCCGCCTCCTGTTCGGAGAGCAGCGCCTGCCTTCCCAACAATTTCGCAACCAGCGAGATGCGGGCAAACTGCTCCACGGTCTCCATGTGGAAGAACGCCCGGAGCAAGTCCTCCCCGAAGGTGACCACGCCGTGGTTGGCCAGGAGGATGGCGTCGTATTGGGAAATCAAATTCCGCAGCGCTTTGTTGAGCGCCGGGCTGCCGGGTGTTGCGTACCGTGCCAGGGGCACGCGCCCCAGCGAGACCACCACCTCTGGAAGAACGGCCTTGTCCAGTGCGATTCCCGCCACGGCGTAGCCGGTGGCCGCAGGCGGATGGGCGTGGACGATCCCGCCGACATCGGGACGCCGGTGGTAGATCAGCAGGTGCATGGGCAGCTCGGAGGAAACCTTCCCCCGGCCTGCAAGCATGTTCCCTTGCATATCGACCAGATGCATGTCCTGGGGACGGAGCATCCCCTTGCTGGTGTTCGCCGGGGTTACCAGGACCCGCCCGTCCTGCAAGCGCGCCGAGATGTTGCCGTCCGTAGCGGCTACGAAGCCCTTCTGGTATAGCCACCTGCCAACCTCGGCGATCTGGCGGCGATGCTGGCTTTCCGTCCTGGACATGATTACTGTGGCCAACTCCAACGGGGGCCAGCGCTGGCAGGATAACGCCCGATAGTACAGCAAGCCCTTATGACTGTAAAGCAGAGCGAAGTCCAAGAGGAAATGAGCATCCCGCCTGTGGCGCGGCAAGGCTGTCGGAAGGCCGCGTGGTGATCCGGTTTATACTTCCGGCCTGCACTTCTAGGCCGGCAGCGTTCCGCCTGCGGCGTCCAGTTGGTTGCGGGCGTGATAGGAGCTGCGGACCAGCGGTCCTGCCTCCACATGACGGAAGCCCATCCGTTCCCCTTCGCGTTTCAACTCCGCAAACTCCTCGGGAGGATAGTAGCGGGCGATGGGCAGGTGATGGACCGTAGGCCGCAGGTATTGGCCCAGGGTGAGTATGCGGCAGTCGTGGTCGCGGAGGTCGCGCATGGCGGCCAGAACTTCGCGCGGCTCTTCTCCCAGGCCCAGCATCATTCCGGACTTGGCGGTGATGCGCGGGTTGATCTCCCCCACGCTGCGGAGTAAGTTGAGCGATTGCTCATAGCGCGCTCCCGGGCGCACATGCCGGTAGAGTCGAGGAACAGTCTCCATATTATGGCTGAGCACATCGGGACGGGCCGCAAGCACCGTCTCAAGCGCATGGCGTGAGCCCTGGAAGTCCGGGATCAGCACCTCTACTTTGCACTCGGGCCGGAGGCGGCGAATCGCCAGGATGGTTCGGGCAAAAAATTCGGCGCCGCCGTCTTTGCGGTCGTCGCGGTTGACCGAGGTCACCACGGCGTACTCCAAGCCGAGATGGTCCACCGCCTGCGCTACACGCTCCGGCTCTTGGTCGTCCACCGGCAGCGGAGCGCCTTTCGGCACCGCGCAGAAGCCGCAACGCCGCGTGCAGACGTCCCCCAGGATCATAAACGTGGCGGTGCGTTGCTCCCAGCATTCGCCGATGTTGGGGCAACGCGCGCTCTCGCAGACCGTGTGGAGGCGCAGGCGGTTCTTGAGAACCTTTAACTCGTGATAGTTGGGGCCGCCGGGAAACTTGGTCCGGAGCCAGTCGGGCCGTTTTTTGTGCAAGGTGACTAACATGTTCAAGCACCGATATACCGAGGGCTGCCGCCGGCATGTATAGCGCGAGCGCGCCCGCCCCAGAGAGCTTGCTCAACTGCCGATATAGCGGGCATAAAGGCTGCGCGCCATTCCCGTGTCGGTGGTCCCTTTGATTATCGCACGGCCGTCGGGGAAGATCGTCATCTCATAAGGAGCCAGCGAAAATTGAAACACATAGGGATTGAAACGGACCGCGCCGTGCGGCTTCAGTTTCCTTTCAAGCTCCGCAAAGTCCACGGGCCGCTTGCGTTCATGGATCTGCACAGAGTTGCGGCCGCATAGCGTGATGTGGGGCGAGCCGCCCCCGGCGAGGTAGGCGAAGTCCTTCCGCTGGCATGCACGGCAACCCTCCGCGGGCGGGCCGGGGTCAACGGCATGGAAGCTGTTTTCCCACACGTCGAGCGAAATCAGCTTGCCGTGCAGGGCGGCACGGTCGCCGACCATGAGCTTGATCGCCTCGGCCACCTGTATGGAGGCCACCGCCGAGGCGGCGGAGCCGAGGATACCGTCGGTGTCACATGTGGCATGCATGCCGGAGGGCGGCTCCGGAAAAAGGCAGGCGAGGCACGGGCCGCTGCCCGGAACGATGGTCAGCGTCACGCCGTAGCTGCCGACCGCCGCGCCGTAAACCCAGGGCACGCCGTTTTGCAGGCTGAGGTCGTTCAGCAAATAGCGCGTCTCAAAATTGTCGGTGCCGTCGAGCAGTACGTCGATCTCTTGCAAGAGTTCGGCTGCGTTCTCCGCCGTCAGGTCGGCCACGACGCCTTGCACCTTGACGCTGGAGTTGGCTCGTTTCAGGTGAGTTTCCGCGGCCACCGCCTTGGGGAGACATTCGGAAGCGTCGCGTTCTTCGAAAAGCGTCTGCCGTTGCAGGTTGTTCTCCTCCACGTAGTCGCGGTCGATGAGGATCATCTCGCCCACGCCGGCGCGGACCAGCAGGGCGGCCTGATGGCTGCCGAGCGCCCCGCATCCTACGATCGCAACCCGCGAGGCCAGCAGCTTCCGCTGACCCGCCTCTCCAATGCCACGATACAAGACCTGCCGGGAATATCTTTCTAGGTTCTCTGATGCCATGTTCTTTGATGCCACAGAACCATTATAACGGAATTCGGCATCTCGGAATCAGGCGGCAGTTTTCCGCAATTGCCGAATGCTGTGAGTGAGGAACTCCGGCTTCCGTCTTCTGATCCCTTCCCGTGCTTCCGTGATCAGACCGCCTGTTTGGAGTAAACTTTCCCCGTTTGGAGTAAACTTTTCAACGATGAAGTTTTTCTCCTCCAGCCGGCCAGCGAAGGGCAATGGAGTCAAGGCGGCCAGCTTTGCTCCTACGCTGGAGTGGGCGGCGGAGCAACGCCAGGCGATGGTCGCCCAGCAACTCCGCCGCCGGAAAATTCGCGATGAACGGGTGTTGCAGGCGATGGGCGAGATTCCACGGCACGAGTACGTGCCGCCCGAGCACAGCCAGCAAGCCTACGAGGATCATCCCATCTCCATCGGCCAGGGGCAGACCATCTCGCAGCCTTACATGGTGGCAGCCATGACGGAGGCCCTGGAGTTGACCGGAGCCGAGCGGGTGCTGGAGGTCGGAACCGGCTCCGGGTATCAGGCAGCGATCCTCGCCCGTTTGGCAGCCCGCGTTTATACCATTGAGCGCGACCCGGCGCTGTTCCAATCGGCCGTGGAGCGCCTTGCCCGCCTGGGTATGGGTAAGGATGAGGTTGTCTTACTTCATGGCGACGGCAGCGAGGGATATCCTCCGGCGGCGCCCTACGATGGAATCCTGGTGGCCGCCGCTGCGCCGGAGGTTCCCGACTGCTTTCTGGAACAACTGGCCGAAGGCGGCCGCCTGGTGATTCCCGTGGGGGGCCTCGATCAACAGGAGTTCCGGCAGGTCCGCAAATGCCAGGGGAAGCCGGTGTCCAGGGTTTTGGGCCACTGCCGCTTCGTTCCATTAACAGGAAGGCACGGATGGGAGAACGCTTAAATCACGAGGCGCGGCCAGAAGCGGCGGCAGCCAGATCCGGCAGCGAGCCGGGACGCTCTGCGGCGGTTGTTCTCAGCGTGGTGATCCCGGCTCACAACGAATCCGCCCGCCTTCCTTCCACTCTGCAAGCAGTGCTCAGTCTTTTGCAGTCGCGCGAGGAACCTTTCGAGGTGGTGGTGGTGGATGATGGCTCCACCGACGATACGGCCGACATGGTGCAGCGGATATGCCGGGAAGCGCCGGAGGTGCGGCTGCTGCGCCATCCCGCCCAATGCGGGAAGGGAGCTGCCGTGCGCAACGGCATGCTGAACGCGCGCGGGGAATACCTTTTGTTCACCGATGCCGACCTTTCTGCTCCCATCGCGGATGCGGAACGGCTTCTGGAGCCCTTGAAGAATGGTTATGACGTTGCCTTTGGTTCTCGCGGGCTGCGGCCGGAGTGGATCACTCTGCGCCAGTCCCGCTTTCGGGAAGCTGCCGGAAGGCTGTTCAACCTTTGGACACGCGGCATCGCCCGGCTCGATTTCCGGGATACGCAGTGCGGCTTCAAGGCCTTCCGCCGCCAGGCAGCCGAGACCATCTTTGCCCGCCAGCGGATTTCCGGCTTCGGGTTTGACGTAGAGGTTCTCTACCTGGCGCGGAAATACGGGTATCGCGTTCTGGAGGTTCCCGTCCACTGGGCGCATAGCGAGGGCAGCACGGTGCACATGCTGCGGGACAGCGTGCGGATGTTTCTGGACCTCCTGAGGATTCGATGGAACAATTGGCGGGGAAAATATGCGCTCGAAGCTGGAAATTCTCCCGATGCCTCCCGCTTTCCGCAACAATAAACCGGCCACGCCGGCGTTAATTGCCGGCGCTCCCGGCGTCAGAGCTTTTCTCGTTGCGGAGCTGCTTCGCAATCAGCGCTACGCTATCTTTAACAGAATGCCTGGAGGTGTCGATCACCAGTTCGGCTTCTGCATACAGAGGTTCTCGCGACCGCAGCAACGCCCGCAACTCATCCATGGCCGAAGGGTTGTTCACCATCGGACGCATGTCGCCCTGAGCCACCACGCGGTTCCAGTGATCCTTGGCCTTGGCCTTCAGCCATATGGTGTGGCATTGCCGTTTGACCATCGCCCAGGTCTCGCGGTCCGTCACCAGAGAACCGCCGGTCGCCAGCACCACACGGGAGGAGTGAGCCAGGAACTTTGACAAGACCTCTTTTTCCAGCTTCCGGTAGTAGTTTTCGCCATGAAGCTCGAAAAGCTCCACCAGGGAAATTCCGGCCGTCTTCTCGATCATCGCGCCGAATTCAATGAAGGGAACGCCTAACCGGGAAGCCAGCAGCTTGCCGATGGTGGACTTGCCCGCTCCCCGGACTCCCACCAGAGCAATGCTGCGAGGTGCCGGCTCACGGGTGCGCTCGGAAAGCCATGCGGACAACTCCTCCAACTTTTCCGGCGAGCAGTTGTCGAGCAGCTTCACCACCCTTCCGCGCAGGGAAGTGTCGTCGGTTGCCGCCGGAATCAGGTTTGCCAGGGGTTGTTCCAGCGCACCGGCAATTTGCGCCAGCCGGGCAATGGAAACGTTGCCCCGTCCGGCCTCAATCTCCGACAAGAACCTCGGCGAGATGGCGGAAAGTTGAGCCAGTTCCTGGATGTTCCTGCCAGTCATCATCCGCAAGCTGCGGATTCGCCGGCCCATGGCTTCCAGAAACCCGTCCTTTTCGTGCTCGTCCACGAGGCCTCCTGTCATGCATTATATTTCAGTTGCAATAAAAAGTACAGAGCAATAAAATGCAACATGGCGGTCGGCTGGCAGGCAATACAAGAGGGTTCCAGCCGGAGAGAAGCGAATTTTAAGCGAGCGATAAAGATCGGCTATCCCAATAAAGACGCCGGGTACAGCCCGGGTGAGGAGTAAGGCAATGGCAGTTAAGGGATCCAAGCTGCGCAACTTTGATGACTGGGTGGATGTTTTTCACCAGTGGCGCGACGACATCGGTTATCCGACCAAGCTGATTGGAGAGGATTACAAATTTGAGACGAAGCTGGGAGAGCTGGAGAGCGACGAAATTGAGTTCGGGCACTTTGCCGGCAAGCCGAAATGGGAGAAGTTGCTCGACGTCCCGGACCAGCGGATTCGCGACGCCCTGGCGCACCTGATCGAGTTTCAGGGAGACACCGAGTTTGCCTCCGTCGAGCAGCAAAAGAACCTGCTCGAAAGGGCCCCGACCCAGTATGACCTGGAAAGCGTGATCCGGGTCAACCGGGAGGAGATGCGGCACGGATGGCAGATGGCCTACGTGCTGGTGACCCACTTTGGGGACTCGGGCAAAAAGCAGGCCGAGAGGCTGCTGGAGCGGCGGGCTTCGACCCACTCGCGCCTGCTCGGCGCTTTCAATGAGCCGGTCCGTTGCTGGCTGGATTTTTTCACCTACACGGATTTTATTGACCGCGACGGCAAGTACCAGCTCAACATGCTCAGCCGCAGCGCCTTTGCGCCGCTGGCGCGCAGCATGCGGCCCATGCTGCAGGAGGAAGCCTTCCACCTGCTGACCGGCAATACGGGCCTGATGCGCATCGTGAAAGCCGGAAAGATTCCCATGTCCCTTATTCAGAAGTACTTCGACAAGTGGCTCTCGACCGGCGCCGACCTGTTCGGCCAGGACGGCTCCTCTTCGGCGCACTGGGCCTACGAGTGGGGATTAAAAGGCCGCTACGACGAGCATCTGTTTGACGGTGCGCCCGATATGGGCAAGCTGAACGAGCTGTCCCGCTCCCAGTACTTGAAAGAAGTGGGCGCTATCGTGGACTCGCTCAACAAGAACGTCCCCGAAGGCCAGCCGAAGCTGCGGATGCCCGACGAGAAGTTTCACAGAAGCATTGGGGAGTACGCCGGCAAGACCTACAGCGTGACCGGCGAGTTGCTCTCGCAGGAACAGTATGATAAGCACCTGCTTGAAATTCTTCCGACCGACGCCGACGACGAGTTCTTGATCGGCATGGAGAAGGAAAAAGGCTGGATCATAGACCCCAAACAGAAAATGTAGGTTTCCAGCAGAGGTAGTTTTTGGCTGACAAGAGATATGTCTTCGTCTGCATGAACGTCGATTGCCGGGCTCGCGGGGCCGGAAAAGTGATGGACCGGCTCCAGCATCACCTCCAAGAGGACGGCTGCGGCGACGTGGAGTTGCGCTCCTACATGTGCTTCGGCGGCTGCCACGAAGGCCCCAATGTGGTGGTCTACCCGGACAAGGTGTGGTACGGCGGCGTCCAGGAAAAAGACGCCGACGAAATCGTGGAGAAACACCTGAAACAGGGGGAGACCGTCACGCCGCTGACCGGCAAGGTGGACAAGGACCTGGAAGGAATGATCTACCAGTTGCTGGACGCCGGGATTTTTTAGGACTCTTTCTCGCCGGATCCGCTGCAAACTGGCCCTTCCCATTTTCCTTGGGTTCGCACAGCCAATCCGAGCCCGCGCGCGTAAGCAAGCGGGTATTTAGCGGTTGCCTAAACTTTCTGCCCTTACCTGCAAGCGCCTTGTGGCTGCCAGTGAGCCGGTTCACTTATACGCGGCGCAGACGACGCGCTTGCCGCGCTGGTGCTGTTCGTAGGCTCCGGGCGGAGGCGGCACAATCTCGGTCCTCCGGAAACCCGCCTGCTTCAGCATAAACTCGAGCGCCTTCGGCGAGGGACACAGGGCCAGCGGGGTGCCGCCCGTCTCGGCGTTGTCGGCGTAGAACTCGCCGGACTCATCGACCGCCGCGAGCGCTCCCTGGTAGGGCCGCGTCCACTCCCTCGCTCCCCATTCGGTCTCTCCCTCCACCTCGTCGATCACCTGCGTCTCGACAATGCAAAGCTCCTTGGTGATGGCGCTGACGTTCCGCAGGCAGAGCATCGGGTTCTCCAGGTGGTAAAGCACGCCCAGAAAAAGGGTCAGGTCATATTGGCCGGTCTCTTCCACCGGCAGCCGCTCGCAATTGCCTTGCCGGAAGGAGATTTGAGGGAACCCGAGCGTCTCGGCCACGAACCGCGCCTTCTGCAGATTGTTCTCCCTCATGTCGAGTCCGACTACCCGCCCGATCCCCTTCTTGGCCATCGCTATCGCGTAGAAGCCCTCGTGGCAGCCGATATCGATACAGGACACTCCCGGCAACCTCGATCCGAAATGGCTGTCGATCACCCCGTTCACCATCTGCAAGCGCGTCTCGAAGATCGCCGTCACCGCCTGCGGGATGGCGGAGGTGGTCCGCAGGCCGTCGCCGAAGTCAAACGGATAGAACCAGGAACCGAGCCGCGCGATGGTGTCTTCTATTTGCTCACGAGTCATGGGAATCAGTTCACTGCACCGTAGAATCAGTTATGCGGAATCAGCTTTGCGGAATCGGTCTTGCGCAGCTACTCGCACCGCCGGACTTCCTCTTTAAGTCTTGGAGATAACATGTTAGCTGAGCGACGAGCGCCGGATAACAGATGGCGGATTATGGAAGGCCGAATTGTATACGGTAGTTCGCAGCCTCGCAAGCGGAAAGGCTCCCGCACAGTGAGCCGTAAGGCCCACGGCAGCGATGCCGGCAAGAAACCCCTACCCTTCCGGGCGGCACTCGTGAGACACTTCTAACAAGCCAGTTTGCAACAGTTAGCCCGGTTTCAGGGGACCGGGCCGAGGCTGACCAGGTTACATCTGGGTTGCATCTGGGAACTTGAGTGAGCGTATGGGGAAATGGAAAGCCCTTCCAGTACCGTGTCGTCCAAACAGAGCGTGCCGCTCGAGAAAGTAGCCGAAGCATGGAAGATACTCCGGCCCGCGCTGTGGCCTACGCCTCTGGTACGCTCACCGGCGCTGGAAGAGTTGAGCGGCTACCGTGTTTGGCTGAAGCCGGAGAACCTGCAACGCACGGGCGCTTACAAAATCCGCGGAGCCTACCACAAGCTCCATTGCCTGCAGGAAGAAGGACGGACCCGCCGGGTGGTGGCCGCCAGCGCCGGTAATCATTCCCAAGGCGTGGCTTACGCCTCCCGGCAACTGGGCATGGACTGCGTAATCGTGATGCCGGAGCGTGCTCCGCTGCCCAAGCGCCGCGCCACGGAACGCTACGGCGCGCGGCTGATCCTGGAGGGAAGCTGCTTTGACGACGCCCTGGCCTTCGCCCTCCAGTACGCCCCGGAACAGGGCCGCGA
The DNA here is from genome assembly GCA_963666975.2 of Terriglobia bacterium. Taxonomy (GTDB): domain Bacteria; phylum Acidobacteriota; class Terriglobia; order 2-12-FULL-54-10; family 2-12-FULL-54-10; genus JADFGZ01. The sequence goes on along the minus strand of CAXVYR010000004.1, from coordinate 64,824 downwards.
ATTCATCTCGCCTTTTGACGACATGGAGGTCATCACCGGCCAGGGCACGCTCGCCTGGGAACTGCTGGAGGAGATGACCGACCACCCCCCGGACGCGGTTCTGGTGCCGGTGGGAGGAGGCGGCTTGCTGGCGGGGGTTGCCAGCGTGCTGAAACAACGCCTGCCGCAAATCAAGATCATCGCCGTGCAGAGCGCCTGCGCGCCGGCCTACGTCCAAAGCTGGAAAGCCCTCCGGGACGGAGCCTCCGAGCCGTTGCCTTTGGACGTCCCCACGCAGGAGACCGTGGCCGACGGCGTCCGCGTCCGCCAGCCGGGGCTGCTCTGCTGGCAGATCACGCGGGACCTGGTGGACGCCTCGGTCAGCATCTCTGACGCCCAGATTTACCAGGGCATTCTTTTTCTGGTGGAGCAAGCCAAGCTGGTGGCCGAAGGCGCCGGGGCCCTGGCGGTCTCCGCGCTGCTCGACCCTGCCGTCCGGCGGCAGATGCGGGAGGCCGGCGTAGAGCCGGGGGCGCGGGTCGTGGCGCTGGTAACCGGAGGGAACATCGACAGCCTCACCTTGCAGCGCGTGCTGGAGCGCAGCCTGGCTGACAAGCGCCGCGCGCGGGCGCTGTCGGTGCGCGTCAAAGACGAGCCGGGACAACTGGCCTATATTATGGATGTCCTGCGGCGCAAGCGCGCTACGGTGCTGGACCTGCGCCGCTCCTGGAGAAGCAGCGCTATGGTTTCTGATTTGGCTGACATTGAAATTCTCTTTGAGACCGAGGAGGAACACCAGGGACAGGAGCTTCTGCAGGAGCTGGCAGCGGAAGCCAAAGCGCACAACTTCGAGTTGCTGGCAGAGACCCCCGATCCGGGACCCTTGCAGGCCGGACCGCAGGCTGGCTCGCGCGAACAGGCTGATCCGAACAAGTCTCAGGACCCGCCGCAAGAATAAAATTACCGGCGTCTGCTGCGCAGACGGCTCTTGCAGGGAATCGAACAGTAGCGCCGCCGGCGACGGGCGAGCCGGGAGCGATTTTTCCTAATTTTAGCGGTTTAGTCATCCGCCCTTACGAATCCCTTTGCATTTCGGAGCGGGCAATGATAGTCTGTGCCACGTTTCTTGAGGAATAGCAGGGTTTCCAGATTTTGGAAAATCTTGCCGGAACGGGATGTTCGCGTTCCGATTCCGTATTTTTTTAGATAGAGCCGCCTTCGCCGGGCCTGGCAGCCGGTTCGAGTGGGCTGCAGACCGGAAATAACCCTGTTTCATCTGTGAGCCAGCCCCGCCTCATGGCCCTGGATTGCAGCACTGGAAGGAAATTTTATTCAGCAACGGGGCCAGCCAGACCCCGATGGATTCTCATGCGAGTCATTGATCTGATCCAAAGAAAACGCGATAGAGATGAATTCTCCAGGGAAGAGATTGACTTTTTCCTTCAGGGATACACTCGGGGGGGAATTCCCGACTACCAGGCCTCCTCGCTCCTGATGGCTGTCTTTTTCAACGGCCTTTCCGACGCGGAGCTGGTCGATTGGACCGAAAGCATGTCGGCGATGGTCCCGCCGTTGGACCTGAGCGATCTGGAGGGTAAAAAGGTCGGTAAACACTCCACGGGCGGAGTAGGCGACAAGACGAGCTTGATCGTCGGGCCGCTGGTCGCGGCCGCCGGCATTACGGTGCCGATGATCGTTGGCCGCGGACTGGCCCACGCCGGCGGAACGCTCGACAAGCTGGAGTCCATCCCCGGCTTCAACGCCCGCCTGAATCCCAGAGAATTCAAGGCCGTGCTGCGCAACGCGGGCCTGGCGATGATTGGACAAACCGATGAGCTTGTCCCCGCCGATAAAAAACTGGACTCCCTGCGGAATGCCTCCGGGACCGGGGAGAGCATCCCCTTGATCGCCGCCTCCATTCTTTCCAAGAAGCTGGCGGAAGGAGTGGAAGGGATGGTGCTGGATGTGAAAACCGGGGCCGGCGCGCTGACGGAGAAGATGGCCGACTCGCGGCGGCTTGCCCAGTTGCTGGTCACCATCGCCAAGCGCATGAACAAAAAGGCGGTCAGCGTCATCACCGACATGGACCAGCCGCTCGGCAACGCGGTTGGCAACGCGCTGGAGGTGATGGAAGCAATCGAAGCGATGAGGGGCGGAGGCCCCACGGACTTGGTGGAACTCTCCCTGGAGTTGGCCGCGCGCATGATTGCCTTGGCCGAGCCGGGCCGCACCGTGGAAAGCGCCAAAGACCAGGCCTTCAAACTGCTAAGCGACGGGTCGGCACTCAAGAAGTTCCGCCAACTGATCGAGGTGCAGGGCGGCGACCCCACGGCGGTGGACAAATTTGAGTTGCTGCCCAACGCGTCGGCGGAATTCGACATCTCCTCGCCGCGGGCCGGGTATATCTCCCGCATCTGCGCCGATGACATCGGCCAGGCCGCCATGTTGATGGGGGCGGGCCGGGCGAAGATGGATTCGGAGATTGACCTCGCCGTCGGAATCGTCCTGGAGCATAAAGTCGGCGACCGAATCCAGGTTGGCGAACGGCTTTGCTCGATCTACTACAACGAGGAGACCCATCTGGAAGAAGCCACTCAGATGGTAGAAGACGCCTTCCACATCTCTTCCGCGCCGCCGGAGACCCGTTCTCTGATCTACGAAGTCCTCCAGTAACGAATTGAAAAAAACATCCACGCCTCGGCTGGCTCACAATACGGAAGCCACGGCGCACTCCGCCGCCGCAGAAACGGCGGGTAGGGGCCGCGACGTCGCCGTCTGGTTTGCCACCGGAGGGGGCCTGGGATATCTCCCCGTCATGCCGGGAACCTACGGATCGGCTTTGGGCGTGGTCTTGTATCTGGGCCTGGCGGCCCTGGCATCCAGACTGCCTTACCCTGGCTTATTTCTGGGACTGGTTACCCTGGCAATTACAGCAGCCTCTTTGTTGATTATTGCGGTTGCTCTGCGAAGCTTTACAACGGAAGACCCCGCCCAGATTGTGCTGGATGAGGTGGCCGGGCAATTGATTACATTGTTCCCACTCTCCTGGGTCGTCTGGGGAGCTATTCCCTACTGGGTTGCGGTCGTGGCCGGGTTCGTGCTCTTCCGCGCTTTTGACGCCATTAAACCCTATCCGATTTGGAAGCTGGGACACATGAAGGGCGCATGGGGAGTCTTGGCCGACGATGTGGGAGCAGGCGTTGTGGCCGCCATCCTGCTGGTGGGGCTGGCGCGGTTCGGATAGAGCGGTTCTCGGGATGTTGTACACGGTTCACCGGAAGCCAAGCCCATCCGAGCCGCGCGCGTAAGCAAGCGGTCACCAAACGCTGGTCGATTGAGTCATTTTTGGAACCGCTCCATCACTGTCGCGGCTCGGACACGGTCTATAACAACTGGGGAAATGCTGTAAAGGCCCCAGCTACCCCGCCGTAGCTTTGGCTTTCTTGAGGTTCGCTTCCAGAAAATCCAGCGTCCGCTGCCAGGCGTCCTTGGATGCCTCCTCATGATGCGATGGCCGTTCGTTGCAGAAGAAGCCGTGGCCCGCCCCGGAGTAAACCTTGCTCTGGAAGTTTTTTCCCAGCTCTTTCAGTTTGCCGGTGAAGGCCTCCACGTGCTCGGGCTTGATGAACTGGTCCTTTTCCGCATAAACCAAAAGGAGGGGCGACTGGACCTTGGCGGCCTCTTCCATCGGATTGAGCGTATGGCCGCCCATGCGGTTCTCGCCCGCCAGCCCCCCGCCGTAGAAGGAGACCGCAGCCGAGATGAATTGCGCGTGAGTCGCCGCCGTCAGGATTGAGACGCGCCCTCCCATGCAGAACCCCAGTGTGGCGATGGCGTCGGCGTTCACAAAATCCTTGGAACGCAGGTAGCCGATGCAACTGCCGGCGTCGGCCATCATCTCCGCATCCTTCAGAGTGCCCGCCAGTTGAAAGGCACCTTGCAAATCCGAATAGGGCGCGGTTTTGGTCTCCAGGCGATGGTAATAGTCCGGAGCCAGCGCCGCGTAGCCCGCCCCGGCGATCCGCCGGCATACGTCTTCGATGTGACTGTTCACCCCAAAGATTTCAAAGTGCACCAGAACAGCCGGGGATTTCTGGCCGCTCGGATAGGCCAGGTATCCTCCTACGCCCTCCGCCGTTGTAATTCTTTCCGCAGTAATGTCCACGACTTTTTCTCCTGTATGGAATGGAATCTGTATCAGGCCAGCTCATACAGGCAACAGGGAAAAGCTGCCCGGACACCTGGACTGGCAAATCGACCAGGGAATTCTACCCGCATCGGATGTCCCCTGCAAGCGGGCGGGCGCTGTTCCCCAACTCGCAGTTTACTCTTCGCAAGGAGAAGGTTAAGATTCCAGCTTCGTTCATTCCATGCCGCCGGCTGCTGCGCAGACCAATTTCGCGCCAGGGCGCAACCCGGTGAGAGCGGCGGAAAAACGTGAAACTGCCGGCGGCAACACACACACCACCAGGGGGAGTCACCGAATGGGAAGGTAAGAAACCGGATGAACTTTGATCTGAAATCAACCGAGTTTTGGGACCCGCAAGCGACCCGCAAGGAGCTGCTCCGCGTATTCGACGTCTGCCACGGATGCCGCGTATGCGAGACCTACTGCCCCTCCTTCGTGAATTTGTTCCAATGGGTGGACGAAAACTTCGGCGAGGTAGACCGGCTGGATGACACGCAAGTAAAGAAAGTCGTCGAACTCTGCTACCAATGCAAGCTGTGCTACTCCATCTGTCCTTACGTTCCTCCTCATGAGTGGGAGATCGACTTTCCCCGAACGATGATGCGCGCCAACCTCGTGGAGGCGAAGCAAAAAGGTGTCAGCTTTGCCGACAGGATGTTCGGAGACACCGACCGTGTGGGAAGCCTCTCCAGCATGGCGGCGCCGCTCGTCAACTGGGCCAACCGGAACCCTGCGCTGCGCGGCTGGATGGAAAAATTCCTGGGCATCCACCGCGACCGCCTGCTGCCCGACTTCCATTCCGAGACCTTCGCCAAGTGGTTCCGAAAACGCTCTCCCCGCCCGGCTGCCTCGAATAGCAACGCAGGGGAAAAGGCAGCCTTGTTTTACACCTGCACGGTGAACTACAACGAGCCGCAGATCGGCCAAGCGACCGTCGGCGTTTTGGAAAAGAACGGGATCGAGTACGTTGTCCCCAGCCAGCAGTGCTGCGGGCTTCCGTTTCTGGATGGCGGCTTGGTGGACCGCGCCATGAAGAAAATCGAATCGAACGTGGCTGTCCTGAGCCAGCTCGTGCGGCAGGGATACAAAATCGTGGTGCCCAGCGCAAGTTGCAGCTACATGCTCAAAAAAGATTATCCGGTCTTTTTGCCAACGGAGGATTCCCGGCTGGTTGCCGAAAATACGTATGACCTCTCTGAATACCTCATGCAGGTCCACAAGGACGGCAAGCTCGACCTGAACTTCTCACAACAGCCCGGCAAGCTTCGCTACCATCAGCCCTGCCACCTGAAGGCGCAGAACATTGGCTTCAAAGCCCAGGAGTTGCTGAAGCTGATTCCCGGAGCCTCCACCTCGCGCATGCAGTGCTGCAGCGGGCACGACGGCAGTTGGAGCGTGAAGAAGGAGAACTTCGAGGCCTCCATGAAAATCGGCAAGCCGTTGTTCAAGTTCATGAACGTCGAGGACGCCTGCACGGTGACCGATTGTCCCTTGTCGGCGATTCAAGTGCAGCAGGGAACCGGCAAAAAACCCGTCCACCCGATTGTGGTTATGGCAAGGGCTTACGGTTTGGACGTGGAAAAATAAAGGCCGCTCGCGCGGCTGGATTGCAACGCTTCGCGGCTGGCGTATGATCGAACCACTGGCGAAAAGTTTCAGATCAAAAATTCTGGTCCAAGATACGGCGGTGTTTGTCTTCGGCGGCCTCGGCAGGTTTCCTTCCCGCCGGGCTGAGAGCCCGGCCATTGTTGGGCAAGGGCGCACGGAACATTGCGGCGACAGGACTGCCCCTGCCCACCACATTTTCTCCTGTCCAAGAAAGAACAAGGCAAATCTGGGGCAGGATTATAGCAAATTTTATGGGAGGAAAAGGCAAGAATAGCGGTAAAAACTACGAGGAAGGCGACCCCAGCCACTTCAGCAGAAAGCGGTTCTCTTCCGGCGGTCCGGCGACTCGAATCACTGTCGAGCCGTTTTCGCCGGTGACCACCTCGGGCGATTGCAACCGGGCTAACTGGTCCGCTTGGGGTTTCTCCAGGCGCTCGACCGAGTCCACCCCGACCGTGCTTTCCAGTTCCCTCACCGTCTGATCGATGGTGGCCGTGGAGGCTTCCACCAGAACCGTTGCCCGGTAGCTCTCTCCCACCGGCGCGCACCAGACGGCCTGGAGCACCAGTCCCCGGCGCGTAAAGCAATTCAGCACGCGCATCATTGCGCCGGGGATGTTGTGAAAGTAAACGGCGAGTCCGGTCATTATATTTTGTCCTCGAGGATCATTTCCGACAGAGACGCTCCGGAAGCAACCATGGGGTAGACGTTGGCTTCCGCAGGGCATTCCACCACCAACTGGGCCGAGCCCGGAGACGCCAGAAACTCCGTCAACTGGCGTTCCATGTCCGTGCCGCAATTCATGAGCGTGGCCGGTATCCCGTAGGCCTCGGCGATCCGGACAAAGTCGGGATTGTCATACAGGTCCACCTCCGAGTAGCGGCGGTCGTGGAACAACTGCTGCCACTGGCGGACCATGCCCAGGTACTTGTTGTCGATCACCAGTATTTTTATCGGCAGCGAATACCGCTGAATGGTGGCCAGCTCCTGGATGTTCATCTGGAAGCCGCCGTCCCCGGTGATGCAGACCACCTGGCGGTGCGGATAAGCCAGTTGAGCGCCGATGGCCGCCGGAAGAGCAAAACCCATCGCACCCAGGCCGCCGCTGGTGATGAACTGCCGGGGATGGGCGAGGCCGGAGGCGCGCTGCGCGGCCCACATCTGGTGCTGGCCGACGTCCACGGTTACCAGCGCGTCGGGATGAATCATCTCAAACAGCATCTCGAGCAGCAGCGTGGGGGAGGGCTTCCCGTGGCCGACTTTCTCCTTCGGCGGGGGGTTGGGGACCGAGCGCGTCTCTTCCAGCCACGCGCTCCAGTTCGGCAAGGAAGCGGGAAGCGCGGAAAGCATCCGGCCCGCCGTGTCCCTTAAATCGCCCACCACCGGCAGGTCGCAGGGCCGCACGCGGCTCAACTGCGCCGGATCAATCTCAAAGTGAACAATCTTGGCATGCTTGGCAAAGCGCGAAGGGTCGCCGGTCACGCGATCATCCAGGCGCGCTCCCAGCACCAACAGCAGATCCGAGTGGCTGACGGCAATGTTGGACTGCCGCATGCCGTGCATTCCCACCATTCCCAGGAAGTAGTCCCGGTCTTCGGGAACCGTTCCCAGGCCTTGGACCGTGGTTACGGTGGGCAGCTTCAGCCGGTCCAGCAGCTCCCGCACCTGCGCGGTGGCGCCTCCCCACTTGGCTCCGGCTCCTACGATCGCCACGGGCCGGCGGCTGGAGGCCAGCATCTCGATCACCTGATCGAGAGGGAGCCCGGCCTTCTTCTCTGGATCATATCCCGGCAACTCCCCCGTTTCGGGATACTCCACCGTCTCGAGCTGTTCTTTGGATACATCCACCGGGATGTCGATCAGCACGGGACCCGGACGTCCGGAGCGAGCCACGTGAAAGGCCTGGGCCATCAGGCGCGGCAGCTCTTCGGTGCGGGTCACCATGCAATTGAACTTGGTGATGGGCAGCGTGAGGCCCACGACGTCGGTTTCCTGGAAGGCGTCGGTGCCGATCATCGGGCGGCGCACCTGGCCGGTGATGCAGACCAGCGGCACGCCGTCCATCTTGGCGTCGGCGATGCCGGTGACCAGGTTGGTTGCGCCGGGGCCGGAGGTGGCCAGGCAAACGCCGGGCTGGCCGCTCGCCCGGGCGTAGCCTTCCGCCGCAAAAACGGCTCCCTGCTCGTGCCGGGTGAGGATATGGCGGATGCGGCTGTTATAGAGGGCGTCGTAGATGGGGATGTTGGCCCCGCCGGGGTAGCCGAAGATCACCTCCACTCCCTCTCGCATCAAACATTCCAGCGCTATTTGAGCTCCGGTAATCGGCATAACCAATTTCTCCTTCTTCGTTTTCTTTCTTCTTTCCGCTGGGCCGTTGAGTCGTTCATCGGCGCGGCTGCCATCGCTTGCCCGCTATCGGATCAAGCGCGGGCCGCCGTCCGTTCGGTCTTTTCCCCCTTCTTCTTTCCCTTCTGCGCTTCCGGTTCTTTCTTTTGCAGCCACGACATCATGCCGCGCAGTTCCTGCCCCACGCTTTCCACTTGATGAGTCTTTTCCTTCTCCCGCAGGCGGTTGAAGTTGGGGCAGCCATCCTGATTTTCCTGGATCCATTCTTTGGCGAACGAGCCTTCCTGGATGTCGATCAGGATTTGCTTCATCCGTTCCCGGACTTCCGGGCCGAGCAGCCGCGGTCCGCGCGTCAGGTCCCCAAACTCGGCTGTATTGCTGATGGAGTCGCGCATGCGCGCCAGCCCGCCTTCGTAGATGAGGTCCACGATCAGCTTCACTTCATGGATGCATTCAAAGTAAGCCATCTCCGGTTGGTAGCCGGCCTCAACCAGCGTTTCAAAGCCCGCCTTCATCAGAGAGGTCAGCCCTCCGCAAAGCACCGCCTGCTCGCCGAACAGGTCCGTTTCCGTCTCTTCCCGGAAGGTGGTTTTCACCACGCCCGCCCGCGTGCTGCCGATGCCATAGGCATAGGCCAGAGCGTAATCCTGCGCCTTCCCGGAGGCATCCTGCGCCACTGCGATCAAGGAAGGCACCCCGCGGCCCTCCTGGTACACTCTGCGCACCAGATGGCCCGGCCCCTTCGGCGCGACCATCACCACGTCGGCTGTCGGCGGGGGAACAATCTGTTTGAAGTGGATGCTGAAACCGTGGGAGGTCATCAGGATCGCCTGGGGTTTCAGGTTGGGCCGCACGTCGTTTTCAAACAGCTCCCGGTGGCGCTCATCCGGGGCCAGGATTTGGATCAGGTCGGCCTTGCGCACCGCCTCCGGCGCCGGCAGCACCTCAAAGCCATCCGCAGCAGCTTGCCGGGCCGAGGGCCTTTCCGGAGCCAGCCCCACCACCACGGTAAATCCGCTGTCCCGCAAATTCTGCGCCTGGGCGTGACCCTGGCTGCCATATCCCAGCATGGCGATTACCTTGTCGCGCAACAGGTCCGGCCGCGCATCGCTTTCATAAAAGATTTCCATCTATAGGCCCCTTCTTTTTTTCAGAATAAAAAAGCCAGCAAGCTTTTCGGATGCCGGACAGCTTTTGAACTTTCGGCTCAGGCTTCACCCGCTGCCGGATAATCTGCCCGCTGTTTACGAAACACCGGCTTTAGTTGTTGCGGACCAATGAGATATTCCTGCTATCCTCACCTGCCAAAAGCTTCCGTGTTAATTAAATGCCCGAATGGGGTCATTTGTTAAGTTAATAATTATTATGGTTATTATAAATATTATTTATAGGTGGATGTCGACTGAATTGTTCCTGGGGCTGTTCTCGTTGCGAAGTCCTATGGCGGGCTGGTCCTGGTGGGTTAGGAAGCGTTCAGCGGAATGGTTTTCGAGGGGGAATTTTGAGTAGCAAAAAGCATACCCCGCGGAGGCGTTGCTTTAGAAATTTGCTTGAGGAAAGGATTCCTTATCCGATAAGCTAGGGTGGATGTCGGAGCTGAACTACTCGGTTGTTTCCTATCTTTCTGGCGAGTTGCGCGATTTCGTAGACGGTTTTCGCAAGCGGCTGAATCCGAACTTGGCTGACTGGCTGGCGCACGTGTCGATCTTGCCGCCTCGTCTGCTGCAGGCGGCGCAGAACGAGGCCGTGCAGGGAATCCAAAAAAGGTGTGCTCAGTGGGAGCCCTTTCAGGTGGGCATTGACGGCGTCGCTACTTTCTGGCCGGTCAACGGGGTTGTGTATCTTTCCATTTCTTTTGGGTCCCAGCATCTGGTTGAGTTGCACGACGCTTTGAATTGCGGCGGGCTGGAATGCGTGGAACCTTACCCTTATGTTCCCCACGTCACCATTGCGCAGGAACTGGACGAAGCCGGCATGCATGCGGTGCTCGAAGATGTTTCTCGCCAATGGGGCCGTTTTGCCGGAGAGCGCGCCTTTCGTCTGGAGTCTCTCTCGCTTGTGCAGCAGACCCCGGAGAACGGTTGGAATGATTTGGCGACGCTTCCCCTGGGAAGCATGTTGACCCCTTCCCGCAAATAAAGGCGGCGCAGGGCGCTCGCAGCCTCGTGTCCTCGTACCCTGTACCCTCGTACCCTTTCAGTTACTGCCAATATATAGTCTCTCCAGGACAGGCAAGCTACAATACCTGGAACATCTCTGAGGGAACTCCACCCTTACATGGGAATTTCTTAACAACATTTTCCTTGACAACATTCAGCCTATGGGGTATCAAGTGGGTGCGAGTGGAGTTAAATAGAAAAAATTGGAATAAAACTTTGATTTCGTCCCCCTGGCGGCTGTCCTATGCTGAGAGGAAACTATCCAGCCCGAATAGACGAGAAAGGGCGCTTGAAAATTCCAGTGCCCTTCAAAGAGGAACTGGAGAGCGCCTATGGGGAACAGTTCTGTGTTACCAGCCTGGACGGCCAATACGTGCGGATCTATCCCCTCGAGGAATGGACTCAGATCGAAGAGAAGCTCTCCCGGAATTCGACCTTCAATCGGACGAGGCGGAAATTTTTGGACCGCGCGAATTATTTTGGGCAGGTCGTCACGTGGGACAAACAAGGCCGGTTGTTGATCCCGGCCGTGCTGCGGGAAGCGGCAGAGATGAAAGGCGACGTGGCCGTGCTGGGCAATCTGACGTATCTGACGGTTTGGAATAATGAGCGGTTCCTGGCCGAGATTCAGAATAATCCGATCACGCCGGACGACGAACGCATTCTGGATGATCTGGGAATTTAAGCCGGAGCTTCCGTTGGCAGCTCCTGGCACGAGCCCTGTGAGCGACAGGGCTTGCTGCGAAGCTTTCAAGTGGATGAGGATGAAGTAAGGCATTAAACGAAGCCGGTGGAGCGGAGACGCTTCCGGTGGGGAGCATGCTCCCATGGCACAGCCGATGCATCATATCCCCGTTTTGTTGGGGGAAGCGGTGGAATGGCTGGCCATCCGGCCCGAAGGCGTCTATGTGGATGCCACGACGGGCGCCGGAGGCCATAGCCGGGCCATTTTAAAGAATTTGACCACGGGTCGGTTGATCGCATTGGACAAAGACCCGATGGCAATCGAGATCGCTCGGGAGAATTTATTACCGTACAGGCACAAGATCACGCTGGTGAACGAAGATTTTACCGGCTTGCTCCAGCTCCTGCGACGGCTCCAATTATCTGGGGTGGACGGAATATTGGCTGACCTCGGCTACTCACAGATGCAGATCGAAACTCCTGGGCGAGGTTTCAGCCTGAAGGCAGAGGGACCGCTGGATATGCGCATGAATCCGAACGAGCGACTCACTGCCGGGGAAATCGTAAATCGGTTCGGCGAGCGCGCACTCGCCGGCCTGATTTACAAATTCGGAGAAGAAAGGAGGTCGCAGAGAATCGCCAGAGCGATTGTTCGGGCGCGGCCAATCCGGAGTACGGTACATTTGGCAGACCTGATCGAAGCCTGTCTGGGGGGCAGGCGGGCCGCGTCCCGAGCAATCGGAAAACGGATTCATCCTGCAACGCGAACCTTCCAAGCGTTGCGGATTGCCGTGAATCGGGAGTTGGACTTACTGGAAGCATTTTTACAAGCTGCCCCGGAGTGTTTGGTTCCGCAAGGAAGGTTAGTCATCATCAGTTTTCATTCATTGGAAGATCGCATTGTAAAGCGGCAGTTTCAGCAGTGGGCCCGGGCAGGCCGAATGCGCAATCTGACGCGCCATGTCGTCAGGCCGGCCCAGTCCGAGGTGTGGGCAAACCAAAGGTCCCGCAGCGCGCGCTTGCGGGCCGCCGAACGGCTGCCGGAAGCCGAAGAGGGAATAAAAAGTTTCTTGGGAATGGTGGAATGAGGGGAATTTATTTCGTAATGCCGATTGACAATTCCCGGCTGGTGCCGGTAGCGGACCCGGATGCGGCCCGGAAATGTCTTTCCATCGCCCTGCTGGCAGTTTTTTGCTTTGGGACCGTTTTGTTTTCCGCGTGGCAAAGTTTCGAATGCGTGCAGTACGGCTACCGCATCGAGAGGCTGCAGAGGGAGAAGCAGCAGACGCTCGAAGCCAACCGCAAACTGCAGTTGGAGGCAGCCTCCCTCGGCGACCCTGTCCGCATTGACACCATTGCCCGTAATCAATTGGGGATGACGGCTCTTTCTCCCGCTCAAATCGTCAACGGGGAAGCGTCCTCTCTGGAGCCGGCAGTTCCCGTGCTGGCGAGGGTCCGCCGTCTGGCTGCTCCGCTTCCGCCGCAAGCAAAGAACGTTGCCGTAGTAGTGCCTTAACGATAGCTGCCACGGGCGATTTTACGTACGGGTCGCTTAGAAAACTCGCGAAGAATTCGAGTCAGCGTGAAACTCCCGGCGAGTGCCGTGCCGAACTTTTATTTTGGAACGCTCGACTGCCAGGGGACATGAAGCCACTTCCCCGACGCCATCTTCTGATCGTCCCTGCCATCCTGCTCGCGTGGGTTGCCCTGGTTTTTGCCCGTCTCGTTGATTTGCAAGTCCTCCAGCATGATTCTTTCACTCGCCGTGCCCGGCGGCAGCAAGAGCGCACCGTGGAAGTGAGCCCCGTGCGGGGCATGATTTACGACCGGAACCTGCGCCCGCTGGCGATGAGTATTGAGGTGGAGTCGGTCTTCGCCGTCCCCACGGAAATTCCCAATCCGGAAAGCACGGCAAAATTGCTGGCTCCGGTTCTAGACCTGGACCCGGCCGAGGTGGGGCGAAAACTCCAAGGGACGCATTTCTTCCGCTGGATCAAACGCAAGATTTCCGCGCGGGAGGCTGACCGCATCCGTCAGTTGAATTTGAAGGGCGTTTATTTCCAGAAGGAGAGCAAGCGTTTTTATCCCAAGCGGGAGCTGGCCGCTCATGTGCTCGGCCATGTCGGCATGGACGACAACGGGCTGGCAGGCGTCGAGCTTCGCTATGAGAAATCCATTCGGGGGCGTCCCGGCAAGTTGATTATTGAAAAGGATGCGCGACAACGCTGGTTCAGCCGTTCCGGCCGGCCGCCGGAAGCCGGGGAGGATCTGGTTCTGACCCTGGATGAAAATATCCAATATATTGTCGAGCGCGAACTGGACCGGGCGATGGAGCAAACGGGCGCCCTTTCCGGCAGTGTCATCGTGCAGGACCCCCATACAGGGGAGATTTTGGCAATGGCAAGCCGGCCCACCTTCAACCCCAACACCTATGGCGAGACCGACCCGGAGGTTTTCCGGAACCTGGCCGTCAGCGCGGCCTTTGAACCCGGCTCCACCTTGAAGATCATTACGGCGGCAGCGGTTTTGGAAGAGGGACTAGCTCATCCGGAAGAATACATCGATTGCCAAATGGGCCAGATCACACTGGCCGGTCACACCATCCGGGACCACAAACCCTTTTCGCTGCTCAATGTCGGGGAGATTCTGCAATACTCCAGCGATGTAGGAATCATCAAGCTGGCGATGCGGCTGGGAGACGAGGGCTTGCACCGGTATCTCAGGGACTTCGGGTTTGGCAGCCCTACCGGGATCGAGCTTCCGGGCGAGAGCCGTGGTTTGACCAAGCCCCCGGAGCGATGGTCGAAAGTATCCATCGGCTCCATCAGCATGGGGCAGGAGATCGGTGTCACGCCCATCCAGCTTGTGTCGGCTGCCTCCGCCATCGTAAACGGAGGCCGGTGGCTCCGGCCGCGCATCGTAAAGGAGCAGGCTCCCGCAGGCGACCTCCGGCACGGCGAGGCCGGCGATTCCCGGCAGATCATCGGTGAGGATACGGCAGCCACCTTGCGCCGCATGATGGTGAAGGTGGTCAGCGACGGCACCGCACAGGAGGCGCAGCTCGCGCGTTACTCGGCTGCCGGCAAGACGGGCACCGCGCAGAAAATTGATCCTGCCACCGGCACCTATTCCCTGACCGACTATGTAGCTTCCTTTGTCGGATTCGCCCCTGCTGAATCCCCCGTATTCACCATCCTGGTCGTGATCGATACCCCCCAGGGAGAAAAGCATGGGGGGGGTAATGTGGCTGCGCCGATTTTCAAGCGTATCGCCGAGCAAGCCCTGGCTTACCAAAATGTCCCGGCCACCGAACCTTGGGAGGCCGTCCCAGCTCCGTCCCTCGCCGCAGCGGATGCGGATTTTCCTGTGAGGTCCCCATCCATTCTCCCTTCCCAGCGGCGGGGAACGGGGCTAGCCGGAGATGGCTTGCCGGAGTCTGTAGCTGTGGCGGCGTCCACGCCTCTCGTTTCCCGGGAGCCCTCTGCGGGCACGCACAATGGCCCGCTGGATAGAATGCGACCGGGCGCTCTCGTGACGCTTGATTCCAGCCGGATGGTTCCCAACTTTTTGGGGAAGACAGTCCGGGCTGTCGTGGAGCAATCCCTGGCAAAGGGTTTGGAGTTGCAGGTGGTAGGCAGCGGCATCGCCTATGAGCAGTTTCCCTTGCCGAGCCTTCCCTTGCCGGAGGGAAGGAAGATCGTGGTTCGGTTTCGAGTCGGTGGAAGGACTCGGGAGCAACAGCCGGCAGAGGCAGAGGTAGAGAAAGACAAGCGGCCTGCGATGCGCCTTCCAGCCGCAGGGTCCGCGCAGCAGGACGCAACGGTTCCAGCCGCCGGTTAGCCGGGGATGGGGTCAGGAGGTATAATCGAACGTGTTGCTTTGTCTTTCCAGCCAGCGAGGAGCGCGCCGGTTGCGGGAAGCTGGGGTTTCAGCGCCCCCCCGCATATCCGATACAGCGGCTCATGCTGTTCAAGCGGTCCAAATAGAATGAACCTTCAGGAGTTTTTTCAGCCGGTCTCTGGAGTCCGGATTTTCGGCAACCGCGAGTTGCCGGTCACCGGCTTGGAGTATCACTCCCGGCGCGTTTCGCCGGGGCAGGTTTTTTTTGCCATTCGCGGCTTTGAACAAGACGGAAGCCGCTTCATCCCGGAAGCGCTGAGCCGGGGCGCCGCTGCTGTTGTCAGCGAGTCCCCGCCGACTGAAAAACTGGTTGCGGGGCCCTCTGCATGGATTCAGGTCGCCAATGTCCGTAGGACGCTGGCCCTGGCGGCGAGCCGGTTTTATGGGTATCCGTCCCGGCAGATCAAACTGGTTGGCATCACCGGGACGAACGGCAAAACCACGGCGGCCTTTGTGCTGGCCTCCATTCTGGAAGTTGCCGGCTGGAAACCCGGCCTGCTCGGGACCATCGATTACCGCTTGGGTTCCGGGGAGAAGCGCCGGCCTGCTCCGAACACGACCCCGGAGTCTTTGGATCTTCAGAAAATGTTGCGGGAGATTGCCGATGAGGGAGGACGGTCCACGGTGATGGAAGTTTCCTCGCACGCGCTGGAGCTGGAGCGCGTCACGGGCTGCTCGTTCCATGCCGCCGTCTTCACCAATTTTTCCCGCGACCACCTGGATTTCCACGGGGATCAGGAGAGATATTTTGCCGCCAAGGAGAAGCTTTTTCTCGCTTCCCCGGAAAGCGAAGCGCCGGCATTCGCGGTTCTCAATGTAGATGACCCTCGCTCTTCCACGCTGCGCAGCAAGCCGGGCAGCCGCGTGATGACCTATGCGGTGGAAGCGAAGGCCGATGTCACCGTCCGGAAATGGGCAGGGAGCCGGGAGTGGCTGGAATTCACGGCGGCGACGCCTGCGGGTCCCGTGGAAGTCCGCTCGCCATTGCTGGGCCGCCACAATGTTTATAATCTGCTCGCCGCCATCGCCGCGGCGCTTACTTTCGACGTCTCCCCGGAGGCCATTGCGCAGGGAATCCTGCCGGTGCGTGTCCCTGGCCGCTTGGAGGCCGTCGATCAGGGGCAGCCTTTTCGTGTCTTTGTCGACTATGCCCACACCGAGGACGCCCTGCGAAACCTGCTTTCCTCTGCGCGGGAATTGACAAACCAGGGCCGGGTTATTTTGGTGTTCGGCTGCGGTGGAGACAGAGACCGCGCCAAGCGGCCTTTGATGGGCATGGCGGCCGGAGAGTGCGATTGGGTCGTGCTCACCTCCGACAATCCACGCTCGGAGGACCCGATCCGGATTCTGAATGACGTGATCGTCGGCTTGCAAAAAGTGAAGGCGAACTACACGGTGGAGCCGGATCGTGCGCGGGCCATTGAGATGGCCCTGCGGGAGGCGCGCGCGGGTGACACCGTGTGGCTGGCAGGCAAAGGGCACGAGACTTGTCAGATTATTCAAGATCAAAGGCTTCCCTTTGACGACCGGGAGGTAGCCCGGAAAGTCCTGCGCGGGCTTGGATTTAATATCGAGCAGGCAAAGTCGAATGGACAATCGGCGGGGAAGTAGAAGCGTCCATGGAACTCAGCTTCGGTGAAATTGCCCGGATGATGATGATGGAGACAGCGCCGCCCTCACAGCCAAATTTGCGGGCGACGGGTTATTCCATCGACTCGCGGACGATTCAGCCGGGGGAGCTGTTTTTCGCCGTTCCAGGACAAAGGTTGGACGGCCATGCTTTTGTTTCGGCAGCGCTGGCAGCCGGGGCCGCAGGCGCGGTGGTCGACTTCTCCCGCCGCAAGGATTTCCCGGCCGGCAGCCAGGCGAAACTACTCGGGGTGCAGAATCCTCTGGAAGCGCTGCAAAGGCTGGCAGCAGCAGTGCGCCGCCGTTGGGGAGGGCCGCTGGTGGCCGTGACGGGCAGCGCCGGGAAGACCATTACCAAGCAGATGATCGCCTCGCTGCTCGGCACGCGCTTTCGAGTGCTGGCCAGCGAGGGGAACCTCAACAACCACTTTGGTCTGCCGCTTTCGCTGCTGCGCCTGCAACCGGAAACCGAGGTGGGCGTTTTTGAGATGGGCATGTCCGGCCCCGGCGAGATTCGGTTGCTGGCAGGGCTGGCGGCTCCCGACGTGGGGGTCGTGACCAACGTCAGCGCCGTTCACCTGGAGTTTTTCCCGGATGTCGAGGCCATTGCTCGCGCCAAGCTCGAGTTGATTGAGGCGCTCGGGTTCCATGCATGGGCCGTTCTCAACGCGGAGGACCCACGGGTTTGCTCTTTCGGCGAACGGCTTCCAGGCCGTGTCCTTTACTTCGGCTTTTCGGGGCCAGCCCATTTCCAGGCGCAGGACCTGGAACGAAACGGCAGCGGAGGATTTCGGTTCACTGTGCCGGCAAAGCCGTTTCAGGCTGTGCCTCCGGGTTTGGCCTGGAAAGAAAAAACGCCGTCCCGAGCCACGGCGCCGGAGGAGTCTTCCGCTGAGCCCTTTCACCTGCCTTTGCTCGGACGGCACAATGTGCTCAATCTGCTGGCCGCTCTGGCTGCCTGTTATTGCTTCGGCCTGCCGCCGGCATCCTTGCGGGAAGCCGTCCAATCCTTGCGGCCCTCTCCCATGCGCGGCGAGATAGTTCGGCTGGCGAACGGGGCGATAGTGGTGAACGATTGCTACAACTCCAACCCGGAAGCGCTCGAGGCGATGCTGGTTTCCGTCGCCTCGCTCGACGCCCGGCGGCGCTTTGCGGTTCTGGGGGAGATGCGGGAGTTAGGTCCGTCTGCTGAGACGCTGCATTATCGCTGTGGCCAGCGGCTGGGCGAGCTTTCCTTTGACGGTCTCTTTACGGTCGGCGACGGCGCGCGGCCTTTTGCCGACGGTGCGCGAGCGGCCGGGCTGCGTCCGGAAGCTCTGGCTCATTTTGATTCCGCCGAAGAAGCGGCGCAAGAGTTACAGGACCGATGGCGGGAGGGAGATGCGGTGTTGTTGAAGGCTTCGCGGGCGGTGCATCTGGAAAGAGTGTGGGAGGTCTGGCAAAGGAACACTTTGCCCCGGCGTTAACAATTAGGTGCGATCCAGTGCTTTACTATCTTTTTTTCGAGCAGCTTTTCCCTTATTTCACGCCGTTCCGTGTCTTTCGGTACGTGACCTTCCGGACTGCCTTCGCCAGCATGACGGCTCTGCTGATTTGCCTGGTGGTAGGTCCCTGGCTCATCGCGCGCCTGAAGGAATTTCAGATCGGGCAGTACATTCGGGAAGAGGGACCCCGTTCGCACCAGGATAAGGCCGGGACCCCGACCATGGGGGGCGTCCTGATCAACGTGGCTATCCTGGTGCCGACGTTGCTGTGGGCAAATCTCTCGAATGTCCTGGTGTGGATGGTGATCCTGGCCACGCTGGGGTTCGCGTTGGTAGGATTCCTGGACGACTACTACAAGGTTCGCCGCCAGCGCAGCCAGGGTCTCTCCGGCAGAACCAAGCTCTATCTGCAAATCCTGATCAGTTTTCTGGTGGGGATGGGGCTGGTCTTTTTGACCATACGGGGGAACTACTTGACGAACCTGAGCGTGCCGTTCTTCAAAAGCTTCACGCCGGACCTGCTGATCCACAGCCTGATGGGAAATCCGTACACTTATCCGCTGGCCTTTAGTTTCTTCCTCCTGTTTGTAGTGCTGGTCGTCGTCGGGGCCAGCAACGCCGTCAACCTCACCGATGGGCTGGACGGGCTGGCGGCCGGTTGCAGCATCGTCGCCGCCGGAGCGCTGACCGTCCTGTGCTACGTCACCGGACACGCCGTCTTTGCCCGCTACCTGGAGCTGCAATACATTCCGCAGGTGGCGGAGGTGACCGTCTTTTGCGGCGCGATGGTCGGAGCCTGCATGGGTTTCCTCTGGTACAACTCTCACCCGGCGGAGATCTTCATGGGCGACGTGGGTTCCCTCGCCCTGGGAGGCGCCATCGGCACGGTGGCCGTCATCATCAAGCAGGAGATTTTGCTGCTGCTGATCGCGGGAGTCTTTGTGGCCGAAGCTGTGTCGGTGATCTTGCAGGTGGCTTCCTTTCAATTGTGGGGACGGCGGCTGTTCCATATGGCTCCGTTGCATCACCACTTTGAGATGAAGGGCTGGAGCGAGTCCAAGGTCATCATCCGCTTCTGGATTGCGGCTTTGGTGCTGGCGTTGTTCTCGCTTTCCACGCTGAAGCTGCGTTGAAAACGTTACGTTAAGAAGTTGCGATAAAAAGCTGCGTTAGTCAGCAGGCCGCCCGCGCAATCCGGTTCTGCATCAGGACGGCGGAAAAGGAAAAAAGAAAAGGGGAAAGAGGATGAGGAAAAAGAAATAAGGATGGCCAAGCGTTATTCAACCGACCGCATTTTGTTTACCGTGACCCTCTCGCTGGTTTTCTTCGGGTTGGTGATGGTCTTCAGCAGTTCCGCGCTCCTGGCCACCGACCAGTACGGGAGCCCCCCCACCTTTTTTTGGCGGCAAATGGCATGGGCTGGATTGGGGATGGCGGCGATGCTGCTGATGATGCGTCTCGATTATCGTCACCTGCGGCACCCGTCCGTCATTTTCCCCGGCATATTTCTCGCTTTTGTGCTGCTGGCTGTCGTGCTGATGACCGACGCTCATCAACAAACCAACCGGTGGCTCCGGTGGGGGTCTTTTTCACTGCAACCGTCGGAGTTCGCCAAGCTGATGCTGGTTTTGTTTTTGGCATACTTTCTGGAGAAACGCCGCCAATACATCAATGATTTTACCCGCACCTTATTGCCCGCCCTTGCCTTGGTAGGCCTGGTGGTGGGCTTGATCCTGCGGGAGTCGGACCTGGGAACGCCCATTGTCATTGTGCTGATCGCGGCGGTGATGTTTTTCCTGGCGGGTCTGCACCTGCGGTATTTCGCGTATCTGTTGCTGGCCAGTCTGCCCGCGCTCTACCTTTTGATTTTTCAAGTCGGCTACCGCCGCAACCGCATCCTGGCGTTTCTCGATCCCTATGCCGATCCCCAAGGGAGCGGGTTTCAAATCATCCAATCTTTTATCGCCGTGGGGACCGGCGGGCTGACCGGGTTGGGCTTGATGAACGGAAAGCAAAAACTGTTTTTTCTGCCGGCTCCGCATACCGATTTTATTTTCTCTGTGACGGCCGAAGAGCTGGGGCTGGGAGGAGCCGCGCTGCTGCTGGGCCTGTTCGGCCTGTATTTTTGGCGCGGATGGCGCGCGAGCCTGCTGGCGCCGGATGATTTCGGGCGTTACCTGGCCGCCGGGTTAACCTGCATGGTGGTGGGCCAGGCCCTTGTGAATATAAGCGTAGTGCTGGGTTTGATTCCCCCGAAAGGCATCCCGCTGCCTTTTATCAGCTACGGGGGGAGCTCCCTGTTTTTCAGCATGGTTGCTACCGGAATCCTGCTGAACGTTACCCAACACACAGAATAACGATAGGCGGATGGAAACGGAACTATGAGATTCCTGCTGGCTGCGGGCGGAACGGGGGGCCATGTCATCCCCGCCTTAGTAGTGGCCCAGGAACTTTCCGAGCGCAACCCGTCGCACCAGGTGCTTTTTGTCGGCACGGCCCGGGGAGTGGAAAACAAACTGGTGCCCGCAGCCGGCTTCCCGCTGGAGTGGGTGGAGGTCGGCGCGCTGCAAGGGCAGCCGCCTGTGACCCGTCTGCTCAATTTTCTCAGTCTGCCGCGCGCCTTGTGGCAAGCTTCCCGGCTCCAGGAAAAATTCCAGCCCGACGTGGTGTTGGGAATCGGAGGATACGCGGCAGGGCCTGTGATGCTGGCCGCGGGCATTGCCGGGATTCCCCTGGCGGCGCTTGAGCCCAACGCGTTTCCCGGCTTGGCAAACCGCTGGGCTGCTCCTTATGTAACGAGCGCTTTCCTGGCTTTTCCCCAGACGGCTTCCTGCTTTGCCTCGGCGGCGCCCTCGGTGGTGGGAGTCCCTGTGCGGCGGGAGTTTTTTTCGGCGGAGCCGAAGCGCCATCACCCGCCCTTTACGGTGCTCATCTTCGGAGGAAGCCAGGGCGCACGGTCGCTGAACCGGGCGGCGGTGGAAGCCTTGCCGCTGCTGGCCCGGAACAAGGAGAATCTATTCCTCGTGCATCAAACCGGACAAAGTGAATATAATGCAGTGAAGCAAGAGTATGAAAAACATTCGCTCTGCGCCGAGGTTCTCCCCTATATCGAGGAAATGCCGAAGGCTTTTGCCAGCGCGGATGTGGTGGTTTGCCGCGCTGGGGCCAATACGCTGGCGGAGTTGGCTGCGGCGGGCAGGGCTGCGGTTCTGGTGCCCTTTCCCAGCGCCGCCAACCAGCATCAGTTGCGCAATGCACGGGCTCTTGCCGACATTGGCGCGGCGCGCCTGATTCCGGACCGGGAACTGACCGGGGAGAGGTTTTTCGCAGTGCTCCAGGAATTGCTCGGAGAACCCGAACGGCTGGAGCAAATGGAGTCGCGCATCCGCTCCACGGCGCATCCGGAAACGGCCTCGCGCATTGCGGATGAGTTGGAACGGCTGGCCCGGCTGCATAGCGGAGGCTAGGGGGTGATGGGATTGTTTACAAACTGTTTCATCACTAACTTTGTCCCGTCAGGGCACGACTTTAGTCGTGCCTTCAGGATAGCACCTCAGCGGCTTAAGCCACTGAGGTTGGAGCGTTTTCCGGCACGGTTGAAACCGTGCCCTGACAATCTCTGAAAACAGGTTATGAACCTGCTTTTAGCAAAAAAGGAGCTAGCTTAGGCAGACGAGATGTTCTTTACGGCCCGGCGCGTTCACTTTATAGGCATTGGAGGCATCGGCATGAGCGGCATCGCCGAGGTGCTGCTGAATCTCGGTTACGAGGTCTCCGGCTCCGATTGGAAGCTCTCTCCGGTTACCGACCGTCTGGAGCAACTCGGCGCGCGCATCCATGAGGGCCATCATTCCAGCCACGTCGACGGAGCCGAGGCCGTGGTGACCAGTTCGGCCGTCAGGGCCGGCAACCCGGAAATAGCAGAAGCCCGCCGCCTGCAAATTCCCGTCATTGCGCGGGGAGAAATGCTGGCGGAGTTGATGCGCCTGAAATTCGGAATTGCTATAGCGGGTAGCCACGGCAAGACCACCACCACCTCCATGGTGGCCGCCGTGCTGGCGGCAGCGGAGCTGGACCCCACCCTGGTGGTGGGCGGCCGCGTGAACAGCATGGGCAGCAACGCCAGGCTCGGCAACGGGGATTTCATGGTGGTGGAGTCGGATGAAAGCGACCGCTCGTTTCTGCACTTGGCTCCGATCCTCGCCGTCATCACCTCAATTGACCGCGAGCATCTGGATTGTTACGGATCGCTCGAGGAGCTTCGCCGGGCGTATGCGCAGTTTGCCAATCAGGTTCCTTTCTACGGGGCTTCCATCGCGTGCCTGGACGAGGAAAATATCCGCGCCATTCTGCCGCACACGACTCGCCGGGTGGTGACCTACGGGACAGCCGCCCGCGAGGGTGCGCCGCCGGATTTATTGGCTGAGGATATTCTCTGCGGACATTTCCATTCCCAGTTCCGTTTGAAATTCCGGGGAGCGGACATGGGCCTGTTTACCCTGCAAATGCCCGGACGGCACAACGTCCTGAACGCCATGGCTGCCGTCGCCGTGGGGCTTGAATTGAAGCTGGAGCCGGAAAAAATTCGCCAGGGGCTGGCCGCCTTTGGCGGCGTGGAGCGCCGCTTCCAGGTGAGGGGAAGGGTGAACGGCATTACGGTGGTCGATGACTATGGGCATCATCCCACCGAGATTCGCGCCACGCTCGATGCCGCTAGCGATTGCGATTACCGCCGCGTGATCGTGGTTTTTGAGCCGCATCGGTACTCGCGGACGGCGCTGTTGCTCGATGATTTTGCCGCGTGCTTTACTCACTGTGATTCTCTGTTTGTTCTGGATATTTACCCGGCGGGAGAACCGCCGATTCAAGGCGTCTCGGCCAAAGCGTTGGTTGAGCGGATGCGCCAAGCGGGCCACTCCAAGGCGGAGTATCTGCCTGCCGGTGATAATCTGCTGAAGCGGCTTTCTGAAACCGTCCAGCCCGGCGATCTGCTGCTGACGCTCGGAGCGGGCAGCGTCTGGAAAGTAGGAGAAAATTTTCTGGATTATCTGCGCCAGAGCGCCGGTAAATCACTGGAAGCTCCGGTTGTTCGCGGAACGGGCCGTTAGCCACGGAGCCATGGAGACACGGAGAGGAAAATAGAAAATGCCGCCGGAGAAGGTGCTGAGCCTGGCTGGCACGGATAACCTGCTTTTCGGTTGGTTTGTCCAACGGTGTTGCTACTCTGCGCCTTGGTGACTCTGTGGCGAATGCTTGTTCAGACACTGGATACTCACCTTGAGCCTGTTGGTGCAGGCCGATGGTTCTCGCATGATGGTTCTCGCATGATGGTTCATGACGCGGAATTCGTGAAGCAGGCAGAGGACTGGGGCGCTCGCTTTCTGCCCCGTCAGCGATTGGGGCGCTACACCTCGCTCGGCGTGGGAGGCGAGGCCGATTTCTTTTTCCTCCACCGCGTGGACGCCCTGGAGCCTTTAGTGGAAGGGCTCCGGCAGCGCGGAATCTCCTGGTCCCTGCTAGGGGGCGGAACCAACGTGCTGGTTCCGGACGAGCCGCTGCGGAAAGTGGTGCTGCAATTAGTTCCCGGCCCGCACGATCTGGTATTTAACGGCCACACTGTCCGGATCGCTTCTGCGTCCGCCTTGGGCCGCTCGGTGATGGAGTGCGCCAAACGGAATCTCGGCGGCATGGAAGGGTTGGTGGGGGTTCCCGGTTCGGTGGGCGGGGCGCTGCGGATGAACGCCGGGGCCTACGGAACCGAGATCGGGCCGCTGGTCCGGTCCGTCTCCGTCTTCCGGGGGGCGGCGGGAGTCCGGGAAGATTTGCCGGCAGCTGCGGCTGGCTTCGCCTACCGGCAAAGCGGCTTCGCCCCGGACGACGTCATGCTGTCGGTCACGCTGGAGCTGCCCGAGAAGCCTTACTCCGCGATTCTCTCGGAGGTGAAAGCGCTGAACCGGCGGCGACTCGGCTCGCAGCCGCTCAAGGAAAAGAGCGCGGGATGCATCTTCAAGAACCCGCCGGGCCTCTCGACGGGAAAGATGATCGACCAGTTGGGAATGAAGGGATTGCGCCAGGGAGGGGCGGTCATCAGCGAGCGCCATGCCAACTTCATCGTGAACCGCCATCAGGCTGCCGCCGCCGACATTTTTCGTTTGATGGAAAAAATTCAAGAGCGCGTTCTCGAAGCTTACGGAGTGGAGCTGGAAGAAGAAGTCATTGTTTGGAGAAATTGAGGGTCTGGAGAAATCGACCGCCGCCAAGCTGAGTGCAAAATGAGAAATGCAAGAAGAGTAAACGCAAGATGAGTAAGCAAAGATGAGTAATCAAAGATGAGTGAAAGACGCTTTGAGACCGCCCGGTATTACGGCAAGCCGGAAGAGTCCGCCTCTCTCCGCCGCCAGCGCCCGGTGAAAGTCCGCAAGGACCGCTTCCGCCGGGGCCTGGCTGGCCGTGTCTGGAGGGGTTTCCTGGCGGTCCTGCTGGTGAGCGCCACCGTCTGGGTGGTCTGGTCTGCGGTGGAGTTCGGTCTTTATAACCCCCGCTTTCATCTGGCCTCTATTGAGATTCATGGCGCTGAGTTTGTCGCCCAAAGCCAGATGGAGGAGATGTTTTTAGCGGATAGGGGAAAGAGCATTCTGCGGGCTCCTCTCCGCCAGCGAGGAAGGGAAATCGAGCAGTTGCCCTGGGTGCGGTCCGCCGCAGTGGGGCGCATCTTTCCCAACCGGCTCTGGGTTGAGGTCCAGGAAAGGGTCCCCGTCGCGTTTGTCTGGAGCCCTGCCGGCATGGCGTTGGTGGATGAAGAGGGAGTCATTCTGGACTACCCGCAGAAAGCCGTCTTCACGTTTCCGGTGGTCCGGGGAATTTCTGGCGACGATTCTCCCGAAACGCGGCGTTCCCGAATGCAACTGTTTCAGGCGGTGATGGAGGAATTGAATAGCGGTGATCCGCCATACAGCGAAAAAATCTCCGAGGTGGACCTCCGCGACCCGCGCGATGCCCGCGTGGTGGTGGCTGATTCCGCCGGGGCCATTCTGCTTCATTTAGGTAAGGAGGACTTCTTGGCCCGCTACCGGATTTACCTCGGCCACATCCAGGAGTGGAAACAAAAGTTCCCGAGCATCCAATCCATCGACCTCCGCTACGGAGGGCAAGTCGTCATTAACGCAGACCCAGCCAGAGGGTCCGCGCCCCCGGCGGATTTCGGTTCCTCAGCGGAACAGTCTCGCCCCAATGCATCCCGTCCCAATGTAACTCCATCCGAAGCATCTTTATGAGCGATAAGAGCCGGTATTTGGCATCCCTGGATTTGGGCAGCACCAAGACGCGAGTGCTGGTGGCCGAGATGCTCCCGCCCGGTGAGAATGCCAGCGCCACGCGAGATAGTCACTCTGCGATCTCTGCGGGAGCCTCGCCTTCCATTCCCGGCAGCAGCATAGCCGGGGAGGCTTCCCAATTGCGTTTTCTCGGTTTCGGCGAAGCGGACTCCCAGGGGTGGAACCGGGGAACGATTGCAAGCCTGGACCAAGTGGTGGGCTCAATTCAACAGGCTGTGACGGAAGCCGAGAATGCGGCGGGCGTGCCGGTGGAGTCGGCGGTGGTGGGGGTTGGAGGGCCTTTCATACAGGGTGCGTCCGGCCGGGGCAGCCTGAGGTTTTCTTCCCGCGCGCGCGAGGTCACCCGGGAGGACGTGTGGCGCGTGATGGAAGCCGTCCGGCCGCTGCGGCTTCCGGAAGACCGGGAAATCCTGCATGTGGTTCCGCAGGAATTCAGCGTGGATTCCGAGCCGGGGATTTACGACCCGGTTGGAATGAAGGGCTTGCATCTGGAGGTCCAGGCCCATATTGTCAGCGCTTCGGTGACCGCGAACCACAACGTAGTCACGGCCGCGAATCGCGCCGGGCTTCTGGTGGAGGCCGTGGTGCTGGAAGTCCTGGCGGCCGGTGAAGCGCTACTGGCTCCGGAGGAGCGGGAGTTGGGGGTGCTGGTGGTTGATCTCGGCGGAGGCAGTTGCGAGCTGGCTGCCTACCATCAGGGAAGCCTGCGGATGTCCGCGGGGGTCGCGGTCGGAGGCGACCACTTCACCAGCGACGTGGCGGTCGGTCTGCACACCCCTTTGCCGGAGGCGGAGAAGATCAAGAAGATGTTCGGGTCGGTCCTGGCGGACTGGAGTCACGAAGGCACCTCGATTGAGGTGCCCAGCCTGGGCGGCCGCCCTTCCCGGTTTATGGCTCACCGCAGGCTTTCGGAAATTCTGGAACCGCGGGCGCAGGAGCTGCTGGGCCTTGCGCTGGATGAGCTGCGCCGGTACGATCTGGATCAGCAACTGGGGGCGGGCGTGGTTCTTTCCGGCGGCGGAGCGCGCCTGAATGGAATGTGCGATCTGGCCGAGCAGGTCTTCGACTGCCCGGCGCGTCTCGGATTGCCGCCGAAGATCGCGGACCTGCCTGCGTCTTTAGATCAACTGGACTACACCACGCTCGTCGGATTGTTGCTCTCCGGGCAGAAGGTCCGGAGGCTGCGCGCGGATCAGAACCAAAGCTGGGGAGGCCGTTTGAAAAGCCTGCTCGCGGGGAAAAAGTAGGAAAGGCGTTTTGCCGGTTCGCGCCTGCCGGAAAACCCGGAGAGTGTCCGATAAGAAACAAAATGGTTCGGCGGCGGAAATAGTCTGCCGCTGGCCGCATCTTTATCGTATTGTGGCATGGAGCGTGTCGTAGCCTGAAAAGAACGATTTCTCTACGGAGGAAGGCGCCATGCAATCGGAGAAAGCAACCGTGGAAGATTCCATCCGCTTTTCGTTTCAAGAAGGCCTGCAAAATGGGGCCAAGATCAAAGTGCTTGGCGTGGGCGGGGGCGGCAGCAACGCCGTCAACCGCATGATCGACGCGCGGCTGGAAGGCGTCGAGTTCCTGGTGGCCAACACCGACCTCCAAGCTTTGAAGCTTTCCCAAGCTCCCGTCAAAATCCAAATCGGCGCCAAGCTCACCAAGGGACTCGGCGCGGGAGCCGATCCGGAACTGGGGCGCAAAGCCGCCCTGGAGGACACCGACAAGCTGATCGAAATGCTGGAAGGGGCCGACATGGTTTTCGTGACGGCGGGCCTGGGCGGAGGCACCGGCACCGGGGCCGCGCCCATTGTCGCCAGCCTCGCCAATGAATTGGGCGCCCTGACGGTTGCCGTGGTCACAACGCCGTTCAGCTTCGAGGGGAAGCGGCGGACGCGGCAGGCCGAGCAAGGCCTGACGGACTTGGCCGAGAGCGTGGACACCGTGATCACAATCCCCAATGACCGCCTCCTGCAAATGGGCGAGGACACGGGCTTTTTCGAATCGTTTCGCCTGGCCGATGACATCTTGCGCCAGGCGGTCCAGGGCATCAGCGACATCATCACCATTCCGGGAATCATCAACCGCGACTTCGCCGATGTGAAAACCGTCATGCAAGGGATGGGTTACGCGGTGATGGGGACGGCCGTAGGCAGCGGCACCAACCGCGCTCAGGAGGCCGCCAGCAAAGCCATCGCCAGCCCCTTGCTGGAGGACGCTTCTATTGACGGCGCGCGCGGAGTGCTGATCAACATCACCGGCTCCAGCAACCTGCGTCTGCAAGAGGTGCAAGGGGCCTCCATGCTGATCCAGCAGGCGGCGCACGAAGATGCCAACATCCTGTTTGGCGCGGTGATGGATGAAAATATGAAGGACCAAGTCAAGATCACCGTGATCGCCACCGGCTTCAAGCCCGAGACGGTAGGGGCCAGCCGGAAAGCCAGTGCGGCGGCCGCTGGCGCGGCTTCGGACGGGCCTTCCCGAGGCTGGAATGCTTCTTCGTCTCCCAACGCGCCCGGCGTTTTAACCGGTTCCTTTGAGAAACAAGACCTCGACGTGCCCGCCTTTTTGCGCCGCCGGAACGAAGGGCGCAGCCGGTAAAGCAGGTCCTACCAACCCGATTCCGAGCCGCGACAGTAATGGAGCGGTCAAAACCTCACGGTAAATTCCGGGCTATGTCTGACCGCTTGCTAACGCGCTCGGCTCAGATTGCTTTGCCTTCACCGTAGTTTTCACACAGGCGCAGAAATCATACCAAAAGCTGGCGGTGCCATTCAGTTTACGTCGTTCGGGCTCTCGTCTCTTAACGGCGGGACATACTATATGGCCCGTGTGTTCAAGGAATAAAGCACTGCGCTTGTTCCCGTCGTAAGTCAATGGGCGGTCCCCATAAAAGCTCCCGTTCAGATGACGGTCTTTTCCAAAAGCGATTGAACTGTGCCTCTGTTGCCAGCGCGAGCATTAAGTCTGGTCTTTCAAAAATCCGTATATAAATAGAGCTTGCAATAACCTCTGCCTGAAAGGCGCGTAGTCCAAAGGCTTGGTTTCGGAGAAGGGGGCGGGGTACACGCAATTCCTTGCGCCATGTCTTGACGTGCTCAATACAACTGCGAAGGTTATAAAGCTGAAACAGAAGGGACTCTTTACGGGCTCCTGGGCCAATAAAGAGTTGTGCACGGTCAACAAAGGTACGTGTTATTCGGTACCTGTCGGGCTTCGTAATTGCTTCGATAGCCCGGATGAAATTATGAAGTCTATCGTCTGCGCTGAGAGAGTGAATTCCTTGTAACCACGCTACGAGTCCGCGCCTCAATCGTATGTATCGGTGTGGGCGACCGTACATCCCTCTGATTATAGGTACGAGTGCCGACGCTCGATCTATGATCGCACGAGAAATTTGCCCTGCTCGCCTGTAGTCTAGGAACGGGTGCGGCGGAGGGATAGATACAGACTCTACAGCAAGTTGACCGTTTGGCGTGGCTCCAGTTATCACTAATCCGCCGTGGCTGTACGCCATGCCTTGCAGGAGGAGCCCATAGTGAAATTTATACAGGATATCCCGGCGTTCCTCCTCAGCCCTGCCTTGGTTTCTGGCAGTGTATGGCTGTGTTGAAAGCACAGCAAATTGGCACTGCTGCAACTGCCCAACTAGGACACTTCCAAGCCAATCAAGCCAAGTGTTGTCGAGTTGGACGGGTACAGCCCGGTGGACAGATACGGGATTGGACACAATCACGTCACCCGCGCCGTGGACCAAAAATGGCCCATCCAGCGCGAGGCAGGCGAAGATAACATCATTCGGGATCGGCATATCTAGGTTCCTTCGGTGGCATTTCATCAACTGCTAAGCAACGTAGTTATGGATGAAATTGTACTGGTAGAGGCTTAGGAACTCAATGTGCCGAAAACGGTGTCTTCCGAGCCGATGTAAGTTCTTGCGCTACATTCGGAGAAACCTAGTTCTTGGTCGTAACAGAATTTCATGTTTGCGATACAGGTTATGATCTATAAAGTAATCATATTCAGCGGAAGCCGATTCGCAACCAGTATTTCCAGTAAGCTAAAGACCAGTTACGAGTAAGATAGAGGCGGGGAGTGTGTCAAGATGGAGCCACAAGTGGACTTCGGAGGAGAAATTGTCTGGCGGCCTACGCCGGAGCAGGCGGGGCGCAGCCGGCTGGCCGCCTTCATGAAGGCGCACAACATCGCCTCGTTTGAAGAACTCATGCGGCGGTCAACGGAAGACATCGAATGGTTCTGGGAGGCGGTGATTCAGGACCTCGGCATCCGTTTCTCCACGCCTTACCGAAAAATCCTGGACACATCGCAGGGCGAGCCCTGGGCGCGATGGTGCATAGGCGGCCGCATGAACATTGTGGACAACTGCCTGGACAAGTGGATGGGCACGCCAGTCGAGGACCGCATTGCGATCCGCTGGGAGGGTGAAGAGGGCGGCGAGCGCACGCTGACCTACGGGGCGCTCTGCGGGGAAGTCAGCCGAATGGCCGGGGCGCTGCGGCAACTGGGGTTGAAAAAGGGCGATGTGATCGGCGTCTTCATGCCCATGACGCCGGAGATCGTGATCGCTCTGTTCGCCATCGCTAAGATCGGGGCTATCTTTTTGCCGTTGTTTTCCGGCTACGGCGCCAAGGCGGTTGCTTCGCGCCTGACCTCCGCCGGGGCCAGGGCGTTATTCACCGCCGATGGTTTCTACCGGCGCGGCCACACGGTTGCAATGAAGGAAGTGGCCGACCAGGCAGCCGCGCTTACCCCCTCGCTCGAACACCTGATCGTCCTCCGTCGCACCGGAATGAAAATAGCATGGACAAACGGACGGGACCATTGGTGGCACGATCTGATCTCTTCGGAGTCCTCTCCGAGTGCAACCGAAACTACCGACGCGGAAGATCCCCTGATGCTCATCTACACCTCAGGCACCACGGGTGAGCCCAAAGGCGCGGTGCACACTCACTGCGGGTTTCCCATCAAGGCGGCGCAAGACATGGCCCACTGCATGGACGTTCACGGGGAAGACACGGTTTACTGGCTGACCGATATGGGCTGGATGATGGGCCCATGGCTGGTTTATGGCGGCACGTTGCTGGGGGCTACCTTGTTGCTCTACGATGGCGCTCCGGACTACCCGGCCCCGGACCGTTTGTGGAGCCTCGTCGCGCGGCACCGCGTTTCGGTTTTGGGAATCTCTCCCACCTTGGTGCGCTCCTTGATGCAGCACGGCGAAGAGCCGGTCAGGCAGCACGAGTTGTCTTCGCTACGGATTCTCGGCTCCACGGGCGAGCCATGGAATCCAGACCCCTGGAACTGGTTCTTTCAGACGGTCGGCGGCGGGCGGCTTCCCATCATCAACTACTCAGGCGGGACGGAAATCTCAGGAGGCATCCTGGGAGGAAACCTGCTGCTGCCGCTCAAGCCCACGGCATTCTCCGGACCTGTGCCTGGCATGGCCGCCGACGTGGTGGACGAAAACGGGCGGCCCGTTCGAGGGCATGTGGGCGAGCTGGTGATCCGCCGTCCCTGGATCGGGATGACGCGCGGCTTCTGGAAGGACACGGAGCGGTACCGGGAAACCTATTGGGAGCGATTCCCTGGTCTGTGGACGCATGGCGACTGGGCGGCGGTGGACGGCGACGGGATGTGGTACATCCTGGGGCGCTCGGATGACACCATCAAGGTGGCGGGCAAGCGCCTGGGCCCGGCCGAGGTGGAATCGGTCCTGGTGGGGCATGAAGCGGTGGCCGAGGCGGCATGCGTGGGAGTTCCCGACCCGGTCAAGGGGCAGGAGCTGGCGTGTTTCTGTGTGTTGAGGCCGGGCCGCGCGGGCGATGAAGCGCTGCGGGACGAACTGAGGCGAGATGAACTGCGGGAAGAACTGCGGGAGTGCGTGGCGCAAGCTCTAGGCAAGCCGCTGAAGCCCCGCACGGTGAAGTTTGTCGGCGACCTGCCCAAGACGCGCAACGCCAAGCTCATGCGCCGCGTCGTCCGCGCCGCCTACCTGGGAGAGGAAACGGGCGACCTCTCCGCTCTCGAAAACCCTCTGGCCGTGGAGGAGATTGTGCGGGCGTTGTAAGCCTTGACCGGAACCAGGAGGCTTGTTACATTCAAACTAGTCATTGAAGCTGGTTCCTGAAACTGAACCGCTGATACTGAACTGCTGATACGGAACCTGTGATACTGAACCGCTGATACTGAACAATGATGCAAAGTTTCCTTCAGTTGGCCAACAGGTCGAAGCTCTTCCGGCAGCGTCTGGCTACGCTGCTGCTGCTGTTGTTTGTCTGGGATATGGGGTTGCACTTGGTGGCGACTCCTCATCCGGTCCACGATTCCAGCATCTCGATCGGCGCTCTCTCTGAGGAGGGCGGCACCGGCGCGCCAGACAGCCATTCCGATTGCAAAATACCGGGCCATGGCTGCGCCTCATCCCATCACCACCATTTTCCCGCTTTCCTGAGCAGTGCCCTTTTTACGGCTCCACGGGGCTCACTCAAAATGACTGAGCGAGTTCCCGCTACGGCCACTGTGCAGACTGCACTGGCCGCCCGTCTTATCCGCGCGCCTCCTTCCGTCTAAACGAATCCGTTTTCCAATTGACTCGTTACTGGTGAAATCCTGTTCCGCACTTTGCGAGGCAGTCCGGCTGCCTGCTGTTGTCATGACAAAGTTGTGATCGCGACAAAGTTGTGATCGCGACAAAGTTGCGCGACAAAGTTGTGATCGCGACAAAGTTGTTGAAAAAGTTGTTGTCGCGGCACAGTGCGCAGCCATTGAATTTCATTATGGAGGGGGAAACATGCTGAAGACCCTCGCTGTGTATGTTTGCTTGCTTTGTTTTGTTTCTACTGCTCTTTGTGTACAGAAGGTGGAGGCGCAAGGAGTGGATGCCGCAGCAGATGATCTGGCAGCCCGCTTCCGGGCCATGGAGGAGCGTATCCATGCCCTCGAAGCGGAAGTCGAGTTGCTCCACGCGGTCTTGTCTGCGACTTCTGTCTCCACACCAGAGGTTCCCGCTCCAGCGACGACTGCTTCTGCGGCCCAGCCGGCTAGTCCGGCGGCATCGCCGGGAAATTTGCAGGCCCCGTCCGCTCCCTTGCCGGTCTACGGAGGAGCCGCTTCCCAAACCAAGATACTCAACCCGGACATCGGCGTGATCGGCAACTTTACCGGAGCGTCGGGACACAACCGGGTTGATCCGTCGGCGGCCTTGTCGCTGGCCGAGAGCGAGATCAGCCTCCAGGCTATCGTCGACCCCTACGCCCGAGCCGACTTCTTCGTTGCGCTCGGCGAGGAAGGAGTAGAGGTGGAGGAGGGTTATATCACTTTCCCGGCCCTGCCCGGAGGCTTTCTTCTCAAGGCCGGCAGGATGAGGGCAGGCTTTGGAAAGGTGAATGCTCTGCACAACCATTCACTTCCCTGGATTGACCGGCCCTTGGCAGCTTTCAACCTGCTGGGAGGCGACCCGGAGGAGGCGGACGCAGGCATCAAGGACGCGGGCTTTTCGGTGAGCCGCATTCTGCCGGTGCCGGGAGAAACCTTCTGGGAAGTCACGGCGGAGATGTACCGCGGCGATTCCGGCACGCTGTTTCAAGCAAACCGCCGCAGCGACCTCAGCGCCGTCGGTCGGCTGAGGGCTTACCGGGACTTGACCGAGTCCACCAATCTGGAAGTGGGCGGCTCCTACGCGCGCGGACACAACGACCAGGGAACTGATTTTATCACCCGGCTTTTCGGCGCGGACGCCACCCTGCGCTGGAGGCCGTTGCGCAGGGCCATCTACCGTTCTTTCCTGGCGCGGGCGGAGGTGGCCTGGAGCCGCCGGCAAGAAGTAGCGGCTACTCAGCGCGCCTTGGGCTTCTTTGCTTCTGCGGAATATCAGTTCGCGCGCCGGTGGTCTGCCGGGGGGCGTTTCGACTGGTCGGAGCGCGCTCGTGAGGCGCGAGAACACGACAGCGGCGGGTCGCTGCTGCTCAGTTACCGGCCAAGCGAGTTCAGCCAGATTCGGGGACAGCTCCGCCGCACACGTTATGCGGAAGGTTTCACCGCCCATGAGTTTCTCTTTCAGTTCCTGTTTTCGCTGGGCGCGCACGGCGCCCATCCTTTCTAGGAGGATCGAGATGCGCAAGCAACTGTTTTCTTTTTTGAGCCGTCTTGTAAAGGGAGGAGCTATGGTAAAAAAATCGCCGCGTTGGGCGCCGGCAGGAGTGACAATTCTTCTATTGCTGCTGGTGACCGCTCCCGTTCCGTCCAAGGCCCAAACCCTGAACGTCATGACCACCACCCAGGACCTGAGCGCCCTGGTCCGTGAAGTGGGGGGCGACCGCGTGAAGGTAGAGGCCATGGCTCGCGGCTACCAGGACCCGCACTTCGTCGAGGCCAAGCCCAGTTTCCTGCTGAAGCTGAACCGCGCCGATTTGCTGGTCCTGGTGGGGTTGCAATTGGAGATTGGCTGGCTGCCTCCCTTGATTACTCGGAGCCGCAATCGCCGCATTCAAGTGGGCGCTCCCGGCTACCTGGATGTTTCCCGATCGGCCGTGATCTTGCAAAAGCTAAGCGGCCCGGTAACCCGCGCTATGGGGGATGTTCACCCGCTGGGCAACCCTCACTATTGGCTGGATCCCCGGAACGGACGCCTGATCGCGAAGGCCGTTCAGGAAAGGCTCACGGAACTGCAACGGGAGGACGCGGCTTATTTCCAACAACGCTACGAGGATTTTGACCGCAGGTTGGAGGAGGCCGAAAAAAGATGGGAGCAGCAGATGGCTGTGCTCCAGGGAACCGAGGTCGTCACCTACCATAACTCCTGGCCCAGTTTTATGCAGCGCTTTGGCTTGCATGTCGCCGGGTATGTCGAGCCCAAGCCGGGGATTCCGCCCAGTCCAGGGCACATTTTGGAGCTGATCCGCCAGATGCGGCAGGACGGCATCAAGGCGGTCATCGTGGAGCCTTATTTTGACTTGAAAACTCCGCAGGCCATTGCACGCCAAACGGGAGCCGAGGTTTTGGTGTTGCTGCCCTCGGTGGGCGGCGTACCGGAAGTGACGAATTACTTTCAACTGTTTGACTACAACATTCGGCTTCTGACGGAGTCATTAGCCCGGCAGCAGTAGGGAAGCAGGAACGATTTGAAGCCGGGAGCGAATCGAAGCAGGAGTGAATTATGGACGTACTCATTTTTCTGGCGCCGCCGCTGGTAGCCAGCCTCATCCTGGTAGGAATTCATACATACCTGGGACTTCATGTGGTGGAGCGGGGAGTAATTTTTGTGGACCTGGCTTTGGCCCAGATCGCCGCTCTGGGGGCCAGCATGGCCGTGCTGCTCGGGGTGGATCTGCATGGGGCAGAGGCATACTGGATCAGCCTGGTCTTCACTCTCCTGGGAGCCGCTTTCTTTTCCCTGGTTCGAAGCCGGGACAGCCGCATCCCCCAGGAAGCCATCATCGGGATCACCTACGCCGTGGCCTCCGCCGCCGCCATCCTGGCCATGAGCAAGGCCGTTGGGGAAACGGAGCACTTGAAGGACATGCTGGTCGGCAACATCCTGGTGGTCTCATGGCGCGAGGTGGGCACCACCGCCATCCTGTGTGCCGCCGTGGGAGCATTTCATTATCTCTTTCGCCGGAAGTTCCTGTTGATTTCGGCCAACCCGGAAGAAGCCGAAGCCCAAGGCTTGTCGCTCCGCTGGTGGGATTTCCTCTTCTACGCCTCCTTCGGGGTCGTGGTGACCTCGGCTGTAGCGATTGCCGGAGTTCTGCTGGTTTTCTGTTATCTGATTGTGCCGTCGGTGGGAGGCATCCTCTTTGCGGAAACCACCGGGCGGCGGCTGGCGGTTGGCTGGGGCATGGGGACGCTGGTTTCCGCTCTCGGCGTCTATCTTTCCTTAAGACTGGATCTGCCGACCGGCGCCACAATGGTCTGCACCTTCGGGGGTGTGCTGGTGCTGATGGCGGTCGCGCGGCTGTTGTTTTTGCGGAAGGGCTGTTAGGGAAGTTCCCCGGCAGAAGGCAGAAGCATCCGGTTCCGTCCAGCACTGAGTCATGGCAGGCGCGACCGGGAACCGTCTTACCGCGCGGTCGGCTTGCTCTCCTACTGCACGCCCCACCAGAACACCACGTCGCCGATGATGGGATCGGTCTCCGGCGACTCCAATACAATGTCTTCATAGTCCGGGTTTTGAGAGCGCAACACGATGCGGTCGCGCCGTGTCTCGCGCGCCAGCCACTTGACCACCACGCCGTCCTGCACCAGCGCCGCCACCATCCGGCCCCGCAGTCGGACCGGATCGCGGTGCGTGTGATCAACCACCACTATGAAGCGGTTGCCCAGAACCGGCTCCATCGAGTCTCCCTGGATGTATATGCCCGTATAAGCCGTCGGCCCCCGGGGCACGAACTTGGACGGCACGGCGATGAAGCTGTCAATGTCCCGCCCGTCGATTTCGCGCGGAGAGCCCGCCGCCGCTTCGTCCCTTAGGACAGGAATCTGAATCTGGAAGCGCAGCCGGTCCTGGGTGCCCTGCTTCCATTCCTCCTTAGTGTAGATGCGAATCTCCGGCGGGTTGAATCCCGGCTTTTCCGCCTGAGCCCCGGTTGGATTGAGCCGTGCCGTCAGATGTTCGATCTCTTTTTTCAAGGATTCAATCTGCCCCCCGAGGGTTTGCAGATCGGTCCGCTTCGCATCAACGGCTTTGCCGCCGGGCTTTGTCGCTGCAGCTTCCACCTCGTCCAGCTTTTCCAGGAAGCGGTGGCTGGGTTTTCTTCTGCCGAGTTCGTAGTGGCTGATAGATGACGCGGAGTATCCGGTCCGGTCCGCTAACTCAGATTGATTGATATTTAAGCGCTTACGGAAATTTTTCAGCCGCTCGGAAACATTCATAAAATTTTACTTGACTTGTGGACTACTTGTATAATACAAGTATTGTTTGCAGCTTCCCCCGTCCCTGTACCTCCACAGACAGCCGGAAGGGGTCATCGCTGCTTACTTTTCGGTTTTGTGTAATACAGCTTATGGTTAGCACAGAAGCCACAAAAAGCAAGCTCAAAACCACAGATTGCCAGAGACTGACCTGGTACGGTTGGCAGCTTACGATCTGGCTGTCCTTAAAAGAAAAGCGAAATTATCTGCTATCGAAACCGTATATGTGTCTCGATAAGTTAGCAGAGAACGGGATGGTACGGGCAGGAGCCGCTGGCAATACAAGGCGGGCTCCTATGGGGGTGCCATTCCGTTCTTCTCTAAACCTTCCTCAGTTGATCCTAAATCTTCCAGGATTTGTACTTAGGTCATCCATTTCCGCTTTAACCGGTTCAGGACCCCTCGTCCCGCATCGCTACCCACCCTTCTTTGAGGTTGAACTTTGAGGTTGAACTTTGAGGTCGAACCATGAAAAAGAGACTGAAAACAGAGAGCAAGAGGCTGAAACAAGCAAAAGCGCAACAAGGGAAGCAGTGTGCAGCGGGTCCCCGCTGCTGGGACGACGTGAACCTGCGCCTGGCGCGGCTGGGGGAGATTGAACGACAAATGGAAGCGCTCACGGTGCGGATGAACCGCAGGGTGGCGGAGTTGAAACAACGTACGCTCGATGCCGGCAAGGACATGGAACGCGAGCAGGAGAGCCTGCGGCACCAGATCGAGCGGTTTTATTGGGCGCACCGGAAGGAAGTGTTGGCCGAAGGGCGCAAGTCGGTGGAGCTGCCTTTCGGCCGCCTCGGCGCGCGGCGTTCCCGCAGCGTGGTGGTGGAGGACGCGGCGTCGGTCCTGGAGTGGCTCCTCAGCGGCGGCTTTCACCGCTATCTGCGCACGCGCACGGAGATCGACCGCGAGGCGATTCGCTCCGTCCTGCTCGCCCGGAACGGTTCCGGCGGCGAGTCGGCGGAGTTGCTCCGCTGTCCTTCCATTGTGCTGCGGGAAAACGAGGAGTTCTGGTACGAGGTGGACCCAGCCGCCAGGGCTGCCCTGGCATCAACTGGCAGTAGAAGAGCAGATGCATCGAAGTGAGTAGAAGCGTTGTCCGCCGCTCGCCGGCGATCCTAACCGGGGAACGGAGGAGGAGAAGAAGGGTTTATGAGCCAAGCAGCCATCGGGCGATTCCGGAGCCAGCGGATCAGCCTGCGACAGATTCAAATTCTCCAGACGTTGTGGAGCGCCAAACTGCGGCACGCGGGGAAGCGGCTACGCCTGGGGATTTCCCGGGCAGCGCAACTCCGGCAGATATCAGAGATCGTAGGTCATGAGGTGGAGACCTGCAAGGCATTGAACTGGCAG
This sequence comes from Terriglobia bacterium, assembly GCA_963666975.2. GTDB lineage: Bacteria > Acidobacteriota > Terriglobia > 2-12-FULL-54-10 > 2-12-FULL-54-10 > JADFGZ01. Next base: position 27,245 of record CAXVYR010000004.1, on the reverse strand, counting down.
GAAGCGAACCAGGTCATCCACCGGTTGCTCGAAGAATTAGGACCCAAGAAACCTCTTTCGGCTGGAGTCGATGCGGACCCTCCTGGCGAGGGCGCTGCCGCTGCTATCGCCACTGCTATCAGTGATACACCTTCCGTTATCGCTCCTCTGGACCGCCCGAGCGACGCGCAGCTCTGGAAGATTCGGCAGATTGAGCAGTTTCTGGGATGGTCCCGTCCAGGCGGGACGGCGAAAAGGCTCGCCGGTTTTTTGCAGGCCAAGTTCCATGTAGACCGGCCCGAGCAGTTGGCGCATGACCAGGCTGGGCGCGTCATTGAGGCCTTATGTGCCGTGGGGGCTCGCCAGCGCATCCAGAAACGCAAAGGGAAAGACCATTCAGTCAGAGAGGAAGAACTGATCCGGGAAGTGTCGGCCATCAAGCGGGAACTTGACCAGAAGTTTAACAGGGAGCTTCACGGGGGGAGGGCGGAGTAATCGTGCGCGCCAGAACCCTCGCAGCGGAGCGGCAAACGGCCAGTCAGCGACCGGCCCGCCAAAAAACAGGGAAGAAGTCGGCAGGTCAGAGGGTGAAGAGGCCTAATGGGAAGCTTCTGGTAGCAGGTCCCGTAATGAAATTGAAACGGCCCCCTCGTCTCCCCAAACGCGTTCCGGCAGATGTTGGCCCCGCCGCCGTGCCTGTTGTAAAAGCTGCGCCCGCTCAAACTCCCGAGCCGGTTCGGGTCGCGCTACAGGTATTGGACCTGAACAAGGAGAAAACGGTCACGGTAAAGGAAGCGGCCTACCGGCTGAGGAAGAGCGAGGACGCGGTTCGTCTCTGGCTGCGCAGCGGGCGTCTGTGGGGATGGCAGCCGGGCGGGCGGGGTTGCGCCATCCTGGTGACGGAGGCCTCCATTGTAGAAGCGCTCTCATGCCCGCTCGGTGGGAACGGCAACGGGTTTTACCTGCCGGTGCGAAGATCGGAACCCACCTCTTCGACAACTTCATAAACCACTTTACCGACCCTCACGCCGGCAACCGTCTGCCTTTGATCTCCGGCAGAAAAGCCCTTCCGCCGGGTAACTCATCCAGCAAAGCTACCAGCCAATTCATCCGGGCAATCCATCCGCCGGCCAGCCGCGCCGGTGTATCATATCCCCTCGCGGAGCGTGGAGCGCCGCTACCGATTTGCCCAAGGAAGAAATGAAGAAAGGATCAGTCCATGAGCTTGCCGCTCGAGGGGTTACGGATTTTGGCGGTTTCGCAGTTCGGCGCGGGCCCTTACGGGACCTTGATGCTGGCGGACATGGGCGCGGAGGTCATCAAGATTGAAGACCCCTCCACGCGCGGCGACGTCGCCCGCAGCGTGCCGCCTTACCGGCTGGAGGACGACAGCCTTTATTTCCAGTGTTTCAACCGCAACAAGCGCAGTCTTCTGCTGAACCTCGGCGACCTGCGCGGGATGGCCGTCTTCCACCGTCTGGTTAAAATTTCTGACGCCGTATTCAACAACCTGCGAGGCGACGTTCCGGCGCGCCTGGGGCTCACTTATGACGCCTTACGCGAGCACAACCCGGCCATCGTCTGCTGTTCCCTGAGCGCCTTCGGGAGGCACGGCCCGCGGGCAGCCGAGCCGGGTTACGATCCGCTGATGCAGGCCAGCGCCGGGTATATGAGCTTGACCGGTGATCCGGACGGGCCTCCCGCCAAGTGCGGCGTCTCGGTGGTCGACTTCGCGGGCGGATTCGCAGCCGCCTTCGGGTTAATGGCCGGAATCTTTTCCAGCCGCAAGACCGGCGCCGGGTGCGAGGTGGACGTCAGCCTCGCCGACACCTCCGTCTCTATGCTGAACTACCTCGCCATCTGGTACCTGAACCGGGGTCTGGAGCCGGTGAGGAACTCCGCCTCGGCCCACTCCGTGCTGGTTCCGGGACAGACGTTTCGCACGCGGGACGGGCACCTGGCGATCTTTTGCGCCAAGGAAAAATTCTGGGTTGCGCTATGCAAGGCGGCCGGCAGAGACGATCTTCTGAACGATCCGCGTTTTAATGGTTTCGACCAGCGGCAGAAGCACCGCGAGACGCTGATTCCGATTTTAGAGAATTTTTTTGCCGGGAAGGGAACCGCCGAATGGCTGGCGGTGCTGACGAGTAGGGTGCCCTGCGCTCCGGTCCGCAGCGTGGCGGAGGCCCTGGACGATCCGGAGCTCGTGGCAAATGACATGATCGCCGAAGTGCAGCATCCCGTCTTCGGGAAAATTCGCGAGGTGGGCTGCCCTATCAAAATTTCCGGCAGCACGCCCGAATATCGCCCAGCACCCGCGCTGGGGCAGGACACGGAAGAGATTCTGCAAACCTACCGGGGCTGTTCTCCGGAAGAGATTGAGAACTTGCGGAGGGAAGGAATCGTATAGGAGGAGGCAACGTTCCATGCTGACCAAAAATTCTCCAAAGCTGACCTATGAAGGGGCGCAGGCTCTGTTAGAGGCCGCCGCGAATAAGGCGAGCGAGATGAAGCTGCCGATCTGCATCGCCGTGGCTGACGACGGTGGCCACCTGCTGGCTTTCGCTCGCATCGACGATGCCAAGCCCTCCTCGGTCCGTGTGTCCATCACCAAGGCAGTCTCGGCCGCCACGCGACGCGCGGCTACCGGCCCTTTGCCCAGCGAGGGAAATGCGAGCCTGCTGCTTTCTCTGGGGATGCCGCTGGCGAGCGCGGGAAACCTGACATGCGTTCGAGGAGGATTGCCGGTCGAGGTGTCGGGCGCCGTCGTCGGCGGAATCGGCATCAGCGCCGGCACCGAAGCGCAGGACGAAGAGGTGGCTCAGGCCGCTCTGAAGGCATTGGGATAAAAAGAATTCAGGAGTCAGAAGTAAGAAGAAATGCAGAACGCCTTCCGACTCCTGACTCAAATCTTCTACTTCTTCAGTATTTTTTTGTAGATTTCAGCTTCCACAAAAATGCGGAACAGGGAGTCGTCAACGAGGTTTTGTTTGGCCTCTTGCCCGATGATGTCCAGGGCGCGCTCGGTGGGGACGGCCTTCTTGTAAGGCCGGTCGGAGGCCGACAGCGCGTCGTAGATGTCGGAGATCGTCATGATCTTCGACTGCAAGGGAATATCCGCGGCGTTCAGTTGGCGAGGATAGCCGGTGCCGTTCAGCTTCTCATGGTGGGCGCGGGCGATTGCTGGAATGTTTCGTAGCTCTTTGGTCCAGGGAATCTGGCTGAGGAAGTTGAAGGTATGCACGACGTGGGATTCAATCTGCTGCCGCTCCTTCTCATCCAGGCTCCCTTTGGGGATCGACAGCAGGCCCATCTCGCGGGGAGCGACCAAGGGTCGCTTCTGGTTTTCCCAGTCCTGGTATTGGAAAGCGGTGAGTTCCACCAAACGCTGGAAGTTTCCTTCCGGCAAGACGGTGGGTTCGTTGCATTGCAGGACAAACTGGAAGTAGTTGTCCAGCTCTTGCAACTGGCCGGCCATCTCCCGGTCGAACTGTTCTTGTTGCGCCAGGAATGCTTCCCGCCCTTTCTCCAGGATATAGGCCAGCTTGCGGTTGGAATGCTGCTCCTGGACCGCCTTGCGGACGAAATCGAAGCGCTGCTGGACGACCTCCAGTTGCTGCGGATAGAGTTTTTTGGCCTTGACCAGCACGTCTTCGCGCACTCCGACCTTGCCGAAATCGTGCAGCACGGAGGCGTAGCGAATCTCCTTCATCTCGGAGAGGCTGAAGGTCACGTCCCGGAAAGGATTACTATCCATGCGGTCCACGGCCTCGGCCAAGCCGACTGTCATGTCCGCCACCCGAAAGGAGTGTCCAAAAGTAGTGGGGTCTCTGGCCTCAATCGCCACAACGGAGGCCTGGACGAATCCTTCAAACAGGGCCTGGATGCTCTCATAGAGGCGGTTGTTTTCAATCGCTACGGCGGCTTGGCTGGCCAGGGAACTGACCAGAGCGCGGCGCTCTTCCGGATAAGGCAGAATTACCTCATCGGCGGTTTGGATGTCCACGCGCGCGCCGGCATCCCGCTTGCAGTTGATTAGCTGCACCACCCCCAGAATCTCCCCCTGCGGGTTCTTCATCGGCACAACCAGCATTGACTTGGTGCGATAGCCGGTTTCTTTGTCAAACTTGCGATTGAATTGGAACGGCAGCGAGGAGGGCAGCTGGTAGACGTCTTCCAGGTGCAGATCTTCTCCGGTGAGGGCCACGTAACCGGCGATGCTGGAGGTGTTGATGGGCATGGTGAACTCGCCCAAGCTCACCTTCATGCTGTCATTCTGCGTAAGTTTGAAGCGCAGGCGCTTCTCATCCTGCTCGGATTCCTCCACCAGGTAAAGGGAACCGGCGTCGCTGGTGGTGATCTCGCGGCTCTTGCGGAGAATCAAATCCAGCAAGGCCCCCGTATCGCGCTGGGAGGAAAGGGCGATGCCGATCTCATTCATCTCGTCAATCTCGGCGCGCGTTCGTTTGAGCTCCAATTGGAGGACCGCCTGGTTGCGGGCCAGCAGCAGATTCTCAAAAGCGGCGTTCAAGCTGCTTTCCACCACCACGCGCTGCAGGGGGGGTGTTAAAAAGCTGAAGACGGGCGTCCCGCCGGCCTCGGCAGGAAGTTCGGAACCCGTGCCCAGCACGTAGAGGAGCCGGATGGAGTTTCGCTCAATTGCTTCCCTCAGCCCAGGGGTGAAAACGGCTGGATTTTCTCCGATGACTACGCTCGGGTTGGAATCATCCGCTGTAAAGCGCCCCGGCAGGGCAACGGCCTCAAAGGACGAGCCAAGCTGGGACAACAATGCGACAGCTTCCCCGTTCTGGTGGTAAACGCGGCGGGCTTGCAGCAAAACATCCGGTTTTGCCACTGTGCTCATCTGTTCAACCTGTTTCCAACCTGTCTGATTCTGCCATCTGATTGCATACGCCTTGGGGGAACATGCGATGGATAACTAAAGGTAACTGTACTAAATTTTGCAGCACGATTCCAGATGTTCTTTGCGGCTTTGCGTGGATGGCGCAAATAGGCCTAAAGAGTCTGTGGGGAAACCATCAGAGCCGCGAGAGCCTGCCCCGAGCGAAGCCGAGGGGTGAGGGAGCGGGTAAATGGTGTTTTTCAACAACCTGCTAAAGGCTGCGCAGGAGGAAATCAGGGGGACCTGTTGCTCCGGTCGTTGGGGGATTCTTGACACTCTTCCGGGCAACTCTTATGCTGGGTCGAAACGCTGGTGAGTTCAAACTATGGTAGATATTCATTGCCACATCCTGCCCGATCTGGATGACGGGGCGCCGGAAGAGCGGATCGCAATCGAGATGGCGCAGATGGCGGCGGCCGACGGCGTCACTCATGTGGTCGCCACGCCGCACGCCAACTATCGCTTCGCTTTTGACCCGGCTCTGAACCGCCACAAGCAGAAAGCGCTCCAGCAAGCCATTGGGGACTCCCTGCAAATCCTGCTGGGCTGCGATTTCCATCTCAGCTACGAAAACCTGGAAGAGATTCGCCGGCAGCCCAGCCGTTTCACCCTCAATGGCCACCAGTATCTGCTGGTGGAGTTTGCCGACAGCGGGTTTCCGCCTGGAATCGGCCGGATTTTTCTGGATCTTCTTGCTCAGAACCTTTTGCCGGTCATCACCCATCCGGAGCGGAATCCTTTGCTTGCCCGAAGACCTGAGATGATCCTGAAATGGGTCGAGGCGGGATGTTATGTCCAGGTGACCGCAGCCTCACTCCAGGGACGTTTCGGAAAGCGAGCCATGCAGGCGGCAACCTTGTTGTTGCAACATCAACACTCAATGAAATTCCAGAGAAGTCTATCCTAGTCCATGATAGTCTATAACTAGATATATAATCATTTAGTTACATGAGTTCCGCAGCAACTAGACCTGCTCGCAACGTCTCTTGACATCCACAGTATTCCCCTCATATAATGTGGGGATGATTACAGTGAAGAATAACGCTACCGCTCCGCAAACAACCAAACCCAAAGGCCGCCATCCCGACAAGGCCCTGTCGGCAACCTTCGTGCGCTCAGCCGGAGTGGGAAGGCACGCTGACGGCAACGGGTTGTACCTGTTGGTTCAGCCGACCGGAACCCGAAGCTGGATTCAGCGACTCTTCGTTCGCGGCCGCCGCCGTGAGCTTGGCCTCGGCAGCGTCGCCCTGGTTTCGCTGGCCGAGGCCCGGAAGAAGGCGCTGGCCAACCGTAAGTTGGCCCGTGAAGGCGGGGACCCGCTCGCGGAGAAGCGCCGCACCGAGGGCGTGCCCAGCTTTGCCGAAGCCGCCGAGCGCGTGCTGAAACAGAAGCAATCCGGCTGGCGAAGTTCGGCTCACTGTCTTGAGTGGATTTCGAGCCTGAGGCGGTACGCTTTCCTACGCATCGGTAAGATGCCGGTTTCAGAGGTCAACAGCGCCGATGTTTTAGAGATCCTCACGCCCATCTGGTATGTGAAGGCGGTCACAGCCCGGAACGTCCACCAACGCATCCGGGCGGTGTTGGAATGGGCGGTGGCGATGGAGTTTCGCATCGACAACCCGTGTGACCGGGTCGTGCCGGTGCTCGGCACCCAACACGATGTCGTTCAACACAGGCGGGCATTGCCCCACCGGGAAGTGCCGGCGGCCATCGAGAGGGTCCGGGCGTCGAATGCGAGGCCGGTCGTGAAGCTGGCGTTCGAATTCCTGGTGCTGACGGCGGCGAGGTGGGGCGAGGTACGGTGGGCCGAGTGGACCGAGATCGATCGGGACGAGGGTGTGTGGACGATTCCCGCCACGCGGATGAAGGGGAAGCGCGAACACCGGGTGCCGCTGTGTGACCGCGCGATGGAGATTCTCGATGCGGTTCGGACGCTCGGGGAGGGAATCAGTCCACTCGTGTTCACCAAACGGCGCGGAAATCCGCTTATCGCTATGGAGTTGCTCCGCCTGCTCCAGAAGCAAAAGATCGCGGCCGTGCCGCACGGTTTCAGGTCCAGCTTCCGGGACTGGGCGGCCGAGGAGACGGATCATCCCCGGGAGGTGATCGAGGCGGCCTTGGCGCATGTGGTCCAGAACAGGGTCGAGGCGGCCTACGCGCGCTCGGACCTGTTCGAGCGTCGGCGTATCCTGATGGACGACTGGTCGCGCTACTTGGCCCAAGGGACGGCGACAGATTCAGTGCGCCCACGACAAGCATGGGCTGAAGCTAGCCAGCGGGAAGGGCATCTAGGAGCCCGTGGTGAAAGTGTGTCGGAGGGCGAGATTTTGGAAGAATGGGCTTGCGAGGAAGAGGGAGAGGTTCGACAATGGCGGCATGGCGATGGGCACACGAAAACAACAGGAACGACAGGAAGGTTTGTGGATCGCGACGGCCGATCTGCCGCGGTCTGGGGGGCATCCATTCTATGAGCGGTTAAATGAGCTGCTGGCGGAAGCCGGGTATGACACCTTTGTGGAGGAGCGGTGCCGGAAGTTCTACGCTCCGAAGATGGGGCGGCCGAGCTTAGCTCCGGGGATCTACTTCCGGCTGCTGCTGATCGGGTATTTTGAGGGGCTGGATTCAGAGCGGGGGATCGCCTGGCGAGCGGCAGATTCGCTGGGGCTGCGGCGGTTTCTGCGGATCGGACTGGAGGAGGCGCCGCCGGATCACTCGACGATCTCGCGGACGCGGCGGCTGATCGACGTGGAAACACACCGGGACGTGTTCACCTGGGTGCTGGGGATGATCGCGGGAAAGGGACTGCTGGCGGGGAAGACGCTGGGGATCGATGCGACGACGCTGGAAGCGAATGCGGCGCTGCGTAGCATTGTGCGGCGGGAGAGCGGGGAGAGCTACGCGGAGTTTCTGACGCGGCTGGCGAAGGAATCGGGGATCGAGACGCCGACGCGGGAGGAGCTGGCGCGGCTGGACCGGAAGCGGAAGCAGAAGGGATCGAACCGGGAGTGGGTGAACCCGCACGATCCGGAGGCGCGCATCACGAAGATGAAAGATGGGCGGAAGCACCTGGCGCACAAGGCGGAACATGCCGTAGACCTGGAGACGGGAGCGGTAGTGGCGGTGACGGTGCAAGGGGCGGACCCGGGCGACACGACGACGATCAAAGAAACATTCATCGAGGCCGCCGAACAGGTGGAGGCGGCGGGGGAAGAACCAACGGCGGATGAAGAGAGGAAGGCGCGGGGACTGGAAGAGGTGGTAACGGACAAGGGCTATCATAGCGGGGCGCTGCTGGAAGATTGGGGGGAGATCGGGGTACGGTCCTACATTTCCGAGCCGCAGCGAGGGCGGCGGAAGTGGAACGGCAAGCGAGGCCAGCAGGCGGCGGTCTATGGGAATCGGCGGCGCATCCGGGGCGAGCGGGGCAAACAACTCCTGCGCCGGCGGGGAGAGTTCCTCGAACGAACGTTTGCGCATGTCTACGACACGGGCGGAATGAGGAGGACGCATCTGCGGGGGCATCGGAACATCCTGAAGCGGCTGCTGATTCATGTGGCGGCGTTCAACCTGAGCCTGATCCTGCGCCGGGAAATCGGAGTGGGGACGCCGCGCGGCCTGCAAGACCTCCGGAACCACCTGTTTTTCTGTTTCTATGCCGTCTGGATGGTTCTGGAAAGCTGCTCGGAATCCCATCACCACCCCCAGGAACTTTCCCTAGTCCAATGGACCGTTCTACCGTCACTGGGGTATCAACGAAACGCGGCTTGAAAAAAGCCCCTTCCACCACGGGCTGCTAGGGAGACAGTACTAAAACAGAACCAGCCGTCGTAACTCGGGAAAATACGGGTTTCAGTGAAATTTCTTACGAGCGTTGTTAGCGCACCTAATAATCAAGCCAACAATCGATAGCGACAAGCAGTGCATAGTGCTTCCTCAATGGGGACTGCTCCATCGTGCTGGATGCGCTCAGCTCGAGTTTCGCCGGGGACCATTTCCATGACCAGGTAATGAGTGCCGTCGGATTCTTCCAGCCCGTCTCGCGGGCGGTGTGCTGGATCAGGGGCAAGCCCAGGCGGCGAATCTGGGGCCAGAGCTGAGGGATGTCGTCGAGGTCCTTGGTGTCCAAGTCGATCTGCTCCCACAGGCGCCAGGCGGCTTTGACGGCGCGCAGGTCGCGTTTGACGCGGTGCTTGCGGCGTTTCCTCCGCAGCAGCCCCTCTTGGTGCCGGATGCGCCGCAGGGGATGGTGGGGAGCCCGACTGAGTTCCTGCAGGCCCCCGTAACCCTGCGCTTGCCAGCGGCGGAACCATTTGCGGACGGTCTTGGGGGTGGTGGCAAAGGCATGGGCGGCGGGCTTGATGCCGTGCTGTTGGGCGAAGCGGGCCATTTGCAAACGGAGGAAGTTAGGGTCTTTGCTGTGGCGCATGAGATTGTAATATGGGACGGGGCAGATGAGAGGATGCTGGCTCCTGTTGTGGTTTGGGCAAACCACAGTGTGCCAGACCCCGGTGTCCCCGAGTCCGCGCGGAAGCAGAGCCGGGCTCCAGTCGCTTCGCTCCCTCCGCCTAGCCCTGCTTCCGCAAGAAACTCCCCAGTTCCCCCACCCTGGTCGTCCTTAAACACCCGAATCTTTTCCAGGGGGGTACGATCTCTATTCCGTGTCCCAGAACACGACCAAAAAAAGCTGTTGTTAGCAAGTTAAAATGTCCGGTATTTGTAGCAAGTGAAGTGTCCGGTTTCATGATCCTACCGAGAGTGGTTCGGCGCTGACCGAAGGAGCCCGTAGGGCGACGGAGGTGAGCGCCGAATGGTGTCGTCGGGAAGCCACGGGGCTCCGCCGCCGACCACCGCACCGGATCGCCACCCCCTCGGAGGAGTAGCGACCCACTGTGTGCGGTCCATAGCCAATGCTCAACGTCCTATCCAGGTGTTCATAGACGGTCACACGGCAGCCCGCCAGAGTCCCGCGCCAGGGAGTTTTCTCGATCTGGAGGAGGCGGTTCTCCAGACTGACCGTATTGTCCCGATTCACTACCCGTTCGTGCTGGATCGAGAAGATGCGGTCTAACTCCCGTCTGGCTGGCGGCAAAAAGGCGCTGCCCGGTTGGGCGGTCGGCACGGCAAAGCGCCGATTGAACTCCCCGATATAGCCCTCCCGCAGGAACCCATTCGCTGCCTCGACCGTAGTAATCTCCCGCAGGCGCAACTCTTGTGGTAGCCGCCCTTGCCAGGTCCCGAAATTCCGCTCGCCACGTCCTCGCGCCTGCGGCGAGTAGGCCGGAATCATCTGAATGCCCAGATCCCGCAGTGCACGGCCCACCTGGGTCGGCCGTTGCCGATCCACCGGCTCGCCCGCCTTCCGGGTCAGGAAGAAATGACTGGCCCGGTCGCTATAAAGGGCGCAAAAGACCCCCTGTTGCTCGACCACCTCCCGCAGGGCAGCCAGCACCGTCCGCGTCGATTCCTGCTCCACCAGTTGCGCATAGTAAATCTCGCTGCTGGCATCATCCAGAACCACCAGCAGGTCATACCAGCGATCATCGACAAACCACTGATGTTGGCTCCCATCCAGATGCAGCAGCATCCCCGGCAACGACCGCCGGGGCCGCCGCTGGCGGTGCACGCCCCGCTTCCGCCTCTTGTTTACCAACCCCGCCCCCTGCAACGCCAGCTTTACCCACGTATAGCTCAGCCGGAGGCCGTGCTCCTCCCGCAGCTTCTCGTGAAAGTGCCGCACGTTGAAGTCAAAGTACTTCTCCTGATACAGCCCCAGCACCTTCTCCACCGTCCTCAGGGGTACCCGCCGCGGACTCGGCTTTCCCCGCCGCCGGTCAAACAGCCCGTCGTAGCCGTACTGCTCGTACCGGCTGCGCCACCGCCGCATCTGCCGGTCGCTGATCCCGATGATCTCGGCTGCCTGCCACCAGTTGATCCGCTTCCCCATCGCTCGCAAGATTACTTCTTGTATCTTCATTGCCCGCTCCATCGCGGCCCTCGGGTATGACTCCATCTCCACCTCCTGGATAGATGCTTTTACCCCAGACCGCCTTCCAAGCGGACACTTCACTTGCTATTTCCACCGGACATATCATGTGCTAACGACAATTCCGAAAAAAAAGCTTGACCGGAGGGGAGGGACAGGCGTATAAGCTTTAAAAGGGGTGAAGGTAGCGTAAGATCCGAAACTGTTGACTCGGCCGTAGCCATACATGATGCGCTGGAAATCAAGTGTATCCTCAAAATCCTGCTGTTCCTTAGCGACTCCTCCTTGCGCGAATTCTTGTTCGTTTCCTCAAAACCAGAGTGACGCACCCCTTTTGGGGCGGAATGTAATAATTTTATGATTTAAGCCGGTTTTCGCAACAGAATTGAAACTGTGTCGTTTCTTCGAGGCAAGTTGGGGCTTGCTTTTCGCTCGAACGATGCGCTTTTGAAAAAAGGAGGCTTCTCATGCATCGGAAGGGATTCTTTGGGACGCGATTAGTGCGTCTGCTTCTTGGTAGGGGGGGTGCTTTGACTACGGCGGTGACGACCTCTGGAGCAGTAGAGACCGCCACCGGGCAGCATCGAAGGTGGCAGCCCATGCGTTTCAAGAAGTCCGTTAATTTCACCCTGATTTCGTTATTTCTTGTCGTGGCGCTTTCCCTCGCCAACGGGTATGCGCAAGTTACCACGGCGACGATTTCGGGTACGGTGAGCGACTCCACCGGGGCAGTGGTTCCCGGCGCCGTGGTTACGGTGCGGAATCTGGAGACGGGGATTACCCGCACTGTGTCGACCGATTCGGCGGGCCGGTACCGGGTGTCGCAGTTGGGACTGGGCAACTACGCAATAACGGCGGAGTCGGCGGGTTTTCAGACTTCGGTGCGCAGCGGCATCACGCTCACTGTGGGCCGCGCGGCGGTCGTGGACTTCGCCCTCCAGATCGGAGCAGTGGCGGAGACCATTACGGTGACGGGCGAAGCCCCGCTGGTCGAGACCACCAGCGGCACGGTGGGGAGCCTGGTGAATGAACGCGCCATGCGCGATCTGCCTCTCAACGGCCGCAGTTTCGATGACCTGACGGGCCTCCAGCCGGGAGTTATATCTGGTGTGGTCACCCTGGCGTCGGGCTTCAACGGAGTCTATACAGGAAGCGCCAAGCGGCGGTCAATCAATGGCGCCAAGGCACAGCAGTCCCTCTATCTGCTGGATGGATTGGAGACGACCACTCCCTCGGAAGGCATGCCGGTGGCGAGTGTTCTGGGGCAACAGTTGGGGGTGGATGCGATTCGGGAATTCACGCTGTTGCAGAACAACTTTGGGGCGCAATATGGGCGATCCGTCGGAGGTGTGGTCAATGCCGTTACGCGATCGGGAACGAATGATTGGCATGGGAGCGCCTTTTGGTTCTTGCGGAATGAGAAACTGGACGCCAGGAACTTCTTCAATGTAGCATCGCAAGAAAAGGCCCCTCTGAAGCAGAACCAGTTTGGGGCGACTTTTGGAGGGCCGATCCAAGAAGATAAGACCTTCTTCTTCCTAAATTATGAGGCAATCCGGAAAAGGGACGGGAGGTTTACCATCAACTTCGTTCCCACCGCCGAGACACGGCAAGGCATGATCACCAATGCCGACCGCAGCATTAACCGAACCGTGGAAGTCAGCCCGAACGCGAAACCGTTCTTGGATCTGTTTCCGCTGCCGAATGGTCCCTATCGGGGAGGAGGTTTGGCTGACTTCTTCTTTACCTCCATCTCGCCCCAACGGGAAGATTATGGGACGGTGCGAGTCGATCAGCAGCTTGGGGAGAACGATTCGCTGTTCGGGCGTTTAACGATTGACCGCAGCAGCCGAACCGACCCCACGCCTTTACAACTTCCGAAAGGCGATTATTTTGGGACCAGCACCGGGGCCTACTGGGTAGCGGCGATTTCCGAGACCCACATCCTCAGTCCCACGGTGCTCAACACCGCCCGGTTCGGCTTCACCCGCCGCAACGATGACCTGCATTGGCCCATCTCTTTGCGGGGCGACCAATTTGATGACTGCGCGGGTCTGGATCGCGTGCTGCGGTTTGTAACGGGCACGTGCATGCCCTGGACCCTGGGCGGAGGCTTAAACTTGTACGGCGACATCGGCCCCAGCCTAAGCGGGCCGGCCTTCTTTATTGACAACACCCTCGACTTTAGTGACACCATAAACATCAATAAGGGCAGCCATTCGATAACGATCGGTGGAGAGGTCAAGAAATACCTCATGGAGGAATCCAACGAGCCCTGGGTTTACGGCCAGCTCATTTACACCAGCATCGATAACGTACTGGCTGCCAAGCCTTTGTTCATTACCATGCTGGCTGGCTCCTCGGTTCCGGGCAGTCAAATCGCCGATGTGAACCGTAACTGGCGGCAGACCTACGGCGCGTTTTTTTTCCAGGACGATTGGCAGGTCCGCCAGGGTCTCACTCTGAATCTGGGCCTGCGTTGGGAGAGTATCACCGGACCGACAGAAATCGATGGAAAGCTCGGACAGATTAAAGACGTGCTGCGAGAGTCGGTGATTACCCCACTCGGCAAAGGCAACCCGCTGTTTGAGACTCGCGACGGCTTGAAGGGCTTCTCTCCCCGGTTCGGGTTTGCCTGGACGCCCTTTGGCGACCAGAAGACCGTTTTGCGGGGCGGGCTTGGGGCCTTCAAGGAGATGCCGCTCGAGTACGTCTATCAGCTCGCCCTGAATGTGCCTCCCTACTCCGAGCGATTCCAGATCTTCTTTCCGGAGATCCCTTTCACCTTTGAGGAAGGGAACACAACGGAACCCTTGCTCGTTCCCTTCGATTTCAAGATCCCCTACATATTGCAGTACAATCTTTCACTGGAGCGGCAAGTGACGGACACCTTGGTGGTGAAGGCCAACTACGTGGGGACGAGAAACATCAATCAGCTTGGCGTTTACAACCCGAACCAGGCGCCCCCATTAGACATCGGCGGGCGTTGGGTTCTGCCCAAGGAGTCCGTAGTGCCGAATCCAAATCTCACTTCTATTCGTCTCATCGCTCCGTTTACGGACGGTTGGTATAACGCCGCCCAGGTCGTAGTGGAGAAGCGCTTCAGCAGGGGGTTGCAGTTCAATGCCTCCTACACCTTTTCCCGGAACATTGACATGAACTCCACGGGGACCAAATGCGCTGAGCTTTCCCGCGGCAGCGCCTTTACCGTCTGGAATGCGTACGACATCGATGCGGAGAAAAGTCTATCCAGCCTGCACATCAAGCACAACGCGATTTTCTCCTACATCTATGAGTTTCCGTCAGTCAGCCGTTCCTCCGGCGTGATGAATGCCCTGCTGAACGGCTGGGGGGTCAGAGGAACCAACACCTTCCGGACGGGGCTTCCCGTGAACATTTCAATGAGCCCGCGCATTTCCGGGAATCGCCAGCAATCCAACCCCGAGAGGCCGGACTTGATTCCCGGTGGAAACAACAACCCGGTTTTCGACAACTGGACTCCGGAACAGTACTTCGATACATCCCAGTTTACTATCCCGCAGAATCCGGACCCCGAGAAGTTCGCCGGTGTCTTCGGCAACGTGGGCAGGAACACCCTGATTGGTCCGGGGTTGGCGAATTGGGACCTGTCGTTCTCCAAGGATAACAGCATCGGAGAAGGAAAGAACATGGAACTCCGGGCGGAGTTCTTCAATATTACGAACCATCCCAGTTTCGCTCCGCCCAGCTCCTTTGGAACCGGCACCACTGTTTTCCTCGACGCGCAGGGCAGAGTAAATCCGAACGCGGGCCGGATTGTGGGAACCACTACCACCAGCCGGCAGATACAGTTCGGCTTGAAGTTCACCTTCTGAGTCCTGTTTGGGGACGGCAAACACAGGTGCTTCCGCAAGTGGCCTTCGCAGCCACTTGCGGGGTACCTGCTTTTGCTTTGCAGGAATCCAAAAGTTATTCCGAGGGCGAGACCCGTTTCAGAGTTGCTGTATACTCGATCCGAGCCGCGACCGTAAGGGAGCGTCCCAAAAACTAGCTGAATCGACCAGCGTTTGGTGGTCGCTTGCTTGCGCCGCTCGGAACTGGGCTAGCTTGCGATGAAGCTCGGTATACACCTTCGCTGAAACGGCTATAGAGAGCAGCCGCAAGGCAAAGAACGCTTTTGCGGAGGTGTGGAATTCTGGGTTTTATAAGGAGACTGTTTTTTGCGAAAATTGGGGGAGAGAGGCGGCACAACCCAATACGGATCGAGAATCTCGCAGCGGAGGTAAAGACTCATGAAACGAACCGGTTTTTTTAGCAGCATGATTTTATTTGCCCTGATTTTCCTTCTTGTACCCGGAAGTGCGCAGGGACAAAGCGCCGCTGAGTTGACGAGGAAGCTGGAGCGGTTGAATGCCTATCCGGAGCTGATTGTTGTCAATGGCAAGATTGCTACCATTGATGAACGGCTGACCGAGGTCGAGGCCATGGCGGTGAAGAACAACCGGATTCTGGCGCTGGGAACGAATGACGAAATCCGGTTTCTGGCCGGCCCGAACACCGAGGTGCTGGACGCGAAGGGGCGCCGGGTGCTGCCGGGCCTGATTGATGGCCACACGCACCCTCATCTGTGGCTTATCGAACATCGGATGGGTGCAGAAGGGGACATTACTGCCAAGAGATACAACGATCCTCAATTAAAAATCGCTTACGCCCTGGGAAACGACCAAGCCGAACTATTACGAGAACTCGAACGGGTCGTTCGGCAAAGGGCGCAAGAGCTAGGTCCAGGCAAGTGGATTTGGGTTACGCTGTTTGGCGGGAAGAGCATCCCGGAATCAAGGAAAACTGCCAGTGTGCTTTTCGAGTTTGGTGATATCTCTGGAACAATTAACACGACGTATTTGGACACGCTGTCGCCGAACAACCCGCTTATGGTGTTTGCCACGGAGGCAATTGGGCCTTACGCCGCCAACAGCAATGCGAAAGAGCAGATGAAGAGGTTTTTTGGTTACGACAATCTGATCATGTTAACGGCACGCACGCGCGTATTTTGGGACATTCTGATGCGGGGACGAACAGAGGAGGCAGCTGACTTACTCAAGCGGGAACTGCTGGAATGTCTGTCGGCCCATGGAGTGACGACCTTCGGCAATCATTTCTATGGAACCCCATCCATCATGAAGATATATAACCTGCTCTATCAGCGGGGCGAGTTGCCCGTCCGTTACGCCTGGTATATAGGGAACCTTTGGCCTTCTCACATTCAAGAGGATCCTGAGATGATTCCTTTCTTGTTTAGCAATGTGGGAGATGCACGAGGAATCGGCAACGATTACATATGGAATGCCGGTGTTGCCAGCGAAGTTTGGGAGGGCGGTATTCAATGTACCGAGGCCGAGCCACCGGCGAACCTGAGTGTTCCCGCAAACGCTTACCAACCCTGCGCCAACCAGGTCGACTACGAGGGCCAGGGAGGCTATCGGAATGTGCGAGCGGCTCTGGAGGAAGGTCTGCGAATGTCTTTTTTGCACGGCTATGGCGATGGAACTTACGATGCGCTGTTCCGAATCGTTGAACAGGCGATGGCCGAGGGCAAGCTAACCCTGGAGCAAGTACGGGCACTCCGGATCAGTACGGAGCACAACCCAGTGATTCGTCCCGATCAGGTCGCGAAGATGGCCAAGTACAATATAATGCCGGCTTTTAACGGTTACCAGGTGCAGGGAGACATCAAAGGTGGGGCATTTCTGAAAGCTTATGGGGAGCAGTACATGACCTGGATGGCGCCGATGAAGAGCCTGGTAGAAGCTGGGGCCCATCCGGTGTTCAACACCGATGCGCACTTGACCAAAGTTCCTTACTATGCGAAGGACATGGATTACCCGCCTCAATGGGAGGGCAACATTTGGGGTTACATCCAATTCTTTGTGACCCGCCGGATGCCCCACGATGGGATCACTTACAACCGGAATGAGGCAATGGATCGGATTAGCATGATGAAGGCGGCTACCATCTGGGGGGCCGAGCGGGAGTTGCGCGAGAAGGACATCGGTTCGCTCGAGGTGGGGAAATTGGCCGACTTTATTGTCATTGATAAAGACTATTTCACGATTCCGGAGGATCAGATCGGCACCATCAAGAACTTGCTGACCGCCGTGGGCGGAAAGACAGTCTACAAAGCCTCCAACTACTGAAGCTGCGGCCAGCCGGACCCAAGGCAGGAAATTCGGGAGAGAAAGCAGTGATGGATGAATAGGGAATGAGGAGGAGTCATTCCCTCCGTCATGGCTCAGGGCAGGCGAAGAACGGTTGGCCCATGAGAAATTTCGGCAAGAGAAGCTGGTACAGCCTCACGGGGCTTTTGTTGCTGTTGCTCGTTGGAGGCTCGGCTTTCGCCCAACAGAACCGTTGGGAGGCTTTGAACCAGCAGGCCTTTCAATATTACGAGCAAGGCCGTTACCCGGAAGCCGCGGCAGCCTTAAGCCAGGCGGTCGAGGAGGCGGAAAAGCTTTTTGGGCCTCAGCATCCCAGTCTGGCGGCATCTCTCAACAACCTGGCCTTTCTCTATGACACCCAAGGCAAGTATGGCGAGGCCGAACCGCTTTACCAACGTTCCCTATCCATTCGAAAAAAAGCCCTCGGGCCCAACCACCCAGCCGTAGCCGAATCGCTGAACAATTTGGCGGCCTTGTACTACGCCCAGCAGAATTTTGCCCGGGCCGAACCGCTTTTCCAGCAGGCCCTGGCGATCCGGGAGAAAGCCTCGGATTCCGACGACCCCGATGTCGTTCAGTCCCTAAATAATTTGGGGATGCTCTACGAGGCGGAGGGAAAATATGTGTTGTGTGAGCGAATGTACCGGCGGGCTCTGGCCGCGCGAGAAAAGCTCCTCGGCGCCACCCACCTGGATGTGGCGCACAGCTTGAACAATCTGGCGCGCCTTTACGGCCTGGAGAGCCGCTGACCGGAAGCACAATCGCTCGTGGAGCGATCCGTAACCATCCTGGAAGAAAAGCTGGGGAGGGAACATCTCAGCGTGGCCGAAGCCCTGAACCGGCTCGCCCACCTGCACGAAGTGCAAGGGGACCAGTGCTGGATGAATCCCGCCGCCGGAGAGTCGGAAGCCAGGCGGCACTACGCGCGCGCCGAAGCCTACCAAGAACGGGCTCTGGCCATTCAGAAAAAGCTTCTCGGGTCCAACCACTCCGAAGTGGCCCAATCGCTAAACAACTTGGCACACATTTACACAGCGCTGGGGCGGAGTAAAGAAGCGGAGCCCCTCTATCAGCAGGCTGCCACCGTTTGGGAAAACGCGGGAGAGCTGGAGAGGCATAATCTGGCTACGGCCCTGAAGAACTTGGCTGAACTATACGATTTGCAGCGCCGACATGCAGAAGCGGAGCTTTTGTATCGGCGCGTGCTCGCCATCGGAGAGGCGATTTTCGGTCCGGACGATCCCAATGTCGGACCGACTCTGGAAAAACTGGCTCAAATTTATGGAGCCATGGGACGGGAGATAGAAGCCGAACAAGCGCGGACGCGCAGCATTGCCGTCCGTTCCCGCGCTCTGGCAATTGCTGAATCCCTGGACCGAAAGGCGAGAACGTTACAGGATCAAGGAAAACCCGCGGAGGCGGAGCCTCTTTACCGACAAGCACTGGAGCTCCGAGAAAAGTTCCTCGGCTCGGATCATCTCGATGTTGCCCAATCGCTGAACAACTTAGCCACGGCTTATGAGCAACAGCGGGACTATCACGCACCAGAACCCCTTGTGAAACAATCTCTCGCTATTGTGGAAAAGCAGCTCGGACCGCACCATCCCCGCGTGGCCGGAATATTGGAAAAAATGGCACGTATCCACATGGCGCTGGGGAGGGTTTCCGAGGGAAAGAAACTGTTAGCCCGCGCACAAGCCATACGTTCCGGCCACTGAGTTGGATCGCTTTCCTCCGGGGATCGTCCCTCATCTTCGCCGAACTTCAGCGACAAACCGGTGCCCGGGGCCGCTTACCATTGCGCAGCCGGTCCACCGAGCGTCACCTGAGCGCCCGCAGGCGGCATCCCGATCTCCCGCGCCAGGGAGGGAACCAGATGAATGGTCTTGCCACCGAGCACCGTCATCAGGACCCGAATGTTCTCGATGTCATCGGTTGGAATCGTCAAGTAGTCCCGGTCCAGCACGAGGAAATCAGCCCACTTGCCCGGTTCGAGCGAACCCAGTACATCTTCTCGCAAGGAGAAGTAGGCGCCCCAGACGGTAGCCGATTTCAAAGCCGTCTCCCGATCCACGGTCTGATCGGCTCCATACACTTTCCCGTCCCAGCCCTTTCGATTGATCAACCAAGAAATGCCATCGAAGATGGTAAGGTCCGTGCTCCCGAGCGCCCGGTCCATTTCAAAGGTGTTGTACACTCCGCCTTCGACCAGCCGTTTCTTGGGCACAACCCAACTGGTGACCCTTTCCCCGTAAGTCTGGAAAATCCCGGGCGAGGCCTGACGAATCTCAAAAGCATTCCCGTCGGCAACCATGCCAAGCTTCTTCAGACGCGGGATCTGGTCTGGCCGGGGCCACATGGCGCTGTGGTCAGCGGTATGCCGCTTGGCCCGGATTTCCACCTCGGTAAAGCCGGCATCCTTGCTGGCTTGCTCAATAATGTCCATAATGTTATCAATGTCTTTATCCCCGGACTGTACGTCGTCAGATAATGTTGGACACAGAGCATAAAAAGATAAGGTGGCGTTCAGGCTCCTCTGGGTTGATGTTAGGCTGCCCTTCTTTTGAAGTGCAACCGTTTTCTTAAGATCATAGTTTTCTCTTTGATGCGATCCCGTTTTTGCAGGATGGCACTGCCTTGGCCTGTAAAAACGTCATACGGTGTCAGGTTGTTCAGGCTTTCATGGTATCGGTTGGTGTTGTAGTGGTTGACGAAGGCATCGATCTGCCGCTCCAGCTCTTCTGGCAGGTAATAGTTGTTGAGCAGGATGCGGTCTTTCAGAGTTCGGTGCCAGCGTTCGATCTTGCCCTGCGTCATGGGGTGATAGGGCTTGCCGCGAGTATGCGGCACGCTGTTTTCTGCCAGCCATGATTGCAGTTCGGAAGAGACGTAGCACGGCCCGTTGTCGCTCAGGAGGCGAGGTCTGTGCCGGGCGCCCACGCGGTCGAGGCCGGTGGCTTGCAAAGCATCCCGCAACGTGGCCGAGACGTCACTTGCGCTCATGGTTTTGCACAGCCGCCAGGCGATGATATAGCGCGAGAAGTCGTCCAGCACCGTGGACAGGTAGAACCAGCCCCAACCGATGACTTTCAGGTAGGTGAAGTCGGTCTGCCAGAGCTGGTTGACCGCCGTGGTCGGGTTGGCGAACCGTTCCGCCGCTTTCAGGACAATAAAGGCTGGCGCGGTAATCAGGTCATGGCTTTTCAGGACGCGGTAAACCGTCGATTCAGAAAGGTAATACCGCCTTTCCTCGGTAAAACGCACCGCCAGCTCGCGTGACGACAGATCGGGCTCGGCCAGGGCTAACGTCACCAACTGCTGAGTTATCTCCTCCGGCACCTTGTTCCAGACAGGGCCAGGATCGGGTTTTTTGTCTTCCAGCCCATCAAAGCCTTCCGACACATAGCGGTCGTACCAGTTGTAAAACGTCGATCTGGGAATGCCAACCTGCTGCAGCGTCCGGCGCACCCCCAGGGCAGATTGCTCCACCGTGCAGATGATCTCCAGCTTCTCCGAGGCAGGGTATCTCATGTATGTTCCTCCCCATCCCCGATCACGCTTTTTTTTAGCAGGCGATTTTCCAGCATAGCCTCGGCCAGGGCCTCTTTCAGCTGTACGGCCTGCTCCCGCAGAGTCTTGACTTCGCCACTGGTTGCCTCACGGTCTATGTCGCCCGCCAGCCGCTTGCGGCCAGCCTCCAGAAACTCCTTGCTCCAGCGGTAATACTGGTTCTGGTGCAGCCCCTCGCGGCGGCACAGCTCCGCGATGCTGTCCTCGCCGCGAAGTCCCTGCAATACAATGCGGATTTTGTCTTCCGGGCTGAACCTGCGCCGCGTCCTGCGTTTGATCTCCCGGACGGCCTTCTCGACCGCCCCCCTGTCGTCTTGTTTTTGTCTCATCTTCGTTCCTTTCAGTCTCTACGATGAGCCAAAAACATCACCTTAACTATTACCCTCTACCTGTCCAACAAGCCCTGACGGGGCACAGGGAGCCAGCATCGGTGGTTTGTCGATGATCGCTGGTATGACCTGCTGGTGGTCCTGGATGATGCCAGCAGCGAGATTTACTATGCGCAACTGGTAGAGCAGGAATCGACGCGGACGGTGCTGGTTGCCCTGCGGGAGGTGGTCGAGCAGCAGGGGATCTTTTGCGCCCTTTATAGCGACCGGGCCAGTCATTTCTTCCTGACCCGGAAGGCGGGCGAGCCGGTGTATCGGCAACGGCTGACCCAGGTGGGCCGCGCCCTGCGGGAGCTGGGCATTCAGATGATTCCGGCCTATTCGCCGCAGGCGCGGGGACGGAGCGAGCGAAACTTCGGGACCTGGCAAGGGCGGCTGCCGCAGGAACTGCGCCTGCGGGGAATCATCACGCTAGAGGCAGCGAATCGGTTCCTGCGGGAGGGCTATATCGGGGAGTTCAACCGGCGCTTTGCCGTGCCGGCCACCCAACCAGGCAGCGCCTTTTTGCCGTCAGCCAGGCGGGAGTTAGACCGAATCTTCTCGATCCAGCACCAGCGGATAGTGAATCGGGACAATACGGTCAATCTGGAGAACCGCCTCCTCCAGATCGAGAAAACTCCTTGGCGCGGGACTCTGGCGGGCTGCCGGGTGACCGTCTATGAACACCTGGATGGGACGTTAAGCATTGGCTATGGGCCGCTACTCCTCCGAGGGGGTGGCGGTCCGGTGCGGCGGTCGGTGGCGGAGCCCTGTGGCTTCCCGACAACACCATTCGGCGCTAACCTCAGTCGCCCTACGGGCTCCTTCGGTCAGCGCTAGGAGCCCGTGGTGAAAGTGTGTCGGAGGGCGAGATTTTGGAAGAATGGGCTTGCGAGGAAGAAGGAGAGGTTCGACAATGGCGGCATGGCGATGGGCACACGAAAACAACAGGAACGACAGGAAGGTTTGTGGATCGCGACGGCCGATCTGCCGCGGTCTGGGGGGCATCCATTCTATGAGCGGTTAAATGAGCTGCTGGCGGAAGCCGGGTATGACACCTTTGTGGAGGAGCGGTGCCGGAAGTTCTACGCTCCGAAGATGGGGCGGCCGAGCTTAGCTCCGGGGATCTACTTCCGGCTGCTGCTGGTGGGGTATTTCGAGGGGCTGGACTCGGAGCGGGGGATCGCCTGGCGAGCGGCAGATTCGCTGGGGCTGCGGCGGTTTCTGCGGATCGGACTGGAGGAGGCGCCGCCGGATCACTCGACGATCTCGCGGACGCGGCGGCTGATCGACGTGGAAACACACCGGGACGTGTTCACCTGGGTGCTGGGGATGATCGCGGGAAAGGGACTGCTGGCGGGGAAGACGCTGGGGATCGATGCGACGACGCTGGAAGCGAATGCGGCGCTGCGTAGCATTGTGCGGCGGGAGAGCGGGGAGAGCTACGCGGAGTTTCTGACGCGGCTGGCGAAGGAATCGGGGATCGAGACGCCGACGCGGGAGGAGCTGGCGCGGCTGGACCGGAAGCGGAAGCAGAAGGGATCGAACCGGGAGTGGGTGAACCCGCACGATCCGGAGGCGCGCATCACGAAGATGAAAGATGGGCGGAAGCACCTGGCGCACAAGGCGGAACATGCCGTAGACCTGGAGACGGGAGCGGTAGTGGCGGTGACGGTGCAAGGGGCGGACCCGGGCGACACGACGACGATCAAAGAAACATTCATCGAGGCCGCCGAACAGGTGGAGGCGGCGGGGGAAGAACCAACGGCGGATGAAGAGAGGAAGGCGCGGGGACTGGAAGAGGTGGTAACGGACAAGGGCTATCATAGCGGGGCGCTGCTGGAAGATTGGGGGGAGATCGGGGTACGGTCCTACATTTCCGAGCCGCAGCGAGGGCGGCGGAAGTGGAACGGCAAGCGAGGCCAGCAGGCGGCGGTCTATGGGAATCGGCGGCGCATCCGGGGCGAGCGGGGCAAACAACTCCTGCGCCGGCGGGGAGAGTTCCTCGAACGAACGTTTGCGCATGTCTACGACACGGGCGGAATGAGGAGGACGCATCTGCGGGGGCATCGGAACATCCTGAAGCGGCTGCTGATTCATGTGGCGGCGTTCAACCTGAGCCTGATCCTGCGCCGGGAAATCGGAGTGGGGACGCCGCGCGGCCTGCAAGACCTCCGGAACCACCTGTTTTTCTGTTTCTATGCCGTCTGGATGGTTCTGGAAAGCTGCTCGGAATCCCATCACCACCCCCAGGAACTTTCCCCAGTCCAATGGACCGTTCTACCGTCACTGGGGTATCAACGAAACGCGGCTTGAAAAAAGCCCCTTCCACCACGGGCTGCTAGTCGGCAGCAGGTCTCCATTGTCATCTTAGCCGAATTCTGTTCTTCGGCAACCATTCCGTCTTCACTCGCATCATCGACGCCGACACTGTTCAGATTGCCGGTGAAAAGTTGTGCCTGGAGGGGATTGACGCGCCGGAATCAAGGCAGACGTGCAAGCGTTCGGGATGCCTCACTCACTCCTGCCAATACTGGCCCATCTCACGGCGCAAGCGCTCGAGATTGTCGATATTGTCGACCACCGGGCGGCCGCTGTGGGCAACGACCATACCGGCCAGCACCTCGGAAGGGCCGTCGCGCCAACATAGGACGGAAAGAAACTCGAGCTTTGAACCGGAATGAGCAGAACGTCGTCCGAACAGGCCGCCAGTGGTGATTCAGTCCCTGCCGACCGATCATCTTCCGCCCCCGCATGGGGGTTGATGTGGGCGATGGGACGTCTGGACCGTTCTTTGGGGTTACCTTTGATGCACGAATCGATTACTCGCCAGATTCCGATGGCAGCACGACGCGGGTTCCGGCGCGGAAGCGTGTGCGCGCATCGTGCTGGCTGCCAAGGTTGAGGGATAGCGGCGGCTCCAACAGCCCCCTTAGCCCACGACAAAGACCCATTTTATATTAACGAATGGTTCTGTGTATATTATCCGGAATTCACTTTATCTGGGGGATCTCACAATAACGGTCAATTCAATCGATGTCGGGCGACGGAAACTCTTGACTGGGCGTACCGCTTTTCGTTACGCTTACTCGTGATCAAGAGTTTCGCCAACAAGCGTAGCGCGGCCATCTTTGCGGGCCATGCCGTTCGCGGCCTGCCAATACAGCTCCAGCAGCGGGCGAGAGCAAAACTCCTGGCTATTGAGGCCGCAGGCCAACTCGACGATCTGCGAGTGCCGCCCGGCAACCGACTTGAGGCGTTGCGGGGCGACCGCCGAGGGCAATACAGCATTCGCGTCAACGAACAATGGCGTATCTGTTTCGTCTGGCGCGATGGCGAAGCATGGGAGGTTGAGATCGTCGACTACCATTCAGGAGGCGGAATGAACACGATCATCAAACGTGAGGATATGGACCGGGGGGAGGTTGACTTCTCGGATGTGGCTTCGGGGCGGCAGCTATCGTTGGTGCATCCAGGCGAGATACTGCGCGATGAATTCCTAACGCCAATGGAACTCAGCGTGTACCGGCTTGCCCAGGTAATCAAGGTTTCTCGCCCACGGTTGAACGATATCGTGCTCGGACGCCGCAGTGTCACGACCGACACTGCACTGCGCCTGGGACGCTATTTTGGGACGACGCCTGAATTCTGGATCAATCTCCAGACCCGTTATGATCTCGACGTCGCCGAACGCACCGTGCGCGCCAAGATCGAACAGGAGGTCGAGCCACGCGTCGCGTGACGTTTCCATTACAGCCGAGAAGTAAGGGGATGCAGAAGCGCCGGTGATGCTTTGTGAGGATGATGAAGCCTCGCCGGGGTTGTGTTGTAACTTTGGCCGATGTCACTTAATTTTACGATAGAATAGTTGACCTATTCACCGGCAAGTAATCGGCAAGTGGAAAGGATACATCCTACATGTCCATGTCCGACTCAAGCATGCAAGAAAAGCTCGACATTGGCTGGAACGGCTCCATCGCTGATTTTAAAAAGCCAAGGTGCGGCTATGAGTGCACCTTACCTTCGGCCCTGCGCCGTTTCTCCGATCTAACTCGCAATCCAGTCCTTCTTCTGCTGCTGCTGCTGCTTGCCGCGCAGGCCGTCCCGGCGGACGGGATCTACATCCCCAAGGATAGTTCCAACATCCAGGCGCATCCCGGAGCCTTCAGCCAAGCGGCCAGTCTGGCGCGACTCGTGCCGCCGGCGTCGAACTACCCGCCATTCATGGCGGCCGGCGTCGGGCGGCTACAGCAGCCTGAGCCGGCACGTGTCCGCTCGCTAACGCGGACCGCGATCGGTATCGGTTTGATCGGAGGCGGCCTCGTGATGGCTCTCTACAATCAAAAGTGCGCGCTCGATGGCCCGAAGACCAACACTGTCTTTGCGGTTTTCTGGGAATATAGAGCCGTGAAAAGCGGTGGCGACTGCTTTATCGGAGGCACTTATGGCTTAAAGCGCGATGACGGCAAATTCGTGAATGGGGGCGAGGAGGTGCCGCTGCGAGCACGCTACACCAACTTCGGCGGACCGGACACCGTTGCCAAGAGAGGTAGAGGTACGTTGCCTAAGGGTCTCCGTTACACCGGCGTCGGACTGGCGGTTACCGGTGCGCTCATCACCGTCTTCTGGTCCGACGTTCCTTCTGCCTTTCAAGATATGGGCATCAACGTCCTGCCCGATGGCTTCGTAGCATCGCGGTCATTCGTCTGGTAGTCGCTGCCCAGGCCGGATTTCCTGGGAGAGCAGGAGACATAAGATGCATCGATTCATCACCATCACACTCCTAAGGAATAGGAGGAATCGACGTGAAATTGGCCGATAGCATCTTGCATGATTCGGACGATCTGCACTCGGAGTGGCTGGGGAAGCTTGTCGTAGACGAATACATCCGGCCTTTCGCCCTCGGCGAGCCGTTTACGATATGAAAAGAGATCAAAGACTAGCACTTCCTAACCCCTGCTGCAATTAACGACGGACGATCGACTTTAACGTTCCCTTGATCCCCGTCGGAACGGAACAGAAAAAGACGGGAACCTCCCTCGCTACGTTTGTCCATCCACTTATCATGAATGGACCTTCTCAGCTAGCGATGAGCCGGGCGAGCATGTGACGGACGTGATCCTGTCCACCAAAAAACACTGCCAGGATACTTACGGTCTCTTTTTCTTCATTCACGTCAAACCAATAGATCGCACGATTGATCGTCAGGTGCCGCAGTCCCGGCAGAATATCGTCGTGACGTTCGCCTCGGTGCGGAGCGGCCAAAATGCGATCAGCGGTTGCACGAATTTCCAGAACCCGTGCTGCTGCATGTTCGATCGCACTCTCCACACTTTCGCCAAAGCTGATGTAGCTTTCGAGAAGATGGTCGAAAATCAGCCCGAAATCGTTTTCGGCCTGAGCCGAAAACTCAAGACGAAACACCAGGGGCACGGCGCTTCTCGGCGAGCATCCTGCTCAGCCGATCATCCATTTCTTCTGCTCCGACAAACTCGCCGGCCCGGCGGCGGGACAGAACTTCGTATAGCGCCCTGCGCTCCAGGTCTTCGACATCCAAACGTTGTCGCAGTAGATTAATGCCCTGCTGAAAAACCGCGCTGACACTGGCATAACGCCCCGTATCGACCAACGCCTTGGCAAAGGCGTGGTGCTCATCTGTAATAGAAATCGAGGACTTGACAGTCAAGAGGCACCCTCCTGGGCAACAGGGTAGCACTCGGTAGCACTCACGTCAAGATGGTCTCACTGGATCCTACCGAGAGTGGTTCGGCGCTGACCGAAGGAGCCCGTAGGGCGACGGAGGTGAGCGCCGAATGGTGTCGTCGGGAAGCCACGGGGCTCCGCCGCCGACCACCGCACCGGATCGCCACCCCCTCGGAGGAGTAGCGACCCACTGTGTGCGGTCCATAGCCAATGCTCAACGTCCTATCCAGGTGTTCATAGACGGTCACACGGCAGCCCGCCAGAGTCCCGCGCCAGGGAGTTTTCTCGATCTGGAGGAGGCGGTTCTCCAGACTGACCGTATTGTCCCGATTCACTACCCGTTCGTGCTGGATCGAGAAGATGCGGTCTAACTCCCGTCTGACTGGCGGCAAAAAGGCGCTGCCCGGTTGGGCGGTCGGCACGGCAAAGCGCCGATTGAACTCCCCGATATAGCCCTCCCGCAGGAACCCATTCGCTGCCTCGACCGTAGTAATCTCCCGCAGGCGCAACTCTTGTGGTAGCCGCCCTTGCCAGGTCCCGAAATT